>NZ_VDES01000001.1:0-538305 GCF_013607875.1 Blastomonas ursincola
TACGTGAAGGACATGCATTGGAACGACTTGACTTTAAACTGATACCCGCGGCCTTGAACTCCGCAGGACCAGGCGCCGTCGCCCACATGTCCCTTCATCTAAACCTACAATGTCAAAGATCTCACCAAGACAAAAACAGCGGACAACCAACCCTCCCCGTTCTTTCGTCCGGGGGATTGGACATCCGTATCTGTTGGCGACCGAGGAAACGTCAGTGCGTCCCCGCCGGTGGAGCGGCCTATATGGGGTGATGTGAGTCGGGTCAAACCCTTTTTGCAGATTTTTTTCAGGCAGCGGAATTTTTCCGGCCCTGGTGTGGGACCGGAGCCGCGCTGCCATGGCTGTCAGGCCTCACCCTCTCCGCGCTGGAGGCCGATGCTCCCGTAAACCCACCCCGCGGGAAACGGTTGCTAAAGCCGCGTTTGCATCCGCGCAGATATTATGTCATTCGCTATGCCATAACAACCCTGGCTTTGGGAGATGTCATGCAGGTCTTGAGAACGCCGGATGCGCGATTCGCCGCCATTCCCGATTTTCCCTTCGCAGCGCATTATGCCGAGATCGCCGACCCGACCGACGGCACCCGGCTTCGTGTGCATTATGTCGACGAAGGACCGCGTGAGGCTCCTGTCGTGCTGATGATGCATGGCGAGCCGAGCTGGTGCTATCTCTATCGCTTCATGATCGGGCCCGTGGCAGACGCCGGTTATCGCGTTCTCGCGCCCGACCTGATCGGATTCGGCAAGTCGGACAAGCTCGCGAAAAAGAGCGACTATAGCTATGCGCGCCATGTCGCCTGGATGCGCCGCTGGATCGAGAAGCTCGACCTCAGGAACATCACGCTCGCCTGCCAGGACTGGGGATCGTTGATCGGCCTCAGGCTCGTCGCGGAAATGCCCGAGCGGTTCAACGGCGTGGTACTCTCGAACGGAGGCCTGCCTGCGGGCCAGGATGCACCGCGCGCCTTCGCCATCTGGCGGGCCTTTTCCAAATACAGCCCGGTCTTCCCGATCGGCAGGATCATCGCCAAGGGCACAGAGCGCACGCTCTCCGACGCCGAGATCGCCGCTTATGACGCCCCGTTCCCCGATGGCCGCTACAAGGCGGGTGCGCGGATCTTCCCGAGCTTCGTGCCTTTGGGGCCGAATGTCGCGGTGCCCGATCAGCTGAAAGCCTGGGAGGTGCTCGACCGCTGGGAGAAGCCGTTCCTGTGCTGCTTCAGCGACCGCGACCCCATCACCCGCGGCGGCGACGCGCTGTTCGTCGGCCGCGTGCCGGGGACCAGGGGGCAGAATCACTGCACGCTGAGCGGGAGTCACTTCATCCAGGAGGACGATCCGCAGGGGTTCGTGCGGTGCATTCTCGATGTGGCGGGGCAAGCGCGGGGATAGGCTCGGTTGGCACATCGATCGACCCGATCTGCGCGGTCGCTACAAAGGTTTGAAATTGGATAGCTGAAGTCGCGTGGGGATCAGACGTTCAGGCGCTCTTATTGGAGCCAACCCTCGAACGTCGGGGCGCTACGAGAATGCTCCATGACGTGAAGAGTATGGTTACGCGCTACAATCACCCAGTGCCGAAAGTCTGTAACTGCCAATGTCCCGTTACGCTCCACCACTTCACGCAACCAGGGCGAGCCGAGAACTTCCAAAAAGGGCCAACAACCTCCGTAGGGGACAGGTTTGACCAAGGCAGGAACTTCGACCTTCATGCCGTTGAGATAGTCCGAGAATTCGTCAAACGACATGAAGGCATTAGTGTTGCTGAACGACAGAACAATCCCCTTCGTTGGGGGGTTTAGTTCAGTGGGGTAAAGACCCTGAAGAATCAGAGACCCGCTGCTGCTCCAGATAAGATTGAAAGCGCTGAGCGGCAGTTCCGGAGCGTGATCGACGGGGCTCCAGCGAATTAAGGTTGCAGTCGTCATTGAAAGCTTTTGGATGGTAAAGCCAGTGATGGCAACGGTGTCGTTTCCGGATCGAATTATCTTATCGTTAAAGGTTCACACGTCCACTACCTCCGCTCAGCCAGAGCTTGTCGAAGGCCCCGCTATATGGCCAGCGTCGGCGCGGGTCCTTCGACTTCGCGGGCTGACGCCCGCTGCTCAAGATGAATGCGGGTGGTAAGGCTTAAGATGCCAACGAAAGTCCAGCCTCACCCCTCGATCAGATCCAGATACGCCACGACATCATTGTCGGTGGCGATGAACAGGCCTTCCTGCACTTCCGCCGGTTCGAGTTCGGCGAGGCGCAGCGCTTCGGACAGTGGGCCGTAGAACAGGGTCGAGGCCGCGCCGCCCTCGGCCTCGCCATCGAGATGGTAGAGGCGGACGCTGACCTGATCGGATGTCGAGCGCATCAGTCCTGCTCCCGCTTCGCGCCGTCGATCAATCGCAACGCGCGCGCCTGCTCGCTCGCCTGGGCCACACGCTCCGCCTTGGTGCGACCGAATTTCGCGCGATTGGCCGCGGCGGTCGCCTCGTCGTGCTTGCGCCTAGCGGCCTTGCGCGCCTGGCGCAGGTTGATGATTTCGGCCACGCTCAGCCCCCCTGCCCTGCCTTTTCGGACATTTCGATGAAATCGCGCGCGAGATCGCGCTCGGAACGGTCCTCAAAGGTCTCGTCGATGTCTGGGGCCTTGCCGAAGAGGAACAGCATGCACCACAAGGCAAAGCGTTCGCCGGGCACGGTGGCGAGGCCCAGATCGACCTGCATCCGCTCAACCGCCGCCGGCACCGCCTGCGGGGCAATGGCGGCGGTATCGCGGGTGCCGAAATAGCGTTCGAGCTGGTCTTCAAAGGTCATGAACGACCCTTAGGCCGCATCGGGATCCTTGTGCAACCAATCGGCATGGCGCGGCGCCTTTTTGGTGCGGCTCCATTCGTCGAGCATCAGCGGCGCGACGCGCTTCAATTCCTCGTAATGCTCGGGCTTGCCGATATTGCAGGCGAGCTCGACGCGATGGCCATTGGGATCGAAGAAATAGATCGAGCGGAAGATGCCGTGAAAGGTTGGCCCCAGCACATCGATGCCCAGCCCCTCAATATGCGCCTTCGCCGCAAGCAGGGCGTCCATGTCGCGCACCTCGAACGCGATATGCTGCACCCATTCGGGGGTGTTGGCATCGCGGCCCATCTCGGGCTGCTGCGGCAGTTCGAAAAAGGCCAGCACATTGCCGCCGCCGCAATCGAGGAACACGTGCATATAGGGGTCATAGGCCCCGGTCGATGGCACATGGTCTTCGGAAAAGGCACTGGTATAGGTCATACCCAGCACCTTCTCGTACCATTCGACGGTCTGTTTCGCGTCCTTGCAGCGATAGGCGACGTGATGGATGCGCGACAGCGCGAAGGGCGCGGTCATTCCGCCGGTTCCTGCACCTTCAGCACGCCGCGGCGCAGCTGGTCTTCCTCGATCGACTTGAACAGGGCGGTGAAATTGCCGTTGCCGAAGCCCTCATCCTTCTTGCGCTGGATGAACTCGAAGAACACCGGGCCGATCTGCGGCTGACCGAAAATCTGCAGCAGCAGGCGCGGATCGTTGTTCTCGGTCGATCCGTCGAGCAGGATGCCGCGCGCCTGCAGTTCCGCGACCGGCTCGCCATGGCCGGGCAGACGCTCTTCGAGTGCCTCGTAATAGGTCGCCGGCGGCGGCGCCATCAGCGGCGCACCCAGCGCCTTGATGCGGTCGAGGCACGCGATCAGGTCGTCGCAGATGAAGGCGATATGCTGGATGCCCTCACCATTATAGGCACGCAGGAACTCGTCGATCTGGCCGCCGCCCTTCGCGCCTTCCTCGTTCAAGGGGATGCGGATGCGGCCGTCGGGCGCGGTCATCGCGCGGCTGGTGAGGCCGGTATATTCGCCCTTGATGTCAAAGAAGCGGATCTCGCGGAAGTTGAACACGCGCTCGTAGAACTTGGCCCAATGGTCCATGCGGCCGCCATAGACATTGTGGGTCAAGTGATCGATCATCTTGAAGCCCGCGCCGACGGGGAAGCGATCGACGTTCGGCAGATATTCGAAATCGATATCGTAGATCGACAGCGCATCGGGATTGTCGAGCGTGGCATAGCGGTCGATCAGATAGATGATCGCGCCACCGATGCCGCGGATCGCGGGAAGGCGCAGCTCCATCGGGCCGGTCCTGGTTTCCACCGGCTCCGCGCCGCGCGCCAGCGCTTCCTTATAGGCGTCGCGCGCATTCTTGACGCGAAAGCCCATGCCGCAGGCCGAAGGACCATGCTCGGCGGCGAAATAGGCTGCCGGGCTGGCGGGCTCGTAATTGGCGATCAGGTTGATATCGCCCTGCCGCCAGAGGTGGACGTCCTTCGAACGATGCTGCGCGATGCGGGTGAAGCCCATCGCGGTGAACACCGGCTCGAGCAGGCCCTTTTCGGGCGCGCAGAATTCGACGAACTCGAACCCGTCCAGGCCCAGGGGATTTTCGAAAAGGTCAGCCATTGCCGCGCACTCCTGCAGGATATCTGTTCTGCCCAAAAGATAGCCACACCCCAAACTGGTGTCAAATGAAACCATCTGATTGCGGCGAACACGCGCGCCGAAGCGGGTCCGGCAAGGCGGGCTGGATCACTGTGTATAGCGATTTTGGAAAATGGCGCGCCCGGAACGATTCGAACGTCCGACCCTCAGATTCGTAGTCTGATGCTCTATCCAGCTGAGCTACGGGCGCGTTGGAGGGCTGCCAATAGTCAGCGAAGATAGCCTTGGCAACACCTTTTTCTGCCATTTCGAAAAATCATGCACCGACCGGCTGTCCATCCAGGGATTGCGCGATGATCGCCAGGAGGGGAAGGTCTGCAGGCGGCATCGGCAGCTGGTACAATTCGTCCACCGTCGCCCAGCGCAAGGCGGTGGCGTGGAGCGCGCGCGGTTCGCCCGCCCAGACGCGGCACCGGAACAGCAAGAGGATCAGGTGGCGCTGGCCGAGCGAGGCGCTGGCAAAGGTCATCGGCTCGCACTCTTCCGGCAGAATCGCGATTCCAAGCTCCTCGGCGAGCTCGCGCGCCAGGGCCTGTTCCGGCGTCTCGCCTGGTTCGATCTTGCCGCCGGGGAACTCCCACAGCCCCGCCATCGCGGTTCCTTCGGGGCGCTGCTGCACCAGGATGCGGCCCTGGGTATCGAGCATGAGCCCCGCCACAACGGGGAAGAGTGTCGGATAATTTTCCATTGGATCGGCGCGCCTTAACTTTTTGGTAAGTCGAATTTGCAAAATTGCGAGGGGGGCAGATGGGACCCCGGCCATTTTACGGAAGCACCATGCTGCACTTTCTGACTCTCTTGGCCAGATCAAAGCGCGGCGCAACCGCAATCGAATATGGCCTGATCGTGGCCCTTATCGGCATTACCATCATCGTTTCGATGAGCTCGATGGCCAGCAAGACCATCGGGATGTGGGATTTTGTCGAGGAGAAGATCGTCCCGAAGGAAGAGTAAGTGTCGGAATTTCAGACAGCCCGGCCGCTCTTAGGAAAATGGAAAGCTTTTTGATCTAACCCCAAACCGTCCAATCTCAATTCGCCAGATCGGACGGGGAAGTGAAGACCTCGAACAGGAGACCTGACATGAAGACCATTCGCAATCTTTTCGCCGACAAGAAGGGCGCAACCGCCATCGAGTACGGCCTGATCGCCGCTCTGATCGCCGTCGCCGCGATCACCGCCATGAGCTCGCTGGGTACCAACCTGTCGAGCACCTTCAACACCGTCAGCTCGAAGCTGACCACTCAGTCGGCTGGTGGCAGCTCCGGCGGCACCAGCGGCGGCACCAGCGGCGGCAGCACCAGCACCGGTGGCTGAGCCCTGGCTCAATCGACAAGGAAGGGCGGCAGCAATGCCGCCCTTTTTTTGTGCCCTCAGTACGTTACCAGCTTGACCTTCTGCCCGGGCGCAAGCGCCGCGTTACCGGACAGGCCGTTGAGCGCCAGGAAACGCTCGACCTTCAGATCGTCATAGGCCATGCGCGCGGCCAGCCGCTGCACGGTATCGCCGCGGGCCACGGTGACCACCCGCACCCGCCGCGGCCTGATCTGCGCGGCCTCGGCGCCTGCCAGCCGCTGTACGCTCTGGAACATCGGCGCAAACGCATCGGCGCGGCCAGCCGGGGTCAGCGCCACGAAATGATAGGCCCGGTTGTTGGCAAAGGCATAGGCGAACACCGTCACATCGACGAGTTGCCGGTTGGCGTTGACGCGCGCAGTCGCATAGGCGGCGGGGATACCGTTGACCGTCGTCCGCTGCATCTGCCCATAATTGATTCGCTGATTGCTGCTGCCAAGCCCCGCAAAGGCCTGGTCGACATAGCGTGACAGGTCACCCGAATACTGGCCGAGCGTGAACTGCGCCTGAGCGGACTGACCGTTGATCGTCACCGCGCTGGTGCCGTTCTGCATGGCGAAGCCCTGAGGCACAGCGAATTTGAGGCCCAGCTCTGGATGGAGGAACTGCCGCCCCTGAACCACGCCCTGTTTCGGATCGTCGCCATAGAGCAGCCCATCGAGTCGGCTGAGAAACACGTCGCGGTTGCGTGTGCTGCCGCTGAACCTCTGCGCCACCGTCGCTGCGCGGCTGACGCGGCGCGCCGGATCGGGATGGGTGCTTGCCCATTCGGGCACCGAACGGGCATCGCCGCCCTGCGAACGCACGTCGATCGCCTGCTGCGCCGCGAGCGAAGCCAGCATCGACGACAATGCCTGCGGATCATAACCGGCCTGGCTCAGATAGCGCACGCCGAGATCGTCGGCCTCTTCTTCCTGCTTGCGCGAATATTTGAGCGTCAAAAGCTGCGAACCGGTGCCGAAAATCTGCTGGCCGATCTGGCCTGCCGCGCCGTCACCGAGCAGCACCGCCGCGCCGATCTGCCCCAGCAGGCCGATGATGCTGTTGCGTTGCGCCGCCTTCTGGCGCTTTTCCGAATGGCGCGCGGCGACATGGCCGACCTCGTGGCCCAGCACCCCGGCCAGCTCGGCCTCGTCGTTCATCAGCGCCATCAGCTGGCGCGTCACATAGACATAGCCCCCGGGAATCGCGAAGGCGTTGTTCACCGGGCTGTTCAGCAGGGTGACGGTGAAATCGTCGCGGGCATTGCCGAGACCCGACTGGACCGCAATGCCCTTGCCCACCTGCACGACATAGCTGGTCTGCGGCACCTGATAGGCCCCGCCGAATTCCTCGAGCAGCTTGGGGTGCACTTCCGCGCCCTGGCGCTTTTCCTGGGCGGTGATCGCCTGGGCCTGCATCGCCAGCGCTTCCGCCCGGGGCGCGACGGACTGGCCGATGAGCGCGATGGTGCCAGCACCAGCCGCCGCCATGATTGCCAGATGCTTGAACCGTGCCGCCATATCGCTCTCCCTTATCGTCTCCGGCCATGCCAGTTGATGCGCATCATGCCGCCAGGCACGCGCAGGATCAAATGGCGATGCCCGCACAACGATGCGATCGCCGAGCGGTTGCGACGATTTTACGTGAACGTCAGAGCGCGCCGATCGCCAGGAAGCGGGCTTCGCGCGCGGCCCTGAGTTCGGCGGGGCTCAGCTTCTTGAGGCCTTCCAGCTCCTCGCGGATGGCCTTGCACAGCTCTGCAATCGCCTGGGCCTGGTCGCGATGCGCGCCGCCGACCGGCTCCTTGACGATCCGGTCGATGACATTGAGCCGCTTGAGGTCAGCTGCGGTCACCTGCATCGCCTCGGCCGCATCCGCGGCCTTGTCGGCGGTGCGCCACAGGATCGAGGCGCAGCCTTCGGGCGAGATCACCGAATAGACGGCGTGTTCGAACATCAGCACGCGTTCGGCCGAGGCCAGCGCCACCGCACCGCCCGAGCCGCCCTCGCCGACGATCGCCGCAACCATCGGCACACCCAGCGTCAGGCAGCGTTCGGTCGAGCGAGCGATCGCCTCGGCCTGGCCGCGCTCCTCGGCCTGCACGCCGGGAAAGGCACCCGATGTATCGACCAGGGTCACCACCGGCAGGCCGAACCGGTCGGCCAGGTCCATCAGTCGGATGGCCTTGCGATAGCCCTCGGGCTTGCCCATGCCGAAATTGTGCCGGATGCGGCTTTCGGTGGTGTCGCCCTTTTCATGGCCGATCACGACGACGCGCTGCTCGCCCATCCGGGCAAAGCCGCCCATGATCGCCTTGTCGTCGGCAAAGGCGCGGTCGCCCGCCAGCGGCAGGAAATCGTCGAACATGCCCGCCACATAATGCTTGAAATGCGGCCGCGCCGGATGGCGGGCGACCTGAGTCTTCTGCCACGGGGTCAGGCCCGCATAGGTCGAGGCCAGCAGCTTGCGCGACTTGGCGGCAAGCCGTTCAATCTCGCTCTCGATATCGATCTCGCCGGTATCGGCGGTTTCACGAAGCTCGGCGATGCGCGCATCGAGCGCGGCGATCGGCTTTTCGAATTCCAGATAGCTTGTCATGCTCATGACGCAATCGCCTAGCCCTGGCGCCGCCGCTCGGCAAGATTCATCTTCGCGAGCGGATGGCGGCGGTTGACCAGCTCGACGAGGCGGCGGCTGTCGACATGGGTATAGATCTGCGTCGTCGCGATATCGGCATGGCCCAGAAAGGTCTGCAAGGTCCTGAGATCCGCGCCGCCTTCGAGCAGATGCGTGGCAAAGGCGTGGCGCAGCACATGCGGGCTGACCCGCGCGGGATCGATTCCGGCGCTGGCGGCAAATTCCTTGATCAGCTGGTAGAGCCGGATACGGCTGATATGCCCGGTGCGCGAAGGGAACAGCCAGCGCGGATTGGACGAAGGCACCGCCAACCAGCGCTGCAGCGCTTCGCGCGCGCGGCCCGATATGGGCACCAGCCGCTGCTTGCCCCCCTTGCCGGTGATCGCCAGCAGCGGCCGTCCGGCGAGCGCCGCGCTGCGCGGCAGGCCGACCAGTTCGCTGGCGCGCAACCCCGATCCGTAAAGCAGTTCCAGCAGGGCGAGCAGGCGGATGTCGGCAGCGCGCGCCTCCGGGGCGGCAGCGCGCTCCTCGGCGAGCGCGAACAGCTGCGCGATCTCGTCATGACTCAGGATCTTCGGAAGCGGGCGCTGCACCTTGGGCCGCGCCAGCATGGCCTGCGCTTTCCGGGCATCGACGCCCAGCCCCTCGTCTTCCAGGAAGGCGAAGAAGCCGCGCAACGACGAGCTCTTGCGTGCCAGGCTGCTGGCAGCGAGTGAGCGCCAGTGATGGTCGAGCGTCGCGCGCGCGGTCTCGTCGGCTTGCGCCAGCCGACCGCCCAGAATTTCGGACGCCTGTTCGAGATCGCGACGATAGGCTGCCAGTGTGTTTGCGGAAGCGCCGCGCTCGGCCGCCAACATTTCCAGGAAGCGGTCGATCAGCCGGGCGTCTTCGCTGCCCACCGATCAGGCGCGGCTGACGGCTTCGGCTGCAATCATCCGCGCTTCGGCCTGGCGTCCCACCGTGCGCAGCGCCGCCACGACATGATAGAGCTGGCGCGGGGTCATCGCCGACCAGTCATTGCCCTGCATGCCCATGCCGACCAGCAGCGTCACCAGCCCGTCATTGCCTTCAGCGGCAGCAGCGGCAATCGCGCGGGTCCAGCGGGTTTCGCCGCCGAAACCGATGCCCAGGTCCTCTGCGAGCGAATCGCGGTCGGCACTGCTCAGCCGTCCCAGCCCGGCAAGACCAGCGACCAGAAACGCGCTCTTGCGCGCCTCACTGCTCTGGTCATTGTCGAAAAAGCTGCTGACCTCGGACGCGGCGACCTGCGCGCGTCCCGGAACCGCGACCGCGAGCACCGCCCAGCCGAGGCTGCCTTCTTCCGCGACCGACCGCCAGCGCGCCGCGCTGGTGTCGAAGCCTGCCGAGACCATGGAGACGATCAGATCGTCGGCATAATCCGCCAAATCCTCCGACGGCACGACACGCGCCGCTGCATGTGCGGTCAGGATATGCGCCGAATAGCGGACAAAGGCGTTTTCCGACCGGTCCCAGAGCGCACGCATCGCGCGGACCCGGTCATCGGCATCGGTCGCGACATAGGCCGTGCGCAGCAGCGCCATCCGGTCGCGCAGCGCTTCGTCGGTGCCCGGATCGTCGAAGGTGGCGCCGTAGAGATCGACCATATCGGCGCTCGACAGCATACCCATGGCCGCCGCGACATCGGCGGCCTGCACGCGCGAGGCGAGCGGGGCCATCGGAGCGCGTGCGCGCCAAGCCTGGAAATTGCGGTCGGCGCGCGCATAGAGCGCCTCGGGCGGCTCGATCCCGGCGGTCAGCGCCAGGCCGAAGCGCCAGCGGGTGAGTTGATCGACATCATCCCATTGCACCGTGACCGCGCGCCTGCCGTTGAGGCTCGCGCCGACGATCTTCTCGGCGAGCACGACATCGATGCGGTCCATCGCACCCTGGCGGCGCGCCCGGTCGATCTGCTCGCGCGCTGCACTGCCTTCACCCGAAAAGCCCGAACATATCGCGCGGATCAGCTGCCACTGGTTGCCCTTGGCGCTCTCTCCGGCAAAGGGCAGCAGCGGGCACATGCCGAGCGGATCGGCCGACGCGACATAGCTGTCGAGCGCGACATTGAGCAGGCGCGGCGTCGCGGCCGGCGGATCGACCGCCTGCACCATGCGCACCGCGCCATCGGCCGAACCGATGCGCAGCAGCAGCGCTGCGCGTTCCGCGGCCCAGTTGGCGCCATTGAGGCCCTGCGGGGTCGCAAGTTCGCTCAGGAGGAGCTTCTGCAGGCCGAGCGAGGCCCAGCGAGACACGATGCGGCCGCTGGTCCTGCGCACCAGCGTCTGCGCATAAAGCCCACCGATATTGCCCAGCGAGGAGGCCGCAAACCCGCCATTGGCCTGAGTCAGCGGCCCGATCAGATCCAGCGAGCGCCGGGCGCTCGGCGGCAGCGACTGGGTCAGTGCAATCTGTGCTTCAAGCTCTTCCTGCAGCTTGGCGAGTTCCTCGCTCAGCTCCTCATCGGTCGGCGCATCCTGGCCGGCGAGCGTCGGCAGCGGCGCGGCCGGCAATGGCACGGCCGTGCCGGGGACCGGCGCAACTGTACGACCCGGCTCGGCAGGAGGCGGCGGCTCGGACTGCGAGGGCGCGGGCGCGGGATCGTTGAAGCCTGGCGGAAGCAGCGATTCAGGCGCCTCGTTCTGCCCGATCACTGGCGCGGAAACAAACGCCAACGCCAGCAGGCTGACACAGCCCAGCACCATCCCCCGCCGCATGAATTCAGCCCTCGGACTGGGTGGAGCCGGCAGCGGCTCCGCTCTTGGCCGCAGCAGGCAGCGGGATCGACTTTTCGACGCGCTGGGTCGGCACCTCGCCACCACGCGACCATGCCAGAGCCAGCAGACCGATCAGGGCAACTGCGATCACCACCAGAATGATCGGGCCCTTGGGCCGCCTGCGCCGTCCATAATTCTGTCCGATAATGGCCATAGCCAGGATATTCTCCGTCCAAGTCAAGATAACTTGCGCCACCGCCTAGCCTATTTATAGGCTGCGCGGCAATGCTGCAGAACCGAAAATCAGACCCTGCGCGGCTGGCCGGGGATATCATGCGATGGCTCGACCGGCCGCTGGTGCTGGTGGGGTTGATGGGCGTGGGAAAGTCGACGGTCGGCAAGCGGCTGGCAAACGATCTTGGCATCGGCTTTGTCGATGCCGACGAGGAGATCGAGAAGGCCGCGCACATGACCATTGCAGAGATTTTCGAGCGTTTTGGCGAGCCCTATTTCCGCGATGGCGAGCGCCGGGTGATTTCACGGCTGATCGACGGACAGCCGCGCGTGATCGCCACCGGCGGCGGCGCGTTCATGAACGAGGAGACGCGTGCGCTCATCCTGTCGGGTGCCATCGCGATCTGGCTCGATGCCGATATTCGCACGCTGGTCGAGCGAGTCAGCCGGCGCAATACCCGGCCGCTGCTGCGCAACGGCAATCCGGCCGAGGTGCTCACCCGCCTGGCCGAACAGCGCAATCCCATCTATGCGGAGGCACAGATCCATGTGCGCAGCAAGGATGGGCCGCACCACCGCACCGTTACAGCAATATTGGAAGGACTGGCCCGATGGCACGGCTGAATATCGCGCTGGGCCAGCGCAGCTATGACATTCTGGTGGAGGCCGGTGCGCTTGCCCAGATCGCTGGGCATATCGCACCATGGACGCGCCGCGGGCGGACGCTCTGGATCAGCGATTCCCACGTCGCCGCACATCACTGGCCGCGCATCGAGGCGCAGCTCGCCAGCGCCGGCGTCGAGGCGCATCTGCATATCGTTCCGGCGGGCGAAGCGAGCAAGAGCTGGTCAGAACTGGCGCACCTGATCGACTGGCTGCTCGCGATGGGCGTGGAGCGCAGCGACACCATCTTCGCACTGGGCGGCGGCATGATCGGCGACCTGACCGGTTTTGCCGCCTCGATCGTGAAACGCGGCTGCGATTTCGTGCAGGTACCGACGACTCTGTTGGCGCAGGTCGACAGTTCGGTCGGCGGAAAGACCGCGATCAACACCACAGCGGGCAAGAATCTGGTGGGCACCTTCCACCAGCCAAAATTCGTGCTGATCGATCCGCAGGTGCTGGGCACCCTGCCCTCGCGCGAGATGCGCGCTGGCTATGCCGAGGTCGTCAAATACGGGCTGATCGACGATGCGCCGTTCTTCGACTGGTGCGAAGCGAACGGACGGGCCGTACTGGCGCAGGATTGCGCTTCGCTGGAGCATGCGATCGTCACCTCCGTCGCCGCCAAGGCGCGGATCGTCGGCGAGGACGAGCGCGAAACGAAGGACCGGCGTGCGCTGCTCAACCTTGGCCACACCTTCGGCCATGCGCTCGAGGCTGATACCGGCTTTGGCGAGCGGCTGCTGCATGGCGAGGCGGTCGGAGTCGGCATGGTGCTGGCGCTGCGGTATTCGGCGCGGCGCGGTCTGTGCGAAACGCGCGATGCTGACCGGGTCGCAGCGCATCTGGCAGCCTGCGCCATGCCGGTGACGCTTGCCGATGCTGGTGTCACCGCAGATGGCAATGCGCTGGTCGACCATATGCGCCACGACAAGAAGATGTCGGGCGGCACCCTGCCCTTCCTGCTGCTGCGCGGGATCGGCAGCACCTTCGTCGCGCATGATGTCGAACTAGACGACGTGGCGCAATTCCTCGACGAACAGCACCGCGTGGCCGCACCGGCGCCGTCCTTGTAAACCTTCTCTTTAGGACGATGCGCTAGAAGGCGGGCGTGGGGGCAGACCGCGCGTCTGCCTGCCACACCTTTGCCTCGAGCCAGCGGAGCCTTGAACGCGTGTCGTTTATCCAGCCAGGAGCCTTTGATCGCGCCCAGCCCGAGGCGGCTCCGCCGCGCTCGCTGGAAGCCGCGCTCGCTCTGGGCATGAGCGACACCCATGTGTTTGTCGCGCGTCTGGCGGATCGAGTCGCCCCGGCGCGGCCGATGGACCTGGCCGATGCCGCCCATTTCCTGTGCCTGCTTCACGGCCGCTATCCTGGCCTGATCGATTATGCCGCGACGCGCAGCGCCGATCCGCAGGTCGGCAAATGGCTCGCGCGGGCGTGCGAGGCCTTTGTCGGCGAACGCGCGCTGCTCACCAAGCTCACCGTCGCCGCCGGGCCGATCACGAGCACGCCGGGACAGGACAAGTGCACGCCGGCGATCATCAACCTGCGCGGCGCGCTCAATGCGCTGTCCCAGTCGGACCGGCAGGGCTGCGCGCTGGGTGCAGCCTTTGCCCTGGTGCTCGATTGGCATATCATCCGTGACGTGCTCGACGTTATCGCCCAGCGGACCGGTCTCGAGCCGCGCCCCTCCACCCTGCCCTCGCGCGAGGAGACTCTGGACCTGGCGGCCATGATCGGCAGCGACCGCTCCATCGGTCGCGCGATGGGCTTCGGCGCATCGCAGATGCTGGTACAGCACCGCACCTTCTGGGACATGCTGGCCGATCGCGCCGAAGCGCGCCGTCAGCAGGACGGGCTCTGATCCGCAAAGCGCCAGCGCTCGGCAGTACCAGACTGACGCAAACGTAAACGTAAAGTCGAAATCGCTGTCGCGGCTTGCCAAGCCCGCGCAAGCCCCTTATCGCTTAAACGCACAGTTAATAGCGGCAGGAAGGCGAGGCTCATGCGTTTTGAAGGCACCAGCGACTATGTTGCAACCGACGACCTCAAGGTAGCGGTCAATGCCGCGGTTGCGCTGCGCCGCCCATTGCTGGTCAAGGGCGAGCCCGGCACCGGCAAGACCGTGCTGGCACACCAGATCGCGGCAGCTGCCAATGCCCCGCTGATCGAATGGAATATCAAGTCGACCACCAAGGCGCAGCAGGGCCTGTACGAATATGACGCGGTCGCCCGCCTGCGCGACGGCCAGCTGGGCGACGAGCGCGTCCACGACATCGCCAACTATATCAAGAAGGGCAAGCTGTGGGAGGCTTTCACCTCGCCCCAGCTGCCGGTGCTGCTGATCGATGAGATCGACAAGGCCGATATCGAGTTCCCCAACGACCTGCTGCAGGAACTCGATCGGATGGAATTCTACGTCTACGAGACCAAGGAACTGGTGAAGGCGCAGGAGCGTCCGATCGTCGTCATCACCTCGAACAACGAGAAGGAACTGCCCGACGCGTTCCTGCGCCGCTGCTTCTTCCACTATATCAAGTTCCCCGATCGCGAGACGATGCAGGCGATCATCGACGTGCACTTCCCCGGCATCCAGAAGATCCTGGTGCAGAAGGCGCTCGAGATCTTCTACGATGTGCGCGAAGTCCCCGGTCTCAAGAAGAAGCCCTCGACCAGCGAGCTGCTCGACTGGCTGAAGCTGCTGCTGCACGAGGACATGCCGCTGGAAGTGCTGCAGTCGCGCGACCCCAGCAAGGCGATCCCGCCGCTGCACGGCGCGCTGCTCAAGAACGAGCAGGACGTAATGCTGTTCGAACGCCTCGCCTTCATGGCGCGCCGCAACAGCTGATCTTCGGACCTTTGTCAGGGTGCGGTTTCGGCCTTGTCCGGTTCCATCGCGAACCGCACCCGTTCGACGCAGCCGACTGCGCCTGTCCCTGCCTTCACTCGCGCAGACCGCAACACCACCGTCGCCTGGGTCCCGAAATCTGCGCTCGGCTGGCTGGCCTTGACCTGTACATTGTTGATTTCACCCCAGGGGGCGACATCATAGGTCACCACCGCCCATCCCTCGATAGCCCGGCGACGATAGGGCTCGGGAAAGCGCAAAACAGGCGGGGTTGCCCAATCGCGACGCTCGGGGCAGGTCGAGTTTGCAGGCCGAAATTCATCTTCTTCAGGTAGCGCGGGTGCAGACAGCGTGCCGGCAGATCGCCAATAGGCGAAGCGGCACCCCGTAAATGCGCCAGACCAGTATCGTGTCTCGGTCGTGGCTGCCCGGCTGGCCTCATCGAGCGCAGCATTGCCCGAACTGGCAAGCGTCTCGACATTGATCGAGCCTCCATCCTGTCCGACGTCATAGCCCACCATCGACCAGTCCCGGACGCCAGGTTCCGCAGGGATCGCGCGAAAATTCGGAAATGCCCGGTTGCGCAGGCCCGCCATCGAGTCGCCCTTGCATGTTCCGGTTTCATAAATACGTTTCCAGGCCTCGGGAGGTAGAGGACCGGAGACCGGATTGGCAGCATATGCCATCAGCGCCGATAGCGGCGCATCATCGATCGCCGTCAGTTGAGGCGAATAGACGATCGTGCAGCCCGTTTTCGCCTGGCCCGGCCTGAACCGGGTGGCGGCCAGCGCCGGTCCCAGATCATCCGCTATGCCAAAGGGGATCGCCGCATCCCCCTTGCGAATGGCCAGGGGCCTACCATTGGCGTCTATGTCGAATGTAAAACTGACAGGCGCGTACTTTGCGCTGTTGGGGTAGACCCTCTGCAGCCAGGGTCGCTCGATCCGAACGACACTCGCAGCCGTGCCTCCGCAGTTCACATCCCCTGGCGTCCACGATAGCAGCGATGCGGCAGCGGGAGCAGGTGACGGCGCAATCACGATCGGCGGTGGCGGCACCGCGACGGCAGATGGCAAGGGCAAGGCGAGCGCGAAAAGTCTGATCATGCCCGGAAGGGTGCCACGCCCGACGTTGATTGACGAGCGTTCTCATGCGTCCGGCCGCGTAGAATGCGGCGAGATGAAACCGCTCTGGCGGCAGTTCATGGTTCAGCGGATATAAGCCAGCTCGAAATTGCCCCAGTAGCGGCCCTTGATCCACAGCGGCACGAAGATGTTGCGCAGGATGCAGCCGTCGCTGGCGGTCGGCTCGAAGCGATAGACCGCGGCGTAATAGCGGTCGTGCTTGTGCGCGATGGCGCCCATGGTGGTATGGTCGAGAACGATCATCCGGTTGCGGCAATGTGCGGCGTCATGCTGGTGATCGCCGGTCGGCTGATGCGAACGCTCGCTGATATGGGTCGGCAGATAGCCGTCCTCGTTCGATATCACCGCACCATAGGCATGGTTGTCCTGGCCCCAGAAGCGGTCGAGAATCGGGCGGATGCGTGCGTCGGCAAAGTCGTTGAACCGGTTGTCGAAACGGTTCAGGCCAGGTTCGCCGCGCGGGCGATAATCGCGGTCGAAGACATCCGCCTCGGTGATCTGACCTCCATCGATCGCTGCCTCGATAAGGTCCCTGATCTCGTCGCAGGTCGAGACCGCCAGTTCGACAAAGGGATTGTCGCGGTGCGACAGCCCGGTGTGGAGCAGCTGGTTGAAGACGACATTGGACAGCCCTTCGAGCGCATTGCTCTGGCTGAGCGCATCGTCGAGCTGGTTGCTGCACCCGGCGACATCTTCCATGAAGACGAACAGATTGTCGCACAGTTCGCCCGTATCGGATCGAACGCCGGTGCTCGAATCGGCGATCGCATCCTCCTTTGCAGCGACTTCGCGCATCATGTTGCCTGCCTGGCGGATGGTGACGTCGATCGTTTCCAGGTGCCGCTGCGCGCTGCGGCTCTGCTCGACACCCCTTTCGACCTGCGCCATGAAATGCCCGGCCTCGGTGCTGAGCGAATGCATCGTCCCGGCGATCCGGTCCGTGACCTGGCGCGTGTCCTGCGCCAGCTTCTTCACCTCGGCAGCGACGACGGCGAAGGTCGCGCCGGCGGCGCCAGCGCGTTCGGCCTCGATCGCGGCGTTGAGCGCGAGCATGTTGGTTGAGCGCGCGATCGCATCGATCGTCCGGCTGGCCAGGATCACGTCGTCCATCGCATGGGCAAAGCGCTTGACGTCTTCCCCGAGGCCCTGGATCAGCGAGATCAGATCGTGCAGCTCGAGCGCCGAGACCTGCATGGTATCGGAACCCTCGGCAAGGTTGCGATAAGCCGCCTTGCTCATTTCGCGGGCGCTTGTGGTCGCGACGACCACCTGCTCCTGCTCCTGTGCCAGGTTGCGCGCGATCTGTTCGAGATAGGATCGCTTTTCGCCGAGCAGGGCCATGCGATCGCGAACCGCCGTGACGATCCCGCCGACCCGCGATGCACCAATAACCGATTCGCCGCAGCTTTCCGCCATTTGCTGGACGGCATCGCTGTCTGGCGGAATAATGCGATGCTGCTCCATCAGGGACCTTTGCACTGGCGTGATGGCATGACGTAACGGCTTATGGTTAAGGCCGGGTAAAACGCGCGCCGTGACGCTTCGCGCTTGCCAGACGAGCTGACTGCGGGCATCGTTCAAGGCTGACGGAAACGGAAAGCAGCAGGGACCCGCGATGTTCTTTTCTTTCATGGACGAATTGCGCAGCGCCGGCATATCGGTGTCGCTCAAGGAACATCTCATCCTGCTCGAAGCGCTCCATGCGCAGGTCATCGAACAGAGCCCGGAGGAATTCTATTATCTCTCCCGCGCGACACTGGTGAAGGACGAAGGCCTGCTCGACCGGTTCGACCAGGTCTTTGCCAAGGTGTTCAAGGGCCTGGAGATGACCTTCCAGGGCAATGACAGCGCCACCATTCCCGAGGATTGGCTGAAGGCGGTGGCCGAGAAGTTCCTCTCCGAAGAGGAGATGGAGAAGATCAAGTCGCTTGGGTCCTGGGAAGAGATCATGGAGACTCTGAAGAAGCGGCTCGAGGAGCAGGAAAAGCGCCACCAGGGCGGCAACAAGTGGATCGGCACCGGCGGCACCAGCCCGTTCGGCAATGCGGGCTACAATCCCGAAGGCGTGCGCATCGGCGGCGAAAGCAAGCACAAGCGCGCGATCAAGGTCTGGGAAAAGCGCGAGTACCAGAATCTCGATTCGACCCGTCAGCTGGGCACCCGCAACATCAAGGTCGCGCTCCGCCGCCTGCGGCGTTTCGCGCGCGAGGGATCGGCGGACGAGCTCGATATCGACGGCACCATCGACGGCACCGCGCGCCAGGGCTGGCTCGACATCCGCATGCGGCCCGAGCGGCACAATGCGGTCAAGCTGCTGCTGTTTCTCGATGTCGGCGGGTCGATGGACCCGTTCATCAAGCTGTGCGAGGAGCTGTTCTCCGCCGCGACGACCGAATTCAAGAATCTCGAATTCTTCTATTTCCACAACTGCCTGTATGAAGGCGTGTGGAAGGACAACCGCCGCCGCTTTACCGAGCGGACCAACACCTGGGACATCCTGCACAAATACGGGCATGACTATAAGGTGATCTTTGTCGGCGATGCCTCGATGAGCCCGTACGAGATCAGCCATCCGGGGGGATCGGTCGAGCATTTCAACGACGAGGCCGGCGCGGTGTGGATGCAGCGCGTGGTCAACACCTATCCCGCCGCCGCATGGCTCAACCCGGTGCCCGAGAACCAGTGGGGCTATTCGCAATCGGTGCGGATGATCAAGGACCTGATGAAGGACCGCATGTATCCTCTGACGCTCGAAGGGCTGGACGATGCGATGCGCGAGCTGGTGCGCAAGCACGGCAACTGAGCGGGCGCGGGCGAACGCTCAGGCCTTGCCCGCGTAACGATCGGTCGCTGCAATCAGCTGGTCGAGGATGCCGGGCTCGGAATAGGCATGCCCGGCCCCTTCGATCAGGTGGAAATCCATGTGCGGCAATGCCTTGTGCAGCGCCCAGGCATAATGGGCCGGGCACGGCATGTCGTAGCGGCCATGCACGATCGTCCCCGGGATACCGCTCAACCTCGATGCATTGCGCAACAGCTGCTCGGGCTCGAGCCAGCAGCCATTGACGAAATAGTGGGTCTCGATCCGCGCGAAGGCGAGCGCATAATGCCCGTCGTCATGCTGCTCGGTAAGCCTCGGATCGGGAAGCAGCGTGACCGTCTCCCCCTCGTACAGGCTCCAGGCACGGGCGGCCACGACCTGCAGCTCCGGATCGTCACCGGTGAGTCTGCGGTGATAGGCTGCGAGCATATCGTCACGCTCGTCCTCGGGAATCAGCGCCGTGAACCGCTCCCACTTGTCCGGGAACATCTGCGAGACACCGAACTGGTAGAACCAGTCGAGCTCGGGCTTGGTGCACATATAGATTCCGCGCAGCACGAGCTGCGAAACGCGGCTGGAGTGCGTCTGCGCATAGGCGAGTGCCAGCGTCGATCCCCAAGACCCGCCGAACACCAGCCAGTCGGGAGCGCCCACCATCTCGCGCAGCCGCTCGATATCGGCGACGAGGTGCCAGGTGGTATTGGCATGCAGCGCGGCATGGGGCGTCGAACGCCCGCACCCGCGCTGGTCGAAAAGCAGCACATCGTAAAGCGCTGGATCGAACAGCCGCCGATGGTCGGGCGAGCAACCGCCGCCCGGACCGCCGTGGAGGAACACCGCAGGCTTGGCGCCTGGCGTGCCGACCCGCTCCCAATAGACTTGGTGGCCGTCACCTGTATCCAGCAGGCCGCTGGCATAGGGCTCGATCGGCGGGTAGAGCGTTCGCACCGGGCGCAGAGCCCTTACTGCTTGCCGTGCCGGGTGTTGCTCGCGAGATAATCGCCGTAGCTGCCGACATAGCTGTCGATGATCATCTGCGTCTCTTCATTGGCATAGCTTTCGGCCTCAGCCTTCTTGCCGCCATATTGCATCTCGGCCTTGACCATCAGGTCGATCAGCTTGGTCTTTTCCGCAGAGCAGGCCGATGCCGATTCCTTGGTGAAATCGGACTGCGCCTTTTTCGCGTCCAGGCTCTCGTTGGTGAACTTGGTCAGGCAGTCGTTGAACTCCTTGCGGGCGGTATCGACCGGATCCGCAGCAGCCATGGTCATTGCCATGGCGATCATCGCAGTGAGACTCATGCTCTTCTCCCCAGAAAGCAGATTGTGCGCAGCAATTAGCACTCCGCCTGCCCGCGCGAAAGCGGATTTGCGCCAATGTTGCGGCAATTTACCGCATAAATTCAGCGAATCCGAACGCCGCCCTGGACTACCGCATCGACGCTTTCCAGCTCGCGCACATTGGCAAGCGGATCGCCATCGACCGCAACAATATCAGCGAAGCGGCCTACGGCAATCGCGCCGACATCCTGCGATTTACCGAGCGCCTCGGCGGCATTGAGCGTGGCTGCACGGATGGCCTCGAGCGGCGTCATGCCATATTCGACCATGACCTTGAACTGCCCCCCGGCGGTGGCGTGCGGCATCACGCCGGCATCGCTGCCGAACACCATCTTCACGCCCGCGCGGTGCGCCTTGCGGAAATTGTCGCGCTGGATCTGAGCCACTTCACGGTCTTTGCGCAGATTGTCCTCGAGCACACCGTTCTTCGCGCCCTCGGCCTGGGTATAGTCGGTGTTGAAGATATCCATCGAGAACCAGACCGGCTGCTTGCGTTCGGCCGCGAGACGGATCCCCTCGTCATCGACCAGGCTGGCATGCTCGATCGTGTCGATCCCGGCGCGGATCGCCGCCTTGATGCCCGCGGCACCATGTGCATGCGCCGCGACGCGAAGGCCCCATTGATGCGCCTCGTCGGCAATCGCGCGCAGTTCCTCTTCGGACAGCTGCTGCTGGCCCGGTTCGGTATTGCGCGAGAACACGCCGCCTGTGGCGCAAACCTTGATCACCTCGGCGCCATATTTGCGCTGCTCGCGCACCTTTTGGCGCAGCTCGACCGGACCGTCGCCCACCGCAGGCGATTTGGCCGCAAACGAAGGCGGCAGATAGGTCTGGTCGCAATGCCCGCCGGTCGCGCCGAGCGCATGCGCCGCCGGCACGATGCGCGGCCCCACCGCCCAGCCCTCGCCGATCGCCTGCTTGAGCGCGACATCGTTATAGCCCTCGGACCCGACATTGCGCACGGTCGTAAAGCCTGCCTCGAGCATCGCGCGCGCATTGGCGGCAGCGACGAAGCTCCAGAAACGATCGGTGAACTGAAGGTTGTTATAGCCGCCATAGGTGGGCGAGCTGTCCAGATGCACATGCATGTCGATCAGCCCCGGCAGCAGCGTCTTGCCCGACAGGTCGATATGCTCGACGTCCGACCCCCAGCGTACCGTGCGCGCATCGGCGATCGAGGTAATGCGGCCGTTTTCCACGAAGATCGCGGGATATTCGGTGACCTTGCCGGTGACGACGTCGACCATCTTCGCCGCCGTAATCACCGAACGCTGCGGTGCTTCCTGCGCCGATACGGTGACAGCCGACGCGGCCAGTGCCGCGACGATCGAGAGAACGGATTTCTTCATGTCAGACCCCCTTGCCGCGCGTTCGCGGCGTTGTTCGTTTCACACGATTACAAGGCCTTGAGTGACAGGCAAGCGAAACCCTCGGCCTTGCCCCTTCCACAAATTTTTTGGGGTGGCCGTGCCCTTGAGCGGGGCCTAGCATCGTGGCCATGGATACGCCCCTGCCCGATCTGCCCTGGTCGTTGACCGAGAAGGAAAAGCAGACATTGCGGCTGATCGTCTGCGGCCATGACGCCAAGTCGATCGCGCGCGAACTGAACCTTTCGGTGCACACGATCAACGAACGGTTGCGTGAAGCGCGGCGCAAGATGGCGGTCTCGAGCAGCCGCGAGGCAGCGCGCTTGCTGCACCAGGCCGAGGATGGCGCAGCGCCCCCCAAAAGGCTTGGGGACATGGTAATCGGGGAGGCGCTTCAAGGCACTTCGGGCGATCATGGTGCCGCGCCGCAGCCCGGCGTCGGTGCGCCACTGAGGCGCCGCCGCCTGATGATAGGAGCGTTTGCCATGACCCTGGCCCTTGGACTGATCGCCTTTGCCACGCTTCCCCTGATCACCGCCACCAGCGCCACCGCCGAGCCCGCTGGGCCTGTGGCCGACCAGCAGGTGGTCGATGCCGCGCGCCAGTTCCTCGCGCTCGTGGAGCAGAAGAAATGGGCGGAAAGCTATGCCGCCACCGGAAGCGCCTTCCGCCAGCTCAACACGCTGCAGGTCTGGTCCGAGGTGTCCGAGCAGGTCCATGCTCGCTACGGCAAGGCGGTGTCGCGCACCCTGCTTGCCCATGACAACCTCCCTGCCCCGCCCTCAGGCTATGAGGTGGTCAAGTTCCGCACGGTCTATGCCAACAAGGCCGAGGCGGTGGAGACGGTGACACTGGATCGCGAGGATGGCAGGTGGGTCGTAGTGGGTATTACGGTCGGGTGACACCGCGCCATCCTGCCCCTTTGCCAGCAACCCAGCCCAACCGTCCCTGAAGGGGAATTCGCCTTGTTCAAGATGATCACGCCCATGCTGGCGGCCCTTGTGCTTGCCTCAAGCTCTTGTCCGATAGCGGCGCAGGACCTGCCACTGCATGCCTCAGCCCACCCCACGACATCTCTCGACGCTGCCTTCCATGCCTGGCTCACGGCCATCAACAGCGGCAATCGCGCCGAAATCCAGGCATTCTATCGTCAGCATGCCGATGACCCGAACCCGCTCTTCGCGCTCGAACAGGCAGAAGACAGCTGCGGCTTTGAAGTCGACCATTTCAAGGCCAAGACCTCGACCAGCATGGAGGTGCTGCTCCGCCAGAAATGCCTGCCCGGACTGCAAAGGCTGAAACTGGCTGTTGCGAATGCCGGCGATTCAAAGCTGAAGACCCTTGATCTGCGGCCCATGCCCCTGCCCGATAATGGAGCAATCCAGGCAACGCGGCTGGTTGCGGACCGGCTTGCCCAGCGCGGCGAATTTGCTGGCGCGATTATCGTCGAGCGCGAAGGAAAAAGGCTGTTCGCGGCCAGTTGGGGCGAGGTGCGGCCGGGGAGCGGCAGGGCCATCACATTGGACACGCCCATGCTGCTGGCCTCATCCGGCAAGATGTTCACTGCGGTCAGCATCCTGCAGCTTGTGGCGGCGGGCAAGGTCGAGCTGGATGCTCCCATCGGGCGCTATCTGACCGAATATCCCAATGCCGAAATGGCAAAGGTCACGATCCGGCAGCTTCTCAATCATCGCGGTGGCGCGGGAGATATCGGCATATTGGGCCGCGATGAGGGCGCAAACCGTGCGCGGGTCCGCACCTTGGCAGAGATGATTCAGCTCAATGGCGGGCGTCCCCCCGAATTTCCGCCGGGGAGCAAGACCGAATATTCCAATTACGGTTTCATCTTGCTGGGAGCGGTGATCGAGCGCGTATCGGGAATGGCATATGCGGATTACGTGCAAGCCCATATCTTTGCACCCGCCGGGATGGCGCATAGCGGCTTTCCGGATCGCGACCATCTGGATGAGGTGCCGCTGGGCTTCACCCGCTATTTTGGCGAGCAGGACGCGAAAGTGCCCAATACCGATACGCTCCCCTGGCGCGGATCGGCAGCGGGTGGAGGGGTTGCCAGCGCGAACGACATGGCACTGTTCTTCGAGACTCTCCCCACGGGCAAGCTTCTACCGCCCGAACTGTTGAAGCTGGCAACCATGGCGGGCGACACGCCCTGGTATGGCCTGGGCTTCGTCGTGAATTCCGGGTCGGAGGCGAGCTGGGGGCATGGCGGGACTGCCTATGGCATGGACGTGGCGGTTCATCATTACGCGACGATCGACACGACATTCATCTGCCTTGGGGCCAACGATATGGTGTGCAACCGGCTGATATTCGCATGGTTCCTGCGCACTTTCCCGCCGGGCGACCAAGACGACTGAACTACAGCGACCGAAGTCGCCGGATCATCATGTACCTGCTATCACCCGGCGGGACAGCCAGGAGGTTCGCGCCGTCCGCCGGCTATGAGGTGGTCATGTTCCGCACCGTCCATGCCAACACGGCATAGGCCGGGGAGACGGTGGCGCTCGGTAGGGAGCACGGGCACCGGGTCGTTGTCCCCGTGACGATCGGCCAGGCTCAGGCCAGCAGCCGCTGCCCCGCCCCCAGCCCGCGTGGGGCAGCCGATCGCGCCGCCAGAAAGCCGATCGACAGATGCGGCGGAGGCGACACCAGGGACGCATAATCGGAAGTTTCCGCAACCCTGGAATGGCTGTCCGGGAAAATGTCGCACAGCTTACCTTCAGGCCTCGGAGCCCAAGAGCTCTGGCATCGGGCACCTGTCTTCAGCAGAGGATTGGGTTTCCACTTTGCAGCGACCGAAGCGGGCGCCACATAGCCTGTCCTGCACCACGACTGCCATTTGGGGATCGAGACCTGAGCGACCGGCGTGCTTGCGGTTGACGGGAGCGTAAATTCCGGTGCCGGGTTGGGCACGAAAACCGGACGAGGCCTGTAGGAGACATGGGCCCAATCATGGCCATCATTATGGCGGGCGTAATTGGCCAGCGCCGCGATGCGCTCGGTAGCAGGGGCAACCGATTGCCACACCGTGAGCACTGCAAATATTACCACGCCGGCGAAGATCACCGTAAAAATAGCCGTACCCATGACACAGATGTCCTATTGGGAGACGGATAGCCTCCCAGCCACAACCCGTGACAGCCTGTTTATAACATTGTGCATAACCAGTTGTCCATAAAAATGGACACTCGATGTTATAAATGGTTTTTCTTGGTTTTTATTTTGCCGCCCGCCAATGATATCCGCAGCAGCAAATGGCGCACAGCTTCACATTTTATCGTTTTATCGCAGCAGTTTATCCGGAATAATGGCATAGGTCGCCAGCGGGGTGCGCCTCCACCCTGGTGCTCACTCAGCAGGTAGAACGCGCTGCGGCAAGCGCGAAGTCCGCGCCGCCATCGCCAGCGTCTGGCCGTCAAGCGTCCTGAGAAACGCTTGTGCGGCCTGGTGCAGCATGCCCGTCAGCCCGCAATGGCTCTGCAGGATGCAGCCGTCACAATCGGCGAGCTGGATGCATGGTTCAGTCAGCCGGACGACCTCGCCCAAGGTCATGTCCTCTGCCGACCGTCCGAGCCGGAAGCCGCCTGATCTGCCCCGCACCGTCGCCAGCAGCCCGGCCTGGGCCAGTTGGTTGACGACCTTCATCGCATTGTTCCGCGAAATGCCGTGATCCGCCGCGATCCCGGGCTATGCCGAGAATGTCGACAAGCTGCAGAACCTGGCCCCCGTCGTCCAGCGCATGGTCGCGCGGCATGTCGAGTGCGGCGTGAAAGCCGAGCATTACCCCTATGTCGCCGAAGCGCTGTTGCCCGCCATCCGCGACGTCATCGGTGAAGGCGCGACCGACGAGGTGCTGGCAGCCTGGGGCGAGGCCTATTGGTTCCTCGCCGACATCCTGATCGGCAAGGAAGCGGCATTGTACGAGGAAATCGCCGCCTGATGCGAAACGGGGCGGTTCGCGCCGCCCCGTCCCCAATCAGAAATGCAGCGCGCGACCATAGGCGCTCAGTACGCCCTCATGCATCATCTCGCTCAGCGTCGGGTGCGCGAAGACGGTGTGGATCAGGTCTTCCTCGGTCGTCTCGAGCTGGCGCGCGATCACATAGCCCTGGATCAGCTCGGTGACTTCCGCGCCGATCATGTGCGCGCCGAGCAGCTCGCCGGTCTTGGCGTCGAACACGGTCTTGATGAAGCCCTCGGCCTCGCCCAGCGCGATCGCCTTGCCGTTGCCGATGAACGGGAAGTTGCCGACCTTGACCTCGTGCCCGGCCTCCTTGGCCTTGGCTTCGGTGAGGCCGACACTGGCCACCTGCGGGCGCGAATAGGTGCAGCCCGGAATGTTCCAGGTCTCGAACGGATGGGGGTTCTTGCCCGCGATATGCTCGACCGCGATGATGCCCTCATGGCTCGCCTTATGCGCCAGCCAGGGCGGGCCGGTGACATCGCCGATCGCGCGGATGCCCGGAACGTTGGTCTGGCCGAATCCATCGACGACGATATGGCCGCGTTCGGTCTTCACGCCCAGCGCTTCAAGGCCGATATCCTCGGTATTGGGCACGATGCCGATCGCGACGATGGCGTGGCTGAAGCTATGCTCCTCGCTCTTACCGTCCTTGGTCTTGATCTTCGCCTTCACGCCCTTTCCGTCGCTGGTCAGCGCCTCGACGCCCGCGCCGGTCAGGATCGTCATGCCCTGCTTCTTCAGCGCCTTTTCCATGAACGCGCTGACATCGGCATCCTCGACCGGCAGGATGCGGTCGAGCATTTCGACGATGGTCACTTCCGCGCCCATGTCGCTGTAGAAGCTGGCAAACTCGACGCCGATCGCGCCCGATCCGATCACCAGCAGCTTAGCTGGCATTTCGGTCGGGGTCATCGCGTGACGATAGGTCCAGATCTTCTTGCCATCCGCCTTGGCGAACGGCAGGTCACGCGCGCGCGCGCCGGTGGCGACAATGATCTCCTTGGCCTCCAGCTCGCGCACCTGGTCGCCCTGGGTGACGGTCATCTTGCCCTTGCCGGTCAGCTTGCCGGTGCCTTCGACCACGGTGATCTTGTTCTTCTTCATCAGGCCTTTGACGCCCGCATTGAGCTGTCCCGAGACCGCGCGGCTGCGCGCGACGATCTTCTCGAGCTCGAAGCCGACCTTTTCGGCGGTCAGCCCGTAATTGCCGGCATGGCTCATGTAATGGAAGATTTCGGAAGTGCGCAGCAATGCCTTGGTGGGAATGCAGCCCCAGTTGAGGCAGATGCCGCCCAGCCGCTCGCGCTCGACGATCGCGGTCTTGAGACCCAGCTGCGCCGCGCGGATCGCGGAAACATATCCGCCAGGGCCCGAGCCCAGCACGATGAGGTCGAAACTTTCAGCCATGAGCGGTCTCTTTCTTTCCGGTCTTAATGGGTCGATACGCCCGCAGGCGGGCCATCGGAGGGGGAGGAAGACAATTTGGCGCTGCGCTTCATCAGGTCGAGATTGCACAGCATCCAGACGATGCCCGCCGCGACGGCCGGCGCGTAAGCCAGTTCGGCATAGGCGACCACCTCGGTCAAGAACAGCACGAGCAGAAACCCGCTCTCCGCAGCAACGCCGATGAGCAGCGGCAGGCGCAGCCAGGTCGGCGCGCGGCTGCGATCAAGCGCATAGGCGACACCGGTCATGCACAGCAGCACGGCGAATACCATGATGAAGGTGTAATAGGCGTCCTCGGTGCCGACGAACATATCGCTAAGGTCCGCCGATCCCTCCTGGAACAGCGTGAACACGAACCGGCTCGCCAGCGTGGCGATGCAGGTGGGCAGCAGCAAGCGGCGGAAGAGGAAGGTGAGGATGGTCATAGAATCGCAGCACCCGCATCAATGCCCCTCTCCCGTAATGGGAGAGGGGCTATAAGGTCAGCCCCTGGCCCGGCTCAACTCAAGCCAGCATGCCCAGCGGGTTCTCGCACAGGTCCTTGAACGCCGCCATCAGCTGCGCGCCGTCGGCGCCGTCGATGGCGCGGTGGTCGAAGCTGCCGGTGGCGCTCATCACCGTGGCGATGCCGAGCGCGTCATCGACGATATACGGACGCTTTTCACCCGCGCCGATCGCCATGATCATGCCCTGGGGCGGGTTGATGACTGCCTCGAAATGCTTGATGCCGAACATGCCCATGTTCGACAGGCTGGCGGTACCGCCCTGATATTCGTGCGGCTGCAGCTTGCCGTCCTTGGCGCGGCTCGCCAATTCCTTCATCTCGGTCGAGATCGCACCCACCGCCTTGGTTTCGGCACCGACGATGATCGGGGTGATCAGGCCGGCAGGCGTGCTGACCGCCACCGAAATGTCGGCGCGCTGGTAGCTGATCAGCTGATCGCCCGCGAAGGTGACGTTGCACTTGGGAACCTGGATCAGGCTCTTGGCGAGCGCCTTGATCAGCAGGTCGTTGACCGAGAGCTTCACGCCCTGCGCCTCGAGCGCCTTGTTGAGTTCGCTCCGGAGCTTGAGCAGCTTGTCAAGCTGCACATCGACGGTGAGATAGATGTGTGGGATCGTCTGCTTCGCTTCGGTCAGGCGGCGCGCAATCGTCTTGCGCATGTTCGAGAGCTTGCTCGCCTCGTGCGGAATGTCGGTGGTGAACGGCGCAGCCGCTGCCGCGGGGGCTGGCGTTGGGGCAGCAGCGGGCGCAGCCGCAGCCTGGGGTGCTGCGGCGCTCGCCTGGCCGGGCTTGGCGTCCTCGACATCGGCCTTGACGATACGGCCGCCGGGGCCGGTGCCCTTGATCGTCGCAAGATCGAGGCCCTTGGCGGCGGCGATGCGCTTGGCAAGCGGGCTCGCCTTGATGCGGTCGTCGCTCGACGATGCTGCAGCGGGGGCAGGAGCGGGAGCGGGAGCGGGCGCCGGAGCGGCCTTGGCCTCGGCAGCCGGAGCCGGTTCGGGTGCCGCCGCCGGCGCCGGAGCAGCGGCAGCGGGCGCATCGCCCACATCCTCGCCCTCGGCAGCGATGATCGCGATCACCTCGCCCACCTTCACATTGTCAGTTCCGGCGGGGATCAGGATCTTGGCGACCACGCCTTCGTCCACCGCTTCGAATTCCATGGTTGCCTTGTCGGTCTCGATCTCGGCCAGCAGGTCGCCGGAAGCAACGGTGTCGCCTTCCTTGACCAGCCATTTGGCGAGGGTGCCTTCCTCCATCGTCGGCGAGAGGGCGGGCATTTTCAGATTGATAGGCATTGGGTGTCTTTCCCCCGATTCAGTGACCGGCGCCGTTCTCGACGCTTCAAGCCGTAGGGTCAAGGGGGCAGACCCTTGCCACACCTATCATTTTGACGCAGTCTGCCGCGCAGCAAACGGGGCAGCAAAAAATGCGGGTATATCTGGTCATCATGGATGAGACGAGCGAGGCGCTGACGGCGCTACGCTTTGCCTCCCGCCGCGCACAGCATACCGGCGGTCAGGTGCATATCCTGGCGCTCGTGCCCAAGCAGGATTTCGTTGCCTGGGGCGGCGTGCAGGCGACCATCGAGGACGAGGCGCGCAGCCGCGCCGAGGCCCTGGTCACCGATGCCGCCGGCACCCTGTTCGAAGACATGGGACAGCGCCCGATGATCACGGTGCGGATGGGCGATGCCACCAAGGAAATCCGCAATTACATGGCCAGTTGCCCGGACCTTGCCATGCTGGTGCTGGGCGCTGCCGCCACCGGCGCGCCGGGGCCCTTGATTACCCATTTCGCCGGAGCCGATGCCGGTGCCCTTCCCTGCCCCGTCACCATCGTGCCCGGCGGACTTTCCGACGAGGAAATCGACCGGATGTCCTGATCCGCCTCAGCGGCTCTGATGACGAATATTGGCGGGACGGCCGCGCCGCTTGATCGGCGGGCGACCGCCAGGGCGGTTGCCGGGGCCCTTGCTGCGTGGCGGCGGGCCGGGCATGTAATTGCCGCCCTCGGGCAGTTCGAACTTGATCGCCCCGGTCACCGGATCAGCCTCGGCCAGACGCAGTTCGAGCCGCTGCCCCACCGCATAGCGCTCGCCGCTGCTTTCGCCGGTCAATGTCTGCGATGCCTCGTCATACCAGAAGCGCTCCGCGCCCAGGGTCGACACGGGCACCAGCCCGTCGCCGCCGAATTCTTCGATCGTCGCGAAAAAGCCGAAGCTCTGCACGCCGGTGATGCGGACCTTGTGAATCTCGCCAACCTTGGTGGCGAGAAACGCGGCGACATAGCGGTCCACCGTCTCGCGCTCGGCCTCCATCGCGCGCCGCTCGAATCCGCTGATCAGCTCACAGATCCGGTCGAGCGAGGCAGCATCGTGCTCGGCCAAGCCCGTGGTCGGCGGAAGGTCGAGCCTCGGCGCGGGCGGTTGCTCGAGGCCGTGCGCGTCGACCAGCGCGCGGTGCAGCAGCAGATCGGCATAGCGCCGGATCGGGCTGGTGAAATGGCCGTAGGACGCGAGCGATAGCCCGAAATGCCCCATGTTGCGCGGCCCGTAATAGGCCTGGGTCTGGCTGCGCAGCACCTGTTCCATCACCAGCGGCTTGACCGTGTCGTCGCTAACCTTGGCCAGGATGCCGTTGAAGGTGGCGGGCCGCACGACCTGACCGAGCGCGAAGCTGATATCGAACGTCGCGAGATAATCCTTGAGCGCGACCAGTTTCTCGCGCGAGGGCGGTTCGTGGACGCGGTAGACCACAGGGGCCTTTTTCGCCTCGAGCGCCTTGGCCGCAGCGACATTGGCGGCGATCATGAAATCCTCAACTAGCCGGTGCGCATCGAGGCGCTCGCGCACCGCAACGCTGACGATGCGCCAGGCCTCGTCGAGCACGATCCGCCGCTCGGGCAGGTCGAGATCGAGCGGCTCGCGCGCCTCGCGCGCCATGAACAGCAGCTTCCAGCACGCCCAGAGCGGCTTGAGGACGCTGTCGGTCAGTTCGTGCGGCTTCGCCCCATCGATCGCCGCCTGCGCGTCCTCATAGGCGATATTGGCCGCCAGCCGCACCAGCGCGCGGGTGAAGCGCCAGTTCCTGAGCTTGCCCGATGCGTCCATGACGAGGTGACACACCATCGCCGCGCGGTCCTGCCCGGCTTTCAGCGAGCACATGTCCGCCGAAAGTATTTCGGGCAGCATCGGCACGACGCGGTCGGGGAAATAGACGCTGTTGCCACGCTTGCGCGCCGCGCGGTCGATCGCGCCGCCGGGGCGGACATAATAGCTGACATCGGCAATCGCGACGATCGCGCGATAGCCGCCCGCATTGGCCGGGTCGTCGTCGGGGGTCGCCCAGATCGCATCGTCATGATCGCGCGCGTCGACCGGATCGATCGCGACGATCGGGATATGGCGCAGGTCCTCGCGATGGTCGGCGGACAGCGGCAGCTTCGCCGCGCGCTCGGCCTCTTCGATGGCATCGGACGCAAAGTCGTGCGGAATGCCGTATTTATGGATCGCGATTAAGCTGAACGAGCGCGGTGCAAACGGCTCGCCCAGCACTTCGGTGACCTTCGCGCTGATCCGGTCGCGCTGGCCGTGCTGCTCGGCGAGCACCAGCTGGCCCGGCTCGGCGTTGCCCGGATCGGATATGGGCACCATGCGGCGGATGCGCTTGTCAACGGGCTTGAGCCACAATTTGCGTCCCTCGCCCTTCTCCACTACGCCGAGCAACTGCTCGTTCGCGCGCTGGAGCTTCTTCATCACGAAGGCGCGATAGCCGCTGCCCGCCTCTTCGGTGCGCGCGAGCACCCGGTCGCCGACAGCGAGCGCCGAGCGCCCGCGTTCGGACAGGCGCACGCGCGGCATCGGCACGCCCTCGGCCTGCCAGTTGTCCGGTATCGCGATCAGATCGCGGCCATCGGCCTCGATCACCTTGAGCACGGTGACCTTGGGCAGACCGCCCATCTTGTGGAACGCCCTGCCCTTGTCGCTGTCGATCAGGCCTTCATCGGCCATGTCCTTGAGCAGCGCCTTGAGCGCGATCTTTTCCGCGCCTTTCAGCCGGAAATGCTTGGCGATCTCGCGCTTGCCTGCCGCGTCCTGGCTCTCGCCGAGGAATTTCAGGATCTCGTCACGACTAGGCATCCCCGCCGCAGCGCGATCCGGCTTTCCCTTGCCTGAGCGAGCGCCTGCCACCCCGGGCTCAATAGGCCCGGGCGAGCAGAACGCGCTCGACCGCGGGACCGCCGGTGAAGAAGCAGCTCGCGCCCTTTGGCGACGAACCCTCGGGCGTGTTGCGAATGGTGAGCTTCAGTGCCTTCAGCTGCTCGACCACCTTGTCCAGCGCCTCGCCGGTCGGGCGGCACCAGTCCACCGCGACCCAGCCGGGGTGCTTGCTGCCCTCGAAATGCGCCTTCAGGCCTTCGAGATCGGTCACGTCCTCGCGGATTTCGGCATCGAGCCGCGCCTTGGCCGAGCAGAACATCAGCGTCTGGATCTGGTCGAGCAGCGCCGGGGCCTGGCCGACGAACGATTCCCAGTGCATCGCCTGGTTGGCGAGCTTGCCGTCCTCGCCATAAAGCGAGTCGCGGCGCAGCATCGTCACCTGCTCGCCCGCCGCATCGCGGCCGCCGATCTCGAGGATGATCGGCGCGCCCTTCTTGACCCAGCCCCAGCGCTTGGGACCGGCCTTGCCGGGCTTCTTGTCGATCAGCACGCGCAACGGCTCGCCGAACGCCGAGGCATCGATCAACGCGTTGCGAATCTTGGTGCAATAGGCGAGCAGTGCCTCGTCCTCGGGCGTCTCGCGCAGCATCGGAACGATCACGATCTGGTGCGGCGCGATCTGCGGCGGAACCTTCAGGCCATCGTCGTCACCATGCGTCATGATCACCCCGCCGACCAGACGCGTCGATACACCCCAACTGGTGGTGTGCGCGAACTGGAACTGGCCCTCGCGGTCCTGGAAGCGGATGTTCTGCGCATGCGCGAAATTCTGGCCGAGATAGTGCGAGGTGCCGGCCTGCAGCGCCTTGCCGTCCTGCATCATCGCCTCGATCGAATAGGTCGCGACCGCACCGGGAAAGCGTTCGTTCTCGGGCTTCTCGCCTGCGATCACGGGCATGGCAAGCGGGCCTTGCGCGAAATCGCGGTACATCTGCAGAATGGTCAGCGTCTCGCCCATCGCATCCGTTTCGTTCTCGTGCGCGGTATGGCCTTCCTGCCACAGGAATTCCGAGGTGCGCAGGAACATCCGGGTGCGCATTTCCCAGCGCACGACATTGGCCCATTGGTTGACCATGATCGGCAGGTCGCGCCAGCTCTGCAGCCAGCGCGAGAAGGCGGTGCCGATCACCGTTTCCGAGGTGGGGCGCACGACCAGCGGCTCTTCCAGCTTCGCCTCGGGATCGACGACCAGCGCGCCGTCCTCCATCTTCAGCCGATGGTGGGTGACGACCGCCATTTCCTTGGCAAAGCCTTCGACATGCTCGGCCTCCTTGGCGAAATAGCTCAAGGGGATGAACAGCGGGAAATAGCAGTTCTCGTGGCCCGATTCCTTGATCTTGCGGTCGAGCAGCATCTGGATGCGTTCCCAGATGCCATAGCCCCAGGGGCGCATGATCATGCAGCCGCGTACCCCCGATTCCTCGGCGAGATCGGCTTCCTGGATGACAGCCTGATACCAGGCGGCAAAATCTTCCTGCCGGGTGACGGGCAGTGCGTTCTTCTGGCTCACGTGAATTTCAGTCCTGCAATCAAGATAGGCCCGCGTGCCTAGGCTCTGCCGAGCCAACAGGCAATTGCCTGTTTCCGTTCCAGGCGGCCTATCGGTTATTTCTTGTCGACAAGATCGTCGATCTTGCGCTGCATGGCCGAAAGCTGGGCCTTGAGCGCGGCGATTTCGTCATCGGACGAGGCTGCGGCAGTCGGCTGGGCCGGGCTGGCCGGCTTGTCCTTGCGCGGCGTGAATGCGCTGGATGCCGCTTCGAACATCGCCAGATTCTGCCGCGCGAGCTGCGCGAACGGGCTGTTCTTGATGCTGCCTTCCATCGCGCTCTGGAACTTCTCCTGGTTCTTGCGAAAGGCCTCCATCGAGGCTTCGAGATATTGCGGGATCATCGACTGCATCGAATTGCCGTACATCGAGATCAGCTCGCGCAGGAAGCCGACGGGCAGCATCTGCTGGCCGCTCGATTCCTCTTCCATGATGATCTGGGTCAGGATGTTATGGGTGATGTCGTCGCCGGTCTTGGCATCGACGACCTGGAAATCCTTGCCTTCGCGGGTCAGCTTGGCAAGGTAGTCCAGCGTGATATAGCTCGACGACCGGGTGTTGTAGAGACGACGGTTGGCGTATTTTTTGATGATGATGACATCATCCGAATCCGAGGTGCCAGACTTGGCCATGCGTGCATCTCCCGTTCAATCCCATGGGACTGTAGCACCGCAGCATAGTGCACTGCAACATGCACCCCGCCCTTTACCACTTTTCCTGGCACTGGCCCGCCAGCAGCTCGCTGATGATCCCCCGCGCCTGATCCAGCTTTTGCAGGCGCTTGACCTTTACGGACGCGCAGATCGCAGCTTTCTGCGCAAGCCTGGGACAGTCTTGCTGCAGCACGGAAAGGCCATGTTGCGCAGTGCAGCAGGGTTAACGCTCGAACAGAGCGCAGCATCCCCGCAGATCGTGTTCGTACCCTCGCCCATCAACGCGCCGCACGTGCTCGACATGGATGCCGATTGCTCGCTGATGGGATGGCTCGGCCGCGAGGGCCTCTCGTCGGCGCTAGTCGACTGGGGCACGACCGCGCCCGCGCATCGCGATCACGATCTCGATCATCTCGCCACCCGGCTGCTGCTGCCGATGCTGCAGGCGATCGGCCGCCCGGTGCATCTGGTCGGCTATTGCCTGGGCGGCATGATCGCGATGGCGGCAGCCTGCCATATCGAGGTGCGCAGCCTGACGCTGATCGCGACGCCCTGGCATTTCAGCGGCTATCCGGCCAGGCGGCGCGAGGAGCTGACCGTAATGTGGCAGCATCACCGCCCGGCCTGCGAGGCGATGGGGCTGGTGCCGATGGAGGTGATGCAGCACGGCTTCTGGACGCTCTCGCCGGCCAAGCTGATGGAGAAATATCTCAAGTTCGGCGCGATGCCCGAAGACAGCGCCAGCGCGCGGCGTTTCGTTGCGGTGGAGGACTGGGCCAATGGCGGCGAGCCCCTGCCCTTCGCGCTCGGCGCGCAGCTGTTCGAGCAGCTCTATCGCGACGACCGCAGCGGCAGCGGCGATTGGATCGTCGACGGCATTCGCATCGGACCCGATGCCGTGCGCGGGCCGATCATGGAATTCGCCTCGGCCAGCGATGCCATCGTGCCGCTCGCCTGTTCGCCGGACGTGCCGGGCCGCGAGGTGCTGGCATCGGGCCATGTCGGCATGGTCATCGGCGGCAGCGCGCCGACCACGCTCTGGCCGATGCTCAGGCGGTGGATATTGTCACACGAAGCTTCTACATAACGAACACGATCCTTCCTCCCCAGCCATTGGAGAACGCCCATCATGTCGAGCATCGTCATTACCGCCGCCAAGCGCACGCCGGTCGGCAGTTTTCTCGGCGCCTATGCCGCAACGCCTGCACACGAGCTCGGCCGCATAGCGATCGAGGCGGCGCTGGCGCAATCGGGCCTGTCGCCTGACGAGGTGTCCGAAGTGATCCTGGGCCAGGTGCTCACTGCCGCGCAGGGCCAGAATCCGGCGCGCCAGGCCTCGCTCAACGCGGGCGTGCCCAAGGAAGTCCCCGCCTATGGAGTCAACCAGGTCTGCGGATCGGGCCTGCGCGCCGTTGCGCTCGGCTTCCAGTCGATCGCCAATGGCGATGCCGATGTCGTGATCGCGGGCGGACAGGAGAACATGTCGATGTCGCCGCACGCGCAGATGCTGCGTTCGGGCCAGAAGATGGGCGACATGAAGCTTGTCGACACGATGGTCTATGACGGGCTGACCGACGTGTTCAACCAGTATCACATGGGCATCACCGCCGAGAACCTGGCCGAGAAATACCAGATCAGCCGCGAGGCGCAGGACCGCTTTGCCGTCCGTTCGCAGAATCTCGCCGAAGCCGCGCGTGCCGAGGGCCGCTTTGCCGACGAGATCGCACCGGTGACGATCAAGGGCCGCAAGGGCGATACGATCGTCGATCAGGACGAGTATATCCGCGCCGGTGCGACCTATGACAGCGTCGCTGGCCTGAAGCCCGCGTTCAAGAAGGACGGCACCGTCACCGCAGCCAATGCCTCGGGTCTCAACGACGGCGCGGCGGCTCTGGTTCTGATGCGCGAGGAAGACGCGGCGAAGCGCGGCCTCACCCCGCTGGCGCGCATCGCGAGCTGGGCCTCGATGGGCGTCGACCCGTCGATCATGGGCATTGGCCCGGTTTCGGCGAGCCGCCGCGCGCTCGCCAAAGCGGGCTGGAAGGTCGAGGACCTCGACCTGATCGAATCGAACGAGGCGTTCGCGGCACAGGCGCTGTCGGTGACGCAGGAAATGGGCTGGGATCCCGAGAAGGTGAACGTCAATGGCGGCGCGATCGCCATCGGTCACCCCATCGGCGCCAGCGGCGCGCGCGTGCTGACCACGCTGCTTTACGAGATGGGCCGTCGCGACGCGAAAAAGGGCCTGGCGACGTTGTGCATTGGCGGCGGCATGGGCATCGCGCTGACGGTGGAGCGCTAAGCTGCCCGTCACCCCCGCGAAGGCGGGGGTGACGCCGCTGTTGGGTTACCGCTGCAAGCAAGCGGGATTCCGGCGTTCGCGGCAATGACGAGCTATATCGTCCAGGCGCTCAATCCACCCAGATCCGGTCGAACCGTCGGCCGATCTGGGTGAGCCATTCATACTGGCTGATGCCGGTTGCCGCCTGAACCTCGGGCAGCACGAGATCGGCGGCGATCCAGTCGCCTTCGCTGAGGTCTGGCGCGGCGGCGAGATCGATGCACGTCAGGTCCATCGATACGCGGCCCAGGATCGGCAGGCGTGCATCGCCGTGCCGGAACGCGCCGATCGACGACAAGGCCCGCTTGAAACCGTCGGCATAGCCCAGCGCCAGCGTCGCGGTGCGCATGTCGTGCCGGGCGACATAGGTCGCGCCATAGCCGATGCTGTCGCCCGCGCGGACGTGCCGCACCTGCAGGATGCGCGTCTCCAGCCGCATGACCGGGCTGACGTGCTTAGCCAGCGCGTCGCAGGGTACGCCACCATAGAGCGCCAGGCCAGGCCGGGTGCAGTCGAATTGATAGTCTCTGCCCAGCGCGATTCCAGCGCTGTTGGCGAAGCTGTAGCGCGCGGCCTGCACGCTCTGGCGCACCGTCTCGAAGCGCTGGAGCTGCGCGGCATTCTGTGCGCTGTCCTCGTCTGCCGAGGCAAGATGGCTCATGCACAGATCGACATCGAGCCCGGCGCACAGGCCCGCGATATTCTCGCGCCAGTCGAGACCCAGACGGCTCATGCCGGTATCGATCATCACATGGCAGCGCCCGCCACCCGCCTGGCGCCAGCGGGTGATCTGCTCGGCGCTGTTGAGCACCGGCACCGCAAACCCGGCACGCGCCGCGGCCTCCTCGCCCGGCGCGATGCCGTGCAGAACGGCGAGTCGCGCCGGATCGACCCTTCCGGCCAATGCCTGTGCCTCACCCCAGTGCGCGACGAAAAAGTCGCCACACCCTGCTTTCGACAGCCGCTGCACGACCTCGGACGCGCCGAGGCCATAGCCGTCGGCCTTGACCGCCGCGCCAGCGCTCGCTTTGCCGCTCAGCCGGTCGAGCGCGCGCCAATTGGCGACCAGCGCCCCGCCATCGAGCACCAGCCGCATGTTCGCCGACAGTTGAGCGGCCTCAGCCAATATCGTCCTGCCCCGAGGTTTCCGGCAGCCAGATCAGCGACACGGTGAACGCCATCACCACGACCGCGATCGTGTACCACAGCCCCGAATAGGCATCGCCGGTGCGCGCCACGATATATTGCGAGATATAGGGCAGGAAGCCGCCGAAATAGCCGGTGCCGATATGATAGGGGATCGACATCGAGGTATAACGGATCTTGGCGGGGAACAGCTCGACCATGATCGCCGCGACCTGGCCATAGGTCATCGCCGACAGCGCCACCATCAGCGCGACCGAGAGGATGATCAGCAAGGGCTGGCGCGAGGCCGGATCGGACTTGTCGGGATAGCCCGCCTTTTCCAGCGCGGCGACATAGGCCTTTTCGTCATAGCCGCGCACGACCGTGCCGCCGACGCTCAGCGCCACGGCATCACCATCGACCTTGGTGTAGCTGATGCCGCGCTTGCTGAGGAAATTGAGCGCCTTGCCGCACTCGGTGGTCTGCGTGCGCTGCAGCGCATTGAACGCGCATTCGGGCATGGCGAGCGTGACCGGCGAGGTCTTGGTCGCCTGCTCGAGCGCGGGGTTCGCCGCCTGCGCCATCAGGTGGAAGAGCGGGAAAAGCAGCACCACGGTCAGCCCATAGCCGATCAGCAGCAGGCGCTTGCGCCCGACCCGGTCGGACAGCCAGCCGAAGAATACGTAGAGCGGCGCAGCCAGCGTGGCCCCTGCGGCCATGTAGAGCAGCGCATCCTCTTCGGCGACGCGCGCGGTGCCGGTGAGGAAATAGAGCGTGCCGAACTGCGAGGTGTAGTAGATCACCGTCAGGCCCGCGGCGACGCCGAACAGCGCCACCATCACCCGCTTGATGTTGCCGGGATAGCGCAGGCTGTCCATGAACGGGTTCTTCGACGTGGAGCCTGCAGCCTTCATTGCCTGGAAGACCGGGCTTTCGGACAGCTTCATGCGGATATAGAGCGAGATCGCGAGCAGCAGGATCGAGATCAGGAACGGCACGCGCCAGCCCCAGGCGTTAAAATCCTCGGGGCTCATCAGCTTGCGCGTCGCCAGCACGCAGATCACCGCGAGCAGGAAGCCCCCGGCCACCGATGCCTGGATCCAGCTGGTATATTGCCCGCGCTTGCCCGGCGGAGCGTGCTCGGCGACATAGATTGCAGCACCGCCATATTCGCCGCCCAGCGCCAGGCCCTGCAGGCAACGCAGCACCAGCAGCAGCGCCGCGGCCCAGACGCCTGCGGTGGCAAAGGTAGGCAGCAGCCCGATCGAGGCGGTCGCACCGCCCATCAGCGAGATGGTGACGAGGAAGGTGTACTTGCGCCCCACCTTGTCGCCGAGATAACCGAACAGCACCGCGCCCAGCGGTCGCACACCAAAGCCCGCGCCAAAGATCGCCAGCGAGGCGAGCGTGGCGGCGGTGGGGTTGTCGGACGGGAAGAACAGCTGGCCGATCAGCGTCGCCAGGATCCCGTAGACGAAAAAGTCATACCATTCGAAAACCGTGCCGAGCGAGGATGCGACAATCACCAGCCGATCGCGGCTAGCGTCGAAATCCTGCCCGTCTGCTGCAGCCGTTGCGGCCATCCAGCACTCTCCCCATCCAGTCCCTAGGGCGTCAGTCTATGGAGAGGATTTCCAGCGCAATCAACTGGCGAACCATGCGCGCGCCGCGCTGATCGCCCGGAAGCGCCAGGCGGAACGGCCCGTCTTCCTGACCAAGCGGCTCGTAATTGCACTTGTCGACCAGCACCACCCGGGCGTTGCCCAGCATTTCGTCGAGCTCGCCGAGCGAGAATGCCACCGCATAGCCATCGCGCGCATGCGCGACGACAACCTTGCGCAGATCCTTGCCGTGCAGCTTGGACACCGCCGGCAGGCCCGCCTTGGCGAGCACGCCGGTCAACGGCACGCCCTCGCAGCGCTGGACGCTGTCATCATGCCCCACGATGCTGATCTGCTGGCGCGGCAGATCGGCAATCAGTTCGGGCATGATCTCGATGCGTTGCGTCGGTGTCGCCGCCATGGCCAGGGCACTCAGCAGGATCATCATTCCAGCTCCAGGATCACCGCATCGACCGCCAGGCTGTCGCCTTCCGCAGCGCTGATGGTCTTGACCGTCGCCGCCTTCTCGGCGCGCAGGATGTTCTCCATCTTCATCGCCTCGACGATCGCGAGCGGCTGGCCGGGCTGGACCTTGTCGCCTTCGGCCACATGCAGCTTCACCAGCAGACCGGGCATCGGGCAGAGCAGGAAGCGCGACAGGTCGGGCGGAACCTTCTCGATCATGTGCCGGGCGTGCGCGGCGACATGCGCCGGCAGCACCTCGAAGCTGTGCGTCGCACCGCGCGCGGTGAGCGCAAAGCCGGTGCGGGTGCGCTGCACCTTGACCGCCAGTTCGTCGCTCTCTTCCTCGTCGCCGAAATCGGCCACCGCGAGCCTGTCGCCGGGGGTATAGCCCATCGACAGATCGACCACCTCGCCATCGACAACGATCGCGTCCTCACTGACCGAGACTTCCATCGCGATATCGCCTTTTCGCACGCGCCATTCGGACGGAGGCGTCAGGCGGTTGCCGAGCTGGTCCGAGACGCGCAGCGCACGATCGGCCTCTGCGGTCGCGATGAACGCCGCCATTGCCGCCAGACGCCTCAGCAATTCGGGCGAGGCCGGCGCGCCATGGAAGCCGTCGGGATATTCCTCGGCAATGAAGCCGGTGGTGATGTTGCCCGAGCGGAACCGCTCGTGCTGCATCAGCGCCGAGACGAAATCAAGATTGTGCCCAGGCCCCTCGATCTCGAACCGGTCGATCGCGGTGATCTGCCGGTCGATCGCGTCGAGCCGCGTTTCACCATAGGTGATCAGCTTGGCGATCATCGGGTCGTAATGAATCGAGACCTCGCCGCCCTCTTCCACGCCATCGTCGACGCGCACGCCCTTTTTCTGCTTGGGCGGGTTGTAGCGGACCAGACGGCCGATCGACGGCAGGAAGCCGCGATAGGGGTCTTCGGCATAGACGCGGTTTTCCACCGCCCAGCCGGTCAGCTTGATGTCATCCTGCGTGAACGCGAGCGGCTCGCCATTGGCGACGCGGATCATCTGTTCGACCAGATCGACCCCCGTAACCAGTTCGGTGACCGGATGCTCGACCTGAAGCCGGGTGTTCATCTCAAGGAAGTAGAAGCTGTCGCCGGTAGTGTCCGCGCCCGAGACGATCAGCTCGACCGTGCCCGCGCTGTAATAGCCCACCGCGCGCGCCAGCGCGACCGCCTGCTCGCCCATCTTCTTGCGCATCTCGGGGCTGACGAAGGGCGATGGCGCTTCTTCCACCACCTTCTGGTGGCGGCGCTGGATCGAACATTCGCGCTCGCCCAGATAGACGATATTGCCGTGCTGGTCGCCCAGCACCTGGATCTCGATATGGCGCGGCTGTTCGATGAACTTCTCGATGAACACGCGGTCATCGCCGAAGCTGTTCAGCCCCTCGCGCTTGGTCGCCTCGAAGCCTTCGCGGACATCCTGTTCGCTATAGGCCAGGCGCATGCCCTTGCCGCCGCCGCCGGCCGAAGCCTTCATCATCACCGGATAGCCGATCTCGCTGGCAATGCGCACCGCGTGCTCGGTATCCTCGATCTCGCCGACAAAGCCGGGGACGACATTCACGCCCGCCTGCTTGGCGAGCTTCTTGGACTCGATCTTGTCGCCCATGGCTGCAATCGCGTTCGGCGGCGGGCCGATAAAGGTGATGCCGGCGGCCTTCAGCGCCTCGGCAAAGCTGGTCCGTTCGGACAGGAAGCCATAGCCGGGATGGACCGCATCCGCGCCGGTCGCCTTGCACGCCTCGATGATCCTGTCGGCCAGCAGGTACGACTGCGCAGCGGGCGACGGGCCGATATGGACCGCCTCGTCAGCCATTTCGACATGGGGTGAGCGCGCATCGGCATCCGAATAAACGGCGACCGTCTTGATGCCCATCTTGCGGGCGGTGCGGATAACGCGGCAGGCGATCTCGCCCCGGTTGGCGATCAGGATCTTGGTGATTGGCATGCTATGTCAAATCCACTTTGCGGGTCTTGCTCGACCGGAGTTGGGAAAAGATACTGCAGCGCCTCGGGCGCGACGCTGTGGTAGATCGTGGCATGGGTCAGCTGCTGGTGCGGTGCGTAGCACCAGGTGCGGCCTTCGCGCGGGTTGGCGGCCAGCGCCTTGACCAGATTGTCGGTGGCTGCCTGCATCTCGCCGCCCTCGTCGGCGATGGTCAGATACAGGCGATGCGGCTTGAGCATCGGTGTCTTGAGAAGCCCAGCCGCAGCCTGAACGAGCCTGGCCCTGTCCCACCACAGGCTGGGGCTGATCGCCGCATAATGATCGAACAGATCGGGCTCGGCCAGGAAGGTCTCGACGATGAACAGCCCGGCGAGCGATTCCCCGATCACGCCGCTCTCGCCATTGGTCCGATAGCGCGATGCCACCATTGGCATGACCTCGTCGCGGATGAAGGCGCGAAATTCGGCGGAATGGCCTGCCGTGGGATAGCGCTTGAGCAGTTCGGGATCCTGGGTCAGCCCGGTCAGCTCGCGCCGGCGGTCCTGCGTCGCGATGCCGATAACGATCACCGGCTGTGACCGCGCCCAGAGTGCGCCGAGCGCGGTGGTGCCGGTGACGTGGAGGAAATCCTGATCCAGCCCGCCATCGATCAGATACAGCACCGGATAGCTCTTGCCCGATGTCGCATAATCCGCTGGCAGATAGACGTTGACCACCCGATCCTGACCCAGCGGCTTCGACGCGATCGTGTGCGTCTCGCCAATGCTGATCGGCACCGGCTGCGCGGCGACGGGCGCAGCGCAGGCCAGGGCGATACCGATCAGGGTGGCGAGCGGGCGGATCATGCGGCCGTTACTCCGCCGCCTCCAGATGCCCGTGCGGCTGCGCGGCCATCGCCTTCAGGCCCAGCTTCCCGAGCAGCGCCGCATCCTTGTCGTCGCCGGCATTGGGCGCGGTGAGCAGCTTGTCGCCGGTGAAGATGCTGTTCGCCCCCGCCATGAAGCACAGGGCCTGGCAGCTTTCCGACATGCTCTCGCGGCCCGCGCTCAGGCGGACCATCGAATACGGCATGGTGATGCGAGCCACCGCGACGGTGCGGACGAACTCGATCTCGTCGATCTTGGCGAGTGGCGTATCGGCGAGCATGTCGCCCAGTACCGTGCCCTTGACCGGAACCAGCGCGTTGATCGGCACGCTTTCCGGGTGCGGCATGGTGGCGAGCGCGTGGATGAAGCCGATGCGGTCGGCGCGGGTCTCGCCCATGCCGACAATCCCGCCACAGCACACGTTGATTCCTGCCGAGCGCACATTCTCCAGCGTCTCCATCCGGTCCTCGAAGGTCCGGGTGGTGATGACATTGGCGTAGTTCTCGGGCGCGGTGTCGATATTGTGGTTGTAATAATCGAGCCCCGCATCGGCGAGCGCGCGCGCCTGCGACGGGGTCAGCATGCCCAGCGTCATGCAGGTTTCCATGCCCATCTCGCGCACGCCCTTGATCATCGCGGCGAGCTTGGGAATGTCCTTGTCCTTGGGGTTGCGCCAGGCCGCGCCCATGCAGAAGCGGCCCGATCCGTGATCCTTGGCTTGGGCGGCTGCCTGCAGCACCGCCTGCACGTCCATCAGCTTGGTCGCCTTGACGCCGCTATCGGCATCCTTGGACTGGCTGCAATAGCCGCAATCCTCGGGGCAACCGCCGGTCTTGATCGACAACAGGGTGGAGAGCTGCACCTCGTTGCGCGGGAAATTCGCGCGGTGCACGCTCTGCGCCTCGAACATCAGATCGTTGAAGGGCAGATCGAACAGCGCGGTGATTTCCTCGCGGGTCCAGTCGGTACGGGCTGTCATCATCAATTCTTCCATTTCATTCGAACGCATTGACCCAATTGGACAGGAATGCTCCCGTCCCGAGCGTCAGTAACCACATGCAGGCGCCACGCGACCAGCTCACCGTGCGGTCGACCGGCTTGCCCTTCATCCGCAGCACGACAACCCGATCGGCGGCAACAATGGCGATCAAGGCCGCCGTTGCGACGATGAAGATCACGATCGCAAGGTTGCGCCTGGACAAGCTACTGTCGGAACCGGACAGCGACAGGACAGCGCCGAGGATGAGCAGCGCCAGCGTCGCGAGATATTTGAGGAAATCGTAGAGCAGCAGCTCGGGATCCCCCTCGCTCGGCCTGACGCCTTCCGTTGGCGAATCATCGCTCATTCCGCAGCTTCCTGCAGCGGCGGCATGTTGTGGCCGAGCAACCGCAGTACATCGGCGGCACACTCGACCACATTCGATCCCGGGCCATAGATGCCCTGCACCCCGGCATCGCGCAGATACTCGTAATCCTGCGGCGGGATGACGCCGCCCGCGATCACCTTGATGTCGTTGCGGCCGGCTTCCTTGAGGCCGCGGATCAGTTCGGGGATCAGCGTCTTGTGTCCGGCGGCAAGCGAGGATGCACCGACGACATCGACGCCGGTCTCGAGCGCCAGCACCACCGTCTCTTCCGGCGTCTGGAACAGCGGGCCGGACACGACATCGAAGCCCATGTCGCCAAAGGCCGAGGCGATCACGTTCGCGCCGCGATCATGCCCGTCCTGGCCCATCTTGGCGACGAGCAGCTTGGGTTTGCGCCCCAGACGGCGCTCGACCGCCTTGACGCCATCGACCACCTGCGCCCAGCGGCTGTCGTCCTCGTAGGGCGCGGCGTAGACGCCCTTGACCGGGGTCGGGCGCGTTGCATAGCGGCCGAACACGTCCTCCATCGCCTGGCTGATCTCGCCCAAGGTCGCGCGGGCGCGTGCAGCCTCGACCGCGAGTTCGAGCAGATTGCCCTTGCCCTTGGCGCCTTCGCGCAGGGCATCGAGCGCGGCCTGGCACGCAGCCTCGTCGCGCGCGGCCTTGACCGCGTTGATCCGCGCAATCTGGCCTTCGCGCACCTTGGCGTTGTCGACCTCGAGCGTTTCGAGCAGGTCTTCATTAGCCAACCGGTACTTGTTGACGCCGACGATCACGTCATCGCCGCGGTCAACCCGCGCCTGACGGCCCGCAGCGGCTTCCTCGATCATCGCCTTGGGCCAGCCCGCAGCGACCGCCTTGGCCATGCCGCCTTCGCTCTCGACGCGTTCGATGATCTCCCAGGCCTTGTCGACCAATTCCTGCGTGAGGCTCTCGATATAATAGCTGCCGCCCAGCGGATCGACGACCTTGGTCATCCCGGTTTCTTCCTGGATGACGATCTGCGTGTTGCGGGCGATGCGCGCCGAGAAATCGGTGGGCAATGCGATCGCCTCGTCGAGCGCATTGGTGTGCAGCGACTGGGTGCCGCCCAGCATCGCGGCCATCGCCTCGATGGTTGTGCGGATGACGTTGTTATAGGGGTCCTGCTCGGTCAGCGACACGCCGCTGGTCTGGCAGTGGGTGCGCAGCATCTTCGAGCGCTCGTCCTTCGCGCCGAGCCTGGTCATCACCCGGTGCCACAGCACGCGCGCGGCGCGCAGCTTGGCGATTTCCATGAAGAAGTTCATGCCGATGGCGAAGAAGAACGACAGCCGCCCGGCGAACTTGTCGATGTCGAGGCCCGAGGCGACGCCGTATTTCACATATTCCATGCCGTCGGCGATGGTGAAGGCGAGCTCCTGCACCTGCGTCGCCCCGGCCTCCTGCATGTGATAGCCGGAGATCGAGATGCTGTTGAACTTGGGCATCTCGCGGCTGGTATAGCCGAAAATGTCCGAGATGATCCGCATCGAGGGTTCGGGTGGATAGATGTACGTATTGCGGACCATGAACTCCTTGAGAATGTCGTTCTGGATGGTCCCGTCGAGCAGCCTGCGCTCCACGCCCTGCTCCTCGCCCGCGACGATGAAGAAGGCGAGGATCGGGATCACCGCGCCGTTCATGGTCATGCTGACCGACATCTGGTCGAGCGGAATGCCGTCGAACAGGATCTTCATGTCCTCGACCGTGTCGATCGCCACGCCCGCCTTGCCGACATCGCCGGTGACGCGCGGATGATCGCTGTCATAGCCGCGATGCGTGGCGAGGTCGAACGCGACCGAAAGCCCCTTCTGCCCGGCGGCAAGGTTGCGGCGATAGAAGGCGTTCGATTCCTCGGCGGTCGAGAAACCGGCATATTGCCGGATCGTCCACGGGCGGCCCGCATACATGCTGGCGCGCACCCCGCGCGTGAACGGCGCAAAGCCCGGCAGGCCGGGATCGACCGATACATCGTCCGCCGTATAGAGCGGCTTGACGGCAATGCCCTCGGGCGTGTGCCAGGTCAGGTCCTTGCCCTTGACCTCCTTGTCGGCAAGCGCCTGCCAGTCTGCATATGCGGGTGTATCGGTCATTCCATTGGTCCCGTTTGGTTGAATCAGCTGCCGGTGAAATTGGCCTTGCGCTTCTGCAGGAAGGCGATGGCCCCCTCGCGCGCGTCGTTGCTGTCGCCGGCGATGCGCTGGCCTTCGGCCTCGCGTGCGAGCGCGGTAGCGAAATCGCATTCGAGCGCCTCGACCAGGTTCTTGCGCATGATGCCCAGCGCGACGGTGGGCGCAGCGGCCAGACGGGCCGCGAGCGCGCGCGCTTCGTCCATCAGGCTGTCATGCTCGACCACCTTGTAGATCATGCCCCATTCGAGCGCCTTTGCGGCGGGCAGCTTCTCGCCCAGCATCATCAGCTCGGTCGCGCGCGCCTTGCCCGCCAGGCGGGTCAGCATCCAGCTCGCGCCGCCATCGGGCACCAGGCCGATATTGACGAACGCCTGCAGGAAATAGGCCTTTTCGCTGGCGATAACGAAATCAGGTGCCAGACCGATCGAGCAGCCGACGCCCGCGGCGGGTCCGTTGACCGCGCTGATCGTCGGGATGTTCAGCCGGTGCAGCTTGAGCAGCATCGGATTGTAATGCTGGGTCAGCGCCTTGTAGCTGCCCTGCCCGCCCGAGATCGAGCTGTCACGCCCGCCGGAAAGATCCGCGCCCGAACAGAAACCCTTGCCCTCGCCGGTAATCACCAGCGCGCGCGCATCGCCCAGCCGGTCGAGCGCATCGTTGATATCGTCCGCCATCTGCAGCGAGCAGGCATTCAGCCGCTCGGGCACATTGAGCGTGATCGTGGCAATCTGGTCGGCGATTTCGAGCTTTATGGTTTCGTAGGTCATGGTCGCAACTCTCTCCTGTTATTCCCCCCTCTCCCTTGACGGGAGAGGGTTGCGAAGACTTGGCGCTGAAAGCGCCTAGTTGAAGCTGGGAGAGGGTGAAACTGCGCTGACGTTCGCGCCTGTCACCCTCATCCAACTGCGCCTAGCCTCGCTGACGCGATGCAAGGCTCCGTATCCTTCTCCCATCAAGGGAGAAGGTTCTAGTGCTCAATGCCCCTCGCCCGGCTTCGGCGTCTCCATGATCTCGGTCAGCACCCCGCCCATGTCCCTGGGGTGCACAAAGAAGATCAGCGTCCCATGCGCGCCGATCCGCGGTTCCCCCAGCACGCGCTTGCCCAGCGCCTCGAACTCGGCCTTGGCGACATGAATGTCGGGCACCTCATAGCAGACATGATGCTGCCCGCCGCTCGGGTTCTTCTCGAGGAACGAGGCAATCGAGGCATTGCCCGGCAGCGGCTCGATCAGCTCGATCTGCGTGCCATTGAGCGCGCCGTCGGCTCCCGGCGTATCGACAAAGCACACCTTCACCCCCTGTTCGGGCAGGTCGAACGGTTGATGAATCTTGGTCGCGCCCATGACATCGCGGTAGAACACGATGCTGTCCGCGATCGAGGGCGTCGCGACGCCGATATGGTTGAGACGGCCTAGTTTCATTTTAGCAATTCCCAGTTGGCGAACCAAGAAGGCCTGAAATTGTAGCAGTTCCGTCAGATAGCGCGGAGACGGCACCATAAGCACGCAAGATCCAATCTGCCCGCTCAGTATTATCCTTAGCCACATCAATAATGTCGAAGATCTTCTTCAAAAACCCGCTCGTGCGCTTTAGAATCGCGGAGGATATTTCATCCTCTCCCGAAAGACTTCTTGCTCCTTCCAAGGCAAGGTAAGCGTGGATCACCTCACGCAGAGACTCAATGGGATAACCCGAACCAAACCAATGAAGTCGCTCTAGCCGAAACCGAAACTCCTTTAGCCCATCAATAAGAGCCTGTCTGATAAAATCTTTTTCTTCAGTTTGAAAATCAGAAAGCCAACTCACGAGCGTGTCCACATCATGCAGGACACTATCGCGCTCTTCGTTGCTCAGCTTATGCCAGAAAACACGCTTCCTTACCTGTGCCGATAGCATTTTCAATACTGTCGCGTTTGCCCCGGTTATGCGGGGATTGGTCTGCTCGGTTGTCTGACTGAGCATACTTTTTGACGAAAACACCGACCTCATGGTCGCAATGCTACGAAGCGCATCATCTTTTATATCATCATCGAGATCCAGCTCTTCGATTTCTCTCGCCAAAAGATCAAATCTATCAATCAAATAGAAAATGACCTTAAAGAAATCAGCCGACCACTCCTCGACCTTGGCGACTTGCGCTATTTTCCTATCCAACTTTTGATTATGCAGGTCAGCAAGCTGCTCGAGTGTGAAAACCAGTTCGCGAGCGGGATCAGTTAACGCCACAAATCACCTCACAGCGGAATATTGTCATGCTTCTTCCAGGGGTTCTCCAGCGCCTTGTTGCGCAGCTTGCGAAGCCCCAGCGCGATCCTCCGCCGGGTCGAATGCGGCATGATGACCTCGTCGATAAAACCCTTGCTGGCCGCCACGAACGGGTTGGCGAAGCGCGCTTCATATTCCTTGGTGCGCTCGGCGATTTCCTCGGGCGTACGCCCACGGAAAATAATCTCGACCGCGCCCTTGGCGCCCATCACCGCGATTTCGGCGGTGGGCCAGGCGTAGTTGAGGTCGCCGCGCAGGTGCTTTGAGGCCATCACGTCATATGCGCCGCCATAGGCCTTGCGGGTGATGACGGTGATCTTGGGCACGGTCGCCTCGGCATAGGCGAAGAGCAGCTTCGCGCCGTGCTTGATGATGCCGCTATGCTCCTGCGCCACGCCGGGAAGGAAGCCGGGCACGTCGACAAAGGTGATGATCGGAATGTCGAAACAGTCGCAAAAGCGCACGAAGCGCGCGGCTTTCTTCGACGAGTTGATGTCGAGGCACCCGGCCAGCACCATCGGCTGGTTGGCGACGACGCCGACGGTGCGGCCCTCGATGCGGCCGAAGCCGGTGATGATATTGCCCGCATGGGTGGGCTGGATCTCGAAGAACTCGCCCTCGTCGAGCGTCTTGCGGATCAGCTCGTGCATGTCATAGGGCATGTTCGGATTGGCCGGGATCAACGTGTCGAGGCTGTTCTCGATCCGGTCCCAAGGATCGGCGGTCGGGCGCTCGGGCAGTGCCTCGCGGTTCGAGAGCGGCAGATAGTCGATCAGGTCGCGCGCGGCGAGCAAGGCTTCGATGTCATTGTCGAACGCGACATCGGCGACGCCCGACTTGGCCGTATGCGTGACCGCACCGCCCAGCTCTTCCTGCGTCACGACCTCGTTGGTCACCGTCTTCACCACATCGGGGCCGGTGACGAACATATAGCTCGAATCCTTCACCATGAAGATAAAGTCGGTCATCGCAGGCGAATAGACCGCACCGCCCGCGCAAGGGCCCATGATGACGGAAAGCTGCGGCACCACGCCCGATGCCAGCACGTTGCGCTGGAACACTTCGGCATAGCCGCCCAGGGACGCCACGCCCTCCTGGATGCGCGCGCCGCCGGAATCGTTGAGGCCGATCACCGGCGCGCCGACCTTCATCGCCATGTCCATGATCTTGCAGATTTTCTGCGCATGCCGTTCGGACAATGAGCCGCCGAATACGGTGAAATCCTGGCTGAACACGAAGACCAGACGACCGTTGACCGTGCCCGATCCGGTAACCACGCCATCGCCGGGGATGACGGTGTCCTGCATGCCGAAATCGACGCAGTTATGCTCGACATACATGTCATATTCTTCGAAGCTGCCCGGATCGAGCAGCACGTCGATGCGCTCGCGCGCGGTCAGCTTGCCCTTGGCATGCTGTGCCTCGATCCGCTTGGTGCCGCCGCCCAGATGCGCCTTCTCGCGCCGGGCTGCCAGTTCTTCCAATATGGCCTGCATCGCATCCTCTTGTGCTGAAATCGGGGGGCCTGTTTTCCAGCCTTTGCCCGCACAAGCAAATGTTAAATAGCGAACTTGCAAACCGCCAGTTTGCAAACTAGTCGAACGGCATAATGTCACGCCGCAAACGCCTTTATGCGGGCCAGCGCGTCCGCGCCGTCCGCCGCCATTCGGGTCTCAACCAGGCCGCGATGGCCGAGGCATTGGGCATTTCGACCAGTTACCTCAGCCAGATCGAGAATGACGAGCGACCGATCACGCCGCAGGTGCTGACCCAGCTGTCGCGCCATTTCGCGTTCGAGCTGGAGGACGCGCCGGAGGGCGCGCCCTCGCTCAACTGGCAGAGCCTGCTCGACGATCCGGTGCTTGCCGGGGTCGAGGTCGATCCGGTGCGCTTCGCCCGCCTGCGCGACAGCCATCCGGAAATCGCGCATATCATCACCAATCTCTACCAGGGCTATCGCCAGGCGGCAGAGCGTTCGGCGATGCTCGACGACAGCCTGGCGGCGACCGGCCAGCACAATGCGCGCCTGCCCTGGGAAGAGGTGCGAGACTGGTTTCATGAATCGGGCAATTATATCGATCAGCTCGACCGCAATGCAGAGGATATTGCCGAGGAGCTGGGCGACGAGCTCAATCCCGATGGCCTGATCGCGCGGCTGCACCGCGACCATGGCATTACGGTCAAGCCCTTGCGCGCCGCCGATCCCAATGCGCCGCTAAGCCAATATGATGCAGCGAGCCGGACGCTCTTTCTGGCCGAAGGCATCGCGCCGGAATCGCGCTATTTCATGCTCGCGCACCGGCTGATGGCGCACGAGATGCGCTTTGCCATCGCCATCCTCGCCGCCAATGCCAAGCTGAAAAGCGAGCAGGCGCAGAAGCTGGTCTCGGTGGGACTGGCCAATTATGCCGCCGGCGCCCTCGTCATGCCCTATGCGCGCTTCCGCGAGGCGGCGATGGCGTGCCGGCACGATATCGACCAGCTCACGCACCGCTTCGGAGTGAGCTTCGAACAGGCCTGCCACCGGCTCTCGACGCTCCAGCGCCCTGGCGCGCGCGGGCTACCTGTCTTTTTCTGCCGCGTCGATATGGCGGGCAATATCACCAAGCGGCACAGCGCGACCCGGCTGCAGTTCGCACGCTTCGGCGGCGCGTGTCCGCTCTGGGTGGTGCATGAGGCCGCGGCGATCCCCGACCGCATCCTGGTGCAGATGGCCGAGACGCCCGATGGGCTACGCTATGTCTCGATGGCCAAGGGTCTGGTGAAGCCTTCGGGCAGCTATGGCCGCAAGCCGCGCCGCTATGCCGTCGCTTTGGGCTGCGAGGTCGAGCATGCGCGGCATTTCATCTATGCCGACGGGCTCGATACCGCTGCCGCCGGGGCGGTGACCCCGATCGGCATCAGCTGCCGCACCTGCCCGCGCGACAATTGCGACCAGCGCGCCTTTCCGCCGACCGATCGCCCGCTGGTGATCGATCCCGACCGGCGCGGCATGGTGCCGTACCGGATCGGGTGACGATCAGCGCGCTTATTTCATCAGCACCAGTTCTTCGGCCATGCTGGGGTGCAAGGCGACGGTATCGTCGAACGCCTGCTTGGTGAGCCCGGCCTTGACCGCGATCGCGGCAGCCTGAAGGATTTCCGGCGAATCCGGGCCGATCATGTGCAGGCCCAGGATCTTGCCCGAAGGTTCCTCGGTAATCATCTTGTAGAGGCCACGCTCGGCGCGGTGCGCAAAAACGTTGCGCATCGGGCGGAAATCGGCCGAATAGACGCGGATATTGCCATAGCGATTGCGCGCCTCGCCTTCGGTCAGCCCGACCGAGGCGATCGGCGGTTGCGAGAAGACGGCGGTGGGGATGCAATTGTAATCGACGGTCTTCGGCGTGCCGCCGAACACGGTGTCGGCAAACGCCTGGCCCTCGCGGATCGCCACCGGGGTCAGCTGCACCCGGTTCGTGACATCGCCCACCGCATAGATGCTGTCGCACGCGGTCTTGCTGTATTCGTCGACCGGGATCGCGCCCTGATCGTCGGTGGTGATGCCGACATGCTCGAGCCCCAGCCCCTCGACATTGGGCACGCGACCCGTCGCCATCATCACGATATCGGTGTTGATAGGGTCCTGCCCCTTGAGGAACACGTCGAGCGTGCCGTCCTCGCGCTTCTCGATCTTCTCGAACGGCGCCTTGAACTTGAACTCGATGCCCTTGGTCATCGAGATCTGCAGCAGCCGGTCGCGCAACGATTCATCATAGCCACGCAGGATCGTGTCGCCGCGATTGACCACGGTGACGCGGGTGCCGAGCCCGTTGAGGATGCCGGCGAATTCGTTGGCGATATAGCCGCCGCCCGCGATCACCGCACGGCGCGGCAGCTCTTCCAGGTGGAACATCTCGTTCGAGGTCAGGCAATGTTCCGAGCCGGGGAATTCGGGCACATAGGGCCGCGCGCCGACCGCGATCAGGATGTATTTCGCGCTGATCTCCTGCCCGCTAGCGAGCTTCACCCGGTGCGGCGCGATGATCGTCGCGCGTTCCTCGATGATGGTGACATTGTGGTTGTTCAGCGTCGACTTGTACGCGGCGTTCAGCCGGTCGACATCGCCCAGCACGCGGTCGCGCAGGACCTGCCAGCTGAACTTCGTCCCCTCGATCTCCCAGCCGTAATTCTGCGCGTCTTCCAGATCCTCGGCAAAATGCGATCCGAAGACGAGCAGCTTCTTGGGCACGCAGCCGCGGATGACGCAGGTGCCGCCGACGCGATATTCCTCAGCCACCGCGACCTTGGCACCGTAGGACGAAGCGATGCGTGAGGCGCGCACCCCGCCCGAGCCTGCTCCGATGACGAACAGGTCGTAATCATAATCACTCATCGAAAAACTCCTGGGAATTCGGTCAATCGGCCCCTCAGAGACCCGCCGCCTCGATCAGCGCAACGGTCGAAGGGTCGAAATCGCCGGACTGGCGGTTGCCCATGGATTTGGCGATTTCCTTGCCCAGTTCAACACCGAACTGGTCAAAAGGATTGATCCCCAGCAGCATCGCATTGGCAAAGGTACGGTGCTCGTAGAACGCGATCAGCGCACCCAGGCTCTGCGGATCGACATTGTCGAGCAGGATCGTCATCGACGGGCGGTCGCCGGGATAGCTGCGCTGCGGGTCGTCGCTCGCCTTGCCCTGCATCAGCGCAGCGCCCTGTGCGAAGCAGTTGGTCAGCAGCGCGCGGTGATGCGCCTCGTCGAATTCATGTGCGCTGAGGCGCGAGGCGATGAACTCGACCGGCACCAGATGCGTGCCCTGGTGCAGCAGCTGGAACACCGCGTGCTGCGCATCGGTGCCGACCCCGCCCCAGGTGATCGGCGCGCTCGCCCGCCCGAGCGGCGATCCGTCGCGGCGCACGCCCTTGCCGTTGCTCTCCATCTCGAGCTGCTGGAGATAGTCGGGCAGCAGCCGCAGCCGCTCGTCATAGGCGAAGACCGCGCGCGTCTGGCAGGTGCGGACCTGCGCGTAGTAAAGATCAACGAAAGCCGCAAGCACGGGCATGTTGGCGGCGAGCGGCGCGGTGGCGAAATGCCGGTCCATCGCCAGTGCCCCAGCGCGGAACTCGGCAAAGCCGTGATTGCCCAGCGCCATCGCAACGGGAAAGCCGATGCTCGACCAGACCGAATAGCGCCCGCCCACCGTTTCGGAAAAGGGCAGGATGCGCGTTTCGTCGATGCCGAACTCCATCGCCTTTTCGGGCGCGGCGGTCAGTGCGACGAGCTGGCCATAAGGGTCTTCCACGCCGCCGCCACGCAACCAGTCGATCGCGCTCTCCGCATTCATCAACGTCTCGGTGGTGGTGAAAGTCTTGGATGCGATCGCGACCAAAGTCTTGGTCGGATCGAACTTGTCCACCGCCTCGGACAGCGCCTCGCCATCGACATTGGCAACGACGGCGACATCATAACGGTCGCTGTCGCGGCACAAAGCATCGATGATCAGCTTGGGCCCCAGCGCCGAACCGCCGATGCCGATATGCAGCACGTGCTTGATTTCGCCGAACACGCCCTGGTCGATCGCTTCGACCAAAGCCGCCATGCGCTCGTGCAGCCGCTGGGCGTTCTCGACCGAATCCTCGGCCCCCATGCCGCGCTCGGCCGGATGTTCAGCAGCACGGTCCTCGCTGGTGTTGATCTTGGCGCCGGCGAGCAGCTGGTCGCGCATGCCGGCCAGATGCATCGCTGCGGACAGTTCCTCGAACTTCGCGATCAGCGCGGCGTCGAGATGCGTCTTGGCAAAATCGAACAGGATGTCAGTCCCCGCGAGCGGAATACGGTGCGACAGGCGTGAAACCCGCGCGGCATCATCGGCAAACAGCGTGGCCAGGGTCGGGCGCGGCATTTCTGCAATCGATTGCCAAATGGCATCGGCTTGGACGGACATCATGTACCTTTCAGGCTGGGGGCGCTGGGGCGGGGTTTAGCGGGCCGATCCCGGCTTGGCGAGAGGCTTTGCCCGCTCGCGATGGGACTTGACGCCGCATTGCGCGGTCATCAAAGGGGAAAAATGACCGAAACCGCCGCCACATCGCCCAAGCCCAAGTCGGAAACGGCGGACTTTCTGCAATTTCTGGTCAAGCTCGCGATCTTCTTCTTCATTCTGCGCAGCTTCATCGTCTCACCGTTCAATATTCCGTCGGAATCGATGCAGCCGCGGCTGGTGGTCGGCGACTATCTGCTGGTGTCGAAATGGTCCTACGGCTATTCGCGCTACAGCCTGCCGTTCAACCTGCCCTTGATCCCTGGCCGCATCTTCGCCAGCCAGCCCGAGCGCGGCGACGTGGTGGTCTTCAAGGCCCCGCCGGGCGCCAGCGCGGATTATATCAAGCGCGTGATCGGCCTGCCCGGCGATACCATCCAGATGCGCGATGGCGTGGTGTGGCTGAACGGCAAGCCGATTCCGAAGAAGCGTATTTCCGATTTCGTCATCCCGGTTTCGCCCAACACGCGCTGCTATGATCGCAGCTTCGAGCTGCCCCGGCCCGATGGCAGCGCGGTGTGCAGCTATCCGCGCTTCCAGGAAACGCTTCCCAACGGCAAGACCTACAATGTGCTCGATCTGATCGACGCGCCGCGCGACACCACCGAGGCGATCATCGTGCCCGAGGGGCACATGTTCCTGATGGGCGACAATCGCGACAACAGCCTCGACAGCCGTTTTCCCGCCGTCGAAGGCCAGGGCATCGGCATCGTGCCGCAGAAATATCTCGTCGGCCGCGCACTGGTCACGGTGTTCTCGACCGACGGTTCGGCCAGTTGGTTCCTGCCCTGGACCTGGTTCTCTGCCGCGCGCTGGGACCGCATCGGGGAAGGCTTTTGAGCGCTGAGCCCGACCTTGCGGCGCTGCTGCCCATCCTCGATTACAAGCCGCGCCAGCCTGCCCTGTTCGTCCAGGCGCTGACCCATGGCAGTACCGGGATAACGCCCGATTATCAGCGGCTCGAGTTTCTGGGCGATCGTGTCCTGGGAATGGTGATCGCGGAACTGCTCTACACGCGCTTCCCCAAGGCGGCGGAGGGACAGATGTCGGCCTTTCTCAACCGGCTGGTCTCGCGCGAGAGCTGCGCGCAGATTGCCCGCGCGTGCAACCTCGGCCCGCTGATCCGGCTGGGCAAGCAGGCGCGCGACGATGGCGGCGCAGGCAGCACCAACATCCTGGGCGATGTGGTCGAGGCGCTGATCGGCGCGCTCTATATCGATGGGGGGCTGGAGACGGCGCGCCGCTTTGTCGAACGACACTGGGCCGACCGACTGAGCGCGATCAGCGAAGCCCCCCGCCACCCCAAGTCGGAGCTCCAGGAATGGGCCGCCGCGCGCAACCGCAAGACCCCGGTCTATACGCTGTTGCGCAAGTCGGGGCCTGACCATGATCTGCGCTTCACCGTGCAGGTCGAGATCAAGGGTCTGGGCATCGCTGAGGCAACCGGTACCAGCAAGCAGGAGGCCGAGACGCTGGCCGCAAAACAGTTTCTCGCGGAGCATGGACGATGAACGAAGATACCAACCCCACCCGCTGCGGCCTGGTCGCCGTGCTCGGCGCACCCAATGCCGGCAAGTCCACCCTGGTCAATCAGCTGGTCGGCCAGAAGGTCGCGATCACCAGCCCCAAGGCGCAGACCACGCGCACCCGGCTGCTCGGCATCGCGCTGGCAGGCCCGGCGCAGATCATGCTGGTCGATACGCCCGGAATTTTCGATCCCGATCGCCGCTTCGATCGCGCGATGGTCAATGCAGCCTGGGAGGGATCGGACGGCGCGGATGTCATTGCGCTGGTCGTCGATGCCAAGGCCAAGCGATCCGACCGGCTCGAACGGCTGGTCGAACAGGTCGCGATGCGGCCCGAACGCAAGATCCTGGTGCTCAACAAGGTCGATATCGCCGCCAAGGACAAGCTTCTCGTCCAGGCGCAGCATCTGCACGCGGCGGGCGGGTTTGACGAGGTGTTCTTCATCAGCGCGCTGACCGGCGACGGCGTCGAGGAACTCAAGGCCTGGCTCGCCGCCGCGATGCCCGAAGGCCAGTGGCATTTCCCCGAGGATCAGGTTTCCGACGCGAGCGAGCGCCTGCTCGCCACCGAGATTACGCGCGAGCAGCTGTTCAACCAGCTCCACGCCGAGCTGCCTTATGCCAGCGCGGTGGTCCCCGAAAAATATATCACCCGCAAGGACGGCTCGATCGAGATCCACCAGCAGATCCTCGTCGCGCGCGACACCCAGCGGGCCATCGTGCTCGGCAAGGGCGGCGCCCGGATCAAGGAAATCGGCGAGAAGGCGCGCGCCGAGCTGTCGCGCGTGCTCGGTGTTCCCGTCCATCTGTACCTGCACGTCAAGGTGCAGGAAGGCTGGGACGAGGACCGCGAGATCTACGAGACCATCGGCCTGGGCTGGGTGAAGTAACCAAAGCTATGCGTTAGCCGCCCGAATCCCTATCTGGGATGGCATCATGACTCGCGTCCGCGTTCTCCTGTTCAACTCGGCGGTCGGCCCGTTCGACTATAGCGTGCCGCAGGGCATGGACCTGCCCGTCGGCAGCGTCGTGCAGGTGCCACTGGGGCCACGCCGGATCGACGGAATCGTCTGGGATGCGGGCGCTTTCGGCGCGGAGGAGATCGAGGCGAGCCGCTTGCGCCCGGTGCTGGCGCGTTACGACATGCCACCATTGTCGCAGGCGCTGCGCCGCCTGATCGAATGGACTGCGGATTATTATCTCGCCAGCCCCGCCGCGGTCGCGCGCATGGCGCTGCCCAGCGGATCGCTGCTCGGGCCAGGGCGATCGATCACCGAATATCGGCTGACCGGCGAGCCCCCTGCCCGCATGACGCCGCAGCGTCAGCAGGTCTATGACAGGCTGGCCGGAGAGCAGGCGACGGTGCGCGAACTCGCGGCGCTGGCGGAGGTGTCCGAAGGAGTGATCCGCTCGCTGGTGACCTCGGGCGCGTTCGAGGCGATGGAGGTGCCGACCGACCGGCCCTGGCCGCGCCCCGATCCCGCCCATATCACCCCCGCGCTCAACGACGAGCAGCAGGAGGCTGCCGACCGGCTGGCTGAGGCGGTCCGTGCTGCCGAACCCATGCCGTTCCTGCTCGATGGCGTCACCGGATCGGGCAAGACCGAGGTCTATTTCGAAGCGGTGGCCGAGGCGCTGCGCAAGGGCAGGCAGACGCTGTTGCTGCTGCCCGAGATCGCGCTGACCCAGCCCTTCCTCACCCGCATCGAGGCGCGCTTCGGCGCCGCGCCGGTGCCCTGGCATTCTGGCCTCAAGCAGACCGAGCGGCGGCGCGCGTGGAATGCGATCATTTCGGGCCAGGCGAAGATCGTCGTCGGCGCACGTTCCGCGCTGTTCCTGCCCTATGCGAATCTTGGCGTCATCATCGTCGACGAGGCGCACGAGACCAGCTTCAAGCAGGAGGATGGCGTGCGCTACAATGCGCGCGATGTCGCGGTGATGCGCGGGCGGTTCGAGGGCTGCCCCGTGGTGCTATCGAGCGCGACACCCGCGCTCGAAAGCCGGGTCATGGCCGAGGCGGGACGCTATGAGCCGCTCACGCTCACGCACCGCTATGGCGGCGCGCAGCTGCCGCGCATCGGCCTGATCGACCTGACGCAGAACCCGCCGCCCCGCAACCAGTGGATCGCGCCGCCGCTGCTGGAAGCGATGCAGGAACGGCTGGCGCGTGGCGAACAGTCGCTGCTGTTCCTCAACCGGCGCGGCTATGCCCCGCTGACGCTGTGCCGTCATTGCGGCCACCGGTTCAAATGCCCCAATTGCAGCGCCTGGATGGTCGACCACCGGCTGTCCGGAAGGCTGGCCTGCCATCATTGCGGCCATGCCGAGCCTTCGCCCAGCGCATGTCCCGAATGCGGCGAGACCGATTGCCTGGTAGCTTGCGGCCCTGGCGTCGAGCGGATCGCCGACGAGGTCGCCGCGCTGATGCCCGAGGCGCGCCGCGCGATCGTCACCTCGGACACCATCTGGTCGCCCGAAAAAGCGGCAGAGTTCGTCGCGCAGGTGGAGGCAAGAGCGATCGACGTCATCATCGGCACCCAGCTGGTCACCAAGGGCTATCACTTCCCCGACCTGACATTGGTCGGGGTGATCGATGCGGACATCGGCCTGGAGGGCGGCGATCTGCGCGCGGGCGAGCGCACCTTCCAGCAGATCGCGCAGGTGGCCGGCCGCGCGGGCCGTGCCGCCAAGCCGGGCGAGGTGTTCATTCAGACGCGCCACCCCGAGGCGCCGGTGATCGACGCGCTGGTCCAGGGCGATCGCGAGGCCTTTTATGCCGCCGAAACCCAGGCACGGCGCGACGCCAACGTGCCGCCCTTCGGCAGGCTGGCTGCGATCATCATCTCGTCCGAGGACCATGCCGAGGCGCACGAGGCCGCGCGCCAGGCGGGCGCGGTCGCGCCCGAGCTCGATGGCTTTGCCGTCTATGGCCCCGCCCCTGCCCCCCTGTCGCTGCTGCGCGGTCGGCATCGCTTCCGATTGCTGGTGCACGCCCGGCGCAATGTCGAGATGCAGCGCATCATCCGCGAATGGCTGCAGCCTATGCGCTGGGCACCGGGCGTTCGCGTCGCGGTCGATGTCGATCCCTATAGCTTTGTCTGACGGCAGCGCTATGAGCTTCTCCTCATGAACCCGATGCGCCTTATCGCCCTGCTGATCGCCGCATGTGCGGCGCTCGTCGCCGCGCCGCTCGCCGCCGATCCCGCCGATATCCAGGCCGCCAGCCGATCGGTGGTGCGCGTGGTGCTGGTGGCGGAAGAGGATGGCGAAACCTTCTATGTCGGCCATGGCAGCGGCTTTGCCGTCGCGCCGGACAAGATCATCACCAATGCCCATCTCGTCGCCCCGCTGCGCGAGGATGCCAGCATCCGCATCGGCATCATCCCGTCCGAGGGCACCACCACCTATGGTGGCCGTCTCGTGGCATTATCGCCGCGCAACGACCTCGCGCTGATCCAGCTGGAACGCGGTCGCCTGCCTGCCCTCGCCCTGCTGCAGACGCCGCTCGACGATGGCGCTTCGGTAATGGCGATCGGTTACCCTGCTGCGGTCGACCGCGCGCAGGGGCTCGATGCGCGCGAAACCATCGCCCCCATGGCCCCGGTCAAGGCACCAGGAGTGGTTTCTGGCGGCCGGACCACTCGGGATTTCGACACGATCCTGCACACCGCTGCGCTGGCCAAGGGCAATAGCGGCGGCCCGCTGGTCGACATGTGCGGTCGCGCCGTCGGGGTGAACAGCTTCGGCTCGCTGTCCGACGGCAATGATGCCGAATATGGCTTTGCCGTTTCCAACCGCGAGGTACTCGGCTTCCTGCGCTCGGCGAAGGTCGATTATCAGCTGGCCGATTCGCCCTGCCGTTCGGTCGCCGAGCTCTCCGCCGAGGAGCGCGAGCGGTCGGCCGAGGCAGCCGAAGCGGCGCGCGAAAAGGCACTGACCGAAAAGGCCGAGCGCCGCGACTTGGAAGAGCGCGCCCTGCGCGATGCGGAGCATGCGGTGATCAGCGCACGCGAGAACCATATCGCTTTTTCCGCGCTGATGCTGGTGCTCGCCGGGCTCGCCGGCGGCGCCACCTGGGTGCTGCACGATCGCGGCGAGATGGAGCGGCGCAAGATCGCCGCCGCGGCCACGGGCGCGCTCGCGCTGACGGCAGTCCTGATCTTCGTACTGCGCCCCGGCTTCAACCAGGCCGAGGATATTGCCCTCGCGATGGTGAAGAAGGAGCTGGGGGGCAAGGACGAGCTCGCCGCCAGTCGCGACGGAACCTATATGTGCCGTATCGTGCCCGAGCGCAGCAAGATCACCACATCCAGCCCCGACCCGGTCGAAATAGCCTGGACCGCAAGCGGCTGCGTCAACAATCGCACGCAATACGGGCAGGATGTCGACGGCTGGACCCGGGTGTTCGTACGCAACGAGGACCAGCTGGTCGCGATCAACCAATTCAACCCCGACACGCGCGAATTCCGCACCGAGAATTTCCAGCTTGGCCTCGACGCGATGAACAATGCGCGCAACATCCGCGCGCGCTATGCCGACAAGACCTGCACCGCGGAGCCCGATCGCATGGCCGAACTGGAGGACATGCAGAAGGCGCTGCGCCAGGCGCTGCCGGCGCAGCCCAACGAGGTGCTGACCTATAGCTGCACGCTCAAGCCCGCCGCCAAGCCCAAGGAATGAGCTTGCGGCGGGTCACTCGCCTTCGCGCTTGAGCAGTTCGGTCTTGATGCCCACGCCATAGGCATAGCCCCCCAGCGTGCCATCGGTGCGCAGCGCGCGGTGGCAGGGGATCAGCACCGCGACCGGGTTCGCCCCGCAGGCCGATCCCACGGCGCGCACCGCTGCCGGCTTGCCGATACTGGCCGCGATCTGCGCATAGCTGCGCGTCTCGCCGGGCGGAATGTCGGACAGCGCCTTCCAGACGGCTTCCTGGAACGCGGTACCGCGTACGTCGACCGGTATGTCGGCGCCGGTGCGCGGACTTTCGACCTCGGCGACGATCGCGGAGACGAACTGCGCCGCTTCCTCTCCCGCGGGCTTCAATTCGGCGGCAGGAAACCGCTTGGCCAGCGCCTCTGCCTCTTCCTCGAACGACAGGCGACACACGCCCTTGTCGGTCCAGGCGACCAGCATGCGGCCAAGCGAAGTAGGCGCCTGGGTCCAGTGAATCCGCACGCCCTGCCCGCCATTCTTCCAGGCGCTCGGCTCCATCCCCATCCGTCCCTTCATCGACTCGTAAAAGCGCGACGGCGCGCTGAACCCTGCTTCGTAGATTGCATCGACCACGCGCTCGCTGTCGCTCAGCGCCTCGCGCGCCCGCTCGGTGCGCAGTGCCCGGGCATAGGCGCTCGGCGAAAGGCCGGTATGCCGGGTGAACACCCGCTGAAAATGCGCGGGCGAATAACCGCATTGCGCAGCCAGCGACGCCAAGGCCAGCGGCTCCTCGCTCGCGCGGATCGCCCGGATCGCGGCGAGCACCGCCGTCTCGTCGCGCGCGACATCATCGGGCAGGCAGCGCTTGCACGCGCGCAAGCCAACGGCTCTGGCGGCAGCACCATCGGCGAAGAAGCGGACATTGGCGCGCGCAGGATGCCGTGCAGCGCATGATGGGCGGCAATAGATGCCGGTGCTCAGCACGCCGGTGACGAAGCGCCCGTCATGGCTGCGGTCGCGGCGCAGAACGGCAGCCCAGGCCGCATCCTCGTCCAGATCGATCAGCCCGCTCATGCCCGGTCCACCCTTGCGACAAAGCAGCCATGTGCCGCGTTGTGGGCGTGGATATAGGCGATCTCCGGATCGCCGAACAGATCGCGGATGCCCGCATCGGCCTCGCCGGGGGGCACGAGCCTGGCATCGCGAAGCATTCCCGCTGCATCGAACCCGCGCAGCCCCAATGACCGACCCTGCATCACCGGCGGAAGAGCCTCACGATACTCTGCCGCAATGTCGGCCTGACTGACATAGATGGCAAAGGCGCTGCGATAGGGCGTCGCGACATCATGGCTGACATGGTGGAGCAGGATCAGCTGCTCGCCCACCGGCGCATCGCGGAGCGTTACCCGGCAGGGATAACCGGGATGCTGGCTTGCGGTGACGCGCACGGCCCGGTGCGAGGCTAGCTCGGCATCGGATAGCGCGAACAGCGGCAGGAAGTCGGCTGGCGGCAGGCCAGCTATGCGGTAGGTCATCGAACATCTCCAAATGCAAGGGATGCCCGCGTTTCTATCGATTGCGGATTTTCGGCGCGTCCCGCTTCATGCGGTCAAAGCGGCGATCAGGCAGCGCGAACCGCCTGAGCCAATTGGCGCATCTGTTCGCGCAGCTCCTGCGATTGGCGCGCGACCGCTTCTGCTGTCTGGCTCAGCGCCTCGGCCGAAATATTGGCATAAGCCGACTTGTCCGTCAGCTCGGCAATCTGATCCATCACCTCATCGCCATTGGTCATCAGCGAGCGGAGCGCATCGAGAATATCCCGGCTGGCGTCATGCTGCTCGCTCACGGCCTCGTCGATCCGATCCGCATTGTGCCGGATCATGTCGACATGCCCGTCCACCGAATTGACCGCATCCGACACTTGCTGGGTCATCGCCGAAACGCTGCCGAGGCGTTGTTCCACCAGCGCTGCTGCCGCCTGGGTCTGGCTGGCGAGATTCTTCACCTCCTGCGCCACGACGGCAAAACCCCGACCGGCCTCGCCGGCACGCGCCGCCTCGATCGTCGCATTGAGCGCCAGCAGGTTCGTCTGCTTGGCGATATGCGTGATCATGGCCAGGATGCCCGAAATTTCGCCAGCGACCTCGTGCAGATGGTCTGCCGTCTCGCGGCTCATGCGGCTCGCATGGTGCGCATCGTAGATGTTGCGCGAACTGTCGGCGACCAGTTCGCGCACGCCCCCACCCGTTTGCTGCAGGCGGCGTCCATGGCGATCGATCACCTTCATCGATTCGGCCGCGCGGTTCGCCCGGTCGGCGAAGTTCTGGCTGAAGGTCTGATGCTGCGCGGCGTTGCGCTGCATGTCCTGCGCGCCTTCGCGCATGCCGTTCGCCGCCTTGGCGAGCTGTTCGGACAATTCGGACAGCTTGGCCTCGTAGCTCGCGAACAGCGCATCGATCGTCACCGCGCGGCGATGGCGTTCCTCCTGCCACTGAAGCTGTTCGCGCTGGAGCTTGAGCTCGGCCAGCCGTCGTTCCTGCTCGGCCTTGAGCGCCCGCTCGGCCTTTCCGTGCGAACGATGGATGGCGCGGGCGATGGCGCCGATCTCATCGCGTCGGCGCAGGCCGAGATTATGCGCGCTCACGCTGTCGCGCTTCTCGGGCAGCGCATATTGGGCAAGCGCCACCAGGGGCACCAGCAGATCGCGCGTGGCATAGCCGATGCACCAGCGCACGAACAATCCGGCGCCCAGCATCAGCAGCGAACAGAAAATCAGCGCGGCAATCTGGATGATGTTCAGCCACACCAGGGTGGTCCGCGCGAGGCCTCGCATTTCGGCTACTGCAGCCTGGCTTTGGGCCAATAGCGGATCGACCTGTCGGTGCAGCGCTATCGGTGGATCGACACGCCTGCCCTGACGGTTGAAAGCCACGATCTGCCTGCGCAACTCTGCGATCGCGCCGTCAGCCGGTGCCTTGGCGCGGCGCAGCTGGACCATCCTTTTCGGAAACTCGTGACCGAAGGCGCCCTCCTCTATCCGCTTCCAGTCACGGGCGATGCGACGTTCGCGTGCGTCCAGCTCGGTCAGGGCAGCTTGACCGGTTATCAGGCCCCAGCGCACCTTGGTCGCCAGTCGCATCGTCTCGCGATAGCCATCGCCGAGGGATTGCATCTGCATCGTCGGCTGGATGCGCGCTGTTACCAGATGGCGCGTCGTATACTGGGTAACGCCAACCACACCGATCGCCACAAAGGCCAGCAGCGCGAGCATGGCGAGCATGGCCGTCAGGCTGAAGCGAACCTTGGCTTCCACGCCCATGCTCGCAAAGCCCTTGGACAGATCAGACCGCAAATCTTGAATTTTCCGCATCGGCAAGGCGATTCCATGGTTGGCCAAAGACAAAATGCCATGCTGACGTCATGCCCGCCCGATGCGAAAATTTGGTAAACGCCGCCTTCACGCTAAAGCAAAAAATCCCCATTTTTTGCGGGGGAAGACCGGCTGGACCCGATGTTTGCCGGGCGTCTTGCAATGCAGCAATATGAGTGCTAACCGCCGCGCCGACAGGTGAGGGAGGCCAGCGTCTCCCGCCAACCTCCTGACGCAATATCATAACGGCAAGGGAAAGCATTCGCGTGGACATTTCCGGCGGGATACAGGCCAGTCTGGCAGGGCGTTACGCCTCGGCGCTCTTTTCGCTCGCGCGCGACGAAAAGCAGCTCGCCGAAGTCGAAACCAGCGTCGCAACGCTGCGCGCCGCGCTGAACGAGTCGGAAGATTTCGCTGCGCTGACCAAGAGCCAGACGATCAGCCGCGCCGCCGCCGAGAAGATCGTCGCGTCGCTGGCCGAAACGCTCAAGCTCGACAAGATGACCGGCAACCTGCTCGGCGTTTTGGCGACCAACCGTCGCCTGGGTCAGCTTTCGTCCATCCTCGCTGCCTTCGATCAGCTGGTTGCCGCGCATCGCGGAGAAGTCACCGCCGAAGTCACATCGGCCTTCCCGCTCTCAGAAGCGCAGCTCGATGAAATCCGCAAGCAGCTGAAGGACCGCGCCGGTCGCAGCATCAAGATCACCGCGAAGGTCGATCCGTCCATCTTGGGCGGCCTGATTGTCCGCATGGGCAGCCAGATGATCGATTCCAGCATCAAGACCCGTCTCAACACGCTCAGCCAAGCGATGAAAGGCTAACATTCTCATGGACATTCGTGCCGCAGAAATCTCCAAGGTTATCAAGGATCAGATCGCCAATTTTGGCACGGATGCGCAAGTGTCCGAAGTGGGCAGCGTGCTGAGCGTCGGCGACGGCATCGCGCGCATCCACGGCCTCGACAACGTTCAGGCCGGTGAAATGGTCGAGTTCTCGAACGGCGTGCAGGGCATGGCGCTCAACCTCGAAGCCGACAATGTCGGCGTCGTGATCTTCGGCTCGGACGCCGAGATCAAGGAAGGCGATGTCGTCAAGCGCACCGGCACCATCGTCGACGTGCCCGTCGGCAAGGGCCTGCTCGGCCGCGTGGTCGATGGTCTGGGTAACCCGATCGACGGCAAGGGCCCGATCGTCGCTGACAAGCGCATGCGCGTCGAGACCAAGGCGCCGGGCATCATCCCGCGTACTTCGGTGCACGAACCCGTGCAGACCGGCCTGAAGGCGATCGACGCGCTGGTGCCCGTCGGCCGTGGCCAGCGCGAGCTGATCATCGGTGACCGTCAGACCGGCAAGACCGCCGTCGCGATCGACACCTTCATCAACCAGAAGGGCGCCAATGCCGGCGACGATGAAGGCAAGAAGCTTTACTGCATCTATGTCGCCATCGGCCAGAAGCGCTCGACCGTCGCGCAGATCGTGCGTCAGCTCGAAGAATCGGGCGCGATGGAATATACCATCGTCGTCGCCGCGACCGCTTCGGAGCCGGCTCCGCTTCAGTTCCTTGCGCCGTACACCGGCTGCACCATGGGCGAATATTTCCGCGACAACGGCATGCACGCGCTGATCGTCTATGACGATCTGTCGAAGCAGGCCGTTGCCTATCGTCAGATGTCGCTGCTGCTGCGTCGTCCTCCGGGCCGCGAAGCCTATCCCGGCGACGTGTTCTATCTCCACTCGCGCCTGCTCGAGCGCGCTGCGAAGATGAACTCGGCCAACGGTTCGGGCTCGCTGACCGCGCTGCCGATCATCGAAACCCAGGCGGGCGACGTGTCGGCCTATATTCCGACCAACGTGATCTCGATCACCGACGGCCAGATCTTCCTCGAAACCAACCTGTTCTACCAGGGCATCCGTCCGGCCATCAACGTCGGTCTGTCGGTGTCGCGCGTGGGATCGGCGGCACAGACCAAGGCGATGAAGAAGGTGTCGGGCTCGATCAAGCTCGAGCTGGCCCAGTATCGCGAAATGGCAGCGTTCGCGCAGTTCGGTTCGGACCTCGACGCTTCGACCCAGAAGCTGCTCAATCGCGGCCAGCGCCTGACCGAGCTGCTCAAGCAGCCGCAGTTCAGCCCGCTGCCGTTCGAAGAGCAGACCGCCTCGATCTTCGCCGGCACCAACGGCTATCTCGATGCGCTGCCGGTCAACCGCGTCAACGAATATGAAGCCGCGATGCTGAGCTTCCTGCGCACCGACCATGCCGACCTGCTAGCCACGATCCGCGAAACCAAGGATCTGGGCGACGATGCCAAGGCCGGCCTCAAGGCTGCGCTGGACGCCTTCGCGAAGACGTTTGCGTAAACTGCTGGCCCCTTGCGCAAGCAGGGGGCCATCCCCCGCCGCTGGTGCGGGACGATGAGCAGGAATTGGCCCCTCGCATGAGCGGGGGACCGAACAGGGTTTGAAGTTAGGACACCATGGCCAGTCTGAAAGAACTCAAGGGCCGGATCGCCTCGGTCAAGTCGACCCAGAAGATCACCAAGGCCAAGCAGATGGTGGCATCCGCCAAGCTGCGTAAGGCGCAGGCCGCGGCAGAAGCTGCGCGCCCGTACTCGGAGCGGCTTGAGCGCGTGATGGCCTCGCTGGCGTCGAAGATCTCGATCAGCGATTCGAGCCCGAAGCTGCTGGCCGGAACCGGCAAGGATCAGGTCCATCTGTTGATCGTGACCTCGTCGGATCGCGGTCTGTGCGGTGCGTTCAACTCGAACATCGTCAAGGCGGCCAAGCTGAAGGCGCGCGAGCTGGAAGCCGCCGGCAAGACCGTGCTGTTCTATCTCGTCGGCCGCAAGGGCCGCGGCATGATCATCCGCGACTATCCCAAGCAGATCGTGCGCTATTTCGACACCACGGCGCTGAAGAACCAGGGCTTTGCCGAAGCGCAGGCCATCTCGGCCGAGCTGATCGCGATGTACGAAAAGGGCGAATTCGATGTCGCCCACCTCTTCTACAGCAAGTTCCGTTCGGCGCTGCTGCAGGAGCCGATCGGCCGTCAAATCATCCCCGTTGCCATTCCGGCGGGCAGCGCGGTCGCGAGCGAAGCTGCGGTCGAGTACGAGCCCGATGAGGAGGAAATCCTCGCCGAGTTGCTGCCGCGCAACGTCACGACGCAGATCTTCGGTGCGCTGCTCGAGAATGCCGCGTCCGAACAGGGTGCCTCGATGACCGCCATGGACAACGCCACGCGCAACGCGGGCGATCTGATCAACCGGCTCACCATCGAATATAACCGCAGCCGCCAGGCCGCGATCACCACCGAACTCGTTGAAATCATCTCGGGCGCCGAAGCCCTCTAACCGTCCGAAAGCAGGAAACAGCTCATGGCAACCACCAACAATATCGGCAAGATCAGCCAGGTCATCGGCGCGGTCGTCGACGTGACCTTTGACGGCGAAATCCCCGCCATTCTGAACGCGCTGGAAACCGAGAACAACGGCCAGCGTCTGGTGCTCGAAGTCGCCCAGCACCTGGGTGAGAACACCGTGCGCTGCATTGCCATGGACGGCACCGACGGCCTGGTCCGCGGCCAGAACGTCACCGATACCGGCGCGCAGATCCGCATGCCCGTGGGCCCCGAAACGCTCGGCCGCATCATGAACGTCGTCGGCGAGCCGATCGACGAGCGCGGCCCGATCAACGCCAAGGCCTCGGCGCCGATCCATGCCAAGGCTCCCGAATTCGTCGACCAGTCGACCGAATCGGAAATCCTGGTCACCGGCATCAAGGTCATCGACCTGCTCGCGCCTTATGCCAAGGGCGGCAAGATCGGCCTGTTCGGCGGTGCCGGCGTGGGCAAGACCGTGCTCATCCAGGAACTGATCAACAACATCGCCAAGGGCCATGGTGGCACCTCGGTGTTCGCCGGCGTGGGTGAGCGTACCCGCGAGGGCAACGACCTGTATCACGAATTCCTCGACGCGGGCGTTATCGCCAAGAACGAAGCTGGCGAAGCGATCAGCGAAGGTTCCAAGGTGGCTCTGGTCTATGGCCAGATGAACGAGCCCCCGGGTGCCCGCGCCCGCGTCGCTCTCTCGGGTCTGACCATCGCCGAATATTTCCGCGACCAGGAAGGCCAGGACGTGCTGTTCTTCGTCGACAACATCTTCCGTTTCACCCAGGCGGGTTCGGAAGTGTCGGCGCTGCTCGGCCGTATTCCTTCGGCCGTGGGCTATCAGCCGACCCTGTCGACCGACATGGGCGCGCTGCAGGAGCGCATCACCTCGACCAACAAGGGTTCGATCACCTCGGTGCAGGCGATCTACGTGCCTGCGGACGACTTGACCGACCCTGCGCCTGCCACCTCGTTCGCGCACCTTGACGCGACGACGGTGCTCAACCGCGCGATTTCCGAACTCGGCATCTATCCGGCGGTGGACCCGCTCGATTCGACCAGCCGCGTTCTCGAGCCCCGCGTCGTCGGCGTCGAGCATTACGAAACCGCCCGTGCGGTCCAGTCGACGCTGCAGAAGTACAAGTCGCTGCAGGACATCATCGCCATTCTGGGCATGGACGAGCTCTCGGAGGAGGACAAGCTCACTGTTGCCCGCGCGCGCAAGATCCAGAAGTTCCTGTCGCAGCCCTTCCACGTGGCCGAAGTGTTCACCGGCATCCCCGGCAAGTTCGTGTCGCTGGAAGACACCGTGAAGAGCTTCAAGGCGGTGGTCGACGGCGAATACGACCATCTGCCCGAAGCAGCCTTCTATATGGTCGGCGGCATCGACGAGGCCATCGAAAAGGCCAAGACGCTGGCGGAAGCGGCGTAATCGAGTACTGCTCTCTCCCCCGAGGGGGAGAGATACGGAGGCTTGGTCGCGCAGCGGCCTAGCCGAAGTTGAGAGGGGCTGGCGCACATCCCCTCTCCCAACCCTCTCCCCTCAAGAGGAGAGGGCTTAAAGGAAGCTGAAATGGCACTGCATTTTGAACTCGTCACCCCCGAAAAGCTGGTCCGCTCCGAAGCGGTCCACATGGTCGTCGTGCCCGGCGCTGAGGGCGAGTTCGGCGTGCTGGAAGGCCATGCGCCGCTGATGTCAACCGTCCGCGACGGCCTGGTGTCGATCTACAAGAGCGAAGGCGCGCAGCCGGAAACCATCGCGATTGAAGGCGGCTTTGCCGAGGTCAACGAAAAGGGTCTGACGATCCTGGCCGAGCGCGTCTCGGGCTGATTTCAAGCGTTCAAACCTAAAGCTTTATCGTCACCCCCGCGAAGGCGGGGGTCCCGCTTCGCACGCGACGTCGACGACTAAGCGGGACTCCCGCTTTCGCGGGAATGACGAAGTCCTTGCCCGTCGCTACTTGATCCGCTTGTACCGCCAAGCTTGGGGTTTGCTGCCGTCGCGCATGCTCGCCTCGGCCATCAGCATGTCGCCTTCCATCCAGTATCGGATGCGCTGCGGATATTCGTGGTTGGAATTGACGAACACGATCTCCGCCGGACCGCCCTTGACCGCGCGGAAGGCCGCAGCCGGGTTGCCGAACGGCGCGCCGTAGAACATCAGATCGCCATTCTCGTTGCGCGCGATGCGCATGAATTCATAGGTGGTGACCTCGTCGCCGCGGCCGCCGCGACCGGTGCCGAGCATCGTCTCGGCGCGGCAGCCGGTCCAGTTCTCCTCGGTCCAGCGTCCGTCCGCCTCTTCCGAAACCCAGCGGCCCTCGATCCAGCAGGGCAGCGGCGGCGGAGCAGGCAGGCTTGCCATCTGCATTGCCAGCCCGATGATCAAACCCGTCAGCGCCATGATCGCCCTTCCCTATCTGCGTCCGTCGCGCAGCAGATAGATGCCGCTGGCGATGATCACCCCGGTACCCGCCAGTGCGACGAGATCGGGATAGTCGCGATAGAAGACCACGCCGATCGCGATGGCAACGATGATCTGCACATAGACCATGGGCGCCACGGTCGCCGCCGAACTGCGCGCGGTGGCGAGATAAACGAACATGTGGCTGAAGCTGGCCGACACGGCCACGGTGGCGCAGACGATCACGACATACCAGCTTGGCCAGCCGATGTGCAGCGAAGGCATGCCCGACAGGTGGCCCAGCACGGCATAGAGAATCAGCAGCGGCGCGGCGACGGCGGCGACCAGGAACTGCATCAGCAGCACGCTGCCCGATCCTGCGGCTCGCGCGTTGCTCATCATCAGCCCGCTCATCCCGAACGCAGCGGCAAGCGGCAGCAGCGCCGCAGGGCCCAGATCGGCAAAGCTGGGCCTCAGCACGATCATCACGCCGACAAAGGCGATCAGTGTCGCCACCCACCTACCCGGGCTCAGGCGTTCCTTGTACAGGATCGAGGAGATCACTGCTGTAAGCAACGGTGCCATGAACTGGATCGAAGTGGCAGTGGCGAGCGGCATCAGGAAGATGCTGGAGAAGAAGGTTACCGTCGCCCCGGCAAGAAAGAAGCCCCGCGCCAGTTGCACCTTGGGTCGCGGAAAACGGAAACCTTGCGGCCCCTCCCGGATCAGCAGCACCAGCCCCAGGCCTATCGCCCCCAGCGTGAAGCGCAGGGCGGCCACCGCCATCCCCGGCCATTGACCGGCGGTCGACTTGATCAGACCGTCCCCGCAGGACAGCAGCGCAAAGCCGAGCAGCGCAAACAGCATTCCTGCGCCGCGATGGCGGCCTGCGCCGTCGCTCTCCCCGGCGTTCGTCGTATTTTCGGCCAAGTCGTCGCGCCTGCTGGTCAGTTGTTAACTTTTGCCCGGCTTAATGCCCGATATTGGCACGGATGCAAGCACCAACGGGGCAGGTGCGGCGCGGCAAGGGCCTAGCAGAACCTGCTGTTAGGACATTGTCAAAGTTTCCGGGCTATTCACCATGAGATATCAGGCGGCTTCCGGCTGCCACCGACACAATCCGGGAAAATCGGTCACCATGAGCGCTTTTGGCAGAAAGAATGGGATTGGACAGATGGGGCCCGGCGCACGGCCGAGCTTTGGCGTCGCCCGCCCGATGAAGGGTGGCGCGGCCACCCCGCCGCCCGAAGCGCGGCTGGGCCTGTCGCTCGATATGGGCGGCGACCAGTTCCCCGATCTCGATTCCGTCGATCTGCCCGGTCTCGACATGATCGACATGACGCCGGAGAGTGCGGCGCTGAACGACGCGATGACGCGCCTTTCGGATCGCGCCAACTCGATCGCGGATACTGGGCCCAAGGTCGAAGGGTTCGAGGCGTCGGTCCACAAGATCAAGGAACAGGTGCTGCCGCGCCTGCTCGAGCGAGTCGATCCGGAAGCTGCTGCCACGCTCACCAAGGACGAGCTGGCCGAGGAATTCCGTCCGATCATCCTCGAGGTTCTTGCCGAGCTCAAGCTCACCCTCAACCGGCGCGAGCAGTTCGCGCTGGAAAAGGTGCTGATCGACGAATTGCTCGGCTTCGGCCCGCTCGAGGAACTGCTCAACGATCCCGAGATCACCGATATCATGGTCAACGGCCCTGAGCAGACCTATATCGAAAAGAAGGGCAAGCTGCAGATCGCGCCGATCCAGTTCCGCGACGAGGAGCATCTGCTGCAGATCGCCCAGCGGATCGTCAACCAGGTCGGCCGCCGCATCGACCAGACGACGCCGCTCGCCGACGCCCGCCTCAAGGACGGAAGCCGCGTCAACGTCATCATCCCGCCGCTCTCGCTGCGCGGCACTGCGATCTCGATTCGTAAGTTTTCCGAGAAACCGATCACGCTCGACAATCTGAAGGATTGGGGCGCGATGTCGGAAAAGATGGCGACCGCGCTCAAGATCGCAGGCGCCTGCCGCTTCAACATCGTCATCTCGGGCGGTACCGGCTCGGGCAAGACGACGATGCTCAACGCATTGTCGAAGATGATCGATCCGGGCGAGCGCGTGCTGACCATCGAGGACGCGGCAGAACTCCGCCTGCAGCAGCCGCACTGGCTGCCGCTGGAAACGCGTCCGCCGAACCTCGAGGGCAAGGGCGCGATCAGCATTGGCGATCTCGTCAAGAACGCACTGCGTATGCGCCCCGACCGCATCATTCTGGGCGAAATTCGTGGCGCGGAGTGCTTCGATCTGCTCGCCGCGATGAACACCGGTCACGATGGATCGATGTGTACGCTCCACGCCAACAGCCCGCGTGAGGCGCTGGGCCGTATGGAAAACATGATCCTGATGGGCGACATCAAGATCCCCAAGGAAGCCATCAGCCGCCAGATCGCGGAATCGGTCGACATCATCGTCCAGGTCAAACGCCTGCGCGACGGTTCGCGCCGCGTGACCAACGTGACCGAGGTGATCGGCATGGAGGGCGAGGTCATCGTCACCCAGGAGCTGTTCAAGTTCGAATATCTGGACGAAGGCAGCGACGGCAAGATCATCGGCGAATATCGCTCGACGGGCCTGCGCCCCTATACGCTGGAAAAGGCCCGCCAGTTCGGCTTCGAACAGGCGTTTCTCGAGGCCTGTCTCTGATCAGAAGCCCTTCAGCGCGAAGGCCGCCGAGATGATTGCCCCGGTAATTGCCAGCATCGAGATGCTGGTCCACGGCATGAAGCCGACCCGGTCGAAATTGGTGCGGCGCATGCGCCGCGCGTCGGCGAAGGCGGCGGTGCCGGCGAGCGCCGACATGGCAAGGGCCAGCTGAGCCCAGAGACTGTGAAACATGCGCGCTCCCTAATGGTGGGCGTCATTTGGGGTGCGCTGCGCCAATGTCCAGCCCGATTTGCCCAATCTGCCATTAATCTTGACGCTACGCGGCGTTGGGATCACCCTCACCTTCCGTAGCGTCTGCAGGGGGAGGCACGGCATATGCGCGGAACGGGTTTTGTCTGGGGACTGCTGGCCAAGGCCGCGCCCGATACCGTCCACGGATCAGGGCCCGGGCTGGACAGACGGCAGGTGCTCGCTGGTATTGCCGCGATGGGCCTGGCCCCTTCCCTGGTCGAGCCTGCCGAAGCCAGGATCAGCCAGCGCAGCCGCATCGCGATCATCGGCGCGGGGCTCGCCGGATTGGTCGCGCTCGACCGGCTGGTCGCCGCCGGTTTCGATGCGACGATCTACGAAGCGCGCGGGCGTGTCGGGGGCCGGGTCCTGACCTCGAACGCGCTGCCCGAACCGGGCCTCTATGTCGAGGACGGCGCGCATCTGGTGAACACCAACCATGCCGATATCCTGGCGCTGGCCAAGCGCTTCGACATCGGTCTGATCGATCGCGGCGCGATGGTGACGCACGAGGTGTTCGTGGTCGATGGCAAGGCGGTGACCGAAGCCGATCTGATCGCCGAATTCCGCCCACTGGCCGCGCGCATCGCTGCGGATGCCGCGCTGGTGGACGAGGATTTCGACACCCATGGCGCGCGGTTCGACACGATGTCGGTGCGGCAGTATCTCGATGCCGCCGGGGCCGCCGCGAGCCCGCGCGCACGGGCGCTGATCGAGGCGACGATCCGCACCGAATTTGGATCGGAGCCGGACGAGGTCTCGGCGCTCGAGCTGTTCTTCAACCTGCCCGCGATCGATACCGACCGTGTCGCCCTCATTTCGGGGAGCGACGAGCGCTACAGCCTCGCGGGCGGCTCCTCGACCATCCCGCGCGCGCTGGCTGCGCCGCTGATGGACCGGATCAGGACCGGACATGCGCTGCTGGGGCTGCGGCGCAAGGGCAAGGCGGTGGAGCTACGCTTTGCCAATGGCGCGATGGTCGTCGCCGACCGCGTCATCGTCACGGCCCCCGCGCAGGTGCTCCGCAGCATCGATTTCGGTGACACGCTCCCCGCCCCCTGGCTGGCGCTGACGCGCGAGCTCAGCTGCGGGCGCAACGAGAAGATCAACGCCGGCTATGCCACGCGCCCATGGGAACCGGTCACCGGCGCGGGCGGTGCCGCCTGGGCCGCGCGCACCGGCGGCGATCCGGGACTGTTCAGCGAATTCTGGGGCGCGAGCGCGGGGCAGGATTCGGTGCCTGCGGGCGTGCTCACCTGGTTTTTCGGCGGCAACCAGACCTCGGGCTTGGCCGATCTTTCGCCCGAAGCCATGGTGCGTGTTTGCGAACGCGAGATCGCACCCGCCGTGCCCGGCCTCGCCGCACGCAGCGTACGCCGCACCGCCTGGGCGATGGATCCTTTCGCGCAAGGTGCCTATTCGCGCTTCCTGCCCGGCCAGCTCACCCGCTTCGCGAGGCATTTCTGGGTGGAGGAAGAGGATGGAAAGGTCACCGCGCCTCTGTCCTCCGGCCCGATCCTGTTTGCAGGCGAGCATCTTTCCGATGCGCACACCGGCTATATGAACGGCGCGGCGCAGACCGGACGGCTGGCGGCGGAACAGTTGATCGGGATGCGTATCTAGCCTCAGTCCGCCTTCACCGACCCGAACAGCAGCCCGCGCCAGCCCGAGCGGTCGAAGGGTTGCCAGCCGTCCTCGGTCTGGGCCAGCCGATCGGCGATCGCGTACATAACCATCGGGTTGACGCCGAGGCCGCAATGGCTGGCGAGCACCTTGATATTGTCGGTCTGCGGGCCCGGCTTCTGCACCGATCCGCGCCAGGCGACGATGCCGTCGGTCTTGCTGAGGATCGAGGTGGTCGGCACCGGCGGGGCTTCGTCGAGATTGCGGAAACGGCCCGCCTGGAGCGGTTCGGGCTCGGGGCCGTTCAGGCGCTCGAACAGACGGCGCGCGTTGGTATGGCCGCGATCGTTCGAGATCGGGCTGCCGAGCGAGATCACCTGGCGCACCTTATCCGGCGCGTTCTTGGCGATCTCGCGCGCGAACACGCCGCCCAGGCTCCAGCCGATGATCGAGACCTTGCGGCCCGAGCTCGCATGGATGCGGTCGAGCAGCTCGTTCATCTGCGCCTCGCGCGCATTGTCGATGCGGATATTGCGGCCCATGTCCCAGCCATGCGCGTCATAGCCAAGGCTCTTCAGCAGATCGCGCATCGGCTTGGTCGACCGGTCGCTCGCGAGAAAGCCCGGAAGCACCAGCACGCTGTGGCCATCGCCCCGCGGCAGCATCGCAAGCGGGCCGCGCAAGGCATAGAATGCGCCGAGTTCGACCAGGGCACGCCCCTCGCTGAGGGTCCAGAAGAGGTGTGGCGGCCTGGCGGCACTCGGATTGGCGGCAGGTGCGGTAGCGGTCATGGAGTCTCCGATCTGTCACATAATATGGAGCTGCGCTCCGCAATTGCCAGCGCAATCACACTGATGCGGCTGCCTTGCTCTTCCCCTTGCGCTTCGCCGCAGGCTTTTCGGCCGCTTCGGACCCACCCGATGCCAAAGCCGCCATGAGCTCGTCGAACGAGGCCTGCAGGCATTCGGAGTAGAATTCGGGATCGGGCATCGCCTTGCGGCAGGCGGTAAAGCCGATCGTCGCCTGGTCGACATAGCTCTGCACCACATGGCCGAGCGCGAGCCCGTCGGTCAGGCAAAGCAGCCCGTGCATGCTGATCATCTTTGCGCCGGTCGAATAGATCGGCACCGGTGGGCCGGGCACGTTGGTGACGACCGTGCTGAACGGCGGCTTGACGTAATTGGCGAGGCCCAGCCGGGTATAGAGCTGCGCCCCCAAAGCCATGAACAGCGCAGGCGAGACCTTGCTCATCTCGGTCATCTGCCGTGCGCCGAGCGCATCGGTCATCGCCTTGGACTGGATCGTCTGGTCGTGGACATAGGCGAGCCGCGCGACAGGATCGGCGATATGGCTGCCCAGTGGCACGATCATCGCCGACACCTGGTTGCCCATGGTGTTCTTTTCCTTCTCCGCGCGCACCGAGATCGGCGCCATCGCGGTCAGGCTCGCCTCGGGCAGCTCGCCATGCGCCGAAAGATAGCGGTGCAGCCCGCCCCCGATGATTGCGAGAAACACGTCGTTGATCTTGCACCCCGGCGAGAGCGAACGCAGCGCCTTGACGTCGGCCAAGGAGAAGGTGCGCCCCTCGACCACGCGATTGGGCGAGACCGGCACGTTGAAGCGCGTGCGCGGCGCGGAAACGGCGGGATTGAGGCTGAACTCGCTGGTCACCAGCCCCTTGGCGGCGCGGTACAGGCCGGGCGCGGCCTTGGCGATCACCCCGGTCTGCCGCCAGGGGTTGAGCCAGGCCCGCGCATAGCCCTTGAGGAACAGCCCCAGCGGATCGGGCACGCGATCGGGGCGCCACGCTCTGGAGGCCGGCGGCGGCGGATCGCCGGGGCGCAGCGTGTGCAGCGCATCCATCAGATCGATCCCCGACATGCCGTCGATCGCGGCATGGTGCACCTTGGTGATCATCGCGAAGCTGCCCTTGGGCACGCCCTCGATATTGTCGAGCCCCTCGACCACGCAGAACTCCCAAGGCGGGCGCGTGAGATCGAGCGGGCGCGAAAAAATGCGCGCCGCCTGGATGCACAGCTGCCGCCAGTCGCCCGGCTTGGGCAAGGCGACATGGCGCACATGATATTCTAGATCGAAATCCGGGTCCTCGATCCAATAGGGATAATCGAGATTGAGCGGGACCTTGACCAGCCGCTGCCGCATAGTCTGCGACAGGTGCATGCGCGATTCAAAAAAGGCCAGAATATCCTTGAACCGGACGAACCCACCGGGTGCTGTCGACGGATCGTAGATCAGGATCGATCCGATATGCATAGGCGCGTTGCGCTGCTCCAGCGCGACGAACGATGCGTCCATGCCCTGCAATTGCCGCATGACGTCCCCTCCCAAGGATGGCACGCCGGCTGTACCGATCGCGCGAGTGGGTCGAGGCTAACAGATTGCGGAGGGAGGGCAAGCACCCCGAGGGCCGGCTCGAACCGGCGAGATAGGCGGGTGGCGCATCGGAGGCTAAGCTGCGACCTCGGCGGACCGATGCACCACCCTATCCGCAGCTTTGGGGTGTCCGTTCAAGCTGCGGCATCTTTCAAGCAGTTGGGTTGGAGCGGTTCGGGGAGGGGTTTGCTCCGCTGCTTGTCATGCATGGTATATGGCACAACGTATCATTGTTTCCATTTGAAAGGACGACGATGATTCGATAGACATCCTCTATCGAGCAGGGGGTCGCACATGCCTAGTCTTCGCCAATTGCAATATCTGGTCGCGCTGGACGACCATCGCCATTTCGGACGGGCGGCCTTTGCGGTCCATGTATCGCAGCCGACGCTCAGCCAGCAGCTGCGCACGCTGGAGGCGCGGCTCGGTGCATCGCTGATCGACCGGAGCGGCCAGGACGTCCAGCTGACTCCATTAGGGCGCGACATAGCGGCACGCGCGCGCGGCATCCTTGTCCAGGTACGCGACCTTTCCGACCTCGCGCGGCGCGCGGGCAAGGGCATCGGCGGCACCTTGCGCTTCGGCGTGACCCCGACACTGGGCCCCTATCTGATGCCCGCAATCGTGGCCGGGCTGCACCGCGAACAGCCCGATCTTCGCCTGCACATTCGCGAAGGCATTCCCGACGATCAGGTCCGGCAGGTGATGCGCGGCGAGCTCGACATGATGCTGTGTCCGATGCCGGTCGATGCGACGGGAATCGTGGTCGAACCGCTGTTCAGCGAACGCATGTTCGTCATCGCGCCACCCGATCACCGGCTGGCCGGGCAGAAGGACATTCCGGCAGACGCGCTCAAGGGCGAAGGCTTTCTGACGCTTGACCGGCGCCACCATTTCCACCGGCAGACGCGCGACATCTGCGAGCAGGTCGGCGCACACATTCTCCACGACTACGAAGGCACGAGCCTCGACAGCATCCGCCAGATGGTGGGCTCGGGCATCGGCCTGGCACTGCTGCCGGAACGCTATATGGCCGCCGAAACCCAGGCCGCGGAAGTCGTGGCAACGCTCGACATTGCCGGATGGAATGCACGTCGCTCGATCGCGGCCCTGTGGCGCACCGGTGCGGCATTCAGCGACGGTTTCCATGCCATCGCCGAATTTATCCGCAGCTATGTCAACGAGACCGGCTGACCAGGCAGCTCACGCGTCCGCAGCGACCATCCTGCCCATCTGCCACATGAGGTTATAGATGAGGTTGCGTGCATCCTCGCCGAGCATCTCGCGCGCCTGTCGATCAAAGGCAGCGCGATTGCCGCGCGCGGCGCTGCGCACCATCGCGACAAACATTGTCTCGTCGGGCGAGAGCCGTGCGCAGCACGGGCGAGAAACGCAGAACGGTTCTGGCCAGGCCTGGCCCATCGCCTCGACAACCAGCGACAGCTGGTTGGACAGCGCGGTGCTGCCCAGCCTTGCCGCTACATGCGGCGCGGGGTCGGTGCCGGACTTGTGCGCGAACACCGCAATTCTGAGCGCCACGACCAGCCTTGCCTCGACCAGCGTTGCAGATCCCAGTTCGGCCGGTCGATCCAGCATGTCTTGCCACCAAAAGCCCATGACCACTCCTTCGCTTTGCCGTCGCCGCGCTTCATCGCAGCGACTGGCCCAAGTTATTGCGATTCGCTCGCATTAGCAAGAATATTCGCATGGACAGAAATTTTACGGTTCCGGCCATTGAAGTCGGCCAGCGATTGTCCTAGATTATTGGTGTCGGGATGCTTCCCCCCCTTTCGCATTCCGACAGGTGCACTAGTGCACCTCCTCCCTGAACCTTGGCCGCCTCGTGATCCGTCACGAGGCGGTTTTTTCTTGAATTCAGTAGGTTATTCGGCGGCGATGGCGAGGTCGGAACCGCGATCGGTGCGCAGCATGTCTTGCGCCAGGGTGCCGACGAGATGTGCCAGCGCGGCGCTCACCCGCGCAAGACCGGGCCCTGGCTGCTTGAGATCCGCTGCCAGATAGAGGCTGCGGTCGATCTCGACCTGCAGCGCATGGATCCCCCTTGCAGGGCGCCCGTGCCGATCGAGCACATAGCCGCCGGCATAGGGATGGTTGAGTGCCACCTCGAATCCCGACCGCGCCATGGTCCTTAGCGCCAGATCGCACAGAGCCCCGTCGGCGGACCGCCCAAACCTGTCACCAAGCACGATCTGCGGCGGTCTGGCCGGGCCTTCCGGCCGCAGCGGCGGCATCGAGTGCAGGTCGATCAGCAGCGCACAGCCGAATCGCGCCCTGAGGCTGGCCAGCGCCTGGCCGAGCGTGCGGTGATAAGGATCATGCAACTGCGCGATCCGCCCGGCGATCGCCGATTGCGCAAAGGGCCGGCGCCAGAGCTCGCCATGGTCAGCCAGACGGCGCGGCACCAGCCCCAGACCGCCGCGCACCTTGGCGCTGGGCTGGGCAAAGGCGGTACGCGGTGCGTCCGCGACCATCTGCGGATCGATCTCGCTCGGCGCGCGGTTGAGGTCGATCCAGGCGCGCGCGGCATGCGCGACCAGGGTCGGACATCCCAGCTTCACAAGATCGGGCAGCAGCATATCGGCATGCCGATCTTCGAGTCGCTCCAGTATTTCGGGAGCGACGCGCGAATTCTGCAGAATTTCGTCGGGATAATCGCGCCCGGCATGCGGAACCGCGACCAGCACCGGCAGCCGCGCCCCTTCCACCCCTTCCAGGCTGAAATGGCGCGATGGCATCGCGGCTTGGCTGGGCGCGTCGTCCATGGCGCAACGGCATGCGCCAAAGCTTCGGCCAAGTCAAAGGCAGAGACCATGCAACTGCCCCAGCCGGCTTGCGTTTACTTCCTCTCCAGTCGCTGTCCTGCTTCGGGGCATCGCGCAAACAAGGTAGGCGGCTGGCTGGAAAATCTTAACCGCCTGGGGCATACAAGACCCGGAAAGCTTCCATGGAGGACAGTGGGGATGTTGCGGATTTTGCTGGCGGAAGACGATGCAGCCATGCGGACCTATCTGCAGCGCGCGCTGGAAAAGGCGGATTACGAGGTCGTATCGGTCGATCGCGGCACGGCGGCGCTGCCGCTGCTGCAGGACGAGCATTTCGATCTGCTGCTGACCGATATCGTTATGCCCGAAATGGACGGGATCGAACTGGCCCAGCATTGCGGCCGCATTTCGCCCAATACCAAGGTGATGTTCATCACCGGATTCGCGGCGGTCACGCTCAAGGCCGAGCAGGCCGCGCCGAGCGCGCGGGTGCTGTCCAAGCCCTTCCACCTCAAGGATCTGGTGCTCGAAGTCGATCGTGTCTTCTCGCGCGGTACCTTCGCGCAGAGCCTTTGACGCAATAATCGGACCGCGGCTTCATTTACCGCTTGCACGAGCGCCAAGCTCTTTGTAATGGACCGCCCTTGCCGCGGCGCACAGCACCGGCAGCAAGGCTAAAGCGTGGGCGTATAGCTCAGTGGTAGAGCACTGTGTTGACATCGCAGGGGTCGGAAGTTCAATCCTTCCTACGCCCACCAGCCTTCCCCTCTCCTGATATCAAGCGATCCGTAACGGCAGCCGCAATGCGGCAAATTTCCGGTGGATTCGGGCGGAATTCTCTGGTCTTAATCGCGCGATGAATCTCGCTCAGACCCTCGCTTCGTTCGTCCGCGCCGACAATGGCTGGACCGTTTCCGTCGCTCCATGCTGGATGCAGGGCCGCACCTGCTATGGCGGCCTGTCCTCCGCGCTGGCGCATCATGCCGCGCGATTGACCGTGTCCGATGCGCCACCGCTGCGCTCCGCCCAGGTGGCCTTTGTCGGCCCGCTGGCGGGTGAACTGATGATCTCGACCGACCTCTTGCGCCGTGGCCGCAACACCGCCTTTGTCGAAGTGAAGATCCGCAGCGCCGAGGGCCTGGGCTTTATCGGCACCTTCATCTTCATGTCGAAGCGCGAGAGCCGGATCGAGTTCGAGGGCGTGCACCGCCCCGATGTCGCGCCGCCGCCGGCAGAGGGGACGACGCGCAGCGGACCGCCCGAATTCTTCACCTCGCAGATGGAATATCCGGAAAAGCGGCTCGAGCTGGGGATGAACACGCCGCGCCTCGCCAACTGGCACCGCTTTGCCGAGCGCGAGGGGCTCGATGCGATGACCGAATTGCTGGCGATCGGCGACGGCCTGCCGCCTTCGGCTATGGGGCTGATGGATGTTGCGGGGCCGGTCAGCAGCATGAACTGGCAGGTCAACCTGCTCACCGACGCGCCCGAGACCGACAACGGCTGGTGGCTGCTCGAATCGGTGACGCACCACGCGCATCATGGCGCGGCGAGCCAGTACATGACGGTGTGGAACAGCCGGCTGGAACCCGTGATGACCGCGATGCAGTCGGTCGCGCTGTTCGTCTGAGCATTCGATACAATCACAGAAATACAGGAGAGAGCCTCATGAAGACCCGCATTACCGAGCTGTTCGGCATCGAACACCCGATCATCCAGGGCGGCATGCACTATGTCGGCTTTGCCGAGCTGGCCGCGGCGGTCTCGAATGCGGGTGGCCTCGGCATCATCACCGGCCTCACGCAGAAGACGCCCGAAGATCTCGATGCCGAAATCAAGAAGTGCAAGGCGCTCACCGACAAGCCGTTCGGCGTGAACCTGACCTTTCTCCCCGTGCTCACCGCGCCCGATTATCCGGGCTATGTCCGCGTCATCATCGAAAACGGCATCAAGGCGGTGGAGACTGCGGGCAACAATCCGCAATCGGTGCTGCCCTATCTCAAGGACGCGGGCGTCAAGGTAATCCACAAATGCACCAGCGTGCGCCACGCGCTCAAGGCCCAGGCGATCGGCTGCGATGCGGTCTCGGTCGACGGCTTCGAATGCGGCGGGCATCCGGGCGAGGACGACGTGCCCAACATGATCCTGCTGCCCCGCGCCGCCGACGAGCTCGACATTCCCTTCGTCGCTTCGGGTGGCCAGGCCGATGCGCGTTCGCTGGTGGCCTCGCTGGCCATGGGCGCCGATGGAATCAACATGGGCACCCGCTTCATCGCAACCAAGGAAGCGCCGGTGCACGAGAATGTGAAGCAGGCGATCGTGGCCGCATCCGAGCTCGATACACGGCTGGTGATGCGCCCGCTGCGAAATACCGAGCGCGTGCTGACCAACGAGGCGGTGGAAAAGCTGCTGGTGATCGAAAAGGAAAAGGGCAAGGACCTTCAGTTCACTGACATCATCGAGCAGGTCGCGGGCGTCTACCCGCGGATCATGATGGAAGGCGACATGGATGCCGGCGCCTGGAGCTGCGGCATGGTGGCGGGCCTGATCCACGACATCCCCACCTGCAAGGAGCTGATCGACCGGATCATGACCGAGGCAGAGCAGATCATTCGCGGGCGGCTCGAAAGCTTTCTCGCCGCCTGAGCTTCATCGCCCTCCGCGCCGCCAAGCCGGGGGGCGCCTGCCGCACAGCGTCACTTGCAGGGAAATTTCTTCTTCATCAGGTCGTAGACCGCGACCCGGAACGGCTTTTTCTGCGCCGACGGAGGAAGGCTGCTGAGATATTGGCGCAGTTCCTCGCCGGTCATCTTGGGACGGTCGCTGGCCGGTGGGCAGCTATGCATCTTGCCGCCCGCCTTTTTCTGCCGGGTAATGTCGGCCACATACAGCTCGCGTACCCGGTCCGACTCTGCCCGCAAGGCGCGCACGTCGCTCGACAGCAAGGCAGCAGGTCCCATGCTTTCAGCCTTTTTCATTCCCGCCAGAAACTCGCCCACGGTCATTTCCGATGCCGCTCCGGTCGACAGCATCACCACCGCTGCAAGAATGCCCGCCTGAACGCCCCGCTTCATGCCCATGCTCCCTCCATGATCTCGCAGCCTGTCTATCATTGCCTGATGAACGGCAAATGACCTCATTTTTGCGCCGCAACGCAAGGATAACGCAAGGTCATGACCAGCGCAAAGGCGGTGGTGACGGGCATGTCGCGATTGGCTTCCGGGAAAGCCTGAAAGTCTCCGATCAGATCGGGAATGGTAAGCTGTGCCTGGCCGGGCGGAGGGGGACAGCTGGGCACCGCTTCCCCCCGGCTGGCGCTTTCGGCCAGCGCGGCGCGATAGGCCTTGGCCGCATCCTGTATGGTCTGCCGTACCGCGTCCGCTTCGGGAGTCCCTACCCCGCCTGCTCCTTTCGCCATCAGGGCCTTTGCAGCAACAAGGAATTCACGCACGGTCTCGATCGGCATGGGGGTTGGTTGCGACAACGGCGCCGGTGCCTGAAGCGCCAGCGCCGTCATCAAAATAATACCGATACGCACACTATCGGCCCTGTCTGGCCCGCAAGGGAGCGATCAGGCGCCCTGCGGCTTGGGATCGTGGAACGGCCCCTTGCGCTTGCCGGCACGCGGGATCACTGCGCCGATGCCGGGAGCGACATCGGGCTTGACCTTGCTGCCATCGGGCCGGTCGAGCTTGCCGCTGTCGAGCAGTTCCTTGATCTCGTCGCCGCTCAGCGTCTCGTATTCAAGCAGCGCCTGCGCCAGCGTGTGGAGCTGGTCGACATGATCGCTCAGCACCTGCTTGGCGCGATCATAGCCCTGATCGACGACCTTACGGATTTCCGCATCGATCTTGCGCGCGGTCTCGTCGGACATCATCAGACGCTGGCTCTGGCCATAGCCGAGATAGCCTTCCGACTGTTCCTCGTACTGCAACGGGCCAAGCTCGTCCGACATGCCCCATTTGGTGACCATGTCGCGCGCCAGCTTGGTCGCGTACTGGATGTCACCGCTCGCGCCGGACGAAACCTTGTCATAGCCGAAAATCACTTCCTCGGCGACGCGGCCACCCATGGAGACGGCGAGGTTGGCGTACATCTTGTCGCGGTGATAGCTGTACACGTCGCGCTCGGGCAGACGCATCACCATGCCCAGCGCGCGGCCGCGCGGAATGATCGTCGCCTTGTGGATCGGGTCCGACGCAGGTTCGTGCACCGCGACGATGGCGTGGCCGGCCTCGTGATAGGCGGTCATGCGCTTCTCGTCCTCGGTCATCACCATGGACTTGCGCTCGGCGCCCATCATGACCTTGTCCTTGGCCGCCTCGAACTCGCTCATCGCCACCAGACGCTTGCCCCGACGCGCGGCGAGCAGAGCGGCCTCGTTGACCAAATTGGCGAGGTCGGCGCCCGAGAAGCCGGGGGTGCCACGGGCGATGACGCGCGCGTTGACATCGGGAGCCAGCGGCACCTTCTTCATGTGCACCTGCAGGATCTTCTCGCGGCCCTCGATATCGGGCACGGGCACAACGACCTGGCGGTCGAAACGGCCCGGACGCAGCAGCGCGGGGTCAAGCACATCGGGACGGTTGGTCGCCGCGATGATGATGATGCCCTCATTGGCCTCGAAACCGTCCATCTCGACCAGCAGCTGGTTCAGCGTCTGTTCGCGCTCGTCGTTTGAATTGCCGAGGCCCGATCCGCGATGGCGGCCGACGGCGTCGATTTCGTCGATGAACACGATGCACGGCGCGTTCTTCTTGGCCTGTTCGAACATGTCGCGCACGCGGCTCGCGCCGACGCCGACGAACATTTCAACAAAGTCCGAGCCCGAAATGGTGAAGAAGGGAACGCCCGCCTCACCCGCGATCGCGCGGGCGAGCAGCGTCTTGCCGGTACCGGGCGAGCCGACCAGCAGCGCACCCTTTGGAATCTGTCCGCCAAGCCGCGCGAACTTGCTCGGATCGCGCAGGAACTCGACGATTTCCTGCAGCTCCTCGCGCGCTTCGTCGATACCGGCGACATCGGCAAAGGTGACCTTGCCAGCCTTTTCCGTGAGCAGCTTGGCCTTGGACTTGCCAAAGCCCATCGCGCCGCTCGCCCCGCCGCCCTTCTGCACCTGGCGCAGAACGAAGAACGCGATGGCGATGATCAGGATGAAGGGAAGCGACTGGAACAGGATCGCGACCAGCAGGCTGGGCTGTTCAATCGCCTTGCCGCTATAGTCGACGCCCTTTTCCTCGAGCAGCGGGATCAGCGTCGGGTCGTTTTCGACGCGAACCGCAGAGAAGGCCTCGTCATTGACATAGGTGCCGGTCACGCGATCGGACGAGATCACGACATTCTTGACCTGGCCATCGGCCACGCGGTCGCGGAAAGTGGAATAGCTGATCGAACTGCCGCGATCGGCCGAGCCGCGCGTATCGATGAGCGACACGACCACGAGCAGGCCGATAATGACCCCTGCCCAGATGAGCATGTTCTTCATCCAGCCGTTCTGGTTCGAACCGGGATCCTGATCGTCGTTCATCTCAAAGCCTTTGCAGCCATAAACCATGATCAAGATAGGCAGCTAATCCTGAATGACAATATAATCTGCCCGCGCTTTGGCCTGCGATCGACATTATTCTGGCGCAGAACCCTTGGTCGAAGCGCCGCGTGGCGGAGCGGGCCGCAAATGCCAGCCCCGGCCGTCCGCCGCGGGCCCGCACAGGACGTCGCCTATCATCCCCTGCCCTCCGCCTGCCAGCGTATCGAGAAGCCGGTCGAGCGCGGGTCCGCGCATGTCGATATCGCTCTGGACCCGGCGCAGCGCGATCTGCAACAGACGCCGCAGCAATGCCGGCGGATAGCCGGTCTCTACCAGCCGGACCCCCTGACGGTCGGCCACCAGAACGCCGTCTGCTTCGCGCGCTGCGATCCAGTCGAGCGCTTCGCCTGCCTGTGCGAGCGCATGTGCCGATCGCACAGCCATTCGCGGGTCGATGCCCTCGAAGTCTTGCAGCGCGCGCCGCATCCTCACCCGGTCGAAATCGGCATTCGCGTTGCTGGGATCTTCGACAAAGCCAATGACGTTGCGCTCGCAATGCGCGACCAGCTCGGTCTTGCGAAAGCCGAGCAGCGGACGCACGATCCGGCCGTTGCGCGCGCGCACCCCGGCCAGGCCATCCACCCCGCTGCCGCGCGCAAGCCGCATCAGCATGGTTTCGAGCTGGTCGTCGGCATGGTGCGCAGTGACGATGAAGGCCGCGCCGATCGCATCGGCATGCGCAGCGAGCAATGCATAGCGCGCCGCACGCGCCGCCGATTGCAGGCTTCCCGTTATCGGCTGGTCGGGGCGGAGCACCGCGTGCGTCATGCCAGTCGAGGCGCAAAACCGCGCCACCATCTCCGCCTCGTCGGCACTTTCGGGGCGCAGGCCATGGTCCACGGTCGCCGCGCTGACCGGTCCGGGCCAGCCGCGCCGGACCAGATCGGTCAGCGCCATGCTGTCGGGCCCGCCAGAGACGGCGAGCAGCAGATGCGCCTTGCTGTCGCCCGTCAGCGCGGTGAGGGCCGCGCTGACGCGATTCAGGTCCGCGTCACTTGCATCCGGCATTGCGGCGCCCGGCAGCGAGCCGGTCCGACAGACGTCCTGCCGCCACTTCGGGATAGACTTCGGCCAGCTCGGTAAAGGCGACACAGGCCTTGGGCTTTTCGTTGAGCTTGATCAGCGATTCGCCCAGGAAATAGAGGCTTTCAGGCGCGCGATCACCCTTGGGTTCCTTTTCGTAATTCTCGGCGAACATCTTGGCCGCAGCGCTCGGCTTGCCATCGTCGAGATAGGCCCGACCGAGCAGGTTGCGGGTGTAGCTCGACCGCTTGTGCTTGGGATGCTTTTCCAGCGCGAAACGCAGCTGCGCCTGCGCCTCGGGGAAGAACTTCGCCTCCCAGAGGCGATAGCCGTACAGATAGGCGTCCTCGCCCGCATCGGCGCTTTGCGGCTTCTCGATCTTGGCGACGGCGGCGACGCGTTCGGCGCTCGGGGCCGCAGCGGCAGCGCTCGCCGCCGCAGGCGTTGCAGGACGCGGCGTTGCGGCACCTGCTCCCGCAGCGACGGGAGCAGCCGTCGGTGCGGGTGCTGCGGAGGCGGCCGCAGCGGCGGCCTTGGCCTGCTCCTCAAGCTGCAGGAGCCGCTTTTCGAGCTGGCCGATCTTGAAGCCGTTCTCCTCGGTCTGAGCGGTCAGCCGGGTGATCTGGGTTTCCAGCGTGTCCACGCGCTGGAGCAGGTCGGTCAGCGGCGCGCTCGCCGAAACACCGCTGGGGGTCGGCGTGGCAGTCGGCGCTGCGATTTCGGGCTCGAAGAATCGATCCGAGGCCCCCGGAAAGACCTTGCGCTGCACCGCGCGCATTTCCGATTCCAGCTTCTTGACGCGCGGTTCCAGCGGAGCGGCCTGCGCCGCTGCGGGACTGGCCGTGGCGACCAGCGCCGCCATCACCGTGCCAGCGAGCATCCGGGCAGAAAGGCCGATCCGGCGCGGAATTACGGGTGATATGCGGGCGGTGGTCATGTCAGGCTCCAGATCGAACGGATGTCAGGCACAATAGGTCTATAGGGCGCTCGCCGCTTTCGTCAAAGCCGCGCGAGCACGAATTTGGATGGCATGACGTCACTGAACGCCAGTTGACCGGAGCGCAGATGCAGCTCAGCCCTCGGTACTGGCGCTGCGGCTTTCCTGGCTGGCCGTCGCTGCCGGGACAGCCGGGCGTGCCATCAGCGCGGCAGCCGTCACAGGCACGTCCTTGACCGCAACTTCGGAAGTACCGAGCGGTGCGACCGTACGCCCGCCCACGGTGATCTCGAACGCATCGGGGCGACCGGTCCAGACCTGAGGGTTCACCGCTTCGGCCGGCACCGTATATTGTTCGCCAAGCGCCATCTGCTTCTGCATCAGCTGCTTGCCCTCGCCATCATAGAACTTGATCCAGATATTGTCCTCAGTGGCGGTGAACACGACCTCTGCCTTGGGATCGACTGCAGGCACGGACGGCGCCGTGCCGCCAGCCTTGCGCTTGGGAGGTGTGGCATCGCTCGCGGAGGCCGCATCGGCGGCCTGGGCAAGTTCCTCGACATTGGCCGCGGGGAACAGATAACTGCGCCAGATACCGAACCCGGCCAGCAGGATGACCGCGCCGGTCACCGCCGCAAGCAGCGCCAGCTTGGCCGACGGGACCTTGCTCGGCTCGTCGAGATCGAACTGGGTGACCTCGCGGGTCGGCACGTGCGACGCGCCACCAAGCGCTTCGCGAATCTGCTGAGCAATCTCTTCTTCGGGAAGTTCGACCGCGCGTGCATAGGCCTTGCCGAAGCCGATGGCATAGGTGCGGCCGGGCAGCGTCTCGAACTTGCCCGCCTCCATCGCTTCGAGATGGCGCATGGGGATGCGGGTGCGCGAGGCGATGTCGTTGAGTGTCAGGCTGCGCGCCACACGGGCAGAGGCCAGCCGCTCGCCGACATGCGCGGGCGGAAACAGATCCCCGGTGGTTGCGCCATCCTCGGATGACGCACCACCTGCGTTATAGGGCGTGTCAGACACGTTTGCGCTCCCGATCCGGGTCGTCCCGGTTATCCTGTTGGCTCCATTTCGGGAGAAACATGAACCAATCCCGAAGTCAACGAAATTGGCGGAATCTTAACCCATTCGGGCTTGAAAACAGTTGTAACGATTGTGTCGCAAATGGCTGACCGTAAAGGATTGCCTCAGCCGAGTTCCATCCCCTGTGCGATGGCCCAATCCTGCAGCACCTCCCGCATGTTGGCAGGCGGATAGGCCAGCATTTCATCCATCTTGGCCGTGGCGGTCTGCAGGTCGAGCGAGCGCACCATCGCCTTGATCGGACCGACAGCAGCCGGGGTGATCGACAGCCGGCGAATGCCGACCGCGAGCAGCGCAAGCGCTTCAAGCTGCCGCCCGCCCATCTCACCACAGACGGTCAGGTCGATATTATAGGGCTCGACCGCTTTGACGACCCTGCGGATGAAGCGCAGGATGGCCGGCGAAATCCAGTCATAGCGCTGCGCCAGCTTGGGATGCGCACGGTCCGCCGCGAGCAGGAACTGCGTAAGATCGTTGGTGCCGATCGAGAGGAAATCGATCTTTGGCCCCAATATGTCGAGCGTCTCGGCCAGCGCAGGCACTTCCAGCATCGCCCCGAAGCGGATGCGATCAGGCAGCAGCTTCTTGCGCCCCTTGAGAAAGGCGAGCTGATCGTCGAACACCTGGCGCGCCGCGTCGAACTCCCAGGGTTCGGCGATCATGGGGAACATGACATTGAGCGTCTTGCCCGCCGCCGCCTCGATCAACGCGCGTGCCTGGACCTTGAGCAATCCGTCGCGCTCCAGAGCCACACGCACCGCGCGCCAGCCCATGGCAGGATTTTCCTCGCCCGGCCCGTCTTCGCGCAGATAGGGCAGCGACTTGTCGCCGCCGATATCGACGGTGCGGAACACGACCGGCTTTTCGCCCGCCGCATCGAGCACGTCGCGGTAGAGCCGCAGCTGGCGCTCCCGCTGCGGCAGCGTCGCGGACACGAGGAACTGGAACTCTGTGCGGAACAGCCCCACGCCATCGGCCCCGGTGACCGCGAGATGCGCGATGTCGTCGCGCAGACCTGCGTTGATCAGCACGTCGATCCGCGTTCCGTCGGTGGTGCGCGGCTCGACATCGCGCAGCGCGGCATAGGCGGCCTGTTTCTCGCGGCTGCGCAGGAACTTGGCCTCGAACGCCTCGATCACCTGCGGAGCGGGGCGGATCAGCACCGAATTTTCGTTGGTGTCGATCAGCAGATGGTCGTCCTGCCGTACCTGGTGGAGGATGTTGCGCATCCGGCCCATCACCGGAATGCCCATCGCGCGTGCGACGATGGTGACATGCGCGGTCAGCGATCCTTCTTCCAGGATCACGCCCTTCAACCGCCGCCGGTCATATTCGAGCAGTTCGGCCGGGCCCAGATTGCGCGCAATCAGGATGGTGTCCTGGCGCAGGCCCATCTGCGCCGCCGTGCCGATCTGGCCCGAGACGATCCGCAGCAGCCGGTTCGAAAGGTCCTCCAGATCGTGCATCCGATCGGCAAGCAGCGGGTCGTCGATCTGCCGCATCCGCATCCGGGTGCGCTGCTGAACGCGCTCGATCGCGGCCTCGGCGGTCAGGCCGCTGTCGATCGCCTCGTTGATCCGCCGCGACCAGCCTTCGTCATAGGCGAACATCTTGTAGGTCTCGAGCACCTCGTCATGCTCGCCGCCTTTGCCGAACTCGGCCTGGCTCGCCATCTTGTCGATCTGCTCGCGCATCTTGATGAAGGCGGAATAGACGCGCTGGCGCTCGGCCTCGACATCCTCGGCGACGACATGCTCGATGGTGATGCGCGGCTGGTGGAAGACCGCCTTGCCGCTGGCAAGCCCCGCGACGAGCGGGAAACCCATTTCACGCTGCGAATGGGTGCGTTCGGCGCCACCATCGAGCGCTGCCTGTGCATCGACCAGCCCGGCATTGGCGATCAGCTCGGACAGGACCATCGCCACGGTCTGCATCGCCTCGATCTCGACCTCGAGATAGCGGCGCGGCTCGACATGCTGGATGCACAGCACGCCCACCGCGCGCTCCATCCGCACGATCGGCACGCCGGCAAAGCTGTGGAACTTTTCCTCGCCGGTTTCGGGACGATATTGGAAGTCGGGGTGCGCGGTCGCCTCGGCGAGGTTCAGCGTCTCGACATTCTTGGCAATCGTGCCAGTCAGGCCCTGGCCCAGCGCCAGCTTGGTGACGTGCACCGCTTCCTGATTGAGGCCGCGCGTCGCGAACAGCTCGAGCACGCCCTCGCGCAGCAGATAGATCGAGCACACCTCGCTGTTGAGCGAATCCCCGATGATGTCGACTACCTGATTGAGCTTGGCCTGCGCGTTGGTGCGCGCGGCCATGACATCGTGAAGCCGGGTGAGAATGTTGCGGGCGGCGAGCGTGGCGTTGATCTGGGCTTCGGACATGCAAGGGGGTCTAGCACGCAGCGAGACGGCACGCCATCCGGGCTTCCATCCGATTTGGGGGATGATTGGACGATAGACAGCCTTGTTGACGCAGTGTAGCAACACAGCAATACACAACAATTCCGGGGGTCATCGTGCCTTTTCCATCGTCATTCGTTGCAGGCCTGACACGGGCCATGCCCATCGTCGCCGCGCTGGGCCTGGCAGCGGCGCCGCTTGCAGCGCAGGAATATCGCCCGAACTTCCGTCCCGACGCGCTGAAAGGGCCGCCAAAGGGCGCACCTAACGAGGTTCTCGTGCTCGGCACGCCGCATCTTGCCGGCCTGCCCGACCGCTACACAACCGCGGCACTCAACGCGTTGCTCACTCCCTTGCTTGATCGGCTCGCAGCGTGGCACCCCACGGCGATCGCGACCGAAAACCTGTCAGGCCTGCAATGCGACAGCCTGCGCCGCTATCCGCAGCGCTATGCCGAGACGGTGAAGACCTATTGCTTCGACCCGGCTGCAGCGGCCGCAGCGACCGGGCTGGATGTGCCAGCCGCCAATGCCGAGGCTGAGCGGCTGCTGGCGGACTGGCCGGCCGCGCCAACACCGGGCCAGCGGCGCCATCTTGCGGCGGTCTTTCTCGCGGCGGGAGAGCCGGGTTCGGCGATCGTCCAATGGCTGCGCCTGCCTCCCGAAGAACGCAGGGCGGGCGACGGTCTGACCGAGCCGCTGGTGCAATGGCTCGAGGGCCGGCTTATGCGAAAAGACGAAACCTGCCAGATCGCTGCTGCGCTGGCGGCAAGGCTAGGACTGGAGCGGCTGTGGAGCGTGGATGACCATTCAGCCGATACCCCAAGTCCCAGCGACCCGGCGGAAAACAAGGCCTTCGAACAGGCGATTACCACAGCCTGGGACAATCCTGCTTCCAAGGCTCGCCAGGACATGAGCGCCGCGCTCGAAGCCAGGTTGGATCAGCCCGACGGCCTGCTGAATCTCTACCGCACCTATAATGCTCCCGACGGCCCGATGCTGGTCTATCGGTCGGATTTTGGGGCAGCGCTGGCCGAACCCTCGCCGCAGGGCTTCGGCCGTCAGTATCTGGGCTATTGGGAAACGCGCAACCTGCGCATGGTGGCGAACATGCGCGATGTGCTGGGCCGCTATCCGGGAACCCGGATGCTCACCGTGGTGGGATTGTCCCACAAGGGCTATTACGAAGCCTATCTCGACCAGATGCACGATGTCCGACTGGTCGACCCGCTGAGCGTGCTGCGCTAGCGCCGCTGGCGGGAGCCACCGTCGCCCGACGCGCGCTCTGCCCCCGGCCTATATCAGGCCTTGCAGGCGCGCCGGGCGGTTTTGCGGACGTCAGGCCCCCCGGCCGACATCCGCGGTGATCAGATCAGCCTGATCAATGCAGGCTGATTTCCTCCTTGATACGCAGTTTCTGCTTCTTGAGTTTGGCGATCAGCGCAGTGTCGGGTGCCGGCCTGCGCTCTTCGTCGTGGATCATCCGTTCGATACCAGCATGCTTGGCCTTGAGGGCTTCGGTATGGCTGTCGTTCAGCATGTATGTCTCCTTCGACTCGTTGCCTTCTCATCGTGGGGGCACAATCTAAACATAAAATTTCCGGCCTGTCTTTGCGGTTATGCACAGGCGCGCTTGCATTGCGGCGAAACATTCCATAACCGCGATAACCGGCAGGCCTCGCGCCTGCGCTATGGCGATTCCGCACCGTTTTCGGCGGCGGGCTGTGGTGGGGAAAGGGCGCGCGCGTGACAGAGGAAGAAGTCCGGCAGAAGCTGGCCTCATTGCGCATTGAACATCGCGATCTCGATCATGCCATCGTTGCGCTCAGCAACGGCGGCACTCCCGACATGCTGCAGCTTGCCCGGCTGAAGAAGCGCAAGCTGATGCTGCGCGACCAGATCGCCATTCTCGAAGACTATCTCATCCCCGACATCATCGCCTGAACCGGTTCGCGCGCGGCGAAGTGACTGTTCCGAGTTGACACACGGACGTGTAACCGTGCGTTAACCAAGTCTTTGATCTGTGCAGGTCCTCGCAGATTTGGCAGACAAGCCAAATGGAAAGCATCCAATCCCCCTTCACGGCCAAGCTGGTCGAGTCGCTCTACGTCGAAGCGATGGTGCTCGCCGACGAGGCCCGCTCCTATTTCGAGCTCACCGTCGAGCAGCAGGGCGTCGCCGATCAGGACGAAATCCGCATCGACATGTCGTGCGAGTCGCTGCGCGTGACCACGCGGCTGATGCATTCGATCGCGTGGCTGCTCAACCAGAAGGCGTTTTTTGCGGGAGAGCTTTCCGAGCACCAGCTGCGCAGCCGCAGCCGCTCGCTGGGCAAATGCAGCAGCAGCGACCCGTTCGTCGTCGCCCGGCTGCCTGCCGAAGCGCAGCGGCTGGTTTATGAGACCCAGCACCTTCTCGATCGCCTGGTGCGACTGGAACGATCGCTCGAAGCCGATCGGCTCGGGTTTGCAGAGATCCAGGCGATGCACCCGATGGTGCACCAGATGCAGGCCCGGCTGGCGAGCGAACTCGCCTGATAAACCCCTGCACGCTCCCCCGTATTTGACGGATTGCAATTCGCCCTCGCTTGTTTAATCGTACGATTAAACAGTCACCGGGCGCGATCCGGTGGAAAGGAGAGCGATGCCGGGATTTCCCACGCGAGCGGAAGAGATCAGCCGCGAGTGGCTGCAGGCCACGCTCGATGCCAGCGACGCGCTGCACGGCGCGCAGGTCACCTCGCTCGATATCGCGCCGATCGGCACCGGTCAGGTCGGCGATACCGTGCGGATCACTCTCGGCTATGATCGCCCTGCCCCGCACGCGCCGACATCCATTGCCGCGAAACTGCCCTCGCGCGACGCAACCAGCCGTGCAACGGCAGCGCATTTCCGGCTCTATCTGCGCGAGGTCAATTTCTACGCGCGCGTCGCCCCGCACATCCCAATGCGGGTGCCAAAGGTCTATGCCGCGCTGATCGACGAGGCGGGATGCGATTTCATCCTGATGTTCGAGGATCTCGGCCCCGCCAGAGTGGGCAACCAGCTCCATTCGTGCACGCTGGCGGAGGCCGAGGCAGCGGTGCGCGAGGCGGCCTTGCTCCACGCGTCCACCGATGGCCTCCCGTTGCTCGACGAAGACTGGCTGTTGCCTGACCTTGCGGCGCGCGACTGGATCATCTCCGCCTATCCCGGGGCCCAGGCCATTTTTCGCGAGCGCTATGCCGGACAGATCGAGCCCGAATATCTCGATATCTGCGAACAGCTGGCCACGCATTGCGCCGCGTGGTTCCATTTCACCCCATCGACGCGCTGCATCACCCATGGCGACTACCGGCTCGACAACATGCTGTTCGACATCCGCGGGGGTGCCGAGCCGCTGGCGGTGGTCGATTGGCAGACGTGCGTAACCGGCGGCGGGACCAGTGATCTCGGCTATTTCCTGGGGACGGGGATCGGCACCGAACTGCGGCGTACGCACGAAATGGACCTGATCGACCTGTACTGCGCCGAGATGACCCGGCTGGGCGTGCCGCGCCACCGCGCCGTCATCTGGAACGAGTATCGCATCGGCGCGCTGACCGGCCTGTCCACCGCCGTGTTCAGCGCCGCCTTTGTCGAGCGCACCGAACGCGGCGATGCCAATTTCCTGTCGATGGCCCGAGGCGCCTGCAGCCTCGCGCTCGACCATGGCAGCATTCAGGCGTTGCTCGACCATGCAGAGAAACAAGCGGAGACAAGCACATGCTGACCAAAGGTGATGACTTTCCTCTGCACCAGACGGCCGAGCCGATTGCCTATTCAGGAACCGACCGCAACTTCTACGACCGCTATTTTTTCAACGGCTATAACCCCGATGGCAGCGGCTTTTTCGCGCTGGCCTTCGGTGTCTACCCGCACCTTGACATAGCCGACGCCAGTTTTTCCTGCATTCGCAATGGTGTGCAGCACAATCTTCATGCATCGCGAGAACTTGGGATGGAGCGGATGGACCTGGAGGTCGGCCCGATCCGGATCGAGGTGATCGAACCGCTCCGTGTGCTGCGCGTGCATATCGATGGCGAAGGCATCAGGGCGGAACTGACCTTTACCGGTCGCGCCTTCCCGATCGAGGAACCGCGCTTCACCTTTCGCAACGGCCCGCGCACCTTCATGGACTATACGCGGATGACGCAGAATGGCCATTATGCCGGCTGGATCGAGGTCGATGGCGAGCGGATCGCGCTCGCACAGGGGTGCAGCGGTACCCGCGATCGAAGCTGGGGGGTGCGACCAATAGGCGCCGCCGACATGCAGCCGCATTCGGCCAGCCGCCAGCCGTGCTTCTTCTGGCAATGGACCCCGGTCAATCTGGAGCGGCGCAGCCTGTTCTTCCATTTGAACGCGCATCGCAGTGGCACGCCATGGAACACTCGTGCCGCGATCGCCCCCGATGGCGCGGGACATGACGGCTTTGTCGAGACCCCCGCCGCACGCATGACGACCCGTCATCATCCCGGCACCCGCTGGCCGGCGGGCGGCGAGCTCAGCATCGAAACCGATAGCGGGCCGCTCATGGTGACGTTCGAGCCGGTGCAGCGCTTCCAGATGCGCGGACTTGGCTATACCTGCCCGCGCTGGGGCCATGGCCTCCACCATGGCACGCTGGCGGTCGAGCGCGAGGATTTCGATCTCGCCGCGCTCGATCCGCTCGCCCCCGACATGGGCAATCTGCACGTGCAGATCCTCTGCCGCGTCACCACCAGCGACGGCGAGAGCGGCATGGGAACGTTCGAGCAGCTGGTGCTCGGCCCCTATGATCCCTGGGGGCTGACCGGCTACGTCGACACGCCGGTCAGCGGTTGAACATCACTTGCGATAAACGCGCACGTTCTTGCTGCGGTGATGCACCACCGGAGCATGGTGCGCGGGTGCGCCTTCGGTCACCACGACGGTCTCGTTGCAGTTGCAGCTACCTGGCGTGATCGTAATCGTGGTGACGATCGGCGGCGGATAATAGTAATAATAGCCCGGAGGCGGCGGCGGATAGCCACCCGGCTGGCCGGGTGCGACCGGCTGCTGCGCCAGCAGCCGCTTGCAGCGCTCGCGATCCTCGGCCTTGTCGATCAGCATGCCTGCCAGCGCGCCCACGCCTGCACCGATCAGCGTACCGCCGGTACGATTGCCGCGGCCAGCAATGCGGTTGCCCGCCAGACCGCCGATGCCGGCACCGATCGCCGCACCGCCGAGTCCGTTGTCACGCCTGCAGATTTCCAGGAACGTCCGATCATCAAGCTGTGCATAGCCCGAGCCCGGCAGCGGCGGCGCGTAAGCAGGGCCGGCCACCGGCGGCGGCGGCGCATAGCGCGTGTCATACCCTTCCGCGCGTTCGGCCGCGAGAAGCCGCTTGCAGCGCTCGCGATCTTCCGCCTTGTCAATTACCATTCCGGCTATCGCGCCGACGCCCGCGCCGATCAGCGTGCCGCCCGTGCGATTGCCTCGACCGGCGATGCGGTTGCCTGCCAGGCCGCCCACGGCAGCCCCGGCCGCTGCCCCGCCCAGGCCATTGTCACGGCGGCATGCCTCCAGAAACGCGCGCTCGTCCACCGGAGCATAGGCAGGTGGCGGGGGCGGCGGCAGATCGGGATCGAAGTCGACTCCCGCATCATCATCGGCCTGGCGGCTCCAGTGCGTACCCTGAACGACGTCATCATTGCCCAGCAACAGGCTCTTGTCATAATTATAGGGGTCGTAATCGGGCGAATAGGTCTGCTGAACCACGGTGGTGGTAGCGCCCGGCCCCGCCTGCCAGTTGACGCCCTGCACGCTGTCATAGACCCGGCCGTTGCGATCGGTCAGCACCGCATCGTCGTAATAGCGCGACCAGCCGAAACCCTGGGCTGGACGCGGCAGCCGGTAGCCCTGCCAGTTGGCGATATAATAGGTCGGCGCGATCCAGACGCGCGGAAGGATGAAGCCACGGAACGGACGGACATAGGCGGGCGCGCCTGCTGGAAAGCGCACGCCATAGCCAGGACGGACCACCGGGGTACCGTTGAGCGCGCTCGACAGGTGGAGATCGACCGGGCCTGCACCAGCCTTTTTCAGGGGCGATTCGGCGGCTTGGGTGGAACTCGCCATCGCAGTTGCGGTCATCAGGCTGGCGGCAAGGACGGCGTGGCGCATCGAAGCAAAGGCGCGGCTCTTCATGGTTAACTCCCCTTGGGCAAACACCAGGCAGTCCGCAGCAGCAGCGCGATCCTGGTCGCGCGGCCGCCCGGATTTGTTAAGCCTTTGTTAGCATTTGCGCAGCGAGCGTACCATCGCGCGAATGTAAAACCGGCGCGCCGCCAGGCCGCTGTTTCAATATGGGGCAGACCGGGATGCCGGGGTTAAGCGCGGATCAGATGCGCCCTGCCAGACTGCGGGCCAGCCGCTCGATCCCGGCCTGATCGTCGGCGTCAAACCGCCCAATTCGGGGGCTGTCGAGATCGATGACATGGGTGACCTTGCCCTCATGGATCACGGGCACGACCAGCTCGGACTGGCTCGCCGCGTCGCAGGCGATATGCCCGGGAAAGGCGTGCACATCCTCGACGAGCTGGGTTGCGCCGCTGGCCGCGGCGGTGCCGCACACCCCGCTGCCCAGAGCGATGCGGATGCACGCAGGCTTGCCGACGAACGGGCCCAGCACCAGCTCGCCTTCGACCATGCGATAGAACCCGGCCCAGTTGAGATCGGGCAGGAATTGCCAGATCAGCGCCGCGACATTGGCCATATTCGCCACCCCGTCGGGCTCGCCATCGACCAGTGCCATGGCGGCAGAATGCAGGTCGTCATAAAGCTGCGCCTTGGGAGCGTTGGGATCAATATCGAATGCGTACATGTTCTTAGGTCCAGTTTGTGAGATTCAATCGAAGGAAACCCTGCCCCGGTTCTTCTTGATGGTGGAGCGGTTCTTCTTTCCTGCCAACCGCTCGGTCTTGCCGACCCGGTTGAGGCGTGACTTGGCGCGAACGGCGGGGAGGTCATGCGCTTCGGCGAGCAAGGCGGCAAGCCGTTCGCGCGCCTCGCGGCGGTTCGCTTCCTGCGTCCTGTGGCTGCGCGCCTGGATGACGAGTTCGCCATCCTGGTTGATCCGGCTGCCCGCCAGCGCGCGCAACCGGCTGTACACCAGCGGCGGCAGCCTGAGCGCGAAGATGTTGACGTGCAACTGCACCGCCGTCGCCACCTTGTTGACATTCTGTCCACCAGGTCCGGAAGCAGTGATAAATCGCTCCGAAACAATGGCATGATCCGGAATATTGATATCAGCCATCAGCATTCGCCGGTTCGGCAAAACCCAGCTTGCGAAAACGGTCCGGCATGGGAGCGCGCGCGACAATCGGCGGCTTGCCATCGCGCGGAACCGTCAGATGGGCCGCGTGGAGCATCAAGCCGGCGGGATCGGCGCGACCATAGACCGGATCTCCGACGAGCGCATGACCCAGCCCATGCAGTGCATGCACACGGATCTGATGGGTACGGCCTGTCTCGGGCCGGAATTCGACCAGGGTCTTTCCACCCACCACCGCCACTTGCCGCCAGTGCGTCACGGCGCGCTTGCCTTGGGGAGAAGGGACGATCCGCCATCCATCCATAGCGCTGCTTGTCTTGGTCAGGGCAAGCTCGATCGTTCCGTGCTCCTGCGTCAGTGCCCCTGCGATCACCCCCCAATAGAGTTTGCTCACCAGCCCGCTCTCGAACGCGGCACCAAAGCGCTTCAGCGCCTTGGCATGCCGCGCCAGCAACAGACAGCCCGAGGTGTCCTGGTCGAGCCGGTGCACAGGTTGCGGTTCGCGCTGAAACCCGAACCGCAGCGCGGGAAGGAAATCCTCAAGGCTGCGCCCGCCCTTTCTCGGGCGACTGACCGGCAGGCCGGCGGGCTTGTCGATCACCAGCGCTTCGCCATCGCTGAAGGGCAACGTAGCTTGGGCACAGAAATCGGGAAAGGCTGGCGGCATGGGTTCAGGCCGCTTCGACCAGCGCCATGCTCTGCGCGAACAGTTCGATCGCGCGCAGCCGGTCTTGCTGGTGGTAGGCGTTGCACGAGATCATGACCTCATCTGCGCCAAAGGCCTGGGCCAGCGCCAGCACCTTGCTCCGCACCGCATCAGGCGTACCGAATGCGGCGATCCGCGCCTGCGCACCGATGATCATCGCCTCGCGCTCGGTAAAGCCCATGTCGCGGCTTTCCTCGGGCGATACTGCCGGCTGCGTCCCGCCGCCGAGAAGGCGCGCGATATTGAGAAAATAGTTCTTGCGCAGCAACTCGGCGCGCTCGGCATCGTCGCAGGCAAAGGCGGTGGTCGCGAGCATCACATAGGGCTCTGCCAACTGCGCGCTGGGCCGGAAATTGCGCCGATACAGATCGGTAAGCTCAGGGCTGGCCTGCGGGTTGATGAACAGCGCCAGCGCATAGGGCAGGCCCAGGGCACCCGCCAGCATCGCGCTGTCCGGGCTGGTGCCGAGAATCCAGACCGGGACATCGCCCGCCGGCTCGGGGCTCAACCTTGGTTCGGTCAGGCTCCCGTACATATAGCTAACTAGATCAGCGACTTGGCTCGGAAACTCGCGAAAGGATGGAGGGTGCGGGGCGGACAGGGCTGCGGCAACGCGCATCTCGCCGCCCGGCGCGCGGCCGACGCCGAGATCGATCCGGCCAGGATAGAGATTGCTCAGCACCGCAAACTGTTCGGCGACCTTATAGGCACTGTAATGCGGCAGCATGACGCCGCCCGATCCCAAGCGGATGCGCCGGGTATGCGCGCCCATCGCCGCGATCAGGATCTCGGGCGCGCTGCCGCACAGAAAGCGGCTGGCATGATGTTCGGACACCCACAGGCGGTGATAGCCCAGCCGGTCGGCCAGCCGCGCCGCCTCGAGCGTCGCCTCCAGGGCATCGCTGGCAGGGACGTTGGCAAAGCGCACCGACTGATCGAGAAGCGAGAAAAGCGTCATGCCTTCAAGAATAAGGCTTTCCGGGCGGGTCACAAGCCCGGCTGTCACCCGCCCCTGCGAAAACGATCAATCCTCGCGCACGTCCTGGGGTCGAACCCCGCCGCTATCGGACACTCCGCCGGGACCCCGCGGGCGAGAGCGTTCGATGATCTGGGGCGGGCGTTCCTGACGCTGCGGCCGCTCTGCCCGGGGCGGACGTTCGGCGCGCGCTGGCGGAGTGAAGCCCGGCTGAGCGCCCGGTTGCGGCTGGCGCATCTCGGGCCGCGCGCGACCTTCGCCCCTGCCCTGCCAATTGCCCCTGCCCTGGCGGTCACCACGCCCCCGCCAGTCGCGCCCCGCTCCCTGGGGCTGCCCCAGCTGATCCTGCTGGCGCTGCTGCCAGCGCCCCAGGCGCCGCTGGCGGTCTTCGGGGGTCAGCCCGCCCATCCGTTCGCGCTCGCCGCGCCGCGTGCGGGGGAATTCGGGATTGTCGGCCTGCTGTTCGCGCCGCCAGTCGCGGCGGTCGTCAAGCGTCTCGCGGCGGTCGCGGCGCCAATCGCGCCGGTCATCCCACCGGTCACCGCGCCGATCATCGCGGAACTCGCGCCGATCGGCCCGGCGCTGCTGGTAATATTGCCAGCGCTGCTGCCCCCAGTAGCGGCGATGCCTGTCCTGCATCGCGAAACGGCGGCCGCCTGGGCGATCGTAGATCCAGGTGCCATAGCCGGGATAATAGAAATTGTCCCAATATCCCCCGCCAAAGCCGATCTGGCCGAAGCCATAGCCATAGTCGCAGCCATACCAGCTGTCCCAAGCGGAGAAGCCATCGCAATAGGGATTGAAGCCGCCAGCATAGCCGCTGCCGACGCCCACCGAGACGCCGCCATAGCCATCATAGCCGTCCAGCCCATAGACACAGCCCGAAAGCGAGGCCGCTCCGAGCGCCAGCGCAATCATCCGCGCCGCGCGGGCACGGGTTTTCTGCAAGTAGGAAACAGGGTTCAACGCATCATCCCCTAAGCCGCAAGCCAGGCGCGGCGGGCCGCCGGAGCGGGGCTCCGATTTTCCGTTCATACAAACCGCCAGTTGAATTAACGATGAATGGCATTTCGGATGCGACGGATCGCTTGCTAACATAGGTGTCAGTTGGTATTTAATGGATCGATTAAACCAGAGCAGAGGATTCCCCCATGGCCACCGTGATCGCTCCGCCGCGCGAGATGTTTCCCGACCACACCATCCAGCGTGACAGCGGCAATCCGCACTGGACGCGGATGCCGGGCCCCGGATCGCTCGATCATATTCCGGGCGAGGATGGCCTGCCGATCGTCGGTGTCACCTTCAAGATGCTGGCCGACCCCGAGAAGTTCGGCAACGAAATGCGCGAGAAATATGGTCCGGTCTATCGCACCAATGCGTTTGGCCGCCGCCAGGTGGCGCTGTTCGGCGCCGATGCCAATGAGCTGGTGCTGTTCGACCGCGATAAGCTGTTCTCGTCCGAACAGGGCTGGGGACCGGTGCTGAACCTGCTGTTCCCGCGCGGACTGATGCTGATGGATTTCGACCATCACCGCGCCGATCGCCGCGCATTGTCGATCGCGTTCAAGCCCGGCCCGATGCGGCACTATTCGGAAAAGCTGAACGAGGGCATTGCCGCGCGCGTTGCTGAATGGGCAAACCGCGACATTCTGTTCTACAGTGAAATCAAGAAGTTGACGCTCGATCTTGCGGCGACCTCTTTCCTCGGCATTCCCTGGGGGCCCGAGGCGGACCGGATCAACAAGGCCTTTGTCGATATGGTCCAGGCGTCGATCGGCGTCGTGCGCCGTCCCCTGCCCTTCACCAAGATGGGGCGCGGCGTAGCGGGCCGGAAGTTCCTGGTCGATTATTTCACCCCCGAGGTGCAGAAGCGCCGCGAGCAGCAGGGTCCGGACATGTTCAGCCAGTTTTGCCGCGCCACCCGCGACGATGGCAGCCTGCTCACCACCGATGAGGTGGTCGATCACATGAACTTCCTGATGATGGCGGCGCACGACACCATCACCTCGTCGGCCAGCTCGCTGATCTGGTTGCTCGCGCGCCACCCCGAATGGCAGGATCGCATCCGTGCCGAGCTGCTCGAACACGCGCCTGCGGGCACGCCGATGCCCTATGATTCGCTGCCCAATCTCGAGCTCACCGAAATGGCGTTCAAGGAAGCGCTGCGGATGATCCCGCCAGTGCCCTCGACCCCGCGCCGCGCGCTTCGCGATTTCGAATTCGGCGGTTATCGCATCCCGGCCGGAACCCCGGTCAGCATCAGCGCGGCCTTTACCCACAAGCAGGAAGAGCACTGGCCCGAACCGCACCGGTTCGATCCGATGCGATTCACGGCAGAAGCGACGCGCAATCGGCACAAATATGCCTGGGTGCCGTTCGGCGGCGGCGCGCATATGTGCCTGGGGCTGCACTTTGCCTATATGCAGATCAAGGTGCTGCTGCACCACGTGCTCAGCCAGCACCGCATCGTCACCGAGCCCGGCTATGCTCCCGAATGGCAGGCCTGGCCGATCCCGCAGCCGCGCGATGGCCTTAAGGTCCGTTTCGAGCGGATCTGACGGCCCCAGCAGACAAAGTTGCTCGTCACCCCCGCGAAGGCGGGGGTCCCGCTTGCTGCACGGCTGCTTTGCCAAAGCGGGATTCCCGCGTTCGCGGGAATGACGATAGAGAACGGGGGTTGCGCGGGGCAGCGCCTGCGCTAAACGCGCACGCAATCGCAACAGGAGACGCCCGAAATGCCGCAGCTTGTCCTTATCCGTCACGGCCAGTCGCAATGGAATCTGGAAAACCGCTTCACCGGCTGGTGGGATGTCGACGTGACCGAAAAGGGCGCGGAGGAAGCGCGGGCGGCCGGACGGCTGATGCGCGACAAGGGGCTCGATTTCGACATCGCCTTCACCTCGCTGCAGACCCGCGCGATCAAGACGCTCAACCTGGCGCTCGAAGAAATGCAGCGGCTTTGGCTGCCGGTCGAGAAGGACTGGCGGCTCAACGAGCGCCATTATGGCGGCCTGACCGGGCTCGACAAGGCCGAGACGGCGGCCAAGCATGGCGACGAGCAGGTGCATATCTGGCGCCGCAGCTTCGACATTCCGCCGCCGCCGCTCGACGCCGGATCGGAATTCGACCTGTCGAAGGACCGCCGCTATGCCGGGATCGCCATCCCCAATACCGAGAGCCTGAAGGACACCATCGCGCGCGTGCTGCCCTATTGGGAAAGCCGCATCGCGCCCGAACTCATGGCGGGCAAGCGCGTGATCATCTCGGCGCACGGCAATTCGCTGCGCGCGCTGGTCAAGCACCTGTCGGGCATTGCCGATGATGCGATCACGGGTCTTGAAATCCCGACCGGCCAGCCGATTGTCTATCAGCTCGACGACAATCTGGCCGAGGTCGAGCGCTATTATCTCAGCGAGCGCTGATCGGCGCGATCAGGCGAAATGCGCATCGTGATGGTCGATCTCGGCCAGCAGATGCGCGACCGCCTCTTCGGGCAGGAACGAACCGGTAAAGCTGTTCGCCGCCAGCGTTTTCAGCTGAGCGCGGCTGAGGTCCAGCGCTGAGGCGATCGCGCGGTAATTCGCGTTCACATAACCGCCGAAATAGGCGGGATCGTCCGAATTGACCGTGGCCCGGATGCCGGCATCGAGCATCCTGGCGACCGGGCTCTGACCGATCTCGTCGATCACGCACAGCTTCAGGTTGGAGAGCGGGCAGACGGTGAGCGTGATGCCCTCGCCCGCGATCCGCGAGACCAGGCCTGCGTCCTCCAGCGCGCGGTTGCCATGGTCGATCCGGTCGACGCCCAGGATGTCGAGCGCCTCGTGGACATATTCGGGCGGTCCCTCCTCGCCAGCATGCGCGACCAGCTTGAGCCCCAGCGACCGGGCGCGCGCGAAAACGTTGCGGAACTTCGAAGGCGGATGCCCGACCTCGGAGGAATCGAGCCCGACGCCGGCGATCTTGTCGAGATAGGGGATCGCCTCGTCCAGCGTCGCTTCGGCCGCCGCCTCATCGAGATGGCGCAGGAAGCATAGGATGAGGCGCGAGCTAATCCCCCATTGCTTCTCTCCATCGGCCAGAGCGTCAGAAATGCCGGTGATAACGTCAGCGAACGGCACGCCGCGCTCGGTGTGGCCCTGCGGGTCGAAGAAGATCTCGACATGGCGGACATGGTCGGCATGCGCGCGCTCGAGATAGGCCCAGGTCAGGTCGTAGAAATCCTGCTGCTTGAGCAGCACGCCCATCCCTTGATAATAGATGTCCAGAAAATCCTGCAAGTTACTGAAATTATAGGCCTGTCGGATCTCCTCGACGCTTGCGAAGGGAATAGCGACGCCGTTGCGCTGCGCCAGATCGAACAGCATCTCGGGCTCGAGCGAGCCTTCGATATGCAGGTGGAGTTCGGCCTTGGGGAGGCCAGCGATATAGGCGTCGCGCTGATCGGGTGTCATGGGATGAGGTTATGCCAAGGGCGGCCGGAGGACGCAATTCCCGTCACCGCTTTTCGTCACCCCCGCGCACGCGGGGTTCCCGCTTTTCTCACCAGCAAGGAAGCGGGATTCCCGCGTTCGCGGGAATGACGATTGGATGTGTGCCGTTCTATTCGCCCAGGATGATCCCCGCCCCCGGCTTGTGCGCACGGATCTCGTCCACGCTCAGCCCCACGATCTCATGCGGAAAAACCAGCCACTGCTCGGTCTCGTGCACGTAATAATCGGGGGTCATGTCGGTCTGGTTGCGCGAGGGCTTGTAATAGACGGTCGCGATCCGCCAGTCGTGCGGCATGTTGTAGCGGCACTTGGCGGCGAGCTCGTGGATGAAGGCCTGGATCGACTTGCCGCTGTCGAACACGTCATCGACCACCAGCAGCCGGTCCTCGGGGCTCAGCGTGTCGACCAGATAGCCGAGCGCGTAAACGCGCACGTCCTTGCTCTGCTGGTCGATGCCGTAATAGCTCGCGGTTCGGATCGCGATATGGTCGGCATCGACGCCATGATATTCGAGCAGCTCCTGCACCGCTATGCCCACCGGAGCTCCACCGCGCCAGATACCGACGATATGCGTGGGCTGATAACCGCTCTCGATGACCTGCATCGCCAGCCGATAGCTGTCCTCGAGCAGGGAATTCGCGCTGATATAGTGTTTCTGGGTGGTCATGAATGCGGGCCCCGGTCGCGAGATGCGTCCCGCCTTCATGCCAGCCGATCGGCGCGGGTCAAGCCCTGCCGGCGCGGGTGATGACCACCGCGGAAATGGCCAGCAGCAGAATGGCTCCGGCCTCAAACAGGATCTTGTCGGGCGACATGTCCTTGCCCTGGAGAACGATCAGCCGCGCGAGCGCGGTGATGGCGATGAAGATCGGATAGACGAAGGGCGATCCGCGCCCGGTATAGAAGACCGCGATCATGCCGATCACCTCGGTGTAGAGGAACATCAAAAGGATGTCGGCGAGCGATATCGTACGGGCCGCGATGATGCCACCGACCTCGATCCCTGCCGCCGCCATGGTCATCAGCGCGATCAGCACCAGCAGCAGATGCTCGATCAGGTGGAAGCCGCGCACCGCCATCGTATCGTCGCCGAGGCGCGGGCTGGGAGCGTCGGGGCCAGAAGGGTCGGCCGGTTCCGTCATGCCGCAGCATAACATGCGCGCGGCCAGGCGTCAGGCGTTAATCCACCAGCGGATCGCATAGGCGACCGTCCCGACCACCCCCACCGAGATCAGCCATAGCGCCGCCATCCAACCAAGCTTCTGGCTGAGCGGGCGGGCATCGCCGCGATCGGGATCGTCGCTGTCGCCAAGCATCAATGATAGCCCTCGTCCCCCACCTTGCCGCGGAACACCCAATAGGCCCAGGCGGTGTAACCGATGATCAGCGGCACGATGAACAGCGTGCCCACCAGCATGAACGCCTGGCTGCTGGGATGCGTCGCCGCATCCCAGATCGTCACCTCGTCGGGCACGACATAGGGGAACATGCTGATGCCCAGCCCGATCATGCCGAGCAGGAACAGCCCCAAAGTCAGCAGGAACGGCGCGTAGTCGTGCCGCAGCCGCAGCGACCGGAACAGCAGGAAAGCGATGACCGCGACGAGCAGGGGCACCTGCGCCGAGAACAGCACGCTGGGGAAGGTGAACCAGCGCGCGAAATATTCGGCTTCGAGAAACGGCGTGTAGAGGCTGACCGCGCCGAGTGCGATGAGGGTCGCGGGGAACAGCTTCCAGCTCATCCGAAAGGCATGGTCCTGCACCGGGCCCTCGGTCTTCATGATCAGCCAGGTCGAGCCAAGCAGGCCATAGCCGATTACCGTGCCGATGCCGGTCAGCACCGAATAGGCGCTCAGCCAGTCGAGCCAGCCGCCCGCATAGGCGCGCCTATCGACCTCGACCCCCTGGAGCAGCGCGCCCAGCGTCACCCCTTGCGCAAAGGCGGCTACGAACGAACCGGCGGTAAAGGCGAAATCCCAGAAAGGCTGGTGATTGGGGTCGCGCCAGCGGCCCTCGAACGCCACGCCGCGCAGCACCAGGCCGAGCAGCATCGCGATGATCGGCGGATAGATCGCGGGCAGGATGATCGCATAGGCGAGCGGGAACGCGGCGAGCAGCCCTCCCCCACCCAGCACCAGCCATGTTTCGTTGCCGTCCCACACGGGCGCGACCGAATTCATCGCCTTGTCGCGCTCCGCCCCGCGCCCGAGCGCCGGAAAGATGATGCCGATGCCGAGGTCGAACCCGTCCATCACCACATAGGCGAATACGGCAAAGGCGATGATGAACGCCCAGATGATGGTGAGGTCGATGGTCATGCCCCCTCCTCCATCATCGTGCCGCTGCGGCCGCGCTGTGTGCTGTCGGCCGCTGCAGGCGTGATGCCTGCGCTGCGCAGCGGGCCCGATGCTGCCGCCTCCTCATGCCCGGTGGCGGGCTTGCTCATGAGCTTCAGGATATAGGCGGTCCCGGCGCCGAACATGACGAAATAGGTCAGGATGAACGCGACCAGCGAGGCCCCGACCGCCGGGGCCGCGAGCGGCGAGACGCTGTCTGCCGTGGTGAGCAGGCCGTACACGGTATAGGGCTGACGGCCGACTTCGGTCGTGATCCATCCTGCGATGACCGCGACGAAGCCCGATGGTCCCATGACGATCGCGGCGCGGTGCAGCCACGGCCAGTCATAAAGCCTTCCGCGCACCCGCGCGAGCAGGCTGAACAATCCGATGCCGAGCATCGCAAAGCCGATGCCGACCATCACGCGAAACGACCAGAAGACCATGCCGACCGGGGGCCGCTCGGCTTCGGGCACGGTATCGAGCCCATTGAGCGGCGCATTCAGGTCATGCTTGAGGATCAGCGACGAGGCCTTGGGAATTTCGATAGCATAATCGACGCGCTTTTCCGCACTGTTGGGGATGCCGAACAGGATCAGCGGCGCGCCATCGGGATGGCTCTGATAATGGCCCTCCATTGCCATGACCTTGGCCGGCTGATGCTCGAGCGTGTTGAGCCCGTGCATGTCGCCCGCGAAGATCTGCAAGGGGGCGACCAAAGCGGCCATCCACATCGCCATCGAGAACATCCGCCGCGCGCGATGATCGGCCTTGTTCTTGAGCAGGTGATAGGCCCCGACCGCGCCGACGACGAACGCGGTGGTCAGGTACGCCGCCATCACCGTATGGACGAGCCGATAGGGGAAGCTGGGGTTGAAGATGATCGCCAGCCAGCTGTCACCCGGCACGAACTGGCCATTGGCCGCGATTTCGTAGCCGGTCGGGGTCTGCATCCAGCTGTTGACGCTCAATATCCAGAAGGCGGAGATGAAGGTGCCAACCGCGACCATCAGCGTCGCGGTAAAATGCAGCTTGCGGCCCACCTTGTCCATGCCGAACAGCATGACGCCGAGGAACCCGGCCTCGAGGAAGAAGGCGGTGAGCACCTCATAGGCCATCAGCGGCCCGATGACCGGGCCGGTCTTGTCCGAGAATACCGACCAGTTGGTGCCGAACTGGTAAGACATGACGATGCCCGAGACGACGCCCATGGCAAAGGCGATCGCGAAGATCTTGCGCCAGTATTTGAACAGGTCGAGATAGGTGCTGTCGTTCGTCTTCAGCCACAGCCCCTCGAGCACCGCGAGATAGCTGGCCAGCCCGATCGAGAAGGCCGGAAAGATGAAGTGAAAGCTCACCGTGAAGGCGAACTGGATCCGCGCCAGCAACAGCGCGTCAAAACCGTCGAACATCGGCGCGATCTCCCGTCTCGCTCCGCCGCCGAACCTGTGGCGGGGCTAGCCGACCAAAGACTGGCCGGTCCCTGTCACATGCCTATGACAGGGGGCAGGATGCCACAATGCGACAGATTGTCCAAGCGCGCGCCGGCGCGCCGGCTCAGGCTTTCAGATATTTGCTGAAATGCGCGAGCGTCCGCTCCCAGGCAAGCTTCGCCGCCGCCTCGTCGTAACGCGGGGTAGTGTCGTTGTGGAAGCCATGGCTGGTGCCGGGATAGAAATGCGCCTCATAGGTCTTGCCGTTGGCCTTGAGCGCCGCTTCGCAGGCGGGCCATGTCGCATTCACCCGCTCGTCATTCTCGGCAAAATGGATAAGCAGCGGCGCCTTGATCGCGGGCACCTCCTCGGGCTTGGCCTGGCGTCCGTAGAACGGCGCGGCGGCGGCAAGATCGGGATAGGCGACCGCCAGCGCATGGCAGACGCCGCCGCCATAGCAGAAGCCGGTGACGCCGACCTTGCCGGTGCTCTGCTTGTGATCGCGCAGGAACTCGAACCCGGCGAAGAAATCCTCCATCAGCTTGGCGGGATCGAGCGAGGCCTGCATCGTGCGGCCCTGGTCGTCGGTGCCGGGATAGCCGCCGAGTGACGTCAAGCCGTCGGGACCAAGCGCCAGATAGCCCGCCTTGGCAAGGCGGCGCACGACATCCTCGATATAGGGGTTGAGACCACGATTTTCGTGCACCACGAGCACCGCAGGCAGCTTACCCTTGGCCTTCGCAGGCCAGGCCATCAGCCCCTTGACCGTGCCATGGCCTTCGGGGCTCTTGTACTCCACACGCTCGGTGCGGATCGCCGGATCGTCGGGCGATACCTGCTGCGCCAGTGCATAATCGGGGCTGAGCTGGCTCAGGATCATCGCACCCGTCACGCCCGCTGCCGCATAGCGCCCGGCCTGGCGAATGAATTCGCGCTTGCTCAGCTTGCCGTGCACATAGCCGTCGAAAATCTCGAGGATATGCGGGTCGAAATCGCTGGCGCGCATCCGGCGGGGGGTGATGGTCTCGGTCATCGATGATCCTCTCTTGATCAGGCGGTCGGCAGGTCGCCAAAAGCTGCAAGCGCGGCCCGGGCGATTTGTTCCCCCCATTCCTGCACGAAATGGCCGCCATCGGGAATGATCATCGGTTCCGGGCAGCCGCGAATGATCGCGCGCAGCCGCGCCATCGGCTCCACTCCCAGCACCGGGTCCGCGGCGCCGACCGCCATGAAGCTCTCGCCCGACCATCGCTCGGACCAGAAGCGCGCCGCCGCTTTGCCATGTTCGACCCCGGGCATATCGGGCGACACGGGTACCAGCGCGGGAAAGACCTGCGCCCCGGCCTTGTATTGCGGCCCCGGATAGGGCGCGTCATAGGCAGCGATTTCCTGCTCGGTCAGATGCGGCGTGCCGCGCGCGATGATCCGCCCCACTGGAAGATCAGGCGTGGACAGCGCATAATTCTTCCAGGCATCGAAACCCGGACCGGGGCTTGTCCCCTGGCCGATCCCCGTGTTCATCACGATCAGCCGCGAAAGGCGCGCGGCAAAACCGGCGTCCGCCGGCAGCGTCAACCCCAGCAGCCCGCCCCAATCCTGCACCACCAGCGTGATGTTCCGCAGGTCCAGCCGTTCGACCAGCCGCAGCAGATGGTTACGATGAAAGTCGAAACTGTAATCCTGCTGCCTCACCGGCTTGTCCGACCGTCCGAAGCCGAACAGATCGGGCGCGACCACCCTCGCCCCGCTTTCGAGAAACACCGGAATCATCCGGCGGTAGAGGAACGACCAGCTCGGTTCGCCATGCAGGCAGAGGAAAACGCGGTTGGCATCGGCAGGCCCGGCGTCGATCCAAGCGGCGCGCAGCCCCTCATAGCCGGGCAGATCATCGGCATAATGCACGGGATAGTCGAAGTCCGGCACGGCGGTGAAGGCCTCGTCCGGGGTACGCAATGCCTCGATGGTCATGATCGCCTCTCCTTCTGCCTGGCTTTACGCCATGTTTCGTTCCCCAACATCGCGGCGTTACGGAGGTAGGCCGACACCGCTAGACCGAGGGGAATCCCGCCCAGACCGATCGGTCCATCCACGAAAAAGCCCGGAAAACAGGGCTATCCGCGATCGACCATGGTGCAGAGCATATCCGTGACCAGTGTGACGGGCGCCGCATCGTGACGGCTGCGCGCGAGCACCAGCGCCCCTTCCTGCGCAGCGATGATCGTCGCGGCCATGTCGCGCGCCCGCGCCACCGCGACGCCTTCGGCCATCAACCAGCGCGCCAGCCGCATCTCGATCCGCTGATAGGCGATGCGCACCGCCTCGCTGAGCGGGCCATTGACCCCGCCCTGTTCCTGACCGATCACCGCGAGCAGCGAGCCATCGAGCCAGTCGGTCCGCTGCAGCCAGGCTGCCGTTACCTCGGCCAGCCGACGCAAAAAACCAATCATATCAAGGCCGCTGCCCGACAGCCGGTCGATCGCGGCAAGCGAGGATTCCGCTATCCGGGTGACGCACGCCTCGGCCAATTCGGGCTTTCCGCCCGGGAAATGATGGTAGAGCGACCCCTTGGGCGTTTCCGACAGCGCCAGGATCTCCGCGAGACCGATCGCATGATAGCCGCGCTGCTGGAAAAGACGGGTCGCGACGCTGATCAGCCGCTGACGGGTGGGATGCATGTCGGATGCCCCGTCGGCAGGGCCGGAAAGGGCGGCGGGATCGAGCAGAAAGGCCAGCATAGACCGACCAGTCTAGCGGCGACCCGTCCGCTGTCAAGCGGAGGCCGTTTTGGCGCTCATTTAGCAGTCGAAAGGCCCGGTTCGAGCACCCAAAACCTCCCGAAACGCGTGCATATTCCGTTAACCTTTGCTCCTGCCGCGTTAACCTTTCGATAATCTGTTGGCGACCTGTGGTTACGAACCGGTAAGCCCAGGTTAAAATCAGAATAATGGGGCGACCGGTCCATGACCGCCGGAATGGGCAGTCAGGGACACTTCCAATGACTGATCTAGAACAAATCTCATGGATTGGATGCAAGACTCTGCTTTTGCATACATATTTTTCAGGCTGCCGAAGAGTTAACAAAAGATAAACCCAGCCATTCCATCTGTTAACCTAGGTTTCCAGATCCTTGACGCGTTTGGCTGGACCGAGCGTGCCGGCGACAGCGGGTCGCAAACCGGATTTTCTGGTCCGCCTGGTCCATTAACCTTTTGTCAATCGACCGGATGGTCCATTTGCCCGCTTTCCGGGTCCAAAATGGGCTCTGCTGACACCCGACACCCCCTTCACGAGACCGGAATCGGTCGTTGAAACGTCCATTTCGGCAGGTCGGGCTGGACCGTCCGGTTTGCCGCCCGACCGGACGGTCTCCGGAGAGCGTCACAATTGGACCGGCTGGTCCACCGGCCGTTTCTCTCGGACGCCACCGCCAATCGGCCCGACGTCGCAGCCAGCCGCCCCCACCCGTTCGGCCATTGCAGCGGGCTGTCAGCATGATACACCCGAGAGCAGGACCCGGGGCACCGACAGGGTCCATCACCAGGGGGGCACAGCATGACGCAATCCGATCGCCACATAACGCTCGATGCCATTCGCGGTTTTGCGGTGATGGGCATCCTGCTGCTCAACATCGTCGGCTTCTCGATGCCCGACGCGGCCTACGTGAACCCGGCAGCCTGGGGTGGCACCGATCCGCTCAATGCGGGGGTCTGGGCGGTCAATTTCGTGCTGTTCGACGGCAAGATGCGCGGATTGTTCAGCGTCCTGTTCGGCGCGAGCATGCTGCTGGTGATGCAGCGCGCCGAGGCTGCAGGGCAGAACCCACGCAGCGTCCACCTCAACCGCATGGCCTGGCTGTTCGTGATCGGCACCGCGCATTTCATCCTGCTCTGGTGGGGCGACATCCTGGTGCCCTATGCGATTTGCGGCACGCTCGCGCTGTTCTTCGTCAACAAGGACGTGAAGCAGCTGCTGCGCTGGGCCATCGTCCTCTACGTGCTCTATTTTCTGCTGAGCTTGGTGATGGCTGGCGGCGGCTGGGCGCAGGCGATGCGGGCAGCCGCACCGGGTGCGGATGCCGAACTGGTCAAGGCCTCGCAAGAGATGCTGGCAAGCTTCGGCAAGCCCGGCACCGAGCAGATCGCCGAGAGCCTGGACATCTATCGCAGCGGCTGGCTGACCATATTCCACCACCATCTCGCCCTATTTCCGGACTCGCTGGTCAGCACGCTCCTCATCTTCACGATGGATACGCTGGCCATGATGCTGCTGGGCATGGCGATGCTCAAGAGCGGCTTCATCCTGGGCCTCTGGCTGCCTGCGCTCTACAAGAAGATAGCCCTGCGCGCGTTTGCCATCGGCATCCCGCCGATGATCGCGCTCGCCGTCTGGGTGATGCTCAGCGGCTATGATACCGTCATCACCTTTGCCGCTTTCTTCAGCCTCTCCTTCCCTTTCCGCGTCGTGATGACCGTGGGATGGGCCGCAGGCCTGCTCTGGTTTGTTGTGACGCACCGCGACAGCCCGTTGATCGCCCGTATCGCGGCTGCAGGACGCGCAGCGTTCAGCAACTATCTCGGCACCAGCGTGGTGATGACCTTCATCTTCTACGGCTGGGGTCTTGGCCTTTTCGGCCGGATCGACCGCGCGACGGCGATGCTGTTCGTCTTCGCCGCCTGGGGAATCATGCTGACCTGGTCCAAGCCCTGGCTGGAGCGCTACCGCTTCGGCCCGGCCGAATGGCTGTGGCGCTCGCTCGCGCGCCGCAAGCTCCAGCCGATGCGTTTGCGATAGAATCGCAAAAAGACTGTTGCGATGCGTTCTCAATATCGCTATCTCGGCGACCACAGGAGAGACGCATGGTTGTTTGCATCTGCAATGCGATTCGAGAACAGGATCTGAAGGACGCCCTGCGCGATGGCGCGGCCCGTCCGGCAGAGGTTTACGCCCGGCTCGGTCGGCGTCCAAAGTGCGGCCAGTGCCTCTCGTTTGCGCAAAGCATTATCAGCCGGGAAACTGCGACCGCCTAGCAATAGCCCGCCAAAATCCGTTTGAAATTCAAGTATTTCCCGCGCTGCAGCGGCTTCCCTTCCGTAAATAACGGCGCTATTGTGCGCTCCTGAAATCATCGCACCTGCATGGCCCTGGACGAGCCAGCAGGTTACAGGAGCATCATCATGAAGGGCGACCCCAAGGTCATCGAATTTCTCAACGACGCGCTCAAGAACGAGCTGACGGCGATCAACCAGTATTTCCTGCATTCGAAGATGCTGGCCAACTGGGGCATCAACAAGCTCGCCAAATACGAGTATGAGGAATCGATCGACGAGATGAAGCACGCCGACAAGCTGGCGGACCGCATCCTGTTCCTCGATGGCCTGCCCAATTTCCAGTTGCTCGGCCGCCTCAAGATCGGCGAGACGGTGGAGGAAATCCTGAAGGCCGATCTCGCGCTCGAGAACGAGGCGATCCCGCTGCTCAAGGAAGGCATCGCCTATTGCGAGAGCGTCCGTGATTACGGCACGCGCGACCTGCTCGCCTATATCCTCAAGAGCGAGGAAGAGCATGTCGACACGATCGAGGCGCAGTTCGACCTGATCGAACGCATGGGCATCCAAAATTACATCCAGCTTCAGTCGAGCCCGGTCGAGGATTGATTGGACAAAGGCCGGGGCGGACGTAAACCCTCCCCGGCCCTTTGCAGCGGTGGCGGACAATTACTGGATTGCAGCAATTTCCTTCACCATTTCGCTCGCCATCTGGTTGCGGTGGACGGCCGCGCTGCGGTTGACGGGGATCTTGTAGAGTGCCTTAAGCATTGCGCGATCGAGATCGCTCATTCCTGACGGCCTGTCCTGCGGATCCGCCTGAAACAGGGAGACGATGCTGCTGGCGTCCGGCGATGCATCGAGGCGCGTTCGTGACAGGATCCCGAACGCGAGGTAGTCGCTGAGCGCATCGAACGAGACATTCGACACGCGCGGCACATCGACCAGAACGGTGACGCCCTTGATGCTCAGTTGGGCAGGACTGTTGAGACGGCTGAGTGCACCCTCGTTGATCACGGGCAGATCCAGCAGCGCAGCCGGATTCTGCCCAAGAGCCGGTGCGTTCTGGGTGAGCCCGCGCCCACCAAGCCCCTCGATCACTTGTCCATAGAACCATCGCACCGGCAAGCCGGGTTGCGACAGAGTCCGGCGCTGCTCCTTGGTCGAAGTCTGCAGCAGATCGGAACGCTTCAGTTCGACTTCGGCATAGACCGAATCGCTGTCCAGAACGAACAGCAGCAGCACATTAGGCGCGCACTCGCCGCGGGCCACCGTGGCCCCCACATTGCGAGCCGTCGCTTCGATCCGATCGATCAACGGCGTGGCCACTTCCGGTCGAAGTCCAATGGCGCCGATGCACAGCGGATCCGCCCAGCGGGCATTCTGGTCTGCCTGAGGAATGGCCAGAACGGCGCGCGTATAGCGCCGCGCCATTTCGAACGCCTCACCGCGAGTCATGCGCGTACCAGTGACAACGATCGTCTCGTCTTCGCTCGCTCGGGTTTGGGCCGCCACCGGACTGGCCAGCAATGCCCCCAATGCCAGGCCCGCAAGCAATTTTCCGCAATTCATAAAACGGCTCCTCGTTCAATCATCCGGTCACGCACGACAACTGACCGATACTTTTACCCGAGATCGCAGATCCATCACATAGATAAACTAACACTGGATTATCGCGCTTCAAACACAATTCATGTTCACTTTGGATGAATAATGGGCGGCACTCATATTCAAAGATTTGCAGAAAACAGCTGCTGCCATGCGGTGCAGTGAGATTTTCGAGGAAAGGAACATGGCGCGACAGGACGAAATGACAGGCAGGAATGCAATCAAGGCAGTGCAGCGTCATATCCTGCTGCCGCTGATCGCGATCGTCTGTAGGGCCGCAACGGGGAACAATGGAAACGTTCTGCAGCAGAACAGGCCGTGGAAAATGGATTATACCACCAATGCCCGCCACTTCTCGGCGACATTTGATCAGGGCAAATCCGAGGTACAGGCGCAATTATCCGAGTCGCGCCGCAGGACGGCTTTCGCGTCACGCTGATCGGCGCGCATCTTGGTTATCAGAGTGAATGCGAACATGGGCGCAGCTTGAGTTTCGCCCGGCGATGGAGAAAGCCGCGCTCCCCTATGTCACCAATGGCAGCGTTGCCCCCAACAACGCCTGGATTTCGGCGGCTTTTTCTGACTTGATGCGGCTGGACAATCGAGCCCGACAGAATTCAGGGTTGACCGAGCTGCCCGATATTCCCCCCGCCAGCGCGAACGCGATAAATGCCTTGTATGTCAAGCTGTCAGCCCGGGTTCCGCTCACGCTCGATCTCGTGTCGATGGGCGCGCTGATGGCCGCCATGCGGCCCTGCACCGACGATCTGGTTCGATCATGGGGCTACGACCCTGCCGAGATTGCAAAATGGCAAAGTCGGGCACGGCCTGTGACCAGCCCTGCCCGCTGGGCACGACCCAAAGATTATCCCAGCGCCATTCAGACTCGCGGCGCGTCCGCCATCGTCGATTTCCGCCTGGCGATCGACGAGATCGGTTGGTCTCCGATTGCTTCGTATTGGGATCGACCACGCCACCCACGATTGGGCCGTACAGCTGCGAAGTGATCAAGCGACGGGCCCGATTTGCGCCTTCGCTCGACAAGGACGGCAAGCCGACCAGGGACATCTATTTCAACCGCATATTCTCGCAAATGAGCTGATTTGCGACCAATGCAGCAGCAGGCGGAATTGGCGATGGACCCGCTGCGTATCGCCGGTTAACTTCGCGGTTAAACAGAACCGAGAGGGATTTGCCAGAATGACCGAAGCCGCAGAGATCGAGCGCGAAACCACGAATGCAGATGCGCCCTTTGTCCGCCCGGATGTGGCGATGATGCTGGCCATGATGTCGGCGGCAGGCGCGCCGCCGATGAACGAGATGGCCCCTGCCGACGCGCGCGAAGCCTATCGCATGATGCGGTTCATGGGCGATGCCGATCCCACGCCGCTCGCCATCATCCGCGACCTGACCTGCCCTGGGCCGAAAGGCGACATTCCCCTGCGCTATTACGACGCGCGCGAAAACCGCGAGGCGGGGCCGGCGATCATGTTCTTCCATGGTGGCGGCTTCGTCATCGGCGATCTGGAAACGCACCACCCCTATTGCACCGAGCTCGCGGCGAAGCTCGATCTGCCGGTCATCGCGGTGGATTACCGGCTCGCGCCCGAGCACCCCTTCCCCGCCGCACCCGAGGATTGCGAGGCCGCCGCGCGCTGGCTGGCGGAAAATGGCAAGGAACTGGGCCTCGACATCACCGGCCTGGTGTTCACTGGCGACAGCGCGGGCGGAAATCTGACGATCGTTGTCACGCAGGCGCTGATTGCCAACCCGGCCGCGGTCCCGGTGATCGCCCAGGCCCCGCTCTATCCTGTGGTGGATTCAAGCCAGACCGGCGGATCGTTCACCGAATTTGCGGAAGGCTATCTGCTCACCGCCGATGCGATGAACTGGTTCAACGACAATTATGCCGCCACCCCGGGCGATGTCCGCAACGACTGCATCCTGGGCGATCTGGCGACCCTCCCGCCGACGCTGCTGGTCACCGCCGGGCTCGATCCGCTGCGCGATCAGGGCCGCGATTTCGCCGCACGCTGCGTCAAGGCGGGCGTCGATGTCACCTATATGGAGATGCGCGGGACGATCCATGGCTTCATCTGCCTGCGCAAGGGCATTCCCTCGGCGCAGGACGATTGCGATGCCATCTTCCGGGGCATGAAGGCGATGCTGAACCGGTGAAACAGGAGGGCGCGATGGCCGGAAGGACACTCCTCGCGGCGATCGCGCTGCTCACTTTGCCCTTTGCCTTGCCGGATTCCGCAATTTCGCAAACCGCCCCACAAGTTCGCAACGCGCCTGACCTTGCAGACATCATCGGTGCCTATCGCGCGCAGCGGACAACCGATCCGGAAGGCTGCTGCACCTATTCGGCCTCCGTGTTCGGGCGCGAGGTGCAATTTCACGTCTTCGATACGTTCGAGCCCGCGTATGAGGCGAAGAACGACCAGCAGATGATTTTGGAATTCGTGCCCAAGGGCGAAACGGTGCAGACTTGGACCCGGATGATCACCTTTTCAGCGTTCAAGGGTCCTGGCAGCGCGCCGGTTTCCACCGCGGAGATGCAGCAGCGCTTCTTCAATACCGGCCAGGGTTGCGAAGTTGCGAACTTCTCGCGCGTGATCGCCAGCGGCAGGCTGGCCAATGGCACCGAATACAATCTTTCCAGCAATGGCTGCGGCTCGACTGCCGCCGGCGGCTATCCCGGTGCCGTATCGGGGCGTGGCGAGCAATTCATCGCGCTGTTGCTGCGTGACGATCAGAACGTCGCCGTACTCCAGTATGCCGAGCGCGGCGCTGGATTTGACGCCGACAAGCCGCCGATCGGCGATGCTGCGGTCGAGGCATTGATGAGCCGCTTTCGCTCCATCGCATTTTGCCGCAGCAAGGCGATCAGCGGCGATTGCTCCATTGCCTTTTCCGCCCGCTGACAGCTAAGGCAGCAGGCATGAGCGAATTTGACAGCCTTCCCTATCGCCCGTGCGCGGGCATCATGCTGGTGAACCAGGGCGGCAAGGTGTTCGTCGGCCAGCGGCTCGACAGCACGGTCGAGGCCTGGCAGATGCCGCAGGGCGGGATCGATCCCGGGGAAGAGCCGGAAGCAGCCGCCTATCGCGAACTCGGCGAGGAAACCGGCATTGCCCCGCATCTTGCCGAGATCATTGCCCGCTCGCGCGACGAGCATCTGTATGATCTCCCACCCGAGCTGATGGGCAAGATCTGGGGCGGAAAATATCGCGGCCAGCGGCAGATGTGGTTCCTGATGCGCTTCATGGGGACCGACGCGGACATCAATATTGAAACGTCGCACCAGGAATTCCGCAGCTGGCGCTGGGCCGATCCGGACAGCCTTGAGGGACTGATCGTGCCTTTCAAGCGACGGTTGTATCGCGCGGTGGTGGAAGAGTTCCGTCCGCTGATCTAGGCTCGCGGCTCGTTCTAGCGACGGGAGGCCCCAGACAGATGCTGTTGCGCAGCGCCCTGACCAGCGCTTTCGTGCTGTGCGCCTGCGCAGCACTCCCCCTGGCGGCGCAAACGCCGGAGCCGGTTGCAAGGCTGATCGATACCGCATTGCAATCGGGCGATGCCGCAGGGCTGGACGCGGTCGTGCGCTATGCCAAGCAGGCCTATCCCCAGTCTGCCGAGGCGATCGATGCCCAGGTGGCCGCCTTTCGCGCCGCCAATGCGGCCCCCGCGCCGGCTCCAGCCCCCGCGCCCGTTGTGACCGCCGCAGCGGAGCCGAAGACCGAACAAGCCAAGGTCGAGCAGGCAGCCGCCGTCAAATATTCGGGCGAAGGCGAGCTCGGCGCGTTCACCACCACCGGCAACGCCCCGGGAATCGGGCTGGCGGCGGGGCTCAAGCTGGTGGCCGAGGGTGAGGATTGGCGGCTGGGGCTGCTCGGTCGCGCCGATTACCAGGAAACCAGCAACGTCGTTGTGCGCGAGCAATATCGCGTGAGCGCCGAGCCCAATTACAAGTTCAACCAGCGCGGTTACGTTTATGGCCTCGGCCAGTACGAGCAGGATCGCTTCCAGGGCTTTCACGCGCGCTACAGCCTGTCCGGTGGCGTCGGTTACAGCATCCTGACCGGCGAGAATGCGCAGCTGAGCGTGAAGGCTGGCCCGGCCTGGCGCTTCACGCGGCTGGTTACCGGAATGGATGAATCGGTGCTGGCGGGTCTGGCTTCCGTCGATATCAAGCTCAAGCTGACACCGACCATCCAACTGACCGAAGCCGCCAGCGCCTATGTCGACGAGGAGCGCAGCACGCTCTTTTCGGTCGCCGCGCTCGATTCGCAGCTGATCGGCAAGCTCAAGGCGCGGCTATCCTACACCATCCAGTATGAATCGAACCCGGCGCTGGGCCGCGCGCCCACCGATACGACGAGCCGGCTGACGCTGGTCTATGGATTCTGATCGCGATCAGCGGCCGCCGCTGGCGACGATATCGACTTCGGTTCCGCCATTGGCCATGGGCTTGAGGAATAGCACATAAGCTGCATTGCCCTTGGTCCCTCCGAGAACATGGTCGCTGCCGCGCAGTTGATATTCCGCAGAATAGCCACCGCGCTTCGCCTTGGTCCAATAGAAGTCGACCACGTTCTTCAGAGCCGCAGGCGTGGTGAAATTGACCACCCGGATGTTGCACTGGCCGTTGGCGACGCCGGCGGCTTCCTTGACGTTGGCGCGCGGATAGACCGCGAAATCGGCGGGCATGCGGCTCGCCCAGGTCATCGCGTAATCGAGCTTGCCCTGACAAACGCCATTCTGCTGCGCGGCCTTGGCACCCAGCGTGCTGCCCTGGTTGCAATCCTTGCAGTCTTCGGCGGCAACCTTTGTCGGTTCCGGCGCCTTGATAAGCCCGCGCGGGCCGATAGCCGCTGCGACAGCCTTTTCGGTCGCCGCGAGCTGGCCCTTGGCCGCCCCTGCCGACGGAACCGAACCATCGCTGCCTTCGCCGAGCACGGCATTGCGATTGGATTTGTCGACCAGATCGGGGTCCACCAAGATCTGGTCTTCCAGCGCGCCCTTCATCGCCGGGTCGGCGGCATCGGCCAGCAGCGCTGCGTCCTCGTTTTCCGCCGCCTTGTCACCGGCATTCTGGCACGCAGCCAGCGCCAGCGCAGCAGCGCCCAGCGCCAGCAGGTTGCGCGTCGTCGCGAAGGAAAGTCGGGCCATGGCTGATATCCTGTACAAGATCGGCTTCATGCCTCTCCATGCCAGAGAAGGCGTTAGCGTTACGTTAGCCATGCCTTGCGGCGTGCGAAACTGTCCCGCGCAAAGAGGGTTAACCCGCACGCTTTGGCATGCCAGACCGTCCCAAATCGGGATTCACCGTTAAGTCGTTTCAAAACCGGACAAATTTCTTCCGGTTTTCCTGCCACTCAGCCTTGGTCTGACCATAGCTATCGACCGGATGGTCCTGATACGGCTCCGGCAATCGGGTTGGCCCCTGATTGTACGAGCCCAGACGTTCAGCAAGCGCGATCGAAGCCTTGTTGTCGGGATCGATCGTGTGAATGACGCTGTCCCAGCCCAGCAGATCGAAGGCGTAATCGATCGTGGCCACGGCGGCCTCCAGCGCATAGCCCTTGCCGGCGTGGCTGCGCAGAACGCCCCAGCCGACCTCCTCACCCGGCCAGCCATCGGGATACCAGGGGCCGACACGGCCGATCCATTCGCCAGTGTCGCGCGTGATCAGCGAGAACATCGCATATCCACGGATGTGCCAGGCGCCTGCCATAGAGCACAGTCCGCGCCAAGCGACCGCGCGCGGCTGAACCCCGCCCAGAAAGCGCATGGTCTTCTCGTCCGCGCAAAATTCGGCCCAGCGCTCGAAATCCTCCGGACCCGGCGGGCGAAGGATCAGGCGTTGCGTTACCAATATCGGTCCGTTGATCATCGCGCTGCTCCCCTTTTCTGACAGGCGCATGGGATAGGCAGGGGCGCATGGCTTGGCAAGCATCGCGGCCAGAACGAAAAACCCCTCCCCGCAGCGATGCAGGGAGGGGCTCAGGATACATGTCCGCGTTGCCGCTGCGGATCAGGCGAATTTAGCGGCAGCTGTAACGATTGCCGTCGTTGCGGTCGATGGTGCGACCCAGCAGCGCGCCTGCGATACCGCCGATCAGCGCGCCGGTGGTGCGGTCACCACGGCCTGCAATCTCGCTACCGGCCAGCGCGCCCGCTGCGCCACCGATCAGCAGGCCGGTGGTGCCGTTGTCGCGACGGCAATAGTAGCGGCCGTCATTTCCGCGCCAGGCCTGGCCGTTCCATCCACGCGCCTGGCGGCGGTCGAAACGACGGTCATAGCGGTCGTCCCAGCGATCGTTGCGGCCATAGCCGCGGTCATAGCCACGACGGTTCCAGTCATCGTCATAACCGCGCCACTGATGGGCAACCGGCGCACGAAAATCGACGCCATAAGCCTGCGAAGCGCTGGGCGCGTAGCTGGCGACCGGCGCTGCCATGGCAGGGGCGGCCGAAATGGTGACTGCACCGGCGGCGGCAGCAGCAAGAATGAACTTCTTCATGATCTGTCTCCCTTGAGACCGGGACAGCGCCGATTCGCCATCCGTTGTGTTCATATTTAAGGGAGCAAAACTGAACGGACCGTGGGAAGGCTGTTCATCTGGCAGCAGGTTTTGATGAAGGACTTGGCGGTGGACATCATATGGGCACGACGCCCCATATCGTCACTCCCGCGAAGGCGGGCGTCTCGCTTTACATGGCAAGACACGCGCAAAAGCGGGATTCCCGCGTTCGCGGGAATGACGAGGAGGGCGAGGGATATGACCATCCCTCGCCCCACCCGATCACTTCTGCGGGCAGATCAGGAATTTCTCGCCGGTCGCCTTGGCATAATAGCGCGCCACCACATCCGCCTGCAGAGCCTCTTCCAGCGAAAGCTCATCGGTATAATGGCTCGCAAAGGTGGTCTTCAGCTCCTCGGCGACGCGCGCGCGAAGCCGCATGGCGACCTCGACACCTGCCTTGGCGAGGAAATTGGGAAGCAGCCAGCCACCGACGCCCCAGGCCATGCCATAGCCGCGGCTGAGCACCGTCGGCGACGTGTCGAGCCCGCCGTACAGATAGACCTGCTTGTGATGCACCGAACCGTAGATGCTGTAAGCGCCGGGTGTCCGCGCCGCTGCGCCCTCCATCGCGGTCAGGATGTTCGAGGCGAGATTGCCGCCGCCAGTCGCATCGAACGCCAGGGTCGCGCCGGTCGCATGGATCGCGTCGGTGAGATCCGCCATGAAGCTTTCGCTGCTCGAATCGACGATATGCTTCGCGCCCATGTCGCGCAGTAGCTCGGCCTGTTCGGGCTTGCGCACCACGTTGACGAGCTCGACGCCGTCGGCCTGGCAGATGCGGTTGAGCATCTGGCCGAGGTTGGAGGCCGCCGCAGTGTGGACCAGCGCGCTATGGCCTTCCATCCGCATCGTCTCGATCATCGACAGCGCGGTGAGCGGGTTGACGAAGCACGACGCGCCGTCGCGCGCGGTGTGGCCGTCCTGCAGCACCAGGCACATCATGGCGGAAGCCTTGCGATATTCGGCATACATGCCGCCACCCATGACCGCGACGACCTTGCCGATCAGGCTTTGCGCATAATCGCCCGATCCTGCGGCGACCACGGTGCCGGCGCCCTCATTGCCGACGGTGAGCGCCTGGCCGATGCGCGCCTTCATCACGCCCATGCCCTGGGGCGAGACCGGCGCGGTCAGCTTCGTTTCCTTGCCGCTGCCGCTGCTCGTCGCCTTGGCCATGCTGGCCCATCCGAACATCACGCCCTGGTCCGACGGATTGATCGGCGTCGCCTCGACGCGGATCAGCACCTCGTCCTCGCCCAGTTCGGGCATGGGCTTGTCGACCAGCTCCATGGTCAGCTCGCCCTCGGCGCTGACGGTCGAGATCATCTGCTTGTAGGTTGACGGAAGCGTCATGGCACGGCCTCTCTCTAAAGGGGTTGTTGTGGGATGCTCCCATGTGCCAAGCCTTGGCCGACAAAGCCACCCATCACGCGCAGAAAGTTCCTTTTCCTTGCCCCGGCTGATCCTGTTCAACAAACCCTATGGCGTGATCTGCCAATTCAGTGGCGATGGATCGCGGCCGACTCTGGCCGATTTCATCGATGTGCCAGGCGTCTATCCCGCCGGAAGGCTCGATCAGGACAGCGAGGGACTGGTCCTGCTCACCGATGACGGGCGCTTGCAGGCGAGGATCGCCGATCCCCGCCACAAGCTCGCCAAGACCTATTGGGTCCAGGTCGAAGGGGCGATCAGTGACGAAGCACTTGCGAAATTGCGAAGCGGCGTGGCACTCAAGGACGGCATAACGCGCCCTGCCCTCGCCCAGCGGCTCGATCCGCCCGATCTGTGGCCGCGCGACCCGCCGGTGCGCTTTCGCAAGACCGTGCCCGATGGCTGGATCGCGCTCACGCTGCGCGAGGGCAAGAACCGACAGGTGCGGCGGATGACGGCGGCAGTCGGCTTTCCGACGCTGCGGCTGGTGCGCTGGCAGGTGGGCGACTGGACGCTCGAAAGCCTTGCGCCCGGCGCGTGGCGGGCGCTCGACGTCCGCTGAGCGGCGGCTCAGTCGTCCTCTTCAAAGGCGATCGCACCGCGATTGGCGAGGTCCAGCAGCAGCGCCAGCACCGCCTCATCGGGCTCGTCGATCTCAATCTCATGCGCAGCGCACAAGGCCTCGGCAAAGCGTGCAGCCGAGCCGGTGCAGGGATAGGATTCGCCATCGACGAACAGCACCAACCCCTCGGTCTCGCGGACGAAAACGAACCGGCTTGCAAAGTTGCGAAGCACCCGGCCGTCCTCGGTCGCGCGGCGCACCTCGGCCATGGTCAATGGGGCTTCCGGGCTCCAATCCATGTCCGGATATTTGGGGGCGCTGTTGAACTGGCCGAACCAGCGGGCAAATTCGCTGCGATCGGCGAGCCTTTCGAGCACCATCGCCTGCAATCGCTCCAGCGCGTCTGCCGTGATCTCGCCCGGGTGCAATTGTAACGGTAACATGGGATCGGAATAGCGATCGTCCTCACCCAGCCCGTCGAGCACATGGTCGCTCCAGCCGGTGATCAGCTCGGCCCGCGACGGCGCGCGAAAACCGATCGACAGCGTCATGCAGTCATCGTCGAGCGCAATGCCATCATGCGCGACGCCTGGCGGGACATAGAGGACATCGCCGGGTCCGAGATCGTAAACCGCCTGCTCGTCGAACTCCGCCAATAGCCGCAGGTCCTGATGTTCTCGCAAAGGCGTCGCGTCGTCGCACCGCTGCCCGATCCGCCAGCGCCTCCGCCCCCGGCCCTGGATCAGGAAAACGTCATATTGGTCGAAATGCGGCCCGACCCCGCCACCGGTCGTCGCGAAGCTGATCATCACATCGTCGATCCGCCAATCGGGCACGAAGCGAAATTGCGAAAGCAGCGCCGCGACTTCGGGAACGTGATGATCGACCGCCTGCACCAGCAGCGTCCAGGGCAGCGCGCCCAGGTCCGCGAAGCGCTCGGCATCGAACGGCCCCTGCTCGAGCGCCCAGTTTTCCGGGCCCTGCTGCACCATCAGCCGCGATTCCACCTCGGGCTCGCACGCCAGCCCCGCCAGCTCGTCCGGATCGATCGGGCATTCCCAGTCGTCCCAGGGATTGCAAATCAGCAATGGCGCACGCTGCCAGTGCGTGGCGAGAAAAGCGGCAGGATCGAAGCGGGCAAGTTTCATGCGCTTCCCATTTCAGCGCTGCGCACCGACGTCCAGCTATTTCACCCCAGCAGGTCGTGCTTTTTCAGGCAATGCCGCAGCTGGTCGTAGCTCAGTCCGAGCGCCTTGGCGGTCTGGCGCTGGTTGTAGCGGTGGCGGGCGAGCGCCGCCTGCAGGATTCGCTTCTCGTGCGCATCGACCGCGCCGCGCAGATCGTCGATCGCGTCAAAATTGAGCGTCTGGTCCATCGTCGCGCGCACGCCGGGATCGGACAGCGCGGCGTCGATCACCTCGTCGCAGGGCGATTCAGCGCCCGCAGGGCCGCCCGAGCGCGTCATTGGCTTGGGCTTCCACGGCGATTCGAACGGATCGAACACGATATGGTCGACCGGCCTCTCGAAATCGTCCCAGCGATAGACCGCGCGCTCGACGACATTGCGCAGTTCGCGAACATTGCCCGGCCAGTCGTGCCGCTGCATCGCCTCGGTCGCCATCGGGCCGAAGCCGGGCCACCGGTCCCAGTCGAGCTCGGCCGCCATGCGCCGCCCGAAAAAATCGGCGAGCACCATCACATCGCCCTCGCGCGCGCGCAGCGGCGGCAGGGTCACCACCTCGAACGACAGCCGGTCGAGCAAATCAGCGCGGAAGCGGCCCTTGTCGACCAGTTCGGGCAAATGCTCGTTGGTCGCCGCGACGATGCGCACATCGACCTTGATCGAGCGCGACGAGCCAATCCGCGTCACCTCGCCATATTCGACCGCGCGCAGCAGCCGCTCCTGCGCGCCCATGCTGAGCGTAGCAAGCTCGTCGAGGAACAATGTGCCGCCGTCGGCCTCCTCGAACCGGCCCTGACGCGCGCGGGTCGCACCGGTGAACGCACCGGCCTCGTGCCCGAACAGCTCGGCCTCGATCAGCGTTTCGGGAAGCGCGGCGCAGTTCAGCGTGATCAGTGGGCCGTCCCAGCGCGAGGACAGGCGGTGGAGACGCTCGGCAATCAGTTCCTTGCCCGTGCCGCGCTCTCCGATGACGAGCACAGGGCGGTTGAGCATGGCCGCGCGGCTGGCGCGTTCGACCGCGTCCAGAAACGCCCCCGATTCCCCGATGAACTGACTGCCCCGTTCCATGCGCCAAGAGATAGTGCAAAATCCCAACTCGTGGCAATCCTAACCAACAGCTTCGTTCAGCTAAAATTTCAAGATGTTGATATTGAACACTTTTTCTGTTTGGCACGCTCTCTGCAATGCTTCTGGCAACACCGACACAAAGCGGTCCAAGGGAGAAAGACAGTGAAAACCACCCATGCTTCGAACGCGAACAGCCAGGATCAGGACAATGTCCTCAAGTCCACGCTGATCACCACGGTCGCCGCACTGGCGCTGATCACCACGCTGTTTCTCACCGCCTTTGCGAGCATCGAGGCTGCCGCCTCGCCCGTCCATCATAACGGAGATGCCCGCGCACTCGTTTCCGTCCGGTACCTTGCCTGACGGATTTGGCCGGGACGCTTACCCCCCCTTGCCCCGTCCCGGCCAATCACTTTCCACTGCACTGCAAAAGGGGGTAAGGTAGACTTGGATCCGGTCCGCCTGAATTTACGAAACGGAGTTTTGGCCATGGGAATTTTCTCTCGCACCCGCGATATCATCGCAGCGAACGTTACCGAACTGCTCGACAAGGCCGAAGACCCGGCAAAGATGATCCGCATGATCATCCTGGAGATGGAAGAGACGCTGGTAGAGGTCCGCGCCTCGGCTGCCCGCACCATTGCCGATCAGAAGGAAATGAAGCGGCACGTCAACAAGCTGGAGCAGCTGCAGGCCGACTGGACCGACAAGGCGGAACTCGCGCTGTCCAAGGACCGTGAGGACCTGGCCCGCGCCGCGCTGCTCGAGAAGAAGAAGGCTGCCGACATGGCCGATCAGCTCAACGTCGAAATCGCGGTGCTCGATGACGCCCTGCGCGCTTCGGAACAGGATATCGCCAAGCTGCAGGCCAAGCTGCGCGAGGCCCGGATGCGCCAGAACAACATCATGAGCCGCCTGGAAAGCGCCGAGAACCGCGTCAAGCTGCGCACCATGTACAATGGCGACAAGGTCCGCGAAGCATTCAGCCGCTTTGACCTGCTCGAGCGCCGCGTCGACATGGCCGAGGGCCGCGCCGATGCGCTGGGCATGGCCGAGGACGAGCGCAAGGTGCTGGGCCAGCGCAACCTCGACGACGAGTTTGCCGCGCTCGCCGATAGCGACAAGGTCGACGAGGAGCTCGAAGCCATGAAGCGCGCGCTGAAGAAGGAGGGCTGAGACGATGGAAGAGGCACTTACTGCACTCATTGTGATCGGCGGCCTGTTCGTCGCCCTGCCGATCATCATCTTCCATTATATAACCAAGTGGAAAACCGCTGCGACGCTGACGACGTCAGATGAAAGCTTGCTGGAAGAACTGCATGCGATGGCGCGCCGCCTCGACGATCGCATGGACACCGTCGAGCGGATCATCTCCGCGGACAATCCCGACTGGCGCCCGGCGCGGCTGACCAGCTCGGACGACCAAGACGATTACGGCCTGGAACAGGTCGAGCGCCTGCTGAAGGAAAGGGTGAGGAAATGAGCCGGCTGGACAAGTATAAGTATGACGCCCCCGCTCCGCGCAAGACCAAGTTCTACCGCGACAAGCAGAACGGCAAGTTCATGGGCGTGTGCGCCGGGATTGCCGACTATACCGGGGTCGATGTCATCTGGATCCGCGTTGCTGCTGTCCTGCTGACCCTCATGACCGGCTGGGCGCTGATGGGCTATCTTGCCATGGGCTTTCTGGCCGAGAAGAAGCCTTCACACCTGTATCTCGACGATCAGGACCAGAAGTTCTGGCAGGGCGTGCGCCAGTCGCCGACCCGCACCGCCCGCGACGTCAAGGCCCGGTTCCGCGAGATCGACCGCCGCCTCGCCGATGTCGAGCTTTTCTATACCGCCAAGAACACGCGTCTGGCCGACGAGATCGAAAGCCTGCGCTGATCAGGGCCGGGCACAACTAAAAGGTATCAGGAGAATATCATGAGCTGGGGTGGACCGGGTTTCGTCCTTACGATCATCATGCTGTCCATGGGAGCCTGGGTCATCACCACCTGGATCCGCGCCAAGCATGGCTATCCGCTCGAGGACCAGTGGACCGGTAAAGTCATTGAACGAACCGATCCTGACGCTGATCGAAAAATATCGCTGCTCACCAACGAAAACGAGCAACTGGTCGGCAAGATCGGGCGGCTGGAAGAGCGGATCGCGGTGCTGGAACGCATCGCCACCGACGCCAACAGTTCCAGCGTCCGCCTGGCCGATGAAATCGAACGCCTGCGCATCGAGAAGGACCCCGCATGACCGAGAAGATGATGTTGTTCCAGACGCTGGGCCCGATCATTTCGATCGTGGTCGCCATCGGCACCGCCGGATGGGTCGCCAATACCTGGCTGCGGATCAAGAACGGCTATCCGCTCGAAAGCAGCTGGGGCAAGCCGATCTATCCCAAGGCGGACCTGGAATCGGTCGAGCGGATCAAGTTGCTGAGCCAGGAAAACGCCCAGCTGCGCGCCGAACTGGGTTCGATCAAGGACCGCCTTGGCAATGTCGAGCGCATCGTCACCGATGATGCGCACCGCCTGACCCACGAGATCGAGGCGCTGCGCGACAAGCGGGCCAACTGATAACCGAGCGATCGCTTCGCGCGGCGCAGCCAGGGGATTACCATGCCAGATTGGATCTTGTTCTTCATGATTGTGGTCGGCCTTCCCGTTCTGGTGGGCACGATGGGCGACGCGTACAGGCGGCACCTCAAGTTCAAGGAAAAGCAGCTTGAGGCGTTCAACAAGGAAACCGCGGAAAAGGCCGCACGCTATGCGGCCCAGACCGAACGGCTGGAGCAACGGGTGCGGACGCTCGAACGGATCATCACCGATGGCCGCAGCGACCTTGCCCAGCAGATCGAGGATCTGCGCGACGCGCCGCTGAACTGACAGAATATACGGGGGTATTTGAAATGTTCGATCTCGATGCGCTGCTGGTCCTCATCCCGCTGGCTCCGTTCATGCTGGGCGGGCTTGCGATCTGGACCAAGCATCAGCGCAAGACATTGGAATTGCAGATCGAACTGGCCAAGGCACAGGCCGCCGTCCGACCGGCTGTCGATGACCGGACAGAGCAGCGCCTGCGCACGCTCGAGCGGATCATCACCGATGGCCGGGGCCGTGACGATCTGGCCCAGCAGATCGAAAATCTTCGCGCCAAGCAGCTGAGCTGACAGCAGGGAAATACAGAATGTTCGACAATCCTTTCTCCATGGTCGTCGCGATCGTCTTCATCGTCATGATCGCAAACGTGCTGAAAGCCCGGTACAAGGCGCAGCACGGCATCGTCGAGGACGCGATGGGCAACCAGAAGCGCACCACCCTTGCGGACAATGCCGAAACGCAGCGGCTGCGCGAAGACGTCCGCGCTCTGAAGGAGCGCGTTCAGGTGCTGGAGCGCGTGATTACCGATCAGCGTCAGACCAGCGATCTGAGCCTTGAAATCGAGAAGCTGCGCGACCGCTGAGGCGGACACGCACATCACCAACCGGGCGGCGGGGGCCGTAAAGGGAAGAAGATGGAAAGCGCCTATCTGTACATGACCGTGGCAATGTCGGCCTTGCTTGGGGTTGCCCTGGTTTCATCGACCATGCTGCGCGGTTGGCGCGAATGGCTGGCGTTCAAGCGCCACGAAATGGAGGCGCACGCGCCGCGCCATGACGGCGGGTCGCCTTCCACCCATTCGCGGATCGAGATCGCCGATCTCAAGGAACGCATCCGCAAGCTCGAAGCCATCGCCGCCGGGGTGGAGCTGTAATTTGCGCGCGGCGGGGTGACTTTGCCCTGCCGCGTCGCTATCTGCGCCGCCATGACGAGCGCACCTGCAAGCATTGCCGATCTGGCGGAAGAATATGAATTTCTCGATGCGGATGACCGCTATCGGCTGATCATCGATCTCGGCCGCACGCTCGATCCGATGCCCGATGCGCTCAAGACCGACGCGACGCTGGTCCGGGGGTGCTCGGCCTCGGTCTGGGTCTATCCCACCCGGCTCGACGACGGCCGGCTGCATTTCCTTGCCGACAGCAACGCCGCGATCACCAAGGGGATCATCGCGCTCGTCCTGCTCACCGTGCAGGACCAAGCACCGGATGCCGTCGCTAGCGCGGACATCGAAGCCGCGCTCGCCCCGTTCGATCTGAAAAACCAGCTCTCGTCGAACCGGACGCAGGGCATTCCCAACATGATCGCACTGATCCGCGAGACGGCGGGACGTTATACGGGTTAGCCTGTGGCCTGCCCCTTTCGTCAACCTGGACGTGTTTGAGGGTCCATTGATCGTCTTGGAGCTTCGGCGAATGGGGCAAGATGGATCATGAAACAAGTTCAGGATGACGGGTTGGGGCCGGGTGCCGTTTGACGCTTCGACATCTCGACACCATATAGCCACCCATGAGCACCGCCTTCGACACTCCGCCCGTCCATTTCACTCTTCCCGGCCAGGATGCGCGCGGGCGGTTCGTGCGGCTGGACAGCGTGTTGCGCGAAATCCTCGCTGCGCACGATTACCCCACCTGCATCAAGCTCGTCCTCGCCGAGGCGATCACCATCTGCGCGCTGATCGGGTCGCTGATGAAGCAGGATGGCGGCCAGGTCACCATCCAGGCGCAGACCGAGGGCGGCATCGTCGAGCTGCTGGTCGTCGATTATCGCGGCGGAGAGCTGCGCGGGCATGTGCGGTTCGATGCCGAGCGGCTGGCACGGTTGGGCGCGAACCCTTCGCTGTTCGCGCTGTTCGGCAAGGGCTATCTTGCCCTCACCTTCGACCAGAGCTTCGGCAAGGGCCGCTATCAGGGCATCGTCCCTCTCGACGGGGATTCGCTCGCCCAGGCGTGCGAAAGCTATTTCACCCAGTCCGAACAGGTGCCGACGATGATCCGCATCGCGATCGAGAGCGATGCCACCGGCTGCCGCAGCGCCGGCTTTCTGGTGCAGCACCTGCCCGAAGGCGAGGAAGGCCGCGAGCGACTGCATGTTCGGCTCGACCATCCGCAATGGGAGCATGTTTCCATCCTTGCGGGCACGCTCAGCCATGGCGAGATGCTCGATCCGGCCCTGAGCGGGCGCGACATCCTGTGGCGGCTGTTCCACGAGGAGGACGAGGTGCGCACCGTGGATGGCGCGCCGCTGGTCAAGGGTTGCCGCTGCAATATCGACCATATCCGCGATGTCATCGGCCGCTTTCCCGCAGAAGAACAGGCCGAGATGGTGGGTGAAAGCGGCACGATCGCGGTCGATTGCGCCTTCTGTTCGCGCATTTTCCATATCGAGCCGGTCACGCCTGCAGGCTGATCGACGCACGATCTGCGTCGCAAACCCGCCACAATTACCGGATGATTTTGCCATCATCTCACGCTAGGGCTGCGATATTGCCTGGGGCAAGAAACCTGAATCGGGTCGCACGCCATTGACTGTGCCTGCCGCGCTGAACGGCAGGAGCCAACGATAGGGTTTACCCGAATGAATGCTTCCCCCACCCTTTTCAAACTGCTTGTCGTGCCCGCCATCGCACTGGGGCTTGCCTCGGTCGCCACGCGCGCCGAAGCGCCCGAACTGGCGATGCTCGGCAAGCTGCAACCGGGCCTGTGGAACCTGAAGGAACGCGGCAGCGCCGACGCCAGCGACAAGCTGTGCGTGCGCGATCTGCGCAAGCTGCTGCAGTTGCGGCACCGCGACCAGCAGTGCAGCCGCTTCGTCGTTTCGGACCTTCCCGATGAGGTAACCGTGACCTATCGCTGCCCCGGCGGCGGATCGGGCCGCACCACGATCAAATATGAAGGCCGCGGGCTGATCCAGATCGACTCACAGGGTATTGCGCAGAACTCGCCCTTCGCCTTCGCCATCGAAGGCCGTTATGCCGGCGCCTGTGACGGCTGATCGTTAGCGCGGCTGCACCATTTCTTAACCATCGCCGGGTTATGACCGTCGCGTGCCGGACTCGGTACGCTTTCCTCCATTCAGGTCGTGAGACCTCACTGGGCCGCCGGACCTGTCCGCGCGGCCCGATTTTTTTGAATTGCCCGCATCGCGGCGGCGCAATATGCGCGAGGCATGACTGATCTGCGAAAAACCGCTGTCGTGCTGCTTTCCGGCGGCCTGGACTCCATGGTCTCTGCCGCCCGAGCGAAAGAGCAGGGCTTTGACGTCGCTGCGCTGACCATCGATTACAACCAGCGTCATCGGGTGGAAATCGAGGCTGCGCGCACGATTGCGGCGCATATCGGCGCGGTGCGGCATATCGTGCTGCCACTCGACCTGCGCCAGTTCGGCGGATCGGCGCTCACCGACGATATCGACGTGCCAAAGACGGGCGTGGGCCAGGACATTCCGGTGACCTACGTGCCCGCGCGCAACCTCATCTTCCTGTCGCTGACGCTCGGCTGGGCCGAGGCGCTGGGCGCGCGCGACATCTTCATCGGGGTCAACGCGCTCGACTATTCGGGTTATCCCGATTGCCGTCCGGAGTTCATCCAGGGGTTCGAGCGGCTCGCGGACCTGGCCACCAAGGCGGGCGATCAGGGCGAGCCCTTCACCATCCATGCGCCGCTGCAATATCTGGGCAAGGCCGAGATCGCGGCCGAAGCGGTGCGGCTGGGTCTCGATCCGGCGATGAGCTGGTCGTGCTACGACCCGCTGCCCGATGGCCGCGCGTGCGGCTTGTGCGACAGTTGCCGCCTGCGCAAGCAGGGCTTTGCCGATGCCGGGCTGACTGACGGAACCGTGTACGCGGCTTGAAGCACCGTCATTCCCGCGCACGCGGGAATCCTGCTTTTGCGCAGTCGCTGAAACAGGGAGCGGGACCCCAGCCTGCGCGGGGGTGACGGCAAAAAGCTGCTGATTTACTCCGCGATCGAGCCTTCGAGCTCCGGTTCGGCAGGCCTGGGCGCCGGTGGCGCTGGCCTGGGTGTCTCGGCAGGCTCAGCTTCCGCATCCACCGCTGCCGGTGCGACCGGCGAGACAACACCCGGAACCGGTGGCACATCCGAAGGATCGGCGAGCGGCGCGTCATTGGGCAGCAGATCCAGATCGGGCAGCTCGTCGCTGATCGTACCTTCGGGCGTGCTGCCCTGCGCAACAGCCGTCTTGTCGGCCGCTTTCTGGTCGCAGGCCGTCAGCGCCAGCGCTGCCAGCACGATACCGATGATTGCAGGCTTCAGCGTCATTCCTTACCCCTTCCTTCGGCACCGCTTTGGCACGCGCCGCCCAGTCCTGCAAGGAACGCCTCTGTGTGGCGCGCGAGCGCGGCGTCGAGATCGGCCATCGAGGCATCGACGCCCAGATCGGCCAGGCTGGTGACCGGATATTCGGCGATTCCGCACGGTACGATGCCGCCGAAATGCGCAAGATCCGGGTTCACGTTGACCGCAAAGCCATGCATTGTCACCCAGCGCCGCACGCGCACGCCGATCGCGCCGATCTTGGCTTCCTGCCCCAAGCGGTTGTCGGTCCAGATTCCTACGCGCCCCTCGGCCCGGCGCGCCGACACGCCCAGATCCGCCAGCGCCGCGATCACCCAGCCCTCGACCGCATGGACGAAACAGCGCACGTCCTTGCCGCGCTGGCGCAGATCAAGCAGCACATAGCCGACGCGCTGGCCGGGCCCGTGATAGGTATAGCGACCACCACGCCCGGTATCGAAGACCGGGAATTGCCGGCTCAGCAGCTCGGCCGGATCGGCGCTGGTCCCCGCCGTGTAGAGCGGCGGATGCTCGAGCAGCCAGAGCAGCTCGCCCGCCTCGCGTCGTTCGATGGCGCTGTTGCGCGCCTCCATTGCCGCCAGTGCCTCGGGATAGGGCGTGAGGCCGGACGACACGCGCCATTCGGGGGCTGCGATCGCCCCGGTTTCGATATCGCTCAAGCCTGGTGCCATATGTCCTGCCCATTGACGCGACGGATGGTGCGGCAAATGCCTTGCGCAGCACCCGTGCGGCGTTTAGCGCAGGCCTGTAAAGCATGATGACAAAAAGTGGGAACCGGTTTTTGTCCGACAATCATGCGACCAAGAATTTTATGGATTGCGCTGACGTTTCAGCCAAATGTCAGCGCAATCCAGTCGCTTTAGCCAGTGAGGCCAATCCCGCCATGACACGCAAACTCGATCTTTCCGGGTGCTGGAACGACGTGATGCAGCTTTTCCGCACGCATCGCGAACTGCTGCTCAGCGTGGCGGGCGTGTTCATCCTGCTGCCCGGCCTGGCTTTTGCCATGTTCGTGCCGCCGCCGCAAAGCCCGCCCGATGCGGATCTGACGACGATCTATGCGAACATGCAAAGCTTCTACCAGGGGAATTTCGGCTGGATCATCCTGATCGGGCTGTTGAACGGCTTTGCCACCATCGTCATGCTCGTGCTGATGCTCGATCCCAGTCGCCCCAGCGTCAGCGAGGCGATGCGGCGGGCATTTTCGATCATCTTGCCTTATTATGCGATGGGCGTGCTGAGCGGCGTGCTGACGTTTCTGGGCTCGCTGGCATTCATTCTGCCGGGCATCTACATCTTCGTGAAGCTGATCGTCGCAGGACCGGTGATGGTGGCCGAGCGCGCTCACACGATCATAGCGCCGATGCGCCGGTCCTGGGCGCTCACCAAGAACAATAGCGGGCGCATCCTGATCTTCCTGCTGGTCGTCGCGGTCACAGCATTCTTCGTCTATATCACCAGCGTAACGGTGTTCGGCATCGTCATCCGGCTGGCGCTCGACGGCGAAATTGCCGGAACGCTGGTTACCCTGGTCGACGCGGTGATCAGTATGCTGCTGACCGTGCTGATGGTGTGCGTCTATGCCGGCATCTATCGCAAGCTCGCCGGCCCGGGTCCCGAGGATATTGCACGCGAATTTTCCTGACCGGGTGGAAACTCGGCACATGCTCCCTAAGTTGCCGCCATCACGATCAAAAGGGTTTTTCGACATGCGCGCATTTGCACTCTCGCTTTCCGCCCTCGCTCTCGCCGCTGGCCCGGTCGCCCTGCTGGCCGAAGCCCCTGCCCTGGCCGCGGATGCAGGCAAGATCGCCATCGGCGGCAAGGCCCCGATGTTCACAACCACCGGTGCCAAGGCGGGCAAGGCCTACAAGCTGAGCCTCGCCAGCGAGCTGAAAAAGGGCCCGGTTGTCCTGTATTTCTTTCCTAAGGCGTTCACCAGCGGCTGCACCGCCGAAGCGCATGAGTTCGCAACCCGCATGGACGATTTCAGGAAGGCGGGCGCAACCGTGATCGGCCTGTCGGCGGATGGCATCGAAGAGCTCAAGAAATTCTCGACCGAGGCCTGTCAGAGCAAGTTCACCGTCGCCCAAGCCACGCCCGCGATGATCCAGGCCTATGGCGTCGGTCTTGCCGGGCGTCCGAACATGACCGGACGCACCAGCATGGTCGTTGCTCCCAACGGCCGCGTGACCTTCGTCCACGACGACATGGACTATCGCGATCATGTCAAGCTGACGCTCGGCGCAGTCCAGTCGATGGCCAAGAAAAAGGGCTGATATTCGTGCGTGACCGGCGGGGGTTGGCGCGCTAGCGTTCCCCCCATGAGTTGGCAGGAAGAGATCGACGAGCTTGCCCGGCGCCGTGCGCTGGCCGAGAAAATGGGCGGGGAAGACAAGGTCGCGCGGCAGCACGCGCGCGGCAAGATGGATGCGCGCGCGCGGATAGACGCGCTGCTCGATCCGGGCAGTTTTCGCGAGATCGGCAAGATCGCCGGGCGCGGCAGTTACGACGAAAATGGCGACCTGATCGACCTTGCCCCTTCCAATTTCATCTTCGGGCGCGGCGATATCGATGGCCGCGCGATTGTCGCCAGCGCCGACGACTTTACCGTGCGCGGCGGAGCTGCCGATGCGGCGCTGCACCGCAAGTTCGTCCAGTGCGAGGCCATGGCGCACGAACTGCGCCTGCCGCTGGTGCGCATGATCGACGGCACCGGCGGCGGCGGATCGGTCAAGACGCTCGAGACCATGGGTTACACCTATGTGCCGATGGTGCCGGGTTGGGAGCATATCGTCACCAATCTGGAAACGGTGCCGGTGGTCGCACTGGCGCTCGGCCCGACCGCTGGCTTGGGCGCGGCGCGGACGGTAGCCAGCCATTATTCGGTGATGGTCAAGGGTCTGTCCCAGCTCTTCGCCGCTGGTCCGGCGGTCGCTGCCGCGATCGGCGAGACGGTCGACAAGGAGCAGCTGGGCGGCACGGAGATCCATTGCCGCAACGGCGTGGTCGACGAGGAGGTGGCGAACGAGGCCGAAGCCTTTGCCGTCGCGCGGCGTTTCCTCAGCTATCTTCCTTCCTCGATCGACCGCCTGGCAGCGCGCATGCCGTGCGCCGATCCGGTCGATCGGCGCGAAGAGGCGCTGCTCTCCGCCGTTCCACGCGATCCGGGCCAGGTCTATGCGATGCGCCGCGTGCTGGCGCAGGTGTTCGACCACGGCAGCGTGTTCGAAATGGGCCGCCGCTGGGGCCGCGCGGTCATCACCGCGTTTGCGCGCCTCAATGGCTGGCCGGTCGCGGTGCTGGCAAGCGATCCCAGCTATCTGGGCGGTTCCTGGGAGGCCAGGACCAGCGAAAAGGCCGAACGTTTCGTCAAGCTGGCCGATCAGTTCCGCCTGCCGATCGTCCATCTGGTCGACAATCCCGGCTTCATGATCGGTGCCGATGCCGAGCGCGCGGGGACGATCCGTTATGGCGTCAACGCGATGAACGCCATTTATCGTGCGCGGGTGCCGCTCGCCTCGGTCATCGTCCGCCGTGCCTATGGCATCGCGGGTTCGGCCATGTCGAATGCCGAACGCTTCCAGTATCGCTTTGCCTGGCCCAGCGGCGACTGGGGATCGCTGCCGATCGAGGGCGGGGTCGAGGTCGCCTACAAGTCCGAGCTTGAAGCGAGCGCCGATCCGCAGGCGCATCTTGCGGCGATCCGCGCCCGGCTCAACAAGGTGCGCAGCCCGTTCCGCAGCGCCGAGCATTTTTCTATTGAGGATATCATTGATCCGCGCGACACGCGGCCGTTATTGTGCGAGTTCGCGGACCTTGCCTGGGCAAGACTCTCGGCGGGTCGGGCATAGCCCCCAGGCTTTGCGATATGCTTAACGCGGCGCATGCCAGTTTCTTCAAGCCCGCCTTAACGCCGGCCATGGCATCTTCAGCCTGAAAAACTATCAGGACCCCCGTGCCATGATCAACAATTCAGACCCCCCAGGCTCGCCGACGATGCGAACGGTCTACATCCGTCCGAACTATCAGGCGAATGATGTCGCGCCGCGCAACACCGACCCTGCCCCCGCACGGCCGGTGAACGACGGCGTCATCAATCTGATCAACCGCCCCACCGCGCCCAGCGGCGCGATGGAGAGCCTTGCCAAGGCCGCAGCGGCTGCCGAGCTCCCGCAAAAGCTTGACGATTTCGCACGTCAGGTCGCCAAGTCGATGCTGGGTGATCCCGAACAGGCGATGCGGACCTTGCGCCCGCCCACGGCAGAGCAGGTCACCGGGCTGCTTGGCGCCGCCTGACGCCCGCACTGCATCAGCTGTTCTTGTCCGCGCGCCTTCGGCCGAAACGCATGCCGCGTTCCAGCCGGGCGCGCAATTGCGTGTAATAGGCCTCCAGAAAAGCGCGCTCGTCGCCTATCGGCCGGGTCCAGCCGATCTTGCCGCAAATCGTCGCCGCAACCGCCTGCATCGACTCGGCATTGGCCGTCCGCAGCACCTGCTCCAGCGTCTGCAGCTCATATTCGCCATAAACCGCAAGCTCGGCTTCGGTGAACCGATAGCGATCAGAAGGTAGCGCTGCGATCAGGTCATTTTCGGGCACCCCTGTCGCCACCAGCCCCGCCAGCTGCGCCTTTGGCGCCTGCACCACCCAGGTTCCCGCGATCAGGTCGCCGCAGCGCAGCCGATCCTTGTTGAGCAGCGGGAACAGCGCGAAACTGCCGACCCAGAACAGCCCCGCCCAGGCCGCGAACTCGCTAAGCGAGCCCTGAATTCCGCTCGACGTCATGAACATCACCGGCAGGAACAGCTCGATATCGCGGAGCAGGTTGCGCGCGATCACCGCCTCTGCCGTCAGCCGCCCGCCATCGCGCACAGCGACGCGAATGCCCAGTGCGCGCTTGCCCCAGGTCGCCGCGCGCTGGCCCAGTTCGAAATACAGGAAATAGGCGTTGCGCGCCAAAAACGTGCCGATGATGAACAGCACCACGAGAAAACCGCCGATGCTGTCGGGTATGGATGGCAGATTGGCGCGTTCGAACATCCAGACAGTCAGCACCAGTGCCAGGATGAAGGCGATATACATCCCGAACAGAGCGGCCAGATCGATCAACAGCGCCCCCGCACGCGCGCTCGCCGATGCCACCTGGACATCGAGCGCGACGCCCTCGGGCGTGATCAGGGTGCGCTGAAGCCTCGCATCCCTGCCCCGCGTCCGGCCCAGATCGGCAGCGCGCACCATCAGGACCGCCTCGGGCGGAATGCGAAGAAATAGGCGAGCCACAGCGCCAGGATACCATAGCCGATGGCATAGCGGATTGCCGTCGACTGGATCAGCTGGCGGCCAAAGCCCTCGAGCAAACCGGCGCAGATCAGCATCACCACGACACCCGCCATGACTTGCGCAGCAGTACGCCCCGCCTGGCTGAGCGCCGCCATATGGCTGCGCTGCCCGGGAAATCCGAGAGCACGGCCGATATGCAGCCCCGCCGCCCCGGCGAGCAGGATCGCCAGCAATTCGGTCGTGCCATGGATCGACAGCCAGCCGATGAACTCGACCGCAAGCCCGCGCGAGGCGAACAGCCAGACCATCGCGCCGAGCCCGACCATGTTGTAGACGAGCAAGAGGATCGACGGCACGCCGAACGCGAACCCTAGCGCGAAGGCCATGATGGCCACCTGCGCGTTATTGCTGAACAGATAGGCGGCAAACACCCCCAGGCCATCGCCATCGGTCTCACCGAACAGCGTGCTCAGCAGCGCCTCGCGCGATGCTCCAGGCACGCGGACATCGCTGAACTGTGCCGGGACAAGCCGGAAATACCAGTCGGTATCGGCATCGACGAGGAAGAAGCCGAGCACGGCACCTGCCACCATCGCTGCCAGTGCAACCAGCAGGTCTGGCCAGATGGCTCGCACAGCGCGGCTGAGCCCACCACCGAAGAAGCTGCGGCACCAACCGCCAAGGCTGGTGCGGGTGCCATAGACCATGAAATAGGCACGCAGCGTCAGCGATTCGAGATAGGCGATCAGCCCGGCGTCGAGCGAGCTTTCGCGCGCGATCGACAGGCTGGACAGCAGGTTGCGGTAGAGCACTGGCAGCGCCAGGACGTCGTCGTCGGACAGCTTGCGGAGCTTGCCCTTTTCCATCGCCGTGACCATCGCATCGAGCCTCTGCCAGTCGCCCTCGCGTTCCAGCCGGAAGCGGTCGCTGCGCAGCACGGCGGCGGCCACCGCCTGTTCGCCGGAGGACTGCAATACCGCCTCGCTCATAGCTGCCCCCGGCGCTTGATCTTGAGATAGGCGTTCATCAGCCGCGTACCGATCTCGTCATGCCGCCCCTCGATCACCTCGATGCCCATGTGCCGCAGCCGCGTGATGACCAGGCGCCGCTGCGCCAACAGGCTGGCGGCGGCGACGCTCTCACCCACCTTCTCGCTGGTCGCGGGAGCCTGATCGACGATCGAAAGCAGCTCCTCGTCCTCCATCGCGACGAACAGCAGCAGGTGCCGGTCGATCAGCCGCCCGACCGATTCGAGCATCAGTTCCGCGCTGGTCGGATCGGTGAAATCGGTGAACACCACGATCAGCGAGCGCCGCTGCAGTTGCGCGGCCAGGGTCGAGAGCGCCAGCGTGTAGTTGCTCTCCTCGAAGCGATAATCGATCCCCGCCGCCTCGGACTGGAGCCGGAAGAAATTGCGGCTGCCCGAAACGAAGGGTGTGGCGCGCTCGGGCCGCGCGGCGAAGGAAAACAACCGCACCTGATCGCCCGCTTTCAATGCGACATAGCTGGTCAGCAGCGCCGCCGAAACCGCGCGGTCGATGCGTGGCAGGCCCGCAACCGGCTCGCACATGTCCGACCCGCTATCGAGCGCAAAGACGATCTGGTTGTTACGCTCGGTATCATATTCGCGCGCCAGCAGCTTGGAATGGCGCGCCGAGCTCTTCCAGTCGATCGTGCGGCGATCGAAGCCGGGCTGATATTCGACCAGCGCCTCGAACTCGCTGCCCTCGCCGCGGATCTGGCGCCCCAGGATGCCGTAGATCGCCTCCTTGATGAAAACTTGCAAAGCCGGCGCGCGCACCGCCGCGATGTTGGGCAGGATGGCGATGCTCTCGCCGCTCTGCCGCATGTCCTGCCGCCAGCCAAGGCCCAGCGGCCCTTGCCAGCGCAGCCACAGCCGCTCGATCTCCAGCGCGCCGCGACGCACCGGCGACAGTGCGAATTCGCCGCGCAGAGCAGCCTCCGGACCCGATCTTTGCAAACTTGCAACGCTCCTGCCGACCGGAACGATGCGGCTTGTGACCGCCAGGCTCGCCTCGGCGCGCGCGATCGGCACCTGCGCGGCCAGCTCCGCTTCGATCGCGATGCGCACATCGCTACCCAGTTCGCTGCTCGCCGGCACGATCAGTTCCACATGCCGTGCCTTGCCCGCGATCAGCGCATCGAGCAGCGCGAGCAGCAGCACCGCGCCCGACCAGGCCGGGCCGAGCGCCCACAACCCGGGCGCGAACGCCGCCAGCAGAATCGCCAGCGGCGCCCCGCCCGCGATCAGCAGGCCCGCGCGCAGGGTGGGATAGGCTCCGATCAACGCGGCGCCTCGGTGCGTTCGACCAGATCGGCGACGATCGTCTCGACGCGGCGACCTTCAATCTCGGCGGCGGGCGACAGCAAGGTGCGATGACGCAGCACCGAAGCGGCCAGCTGCTTGACGTCATCGGGGATCACATAGTCGCGCCCCTGCAGCGCCGCGCGCGCGCGGGCGGCATTGGCGAGCATGATCGCCGCGCGAGGGGAAGCCCCGCTTTCGAAATCGGCAGTCTCGCGCGTCGCCCGGACGAGCCGCACGATATAGGCGACCACCTCGTCGACCAGCTTGACCTCGTTGACCGCCGCACGCGCGGCGCTCAGCTCGTCGGGCGTGACCTGCGGCTGGATCGCGAAGGCTGCGGGCCGCTGGGCGCCGCTGCGCTTGCCATATTCGGCGACGATGCGCGCCTCTTCGTCCGCATCGGGATAACCGACCAGCAGCTTGAACAGGAAGCGGTCGAGCTGCGCCTCGGGCAGCGGGTACACCCCCTGCTGCTCGATCGGGTTTTGCGTTGCCACCACCATGAAGTGCGAGGACAGCGCATGGCGCGTGCCATCGAGCGTGACGCTGCGTTCCTGCATCGCTTCCAGCAGCGCGGCCTGCGTCTTGGGCGGGGTGCGGTTGATCTCGTCGGCCAGCAGCAGATCGGTGAAGATCGGCCCGCGCGTCAGCGTGAACTGACTGGTCTGGAAGTTGAACAGGTTGGAACCTACAATATCGCCCGGCATCAGATCGGGCGTGAACTGGATGCGCCCGTAATCGAGCGACAGGCACGCGGCAAAGCACTGCGCCATGAAGGTCTTGGCCGTGCCCGGAGGCCCTTCGAGCAGCACATGGCCGTTAGAGAACAATGCGATCAGCAAATGGTCGACGATCTCGTCCTGCCCGATGATCGCCTTGGCCATTTCGGCGCGGATGCGGTCCCCCAATGCGTTGATTTCGGCCAAGTTCATCCCATCCGTTCCTTTTTCCATCCATGCAGCGCGCGCGCCGCCGCCGCGATGGCGGGGCGGTCGCGCGCGCTGCGCATGTCGTTCAGCAGCGCATCATAGCTGCGCCCGCTCTCATCGGCGGGCACCAAAGCGAGCCGCGCGTCGATCTCATCGACCGGCAGCGACGGCGGCAGGCCGAGCGCGCGCGCCGCCCGATCACGCAGCAGGTCGGCATAGGCGGGCCCGATCAGATGCTCGCGCCCCAGGCGCCGCACCAGCCCGGCGCTGCCCTTGACGAGCGCGGACTTGCCGAAGCCGAACGGCCGTTCTTCGGAGAGCGGCGGGCCGAAGCGGAAGAACGCCATCCAGGCAAAGGCGATCGCTGCCAGCACCAGGCTCGCCACCGCGCCGACAAAGGGCGGACGAAACGCCACCGACAGCAGGTTTTCCGAGGCGCCCAGCCCGTTCTGGGTCAGGTCGAACACCACGCCCTCCCCACCGCCGGACCAGGCCGAATCGATGATGTTCAGCGCCAGCTCGGCCGTCTTGCGGTTGGCGAGGCCCAGATTGTTCATCAGGTCCGCATCGGCGACGATGACCACCGGATAGCGCCCCTGCTGGACGCCGGGCGCTTGCGGCGCTTCATCGGGCGCATCGGGATCGAGCGAGGGATACCAGCCGCCATCCTGGATCAGCGCCACGCGCGCCGCGCCGGTGCGGCTGTCGGCCAGCACGGTCGTCAGTCTGTCACCGCTGATCGTCACGCGCGATTTCAGCGCCTGTTTGAGCATGGCCTTTTTCTGATCGGCATTTTCAGGCTGTTCGAACAGCATCGATGCGAAACGGTTGTCGACGCCCTCCAGCCGCGTCTTGGCGGTGACCAGCCGCGAGAGAATCTGCGGTGCCTGTAGCGCCAGATACGGGGATTCGAGCTGCACCCAGCCCTGTTCCAGCCCCTGGAGCGGGGTTACCTGCCATTTGGGCAGGATGATGATCGTCGGCCCGGTGAACGCGCGCTGTTCCACCATGGCCTGCAATTCTTCCGGATCGCTGCCCAGTTGCGGCGTGACGATCAGCAGATCCTGCTGCGACAGCGCGGCAGGGTTGCGGCCATAGCTGACCCTGGTGCCGGTCTTTTCGAGCAGATGCGCCAGCGCCGAATAGCCGACCAGGCTCGACGATGCGCCATGCGCCTGGCCGTTATTGGCCGATCTGAGCGCACCCCCCGCGCCGAGCGCGTAGAGCAGCGCGATGAATGCTGCAAAACCGATGGCGAACATCAGCAGCACTGCGCCGCGGGCAAACGGGTTCGGGCTGGTTTCCGCCGCCATCTCAGCCGCCATCCAGCGCAAAGGAGCGATAGGCCTCGCGCGAGCTGTCCCACGCGCTGCGATCGAGCGGACGCCGCGCAAAGAAGCTCGCCTCGACATGGCCCGCGATCACACCAAACGCCTGGCGGGCGCGCTGCGACAGCGCATCGAACGCGCCGATCTCGCGTGTAGTGGTCGAAGGGCGCAGCAGGTCGGGCCGTTTCTCGGCAATATCCTCGATCGAACGGTAGAGCAGCAGATGCGCGGCCTCGTCGAAGCGGCCTTCTGCAGCCAGCCGGTCGGCCTCCTCGAGCAGCGCGCGCGCCTTCTCGCGATCGGGCACCCATTGTTCGCCCGGCTCACCCTGCCGCTCGCGCCAGTCGGCAATATAGGGGGCCAGGATCACCCAGAGCAGCACCAGCACGCCCGCCAGCAGCGCCACGAGCAGCAGCTTTTCCAGCCACGGCCAGATCGCGTCGAGAAACCTGGCGACTGGCCCCAGTATTTCAGCCAGCCATTTCTGGAACTGGGTCAGCCAGTCGGGCGGCGGGTCGACAGGCTTGGCGAATTTCGGCGTGAACTGGATGCCGCCATCGCCGCGCACCTGCTCATAGGCCGCATCGAAACCCTCGCGGCGGGGTGCAGTAAGGACAGGGCCAGCGCTCACGCCGGTTTGATCGCAGAAGCGGGTCATGGGGGCAAGATGATTTCAATGGCCCGCAGGCTATGGACCTTGGCATCGCGGCTGTTACGGTGGCCTTGACTTGACCGGGAATCGGTCGGGGGCGAAACGACCAGAAACGGAAACGGGGCATATGGCAGGAACCGCAGAGAAGATCAGTATCGCCAACGTCATCACCAACAGTTTTGGTCTGCTCGGGCGTCATGCGCTGGTTTTCTTCGGTTTTCCCCTCCTGCTGTTCGGCGTGCCGAGTGTGGCGATCAGATCGCTTTTCGGTCTCGAGACCGATTTCGGCAATTTTAACGGTACGTCGACCGCTTATGCCATCGTGTTCGGCTATGCGCTGGCAATGCTTGCCGTTTACGGGTTCCTGCAAGCTCTGTTGATGCTTGTCGCCGCGCAGGATCTCGCCAGGCAGCCCAGTTCGCTGGCAAATTGCATAGCTCAGGCTGTCCGCAAATTGCCCGGATTGTTTGGCTTGGGCTTTGTCGTCATTGCCAGCTTCATTCTGATTGCTGGCGTGATTACCATGCCGGTATTCGGGTTCAGTTTGAAACTCGTCAGTGATCAGAATTTCGCTGGCGCAACCTCCATGTTCTTCACCATGCTCGGACTCGTCCTAATCGGCATGATCGCGTTCACCTACCTTTCCCTGATGTGGATGGTTGCCATTCCAGCCAAGGTCGTCGAGCCGATAGGGGTGTTCGCGGCGCTTGGACGCAGCCGCAGGCTCACCGCAGGTTCGCGGCTTCGGCTGCTGCTGCTCATCATCATTCTCTTTTTCTTCAACATCGCGGTATCGCTGCCGCTGGGGCTGATCGCCCAGTTCGGGCCGGTCGTGGAGATGATCGCCACTGTGCTCAGCAGCGCGATCAACATCGCCTTCGCCTCGGCGTTGGTGGCATCGGCCTATATCGAGCTGCGCGCGGTCAAGGAGGGGGCGAGCACCGACGAGTTGGCCGACGTGTTCGCCTGAGCCGCTGGCGCGCCGAACGGACCCGGCGCGCCGCGTGCCGGGTCAGCCGAACAGCCCCGCGAGGTCCTTCTTGAGGATCTTGCCATTGGCATTGCGCGGCAGCGTCTCCGCACAGAACACGATCCGCACCGGCACCTTGAACGCGGCGAGGCGTTCGCGCACCCAGGCCTGAAGCTCAGCCTCGCTGGCCTCGGCGCCGGGAGCCAGATGCACCACCGCCGCCGGCTCCTCGCCCAGGGTGCGGTGCGGAAGGCCGATGAGCGCTGCGTCGGTGACGGCGGGGTGATCGTAGAGCACGTTCTCGACCTCGGACGAATAGATATTCTCGCCGCCGCGGATGATCATGTCCTTGGCGCGATCTACGATATAGCAGAAGCCCTCCTCGTCGAGCCGCGCGAGGTCACCTGTGCGCACCCAGCCATCGACAAAGGTCGCCGCGGTCGCCTCGGGCTTGTTCCAGTAACCCTTCACGATCTGTGGCCCGCGCGCCCATAGCTCGCCAACCTGCCCCACCGGCAGTTCGGTCTGGCCATCGGCGTCCATGATCCTGAGGTCGCTCACCGGCACGGCGGGGCCGCAGCTGTCGGGACGGTTGAGATAGTCCTCGGCCGTATGGCTAGTAACCGTCGCCATCGTCTCGGTCATGCCCCAGCCATTGCCGGGCAGCGCGCCGAAGACTTCACGGATCTTGCGCACGAGTTCGGGCGCGGACGGCGCGCCGCCATAGGAAATCGACTTGAGCGAGCTGAGGTCGTACTTGTCGCGGTCCGGGTGCTCGATCAACTGCCAGGCGATGGTCGGCACACCGCCGGTCGCCGTCACTTTCTCGCGTTCGATGATTTCCAGCGCACGCGTTGCATCCCATTTGTGCATGAACACCAGCGTTGATCCGGCGAACATCACCCCGGTCATGCCCGCGCTGCACGCGGTGACATGGAACAGCGGGATGACGGTGAGCAGCACCGCCGGTTCGGGCGCGGGCGGCGCCTCGCCCCGGCGCAGCGATGAACGCACCCCGGCATAGGCGGTAGTGAGGATATTGGTCGTCATGTTGCGATGGCTGCCGAGCGCACCCTTGGGATTGCCGGTGGTGCCCGATGTGTAGAAGATCGTCGCCGCATCGTCGGGCGCGATTTCGACAGGCGGAAGCTCGGCGGGGGCCAGCTCGGCATAAGCGGGCGGCGCGCCGATGACATCTTCCAGCGCCTTGGCCCCATGTGCCAGTTCGCCCAGGCTGCGGCTGATCAGCATGGCTTCGAGCGCGTCCAGTTCGCCGAGATGCGGTGCGATCCGGTCCAGCCGCTCGGCATCGGCGATCAGCAGCTTCGCGCCCGAGTCCTTGAGGCCGTACGCCAGCTCCTGCCCGGTCCACCAGGCGTTGAGCGGCACCGCGATCGCGCCGATGCTGACGATCGCAAAGAACGCCACCGGCCATTCGGGCAGGTTGCGCATCGCCAGCGCCACGCGATCGCCCTTGCCGATGCCCGCGGCGGTGAGATGCTGCGCCAGCGTCGCGGTGGCACGGAACCAGGCATCGTAGCTGACCCGCTCGCCCTCATAGATCAGGAAGGTCTTATCGCCATGGCTGCGCGCGATCTGGGCCAACGCGGCCAGGCTTGGCGGAGCGTTCTTCCAGCAACGCGTCGACACGCCCTCGACCTCGACCGTTTCCATCTCGAATGGCTGTCCCGGCGCGCACAGCATCGCCTCGATCTGTTTCAGCGACAGGGCGGGCCAGCCTTCCGGCGCGCTCCAGCTGTGGCTGGCGGCGACGGGGCTGGTCGGGCTCTCGGTGAGCATGGGCAAGCGATCCTCTCGTTTGTGAATTTACGTTTGCGTCAAGTCTATGGAATTGATCGCGACACGCAATGGCTGATTTGCAGGATCATTTGCCCCGCTGGCGCGTAACTGGTCTTTGCGGGAGTCATAGCAAATATAACATATGTTAATAAATTGATTTTGCTGGATATTTGTTGCTGCACGCCTAAAAGCACGCGTGCCGAGTATGAGACCAGGTGGAATTGACGGGGCGGTTCGGCGGGTCGGCTGGACGCCCCTATCTGCAGGAGCCCGACCATGTCAGACAGTTGTTTCGTTGTCCGGCTGAACCGTTATCTTGATCTTACCCCCACCGAGAAAAAGGCCGTCGCCAGCCTCGAGCGCGAGCCTCGCGACTATCCGTCGGGCAGCATGCTGTGGCAGGAAGGCGATGATCTTTCCGAGCTGCTGATCGTGCATCAGGGCTGGGCACTGTCGGAAAGCCGTTTGCCGACGGGCAAGCGCCAGATCCTGCGCTTTCATTTTTCGGGCGACATGATCGGCGCATCGGGCATCGCGTTTCGCGATGCGCCCTCGAGCATCGTCGCGGCGACCGACATGGTGGTATGCCGCTTCCCGCGCCGCGCGCTGGGCGAGACATTCACCGAGCATCCGCGCCTTGCCGCCTTGTTCTTCTCGATCAGCCAGATGGAAAGCATCGACCTGTACGACCGGTTGCGCGCCCTGGGTCGCAGCGAGGGCAAGGCACGGCTTGCCAACCTGTTCCTGTCGATCGCCGCGCGGATGCGCGCGGTCAGCGGGCAGCACAATCCGGTGATCCGCATTCCCCTGACCCAGAGCGACCTCGGCGATGCCGTCGGACTCACCCAGGTGCACGTCAATCGGCTGATCCGGCAGATGACCGAAGAAAAACTGATCACGCGGAACCGGAGCACCGTCACATTGGTTGACGAGCCGAAGCTGATCGAGCTCGCACGGTTCGTAGATCGCTTTAGTGCGCTCGATTCCAGCTGGTTCCCATCGCCTCGAGGATAGTCGAGGCGCCCAAATTGCACTTTGGCGGGTCGGTCCGCTAGAAAGCTGATCGATGTCTGAACTCGACTTTCTCGCCCAGGCCTTCAAGGTTACACGCGCCAACGGCGCTGACGACGGCGAGAACGGGGTCGTCGATGCGCGCGACACGCTGCAACGGATGAACTCCGCGTTCCGCATCCTCACAGACGCGATGCCGCAGATGGTGTGGTCGACCCTGCCCGATGGCTATCACGACTATTACAATGCACGCTGGTACGAGTTCACCGGCGTTCCCGCCGGATCGACCGACGGCGAGGGCTGGAACGGCATGTTCCATCCCGACGACCAGGACCATGCGTGGAGCATCTGGCGGCATTCGCTGGCCACCGGCGAACCCTATGAGGTGAACTATAGGCTGCGCCACCATAGCGGCGAATATCGCTGGACGCTGGGCCGCGCGCTCCCGTTGCGCAATGCCAAGGGCGAGATCGTCCGCTGGATCGGAACCTGCACCGATATCCATCAATCCAAGATGATCGCCGAGGAAAACGAGGTGCTCAGCCGGGAACTGAGCCACCGGATCAAGAATATCTTTGCGGTCATCAACGGGCTGATCGGCATGTCGGCGCGGCAGAATCCGGAAATGCGGCCGATGGCTTCAGAATTGCAGGATCGGATCGCCGCGCTGGGGCGCGCGCACGAATTCGCCCGCCCGCACAGCGAACAGTCGCGCCCTGTCACCATCGAATCCTCGCTCAGCGGCTTGCTCACCGAAATCCTGGCGGCCTATCCCGCTCTGGGCGAAGGACGGCTGACAATCCGCGGCGACGACCCTGAAATCGACGACCGGAGCGCCACTCCCATAGCGCTGGTATTTCATGAGCTGGCGACCAATTCCGCGAAATATGGTGCCTTGTCATCGGTCACAGGTTCGGTAGCGATCCAGGTCGCGCAGGAAGACGATATGGTCTCGATCAGCTGGATCGAGACGGATGGGCCAACAGTGGCGGGCGGGCCGGAAGCGACCGGGTTTGGAACGCGCCTCGTCCAGCTTGCGATCACGCAGCAGCTTGCCGGATCGATCGAGCGTCACTGGCTGCCCCAGGGGCTGCGCGTCGACATGCGCGTTTCGGCTGGCAGGCTGAAGCGCGCCGAGGGAGCGCCGGTCTGAGCTGCGACGCCTGGGGCGCCGCCGCCGACGGATATCAGTGAGAAAGCAGCGTCAGTCCCGCAGGCGGCGTCGGCGTCGGCCCGCCATCGCGCGCGGCGAGCGCAAAATCCACGGCTTCAACGACCTGTCGGCTGTCTGCGGGCTTGATCATCACGCCGAGCGCGCCGGGGATCGGGACGTCGATCTGGCGCGGGTTGGCCGTCACGAAGATGACCGTGCAGCCAATCTCCTTGCCGAGCCAGGCGCCGATCGACGGGCCGGTGGCACCATCGCACAGGTTGATATCGACCAGGGCGATGGTGGGCGCCCGCTCAGCCAAGCGCATCGCCGACTTCCAGTCATCGCCGACGCCGATAACCTCGTATCCAGCATCCTCCAGCCCGACCTGCATGTCGAGCGCGACGAGGAATTCGTCTTCAATGATGAGGATACGGGCAGTCATGGTGATAGCGTTGTCATCTTCTTGGGGGCCGGGCCAATGAGGTCGGCTTCTGGGACATCAAACCATTGGCCTGGCATAAAGTTTCATCGATAAGTTGATCCATGTTAATCGATCGCATCAATTCATCGCGCTTTTCCGTGCTGGCTTTCCACGAACGCCAGCCCCGGTTCGACCAGCGGATAACGGCACGATTGCCGCACGATTAATCGCATGTTAGCGGCATCGTATACGCTCGCGTCCCAAGTCAGGGACGAATGGCGCGCTCATTCAAACGGGGAATTCCTTCACATGCCATCCTTCCGCCAGACCATGCTGCTGCTGGCCAGCGCCGCGCTTGCCGCGCCGCTCGCAACCACGCCCGTGCTCGCGCAAAACGCGACCCAGGCTGCCCCGCAATCGGAGGATGCGCGGCTGACCGCACTGTTCGCCGCCGACGACGAAGCGAGCCTGAAGCGCAACCCGCTCAACGGGCTGTTCCGCGGCGATACGCGCTATGCCGATCGGCTCGGAGACTATGTCACCGACGCCTATTTCGATGGCGAGCGCAAGGCGGCCGAGGACAATCTGGCGGCGCTGGCGAAGATTGATCGGGCCAAGCTGACCGCAACCAATCAGCTGGCCTATGACATTTTCGAGCGCAACCAGAAGGATACGATCAAGGGTCTGTCCGCCGACTATCTGCCGCTGACGGTAGTCCGGCCGATCAACCACTTTTTCGGCTTCCACACCTTCTACCCGAATTTCGCATCGGGCACGGGGACTGCGCCGTTCAAGACGGTCACCGACTACGAGAACAATCTGAAGCGTCACAAGGAGTTCGTGATTCTCCTCGACCGTTCGATCGAGCGTTTCAAGCAGGGCCAGGCATCGGGCGTGGTCGAAACCAAGCTGACGATCCGCAACGTGATCGAGCAGCTGGATACCCAGCTGGCGCAGAAGCCCGAGGAATCGCCGTATTTCGGCCCGACCAAGCAGTTCCCGGCCGATTTCAGCGAGGCCGACAAGGCACGTTTTACCGAAGCCTACGCCAAGACGATCACCGACGAGATCTACCCAGCCTACAAGCGGCTGCGCGATTATCTCGCCAATGACTATCTCAAGGATGCGCGCGAGGGCGTGGGCCTCAAGTACATGAAGGGCGGCGACAAGCTATATGCCTATCTGATCGAGCAGACCACCACCCTGCCCCTGACTGCGGACGAGGTGCACAATCTGGGGCTGAGCGAAGTCGCACGCATCCTGACCGAGATGGAGGCGATCAAGACCGAGGTCGGCTTCAAGGGCACGCTGCCGGAATTCTTCAACTATCTGCGCACCGATCCGAAGTTCAAGATGCCGACGCGCGAGGCGCTGACCCAGGGCTATTACGATATCGGCAAGAAGGTCGATGCGGTCATTTCGACCCAGTTCAAGGTGCTGCCCAAGACCCCGCTCGAAATCCGCCCCTATGAGGAATTCCGCGAGAAGTTCGAGGCGGGTGGCAGCTATCAGTCGGGCAATCCTGATGGTTCGCGTCCGGGGATCTTCTATTTCAACGCCTATGACCTCCCGAGCCGTACCACCCCCGGAATGACCACCTTGTATCTGCACGAGGGCGCGCCGGGCCATCATTTCCAGATCAGCCTGGCACAGGAAAACGAGGCTCTCCCGGCATTCATGCGCTTCGGCGGCAACACCGCCTATGCCGAAGGCTGGGCGCTTTATGCCGAAAAGCTCGGCTACCCCATGGGCCTGTTCAAGGACCCGTACCAGCGCTTCGGTCATCTCGACGACGAGATGCTGCGTGCGATGCGGCTGGTGGTCGACAGCGGCATCCATTCGAAGGGATGGACCCGCGAACAGGCGATCAAGTACATGCTCGACAATTCGTCGATGGGCGAGACCGACGCGACCGCCGAGGTCGAACGCTATATCGCGATCCCCAGCCAGGCACTGGCCTACAAGATCGGCGCGCTCACGATCCAGCGGCTGAAGGCCAAGGCCGAAAAGGAACTGGGCCCGAAATTCGACCCGCGCGAGTTCCACGACCAGGTTCTGAACACTGGCGCGCTGCCGATGAGCGTGCTGGAAGCGAAGATCAACCGCTGGATCGCCGCAACCAAGGGTTGACACCCCTGTCTGCGTCCAAAGCTTCGCAAGATCACAAGACCCCGCCCTGGCGCACCGTGCCGGGCGGGGTCTTGCTGTTCGTGCGAGCGACGCCGCGCGCCAGCCGCAGCATGGTGGCGGGCGTCGGTCAGGACGCAGATGGGCGGCCGGTCTTGCATCTTCGGATCGCTGCGCCGCCTGTCGACGGAGCCGCCAATGCAGAACTGATCGCGCTGATCAGCACGGCTTTGCAAGTTCGCAAACGCGACGTGACGGTGCAATCCGGCGCTACCGGCCGCGCCAAGCAATTGGTCGTGCGAGGCGACAGTGCCAGGCTGATTGCGCGATTGGAGAGCTTGATTGACGGATAACCCCGCCAGATCGGCGCAATAACATTTGCCAGCCTGCCGCATCTTATGCAGTGTTTGCCCCGTAGCTGGCACAGGTTCAGCACTGGGGGCAGGCACATACGATCATGGACATCCAGCACGACGCTTGGCCACCGCGCACCGATGACCGTCCGCCTACGCTTCTTTCCCGCATCGTGCGCCGGTTGCTGCTGCTGCTCTATCGCAGCCACGGCTGGCGCGCCGAGGGCGTGGTGCCCGAGCCGCGCCGCTTCGTCATCATCGCCGCGCCGCACACCAGCAACTGGGATTTCCTCTACTTCCTCGGCCTGACCGGCGATCTCGGCATCAAGGCGCATTTCATGGCCAAGACCTCGCTGTTCCGCTGGCCGCTGGGGCGGTTCATGCGCGACATGGGCGGCGTGCCGGTCGAGCGCAGCTACAATCGCGGCCAGGTGCAGCAAATGGTCGAGGAATTTGCGCGGCGCGACGAGTTCATGCTGACCATAGCGCCCGAAGGCACGCGCGGGAGCGTCCGCCAGTGGCGCACCGGCTTCTACCAGATCGCGCTCGCCGCGCGCGTGCCGCTGGTCTGCGGGCTCATGGACTATGGCCGCAAGGTCGGCGGACTGGGCCCCGCGATCATGCCCACCGGCGATTATGCCGAGGACATGAAGAAGATCATGGAATTCTACAAGAGCGTGACCCCGCGCCACCCCGACCGCGCGGGCACCGACATCATCAAGGACAGCCGCCTGTGAGCCCCGTGACCGACGCCATCCCCCTGTTGCTGCACAATCTGGTACTGATCTTCGGCGTCATGATCGTGCTGTGGGGCGTCGCCGTGGCGATCAAGGACGTATCGTTCATCGACGCGGTCTGGCCGATGGGCATGGTGCTGCTGGCCGCCGCCACCTTCTGGCTGAGCGGCGCGGCCTCGCCCGTGGCGGTGATGCTGCTTGCCCTGACCGCGATCTGGGGACTGCGGCTGGGGCTTCACCTGTTCGTGCGCTGGCGGCGCAATGGCGTGGATCCGCGCTATGCCAAGATCATCGCTTCGGCGAAGGACAAAAAGGGCTGGAGCTTTGCCAAGACCGCGCTGCTGCAGGTCTTCCTGCTTCAGGGACCGCTGCTGTTCATGGTCTGCCTGCCCGCGCAGGCCGGCATCTGGCGCGGAGGAGAGATAAGCGCGCTCGCCCTTGTCGGCGCGATTGTCGCGGTGATCGGAATCGCATTCGAGACCATTGGCGATGCGCAGCTCGAGACATTCCGTGCGAACCCGGCCAACAAGGGCAAGGTGCTCAATACCGGCCTGTGGCGTTATACCCGCCATCCCAATTATTTCGGCGACGCGTGCACCTGGTGGGGCATCTGGCTGGTCGCTGCCTCGACCGGCTGGGACGTGGCGCTCGCCAGCCTGGTCGGGCCGCTGTTCCTCAATTTCACCCTGGTCAAATGGAGCGGCGCCGCGATGCTGGAACGCGGTTTGAAGAAGACGCGCCCCGATTATGCCGACTATATCGCGCGCACCTCATCCTTCTTCCCGCTGCCGCCGCGCCAGCACTAATCGCCGCCGACCGATGATTACCCGGTCTTAAGGCTTGTGGGCTAATCCTGTTGCCAATCAAGGCAGCAGGCAGCGCAAGACCCATGACCAAACCGCTCGACGATGTATCCGCGATGATCGCCCAAAGCCGCGCGCTCGGGCCGGACGAGACGCTCGCCCTGCGCCGCGTCGTGTGGCCCGATGGCCGGATCAGCGCGAACGAGGCCGCCATCCTGTTCGAACTCAACCGTGCCAGCAGCGCGCCGAGCAGCGAATGGGTCGACTTCTTCGTCGAGGCCATCACCGCCTATGTCGTCGAGCAGGCCGAGCCGCGCGGCTATGTCAGCGACGAGAATGCCGACTGGCTGATCGCGGCGATCGATCAGGACGGCCGGGTCGACACGCTAGCCGAGCTCGAACTGCTGGTGAAGGTGGTGGAAAAGGCCGAGAACGCGCCCGAACGCCTGAAGCGCTATGCGCTCGACCAGATCCGCTCCGCCGTTCTGAACGGCGAAGGCCCAACGCGATGCGGCGGCGGTCTGACGCCGGGCAGCATCGGCACCACCGAGGTGCGGCTGCTCCGCCGCGTGCTCTACGCGACCGGAGGCCAGGCGCCTGCGCATATCAGCCGCGAAGAGGCCGAACTGCTGTTTGCGATCAAGGATGCCACGCTTGCCGGCCAGAACGCGCCCGAATGGCAGACGCTGTTCGTCCAGGCGATGCGGCTGCATCTGATGACCGACCAGCGCTTCCGTGCGCTGAGCCGGGAGGATGCGGTGCGCCTGCATGCGTTCATGGCCGACACCAAGGCCGGCATGGGCAGCTTTTTCGGACGCATGTTCCAGTCGCTGGGCGATGCCCCTGCCCGGCCCGCGGCAGCGACGCCATTGCCGGTCACAGTCGAAGGCATCAGCGCGGAAGAGGACAGCTGGCTGCAGGCGATGGTCGAGGCCGACGGCGCGCTCGACCCGCTCGAACGCGCGCTTCTCAAGGCTCTGGCCGAGGATTGACTGCATCGCTCTTGCGCTGAGCGCCCGCTGCTGACACTTTGAGCAGACAAGCCGGAAAGCATATCCGGCCAAACCCCTGTCATCTGCGGAACTGTCGCCATGCATCACGATGCCGCGCTCGAGAAACTGACGCACGATCATGTCTTTGCCGGGGCCCGCGCCGACGAGAGCGAGCGTCGCACCTGGTATGTCGTCGCGCTGACGGCGGTCACGATGGTCGCGGAGATTGTCGGCGGCTGGTGGACCGGATCGATGGCGCTGCTTGCCGATGGCTGGCACATGGGCAGCCATGTCGCGGCGCTGGGTCTTGCAGGATTTGCCTATCATTTTGCGCGCACCCATGCCGATGACCGGCGCTTCTCGATGGGCACCGGCAAGGTTGGATCGCTCACCGCATTCGGCAGCGCACTGCTGCTCGGCGTCGTTGCGCTGCTTATGGTCTGGGAATCGGGGCATCGGCTGCTCGATCCGGTAGCGATCGACTATCGCGCCGCCATCGTCGTCACGGTGATCGGCCTCGCGGTCAATGTGGCGAGCGCCTTCCTGCTCGGCGGGCACGAGCACCATCATGGCCACGAGTACGGGCATGACGGCCACGATCACGACCACCACGATCATGCGCATCACGCCCATCATCATGACCACAATCTGCGTGCCGCCTATGTGCATGTTCTCACCGATGCGCTGACATCGGTGCTGGCGCTGGTCGCGCTGGGCGGCGGCTTGTGGCTGGGCCTGGCCTGGCTCGATCCGCTGATGGGGATCGTCGGCGCGGTCGTCATCCTGTGGTGGGCGGCAGGGCTGGTGCGCCAGTCGTCGCGCGTGCTGCTCGACATGGAAGCCAACCCGGCCATTGCCAAGCAGATCCGCCAGCGGATAGAGGCGGATGCCGACAATCGTGTCGTCGATCTTCACCTCTGGCAGGTGGGAACGGGGCATCTTGCGCTGATTGTCTCGCTAGCCACGCATTTCCCGCGTCCGCCCGCGCATTATCGCGCGCTGCTCGGCGAGATGCCGCTGCTCTCGCATTGCACGTTCGAGATCATCCCGTGCGACGATGCGCGCTGCGACCCTGTTCAGGCGTGACAGACCCGCTTTTCCCGCGCCGCCATCGATGCTAAGCGCGCCGCCATCATGAGCCAATATTCCTCCGATCTGCTCCGCCTGCTCGATGCGCGCGGCTATATCCACCAGCTGACCGATGCGGCCGCGCTCGACGCGCTGGCGACGAAGCAGGTCGTACCCGGCTATATCGGCTTCGATCCGACCGCGCCGTCGCTGCATGTCGGGTCGCTGGTGCAGATCATGCTGCTGCGCCGCCTGCAGCAGACCGGGCACAAGCCGATCGTCGTCATGGGCGGCGGCACCGGCAAGATCGGCGACCCCAGCTTCAAGGACGAGGCGCGGCGGCTGCTGACCACCGACACGATCGCGTCGAATGTCGCCTCGATCAAGCGCGTGTTCGAGCGCTTCCTGACCTTCGGGGACGGCCCCACCGATGCGATCATGGTCGACAATGCCGAATGGCTCGACAAGCTGGAATATATCCCGTTCCTGCGCGACATCGGCCAGCATTTCTCGATCAACCGGATGCTGAGCTTCGATTCGGTGAAGCTCAGGCTCGACCGCGAACAGTCGCTGAGCTTTCTCGAGTTCAACTACATGATACTCCAGGCCTATGATTTTCTCGAACTGTCGCGCCGCGTCGGTTGCCGGCTGCAGATGGGTGGGTCGGATCAATGGGGAAATATCGTTAACGGCATCGAGCTGGCACGCCGTGTCGATGGAACCGAGGTCTATGGCGTCACCACGCCGCTGATTACGCTCGCCGACGGCGGCAAGATGGGCAAGACCGAAAAAGGCGCGGTCTGGCTGAACGAGGATGCGCTGCCCGCTTATGATTACTGGCAGTTCTGGCGCAACACCCAGGATGCCGATGTCGGCAGGTTCCTGCGCCTGTTCACCGACCTGCCGCTCGACGAGATCGCAAGGCTCGAAGCGCTGCAGGGTTCGGAAATCAACGAGGCCAAGAAAGTGCTGGCGGACGCGGCGACCGCCATGTGCCGCGGCACCGAAGCTGCGCAAGCTGCGGCGGAAACCGCACGCGCGACCTTCGAACAGGGCCAGGCAGGCGGCGATCTGCCCAGCATCCGCGTTCCCGCCGAAGGGATGTCGATCGTCCAGGCGAACACCGCGCTGGGCTTCACCGCATCGAACAAGGAAGCCAAGCGCAAGATCGAGGAAGGCGCCGTCAGGGTTAATGGCGAGAAGGTGCAATCCTTTGAATTCATGGTTAAAGCCGGTGACAAGGTGAGCCTGGGCCAGAAGAAGCATGGACTTGTGCTGGCCGAGGATTGACATGCTGGCCCCCAAGTAACCGGTGGCACCATTTACACTTTGTTGGTAAATTTGCTCGAAGGTGACCTTCAGCAAACATGCTTCAACGGGTGGAAAATATGTCCAGGGGTGCGAAACTAGCCGTCGTCGAAAAACGCCAGGCGGCGCGTCATGTCGTCAGTCATCCGACGATCGCGGAGCATCGGCATCTGGGCGATATCAAGACGCATATCGTCAACATTTCCGCGAACGGTTTCATGACCGAAGGCGAGATGCCGCTGGCCAAGGGCGAGCGCATTACCGTCCGCCTGCCCGTGATCGGGCGGATCGAAGCGCACCTCATCTGGTCGCTCGGCGGTCGTGCAGGCTTCCAGCTCGAACGCGTGATCCGCTTGAACGAATTCAACCAGATGGTCGAGCAGCTGGGCGGCAGCCCGCCGCCGTTCGGGCGCCGTTAAGGGCTATTTGCGGCCGAAAAGCCGTTCGATATCGCCATGCGCCAGCTTGACCCAGGTCGGGCGGCCATGGTTGCACTGGCCCGAATGCGGAGTCACCTCCATCTCGCGCAGCAGCGCGTTCATCTCGGCTACCGATAGCACGCGCCCGGCGCGCACCGATCCGTGACACGCCATGGTCGAGGCGACGAGATCGAGCCGTTCCTTGAGCGACAGCGCAGCATCGAAGCTCGCGAGTTCGTCGGCCACATCCTGCACCAGGCCGTGCACATCGCCGCCGCCCAGCAGCGCGGGTGTGGCGCGCACGAGCACCGCGCCGGGGCCGAAACGCTCGACCTCTAGCCCGAATTCGGCAAGCTCGGCGGCGCGCTCCTCGATCCGGTCGCAGGCAGTCTCGTCCATCTCGACGACCTCGGGGATCAGCAGCGCCTGCGCCGCCACCCTGACCCCGTCCGCCGCCTTGCGCATCCGTTCGAGCACCAGCCGCTCGTGCGCGGCATGCTGGTCGACGATCACGAGCCCATCCTCGGCCTCGGCGACGATATAGGTCTTGGCGATCTGCCCGCGCGCGATACCCAGCGGATAGCGCTCTGCCATCGGCACCGGCTGCGCGGCGGGCTCGGCGCGGCCCATCGGCGCGGCGGCGATGAACGGCTGGCTGCGCTCGGCGACGCCCGATGCCGCGAGCCAGGCGGGTTCCTGCTGCGGGGCAGTCGCCATCACGGGCGCAGGCGCGCTGAACATGTCCGGATCGCGCAGCGGCGGCGGCGCGACCGGCTCGCTCTGCCAGCGCGCCAGTGCGCCCTCGGCCGGACGCTGCACCGCGCGGAAGCCGCCCTCGTCGAGCGCGCGCCTCAGCCCCGAGACGATCATCCCGCGCACCATCGCCGCATCGCGAAAGCGCACTTCGGTCTTGGCTGGATGCACGTTGACATCGACGTCCTGCGGGGCGACCTTGAGGAACAGCGCCACCACCGGATGCCGGTCGCGCGCCAGCATCTCGGCATAGGCCGCGCGCACCGCGCCGATGAGCAGCCGGTCGCGCACGGGCCGCGCGTTGACGAACAGGAACTGGTGATCGGCGACGCCGCGATTATAGGTCGGCAGCCCCGCAACGCCGGTGAGCCTGACGCCTTCGCGCTCGAAATCAAGCAACACCGCATTGTCGGCCAGCGTGCGCGCGGTCAGCGAAGCGATGCGGGTCAGCCGTGCCTCGCCCGGCTGGACCGAGAATACCCGCCGCCCATCCGATTCGAGCGTGAAAGCGATATCGGGCCGCGCCATGGCCAGCCGCTTCACCACATCGCTGCAGGCGGCATATTCACTGCGCGGCGAACGCAGGAACTTGCGCCGCGCGGGCACGCGCGCGAACAGGCTGTCGACCCGGATGCGCGTGCCAGGCGGCAACGAGGCGGGGCCGTCCTCGACCACGTCGCCATGGTCGACCACGCGCCGCCAACCATCGCCGGTGACGGTACGGCTGGCGATCGAGAGACGCGCGACGCTGGCGATGCTGGGCAGCGCCTCGCCGCGGAACCCCATCGTGGTCACGAGCTCGATCGCATCATCGGGCAGCTTCGACGTGGCATGCCGTTCAAGCGCCAGCGCGATCTCGTCCGCCGCCATGCCGCAGCCATTGTCGATGACCTCGATTCCGGCAAGCCCGCCATCGGTCAGCGCGATGCTGATACGGTCTGCACCGGCGTCGATCGCGTTCTCGACCAGCTCCTTCAACGCACTGGCCGGTCTTTCCACCACTTCGCCTGCTGCGATCCGGTTTATCAGGGCGTTTGGCAGCCTTCGTATTGACATGGACACGCCTCTAGCCCAAGCGCGGCTTGGACGCGACTCCCGAGTTCCCAGCATTTTTCTGCCTTGGTCTGGCCGGGCGCACGGGTTAGCCTCCGCCCCGGGATATCTGCACACATCACGGTCCGTCAGCCGCTCCCTCCATCTAGTTCTGGAAAGTCTGCATGTCGTTCATCTCCAAACTCTTCCGGTTCGGTTCGCACAACATGGCGATCGATCTGGGCACCGCGAATACGCTTGTCTATGTCCAGGATCAGGGCATCGTGCTGAATGAGCCTTCGGTGGTGGCGCTGGAGACGCTGAACGGAATCAAGCGGGTCAAGGCCGTGGGCGTCGATGCCAAGATGATGATGGGCAAGACTCCCGATTCGATCGAGGCGATCCGCCCGCTTCGTGACGGCGTGATCGCCGACATCGAAGTCGCCGAGCACATGATCAAGCACTTCATCCAGAAGGTGCACGGCAAGCGCAGCATGTTCAGCTATCCCGAAATCGTGATCTGCGTGCCCTCGGGCTCCACCTCGGTCGAGCGCCGCGCGATCCGCGATGCCGCGTCGAACGCGGGCGCGAGCCAGGTGATGCTGATCGTCGAGCCGATGGCCGCCGCGATCGGTGCCGACATGCCCGTGACCGAGCCGGTCGGATCGATGGTCGTCGATATCGGCGGCGGCACCACCGAAGTCGCGGTGCTCTCGCTGCGTGGTCTTGCCTATACCACTTCGGTGCGCACCGGCGGCGACAAGATGGACGAAGCGATCGTCTCCTATGTCCGTCGTCACCATAACCTGCTGATCGGTGAAACCACCGCCGAGCGGATCAAGAAGGATTTCGGCATAGCGGTCGCTCCACCCGACGGCATCGGCCACACGATCCAGATCAAGGGGCGCGATCTCGTCAACGGCGTGCCCAAGGAAATCTCGATCAACCAGGGCCAGATCGCCGAAGCCCTGTCAGAACCGATCAGCACCATCGTCGAGGGCGTGCGCATCGCGCTCGAAAACACCGCGCCAGAACTGGCCGCAGATATCGTCGACCAGGGCATCGTGCTCACCGGCGGGGGCGCGCTGATCGCTGGGCTCGATGCGCATCTGCGCGAAGAGACCGGTCTGCCGGTTTCGGTGGCGGAGGATCCCTTGACCTGCGTTGCCATCGGCACCGGTCGCGCCATGGAAGACCCCATCTTCCGCGGCGTGCTGATGACCGCCTGACGGGCGACTAAAGCATGGCGCCGCCCCGCAATCGGCGCCCCGGGTTCTCCCGCAAGGCGCAGCTGCAGATTTTCACCGGGTATTTGCTCGCCTTCACGGGGGCATTTGCCGGCTTGCTGCTGCTTGCGCTGTCGCATTTCGATCCCGCTGCCTTTTCGGCCGTGCGTTCGGTCGCAGCAGAACTTGGCGCGCCGCCCGCGCGGCTGTTCACCGGCATGCGCGTAGGCGTGCAGGACGGCTGGCGCGAGGTCGCCGCCTATTTCAACGCGGGATCCAAGAATGCCGAACTCCAGCGCGAGGTCGAGCGCAACCGCATCCGCCTGATCGAGGCGCGCGCGCTCAAGCAGGAAAACCGCGAGCTTCGCCGTCTACTCGGGCTGATCAAGCAGGAGGGCCGCCCGGTTGCCACTGCACGCCTGATCAATTCGAGCGCCTCGAGCAGCCGCCGCTTCGCCACGCTCGATGTCGGATCGCGCCAGGGCGTGCAGCGCGGCCAGCCGGTGCGCGCGCAGCGCGGGCTGATTGGCCGCGTGCTCGAGACCGGGCCCAATACCTCGCGCGTTCTGCTGCTCAGCGATGCCGAGAATGTCGTGCCCGTCCGCCGTGCGCGCGACGGCATCGTTGCATTTTCGCAAGGCCGTGGCGATGGCCGGGTGGATATCAAGCTGATCGATATCGGCATCAACCCGTTCAAGGTCGGTGACGTGATGGTGACATCGGGCAATGGCGGCATCTATCCGCCCAATGTTCCGGTGGCGATCATCGAGAAGCTGACCGGCGACGGCGCGATCGGTAAGCTGCTCGCCAATCCGGCTGGCACCGATTTCGTGATCGTCCAGGAAATGTACGAGCCCGAACTGGTCGATCCCGAAGCGAGCGGCCTGCCCCCCGCCAATGCCGAAGCCGCCGCGCCGCTGTCTGCGCCGCGCAAGAGCGAGCCTGCGAAAAAGCCCGCAACCAGGGCACCGGCATCGACTGCTCCGGCAGCCGCGCCCGCCCCTGCCGCGTCCGCGCCGCAAGCGCCGCCCACAGGCCAGGCCCAGCCATGAACGCGCCCTATCGCGCCCGGCTGAACCGTGAGCCCTCCGCCTTTCGCAAGGCCGCCGTGCCGATCGCGTCGGTGCTGATCGGGTCGATGACCCCGCTGCTGCCGATCGTCGCTTCCGCGCCAGTGCTGCCGCCCTTCGGGCTGGTCGTGCTGATCTGCTGGCAGTTGCTGCGCCCCGGCATCTGGCCGGTCTGGGCGGGCGTCCCGTTCGGCATGTTCGATGACATCATGAGCGGCCAGCCGGTAGGCAGCGCGGTGCTGCTCTGGTCGATCATCCTCATCGCGCTCGACCTGATCGAGCAGCGCTATATCTGGCGCAATTACTGGCAGGACTGGTTCATCGCCGCGCTGTGCCTTATATTCGGGCTGGCAGGAGGCCTTGCGATCAACAATTTTCTTGTCAGCGACACGCGCCTTTCGGTGCTGTACCCCCAGATGATCCTGGCGATCTTCACCTATCCGCTGGTGCTGCGCCTTGTCGCGCGGCTCGACCATATCCGCCTCAAGCGCTGAGGGACGGCTGACCGATGATACGCCCGGGCAAGCTGATCACCCGCAATTCGCTGAACATCACGTTCAATCGCCGCACCATGCTGATCGGCGGGGCGCAGGGGCTGGTCGGCGCGATCCTGGCCGCGCGCATGGCCTATATCTCGGTGGTCGAGAACGAGCGCTACAAGATGCTGTCGGAGAGCAACCGGGTCAACCTGACGCTCATCCCGCCGCGCCGGGGCTGGATCATCGACCGCAATGGCAAGCCGCTCGCCAACAACAAGGCCGATTTCCGCGTCGACCTCATTCCGCAGCGCGTGCGCGATGTCGACGGCACGATCGACCAGCTGGCGACCATCCTGAAGATGACGCCGGACAAGGTCGACGATCTGCGTGCGGCGATGAAGGACGCGCGCGGGCTGCAGCCGGTGCCGGTCGCGGCGGGGCTGAGCTACGAGGATTTTGCCGCGCTTTCGGTCCGCCTGCCCGATCTGCCCGGTGTCGCGCCGCAGCGCGGCTTTTCGCGCCAATATCCCACCGGCGCGGCGGTCGGCCATCTGCTCGGCTATGTCGGCATCGCCAATGCCGAGGAATATGAAGAAAACAAGAACCCGCTGCTGATCACGCCGGGCTTCAAGATCGGCAAGGATGGGCTGGAGAAATATTTCGAGCCGCAGCTTCAGGGCAAGCCGGGTGCGCGCAAGGTCGAGGTGACCGCCCGCGGCAAGATCGTCCGCGAACTGGGCGTGCAGGAAGACGTGCCCGGCAAGCCGCTCAAGCTCACCATCGATGGCGGGCTGCAGGAGTTCGTCGCGCGCCGCATGGGCCGCGAGTCGGGCGCTGCGGTGGTGATCGACTGCCAGACCGGCGGCATCCTCGCCTTCTCGTCGATGCCCTGCTTCGACCCCAACAGCTTTTCCGACGGCATCGGGCGTTTGGAATATGCGATGCTGTCGCAGGACGAGCGTGTGCCGCTGCTCAACAAGGCGACGCGCGGGCTCTATCCGCCCGGATCGACGCTCAAGCCCATGGCCGCGGTCGCCTGCCTGCAGCATGGCGTCGATCCCGAAGAGACGATCAACTGCCCCGGTGGCTATCGCCTCGGCAACCGCTTCTACCAGTGCCTGGGGCGTCACGGCCCGGTCAACATGGTCCGTGCGATCGAGAAGAGCTGCAACACCTATTTCTATGCGCAAGCGCACCGGCTTGGGTACGACAAGATCGCGATGGTCGCGCGCGAAATGGGTCTGGGCGAGGATTTCAACCTTGCCGGGCTCAATCAGCGCTATGGCACCATTCCCGACAGCGAATGGAAGATGCGCAAGTTCAAGCAGGCATGGACCGCGTCGGACTCGCTCAATGCGGTCATTGGCCAGGGCTATGTGATCTGCAATCCGCTGCAACTGGCGGTCATGGTCGCGCGGCTGGCCTCGGGTCGAAAGCTCTATCCGCATCTCATCCCGGACAACAGGGTCGCCCCCACCCTCCCCTATCCTCCCGAGCATCTCGCGATCGCGCATCAGGGCATGGCGCAGGTGGTGAGCCAGGGTACGGCGGCGCGCTCCAAATTGCCGCTCGAGGGCATCGCCATGGCCGGCAAGACCGGCACCGCGCAGGTGCGCGGGCTCGGATCGGGCAGCCGGGGCGGCGCGGGCGTGCCGTGGAAATATCGCGACCACGGCCTGTTCGTCTGCTTTGCGCCAGTCGAGCAGCCGCTTTATGCCGCTGCCGTGGTCATCGAGCATGGCCTTGGCGGTTCGCGCGCGGCAGCCCCTGTCGCCAAGGATTTCATGACCTATATGTTCGACCCGCAAAAGGCGATGGACAGCCTGCTCGCGATGGAAGCTGGCTGGGGCGGCAACATCCAGGAACGGATGGCCTCCGAATTCGCGTCGTTCCGCGCACGCGCCGAGGGCCGCGTGGCCGAGCCTCCGCCGCAAGAGGCCGCCGACTGATGCTGGCCTTCGTTCCCCGCCCGGTGGCGGAGCTGCCGTGGCAGATCATCTTCATTACCGTCGCCATCGCCGGGTTCGGCGTCATCGTACTCTATTCGGCCGCCGGGGGCAGCGTCTCGCCCTGGGCAGGCATTCATGCGCTGCGCTTCGTCGTGTTCCTTGCAATGGCGCTGGTGATCCGGCTGTTCAGCGAGAATTTCGTCAAATGGGGCACCTTCCCCGCTTATGCAGTGTTTGCGGTATTGCTGCTGCTCGTCGAGCTCGCAGGCGCGGTGAAAGGCGGCAGCCAGCGCTGGATCGAACTGGGTTTCATCCGGCTGCAACCGTCCGAATTCATGAAACCGCTGGTGGTGCTCGCCATTGCGCGCTTCTACGAGATGCTGCCCATTGGGCAGGCGCGCAGCTGGTCGGCGATCTGGCCACCGCTGGTGCTGATCGGCGTGCCCTGGTTCCTCGTCATGACCCAGCCCGATCTCGGCACCTCGATCGCGGTGATGACCGGGGGTGTCACCGTGATGTTCCTCGCGGGCGTCCCCTTGCGCCTTTTCATCGGTGCGGGCCTCGCCGGCGCGGCCTTCGTTCCCTTCGCCTTCTTCTTCCTGCTCAAGGAATATCAGCAGAACCGCGTGCTGATCTTCCTCGATCCGGAAAGCGATCCGCTGGGTACCGGTTATCATATCAGCCAGTCGAAGATCGCGATCGGATCGGGCGGCATCGGCGGCAAGGGCTATTTGCAGGGATCGCAGAGCCATCTCGACTATCTGCCCGAAGGCCATACCGATTTCGTCTTCGCGACGATGGCAGAGGAATGGGGCTTGATCGGCGGATTGTTCGTGATCGTGATGTTCGCCCTGCTGCTGCGCTGGTCGACCGTCGTTTCGCTCAACGCGCCCAGCCGCTTCGGCAAGCTGGCAGGTGGCGGGCTCACCATGGTCATCTTCTTCTATATCGCCATCAACATGCTGATGGTGATGGGCCTTGCCCCGGTCGTCGGTATCCCCCTCCCGTTCCTGAGCTATGGCGGGTCGTCGATGATGACGATCATGATCTGTATCGGCCTGCTGATGGGCATCGAGCGCAACACCAGGCAGGGCGGCGGCGGGGGTCGCCTGCTCCCTTGAGCGACGAAGAAAGGGTACTGCTTCCCAGGCTTTCGAGGCGCCGCTGTGCCCACCACAAAATTCTGCAAAAAAGCCAAAAAAGCTCTTCCCATCCCCGCCCGATCCTATATAGGCAGCGCTCTCCCGGCGGTCGCTGATTCGAGCGGACCTGCCAAGGATGGATGGACGCATAGCTCAGTTGGTAGAGCAGCTGACTCTTAATCAGCGGGTCCTAGGTTCGAGCCCTAGTGCGTCCACCAAACCTTCCCAAGCTTCACAAGCAGACAGGCCTCCCCGACTACGGGCTCGGGGGCCGCGCCACTATACAATTGCTTCACAATTGGCGGGTTCCCGCCTTCCCGGTCGCGCGCCTTTGGCGGCATTGCGCTGCACGATGCTGGTTTCCGCAAGGCCCAGCCCGATCTTCTGAACTTTCTGCACCGGACCGGACAAAGTCACCGTCAGGAGGAACATGAATTCCGTGCCTGGCGACTGATGTGACCTGACCAATTCCGAAGCCAACAAAGGCTTGCCACTGGCAGCAGTACCGACGGCTTGCTGCACGCGACGACCATGAGCACATACCGCACAATCGGCTAATTCGGCGCTTCGCTTTGATAATCCTGTGTATTGAACGGGTTCGCGGCTGCCAGCACTATCGCATGGCTACGATCGCCTGCGCATCCGCTTTTCAGGTTGACACCTTCGCAGCGATCGTATTTGGTCTAACCAATAATCAGGGAGTGGTGCTATGACTAGGGAACACCGCATGCGAGCGTGCGCGATGCATCGCGTGGCTGGCGCAGCACTGGGTATGGCGGCAATGTGCATGCCCGCCCCTTCCCTCGCACAAGGCTCAGCCCCTACTGGCGCCATGCCCCATCCTGTTCGCGCGGCTGCGAGTACCGCCCGATCGGTGACGCCGCTCAGTGATGGCTGGCGCTTCCTGTTCGGCGAGGCACCAGATGGCGTGACCGGCGCGGACTTCGATGACCGTGAGTGGCAGCCCGTGAGCCTTCCGCACAGCTGGAACCGCATGGGCAATTACACTGCCCAGCGCGCCGAGAGCACGGACGTGCGTCAAGGCACCGGCTGGTATCGGCTGCGGCTAGACAAGCCTGTGCCTGCCAAGGGCAAGCGCGCGATCCTGCAGTTTGACGGCGTCGGGGCAATCGCGGATCTCTGGGTCAATGGCCAGCATGTCGGCCAGCACAAGGGCGCGTTCTCGCGCTTCCGGTTCGATATCACGGATTTTCTCAAGCCGGGTCTACCCAACATCATCGTCGTGCGCGCGGACAACAGCAAGCCCGAGCCAGGCAGCACTACCGAGCATGTCATCCCGCTGGGCGGCGACTTCTTCATCCATGGCGGGCTGTACCGCGGCGTGTCGCTGATCGAGACCGATGCCGCTTCGATCGACCTGATGGATCATGGCGGGCCCGGCATCTATGTCTCGACGCCCTCGGTCACTGCCGAACGAGCCGAAGTTTCCGTGCTGACCCGACTGCGCAATTCCGGGGCCAAGCCGCGCAAGCTCGCCGTGGTCGCGCACATCGCCGATGCCGATGGCCGGACTGTCGCCAACGCGACCGTGCCCGCCCGGCAGCTTGGCGCAGGCGAGACGCACGAATTGACCACGTCGCTCGTCCTCACCAATCCAAGGCTGTGGCAGGGCCGCGCCGACCCCTATCTCTATTCGGTCACGGTCGAGCTTCGCGAGGGTGCCCGCGTGATCGACAGCGTCACCGAACCGCTTGGTGTGCGCAGCTTCGCCTGGGATGCCGACAAGGGCTTCATCCTCAACGACAAGCCGATGCGGCTGCACGGCGCTTCGCGGCATCAGGACTGGCAAGGCAAAGGCTGGGCACTGAGCCCGGAGGATCATGCCACCGACATGGCGATCATGGCCGAAATGGGCGTCAACACCGTGCGCCACGCGCATTACCAGCACGCCCAGGAATGGAGCGACCTTGCCGATCAGAGCGGTATGGTGGTGAAGGCCGAACTGCCTTTCGTCCACCAGTCTGCGTTCGACGAATCGCTGCCCGCCCCCGAGCTCGTCGCCAATGCGCGCGCGCAGCTCACCGAGCTGATCCGGCAGAATTACAACCATCCCTCGATCATGCTGTGGTCGGTGGGCAACGAGATCGATATCGGCGCGGCGATCATGGCACTGATGAAGGGCGGCAAGGGTGCGCCCGCCAAGTCGCGCGACATGCTGGTCGAACTCAATGCGCTGGCGAAGCGCGAAGATCCGAGCCGCCCGACGCTCTATGCCGATTGCTGCGAAGGCATACCATCGCCCCTGTCGCGTCCGGGCGCGCAGGTGCTGAACGACGTCACCGATGTGGTCGGGCTCAACCGCTATTTCGGTTGGTATTACGGCCAGCCGCAGGATCTGTCGCGCGCGCTCGACGCCTTGCACGCGCGCTATCCGGGCCGGGCGATGACCGTCACCGAATATGGCGCAGGCGGGGCCTTCACCCAGCATACCGACAATCCATTGGGCGGACCGGTCAACGCCAATGGCCGCCCGCATCCCGAGGAATTCCAGGCCTGGGTGCACGAGGAAAACTGGAAGGCCCTGCAAAAGGCCCCGTTCCTCTCGGCAAGCTGGATCTGGAACATGTTCGACTTCGCCTCGACCGCGCGGGAGGAAGGCGAGGCCTATGACCTCAACGACAAGGGCCTGGTCAGCCATGACCGCAAGACGCGCAAGGACGCCTTCTATTTCTACAAGGCGCAATGGTCCGACGAGCCGGTGCTGTATCTGACCGGCAGGCGTTATATCGACCGCGCCTATCCGGTGGTCGATGTGCGCGCCTATAGCAACGCGCCGCGCGCCAGCCTGACGGTGAACGGCCAGGCCATCGGCACGGTGGACTGCCCCGATCGCATCTGCGTCTGGCCCGGCGTGCGGTTGCGCGCAGGGAATAATCAGGTCGCCGCCTCGGCCGAGCGCGACGGCAAGGTGCTGACCGACAGCGTCAGCTGGACCGCGCCCGATGCCACGAAGGGGCTGCATGTGCGTGCCGGGCATCTCACCGGCCTGACGACGTCGGCTGGGCTCCGCTTCGGGTCGGACAATTTCTTCACCGGCGGCCAGGCACCCGAATTGCGCATGGCAGGCCGCACCAGGGTCGCACCCAGCAACGTCACCGGGACCGGCGACCCCGAGCTTTACGCCTCCTATCGCCAGGGCGCGTTCAGTTACGACCTGCCACTGCCCGACGGCCGCTGGACGGTGACCTTGCACATGTTCGAACCCGAAGCCGATACCGCCAAGGCGGCTGCGCGCAGCATCACCGTGCTCGCCAATGGCAAGCCCGTGCTGACCGGCTTCAACCCTGCCAAGGCTGCTGGCGGATCGCTCAAGGCGGTAACGCGCAGCTTCGACCTGGCATCGCAAGGCGGGCTGAAGCTCGATTTCAACGGTGGCGACAGCGGTGCGGTGGTCTCGGCCATCTCGGTAATCCCGGCGCGCTGAGAGGCAGTTTCTACTCCCCTTGGCCGGGCCACGCGCCCGGCCCCTTTTTCCGTGAAGGCAGACCGATGAACGCAATTCGGACCGGGCGCTTGCGCTGGTGGATCATCGGTCTGGTGACCCTGGGGACGATCCTGAACTATCTCGCGCGCTCGACGCTCTCGGTCGCCGCCCCCACGCTGAAGACCGAATTCGCGATGACGACCGAGCAATATAGCTGGGTCGTGCTCGCGTTTCAGGCGAGCTATACGGTGATGCAGACCGTCGCAGGCACGGTGCTCGATGCGCTGGGCACGCGGCTCGGCTTCTTCCTGTTCGCGATCGGCTGGGCACTTTCGAACATGGCGCACGCCTTTGCCACCGGATGGGCCAGCCTGGCCTTTTTCCGCACATTGCTTGGCGCGACTGAGGCGGCGGCGATCCCAGCCGGGGCCAAGACCGTCGCGACCTGGTTCCCGCCGCGCGAACGCTCGCTCGCCACCAGCCTGTTCCAGATGGGCACCAGCGTGGGCAACATGATCGCGCCGCCTTTGGTCGCCTTCTGCATTCTCGCCTGGAACTGGGAGGCGGCGTTCGTCGTCACCGGGGTGCTCAGCCTGGTCTGGGCAGGGCTGTGGTGGTTCGGCTATCGCGATCCAGCCGAGCATCCCCGGCTCTCGCAACGGGAGCGCGACCTGATCGAGGCGGGGCGCGCCGAGGATGTCGCCGCCAAGCCGGCGACCAAGCGCGACGTGCTGCGCAGCCGTTCGTTCTGGGCGATCGCGACACCGCGTTTCCTGTCCGAACCGGCGTGGCAGACGTTCAATTTTTTCATCCCGCTCTATCTGGTCTCGGCGTGGAATCTCGATCTCAAGGCGATCGCGCTCTGGGCCTGGCTGCCCTTTCTCGCGGCCGATTTCGGCAGTCTGGCCGCAGGGGTGCTGCCCGGCTGGCTGATGAAACGCGGGACGGGGCTGATCGCCAGCCGCAAGATCACGATGACGATCGGCGCGCTGTGCATGGCCGGCCCGGCCTGCATCGGGCTTGCGACCTCGCCCGGCATGGCCATTGCGCTGTTCTGCATCGGCGGCTTTGCGCACCAGATGCTCAATGGCGCGCTGATCACCTTGTGCGCCGATGTGTTCGACAAGAAGACCGTCGGCACCGCGAGCGGCATGGCGGGGACATCGGCCTGGATCGGCGGCATGCTGTTCACGCTGCTGATCGGGCAGAGCGCGGACACGTTCGGCTATGATCCGCTGTTCGCCGCGCTCGCCGGGCTCGATCTGGTCGCGGCCGTGGTGCTGTGGACGCTGCTGAAGGACTCCGGTCAGAAAGTGCCTTCAGCAGCGTGAGTAGCAGCGCTCACCAGTTCCACATCGTCCCGTCCTCGAGCCGCGCAACGGGCAGATAGGCGGGCTTGTAGGGATATTTCGCCGCCAGCGCCTCATCGATGTCGACGCCATGGCCAGGCGTCTCGCCGCAATACATCAATCCCGCCTCGAACCGGTAATCGTGCGGGAAGACGGCGTCAGTGGCTTCGGTGTGCCGCATATATTCCTGGATGCCGAAATTGGGCACCCAGCTGTCGAAATGCAGTGCGCAGCCCATGGTGACCGGCGACAGGTCGGTCGCCCCGTGGCAGCCGGTGCGCACCTGGTACAGGCTGGCGAGATCTGCAATCCGGCGCAGATGCGTGAGCCCCCCTGCCCCCACGACGGTGGCGCGGATATAGTCGATCAACTGGTTCTGGATCAGGTCCTTGCAATCCCAGATGGTGTTGAAGATCTCGCCCACCGCCAGCGGGGTGACCGTGTGCTGGCGCACCAGCCGGAACGCCTCTTGGTTCTCCGCGGGAGTGCAATCCTCGAGCCAGAACAGCTGATAGGGCTCGAGCATCTTACCGAGATTCGCCGCTTCCTGCGGGGTGTAACGATGATGCCCATCGTGCAGCAGATGTTGGTCGAAACCATAGGTCTTGCGCAGCTCCTCGAACAGCTTCGGCACATAGTTCAGCGCCTTGCGCGTGTCCCAGCCGGTGACAGAGGGCAGGCTGGCATCCGCCGGCTCGTAATAGAGCTTGCCGCGGCCTACCCCATAGGCGTCCTTGATACCGGGAACGCCGGTCTGCGCGCGGATCGCCTTGTAGCCCATGTCGATATAATGGCCGACCGCCTCGACCGTCTCGGCAATGTCGCTGCCATTGGCATGGCCATAGACCAGCACGCCGTCGCGGCTGCGTCCGCCGAGCAGCTGGTAAAGCGGCATGCCCGCCATCTTCGCCTTGATGTCCCACAGCGCCATGTCGACCGCCGCGATCGCGCGCATCGTCACCGGGCCGCGCCGCCAATAGGCACCGCGATAGAGATATTGCCAGATATCCTCGATCCGCTGCGGGTCCATGCCGATCAGACAGGGGATGACATGATCCTCGAGATAGGAGACGACGGACAGCTCTCGCCCGTTCAGCGTCGCATCGCCAATGCCGTACACGCCCTGATCGGTCTCGATCTTGAGCGTCACGAAATTGCGTCCGGGACATGTCACGATCACTTTGGCCGATTGTATCTTCATGAGATACGCCTCTCCCCTGCTGAAACTCGTCTGCCGCCATTGGTAACGCCCGACGCATCAAATGCAACACAATTGGTAATACCTATTTTCCAGAATGTGTCTGAAACCAGCCCGATCCTGGCGCCTAACGCTCCAAAACGCTGCCTAACAGGGGAGATGATGCGAGCGCCGGACCATGCTTTAGGCCTTGTCGTGGGCTTGGCGGCTGTGGCATGGGAATTCCGTGGCCGATTGCATCCAATTGGTCAGGCCTTTGATCAGGAGCTGCTGCACATGGCGCGACCCAGGAAGAACGCCCCCGCGATCGAGGCGGTGCCGCCGCCCGAGCGGCTCTACCAGAAGCTGGCCAAGGATCTCTTTTCCGATCTGGTCGCGGGCCGCTATGCCGTGGGTGACCGCCTGCCCGCCGAGCGCGAGCTTTCGGTCCAGTACAATGTCTCGCGTCCCGCTGTTCGGGAAGCGATGATCGCGCTCGAAGTCCAGGGGCTGATCGAAGTGCGCATCGGTTCGGGCGCCTATGTGCGCAAGCTGCCGGGCGAAACCGACGCACCGGGCTTCACCGTGACCGCGTTCGAGCTGATGGAGGCGCGGCTGCTGATCGAGGGCGAAGCGGCGGCGCTTGCCGCGGTGCACATTCGCGAAGACGAACTGGACGAGCTCGAACGCCTGGTCGCCGAGATCGAGCGCGAGAACCTTATGCCCGGCGGCAGCACGCATGCCGACCAGGCCTTTCACATGCTGATCGCCACCGCGACGCGCAATGCGGTGATCCGCAACCAGATCGAGGAAATGTGGCGGTTGCGGTCGACCTCGCCCAATTGCGCGCTGCTGCTCGAAAAGGCACGCACCGCCAATGTCCAGCCGGTGGTCGAAGAGCACAAGGCGGTGTTGGATGCCCTGCGCGCGCGCGATCCTGCAGCGGCGCGGGCGGCAATGCGCGGCCATATGTCCGCCGTTATCAATCACCTGCTGTTCGCGACCGAGGAAGAGGCTATTGAAGCCGCGCGGCGCAATGTCGCCTCGACCCGCGAACGCTATGCAAGGGCAGCGCAACTCTGACATGACACAACGACCGTTACAGCTTCACCCCGACCGCCTCTTTCCGGTCGATCCCGATGTCCGCAGCATCACCCGGCGGCTTTACGAAAGCGTGCGCGATCTGCCGATCATCAGCCCGCACGGCCATACCGACCCGGCCTGGTTCGCCAGCGACGCGCCATTCGAGAACGCGACCGCGCTGCTGCTGCAGCCCGACCATTATGTCTTCCGCATGCTTTACAGCCAGGGGATCGATTTGGAGTCTCTTGGGCTGACACCGGTGTCTAAACCCGATGCCCCTGCAGTCGATCCGCGCGAGGCATGGCGCATCCTTGCCAGCCACTATCACCTGTTCCGCGGCACGCCTTCACGCATCTGGCTCGACTGGGTGTTTGCCGAGGCCTTCGGCCTGGATGTCCAGCTCGATGCCGAAACGGCGGATCACTATTACGACCATATTACCGGACAGCTCGCCACCCCGGCCTTTCGCCCGCGCGCACTGTTCGAGCGGTACCGGATCGAGGTCATCACGACGACCGAGTCGCCGATCGACACGCTCGAGCATCACCAGGCCATTGCAGCGAGCGGTTGGCAGGGCCGAGTACTCACTGCCTATCGTCCCGACCCGGTGGTCGATCCCGAGTTCGAGGGCTTTGCGGACAATCTGGCACGCTTCGGCGAACTGACCGGCGAGGACGTGTTCAGCTGGTCGGGCTATCTCGCCGCGCACCGCAAGCGCCGCGCGTTCTTCGCGCAGCATGGCGCGACCTCGACCGACCACGGCCACCCGACCGCACAGACGGCGGACCTGCCGCGCGACGAGGCCGAGGCGCTGTTCGCACGCGTGATCCGCCCGGATGTGACCCCCGGCGAAGCCGAGCTGTTCCGCGCGCAGATGCTCACCGAAATGGCGACGATGAGCGCCGAGGATGGCCTCGTGATGCAGATCCATCCCGGCGCCTTCCGCAACCACAATCCGGCGGTATTCGCGCGCTTCGGGCGCGACAAGGGCGCCGACATGCCCAGCCGCACCGATTACGTGAACGCATTGCGCCCGTTGCTGGCGCGGCACGGCAACAATCCGGACCTGACCATCATTCTCTTCACGCTCGACGAATCGGTCTATGCACGCGAGCTGGCACCGCTGGCGGGCCATTATCCGGCGCTCAAGCTGGGCCCGGCCTGGTGGTTCCACGACAGCCCCGAGGGCATGCGCCGTTTCCGCCATGCGATGACCGAGACCGCCGGCTTCTACAACACTGTCGGTTTCAACGACGATACCCGCGCGTTCCTCTCGATCCCGGCGCGGCACGATGTCGCGCGGCGGATCGATTGCGGCTTCCTGGCACAGCTGGTCGCGGAGCACCGCATCGAGGAATGGGAGGCGGCGGAGCTGGCCCAGGAGCTCAGCTACAATCTCGCCAAAAAGGCCTACAAGCTGTGAGGCTGGGCCGCGAGACGGCGGCGCAGCTGGCCGCGAGTGTCGAGCGCCCCGGCTATGACCCGGCAGCGCAGAAATGCGGCATCGTCCATTTCGGAATCGGCGCATTCCACCGGGCGCATCAGGCTGCCTATACCGACGCGGCGATGGCGGCAGGCGATCGCGACTGGCGCATTATCGGCGTGTCGCTGCGCTCGGGCGATGTGGCAGCACAGCTCAACCCGCAGGACGGGCTTTACACGCTGGTCGAGCGGTCATCCGATGCGGTGGCGATGCGGCTGATCGGCTCGGTCGCCCGGGTCATCGTCGCGCCCGAAGCGCCGGATGACGTCATCGCCGCGATCGCGAGCCCGGACACGCATATCGTCAGCTTCACCGTGACCGAGAAAGGCTATGTCCGCCGCGCCGACGGGTCGCTCGATACCGACAATTCCGCTCTGGCATCCGATCTGTCCGGCGCCGTGCCACGCACGATCTACGGCTTTCTCGCCGCAGGTCTTGCCCGGCGCAGGGCAGCGGGCCTTCCGGGGCTGACGCTGCTCAGCTGCGACAATCTCGCCGACAATGGCCGCCAGCTCAGGCTGTTGATGCGCGCCTATCTCGAGGCGACCGATCCAACGCTGGCCGACTGGTTCAACGCACATTGCCGCTGCCCCGCGACGATGATCGACCGGATCGTGCCCGCGATGACGATGGAGGACCGCGCCTGGGTCGCCGGAGAGATCGGTCTCGAGGACGAGGGCGCGATCATCACCGAGCCGTTCACCCAATGGGTGATCGAGGACGATTTCGCCGGCCCGCGCCCGCGCTGGGAGGCTGTCGGCGCGCAGCTGGTCGATGACGTTCGTCCCTATGAGGCGGCGAAGCTGCGCATGCTCAACGGCGCGCATTCCGCGCTCGCCTATCTGGGGCTCGATGCGGGGCATGAATTCGTCCACCAGGCCGTCGCAGACCTGGCGATCCGCCCGGTGATCGAGACGATCATGCGCGAAGAAGCAGCCGCGACGCTCGAACCGGCGAGCGGCATCGACACGGTCGCCTATGCGGGCAGCCTGCTAGACCGTTTCGCCAACAGCGCGCTCCAGCACAAATTGATGCAGATCGCGATGGATGGATCACAAAAGATTCCGCAGCGCTGGCTCGAACCGCTGGCGACCAGCCAGGCGGCGGGACGTTCGAGTCCGGCCACGTTGCAGGCGCTGGCAGCCTGGATACGCCATGTGCGCGGCGATCGACGCGCGGTGGACGATCCGCAGGCACAGGCTCTGGGGGCGCTATGGCAGGCGCATGGCAGGGAAGGCATTGCCGAGGCGCTGTTCGGCGCGAATGGGATGTTCACTGCGACCTGGCAAGCGGCGGCTACGGATCTGGAATATCTCAGCAAGCAACTGCGCCAATAGACAGAGAGGGCCGCCAGCCGTTCAACGGTTGGCGGCCCTTTTCCTCTGGCCGATCAGAAGCCGAAGCGGGCGCGGATGCCGAAGAAGCGGCTGGCGTTGCGCGGAATCTGCTGCAGCAGGATGAATGGATCGACGCGCGTCGAGGTATCGTCGATGATCTGCGTCACGTAATCCTGATCGAACAGATTATTGACGAACAGGCTGACCTGCCAGTTCTTGTCATCGCCCTGCAGACCGATCGAGGCATTGGCGAGACCATAAGCCGGCTGCTTCGTCCGCGGATTGTTGCCGATGTCGAAATTGACACCGCTCTGCCAGGTGTAATTGCCGTTGAGCACCAGCTCGACATCCCCGAAAATCGGCTTTTCGTAGATCAGGCCGACATTGAACTTGAAGTCGGGCGAATTGTTGAGCTGCTTGCCCGCCAGGTCCTGCGAGAACAGGCCGCTTGCCGGATTGCGGACGCATCCTTGTGCCACGGTCTGGCCAAAATAGCAGTTCGCGCCGGAAAATTCCTTGATCTGCGCATCGACATAGGCGCCCGACGCAAACACGGTGAGGCCATCGGTCGGCCGGATCGAGCTTTCCAGCTCGATACCCCGGGTGCGCAGCTTGCCGACATTGACCAACTCGAACTGCGGAACGATCAGCTCGTTGTTGATGCCCTGCGCCTGGAAATCATCGTAATCGACCCAGAAGCCGACCAGCTGAAACTGCGCCTTGCCGTCAAGCGCATCGCCCTTGAGGCCTATTTCATAGGCGACGCTGCTTTCCGACCGGATCGGATTGTCGGCACGGCGCTGGTTGAAGCCCGAAGAAATGTCATAGGCCTGCCCCTTGTATCCGGTCGCGACCGAAGCGAAGGCCATGATCCCGCTGTCGAAAAAGTGCTGGAGCGACAGCTTTCCGGTAAAGGCCGTGTCCGAATCCGATCCCCGGAAAATGCCTGGTATCGCCGTCCGATTGTCCTGGAAGAAGACGTCGATCTTCTCGTAGTTCAGGCGCGCGCCCAGCGACACCAAAGTCTTGGGCGAGATGTCATAGCCCAGCTGGGCAAAGGCAGCATAGTTGCGGACCGACGCGTTGGAATCCCAATTCTGACGCAGCGGCGGGGTATTCGGGGCAAGGCGGACAAAGCTCCTGTCGGTATCACCATCCGCAATATAGACCCCCAGAATATAGTCGAAATCGCCATCGGTCGGCGAGGTCAGCCGCAGCTCCTGCGTGACGGTGCGGGTATCGTAGACGGAATCCTGGAAACTGTCCCGGATCGGCTGAAGATCCTGGTCATTCTGCGCCCGATATTTCCAGGACTGATAGCTGGTTATCGAGGTGAGCGTGGCAAAGTCGAGATCGAGGCTGAACCGGCTCGACAGAAGCAACTGCTTGGAATCGTTGACCGCCTCGTCGTTGATGCGAAGCCTGCGATTGGTCGGACCAGGCGTGATGCCGGTAAGGTCCAGCTGGCGGTTCGCCGGTGTTCCATCGGCGCGCGTCCGGGTAACCTGACGAAAGGTATTGTCGCCACCATTGTCGAAGAATTCACTGTAATCCGCAGTGAGCTGAATCTGGGCCCGGCCGACCTCGTAATCGAACCGACCGCGCAGCCCCCAGGATTCCTCCTGCCCGATCATGTTGCCGGTGAAGGTGTTGCGCAGAAAGCCGTCGAAATTGTTATAGAAGCTGGAAATACGGAAGCCGCCATTTTCATCAACCGGCCCCGAGATGACGCCTTGGACACGGAACTCCTCATCATCGGTGAGCGAGGCCTCGACAAAGCCGGTCAGTTCATTCGCAGGCGCCTGCGAGACGATGCTGATCACGCCGGCCGATGCACTCTTGCCGAACAGGGTGCCCTGCGGACCGCGCAGCACCTCGATCCGCGCAACATCGGCAAAGTTGCTGAGCGCCTGTCCGGGGAGAAGCAGCGGAACGTCATCGATCATCACCAGCACGGCGGGCTCGGCAGCGGTCGAAAAGCTGAACGTGCCGATGCCACGCAGGAAGATCGGGTTCTGGTTGCGATTGCCACTGGTGGTGATGGTCAATGACGGAGAGATCGCGGTCAATTCGGTAAACCGGTCGACCTGGGCCGCCTGAAGAACGTCCTGCCCGACAGCGGAAATGGCCGCCGGCACATCAAGGATATTCTGATCGCGTTTCTGCGCGCTGACGATGATGACATTGTCATCGCTACTCGCTTCTTCGGTCGCGTCGGCGTCCTGCGCGTAGCTGCTCGAGGAAAAGGCAATCGCCACGGACATGAGAGCGATGGCGGCGCGCGATGCGTGGATGCCAAACGGCCTTGCTGCAGACATCAGAAATCCTCCCTGTTTTTCATTGGTATTGCCAATTTGCATAGCTGGCCAGGCCATGCAAATCCAAATGTTGCATCGAATCCCATCAATCCACTTGATGGATGCTGCACTACACCGGTTGAGTGAAGAGCCGGGACAGGACCTTTTTTGCCCGCATTTGTGCCATGCTCGCTATCGGGACCGCCTGAATCGCGCCACCCCATCCTCGCTCGATCAATCAGGATCGATCAGGCGTTTCCTCAGGAATCAGGGCGCTGTGATAGGACCGATCTCGGCGCGGTTTCACCCGCTCGTAGCCACCCGATGTTGCAGACCAGGCACTGCGGTCATGATCATTGGTCAAGCCACTTACCGGCGTCACGGATTGATATGCCTACGCAAAAAAGGGGCCGGACTTTTGCAAGCCCGGCCCCTCCTCCCGTTTCATGCGCATATCAGCGGTTCGTCAGAACTCGCTCCAGTCGTCGTCATCGACCGCAGGGCTGAGCGCCAGATTGCCGCTCGTGCGCGGAATCGGGCGCGGCTTGGCGACCGGTCGGCTGAAGCCACCCGAGCTTGCCGGCGCCGCCGCACGGCCGTGCGTGGTCTTCAGGCGGAAGCGGCCGACCAGCGAGGCGAGCTCGTCGGCTTCCGATGCCAGCGTGCGCGCAGCTGCGGTGGTTTCCTCCACCATCGCGGCGTTCTGCTGCGTCATCTTGTCCATGTCGCCGACCGACGTGTTGACGCTGCGCAGGTTCGACGACTGGGTTTCCGCGCCTTCGGCAATTTCTGCGACCATGCGGCTCACATCGCCGATGCGGCCCATGATGCGGTCGAACATCTTGCCGGTCTCCGCGACCAGGCTGACGCCTTCCTGCACCTGCTCGCTCGAGGCGGTGATCAGCGCCTTGATGTCCTTGGCGGCATCGGCGGAGCGCTGGGCGAGGCTGCGAACCTCGTTGGCGACGACCGCAAAGCCCTTGCCCGATTCACCCGCACGCGCAGCCTCGACCCCGGCATTGAGCGCCAGCAGATTGGTCTGGAAAGCGATGCTGTCGATGACGTTGATGATCTGGCCGATCTCCTGCGAACTGCGCTCGATCGCATCCATCGCGCTCACCGCCTTGTCGACGACCTGGCCGCCTTCATTGGCATCCTTGTGCACGGTGTCGATCTCGATCCGTGCCGTCTTGGCGCTGCTGGCGGACTCGCTGACCATGCCGGTCACCTTGTCCATCGCGCTGGCCGCACCTTCGAGGCTGGCCGCCTGCTGCTCGGTGCGCTGCGACAGATCCTCGGACGCCGCACGGATTTCGCCGGCGCCGTTGTGCACGCTCTGCGCCGAGCTGGCGACGCTCGACAGGCTGGTTTCCAGCCCCTCGACCGTGCGGTTGAAGGTCATGCGCAGACCGTCATAATTGGCCGCAAAAGGCTCGGTGATCTGATAGGTCATGTCGCCCGAAGCGAGCGCCTCCAGGCCCTTGCCGAGCGCGGTGACGACATTGGCCTGATCCTGGTCGGCGCGCGCCTTGGCGACGGCGGCATCGCGGAACACCACGACGGCACGGGCCATGTCGCCCAGCTCGTCCGAACGGTTCACGTCGACATCGATGGCGTTCTTGCCCGCCGCCAGGCTCGCCATGGCGTCGGTAAGACGGGTGATCGGCAGCGCGATGGCGCGGCTCAGCGCAACCGCAAGACCAATAGCGATACCGATCAGCGCGATACCCCCGATGACCAGCGCGACGGTTGCTGAGGTCAGCGCCGAATCCTGCCGCGCGGAGTTCCGCTCGATCGAAGCCAGCTCGGCGTCGCGAATGTCGCGCAGCGGCAGCACCGCCTTGCTCACCAGCACGGCCTTGCCGGCGTTGCGCACCGCTTCGACCGCAGCCTCGCCGCGGCCCTGCTGGGTCCACTTGATGAGCTTGTCGCCCCAGTTCTTGCGCCAGGCCAGCGTTTCGCTGCGCGCCTCTTCCAGCAGCTTCAGATGCGCCGGGTTGACGATCAGCGTTTCCAGTTCCTTGGCGGCGGCGTCATACTCGTCGCGGCCCTCGTAATAGGATTTCAGATAGCTCTCGTCACCCGTCACCAGATAGCCGCGAAACTGGCTGTTCTGCCGGAGCAGCGAGGTCTCAAGCACCTGGACCTTGCCGTAGATGAGCTGCGAATGATTGTTCTGCTCCGTCGATGACTGGATCATCCACAGATTGACGGCGAAGACGATCATCATCAGCGCAGCCGAGCTGCAGATCATCAGGAAGGACAGGCTGAGCTTCCGTGGAATGTTCAGTTTGTTCAGCATGATCAAGCCTTTGTGGTCCAGGTGGTATGGGCGCCCGCCCCGGGGCGCCGGAACAGCCGGAATGCGGCTGGTGCGATGTCCCGAGGCAGGCCGCGCATCAGAAGAAGAACCTTGCAGATGCCGACACGGTGCGGCCGTACATGGTGCGTCCCATCACGACCCCCGCTGCCGGAATGGCGCCTTCGGACACGCCGGTAATCGCGCGCTCGTTCAACAGGTTGCTGGCGTTCACGCTGAATTCCAGCCGCTCCATCGGACGGAACTGGGCAAACGCGCCTACCGTGGTGAAGGCAGGCAGACGGAGCAGGTTGACGTCCTGCGCAAAGCTGCCGGTCTGTCCGATCACGTTGAATCCGACCGAGAACATGTCGCTGTCGAATTGCGGACGGATTCCGTAGAGCAGCTTGGGCTGACCGCGCGGAATGTTACCGACGATCGTCGGGGTTTCTGCAGCATCGATCTCCGCCTCGGTATAGGTGGCGTGCGCCGTAACGCTGAACGGACCGCGGCGGATGCCGCCCTCGAACTCCAGACCATAGGCCTTGTACGAACGCGCGACCGTGGCGAGTTCAGCCAGACCGGTCGTGGCATTCGTGCGCAGCTGCGAGTTGGTCTCGTCGGTCAGCGCATAGAAGCCGGTCAGGTTGAGGAAGATGCCGTCCTTGCGATATTTCAGGCCCAGTTCTGCCTGGCGCAGCACGTCATGCCCCGCAACGCTGTTGACGAGCGCGCCCGTCACGGTGCTGACCGCCGGCGTGAACAGGATCTTGTCCGCCCCTGCGCGACCGCCGCGGCTGTAGCGCGCGAAGATCGAGAACGGCTCGGACACGCGATAGTTGGTGCTCAGCGAGTACGAGACATAATCATGGTTGTAGTTGACCGGGAAGGTCACGTTGTTGGGGATGAACGCAACGCGGCTTTCCGGCACGGAAATCACGCCATTGCCGTTCATGTCGAACGGACGCGTTCCGGTATCGTTGATGATGTTGCCGCGGACGCGGACATTGTCCCAGCGGATCGAACCGCCGATGGCAATCTTGCCCTTGGCGAAGTTGAACGAACCGAACGGCGCGGTCACCTGATAGGTGAGATCGGTGTTCTTCGAGTTGCCGGCGCCGCCCGCGCTGCCATAGACCAGAATGCCGCCGTCGGTGACGGGGATGCCGGTGGCGGTGCGCAGGTTGACCGCGACCGACCGACCGCCGCCCACAATGTCCTGCAGGAAGGTGGTGAAGCCGATTTCCGAGACATATTCCTGGCTCGAACGGTACAGGCCCGCCGTCGTGGTCAGATCACCGCCGCCGACATTCCACACCCGGCTGACGCGCAGGTCGTTGGTCATGTTGCTGACATCGGGAACATCGGAGTCGACGATGAACGAGACGTTGAGCAGGCCGTTGCCCGACGGGTCGAAGGGCTGGCCGGCGCGCGGACCCGCCGCATAGCTGGCGGTCGCACCCGGGCCGGCGAAGCGGGTAGCAAATGCTGCCGCCGGTGCCGCTGCCGAGGGGAACAGGATCAGGCTGCGCAGCGACTGGTCGGCATAGCGGAAGCGGTTGGTGACCGACCATTCGCCCAGGCTGAACTGCGCATCGAAGCCCAGCGACTTGGACTTGGAGTGCGTGCCTTCTGCCAGGGTCTGGCGCGTCGGCGTGCCCGAGGTGCCCAGACGCAGCGAGTTGGGCAGCAGCGGCGAGACCAGCGAGTCGGTGCGGGTGTCGAGACCGGCGACGTCCGAATAGGACGGATCGGCATTGGTGCCGGTGACGCGCAGCGGCGTGTTGATGAAGCTGGGTGCCCGATCGTCGAGCAGCTTGGCATAGACGCGGATATAACCGCCATCGAACTGCTTGGTGACGTTGAACTTGACCTGGCCGCCGCGCATCGAGTTCATGCCGGTTTCGCGCGGACCTTCACCTTCGCGATAGAAACCGCCGACATGGAAGCGCCAGCCATCGCCGAGACGCGCGCCATAATCGAAATCGGTGCGATAGCTTTCGAAATCGATGCCGACCGTGCCCATCACCGATCCGCCTTCGACCTCTCCGGTCTTGGAGATCAGGTTGATCACGCCACCCGGAGCATTCGAGGCGAAGGTCGATGCCGATCCGCCACGGATCGATTCCACCTGCGCGACATTGAGGTCGGCGCGGATGAAGATGTCCGGCGTGAGGGTGAGCAGGTCACCGAATTCGAGGACCGGCAGGCCGTCTTCCTGCAGCTGGATGTACTTGGCGCCATCGTTGACGAGCGGCAGGCCGCGCACGGTATAGCTGTTTCCGCCCTCGCCCGTCGCAGCGTTGACGCGGATGCCGGGAATGTTGCGGAACAGTTCGGCCAGCGATCGCGGCGCGATGGAGATGATGTCGTTTTCCTTGATCGCGCTGGTCGAGGTCGCGCTGTTCAGACGGTCACGGCCACGTGCCACGCCGGTAGTGACCATATCGCCTTCATCGACGGTGCGGCTCGCCTCCCAGGCCGTCATCGGCTTGTCTTCCTGGGCCAGGGCCGGCGTGGCCATGGCGACCATCGCGATGGCGACGGCGGCCGTGCAAGTCGAACCGTGATATTTGAAGAAATTCATGAATTGCCCCTGCTGTAAAACACTTTCCCAACCGGCCTATTTGATTCCAATTAAAGCGTGGTTAACGCCGATTGACCAAGTTGCCGGGAAATGTTGTCTGACGCGAAACGCCCGAAAATCAGGGGTTTCCGCGAGCCCCTTGCGCGCCTGACACAGCGCGGCGCCCGCGACGCTTAACAGCCCCGCGAGCGCCACAAACTTGTCGCCGGCTGCCCCCTGCCGCTGGCGACTTGCCAGCAGACAAGGGACGAGCCGTCAGCGCACCGATCAGAAGAAGAAGCGCGCCGATGCGGAGATCGAACGGCCGAAAAGCGGCCGCGCCATCACCACGCCGGATGCCGGGATCGCTCCTTCGGAAATTCCGGTGATCGCGCGCTCGTTCAGCACGTTGTTGGCGTTGATGCTGAGCTCCAGCCGCTCCATCGGACGGACCTGAGCGAACAGGCCAACCGTGGTGTAGCCCGGCATGCGCAGCTGGTTGACGTCCTGGCTGAAGCTGTCGGTCACCCCGATGATGTTGGCACCGACAGTGAACAGGTCGGTGTCGAATTGCGGCGTAACCCCGAACAGCAGCTTGGGCTGGTTGCGCGGGATGTTGCCCACCAGGGCCGGATTCTCGGCGCTCTTGATTTCCGCTTCGGTATAGGTCGCGTGCGCCGTGATGCTGAACGGACCGCGGCGGAAACCGCCCTCGAATTCGAGACCATAGGCCTCGTAGCCGCGCGTGACCGAGAGCAGCTCGAGCTGGCCCGTGGCGGGATTGGTCAGGATCTGCGAGTTGGTATCGTCGGTCTTGGCGTGGAAGCCCGTCAGATTGAGGACCAGGCCATCCTTGCGGTATTTCAGCCCGATCTCCGCCTGACGCACACTGTCATCGCCTGCCGCCGGGTTCAGCAGCCCGCCGGTTGTCGGGCTGATGGCCGAGGTAAACAGGATCTTGTCCGCAGCCGCGCGGCCACCCAGGCTGTAACGGGCAAACATCGCAAAAGGCTCGGCGATGCGATAGTTCACGCTGACCGAATAAGACAGATAGTCGTGGCTGTAACGGACCGGCTGGGTCACGCCAACAGGGACGAAAGACACCAGGCGCTCGGGTGCCGAAATGACGCCGTTGCCGTTCATGTCGAAGGTGCGGACACCGCTGTCGTTCATCGCATTGCCCCGCGCCCGGCTGTTATCCCAGCGCACCGAGGCACCGATAGCGATCTTGCCCTTGGCAAAGTTGACCGAGGCAAAGGGTGCAGTGGTCTGATAGGTCACGGCATTGTCGCGGATGTTGCCCGCAGCGCCCGGGCCACCGAAATTGCGATAGCCGCCATCGGTGACCAGAGCGCCTGCCGCAGTGACGAGGTCGAGCGGCACCGCCTGGCCTCCCCCCACAACGTCCTGGAAGAACGTGGCAAAGCCGATTTCGGAGATGAACTTCTGGTTCGAACGATACAGGCCCGCGGTGGTCGTCAGATCGCCACCAGCGACGGGCCAGACCCGGCTGATGCGCAGATCGTTGGTCATGTTGCTGACATCAGGCGCGTCATTGTCGGAGAAAAACGACAGGGCGACCAGGCCATTGCCGCCCGCAGCGCTGAACGGCTGCCCGGCACGCGGTCCGGATGCATAGCGGAACGCTCCGCCAGCGCCGCCAAAGCGCGAGGCAAACTGCGCAGCCGGCGCTGCCGAAGAGACGACAAGCGTGGTGTTGCGCGTCGATTGATCGGCGTAACGGAAGCGGTTGGTGACGGTCCAGTCACCCAGGCTGAACTGCGCTTCGAAGCCGAGCGTCTTGGCATTCGCCTCGACACCGTTGGTGAAATTGCGGCGACGGACCTGACCCGACGAGCCGAGCGTCAGCACGACCGGCAGCGTCGGCGAAAGCAGCGAATCGGTGCGGCTGCTGACCCCGGCAGGATCGCGGAACGAAGGATCGGCATTGGTGCCGGTCACCAGCAGCGGGGTGCCGGTAAAGGTCGGTACGCGGTCGTCGAGCAGCTTGCCATAAACGCGGATATAGCCGCCATCGAACTGCTTGGTGACGTTGAACTTCACCTGACCGCCGCGCGCGGCGTTGAAACCGGTTTCACGGATTCCCTCGCCCTCACGGTAAAAACCGCCGACATGGAAGCGCCAGCCATCGCCCAGCTGGCCACCATAGTCGAAATCGGTGCGATAGCTTTCGAAGTCGACACCCACCGTCGCCATCACCGACCCGCCTTCGACCTCTCCGGTCTTCGAGATGAGGTTGATGACGCCGCCCGGCGCGTTCGAGGCGAAGGTCGAGGCCGATCCGCCGCGGATCGATTCGACCTGGCCGACATTGAAATCGGCGCGGACGAAGATATCGGGCGTCAGGCGCATCAGATCGCCGAATTCCATCACCGGAAGGCCATCTTCCTGGATCTGGATGTACTTGCTGGCACCATTGACCATCGGCAGCCCGCGGACGGTATAGTTGTTCTGCGCCTCGCCGGCCGCAGCCTCGACGCGGATCCCCGGAATGTTGCGGAAAAGCTCGGCCAGCGACCGCGGCGCCAGGCGAACGATGTCGTTCTCCTTGATCGCGCTGGTCGACGTGGCGCTGTTCAGACGGTCGCGGCCGCGCGCCACGCCCGTGGTAACGACATCGCCTTCATCGACCGTGCGGCTGGCCTCCCAGGCAGTTTGCGGCTTGTCTTCCTGCGCCGCCACCGGCGCTGCAAACGCAGCAACGATCGCGACAGTCGATGCACAGCTATAGATTGCAGTAGTAAGAGATTTCACTTTGAGCCCCCCAAAACTATTGGATGGGCCAGCGGTTAGGTTTGCATGCTTAAAGCAAAGTTAAACGCACTGCGCTCAGCGAATACTTGCCCTTTCCCTCTTTTTAAGCTTGAAACATAGCCCAGAAATGGGGGGAAAGTGGCTCAAATCCAACGGTTCGCCCGATACTGACCCTCTGATCGCTCGCCCCGCAATGTTTGTATGCGAACCTTTGCATAAAATATAACGTGTTGATTTTTCGATATTTGCAATTATTGCGATCATGATTGCAAAATTAGCAAGAATGGGCAATTTGGCGCCGCCTTATCGGTCTCGATGCCCTTGCCCTGCTGACCGCGCTCCGATTCGCCGGGCCTCGACCAGCCAATCAACGATTCGCATTATGCCGAACAGGTCAAGTCGTGACGCGCCATCCCGACTTTGTTAACCACTTGTTTACGCTGATTACCTAGCCAGTTGGACGGGGGTCGGGAGTGTTTGCCGACTTGTTCGTTGGCGAGAATCATGTCTGCACTCATTTCCAAAGAGAATATCGCCGGAACGACGCACCCGCCGCGGGCCAAGGCATCTCCGATAACACCTATCGCGCCCTTGGCACTGGCACCCGTACATGCAGAGCTGTCGCGTCAGGCTGCCGTCTGCCGGAGCCTAGGGTCGGACTTCGTCGCCCGCGTTCTCGAGGCCGCCGAACGCCAGCTTTCCCATGCCCCGATGACCGAAGCGGTCATCGCGACCTGGCCGGGCGACCGCGCCGCAGCGGCGCTCGCCATGCGGCTGAACGGCGCGCTCCACGCTGTGGCCCGGCGCGGCACCGTCCCCGAGCTCAGCGCATTGTACCGGGGCGAACATGCCGATTTCGATCGCGCCCTGGCGATTGGGCTGGCGCATTCCGACGCATTCATTCTGCAATGGCTGCGCGATCCGACCCAGACCAACGAAGTCGGCCGCTCCGCCGCCCTCATGGCAGCGCTGATGGTGGCCGCAGACCGTTATGGCCTGCCGTTCGAATTGCTCGAATTGGGGACCAGTTGCGGCCTCAACCTCAATCTTGGCCGTTATGGTTTTGATCTGGGCGGAGTGAAGGCGGGCGACCCTGCGTCGGCGCTGCAAATCGCCCCCGAGTGGCGCGGCCCGCAACCGGTCGCCGCGCCGGTCAGCATCCTGTCGGCCAGCGGGGCCGATCTGCACCCGCTCAACGCCCGCGATGCGGATAGCTGCGAAAGGCTACTGGCGTTCATCTGGGCGGACCAACACCACCGCATCGCGCGGCTCGAGCATGCGCTCGATATCGCCCGCGCGCACCCGCCCCAAATCGAGGAAGCCGAGGCTCTCGACTGGATCGCGCAGAAGCTGGCGGCACCGCAATCGGCCGACACCTGCCGTGTCGTCTTCCATTCGATGTTCCGCCAGTATCTGCCCGAGCCGCAGCGCGCACGCCTCGCGGAGATCATCGTGCAGTCGGGCCAGTTCGCGACCGAGCGTAAGCCGCTAGCGTGGATCAGCCTCGAATGGACGCCCGATCGCAGCGAGGTGCGGCTGTCGCTGACGTGCTGGCCAAGCGGTGAGCAGCGGTTCCTCGCGACCTGCCATCCCTATGGCGAGTGGATTCACTGGCGCTGATCGCCGGGCCGCTTGCAATCATCCCCGCCGACCGTCACAGCTTTGCATATGGCGGACCCCACGGATCTTGAGACCCTGTTGCTGGGCCCGGTGCTGGCGAACCGCGAATGCGGTGGCTGCACGGCGTGCTGCGTGACGCTCAAGGTCGACACGCCCGATCTAGCAAAGGCTGCCGGCACGCCCTGCCCGCAGCTGACCGCCAACGGGTGCAGCATTCATGCGGTGCGACCGACGATCTGCCGGACCTGGTTCTGCGCCTGGCGCAGGCTCGCCGCCTTGCCCGATGAAGCACGCCCCGATCGCTCGGGCCTGATCGTCTCGGTCAGTTTTCACCGCGAGGCGCGCCATCCATTCGAAGCCATTGCCCTCACCGTGCTGGCATTGCCCGGCAGCGATGCGATCGCCAGCGGCATGGCGGCACGGGTGCTCGACGCCATTTGCGATCGGCCGGTGGCGGTCTGGTTCAGCGACGGCAAGCGCAAGATGCTGATGCACCCCGAAGCCGATGTGGCAGAGCTGGTTCTGTCGGGCGATGAGCCACCACCCGAGCTTGCAGCAGAAGTGGCGGCCTGGCGGACCCAATATGCTGCCTTTCTTGCGTGATCACAGGTTTCTGACTAACGGTGGACATAGAGACACGATGGCGCGGCGATAGGCGCTGGCGCCATGGATCGGGGGAGCGGAGATGAGCGGCATCGACCGGAGGTTTTTCGTGGCAGGTGCAGGCGCGGCCCTGCTGGGCGCGGTGGGCAAGTCTTCGGGTGGAACGCTCACCCTGCCCTTCGCCAATGGCAAGCGTCCGCTGGTGACGCTGCCCGGCAAGCGCGAGATGATCCTTTTGACCAGCCGCCCGCCGCAGCTGGAAACGCCGTTTTCCGTTTTCGACCAGGGCCTGCTCACGCCCAATGACGCGTTTTTCGTGCGATATCACCTGTCCGGCCTTCCCACCGAAATCGATCCACGCAGCTTCCGCCTCGCCATCGGCGGGCATGTCGAAACGCCGCTGCAACTGACGCTCGATTCGCTGCGCCGCGATTTTCCGGTGAGCGACATCGTTGCGGTCAACCAGTGTTCGGGCAATAGCCGCGGCTTCGTGACGCCGCGTGTCGCGGGCGGCCAGCTGGGCAATGGCGCGATGGGCAATGCGCGCTGGCAGGGCGTGGCGCTGAAGCATCTGCTCGCCAAGGCCGGAGTGCGCGCGGGCGCTGCGCAGGTCACCTTCAACGGACTCGATAATCCGCCTGCCGATGGCGTGGCCGATTTCGTCAAGGCGCTCGATATCGATCATGCGCTCGATGGCGAGGTGATGGTCGCGTTCGCGATGAACGGCGAGGAACTGCCTTTCCTCAACGGTTATCCTCTGCGCCTGGTCGTGCCGGGCCATTTCGGCACCTATTGGGTCAAGCATCTCAGCGAGATCACCGTCGTCGACAAGGAGTTCGACGGCTACTGGATGAAGACCGCCTATCGCATTCCCGACAATGACTGCCGCTGCGTCGAGCCGGGCACCAAGCCCGACAAGACCGTACCGATCTCCCGGTTCAACGTCCGTTCGTTCCTGACCAGCCATCAGGATGGCGCGAAGGTCAGTGCAGGCCAGACGACTGAGCTGCGCGGTATCGCCTTCAGCGGCGGCGATCCGATCAAGCGCGTGCTCGTTTCGCCCGATAACGGCAGGAACTGGCAGGAGGCAAAACTGGGTGAGGATCTGGGCCGCTATTCGTTCCGCGAATGGAAGCTGGGGCTGAAGCTTGCGTCAGGTCGGCATGCCTTGCGCATTCGCGCCGAGACGGCAGGCGGCGAGACCCAGCCGATGGAGCCGCGCTGGCAGCCTGCGGGCTATATGCGCAATGTCGTCGAGACGACCAACGTGGAGGCCGTGTGATGAACGCCAAGGGAGTGATCATCGGAATTGGCCTGCTTGCGGTAACCGCTGGCGGCGCGACCTGGGCGCTGATGGATCGCGACGCAGGGCCGGATATCGTCGCCGCGCGGATGGAGCCGGTCAGCTTTCAGCTGCCCGAAGAGGCAATTCCCGCCGAGTTGTCCGACGCCGGTGCCGAGATCGTCGTCAACAACTGCACCGCGTGCCACAGCCTGGAATATGTCACCACCCAGCCGCGCGGCATGGGCGAGAAATTCTGGCACGACGAGGTGACCAAGATGGTCAAGGTCTATGGCGCGCCGGTCGCGCCGGGCGATGCCGAAGCGATCGCCAAGCTGCTCGCTGAACGGTTCGGCTAGAAGAGAAGGATCACCACGGCGAACGAGGCCGCAAGGCTGGTCAAAGTCGCGATCAGCACCGGTATCGCGGGGCGGATTCCGGTTTCCATCAACAAGTCCATGCGGCTGCGCATCGCGGTCGCGATCACCGCGATCAGCAGCAGCCCCTTGGACAGGCTGAGCGCCGAGTCGCGCACCGGATCGGGCATGGCCACCAGCGAATTGACCAGCACCACGCCGAAGAACGCGACGATGAACCAGGGCAGCGCCAAACGCTTCCACAAGGGGCTGCCCTCGGCCTGATCGGCATTGCCGATGGCAAGGCCGGTGATGATGACGACGGGGGCGAGCATCGCGACGCGCGAAAGCTTGACGATCGCGGCATAGCTTCCCGCGCTTTCGGAAAACGCATAGCCGCCCCCGATCGCCTGCGCGACGTCATGGATCGACGCGCCGATCAGGAACCCGGCCTGCTGGTCGGTCAGCTGCAGATATTCGGCAAGGATCGGATAGAGCGACATGGCCAGCGCGCTGAACAGCGAGACCACGACCAGGGTGATCGCGAATTGCGACTGGTTCAATCGCTCGCGCCCGATAATGCCGTAGAGCGCCATCGCCGCGCTCGCGCCGCAGATCGCGGTCGCTCCGCCCGCCAGGATGCCGGTATAGTTGGACTGGCCAACCAGCCGCGCGCCGAGGATACCTGCCAGGAACGTGACGGTCATGATCGCCGCGAGCGCGGCAAAGGGCTGCACGCCCAGCGAGCCGATCTGCTCGAACGTCACCTGCAGCCCCAGCAGCACGACACCGAAGCGCAGGCAGGTGCGCGAGGCGAAATCGAGCCCCTTGTGGCTGCGCGGATCGCGCGCGACGAAGCTGAGCGACAGCCCGATCAGCAGGCCGAGCAGGATGATCGGGAAATTATAATGTTCGGACAACCAGGCCGCAGCCCCGGCGGCAATCGCGCAGATCGCGAGCCCCTGGAAGATCGTGTCCCGCGGCTTGGCGGCATCGGCTTTGGGCGCGGCCTCGGCCAGATACATCTCGCCGAACAGGTCGCCCGCTGCGGGAAGCGAGTCCCAGTCGATTTCCTGCCGCTTGCCGTTCATCGCCGCTCCCCTCGCCCCCGAGATATGTCCTTCGGTGTCATATTCCCCTTTCCTTACGCGTGCGAGCGGCTATCGTGCAAGCCCGAAGCGTCGTAGACAGGCGCGTGGCAGCGGGAGGATCGGCAATGGACGAGGCACGGCAACAGGGCATGGCACGCGGCGCGGCGATCGCGCTCGTCGTCCTGCTCTTCCTGGGCAATGCGCTCAATTATGTCGATCGCCAGGTGCTGGCGCTGCTCAAGCCCACGCTGGAGGCCGAATTCGGGTGGTCCGACGCCGATTACGCGCATCTCGGCTCTTCCTTCCAGATCGCGGCGGCAGGCACTTTGCTGTTCGTCGGCTGGTTCGTCGACCGGCTGGGCGTGCGCGTCGCCTATGCCATCGCAGTGACGGTGTGGAGCGCCGCGGGCATGGCGCATGCGCTGGCGCAGACGGTGCAGCAATTCGTCGCCGCGCGCGTCATTCTGGCTGCGGGCGAATCGGTCAGCACGCCGGCAGGGCTCAAGGCGGCGGCGACCTATCTGCCGGTGAAGCAGCGCAGCATCGCCATCGGCCTGATCAATACCGCGCCCAATATCGGTGCGATCCTCACCCCGCTGCTGATTCCGCCCTTTGCTCTCGCCTTCGGCTGGCAGGCGGCCTTCTGGGTGACCGGTGCGCTCGGCTTCGTCTGGCTCGCCGGATGGTGGTGGGGCACCCGCAATCTGAAGCCGCTGGGCGACATTCCCGAGCGCGCCCGCGTACCCTGGGGCACGCTGCTGGCCGACCGCAAGACCTGGACCGTGATCGGCGCGAAATTCTGCATCGATGCGGTCTGGTGGTTCGTGCTGTTCTGGATGCCCGATTTCTTCAACCGCCAGTTCGGCCTTTCGCAGGGCGAGCTCGGCTGGCCGATCGCGATCATCTTCACCCTCGCCGCGCTGGGCGCGATCACCTCTGGCGGGCTCTATCCGATCCTGCTCAGCCGGGGCATGAGCGTGAACGGCGCGCGCAAGACGTCGATGCTGTTCTATGCGCTGGTCGTGCTCGCCATGCCGCTCTCGCTGCAGACCGGAAACCCCTGGATCGCGGCGGTGCTGATCGGCCTCGGCCTGTTCGCGCATCAGGGCTTTTCGACCAATGTCTTCGGCATGACCGCCGACATCATCCCCGCCACCCGCGTCGCGAGCGTGATCGCGCTGGGCGCGGTCGCAGGCAACCTTTCAGGCACGGCGATCATCGAATTTGCCGGCTATTCGCTGGGCAGCGGCATGGGCTATGTGCCGCTCTTCGCGATCTGCGGCAGCGCCTATCTGGTCGCGCTGGCCTTCATCCACCTGATGATCCCGCGGCTCAGGCTCGCAGAGGAAGCAGACGCCCGTTAAGTCAAGCTCTCGCCGATCTCGAAAATCTCGTAGATCGGCCCGGACAGCGTCTGCGTCCCGGTGCCGACCAGGGTCAGCGCGTTGAGCCACGCATAGCGCGCATCGCCGCTCTCCAGCCGCGCGTTGACGACGATGCTATACTCGTCCGGGTCGAGCAGTGCCCCCTTGGCAAAGCGTGCCATAGCATCGCCCCTGCCCCGCATGGCCCCCTGATAAGTCAGATAGATCGGCACCCCATCCTCGCCGTTCAGGTTCAGCCGGACATCGATCAGCAGCGTGCCATCGGGCTGGATGACATACCAGTCAGCGCCGGATTCGACCTTGCCGCTGAGCCGCTCACCGGTGAACGACCCGCCGGTCACCTGCGCGATGCCGCGATAGCCGGAAGCAATGGCACCGATGCGCCGGGTGCGGCCGAAATCGACCTCGAGTTGCAGGGTCATCAGATGGCGGTGCACAAGGGTCTTCATTGAAGCAGGGCTAGCATCCCATCCTTGTCGGGCAAAGGTCAAAAGCCAGAGCTTCAAGCGCTGCGTCGCGCGGCGGAGAAACGCGCTGCGCTTCAGCACTCATCGTCGCGAGAGGTTTTCAGCTCGTCAGGAGCCAAGGCCTTCTCGGGCGGAGCCGTGAGCTTCGGCTTGATCAACCCCTCCCATAAAGCCCAGCGACAGATGCTCGTCACGATCGCCAGCCAGAGTGGTATCTGGATGAGCACCGGAAGATCGATAAAACCGGCATAATCGGCGGTTACCAGCGCAAAGCCCACCCAGCCCACCAATGTGATGGCAGGCTTCAGGCGTTCGATGGGAACCGCCAGCCGCATAGCATGGTCAACGAGTCGCTCCACCCGTTCACCATCTCATCTCCTCAGTTGCGGGACAATGGGCAGCGACGGCCTGCTCCACTTGAAGCCCGACCATGCGCTGCACGCAAAAAGGCCCCGAACTTGCGTCCGAGGCCTTCTTGTTTAACTTGCCGATCGATCAGCGCAGGCGTGCGCGCAGGCTGATGCCGAAATAGCGGTCCGCATCGCGCGGGATCTGCAGGCGCTGGCCGGCGCTCACGTTGAGCAGCGCATAGGCTTTGTCGGTGATGTTGCGCGCCAGGAAGCTCACGCGATAATTGTCGTCCGGATCGGAGAAGCCGATGCTGCCGTTCCAGATGCCATAGGCCGCGATCGGGCCCTGTTCGCCGAGATCGGAGAACTGGCGGCTGACATGGCGGAAATCGGTATCCAGATACATCTTGAAGCCGCCCAGATCGCGTTCGTAGCTGGTGCCGATGGTCCAGGTGAACTTGGGCGCCAGCGGCAGCTGGGTGCCGTTGCGGGCGTCCGGAGCGTTGGTCGCGGGATTCGGGTTGAACCGCTTGACCGTAGCATCGGCATAGGCGCCGCTCGCGCGCAGCGTCCAGCCGTCGACTGGCACCGCGAGCAGATCGACTTCGAAGCCTTCGCTCTTCACCGAACCGGCGTTGGTCAGGTTCGAGACAACCGCGCCGTTGAGCAGCACGAAATTGTTCGCCTGGAAGCCGTCATAGGTGACCGTGAAGGCGGACAGGTTGAACTGCACGCGGTTGTCGAGGAACTGCGATTTCAGGCCGATTTCGAACGCGTCGGAGGTTTCCTCGTCGATCGGGATCGCGTTGGTCGGCGCGGTGTGGTTGAAGAACACGTTGAACGCCGGGCCCTTGTAGCCGCGGGTATAGCTGCCATAGAGCATCACGTCCTCGCTGGGCGTGAACTGCAGCACCGCGCGGCCCGAAAGGTTGCCGTTCGAGCTGTCGCCGCGCGAGGTGTTGGTGCCGTTGCCGCCCGAGGCGATCGTGCCCCCCGCAGGCGCGCCCGAGACGCCGGGTCCGGTCGCCGGAAGGCCGGTCGTGGCATTCACGCCCGGCGCGCGGGTGTGGATGAAGCTCAGGTCATCCCAGGTGTAGCGCAGGCCGCCGGTCAGCGCGAACATGTCGCTCAGGCGATAGGTTGCCTGGCCGAAGATCGCATAGTTGCGCGATTCCACCGCGCTGAACGAGGTCGCGGTCGGGAACAGCGTGTTGGTGCGATCGTTCACGTTGCACGGACGGCCGCCGGTGATCGGATCGATCGGCAGGGTCGAGGTGGCGCAGGTGATGTTGCGGCGGGTGAAGTCCTGCTCGTTGTCGGAGCCCCAGATAAAGCCACCGACCTGGTAGAAGAAGGGCTTGCTCTGGTCCGACGCGAGCCGCACCTCGAGCGACAGCTGCTCGGTACGCACCTGACCATTGTCGTGCAGTTCGCCGGTACCGACGATCGCGCGCGGCAGGAAGTCGCCTTCGCGGATTTCGGTATTTTCCCAGTTGCGATAGCCGACGATCGCGCTCAGCACATGGTCGGTCAGCACGTCGAAATCGGCGCTCGCGGTCAGGCTCCACTGCTTGTCGAGCGTGCGCGTGACCAGGTTGTGGTTGACGAAGCGCTGGTTGACGCCGCGCGCCACGCCGCCGGGCAGCCCCAGTTCGGCATCGAGCACAGCGCCGCGGCTGACGCCGGTGACATCGGCGCAGCAATCGTCATCGGCTTCGAAATAATCGGCGATGAAGCGGAAGCGCGTGCCGCCGTTGTTGTAATCGAGAATGCCGCGCGCGCCGTAATGCTCGTAGCCGTTGATGCGGTTGCGCCGACCGCCGTTGATATTGGTGATGTTGCCGTCATAGCTGCCGTAGAAGGCGGTGATGCGGCCGGTCAGGTTTTCGGCGAGCGGTCCGGAGATTGCGCCGCGCAGGCGATATTCGTCATCGTCGAACGCTTCGAGCCGCGCTTCGGCCTGCAGCGTATCAGTGCCGCCCTTCGAGACGATATTCACGAGGCCGGCCGACGCGTTCTTGCCGAACAGCGTGCCCTGCGGGCCGCGCAGCACTTCGAGACGCTCGGCATCGACCAGATCCATGAACGCCTGGCCCGAGCGGCTGAGCACCACGCCGTCGACCACGGTCGAGACGCTGGGCTCGGCTGCGATCGAGAAGGTGATGGTGCCGACGCCGCGCATCACGATGGCACTGTTGGCGCTGGTCGTTCCCTTGCGGAACGAGACCGACGGGACGAGCTGGGTCAGGCCTTCGAGGCTGGTGACACCGGTGGTCTCGAGCCGTTCGGAGGTGATCGCGGTGATCGCGATCGGAACATCCTGCACGTTCTCGGCGACCTTCTGCGCGGTCACGACGATTTCGGTGATGCCGCCCTGATCGTCATCGGCGGCAGCGTCCTGCGCGTGTGCGGGCATCGCGAACGCGAGCGAAAGCGCGGTCGCGGACAGCGCGGCGGCACGGACGGACAATAGATTGGAAAGCTTCATGATACCCTCTCCCTGCGAGAATGCGGTCGTAGCGGGGGCTTGCTGCCCCTTGGTATGGTCGCCGCGATTGGCGCTTGATCTGCTATGACTGGCTCGATATGTCAAGCGGTGTCAGAAAAACGGACGATGGCTGCGGCCATTTCGCCACAGTGCGAGCAAGGGTGAGGAAAATCGCGTTGAAACTGCGGGTGCACGCCCAGAATGACGGGTTCGATCTCCTTTTCGGAGACCGGATCGTGCTGCGTCACCACATCCCCTGTCCTGCGGTGGTCATGGCGCGGGGCAACCCCGATATCACGATGTTTCGCGGCAATTTCCGCATTTCCGACTCGCCTGCCGACGAGATCGCTCCGGCAGAATGGCGCATGGCCGATGGCGGCATCGAATGGCTGCACGATGGCGTGCCGGTCGCGCGCCTTTCGACCAAGGGCCATGAGCTAACGATCAACGCACTGCTTCCCGGCTATGATCGCCTTCGCGTGCGCTTTCATGCTGAGCCGGGCGAATGCGTCTGGGGCGGCGGCGAGCAGATGAGCTATCTGGCGCTGAATGGCCGCGCTTTCCCGATCTGGACCAGCGAGCCCGGGGTGGGCCGCGACAAGTCGACCGAACTCACCCGCATCATGGACTCCGAGGGCATGGCGGGCGGCGACTATTGGAACACCAATTACCCGCAGCCCACCTTCCTCACGTCGCGCTGGATCGCGGTGCACCTCGACGCAAGTTGCTACAGCGTGCTCGACTTTACCGATCCCGGCTTCCACGCGGTGGACGTGTGGAGCGACACCGCGAACTTCGAACTTTTCGCCGCCGATGGCCCGATCGAACTCGTCTCCGCGCTGTCGAAGCGCTTCGGTCGCCAGCCCGAATTGCCCGACTGGGCGATCGGCGGCGCGATCGTCGGGCTGAAATCGGGCGCATCGAGCTTCGAGAGGCTCGAACGCTTTATCGACGCGGGCACCTCCGTCTCCGCCCTCTGGTGCGAGGACTGGGCGGGAATCCGCGAAACCAGCTTTGGCCGTCGCCTGTTCTGGGATTGGCATAACGGAGAGCGCAGTGCCCAGCGCTATCCGGACCTGAAGTCGCGCATTGCAGACCTGCATCGGCGCGGCATCCGGTTCATGGCCTATGCCAATCCTTATATTGCCGTGGATGGCGACCTGTTCGCCGAAGCGGCAGGCGGCGGCCATTTTTGTCTGCGTACCGACAGCGACGACGTGCATCTCGTCGATTTCGGCGAGTTCGACTGTGGCGTGGTCGATTTCACTCGCGCCGAAACGCGCGCCTGGTTCGCCGAGCGCGTGCTGGGCCGCGAAATGCTGGATATCGGCATCGACGGCTGGATGGCCGATTTCGGCGAGTATCTGCCCACCGACCTGCGCCTCGCGGACGGCTCCGACCCGATGGAGGCGCATAATCGCTGGCCGGTGCTCTGGGCCCAGGTCAACGCGCGCGCGGTCGAAAGCCGGGGCCGAACCGGCGATGCGGTGTTCTTCATGCGCGCCGGCTTTTCCGGGGTGCAGGCGCATTGCCCCTTGCTCTGGGCGGGCGACCAGTCGGTCGATTTCACGCGGCACGATGGCATCGGCACGGTGATCACCGGCGCGCTGTCTGCGGGCCTGGTCGGCAATGCCTACAGCCATTCGGACTGTGGCGGCTATACCTCGCTGCACGGCAATGTCCGCACCGAAGAGCTGATGCGGCGCTGGTGCGAACTCGCCGCCTTCGCGCCGGTCATGCGCAGCCATGAAGGCAACCGACCCGACGACAATCTGCAATTTGATTCGACGCCCGAACTGATGGCCTGCTTTGCGCGCTGGAGCCGGGTGCACGCGCATCTCGCGCCCTATGTCCGCCACCTGTGCGGCGAAGCGAGCGCGCAGGGCCTTCCCGCGCAGCGCCCGCTGTTCCTGCATTTCCCGCACGATCCCGCCCTCTTTACGGTGCAGGACCAGTTTCTCTACGGTGCCGACATGCTGGTGGCCCCGGTGGTCGAACAGGGTGCAGATGCGCGCGACGTGATCCTCCCTGGAGCAGGCGTGTGGCGGCACGTGTGGAGCGGCGTGGATTATGCGCCCGGCACGCACCGCATCGCTGCGCCGATCGGCCAGCCACCGGTCTTCTATCGCCCCGACAGCGCCTTTGCGGCGCTGTTCGCGGGCCTGAACGGGGTGCTGTAGCGATGAGCGAACGGGCGAATATCCGCGATGTCGCGGCCAAGGCGGGTGTGGCAGTCAAGACCGTGAGCCGGGTGCTGAACGGCCATCCCTATGTCAGCCAGGCGACGCGCGATCGGGTGGAAGAGGCGATGCGCGACCTTGATTTTCGCCCAAGCGTCGCGGCGCGCATCCTGTCGGGCGGCAAGTCGAACCAGATCGCGCTGATCTATGACAATCACAGCCCCTATTACATGTTCCAGATCCAGACCGGCTGCTGGGATTTCTGCCGCGCCAACCGCATCCGTCTGCTCGCGCAGCCGGTCGATGTCGCCGACCCGCAGGTGGGCGAACAGGTGCGTGGGCTGGTCACCGAAACGCATGTCGATGGCATCATCCTCTCCTCGCCGGTCACCGATTGCGACCCGGTGCTGCGCGCGCTCGAGGCGCTCGACGTGCCGTTCGTGCGCATCTCGCCGGGCACCAACCATGCGCTGACGAGTTCGGTGTTCATGGACGATGCCCAGGCCGCCGACGACATGACCACGCATCTGATCAATGCCGGGCACCGCCGCATCGGTTTCATCAAGGGGCATCCCAATCACATGGCATCGGACGACCGCTTGTTCGGCTATCGCCGCGCGCTCGACCGCGCCGGCCTGCCTTATGATCCGGTGCTGGTCTGCGATGGCGAGTTCGATTTCGATTCGGGCGTGCGCGGCGGACGTGCGCTGCTCGATCTGCCGCAGCGGCCGAGCGCGATCTTCGCCTCGAACGACGACATGGCCGCCGGCGTGCTGGCTGTGGCGCACGATCGCGGCATGGACGTTCCCGCCGAACTGTCGGTCGCAGGGTTCGACGACACCACGCTCGCGCGCACCGTCTGGCCGCCGCTCACCACGATCCACCAGCCCATGGCGGAGCTGGCGCGGACCGCGACCGAGATTCTCATTGCAGGCGGCGACATCACCCATCGCCGCCTTCCCCATCAACTTGTCGAACGCGCCTCGGTAGCGCCCCCAAACAGGACCTTTTCATGAGCGAACTGCCCCTGCCTCCCGCCTTTCGCGCCCTTGGCGGAAGTGACATCATGGTTTCCCCGATCGCCTGGGGCATGTGGCGCCTGGCCGAAAATGGCCGCACCGCTGCCGAGGCGGCGCGTCTGGTCCATGCCGCGCTCGATGCCGGGATCAATTTCCTCGATACGGCGGACATTTACGGCTTTGATGGTTCGGGCGGCTTTGGCGATGCCGAGGCGCTGCTGGGCGAGGTGCTCACTGCCGACCCGGCCCTGCGCAGCCGCATGGTGCTGGCGACCAAGGGGGGCATCCTGCCCCCCCTGCCCTATGACCAGAGCGCCGACTATCTGCGCACCGCGATCGACAATTCGCTGCGCCGCCTGAAGGTCGATATGGTCGATCTGTGGCAGATCCACCGCCCCGATATCCTTGCGCACCCGCAGGAGGTCGCGCGCGCGCTCGACGATGCAGTGAGCGCGGGCAAGATTCGGTCGATTGGCGTGTCGAACTTCACCGTGCACCAGATCGCGGCGCTCGATCACTTCCTGGCGAGCAAGCTGGTCACCACCCAGCCCGAGATCAGCCCGCTGCGCATCACCTGTTTCGAGAATGGCGAGCTGGATCAGGCGATGATGATGGGCCTGACGCCGATGGCCTGGTCGCCGCTGGGCGGTGGACGCCTGGCAGCGGCAGAGACCGCGCGCGACCGGCTGGTGGCCGCGGCGCTCGATGCCGTGGCCGAGGCGCAGGGCGTGTCGCGCAGTGTCGCGGCCTATAGCTGGCTGATGGCGCACCCGGCGGGGATCATCCCGATCATCGGATCGCAGCAGGCCGAACGCATCGCCGAGGGCGCAGCGGCGCTCAAGGTGCGCTGGACCCGGCAGGACTGGTACGCGGTGCTGGTGGCAGCGCGCGGCGAGCCCCTGCCCTGATCGCTGACACGAGGAATTGACGCGGCCGGCCTTGCGGGCCGCCGCTGTGAAGGAGAGCCAAGATGGCTGAACAGAATTGCGAAATCGCCTGGTTTTCGGCGCTGTGCGACGATGACTATGAGTTCCTGGGCGTTCCCGACCCCTATCTGCAGTCGAGCTGGGAGCATTGCCGCAACATCGTGCTGCGCGCCGAGGAAGGTGGGTTCGACAACATCCTGCTGCCGTCGGGCTACTCGCTCGGGCTCGATACCACCGCGTTCGCCGCGGCTGTCGCCACCCAGGTCCGCCGCATCAAGCTGCTCTGGGCGACGCGCATGGGCGAGGACTGGCCGCCGCAGCTCGCCCGCCGCATCGCGACGCTCGACCGCATTCTCGGTCCCAACGCTTCGGGTACCGGCGGACGGCTGAACGTCAACATCATCTCGTCCGACATGCCGGGCGAGAAGATCGAATCCGGCCCCCGCTATGCCCGGGCGACCGAGATCATGAAGATCGTCCGCACCCTGCTCAACGGCGAGGCGCTCGACTTCCAGGGCGATTTCTTCAAGCTGAAGCTCGATCCGCCGCGGATAACCACATTGTCCGGCAAATGCCCCGCCTTCTATTTCGGCGGCCTCAGCCACGAGGCACGCGAATGCGCCGCCGAGGCGTGCGACGTCTATCTGATGTGGCCCGACACGATGGACAAGGTGCGCGAGAACATCGCCGACCTGAAGGCGCGCGCCGCCAAATACGGCCGCACGCTCAAGTTCGGCTATCGCGTGCACGTCATCGTCCGCGAAACCGAGGACGAGGCACGCGCCTATGCCGACCGGCTGCTCTCCAAGCTCGATGACGAAGCCGGCAAGGCGATCCGCGAAAAGTCGCTCGATGCGAAGAACTACGGCGTGCAGCGCCAGCAGGAACTGCGCGGCGCGGCCGATGGCGACGGCTTTGTCGAGGAGAATCTGTGGACCGGCATCGGTCGCGCCCGTTCGGGCTGCGGCGCTGCGATCGTCGGCACGCCCGATCAGGTTCTCGCCAAGCTGCGCGCCTATCAGGCCGAAGGCATCGAGGCGTTCATCCTCTCAGGCTATCCGCATGTGCAGGAAGCCGATATGTTCGCCCGCTACGTATTGCCGCACATCCAGCACGGGCCGCTCGAGATTTGATGGACCAGACGCCGCATCCTGACGCCGATCTGTTCGACGTCGCCGTGATCGGCGGCGGCGTCAACGGCACCGGCATTGCGCGCGATGCCGCCGGGCGCGGCGCACGGGTGCTGCTGCTCGAGGCGCAGGATCTGGCGAGCGGCACCTCGTCCAATTCGAGCAAGCTGATCCATGGTGGCCTCCGCTATCTGGAGCATTACGAGTTCGGCCTGGTGCGCGAGGCGCTGGGCGAGCGCGAGATCCTCTGGGGCATCGCGCCGCACATCATCTGGCCGATGCGGTTCGTGCTCCCCTGGGTCAAGGGTCTGCGGCCGCGCTGGCTGCTTCGGCTCGGGCTGTTCCTCTACGACCATATCGGCGCGCGCAAGCTGCTGCCCGCGACCGAGACGATTCGGCTCGACCGGCACCCTGCGGGCAACCCACTCAAGCCCGAATTCGTGCATGGCTTCGTCTATTCCGACGGCTGGGTCGATGATGCGCGGCTCGTCGTGCTCAACGCCCGAGATGCCGCCGATCGTGGCGCCGAGGTGCATACGCGCTGCCCGGTGACGAAGCTGGAGCGCGTCGGCGATCACTGGCACATCGAGACGCCGCAAGGCGATTTCACTGCGCGCTCGATCATCAACGCCGCCGGCCCCTCGGTGCTCGGCATCCTCGGCAAGTCGGGCGAGCAGCCCAAACAGTCGATCCGCCTGGTGCGCGGATCGCATATCGTGGTGCGCAAGCTGTTCGATCACCCGCACCCTTATTTCTTCCAGCTGCCCGATGGCCGGATCTTCTTCGCCATCCCCTATGAACAGGATTTCACGTTGATCGGCACCACCGATCGCGACCAGCAGCCGGACGAACCGATCGTCGCGAGCGAGGAGGAAATCACCTATCTGTGCGAGGGCGCGAGCCGCTTCTTTGCGAAGCCAGTGACACCCGCCGATGTCGTGTGGACCTATTCGGGCGTGCGCCCCCTGGTCGATGACGGGTCGGGCAAGCCCGAAGCGGCGACGCGCGGCTATCGCTTCGACCTGACGGAGGAGCATGAGGGCGCGCCGATGCTCTCGGTCTTCGGGGGCAAGATCACCACGTTCCGTACCTTGAGCCAGGAAGCGGTCGACAAGCTCGCCAGCCGCGTCCCGGCCTTGCGCGGTGACCATTGGACGCATTCCAAGCCGCTGCCTGGTGGCGAATTCGGCGTGCACGATGTTGCGCAGCAAATCGCTGGTCTGCGGGCGCGTTATTCCTTCCTCGAAGCAGCCTGGGCCGAGCGGCTGATCCGCACCTATGGCACCATGGCAGCGCGCTTTCTGGGCGATGCCAGGACGCTCGCCGATTGCGGCGAGCATTTCGGCCATGGCCTGACCGAGGCAGAAGTGCGGCACCTTATCGAGAACGAATGGGCCATGACCGCCGAGGACATATTGTGGCGCCGCACCAAGCTGGGCCTGCATCTCTCGGCCGATCAGCAGGCCGCCCTTGAACGCTTTTTCCAGAAGGAACCCGTAGCATGACACCCCGCATCGTCGCGATTGGCGGCACCGTATCCATCGGCAGCACCACCGAGCTGGCGCTGCGCACCGCGATGGCCAGCGCCGCCGCGCACGGGGCCGAGGTGCAGCTGTTCGACGGGGCCTATCTCGCCGCGCTCCCGCATTACCGCAGCAGCGCCCATGCTGGAGCCGAAGGCCGCGAAATGGTCGAGGCTGTCCGCGCCGCCGATGGCGTGCTGCTCGCAGCTCCCGGCTATCACGGCACGATTTCGGGGCTGGTCAAGAATGCGCTTGATTATCTCGAGGACCTGTCGAAGGACACGCGCCCCTATCTCGACGGCCGGGCGGTCGGGCTGATCGCCACGGCTTATGGCGACCAGGCAACCATGAGCACGATGCAGACGCTGCGCAGCATCGTCCATGCGCTGCGCGGCTGGCCGACGCCGATGGGCGCGACGATCCGCACCTATCCCGGCCTGTTCTCGCCCGATGGCGAGTGTCTTGATGATCGCGCGCGGATGCAGCTCGACATGGTCGGGCAGCAGGTCGTGCAGGGCGCGACCAGCCTCAGCGCGATGGCGAGGCCCGCCGCATGAGCATCGCAGGCGCGGTGGAGGCCCTCAAACAGGGCAAGGTCATCATCATCACCGGCGACCGCTTCCGCCGGGGCGACATGGATTTCGCCGTCGCCGCGCAGCATGCGACCGCCGAAGCGATCAACTTCATGGCGACGCACGGGCGCGGGCTGATTTGCCTGGCCATGCAGCAGGACCGCGCGATGCGGCTGGGCATCGGGCTGATGAACCCGGGCAAGGACCGGCAATCGGGCAGGCCTTTGGGCCGCTCGATCGAGGCGGCCGAGGGCGTCACCACCGGCATTTCCGCCGCCGACCGTGCGCAGACCGTGAAGGTTGCAGTCGCGCCCGAGGCGACCGCGGATGACATCGTCTCGCCCGGCCATATTTTCCCGCTGATCTGCTCGCCCGGCGGCGTGCAGGAACGCGCGGCGGCTGCCGAAGCCGCGATCGAACTGACGCGCCGCGCGGGTTGCGGCGATGCGGCAGTCATCTGCTCGATCATGCGCGACGATGGCGAGATGGCGCGCCCCGGCGACATTGCCGATCTGGTCGAACGCTTCGAGCTCGAGATCGCGGATATCGGCGATCTGCTCGGCGAGGATGCAGGCACGGAGGCCGCGCATGGCTGACAAGCTGATCTTGGTGCTCGACGAAGGCACGACCTCGACCCGCGCGATGCTCTATACGCTGGCGGGCGAATGGATCGCGACCGAGCAGCACGACATCACGCAATATTATCCGCAGCCCGGCTGGGTCGAACATGATGCGACCGAAATCTGGGAACGCACGCTTGCCTGTGCGCAGGCCATGGTCGCGCGCGCCGGAGGGGCCGAGCGGATCGCCGCGATCGGCGTCACCAACCAGCGCGAGACCGTGGTTGCGTGGGACAAGGCGACCGGCCAGCCGCTGGGCAAGGCGATCGTCTGGCAGGACCGGCGGACCGACGAACAGTGCCAGCAATTGCGCGCGGGCGGCCATGAGGCGGCGGTGCAATCGGCCACCGGGCTGCTGCTCGACCCCTATTTTTCGGCGACCAAGATGGCGTGGATGCTGCGCAACATCGAGGGTGCGGACGCACTGGGCGACCGGCTCGCCTTCGGCACGATCGAAAGCTGGCTGGTGTGGAACCTCACCGGCGGGCTGCACATTTCCGACGTTTCCAACGCCAGCCGCACGAGCCTGCTCGCGCTGACCGGGCAGAGCTGGGACGATGGCCTGTGCGACCTGTTCGGCGTGCCGCGCGCGGCGCTGCCGGAAGTCGTGGCCAGCACCGGCGCGTTCGGAACGACGAAGCCAGAACTGTTCGGCGGCCCGATCCCGATCACGGGTCTGGCGGGTGACCAGCAATCGGCGACCATCGGCCAGGGCTGTTTCGATGTCGGCCAGACAAAGGCGACGCTCGGCACCGGCGCTTTTATCCTGGCGAACATGGGCCAGAACCCGCCGCGATCCGAGCACCGGCTGCTCGGTACCGTATTGTGCGAGGTGAACGGCACGCGCAGCTTCGCGCTCGAAGGATCGGTATTCGTCGCGGGCAGCCTGGTCAAATGGCTGCGCGACAGCATCGGCCTGCTCGGAAATGCGGCAGAGAGCGAGGCGCTGGCGCGTTCCGTTCCGGACAGCGGCGGCGTGGTCGTAGTCCCTGCCCTGTCCGGGCTTGGTGCGCCCTATTGGCTGCCTGATGCACGTGGTTCGATCACCGGGCTCTCGTTCGCGACGACGCGCGCGCATATCGTCCGCGCCTCGCTCGAATCGGTCGCCAATGTGTTCCACGATCTCGGCCGCGCCTTTGGTGCCGATGGCGCGCCGTGGTCGGTGCTGCGGCTGGATGGTGGGATGAGCGCGAACGACTGGATCGCGCAGGATATTGCCGATGTGCTGAATATCCCGTGCGAACGCCCCAGCGATGTCGAGACGACGGCACGCGGGGCGGCGATCCTCGCGGCGATCGGTTCAGGCCATTATGGCTCGCTCGAAGAGGCGCGCGCGATGGTATCGCCCATCCAGACGTTCGACCCGCGAATGGACAGCGCAGCCCGCGACCAGCGCCTCGGCCAATGGACCAAGGCGCTGGCCTGCTGAACGATCAGACCTTGGCCGGAGCCAGCCTGGGGCTGAGCAGGTGCACCACCAGCAGCGCCGCCAGATAGGCGCTGGCGCAGATTGCGAACAGGATTTCATAGCTGCCGGTGCTGTCGAGAATATAACCGGTGAACAGCGCCATCCCCATCCCGCCGAGCGCGCCCACGGTACCGCCGATGCCCACGACCGAGCCCACCGCACCACGCGGGAACACGTCCGACGGCAGGGTATAAAGGTTCGCCGAGAAAGCCTGATGCGCTGCCGTGGCCAGGCCGATGATCAGCACCGCACCCCAGACGCTGTCAATTCCTTGCGCGAACCAGATCGGCGTGACGGCAAGCGCGCAGACCAGCATCGTCGACTTGCGCGCGAAATTGGGGGTCTTGCCCGCCTTGATCAGCCGCGAGGACATCCAGCCGCCGAAGATGGAGCCACCGTCCGAGATCAGATAGATCGCGGCGAGCGGCAGGCCGAAGGTTTTCAGGTCCATATCATAGCGCTCGAACAGATAGCCGGGCAGCCAGAACAGGAAGAACCACCAGATGGGGTCGATCAGGAACTTGCCCAGCGCATAGGCCCAGGTCTCGCGCACGGTGAGCAACTTGGCCCAGCCGATCTTCTCGACCGGGTCTGCCGGGTCCTGCTGGATCCAGGCGAGTTCCCCCGCCGAAACGCTCTTGTGCTCGGTCGGGTGGCGATAGATCGCCCACCACGCGGCCAGCCAGACCAGGCCAAAGATGCCGGTTATATAAAAGGCCTCGCGCCAACCGAACCACAGGACCAGCGCAGGCACGAGCAACGGGGTGATGATCGCGCCGACATTGGCCCCGGCATTGAACAGCCCGATGGCAAAGGCGCGCTCGCGCTGCGGGAACCAGTCGGTCACCGCCTTGATGCCGGCGGGGAAGTTGCCGCTCTCGCCGATGCCGAGGCCGAAGCGCGCGGCGGCGAAGCTGGTGACGCCGGTGGCGAGCCCGTGCGCCATATGCCCGGCGGTCCAGATGACGATCGCGACCGCATAGCCCAACCGCGCCCCGATCACGTCGACAATGCGGCCGAAGCCGATATAGCCGATCGCATAGGCAACCTGGAACCAGAAGACGATCGCGGCAAAGTCGGTCTCGGTCCAGCCGAATTCGGCGACCAAAGTCGGCTTGAGCACGCCGATCATCTGGCGGTCGATATAGTTGATCGCGGTGGCCGCGAACAGCAGGCCGACAATCACCCAGCGATAGCGCCCTGCCCTGCCCGCAGCGGCGTCGAGCGCCTGGGGCCGTGTCGCAGTTGCGGCGGATTCAACCATGTTCAGCTCTCCCAAAGCAGCGCCCGGCCTTTACCGATCCGCCTCCGTTCTGTCCCGTCAGCGTGGTTGCGCCGCCACCACGCGGCAGCGCACATCGCCATGTCCGACAAATTCGGCGCGGAAACTCTGCCCGACCGCAATCTCGTGCACGCCGGTGATCGCACCGGTCGAAACCCATAGCCCCTGCGAAACGTCAAATCCGCGCTGGATAAGGTTCGCCAGCAGAAAGCGCACCGCGCCATAAGGCCCATCGAGCATGGTCGCCGCGGTCGCCTGGCCAACCTCTGCGCCGTCGATCTCGCTGCGCACCAGAATGGCGCACAGATCTACCTCGCGCCAACCGGTCAGCTCTGCACCGAGCACCACGCCGGCATTGTTGCCGAAATCGGACACAGTGACCGCCGGGCCATCCAGATTGATCCGCGCATAAGGCGAGCTGGCAATCTCGATGCCGAGCCGCACATCGTCGAGGATTGCGCGGGTGCCATCATCATCGGTTGGGACCGGGCCGGCAAATCCGGGCGCGACATGCAGCAGGATTTCCGCCTCGCCTGCCGCAAAGCCGCCTTCGAACACTGGCATCTCGGGCTCGGCGCCCGAGGCGGCATCGACGATGCTGTCCGCAAAAATGGGCCCTGAAAGACGGTTTGCGCCCAGCGTGCCGTCGAGCGGCGGATTGATCCGCCCGACCTTCCAGCCCGCCACCGCGCGGCCATCGAAATGGATGGCACGATCCTGAATGGAATAAGCTGTGTCCAGCGCGGCGGGGGCGACGCCCGGATAATCGCTCAGCGCCCTCGCTTCGCGCCGCGCGCTGACAAAGGCCTGCGCCACCGCGTCCACCTGTGCACTGACCTGCAATTCCATCCCCATCCTGTCGTCCTTCTCTCAATTCCGATGCCTAGAGGAAACCGGTGTCATCCGCAAGGGGCGGCGTGTTTGCCGCCCGCTCCTCTAGAGCGTCACACCCTTTTTCCAGATCGCAATCGCTCGCTGCCCTGCCCGCTCTGCCGCCGTCCGTTCGCCGCTGGCGATCGCGATCAACCTGTTCATAAACGCGCGATCGACCGTCTCGACAGTGCCTTCGAGCGCGGCCGAGGCGTCGAAATCAATCCAGTGTTGCTTGCTGGTCGCGAGCGCCCGGTTCGAGGCGATCTTGACCGTCGGCGCGGGAAAACCGAGCGGCGTCCCGCGTCCGGTAGTGAACAGCACCAGCGTCGCCCCTGCGGCGGTCAGCGCGGTCGACGACACTGCGTCGTTGCCCGGCGCTTCGAGCAGCGCGAGTCCGGGCCGGTCAGCTTGCGCTCCATAGGCGATCACGCTGGTGAGCGGCGCGGTCCCGGCCTTCTGCACTGCGCCCGCCGACTTTTCCTCGAGCGTGGTGATGCCGCCTGCGATATTGCCGGGTGAGGGATTTTCTGAGACGGGCAGGCCCTGGTCCAGATAATAGCGCTTGAAGCGGTTCACGAGCGTCGCGGCGGCACCGAAGACCTGTGCGTCGACCGCGCGGTCGAGCAGCGCCTGCTCTGCGCCGAAAATCTCGGGGATCTCGGTCAAAATCGGCGTACCGCCCGCCGCAGCGAGCGTCTCACTGAACCGGCCGAGCAATGGATTGGCGGTAAGCCCGGAAAAGCCGTCGGACCCGCCGCATTTGAGCCCCACGACCAATGCACCCAGCGGCAGCGGTTCGCGCTGCGCCTGCGCTGCCTCGGCCACCATCGCATCGATGATCGCGCCCGCTTCGGCCAGCTCGTCCCCCGCCGCCTGCGACGACAGGCTGCGCACCTTGGCTCGTGCGGACAGCGGGATCGCGTCGATCAGCGCCGCGAGCTGGTTCGATTCGCAGCCCAGTCCCAGCAGAAGCACGCCCGCCGCATTGGGATGCGCCGCCAGCCCTGCCAGCAGCGCGCGCGTGCCCGCCAGGTCGTCGCCGAGCTGCGAACAGCCGTGCGGATGCGGATAGGCAATGATGCCGTCGATCTTCCCGGCGCTGATCAGCGCGGCATGACGCTGCTCCGCCGATCGCGCGATCTGCTCGGCCGTCAAAGCGACACAGCCTACCGTCGGCAATATCCAGATCTCGTTGCGCGTGGCTGCACGGCCATCCGCGCGGCGATAGCCCTGCCAGACCGGCTCTTCGTCAAAGGTTGCGGCCCCGGTCGAAAGCGAAGCCCGGCCTGGCACATACTGCTCCTCGCCCACAAGCGCGGTCACCAGATTGTGGCTATGGACATGCTCGCCCGGTGCGATCGCGGCTGAGGCACGGCCGATCGGCAGGCCGTATTTCACCACGCGGTCGCCTGCCCGATGGGCCTTGAGCGAAAATTTGTGCCCTTGGGGAATGTCCTGGGCGAGTACATGACTGGCCCCCGCCAGAGCCACCTGTTCGCCCGCACGTAACGGACGCAATGCCACTGCCACCGTGTCTGCGGCGTGCACCTGCATCGCATCGGACATGTGGTGTTTCCCCTCGCGTCACGACTCTGGAACGGTCGTTCCGGATAGGCATAGCGCTATGGTAACCGGTGTCAATCCCGCCGGGATTGCGTTTGACGCAAACATGTGGCTAGGAAGTGCCTTGCACTGACACCGGTGTAGCATCGCGAATGGGGGCAAGACGGACGTGGCCAGGGCAAAGGACGGCAAGCCGACAATCAACGATGTGGCCCGTCTGGCCGGAGTGTCGAAGAAGACGGTGAGCCGCGTCATCAACCGTTCCCCGCTGCTGAATGCGCAAACGCGCGAAAAGGTCGAGGCGGTGATTGCTGAACTCGGCTATGTGCCCAATCCGCAGGCGCGCGCGCTGGCGCTGCGCCGCAATTTCCTGATCGGGCTGATCCACGACAACCCCAATGCGCAGATGGTGCTGGGCGTACAGGAGGGCATATTGTCGGCGATCCGCGATACCGAATTCGCGCTGGTCGTCCGCCCGGTCAACCGCCGCTCGCCCGACATGCTCGACGATGTGCGCACGTTTCTGGACCAGCAGCGGCTGTTCGGCGTGCTGCTCCTCCCGCCGATTTCGGAAAATGACGCGCTCGCCCAACTGTGCGACGAACTAGGCGTCACCTATGTCCGGATGGGGTCGGTGCGGCTGGACGAGGACGTGCACATGGTCGCGTCGAACGACCGCGAGGCCGTCGCCAAGGCCGTGGGCTATCTGATCGGCCAGGGGCATCGTCGCATCGGATTCGTCGCAGGCCCCGAAGGCTTCCGTTCTGCCGCAGAGCGCGCGCTGGGCTATCGCGACGCGCTCGATAGCGCAGGCGTTGCCATCGACGAGACGATCATGGCCGAGGGCAACTATACTTTCGAGACCGGGATCGCCGCGGGAGAAAAGCTGCTCGCCGCCTCGCCTCGCCCCAGCGCAATTTTCGCCAGCAACGACGAGATGGCCGCCGGTGTGCTGCACGCCGCGCGCAGCATCGGCATGTCGGTGCCCGAGGACCTGTCGATCATCGGCTTCGACGATACGGCGATCGCCGCGCACATCTGGCCACCGCTGACCACGGTGCGCTGGCCGATCCAGGCGATGGCCAAGGCCGCTGCGATCAAGCTGATCGATCCGGTCGAGGCGCGCGATCAGCCATCCCATTTCCTGTCCGACCTGATCGAGCGCGCCTCCGTCGCACCGCTCTGAACCAATCCAACCACCCCGCAATAGAGCTTGCACCGATCAATGACACCGGTTACCAAGCGAGCCAATATTCCCCCGAACCCAATCGGGCCGGACTCGCCGAGCACCGCCGCCCGGACAGGAGAGACATGATGAAGATCGCCCTGATCACCGAGAACAGCCAGGCCGCCAAGAACGGCATCATCCACGAGGCGCTGACCGATATCGCGCTGCCGCTGGGGCACGAGGTGTTCAACTACGGCATGTACACCGCCGAGGATTCGGCCTCGCTGACCTATGTCATGAACGGCCTGCTCGCAGGCATCCTGCTCAATTCGGGCGCGGCGGATTTCGTCGTCACCGGCTGCGGCACCGGCATGGGATCGATGCTGGCGTGCAACGCGATGCCCGGCGTGTTCTGCGGGCTGGTGATCGACCCGACCGATGCGTTCCTGTTCGGCCAGATCAACGACGGCAACGCGATCTCGATGCCCTATGCCAAGGGCTTTGGCTGGGCGGCGGAGCTCAATCTGCGCGATTGCTATGCCAAGCTGTTCGACGGCGAGCGCGGTCTGGGCTATCCCAAGGAGCGCGCCGCGATCATGGCCAAGAACCGCGGCATCCTGAAGGACCTCAAGGCCGCGAGCTGCCATGACATGCTCACGGTGCTGAAGACGGTCGACCAGGATCTGCTCAAGGCGGCGATCGCTGGTGAGAAGTTCGCCGAACTGTTCTATGCCAATTGCCAGGACGAGGCGATCGCCGACTATCTGCGCGGCCTTTCGGCCTGATCGACCCGGCCGACAGGGGAGCGGAACCATGAGCCTATTCGACCTTTCGGGCCGCGTCGCGGTGGTAACCGGCGCCAATACCGGCATCGGCCAGGGCATCGCACTGGCACTGGCCGAGGCGGGCGCAGACATCGCCGCTGTCGGCCGCACGCCTGCCGAGGAGACCGCCGCCAAGGTGCGCGCGCTGGGCCGCCGGTGCGAGCTTGTCTCGGCGGATCTCGGCACCATCGCTCCGGTCCAGGCCGTGGTCGACCAGGTGCTCGAAGCGCTGGGCGGGCTCGATATCCTGGTCAACAATGCCGGCATCATCCGCCGTGCCGATGCGGTCGACTTTACCGCGGAAGATTGGGACGCGGTGGTCGACACCAACCTCAAGTCGGTGTTCTTCCTCAGCCAAGCGGCAGGCCGTCACATGATCGCTCAGCGCGAGGCAACGGGGCGGCGCGGCAAGATCATCAACATCGCCTCGATGCTGAGCTTCCAGGGCGGCATCCGCGTGCCGAGCTATACCGCGAGCAAGAGCGGCGTTGCCGGGCTTACCAAGCTGCTCGCCTGCGAATGGGCGGCCAAGGGCGTGAACGTCAACGCGATCGCGCCCGGCTATATCGCCACCAACAACACCGCCGCTCTGCAGGCCGACGAGACGCGCAACCGCCAGATCATGGAGCGCATTCCCGAAGGCCGCTGGGGCGATCCTGCCGATATCGGCGGCGCGGCGGTGTTCCTGGCGAGCAGCGCTGCAGACTATGTCCAGGGCCATGTGCTCGCGGTCGATGGCGGATGGCTCGCGCGGTGACGGGGCCGGTCGTCTGCTTCGGCGAGATGCTGCTGCGCCTCTCGCCGCCCGGCGTGCGGATGATGGTGCAGTCGCAGAGCCTCGACATGGTGGTGGGCGGCGCGGAGGCCAATGTCGCCGCCGCGCTCGCCGCGCTCGGCCACGAGACGCGGATGGTGACGCTGTTGCCCAGCTCGCCGCTGGGCGACAAGGCCAAGGCCGAGCTTGGCGCGGCGGGCGTGGACACGCGCTTCATCGGGCGCGCACCCGGTCGCATGGGCCTCTATTTCCTCGAGCCCGGCGCGGGCCTGCGCCCCTCCTCGATCACCTATGACCGCGCAGGCTCGGCCTTTGCGCTGGCCGGGCCCGAGGCGCTGAACCTGAAGGGCGCGCTCGAAGGTGCCGCGCTGCTCCACATGTCGGGCATTACGCCCGCGCTCGGCCCTGGCGGCGTCGCGCTGGCCGAGGCTGCGGTGACCGCCGCGCAGGAGGCGGGCGTGCCGATCTGTTTCGACGGCAATTACCGCGCATTGCTCTGGGACGCGTGGGACAGCGATCCGCGCGCGATCCTGACCCGGCTGGTGGGCTCGGCCAAGGTGCTCATCGGCAACCATCGCGACATCTCGCTGCTGCTCGGCAAGACCTTTTCCGGCGACGGCGCGGAACGGCGGCGCGAGGCGGTCGAGGCCGCGTTCGATGCCTTTCCGAATCTCGAGCTAGTCGCATCGACCGCGCGCCATGTCGTCAGCAGCGATCATCACCGCATCGCCGCGCGCGTCGACACCCGCGCATCCAAGCACCAGACCGCCGAGATCGAGGTGACCGGCATCGTCGACCGCATCGGCACCGGCGATGCCTTTGCGGCGGGTGTGCTGCACCAGTATCTGCACGGCGGCAACGCGCAAGCCATGGCCGAATGCGGGCTGGCGCTCGCCGCGCTCAAGCACAGCCTGCCCGGCGATTTCTGCCTGATCGGACCCGCCGAGCTTGCCGCTTTCTCGGCGCAAGGCGGCGATGTACGGCGTTGAACTGACGCGCCGCGCGCTGATCGGAAGCGGCGCGGCGCTGATCGCGGCCCCTGGCCTCGCCCGCTCTGCCGACCCGCGCGTCGGTCGCTATACTGGCCTGCGCGAGAATGGCGTGCTTGCGTTCAAGGGCATCCGCTATGGCCGCGCCGAACGCTTTGCGCCGCCATCGCCCGAGCCCTGGGACGGCCCCGCCCTTCGCGCGCAGCAATTCGGGCCGATCGCCCCGCAGCGCGGCAATCCCGACCTTCCCCAATCAGAAGACTGCCTGTTGCTCAACGTCTGGACGCCCGAGGCGAACCCAAAGGCCAAGCGCGCGGTGATGGTCTATTTCCATGGCGGCGCGTACAGCAACGGCACCGTCACCGATCCACTGACGCATGGCCACCGGCTCGCGCCGCAGGGCGATGTCGTGGTGGTCACGGTCAATCAGCGGCTCAACGCCTTCGGCTATGCCTGGCTAAAGCCCTTTGGTCCGCGCTTTGCCGATAGCGGCAATCTGGGCCAGCTCGACCTGATCCTCGCGCTGCAATGGGTGCGGGATCACATCGCCAGTTTCGGCGGCGATCCGGCGCGGGTGATGGTGTTCGGCCAGTCGGGTGGCGGAGCGAAGATCGCGACATTGATGGCGATGCCGGCGGCACGCGGCCTGTTCCATAGCGCAGCGACGATGAGCGGGCAGCAGGTCACCGCGAGCGGCCCCGGCAATGCCTGGAAACGGACGCAAGCGCTGATGGCGGCGATGAAGCTCGCGCCCGATGACGTCGAGGGGCTGCGCACCGCGCCTGCCAGGGCCATCGTCGACGCGCTCACGGCCACCGATCCGGTGATCGGCGGGCCAGTCTATTTCGGGCCGGTGCTCGACATGACCAACCTGCCGCGCCACCCGTTCTGGCCCGTTGCCGCGCCGCAATCGCTCGCCATCCCGATGATCCTCGGCAACACCGCTCAGGAAACGCGCGCGTTCATCGACCCAAAGGGGCCGAAGCTCGAGGGGCTCGACTGGAGCAACATCGCACCGCGCATCGCTGCCGAGGTGAAGATCGATCTCGACCCCGAATGGGTCGTCGCCCGCTATCGCACGCAGTTCCCCGATTGGTCGCCCGAGCGACTGTTCTACGCGGCGACTACGGCGGGCCGGTCCTGGCCCGGCCAGGTCATCGAGGCGGATGAGCGTGCCAAGGCAGGCGCGAAAGCGACATGGGTCTACCAGCTCGACCGCCCCTCGCCGATCGATCCTGCGCGCGGTGCGGCGCATACCGACGACATTCCCTATGTCTTCGGCACATTGGATGCGCCGGGCAGCTATAGCGGCACCGACGCGCGCGCGCAGGCGACGCGCGACCTGATAATGAAGGCCTTCACTGGCCTCGCCAAGACCGGCAAACCTGGGCTGGAGAGCTGGTCTCCCTACACCCTGCCCGACCGCGCGACCCTGGTTGTCGGCGATGGCGCGGCGGCGCTCGTCAACGATCCCCGTCGGTTCGAGCGGGAGCTGTGGGCGACGGGGCCGTACATTCAGCCGGGCAGCTGACCGGTTCCTTGACCGGATAGGCGATGACCAGCGCGAGCGGCCTGTCGCCCCGCTGCCAGATGCCGACCACCGCGCCATCGTAGAGATAGGCGGTCATGCCGGGCCTGAGCGTCGCGCGCTGGCCGTCCGAGACCACCTCGCCCTCGCCGTCGAGCACATAATAGACCTCGTCATGCGCGATAGGATGTTCGCCGATCGCCGCACCGATATCGAGCGTGCGGCGGCGGAATTCCATGCGGCGCGGCTGCGGCACATGGTCGCTGATCCGCCAGGCGGTGCTCATCCCGATCGCGCCATGCGGCGGCGGCTCGCGCTTGACCGTATCGAGCTCGTCGACGATCGCCATGGGCGGCGCAGCAGCGAGCAGCAGGGCGATGAGCGCGCTCATGGCTGGGTCGTCCGCATCTGCTGATCGCGTGTCGAAAGACGCTCCTGCGCCCCGCCCTTCTGGCCGGGATAGCGACCCGATTTCGGCGTCATCGTCTCGAGATCCCAATCGGCCTCGCTGAACGGGGCGAAGGTCGCCACCGGCGCGGGATAGCCGCCGACCTCGCTCTCGTCGTCGATGATGTCGCCGCGGCCTTCCGCGACGAAGAACAGCACGCGGATGTCATCGGGCGCGCGGTCCCAGGGACGCGCCCCTGCGGTCTGCAGCAGCGATGTCTCGACCTCGCCCGAGGGCAGCACGGCATAGGCATCGATCCGCGCAAGCGGCGCCTTGGCGGTGATCAGCTTTGCGCGCGTCTCGCCATAGCGGCCGAACTGGGGCAGCGGATTGCCGTGGCGATCGACCGCGCGATTGTCCTTGCCGAAATAGGCCAGGTCCCCGTCGCCGCCGAGCATCAGGAACGGGAGGCCTTCATTGGTGTCGTTGCCGCCACGCATGACATTGCCGATGGCGGTGATCTCGCCGGTGACATATTCATGCCCCTGCCATTCGAGATTCATCAGGTTGTAGTGCACCGCGCGGTGGCCGGGATTGTAGATCAGGTTGTTGATCATCGCCACCTGCGCGCCGCCCTTGACCAGCGGCGAGCGCTCGACATTGTGCGCCCAGACATTGCGGTAAAATATTATATTCGTTGCATTATCGTGGATCAGCGAGCCCTTGCTGTGCTCGCCCTTGGGGTGGCTCGAAACGGCCAGGCCCTCCGCCGCCAGATTGTCGCGGAACACGATATGGTGGCTGGTGCCCGCGCGCCATTGCTCGACCGTGTCGCCGGTGAAACGCGGGCCCGAAGCGGACATGTTCTCGTCCACGCCCCAGAGAAAGCTGCAATGCTCGACCACGACATTGTGCGCGGCGACCGTGGAGAAGGAATCGGCCTCCCAGCCCGACATGCGCGCCTGACCATCCGCGCCGGTCATCACGCGGATGTGCGAGACGACGACGTCGTGCGTGCGCAAATCAATGCCACCCTTGATGATCGTGATGCCCGGCGAAGGCGCGGTCTGGCCGGCGATAGTGAGATAGGGCTCGCTGATCTCCAGCGTGCTGCGCCCGAGGTCGATCACCCCGCCGACCTCGAACACGACGGTGCGCGGCCCCTTGGCGGCGAGTGCCTCGGCCAGCGATCCCGGACCCGATTTGGCGAGTGTGGTGACGCGGATGATTCGCCCCCCTGCCCCGCCTTTCGTTGGATCGCCCGGGTGCGGCTCGGCGGCGGCGTGGCTCAGGCTGGCCAGGGCAAAAGCCCCGATTATCGCGGCTTTATGCAAGGTCTTGCGCATGGTTTCTCTCCCGTTGCCATGGTTATTGACAGAGCCGCAGCGAGAGGGCAATACATAATGACACCGGTTACCTTGGACGGTCAGCCTCACTGGCACGCTCCATGGATCATCGGAAAGAACAGCGATGCCCGCTCCGGCGAGGCCTCGGAAGTCGGGAGTCAGGGTGTCAGGGCGTATCGGATGCATGCTGCATCTTCTCCTTTGACACCGGTAGCAATTGCCTGAAATAAGGCGATCAGGAGGGGACAGACATGCGCCGTCAGAACACGCACCGGGCAACCGGCCATTCCATTTTCAAGGCGGCACTGCTCGCAGGGTGCGCGCTGGCCGCGACCAGCACCGCGCAGGCGCAGGTCGCCGAGGGCGAACAACCGACCACCGTCGAGGACGAAGCTCCGGCTGCGGACGAGATCGTCGTCACCGGCTTTCGCCAGTCGCTCGAAGCCGCGATCAACCTGAAGCGGACCTCGGTCGGCGCGATCGACGCGATCGTCGCCGAGGATATCGCCAAGTTCCCCGACCAGAACCTCGCGGAATCGCTGCAGCGCATCCCCGGCATCTCGATCACCCGTGACGCCGGCGAAGGCCGCGCGATCACCGTGCGCGGTCTGTCGAGCCAGTTCACCCGCGTCCGCGTCAACGGCCTCGAAACCGTCGCGACATCGACCGATGGCGCTTCGGCCAACCGCGACCGCGCGTTCGACTTCAACGTGTTCGCCTCGGAGCTGTTCAGCTCGATCGTTGTGCACAAGACCGCCGAGGCGAGCCTCGACGAAGGCTCGCTGGGTGCGGTGGTCGATCTCAACACCGGCAACCCGCTTGCGGCCAAGGCGGGCTTTACGGCGGTGGGCTCGGCTGTGGTCAGCTATAACGACCTGTCCGAATATGCCGGCCCGCGCCTCGCAGGGCTGCTGAGCTGGCGTAACGATGCCGGCACCTTCGGCGTGTCGCTTTCCGCGGCCTATCAGAAGACCCAGGTGCTCGAGCTCGGCAACAACACCGTGCGCTGGGCGCAGGCGCGCTTCGACTCGGTCAACGGCACCCCCTGCTTCCAGCAGAGTGCGACGAACACGACCCCGGTCCGCAACGCTGGAGGCGTCTATGTGAATGGCCGCAACGCGGCTTGCGACCAGGCGGCGTTGTCCTTCCACCCGCGCATCCCGCGCTATGGCGAGGTGAAGCACGATCGCGAGCGTCTGGGCATTACCGGATCGATCCAGTTCGCGCCGACCGACATGACCAAGTTCTCCATCGACGGTCTGTTCTCGCGCTTCAACAGCGACCGGCGCGAGCGCTGGGGTGAGGTGCTGTTCCGCTCGAACGAGCGCTCGATCGACGTCATCAACCCGGTGTACGACGCCAACAACAACATGATCAGCGGCACGTTCAACGATGCCTGGGTCCGCACCGAACACTATCTGCGCGAAAGCACCACCGAATTCTATCAGGTCGGCGGCACCTGGGATCAGGACCTGTCGGACAGCTTCCGCTTCACGCTGCTGGGCGGCATCTCGAAATCGACCGCCGACATCCCGGTGGAAACGACCATCGTGTTCGATGACCGCGATGCGCAGGGCTATAGCTACGACTATACCGACATGAAGCGTCCGAAGCTGACCTTCGGCACCAGCGTCACCGATCCGGCCGTGTTCCAGCTCGCCGAAATCCGCGACCGTCCCTCCGAGATCGTCAACCAGTTCAAGACCGCGCAGCTGCGCACCGAATGGGACGTCACCGAAGACTTCACGGTCAAGGCGGGCGTGATGTGGCGCCGGTTCGAATTCGACACCGTGGCGTTCACCCGCGATACCGCGGTCTGCGGCAATGGCGGCCTGGACCGAGTGCTGGGCACGATCACCTGCTCGCCCACCAGCCTGTTCGGCCCGACCGCCGTCTATGGCTTCCCGGTGACGGCGCAGCTTTCCGAGCTGTTCCAACTGGGCAATGCCGGTCAACCGGCGGGCAATACGAACAGCTGGCTGGTCCCCAATCTCGATGCGACCACCGAATTCACCAAGCTGTACAGCCGCCCGCTGGCGCTGGACGCGGGCAACAATCGCGGCGTGCAGGAAACCACCAAGGGCGGCTATCTGCAGTTCGACGCCAAGGGCGACATTTTCGGACTGGAATATGCGTTCAACGGCGGCATCCGCTATGTGAAGACCGAACAGTCGTCCTACGGCCTGGTCGGCGCGGTGGAAGCGACGATCGAGCGCAGCTATGACGACTGGCTGCCCTCGGCCAATATCGCCTTCTTCCCGACGCAGAACCTGATCATCCGTGCTGCTGCGGCAGAGGTGATCACCCGCCCGACGCTCGGCTCGCTGACTCCCGGCGGTTCGGCTGACGGCTTCAACTTCCGCGTCAACAGCGGCAACCCGTTCCTCGAGCCGTTCCGCGCGACGAACTATGACCTCGCGATCGAATGGTATTTCGCACCTCAGGCGCTGCTCTCGATCGCCGGGTTCATCAAGAACGTGGACAGCTTCACCCAGACAGCGGCGATCACCGAGGCAACCTTCGCGCAGACCGGCCTGCCGGTTTCGGTGCTCAACCCCTCCTCGCCTGCCGCTCTCAACCCGGCGCTGCTGACGCAGCCGATCTGGACGCTGACCACTCCGGTCAACGGCACCGGTGCGAAGCTCAAGGGCGTGGAAATCGCCGCGCAGATCCCGTTCAGCGCCTTTACCGACGGGTTCTTCGGCAATTTCGGGATCCTTGCCAACGCGACGTTCATCGACAGCAATGCCGATTTCATCGTGCAGGGTCCGGCCACCACGCCCGGTGGCGCGCTGGTCAACGTGACCCGCAGGGCAGCGCTCGCCAACGTTTCGAAGCGTTCCTACAACGGTACCTTCTATTATGACGACGGCAAGTTCTCGGCGCGCGTGATGGGCACCTATCGCAGCCGCTGGCACGAAGGCGCGAGCGGCACCGGAAACATTCTCGAGGGCTTTGGCAGCCAGTTCAACCTCGACGCCTCGATCCGGTACAAGTTCACCGAATGGCTCGAAGTCTCGCTGGAAGGCAACAACCTGACCGACACCTATCGCTATCGCTTTACCGATTTCGATGCGGACCGGAACTACGAGAACAACCATTTCGGCCGCACCTTCTTCCTTGGTGCGCGCTTCAAATACTGATCACAACCGGGGCAGCGGTTCGCCGCTGCCCGCACTGCCGACGCAAAGGAGCCGCCATGCCGATCGATCGCCGATCCCTCATGGCGGCTCCGCTTGCATTGGGCCTCGCCAGCCTCGCGAAAGCACAGACGCCGGTACCTCAGGTTCCAGGCGGTTCGCTGCCCCCCGGTCTGCCCCAGCCGTCCGAGACCATCGATCTGTGGCCCGGCGGCGCGCCGGGTTCTCCCGCGAAACCGCTCGTCGAAACCGTGCAGGAACGCTCGACCGACCGGTTGGTCACCGACCGCGCGGTGTTCGGTATTTCCAGACCCCGCATGGCCGTGTTCCGGCCCGACCGGCCCAATGGCGCAGCGGTGCTGATCACGCCAGGCGGCGGCTATCGCTGGGTGGTGGTCGACAAGGAAGGCTATGAAATGGGCCGCTGGCTGGCAGCACGCGGCTTTACCGCCTTCGTGCTGTTCTACCGGCTACCCGGGGAAGGCTGGGCCACGGGACCCAATGTCGCGCTGGCCGATGCGCAGCGGGCGATGCGGCTTATCCGCCACCGTGCCCGCGATTTTGCGATCGATCCGGAACGCGTTTCGGCGATGGGCTTTTCCGCCGGCGGGCATCTGTGCGCGGACCTCTCCACGCGCTTCGATGCGAAAGCCTATGAACCCGTCGATGCTGCCGACACGCTTTCGGCCAGGCCGCACAGCGCCGCACCGATCTATCCGGTGATCTCGATGACCCCGCCCGATGCACATCCCGGCTCGCGCGACCTGCTGCTCGGCAAGACGCCGACGCCAGCGCTCGAAGCCGCGCATTCGCCGCATCGCAACGTGCCGACCAACGCCCCGCCCTTCTTCCTGCTGCATGCCGAGGATGACGAGGTGGTGCCCGTCAACAACGCATTGCTGCTGCGCGCCGCGCTGAAGGACAAGCGCGTGCGCGTCGAGACGCATCTGTTCGAACATGGCGGGCACGGCTTCGGGCTGCGCAAGTCCATCGGCAAGCCGGTCGAGGCCTGGCCCGAATTGTGGCGCGCCTGGGCACGGACTACGGGCTTGGCGCTATGACCCGCCGCTCGCCGAAATTCAGCCGCCGCAGCGTTATGGCCGCGGGTGCGCTTTCGACATTGGGGCTTGCAACATCTCTGCCCGCAAGCCCTTCCCCGGCGCCGAAACCCTCCCCAGGCTGGCGCCGGGGTCTGGACCATCAGCGCATTGCCGATCTGGGCGATGGCCGCTTTCTCAACCCGGTGCTTTCGGGCGACCGGCCCGACCCTGCCATCCTCAAGGACGGCGAGGATTACTATCTCACCTTTTCCAGCTTCGAATCCTATCCCGGCCTGCTGATCTGGCATTCGCGCGATCTGGTGAACTGGCAACCCCGAAAGCCGGCGCTGACCCGCAATATCGGATCGGTCTGGGCGGTCAGCCTGGAAAAGCACAAGGGCCGCTACTTCCTCTACATCCCGGTCAAGGCCAGCCCGCAGAACGACATCTACGTGATCTGGGCCGACCATATCGACGGCCCGTGGTCCGATCCCGTGCCGCTGGGTCTGCACAAGCATATCGACCCCTGCCATGCGGTGGGCGAGGACGGATCGCGCTGGCTGTTCCTCTCGGGCGGCGACCGGGTGCGGCTATCCGATGACGGTATGCGCGTTATCGGCGAGGTCGAGCATGTCTACGATCCATGGCGCTATCCCGAGGAATGGGATGTCGAGGGCTTCGCACCCGAGGGACCGAAGATTCACCATATTGGCAATTGGTTCTACATGATTACCGCTGTCGGAGGGACAGCGGGGCCTCCCACGGGCCATATGGTCATCGCAGCCCGCTCGCGTTCGATCCACGGCCCGTGGGAGCAGCACCCCGGCAACCCGCTGGTGCGGACCGAAAGCGCACGCGAGGCCTGGTGGTCGCGTGGCCATGCCAGCCTGGTCCAGGCACCTGACAAGAGCTGGTGGAGCCTCTATCACGGGTTCGAGAACGGCTATTGGACCCTGGGGCGGCAATGCCTGCTCGATCCGGTCGAATTCACCCCCGACGGCTGGTTCCGCATGACCGGCGGTGACCTGTCCGCACCGATCGCCAAGCCCGGGGGTGGCTCGGCGCTGCCGCACGGCATGGCGCTGTCTGACGATTTCGGCACGCTCGCGCTCGGCACCAAATGGTCGTTCTTCCGCCCCGACCCGGACGAGAGCAGCCGCGCCCGCGTCGCGGACAACACGCTGTTTCTCAAGGGCAAGGGCCTCGCCCCCTCTACCGGATCACCGCTGCTGGTGATCGCGGGCGACACTTCGTACCGGTTCGAATGCGATATCGAGCTTGCCCCGGGCGGCACGGCGGGACTGGTGCTGTTCTATGACGACAAGCTCTATGCGGGGCTCGGCTTCGATGCCGAGCGCTTCGTGACTCACCAGTACGGCATCGAGCGCGGGCGTCCCGCCAACCCGCACGGCCGCCGCATGCGCATCCGGGTGACCAACCGGAAGCATATCGTGAGCTTCCACACCTCGGGCGATGACGGCAGGACCTGGCTGAAATTCGACCGGGGCATGGAAGTCTCGGGCTATCACCACAATGTCCGCGGCGGCTTCCTGATGCTCCGCCCAGGGCTCTATGCCGCCGGCCCCGGCGAGGCGAAGTTCCGCGACTTCCGCTTCACGGCGCTGGGGGATTAGCCGAGCCCGGCAACCGCGCCGGCCAGCCAGTCCGCAAACAGCCGCGCGCGCGGACGCACCCGCCTGCCCTCGGGAAAGATCACCCAGATATCGTTGCCCCCCAAGGTCCAGCCGGGCAGCAGCGGGACCAGTTCGCCCATCGCCAGACTGGCCCCCACCATGCGGTTGGTGACCATCGCGATCCCCATCCCCGCCAGCACCGCTGCGCGCAGTCCTTCGGCAGAGTTTACCCGCAGGATCGGATCGGCGGGATAGGCCGAGCAGCGCTCGCCAACCTTTTCGAAGGTCCAGGCCTCGCGATTGTCGAAAGACGTGAAGCTGATGATCCGGTGCCGCACCAGATCGGTGGGATGGCCGGGCATGCCGTGCGCGGCCAGATAGCCCGGCGTCGCTACCAGCATCCGGCTTGCGCTGTCGATCCGGCGCGCGAGCAGGCTGCTGTCGCCCAGCACGCCGGTGCGCAGCGCCAGGTCGACCCCCTCCTCGACCAGATCGATGCGGCGGTCATCAAGGATCAGCTCGATGCGGATGTCGGGGTGCAGCGCGTGAAAGGCGGGCAGCAGTGGGATCATCACTTGGCTGGCATAGACCGGCGGGGCGGCGATGCGCAGGCTTCCGCTCAGCGATCCAGCCTCGTCGCGCGCAGCGGCTTCGGCGGCATCGGCTTCGTCGAGCGCCAGGCGAGCGCCGTCATAGAAACGCTGGCCGGCTTCGGTGAGGCTGTGGCTTCGGGTGCTGCGCACGATCAGCCTTATGCCGAGCCGGTCTTCCAGCAGCGCGACCGACTTGGACAGCGCAGGCTGGCCGATGCGCAACTGGCGCGCGGCGGCCGAGAACGAGCCGCAATCGACCACCGTCACGAAATGGCGCATCGCCTGAAGCCGGTCCATCACTCATTCCCTTCAGGAATGGATGTTAGCTCCCATACCTATCTACTGCAAGAATCAGGAATGGCCTAATTCCTCTTTCGACCGCAGCCACCGACGGCCCGGCCAAAAGGAGACAGGGACATGACCACGTTCACCATTCACAGCATCGACACCGCCCCCGAAGGATCGAAGGACCGCATGGCTGCGGTCAAGAAAGGCTGGGGCTTCATCCCCAAGCTGCAGGCGACGCTCGCCGAGAGCCCGGTGGCACTGAAGGCCTATGACGACCTGTTCGGCCTGATCGCTGCCGAAGCGACGCTGAGCCCCGCCGAACAGCAGGTGGTCTATCAGGCGATCAACGTCTTCCACGGCTGCGAATATTGCGCTTCGGGCCACACCTTCCTGTCGCGCAAGGCCGGCGTGCCCGAGGACGTGATCCAGGCGATCCGCACCCTCCGGCCGATCGCCGATCCCCGGCTGCAGGCGTTGCGCGTCTTCGCCGAGATGGTGGCCGAGCAGCGCGGCTTTGCCGGCGATGCCGCGGTCGACGCGTTTCTCGCCGCCGGGTTCAGCAAGGCGCAGGTGCTCGAGGTGGTGACGATCATCGCGACGAAGGTGATCAGCAACTATACCAACCACCTCACCCACACGCCGCTCGAGGATTTCATGAACGATCCGGCGCTGCGCTGGCACGACCCCAAGGGCCGCACGCCCGAGCGCGGATGAGCCGCCCGCTCCAATAGCAGGTCATGTCCTCCCCGGTGGTCCTGTGGTCACCGGGGCATGACCTGTCAGGGCAGCGCGACCGTCTGGACCTCGTCGCCACCGAAGCGCAGCGTCCGCGCGAATGTACCGCGCTTGACCTCGACCTGGTTGACCTGGCGCGGATAGATGTCGCGCAGGATGGTGGTCTGGATCGCCACCGCCTTGGGACGGCCCTTCACCTGACCCGCATAGTTCATTCGCACCTCACGTACGCCGATATCGACGGACGACACCGCCAGCGGAACCTCCGCCCCATCGGCGCGCAGCTTGAAATGCGCGAGCAGATAGGTCTTGAGCTCAGCAATCGCATCGGGATCGTCGAGGCTCGTCTGCGCGTTCGGCGCGATTTCGGCGAGCGCCGGTTCGAGGTCATGCGCCTCGAACCGGTGCGAGACCATGACCTTGCCATCGGGTTCGAGCGTGACGACGCTCATCGCATCGTGCCCGCGATGCGCGCCTGCCTGCGGTGCGAGCACCAGGCCCGCCGCCGCCACCGCGATGGCCAGAACCCGTCGCATCATTTCGGCGCGCCGAAGGTGCGCAGCGAATCGGGCTGCACCTTGACGTCCGAATCCTTCATCCGGTTCTTGGTTTCCTCGGGCGTCTCGATGCCCAGCGTCTTGGGATCGATCTGGCCGGTATAGACATTGTTCGACCGGTCGGCATCGGCGGTTTCCCAGAGCGGATCGATCTCGGCGCGGGTCAGCGTCTTGGGGGTCACGAACTGCCAGGTCACTGCCTTCTGGTTGTAGCGCCAGACCTCTGCCGGGATGCGCGCGGTCTCGCTGGTGCCGTCGGAAAAATCCATCTTGAGGATCACCGGCATGACGAGGCCACCGCGATTGGAGAAGCTGAAGCGATAGAAATTGTCGGTCACCTGGCGTGCCGCCTTTTCCTCCGCGGTCAGGTCGGCAAAGGCCTCCGCCGCCTTGCGCTTGTCGGCGGCGGTGGCGTCGAGCGGGTCGATGCTGTCATAGAAATCGCGGGTGGAAGGATCGCGCTCGACCACCGTCTGCTGCCCGGCATTGCGCGCGGCGGTGAGCGATCCCGGCTCGGCATCGCGCCGCTTCTTGCGCTCGGCCGCAGCGGCAGTCGCATCGGCAGGTTCGAGCGTCGCGCGCACCACCTTGTCGAGCGCGATATTGACATGGTCGGTCGAATAGAACCAGCCGCGCCAGAACCAGTCGAGATCGACGCCCGAGCTTTCCTCCATCGTGCGGAAGAAGTCGTACGGCGTCGGGTGCTTGAACCGCCAGCGGTTGGCATATTCGCGGAAGGCGCGGTCGAACAGTTCGCGGCCCAGCACCGTCTCGCGCAGGATCGTCAGCGCGGTGGCCGGCTTGCCGTACCCGTTGGCACCGAATTGCAGCACCGAATCCGACTGCGTCATCAGCGGCATCTGGTTGGTCGACAGCATGTACTCGGCGATATCCTTGGGCTCGCCGCGCCGCGCCGGATAGTCCTTGTCCCACAACCGCTCGGCCTGGAACTGCAGGAAGGTGTTCAGCCCCTCATCCATCCAGGTCCATTGCCGCTCGTCCGAATTGACGATCATCGGGAACCAGTTGTGGCCGATCTCGTGGATCACCACGCCGATCAGCCCGTATTTGGCGCGCTCGGTATAGGTGAGGTTGCCGGTCTTCTTGTCCTTCACCGGGCGCGGGCCGTTGAAGGTGATCATCGGATATTCCATCCCGCCGACCGGCCCGTTGACCGACTGCGCCACCGGATAGGGATAGGGGAAGGCGAACTTGCCATAGACGTCGATGGTGTGCGCGATCGCTTTGGTCGAATAAGCATCCCAGAGCGGCCGGGCTTCCTTGGGGAAGAAGCTCATCGCCATGACCAGCGGCTGCTCGGCATAATCCTGTTTCACGCCCATCGCGTCCCAGGCGAACTTGCGCGAACTCGCCCAGCCGAAATCGCGGACATTGGTGGCGGAAAACACCCAGGTCTTCTCGCCCGAAGCCTTGCCGCGCTCGGCCGCCACCGCCTCTTCGGGAGTGACGACATAGACCGGGCTGGTGGCCGACTTGGCCTGTTCGAGCCGCTGGCGCTGTGCCGCGCTCAGCGCCTGGTCGGGGTTCTGCAGCACGCCGGTCGCCGCCACCACATGGTCGGCGGGCACGGTCAGCGCGACGCGATAGTCGCCGAATTCGAGCGTGAACTCGCCCGAGCCGAGAAACGCCTTGTTGTGCCAGCCCTCATAGTCCGAATAGACCGCAAGCCGCGGGAACCATTGCGCGCCTTCGAAGATGCAGTTGCCGTCCTCGCCCGGCTGGGTGAAGCACTCATAGCCCGATCGCCCCCCAACGACCTTGTTCTCGGCCATCGGGAACGACCATTCGATCGCAAAGCTGGTCTCGCCGCCATTGGGCGCGACCGCCTGGGACATATCGATACGCAGCAGGCTGTCGACCACGGTGAAGGGCAGCGCCTTGCCGCTGGCATCGCGCACGGCGGTGATGGTAAAGCCGCCCTCCCATTCCTTCAGGCGCTTGAGCCGGCGGACTTCGGCGAGGCTGATCTTGTCGCCCGAGACCGTTTCGGTCATCGCCTCGATCGAATCGCGCTTGTACTGGTTCTGGTCGAGCAGCAGCCAGAGATAAGGCAACGCATCGGGCGAATTGTTGACATAGCGCACCGTCTGGCTGCCGCTGACCGTGCGCTTCGCCTCGTCGAGCCGCGCCTGGACGTCATAATCGACCTTCTGCTGCCAGTAGCGATAGCCCGGCGCGCCCGAAGCGTTGCGATAATCGGTCGGAGTCGGCCATTCCTCGCCCTCGAGCTGGCGGAACTTGTCCTCGTAGCTGCCCTTGGTCTGCTCGACCGGGCTGGCAATGGCAGCTGTAGAAGCCGCACCGATGGCGAGCACGAGCAGCGAAGCGGAAACGGCGGAAAAACGGCGCAAGACAACCCCCTTTTCAGGGCGTTATCGCCCCTGAACGATCAGGCTGCTTGCATGTGATACTATTGCATGGTGGTCAATGCCCCGGCGCTTCGATTTGCGATGAAATGTAACGCTCACGGCAAGGCTGGCATTCAGCTCAGCGCCAGCACGCTGGTCATGATCACGCGCACCAGCTCTGCATGGCCCCTGGCGCCGGTCTTGGCATAGATCTTCTTCGAATAGTTGCGCGCGGTTTCCTCGCTCAGCCCGAGCGTCGCGGCCGCGTCCCTGATGCTGGTCGCCTGGGCGAGCAGCCAGGCCAGCCGCGCCTCGCTGGGCAATAGGCCGAACATGTCGACCAACTGTTCGCAGCGATCGGCCTGGCTGCGCCGGTCCCCGCTGACATAGACGATCACGCTGGCCGAGCGATGGCCCGAGATCGTGTCGCCCTGCAGCGGTGCCACCAGCATGTCGAGCCACGGGTCCCGGCTGAGATTGATCGCCAGCGGACGCACGGACCGCCCGGCGGCGACCTGCTTGAGAAAGCCGGCAAGCTGACGGTCCACCGCCGGGTCGGCAGGCACCAGCCGGTCATAACGCCCGCGCCTCAGCAGGCTGCCCCATTGGAACATCAGCCCGGCATTTTCGCTGGCTTCGACGATGCGGCCCTGCGTGTCGAGCGTCAGCCAGCCGATATTGAGGCGGTTGAAAGCCTCGCCCGTGACAGCCGAGCGGAAGCGTTCGCGTTCGAGCGCCGCAAAGCTGCGCAGCGCGATACGCAGATGCGGTGCAAGCGCCAGGATGAGCGCACCTGTCGAAGAGCCGAGCGCAGAACCCCCGGCGCAGGCAAGCCAGCCATCCACCCCGCTCGGCTCGGTGACGCGCACCGCGCGCAGGGCCCTGATCGGGGCATCCGCCAGCGCCTCATGATCGGCCGCAGCCGCGTGTTCGATAAGCTCCTCGAGAGCATAGCCGCGCCCCTCGCGCATCTGTCCGCCGACGAGCAATCGCCGGGCAGCGCCCGCAGGACCATCGCCTGCCACCAACTCCGCGACATCGCTCTGTCCCTTGGGGCGGATGGCGAGCAACGTCATGGCCGAACCGGTGCTGGCGCGCAGCCGTCGAAGAAAGTCGTCCCACAAAGGTGTCTGGAACATGCCCTCGTGCAGGGATTCGAGCAGGCCGGGGTCGAAACGCATGGATCTGCTATACCCTCCCATTTGGGAGGTTCAAGCCATTGTCCGTTATGCCATGTGCGCTGCATCCCAAGACGGAGCTATCCCGATGACCCGCACCCTCACCCATATCGAGCGCCTCGAGGCCGAAGCGATCCACATCATGCGCGAAGTGGTGACGCAGGCGGAAAAGCCGGTGATGCTTTATTCGGTGGGCAAAGACAGCGCGGTGATGCTGCATCTCGCGCGCAAGGCCTTCTTCCCGTCGCCCCCGCCCTTCCCGCTGCTGCATGTCGATACGACCTGGAAGTTCCAGGACATGTACAAGCTCCGCGACACCATGGCGCGCGAAAGCGGCATGGAACTGCTGGTCTATCAGAACCCCGAAGCAGCGGACCGCGGGATCAATCCGTTCGACCACGGCCCACTGCACACCGACATGTGGAAGACCGAGGGGCTGAAGCAGGCGCTCGACCTCTACGGCTTCGATGCGGCGTTCGGCGGCGCGCGGCGCGACGAGGAGAAGAGCCGTGCCAAGGAGCGCATCTTCTCGTTCCGCACCGCGTCGCACGGTTGGGACCCGAAGAACCAGCGCCCGGAGCTCTGGAACCTCTATAACGCGCGCAAGAACAAGGGTGAGAGCATCCGCGTCTTCCCGATCAGCAACTGGACCGAGCTCGACATCTGGCAGTATATCCAGCTCAACAATGTGCCGATCGTGCCGCTCTATTTCGCCAAGGTCCGACCCACCTTCGAATGGGAGGGGCAGCTGTTCATGGCCGATGACATAGCTCGGCTCGAAAAGGTGCTGGGCTATCGCCCCGAAATCACCAATCGCTCGATCCGCTTCCGTACCCTCGGCTGCTTCCCGCTGACCGGCGCGGTCGAAAGCACTGCGAGCACCCTGCCCGAAGTGATCCAGGAAACGCTGCTCACCACCACGTCCGAACGCCAAGGCCGCGTGATCGACAAGGACGCGGGCGGCGCGGGCATGGAGAAGAAGAAGCAGGAGGGCTATTTCTGATGGAACCCGTAGACCAGACCCCCGTCTATCAGACCGAAGCCCTGATCGCCGAGGACATCCTCGCCTATCTCGACAAGCACCAGCACAAGACGATGCTGCGCTTCATCACCTGCGGGTCGGTGGACGACGGCAAGTCCACGCTGATCGGGCGGCTGCTATATGACAGCAAGATGATCTTCGAGGATCAGCTGGCCGCGCTGGAAGCAGACAGCAAGCGCGTCGGCACGCAAGGGGCAGAGATTGACTTCGCGCTGCTTGTCGATGGCCTCGCGGCCGAACGCGAACAGGGCATCACCATCGATGTCGCCTATCGCTTCTTCTCGACCGAAAAGCGCAAGTTCATCGTCGCGGACACGCCAGGGCACGAGCAGTACACGCGCAACATGGTCACCGGTGCCTCCACCGCCGACCTTGCCGTCATCCTGATCGACGCGCGCAAGGGCGTGCTCACCCAGACGCGGCGACACAGCTATCTCGCGCACCTGATCGGCATCCGCCATATCGTGCTGGCGGTGAACAAGATGGATCTGGTCGACTACAGTCAGGCGCGTTTCGACGAGATCGTAGCGGAATATCGCGAGTTCGCTGCGAGCATCGGAATTGCCGAATTCGTCGCGATGCCGATCAGCGGCTTCAAGGGCGACAACATCACCGCGCCCTCGCCCAACACGCCCTGGTATTCAGGGCCCAGTCTGGTCGAGCATCTGGAGACGGTCGAGGTCGACACGGCGACCGATCAGGCCAGGCCCTTCCGCATGCCGGTGCAATGGGTCAACCGTCCGAACCTCGATTTCCGCGGCTTTTCCGGACTGATCGCAGGCGGCACGGTGGAGCCGGGCGATGCCGTGCGCGTGCTGCCCTCGGGCAAGACCAGCACGGTCAGCCGCATCGTCACGCTCGACGGCGATCTGGACAGCGCGGTCGCGGGCCAATCGGTGACGATCTGCCTCGCCGACGAGGTCGACTGCTCGCGCGGGGACGTGATCGCCACCGCCGACCAGCCGCCCCAGGCCGCCGACCAGTTCGAGGCGACGATCGTGTGGATGGACGACGATGCCATGCTCGTCGGCCGCTCCTATTGGCTCAAGCTCGGCACGCAGACCGTGTCGGTCACGGTGCAGCAGCCCAAATATACCGTGAACGTCAACACGCTCGAGCATCTCGCCTGCAAGACGCTAGAGCTGAATGCGATCGGCGTGGCCGAGATCGCGACCGACAAGCCGCTGGTGTTCGAACCCTATGCCGACAGCCGGACGCTGGGCGGCTTCATCCTGATCGACAAGATCACCAACCGCACCGTCGGTGCCGGCATGCTACATTTCGCGCTGCGTCGCGCGCAGAACGTGCACTGGCAGGCGACCGATATCACGCGCGAAGTGCATGCGAGCCTCAAGAACCAGAAGCCCAAGGTGCTGTGGTTCACCGGGCTGTCGGGTTCGGGCAAGTCGACCATCGCCAACGAGGTGGAAAAGCGGCTCAACCTGATGAACCGCCACACCTTCCTGCTTGATGGCGACAATGTCCGCCATGGCTTGAACCGCGATCTCGGCTTTACCGAAGCTGACCGGATCGAGAATATCCGCCGCGTCGGCGAGGTGGCCAAGCTGATGGCCGATGCGGGCCTGATCGTGCTGACCGCGTTCATCAGCCCGTTCCGCGCCGAGCGCGAGATGGTCCGCAAGATGCTGCCCGAGGGCGAATTCGTCGAAATCTTCGTCGACACTCCGCTCGAGGTGGCCGAGGCGCGCGATGTGAAGGGGCTGTACAAGAAGGCCCGTTCGGGTGTGCTGAAGAACTTCACCGGGATCGACAGCCCCTACGAGCCGCCCGAGGATCCGGACATCCGAGTCAACACGGTCGAGATGACGCCGGAAGAGGCGGCCGAGCATATCGTCCGCCAGCTGATGCCGCTGAAATGAGCATGAACGACGCAGAGCTTGCCGCGCAACTGGCGCAAGCTGCCGGGCAGACGCTGCTGGCGGTACGGATGTCGAGCGGGCTGGAAGGCCAATCGCTCGGCAAGGCGGGTGATGCTGCCGCCAATGCCTTTCTGTGCGAGGCGCTACGCCGCGAACGTCCGGACGACGGGCTGCTGAGCGAGGAAGAAAAGGACAATCCCGCACGGCTGAGCAAGAGCCGCGTTTGGATCGTCGATCCGGTCGACGGCACGCGCGAATTTGGCGAGGCGCGCTGCGACTGGGCGGTGCATGTCGCACTGGCGATCGACGGCGTCGCCACGATCGGCGCAGTGGCCTTGCCCGGGCTCGATCTGGTGCTTCGGTCCGACCAGCCGCAGCCCCTGCCACCCGGCGCGCCGATCCCGCGCATGTTGGTGAGCCGATCGCGCCCGGCCAGGGAAGCACTGGCGGTGGCGGAAATCCTTGGAGCAGAGCTGGTGCCTATGGGCAGCGCCGGCGCCAAGGCGATGGCCGTGGTGCGTGGCGATGCGGAGATTTATCTGCACACCGGCGGGCAATATGAATGGGACAGTTGCGCGCCGGTTGCTGTCGCTGCGGCGCACGGTCTGCACGTCAGCCGCGCTGATGGCGCGCCGTTGGTCTATAATCAGCCGGATACCTACATGCCCGACCTGCTGATCTGCCGTCCCGAATGGGCCGAGCGGGTGCTGACGGCGATGCGTTCGCTTGCTGACTGACCTTCAGGCTGGCTGGCCGTCAAGCGGGCTGAGGATTGCCGAGCAGATTATAGGGATCGATGCCACGCGCGCGCAGCCGCTCGTGCGCCAGGGCGTAATATCGCGGTTCATCTATGTTCAGCCGCTTGCGCGCTGCAACCAGCGGCTCGGCAAGCAGCGAGAGCATCGACTGCTCCGCGATGCGCGGACACGCCTTGCCCAGCCTCTTGGCTTCCCCGACAGCCTTCAGCACCGGCGCATCGCTGCGGACGGTCCGCGTGATGTTGAGCGCAGCCATATAGGCGATGAAGATATTGCCCGGCGACGGGTTCTGGCCATAGGTGAACGCCAGCACCGAGGCCTCGCCCAGCGCGTCGCGGCCATAGCCGGTGAGAACGTGCAATAGATCATGCGTGTCGCGCAGCCGGTTGACATACCATTCGACCATGTCGCCATAGCGGCGGTTGCCCTGGAACCGGTCATATTCCGCGACCAGCCCGGCAGCGGACAGCCCTTCGCGCTCCATGAAATCGACATAGGCATGCGCGACGCTGCCCTTGGGCATCGCACGCAACCGGGCGTGATCGTCAAGAATGTCGGGCAGATAAGGTTCTGTCATCCGTAGCTGCCGCCCGAAATCGCTGTACACGAAGGCGCGGATCTCATCGACCAGCTTCAGCCGCGGCAGGCACTGGAAGATGTGGAAGACCTGCTCGGTATCTTCCTTGTCCGCAATCAGTTTGCGAAAATGGTGCATGGCCCGGAACGGGCGGAACTTGGGCACGGGCCGCTCGGGATGACGGAATATCGGCTCGGACATGGTCAACCTTTCTCGCCCTCTCACTGACAATCGTGTCAATAGCATGCGGCGCAAAGGTTGAAAAGTCATGTCATCGCCGGTGACACATCATCAGAAGTCGATCGCGATGCCCTTGTGCTCCCAGTCGCCGAAACGGGTCGGGCCCTTGGCCGCCTCCTCGGCATCACTCTCGGCAATCGGCTGCGGCACCGGCACCGGCGGCGATTTGCCCCAATGCGCGGGCGGCTTGACATGGTCGGGGCGGCGCGTCGCGCGGGGGGTATCTGGCATGCTGCGTCCCTTGGGCTGGGCCGGCCGATCAATTGAAAACCGGCGCGGCATTCCTACATTTCATTCGGGCATATGGGGCGTGCCGAGCGCGATGTGAAGCGCCGGGCATGCAATGTCAGACAAGGATTTTGAACCGAGATGAACGGATTGAAGACCACCATGCTGCTGGCAGCGCTCACCGCGCTGTTCATGGCTCTGGGCTATACGCTGGGTGGATCGGGCGGCGCGGTCATCGCACTGCTGTTTGCTGCCGGCATGAACCTGTTCACCTTCTGGAACGCCGACAAGATCGTGCTCAAGATGCACAATGCGGTCGAGGTGAGCGCTGAGAGCCACCCGGATTTCTACAATCTGGTCGCGCGGTTGGCGCAGCGCGGCGGTCTGCCGATGCCGCGGGTCTATGTCATCGATCAGGCCGCGCCCAACGCCTTCGCGACGGGCCGCAATCCCGAGAATGCTGCCGTGGCTGCGACCACGGGCCTGCTGCAGATGCTGAGCCGCGACGAGATCGAAGGCGTGATGGCGCACGAACTGGCGCATGTGAAGAACCGCGACACGCTGATCATGACCATGGTCGCGACGATCGCGGGTGCCGTGTCGATGCTCGCCAATTTCGGGTTGTTCTTCCGCGACGACAATCGCAACCCCTGGGCGGCGATGCTGGCGGTGTTCGTCGCGCCCTTTGCCGCGATGATCGTGCAGATGGCGATCAGCCGAACGCGCGAATTCGGCGCGGACCGCGGTGGTGCGGAGATCAGCGGCAAGCCGCTCGCGCTGGCATCGGCGCTGGCCCGCATCTCGAACCAGGCGCAGCGGATTCCCAATCCGGTGGTCGAGCGCAACCCGGCCGCTGCGCAGCTGTACATCGTGCCCTCGGGCGTGCGCGCGCTGTTCTCGACGCATCCCGATACCGGCGACCGCATCGCCGCGTTGGAGGCGATCGCCCGCGAACAAGGCAGCGCCCCGCCCCCTCCGCGCCGCGGCAGCGCGCTCGATCCGCTCGGACGGGGGTGAGCTTTGTTCTCCCCTCCCGCGCGCGGGAGGAGAGATCAATAGTCCGTTCAAAATCCTCCTCGAGCTTGTCTCGGGGAGGGGGACCGCCGACCGCAGGTCGGGGGCGGAGGGGAAGCGGGATAGCTCTATCGCTCAGGCAGTGTAAGAACCCGCTGCCCCTCCACCACCCGCTGCGCGGGCGGTCCCCCTCTCCCAGCAAGCTGTGGGAGGATTTGATTTGTTCAGCGTGTCAGCCTAACGCCCGCGCATGAACAACCGTCCCTCCGCCGCCGACGAGACTCCCGGCCTTCCTGCCCGCCGTGCCGCGCTCAAGATGCTTGATGCGGTGATGCGCCGCGGGGAGTCGCTTGATGTCGCGCAGCATGCGGCCTGTCAGGGGATCGAGGATCGGTCCGACCGCGCACTTGCCATGGCGATCGCGGGCGAGGTGCTCCGCCATTTGCCGGGACTGGACCTGCTGATCGACAGCATGACGCGGCTGCCGCTCGCCGACGATGCCAAGGCGCGGATGGTGCTGCGGATCATGCTCGCGCAGACGCTGGCGCTCGAAACTCCGCCGCATGCGACGATCGCGACCGCGCTGCCGCTGCTGCAGGGCGGCCCGCGCAAGCTGGCACATGGCGTGTTCGGCAGCCTGATGCGCGCAGGCGTTGCCCTGCCCGCGCCCGAGCTGCCGCCCGCCACCGCCAACCGCTGGACCGCCTTATGGGGCGAGACGATGGCCGAAGCCGCAAGCGCTGCGCTGGGCAGCCCTCCGCCACTCGACCTCAGCCTCGCCGACGCCTCCGCGACTGCCACCACCGCCGCGCAGCTTGGCGGCGTCTCGCTCGCGCCTGGCCATGTCCGCCTGCCCCGCGCGGGCGCGATCGAGCAGATCGACGGGTTCGAATCGGGCGACTGGTGGGTGCAGGACCTCGCCGCCAGCCTGCCGGCGCGATTGCTTGGCGCAGGCCAGGGCCGCAGCGTGCTCGATCTGTGCGCGGCACCGGGCGGCAAGACGATGCAGCTCGCCGCCGCCGGTTGGCAGGTGACCGCACTCGACAATTCGGAAAAGCGGTTGAAGCGCCTGCGCCAGAATCTCAAGCGCACGGGGCTGGATGCGGCGACGATTACCGACAATCTGCTCGAATGGCGGCCCGACGAGCAGGCTGACGCCGTGCTGCTCGACGCGCCGTGCAGCGCCACCGGCATTTTCCGCCGCCATCCTGACGTGCTCTATCGCATCGGCGCGCGCCATATCGAGGACCGCGCGGAGCAGCAGGCGCTGCTGCTGGAACGGGCATCGAACTGGGTGAAGCCCGGCGGCGTTCTCGTCTATGCGGTCTGCTCGCTCGAAAGGGCCGAGGGCGAGGATGTAATTTCCCGGTTCCTTGCAGATGACAGCCGTTACACGATCGACCCCATTGTCGCCGATGAGCTTCCCTCTGGCATCGCCCCCGATGCGCTGGGCCAGGTGCGCACCCTGCCCGGCATGCTGGCGGACGCGGGCGGGCTCGACGGCTTTTTCATGGCCCGATTGCGCCACCAGGCCTGACTGTCCGGCTCTGGGCCAAATCATGTGGAAAAGCGCCGCAAAGCGCCTTGCTCCACAAGATGTTGAGGTTTAAGCGGCTAGGCCTATGCCGCAGCCCCCATTGATAGCTCCGTCGATCCTGTCCGCCGATTTCGCGCGTCTGGGCGAGGAAGTGCGCGCGATCGACTCGGCGGGCGCGGACTGGATTCATATCGACGTGATGGACGGGCATTTCGTGCCCAATATCACCATCGGCCCGGCGGTGGTGAAGGCGCTGCGTCCGCACACGGCCAAGCCCTTCGACGTGCATCTGATGATCTCGCCGGTCGACCAATATGTGCAGGCGTTCGCCGATGCCGGCGCGGACATCATCACCGTGCACCCCGAGGCGGGGCCGCATGTCCACCGCACGGTCCAGCTCATCAAGTCGCTGGGCAAGAAGGCGGGCGTGGTGCTCAACCCCGCGACCCCGGCCAAGATGCTCGACTATCTGATCGACGAAGTCGACCTCGTGCTGGTGATGAGCGTCAATCCCGGCTTTGGCGGGCAGAGCTTCATCTCCAGCCAGCTGCGCAAGATCGAGGCGATCGCGAAGATGATCGCAAAATCGGGCCGCGCGATCGATCTGGAGGTCGATGGCGGCATCGACACCATCACCGCGCCCCAGGCCGTGAATGCCGGAGCCAATGTGCTGGTCGCGGGCACGGCGAGCTTCAAGGGCGGAGCGGACCGGTACGCCGCCAATATCCGGGAGCTGAAGGGCCAATGAGCGATGTCCTGTCCGAGAGCCGCCGGACAGGCGCCCGTGCAGCCCAGGCCAGCGAGGACGAACGCCGCCTGCCGTTGATTGGCGCGGACCTCGAATCCCGCCCGGACCTGATCGAGGAAAGCCCGCAATCGGCGCGCAAGCAGCTCGTGCGGGTGGAAAACGATCGTGGCCTTTCGCTCACTGAAAGCCTGGTGCACTATTTCTATCGGATGACCTGGCGCACGCCGCTGCACAAGCTGCGGCTCAAGGGTCGCTCGCCGCTGCGGCTGCTGGCCGCGCCCGACGATCCGTTCCCGGGCGATGCGCGGCGCGGCAAGGCCATTCGCGCCGGCTTCTTTCAGGTTGCGGGCCAGCGGATCGAATTTGCCAAGCTCAACTTCGCGACGCTCCAGGCGCCGCCCGAGGCGCTCGATTACATTCACAGCTTTGCCTGGCTGCGCGATCTGGCCGCAGCGGCACCGCGCGAAACCTGCGTGCCGATCGCCGAGAAGCTGGTCGACCAGTGGCTTGATGCCAATCTCGAGACGGTCGCCGATCCCGCCTGGCGTGCCGATCTGGCCGCTCGCCGCATGCTCAATTGCGCCGCACATGCGCCGCTGATCCTGTCGAGCAGTGATCTTGTCTATCGCTCGCGGGTGCTGCGCAATTTCGCCAGCACGGCGCGGCATCTCGACCATGTTGCCGACAAGGCGCCGGAAGGCCTCGCACGGGTCACGGCCTGGGCCGGCGTGGTCGGTGCCGCACTGCTGCTGCCCGATGGCGAGCCGCGCCGCATTTTCGGTGAGGCCGGGCTCAAGCGCGCGATCGAAGGGTTCATGGGCGAGGATGGCGGTGCGCTGTCACGCTCGCCGCTGGCGCAGATCGAAGCGATCACGGTGCTGTCCATGCTGCGCGCGGTCTATGCTGCACGCGGCGAGCTGCTTTCGCCGATTGTCGAACTGGCGCTGAGCCGCGCGGTGCCGGCGTTGCAGGGATTGACCCACCACGACGGAAGCCTGGGCAGCTGGCAGGGCGCGCCGGGCATTTCTGCCGAGACCATGTCCACGCTGATCCGCGCAAGCGGCATCCGCGCGCGGCCTCTGCGCGATGCGCGGCACTGGGGCTATCAGCGCGTCCCCGCTGGGCGCACGGTGGTGCTGGTCGACGCCGGGACCCCCGCCATGGCGCGGCACGCGGTAATGGGCTGCGCTTCCACGCTCGCCTTCGAGATGAGCCACGGCCCGTATCGGCTGATCGTCAATTGCGGCGGCGCGAGCGCGATTGCCCCCGACATGCCGCCCGAGCTTGCCAAGGGGCTGCGCGCCACGGCCGCGCATTCGACCCTGTGCCTCGACGATACCAACAGCACCTCGGTGCTGGCCAAAGGTCAGCTCGGCAAGGGCGTGGGTCTGGTCGAGCTCGACCGGCGCGACAGCGATGATGCCGCGCGGCTCGACATGACGCATGACGGCTATGCCAAGCGCTATGGCCTGATCCACCGCCGCCTGCTCGTGCTGCGCAGCGACGGCCGCGAATTGCGCGGCGAGGACGTGCTGCTGCCCGCCGCCAAGAGCGGTTTCGGGCGTGGCTTCGGCCGTCAGAAACAGGGCGATGTGCCCTTTGCGATCCGCTTCCACCTGGGCGTGGACGTCGAGGCGCATCTGGCGACCGATGGCTGGGGCGTGTTCTTGCGCGTCGCCGATGGATCGCTCTGGCAGTTCCGCTCTGCCGCCAGCAAGGTAACGCTCGAGGAAAGCCTCTGGGTGGACGAAAACGGGCAGATCAGGCCCAGCCAGCAGATTGTTCTCACCGGCACCGCGTCAGCGGGCGGCGGCAATTACGGCTGGCTCATCAAGCATATGGGATAATCACGTGACCGACATTGCGATCAAGCGCGCGCTGCTTTCCGTCTCCGACAAAAGTGGCCTGGCCGAACTCGGCGCCACTCTGGCGGCGCATGGGGTGGAGCTGATTTCCACCGGCGGCACCGTCAAGGCGCTGCGCGATGCAGGCCTTGCGGTGCGCGACATTTCCGAGATCACCGACTTTCCCGAGATGATGGACGGTCGCGTCAAGACGCTGCACCCGATGGTGCATGGCGGGCTGCTCGCGGTGCGCGACAATGCAGAGCATGTCGCGGCGATGGAAGCGCACGGCATCGGCGCGATCGATCTGGTCGTCGTGAACCTCTATCCCTTCGCCGCCACGGTGGCCAAGGGGGCGGATCGAGACGAGATCATCGAGAATATCGATATCGGCGGGCCCAGCATGGTGCGCTCTGCCGCCAAGAACCACGCCTTCGTCACGATCGTCACCGACCCCGCCGATTATGCGACGCTGGCGCAGGAGATGCAGGCGAGCGGCGGCGCGACGACGCTTGCCTTCCGCCGCAAGCTGGCGGCCAAGGCCTATGCCGCGACGGCCGAATATGACGCGATGATCGCCAGCTGGTTTGCCTTTGCCGACCAGGGCGAGATGTATCCGGAAAAGCTCTCGGTCCCGTTCCGCAAGGGCCAGGCGCTGCGCTATGGCGAGAACCCGCACCAGAGCGCGGCTCTCTATCTGCCCGCCTTCGCGCCGGGCGGGTCGCTCGCCGATCATCGCCAGGTCCAGGGCAAGGAGCTGAGCTTCAACAATCTCAACGATGCCGATGCGGCGCTCGAACTCGTCGCCGAATTCCGCGACGGCCTGCCGACCGTGGTCATCGTCAAGCACGCCAATCCGTGCGGCGTGGCGAGCGGCGACGATCTGGTCAGCGCCTACAAGGCAGCGCTGCAATGCGACAGCGTGTCGGCCTTTGGCGGCATCATCGCCGTCAATCGTCCGCTCGACGGCCCGACCGCCGAGGCGATCAGCGACATCTTCACCGAAGTCGTCTGCGCGCCCGATGCCGATGATGCGGCCAAGGCGGTGTTCGCCAAGAAGAAGAACCTGCGCCTGATCCTGACCGGCGATCTGTGGGACCCCGCGCGCGGCGGCATCGCGCTGCGCACGATCGCGGGCGGCGCGCTGCTGCAGTCGCGCGACAATGGCCGCATCGCGCGCGAAGACCTGAAGGTTGTAACCAAGCGCGCGCCGACCGAGCAGGAACTGACCGACTGCCTGTTCGCCTGGACCGTCGCCAAGCACGTCAAGTCGAACGCGATCGTCTATGCCAAGGACGGCGCGACCGCCGGGATCGGCGCGGGCCAGATGAACCGCCGCGATTCCGCGCGCATCGCCGCTGCCAAGGCGCGCGAGGCGGCGGAAACCTATGGCTGGGCAGAGCCGCGCACCGTCGGCTCGTCGGTCGCCTCGGACGCGTTCTTCCCGTTTGCCGACGGCCTGCTGGCGGCAGTCGAGGCGGGCGCGACGGCGGTGATCCAGCCGGGCGGATCTGTGCGCGACGATGAGGTGATCGCCGCTGCCGACGAGGCCGGCCTGGCTATGGTGTTCACCGGCATGCGCCACTTCCGCCACTGATCAGGCGCGCCCGGTGGAGCTCAGCTCTGCCGGGCGAGCACCTCATAGGCCATGACCGCGGCGGCGACGGCGGCGTTCAGGCTGTCCGCCTTGCCTAGCATCGGGATCTTCACCAACAGGTCGCACTCCGCCTCATAGGCGGGCGGAAGCCCCTGCGCCTCGTTGCCGATCAGCAGGAAGCACGGGGCAGCGTAATCCGCGCCGCGATAGTCGGAACTGGTGTTGAGGCTTGTGCCGACGAGCTGACCCGGCCCGGTGCGCAGCCAGCGCAGGAAATCGCCCCATTCGGCCTGCGCCACCGGAACGGTGAACACCGCGCCCATGCTCGCGCGCACCGCCTCGACCGAGAACGGATCGACGCACTGATCGACCAGGATCAGCCCGCCCGCGCCCACCGCATCGCAGGTGCGCAGCATGGTGCCCAGATTTCCCGGATCGCGCATCGACTGCGCCACCAGCCAGATGCCCGAGCGATCGCGGTCCAGCGCATCGAGCGAGGTCGGCAGGTCTTCAAATACACCCAAAACCGTCTGCGGGTTGTCCTTACCGCTGATCTTGGAGAGGATGTCGGTCGTCGTCTCGTAGATCGTGCCGCCGCGCGCAGCCACGGCCACTTCGAGCGCATCGATGAGCGGATGCGGATCGCGCTGCTGGCCCAGCCACAGCGCTTCTGGAACGATCCCCGCCTCGCGCGCTTCGGTGAGCAAGCGCAGGCCCTCGGCGAGGAAACGTCCCTCGCGCTTGCGATGCTTCTTTTCGCGCAAAGACCGCGCGGCCTTGACCGCGGGATTGGAAAAACCGGTGATGAGCAGACGGTTGGGTGTCATGGCGCACACAGGGGCCGAGGATCAATCCTCGCCGAAACCGTCCATGACCAGGCCGACGAGCTTCTTAAGCGCAGCCTCTTCGCCCTCGCCCTCGACGCGGATGGTGATGCTGTCGCCGCGCGCGGCACCCAGCATCATCAGCCCCATGATCGAGCTGCCGGTGACCTCGTTGTCGTCCTTGCTGACATGCACCTTCACCGTTTCGGGCAGGCGCGCGACGGCCGCGACGAACTTGGCGCTCGCCCGGGCGTGCAGGCCACGCTGGTTGGTGATCTGCACGGTCTGCTCGCTCATTGCGCGCTTTCCTGGCCGAGCAGGTCGGAGGCGACGCTGATATATTTCTGCCCGGCATCGCGCGCAGCGGCGACCGCATCGCGCACGTTCATCGAGCGGCGTGCGCCCTCGAGACGGATCAGCATCGGCAGGTTGACCCCTGCGATCACCTCGACCCGCCCCGCTTCGAGCAGCGAGATGGCAAGGTTCGACGGCGTGCCGCCGAACAGATCGGTCAGCACGATCACGCCCTTGCCGGTATCGACCCTGGCGATCGCGGCGGCGATATCTGCACGCCGCTGTTCCATGTCATCATTGGGGCCGATATCGATGGTTTCGATATGCTGCTGCTTGCCCACCACATGTTCCATCGCGACCAGAAATTCCTGCGCGAGCCGTCCATGGGTGACGAGAATAAGACCGATCATGGGGGATGTTTATACCAGTTTCTGTAGCTTGAAGTCTCTATTGCCGACGTCTGTCCCTGACCCGCGCCAGTTTCAGCGATCTCTCCCCTGCCCGGCGCGCTGCCTTCATGCGGGCGGCGGCGCGGGGCTTTCTTCTATGGCATCCGTGGGTCGTGACGTCAGATTGCGATGCTGGACAGTGGGACAAAAGCCTGCTGCTTGCAAGCGTTTGGTGATCTCCTGCGCGACGAACACCGACCGGTGTCTCCCACCGGTACACCCGATCGCGATGTGCACATAGGCCTTGGCCGCCGCCTGATAGCGCGGCAGCAGGAAGGTCAGCAGATCGACGATCCGGTCGACGGCGCCCTGATAGGCCGGGTCTTCGGTGATGAACGCTCCCACAGGCGCTTCCAGTCCTGTCATCTCGCGCAGCGAGCGGTCCCAATAGGGATTGCGCAGGAAGCGCATGTCGAACACCAGATCGGCGCTGGGCGGCATGCCGCGCGCAAAGCCGAAGCTGGTGACGATGATGCTGGTAGGCGACTGTTCGAGCGCAAAGCGGCTGCGGATTTTCTGCTGCAGGTCCGACAATGCCAGATTGGTCGTATCGATGACATTTTCCGCCCAGCGCCTTAGCGGCTGCAGCCATTCGCGTTCCTCGGCAATTCCGGCTTCGGCCGAACGGTCCTGCGCCAGCGGGTGACGGCGCCGCGTCTCGGCATAGCGCCGCTGCAGCTCGCGCCCCGCGCAATCAAGGAACAGTGTGCTGATCGCATATTCGGGCCGCTCTTCCAGATCACGCACCTGCCGCACGATCGATCCCGGATCGAACCCGCGCGTGCGCGTGTCGAAGCCGATGGCGAGCGGCCGCTCCTGCCCATCGCGGCGAACCGCCTGCGGCGTATCCATCAGCAGCGGCAAAAGCCGGATCGGGAAATTGTCGATCGCCTCCCAGCCCAGATCCTCGAGCGTCTTGAGCGCAGTGGTCTTGCCGGCGCCCGACAGCCCGGTGACCAGCAGGACGCGGTGCGGTTCGACAGCAGGAAAACCTGCCTGCACGATACTGGAATCGGTCATTGGCCACCCCTGGCGTGCCGCGCACCTGTCGGGCTGCGCCAACCCTGACCTAGCCTTTGATCCCATAGGCTTGCAATGCCATTTCGGCCTTGATCGGCAGGACCCGGCTGTCGGGCGAGAGCAGGATCTCCGGTATTTCGACGCCCAGCAACATGCGGTGCTGGCTGCGTTCGATCCATCGCGGTGCGGCGCGGTTGAGCTCGATCAGCAGGGCTACCGGGCAGTTCGGACCCGGCTCGACCGGCAGCAGTCCCAGATTGCGCACCTCGATAAGACCGCCGATATTCTGCGCGGGCGAAGCGATGATGCGGCTGCCCTCGCGGTGCAGCGCCGTGTGGTCGTCGCTGATCAGCCGCGCGCCGCGGTCGATCAGCGCCAGCGCGAGTTCCGACTTGCCGATGCCCGATTCGCCGCTGATCAGCAGCGCCGCGCCGCCAATGCTGACGCAGCTCGCCGGATAGGTGATCCTGTCACCCTGCGCCATGGTCCCCTCCCCCTGATCCGCTTTCGGATTGGCAGCATGTTAGCGCCGGTTTCAGGCAGGGGAAATGGGCAGTTCCTGCTGATCCTTCGCAGGCAGGCATATCTCGAACACCGCACCCTGCGCCCCGTCGTCGCGATCGGCGACGGTGATCGTCCCGTGATGCCCCTCGACGATGGTGCGCGCGATCGCGAGGCCCAGGCCGCTATGCTGGCCGAATTCCTCGCCCTCGGGGCGCGCGCTGTGGAAGCGGCGAAAGATCGCCTCGCGCTCGCTCGGCGGCACGCCCGGCCCTTCGTCGATCACCCGCACCAGCACCCGCCCGCGCATCTGCGTTGCCTCGATCCGCACCAGCCCGCCCGGCGGCGAGAAGGACACGGCATTGTCGAGCAGGTTGGAAATGACGCGCTCCAGCCGCGTTCCCTCGCCCATCACCACCGCGACACCGCGCCGCGGGCGGGCAAAGGCGGTCTCGCGCCCCTGGTTGAGCCCGCGCGAGCGGCGCAGCTCGAGCAGATTCTCGATCATCTCGCCCAGATCGATCGGCTCGAACCGGGTTCGGGTGAGCTGGGCATCGACGCGCGACGCCTCGGAGATATCGGTGATCAACCGGTCGAGCCGCCGAACATCGCTGCACGCAATCTCGAACAGCTGCTCGCGGAGCCGTTCGTCCTTCACGCTCGCCAACCCCTCGAGCGCAGAGCGCAGCGAAGCCAGCGGGTTCTTGAGTTCATGGCTGACATCGGCGGCAAAGGCCTCGGTCGCGTCGATCTTCATCCGCAGCGCCATGCTCATGTCCGAAAGCGAACGCGCCAGCAGGCCGATCTCGTCCCCGCGCGACGGCAGGCGCGGCACCACCACCTCGCGCGCGCGGCCCAGCCGCACCCTGACGGCAGCGCTCGCCAGGCGACGCAGCGGCTGCACGATCGTCCGCGCCAGGAACAAGGAAAACAGGATCGAGACCAGCGCCGTCGCGAGCACGATCATCGCCAGGTTGAACCGCTCCGCGCGCACGATCCGGGTAACGTCCCGGGCATTGTAGCTGGTCAGCAGCACGCCGCCGCCCCGGGGCAGCGCAATCGCCGCGCTGATCATCGGGGTGCGATCTGGCGCATAGCGCATCCGGGCGATCGCGGCCTGGCTGCGCTGGGCTTCGATCGCCTCTGGCCAGTTCTGCAGCCGATCGGGTCGGCGCTCGACGAAACGCTCGACCCGCTTGGCGTCGACCAGCCAGTCAAAGCCCTGATCGAGCAAGCGGGCAGCATGGCGCTGCCAGGGTTCTTCGGAAGGATCGCGCAGGCGATAGGTGGGCGACGCCAGCGCGAAACTGTCCAGCGTGACAGGTCCGCGCGCCTCATAGAGCCGGATGCGCGAGTCGTACCGTCGGCTAACCGCCTTGATCATCGCGATGCGGCCCGGCTGGTCGAGACGCTCCATCGCATGCGCGAGCAGCCAGATGCTCTGCTGCTCCTGCTCGAGCCGTTCCTGGATGATCTGCTCGCGATAGCTGTCCAGATACAGCAGCCCGCCGCCGAGCATCGCGACCGCGAATATATTCACCGCAAGGATGCGCCAGGTCAGCGAGACCCGGCGCGTCCAGCCCAGCCGCAGCGCGGACGGGTTAATCTCCTGCGAAACGGTAGCCGGCGCCATACAGGGTATCGATAGCGGAAAATTCGGGATCGACCTCGCGGAACTTGCGCCGCAGCCGCTTGATATGGCTGTCGATGGTGCGGTCGTCGACATAGACATCGTCCTGATAGGCCGCGTCCATCAGCTGGTTGCGGCTCTTGACGACACCGGGCCGCGCAGCCAGCGCCTCCAGGATCAGGAACTCGGTGACCGTCAGCGTCACCTTCTTGCCATCCCACGCCACCATGTGCCGCGCCGGGTCCATTTCGAGCCGACCGCGCACGATCGGTTCGGCGGCGGGCTCGTCGCTGGGCACCTCGGGCGCCCGCATCAGCTCGGCGCGGCGGAGGATCGCTTTGATCCGCGCGATCAGCAGCCGCTGCGAGAACGGCTTGGTGATATAGTCGTCCGCCCCCATGGCCAGGCCCAGCGCCTCGTCCAGCTCCTCGTCCTTTGAGGTCAGGAAGATCACCGGCACAGCGCTGTGCTCGCGCACCCGGCGCAGCAGCTCCAGCCCGTCCATGCGCGGCATCTTGATGTCGAACAGGCACAGGTCCGGCGGCGTGTCGACGATCGCCTTCAACGCTGCCTCGCCATCCGAATAGAGGCGCGTGACGAACCCTTCCGCCTGCAACGCGATCGAAACCGATGTCAGAATGTTGCGGTCGTCATCGACCAGCGCAATCACTGCCGCCATGCGTGGACCTATCCTCCTGCACCACCAAGCCCTGCCGGTCGCATATCACGACCGCAGGGTAAACCGCTATCTGGCATATGCCGCAACGCAGCATTTTGGGTGCATACCGGCAACAATGCACCACCCATGTTATGACACCGGTAGCAGCTATTGACAGACATGGCAGCAGACGTCTTGGACAATCCTATCACGAGAAAAGGACTGCGTGAGTCGTCCCGGATTGACGAAGGCTGGCGGTTGGGCGCGAGATCAGCCAGGGGCGGCACCAACTTGGGAGAATATCAGCAGTGGCCATCAAATCCAAAGTTTCGCTTGCCGATCAGGGCATTACCGCAACCGACAACCAGCACTGGAATCTGGGCACCGAAGCCCTGGTCGAAGAAGCCCTGCGCAATGGCGAGGGATCGCTGGCCAAGGGCGGCGCACTGGTCGTCGCAACCGGCAAGCACACGGGCCGCAGCGCCAATGACAAGTTCATCGTCCGCGACGCCGAGACCGAAAACACCGTCTGGTGGGGCAAGACCAATGTCGCGATGACGCCCGAGAATTTCGCCACGCTGAAGGCCGATTTCCTGGCCTTTCTCGCCGAAAAGCCCAAGCTCTACGTGCAGGACCTGTTCGGCGGATCGCAGCCCGAATATCGCGTGAACGTCCGCGTCATCAACGAGTTTGCCTGGCACAGCCAGTTCATCCGCACGCTGCTGGTCCGCCCCAAGGCCGAAGAGCTGGTGGATTTCGCGCCCGAATACACGATCATCGACCTGCCCAGCTTCCGCGCCGATCCGGCCAGGCACGGCACGCGCAGCGAGACCGTGATCGCGGTGAACCTCACCGAAAAGCTGATCCTGATCGGCGGCACCGCCTATGCCGGCGAGATGAAGAAGTCGGTCTTCGGCATCCTCAACTATCTGCTGCCGACCAAGGGCGTGATGCCGATGCACTGTTCGGCCAATATCGGCCCCGAAGGCGATACCGCCGTGTTCTTCGGCCTGTCGGGCACCGGAAAGACCACGCTGTCGGCCGATGCAAGCCGCACGCTGATCGGCGATGACGAGCATGGGTGGTCGGACACCGCCGTGTTCAACTTCGAGGGCGGCTGCTATGCCAAGATGATCAACCTCTCGCCCGAGGCCGAGCCCGAGATCTACGCCACCACCGGTCGCTTCGGCACGGTGCTGGAAAATGTGGTGATGGACCCGGCCACCCGCACGCTCGACTTTGCCGACAACTCGCTGGCGGAAAACAGCCGCGGTTCGTACCCGATCGACTTCATCCCCAACACGTCGAAGGACAATCTGGGTCCAGTGCCGAAGAACATCATCTTCCTCACCGCCGATGCCTACGGCGTGCTGCCCCCGATCGCGCGGCTGACCCCGGAACAGGCGATGTACCACTTCCTGTCGGGCTACACCGCGCGCGTTGCGGGCACCGAAATCGGCGTGACCGAGCCTTCGGCCACCTTCTCGACCTGTTTCGGTGCGCCGTTCATGCCGCGTCACCCCTCGGTCTATGGCAATCTGCTGAAAGAGCGCATCGCCAAGGGCAATGTCACCTGCTGGCTGGTCAATACCGGCTGGACCGGCGGCAAGCACGGCGTTGGCAGCCGCATGCCGATCAAGGCAACGCGCGCGCTGCTCAACGCCGCGCTCGACGGCAGCCTGAACAGCACCGAGTTCCGCAAGGACCCCAATTTCGGCTTCGAGGTTCCGGTCAGCGTGCCGGGCGTCGACACCGCGATCCTCGATCCGCGCGGCACCTGGGCGGACAAGACGGATTACGACGCCACCGCGCAAAAGCTGGTCGGCCAGTTCATCGACAATTTCGCGCAGTTCGAAGAGCATGTCGATGAGGCGGTCCGCGCCGCCGCCCCGCAACGTCAGGCCGTCGCCGCCTGACCCGGCCCGGTTCACGATCGGGCCTTCCTTGCCGAAAGCCCGATCATGACCGACCAAAGCATTAGATTTTTCGAGTCCAGCGCAGCCGTTCGCCACCTTGGCGAGCGGCTGATCGCTTCCTGCCTGCCGCGCGGCGAATGGACACACGAAGCGCATGTCGCCGCCTGCTATTGGCTGGCGGCCGAGCGGCCCGATATCTGCCTGAGCCACGACCTGCCCGATATCATCCGGCGGCATAATGACAGCGTGGGCACGCCCAATACCGATAACAGTGGCTTTCATGCGACGATCACTCATTGCTATGCGATGGGGGTCGCGGCGTTCCACCGGCGCTGCGATCCTGCGCTCGCGCTGGTAGAGCGGGTCAACGCGCTGCTGACAGAGCCCGAGGGCGCGCGCGACTGGCCGCTGCATTTCTATTCACGCGAACGGCTGTTCTCGGTCGAGGCGCGGCGTGCGGTGATTTTACCTGATCTGGCGCCCCTGCCCGGCTGATCGGCATGGCCGGTACCTGCCCCTTGTGGTAGTTTGCACCGTTTTCCGGCGAAAGCCGGAATCCAGGGCGATGCTGCACCTTGGCGGCCCTGGACTCCGGCTTTCGCCAGAGAACAGCTTCGCGAATGGGGAGAAGGCATCCATGGATTTCCTGAACAATATCGTCGGCCAGCTCGGCGGCACCGACAAGATCGCCAGCCTCGCCGAGCAGGTGGGCCTCAGCGAAGCGCAGGTCCAGGCCGCGATGGCCGCACTCGGCAAGGCCGCGCCCCAGCCCGGCGACACCGCCGCATCCGCCGCGCAATCGACCGGCCTGCCGCTCGACAAGCTGCAGGACCTGCTCGCCCAGGTCGGCGGCGAGGATGCGCTCAAGAAGATCGGCGGCTTTCTCGACCGCGACGGTGACGGCAACCCGGTCAACGACATCATGGGCTTCGCGAAGAAGTTCACCGGGCAGTAAGCTACCCCTCGATCCACGCGAGGCGACGGCATGCCCTGCCCCCTCTCCCCTCCCGCGCGCGGGAGCGGAGATTGCGGATGCCTCGTTCCAAATCCTCCCCGAGCTTGTCTCGGGGAGGGGGACCGCCGACCGAAGGTCGGGGGTGGAGGGGAAAAAGGATAGCACGGCGTCCAGTCGAGGCACCACGAAGCTACCGCTCCACCACCCGCTGCGCGGGCGGTCCCCCTCCCCCAGCAAGCTGTGGCAGGAATTTCAGGCGGTCACTCTGCCGCTTCCTCCGGCTCGCCCGCCGCGATCAGCGCGGCGTCGCCATAGCGAGGCAGTGCCTCGATCTCGTCGATCGTCTCCAGTTCGCGCTTGCCGGTCTCGATGTTGAGCGCGGCGAACTTGCGGCCCGTAGACAGCACATTGCGCTCGAAGCTGCCGACGAACTTGTTGTAATGGCCGACTGCGCTCGACAGGCCCGAGCCGACGCGCTTCAAATGCTCGGCGGAGACCGCGAGTCGGTCGTAGAGCTCCTTGCCGAGCTGGCCGATCTGCCGGGCCTCCTGCGCGAGACCCTCCTGCCGCCAGACGCTGGCCACGGTGCGCGCGATCGCGACCAGATTGGTCGGCGTCGCGAGCAGCACCTTCTTCTCGAACGCGTAATCCCAAAGCTTGGCGTCATGCTCGAGCGCGGCGGAGAGGAAATGTTCGCCAGGCACGAACATGATGACATAATCGGGCGCGTCGGCGAACTGGTCCCAATAGGCCTTGCGCGACAGGCCATCGATATGCGCCTTCATCGAGGCGCAATGCGCGGTCAGCGCGATCCGGCGAGCGTCGTCATCCTCTGCCCCAAACGCATCCTGATAGGCGTTCAGGGACACCTTGGCGTCGATCACCAGCGAGCGCCCGCCGGGCACCTTGACCACGGCATCGGGCCGCAGCCGTCCGTCCTCGGTCTCGACGCTGCGTTCCATGTCGAAATCGGTGCGCTCGGCGAGGCCGCAGCTTTCGAGCACGTTACGCAGTTGCTGCTCGCCCCAGCGCCCACGCGCCTTGGGCGCATTGCGCAAGCTGTTGACCAGCCGCGCCGCCTCGGTCTGCACCCGCTCCTGCCCGGCGCGCATCTGCTCGATCAGCCCGGTGAGATTGCCATAGGCCTCGCTGCGCGTCGCCTCGATCTTCTGGACCTGCTCCTCATAGCTTTTCAGCCGCTCGCCCACCGGCGCGAGCAGCGCGCGGATCTTTTCCTCGTTCTTCTCCTCGGACTGGGCAAAACGCTCGCTGGCGCGGCGCAGGAATGCCTCCTGCGCCTCCCCGAGCAGCTTGTTGCCGACCTCGCCGAACTGCTGCGCCAGCTGCTCGCGCGCCTCGACAAGCAGCCTCACCTGCTTATCGTGATTGGCGGCATCGGCCTTCATCGCGGAAAGCTCGGTCGAAACGGTCTCGTACTGCGTGCGCAGCGAATCGAGCCGCTGAGCCAGATCATCAGCCTGGCGCGCACGCTCGCTGGCAGCGGCAAGCTGGCCCTGCAGCGCCGCGCCCTGCTGGCGCGCCTCGTCGAGTTTCAGCGCGAGCTCGTCCGCGAGCTTCGCACGCTCGCTGGTCCCAGCGAGATCGCGGATAGCCGCATTGAACTGCTCCTGCAGCGCCTTGAGCTGCGCCTGCGCCTCGTCGCGCTCGGCACGGGCATCGGCGACCGGCTTGCCGCCCAAGAACCAGCCGATTCCGAGCCCGACGATCAGCGAAACAGCGATGAGAATGGCGACCATCGGGTCCATGACAAGCTTCCGAACTCAAGAGTGGAACGAAAGGCGAACCTAGAGCGCGGTGGCACGCTTGGCAATGGGGCATTGCCGCCGGATTGGGGTAAGGTGCTTGCCGCCATCGTCATTCCCGCGCACGCGGGAATCCCGCTTATCTGGCAAAGGCGAAGGAGAAGCGGGACCCCCGCCTTCGCGGGGTTGACGGCTTTCAGCAATAAAGGGTCAGTGCAGCGATCACGCCGCCTTGCGCATCTTCTCGAGCTTTTTCAGCACCATCTGGCGCTTGAGCCGCGACAGGTGGTCGATGAACAGGATGCCCTCGAGATGGTCCATCTCGTGCTGCAGGCATGTCGCCATCAGCCCGTCCATCGCCTCTTCGTGCACCTTGCCGTCTAGGTCCTGCCAGCGCGCGCGGATGCTCGCGGGGCGCTCGACCTCGGCATATTGGTCGGGGACCGACAGGCAGCCCTCGTTGTACAGCGACTGTTCGGCCGAAGGGTCGAGAATTTCGGGATTGATGAAGACGCGCGGCGCCTTAATCGGCTTGCCTTCCTCGTCTTCCTGCTCCTGCAGGTCGATCACCAGCACCCGCTTGGGCACGCCGACCTGGATCGCGGCCAGGCCGATGCCGGGCGCATCGTACATGGTCTCGAACATGTCGGCGACCAGCGTGCGCAGCTCGTCGTCGAACGTCTCGACAGGCGTGGAGACGGTTTTCAACCGCGGATCGGGTACTTCTAGGATGGGACGGATAGCCATGCCGTCCAGATATGACCGCAAGGCCGCCCGGTCAAGCGGTGGCCACTGGTCGTGTCAGGCGCGACCGAAGCTGCGCGGCGCCGAAAGGCCTCCCGCCGCTGCCAGCGGGCGCCGGCCAAAGCCACGCCGCTCGACCAGCGGATTGGCTTCCTTTTCAAGCAGCGTGAGCGAGCCCAGGAACATCTCGCGCAACGAGACCACGTCTTCGAGCAGCTCGTCAGGCTCGACATGCGTCTCGACGCAGTGCCGCGCGACCATCTCGATCTTCTCGGACAGCAGGCCCAGGCGCTCCGCGCCGAACTGATGCGCTTCGCTCTTCAGCGTGTGCGCGGGCAGCACCAGCCGGGCCGCGTTGCGTTCACGCATCGCAGCTTCGATCGCGTCGACCGACTTGACGCCGTCCTCGCGAAAATAGCCCAGAATGCGCACGAAATCGTTGCCCATAGTCGCCCGTGCATCGGCATAGGTCGACCAGTTCACCAACGGCGCTTCCTCGTAAGACATGATGCTTTCTCCCGGCATGTCCAAGCACTGACACCGGAAACTACATCGCTAATGGTAAATGAAGTCTTGCGCAAAGCTAGTCATTGATCGTTTTAAGACAAAAATGTCGATGACTGGGCAGCGTTCAATAATTGCCCCCAAATCAGTTGTTTGAAAAGGGATTTTTGGGCGCGCGATAGGTAAGCCGCACAGGTACCGCGCCGAATCCGAGCTCGCGGCGCAGGCCGTTGACGAGATAGCGCGAATAGCTTTCCGGCAGTTCGTCGACGCGCGTGCCGAAGATGACGAAGCCCGGTGGGCGCACCTTGGCCTGGGTGATATAGCGCAGCTTGATCCGCTTGCCGCCGGGAGCTGGCGGCGGATTGGTTTCCACGGCCATTTCGAACCAGCGGTTGAGCTGGCCGGTCGAAACGCGGCGCGACCAGGCGGTGCGCGTTTCGAACGCCACCTTGATCAGCGTGTCGATGCCCTTGCCGGTAACGCCCGAAATGGTGAGCACCGGCACGCCCTTGAGCTGCGCGAGACCTTCGTCGAGCGCCGCCTTGATGCCGTTGAACAGGCTGGAGGCATCCTGAGCCACGTCCCACTTGTTGATGGCGATGACCAGTGCACGGCCTTCCTTGATGACATGGTCGGCGATCTTGAGCTCCTGCAGCTCCAGCCCGCGCGTCGCATCGAGCAGCAGCACCACGACCTCGGCATAATCGATCGCGCGGCGCGCATCGGCGACCGAGAGCTTCTCCAGCTTGTCGGTAACCTTGGCCTTCTTGCGCATGCCGGCGGTATCGATAAGCCGCACCTTGCGCGGTGGCGCGCCATCGGCGGGGTTCCAGGTCCAGTCGATCGCAATCGAATCGCGGGTGATTCCGGCCTCGGGGCCGGTGATCAGCCGATCCTCGCCCAGGATCTTGTTGATCAGCGTCGACTTGCCGGCATTGGGACGCCCGACGATCGCAAGCTGCAGCGGCGCAGCTTCCAGCGCGCTTTCGTCGACCGATTCGGCATCGAGATGCACATTGGCGAACTCGGTCTCTGGCTCGCCCTCTTCTTCCCAGTCCTCGATCAGCGGGCGCAGCGCGTCGAACAGTTCGGCCATGCCGACGCCATGTTCGGCGCTGAACGCGATCGGCTCGCCCATGCCCAGCGCATAGGCTTCCATGAGGCCCGCATCGGCAGAACGGCCCTCCGCCTTGTTGCCCATCAGGATGATCGGCGTCTTGGTGGTGCGCAGCCAGCGGGCGATTTCCTCGTCGAGCGGGGTCAGCCCGGCACGGGCATCGAACACGAAGATCGCCGCGCGCGCGCTGGCGACGGCGGCTTCGGTCTGCTGGCGCATCCGGCCCGGCAGCGTCTCGGGGTCCTCGTCCTCATAGCCTGCGGTATCGACGATCTGGAAGTGCAGGCCGAGCAGCTCCGCCTTGCCGACGCGCCGGTCGCGCGTGACGCCGGGCTGGTCGTCGACCAGCGCCAGTTTCTTGCCCACCAGACGGTTGAACAAGGTGGATTTGCCGACATTGGGCCGGCCGATAATGACGATTTCGGGTAACATGTCTGCGCCTGTATAGCGGAAGGGAGCATTTGTCTCCCCCCGCAATCAGGCTGTCATCACCGATAGGCAGTAATCGTGCCGCCGTCGTCGAGAATGTAGAGCGTGTTGTCTGCTACGATCGGGGGCAACGACACCTTCTCCTTCAGCTCGAACAGCAGCGAAAACGTGCCGTCCGCCGGATTGACGCTGCCCACTTCGCCCTCGGTGTTGACCGTGAAGAGGCGTCCGCCCGCCAGCACGGGCCCGTTCCAGTAGATCGCGCCTTCCTTCTTCTTTTCCTTGCGATAACGCTGCAACTGGGTCGACCAGCGCACCTTGCCGGTGGCGCGTGCGATGCACAGGATGCGCGCGTCGTCGGTCAGCACGAACAGCCATTCGCCCGCGATCACCGGGGTCGAAATCCCTGCGATGTTGAGCTCCCAGATGCGCTGACCGGTGACCAGCTCATAGGCGGCCATGCGGCCGCCCTCGCCCACTGCATAGACGCGGCCGCGATCGATGATCGGATCGGCATCGATATCGGTCAGCGTAGACACCGAGGTCGAGATGCTGGTGCGCGCCAGAGCATCGGACCACAGGTTGCGGCCATTTTCATAGCGATAGGCAATCAGCTCGCCGCTCGAGAAACCGGCGACCACGGTGCCCTGCCCCGCTGCCGGCGCCGCCACGCCGAACACGCCCGCCTGGCCGAGCGATCCGCTCTGGTTCCAGGTGGTGGTGCCATCGGTCTGGTTGAGCGCGATGAGCTGGTTGTCCTGCGTCATCACATAGACCGAGCCGAAGGCCAGGGTCGGTGCGCCGCGCAGCGGGCCAGCCGGCTTGACGCGCCAGATCTGCGAACCGTCGCTGGGGTTGAGCGCGGCGACTTCGCCGACGCCGTTGGTGGCATAGACCCGGTTCGCATCCACGCTGACGCCGCCGCCGAAAACCGAGGCCGATCCGCCATTATCCGGCTCGATCGTCACCGACCAGACCGGGGCACCCGACGCGGCGTCATAGGCATGGACCGTGCCGCTGGTGTCGATGGCATAGAGGCGACCGTTGAACACGACCGGCGCGGCGGCGAGGCGGACGCGCAGGCTCGACCCTGCAATCCGGGCGCTCCAGGCGCGGGTGATATTGTCGCCAATGGTCAGATGGCCAATGGCCTTGGTGGCGCTGCCGCCCGGCTGGTTCCAGTTTGCGTTGGTCACTGCCGGCGGCAGGATGACCGATACGCCCGCCAGGTCCTTGTCCACCTCCGCACCGTTTTCGGCGCGGGTCAGAATGGAGGTGCGATTGCCCACAGTGGGCGTGACGGGCTTATCCTTGCCGCCCAGAACGCCGCATCCTGCCAGCGTGGCCGACAGCGCGAGAATCGTCGCCCATTTTGCCTTGTGCATTGCCAGTCAAGCTCCCCGAATCATCACTAAATCAACGTCAACGGTAGCGACCCGCAAAATTCTTCTTACTGCGCACCCAACGGTGCGGCCAGACCCGGCGCAGCAGCGGGGGTCGCAACGCCCTGCGCCTTGCCCGGATCATCGACCGCGTCGATGCCCATGACACCCGCCAACTGACGCGCACGTGAACGGATGGTTTCCGGCATCTGCTTGTCTTCGGCCAGCTTCTGGAACAGCGGACCCGCCAGATCCGGCTTGTTCATACGCATGTGCGCAATGGCAACCATTTCGCCTGCGCTGCCGAACCAGGGATTGCCCGGCACGGCCAGCGGCTTGAGCCGCGCGATCACGTCCTGCGGCTTCAGGCTGTCATATTCTGCCGCCGTCTGGCGGATCAGCGCAAGGTCGCGCAGCGGCTGCGGCAGGCTGTCATCGCCGGCCACCTTGGCAAAGATCGCCGCTGCCGCCTTGGGATCGTTCTGTTCCTGCTTGATGCCCGCCTGGAGCAGTTGCGCGGCGGCGCGATAGCCCGGTTGGTCCGCAGTCTCGAGCGGCTTCAGGGCGTTGGCTGCGCCTGCCAGATTGTTGTTGCGCAGCGCATCGAGCGCATTGGTCATTTCCTCGCCGCGCACACCGGCAGCCTCGGCCTGGCTGTGGCGGTACCAGAACCAGCCGCCCAGCGCGAGCAGGATGACGACGATGCCGATCAGAAGGTGCCTGCCGTAATTCTGGACGATCCCAGCCATCTGGTCCTGACGCAGCGCATCATCGACTTCGCGCAGGAACATGGCGTCGCGCGCGGCGTCTGCGTCCTTTTTCGGTGTCAGCGCCAAAACGGGCTCCTTGCATAGCTTTCGCGGCCGAAAGGCGTTCGCCCCGGCTCAAGGTCAGCGTCTTTAAACGCGGGCTTCGCCAAAAGCCATGGCAAATTTGCCACGCCCTCCCGGGTTTAGAAGCGCTTGCGGAAGCTCAGCGAAACGACGCGCCCCTGCGGATCGATGAACCCGGGCTGGTAGCGCAGCGGGACTTCACCCGCCTCGTTGGTCACCCGCTGCTGCGCGTTGAAGATATTGTCCACCCCCAGACGAAGCCGCGACCCCTTGAGGAACGGCAGTGCCTCGGTCAGCTTGGGCTTGTTGTCGAAATTGACGAACGCGCGCATGCCGAAGGTCGCGATATCGTTGAAGCGCAGGTCGGTGGAACCCGGCAGGCCGCCGCCGTCGACGCGCGATCCGCTCTGGTAATTGCCGGTAAAGCGCAGGCCGATGCCGTTGAGGAACAGTCCGCCCTCCAGCTCTACGCCATGCCGCGGCACGCCGCCGCTCGATCCGATGGCCGAGCCGCCCAGCAGGTCGAGATCGGCCAGGCCCGGACGGATGCGGATCGTCTCGGCAAAGCGGACGGTATGATAGATCGAGATGTTCCAGCGACCGCCACGCCCGCCCGCACCGGGACCGAAGCCGCCCGAAGGACCACGCGGCGGACCACCGGCGCCGGGGCCACGCGGAGGTCCGCCCGCCGCTGCACGCTCGCCACCCGAACCACCCGGCGGAGGACCGCCCGCACCCGGACTGCGTGGGCCGCCACCCGCACCCGGTCGCCCCGCACCCGGAGGGCCGCCAGCGCCACCGCCGCGTTCATCGCCACCAATCCGCTTCGAGAAGTTGATGCCGTAGCGCAGCCGATCGCTGGTCACGCGATCATAGTTGATCGCGCGCTGGTCGATCGCGAGTAGCGTACCGTCGCTATCGCGGATGATGCGGTCGGGGAATGCCGCCTCGATCTCGGGCGTCAGGATCGGGAAGGAAGCAGTGGTGCCATAGCTGCGGTTGCGGATGAACTCGGCGAGGAAATCCAGCCCCTCGACGAACGGCGGCCGATAGCTCACCGACACCTTGACGTCGCGACGCTCCTCGGCCGTCAGCAGCGGATTGCCGCCCGAAATGATCGTCGCCAGCACCGTCTCGTTGCGCGCGAGGTCGAAGGTGCTGACATTGGGCGTCACGATCTGCGGATCGCCCAACTGGCCGATGCCGGGCGCGGCCTCCTCGCCGATCAGCGAGGCCTGGATGGTCAGCGTGTCGGTCGGTGCCCAGTTCAGGCCATAGCCGAAGCTCAGCAGCCCACCGATATCGCTGAGTTCGCGATAGCCGAGATTGCCGTTGACCGAGAGCTTGCCGAACCAGTCCGACATATAGGTGTCGACCAGCGGCACATCGATATTCGCCGAGACGTTCGCCTCGCTGCGGGTGAGCGAGACACTCCCCTGCCCTGCCCTGCGGCTGTCGGTCGAATCCTGCAGGCGGCGGGCAAAGCCGCCGACCAGGGTGAGGTTGACCGGGCCTGCGGGCAGATCGGCCAGCTTGCCATTGGCGGTGAGCTGCGTGTTGAACAGCTGGTTGCGGCTCTCTGCCGTATCGCTCACCAGGCCGGGCAGCAGCGAACCCAGCGTCCCGGTGAACGGATTGATCGCTCCTGTCGCGCGCGAGATCGCCGCCTGGACGCCGCTGGTGTCCACCGGCTGATCGATGATCGTCAGCGTATCGACCCGGGTATAGTCACCCGTCAGCGCCCATTTCCAGTTCGCAGGCAGCACGCCATTGGCGTTGAAGCCGAGCGAATAGGTATCGGTATCGACCGTCCGGGTGATGGCGCGCGGATCGCCGAACGCCGTGAGCAGGCTGACATCGCGGCCGAAGGGGTTGAACGGGTTGGCCGCCGGAACCGTCAGCGTGGCAGTGTTGAGTCCGAGCAGCGATGTCGCGAAATTGTTGGTATAGGTCGCATTGACCTGGACATTGGTGTCCGGCCCCAGATTGCGGGCATAGGTCGCATTCGCCTGGATGCGGTCCGAATTGGGGATGAGCGTGCGGAACTCGCCCAGATCGGTCGTGTTCGGCGCGCCATTGAAGGCGGAGAGCGCCGGGGCGCCGGTCAGTCCCTGCGGCACGCCTGCCAGCGTCACCGTCCGCCCGGCGAGCGCGCTCAACGCCGGGCTGATCTCGGCGCCCGTTCCGAACGGCGACGCGCCGACATTTCCGCCGAGCGCAAAGGGCGCGCTGCTGTCCGGCTGGATGATGCCGCGCTCGCTTTCGCGCAGGGCGGTCGCCATCTCATATTCCACGTCGACGATCAGCCGGGTGTTCTTGCCCAGCTTGGTGAAGGTGCCTTCGAACTCGGTCGTGCCATAACCGCCCTGGGTCGAAAGGCCGTTGTCGACCTCCGCCGCCAGGCTCTGGTAATTGTCGACAAGGATGAAGTTGATGACGCGCTGATCGGGACGAAAGCCGTATTTGAGCGCGAGCTCTTCGGGGAACACTTCGACCTTGGCGATGGCCTCGGGCGGAATGTCGCGGATCGCGCGGAAACCGGAGACGCGCTGGCCGTTGAGCAGCACCACCGGGCCGTCGCCGCCGCGCCCGCGCGCGCTGCCGGTCTGCGGCGCGATCTGCTGCAGCAGCTCGGCGAGCGACGAGGCGCCATAGCTCGCGACATCCTGCGCATTGAGTTCGGTCACCGGCGGAATATCGGTCTGGATCGACCCGCGCAGCCGCTCGGCCCGCACCACGATGGTCTCGCCATCGGCATCCGGCTCGGTATCGGGCGGCGGCGGATCGGCGGGGGTTTGCGCCGCATCCTGCGGCTGCGCAGCCTCGGCGCTGACGGCCTTGGCATCGACCGCTGCGTCTTCGAGCGATGCAGCCAGTGCGGCAGGGCTCGCTGCGACCAACAGGACCGTTGCAAGGGAAAGGCCGAACGAACGGCGAGCAGCAATCGGGGCGTCTGACCGCGAGGACGGGGAAAGGGTCATGGGGGACAGCGTCTCTTTATCATTGGCGCCAATGGGGGAGCGCCTGGGGCGTTGATCTGTTGCAGCGCAATATGATGCGCATGCCCGGATTGCCCAGTGCTGAATTGTAACAAATTTTAGCCATCGCCTCGGTTCGACGCTTCGGCCAGCCCCTTGCAAACTCCCGTCTTTTCTTTTGCACGCTTTGTCTGTAAGGCGCGCTGAACTTTGCATGGGCCCAGGGGACTCCCTGACCATGCAGCCGGGTGGCGCGAAAGGTCGCGCCGCCGCAACGCAAACCACATTGCAGGGGCCGAATGGCAAAAGAAGAACTTCTCGAAATGCGCGGCCAGGTGGTCGAACTGCTTCCCAACGCCATGTTCCGCGTAAAGCTGGAAAACGATCACGAAATCCTGGGCCATACCGCCGGCAAGATGCGCAAGAACCGCATCCGCGTGCTGGTGGGCGATGAGGTTCTGGTCGAACTGACGCCTTATGATCTGACCAAGGGCCGGATTACCTACCGCTTCAAATAATGGCGCAGCTGATCCTCGCATCGGCCAGCCCCCGCCGCCAGCAATTGCTGGCGCGGATCGGCATCACTGCGGACGCCATCATCCCCGCCGATATCGACGAATCCGCGCACAAGGGCGAGCTTCCGCGAGTCTATGCGCGGCGCATGGCGGCCCAGAAGGCGGCGGTCATCGCCGCGCAGCATCCCGATAGTGCCGTGCTGTCCGGCGATACCGTCGTCGCCGCAGGCCGCCGCATCCTGCCCAAGGCCGAGAGCGAGGCCGATGCGCGCATGTGCCTGGACCTGATCTCCGGGCGCAGGCATCTGGTGCTGTCTGCGGTCACGCTGATGCTGCCTGGTGGACGCGCCCTGCACCGGCTTTCCGAGAGCATCGTGACCTTCAAGCGGTTGCATGCCGACGAGGTGGAAACTTATATTGCGGGCGGCGAATGGCAGGGCAAGGCCGGTGGCTATGCCATCCAGGGCAGCGCCGAAGCGCTGATCCGGTCGATATCGGGCAGCTATAGCGGCATCATGGGCTTGCCGCTCTACGAGACCCGCAGCATGCTGCTCAGCGCCGGCCTGCTCAAGCCCTGACATGGCCCACTGGCTCTACGAAGACGGCATCGGCGAAGAGCGCGCAGCGCTGATCGAGCGGGGCCGGATCGTCGAAGCCTGCATCCAGCGACACGATGACGCATATGCTGTCGGTGCCGTGCTCGACGTCAAGCTGCTCGCCAGAAGCGCGGGAGGTCATCGTGCGCGGGCACTGTTGTCGGATGGCAGCGAGGCAATGATCCAGCCGGTGCCCAAGGGCGCCAGCGAAGGCGCGATCGTCCGCGCGCAGGTCATGCGCGAGGCAATGATCGAGCCCGGCACCCGCCGCGCCAAGCCCCCGCGACTCAAGCCCGTGCCCAGCGAAACGCCGCTGCGCGCGGCCCCGCGCCTGATCGACCGGCTGAACGCCGAAGGCATCGAGATCATCCGCTGCCTTGCGGGCGGCCTTGACCGGCTTGCCGATGCGGGCTGGCACGAAGTGATCGAGGAAGCCGAGACCGGCCAGGTCGCCTTTGCCGGCGGGCTGCTGACCTTCTCGCCAACGCCCGCGATGATGGTCGTCGATGTGGACGGGGATGTCGTGCCACGCGCGCTGGCGCTGGCCGCTGCCGCGGCGCTTGGGGAAGCGATCCGGCGGCACGGCGTCGGCGGGGGCATCGTGGTCGATTTCCCGGCCCTGTCGGACAAGGCGGATCGCAATGCCGTGGTCGAAGCGTTCGATGCGGCGATGCAGGTGCCGTGCGAGCGAACCGCGATCAACGGCTTCGGCCTGATGCAGATCGTCGCGCGGCGCCCGCGTGCATCGCTCATCGAGCTGCACGCCGCCGATCCTGTGCGCTGGAGCCTGCTGGGCCAGTTGCGCAGCGCCGAGCGCTCGGACGGCACCGGGCCGATCATGCTGGCGCTTGCTCCTGCCGAATCGGCGTTGCTGGATCGCCAGCCCGACTGGCTGGAAGAACTGCAGCGGCGCATCGGCAGACCGGTTGCAGTTGCGCCCCACCGGACCTAGATGCTCGAGCGATGAGCACCCCCCGCCCCTGCCCCTTGTGCAAGCAACCAGCACGCCCTGATTTCGCGCCTTTTTGCAGCAAGGCCTGCAAGGATCGCGACCTGCTGAACTGGCTGGGCGAAGGCTATCGCGTGCCCGGCCCGCCCGCTGACCGGCCCGATGCCGAATATGATTGAGCGGCAATGGCAGGCAGGTGATTTTGCTATGGACAAGCCTGCCCAAGCCTGCCTATAGGCGGCGCTCCAAATCGCCGGTCTGGCGATGAGCCTTGAAAGCCCACCCTGCAAGCGGTGCGGCACGGCCCGATGCCCGGGTAGCTCAGTTGGTAGAGCATGCGACTGAAAATCGCAGTGTCGGCGGTTCGATCCCGTCCCCGGGCACCACTCCTCTTTCCTTGGGTGCAACAGTCCATGCGCGGCGAATCGAACGATTCGCGGTGCTCGCATGTCTCAGCCAGCGTGGCGCGCCTGCTTCTTGCCGCGCTCAAATATGATCGGTACCGCAGAGCGGCGGGCAACCTCGCGCAATACGAAGCTGCTGCGAATTTTTGCGACATTTGGCAGGTTGGATAGTTCGCGACGATAGATTTCATCATACTCGTCCAGCGAGCTTACGTGGATCATGATTATGAAATCGGTATCGCCCGAAATGAATCCACAATAGGATATCGAAGGGCATTTGATGACTTCGCGTTCGAATTCGTCAAGCACATGTTCTGCCTGCGACCGCAATTCGACCATCACAATAACTACGCCAGAAAATCCCAGTTCCTGCAAGGAAAGACTGGCGCTGTATCCTATGATTATTCCCGCTTCCTCCATGATTCGGCGACGACGGGCCACGGCGGTACTGGAAAGATTGATCAACTCGCCCAATGCCACGTCGGACATTCGGCCTTCTGACGACAAAGCCTCAAGGATTCGAAAATCGGTTCTGTCGAGCTCCAGCGCAGCGGATTTCATTCAAATTCCCCATTTTTGATTGGTTATCCGCACAAATTCCGGGCGAATTTGGCAAATTTCGATGTTTATTCTGCCCCGTTTTCTGTTAGCCTGCAAGGGCGAAGGGGCAGAATGGCTCCGGCAATCAGGGATCAAGGCACATAATCGTTCAGAGACGCACAACAATCTTACATTTCGTGCAGACCAAGACGATCAGGATTGCCTAAATGCAAGGACTGAAGATTATAAAATAACAAATCGGGAGAAGATGGCGAAAGGCCCTACAAACCAGATAATTGGGGGGTAATCCATGGGGTCCTTTTCTACGCCTTATTCGCGACGTTTACTTCGGACAAAGGCGCTTCTGGCCTGTGCCGCTGCCATGCCGGCACTGGGGTTCGCACCGGCCGCGCTGGCGCAGTCCGCCGGCGACCAGGCCGCCGAGCAAACCAGCGAAGCCGATGGCGAAGCCGAGAAGATCATCACCGTTACCGGATCGCGCATCGCCCGCGATGGCTATGATGCCCCCACCCCGGTCAACGTCGTCACCGAGGCAGAACTCGACGCCGAACCCCAGGCGAATATCGGCGACTATGTCAGCACCTTGCCCGCGGTCAGGGGCAGTCAGTCGTCCTCGACCAATTCGGGCTCGCTCTCCAACGGCCAGGCCGGGATCGCCACGGTCAACCTGCGCAATCTGGGCGCCAACCGCACGCTCATCCTGATCGACGGGCAACGCTCCGTCGCATCGGCCACAGTCGGCTTTGTCGATGTCCAGACCATCCCGCAGGGCCTGATCAAGGGAGTGGAAGTGGTCACCGGCGGCGCCTCGTCGGCTTATGGATCGGATGCGGTCGCAGGGGTGGTCAATTTCATCCTCGACAAGGATTTCACCGGGCTCAAGGCCGAGTACGAATATGGCATCACCACCTATGGCGACGTGCCGAACCATCTCGTCCGTCTGACCGGCGGCACCAATTTCGCCGATGGCCGGGGTAAGCTGCTGCTTGCGGGCGATTATTTCACGCAGGAAGGCGTCGATACGATCGACCGGAAATGGCAGCAGAGCGGCTTCTTCCAGATCGACAACCCCGCCTATGCCGTGGGCAACGGCCAGCCCGAGCGCCTCGTGGCGGCGGGAATTGGCACCTATCAGTTCACGCCGGGCGGCATCGTCAATTCGGGTCCCTTGCGAGGTACATATTTCGGGTCGATCAACCCCGCCACCGGTCAGGCGAGCCTCAACCAGTTCACCTATGGCCCCAATCGCGGCCAGTGGATGCAGGGCGGCGACTTCCGCATCAGCCGAGAAGGGCATCTGAATTCGAACTCGCTCGCGCCCGACGAGAAGCGCATCAACGTCTTCGGCCGCGCGAGCTATGAATTCTCGCCCGCATTCGAGCTGTATGGCCAGGTCTCCTATTCGCGTTACGAGGGGCAGAGCTTCTACCAGAAGACCCCCTCGCCCTCGGTCGTGATCCAGCGCGACAATGCGTATCTGCCCGATGCGTTTCGCGCGCTGATGGTCGCCAACAACCTCACCAGCGTCACGATCGGCACCGGCAATTTCGGCATACCGGCACAGGGCAGCGACAATACGCGTGACGTCTATCGCTATGTCGCGGGCCTCAAGGGCGCGTTCGACACCGGCAGCATCGCTTGGAGCTATGATGCCTATTATCAGCTCGGCATCGCCAAGACCCAGGAACAGCTGACCAATACCTGGGTCACGTCGCGCCTGGCGCTCGCTACCGACGCGGTGCGCAATTCGGCGGGTACCATCGTCTGCCGCTCGACGCTGACCAACCCGACCAATGGCTGCGTCCCGATCAACCGCATCGGCCTTGCCCCGGTGAGCGACGCCGCGCTCAATTACATCTTCAACGACGGGCTGCAGCCTTCGCGGCGGCAGCGGCTGCAGCAGGATGTCGCCGCAGTCACCTTCCAGACCGCCAGCCTGTTCGAGAACTGGGCAGGCCCGGTCAGCCTTGCCTTCGGCGCGGAATATCGCCGCGAGGAGGTCGACGGCTCGCTCAATCCGGACGCGCCCAACAATCTGGGCTTTCTCTACGGCAACTATCGCGTCACCACCGGCGACTATGACGTGAAGGAAGCTTTCGTCGAGACCGTGTTTCCTGTCTTCGAAGGGGCGGATCTGAACGGCGCTCTGCGCGTCACCGACTATTCCACGTCGGGCACAGTGGTTACCTGGAAGCTTGGCGGCACCTGGCAGGTGATCGACGACTTCAAGCTGCGCGTGACCCGCTCGCGCGATATCCGGGCGCCCAATCTCAACGATCTGTTCGCTCCGGGCACCGCGCGCACCAACACCGTCAACGTTCCGGTGGCGGGCGGCGGCACCCGCGCCGACACCTTTCTCGAGCAGATCACCGGCAACCTCAATCTCGCCCCCGAGGTCGCGCGCACCTGGGGCGTCGGCGGGGTGTTCATGCCGAGCTTCCTGCCCGGCTTTGCTGCTTCGGTCGACTATTTCGACATTGCGCTGAGCGGCGCGATTGCCACGCTCACCGCGCAGACCACCGCCAATCTGTGCTTCGAACAGAATGTCGCGTCGCAATGCGCGCAGATCGCCTTTGCCGCACCGAACGACATCAGCACGATCACGCTGGTTCCGTTCAACTTCTCGTCGGTCAAGGTGCGCGGCATCGATTTCGAGGCGAGCTATCGCGCGTCGATCGGGCCCGGCAACCTGACGCTGCGCGCGGTGGTGTCGCACTATATCGACAACATCACCGACAATGGCATCAACGCGCCGGTCGATCTGGCCGGGCAGAATGCGGGCGGGGGCGACGCGACACCATCGTGGAACTATCGCCTGTCGGCCAATTACGACACTGAAAGCTGGTCGTTCAATGCCGTGGGCCGGGGCTTTTCGGACGGCGTGTACAACAACAATTTCATCGAGTGTCAGACCGGCTGTCCGCTTTCGACCCCCGATTTCCGCACGATCAACACCAACCGGATCGACGGCCAATGGTATCTGGACCTTTCGGTGACCAAGCGGTTCAAGATCGCCTCATCCGAGGCGGAGGTGTTCCTCTATGTCCGCAACGTGTTCGATACCGACCCGGTGCTGGTCGGGAACGGCCCCACCGGCGACAACACCCCCGCCTATCCGCAGACCAACCGCAACCTCTATGACGTGCTCGGCCGCGTCTTCCGCATGGGGGTGCGCTTCAAGCTGTGATGCCCGGACACGGCAGGGCGCGCCTGCATCCCTGCTCCGCGCCCTGTCGTGACCAGTGCCCGACCAATCAACGCCTTGTACCAGGAAACCGATGACGATGACCCGATCGATGAAATTGCTGACCGCCCTGTTGATGGCCTCCACTCCGTTCGCTGCCCAGGCCAAGGCACCCGCAGCGATGAAGAAGGAGGCGATGGCGGAAGTCGACGAACAGGCCAAGCTGGTCCAGGAAATGGTGGATTCCGTGTTCAGTTTTCAGGAACCGGGCTTTCAGGAATTTCAGACCGCCGAATATCTGACCGGAATCCTGGAGAAGAACGGCTTCACCATCACCAAGGGCGTTGCAGGGATCCCCACCGCCTGGACCGCGACCTGGAGCAATGGCGATGGGCCGGTGGTGGCGCTGGGATCGGATGTCGACGGGCTGCTGGGCCTGTCGCAGATGCCGGGCGTACCGGAACTGAAACCGATCGTGCCGGGTGCGCCGGGCCATGGCGAGGGTCATAATTCGGGCATGCCGCTGATCGTCGCCGCAGCGATCGCCGCCAAGGAGGTGATGATCAAGCACGGGATCAAGGGCAAGCTGATGCTCTGGCCGGGCGTGGCCGAAGAGCTGCTCGCCACCAAGGCCTATTATGTCCGCGCAGGTTTGTTCAAGGACGTGGACGTGTCGATCTTCACCCATGTCGCGTCCAGCTTCGGCACCAGCTATGGCGATTCCGGCAATAACGGCATGGTCTCGGTCGAATACACGTTCAAGGGCATCACCAGCCATGCCGCAGGCTCGCCCTGGTCGGGGCGCAGCGCGCTCGATGCGGTGGAACTGATGAACATCGCCTGGAACATGCGGCGCGAGCACCTGCCGCTGACTCAGAGATCGCATTATGTCATCACCAATGGCGGCGGGCAGCCCAATATCGTGCCAGGCGAAGCATCGGTCTGGTATTATTTCCGCGAGCAGAATTTCGAGTCCATCCGCCATCTCTACAATACCGGCAGCGACATTGCCGAAGCCGCGGCCAAGGCGACCGGGACGTTCGTCAGTCGCCGGGTACTGGGCTATGCCGCGCCCAATTTCGGCAACAAGCCGCTCGCCGAGGCGGCGCAGGCCAATATCGAGATGGTCGGCATGCCAAAATGGTCGCCCGAGGACCAGGCCTTCACCAAGGCGGTGCAGGAGGCGCTGAAGTTCAAGGTCGCGCCGCTCAAGACGACGGTCGAGCCGCTTTCCTCGCCCGAGACGCGCGGCACCTCGATGGGCGGCGGGTCGGACGATATTGGCGACATCATGTGGACCGTGCCGACGATCACCATCCGCTTCCCGTCGAACATTCCCAGCATGATCGGGCATAACGTCACCTCGGCGATCGCGATGGCGACGCCGATCGCGCACAAGGGCGCCGTCGCGGGGGCCAAGGCGGTGGCGCTGACCGTACTCGACGTGATGACCACGCCCAAGCTGGTCAGCGATGCCAAGACCTATTTCACCACGGTCCAGACCAAGGACCAGAAATACGATCCGGTGCTCACCCCCGAAGACCAGCCGGCGATCCACCTCAACAAGGAGCTGATGGAGCGCATCCGGCCCGAGCTGAAGAAATATTATTACGATCCCAGCAAATACAGCTCGTATCTGGAGCAGCTGGGCATCACCTATCCCCAGCTGACGCCGCAATGATGTCCGGCCGCATGCCATCGGGTCGCACCGATCGCCGGGCGGAGCAGACGCAGGCCGCTCGCTCCGCCCGGCGCAGCCTGCCGATCACCTTCCCCCGGGCATCGTCCCGGGACGAAGATACGGCAGCAGGTGCCCGACATAATCGATCTTGCCCAGCGGTGCGCCCTGCGCGCGGAGGATGGCATAGGCGGTCATCACGTGGAAATAGAACTGCGGGATCGCCCAGTCGCGGGCATATTGGGCCGCGGTAAAGTCGAAGATCATGCCCATCGGCAGTGCATGCGCGATGGGCATATCGTCCGCGACATCGGCCAGGCCATCGGCAGCTGCCTCCACAATGGCAATGGTATCGGCAATCCGTGCCTGGGCATCGGCGATCGTCCATGGCTTTGCACCGGCATCCACGCCCTCGCCGCGCAGCGCAGCGATCGCTTCAGGAAAATCCTGCCCGTTCAGCCGCGCCATCGCCTCCTGCGCCTGAACGCAGGCAAAGCAAACCTGCGTGAACAACGGGAACATGTCGGGCGCCAGCCGCGCCTGCAGAATCTCAGCCGCCTGCGCGGGCTCGAAATGCTGCTCGGCCTTGGCCAGCCAGGTCGAAAGCGCGCCGAGCATCTGCGCGAAACTGGGTACGAGAGTATCCTTGAGGGTCATTCGTTGGTCCTTTTTGCGATGCGCCACCTTAGCCGGAACCGGCCGCCCGCAAAGCCTCTCGCTTGAAATTAAACTGTTCTTTTTTTGTTCTAACCCCTATATCCGGGGCATGAGCGAAAAACCGATTCTGCAGAAGCTGGCCGTGCTCGCCGATGCGGCGAAATATGATGCCTCTTGCGCATCTTCGGGCACGGTCCGGCGCGATTCCACCGGCACCAAGGGCATCGGTTCGACCGGGGGCATGGGCATCTGTCACAGCTATGCCCCCGATGGCCGCTGCATCTCGCTGCTCAAGATCCTGCTCACCAATTTCTGCATCTACGACTGCCGCTTCTGCATCAACCGCGCGTCGAGCAACGTGCCGCGCGCCAGGTTCAACCCGGCCGAGGTCGTTCGGCTGACGCTGGATTTCTACAAGCGCAACTATATCGAGGGGCTGTTCCTCTCCTCGGGCATCATCCGATCCGAGGATTACACGATGGAGCAGCTGGTCGAGGTCGCCCGGCTGCTGCGCGAGGAGCATCGCTTCGGCGGCTATATCCATCTTAAGACGATTGCCGGAGCCTCGCCCGAGCTGATCGCCAGGGCGGGCCTTTATGCCGATCGGCTCTCGACCAATGTCGAATTGCCGACCGAGGATGGCTTGAAGAGCTTCGCGCCGGAGAAGAAGCCACAGACCATCCGCAAGACCATGGCCAATGTCCGGCTCGGCGTCGAGGACGCTGTCGAGGCGCGCAAGGACCGGCTGCTCAAGAAAGCCAAGCCACCCCGCTTTGCGCCTGCGGGCCAGTCGACCCAGATGATCGTCGGCGCAGACGGCGCGCGCGACGACGATATCCTTGCCTCCGCCACCAGCCTTTATTCGGGCTATCGCCTGCGCCGGGTCTATTATTCGGCCTATAGCCCGATCCCCGATGCGAGCAGCGACCTGCCCCCGGTGCGCCCGCCGCTGATGCGCGAGCATCGGCTGTACCAGGCCGACTGGCTGCTGCGGTTTTACGGCTTTGATCGCGCCGAGATCATGGCGGGGGCGAACGATGGCATGCTCGACCTGTCGATCGATCCCAAGCTCGCCTGGGCGCTGCAACGGCGCGAAAGCTTTCCGGTCGACATAAACCGCGCCCCGCGCGAGATGCTGCTGCGCGTGCCGGGCCTCGGCACCAAGGCGGTCGACCGGATCATCGCGGCACGGCGGCTCGGCGCGATCCGCATCGGTGATCTCGCGCGCCTCACCGCGTCGGTAAAGAAGGTGCTGCCCTTCATCACCACGCCCGATTGGCGGCCCGGCGGCCTGACCGACAGCGCCAACTTGCGCGCGCGCTTTGCGCCTCCGCCCGAACAGATGAGCCTGGCGCTGTAGGGCCATGCGCGAGATCATCCTCCATCTGCCCGGCGATTTCGAGGAGTGGCGCAGCCATGCGCGCGCGCTGCTCGCCGCGCGCGTGCCGCCCGAGGATATCGTCTGGCGGTCTGTCGGCGACAGCGCCTCGCTCTTCGCCGATCCCGCTCCACTGCAGCTCCAGCGTACGGTCAGCCTGCCCCGCGAACTGGTCACCATTGCCGATAGGGTGATCTGCCATCGCGACGATGCGGTGCCCTCGCGGTTGTACCGGGTGCTGTGGCGCGCGCTCGACGATCGCAAGCTGCTCGAGCGGCGCACCGATCCCGATACCGACTGGTTGATGCGGGCGGACAAGGCGATCCGGCGGGATCTGCACAAGATGCATGCCTTCGTCCGCTTTCGCAGGCTGGGCGAGGACGAGACGGGCCGGGAGCGCTTCATCGCCTGGTTCGAGCCCGAGCATCGCATCCTGCGGCTGGGCGCGCCCTTTTTCCGCAAGCGCTTCTACGGCATGGACTGGGCGATCCTCACCCCCGATGCGCGCGCGATCTGGCATGGCGAGGAATTGCATCTCGGGCCCGGCGGAACCCGCGACGAGGTGCCCGATCACGACGTGGTCGAGGACCAGTGGCGCACCTATTATGGCGCGATCTTCAACCCCGCCCGGGTCAAGATCGCCGCGATGCGCGCCGAGATGCCCAAGAAATACTGGCACAACCTGCCCGAGGCGCAGGACATCGCGCCGCTGATCGCAGGGGCCGAAGCGCGGGTGGAACGGATGCGCGAGACGGCCGTCTCGCTCGCAAACCCCCGCAGCGACAAATGGCGCGTGCGCGGGGAAGCGGATACAGCCTTGCCCGAAACCATTGCATCGCTCGACGAGCTGAACCAGGCAGTGCGCACCTGCACCCGCTGTCCGCTCCACTGTAACGCTACCCAGGCGGTGACCGGCGAAGGCCCGCGCCAGGCGCGCATCATGCTGGTCGGCGAACAGCCGGGCGATCGCGAGGATCTGCAAGGCCGTCCCTTTGTCGGGCCAGCAGGGCAACTGCTCGACGAGGCGCTCGGCGAAGCGGGGCTCGACCGCGCGACGCTGTATGTCACCAACGTGGTCAAGCATTTCAAGTTCGTCGCGCGCGGCAAGCGGCGGCTGCATCAGAACCCCAGCACCGGCGAGATCGACATCTGCCGCTGGTGGCTCGATCAGGAGCGGGCGCTGGTCAGGCCCGACATCATCGTCTCCTTGGGCGGCAGCGCGCTGCGGGGACTCACCGGCAAATCCGCCAGCATCTCCTCGATGCGCGGCAAGGTCCATGCGCTGGATGACGGTGCCCGGCTGATCGCGACGGTGCACCCCTCGTTCCTGCTGCGCCTGCCCGACCGCGACCGCGCCAAGGTCGAACGCGATCAGTTCGTCGCCGATCTGGCATCCGCGAAACATATGGCCGACAGTCTTGCCTGATGGCGCAACCCCCAAGGCCAAGCCGCGTATGGTCGGCATGGCTCAAACGTGTAATTCCAACGACCACCCGCTGGCGGAGCGCTTTCGCGCGTTCATCCAGGATCGCAATTTTCCCTGTGTCGGCGCCAAGTCCGCGCTGGCCAAGGGCAATATGCGCATCATCATCGGACGCGACCTGCGTTCGGCCTGGGACGACCTGCGCATTCATCCCGCGCTGATGGAGATCGCGCGCGATTATGCGCTCGACCCCGCGCCGTTCCAGTCGCTCGCCGTGCTGTTCGAGGAGGATGCCGGGCTAGACGAGAAAGGTTTCGAACAGCATCTGTGGCAAAGGCTGCAGTCGCTGAGCGACAAGGACGACTGGCTCGGCCAGCCGGTCGACCCGCGCGTCAGCGGCGATCCCGATGACCCGCATTTCTCGCTGAGCTTTGGCGGAGAAGCATTTTTCGTGGTCGGTCTGCATCCGGGTGCCAGCCGTCCGGCGCGGCGCTTCGACCGCCCGGCGCTCGTGTTCAACCTGCACGACCAATTCGAGCAATTGCGCGCCTCGGGCGTGTACGAGAAGATGCGCGGCACGATCATCGAACGGGATGTGGCTCTGGCCGGTGCGCCCAACCCGATGCTGGCCCGCCATGGCACCGTGTCCGAAGCCCGGCAGTATAGCGGCCGGGCTGTCGGCAGCGAATGGCGCTGTCCGCTGCGCCCGAGAAAGGCCGCCGAACATGCCGCATGAAATACCGCCGCGGTCAGGCACCGCATTTTTACTCGGCAAGGGGCACACGCTTACCGTCACCGACGTGCTGGGCGAACAGGTGGCGGACCTGCTGGCCTTCAACCAGCACGATATCGGCGAGGTCATCTCGTCGGGGCGTACGCTCGATTATGCCAGCAAGATTTACCTTTCGACCGGAGACCTGCTCTATTCGAACCGCAGCCAGGTGATGCTGGAAATCATTGCCGATGATGTCGGCCGCCACGATTTCCTGCTGACGCCGTGCTCCAAGGACACGTTCCGCATCATCTATGGCGATACCGATCCGCATCGCGGCTGTTTCGGCAATCTCGCCGCCGCGCTGGCGCCTTATGGCGTGACAGAAGACATGATTCCCGTCGCATTCAACTGCTTCATGAACGTCCCCGTCGATGCCACCACGGGCGAATTGCGTGTCGATCCGCCCCTCAGCAAGGCGGGAGAATCGATCACCTTCCGCGCCCATATGGACCTGATCATCGGGCTCACCGCCTGTTCGGCGCTGCAATCGAACAATGGCTCGTTCAAGCCCATCCAGTACGCCGTGACCGATTAGGGATCAACGCTTGCGCGCGGCGAGGTAGAACCAGTCCCCCATTCCGATCTTCGGTCCGGCCCAGGCGAGCGGGGCAAAGGCCATCGCATAGGCCAGCCGCTTAGGACTGCGCATCAGCGTGGCGGGCGTTCCGAAACTATAGGCCAGATCGATGGCGGTGTGTCGCGCGCCGATGCATTCGAAACCCCGGGCCTCGAGCATCGCCGACAGGGTGCGCACCGAAAACTGGTAGAGATGCCAGGGTGGCTCGATATGCGGCCAATAGCCCAGCGGACGCGCAAGGGGCTCTGACGCACGCGGAAACAGTCCGTCGATGTTCGGCGTCGACAGGATGAACAATCCGCTGGGCCTGAGCAGCCGATGGGCGGCCACGATGTCGCGCGCGGGATCGCGGACATGCTCGATCACGTCGAACATGGTGACGATGTCGAGCATGCCCTCGGCATCGTCGACGGCGTGAATATCGCCATCAGCGACCGAAAGATGGAAGCGATCGCGCGCAAACTGCGCCGATGCAGCCGAGAATTCCACACCGGCGACGTCGAAGCCACGCCGCCGCGCCTCGTCCAGGAACAATCCGGTCGAACAGCCGATATCGAGAAGCTGACCGCCATTGGCAAAGCGTTCGACGAAGCGCAGATGCTCTCTGGCGATCGCTGCCATCCGGGCATAGGCATCGCTTGCCGGATCGTGCAGCTGGGTGTGATAGTCGTTGCTCGCCTGATACATGGCTGCGAGCTCCGCATCCGATGGCGGATTGGTGATGAACGCGAGACCGCACCGCGAGCACCGTTCGAGGCTGTAGCCATCGATGCGCGCAACAGGGCGGGTCTCGGTCGATCCACAATGATTGCAGGCGGCACTGTGCCTGGGCTGCGCCATGTCGGTGTCCCATCGCAGGAGGCAGGTCTGGACGAGGTCGCAGCTCGTTCCGTCGCCGTCTATAGGACGCGCGTGAACATAGGGTAAAGCCTTGCCGATCAAGCCGGGTTCAAGCGATCTTAACCCTGTGGCATTAGCAGGTGCGTCACTCTCGTCCCCCCTCACCGGACTGCCACCGCATGACGCCCGTTGCCACCGATATCCGCTTTTTGCTGGGCGATCGCTGCATCCTGCGCGCGCGGCGGATGCTGGTGCCCCTGTCCTACGGGCTCGACGCAATCCTGGCCGAGCGCCCCCTTGTCCCTGTCCCGCTGCCGCCCGGTGCGGACGGATATCGCGTGCAGTCCGCGCCTGCGGACCAGCTCTCGCGGCTCGACCAGCAGTTCCAGGGCTTTCTCAAGTCCCCGCCGCAACTCTATGCACGGCATTATATCGACATGGCGCTGGGCCATGATGGGTATATGGCGCAATTCTCATCGAAGACGCGCACGACGCTCAAGCGCAAGATGCGCAAGCTCGCCGATGCGAACGGCGGCACGCTCGACATTCGCAGCTATCACGCCCCCGATCAGCTCGACGCCTTTTTCGCTGCCGCTCTGCCGCTATCGAACCAGACCTATCAGGCACGGCTGCTCGATGCGGGGCTCCCCGGCCACGCGGCTTTCCGCGCCGAGGCTGAAGCCCTCGCCCGGGCCGACCGTCTGCGCGCCTGGATCCTGTTCCTGCAGGGCAAGCCGATCGCCTATCTCTACCTGCCTGTTGTCGAGGACGTGCTCATCTACGCCTATCTCGGTTACGATCAGGGACAGGCGCAGCTCTCGCCCGGAACCGTGCTGCAGATGCATGCGCTCGAGCAGCTCTTTGCCGAGCAGCGCTTCCGCTATTTCGACTTCACCGAAGGCGATGGCGCGCACAAGGCGCTTTTCGGCACGCACCAGGTGCAGTGCGCCACCCTGTTCCTGCTCGCGCCGAGCATCGCAAACCGCGCTGTGCTCACGGGCCACCGGGCGTTCAACGGCGCCGTGGAAGGGACCGGGGCCTGGCTCGAACGCATCGGGGCCAAGGCGAAAATCCGCAAGCTGTTGCGCGGTTGAGGCCTCAGATGGCCACGACGCTCTCGATGGCGGCAAATTCGTTGAGGAATAGCGTCGAGAGGATCCCGACCTCGTAACGGATGCGGCTCACCGCCTGCTCGCCATAGCGCAGCGCCGTGCGCACCAGATTGGCGGGAAGCTTGGCCAGCGATGCCCTGCGCTGCGGCTGCAGAGCTTCGAAACCCGCGCCTTCCAGCCGGGTCTGTTCGGCAATGTTGAGGCACATGGATTCGAACCGGCGCTGCACGATCGGATTGACGCGGGTGCGATCCCGGCTCAGCAATTCGAAACTGTGGCTGACGATGGTGAAGCACGGCCAGTCGTGCTCTGCGGCATGGCGCAGGCCGTCCCGCATTTCCCAGGCAGAAAGCGCACACAGTTGCGCGGCGCGGATACTGCCAGGCCGATCCTCGATCACGCTCACCGGAATGATGCCCACGCCCATATGCTCGGAAAAGGGCGGGGTTTCCGGCGGAAGATCGATATCGCACTCGCCTGCTAGGAAAGCCGGGTTGAAACTGCTGTCATACGGAACGCTCAGGGCACTCAGCGCGCGCAGCGTATCGTCGTTCGCCCCGAAATTGCCCGCACGGAACGCGGTAGGCTTGGGCGCGCCTGCGATCATCAGCAGCGCCCGCGCCTGATCGAGCAGCCGGACCTGATCGTCGAGGGGGAAATCGGCGATATTGCGGCCGCGCAGATGCGCGAGCTCATGATCGCGCGCAAATTCCAGCCATTCGGTGTGGATGTGAAGCTGCACTTCATGACCGCGTTTCAGGATCGGCTCGACGATCCTTGCGACGACGCCAGGGCCATAGACCAGAGCCGGAAACGGATCGACGAAGAAAACACCCTTCAGACCATAGGCCTCGAGGCGGTCCATCTGGTAGAAGATGCCGAATTCGCCGTCACGGCACTTGCCAGCGATCGAACTGTCAAAATTCTCCTGCGCACTCGCGCCTTCCTGGAAGAGCTTGAGCGACAATTCGGTATCGACGGTGTACTGAACCTTGGTGACCATCGTTGGACCCTTATGCCGGGCGGGTTAAGACCCGCTTACCCTCGTCGCAGCCCATGCGCGGCTAAAGGAAATATTATATCACGTCCATCCCATGTTAATAGGGGAGTGTGCCGCTATGGAGCATTCTGCGGCGAGAGGACGGGCTTGCGCTGATTGAGACGGGCCTCGCGAATGGCCAGACAGCGCTTATTGCTAACAGTTTTCAATTGCACAAATAATTGAAGTCTGGCGGCTTTTGATGGTTGAAAACCCCGTCCAAGCGGCCTAGGCAGGCCGGCGAGCGCGATGACTCAGGCTGTGCAAGCCCGGTGCGCGCCCATCTGAGGTCGTGAAACGGACAAGCACATCACAAGGTTTTTGCTGAGGGCCGGATATCTGTTCAGGGAACGCACACGCACCACATAGCATCCCCGCATTCCCGACAGGCAGTTTCGGCCGGAACACCCAATTTTCGGAAAGGATTGACCATGGCACGCAACAAGATCGCGCTGATCGGCGCAGGCAATATCGGCGGTACGCTGGCGCATCTCGCAGCCACCAAGGGACTGGGCGATATCGTGCTGTTCGACGTCGTCGAAGGCGTGCCGCAGGGCAAGGCGCTCGATCTTTCGCAGTGCGGCCCGGTCGAAGGTTTTGACGCAAAGATCACCGGCACCAACAACTATGCCGATATCGCGGGCGCGGACGTCATCATCGTCACCGCCGGTGTCGCGCGCAAGCCGGGCATGAGCCGCGACGACCTGCTCGGCATCAACCTCAAGGTCATGAAGGCCGTGGGTGAAGGCATCCGCGACAATGCGCCCGACGCGTTCGTCATCTGCATCACCAACCCGCTCGACGCCATGGTCTGGGCGCTGCGCGAATTCTCAGGGCTCCCCGCCAACAAGGTCGTCGGCATGGCCGGCGTGCTCGACAGCGCGCGCTTCGCGACTTTCCTCGCCTGGGAATTCGGCGTCAGCGTCAAGGACGTGAACGCCTTCGTGCTCGGCGGCCATGGCGATACCATGGTTCCCGTGCTCAGCTATTCGACGATCAACGGCATTCCGGTGAAGGACATGGCCAAGATCAAGGGCGTGTCGGAAGCGCGTCTCGACGAGATCGTCAAGCGCACCCGCTCGGGCGGCGGCGAGATCGTCGCGCTGCTCGGCACGGGCTCTGCCTATTACGCCCCCGCCACCAGCGCGATCGCGATGGCCGAAGCCTATCTGGGCGACACCAAGCGCATCCTGCCCTGCGCGGTGAACGTCGAAGGCAAGTACGGCCTTGATGGCCTTTACGTCGGCGTGCCCGTCGTCATTGGCGCCAATGGTGCCGAAGAGGTGGTCGAGATCAATCTGACCGACGAGGAAAAGAGCAATCTTCAGGTCTCTGTCGACGCGGTCAAGGAACTGCTCGACGTCTGCAAGACGCTGGACCCGAGCCTCGCCTGATGCTCGCGTCCGGTCTCCTGATCGGACTTTTCGCGCTGGCGGCGGCCCAGGACGAGGCCCCGCCAGCCGAAAACCCCTACCCCGTGCGCGAAGTCCTCGCCGCGTTCGCGACCGCCTGTTCGGGGATCGAGAGCCTGGCCGTCGCCAAGGCGTCGGTCATTGCCGCCGGATGGCAGGCGATCCCCGCCGATGACAAGGGCGCGCTGCGCCAGCTGGTCGATTACGGCAAGGCCAAGCTCGCCGAGAGCGACGGCGAGGCAAAGCTGCTCGATGGCGGCGAATATCGCATGACCGTCGCGGGCCGCGAGCTCAGCCTGGCGCTGTCGGGCGTCGATCTGGGCGAGATGCAGAGCCATGGCTGCCGCGTCTATGATTTCGCGGCCCCTGCCCCCATATCGGCTGAAGACCTCGAAGGCTGGGCAGCACGCAAGCCCGGCAGTTCGACTGATCCCTTGCCCGGCTTCACCAAGAATGTCTGGAACCCCGGCCTGAAGCCCGGCCATATGGAAATGGAAGTTTCGTACGCCGCACCCGGCGCGCTCGCCGCCACCGGCATCCCCCTTACCGGCCTTGTTCTCACGGCCACAGCAGTGGAGTTTCGCAAGAAATGAGCATTCTCGTCAACAAGCACACCAAGGTCATCACCCAGGGGATGACCGGTGCAACCGGCACTTTCCATACCGAACAGGCGCTGGCCTATGGCACGCAGATGGTCGGCGGCGTGACGCCCGGCAAGGGCGGCACCACGCATATCGGCCTGCCCAACTACAACACCGTCGCCGAAGCCAAGGCTGCGACCGGTGCCACCGCGACCTGCATCTACGTTCCGCCGCCGTTCGCTGCGGACTCGATCCTCGAGGCGATCGATGCCGAGATGGAACTGATCGTCGCGATCACCGAGGGCATTCCGGTGCTCGACATGGTCCGCGTCAAGCGCGCGCTGCAGGGCAGCAAGTCGCGCCTGATCGGCCCCAACTGCCCCGGCGTTCTGACCCCCGACGAGTGCAAGATCGGCATCATGCCCGGCAGCATCTTCAAGAAGGGCTCGGTCGGCGTCGTTTCGCGCTCGGGCACGCTGACCTATGAAGCCGTGCACCAGACCACCGCTGTGGGTCTCGGCCAGACCACGGCTGTCGGCATCGGCGGCGACCCGGTCAATGGCACCAACTTCATCGACGTGCTCGAACTGTTCCTGGCCGATGACGAAACCAAGTCGATCATCATGATCGGCGAAATCGGCGGCAGCGCGGAAGAAGAAGCCGCGCAGTTCCTGAAGGACGAAGCCAAGCGCGGCCGCAAGAAGCCGATGGTCGGCTTCATCGCCGGTCGCACCGCACCTCCGGGACGCCGCATGGGCCATGCCGGCGCGATCGTCTCGGGCGGCCAGGGCGGCGCCGAAGACAAGATTGCGGCGATGGAAGAAGCGGGCATCCGCGTCTCGCCCTCGCCGTCGCTCCTCGGACAGACGCTGGCCGAGCTGCTGGAAACGGTGTGATTTGAACCATCCCTCTCCCCTCGCGGGAGAGGGAATGCATCGCGACGCGATGCGAGGGTGAGGGCCGGGAGCGCGCCGGTAGCGTCGCTTCCCCCCTCACCCAGCTTCGACTGGGGCACATATTTGCCCAAGTCTGCGCAACCCTCTCCCGCGGTGGGGAGAGGGAAAAGGGACGCTAGAACATGACCTACGACGGATTTGATTTCGACCCCGCAGAAGGCCCGCAACAGGGCCCGAGCTGGCAGCGTGGCAACTGGCCGCTGGCCGACAGCGACGATCTGACCGCAGCGCTCGACCCGATGCAGATGCAGGCAGCGGTCAAGGCCGCAGTGCGCGATGCCTCGGCCAAGGCGGGCAAACCGGTGGACGAAGCGGCGATCGCGCGTGCGGCGGACCGCTCGATCCGGGCGATGATGCTGATCCGCACCTACCGGGTGCGCGGACACCTTGCGGCCGATCTCGATCCGCTCGGCCTGTCGCAGCAGGAACTGCCCGCTGACCTCACGCCCGAATATCACGGCTTTGTCGGCGCCGAGCTCGACGAACCCGTGTTCCTGGGCGGCACGATGGGCTTCGAAAGCGCCACCGTGCGCCAGCTCATCGACACGCTGCGTGCGAACTATTGCGGCAAGGTCGGCCTCGAATACATGCACATTTCGGACGTGGAGGAGCGCCGCTTCTTCCAGGACCGGATGGAAGGCGTCGACAAGGTCATCGAGTTCTCCGAAAACGGCAAGAAGGCGATCCTTTCCAAGGTGATCGAGGCCGAGACCTTCGAGAACTTCCTCGCCAAGAAATATGTCGGCACCAAGCGCTTCGGCCTGGATGGCGGCGAATCGATGATCCCGGCGCTCGAAGCCGTGATCAAGTACGGCGGACAGCTCGGCCTCAAGGAAATCGTCTATGGCATGCCGCATCGCGGCCGCCTCAACGTGCTCGCCAACGTGATGGCCAAGCCCTATCGCGTGATCTTCCACGAATTCTCGGGCGGCTCGGCCAATCCTGACGATGTCGGCGGTTCGGGCGACGTGAAATATCACCTCGGCACCAGCACCGACCGCGAGTTCGACGGCATCAGCGTGCACATGTCGCTGGTCCCCAACCCGTCGCATCTCGAAGCGGTCGATCCGGTCGTGCTCGGCAAGGTCCGCGCGCAGCAGGTGATCCGCGACGATCTCGCCGATCACAACCAGGTGCTTCCGGTGCTGCTGCACGGCGACGCGGCGTTCGCCGGCCAGGGCATCGTTTGGGAGTGCCTCGGCTTCTCGGGCATTCGCGGGTACAATACCGGTGGCTGCATCCACTTCATCGTCAACAACCAGATCGGCTTCACCACCAGCCCGCAGTTCGCGCGCTCGTCGCCCTATCCGTCGGACGTGGCCAAGGGCGTCCAGGCGCCGATCCTGCACGTCAATGGCGACGATCCGGAAGCGGTGACCTTTGCCTGCAAGATGGCGATCGACTTCCGCCAGCGCTTCCACCGCGATGTCGTAATCGACATGTGGTGCTATCGCCGCTTCGGTCATAACGAGGGCGACGAGCCCAGCTTCACCCAGCCGCAGATGTACGCGAAGATCCGCCAGCATCCCAAGGTCAGCAAGATCTATGGCGACCGCCTGATCGCGCAGGGCGTGGTGACGCAGGACTGGATCGACGGCACCGCCAAGACCTTCTCGGATCAGCTGGAGGTCGAGTTCGAGGCCGGCAAGACGTACAAGGCCAACAAGGCGGACTGGTTCGCCGGTCGCTGGTCGGGCCTGCACATGCCTGCGGACCCGGAAACGGCGCGTCGCAACATCGAGACCGGCATCGACAAGAAGCTGATGGAAAGCCTCGGCCGCACGCTGACGACGATCCCCGAAGGCCATGAGGTGCACAAGACGCTGCGCCGCGTGCTCGAGGCCAAGCGCGAGATGTTCGACAAGGGCGAAGGCTTCGACTGGGCGACCGGCGAAGCGCTCGCGTTCGGATCGCTCGTGTCCGAAGGCTATGCCGTCCGCCTGTCGGGCCAGGATTCGGGTCGCGGCACGTTCAGCCAACGCCACGCGGTCTGGATCGACCAGAATACCGGCGGTCGCTATCTGCCGCTCGAACAGGTGCCGCATGGCCGGTTCGAGGTGCTGGACAGCCCGCTGTCCGAATATGGCGTGCTCGGCTTCGAATATGGCTATGCCATGGCCGATCCCAAGACGCTGGTCCTGTGGGAAGCGCAGTTCGGCGATTTCGCCAACGGCGCGCAGATCATGATCGACCAGTTCATCGCCAGCGGCGAGGCCAAGTGGCTGCGCGCCAATGGTCTGGTGATGCTGCTGCCGCACGGCATGGAAGGCCAGGGTCCGGAACACAGCTCGGCGCGTCTCGAACGCTTCCTGCAGCTGTGTGCGGGCGACAATATCCAGGTGTGCAACATCACGACGCCGGCAAACTATTTCCACGTGCTGCGCCGCCAGATGCACCGGAACTTCCGCAAGCCGCTGATCATCATGACGCCCAAGTCGCTGCTCCGGCACAAGATGGCGGTGTCCAAGGCGAGCGAGTTCCAGGGCAACAGCCATTTCATGCGCATCCTTTCCGACCCCAACCAGCCGGAAGACAAGGACATCAAGCGCCTGGTGCTGTGCTCGGGCAAGGTGGCGTTCGACCTGATGGAAGCGCGCGATGCCGCCGGTGACAAGAACACCGCGATCATCCGCCTCGAGCAGCTCTACCCCTTCCCGGGCGAGCCGCTGACCATCCGCCTGAAGCGCATGGTCAATCTGGAGGAAGTCGTCTGGGCGCAGGAAGAAGCGCGCAACAATGGCAGCTGGTTCTTCGTCGAGCCGTTCATCGAAGAATGCCTGGCCGATGCTGGCGTCGCCCCCAAGCGCGCCCGTTATGCCGGTCGCGTCGCGGCGGCATCGCCAGCCACCGGCCTCGCCAAGCGGCACCAGGCCGAACAGGGCGCGCTGATCGCCGACGCGCTCGGCCATAATGTCCGCGAGGAAATCCGCCGCCAGCGTGGCAGCTGAGCCAGCAGAAACACAATCAATTCCGCATGTTGGACGCGGATAGAAATAGGGTTTGAGAACCATGAGCATCGAAGTCAAAGTCCCCGTCCTGGGTGAATCGATCAGCGAAGCGACCATCGGCGAATGGCTGAAGAAGCCGGGTGACACCGTCGCTGCCGACGAGCCCATCGCCAGCCTGGAAACCGACAAGGTCGCGGTCGAAGTCCCCGCCCCTGCCGCCGGCGTGCTGGGCCAGCTGATCTTTTCCGAAGGCGATACCGTGCAGGTAGGATCGATCCTGACCACGATCGAAAGTTCGGGCGCTGCCGTCGCCACCGCTGCGGCCGCACCGCAGCCCGCGATCGCCAAGAGCGAAGCCGCCCCTGCTCCGGCAGCGGTCGCCGCGCCCGCGCCAGCCCCGACCGGTGAGCCGGTGAGCCTGTCGCCCGCCGTGCGCCGCCTGGTGCTCGAGCATGGGCTTGACCCGACCAGCATCAAGGGCACCGGCAAGGACGGCCGCCTGACCAAGGAAGATGTGCTCGCCGCTGCGGCTGAAGCTGCCAAGGCCGCGCCTGCGCCGGTCGCCGCTGCGCCCGCTGCCGCCGCTCCGGTCGCCAGCGGCAGTGCCGGTCGCGAGACCGAGCGCGTGCGCATGACCCGCATCCGCCAGACCATCGCCAAGCGCCTGAAGAGCGCGCAGGACACGGCGGCGATGCTGACCACCTTCAACGACGTCGACATGACGGCGGTGATGGAAGCGCGCAACACCTACAAGGACCTGTTCGAGAAGAAGCACGGCGTGCGTCTCGGCTTCATGGGCTTTTTCGCCAAGGCCGCGTGCCTGGCGCTCAAGGACGTGCCGTCGGTCAACGCGCAGATCGAGGGCGACGAGATCGTCTATCACAATTATGCCGATATCTCGGTCGCGGTCAGCGCGCCCAACGGCCTGGTCGTGCCCGTGATCCGCAATGCCGAGAGCCTGTCGTTCGCGGGCATCGAGAAGACCATCGCCGATTTCGGCAAGCGCGCCAAGGACGGCACGCTGAAGATGGAAGAGATGCAGGGCGGCACCTTCACCATCTCGAACGGCGGCGTGTTCGGATCGCTGATGTCGACCCCGATCATCAACCCGCCGCAGAGCGCAGTGCTGGGCCTGCACCGCATCGACCAGCGCCCGGTCGTGATGCCCGACGGCTCGATCGCCGCGCGTCCGATGATGTATCTGGCGCTCAGCTATGACCACCGTTTGATCGATGGTCGCGAGGCCGTGACGTTCCTCAAGACGATCAAGGAAGCGATCGAGGATCCGACGCGGCTGCTGATCGATCTGTAACGGAAGTCGAAGGGCCGGGCGGAACCGACAGCGTATCTCTTCGTCACCCCCGCGCAGGCGGGGGTCCCGCTTCTGCCCCCGACCGCGACCAAGCGGGATTCCCGCTTTCGCGGGAATGACGGGAAAGACAGTGCCAGACGGGTTTGATATGGCCCGAACGCACGATGGAGTTTGAAAATGGCTGATTATGATTTCGACGTCCTGGTGATCGGTGCTGGCCCTGGCGGCTATGTCGCGGCGATCCGTGCGGCGCAGCTGGGCCTGAAGACCGCGTGCGTCGAAAGCCGCGCGACGCTAGGCGGTACCTGCCTCAATGTCGGCTGCATCCCGTCCAAGGCGATGCTGCACGCGTCCGAACTGTTCGAGGAAGCCGCCAGCGGCAAGCTCGCCAAGCTGGGCATCAAGGGCACCGTCGAACTGGATCTCGAGACCATGCATGCGCAGCGCCGCGATGCGGTCAAGGGGCTGACCGGCGGCATCGAATATCTGTTCAAGAAGAACAAGGTCGAATGGCTCAAGGGCCATGCCGCGTTCACCTCTGCCGATACCGTCGATGTCGCGGGTAAGAGCTACCGCGCCAAGAACATCGTCATCGCCACCGGTTCGTCGGTCACCCCGTTGCCCGGCATCACCGTGGACAATGACGCGCAGATCATCGTCGATTCGACCGGCGCGCTCGAACTGGCCAAGGTGCCCGGTCACATGGTCGTCATCGGCGGCGGCGTGATCGGCCTGGAACTCGGCAGCGTGTGGAAGCGCCTCGGCGCCAAGGTCACCGTTGTCGAATATCTCGACCAGATCCTGCCCGGCATGGACGGCGAGATCCGCAAGGAAGCGAACAAGGTCTTCAAGAAGCAGGGCATCCAGTTCAAGCTGTCGACCAAGGTCACCGGCGCCGAGGTCAAGGACGGCAAGGCCGTGCTGACCGTCGAGCCCTCCGCTGGGGGCGACGCGGAAACCATCGAAGCCGATGTGGTGCTGGTCTCGATCGGCCGCAAGCCCAACACCGATGGCCTGGCGCTCGACAAGGCGGGGCTGACCGTCAATGGTCGCGGCCAGGTCGAGATCGATCATGATTTCCAGACCACGGTCCCCGGCATCTGGGCGATCGGCGATTGCGTGCCCGGCCCGATGCTGGCGCACAAGGCCGAGGACGAAGGCATTGCCGTTGCCGAGAATATCGCAGGGCTCACGGGCATCGTGAACCACGACATCATCCCCAGCGTCGTCTACACCATGCCCGAGATCGCGGGCGTGGGCCTGACCGAGGAACAGGCCAGGGAGCGCGGCGAGATCAAGGTCGGCAAGTTCCCGATGATGGCCAATTCGCGCGCCAAGACCAATCACGAGGGCGACGGGCTGGTCAAGGTGATCTCGGACGCCAAGACCGACCGCGTGCTCGGCGTGTGGATCATCGCCTCGCTGGGCGGCACGATGATCGCGCAAGCCGCACAGGCAATGGAGTTCGGCGGCACCAGCGAGGACATCGCGTACACCTGCCACGCCCACCCGACGCACAGCGAAGCGCTCAAGGAAGCCGCGATGGCGGTGCAGGGCAAGCCGATCCATATCTGAGGCGAAGGCCGCTCTCTCCCCAAAAAGCCCTCCCCCTCGATGGGGGAGGGTTCGGTAGGGGTGATTTCTCCATATTGCACTCAGGGTGTCGCACGACACCGGTCAATCACCCTGTCACCCTGAACTTGTTTCAGGGTCCATTTATCCTCGCGCAGCTTCGGTTGTTGGGGCACGATAGATCCTGAAACAAGTTCAGGATGACGCAAGAGCGTGTATTCAAGGCCTCACTCCCTTAGAGCTGTTGCATGACCAGCCCCCTCTCTCCTGGCCCGCTGCCCGCCGCGATCGATCTCGGCACGATCCTCGGCACGCTCGACATGTTCGGCATCGCGGTGTTCGCGGCATCGGGCGCGCTGGCGGCGGCGGCGAAGCGGCAGACGTTCGTCACCTTCACCTTTTTCGCGCTCGTCACCGGCGTGGGCGGCGGCACGGTGCGCGATCTGCTGATCGGCGCGCCGGTATTCTGGATCGTCAATTCGGGCGTGCTCGTCGTGGTGCTGGCAGTCTCCGCACTGCTCTGGGTCACCCCGCAGCGCTGGTGGGAGGGGCGGATGCTCGACTGGTTCGATGCCGTCGGCCTCGGCGCGTACAGTGTGTTCGGCGCGGCCAAGGCGATGCAGTTCGGCGTCGATCCGCTGCCTGCCGTGATGATGGGCGTGATCACCGCGTGCGTCGGCGGCATCATCCGCGACGTGCTGGCGGGCGAACCGTCGATCATCCTGCGGCCCGAACTCTATGTTACCGCCGCTGCGCTGGGCTCGGGCCTCTATGTCGGGCTGAGGCTCGCGGGGCTGGAGGTCGAGATCGCCGCGATCATCGGCGCGGTCGCGGGCTTCGTGCTGCGCGGCCTGGCCATCCGCTACAATATCGCGCTGCCCGCCTATCGCGGCGGCAGTCGCTCGGAGGATTAGTCGTGGCATTCAGGCTCAGGCGGCGGATGGTGATGCGCTGGCATGTCTGGCTGGGCTGGCTGGTCGGCGTGCCGCTGTTGCTGTGGACCGCTTCGGGCCTGTTCATGGCGAGCTTCCCGATCGACACGGTCCGCGGCGAGCATCTGAAGGCTGAAGCCCCTGCCCTGCCCGGCTTTCGCCCCGTGGTGCCGATCCTGGAGGGTCGACCGGTGCAGACGCTGACGCTGAGTCAGCAAGCGGGAACGCCGGTCTGGCTGGTCGATTATGCCGATGGCGGCAAGCGCCGCGCCGATGCGCGTACTGGCGCGCTGCTGCCTTCCGTAAACGCCCGCGAGGCCGCTCTGCTCGCGCGCGCAGCCTTTGCCGGGAAGGCGGAACTTGCGGCGGTGACCCGCTTTGCCGCCGAGAACGCCCCGCTCGAACTGCGCCGCCCGCGCCCGAGCTGGCAGGCGCGCTTTGCCGACGACACGCATATCTATATCGACGCGGAAACCGGCGCCGTATTGGCCACGCGCAGCGCGCTGTGGCGCGCATTCGACTTCATGTGGGGCCTGCACATCATGGATCTGCAGACGCGCGAAGACACCAATCACCCGATCCTGATCGGCTTTGCCGCTCTGGCCGTCATCTCGATCCTGATCGGGATTTGTCTGTTACCCCTGCGGCGCGCGAAGGGGCGAAGCGCGCCGCAGGGGGTCAGACCGGGTGGGAACGGCCAGAAATGACCGATCCCGTCCGGTAAATCGCGCCCTTATTCGGGCGGAAACGGTTCGCCGCCATCATTGCGCCAGGCATAGTCGTCGGTCGGATCGACGCTGTACGCCGGATCAGTGACCGCGACGCCATTGTCGAACGCGCCGTCATTCGCACCCCAGTTGCCGTTGGCACGGTTGAAGCGGACATAATCGATGCGGCCGAAGCTGATGCCGCAGGTAAAGCTGTCGACGCCATCGCGGCGCGACCCGACCAGGCCTTCGACGCGCCAGCCCTGACCGTCACGCACGACATTGTCGATCCGCTCGATCCGCGAACCGAAGCCAGACTGGGCCACCGCCGCCGCACCGCAGCGATCGCTCGCCGAGCGGACATCGTCATTGAAACTGCGGTCATCGCCATTGCGCCGCGCGCTGTTGGTCGCCGCGCTGGCCACCGCCGCGATGCCGCCCAGGATCAGCACGCCAGCAAGGATATCGCCGGCATCGACGCCGCGGTTGCGGCCGCGCCAGCGCCGGTCGCGCCAGCCGCCGCGCCACTGGCTGGCGCTTTCGTCACCGGAATCCCATCCGAGCGCGCCGACCGGAGCTGCATCGAACGTGCCGCGCGGTGCCGGCGCGGCCATCGCCGGGGTCATGCCGGTCACGAGCATCGCGCCCGCAGCGCCCAGACCTGTCAGTGCTTTCAACATTGCATGCCTTTCTATCGGCAAGGCCCGGGCGCAACGGCGCTGTACCTTCGAGTTCAGGTTTAGGCGGTTCAGCCTGTCGCCAGGCTGAACCGCCAGGGAGCAAGGGGTCAGACCCTTGTCTTAGCGGAAATTGCCGAGCCCGCTGAGACGCACGTCATAGACCCGGCCCCGATCCACGAAACAGGTGAAGCGGCCACGATCGGTATTGCCGCGCCAGCGACCGCCATTTTCCACCACGATGCGGCCCTGCACGCGCAGGCCGAAGCGGGTGCGGTCGATATCGCGAATGTCGGTAACCTGGGCGAAGCGGCCGAAGCGACGTGCCTCGATCTCGGCGGCGCGCACACACTGGTTCACCGCGCGATCGCCGCGCCCGCCCCAGCCGCCACCGCCACCCCAACCGGGGCCACCGCCATGCCACTGGGCTGCCGCAGGGACCGCTGCCGAAACCATGGCAGCAGCGCCGAGCAGCGCTGCGCCGATAACACCCTTTGCCTTTGCCATCGTCCAATTCCTTCCGTCTCTTCCACCGATGCTGGCGGGATGAATACGGTTTAGCGATTCGCCGATGTGGCGAGGCTGAATTGGGATGACAGCATTCGTTCATAATCTAAGCTAGTTAGATGAACATACTGACGACAAGGCCCAGAGCCGCAGCAACGCCCAGTACCTCGACCACCGATCGCTTGAGCACGAGCAGATGCACCGCCGCCCAAACCGCGAGCGCCAGAGCCAGTCCATCGATCGATCCTGAATCCGGCCAGTCGAAGCGAAGCGGTCCCAACTCGCGCTCCTCCACGCGGGTGAAGATGACGTGCAGCGCAAACCAGAGGCTCAGATTGGCGATGACGCCGACCACCGATGCGGTGATGGCCGCCAGCGCGCCCTTTAACCGCCGGGCGTGCTGCAGCCGGTCAATCCAGGGCGCGAAGGTGAATATCCACAGGAAGCACGGCGCGAACGTCACCCAGATCGTGAGCAGCGCACCGAGCAGTCCGGCGACCAGCGGCGTGAACGGCGCGGCATCGCGATAGGCCGCGAGAAAGCCTACGAACTGCGTCACCAGGATCAGCGGTCCCGGCGTCGTTTCGGCCAGGCCCAGCCCGTCGGCCATCTCGCCCGCACTCAGCCACCCGAAGCCCTGCACCGCCTGCTGCGCCATATAGGCGAGCACCGCATAGGCCCCGCCAAAGGTGACGACCGCGAGCTGCGAGAAGAACAGGCCGATCTGCATCAGCACATGGTCGTCACCCAGCGTCGCCCAGATAGCGAGCAGCGGCAGCGCCCAGATGGCGCCCCATGCCGCGATGATGCGCAACGTGGCGGCGACCGACGGGCGCGGCGTCACGTCTTCGCCCTGCCCCACCGGCTTCAGCGCCAGCCAGCCCGGCCGCCAGTTCGCCGCCAACCATCCCGCGAGCCCCGCGCCCAGCACCACCAGCGGAAAGGGCAGATCGAACAGCGCCAGCGCGACAAACGCAATAGCCGCCAGCGCGCGCTTGAAGGCGGTATCGAGCGCGCGCCCCGCAATCCGGATCAGCGCCTGCACCACCACCGCGAGCACCGCCGCCTTGATCCCCAGAAACAAGGCCGCGAACCAGTCGAGCCCCGCCGCCGCGACATAGAGCATCGACAGCGCCATGATGATCGCGACGCCGGGCAGGAGGAACAGCGTTCCCGCCATCAGCCCGCCTCGCAGTCCGTGCAGCCGCCAGCCGATATAGGTCGCCAGCTGCTGCGCCTCTGGCCCTGGAAGCAAGTGGCAGAAATTCAGCGCATGCAGGAATTGCGGCTCGTCGACCCAGCGGTGCTTGTCCACCAGCTCGTCATGCATCAGCGCGATCTGCCCCGCCGGCCCGCCAAAGCTCAGCAGCCCGATCCGCGCGAAGACGCGCACGCTTTCCCCAAATGTCGGATGTTCGCTCGTCATAAACCCCGCAACCGTTCCTCCGCGCCCTCGCGCGGATCATGATGAACGGCAAAGCTTGGGAGCTGAAAGCACCTGACCGGGGGTTCGCCCTGCCCCGGTGGGTGATTGGCTATCAGGTTGGAGAGAGGCATGGAAGAGGCTGCATAGCATTGGCCGAAATTGACCCAAACCCATCTCCGTTCAGCCTGAGCTTGTCGAAGGCCCCGCCATGAATTGTCCGGCTGCACATCCGTTCTCCGGCGAAATCCGGAGCCCAAAAAAAAGCATAGCTAATGGCCGCTCTGGATTCCGGCATGCTTGGGAAAACGGTCCAGCAAAGAGGCGTGCGAGAATACCCTATACCAAGCCTTGAGATTCAATCGCTGCACGGCATTTGCGGTTGTTCATGCTCGGGTATTTGCTGGCCAGGTGATCCCGATTGGCGTTCGAACATGGCAGATTTGGCATGTGAACAGTCTGATCGCACCATGCGCATGCTTGCCCTTCTCTCTCAGCATGAGCGAACGGTTGCTGGGCAGCGACAGGCTGAATTACTCCAGAATTTTCCAGCCTATTAATCAGTTCGCCCACGCTAGCCAATATGACACCTGCTAGTGCTGTGAAAAGCCCGGTAATCACAATAAGCTCCTGATTTTGAAGCTTGCTGATGTTGACCACTGAGGAAGGCGGCGTGTAACCATCAATAGCGCTAAAACTAGACTCGATCTCTATACTGGTCTCAAGATAGAAGCCAATGGCGACGATAATCATACCCGCCACTATCAAGAAAATACCGAATGATCGCATGGATTGCTCCCCCTGTTAGCGCAGGGAACAGTGATCCAACATTACTGTCAACAAAAAACCCCGGCGGTTGCCCGCCGGGGTTTTTCGCAATTTCCAAACCGGATCAGCCGATCACAGCTTGCCGGTCAGCTCCGGCACCGCGGTGAACAGGTCCGCGACCAGGCCGATATCGGCGACCTGGAAGATCGGGGCGTCCTCGTCCTTGTTGATGGCGATGATGGTCTTGCTGTCCTTCATGCCCGCAAGGTGCTGGATCGCGCCCGAGATGCCGACGGCGACATAGACTTCCGGCGCGACGATCTTGCCGGTCTGGCCGACCTGATAGTCGTTGGGGACATAGCCCGCATCCACCGCCGCACGCGAGGCGCCGATGCCGGCGCCGAGCTTGTCGGCGAGCGGGGTGATGACTTCCTCGAACTTCTCGCCCGAACCCAGCGCGCGGCCGCCCGAGACGATGATCTTGGCGCTGGTCAGTTCCGGGCGCTCGCTCTTGGCGATTTCGGCGCTGAGGAAGGTCGACAGGCCCGCATCCGATGCGCCGCCAACAGCCTCGATAGCCGCCGAGCCGCCTTCGGTCGCGGCCTTGTCGAAGGCGGTGCCGCGCACGGTGATGACCAGCTTGGCATCCGACGATTCGACCGTGGCGATCGCGTTGCCGGCATAAATCGGACGGGTGAAGGTCTTGGGGCCTTCGACCGAGAGAATGTCCGAAATCTGCATCACGTCGAGCAGGGCTGCGACGCGCGGCGCGATGTTCTTGCCGGTGGTGGTGGCGGGCGCGAGGAACGCGTCATGGCTTTCCATCAGCTTGGCGACCAGCGGCGCGACGTTTTCGGCCAGGCCGTGCTCGAGCGAGGCATCGTCGGCCACATGGACGGTGGCGACGCCAGCGACCTTGGCGACCTGTTCGGCGACCGCGCCGCAGCCCTTGCCCGCGACCAGGGCGTGGACTTCACCCAGCTTGCCCGCCGCCGTGACGACCGCGAGCGTTGCATCCTTCATGACCGCATTGTCATGCTCAACCCATACAAGCGTCTTCATGCACCGACTCCCATTTCCTTGAGCTTGCCGACCAGAGCGTCGACATCGGCAACCTTGATCCCGGCGCTGCGCACCGGCGGCTCGGTAACCTTGAGCGTGGTCAGGCGCGGAGCGATATCCACGCCGTAATCACCTGGGGTCTTGGTATCGAGCGGCTTCTTCTTCGCCTTCATGATGTTGGGCAGCGAGGCATAGCGCGGCTCGTTGAGGCGAAGGTCGGTGGTGACGATCGCAGGGGTGTTGAGCTTCACGGTCTGCAGGCCGCCATCGATCTCGCGGGCGACGGTGACGCTGTCGCCTTCGACCGACACGGTGTTGGCGAAGGTTGCCTGGCCCCAGCCGAGCAGCGCGGCGAGCATCTGGCCGGTCTGGTTGCTGTCATCGTCAATCGCCTGCTTGCCGAGCAGGATCAGGCCCGGATTTTCTTCGGCCGCGACCTTGGCGAGCAGCTTGGCGACGGCGAGCGGTTCGACGGTTTCGTCGGTCTCGATCAGGATCGCGCGGTCCGCACCCATGGCGAGCGCGGTGCGCAGCGTTTCCTGCGCCTTGGCAGGTCCGACGGACACGGCGACGACTTCTTCTGCCTTGCCCGCTTCCTTGATCCGCAGCGCCTCTTCGACGGCGATCTCGTCAAACGGGTTCATGCTCATCTTGACGTTGGCCAGGTCAACCCCGGTGCCATCCGCCTTGACGCGCGGCTTCACGTTATAGTCGATGACCCGTTTCACGGGCACAAGGATCTTCATGGCGCTTCCTTCCCTAATGATCGTGAACGCTATCTAGTTTCCGTTCACGTAAACGTCAAGTGGTGGCGTACAGCCCATCCGCTCCCTTCACGGGAGAGGATATGGAGACTTGGCGGTCCTGAGCTTGTCGAAGGACTGCCTAGTCGGAATTGGAGAGGGCCAGTGCTGGGCGCAAGCGCCGCGCAGCCACCCTCTCCCAGCTTCGACTAGGTTCGCGTTCCGCTCACCAAGTCTTCGCAACCCTCTCCCGTCAAGGGAGAGGGTGTGATGATGCAATCAAGCCGCCTGCTTCACCTGCGCGACGATCTTCTCGGCAGCATCGCCCAGATTGTCGGCGCTGACGATCGGCAGGCCGCTGTTCGCCAGGATGTCCTTGCCCTGCTGCACGTTGGTGCCTTCCAGGCGCACGACCAGCGGGACCGACAGGTTCACTTCCTTGGCCGCCGCGACGATGCCCTCGGCGATGATGTCGCACTTCATGATGCCGCCGAAGATGTTGACCAGGATGCCCTTCACCGCCGGATCGGACAGGATGATCTTGAACGCCGCGGTTACCTTCTCCTTGCTCGCGCCGCCGCCGACATCGAGGAAGTTGGCGGGGAACATGCCGTTCAGCTTGATGATGTCCATCGTCGCCATGGCCAGGCCCGCGCCGTTGACCATGCAGCCGATGTCGCCATCGAGCTTGATATAGGCGAGGTCGTACTTCGAGGCTTCGACCTCCATCGGGTCTTCCTCGGTCTCGTCCCGCAGCGCTTCGACATCGGGGTGGCGATAGAGCGCGTTCGAATCGAAGCTCATCTTGGTATCGAGGACGAGCAGCTTGCCGTCCTTCGTTTCCACCAGCGGGTTGATCTCGAGCATCGCGCAATCGAGATCCATGAACGCGGTATACAGCTGCTGCGCCAGCTTGGCCGCCTGCTTGTTCAGGTCGCCCGAAAGCTTCAGTGCGAAGGCTACGGCGCGGCCATGGTGCGGCATGAAGCCCTGCGCCGGGTCGATCGTGATCGTGGTGATGCGCTCCGGGGTGTCATGCGCGACCTGCTCGATGTCCATGCCGCCTTCGGTCGAGACGATCATCGCGACGCGGCCGGTCTTGCGGTCGACCAGCATCGACAGATAATATTCGGCGGCAATGTCGACGCCATCGGTGATGTAGAGGCGGTTGACCTGCTTGCCGGCGTCACCGGTCTGGATGGTGACCAGCGTGTTGCCGAGCATTTCGCCCGCATCCTTGCGAACATCGTCGAGCGACTTGGCGAGGCGCACACCGCCCTTTGCATCGGCACCCAGTTCCTTGAACTTGCCCTTGCCGCGACCGCCGGCATGGATCTGCGCCTTGACGACGTAGAGCGGCCCGGGCAGCTTTTCGGCGCCGGCAACCGCCTCTTCGACGGTCAGCGCGGCATGGCCGGCGGGGATGCCGATGCCATATTTCGCGAGCAGTTCCTTGGCCTGATATTCGTGGATGTTCATGAGGGCTCCCATGCCTTTCTGATGTGGCCGGGCGGACGACTCGTTTTCGGTCCAAACCCGACCGTTAATCGGTCGATGAACGTATGTGGCCGCGCTAAAGCATAGACGCGCACCAAAGGAAACCCTGCAAACGAACAGGGCGTGGCGGTTTTTGGATTGTCAGTTGCGCACTGCGCAAATCAGGCCGGACGAACTGACGACGCCCAGGATTTCCGGATCGCCCAGCGCCCGGGTGCGGCGCAGGAATTCGTCGAAACTGCCCGCCTGTTGCAGCTTGCCAAGACGCCCCAGGCGCTGGAGTTGCACCAGCGAAAGTCGGTCGACCATGCGGCTGGCCATGCAGGCCGAGACCGGACGGCTCAGCCCCGTACGCTCCAGCGCCGCGCGCGTGCGCGCCTCGGGCGTGGCGCAGGCCGAAAGCGCGAGGATCGCAGCCCCGAGCGCGGCAAGGCTGCCGACGCTGCGAAAGGCTGCGATCCCCATGCCCATGACCGGCCTGCTTACTTGGCGGCCTGGGCGCGCTCGATCGCCTCGGTGATGATGCGGCGTGCCTCTTCGGCATTGCCCCATTTGCCGATTCGCACCCACTTCTCGGTTTCCAGATCCTTGTAGTGGGTGAAGAAATGCTCGATCTGCGCGAAGACGATGTCGGGCATGTCCTCCTTCTCGCGCACATCGGAATAATAAGGGAAGGTCGCGGTATCAGGCACGCAGACGACCTTCTCGTCGCCGCCATGCTCGTCTTCCAGGTTCAGCACCGCGATGGGACGCGCGCGCACCACCGATCCGGGCATGAACGGCGAACGGGCCACCACCAGCGCGTCGAGCGGATCGCCATCGGGCGAAAGCGTGTGCGGAATGAAGCCGTAATTGGCGGGATAGCGCATCGGCGTATGCAGGATGCGGTCAACGAACAGCGCGCCCGAGGCCTTGTCGAACTCGTATTTCACCGGTTCGCCACCGGTGGGCACTTCGATGATCACGTTGACATTGTTCGGCGGGTTCTTGCCGATCGGAATCTCTTTGATAAGCATGAGGTTGAATGCCTTTGTTCTGTTATCCCCGCAAGAACGGGCTGCCCGTTCCTTCAGCGTTCAGCGGGTTTGCGGCGCAAGCAGGCGGTCCAGGCCGGTTTCGCCCTGCCCCGTCTTGCGGAGCGCCGGATAGCGCAAGCCGCCGCGATAGGAAAGTGCGGTTTCGCGGTAACGCTTGCCCCGCTTGACCAGAAGCTGGACGGTACCGGTGCTGGAGGTTGCCGCGACTGCGGATTTCAGCGCCTCGCCCGAATAGTCGCGTCCGGCCACCCCGGTGATCTGGTCGCCCACGGTCATGCCTGCATCGAATGCCGGACTGCCCCACATGACCTGCGCAATCTTGCCGTCCTTCTCGACGATCAGGCCGATCGAATGGCTGAGATCAGTGGTGCCCGAGGCGGCCTCGCCCGAGCGGATGAAATTGCTCGCCTCCGGAACATAGACCAGCTCGTATCCGCCAAGCGCAAAACCCTGCTTGCCGACCTCTGGCGTCACCTCGAACACGCGGCTCTGGAAGAAGCCCTGCCAGTCATAGGGCTGGACAGCGTTGAGCGCAGCGACGACATCGGGCAGCTCATAGGTGACCACGCCCCAGTCGCCCTCGCGCCCACCAAAGAAGCTGCGCGCGAAATCCTGCAGCGAACGGGCATTGCCCGACTCGCGGCGGATGATCTGGTCGGCCTCGAGCCAGATCATCATGCCCTCGTTGTAATAATCCTCGCTGCGCTGATAGCTGGTCCAGCCCTTGGGGCGGCGCGCGGCGATGATGGGGTCGTGCGTCGTGTCGACCAGCGGGCGCCAGTCGCGCCCTGCCCTGCGGTCGAGCCCGGCAGCGATGCTGGCAAAGGCATCGAGCGTGTCCTGATAGCTGAACAGCCCCGACCGCGCGCCCAGCACATAGCCCCAGAACTGGGTCTGCCCCTCATAGACCCAGAGCAGGTCGTCGCGGCTCGGCGTGCGGAAATCGGGCGCCCAGATGCCCTGCGGACGGCGGTGCTTGCCGTTCCAGCTGTGCGTCATCTCGTGCGGCAGCAGGTTGCGCGATCCAGGCCCCTTGGCCCAGTCGGTGAAATAGCCGGTGCCGACGCCATTTTCGCTGCTGCGATGATGCTCGATGCCGATGCCGCTCATCTCGTCGGACAGCGACAGCAGAAAATCGTAGCGATCATAATGCCGCACGCCGAACAGATGCTCGGCCTCGGCGACCAGCCGTTTGTGCGCCTCGATCTGGTCGGGCGTGGCGGCAAGATATTCGGGCGCATCGGCGACGACGTTGAGCGTCACCTTGTCGGACAGCGCAAAGCTCTTGAAATGCGCGCCCGCAAACATCGGGCTGTCGACCAGCGTGTCATAATCGACCCGTTCGTAAGCGACCTTGTTGCCGGTGGTGCGCTTGGGCCGCATCGCGCTGCCGGCCTGCCAGCCTGCGGGCCAGGTGACCGTCGCATCGACCGGGATGTTGCGGGTGAAATAGCCCGCCGGGTAAAGCGACACATTGTTCCAGCGCAGGTTCATCATCTTGGGCGCGACGACCACACGACCCTGATTGCCGGCGGTCGGGCTGACGAACTGGAACTCCGCCACCACCTCGCGCACGCCCTTGGGCAAGGTGATGTGGAAGGCGTTGACGTCGAGCGAATCGCGCCGCCAGGCCAGCGGCTTGCCACTGGCGCTGAATTTCAGCCCCACCAGCTTCTCGATCTCGCCGCGCGGGGCATGGTTGCCGGGCAGCCATTGCGGATAGAGCAAGGTGAACCGCCCTGCCGATCGGGCATCGTCGGGTACGGGGATCGTCTGCTTCATACGGAAGATCGCGCGATCGACATCGGTCGCGTCCACCTCCAGCGCCATCGCGCCGGGGAACGGAATGTCGCGCGCGGCGGGCACGATGTCCTTGACGGGCACGGGCTGAGGCTTGCTGTTCTGGGCGGAAACGGGACTGGCCAGCAGGGCGAGGACGATGGCGGTGGAAGCGATGAACTGACGCAATTTCGGGACCCTTTGGAATGTGCGTGTTTGCAGCACCATAAGCATGCCCGCCAAAAAAATGCACCCGCCGGTTTGGCGTGGCACCAAAAAGTCGCTAATGGCGCGCAATATGGCCAAAATCAGCACACCAGGCGCGATCCGCGGGACCCAGGATATATTCGGTGAAGACCAGGAACGGTTCGGCCATGTGGTCGAGACGTTCGAGCGGGTGCGCCGCCTGTACAATTTCCGCCGCGTCGAAATGCCGGTGTTCGAAGCGACCCCGGTCTTCGCGCGTTCGCTCGGCGAAACCACCGATGTCGTGTCGAAGGAAATGTACACGTTCGACGATCGCGGCGGCGATTCGCTGACGCTGCGCCCCGAATTCACCGCCGGGCTGGTCCGCGCCTATCTGACCAATGGCTGGCAGCAATATGCGCCGATCAAGCTTGCGACGCACGGCCCGCTCTTCCGCTACGAGCGCCCGCAAAAGGGCCGCTATCGCCAGTTCCACCAGATCGATGCCGAGATCATCGGCGCGGGCGATCCGCAGGCCGATGTCGAGCTGCTGGTGATGGCCGACCAGATCCTGCGCGAGCTGGGCATCAGCGAGGGCGTGACGCTGCAGCTCAACACGCTCGGCGATGCCGCCAGCCGCGACGCCTGGCGCGCGGCGCTGATCGAGCATTTTCAGGCGCATAGGGGCGATCTCTCGCAGGACTCGCAGGACCGGCTGGATCGCAACCCGCTGCGCATCCTCGACAGCAAGGAAGCCCAGGACCGACCGATCGCCGATGCCGCGCCTGATATCGATGCCTTTCTCACCGACGAGGCCGCAGCTTTTTTCGACAAGGTAACCAGCGGGCTCGATGCCGCAGGCGTCTCCTGGACGCGCAATGCACGGCTGGTGCGCGGGCTCGATTATTATCGCCACACCGCGTTCGAGTTCGTCACCGACCGGCTGGGTGCGCAGGGCACCGTGCTCGGCGGAGGGCGCTATGATGGGCTGATCGAGAATCTCGGCGGGTCGCCGACCCCGGCGGTCGGCTGGGCCGCAGGGATCGAGCGGCTGGCGATGCTGTGCGACATTTCGGGCCGCGATTTTGGGCTCGATGTCATCATCGCGGTGGAAGACGATCGCGCGCTTGGCGCAGCGACATCGGCCCAGGCGCGGCTGCGCAATGCAGGCATTTCAGCCGACATGATCGCGACCGGATCGCCGCGCAAGCGTTACGACAAGGCAGCAAAGATCGATGCCAAGGTTCTGATTTCCTTCCAGCATGATGGCGATCAGGCCAAGGCCAATATTCGATCGGCCCCGCAAAGTGAATTGCAGGCCAGGGTCGAGGCGTTGTTGAACGGTATTTCAACGGTTTGATGGCACAGACCATGACAAATGCCGTTATTCTGCCGATAAGCAGCAAGTCAGCGTCGGGAATCGCGCTGGCGGACTGGGTGGAAACTCGGGGGGAGACACAAGAATGACCCGGATTTCCGGTGAACGCATTGCGCAGATCGAGGCGCGTTTCGGCAAACTGCAGGCGCTGATGGCGTCGGGCACGCTGGTGGGCGACGAGTTCGTCCAGACAGCGAAGGATTATGCCGAGCTCGAGCCTGTCGCCCGCGCCGCCGCCGAAGTGCGCCGCCTGCGCGCCGAGCTGGAAGTACTCGAAGGGCTGATGGCGGACAACGAGTCCGATCCTGATATCGTCAAGCTTGCCGCCGGAGAGGCAGAGACGGTGCGCGAGCGCCTGCCTCCCGCCGAGAGGACCCTCGCGATCAAGCTGCTGCCGCGCGACAGCGCCGACAACCGCCCGGCCATGCTCGAAATCCGCGCGGGGACCGGCGGGGACGAAGCGGCGCTGTTCGCCGGCGACCTGCTGCGCATGTACACGCGCTTTGCCGAGGAACAGGGCTGGAAGATCGAGATCCTGTCAGCCAACGCCGCCGATGTGGGCGGGTTCAAGGAAGTCATCGCCTCGGTCAACGGATCGGGCGTGTTCGCCAAGCTCAAATTCGAAAGCGGAGTGCACCGGGTGCAGCGCGTGCCGGTGACCGAAAGCGGCGGGCGTATCCATACCAGCGCGGCCACCGTCGCCGTCCTGCCCGAACCCGAAGAGGTCGACGTGCAGATCAACGACAACGACCTGCGCATCGATGTCTATCGCGCATCGGGATCGGGCGGCCAGCACGTCAACACCACCGACAGCGCGGTGCGGATCACGCACATCCCTTCGGGCCTGGTGGTGACGCAGCAGGACGAGAAGTCGCAGCACAAGAACAAGGCCAAGGCGCTGAAGGTGCTCGCCGCGCGGCTCTATGAGCTCGAACGCAGCAAGGCAGCCAATGCCGAAGCCGATGCGCGCAAGTCGATGGTCGGATCGGGCGACCGGTCGGAACGCATCCGCACCTACAATTTCCCGCAGGGACGCGTCACCGACCACCGCATCAACCTGACGCTGCACCGGCTCGACGAGATTCTCGAAGGCTGGGGGCTGAACGAGCTGATCAACGCGTTGACCGCCGAGGACCAGGCGGCGCGCCTGGCGAACATGGATATGGCGGGGTGAGGTTTTCGGGATCGAATCTCGCCGTCACCCGCGCGCAGGCGGGGGTCCCGCGTCCTTTCAAAACCGGCGAACAAGCGGGATTCCCGCGTTCTCGCGGATGACGCAGAGCGCAACGATCGCCGATGCCTTGCGCGAAGCGGCGACGGACCTTTCGGGAATATCCGACACACCCCGGCTCGATGCCGAGCTGCTGATGGCCGATGCGCTGGGCGTCGATCGCGGCACGATGCTGCTCATGCGCACGCGCGACCCGGTGCCTTCCGGCTTTGCCGAGCGGCTGGCGCGGCGCGCGGCGCACGAACCTGTCGCCTATATCACCGGCAGGCAGGATTTCTGGACGCTCACTCTCGCCGTGTCGCCCGCCGTCCTGATCCCGCGCAGCGACAGTGAAACGCTGATCGAAGCCGCACTCGAGGCCTTTGCCGAGCAAGTGCCGACGCGCATTCTCGACCTGGGTACCGGGTCGGGGGCGTTGCTGCTCGCGGCGCTCAGCGAATTTCCGCACGCCAGCGGCGTCGGCATCGACGCCAGCGAACAGGCACTCGAGATCGCACGTGCCAATGCAGAGGCAACCAGCCTGACGGATCGCGCGCAGATGGTGCACGGCGACTGGCGGACACAGGGCTGGTCCGCAGGCCTGCCCGGCCCGTTCGACCTGATCCTCGCCAATCCGCCCTATATCGAGGCCGATGCCGCGCTTGCCCGCCAGGTCATGGAGCACGAGCCGCACTCCGCATTGTTCGCAGGCGCCGAGGGGCTGGACGATTATCGAATCCTGATCCCCGCCCTGCCCGCGCTGCTCGCCGATAGAGGCGTGGCGATCTTCGAGATCGGCGCGAGCCAGCGGGAAGCGGTCTCGGCCATCGCCGCCGCGTATGGGTATGACGCGCAATGCCGCCGCGATCTGGCCGGGCATGACCGCGCACTGATGTTGCGCCGCCGGGCAGCCACCTGATATTTCGCTTGGCAAGCCCTTGGCGACCCGCTACCACCTGTACAGCAAGAACGCTGATGCCGGCGAAGGGCCCATCACGCTTGCTGACCCCAATCATCTTGTTCGGGCAGCTTATCACGGCCACTCAAAGCGGATGAAAGGCTTGGGACGCGCGGCGCGCCTTTGGGCAGCGCCTGCACGGACGCGCAGAGGACACGCAGGACACTTGCGACTGATAAGGAAGCGTCAACTTTGAACAACAATCGTGGAACGAGCCGTCGTCGCGGCCGTGGCAATAACCGTCCGCAGAACAATGGTCGCGGCGGAGGCATGGATCAGGGCAACCGGATCGACAGCCGGGCGCGCGGCAATGCCACGCAGATGCTCGAGAAATACAAGAAGATGGCGCACGATGCGCAGATGAACGGCGACCGCGTGGCCACCGAATATTATCTGCAGTTTGCCGACCATTATTTCCGCGTGCTCGCCGACAACCGTGCCCGTCAGGACGAATATCGCCGCCCCCGCGAGGATCAGGGCCGCGACCTTGGCGGCGACTATGCCGACGACGAGGACGACGGCATCTACGGCGCGCCGCAAGGCCAGGGACAGCGCAATTATGCGCAGGATCAGGCCGATGATGCGAGTGCGCGGAGCCAGGACGAGGATGGCGAGGAGCAGGACGAGCCCCGCACCCAGCGTCGCGACAATCCGCAGCGCGAGGGCCGCCAGAATAATGAGCGCCAGGGCGGAGATCGCCAGAACGGCGAGCGCCGCGAGCGCCGCCCTCGCGGTGATCGCGAAGAGGGCCCGCGTCAGGAGCGCGCGGAGCGTCAGCCCCGCCAGCGTCAGGATACCGAAGTGCGTCAGGATGAGGCGGTGGCCGCCCCGGCTCCGGTCGAGACTGCGGACGCAAGCGAAGGCGACGCCAAACCGCGCCGCACGCTGCGTGGTCGCGGCCGCCTGCCCCGCGCTGCTGAACCGGAAGGCACCAATGCGCTCGATCCGATGATCCTGCCGCCCGCGATCGGCAGCGCCAGCGAAGCGCCGGTCGAGGCCGAAGCGCCAAAGCCCAAGCGTCGTGCCGCACCGCGCCGCAAGGCTGCGGAGTCGGGCGACATGGAAGCGGCAGCGGCCGAATAAGCCGCGGGGCCGCACCGGCACCACCGGTCCGGGTCCGGCTTTCCGCAGAACAAGAAAAGGGGCGCGGTCCATATGCGGACCGCGCCCCTTTATTGTTTCGCTTGGAGGGGGAAGCTTAGTAGCGCTGCTGGCGCTCGTAGAGATCGCGATAATGCTGGATACGCGTGACCCGCAGGCCCGGCATGCCCGACCGGTCGACCGCACGCTGCCACGAGGCAAACTCCTCCAGCGTCAGGTCATAGCGTTCGCATACCTCGTCGATCGTCAACAGACCGCCATTGACGGCCGCGACGACTTCCGCCTTGCGACGCACCACCCAGCGCTTGGTGCCCGGGGCCGGCAGGTTGTCCAGCGTCAGCGGTTCGCCGAGCGGACCGATGACCTGTGCCGGTTTGATTTTCTGATTCTCGATCATCACGTCCTCAAAAGGCCTGGTTACTGCAACTTTGCGCGTGGCCAGGGTGTAACCAATCGGCTTTTCGATTGACTGAAGCACAATGGTAAACGTCATTTTGACCATGCTGTTCCGATGGGGTGAAACGGTTCAGCGCGTCGGCAAAGTGCGGATTGAAGCTGCCCCGCACGACCTGGTCGGCCCGAATCCGGCCAGCCAGCCACGCGGCCAGCACGCCCACCGAGTCGCCTGCGTTCTTAACCATGGGGGGGTGGTCGGAACGCGAGACGACCGGCGCGCACGCCAGCGCACGCAGGATGTCCATATCCAGGGCGCGCAGGTTGATCGGCACGCCTTGGGCCAGGTGGACTGAGTCATGGGGGAAGTTCATGTCCATGCCCAGGGTGTATCAGGCAAACCGTAAGACCAGGTAAAGGCAGCCTTCATGGCTGATTAGACTTGGTTAATTGGCGCTAAGACTGGTCCGAAATCGCCGGAAAACACGGGTTTTCACAGTATCAACCTGCGGCAATTTTTTGCCGCGACGGGGTGGCACTGGGGCTTGAGCGCCGCTACATGCAGCCGCATGCACAGCCCCGACCTTTCCGGATTTCAGCTCGACGGCGACATGAAGGCACGGCGAATCGTCGTGGCCATGTCTGGCGGAGTCGATTCATCGGTCGTCGCAGGCCTTGCCGCCGCCACCGGTGCAGAAACGATCGGTATCACCCTGCAGCTTTATGATCATGGCGCGGCGGTGAAGCGCGCCGGATCGTGCTGTGCCGGACAGGACATCCGCGACGCCCGCGCGGTCGCCGATCGCCTGGGCATCGCGCATTATGTGTTCGACCATGAAAGCCGCTTTCGCGAATCCGTGGTCGAGCGCTTTGCGGACGAATATATGGCGGGGCGTACCCCCATTCCCTGCATCCAGTGCAACATGGGCGTGAAGTTTACCGACCTGCTGCAGATGGCGCGCGATCTGGGTGCGGATTGCCTCGCGACAGGCCATTATGTCCGCCGGGTGGTCGGCGCCGATGGCCGCAGCGAACTGCACCGTGCGCACGATCCGGCGCGCGACCAGAGCTATTTCCTGTTCGCCACCACCGACGATCAGATGGATTTCCTGCGTTTCCCGCTCGGCGGCCTGCCCAAGCCTCAGGTGCGCGCGATGGCACAGGACATGGGGCTGACCGTGGCGGCCAAGCCCGACAGTCAGGATATCTGCTTCGTCCCCGATGGCGATTATGCCTCGGTGGTGCGCAAGGTGCGTCCCGATGCCGATACCGGCGGCGAGATCGTGCACATTGACGGCCGCGTGCTGGGCGAACACAAGGGGCTGATCCACTACACCATCGGCCAGCGTAAGGGGCTGGAGATCGGCGGCCAGCCGGTGCCGCTGTATGTCGTGAAGCTCGATGCGGACACGCGCCGCGTGATCGTCGGCCCGCGCTCGGCATTGGCGACGCGCGCGGCTCAGATCGTCGACATGAACTGGATCGGCGGCAGCTATGACGGCCCGATGGAAGCCAAGGTGCGCTCGCTCGCCCGGCCCGCACCCGTGACGATCGAGGGCAGCGGAGCCAGCCGGCGGCTCGTCTTCCTCCAGCCCGAATATGGCGTCGCGCCCGGCCAGGCCGCGGTGCTCTATGCAGGCGACCGCGTGCTCGGCGGCGGCTGGATCGCCTCGACCGAGCCGGTCGAACCTGCACTCGCCGCCTGAGCGATTGTGCGCTAGGTTCCCGTCGGGGGAAGGAATTTGCGCGCATTTGCACCTTTGCTGGCGATCGGGGTGACGATATCCGTCGCGCCCGCTGACGCGCAGACCATGGCCCCCAGCACTGCGCCGGTTCCGGATTCGAGCGATCGACGGAAAGCGGAGAAGGCCAGCCCGTTCACGATCACTGGCAGCCTGCGCGTGCGCTACGAGCTTCTCGAAGGCCAGTTCCGCCCTGGCCTGCCCTCGCGCGACGATGCTGTCACCATTCAGACCGCTATTGCCGCCGATTATCGCGCCGGCCCCTGGCATTTTTCCGCCGAACTGATCGACGCCCGCGCCTATTTTGCCGACGCACCCGGCGCGGTCAGCACGAGCGAGGTCAATGCCCTCGAGTTAAGCCGTGCCTCGATCGGCTATTCGGACGGACCGGTCGAACTGACCGCGGGACGCTTCCACCTCAATCTGGGCTCGCGCCGACTGGCCGGTCGCAACGCGTTCCGCAACACCATCAACAGCTTTACCGGAGTGAGGCTCGACTGGCGTGGCAAGGTCGGCGACCATCTCGTCGCCTTCTACGCCCTGCCGCATGTGCGGCTGCCGGTCGACCGAGACGAGCTGCTCGACAACGAGGTCCGCCTGGACCGCGAGAGCCTCGACCTGACGTTCTGGGGCGCACATTATACCCGGCCCGATCTCTTCGACGGCGTGACGCTGCAGACAAATGTCTTCGGCCTGAACGAGCGCGACGGCGTCAACGGCCCGACGCGCAACCGGCATCTGTTCACCTGGGGCGCAAGGCTCCACCGTGCTCCCCAACCGGGCCAATGGGATATGGATCTCGAAGGCGCGGTACAGACCGGCACGGTACGCGCGTCTGTCGCCGCCAATGCGCGCCGCCTGGACGTCCGCGCGTTCTTCGCACATGCCGAGTTCGGCTACAGCCCCGCCCTGCCCGGCAAGCCACGCATCTCGGCGCTGTTCGATCTCGCCAGCGGCGATGACCCGCGTTCACCCGATCGTTTCGCGCGGTTCGATACGCTGTTCGGTCCGCGCCGGTTCGAGCTTGGCCCTAGCGGCATTTTCGGTCCGCTCGCGCGCACCAACCTGCTCGCGGCCGGATTGCGCGGCGAGATTGCCCCCGCGCCACGCTGGGATGTCATGACCCTGTGGCGCCCCGCCTGGGTGCACAATCGCCGTGACCGGTTCGGCAACAATGGACCCGTCGATCCTAAGGGACGCTCGGGCCGCTTTGCCGGGCATATGGTCGAGGTGCGGCTGGGCCACTGGCTGATCGAAAAACGCCTTCGGCTCGAGGCGGGCGCCGCGATACTTACGACCGGGCAGCTGCTCGATGAAGCCCCCAACGCCACCGGCTTTGGCGATACGCGCTATGCCTATGGCCAGATGGTGGTGAATTTCTGACGGCGCGGGTCAAAATATCCGGTCGAGCGCCTTGTCGAGCATCCATAGCTGCCAGAGCAGCCGGGCATTGTCGCTGCGCCCGGAAATATGCGCCTCTGCGATCTCGGTCAGGCGCGCGGTGTTGAACCATCCGCTGCGCGCGAGCGCCGACCCGCTGGCGATCCGGTGTGCCTGATCGGCGAGCGGCCCCCGGAACCATTGCGCGATCGGGCTGACAAAGCCCATTTTCGGGCGATAGAGAATGTCGTCGGGCAAGGTGCCGCGCATCGCGCGCTTCATCAGCCATTTGCCCTGGCCGCCGCGCACGCGCATCGCCTCGGGCAGCGAGGCGCTGAACTCGATGAGCCGGTAATCGAGCAGCGGCTCGCGCGCCTCCAGGCTGACGGCCATGCTGGTGCGATCGACCTTGGTGAGGATGTCGCCGGGCAGCCACAGCTTCATGTCCGCATATTGGGCGGCATCGAGCCCCGAGCGCGCCGGAGCCGCCTGCATCAGCGCGATCATGTGATCCTCGCCGCGATAGCCGCCGAGCGCGGCGCGCTGGCTGTCCGAATAGAGTGAATGCCGCGCGGCATGGTTGGTCACGCCGACCGCGTCCGTATAGCCTTCCGCTCCGGTGCGCGCGAGCGACAGCAAGGTCGATTTCGCGCGCAACGGGCGCGGCGCCCAGTCCGCCTTGGGGTAGAGCGCGCCGAGCGCTCCGAAGACCGGGCCGCGCAAGCCCTGCGGCAAAAGGCTCCGCACCCGCTCCTCGCCATGGTGGAAAACGTGGCGGCGATAGCCCGCCAGTGCCTCGTCCGCGCCATCGCCCGACAGCGCAACGGTGACGCTTTCGCGCGCGAGCTGGCAGACGCGGAAGGTGGGCAGCATCGAGGCGTCGGCGAAAGGCTCGTCGAACTGCGCGGCGACCGCATCGATGATCGCGATATCGTCGGGCGAGACGGTGCGGCTGCGATGATCGGTGGCGAAGCGTTCGGCGATGCGTCGGGCATAATCGCTCTCGTCCAATGCTGCGACATCGAAGCCGATGCTGCACGTCTTCACCGCCTGGGTCGAGCGTTCGGCCATCAGCGCGACCACGGTGGAAGAGTCCACCCCGCCCGAGAGGAACGCGCCCAGCGGCACGTCCGCGACCATGCGCGAGGCGACCGCTTCGCGCATATGGTGCAGCAGCTCCGCCTGCAGATCAGCGACCGATCCCTTCGCCCGGCGCGAGAAATCGACATCCCAGTAGCGCACCGGTTCGGGAAGCGGCTTGCCGCGCTCGAGCATCAGATAATGCCCGGCAGGCAGCTTCTTCACGCCGCTGACGAAACAGCGATGGTCGGGAACATAGCCGAAGGCGAGATAGTCATCGACCGCCTGGATGTCGGGCGCGCGGCGCAGCGCCGGATGCGCGAGCAGGCCCTTGAGCTCAGAGGCGAAGATCACGCTGCCATCGGGAAGGCTCGCATATTGCAGCGGCTTCACGCCGAGCCGGTCGCGCGCCATGAACAGCCGCTGGTGGCGCTGGTCGAAGATCGCGAAGGCGAACATGCCGTTGAGCCGGTCGAGACAATCCACGCCCCATTGCCGCCAGGCCGCCAGGATCACCTCGGTATCGCCCGAGGTGCGGAAGACGTGGCCGAGTGCGCTCAGCTCGGCGCGCACCTCCTGGAAATTGTAAATCTCGCCATTGAAGCTCAGCACATCGGCCTCGTCCGCGCTCGCCATCGGCTGCGCGCTGCCTTCCAGATCGATGATCGATAGCCGCAGATGCCCGAGGCCCACGCCCGGCGCGGTCCAGCAGCCATGGCCGTCCGGACCCCGGTGCAGCATCGCATCGGTCATCAGCCGGATACGCGCCGGATCGACCGGCTTGGCGGTTTCGAGGTGAAAGATGCCTGCAATGCCGCACATGACCGATCAGCGCCCCGCCAGGATGGTATCAGTGAGTTTCTGGGCCCCGCCCGCATCGCGCAGCAGCGCATCGATGGCCGGACGCGCCGCACCATCGCCGTTGCGCTGGGCCGAGACGATCAGGATCATCGCTGGCTGGCTCTGTCGCAGCAACCGCGCCTTGAGCGATTCCAGACGGATGCCGAGATTGCTGCCGGTGACGACACCGCCGACGCGATAGAAGGTCGCTACATCACGCACCACTCTTCCCGGTCCGGTTATGATATCGGCTTTGCCGTCAGCGACCGCTGGCCCCTGCTCCACCCACGACCAGCGGCCGTCGGGATCGAGCGCGCCCTGGCCATAACCGGTAATCTCGCGCCCTTCGGACTGGCCGTCGAACAGCGCAGCATAGACATCGACGCGCTGGCCCTCGCGAACATAGCTGGCGATCCAGCGCCGGTCGCTGCCCTGGGCGCGCGGCATCCAGGCGGTGTCGGGGGCATAGCCCACCCGCTGCCAGCCTGCGATTTCGGGCAGGCTGTTGCGCGCGGGCAGCGGTGCGGGATCGGGCAGCCCCATCAGCGCCCAGCCCAGCGGCGCCGCAAGCAGCAGCGCTGCGCCCGCGATCACCAGCCGATCCTGGGGCGGCAGCTTGCGCGAGGCTTGCGCAAGGCGGTCTGCGGTCGCCGGATCGAGGAACGGATCGGTGACCTGGCGGTCGAAGAAGCGCCAGCCGATCGCCATCACCAGGATCAGTACGATCGCGAAGAATATCCAGCCGTAGAAGACATGGTCGAAGCCTGCCGCGAAATCGAGCCCGTACAGGTCGGCGATATAGATCGTCCCGAAGGCGCGGACGCCGTTGGCGAGGATCGGGATGACGATCGACAAGGCGACGATGCCGATCCGGCGGGGCCAGCTGTTGAAGCAGACATTGGCGACCAGTACGCCATAGGCGACCATCGCGATGAGGAACTTGACCCCCGAACAGGCTTCCGCGACGCGGAACAGCGCGGTCGGGGTGGAGATGAACACGCCCTCGATATGCGCGGGGATGCCCGACCAGCCGAGCAGCAGCATCGAGATATCCGCCGTGATCGTCTGCAGCGGCGGGACCAGCTCCTCGCCCACGGGCACAAGGAAGAAGGCATAGCCGAGCGGGAACAGCAGCGCGCGGCCGACATGCGGGCCGAGCAGCGCCAGCGTGCTGCCCTGGAGCAGCATCACGAGCGCCAGATGCCGCGCCAGCGCGACGCCCGCCGCCTCGCCCAGCACCCAGCCACCGCTCGCTACCGCCATGACCAGCAGACCGGGCCACCAGAGCGAGGGCGTGATCCGCTTGAGCTCCTGCGTGCGCTGCATGACGAGCCAGCCAAGGATGAACGGGATCAGCAGGATATGGTTGAACGTCGAACTGTCCCACCAGATTGCCACCATATCCAGCGCATCGCGTGCAAACGCCGCAAGGATCGCCATCCAGGCGATGCCGAGCCGGATGAGCGCCGAGCGCCAGGCGGAGCTGAGCGGCTTGGGTTCGGCGGTTTCGGGAATGTCTGCAGCGAGGCTCGCCATCAGGCTGCGCTCGGTACCAGGGCGGGTGGCTGGTCGAGCCAGGCGAGCAGCGGAGCGAGCTGCGCATCCCATTGATAATGCTTCAGCATATGCGCGCGCGCCGCTGCCCCGATAGCGGCAGCACGGTCTTGATCGGCCGCCAGCGCGCAAACGGCATCGACCATGGCCGCATCGTCGCGCGCGACCATGAAATGCGCGCCCGATTGCGCGACAATGCCTTCGGCTGCCGCGCCCGATGCGATGACCGGGCGCGCCATCGCCATGGCTTCGAGCACCTTGTTCTGGATGCCGCGTGCTATGCGCAAAGGCGCGACCACCATGTCGGCCGAACCGATCCACGGGCGGATGTCGTCGACCGCGCCCACCACATGCACCCCGGCACGCCCTTCGAGCGCGCGCACCGCAGGAGCGGGATTGCGGCCGACGATATGAAACCGCGCATCGGGCAGCTGCTTCTGGACGGCGGGCAGCACGGCCTCGGCAAAATGGACCACCGCATCGACATTAGGCGCATAATCCATCTGGCCGGTGAACACGAGATGCGGCCCCGCCTCGCCCGCATAAGGCGCAGGGCCGACACCGACGGGATCGTAGAAGGCCGTATCGATGCCATTGACCACCGGGTCCACGCACACCTGCGGATCGCCAAGGCCCAGCCGGAACTCGGCCACCTCTGTGGGGCTGCAGAACAGGCTGAGCTGCGCTCTGCGCGCCATCTGCCGTTCGAACGCGCCGAGCAGCCGCGCCTCGCGCGCGTGGACGAGCTTCATCGGACCGGCGGTCGCCTTGGCATAAGCAGCGAACTTGGCCGAATCCATGTCGACGAAATCGATGACCACGCGCCCGGCAAAGCTGGGCGGAATGAACTGCGCCATCTGACCCGAGAACACAAAGATCGCGTCGATCGGACGGGTCGCCAGCAGCCGGGCGATATAATGCCGAATATCCTGGCTATCGAAGGCGGTCAGAGACACCGGCTTGCCGCTGGGCAAGGCGTTGAGCCCGGCGCGCAGGTTCGAGATCGTGCGCCGTACCAGCAGGTGGCTGGCTGCGATCGCTGACAGGTCGGCCTCGGCGGCCATGTCCGCGTCCGTCTCGCCAAAGGTGGCGACATGCACCGGTCCGCGCGCTGCCAGCGCCTTGAGGATCGCGTGCGAGCGGATCTTGTCACCGCGGTCGGGCGGAAACGGGATTCGATGCGCCAGGAAGAGCAGCTCGCCCATCAGCCGAGCCCGTTGGCGATCCAGGGACCAAGCCGGTTGGCGATGCCAAGCGGCAGCCGCTGCCAAAGCGCGATCTGCAGCCGATATTTGGGGCTCAGCGGATTGACGTCGCGCGGCGGCAGCCCATCGGCATTGCGCACCGCATAGCTGAGCGGCGCAGGCGCGAAGCCCCAGTTCTTCTTGAACGCAAACGCGCCGCTATCGACCTTCGACCGGCCGAAATCGAACCGGGCGCAGCCGCGCGCGCGCGCATGGTTCATCAGCGCATAATACATGACATCGTTGGCGCGCAGCCCTCGCGCCGCCCAGACCCCGCCGCCCCAATAGGGCATCACGGTGCCGCGATGATAAAGGCTGAGCACGCTCGCCACGGGGACGTCGTCCTTCAGGACCGTGAGGATATCGGCATCGTCGCCGAAGCCATCGAGCACCGCATCGAACAGCGCGCGCGGAAAGACCGGCGTGCCGAGATTGCGCACGCTCTCGGCATAGACGGCATAATGCTGTTGCCGGTCGAGCGCGGACGTGCCGGTGCGCACGGTCATGCCATTCGCCAGACCCTTGCGGACCTCGGCGCGCTGCTTGCGCGGAATCCATTCGAGCTGCTTCTGGTCGGCATCGGGACCGTCGGCAACCAGATCGGCGATGAACCCAGCATGCGCGTCCGACTTGATCGTCCAGCGCGGGTCGTGCGGCAGCAAGCCGCCGCGCAGTTCGAGCGTCGGTGCGCTATGGCGCTCGCTTTGCAGCCAGGCCGCGTCGGCCAGCACGGCGGCCGTCGCCGCGTCATCGGCGAGGATGCCGCCATCGACCGCAAAGCCCGCCGAGACGATCGCGCGCCCGAACAGCGGCGAATGCACGACATGCAGCGGCAGATAGCCCGTGATCGAACCCGCAGCATCTCCCGCCACCAGTGCCAGCAGCTCATGCCCGGTGGCCTTTGCGACAGCCTCGCCCCAGACCAGCCGGTGAAACGCGGTGGCGGAGGGGTGCGCTTCGATCCAGGCCGCGAGCCGCGCGCGTTCCTGCGCATCGCCCAGCGGAACGATGCGGACCGCAGGTGCGGCCATCACGGGCGGCGCGAAGTGCAACATCACAGCTTGCCCGCCGCGAGCGGAAGCGCGATCTCGTCGATCCGGCACCAGCTGAAGTCGCGCGTCAGCCGCTCGAGCTTGTCGGCCATCGCGTCCAGCCCGGTATAATGCCGCAGCCGCGAGCGCAGCGGCGCACCTTCGACGCGCGGCTGGTCGGGATCGACCTCCCAGGGATGGAAATAGAAGATCGCGGGCTGACCGTCGGTCATGTTCACGCGGTTCAGCGCCCAGCGCGACAGCGCATAGGGCAGGATGCGGAAGAACCCGCCGCCGCCCGCGCCGAAGCGGCGCTCGCCGAGCTGCACCGTGGTCACCGGCAGCTCGATCAGGTCCGATCCCTCGACCGGATGAAAGGCGAAGCGCGGTGCTTCGCGCCAGCCGTAATGGTCGTGCGCGATCGGGGCGACGCTCGACGAATAGGCATAGCCGCGCTCGGCGAGGATCGGGTGCGCCCAAGGCGTGCGCTGGTCGATCGAGAAGCTCGGCGCGCGATAGCCCTTGATCGCCACGCCGCCCGCATCCTCGAGCGCCTTGCGCGCCTTGTCGATATCCTCGGCGAACTGGTCGGGCGTCATCGTGAAGACGCGCGTGTGGTCCCAGCCATGGCTGGCGATCTCGTGCCCCTCGGCGATGATGCGGCGGATCAGCGCCGGGTGCCGATGCGCGACCCAGCCCAATGTGAAGAAGGTCGCCTTGACCCCGCAGCGCGCGAACAGGTCGAGCACCGCGCCGGTGTTCAGCTCGACGCGGCTGGCAATGCCATCCCAGTCGGCCGGATCGATCGTGTTCTCGAACGCGCCGACCTGAAAATACTCTTCGACATCAACCGAGAGGCCGTTGACGATGCGCCTGTCGGCAGTGCGATGCTGGCCCAGCGATGCTTCGCGCACGGTCATTCACTCCCGGCCCCATGGGGCAAAATCATTCCGGTCAGGCTGCCCGGCCCTTGGGCCACATGCCAGCAGAATCGTCTTCGACCCAGCCGACCAGAAGCGCAAGCACACGGTGCAGCGTCTGTTGCTGTTCGGCCTGCAGCCTTTCCAGCGCCTCGATCCGCCGGACCAGCGGCTCGACATCGGTGACGGGTGCGGGGCGCGATTCCAGCGCATCGACCCGATCAAGCGCGGCCTGCAACTCCTGCACCAGCAGCGCGCGCGCATCCTGCTGTTCGGTGGCAAAGGCGCGCACCTCGCGGACGAAATGGTTGAAATCGCTGCGGCTGACCTCTGGAACGGCGGACGGAGCTGCTGGCGCTGCCGCTTCCGGAGCAGGAGCGACAGGAGCAGCATATTCGGCATGGCGCGCAGCGCTCGCCAGCATGGCCTCGTTCTGCCAGTCCTCGTCATTCATCTGGTCCATGGCCAGATCGGCCAGCACGGCATCGATCAGCGACGCGTCGATGGTTTCGCGAGCATCCACCGCCGCCATCAGCAGCACGCGGTTGATCAGCATGTTGACCTTGCGCGGTATGCCGCCGGTTTCGGCAAACAGGCGCGCCCAGACATCGTCGGCAAAGGCCGGGCGTCCGGTCCAGCCGACCAGCTTCAACCGGTGTTCGACATAGGGCTGCACTTCGGCGAGTTCCATCGCGCCCAGATGGTGCGTCGCGATGATCCGCTGGCGCAGCTGTTCCAGGCCAGGTGCGCCGTGCACCATCGCGCGGAATTCGGGCTGGCCGAGCAGGAAGATCTGCAGCAGCGGATGGCTGCCGAGCTGGAAGTTCGACAGCATGCGCAGCTCTTCGAGCGCGGGCATGGGCAGGTTCTGCGATTCATCGACCACCAGCAGGCAGCGACGACCGGCGCGTGCTTCTGTGTGGAGGAAATGCTCGATCGCGGCCAGCGTGCCCGTCTTGTCGAGCCCCGCCGTGGCTACGCCGAAGCTGCTCGCGACCATGTGCAGCAGGTCATCGCCCTTGAGCTGGGTGGTGACGATCTGCGCTGCGGTCAGCCGCGCCGTGTCCACGGTCTGCATCAGATGCGCGACCAGCGTCGACTTGCCCGCACCGATCTCGCCGGTGATGATGATGAAGCCTTCGCCCTGTGCCAGGCCATAGCCGAGATACGACATCGCCTTGCGGTGGGTCGCGCTCTCGAAATAGAAACGCGGATCGGGGGTTAGCTGAAAGGGCCGTCCGGTCAGGCCATAATGGGTCTCAAACATGGGCTTTCCCCCTGATCATCACGTCAATGTTACTGGAACGAATAGCGCAGCGCCAGAAGCGCGGAGGCTACCAGATTGCTTTCGAAGCCCTTGGGATCGAAATAGTCGAGCCCCAGCGCCAGCGTCCCGTTGAAGCGGTTGGTGAAGTTGCGGCCATAGGCAAGATTGGTGCCGAGACCCAGAACATCGCTGGCGCCGCCGTTGAGCAGTTGTCCAGGGCCATTTTCCAGATAGTTGGCATAGATGGTGCCGGTGATACTGGAGCGCGCGTCGATCTGCTTGGCACCGACATAGCTGGCGAACCAGATTTCGTCGATCGTCTGGTCGAAACCCGCCAGAGCGCCGTTGTCGGCCGCAAAGAATTTGCGGCGGCTATAGCCTGCGCCAAAGCCGTGCTGCCAGTCGCCGCTGGTCAGGCTGATCTGCCCGGTGACCCCGCGCGTGCGGAAGGCCGACGAAGCGACCGACTGCAGCGCGTCGTTGAGGCAGTTGCCGCCACCGCCCACGCCAAAGAAGCACGCGTTGAGGTCGCCGCTGAGCGGATTGCGCGTCGCATCGAACTGCGTGGGAAGGCCCGCCAGATTGTCGTTCAGTCGCGATCCGAAGCCGGCGACCAGATCGTACACCGTCACGTTCGCCGCCACGCGCTGGTTGGGCGTGTAGCTGAAGGTGCCGTAATAGGTCAGGCTGTCATAGCGCTTGCCCACCCGCGCCTCGAGTGAGGTGCGGCGGCTGGGCCGCCACAGCACGCCGACATCCCAGATCAGGCCATCCTGGTCGTAGGACAGCAGGCGCGGCGAATTGCGGTTGGTGACAAGCCGTCCGTCATTGCCGACGACCGGCGCGCCGGTGGCATCGCGCACCGCGTCGCGCTCGGAAATCTCGATATCCTCATAGCCCACGCCGCCGACCAGCGCGAGCGTCGCACTGACCGGAACGGTGACATCCGCGCGGACGATCTTGTCGTCGAAGCGCTGGTCGAGCTGGCTTGCATCCTCGCGATACCAGCCGCCGCTGACCGACCAGCCGATGGGCAGGAAGCCGCCCGGCTGCTGGCCGATGGCAAGGCTCGCGGCATGGTTGACGCTGTCGTCGAACAGGTCGAGCGGCAGCGCGCCTGCGGGCAAGGCGACCGCGTCGGCCTCTACCTTGGTATAGCCGATCCGGTAGAGCGCGTTGACATCGACCGTGCCGACCTGCGTCGCCAATGTCGGGCCGGCATAAACCGAATAGATCTGCGTGACATTGTCCGATCCGCCGATCAGGTTGCTGGGGGCTGCGCCACGATTGTCGACGCGCGAGCGTATGCCGAGCGCACCTGCCTCGAGCGACAGCGTGTTGGGGATGATCTGCAGATTGCCGCGCGCGATACCGCTGATCGCGTCCTCGTCGCCGAAATCGTCATTCCACGAGAAGCGCCGCTCATAGCGAACGCTGACCTGCGCCTCGGCGCGCGAGGTCGCGACCGCCGCATCGACGCCGACTGCGGCCAGGCTGTAGGTCAAAAGGTCGCCGCCATTCTTGAGATCGGCGCTCAGCACCTGGCCGACTTCGAGATAGGGTACGACGACCGACCGGCGGCCATTGGCCAGCCCGCCGCTGCGACCGCCCTGCCCCTGGCTCTGCCCCTGGCCGATACCGGGATCGACCCCGCCGCCCTGCTGCGCCAGAGCGGACTGGGGCATGGCCGCCGCCGCCGCCAGCGCGGCCAGCGAAAGGCCCGCCCTGCTACCCTTGAAATCCGACCATCTTGCCATGGTCATTCTCCATATCCGTAATAGGATCCGAAGCTGCGACCCGAGGGGGAGAATTTCACCCCGTTGAGCAGCAGCTGAATCTGGTTGCATCCGGCAATCAGGCTGAGCGCATCGCGCAGCGCGCGTTCGCTGGTGACATCGGCGCGCACCACCATCAGCGCATGGCCGACATGCTGCGCGATCGTCGCAGCAGGCGATGCCGCGAGCAGCGGCGGCGAATCGAAGATCACGATCCGGCCCGGACGTCCGGCGGTCAGACTGGCCAGCACCTCCTGGGTGCGTGCCGAAGCGAGATATTCGCTGTCGGTATTGGTCTGACGCCCGGCGGGGAGCACCGAAAGCCCCGGAATGTCGGTCGGGATGATCAGGTCCTGCACGTCCACCGCCGGATCGGCCAGCGCGTCCATCAGCCCGCTCTGCCCGGCAATGCCCAGCGAGGAAAGAATGCTGGGCTTGGCGAAATCGGCATCGACCAGCACGACGTCATGGTCCTTTTCGGTCGCGATCGAGAGCGCGAGGTTGATCGCGCTATAGGTCTTGCCGTCGCCCGGATTGGCTGAGCAGATCAGGATGCGCTGCGCCGCAACGCCGAGGCCTGCATTGATCTCGGCCTGCACGCTGGCGAGCAGGCGGCGCTTCACGATGCGGAACTCTTCGGAGATGCTGGTCACCGGACCATCGGGCACGATGAACGCGGATTCGCGCAGTAGGTCGCGATCGACCTCGGCCACGGGCAGCACCGGCGCGCGCGGCGCGACGGGCGCGGCGGCAACCGGCGGAACGACGGGAGCGGCCACAACCGGCGCAGGCGCAACCGGCGGCACCATCGGAGCTGGAGCCGGCATGGCCACCGCCGCGGGCGGCGCGACCGGCGCTTCGGGCAGTTTCGGTGCTTCCGGGCTCAGCGCCTTGCGGAAATCGTACATCTGCGAAGCGCGCTCGATCAACGAGCGCGGGCCTTCGTCCTTGTCGGGCGACTTGATAGGATCGTGCATGGTCATGTCTCTTTCGCCCCTCAAACCACCGAACCGCGCTGGATGAACTCGATGATCAGCAGCACCAGGAAGACACCGACCAGCGCCCCGCCCGAGCCGATATAGATGCGCAGCTTGCGCTTGCGCTCGTCGCGCTGCGCCTGGGTGAGCATCTGCGAGATCGATCCGATCACTGGCAGGCCCGAGGCCGCCTCCAGCTTGGCCGAGGTGGGATAGCTGGCGCTCAGCTGGCCGAGCGCGAACGCTCCGCCGATGCCACCGGCAATGCCTGCAAACAGCACCGCAGCGAGCAGCAGCGGCCGCTTGGGCGCAATCGGCGTGCGCGGGCTCGACGGCGGCGTGATCAGGTCGAAACGGACCGCGTCGGTCTGCGTCTCCACCTGGCCGCGCAGCCGCACCTGCTCGCGATCGGCGAGCAGCTTGTCATATTGCGCCTTCAGAACCTCATAGTCGCGTGCGATGCGCGCCTGCTCGGCGGCTACACCCGGCTCCTGGATCTGCTTGGCCACCATCGCGTTCATCTCGCCCTGCAGCGAAGCCTTGCGCTGCTGCAGCGCGGAGACCGCCGCCTGGCGCTCGGCCTTCATGCTGACCAGCGAGCTGTAAGCCGGATTGGGCACGCCATAGGCCGTGCTCGCCCCCGCGCCTGCGGCCTTGAGCGCGGCGATCTGGTTCTTGATCGCCTGGACATCGGGATGCTGATCGGTCAGCCCGCGCGCCTTCATTCCAGCAAGCTCACCCTGGGCCTGCGCGAGCGGATTGACGGCCCCGGTCGTGCCACCGGCGATTGTCTGCGGCGTGCCGGCAATCTGGCCGTTGATCGCAGCCAGCGCGCTCTGCGCGGCGATCAGCTGCGAATCGATCTGGTTGATCTCGACCCGGCCCTGTTCGAGCCGCTGGCTCACCGAGCCGATGCCGGGCAGCATGCCGAGATTCTCGGTCTCGAATTTCACCCGCTTCTGCTCGGCAATCTCGAGTTCCTTCTGCCGCTTGGCGATCTGCTCGTTCAGAAAGCGCAGCGTGTCGCTTGTCTCGCCTCGGCCACCGGCCAGGTTTTCCTCCACGAAAAGGTCGATCAGCTTCTGCACCACAGCGCGCGACAGGTTCGCCGCCTCGCCGTCGGAGCGCCCCGATGCGGTCATCGTGGCAGAAATCTCGAACAGGTTGCTCTGTTCGGATTTGATCTTGATCGCGCTGCGCAGGCCGTTCACCGCGCCCTCGATCTCGCGCGGAGTCACAAGCCCCTTGCCCAGATCGGTGCCGCGCACGACCTTTTCCAGGTTCGCAGCCGAGGTCAGCGTCTGCTGCACCGTGTCGATCTGCTTCTGCTGCTCGGCCGGATTGACGCCGGTATTCTCGGGCAGGATCGACTTGGTCTGGACGAACAGCTTGGCCTGCGATTCATAGGTATTGGGGATCATCGCGACCGCCAGCCAGCCGACGAGACAGATTACCCAGGCGATCGCCATGGCAATCCAGCGGCGTTGCCACACGCTGTGTACCGCGATCCGGAATTCTTCGTACAGGCCATTCATCGGTCAGGCTTTTCTTTCGCTGTTGCGCTGCGGGCGGTCAGGCTTGGGCCTTAGAACATGCTTTCGGGGATGATGATGACATCGCCGGGCTGCAGCAGCACGTTCGCGCGGCTGTCGCCCTTCTTGATGAGGTCACCCAATTTGATCGGATATTCCTGCTGGCGGCCCGACACCTTGTCGAAGCGCACCAGCTTGGCGCGGTTGCCCGCGGCGAATTCGGACAGGCCACCGACCGCGATCATCGCGTCGAGCAGCGTCATGTTGGCGCGGTACGGGATCGATGCGGGCTTTTCGGTCGCGCCGACGATGCGCACCTGTTGCGAGAAGGTGCCGGCAAAGCTGTTGACGATCACCGAGACGATCGGCTCCTGGATATACTGCGACAGCTGCAGCTTGATGTCCTCGGCCAGCATGGTCGGGGTCTTGCCGACGGCGGGCATGTCGGTGATCAGCGGCGTGGTGATCCGGCCATCGGGCCGCACCTGCACCTTCGCGCCAAGCTCGGGATTGCGCCAGACGAACACGGTCAATTCATCGAGCGGCCCGATGATATATTCCTCGCCGGGCCCATCGGAGAGCGAAACGAACGATGCCGGAGGAAGCTGCGGGCCGGTCGAGGTCGTGGCGCAGGCCGCCAGCAGAGCGGTGGTCGCCAGGGCCGCGATGGCCATTTTCAACAGACGGAGCAGTTCCATTTCAACACCTTTTTCGTCGCCCCGCGAATCCCCTGGGCACAGCGGTTTGCCGGGCCGGGTTCACGCAGATTGGCAGCAGCTATGACGAAAAAGGGTGAACATAGCGTTAGTGTTTGATGGCGAAGATGATTTTACGATGATTGCGGCGGGTGGGGCGCGGGCCAGCGCTGTCACCCCTTCCAGGCGCGTCTTCGCACCAACGGGTCCCCTGCGAAGGCAGGGGCCCATCTCCAGACGGTGAGGCACGGGACTCCATAACCATCCCCGCTCAGCCTGAGCCTGTCGAAGGCCCCGCAACACCGTTCCGCCCCCATCCCCGCAAACGCGGGAATCCCGCTTGTTGCCCGACTATCGTAAAGAAAGTGGGACCCCGCCTGCGCGGGGGTGACGAGCACAATATCTGGACCGCCAGCCCGGGGCCTTCGACCGGCTCAGGCTGAGCGGACGGGCTGGCCGGCTTGGCGCAGCTTAGAAAAAAGCTGCCGTTCAACAAACGACCCATTGCGGACTTCAATATCTTGCCGCAGAACGGCGTCATGCGAGGGCTATTATCTTTATCTATCGCGCTATTGTCGATCTCATGTTCACCGAACATTTCGACAGACACGAAGTTTGTCCGACGAGACGGTTTGCGAATTGGTAGTGATGTAGACGCCCTTCTACTAGATGACGCATTACGCCGAATCGATCCAGAAGAACGCAAGATCTATGATCGATACGCTGAAACAGCAGGTTTCTATTTTGAAGGTCAAACGAAACGCTGCATAGTGATTGTCGTGTTGCGAAGCGATGTTCTCATTCATCGTCCTTCGCCGGCCTTCTGCTACAACAAAGCTACCAATGAATTCGTTGGCCGACTCTAGCTAGACGGGAGCTTTCCTACCCAGTCCCCGTCATCTGCCCGTTAGAGCTCGTCACCCGAAACCTGATGCACCATCTCCCCGCGCGTCCAACCCCTCACCCCCTCAACCGCGCCAGAAACCGCGCCCAGCCGCGTGACCACTTGTTGAACACCTTGCCCTCATCCGACGCGAAGGCCGCCGCCTTGATGTGCTCCGAGCGGTTGGGATAGGGCACGATCAGGCTGGCAACGCCGAAGGTCGAGGATTTGCCCGCGATCATCATCGCGATCGGCAGGATCAGGTCGCCCGCGCCGCGCCCGACCACGGTGCCGCCGATCACCTTGCTGCCCTTCTTGACCAGCTTGACGAAACCGGTGACCTCGCGCTCGGTCACCGCGCGGTCGTTATGGTCGAAATCCTCGCGCCATACGGTCACCTTGTCGCCGAACCGGCCGCGCGCCTCCTCCTCGGTCAGGCCGACCTGCGCGAGTTCGGGATCGGTATAGGTGACCCAGGGGAGCGCTGAATAATTGGCCTTGGTGGGGACCCCCAAGCTGATCTCGAGCGCGACATTGCCGCCTTCGTATCCGCTGGCATGGGTGAAGCGCGGGCCGTCTCGGCAGTCACCGATCGCATAGATGTGTCGAACACTGGTCCGCCGCCGGGCATCGACCCGGATGCCCTTCTTGTCAAAGGCTACGCCCGCGACCTCCAGCCCCAGCCCGTCGAAATTCACTTCGCGCCCGGTGGCGATCAGCAGATGCGATCCCTCCAGCGTGCGCCCGTCCTTGAGCGTGAGCTTGAGGCCATCGGCAGTTTTCTCGACCGAATCGCCCTCGGCATCGAGGATGATCTCGACCCCCTCGCTTTCGAGCCGCTCGATCACGATCCTGGCGGCATCGGCATCGTCCTTAGGGAAAGGCCGCCCGAGTGTCGCTACCACGACCTGAGACCCCAGCCGCCGGAAGCTCTGCGCCAGTTCCATGCCGATCGGCCCGCCGCCCAGCACGATCAGCCGCTGCGGCAGCTCGGTCAGATCCCAGACATTGTGGTTGGTGAGATAGGGCACCGCATCGAGCCCCCTGATCGGCGGGACGAAGGCGCGGCTGCCCACCGCGATGACGATGCGCGGCGCGCTATAGGTCCTGCCATCGACCACCACGCTTTTCGGCCCGGTAAAGGTCGCGTCGCCGCGCACGACCTCGACGCCCATGCCCTCGAAGCGCTCGACGCTGTCATGCGGTTCGATGGTCTTGATCGCCTGGTGCACCGCATCGTGCACCGCGCGGAAATCGACGACGGGCTCGACAGAGGCCATGCCGAACTCGCTCGCGGTGCGCAGGTCGTGCGCACGGTGCGCGGCGGAGATCAGCGCCTTGCTGGGCACGCAGCCGGTGTTGAGGCAATCACCACCCATTGCGGCGCGCTCGATCAGCAGCGGCTTCAGCCCGAACATCGCGCAGCCACCCGAGCAGACCAGGCCCGCCGACCCCGCCCCGATCACGATCACGTCATGCGTATATGCCATGGACTGCCCTTCGCCTTCAATTTGCCGCTGGTTACCCGGCGGGCGCAAGGCTAGTGTTTGTGCGTCATGGCGAGGGGAATCCAGCATGAATCTTGAAAATTCGCGCGAATATTATGGCAAGGTGCTGTCGGAATCGGCGGACCTGCGCACCGATGCCTGCACCACGGCAGAGCGCCCTCCCCTCGCCGTCATCAAGGCGCTGGCCAATGTCCATCCGGACGTCAAGGCGCGCTATTATGGCTGCGGGCTGATCGCCCCCTCGGCGATTCAAGGCGCGCGCATCCTCGATCTCGGCTCGGGCTCGGGCCAGGACGCCTATATCCTGGCGCAGCTGGTCGGCGAGCATGGCGAGGTCGTCGGCGTCGACGCGACGCCCGAACAGCTTGCGGTCGCCAATGCGCATCTCGAATGGCACCGCGAGGCGTTCGGCTATGCCAGGTCGAACGTGCGCTTTGTCGAAGGCGATATCGAGAAGCTCGATGAGCTGGACCTCGAGCCCGGCAGCTTCGACATCATCGTGTCTAACTGCGTGATCAATCTGGTGGCGGACAAGGCCAAGGTGTTTGCCGATGCGCACCGGCTGCTCAAGCCCGGCGGCGAGATGTATTTCTCAGACGTCTATTCGAGCCGCCGCGTGCCGCAGCATCTGCTCAGCGACCCGGTGCTGCACGGCGAGTGCCTGTCCGGCGCGCTCTACTGGGGCGATTTTCTCAAGCTTTCCAAGGCCGCCGGGTTCACTGACCCACGCCTCGTCAAGGACCGCCCGCTCGGCATCGGCGACGCACGCATTGCCGAAATGCTCGACGGCATCGACTTCTTCTCCGCCACCTACCGCCTGTTCAAGCTCGACGATCTGGAGCCCGAATGCGAGGATTACGGCCAGGCGGTGGTCTACCTGGGCACGGTCGAGGGCGAGGAGCGCGTGTTCACGCTCGACAAGCATCACGAGATCGAACGCGGCCGCATCTTCCCGATCTGCGGCAACAGCTGGAAGATGCTGGCCGACACGCGCTTTGCGCCGCATTTCCAGTTCATCGGCGATTTCTCGACGCATTATGGTGTGTTTGCGGGATGCGGCGGAGGGTTGCCCTTCGCGCAGGCGGCGGGCGATGGCGGGGTGGTGGCTGCCGGGTGCTGCTGAGCGGTCGCCTGTCCCCTCGCCTGATTCACCCCATGCACCCAACGCCCGCTCAGCCTGAGCCTGTCGAAGGCCTTGCGCCGCGCGCGCCTACCAACGTCTCGTCACCCCCGCGAAGGCGGGGGTCCCGCTTCTGCGCCAAGCAAGCAATAAAGCGGGATTCCCGCGTTCGCGGGAATGACGATGTGCGATATGGGGCCCTTGCACGTGGCCTTCGACAAGCTCAGGCTGAGCGGATGTGGTTTGGGCCTTCGGGACGGAGCAGAGCATGCACGTCTTCCTGACCGGGGCCACGGGCCTTGTCGGCGGCGCGCTGGCGGGGGCGCTGCTCGATGCCGGGCACCGCGTCTCCTCACTGGTGCGCGGTGAAGGGCGCGACGTGCTCGACATGGACGGTCGCGACCGGATCGGCGCGCTGACCGCGCTGCAGGGCGATGTCGCACAGCCGGGCTTCGGAATGGCCGAGCCGCCCGCCGGCATCGATCTGCTGATCCATTGCGCCGCGACAGTCGATTTCGCCGCCAGCGATGCGGTGCACGCAGCGATCAATGTCGGCGGCACCGCGCATGCCATCGCGCTTGCCCGCGCCTGGGGCTGCCCTCTGCTCCACGTCTCGACCGCCTATGTCTGCGGCCGCGCCGATGGCGTGATCGGCGAGGCGCCGGCCGATCCGCATGCGAGCTTCACCAACGGCTATGAGGCAAGCAAGGCGCGCGCCGAAGCGCTGGTCGAGGCGGCACGGCGCGACGGGCTAGTCGCCGCGATCGCTCGCCCCGCGATCATCGTCGGGCGGCTCAGCGATGGCGCGATCGCGCGGATCGACGGCTTTCACCACCTGTTCCGGCTGTTCGGATCGCCGCTGCTCGGCGCTGTCCCCGCCGCGCGCGATGCTGCTTTCGCGATCGTTCCCATCTGCCATGTCATCGCCGGGCTGATGACGATGGCAGCGGATATGGCCGCGTTCGACGGCGCGCGGGTGCATCTGGCAGGCTCTGCCCCGTTCGCCATGGCGGACATGCTGCGGATCGTGGCCGATTATCCCGGCACCGTCCCGGCACGGATGATCGACCCTCAGGTCTATGATGCCGCCATGCTCGACCGCCGCACCGCGATGGTGCATCGGCGCATCGGCCCGCAATTCTTCGACTATTTCCTGCGCAGCCCCTGCTTTGCGGGCGACAGCCTCGAGCGTATCGGCGGAATGAGCGCGCCGGCGATCGATGACGCCGCCTTCCGCCGGATGATCGACCATTGCATCAAGGTCGGGTTTCTGGATTGGCGCTAGCCGTCAGCCCCCTTGCGCCTTTCCTTCGCTTTCAACATGATGCGCCCATATTCACCCAAGGGGCCGTATCCATGAAACATATTCTCCTCGCCACGCTCGCTCTCGCCCTGCCCTCCGCCGCGCTCGCGGGCGAGGCCGAGGATGCCGCCGCCGCGCAGGCACTTAAGGCGATCGATGCGCGCTATGACGACACGGCGAAGGTCGCGCGGCAGATCTGGGAATGGGCCGAGGTCGGCTACAAGGAGGAACGGTCAAGCGCGCTGCTGCAGGAGCGGCTGAAGACCGCAGGCTTCAAGGTGACCCCGGGCGTTGCGGGCATCCCCACTGCATTCATCGCCGAATATGGCAGCGGCGGGCCGGTGATCGCGATCCTCGCCGAATATGACGCGCTGCCCGGCATCAACCAGGATGCGCTGCCGACGCGCGCGCAACTGCCCGGCAAGGGCGCGGCGCATGCCTGCGGGCACAATCTGTTCGCGGCAGGATCGCTGGGCGCGGCGCTCGCGGTGCGCGACTGGCTCAAGGCCACGGGTACGCCGGGCCGGGTGCGGCTCTATGGCACCCCGGCGGAGGAAGGCGGCAGCGGCAAGGTCTATCTGGTGCGCGAAGGCCTGTTCAAGGACGTCGATTTCTCGATCCACTGGCATGCCGATGACGAGAACAGCGCGGCGGCGCGCACGTCGCTCGCCAACCGTTCGGCCAAGTTCCGCTTCACCGGCGTCTCCGCCCATGCCGCAGGCGCGCCCGAGCGCGCGCGCTCTGCGCTCGACGGGGTCGAGGCGATGAACATGATGGCCAACATGATGCGCGAGCATGTGCCGCAGCAGACACGCATGCACTATGTCATCACCGAAGGCGGCAGCGCGCCCAATGTCGTGCCCGATTTCGCCGAGGTCTTCTATTATGTCCGCCACCCCGATGCCGACGAGGTCCGCCGCATCTGGACCCGGCTCGAGGCGGCGGCGCAAGGCGCGGCGCAGGGTACCGGCACCAAGGTCGAATGGGAGATCATCCACGGCAACAACGCGCTGCTGGTCAACGAGCCGCTGGCGAAGATGATGGACATGAAGCTGCGCCAGGTCGGCGGGATCAGCTACACGCCCGAGGAAACCAGGTTCGCCGAGGGCATCCGCGCGAGCTTCGACAAGCCCGACCTGCCGCTGGGCAGCCAGGGCGAGATTCAGCCCTATGACGTGACCCTGGGCTATGGCTCGACCGATGTCGGCGATGTCTCCTATGCCACGCCCACCGTGGGCGTGCGGACCGCGACCTGGGTGCCGGGCACGTCCTCGCACAGCTGGCAATCGGCCGCGGCGAGCGGCATGTCGATCGGCTTCAAGGGCGCGCAGGTCGCCGCCAAGGCGATGACGCTGGCGGCGATCGAGCTGTACACCAACCCCGCCCTGCGCGACGAGGCCACGGCGGCGTTCAAACAAGCTTTGGGGCCGAACTACACGTACAATTCGCTGCTCGGCGATCGCAAGCCGCCGCTCGATTACCGGGATTGAGGCACTGCAGTTCGTTCGCGGGAGAGCATCGGTTTGCGCCTGTTGGGGACATCAGGGTGTTGCTGGGCACTTGGGCGATCAGTCGCGGCCAAGCCTTGGGCCACAAATGAGGTGGCTATCACGTTAGTGGGGTCAAAAGCGGCGCATCTTTGAGCACCCCCGCTGCCAACACCAGCCCACCCCCGCTCATCCCTGAAACAAGTGCAGGGCAGGCTCTGAGCCGCGGGCCTCAGCCCGCGAAGTCGAAGGACCCGCGCCTACGCTCGCCGAATAGCGGGGCCTTCGACAAGCTCAGGCTGAGCGGAGGTGGGTGGCGGCTATGGAGCAGGTCTGAAAAAAACCTGCCGTTCAGGAAGCGACCCCATTGCGGACGTTGCGCCAACCCGTCCATCTCGCCATCATCAAGAGCTTGCTCGGGGATTGGTAATGCTGAAATGGATTGTAATGTTCGTCGGGGCAATCGCTGCCTCCGCTTGTGATCAAACCAGTGACGCAGCCAAGGATGGACGGTCAGTTGGCGATCCGCCTTACATTGATCTGGCCCCGTATGCCGTCGTCGCAGAAGTTGATGCGCCGACCGTCAAAGACCTCGAAAATACCGGCTACTCGCAAGTCGACCACTATCCGGTCGGCTGTATCATTCCCGACCAACCCGAAGCTGCTTGCGACGCGACGGGGGCCGTCTTCATGGACAATGGTGCGTTGGACAATTTCGACATCGCGATAGAGGACGACGAATACGACCGATACGAATTCGTGTGCCCAGCGATTGAAGGAAAAAATATCGCCGATTGGAAATGTCGCAATCAAAAATCGAGCAAGGCTGACCGCTAAATTCGCCATAAACAAGCGTGAACCAAGGGTGATGGCGAATGCCCGCTTTCCACCCAGAAATGGTCATTGGTCCCGAGTAAAATCAACGCCAAAAGCGGACGTTGCAACCACTCAAAAACACTTTGCCTTCTGAATGGATCGCTCCTGCAGCACGCTCGCGAGTGCCGGAATCCAGAGCGGCTGCAACACCTGACCGCCCCTGGACTCCGGCTTTCGCCGGAGAACAGGAAAACCCCTCAGCTGAAATTCGCGGCCCGCTTCTGCATGAACGCGAACACCGCTTCCATCTGATTGGGGGTACGGATGATCTTGTCCTGAAGCACGCTCTCTTCCATCAGGATGGCATCGGTATCCATGTCCGGGGTGCGGTTGAACAGGTCCTTGGCGGCGCGGATGGCGTCCGGGTTCTTGGTCGCGATCTCGGTCGCGATGGCCATCGCGCGGGCATAAGGATTTGCATCCAGATGCGTGGCAAAGCCGACACGCCCTGCCTCTTCACCAGAAAACTCGCGGTTGGTGTAGGTAAGCTCGCGCAGCACATCGTCGCGCACCGTGCCGCGCCACAAAGCATAGCCGCCCATGTCGGGGATCAGCCCCCAGCGCATCTCCATGATCGACAGCCGCGCATCGGGCGCGATGATGCGCATGCACGCGCCCGACATGATCTGCAGCCCGCCGCCGAAGCACACGCCGTGCACCGCCGCGATCACCGGCATCGGCAGCTTGCGCCAGCCGAACGCGACCTGCTGGAACTTGTTGGCATTGCCATAGGGCCGGTCGGTGAGCTTCGACGGTGCTGAGCCATCCGATCCGCCCGCCGGCGCAGTGAAGCTCGCCATGTCGAGGCCCGCGCAGAACGAGCGTCCCTCGCCCGACAGCACCACCGCGCGCACGCCGGGCTCCTTTTCGAGCCGGTCGATCGCGCAGATGATGCCGTCGAACATCGCCGGGTCGAGCGCGTTCATCTTGTCCGGGCGGTTGAGCCGCACATCGGCGACATGGTTCTCGATGGTGATGCTGACCCGGTCGTTCATGAAACTGCCTCTCCGTTGCGCTTGAGTGCCTGCTCCACCAAGGGGAGCTGGTCGTTGCCGAAATACATATCGGCGGATCCCACGAAAATCGAGGGCGATCCATAGCCGCCCCGCGCCACCAGCTTCTCGGTATTGGCGCGCAAGCGATCCTTGACCGGCTGGCTGTTCGCCGCCTCGACCAGAGCCGCGCCATCCATGCCGATTGCATCGGCCACCGCCTTGATCTCCGACGGATCGTCGAGATTGCGCTGCTCGACGAAATAGGCGTGGAAGGCGGCTTCGGCAAAGCGCTCCAGCGCGCCCTGATCGTCCTCCAGCGCGCAACAGGCGCGCATCGCATGCACGCTTTTCAGCGGGTGCCAGGGCGCAGGGAATTTGAGCTCCACGCTAGCCAGCCGCGCCCAGTCGCGCATCACCTTGCCCATATGGCGGAACTTGGGGCTGTCTAAGGCCTCGCGCGCGGCATAGACCGACGGGTTGACGGCATTGAACACCCCGCCAACCAGGATCGGCGTCCAGCGGATCGTCGCGCCCTCGCGCGCGGCGAGCGGGCGAATGTTGTGGAAGGCCAGGTACGTCCAGGGGCTCGAGAGGTCAAAGCAGAATTCGATCTGGGGGGTCATGGGTTATCCTTGGGGCATAGGTTTTCGCACAGGTCCCTCGACTTCGCTCGGGAACTCGGAAAGGTGGGGAGAAAGGCGGTTTCTCCATCCGTTTGTCCCGAGCCCTTCGGCTGGCTGACAGGTCAGCCGCTCAGGATGAACTCTTCGAGGGACGTCCGCGCAACCGGTCACGCCTTGATCCCGAATAGCGTCTCGCGAACCTTCTCGTCCGCTTGCGGGTTGCGGTTGATCGCGTCCTTCATCACGTTGAGGCCCGCCTGCAAGGCCGGGCGTTCGCGGCACAAGGCGTACCAGCGCTTGATATTCGGATAGTCGTCCAGCGTGATCTCCTGCCGCTTGTGCGTCATGATCCACGGGAAGATCGCCATATCGGCAATGGTGTAATCCGCGCCCGCGACATAGTCCGCCTCGCCCAGCCGCCGGTCGAGCACGCCATAGAGCCGCGCGGTCTCGCGCTCGTAGCGGTCGATGGCATAAGGCAGCTTTTCGGGCGCATAGAGCTTGAAATGGCCATTCTGGCCCAGCATAGGCCCCAGCCCGCCCATCTGCCACATCAGCCATTGCATCACCTGGTAGCGGCCGCGAAGGTCGGCAGGCATGAACCGTCCCGATTTCTCCGCCAGATAGAGCAGGATCGCGCCGGTCTCGAACACGCTGACCGGATCGCCGCCATCTTCGGGAGCATGATCGACGATGGCCGGGATGCGGTTGTTCGGGCTGATCTTCAGGAATTCGGGTGCAAACTGCTCGCCTGCGCCGATATTGACCGGACGGACCGTGTACGGCAGCCCGCATTCCTCGAGCATGATCGATATCTTCCACCCATTGGGTGTCGGGGCGTAATACAGATCGATCATGGCCTCTCCCGCGCAGATTCGCATTGCGTCTTGCAACTGACCATAATCAATGCGCGCGACGTGTCACCCCCCGGATGCGGCCGCCAGGACAAGACGATAGCCGCGATGCCGCACCGTCTCTATCCAGACACGATCTGCCATACCGGCGAGCCTGCGACGAAGCTTGCAGATATGCACCTCGACGCTGTTGGTGCCTGGATCGAACGGCGTCTGCCAGATGGCGTGGAGCAAATCGTCGCGGCTGACGATCTCGCCGACATGGCGCACCAGCGCAAGCAGCAGATCATATTCGCGCGGCATCAGCGACAGCGTCTCTCCCTGCCAGCGCACCTGGCGCAGGCCGGTGTCGAAGGTGAAATTCGCAAGCCGGATATGCCCCTGCAGCGCTGCATTGAGCCGAGCGGCGGCCTTCATCCGGGCGGCTAGTTCATCCGGACCGACCCGTGCCGAAATGGCATCGTCGGCCCCGGCCTCGATCAGGCGGGCGCGGGTGCCGCTGGTGCCGGCACCGACGAACAACAGGGGGGCCGATCGCTGGGGAATGTCATCGAGCCAGCTCTGCACGACGGCGCGGCATCGGGCATCGCACAGCACAGGGCGATATCGCACGAGCGCCGGTCCGTCGAAATGCGGCTGCGCGTCGATCCCGAAGCGCGCCAATGCCAGCGCCAGGCGTTCCAGTTCGGTGGGTTCGCTGCCCACCAGCAGCCAGGGTGACATGGAGCCGCCCCCGGTTGCGGGCGCAGTCGACAGCGCTGGTCGATAGTGCACGTTCATAACGACCCCTTGGCCGACGCTTCGGCCTGGGGAGCGTTAAACCGCGTTCATCGCCCGAATGGGAGCACAGTCGCGTCCGAAACGGAGCTACCCTGCCATCGCGATCAGGAGCCGACCGCCTGGCCCGGCGTGTTGACGCCCATGCTGGCAAGATAGCGCTTCACGTTGCGCGCGGCCTGGCGCAGTCGCTGCTCGTTCTCGACCATCGCGATGCGGACATAGCCCTCGCCATCCTCGCCATAGCCCACGCCCGGCGCGACCGCGACCTTGGCATGCTGCAGCAACTGCTTGGAAAATTCCAGCGATCCCATATGCTTGAGCGCGGGCGGCAGCGGGGCCCAGGCGAACATCGAAGCGCGCGGGGCCGGGATGTCCCACCCTGCCCGGCCGAACGCATCGATCATCACGTCACGCCGCTTGTGATAGAGCTCGCGGTTCTTCTGCACGATGTCCTGCGGCCCGTTGAGCGCCGCACAGGCCGCCGCCTGGATCGGCGTGAATGCTCCATAATCGAGATAGCTCTTCACCCGGGTGAGCGCCGCGATGAGCTGACGGTTGCCCACGGCAAAGCCCATGCGCCAACCGGCCATCGAATAGGTCTTGGACATCGAGGTGAACTCGATCGCGACATCCTTCGCGCCCGGCACCTGCAGGATCGAGGGCGTCGGGCAGCCGTCATAGTAGAGCTCGCTATAGGCCAGGTCCGAGAGCACCCAGACCTTGTTCTCCTTCGCCCAGGCGACCAGCCGCTCGTAGAACGCGAGGTCGACCACTTCGGCCGTGGGGTTTGACGGATAGCCCACCACCAGCACCGACGGGCGCGGCACGGTGAACGCCATCGCGCGGTCGAGCGAGCGCCAGTAATTCTCGTCCGGCGTGGTCGGCACCGAGCGGATGGTCGCGCCGGCGATGATGAAGCCGAAGGTGTGGATCGGGTAGCTGGGATTGGGCGCGAGCACGACATCGCCCGGCGCGGTGATCGCGGTGGCGAGGCTCGACAGGCCTTCCTTCGATCCCATGGTCACCACGACCTCGGTCTCGGGATCGAGCTCCACATTGAAGCGGCGCGCATAATAGTTCGCTTGGGCGCGGCGCAGGCCCGGAATGCCCTTGGACTGGCTATAGCCATGCGCATCGGGCTTCATCGCGACTTCGCACAGCTTCTCGATCACATGCGGCGGCGGCGGCAGGTCGGGATTGCCCATGCCGAGGTCGATAATGTCCTCTCCGGCCGCTCGCGCCGCGGCCCGCATCGCGTTGACTTCAGCGATCACATAGGGCGGCAGGCGTTTGATGCGGTAGAATTCGTCGGACATATCGATTTCGCTTTTCAGTTCTCCGTGAATGGAGCGGCATCCTTGACCTATGTGCGCGCGCGTGTCGAGCAAAAGCGGGAATTCTGCGGCGGTCATCGAGCAATTATCAGGGACTTATCTTTGCAACCCGGCGCTGCTAGGACAAGGCAAAGCATCCAGAACGAGAGGCCGCCCATGTCCGCCGAGAACGACTTCACCCCGCCGGGACTGCCCACGCTGGAAGAGATGCAGCACTGGACCTGGGTGTTCGGCCGCGCGCAGCAGATGATGCTGGAGCATGCCGCGACCATGGCGCAGCAGATGGCGCAGAAGGATCTGCCCCAGCTCACCGACCCTGCCACGTTCCAGGCGAAACTCCCCGCCTGGATGGGCTCGATGCCGCAGGCGATGCTCGATGCCCAGGCCGATATGTGGCGCGACGGGATGACCTTGTGGCAGGGCTTCATTGGCGCGATCACCCCGCCTGCGCTGATCGCCGAGCATGAGGGCGGCCCGCCCGCGACGCCGGCGCAGGTGCCCGAGCTGCGAAGCGACCGCCGCTTTGCCGCGCGCCAGTGGCACGACAACCCGGTCTATGCGCTGATCCAGCAGAGCTATCTGATGGTCAGCGAACAGATGCTGCGCGTCGCCGACCGGCTGGAAGGGCTGGAGCCCAAGCAGAAGGAAAAGCTGCGCTTTGCGCTGAAAGGCATGATCGACGCGTCGAGCCCCGCCAATTTCGCGCTGACCAACCCGCTGGTGATGGAAAAGATGGTCGAGAGCAAGGGCGAGAACCTGCTCAAGGGCCTCGACCATATGCTGTCCGACATGCGCAAGGGCCAGCTAACGCACACCGACCCCAATGCCTTCGAGCTCGGCCGCAACATCGCGGTGACGCCGGGCAAGGTCGTGTACGAAAGCCCGCTGTTCCAGCTCATCCAATATGCGCCTGCGACCGACGAGGTGGTGGAGACGCCGCTCGTCATCTTCCCGCCCTGGATCAACCGCTTCTACATTCTCGATCTCAACCCGCAGAAGAGCTTCGTCAAATGGGCGACGGAACAGGGCGTCACCGTGTTCATGGTCTCCTGGAAGTCCGCCGACGAGAGCATGGCCGAGGTGATCTGGGACGATTATGTCAAGGCGCAGATCGAGGCGATCGATACCGTGCGCGACCTGCTCGACGTGCCGAGCGTCCACACCATCGGCTATTGCGTCGCGGGGACCACGCTCGCCGCGACGCTGGCGCTGCTCGCCAGGCGCGGCGAGGCCGAGCGGGTGAAATCGGTCACCTTCTTCACCGCGCAGGTCGATTTCGAAAAGGCAGGCGACCTCACCCTGTTCGTCGATGACGAGCAACTCGCGCTGATCGAGCAGCTCGGCAGCGCGGGCTATCTCGACGGGCGCTACATGGCCGCGACCTTCAACCTGCTGCGCGGGCGCGACCTCATCTGGAACTATGTGATCAACAACTATCTGCTCGGCGAGGATTATCCCCCGTTCGACCTGCTGCACTGGAATGGCGACACCACCAACCTGCCCGCCAAGTGGCACAAGTCGTATCTGAAGGACCTGTACCGCGACAACCGGCTGGTCCAGCCCGGATCGATCGTGATCGACGGCACGCCGATCGACCTCAGGCTCATCCAGACCCCGGCCTATATCCAGGCAGGGCGCGAGGACCATATCGCGCCGCTGGAAAGCGTGTGGCGGCTGAACGAGGCGCTCTCCGGCCCCACCCGCTTCGTGCTTGCAGGCTCGGGCCATATCGCGGGCGTGGTCAACCCGCCCTCGATGCAGAAATACCAGTACTGGACCAATGACGCGCCCGCGAACAGCCTCGAGCATTTCGTCGCAGGAGCTAAGGAGACCAAGGGCAGCTGGTGGCCCGACTGGATCGAATGGCTCAAGGCGCACGCTCCCAAGACGGTCAAGGCCAAGGGTGCGCGCATCCCCGGCAAGGGCAAGCTGAAAGCCATCGAGGATGCGCCGGGACGCTACGTCAAGGCGCGCTGACCCGCTTGCCGCGGCTTGCGGGCTGCGCTATAAAATCAGCAGCAGGTTATTGCGCTCGCCCGCCTTTTGTGCAGTGCAACATTTTCCTTGACGTCAAGCCGGTCGATCACTATTGTGCAGTGCAGCATGAAGCAGCACGAGAGTGAGACCGCAATGTCCGATCAAAGCAAACAGCCCGCCGTCGGGGACGCCGGCAAGGCCTATGCCGCTGCCGCGAGTGCGAAAGCGGAAGCCGCTCCGGCGGCTCCCAAGGCCGAACCTGCCAAGGCTGCCGACCCCGTGGTCGCGCCGAAGATCGCCCCGGCTGCGGCACCTGCCGTAACCCCGGCGCCCGTGGCGGCGAAGCCTGTCCCCGCAGCCAAGGCAGAGGCTCCCAAGCCCGTCGCCAAGGCCGCGGAACCAAAGATGGCCAAGCCTGCCGCCAAACCGGCAAAGCCCAAGACCACGTCCAAGAAGTCCGCAGTCAACGCATCACCGGTCGCCGCCAAGGCCGCCGCACCCGCAATCAAGAAGGAATCGAAGATCATGACCACCGCAGAAACCATCACCACCGAAACCAAGAAGGCCGCCGAAGCCATGACCGAGCGCCTCAAGGGCCTGATGGGCGACATGTCGACCCGCGCCAAGACCGCCTATGAAAAGGGCACCGAAATGGTCTCGCAGGCCAGCGAGTTCAACAAGGGCAATGTCGAAGCCCTGGTCGAATCGGGCAAGATCGCTGCCAAGGGCGCGCAGGAAATGGGCCAGGCCTATGCCGAAGACGCCAAGAAGGGCTTTGAAGAGCTGACCGCGGCGCTCAAGGAAATGACCACCGTCAAGTCGCCGACCGAGTTCATCGAGCTGCAGACCAAGCTGGTCAAGAAGAGCTTCGACACCGCCGTCGCCCAGACCTCGAAGAACAGCGAAGCGTTCATCAAGCTGGCCGGCGACGTGTTCCAGCCGATCTCGAACCGCGTCAGCGTCGCGGTCGACAGCTTCAAAAAGGCCGCGTAACCCTTACGCCCCTTCCCGCTGGGAATTCAGAAAGCCGCTCCGGGTGACCGGGGCGGTTTTTTTCGTACACAGTTGATCCCACCTCCAAATTGCAGTTAAAAGACATCCGGTCCGAAAATCATTTCGATAAGCCTGTTTTGGAGAGATCGCATTTGTCGAGTAGCATTGCAGATCCGACGGCAATTCAAGCCAGGAGCGGACCGTACCAAGCTGCCACGGAACCGTTCCTAAAGTGGGCGGGTGGCAAACGCTGGGCTCTACCGGTGCTTCAAAAGCTGGTTCCTCCAAATTATAAACGATACATCGAACCATTCTTGGGCGGCGGGTCGTTATTTTTTTCGCTAGGGTGTAACGATGCAGTTTTGTCGGATGTAAATTTTGAACTTATAAATGCGTATCGAACTGTTCGCGATAATCACGAGCAACTTGATCGCTGGCTCGCAGTATTCCAAAAATGGCACAATCCGGAGCTGTACTACAAAATTCGATCTCGCGATCACGGAAGCAAATTCTGGTCTGCATTGAGATTTATTTATCTGAATAGAACATGTTTCAATGGAATATATAGAGTTAACTTAAAGGGAAAATTCAATGTACCCATTGGGACAAAAGATAGAATCAGCTATCCTGATGGACTAAGGACGTATGCCGCTGCCCTTTGCAACGTTACGATAAAGCACGCAGATTTTCAGAGTATATTGCGATATGCAAAGAGTGGTGATTTTGTCTACGTTGATCCGCCATACACCGTTAAGCATAATAACAATGGTTTTATAAAATACAATGAACACTTATTTAAATGGTCTGACCAAATTCGACTTCGTGACGAAATACGAAGAGCCCAAGACCGAGGGGCATACATCGTCGTCTCAAATGCAGCTCATGATTCTATTTTTGAATTATACAAAAACGTAGGCGAGATCATAAGAGTAGAACGAAGTAGCGTTCTTGCAGCAGCGCCGAATTTTCGTCGTCGAGAGCTGGAGGTGGTCATAAAGTGCTACTAAACATCTCTTTTTATGTGGCATTGCTTGTCATGATTGCATGGACAGTTTGGCCGACATTCGCCGCCCACCCATTTAGCTCCCATCGCGCAGCATTCTACAAGACATTTTTTCTTTGGCTAATTTCGTCACTGCCAGTGCTAATAACGATAGCACTTGCAAGGCCGGCCAACACGGATTCTATATCAAAAATATCAACCATTGCTGGATCACCATTTTCACCGTCAGAGCAATTTGTCTACGCGACATCCTTTATTGCACCGGCTCTATTTGTCTTTATTGACGCATTTAACACCTTGATGCGGGACTCAGACCAAGACCGAATTAGAAAATTCCGCACTACGCTTCGTCATTATCATCGAATCTTGTGGCCATCCGGTCTAATTCTCGTAATTAGCGTTCTCCTGTTTGTTGGACTCAAGACCACCTTTCTCGAATTTGACAACACAAATATATATCGAGTTCTGCACGACAAAGCTATATTTATTTATCTTGTTTCTATTCTATATTGGTACTGCGTTAATCTAATTGATGCTCCCACAGACACTGATCTATGGGTGAAATCTTCACGTGAAACTGATGACTTTGTAAAACGGATGGCAGGCAGATTAAGGGAAAAGAAAAATGGCTAATCAACAGAAATTAACTTTTTCTGTGATGCCTGTTCAGCAGAAATCGAATGAATTTTATATCTCATCGATCCCAGCTAGAGAATTAGTTAGCATTAGTTATGCTGACGTCCGACGACTCGCTCACGAACATCGCGACGTCGAGCGCTATTTGGGCATCCAGCGTCCAGTGAATCCTGCACGGATTCAAGAAATTCGCACCTACCTCGAAGGCCCCGATGCGACATTTCCAACTGGAATTATCGTGGCGATTGACGATCGGTGCGTTGAATTGGACCGTGAGAATGGCACGATGACGGTTTCTCCGTTTGTACCTGAAGAAGGCACAGATGACACACCCATTCCATTCCATGAAATTGCAAAAATATTGGATGGCCAACATAGGCTAGCCGCCTTCTTAAATGACGATCGGAATCTAGAATTCGACTTTGATGAAGATCAGCTTTTTCAGCTCAATGCTTGTATTTTTGTCGGAGCTGACATCTCGACTCAGGCTGAAATATTTGCAACTGTGAATTTGGCCCAGACCAAAGTAAATCGAAGCCTTGCATATGATCTGCAAGAATTTGCGAAGAGCAGAAGTCCGTTCAAAACATGCCACGATGTCGCCGTGGCAATGGATCGCCTTGATGTCAGCCCACTTAGGAATCGTATAAAAAGGCTTGGTGTACGCACCAAGAATCGCGACTCCGAAACCATCACACAAGCAGCATTTGTTGAGTCTTTGGTTAAACTTATATCTCGAGAACCAATGAAAGATCGTAATAAAATTTTGGATCGTCAGAAATTACCGTTACCAACTAATCTAGAGCTTAAAAAGACACCATTTAGACGCATGTTTATTGATGAAGATGATTTTGGAATCACTGAGATTATTCTAAATTTCTTTATTGCTGTCCGAAATAAATGGCCACAGTCTTGGGATGATGTACACAGGAAAGGCAACTTCATTCCCCGCTCAAATGCGTTTAAGGCGTTAATGAGATATTTAGGAGATATTTACATTGATATTGTTGGAGAGGATTTTGGCAGAATTCCAGAGCCAGATGAGTTCTCCCGATATTTTGACCATATTGAACTAACAGACGACCTTCTTAATACAAAGACATTTCGGCCAGGCAGTTCAGGACAGTCTTTATTTTATAAGTTGCTGACGGGTAGGGCAAAAATTTATGATCTCATTGAGTGATATATATATTTTTCTTGAATTTAATGAAGATCATCCTTGGGGCCAGACACTCGGTGCGGAAGGCTATTGTCAATCGTAACTCGGAATGTCCCCCCAAAATTTGATCCACCTCAATGATCGCGCCTCCCCCCTCCCCCATCCTGCGACGCTGACGGGGCATTACCCCCGAGTCTCCGGAGGGGCCCATGCGTATCCTGTTCGTGCATCCCAATTATCGCTCGGGCGGGGCGGAGATAGCGGGGACGTGGCCGCCGGCCTGGGTGGCCTATCTCACCGGGCCGTTGCGGCGCGCAGGGTTTAACGACATCCATTTCATCGACGCGATGACCGAGGGGGTGTCGGATGACGATCTCGCCGCGCGCATGGCGGCGCTGCAGCCCGATATCGTCGGCACCACCGCGATCACCCCCAGCATCTATGCCGCCGAACGGGTGCTGGAGCTCGCCGCGCTCACCGTGCCGAACGCGGTGCGCGTGCTGGGCGGGGTGCATGCGACCTTCATGTACAAGCAGGTGCTCATGGAAGCGCCGCATATCGATGTCATCGTGCGCGGCGAGGGCGAGAATATCGCGGTCGACCTGTTCACCGCGATCGCGCAGGGCCGCTGGCCGCAGGATCGCGCGGCGATCGCCGGGCTCGCCTGGCGCGAGGGGGATCAGGTCATCGCCAGCAAGGCGGCCGAGACGATCAAGGACATGGACAGCCTGAAGCCCGATTGGGACATTCTCGACTGGAAGCAGTACACCTATATCCCGCTCGGCACGCGCGTCGCCATCCCCAATCTGGCTCGCGGCTGTCCGTTCACCTGCTCCTTCTGCTCGCAATGGAAATTCTGGCGCGATTACCGCGTGCGCGATCCCAAGCTGGTGGTCGACGAGATCCAGGAGCTGCACGAGAAGCACGGCGTCGGCTTCTTCATCCTCGCCGACGAGGAGCCGACGATCAACCGCAAGAAATTCATCGAGTTCTGCCAGGAGCTGATCGATCGCGGCCTGCCGGACAAGGTGAAATGGGGCATCAACACCCGCGTCACCGATATCTATCGCGACAAGGAGCTGCTCGGCTTCTACCGCTCGGCAGGCCTGGTGCACGTGAGCCTGGGCACCGAGGCAGCGGCGCAGATGCGGCTCGACCTGTTCAACAAGGAAACCAAGGTCGAGGAGAACAAGACCGCGATCCGCCTGCTGCGCGAGGCCGATATCTTCGTCGAAGCGCAGTTCATCGTCGGGCTCGAGAACGAGACCGCCGAGACGCTCGAGGAAAGCTGGCGCATGGCCTGGGACTGGCAGCCGGATCTCGCCAACTGGTCGATGTACACGCCCTGGCCGTTCACCCCGCTGTTCGAGGAGCTGAAGGAAAAGGTCGAGGTCCATGATTTCAGCAAGTACAATTTCGTCACCCCGATCATGAAGCCCGCGGCGATGGAGCGCGGCGAGCTGCTCGACCGGGTGATGGCCAATTACCGCCGCTTCTACATGCGCAAGGCCCTGTTCCATTATCCCTGGCGCGGCACAGGCTTTAGGCGGCGCTATCTGCTGGGCTGCCTCTATGCCTTCCTGCGCGCAGGCTTCCGCCGCACCTTCTATGATCTGGGCAAGGCGGGCTATTGGGGGCCGCAGACCGCCAAGAGCGTCGACTTCCATTTCGACGAGAAGCGCGTGGGCGTGGAGCAGGCCGCATCCGACTGGGAAACGGCGGCAGACCGCGCCGCGCGCGCCAGCGAACGCCGCGCCGCCGTCCGCGCGCAGATGAAGGAGCGGGCAAGGGATCGCATTGAACTGAGCGAAGCGCCGAAGGGCGAGTGAGGTGGCTGACGCTCCCTCGCGCGCCCATTGGGGGAATGCCGGCGCGCTGATCGGCCCCAATGCCGTGCTGCAAATGGCATGGGCAATGGAAGCCACGATCGGCGCAGCGGCGGCGCGCGAGGTCCTGGAGGTGGCGGGGATCGACGCGCTGCCCTCGGGCGAGGCGATGATATGCGAGGGGCAGGCGCTGCGGCTGCACCAGGCGCTGGTCATGCTGCATCCGGAGGCGGCGAAGGACATCGCGGTGGCGGCAGCGGTCGGCACCGCGGACTATATCATCGCCAACCGGATCCCGCGTTTTGCCGGCCTGGCCTTGCGCTGGCTCCCCGCCCCGATCGCCGCACGGCTGCTGATGCGCGCGATCGAGCGGCACGCCTGGACCTTCGTCGGCGCTGGCGCGTTCACCGTCACCGGGCCGTGGCATTTCACCATCGACCGTGCCTGCGCGGGCGACCGCACCGCGCCGCCCGATACGCTGTTCCGCTGGTACGCAGCTGTGTTCGCGCGGCTTTATTCGCGGCTGGTGCGTGGCGGTTCAGGCTGCACCGGCGCCGCGCCCGATCCGCGTTATCCGTTGCGCTGGCACTATCGCATCGCGCCGGTCACAGCTGACGCAGCGCGCGCGCGGGCCGTGCCGCCAGAACGGGGAGCGATCCGGCAATCCCGAGCCCCAAAGTCAGCAGCGCCCCGCCCGCCAGCGTCAGCATCACCACCGGCCAGTCGGGTGCCCAGTTGAAGCTGAAGATCTGGGTGATGACATACCAGGCCGCGGTCAGCCCCAGCGCCAGCGCGACCAGCGCCAGCAACGCGGCGAGCAGGCCATATTCGAGCGCCTGGGCCGACAATATCTGCCGCCGCGTCGCGCCCAGCGTCTTCAGGATCACGCTGTCATAGATGCGCGCCTGGCGGCTCGCGGCGATCGCGCCGATCAGCACGGCGATGCCCGAGAGGATCGCGATCGACCCGGCCGCCGCGATGGCCATCGCGATCTGCGTCAGGATGGTCGTGACCTGGCCGATCACGTCGCGCACCTCGATCACCGAGCTCGAGGCGAACCCGGCGAGCACCGCCTTGCTCACCGCGCGTTCCTTCACGTCCGCATCGGCCATGCCCTTGAGCGAGACCGTCGCGGCCAGGTTGTGCGGCGCATCGCGCAATGTGTTGGGGCTGAACACCATCACATAGTTGAAGCCCATCGTGTCCCAGTTGATCTGGCGCAGCGAGGCGATCTTCGCGGTGAACTCGCGCCCCAACAGGCTGACGGTCAGGCTGTCGCCGACCTTGAGGTCGAGCACATTGGCCATCTCGCGGTCGATCGAGACGAGCGGCGGGCCGTCATAGCCCTTAGGCCACCATTGGCCCTCGATCAGTTCGCTTCCCTCCGGCAGCGTCTCGGCATAGGTCAGCCCGCGCTCGCCGCGCAGCACCCAGGCGTTCTCGGGAATGTCCTTGAGGTCCGCAACGCGGATATTCTTGTACCCGGTCACCGTTCCGCGCAGCGAGGGCACCGCGTTGACCGCCGCGCCGGGGGCGGCCTGTTCGACCACCCTGCGGAACTCGTCCCCCCGCGCCACCGGCACATCGAGCACGAACAGGTTGGGCGCCTCCTTGGGCACGGTGCGGGTGATCTCGTTGGTGAGGCTCGTCTGGATGCCCGCCAGGATGACGAACAGCGTAAGCCCCAGCCCCAGCGCCACCACCAGCTGCCCGGTCTGCGCGCCGGGGCGGTGCAGATTGGCAAGCGCGAGCCGCAGCAGCGGCGCCTTGGGCCGCGGCAGGCGCGAGGCGGTCCAGCGGATCGCCCAGCCGATGCCGGCGAGCATCAGCAGCACGCCCGTCGCCGCCGCCATGAACCAGGCGGAGAATATCGCCTCGCGCGCGGTGACCAGCGCCAGCGTGACGATACCAGCAATGCCCACGCCCACCGCGATCATCGTCGCGCGATCGGGCCAGCGATTGCCCTCGACCAGCGATCGGAACAGCCCCGCCGCCGGCACATGCCGCGCGCGCGCCAGCGGCGGCAGCGCGAAGATGAACGCGATCAGCAGGCCATAGGCGGCGCTCACCGCCAGCGGCAGCGGATGGATGGCAAAGCCGGGCTTGACCGGCAGCACGTCGCCCGCAGCGGCGATGATCGCCGGCGGGATCAGCGCGCCCGCGATCAGCCCCCCCAGGATCGCCAGTGCCGACACCGCAAGAATTTGTACCAGATAGATGCGCAGGATATCGCCAGAGCCCGCGCCCAGGATCTTGAGTGTCGCGATGCCCTGGCGCTTGGTGGCGAGATACGAGGCGACGCCGTTGCCGACGCCGATCCCGGCGATCACCAGCGCGGCAAGGCCGACCAGCGAGAGGAACTGGCCCATGCGCTCGATGAAGCGCGCGGTGCCCGGTGCGCCGCGATCGCGGTCGCGCAGCTCCAGCCCGGCTTCGGGAAATTCCGCCTTCAGCCGCGCGATCGACTGCGCCGGATCCGCGAGCGGGCCGACCTTCACGCGGTATTTCGCTTCGTACATGCTGCCCGGCTGGATCAGCCCGGTCCGCTGGATGCCGAGATCGGAAACGAGCGCCACCGGACCGAGCGTGAAGCCCTCGCCCAGCCTGTCGGGTTCGTCGAGGATGATGCCGCTGATCGCGAATTCGGCCTCGCCGAAGCGGATGCGGTCGCCGGGCTTGAGGTCGAGCCGATCGGCCAGCCCCGCCCCGATCACCGTGCTGGCGGGGTCGAGCGGCGCGTACTTGCCCGATTGCAGCGTTACCGTGCCATAAAGCGGGTAATCGTAATCGACGCCCTTGAGCTCGGCGAGGATCGCATCGGGGCCGGTGCCGCTCGCGCGCGGCGCGGTGCGCTGCGCCATCGCCTGCATCCGTACAGTCTCGGACAGCACGCCCTCGCGCTCGAACGCGGCGAGCTCCGCCTCGCTTGCCAGGCGCTGCGACATCGTCACCTCGAAATCGCCGCCGAGGATCACCTGCCCGCGCTGCGACAGCTCGCCGGTGATCGACGCGGTGAGGCTGCCGATCGTCGCCAGGGTCGCAACGCCAAGGAACAGGCAGATGATGAGCAGGCGAAGACCACGAAACCGCCCAGAAAGATCGCGCCGCGCGATGCGCCAGATCTGCGCCCAGCTCATGCGCAAGCTCCACTTTTCCCGTCATTTCCGCGAAAGCGGGATTCCCGCTTTACCGTCGGGCAATAGCAGGATTCCCGCTTTCGCGGGAATGACGGTAGTGGTTCAAAGCGGAGGATCACGCCGCACCCCCTGCCCGATCCGCGACAATCAGCCCGTCACGCATCTCGATCACGCGGTCGCAATGCGTCGCGAGAGAGGGATCGTGCGTGATAATGAGCAGCGTCGCCCCGCTCGCGCGCTGGCGGCTGAACAGCAGGTCGATGATCGCCTCGCCGGTAGCGCCGTCGAGATTGCCCGTCGGCTCATCGGCAAAGATGATTTCCGGCCCCGGCGCCATGGCGCGCGCGATGGCGACGCGCTGCTGTTCGCCGCCCGAAAGCTGGCTGGGATAGTGCGTGACGCGGTGACCGAGCCCGACCGCCTCGAGCTCGCGCTCCGCGGTGCCGAACGGATCGGCAATCCCGGCGAGTTCGAGCGGCACCGCGACATTTTCGAGCGCGGTCATCGTCGGCAGCAGGTGGAAGGCCTGGAGCACGATGCCGATGCGCCCGCGCCGCGCGCGGGCCAGCCCGTCCTCGTCCATCGGCCCGAAATCGAGCCCGGCGACGCGCACGTCGCCGCTGCTCGCGCGCTCGAGGCCGGAGAGGATCGCCATCAGCGACGATTTGCCCGATCCCGACGGCCCGAGCAGCGCCACCGACTGGCCCAGCGGAATTTCCAGATCGATGCCCTTCAAAATCTGCGTCTGATGGCCAGCCTCGCCGAGCGAGAGGGTGACATTGCGGGCGGCGATAGCAATATGGGGGGCAATTTGCGGCCGCGTGAGCGTATCGTGCATGAAATGAAAGGGCTTTCGCTTTGGGACGGAACAGCATTCTATATGGGGCGGCTTTGTTGCTTGTCCATTGCACCGCGGCCTGCACGCAGCCGTCGGACGAAACGACCAAGCCGCCGGTCGAAAAGGGCCAGGAAACTGGAGCCGAAAAGCCCGGTCGCAATCCGCTGAATGCCGACACCCGGCTGGTCATGGCCTTCGGCGACAGCCTCTATGCCGGCTATAATGTCAAGCAGGACGAAAGCTTCCCGGCGCAGCTCGAAAAGGCTCTCTCCGCCAAGGGTCTGAACGTCCAGGTGCACAATGCCGGGGTGTCGGGCGATACTACGGCAGCGGGCCTGCAGCGCCTCGCCTTCGCGCTCGACGGCCTGCCGCGCAAGCCCGATCTCGTCATCCTGGGCTTGGGCGGCAACGACATGCTGCGTGGGATCAGCCCGGAGCAGACCCAGAGCAATCTGAAAGCGATGCTCGACGAGCTCAAGAAGCGCGATATCCCGGTTGTGCTCACCGGCATGATCGCCGCGCCCAATCTGGGCCAGGATTATGCGAGCAAGTTCAACCCGATCTATCCCGCGCTGGCGAAGCAATATGGTGCGGGATTATATCCGTTTTTCCTCGATGGCGTGATCACCGACAAGGCGTTGATGCTGCCCGATGGCATTCACCCCAATCCGAAGGGAATTGCCAAGGTGGTCAACGGGATAGACGATATGGTTGCGAGCAGGTTGCAGAGCTGAGCCCGTCTTGGCGACAAAGACGTGACACCTCAGTTACGATAGCAAGTCATATCGTAAACCAAGTTCGACCATTTCGTCATCAAGACGCCATGGCGGCGTCATCGCGCGTCCCTAGCTGCGCCCCCGAACACCAACGGGGGTTGCGCCATGATTCTGAAAACATCTGCCACCGCGCTGCTGCGCACATCGATCTCACTCATGGCCTTTGCCGTGGCAGCCACTGGCATGCCCGCCATGGCGCAGGAAACCACCGAGGACGATAAGGACGGCAATGGCGAGATCATCGTCCAGGGCGCGATCATCACCGCGCAGGGCGAATCGATCGCGCAGAAGCGCAATGCCGACAATCTGATCGACATCTCGGCCGCGGATTCGGTCGGCCGCTTCCCCGACCAGAACAGCGCCGCCGCGCTCTCGCGCCTGCCCGCCGTCGCGGTGCAGCGCGACCAGGGCCAGGAACGCTATATCCAGGTGCGCGGCGCGCCCAATCGCTGGACCTCGGTCAGCATCGACGGCGTGCCGATGATCGGCGCGGACGAAGGTGGTCTCACGCGCGCCTATCGCTTCGACGCGGTGCCTGCGGTGATCCTGAGCGCGCTGGCGATCAACAAGTCGCTCACCCCCAATATCCAGGCCGAAGCGATCGTTGCCAATATCGACCTGCGCACCTTTTCGCCGCTCGAGGGCAAGACCGGTTTCCACGTCCAGGGCGATATCGGATATGGCTTCATGGAGCTCGGCGAAGGCGACCAGCGGCAAGGTTCGCTCCGCGTCTCGTACAGCGACGGCACGTTCGGCGTGGTCGCGGGCGCATCGCACTATCGCCGCGAGCAGGTGACGGACAATCGCGAGGTCGGCCTGTATGACGAGCCCAGCGGCCCCACCGATACCCAGTTCGGCCCGACCGAAATCGATATCCGCCAGTATCGCCTGGTGCGCGAGAATAACGGCCTGTTCGCCGCGTTCGAATATTCGCCGCAGGAAGGCCAGAAACTCTACGCCAGGACCATCTATACCGAGTTCAAGGACGACGAGCAGCGCGACCAGTACGAGATCCGGCTCGACCGCGCACTGTCGGGCACGCGCAACCTTTCGGGCGGCGATCTGGTCCGCGTGCCGATCCGCGGCTCGTTCAACCTCGGCAACTATCGCACCCGCAACTTCATCAACACCATCGGCGGCGATTACGAGGAGAATGGCTGGAAGGTGAATTTCGCGGCGAACTATACCCGCACCGAAAACACCACCTATCTGCCCTTGGTCCAGGCGAGCACCGCCACCGCGACCTCGCCGTCGGTCACTTATGATTTCAGCCGCCCGAACCTGCCGATCGTTCAGCTTTTCCAGACCGTGCCCGGGGCAACGGCGGGCAGCTTCGTGCGCGGCCCGGCGCTGGCGAATTTCGACCAGACCACGCTGATCAACGCCAACACTTCGCCGGCACTCGTTATCCCGATCGTGCAGGACGTGTTTACCGACAGCTATACGGTGAAGCTCGATGTCGCCAAGGAGCTGGGCGATGTGACGCTCACCGGCGGCCTGCTCTATGCCGATCGCGACATTGGCGGCTTCATCTTCGCGACCTCGAACGCGGTGCTGCTTTCGCCCCAGGCGCTGGCAGGCACGGGGCTCAGCTTCAACCCCGCCAGCTATATCACCAACAAACCCTGGGACACCGGCTTTCCGCTTGGGCTCACGTTCAACTATGTAGACAACACGCGGATGCGCGCCGATCTCGACAATATCTTCGCGACTCTTCAGCGCCAGGGCCGATTCAACCCCGCCAACAACGTTCCTGCGGAAAACCGCTTTCAGCTGAACGAGAAGACGCTGACCGCCTATGGCATGGCCAAATGGGTGTTTGAAGGCGGCCAGGTCATTGCCGGTGCGCGCGTCGAACATTTCCGGTTGCAGAACCAGGGTCAGGCGCGGCTCGCCAACGGCACGCTGGTGCCGCTCTCGGCGCCGCAAGATTATACCGATATCTTCCCCAGCGTGAACGCGCGCTTCGATGTCACCGACAATCTCGTCTTCCGTATCGCGGGCCAGCGCGGGATCGCCCGCCCCAGCTTCGGCGAAATCCGCGTGGGCTCTGCGATCAACGACACCAACAGCCCGGGCACGATCAGCGGCGGCAACCCGACGCTGCGCCCCGAATACACGTGGGGCGTCGATGCGAGCCTCGAATATTACATCCCGGGCCAGGGCATCATTGCGGTTTCGGGCTTCCATCGCTGGGTCGACAACGTGCTGTTCTCGAACACGCAGATCGTCGGATCGGATACGTTCAACAGCAATGGCGTCGATCGCTCGCGCTATCTGCTGACCTCCAGCTTCAACGGCAATTCGGGCGAGCTCTATGGCGTCGAGTTCAACTATCAGCAGCAGTTCACCTTCCTGCCCTCGCCGCTCGACGGCTTCGGCTTCCAGGGCAACCTGACGCTGATCGAAGGCAGTTTCGATACCGATCAGCGGCGCAATATCGGCTTCCCCGGAACCTCGGACACCATCGTCAACGCCTCGCTCTATTACGAGAAATACGGGCTTTCGGTGCGTGCCAGCTATCAGTGGCGCAGCGACTATCTGGAAACGCTGTCGATCGGCACCGGCGGCACCGTGACCGGCGACGAGTTCCGCGGCGGCTACACGAACGTCGATGTCGCGATCCGCTACGACATCACCCCCAACATCAGCCTGTTTGCCGATCTCAACAACTTGACCGACGCCAAATATACGGCCTTCCTTGGCAACAAGGGCCGCCCGACCGAGGTGGAACAGATCGGCAGGCGTTACCTTGCCGGCATCCGCTTCGGCTTCTGACAGGAGAGACTGTATGCGCCTCAAGACCGCTTTCGCCCTCGCGCTGTTCGCCAGCGCCGCGCCTGCCCTCGCCATCGATAGCGTGACAGTCAGCCGCATCGATGCCGACACGGTCAAGGTGAGCTGGAAGGACAGCGATCCGGTCGACATCATCGTCACCGACACGCCGGTCGCCGCTGGCGCTGCCGTTCCGCTGGTCAAGGCCAGTCGCAAGGGCGAGGCGGTCGTCGCGATGCCCGCATCCAAGCGCCAGTTCCTGGTGCTGCGCGATGGTGGCGATGCCTCGCTCACGCTGACCGCCGAGCGCGAGCTGCCGCTGGCCAGGGGATCGAACTTCCGCGATCTGGGCGGCTACAAGGCTGCGGGCGGCAAGACCGTGCGCTGGGGCAAGATCTTCCGCTCGGGCGCGCTGCCGCTGCTCACCGATCAGGACTATGCGCTGCTCGGCGGGCTGAATATCGGCACCATCGTCGACCTGCGCTCGCTCGAGGAACGCGAAGTTGCCGCGACCCAGCTCGACGACCGAACCGGCGCGCTGTTTGTCTCCAACGATTATTCGCTGAAACCCCTAATGGCGAACATGGGCAGCATGAAGGGCGAATATGTCTATACCGGCATGGAAAAGCTGCTCGCCCCGCAATATCGCTCCTTGTTCAAGCGGCTGCTCGCCGATGACGGCGCGGTGATGTACCACTGTTCCGCCGGGCAGGACCGCACCGGCATCGCCTCGGCGCTGATCCTGAGCGCGCTCGGCGTCGACCGCGAGACGATCCTGGCGGACTATCACCTCTCCACCCAGCTGCGCCGCCCGCAGAACGAGATGCCGCCGCTCGATCCGGCCGATTATCCGACCAACCCGATCGTGCAATATTATGCCGCCGCCGCGAAAAAGCCGGGCGGGGTCAAGGCCGAGCCGCTCTACTCCGCCTCGGGCAAGTCGCACCTGGCGCAGTTCTTCGAGGTGCTCGACCGCGATTATGGCGGCGTCGAGGGCTATCTGGCGACGATCGGCGTCACGAAAGTCGATATCGCGCGGCTGCAGGGGCTCTATCTGGAGTAACGCACCGGCATTCCACCCTCCGTCACCCCCGCGAAGGCGGGGGTCCCGCTTAGACCGCCAAGCGCCCGAAAAAGCCGGATTCCCGCGTTCGCGGGAATGACGGGAGATCAGCCAGACCGATCACCTGAACAGCAGCACCGATGTCTGCCCCGCGCGGATCATCTGTGTCGTCGTGCTGCCGACCAGCATGTTGCGCAACGGGCTGTGGCCGTATGCCCCCATGACCAGAAGATCGATGCCCCGCTCGCGGATGACCTGCGGCAGCACCGCATCGGGATTGCCCTCGCGCTGCACCGCCTTGACGCCCGCGCGTCCGGTGAACTGGGTCTGCGCCCAGTCGATATGCGCGGCGTTGCTGTCGGTATAGCCACCGACCAGCACGATATCGATATCGAGCCCCCCGAACAGCATCGACGTCGAGGCATATTCGAGCGCCTTCCGGCTCGAGGGTCCGCCATCGAACGCGATGGCGATGCGCTGCGGCGCCTTGAACACGCGGGTGGCGACCAGCACCGGCTTGCGGCTCTGGCGGATGACGCGCTCGACCTTGCTGCCCAGATGTCCCTTGGCGAAATCCGCTTGCGCGCCGCGCTTGCCGATGATGGTCATGTCGCTGAAGGCCTCGCGCTCGGCTATCGTCTCGACAATCCCGCCTTCGCGCAAGCTGAGCTCGACATCGGTGACCCCGCCCGCGCGCAACTGGTCCACGGCGGCCTCCAGCAGCAAATGCCCCTGGCGCTCGGCGAGCCGCCCCTCCGCCGCCTTCAGCGCCATTACCTCGTCGAGCAGACCCGGCTTCGTCGCCAGCCCTGCCCCATCGAGCTCGGCGCGCGCATCATTGCGCTGGATGACGTGGAGCAATTCCACCGACGCGCCCAGCCGCTGCGCCGCCCAGGCGGCGTGCTCGCACACGGTCTGCGAATAATGCGAAACGTCGAGGCAGGCCAGAAGCCGCTGCATGTCTCTCTCCTGTCTGTTTCCGGCCGTTACCGGTCAACGTGCTGGCGCGCGCCAGGATGCGATCAGGTCACGCGGGTCGGCGCACTATATTCGCTGCGCTGCCAGCGCCCCTCACCCATGATGGTGGCAAGCCGATCCACGGCATGCCAGATATCGGCAAAGCCGAGATAGAGCGGCGTCAGGCCCAGCCGCAGCACATCCGGCGCGCGAAAATCGCCGATCACGCCCGCATCGATCAGCGCGCGGTTGATCGGCCAGGCGTTGGGGTGCGCAAAGCTCGCATGGCTTCCGCGCAGATCGGCACGCGCCGGGGTGATCGGCTGAAGTTCGGGGCAGCGCGTCGCCATCAGCTGACCCAGAAAATCGAACAGCGCCTGCGATTTGGTCCACAGCGCGTCGCGATCCGCCTCGAGCATGAGGTCGACCCCCGCTTCCAGCGCCAGCAGCGAAAGCATCGGCGGCGTACCCGCGAGGAAACGCTCGATCCCCGGCGCGGGGGCATAATCGTCGGTCATCGCGAACGGCGCGGCATGGCCCATCCAGCCCTGGATGGGCGAGCCGAGAAACTCGAGCGCCTCGGCCGCGACATACAGGAAAGCGGGCGCGCCGGGACCCCCATTGAGATATTTATAGCCGCACCCCACGGCAAAGCGCGCAGCATCGGCCGCAAGGTTCAGCGGCACCGCCCCGGTGCTGTGCGACAGGTCCCAGATCAGCGGGACTCCATGCGCATCGGCAAGGGCCTGGATCGCGGCCATGTCGAAGCGCTCGCCGGTCTTGTAATGCACATGCGTCAGCACGATCAGCGCGACATCCGGCCCGATCCGATCGGCGATCGCCTCGCGCGAGCAGGCATCGAGCACCAAGCTATGCTGCGCAGCAATTCCCGCAGCAACATGCAGATCGGTCGGGAAGTTTCCGCTCTCGGTGAGGATCGTCCGGCCCTGCCCGGGCCGCGCCGCGAGGATCGCCCCCATCAGCTTGTAGAGGTTCACCGTCACCGAATCGCAGGCGATCACCTCGCCCGGCGCCGCGCCAATCAGCGCCGCGATCTTGTCGCCGATCCTGCGCGGCGCGCCGATCCAGTCGGCATCGTTCCAGCTGCGGATCAGCCCCTCTCCCCATTGCCGATCTACCGCATCGTGCATCAGCGCGCGCGTTGCCACCGGCAGCGCGCCGAGCGAATTGCCGTCGAGATAGATCACGCCTTCAGGCAGCGTGAAGCGATCGCGCCAACCGGCCAAGGGATCGGCGGCGTCGCGGGCTTCGGCCTCGGCGAGCGAAGGGAAATCGGTCATGGTCAGCGCCCCAGCAATTGCTTGATCCGTGCCTTTTGCGCAGCCCAGCTGCGGCTGGTCGGCGCGATCAGCTCGACATGGCCCTCGGGCCCGTGAACGTGGTTTTCGACCCCGATGCCGCGCTTCTTCATGTCTGCGGCATAGGTCTCGGCATAGTCAGGCGGTGCGATCCGGTCCTTGTCGGTGTGGAACTGGATTTGCTGCGCCTTGCTCACTGGCATTTCGGGCGGCGAGGTCAGCGCGAACCTGTCGCCTGCCATCTTCGTCGGCGCATCGGTGCCGCAGGCATGGCCGGTGCGCTGCATCGCGGCGCGCAGATCGGCAATGCCCGCCTGGCTGATCGCGGTATCGATCCGCAGCGGGGCGGCCCCACGAAGCGGCTCGCCCTCGGGCAGCGCCTGGCGGGCGGCCAGCCACAAGGCGAGATGCCCACCCGCCGAATGGCCAATGGCGATGGTGTGCGCGAGGTCGAGGTTGAGCGCCTTGGCCTGCGCGCCCAGCAGGTCCGCCGCCGCGCCGACATCCAGATATGTGCCGGGATAGCCGCCGCCGCGATCGACACCGCGATATTCGATGTTCCACACGGCAATGCCATGCTTGCGCAGATCGTCGGCGATATAGTTCATGATGTCGCGCGTCGCGATCTCGGTCTGCCAGCAGCCGCCATGGATCATCACCACGACCGGATGCGGCCCCTTCCCCTCGGGCAGCCACAGATCGACCAGCTGCAGCGGGTCCTTGCCATAGGCGATGGTGCGGTCCGGCGCGGGCCGAGGCTGATCGAGCAGCTCGGGCCATTGCATGATCGGCGTGTCGGCGCTCAGCATGGCCGACACCTGCGAGCCGACGGCCAGCGACAGGCCGAGCGCGGCCAGACCGAGCGCCGCTCCGCTCCATTTGATCGTCCGCACAATGTGGTTCCTCCCCGATTGATTCCGTCCACAACCACCTCCGCTCAGCCTGAGCTTGTCGAAGGCCCCGCGTAACCCCTTCGCAAAAAGTCCCTTTCAGGCCAAGACTGGACACGGTCCGTGCCTTCTGGATTGCAGCGTTGTCTGGTGCAAGATGCAGCTTGGGGCCGCAATCAAAGCGCGTAGCCTTCGACAGGCTCAGACTGAGCGGCGGTGTCCAGGGATAATTCGCAACCCTCAATAATCCTTCGAAATCCGCACGTTCGCGCTCTGCCTGCCGATGGTCGAGATCGACGAGAGCAGCGACAGCCAGCGCGTGATCTGGAACTCGACCTGCGTCGCGGAATAGCCGCGTCCGTCGGTGACGATCTCTACATACGTGTTGCGCGTGATGTACTTGCCGGCTGCGATGCTGGTGCCCTGACCCAGCGTCTGGTTGCCCTCGACGATCCGCAGCCGGTCGAGCCCTATCGCCCCGCGCAGCGCGTTGATCGGGTCGAGCCCGCCGCCACCGCGCAGCGAAGCGAGCGCTGCTGCCAGCTGCACCGCTTCAGGCGCGGAAATATCGGTGATCGACGACCCGAACAGAAGCCGTGCGAGCAGCTCGTCCTCGGGCAGCGCAGGCGTGCTGGTGAAGCTGATCTCGGGCGCAAGGCCCGTGCCGCGCACATTGATCGTTGCGTTGAGGTCGGTCAGGTTTGCCGACGCCGCGATATCCAGCGCCGGGTTTGGCGGCGATTCCCCGCGAAAGTTGATGCGCCCTCGGACCAGCTCGAAATCGCGGCCGGCAAATTCATATTCGCCGCGGATTAGGTCCGCCTGACCGGTGATGCGCGGCGCATCGACCGTGCCGGTGAGCGTCACATTCGCGCCCCACTCGCTGTTGATGCCAAGGCCCGTTACGGTGAACTGGTTGGGTGCGCGTGCCTTCACATCATAGCGCCAGACCGCCGGTCGCACGCGGCGGGGCGCCTCGTCGGCGCGGCGGTTGATCTCGCGCACGTTGATGACCGGAAGCGCTTCGGCCGCATTGAACTGGCCGAGCCGGAAACGTCCGCGATTGAGTACGACATCGCCGCCCAGCGTACCGGATGTGCCATCGGACGAGATGGTCAGCGGCCCCGTGACCGTCGCGCCGAAATCGTCGCGGTTGACCAGCTGCGCGTTCTTCGCCGTCGCCCGAATCTCGACCGCGACACCGCGCGAGGGCGACGCGAACAGGCCGCCATAATCGACATAGCCCGATCCGCTGACCGTGCCGTTCGATCCCGCCTTGCCGCTGAAGCTGGTCAGCGTCAGCCGCGATCCGTTGAACTGGCCGCGCGAGGCGATGTCGCTGATGACCGTGCCCGACAGCGTGCTTTCCAGGCGCGCGGTGCGAGTTGCCAGCACACCGTTGATGCTGGGGTCCATCAGGCTGCCCGAAAGGTTCGCCGCGACACCGACCTGGCCCGTGACGTCGAACGCCTCGATACCGAGCAGCCGCCAAAGCGAGTCCGCAGGGCCGTTGAAGCGCAATTGCCCGGCGAGCGTCCCGCGCCGTAGCCGCCCGAGCAGGTCGAAACCCTGCGGCAGGTTGCCGATCCGCGCCTGTGCGCGCCCGACAGTCTTGTCCTGTTCGGCGATTACCGCGCGCACGGCCAGTGCGTCGACCGTCAGCGCGAGGTTCGCCGCGATATCGACCGGGCGCGAGCTGGCGATCAAGCCGGTCCGGGTGAGATTGTCGAACTTCAGGCTTGCCTTGCCCGTCGGCACACCGCCTTCGGCCTGACGATAGCTGAGCGTGCCCGAGGCATTGCCGCCGAAGCCGAGTTCTCGCACCGCGACATCGAACAGCGCCAGCGGGACTGTGTTGAACTGCGCGCTCATATCGGTCAGCCCGCCGCCGAAGCGGCCCTGCAGGCCCAGCCGCCCGCGTCCGACGCGCAGCACCGCCGGGGCCAGTCGCCAGCCGCCATCGTCCAGCTTGCTGAGCCGCGCTGGCCGCACCAGTCGCAACCGGCGGTTGCCATAGCTGCCATTGCCCGCCAGCGTGATCGTGTCGCTGGCAATCTGCGCGCTGGTCTGCAGGTCGAAATTGCTGCCGCGCCGCCCGGCGAGCGAGGCAGTCACGCGTCCCTCGCCGTTGACGAGATTGGCATTGGCCGCGAGCCTTCCGATGAACAGCGGTCCGCGACCGATGCCCTGCGCACGCACGCTGCCGACAATGGTATTGCGTCCCTCGGCGATCAGCGCGTCGATTTCCGCCGCGCCGCGGTTGATCGTGATCGGCACCTCGCCGTCGAAGCGCGCATTGGCGAGGTCGAGCGTGGCCTTTACGCCCTGCCCCCCGCTGCGCGGATCCAGCGTGACATCGCCGGTAATGCCCCCGCCACGGACATTGAGCGCACCTTCAAGCCCGGCCTTGGTAGCGTAGATATTGCCCGCGAACAGCGCCTGCGACACCGTGAACCGCTCGATCTCAATCAGCGTTCGCCCGGCTTCGCGCGCAAAGATGCGCGTCGCGCCTTCGAGCGGCCCCAGCGTCGACTGGCCGGTCACGTCGACCGAAAACCCATCGGGAACGGTGCCGAGCGCGAGCCGAAGGTCCCGCACGCCGAGCGCAGGCAGCGGATCGTCGAGCATGAGCACCGCGCGTGTGTCGCCCCGGATCGAATCCGCGCTCACATCGAGCGGACCGTAATCGCGGTGACGGCCGCTGGCGCGCAGGACGATGCGGCCATCCGGTTCGACCCGTCCGCCGCCGATCAGCGCCAGCTTCTGCGCCGCCAGGCTCGCATCGCGTAACACGAAGGGCTGGCCTGCGCCGTAGCTGAACTTGCTGGCAAAGCGCGGCGACGGCCCGATCAACGTCACCACCGTCTCGTTGACCACGCGGCGCAGCAGCACGCGCACATCGCCGAGCACATCCCAGGCTGCACCGCCACCGAAAGCGACGCGCACATTGGCATCGATATCGGCATCGCCGACATTCTCGACCCCGAAGGCGGGGAGCCGCGCATCGACGACTGCAAGATAGCGCCCACGCTGGCTGCTGCCCGAAAGCTGTACCAGCGCGACCAGGCTCTTGCTGGCGAGACGGATCGGATCGCTGCTGAGCACGCCGTCGCGCAGACGGACGATGCCCTGGCCGGTCAGTCCATTGGCCAGCCGATCGCCATAAGCATTGCCGGTGACGACGCGTGTCGCGCTGAGCTTGACCGGCATGGTGAAGTTCCTGCCCTGCCGGGTCACTGTGCCCTGCGCGAGCAGCACATCCGCGCTCATCCCGGCGAGCGCCACGCGATCCGCCGACAGACGATAAGGCGCCTCGAGATCGCCGAAGGGGCCGTTCAGGGTCACCGTCGCGCGCAGGTTCCGCGCCTCCAATCCATCGGCGAGCAGCCCGGGACGCGACAGTGCGGCAAGAAGCTCGACATTGTCGAACCGGTTTTCGCCGAGATCGATCGCGCCCTTCGCATTGGCCGTGCCCGCCTGCCCCGCGAGCGCGATCATGCCCGAGAGCACCCGCGCATCGAGCGTGCCGCGCGCGACGACACCGACCGCAGGACCAAGCGCGCGCGCGAAGCTGCTGCCGATCAGCGGTTCGGGCCGGACAAAGCCCCGGATCCGCACCTCGCCTTCGCGCTGGTTGATATCGAGCGCGCTGAGTTCGCGGTTGCCCAGCCTGGCAAGCAGCCTGCCCTGCCAGAAATCCCAGTCGCCCTGCCCCTTGATCGAGGCGGCCATGTCCTGCTTCAGCCCGGCCAGTGCCGCAATGGCGCCGTTGGCGGGCGCACTGACATCACCGTCGATCTGCAGCCGGTTCTGATCGGGCATCGCGTCGATCTTTACCGCCAGCCGATCGGTGCCGTCGGCGAGCGACGCGCGCGCATCGACCAGCACCCGGCCCGACCGGATATCGACCCGCCCCGCCAGATTGGCGACGCGGCGCGGCCCGGCAATCCCATCGCGGATCACCAGACCGTCCGCGCGCAGCCGGTCGATGCGGATGTCGAAGGCCGGGAGCAGAGGATCGTCGGGATCGCCCGGATTGAGCTCAGGCAGGCTGCGCAACTCGCCGCGCCGGATAGCGAGATCGCGGATATCCAGCCGATCGCTCAGGAACCTGAAGGGTCGCCAGTCGAGATCGACCGTCGATGCGGTGAAGAAAACCCGTTTCGTGTCGCGCAGTTCGACCCCGCGCAGCACGGCCTTGCCATAGATCGACCCGTCGATCCGCGCCACGCGGAGCGACAGGCCGGACTTGAGCTGATAGCCGACAATCTGCTCTGCCACGAAACGGCGCCCCGGCCCGCTATCCAGCCCGAACAGCAATGCGGCGACAAGCCCAGCGAGAACGACCAAGCCGATCATCAGACCGCGTAGCCAGCGCACCAGGCTGGCCTGCGGCGGCGCCTGCTCAACCGGGGTTGGAATGGGCTCGTCCGCCATCAGAAGGCTTGTCCGAGCGAGATATACACCCCGATCCGACTATCGCCCGGCTGGGGGTTGAGCGGGGTCCCGATATCGAGCCGCAGCGGACCGAAGCTGCTGTAATAGCGTACACCGATGCCCGCACCATAGCGGATGCCGCTGAAATCGGGGGTGCTGCCGGCATAGACATTGCCCGCGTCGAAGAATGGCACCACCCCGAAATCGCCGAAGCGCACGCGCGCCTCGATCGACACTTCGGCCAGGCCGTTGCCGCCGATAGGGTCGTTGTTGCCATCACGCGGCCCGATGGCCTGGAAGCCATAGCCGCGCACCGATCCGCCGCCACCCGCATAAAAGCGCCGCGATGGTGCGATGTCGAAACGGTTGGCGCCGACGATGCTGCCCAACCGCACGCGCCCTGCCATCACGATCCTGTCCGATACCGGCTGGTAATAGCTGCCGTCGATCTGTATCCGAACATAGCCCTTGCTGCCCGATTGCAGCGAATATTCGGGTGACAGCCGTCCGCCCAACCGGAATCCCCGGGTCGGATCGAGCAGGCTGTCCGTACCGTCATAGGTCAGCGCGGTGGGAAGCGCGGCGATGAAGAAGGTGCGCCTTGCGCCTCCTACGATCCGCGCACGGCTGTCGCGCTCGTCGGACAGAACCAGTTCCGCCCCCAGCGACCAGGTCCATTTCTTCTGGAAGATGAGATTGGTCTGCCGCTCGATCGAGGCGGCCACCAGGAAGGTCCGCGCCTCGAACGCATCGCGGTCGATATTACTGGCCAGCACCTGCGCCGTCAGCACGCGGTCGCGCTTCAGGAAATTGTTGCGGCGATAGACCAAGTTGATCAGCTGTTCCTGCGTTCCTCCGACCGCACGCGCGCGCACCAGGCCCTCGGGGGGGAAGAAGTTGCGATGTTCCCAGCTGACTTCGGCGCGATAGCCTTCGCCCGTGCCATAGCCGACCTCGCCTGCGATGGTGCGCAAGGGGGCGGCGACGGTTTCGACCTGGACGTCCACCGTGCCCGGGTCGTTGCCCACCGGATCGGTCGCGGCGACCGGGGTGAGCGTCGCGGTCGAAACCAGACCTGTCGCCAGGATCGCCCGGCGCAGATCGTCCATCTCCGACGCCTGGAAGATATCGCCGCGATCGAACCGGGCGATCCGCTCGAGATGCCGGGATCCGAACAGGCCGTCATCCTTGGCGATGACGCCGCCGAACCGGTACTGGCCGCCGGGTGTCACCGGCACGGTCAGCGCCCCGCTGCGCGCCTCGTGATCGACCAGCAGATCGGGCTCGCCCGTCTGCGCAAAAGGGAAGCCGGTTTCGAGCAGCCGGGTCAGCACCGCCAGCCGACCGGCTACGATCCGGTCGGCATTGGCAGCGTCGCCGACCTTCATGCCGAAGGCCGCACGCGCAGCAGGCACATCGACGCCCACGGCATCGAGCCCGGCTAGGTCGATCGCGCTCAACCGATAGATCGGCCCGGGATTGACATCGAACGTCAGTTGCACGCGGTCCTGATCCGGAATCCTGGCGACCGAATTGCGCACCTCGCCATCATAGAAGCCATAGACGCGCAGCATCGTGTCGATCAGATCATTGTCGTCGCGGGCACGCCGATTGACCTGCGCGAGATTGGCATCGTCATCCGAAAGCCGCTCAAGGGTCGACAGCGCCTGGAAGCGGTTGCGGAACGCATCCTGGTCCAGCTCGGCCAGATCTTCGGTCGGCAGGAAGTTGACGGTGACGCGATAGCGCACGTCGCCATCGTCGATTTCGCGCAGCGCCTGGCGTTCGGCCCGACGCGCCTCGCGTTCGGCCTGCCGTTCGGCGCGGCGGGCGGCGCGATCGCCCTCGGCATCCTCGGCCAGCGCGCCGTCGTCCGTCTCCGCCGGGGGTGCTGCAGTCGCCAGACCGTCGCGGACATCATCGGCATCGGTCGCGACAACGTCGCCGGTCGAACTGTCCGAAGCGTCGGCGGCCTGAGTCTCGGCAGGAAGCACGTCTTCTGCCGCAAATTCGCCGGGCCAGACCGGAATATCCCCGCCTTCTGGCCATTCGACTTCCATTCCCGGCAGTTGATCGAGCGGGGCGAGCGGGTCGATGTTCAGCGGGTCCTCGACCTGCGGGTCTTCGGGCTGCAGGACGGTGCCGGAGGGAGCGGATGAAGCGGATGGAACCTGCGAGGCTTCGGTCTGCTGCGCCCACGCGACATGGTGCCATGCACAGCCAGCGACCAGCATGACCAGTGTTCCCGCCCTCGCAAGACGCCCGCGATCACCCTGCCTCATCGACTCGATATGCTTTCAGCGCGGGCAGGTTCCCGCCCGAAATCGAAATAGTCGTTATGCGCCCGCACCGTCGCGTTCAAGGTCGAAAGCGTGCCAGCCATCGGGGCCAAGCAGTTCCAGCGGCTGATATTTGATCTTGTACTGCATCCGCGGCGAAGATTTTACCCAATAGCCGAGATACACATAGGGCAGCCGGGCGCGCGCCGCGCGCTGGATATGGTCCATGATGATGTAATTGCCCAGGCCCCGCCGGGTGGGGTGATCGGGCTCGTAGAAGCTGTAGATCATCGACAGGCCATCGCCCTGCTGATCGGTCAGGCAGGCGCCGACCAGCTTGCCCGCGCTACCGTCCGGGTTGGGCTCGCGATATTCGATGACATAGCTGCGCACCGGGGTGTGCTCGACCATGTCGGCATAATCCATGTCGTCCATGTCGGACATGCCGCCGCCGGGATGCCGCGTCTTGAGGTAGCGGCGCAGCAGATCGTACTGTTCCTGCGTCGACCAGGGCTTGCAGGCGGAGACGATGAGATCACGGTTGCGCTTGAGCAGTTTGCGCTGGTTGGCCGAGGGCACGAACTGGTCAGCCACCACGCGCACCGACACGCAGGCGCGGCAATCGAGGCAGCTAGGGCGATAGGCAACGTTCTGGCTGCGACGGAACCCGATGCGGCTCAATGCGTCGTTGAGTTCGTCAGCATGCGGCCCGCTCAGTTCGGTGAACACCTTGCGCTCGCTCTTGCCCGGCAGATACGGGCACGGGCCAGGGTTGGTCACGAAGAAACGGGGAAAACGTGCCGGTGCGCTCACGTGGCAGACGGTCCTTGTGCAAATGGCTTGGTAATGCGGATCAGGCTCGGCAAACGATATGCCCGCCAAGCGCCCCGCAAGCCAAGCCGGTTAACCAACTTTCTTGGTTAAGCCGCGCCAAGTCGAGTCAAATCGGCGGTCAAGCGTGGGGGGACTGTGGATAAGGGACGATTCATGCTGAATCGGAATTGGTCCGGCTAGCTCCGTGCGCCAGTTTCTGCCGAACCGGTGGCAGGCCCCATCCGCGACTTCCTCGCTTCCAAACCGTCACCCCCCGCGAAGGCGAGGGTCCCGCTTTTGCGGCAAGCTCTGAACATAGCGGGATTCCCGCTTTCGCGGGAATGACGAACAGGATCGCGCGATCGGTCAGTATCAGGCCACCTCGACCAGCCCAACGTCGTACCCGCTAGCCTTGAGCGAGGCGACCAGCGCATCGAGCTGACTGCGGTCGCGCGCTTCGCACTCGATATCGGTGATCAGGCCCTTGGCGGGGAGGTTGGTGAAAACACGCTGGTGATAGATTTCAATGATGTTGACCTGGTGCGCATCGAACTGGCGCATCACCTTGAACAGCGCGCCGGGTCGATCCTGTAGCGCAATGCGCAGCCGCGCCAGACGGCCCGAGCGCGCCAGATCGCGCAGCAGCACATTGGCGAGCAGCCGCGTATCGATATTGCCGCCACACAGCACCACGCCAACGGTTTGGCCGCGGAACCGATCGGGTTCGGCCAGAAGCGCGGCGAGACCTGCAGCCCCAGCCCCTTCGGCCACCGTCTTCTCGATCTGCAGCAACAGGCTGACAGCGGTTTCGAGCTGAGGCTCGCTGACCAGCACGATGTCATCGGCAAGTGCACGCACGATCTCGCGGGTGAAATCGCCGGGCTGCTTGACGGCGATGCCCTCGGCCAGCGTATCGCCCTCGCACGGATATTGGGTGCCCTTCACCGTATTGTACATGCTGGGATAGAGCTGTGCCTGCACGCCGGTCAGCCTGATCCCGGGCTTGAGCGCGCGCGCGGCTGTGCCCATGCCCGAGAACAGCCCGCCCCCGCCGATCGGAATCACGAAATGATCGATCTCGGGCGCATCCTCGAGCATCTCGAGCGCGACCGTCCCCTGGCCCGCGGCGATCACCGGATCGTCGAACGGGTGCACGAAGGTCAGTCCTTCGCTCTTCTCCAGCTCGCGCGCATGCGCATAGGCATCGTCATATTTCTCGCCGAACAGGATCACGCGGCCGCCATTGGCCTCGGTCTGCTGCACCTTGATGGTCGGCGTCGGCTTGGGCATCACGATGGTGACGGGAACGCCGAGGCGCGTGCCGTGCCAGGCCAGGCCCTGCGCATGGTTGCCGGCCGACGCGGCGATCACGCCCTTGGCCTTGGCCTCCTCGCTCATCTGGCTGAGGAAATTGAGCGCGCCGCGCTCCTTGTAGGCAGCGGTGAACTGGAGGTTCTCGAACTTGAGATACACCGTCGCGCCGGTAATCGCCGACAGCGTCTTGCTGACAAGCGTGGGCGTACGGACGATCGAGCCTGCGATGCGGGCATGCGCGGCGCGGATATCATCCAGGGTGAGGCGTTCGGTAGGGCTGGTCATATCGGCTGCGGCCCCTAACCGATATGGCGCGGATTGAAAACATCCGTTAAGGCACCGCCATGGCAAATATAGCATTTATCGGTATCGGCGTGATGGGCGGGCCCATGGCGCGTCATCTGGGCAATGACGGGCACAGCCTGGCGCTCTACAATCGCACTCCAGCCAAGGTTCAGGCCTGGCTTCAGGCGCACCCGCATCTGGCGGAAAGGGCCCGCGTCGCAGCCACCCCGGCCGAGGCGGCGGAAGGCGTGGATGCGGTCATCACCTGTGTCGGCAATGACGATGACCTGGCGCAGGTCATCATGGGCCGCCAGGGCGCATTCACGACCTTGCCCAAGGGCGCGCTGTTCATCGACCACACCACCGTCTCGGCCACCATCGCGCGGCAGATTTCGGTCGAAGGCCGCGCCAAGAACATCCTGTGCGTCGATGCGCCCGTGACCGGTGGCCAGGCAGGCGCGGAAAACGGCACGCTCGCCATCATGTGCGGCGGCAAGAAGGACGCGGTCGATGCCGCGCGCCCGATCATCAAGAGCTATTCGAGCCGCATTGTCCATGTCGGCGGCCCCGGCGACGGGCAGACCACCAAGATGGTCAACCAGATCTGCATCGCGGGCGTGCTCGGCGGGCTCAGCGAGGCGATGCGCTTTGCCCAGGCGAGCCGGCTCGATCTCGACAAGGTGTTCCAGGCGATTTCCGGCGGCGCAGCGCAGAGTTGGCAGATGGACAATCGCTGGAAGACCATGGCCGAGGACAGTTTCGATTTCGGCTTCGCCATCGACTGGATGCGCAAGGACCTGGGCCTCGCGCTCGACGAGGCACGCAACAATGGCGCGTCGATCCCCGTCGCTGCGCTGCTCGACCAGTTTTTCGCCGAGGCGCAGCATCTGGGCGCGGGCCGCCAGGATACCAGCGCGCTGATCCGCAGGCTTCCCCGCAAATGAGCCGTCCGATGTTCGCGCGCACCGCCGCGCTCGCCGCCGCCCTGCTTGCCAGCGCCGCCTCGCCTGTCTGGGCTGATGGGCTGATCGACAATGTCAACGGCATGACGCTCGACGCCAAGGGCAAGGTCGTCAGTTTCACCGGTCTGGTCATCGACAATGACGGCAAGGTGAAGCAGCTGCTCGAACGCCGCGACAAGCGTCCCGAAAAGCTCGACTACAAGCTCGATGGCGATGGCCGCACGCTGATGCCCGGCATCATCGACGCGCATGGCCATGTCATGGGGCTGGGCTTCTCGCTGCTGACGCTCGACCTGTCGGGCACGAAATCGCTCGAAGAGGCGCTCGCCAAGATCAAGGCCTATGCCGACGAGAATCCCAGCCGCCCGTGGATCATCGGGCGCGGATGGAACCAGGAGAAATGGGGTCTGGGCCGCTTTCCCACCGCTGCCGATCTCGACGCAGTCGTGCCCGATCGCCCGGTCTGGCTCGAAAGGGTCGACGGCCATGCCGGCTGGGCGAACACCGCCGCGATGAAGGCTGCGGGCGTCAAGCCCGACGTCAAGGATCCCGCCGGCGGCAGGGTCGAGCGGATCGGCGGCAAGCCTGCGGGCGTGTTCGTCGATGCCGCCGAGGCGCTGGTCAGCAAGTCAGTGCCGCCACCGCGCGCGGTCGATCGCGATGCTGCGCTGATCGCGGCGCAGGACCATCTGCTCGCACTCGGCATTACCGGCATCGCCGATATGGGCACGACGATCGACGATTGGCAGGCCTATCGCCGCGCCGGGGACGAAGGCCGGTTGCGCGTTCGCATCATGTCCTATGCCGCCGGGATCGAGGCGATGGTCGCGATCGGCGGCCCCCGCCCGACCCCCTGGCTCTATGACGACCGGCTGCGGCTCAATGGCGTGAAGCTCTATCTCGATGGCGCGCTCGGCTCGCGCGGGGCGCTGCTCAAGGCCGATTATGCGGACATGCCGGGTCAGCGCGGGCTAGCATTCGTCAACGACACCCAGCTGCTCAACATGATGAGCCGTGCCGCGATGGACGATTTCCAGGTCGCTGCGCACGCCATCGGCGATGGTGCCAATGCGCAGGCGCTCTCGGCGATCGAGGAGCTGGCCAAGGATTACAAGGGCGACCGCCGCTGGCGCATCGAGCATGCGCAGATCATCGACCCCGTGGATATCCCGCGCTTCGCCAAGAACGGTATCATTGCCTCGATGCAGCCGGTGCACCAGATTTCGGATCGGCTGATGGCCGAAGCCCGGCTGGGCCCGGCGCGGCTGGCGGGCGCCTATGCCTGGAAGACACTGAGCCAGGCGGGCGTGCCCTTGGCCTTCGGCTCGGACACGCCAGTGGAATCGCCCGATCCCTTTGCCGGGCTGGCTGCCGCAATCACCCGCGAAGGCGCCGACGGCCAGCCTTTTGGGGGCTGGCAGCCCCAGGAGCGGCTTGGCAGGACCGAAGCGATCGACGCATTCACGCGCGGCGCAGCCTATGCCGGGTTCGCCGAAGACCGGTTCGGCACGCTGATGCCCGGCATGCGTGCGGATTTCATCCTGCTCGATGTCGATCCGCTGCTCAGCACGCCCGGTGAATTGCGCAGCGCGAAGGTCGTGGAAACCTGGGTTGGTGGCGTTCGTCGCTATCAACGCGATGACGACCGTTAGGTGTCAAATTTGCGATAGGTTAACCATGGCGAAACTATTCGTTGCCCGGTTGCAACAGCCTGCCACAAAAGCCTTTTTGCCCCGTATTTGGGCCGAAAACCGGCTTGCACGCATGGAACTTTCGGCTTAGTGGGGCATTGAGCGCCGGGAAGAGCTCGTAAAACACTCTTTTCGCAACGGGTTGCAATGTCTTGATTTCAATAGATTAAGACGCAATTTTGAATACGTGACGGAGGCTATAATGAAGAATCGTTTTGCTGTGGCAGCTCTTGCCGCACTCGCCGTCGCCGCAACGCCTGTGCTGGCTCAGACCAGCGTCGCACGCGTTTCGGCTGCTTCGGGTGACGAGAGCGAAGCCGAAGGCAGCACCGGCATCATCATCGGTGTCGTGGCTGCTGCTGCCGTGATCGGCGGTATCGTGATCGCTGCCGACCAGGACAGCGACACCCCGACCAGCCCCTGACTTCGATCAGGAGCCGTCGGGCCGCTCTGGTCCGATCAGTTCAGGAAAACGGGGTCTTCGGGCCCCGTTTTTTTGTGCCTGAAGCGCGCGTCATGCGCTGCCAGCGATAAGCTGCAGAACAACATAAAAGGCGCTTGACCAAGGTCTTGCCCCTCCCGCTCCGACGCTTACGAAAAAAATTCGCTTCACTGCATTTTTTCGGTGGAACCTAACAAGGGCCGGAGGGTTTTTGCTTCAGGACGGCAGACCAAGCCCCCCCTCCAATGCCGTCCTAAAAAACATGAGCCCGGGCGCGCGATCCTCCCCCCTTCTCATCGCGCCCGGGCTTATATTTTGCCCCTCGCACCAGCACCGAACACGAAGCCTTGCGTCGCTTCGCTAAAATGCGCAGAACAGGCGCATTCGGGTCGCACCGCAACATCTTGCTCGCGCGAACGCGCGCAGCCGGGTGCCGTGAGGGTTTCCGATGCGATCCCAACCGCCATTTCGCGCCAGATCGCTGAAGATCGGGTCCTGGATCCGGCTTGGCTGGGCCTTTGTTCCGGCGACGGCATTGCTCGCTGTTGCAGGCCCTGCGCAGAGCCAGTCCGCCAAGTCGGACATGGCAGCGAGCCAGGCTGCCAAGAGCGCGGCCGATGCGCCTGACACCGATCCGCTCATGGCCGAGATCGAACGCTTTCGCGCGATCGACGCCGAGGCCTTTGCAGCCAAGGATTATGCGCGTGCCGCCGAGGCCTCCGCCAGGGTTTTGGCGCTGGCCGAGCCGCTGGGCGATGACAGTTTCGTCCTGGCGCGCGCGCTGAACGACCATGCGCTAAACCTGATGTTCGCCGGCAAGCCAGTCGATGCCGAACCTATCATGCGCCGGGCGCTGACGCTTTACGCCGGGCAGCTCGGCGCCGACCATCCCGAAACGCTGAAGGCTGAGGCCAATCTGGGCGCGGTGCTGTTCAATGCAGGCCAGATCGAGCAGGCCGCCACCGCCTATCGTACAGCCCTTGACGGCTTCCGCGGCAAGCTGGGGATCGACGACCCGACGACCCGCGATGCGGCCGCCAATCTCGTCGACATGCTCTATCGCCTCGCGCGTCGCGACGAGGCCATTCCTGTCCAGGCCGAGCTGCTCGACAGCCTGAAACGCGATCCCGGCCCGGATCACCCCGATACCTTGCTGCAGCAAAAGGTGCTGGCCACTCTCCAGATCGAGATGGGCCGGTATGAGCCGGCGCGAGGCCTGTTGCGCGATGCCTTGCCGCGTGTCGAGACGGCCCTGGGCAAGACTCATCCGCTGGCGACCGAAATTCTGGCCATGCTCTCGGTCACCTACGAACGCGTCGGCGATTATGCAGGGGCGGAACCCCTGGCCCGCGAGGCGCTGTCGCGCGCGCGCGAAGCTGCAGGACAGGACAGCCCCTCGACATTTCTCGCCAATGTCGCCCTGGGCAATATCCGCATCGCGCTGGCGCGTTTCGCAGAGGCCGAAGCCGATCTGAAGCCTGCCTATCAGGCATCGCTGACCAACCCGGGGGAAGCGAGCGAACTCAGCCTGGCGCTCGCGCGTTCGCTGGCCACGGTCTATCTCAATACCGGACAGTTCCGCGAGGGCACCGCCATCATGGAACGCGCGACCGAAGTGGTGAAACGCCATTATCCGCCGACCAACAGCTTTGCCCATGTCATTCCGGGCACCCTGGTCTCGCTGCTGCTGGCATCCGGAAAGTACAGCGAGGCCGAACCGATCAGCGCGGCCTTGCTTGCCGACATCCGCAAGGTGCGCGGCGTCGACAATCGCGATGCGATCAACGTCGCTGCCAATCACGCGCTGCTCCTCACCAACATGGGCCGCTATGCCGAGGCCGAAGCGCTGACCGAGGAAATCTATCCCCATCAGCTCGCGCAACTGGGCCGCGATCATTCCGAGACGCTGTCCAACCGCAACAACCTGGCGCTGATCCAGATCTATCGCGGGCAGTATACCGAAGCGGAAGCGCTGCTGCTCGAGACCCAGGCGCTCGCGCTCGAACGCTATGGGCGCCAGCACCCGATCTGGCAGGGAACGGCCGTCAATCTCGCGCTGGTGCTGGTGCAGCAACGGCGTTACGCCGAGGCCGAAGCGGTCTATCAGGCAAGCCTCGATGCGCTGACCAAGGCTTTGGGGCCCGACCACGTCTCGGTGCTGCAGACCCGCGCCAACATCGCCGACATGAGGCTTCAGCGCGGCGATTTCGCCAGCGCTGCGGACATTCTGGCGTCGGTGCTGGAACGGGGCGCCGCGCAATCGGCGCAGCAGAGCCAGTTGCTCATCCTCGCCCGGACCAATCTGGGCATAGCGCAGCTGCTGCTTGATCGCCCGAAAGAAGCCGAAGCAAATCTGCGCCAGGTCGTGGACCTTCCGTTCGAAACCCTGCCCCGCGATCACCCGCTGCGCTTTGCCGCGCAGTCGCGGCTGGCGCTGGTCTATGCCCAGCGCGACGATTATGCGGCCGCAGATGCGATCTATACCGATCTGTCGCAAAGCCAGATCGCGGCCTTCGGCCTTTCCCATCCCAACAGCCTCGACACGCTTTCGATCCTGACCCGCGCCCGGATTGCCAACAGCGCTGCCGGCACCGATCGTCTGACCCCCGCCCGGATGCTGCTCCAGGGACTCGCCGAGCGCATCGGTGCCGCCGACAATGGCCTGGGCGGAGAAGCGCAGAGCAAGCGCGACCGCGCCAATCTGGCCGACTATTACAGCCGGGCGGTCGATGCGATGTGGCTCGCCCGCAGCCAGGACCTTGCGACGATCCGCGGCGAGGCCTTTGCCGCGCTGCAAGGCGCCATTGCGGGCGGCGCCAATGACGCCATCGCGCGCATGGCTGCGCGCGGCTTGGCCGATAGCATCGATCCCGCGCTGGGCGATCTGGTGCGCGAACGCGAGATGCTGGCCAGCGGCTGGACCGAGAATGCCCGTAATTATAACGAGGCGCTGGCCAGTACCGCACCGGGCGCGGCAGAATTGCGCACCAACCTGCTGGCAGGCCGCAAGTTCATGGTCGATCGCATCGCTGCGATCGATCAGACCCTTCGCCAGCAGTTTCCGCAATATTTCGCGCTGGTGCGGCCCGAGCCGCTGTCCGAAACCCAGGCCGAGCAGCTGCTGGGCACCGATGAGGCGGCGCTGCTCATCGTGCCCAGCGACAAGGGAACGCATATCTTTGCGGTCAGCGCGGCGGGCACGGTCTGGCACAAGGCGGATGCGGACAGCGACGAGATCGCTGCCAAGGTTCGCCGGCTGCTATGGGATGTCGGCGCGAACGTGAACGTCGATGCGGTCGAGGATGCGCAATGGTCGAACGAGGGTGACGGCGCCTATCCCTTCGATCGGGGCACCGCCTTTGCGCTCTATGAGGCGCTCATCGCCCCGGTGGCGGAGACGATCAGGGGCAAGCGCCACCTGTTCATTGCCGCAGGTGGTCCGCTCTCGTCGCTGCCCTTCGGCATGCTGGTCACCGAAAAGCCCGAAGGCGCGGACGGTGACCCCGCCAATCTGCGCGCAACCCGATGGTTTGCCGATGCGCATGCGCTGATCCAGATACCGTCGCTGCAATCGCTCAAGTTCCTGCGCGACAAGCGCGCGAGGGCCGCGATAAACGGAGCGGCCACGCGCCAGCCGTTCATGGGCTTTGGCGATCCGGCGCTCGACGGCCAGGCGGTACAGCGCGGCAGCGGGGGGCGGGGGGCGTTCGTCAAGGGCCAGGGCCGCGATCCCCGCCGGGCGCGGCCACAGGGTCTCGCCGCCGCGCAGGCGTTCCTGCCGGGCACCACGCGCTCGGGAGGCGGCATTGCCAATATCGCAGCACTCAAGTCGATGGCGCGGCTGCCGGGCACGGCGCAGGAACTGGCGGCTATGCGCACCGCATTGGGGGCAGAGCCCGCCAGCGTGATCACCGGACAGCAGGCGACTGAAACCAATGTCCGCAAGGCAAAGTTGTCCGACGCCCGCATCGTGGCGCTGGCGACGCATGGGCTGATGGCCGGCGAGATCCAGGGCGCGGCCGAACCCGGGCTGGTGTTCACCCCGCCCGATGCCGCCAGCGAAGTCGATGACGGGCTGCTGACGGCCTCCGAGGTCGCGGGGCTGAAGCTCGATGCCGATTGGGTTATCCTCTCGGCCTGCAACACGGCGGCGGGTGACGGATCGGAAGGCGCGCCCGGCCTGTCCGGATTGGCGCGCGCGTTCTTCTATGCGGGGGCGCGCAACCTGCTCGCCTCGCACTGGCCCGTGCGCGACGACGTAGCAGCGAAGATGACGGTGCGGACGATCGAGATCGCGCGCGACAACCCTGCCCTTTCCCGCGCGGAAGCCTTTGCCCAGGCGATGCGCGAGATCCGCAACGATGCCAGCCAGGATTCGGACAGCGACACGCTCGCGCATCCCAATGCCTGGGCGCCGTTCACGCTGATCGGTGACGGCACGCGCTAGACCTGCCCGGCCCCCGGCGCTAAGGCCGGGGGATGACCGCAACCCCCGCCTGGCCGCCGCGCTCTGCCCCGCGCCTGTTCGTGGATCAGCCGCTGAGCGAAGGCGGTGCGCTGCGCATCGAGGGCAATCAGGCGCATTATCTGCTCAACGTCATGCGCCTGCCCGAAGGCGCGGCGGTCAAGCTGTTCGATGATGTCAGCGGCGAATATCTCGGCCGGGTAAGCGCGCGCGGCAAGCGAGACCTGATGATCGACATCGAGGGGCAGACCCGGCCGCGTGAGGCAGCGCCCGATTTCTGGCTGTGCGCCGCGCCAATCAAGAAGCCGCGCTTCGACTTTCTCGCCGAAAAGGCCTGCGAGCTGGGTGTCGCGCGCTTCGTGCCGGTGCTGACCGAGCGCGCGGTGGTCGACAAGGTCAAGGACGACCGGCTGCGCGGCACGATGATCGAGGCGGCCGAACAATGCGAGCGTACCGCGCTGCCCGAGATCGCCCCCCTCACCCGGCTCGATGCGCTGCTCAAGGGTTGGCCCGAGGGACGGCACCTGTTCTTTGCCGACGAACGGCTGCACGATGGCAGCGGTGCATCGCTGGGTGCAGCGCTGGCCGCACACCGGGGGCCAGCGGCAGTGCTGATCGGCCCGGAGGGCGGCTTTACCGATGCCGAGAATGCGGCGATCCGCAACCATCCCGCCGCCGTGCCGGTGTCGCTCGGCCCGCGCATCCTGCGCGCCGAAACGGCGGCGATTACCGCCACCGCCGTCTGGATGGCGGCGAATGGCGATTGGGGCACTTGATTGCCTGCGCTTTGACACCATTACACATTTTAAAGCTGGCATGGGTTGCAAGGCGCAACTAAAGCACCGGCGACACGATATTCAGGGGTTCAGGGCGCAGATGAGTACACGTTCCACGACGGATCAGGACGATCCGATCATCACCTCGATCGCGCAGCTTGCAGAACCGATGGCCGCAGGTGAAAAGCCCAAGGAGCGCTGGCGCATCGGCACCGAGCACGAAAAATTCGTCTTCTGCCGCAACGATTTCCACGCGCCCAGCTATGACGAGCCCGGCGGCATCCGTGACCTGCTGATGGCACTGACCGAATTCGGCTGGGAGCCGATCGAGGAGCGCACCCCCGATGGCGGCAGCAACGTCATCGCGATGCGCGGCCCCGACGGCACGGTGAGCCTCGAGCCTGCCGGTCAGCTCGAACTTTCGGGCGCGCCGCTCGAGAACCTGCACGAAACCTGCGCCGAGACCGGCCGTCATCTCGCCCAGGTCAAGGCGATCGGCGACAAGACCGGCAAGGGCTTTCTGGGCCTGGGCATGTGGCCCGACAAGACCCGCGCCGAGCTGCCGATCATGCCCAAGGGCCGCTATGGCATCATGCTGAACCATATGCCGCGCGTCGGCTCGATGGGCCTCGACATGATGCTGCGCACCTGCACGATCCAGGTGAACCTCGATTATTCGAGCGAAGCCGATATGGCGAAGAAGTTCCGCGTCGGTCTGGCGCTGCAGCCGCTCGCAACCGCGCTATTCGCCAACTCGCCGTTCACCGAAGGCAAGCCCAACGGCATGCTGTCCTACCGCAGCCATATCTGGTCGGACACCGACCCCGCGCGCACCGGCATGCTGCCGTTCGTGTTCGAGGACGGGTTCGGATACGAGCGCTATGTCGAATACATGCTCGACGTGCCGATGTATTTCGTGTTCCGCGACGGGCTGTATATCGATGCGGCGGGGCAGAGCTTCCGCGATTTCCTCGAGGGCAAGCTGCCCGCCCTGCCCGGCGAGCGCCCGACGCTGAGCGACTGGAACGACCATCTGTCGACCGCCTTTCCCGAAGTGCGTCTGAAGAGCTTCCTCGAGATGCGCGGCGCCGATGGCGGCCCCTGGAGCCGCATCTGCGCGCTTCCCGCGCTCTGGGTCGGTCTGCTCTACGACCAAGGCGCGCTCGATGCCGCCTGGGATCTGGTCAAGGGCTGGAGCATCGAAGAGCGCCAGGCGCTGCGCGATTCGGTGCCAAAGCTGGGTCTCGACGCGCCGATCGCGGGCGGGCGCAAGTTGCGCGACATTGCAGCGGAGGTGCTCGACATCGCCTCGTCGGGCCTGGCATCGCGCGCGCGGCTCAACAGCAGCGGCGACAACGAGACCGGCTTTCTCGAACCGCTGCGCGACGTCGTCGCGCGCGGCAAGACCCCGGCGGAAGACCTGCTCGCGCTCTATCACGGCGAATGGGGCGGCGACATCAGCAAGGTCTATGGCGCAATGCAGTTCTGACACCCATCTCTCTCCCTTGAAGGGAGAGGGTTCTGCAATCTTCACTCATTCCCCGTCACCCCCGCGAAGGCGGGGGTCCCGCTTCAACGCGAGGCTCGCGCAAGAAGCGGGATTCCCGCGTTCACGGGAATGACGGATAGGGATCAAGCCCGCGCCATCTGCCCCGCACCGCCCGGCAGCCGCGCCACCAGCAGCAGGTACCAGCCGAGCAGCACCGTGTTGGGGATCGCGTTGCGCCAGAAGCCGGTGGCGACCGAAAGCGAGCTGTCGACCACGAACCAGAGCAGCACCGACCAGGTCACCATCCGCCACAGCTTCTGCGCCTGCGGTGCCGACAGGTCGGGCGTGATCCGAGCCACCGCCAGCAGCGTCGCGCCCCAGCCGAGCGACACCGCGCCCATCAGCGCGATGCTGAACCGGTGCAGCGGATCATAGGCAATCGGCGTTTCCGCCCCCAGTATCTCGAGCAGCAGCGTCATCAGCCCGTCCGTCGCGGCGAAGGCACCCGAGATCAGCAACAGCCCGAAGGCGATCACCCCGCCGCACCAGAGGCTCATCTGCGTCGTCCAGCTGTTCATCATGTTCTCTCCCAATTCGTCCAATGCGCCGATGATGGGCAAGGCGCGGCGGACAAACAATTACGTCCGAGGTCATGGGGCTGCATCTTCTGTCATGCGGGCGCGTTAGAACGGCTTATGCACATCACCAAGATCATCGGCTGGCTGCGGCACAGCATTGTGCTCGCGCTGATCGCCTGCGCGCTGCTGGTCGGCTGGCTGCTGCTCAAGCCGGGGCGCGAGGACCTGCCCTGGACGCCGCTCAGCCTCACCGACCCGATCGGCATGGCGACGCGCGGCAAGATCGTCGATCTCACCGGCGAGCGCGACCAGTGCCTGGCGCTGCTCGAAAGCTCGGGGCTGGAGTTCACTCCGCGCGATCCGTTTGGTAAGGACCAGTGCCGGGTCGATGATGCCGTGAGGGCCAGCGCCGGGCAGACGCTGCTTCCGCTCGCCCCGGCGTCGGTGTCGCCCTCCTGCCCGATGGCGATCGGGCTGCTGCTCTGGCAGGCGCAGGTGGTGGAGCCGCAAGCGCAGGCGATCCTGGGCAGCAAGGTCACCAATATCGAGACCTTCGGCAGCTATTCATGCCGCCGCATGTATGCCCGCGACGACGGCCCCTGGAGCGAGCATGCCACCGCCGATGCGCTCGACGTCAGCGGCTTCGCGCTGGCCGACGGGCGGCGGATATCGGTGCTGAAGGACTGGAACGGCAATGCCGACAAGGCGCGCTTCCTGCGCGCGGTGCGCGATGGCGCGTGCGACCTGTTCGCGACCACGCTTTCGCCCGACTATAACGCCGCGCATGCCGACCATCTGCATCTCGACCTTGCGAACCGCGGCACGATGAGCTGGCGCGCCTGCCGCTGATCACTCGCGCCCGGCGCGGATCGCCGCTCCAGCAGCGATCGGACAGATGACGGTGAGCAGCAGGCTGGCGGCGGCAAGCAGCAGCAGCCCGTTCTGGCTGCCCGGCGTGAGGCTGCCCGCGCCGAAGATCAGCAGCGGCACCGCGAGCGGCAGGAGCAGCAGCCCGCCCAGCGCCGCGCCGTGACGCAAGCCAGCGGTGAGCGCGGCGATCATCACGCCGAGGGCCGCGAGCGCGGGCGTTGCGCAGGCCAGGCCGATCTCGACGATGATGAGCTGCTCCGCGCTCTGTCCCAGCAGCCCGGCGGAAATGATCGCGGCGAGCATCAGCGGCGGGCCGAAGCTCAGCCAGTGACCGATCGTCTTGGCGAGCGCGATCAGCTCTTCGGACAGCCCGCGCACGACATATTGGTCGATCATCCCCTGGTCGACATCGGCCTGGACCAGCCGGTCGATCGGCAGGATGCTGGCAAGCAGCGCCGCGACCCAGATCACCCCGCCGCCGGTGCGCCCGAGCAGCTGTGCATCCGGGCCGACCGCGAAGGGATAGATGGTCGCCACCGCCAGGAAGAAGATGATCGGCATCACGAACCCGGCGCTGCCGCGCGCGCCGCCGCCCAGGCCGAAGGCGAGCATGAGTTCGCGGCGGATGAGCGTTCCGAGCGCGCCGATCATGCGGGATCGTCCAGCACCGGCGCGGGCACGAAATCGGCGAGTGGCAGCGTCTGTGCGTCATCGAGCGGCAGCGGCTGGTGCGAGGCGGCGAGCACGATACCGCCCCCTGCCCGATGCCGCGCCATCAGATCGCCCAGCCGCGCGATCGATGCGGTGTCGAGGCCATTGGCGGGCTCGTCGAGCAGCCAGATGCCCGCGCGCGACAGGCTGATCCGCGCGAGCAGCGCGCGCTTGCGCTGCCCGGTCGAAAGGAAGCGCACCGGCACATCGGCGAGATGCGCGAGATCGACCGCCGCCAGCGCTTCCGAAATATCGGCATCGGCGCTGCCATCGAGCCGCGCCCAATGACCGAGCGCGCGCGCGAGCGGCTGGCCAGCATCGAGCGCGACCTTCTCGTCGGCAAGCGCCATGCGCCCGCTGGACGTCACCGCGCCCGCATAGGCCGGGAGCAATCCGGCAATCACCCTGATCAGACTCGATTTGCCCAGACCATTGGGACCGGTGACATGGCAAGCCTCCCCTGCCCCCAGCTTCAGCGACACCCCGCGAAACAGGATGCGCCCGCCGCGCAGACAGGCAAGGCCGACGCATTCCAGCGCGGCGCTGCTTTCAAAGCCCTTGGATATTGCAGCATCTTGCGCCATCTGCCCCCGGATGGCGCATTTGCCGCCCGCTGCCAAGAGGAGACGATGATGGTCCGCAAACTGGACGATGCCGAACGCGCCGAAGCCCTGGCCAGCCTGCCCGAATGGACCCACGAACCGACCCGCGACGGCATCACCCGCCGCTTCAGGTTCGACGATTTCGCGCGCGCCTTCGGCTTCATGACCAGCGTCGCGATCCTTGCCGAAAAGGCGGATCATCATCCCGAATGGTCGAACGTCTACAACCGGGTCGACATATTGCTGGCCACGCACGATGCCGATGGCCTGTCGCAGCGCGATATCGACCTTGCCCGGGCGATCGACGCGCTCGTCTGAACACGTTTGCGGCGGCCATTGTGCCCGCCGCAGCACCGCTATACTGTGCTCCCCGACCGACCCCGCATGAACGGGGCGGCAAACCATTCGGGAGAGAGTGTTTATGGCAGGTGAGACCCCTGATCTGGTCGACGAAGCGGCCCAGTCCACCACGGCGCTGGGACCGCTGATGGGGCTGGCGCGCGAGGATTTCATTGGCGCGATCGGCCTGTTGCTGCGCGAAACCGCCAGCGACCCGGCGCGCACGATGCGGCACGCCCAGGCCTTTTCCGAAGATGTCGTCAAGATCATGATGGGCCAGTCCGAACTGTCGCCCGATCCCAAGGACAAGCGCTTCATGGACCCGGCCTGGCGGTTCAACCCGTTCTTCAAGGCGGGCGCACAATATTATCTCGCCGTGCAGAAGGGCATGAAGAGCTGGATCGACGAGCTCGAGCTTGATGCGCTCGAACGCGACCGGGCGAATTTCATCTCCGCGATCATCATCGATGCGCTCGCCCCCACCAACAGCCTGATCGGCAACCCGACCGCGCAGAAGCGCATCGTCGATTCGGGCGGGCTGTCGCTGCTCAAGGGGCTGAAGAACGCCTATAATGACATGGTCTATAATGACGGCATGGTCAGCCAGGTCGACAAGAAGCCGTTCACGCTGGGCGAGAATGTCGCGACCTCGAAGGGCAATGTCGTCTACCGCGACGAGATCATGGAGCTGATCCAGTACGCGCCGACGACGGACGAGGTCTACGCGATCCCGCAGCTGACCATCCCGCCGCAGATCAACAAGATGTATATCAACGACCTGTCGCCCGAGAAATCGGTGGTGAAATGGCAAGTCGACAACGGCATCCAGACATTCGTCATTTCCTGGCGCAACCCGCAAAAGGAACACGGCGCATGGGCGATGGCGGACTATATCGCCGCCTGCACCCGCGCGCTCGAGGTGGTGTGCGAGATCACCGGATCGAAAAAGGTCAACGTCTCGGGCGGCTGTTCGGGCGGGCAGACGCTGGCGATGCTGGTCTCCAAGCTTCAGGCCTCGGGCGATGACCGGATCGGCTCGGTGACGCTGATGGTGTGCGTGCTGCATCCCAAGCAGACCGATATCGAGGCGGGATCGCTGATGAGCGACAATGGCCTCGCGCTCGCCAAGCAGCGCGCGGCGCGCAAGGGCGTGATCAAGGGAAGCGACCTGTCGCGCGGCTTTGCCTGGCTGCGTCCCAACGACCTGATCTGGAACTATGTCATCAACAACTATCTGATGGGCGAGGATCCGCCGGCGTTCGACGTGCTGTTCTGGAATGCCGACGCCACCAACCTGTCGGCCAGCCTGATGGGCGATTTCCTGCACATCTATGAAACGCTCGCCTTTACCCGCAAGGGCGAGGTCGAGATGGTCGGGCACAAGATCGACCTGTCCAAGGTGACCAACGACCTGTTCATCCTGGGCGGGGTGACCGACCATATCACGCCATGGCGCGCCTGCTACCGCTCGACCCAGCTTTTCGGATCGAAGAATATCGATTTCATCCTCTCGCAATCGGGGCACATGCAGGCGATCCTCAACCCGCCGACCAACCCCAAGGCGAAATATTTCAAGATGAAGGGCAACACGCCGACCAAGGCGGGCAAGGCCCCGGCCGATGTCGACGACTGGCTGGCCAAGGCCGAAGAGGTCAAGGGCAGCTGGTGGCCCTACTGGATGGAATGGGTCCAGGCGCGCTCGGGCGACAAGAAGGCCGCCCCGACCTCGACCGGCAGCAAGAAGCATCCCGCGCTGGAACCCGCGCCCGGCCTGTATGTACTGGAGTGAGACCTTCAAATCCTCCCCGTAACGGGGAGGATCGCACCGACGAAACACGGACAGATCGGAATTCTTCTTGGCCACCCAGTTCAAAGACGCCACTGCCACCGGGCCCGAAATCACCATGGAGCAGGCCGACGGCCGCACGCTGCGCGTCGCGCGCTGGCGGTTCGACGAGGGGTTGAGCAAGCCCCCTCTCCTGTTCTTCAACGGCATCGGCGCGAACATGGAGGCGGTGGCCCCCTTTGCCGATCTGCTCGAGGAACGGCCGTTCATCACCTTCGACATGCCCGGCGTCGGCGGCTCGCCCGACCCGCGTGTGCCTTATAATGCCTTCCTGATGGCGCGCATCGCGTGGCTGCTGCTCGACCGGTTCGGCATCGAGACGGTCGACGTGATGGGGGTAAGCTGGGGCGGCGCGATGGCGCAGCATTTCGCGCTCCAGCATTCGGGCAATGTCAACCGGCTGGTGCTCGCCGCGACCACCGCAGGCATGTTCATGATCCCCGGCAATATCTCGGCGCTCAGCAAGATGGCCGATCCGCGCCGCTATATCGACCCCAGCTATATGGAGAAGCATTTCGCGACGCTCTATGGCGGATCGACCGAGGGCGCGAGCGGCCATACCGGGCGCATCACGCCGCCGTCGAAGATCGGCTATTTCTACCAGCTGCTCGCGATGCTCGGCTGGACCAGTGCGCCGTTCCTACCGTTCATGAACAAGCCGACACTGGTGCTGATGGGCGGTGACGACCAGATCGTGCCGGTCGCCAATGGCCATATCCTCAAGACGCTGATCCCGAATTCAGAACTGAAGATCATCGACGATGGCGGGCACCTGTTCCTGCTCAGCCATCTCGACGAGAGCCTCGCCGCGATCCGCACGCATCTGGATGCGGTGGAGGAGTGACGGCTGAGGCTCGCGCATACGTCCCTCGACTACGCTCGGGAACTCGGAAATGTTGTTAGGCGATTAGCCTTAACCCCGTCCGTTTGTCCCGAGCGAAGTCGAGGGACGTATGCGCCCTCGCTCCTATCGCACTAAGCCGCCTTCACCTTCTGGCGATAGGCGTGGAGCAGCGGTTCGGTATAGCCGCTGGGCTGTTCCACCCCCTTGAACACCAGGTCGCGCGCCGCCTGGAAGGCGAACGAGCCTTCGGGATTGTCCGCCATGGGCTTGTACAGCGGATCGCCCGCATTCTGCGCATCGACCTTGGCCGCCATGCGCAGCAGCGCCGCGTCGACCTCTTCCGCCGTGCACACGCCGTGCAGCAGCCAGTTGGCCAGCGCCTGGCTGGAAATGCGCAGCGTCGCGCGGTCCTCCATCAGGCCGATATCGTGAATGTCTGGCACCTTGGAACAGCCGATCCCCTGATCGACCCAGCGCACGACATAGCCCAGAATGCCCTGCGCGTTGTTGTCCAACTCGGCGCGGATGTCTTGCGGAGACCAGTTCTGCCCGGCGGCGAGCGGCACATTGAGCAGCGGCTCGAGCGTCGGAACCGGCTGGGCGGCGATCTCGGCGCGGCGGGCGAAGACATCGACCTTGTGATAGTGCATCGCGTGCAGCGTCGCGGCGGTGGGCGACGGCACCCAGGCGGTGTTCGCGCCGGTCAGCGGGTGGCCGATCTTCTGTTCCATCATGTCGCGCATCATGTCGGGTGCGGCCCACATGCCCTTGCCGATCTGCGCCTTGCCATCGAGCCCGCACTTGAGGCCGATGCCGACATTGCGCGCCTCGTAGGACTTGATCCAGTCCGAGGCCTTCATGTCGCCCTTGCGGATCATCGCGCCCGCCTGCATCGAGGTGTGGATCTCGTCGCCGGTACGATCGAGGAAGCCCGTGTTGATGAACACGATCCGGTCCTTCACCGCATGGATGCACGCGGCGAGATTGGCCGAGGTGCGGCGCTCCTCGTCCATCACGCCGACCTTGATCGTGTGGCGCGCAAGGCCCAGCATGTCCTCGACCGCGTCGAACAGATCGTTGGTAAAGGCACATTCCTCAGGCCCGTGCATCTTGGGCTTGACGATATAGATCGATCCGGCGCGGCTGTTGCGGAAGCGGCCCAGGCCCTTGAGGTCATGCATCCCGATCGCGCTGGTGAACACCGCATCGAGAATGCCCTCAGGCGCTTCCGATCCATCGGCGAGCAGCACCGCCGGGTTGGTCATCAGATGGCCGACATTGCGCACGAAAAGGACGCTGCGGCCCGGCAGGGTGAAGGCGGTGCCATCGGGCGCGACATAGTCGCGGTCCGGCTCGAGCGCGCGGGTCAGCATCTTGCCGCCCTTGGGGAAGCTGGCCTGCAAATCGCCGCGCATCAGGCCCAGCCAGTTGGTGTACGCCAGGATCTTGTCCTCAGCATCGACCGCAGCGACCGAATCTTCCATGTCGATGATGGTGGTAAGCGCCGCTTCGAGCAGCACATCGGCAATCCCGGCGGGATCATCCTTGCCGATCGGGTGCGCGGGATCGATCACGATCTCGATATGCAGGCCGTTATGCTTCAGCAACAGGCTGTCGCCGCGCGTGCCGACAAGCTGCGCCGGGTCGGCGAGCGTGGGCGTGCCGCCGGCATAATCCGCCCAGCTGCCTTGCGCGAGCGGCACGGCCTCGTCGAGAAACGCCTTGGCCGCCTTGACCACCGCCGCGCCGCGCACCGGATCATAGCCGCCGGGCTGGGCGGGAGCGGCATCGAGCGCGTCGGTGCCGTAATAGGCGTCGTACAGGCTGCCCCAGCGCGCATTGGCGGCGTTGAGCACGAAGCGATCGTTGAGCGAGGGCACGACCAGCTGCGGCCCTGCCATGGTCGCGATTTCCGGATCGACATTCTGCGTGCCGATGGCGAACGGCTGCGGCTCGGTCACCAGATAGCCGATGTCGTAAAGGAAGGTGCGATATTCCATGGCATTGAACGGCTGCCCCTTTCGCGCGCGGTGCCAGTCATCGATCTTCGCCTGCAGATCGTCGCGCTTTTCCAGCAGCTTCCGGTTCACAGGTACGAAGCGTTCGAGCAGAGCGGCGAAATCCGCCCAGAAGCGGTCGGCGTCCAGCGCCAGCGGGGCCAGCACCGATTCGGTGACAAAGCCGTGCAGCGCGGAATCGATGCTGATGCCGTTGCTCTGGAGATATTCGCTCATTCCCGGTCCTCTTTGCTTGGAATCGAATCCTCCGGCGAAGACCGCCAGAGTGCAGAGTTTTCCCGGGGAGGAATGGCCGACAGCCTATGGCAAGGCAAGGCGGATAAGGCAATCCGGTTTAGGTTGCTACGGGTGGCGGGATGCCGCCAACCCGGCTAAGAGGTGGCGGATGACGACCAGACCTGCCAGCCTGACTGCATCCGAAATCGCCTGTCTGGAGCGGATCGACCAGACCGCGATACTCGCGCAAGTGGAGCACTGGGCTTCGATCAACAGCGGATCGGGCAATCTCGCTGGCCTGGCGCAGACCGCCGCGCTGCTGGCCGATGCCTTCTCGGCGCTTCCCGGCGAGGTGCGGCTGGTCGATGGCGCACCGGTCGAGGCGGTGCGCACCGATGGCAGCATCGACACGATCGAGCGGGGCAAGCATCTGGTCGTCTCGGTGCGCCCCGGTGCGAACCTGCGGTTGCTGCTGACCGGGCATATGGACACCGTCTTTCCCGCCGATCATCCGTTTCAGAGTCTGACCTGGCTCGAGCCGGGCGTGCTGAACGGCCCTGGCGTCGCCGACATGAAGGGCGGGATCGCGGTGATGCTCGCCGCGCTGAAGGCCGTGGAAGCCTCGCCGCTGGGCGCGAGCATCGGCTATGACCTGCTGATCAACAGTGACGAGGAAGTAGGTTCTGCCTCGTCCGCGCCGCTGATCGCCGGACTGGCAGCCGGCAAGGTGGCGGCGCTGACCTACGAACCCGCCCTGCCCGATGGCACGCTGGCGGGCGAGCGCGGGGGATCGGGCAATTTCTCGATCATCGTCACCGGCCGCTCGGCGCATGCAGGGCGCAACCCGCACGAGGGGCGCAACGCGCTGGTCGCCGCCGCCGATCTTGCGGTGCGGCTGAAGGCGCTGACCCGCGACGGGCTGTCGGTCAATCCTGCGAAGATCGACGGCGGCAGCGCCAACAATGTCGTACCCGATCACGCAATACTGCGCATCAACTTCCGCCCGCAAAGCCTTGAGATGCAGGCCTTTGCTGACGCCGCTCTGCGCCAGCTCGCGGACGAGATCGCCGCCGCGCACGAGGTTGGCGTGCATGTTCATGGAAGCTTCGGCCGCCCGCCCAAACCGATCGATCCGGGCGCGGAAAAGCTGTTTGGCCTGGTCAAGCGCTGCGGCGCCGATCTGGGGCTCGACATATCCTGGCGCGGCACCGGCGGGGTGTGCGACGGCAACAATATCGCGGCCTGCGGCGTGCCGGTGGTCGACACCATGGGCGTGCGCGGCGGCGCAATCCACAGCGCCGACGAATTTCTGATCGCCGACAGCCTGGCCGAACGCGCCCGGCTCTCGGCACTCACCATATTGCGGCTTGCCGAAAAGAGGGGGTTATGAGTTTTGTCATCCGGGCGGCGACGCCCGACGATCTGCAGGCGATCTACGAGATGGCCAAGCTGACCGGCGGAGGGTTCACCAACCTGCCCGCCGACCGCAAGTCACTCGAGGGCAAGATCGAACGCTCGACGACCTGCTTCGCGCGTGCGGACGACGATCTGCGCGACGAGCTGTTCGTGCTGGTGCTCGAGAACACCGAAACCGGCGAGATTCGCGGGACCTGCCAGCTGCTCACCCAGGTCGGGCAGAAATGGCCGTTCTATAGCTATCGCCTCAGCACGCTGACCCAGCACAGCGCCGAGCTGGGCCGCACCTTCCGCGCCGAGATCCTGAGCCTGGTCACCGATCTGGAAGGGTCAAGCGAGGTCGGCGGGCTGTTCCTCCACCCCAACGAGCGTGCCGGGGGCCTCGGCATGCTGCTCGCGCGCAGCCGTTACCTGTTCATCGGGATGCACCGTGCGCGCTTTGCCGACCGCATCCTCGCCGAGCTGCGCGGGATCATCGACGATGCCGGAGATTCGCCATTCTGGGACAGCATCGCCGGGCGCTTTTTCGGCATGAGCTTCGACGAGGCCGACACGTTCAATGCACTGCACGGCAACCAGTTCATCGCTGATCTGATGCCCAAGCACCCGGTCTATGTCGCGATGCTCTCCGACAGCGCGCGCCATGTACTCGGCCGGCCCAATGTCAGCGGCCGCGCGGCAATGCGAATGCTGGAAAATGAAGGCTTTGCGCACGAAAATTATGTCGACATCTTCGATGGCGGCCCGACCATGACCGCCCGCACCGATCAGGTGCATTCGATCCGCAACGCGCGCGATGCCAAGGTCGCCGCGATGGGCGACGATGGCACCATGTCGCTTGTCGCCTCGGGCCGCCTGGCCGATTTCCGCTGCGCCTATGGCAAGGTGGCGGATGGCGCTGACGGCGTGACGCTTGATCCCGCAACGGCAGAGGTGCTGCGCGTCGGCGCTGGTGATGCTGTGCGCTGGATCGAGAGATAGGAACCACATACCCCTCTCCCTTGAGGGGAGAGGGCTGCGAAGCCTTGATGAGCGAAGCGAATTTAGGCGAAGCTGGGTGAGGGTAAAAATGCGCAAAGGTCAGCGAATGGCCCCCTCTCCCAGCTCCGACTAGCCAGCAAGCTGCCAAGTCTGCGCATCCCTCTCCCTCGCTGGGGAGAAGGAAAAGAGAACAGGAACTGAGGATGCTCACCGAGATCAATTTCGACGGAATCATCGGCCCCAGCCACAATTATGCGGGCCTCAGCCTCGGCAATATCGCCTCGGCCAACAATGCCGGTTCGGTGAGCGAACCGCGCGCCGCCGCACTGCAGGGCGTCGCCAAGATGCGCGCCAATATCGCGCTTGGGCTGGCGCAGGGCTTTTTCATGCCGCTCGACAGGCCCAATACCGGCTGGTTGCAAAGCCTCGCCACCGATGTCGCAAGCGCCGAGCCGCATCTGCGCGCTGCCAGCTTTTCCGCCTCGTCGATGTGGGCCGCCAATGCCGCGACAGTATCGCCTGCCCCGGATACCGCCGATGGCCGCTGCCACCTGACCGTCGCCAATCTGATGACGATGCCGCATCGCAGCCATGAATGGACTGGCACGCTGGCGCAGCTGAAGCTCGCCTTTGCCGACGAGCGCCATTTCGTGGTGCACGGCCCGGTCCCGGCCCCGTTCGGCGACGAGGGCGCGGCCAACCACATGCGGCTGTGCGAGCGGCACGACAGCACCGGCGTCGAGATTTTCGTCTATGGCAAGGCGGGCGGCCCCTTCCCCGCGCGCCAGCATGTCGAGGCGGGCAAGGCGATCGCGCGGCGGCACGGGCTGGCGGCGGACCGCACCCTCTTCATCCAGCAGAGCGAGACCGCGATCGCCGCGGGCGCGTTCCACAATGATGTCGTCGCGGTCGCCAATGAAAGCGTGTTGTTCACGCACGAACAGGCGTTCGAGGACCGCGATGGGGCCTATGCCGCGGTCCGCGCCGCTTTCCCGGCGGTGCAGATCGTCGAGGTGCCCGCCAGCGCGGTATCGCTCGCCGATGCGATCAAGAGCTATCTGTTCAACGCGCAGCTGGTCACGCTGCCGGATGGCGGCCAGGCGCTGGTGCTTCCCAGCGAATCGCAGGAGGTGCCCGCCGTGTGGCAATGGCTCGAGGCGATGGTCGCGGGCAACGGCCCGATCCGGCGGCTGGTGCCGGTCAATGTCCGCCAGTCGATGGCCAATGGCGGCGGCCCCGCCTGCCTCAGGCTGCGTTTGGTCGCCGATCCCGCGACGGTCGATCCGCGCTTCATCGCCACGCCCGGGAAGCTCGATGCGATCGAGCAGGTCATCGCCGCGCACTGGCCCGAGCGGATCGCGCCGGGCGATCTCGCCGATCCGGCGCTGGCCGAAACTGTACGCGCGGCGCGGCGCGCGCTGCTAGATGCGCTCGATCTTTCCGCGCTCGCCTGACCTGTCGGCAGGCTTTACAGCTTAACCCTTTCTTAACTATCATCACCCGCAGAAAACCGCCCTTGGCACAGGGCTTGCGGGGAAATGCCCATGTTCGAGAAGATCCGTCGCCTCTTCATCATCAAGACCAAGTTCGAGGTGTATCTGATCACCTATGCCCTGGCGCTGGGGGCCTGCGAACGCGGCAAGCTCTATCTCGATCAATATCCCGGCTATGGCGGCTGGCTGCTGTTCGTCGCGTGCACCGGCGCGGTGTTCATGGCGGGCGCCAAGATGCTCGACGCGATCGATTATCAGAAGGCGTACGGGCCGGAATGATGAGGGAAAGTGGAGAGCTTCTGTTGCCCGGTGCTCTCCAAACCGCTGAACTCCGCTTCTGTTGCCCGGTGGGTTCAACCGCGCTCTTACTTCCTTATTCTTGGCCGTTAGGCCGCTGAATTAGGCAGCAAGTGCGAGTGCGTCATTGTCATTGGCACTTATGAGTTTTGAGCCTTTAACGGGTTACTCAGCCCGGACGAAAACACCGCTTTTCAACACACGTCGATCCTAGTTCGGCCCCGTCAAAAGCCCCGCTTTCACGAGGATTATGGTGGAGCCGCCGGGTACCGCCCCCGGGTCCGCTGTGCCTATTGCACGCCGCAATTTATCGTCATAGCCGGACGAACCGGCAGGAACCCATATAGCGATGCTTTGGTGAATGGGAAGTGAGCGGCGGGAGAATTTCGGCCTGACAGTCCAACCATCGCCGCACAACCTGCTCCCCTCCCTGCAAGGGAGGGGTCGGGGGTGGGTCAGCGAGATCATGCTGCGCTTGGCGCACACGACCCACCCATAGCCCCTCCCTGACCAGGGAGGGGAAGGCTTATTTCTTAAGCAGATCCCGGATCTCCGCGAGCAGCTCCACCTCGCTGGGGCCTGCCGGAGCGCCCGGTTCCTCGGGCTTCTTGAACAGCTTGTTCGCGGTGCGCACGATCAGGAAGATGATGAACGCCAGGATCACGAAATTGATGATCACGGTGATGAACTGGCCATAGCCGAACAGCGGCACGCCCGCCTTCTTGAGCGCGGCATAATCGTTCAGCGATCCCGTATAGGTCTCAGGCACCGGCCCCAGCATGATGAAATAGCTGGAAAAATCCGCCCCGCCAAAGATCGCGCCAACCACCGGCATGATGATGTCCTCGGTCAGCGAGGTGGTGATCGTCGCAAAGGCCGCACCGATGATCACCGCAACTGCCAGATCGAGCACATTGCCGCGCGCGATGAACGCCTTGAATTCCTGAAGCACGTCTTTCCCCTTTTTATGCCTGCAGATGCCCCTATAATCGCCACTGACGTGGAGATGTCGAGTGGCTTGCAAGTGGGGCGTGTAAAACATGGTCTTGCAGCTTTGCCGTATTAACACGATATAACGGTCGCGCGTTATCAACCGGAGGGAATTACTGACTATGCGTATCACCCGTTATGCCCTGCCCCTGGTGGCAGCGCTGTCGCTTACCGCGTGCGGCATCAACTCGGTCCCCACGGCGGAGGAAAATGCCAAGGCGAAATGGGCCGACGTGGAAAACCAGTATCAGCGCCGCGCCGATCTGGTGCCGAATCTCGTCTCGACGGTGAAGGCTGGGGCCGCATCGGAAGAAAAGATCCTGACCCAGGTAACCGAGGCCCGCGCCAAGGCGACCGCGATCAACATCACCACCGAGGATCTTTCGGACCCCGAAACCTTCGAGAAGTTCAGCCAGGCGCAGAACCAGCTGACCCAGGCGCTGGGCCAGCTGCGCACCGTGGTCGAAGCCTATCCGCAGCTGCAGAGCCAGCAGAATTTCACCACGCTGATGAGCCAGCTCGAGGGCACGGAGAACCGCATTTCGGTAGCGCGGCGCGATTATAACGAGGCGGTGCGCGAATATAACACCACCATCCGCACCTTCCCCGACTCGATCGGCGCGAACCTGATCCACGGGGCCAAGCCGATGGTGCCCTTCAAGGCGACCACCGCGGGTGCCGAGGAAGCGCCCAAGGTCGATTTCGGCCAGTGACCCGCGCGCCCGCCCTTGCGGGTGGCCTGAAAGCATGGCTCGGCCAGTGGCTGGCGGTAACGCTGCTGCTGGTCGCTGCCGCGCACAGCGCCGCATTCGCGCAGACCTTCCCCAAGCTCACCGGGCGGGTGGTCGACAATGCCAATCTGCTCGACCCCGCGCAGGAGGCATCGCTCACCGCCAAGCTGGAGGCGCTGGAGAAACAGTCGACACGCCAGCTGGTCGTCGTCACCCTGCCCGATCTGCAAGGGTATGAGATCGAGGAATATGGCTATCAGCTCGGCCGCAAATGGGGCATCGGCCAGGCGGAAAAAGGATCGCTCGAAAAGGACAATGGCGCGCTGCTGATCGTCGCGCCGAACGAGCGCAAGGTGCGGATCGAGGTCGGCTATGGCCTTGAGGGCGTGCTGACCGACGCCTTGTCGAGCGTCATCATCCAGCAGGACATATTGCCGCGCTTTCGCGACAAGGACATGCCTGGCGGCATCGCGGCGGGCACCGATGCGATCATCACCCAGCTGACCCTTCCCGAAGAGGAAGCGCGCGCCTATGCCGCCAAGGTCGAGGAGGAATCGCGCAAGGCCGATGATGGCGACGGCATCGGCCTGTTCATCTTCTGGCTGATCATCATTTTCTTCTTCTTCGTCATCCCGATGATCCACGCCGCGCGCAGCAAGGGCCGGCCCTATCGCAGCTCGGGCATCGGCGGCATCACCACCTGGGGGGCATCTTCGGGATCGTCCTGGGGCGGTTCTTCCGGGTCATCCTGGGGTGGCGGCGGCGGTTTCGGCGGCGGTGGCGGCAGCTTCGGCGGCGGCGGCTCGTCGGGCGGATGGTGAGGCATCATGGCAAAAGTTGAAAGCGTGAGCCCCGACGAGCACTGCATCGTCACGGCTGCCGTGGCGGAGGCCGAGAAGCTGACCGATGGCGAGATCGTCACCGTGATCGCCCAGCATTCGGACGATTATCGCGAAACGCCGATTTACTGGGCGGTTGCGGCGATGTTCCTCGCGCTGGCCTGTGTCGCGGTGTTTCCCGAATGGTTCGAGGGGCTGCTGAGCTTCGCCACGGGTGGGTGGCAGCATGTCTATACGCCGAGCGAATATCTGACCCTGGTCATGCTGCTGCTCGCCGCCAAGTTCGGCGCGGTGCACCTGCTCGTCGCGTGGAAGCCGCTGCGGTTGGCGCTGACGCCGTCGGGTATCAAGCAGGCTCGCGTGCGTGCCCGCGCGGTCAACCTGTTCCGGGTGAGCGCAGAGAAGCGCACGCGCGGGCTGACCGGCGTGCTCATCTACCTCTCGATGGCCGAGCACCGTGCGGAAATCGTCGCCGACAGCGCGATCGCGGCCAAGGTCAGCCCCGATGTCTGGGGTGAGGCCATGGCCGACATGATCACGGAATTGCGCGCGGGCCGCGCGGGCGAAGGCATGGCGGCGGCGGTGCGCGATGTCGGCAAGGTGCTGGCCGAGCATTTCCCCAAGAGCGATGACAATCCGAATGAGCTGCCCGACCGGCTGATCGAGCTTTGAGGGCCTCTCGCACGTCCCCATCCCACGTCACCCCCGCGAACGCGGGGGTCCCGCTTTTCCGCTGGCATCGCACAACCAGCGGGATTCCCGCTTTCGCGGGAATGACGGCAACAGGAGCAGAATGGCCTTGAGCGCGCTGGATAGCATCAACGAACCCGAGGAAATCGTCTGGCAGGGCCGTTTCATCACCACCAAACGCCGCGGCACCTGGGAATATGTCTCGCGCAGCCGCGGGATTGGCGCGGCGGTGATCCTGGCGGTCCACCAAGGCGCAGTCGTGCTGGTCGAACAGTTCCGCGTTCCGTTGGGGCGCAACTGCCTGGAACTGCCCGCCGGGCTGATCGGCGACGAGACCAGCGGCGAGCCGCCCGAGCTTGCCGCAGCGCGCGAGCTCGAGGAAGAAACGGGCTTTCGCGCTGGCCGGATCGAGAGTCTGGGCGAATATTATTCCTCGCCCGGCATGGTCAGCGAATGCTTCCACCTGATGCGCGCGCACGATCTGGAGCGCGTCCATGCTGGCGGCGGCGTCGAAGGCGAGAACATCATCGTCCATGTCGTCCCCCTGACCGATTTGGACGCGTTCATCGCTTCCAAGCGCGCGGAGGGCTGCGGCATGGACGTGAAGCTGCTGATGCTGCTGGGCGCGCGAATGCTTGGCTGAGATCCGCGCCGCCCGCGCCGTGATCAGCCCTTGCCCTTGGTCTTGGTCTTGCCCTCGCGGCAATTGGCGGCCAGGAAATCGATGATCATCCCGGCAATGTCCTTGCCGGTCGCATTCTCGATCCCCTCCAGCCCCGGCGAGCTGTTGACCTCCATGATCACCGGGCCGTGATTGGAGCGCAGGATGTCGACGCCTGCGACATTGAGCCCCATGACCTTGGCCGCGCGCACCGCCGTCGAGCGCTCCTCTGGCGTGATCTTGATCGCCTTTGCACTGCCGCCGCGGTGCAGGTTCGATCGGAAATCGCCCTTGGCCCCGGTACGCATCATCGACGCGACGACCTTGCCACCGATCACGAAGATGCGGATGTCGCTGCCATCGGCCTCCTTGATGAACTCCTGCACCAGGATGTTGACGTTCGCGCCGCGAAACGCCTCGATCACCGACTTGGCCGATTTCTCGGTCTCGCCGAGCACGACGCCGATGCCCTGCGTGCCTTCAAGCAGCTTGATGACGACGGGCGCACCGCCGACGATCTTGAGCACCTCGTCGGTCTGCTTGGGATCGTGCGCAAAGGCGGTGACGGGCAGGCCCAGGCCATGCTTGGCGAAAATCTGCATCGATCGCAGCTTGTCGCGCGAGCGGCCGATGGCGACGCTCTCGTTCAGCGACCACACGCCCATCATCTCGAACTGGCGCAGCACCGCCAGGCCATATTGGGTGATCGACGCGCCAATGCGCGGGATCACCGCGTCATATTTGCCGATCGGTTCGCCATGATATTGCGCGCCGGGCCGGTGCGAGGTGACGTTGAGCGTCACCCGCAGCGTGTTGAGGATGTCGACCTCGTGTCCCCGCTCGCGCGCCGCCTCGCACAGGCGGACATGCGAATAGAGATTGGGATTGCGCGCCAGCATCGCGATTTTCATTGGGGGCACTTCATCTGTCGGTTTCCTCTGGCAGGCCGAGCGTCCATTTGCGTCGGCAGTCGACGCGAAAGCCGCGCCGCAGCGCCCGGCGGCCAATCAATATGGGGAAGTTCATGGTGTTGCGGTTGGCCAAGGTCATGTGCCCTTTCCAGCGCACGCTACCAAGGACCATGGTCGTTTCGATGACATAGCGCAGCTCGATCGCGCCATTCGAGCTCTTGACGCTGCGTTGCTCGACTCCGGGCGCGCGATACTTGCGTGCCGCCTCGCCACGATGCGCGCGGAACCAGAATTCGACGACCAGCTGGCCGTCGATCGTCAACGGCTTGACGCGGGTTGCGTGGATGGAGGAGGTCGCCGCCCCGGTGTCGATCTTGGCCTTGATCCTCGACAGGCCAAGGTCGGGCAGGTCGACGCATTCGACCCAGCCGATATCGATCGGTTGCCGGTCTGCTTTGAGGGTGCGAGGAGACCGGGCCATCGCCGCGCCCGTTAGCAGGCGCTGCGTTGAATGCAACAGGGTTGCGGCGAGCAGTTCGTCCTGCCCGCCGCACCCTTCACGGCGTCAGACTACGCCAAATGCGAGCATGGCATCGGCGACCTTCTTGAAGCCCGCGATATTCGCGCCCTTCACATAGTCGATATAGCCGCTGCCCTGATCGCCATATTTGATGCAGCTGTCATGGATGCCGGACATGATGTCCTTGAGCATCTGCTGCAACTCCTCTTCCTTCCACGCGCGGCGCTCCGAATTCTGGCTCATCTCGAGGCCCGAGACCGCGACGCCGCCCGCATTGGAAGCCTTGCCCGGCGCGTAGAGGATCTTGGCCGCCTTGAACGTGTGCACGCCATCGAGATCGGTCGGCATGTTGGCGCCCTCGGACACCGCGATGCAGCCATTGGCGACGAGCGTCTTGGCATCCTCGCCGAGCAGCTCGTTCTGCGTGGCACAGGGCAGCGCGACATCGCAGGGCACGCCCCAGGGAGTCTTGCCGGCATGGAAGCTGGCATTGGGGAAGGCCTCGACATATTCCTCGATCCGGCCCCGGCGGTGCGTCTTGTGCTCCTTCACCCAGTTGATCTTGTCCTGGGTGATGCCGTCGGGATCATGGATGAAGCCGCCCGAATCGGACAGGGTGAGCACCTTGCCACCGAGCTGAACGATCTTCTCAGCCGCGTGCGTCGCGACATTGCCCGAGCCGGAGATGACTGCGGTCTTGCCGACCAGATCCTGGCCCTTGGTCGCGAGCATGTTGGCGAGGAAATAGACCGCACCATAGCCTGTCGCCTCGGTGCGGATCAGCGAGCCGCCCCATTCCAGCCCCTTGCCGGTCAGCACGCCGGTAAACTGGTTGGTGATGCGCTTGTACTGGCCGAACATGTATCCGATCTCGCGACCGCCCACGCCGATATCCCCGGCGGGAACGTCGACGTCCGCGCCGATATGGCGATAGAGCTCGGTCATGAAGCTCTGGCAGAAGCGCATGATCTCGCGCGTGCTCTTGCCCTTGGGGTTGAAGTTCGATCCGCCCTTGCCGCCGCCCATCGGCAGGCCGGTCAGCGCGTTCTTGAAGGTCTGCTCGAAGGCCAAGAATTTCAGCACCGATTCGGTGACCGAGGGGTGGAAGCGGATGCCGCCCTTGTACGGGCCGATGGCATTGTTGTTCTGCACGCGCCAGCCGCGCTGCACGCGGATATTGCCGTTATCGTCCTCCCAGCAGACGCGGAACGAGACGACACGGTCGGGTTCGGCAATGCGGCGCAGGATCTGCTGCGCATGATATTGCTCCTTGTCCGCCATGAAGTCGAAAATGTCTTCGGCGACTTCCTGCACCGCCTGGACGAACTCCGGCTGGTGCGGGTTGCGCTTCTTCACGCCTTCCATGAAGGTCGGCAAGTCTACGTGATCGGATACGGCCATAGGTCCCCCCTTTGAGGTGGTGCTGCGAACTGCGCGACCCGGCCCCAATGCAGCGAACTCTCCTGATTCGCCTGCATTGCTGCGCGAACTCTAACGCAAAACCCGCGCTGCGAAAGTGCTAATCCGCACAGAAAGGGGCAGCATTCCGGGGCTCGCAGTCAGCATGGCCGTTCGAGCGAAGACGCTCATGCTGCACGCATGCGGTGCAGCATTACCGGGATCAGCGACCGCCCTGCTCTTCATCCTCATCGCGCGCCGGTCGCGTCAGCGGACGCGTGCCCGGCTTGTAGCGCTTGGGCGCGCCGGGGTCCGCAGCGACAGGTTTCGCACCCGGCTTGGCAGCCGCAGGCTTCTCCTTGGGCTTGGGGGGAGCCGCCTCCCCGCTGGACACGCTATCGTCGGGTGCGAGATCGGTGACGAGCGCGCTGACTCCGCCCGGCGATCGCGCCGTTGCGGGCGAGTCCTCGTCCGGTACAGAGTCCTCCTGAAGCGCGGCAGGCTTGTCGTCGGCAGGCTTGCTCACCTCGCCCGCTCCGACCAGCGGCCCCAGCGCCATGCCGAGGCGCGAGAGCTGGGCGACCATCACCCCGTTCACTGCGGGCGCGATCTCGGACATCTTCATGCGCATATAGCCGCCGACGACATAATCCATCGTGATGCGCGTGCCGCCCTTGACCGGCGCTAGCGTGAAGGTCAGCGCGCCGGTCACGGCTTCGCCCTGCAACGGCCCCAGCGCGCCGGACAGACGCAGCAGCTTGCCCGGATCGACATACAGGATCTGCATGTGCTGGACGCTGCCGCGCAGCGTCCGCTGCGGTGCACCGCTCTCGGTCGTCGCCTCATTCGGTATCAGTTCGCAGAAGCACCCGCCGGCCTGCGCATCCATGTACAGATTCTCGGCATTGCCGGTCCAGCTATGCTCCTTGTCCCACCATTTGGCGGGTGTGCGCAGCATGGCGAAGGTTGCATCGGGATCGGTCGAGACGGTCACGCTGTGCTGGACGACAAAGCCGTTATCGGCCTGCTGAACAATCTCGGCCTGGGCAGGCGTGATGACCGCCAGCGTGGCGGCGAGTGCGGCAAAAGCGGTGCGCATGGAAAATCCCCTCGATCAGCCGGACAGACATGCCGCCGAAAGCGCGCCGGGGCAAGTGGGGGCTTAGGCCTGCCCCTCACCCGATCGTCAGGATCACGCCAGGACGTGATCGGCAACAAAACCGTTGCGCTGGCGCTCGAAACCGAAATTGCTGGTCGGCCCATGGCCGGGCACGAACACCGTGTCGTTGCCCAAAGGCCAGAGCTTCTGCGTGATCGAGTCGATCAGGTCCTTGTGATTGCCGCGCGGGAAGTCGGTGCGGCCGATCGATCCCTGGAACAGCACATCGCCGACGATCGCGAGCTTCGACGGTGCATGATGGAACACGACATGGCCCGGCGTGTGGCCGGGGCAATGGATCACGTCGAGCACCAGATTGCCGACGGTGACCGTATCGCCATCCTTCAACCAGCGATCGGGCTCGAACACCGAGCCGGCAATGCCGTAATTGCGGCCATCGTCATCGAGCCGCGAGATCCAGAACCGGTCTTCCTCGTGCGGCCCCTCGATCGGCAGGCCGAGTTCCTTGGCGAGCGTGCCGGTCTCGCCGCAATGGTCGATATGGCCATGCGTCACCAGCAGCTTTTCCAGCGTCACCCCCGCCTGAGCCACCGCCGCCTTGAGCTTGGGCAGATCGCCGCCCGGATCGACCAGAGCCCCCTTCATCGTCTGAGTGCACCAGAAGAGCGTGCAGTTCTGCTGCAGCGGCGTCACCGGAATGATCGCGGCGCGAAGCGGCGGCTGGGCGGGATTGGCGGATGCGTCGGTCATGCAAGGCTATGTGGCAAGGATGGCCGGTGGGTGCAAGTCAGTCGTCCTCGATCGACCAGAGCGGCGCATCTAGCGCCTTGGCAATAGCCCGGCGCAGCTTGGCCGTACCGCGTGCTGCGCCGGATTCGATCTTGCTCAGCCAGACCTGGCTGCACCCCGCCTTGGCGGCAAGGTCAGCCTGCGAGAGGCCGCGAAATTTGCGCCAGGCCGCGACCGGCGACAAACCATCGTTGAGCATGACGCCGACGACTTCACCGGGAACGCCCTGTTCGCCCTGGCGCATGCGCTCCAGCTGCAGGGTCGCGGCGATGACATCCTCAGCATCTTCGGCCAGTTCGCGCAGTCGTTCGAACTCGGCGGCGGTGAGCACGACCATCCGGGTGCCGTCGGGCGCGGTAAAATGCTGTGGTTCAGATCCCATCATCGCACCTCAATCGTAAGCCCTGCCGCACGACAATAGCTTATAATGAATCGTGCAAAAAATCCAATAACCAATCGTTCAAACCCGCCGCCCGGCCCAGATCACGCGGCCGACAATATGCACGCTGTCCGGCGCAAGGTCGGGAAAGCTCGGATAGAGCGCGTTGTCCGAGGTCACCGACAGCCGCCCGTCGGGACGGAAGGCGAGCCGCTTGACGATCAGCGCGTCGTCCATGCGCAGGACGTGGATGCCGTCGCGGCGCGGCGTGCCGGTGCCGCCGTGCATTGCCACCAGAATGTCGTCGCCGTCGTTCAGCGTCGGGGCCATGGAATCGCCCTCGACACGGATCATCGTCACCGCGTCCGAACCCGCGCCAAGACGCCGCAGCCAGGCCTCGTCGAACGCGATTTCGGCGACGGGCATCTCGTCCTCCGCCAACGCGCCGGGCCCTGCCGACGCGCCCACCGCAAGGCGCGGGATAAGCCGCATGCGCGCGGGCAAAGTCCGGTGCGGCTGGCTCACGCGGACGGGCACGCGCCCTGCCCTGCCGGGCAGTGCCGCCACCGGCTCGTCCGGCGCGCCGAGTTGCGTTTCGCTAACGCCGAAGAACTGCGCGAGGATGCGCCGGTCGCGCTCGTCGAGCCGCTTGGGCGTACCGCGCTTGATGAACTGCTGGATATAGGCCGGGTTCTTGCCGAGCAGCTGCGACACCCCGGCAAGGCTCACGCCGCGCGCCGCGATCAATCGTTCCAGCGTATGGCGAACATCCTGTTCCATATCGGACATATAGCATCGCGCGGATATTTCTCAAGGATATTTCCTACACTTCACGAATCGCTTATAGGAATATTCCTACGCTCATCCTGCGGGACTGGTCCCGCGCTTTTAACCGGAGGAGAATGCCGATGCCGCTGCTGCGCCTGGTCGAGATATTCCTGCGCGAAACGGGAATGCCGCGCACCCGCTTCGGTCGCCTGTCGGCGGGCGATCCGCGCTTGGTTGACGACCTGCGCCGCGGCCGCGAACCGCGCAAGGCCTTGCGGAATCGAATAGAACATTTCATGAACATCTACGCAGAGGAGCAGGCATGATCCATCAGAAGATTCGCCACGACCCCGCCACCGCCCTGATCCGCGCGGTGCTGACGCTGGCGCAGGGCGAGGCCGCGCTGGAGGAGCATCGCGGCACGAGCTGGGCGAGCGCAACCTTTACCGGCATGCGCCATGTCATGCGCGTCTCGCTATCGGGCGATGAGGGCATCCGCATTGGCGAATGGCTGGCGCAGGTGCTGCCCGAGCACGAGTTTCGCATTTCCGGGCATCTGGTCGCCGATATCGCCGTCAGCGCCGTTCATCGCCGCGTGGAGGGGACGCCCGCCATGACATTGACCATCGAGGCGCTTACGGTCGAGGCGGACTGACGTCCGCCTCTCCCCTCTCCTATATCCTGCTGCGAAAAACCGCCTTACTGGCCCCGGCCCGTCAGCATCGCCGGGCGCGGGCCGAGCCAGTCGGCCATGGTCACGCTATCGCTGACCTTGTACGGGCGGCCCGCCTTGTTGAGGAACAGCTTCTCCATCTCGCTGCGGGTGAACGGACGTGAGCCGAGGCGTCCGAAGATCGCCATCTGCCCGCCCGATTCATCGACACCGCGGTCGCGATCCAGACCCTTGGCAACGGCAAGCGCTGCCGACGGGGTCTTAGCCCAGGCGATCAGCTCGGGTCGGGGATCGGGCGAGAAGCCGTAGAAATTGGGCTGGCTCGACGGCGAGGTGAGCTGCAGCACCTTCATCCCGTTGCGGCCATCGGCGACATAAGCGAACAATGTCGCGTTGGTCGACCCAACGATCACGTCCTCGGCATCGTTGAGAATGCCACCGGCGTTGTAGCGCATATATTCGCGCGGCGCTTCGGGATTTGTGATGTCGAGGATCACCAGACCGTCCTGCTTGGCGGCGACATAGGCGAAGGTGCGCGCGAGATAGAGCTTGCGCGCATCGGCGAGCCGCACCGTGCCCGAGGGCACCGCCACCGGCGCTTCGAGCCGCGTGATGTCGAACAGCTTGATGCCGTCTGCATCCGTCACCCAGAGATAGCGGAACTGCACCGCGCTCGCCCGCGCATCGGTGAGCGGCAGCACTGCCATCAACTGCGGATTGAGCTTGCTGTAATCATAATCGCGCGGCGCATTGGGCGGGATCGGATCGGACAGGCGGACGACCACAAGCCCGGCATCGGCGGTGATATAGGCATAGTCGCCCGCCAGCGTGATGTGCCGCGCGCCCTTCAGCACATTGTCCGGGTTCCAGGTCAGCGTGCGCTTGAAGAAGTTGTTGCGGAACTCGCCATCGGCCAGCGTGTCGATATTGACCGCGATCAGACCTTCAACGCTGTCGGTCACGAAGGCGTAGTGATAGACCGCGTGGAACGGCTGCTCCTGATTGGCCTCGCGCATTTCCGGCGTGTTGCGGCTCGGTGCGATCGGCTGGGTGGTGGCGATGGCCATGCAGGTCGCGTTGGTGGTCTTCACATGCGTGTCATGGCCAAGCGACGAGAACGGCGCGCGGATGATCCGCTCGGAAAAGCCCTTGTTGCCGATCGAGGCGATGTCATAGGCGCGGAAACCGCCCTTGCCTTCCGCGACGAACATGTATTCGCCCCGGTTCTGCAGGCAGTTCACGCGGCCATCGGTGCCCTGCACGACATTGGCGAATTCCTCGCGCGGCTGGGTTTCGCCCGACAGGCCGTCGCTGAAGATCGGGCCGCGCGTCCAGTTCTTGAGCTCGCGTCCGTTCTGCTCGACATGCTGCTTGTAATAATCGGGATAGGCATAGCGGTGCAGATAGGACCCGATCACCGCCTGCGGTTCGTCCCATTCGGTGACGCGCACCGCCTCGAAGCCGCCTTCCAAGCCGAACCAGCTGTTGAGCCCGACGAAATTGACGAAATTGGTGCCGAGCAGCAGCAGCTGCGCCATCACCGCATTGTTATCATTCGCCTCGCTGAGGTGGCAGTCGGTGCACTGCTTGGTCTCGGTCTTGCGCACCGTGTGCGGGAAGTGCGGGGCGAACGCCTGGGACGAGAAGCCGGGTGCCGAGATCGGCGGCTGCTGCACATATATGCGCTCGCGGTTGATATTGGTCGAGGACAGGATCAGCGCCGAGGTCGAGCGGATCGGGGCGATGATATTGCCCTTGCTGGTCTGGTGGCGGCCGATCTGGAACATCTCGTCACGCGCGACCTGCGGGTTGTAGGTCGCATAGTTGCGCGTCTCGTCTTCCTCGTATTTGTGGACCTTGGCCTTCCAGTTGGCCTCGATCGGCAGATGACAGCCACCGCACGAGGTCGTCCAGCTCAGATGGCAGGTGAAGCACGCCATCTTGTCGGTATCGTGCGCGCGGTTCTCCTTCGAGACCGCCAGGCCGAAGCCGTATTTGCCGGTCTCGGCACCCTGCTTGGCCATCAGCTTGGAGCGGGCGGCCTTGGGGTTGAAATCGGGGCTGTCGGGGTTGACCGCATCCTTGACCAGGCTGACCTTCCACGACAGTTCGGGGTCGAGAACCGAGCGCTGGATCAGCACGCGCCGTCCGGTCGCATCCTTCATCCATTCGAAGCGGCGCTGGCCATCGGGATTGCGGATCAGCGACAGGTTGTTGCCCTTGGGCCGCGCGGCGAGGTTCGAGGTGAACAACGTGGGGTAGGCATCCGCCGTGCCATGGCAGTCCTTGCAGCCGATCTCTACCGCATTGGCGACCTCGCCGTAGATCAGGCCGTTGCCGTGCCCGTCCTGGCTGAAATGGCAGTCGACGCACTGCATGCCGAGTTCGGCATGAATGTCCATCATGTGGACGGCCTTGCCGGGATTGGTGCCAACGGGGACGAACTTGCCCTCGCCCGCCTTGCGGAATTTCTCCGGATCGTCGGGCGAGACCATGTTGGCGGTATCGGTGCCCCAGGTCGCCATGTTGCCTTCGGCATCGAGCAGATTGCCCTTGCGGTCGCGCTTCAGGATCGCGCGGAAGTTCCAGCCATGGCCGTGATAGTCGGCAAACTGCGTGTCCTTGGCCTCGGTATTGAGGTCATAGACGTTGCGCACGAAATCGATATCGGACCACAGACCGCGCGGCGATGCGCCTTCCGGGTTGCGATCGAGCGTGGCGCGCACTTCCTTGGCGGTGGGATAATGCTGCTTCTTGTAGATGCGCTGATAGTCTTCTTCCGACATGCCCTCGGGCTTGGGCGCGCGGTTTTCCGGTCCCGGCCACAGCAGCGGCGCGTCGGATTCATAATCCCACATCGTGTAGCCGAGATAGCTGTTCAGGAAGATGTTGGGCTGGTGCATGTGGCAGTTCATGCACTGCGCGGTCGGGATCGCGCGCGTGAACGCGTGCTTGAGCGGGTGACCCTTTTCCTTGAACGCGGCCTTTTCGGCATGCGCGCCCTTCGCGCCATGACCATCCCCGCCACCATGGCTCGATCCATGCTCGCCCGCACCTTCGGCCAGGGTCGTGCCGTGATCACCGCCATGGCCACCTGCCTGCCCATGCTCCTCATGATGCTCGGCCGCGTCATAGTCGCCATAGCGACCCGGGCGCTTCTGCCCTTCGGTCAGGCTGTTGATCGTCGGGTCGTCGGTGATCGTCTGCCCGTCGCGGCCATATTTGGCATAGACCAGGCTGTGGCGCGGTTCGCGGTCATTCGCGTACACCACGTGGCACGCCGCGCAGCCCGAGGAACGATAATCACCCGGCTGATCGTTGGTGCCCATCTGCCACAGGAACGGATCGTTCAAGCGGGTCTTGTGGATGTTCAGCACCGGAATCGCGACACGCAGGCCGGTGCCGGGGCCGCGGTTCGACTGCTTGAGGTCGGGGCGGCCCGGCTCTTCGAGACGCTGGATGATGCCGACGCTGTTGGGCAGGCCGATTTCCGGGAAGGTCGGGTTGATGTTTCGGCCGCCGCGCTCGAACACGCGGAAGATGTCGCCCGGCGGAATAATGTGCCAGGTCGGCAGCGGATACATGACCGGCAGCGCGCCGCGCGCCTTCTCGGCTTCGGTCACGGTGCCGTGCGCTGCGCCCGGTTCGGTCGCGGCGGACTTGATCATCGCCGGCTTGCCGTCGCGGGTGAAGCTTTCCCCGAAGATGTAATTCTTGAACGGCACGATGCCGTTATTATAGGCCGCGCCGCCCCACAGCATCGCGCCGGTCGCCATCAGCGAACGTTCGGACGCCTCGATGATCTCGATATGGCAGGCGCCGCACGATTCGCGCACCACGCGATAATCCGACGGGTTGACGAAGCGGATGAACTCGGGCGCTTCCTTGGCGAGCAGCGCATAGGAGCGCTGCGGGTTGGCCGAGCTCGGCCATTTCCACGCCACCGGATATTTGGGCAGGACGTGGCTCTTCATCAGCGCGTCCTGGTACGGCAGGCTCTCGCGGCCCCAGGCGTTGTCGCCCATCACCGTGGCATCGCCGCCATGGCAATCGGTACAGCCCAGCACAACCGCGGGCGAGGCGTGCATCGTCTTGTGGTCGCTGGCGGTGTGGCAGCTCTGGCAACCGGCGCTCTTGGCATCGGCCTCGGCCCATTCCTGGTTCTCGGGCGCGGGCGGCGTGAACGTGTACTTGACCTTCTGCGCCTTTTCCTTGCCCGAGGCGAGCAACTGATCGGCGGGAAGCGCAGCGAAGGTGACGAGCAGCAGGCTCGCCAGCAGCAGCTTCCAGTTGATGGCGGGCATCGCGCCGCGCAGCCGGTCAGTACGCCAGGATCGCATTGAAAAGCACCGAATAAAAGAGGTCTGACTTGCCCGATTGGGTGAACAGGTCGCGGAAGCCGCGCGAGGGATCGAAGATTGCGCCCGACAGGCGGAACACCAGATTCTGGTTGGCATTGGGCCGCCAGATCGCCGCCGCCGAAACGTCCCAGCCGATCGACGAAGGCACCGTGCCCTCCTGGCGCAGTGCCTCAATCGTATCGGTCTTGTGGAACCACAGATGGTTCACGTTCGCCGACAGGCGGGTCGTCGTGCTCAGATCGAAATCTGCGCCTGCGCCGAGCAGCACCGTGCCCGGATTGTTGAAGTTCGACTGGCCCTGTTCCTTAGAGGAACGAAGGTTGTTCAATATGCCGTTGCGGGTGTTGACGCCCACCGCGCGACCGCCGCCCGCGAACGGGATGACCTGGCGAATCCAGTAGCTGGTATCGGCCCCCGCGAAGATCGGGTTCTCGAAGATCGCGTCGAACCCGGCCTCGGTATCGTTATAGGGATCGCCGTCGCCGCTGGCGAACAGGCCCTGCAGCCGGAAGCGCGCCCAGTCATTGTCGTAGCTGAGCTCTGCCGCGCCGAAATAGCTGCGGATCTTGGCCTCGCGGCTGGTGAAGAAGCTATTGCGGTCCTCGCCGAACGCGCCATAGGCTTGGCCGGTGATGTTGATCCGGCCGATACGGCCGTCGATCGCATAGCCGAGATACACGACATCATATTCGCGGCTGCGCAGGTCGCCAAGCAGCGCCGGGCGCACCGGGAAGCCGTTATCGTCGATCTTGAGCTCGCGCCCGCCTTCGCGGTTCATGTTGTAGGTGACCGAAACCTGGCTGGTCAGGCCGACCACCGGAAAATCCTGGCGATAGACATTGGCGAAGAACACCCAGTCGTCGCGCGGGGTATCGACCACGCTGTTGAGGCCCGAATTGGTATCCTTTTCCAGCCGCCAGAACGCGCCGAGATTGAACTGGAAGCGGTTGTTGTCGCGGTTGCCGAACAGGCGGATGCCGAGCTGGTTGTCCTGGAACAGGAAGCCGCGGAAATCGGCCTGCATCGGCTGCACGCCCGCGCGCAGCGAGATGAAATCGTAGCGCGAGCTGTCATACTGGCCGAGGTGATAGTCGATGAACGCTTCCTGCACGCCCACGAAATGGTCGGTGCGGTGCGTCGGGCGCGAAGGCTCGACGAACAGGATGCGCCGCTCGTTGACATCGACATGGTTGACCTGTGCCGCGAGCACGAGCCGATATTCGATCGCGGGCGGCTTGTACGCGGTCTCGCCCTTGAGCAGCGAGAAGCCGGCGATCACCGTCTGCGCGACCACCAGCGAATCCGCGCGGCCGAACACGTCGAGGCTGTCGGGGCGCGCGGTGGTCTGCACGCCCACCGGGGTCGGGAAGCTGCGCGGCTCGATCACCGTGTCCGAGACCACATTGGCGATGAAGAACCAGTCGTCCTCCTTGAGGAAGCTCGGACGCTTGCCTTCGGGCAGCGGCCGGTCTCCCTTGAGCACATTCTGGTGATAGGGGTCGAGCTTCGAGCGGCAGACGTTCGAAAGGTTCGGGTAGAGCCCGTAAATCGACTGGTCGCCGCCCTTGGTCGGGCAGAGCGAGGTGACGATGCGCCAGCGATCAGGCACCGGGAATTCGTCGGTCGGGAAGGCCTCGGGCGCGGGCGCACGCACCGCGCCGGGATTGTCCTGCGTCACGCGGTCGGGCAGCTTCTTTTCGAGCCCAGGACGGCGGCGATCGTCGATCAGCGCCTCGTCGGCATCGATCGTTTCGGCATCCGCGTCAGGTGCCGCTGGCGGCATCGCGCCCGGCGCCGGCGGCGCTTCCTGGTCCGCAGTGAGCAGCAGCTCGTCCTCGCCTGCCCCCCAGAAGAACAGGCTGTGATCCCCCACCGCGCGCGGCGAGCTCAGCCTGTGCGGCGCCGGCACAACCGCCTTGAGGGTCGGGGCCAGAGCCGGTGCAGCCAGCTGCGGGGTCATCTCGTTCAGTGCGAGGCTCCGCCCCAGATCGGCAGCGATCAGTGCCGCGATGGCCGTTTGCGGCCCCTGTTGCGCGACAGGCTCGACGGCCGGATCGCCCACCACATCGCCAGTCCCGGCGAAAGCCACGATCGGGATGAGGGCGACGAGCGGCACGGTCATTTACAGACCCTCGCAGACGTTCTGGGTGTTGGTGTCGAGGAATGGCGCGAACGGGCAGCTGACATAGCGCAGCCGCACCTGGGCATTGCCGACATTCACCACGATCCGGTCTGCGCGGATATCCTTGGGCGCATTGCCGATGCCGCCGACCCGTAGGCCGCCATTGTTGAGCCCCAGGAAACTGACCATGTCGTCTTGGTCGATGCCGTCACCCGACACGCCGATGCCTCCGACCAGGGTGTTGCCGCGATAGATCGGCACCGATCCGGGGAAGATCTGGATGCCGTTCTGCAGCCGGTTCTGCCCCTGAACCACGTCGGGCAAGGCGGTGCAACGCTGCGCGGTATCGGTCGGCGATGCACCGGAAACGAACTGCGCGTGCTGAATGATATTGGCGGCAATCAACTGGACCTGCAGCCCGACCGCGAACGGATTGAAATCCTCTATCGGGCGCGAGAACGGCCCCGGCGGACGGCCAAGCTCGCCATCGGGGAAATAGGGCCGCGACAAATTGCCATTGGCACGGTCTGAAAAGGCCGTCTTGCCGGTGAGTGCTTGCGGATCGTTGAGGAACGTCCGCACCGCCTGGACGAACGGCGCGACACCGCCGCCTGCAGACTGCAGATTAGACGCGGCTACCGCGTTCGAGAAGAACGCCGCCGTGCGCGCCTTTTGCAGCGACACGTCGGTGCCGAAGATCGGCGCATCGGGCGACCGGACGATGCCCAGCACCTGGCCGTGCGTATCGACGATCGAGATCGTCGCCTGCATGCGGCTGTCGAGCGGACGGCGGATTTGCGCGCGCGCCCGCGTCAGCACCGTGAACGCCTCTTCGAGCACGGCGCGCACCTCGGCAGCGCTGAGCGGCTGGGTGACCGATGTTGCATCGGTCCCGGCGCGGATCGGATAACGGTTGTTGCCCGATCCGTCGGTCAGGATGAACGCATCGCTATTGGCGAATTCGGCTGCCCGCGCGGCGCGGATGCCCGAGGCTTCGGTGCCATAGGGCGTGCCCGCAATGATCGCGGCATTGGCATAGCCGCGGACCGCGATCAGGCTGCCGGCGCTACCGTTGATCGCCGCGAAATTGGTCGAGAGCGGACCGATATCGCCGGCAACGATATCGCTGAAACGCAGCGTCGTGCCGTCCACAGTGATGCGGTCGGCGCGGATCGCTTCGGGCGCAGCAAAGCCCTGGGTGCCGGCAAAGGCGATCGCCTCTTCGGAATCGATATCGCGGTCGAGGATATTGGGGTCGAAGCCGTAATCGCCATCGCCCATCACGCCGATCGCGCCGACGACAACGCCATTCTTGTACAGCGGCAAGCCGCCTGCATCGGCAGCCAGACCCAGCGGCGAGCGCTTGGGACCGATGAACGCGCTGGTACCGCCTGCCGACTGGAAACGGGAGGACAGGTCCGAACAGGGCAGCTGGCTGAACTGCACGCCGAACAGCGGTCCGCTTTCCAGGCCGCGGGTCGAGGGTGCAGGCGGGAAATGCTGCTGGACGATCTGGCTTGCGGTGCGGGTCGAAAAGGCATTGCCGCCGCTCGACAGATAGGCGCCGGTGACCGCCTTGGCGATCGAGGCCATTTCGGCGGGCACATCGAGCCCCTGCGCATCGACGAACGGATTGTTGAGTCCCGCCTCGGTCATCGCGCTGGTTCGCGCGGTGGCGCGCGCGCCGTTCATCCGGAACACCGCCAGCACGTTGCCGACGCGGTCGACCACGGAGATGACCGAGGGCAGATTGCGCCGCTGCGCCTCGCCCACCGCCTGCGCGATGATCTGCTGCACCTCGCCCACGGTCAGCGCTTCCTGCGCCGGCGCGGTAAAATTGCCGCCCGCTGGCGGCGGCGTGGGATTGGGCGTCGGCGTCGGGCTGGGCGCCGGCGTGGTGCCGCTGCTGTTGCCGCCCCCGCAGGAGCTGAGCACCAGCGCCATCGCCGCGAGCGATGCCGTCATCTTGCCAATCCGCATCATGCGCAGAAACTCCGCCCGGATGCGACCCGGCCCGACATCAAGAAACTGAACTCACCAAAACGTCCCACCTTGGTCATCTCCCTGGCCAGCCGGTCCTATTGCAGCGACCGGATGGTCCGCACTGCGCCCCCCAGCGCCCGGCGGAATTCGAGCGGCTTGTAGCCATTGGGCTCTGCCACGGCGGCATAGGCCTGGTTGATCTGCGCCCGGAGCGACGTTGCGGCGCCCCCGGAAACCTGGCCCTGGTTCACAAGACCGCTGAGCAGCGTATCCACCGCCATCACCGCCTGCACGCTGCCTTCATAATCGGTATAGCGCGGGCTGATCGCCTCGCTGGCAATCGCTTCCATGATCGAGAAGGTCTGCGCGCGGGTGAAGTCGCTGCGGCTGAACTGGTCGGCCAGCGCCATCGCTGTCTGGCGAAGCCGGTTGGCTGCCTCGACCGCTGGACCGCGACCCTGCGCCATGGCGGCGTGGAAGGCGCGCGCCTGCGACTCATATTGCTGCGCCAGGCCAGGCGCCGCGATCCGCACCGCTGCCGAGAGCATGATCATGTTCTCGTCATTATAGGGCGGCATGCCGGTTGGAATCGGGCGACCGGGATTGGCCAGTGCGGTCGGGCGCGCATCTTCCTCGTCATAGATGCGGCGGTGGCAGCTATGGCAGTCGAAGAAATAGAATTCGGGGAACACGCCTTCGGTGCCAAGGCCCGGCTTGCCGAACAGGCTCAGCGAGCGCTCGAGCGCGATCGCCTGGCCCACGGCCCACATGCGCATCGAGTTCGTCTTACCCTTGCGCTGGCGGTAGTCGGCGTCCTCGTCATGATGCTGGGTCAGCGTCGAGAACAGGTCGAGCTCGAACGAGATGCGCGGATGACCCGCTGCCATGATGCGGTGGTTGACGAACTGCCCCGGCGCATCATTGCCCAGATGGCAATCGAGGCACACGCCCGCGCGCGCTTGGGCATTCTCGAGCGGGATCATGCCCTGCGAGACGTTGCGGGCATGGCTGGTGCCGGTGGCATAATGGCTCGACAGCCAGCCCGAGGCAGCACCATGACAGGCCTCGCAGCTCACGCCGTCATTGACCTGGAAGCGCGGCCCTTTCGCTGCAGCCGGAGTCGAATGGCATCCCAGGCACATCGCGGCCGAACGCGGATCACCGATGCCCAGCTTCTTGCCGATGGCCAGGCTGCGCGGTTCGCCCAGAACGCGGAAAGCGCGGCTGTGCGCACCGCCCGGGGTCGATTCTTCCTGCCAGCGCCACAGCTCGTCCTGCCGAACAACCTCACCATCGGCCTCGTTGCGGCCATGACAGGTCGATCCCGCACAGCTGCCCACGCCCATATGCGTGCCGCGCGCAGCAGCGCTCGCCGCCTGCGCCTCGAGCCGCTCAGCCGCCGCGAAATTCGCGATGAAAAAAGCGCCGATCGCCAGGGCAAGACAGGTCGCGCCCGCAATCGCGGCACGGATTCCACCCAAGCGTTGAACGGCCAAGAGCCATGTATTGTGCATCGTCGCTTTTACCCCCGGCTCCATGCGGAACCGGCCCCCGATAGACTAACGATGCGACCCCTTAGTCTTGTCTTGCCGTCTCTTATCGCCGGTTCGTCCAGCAGTTTCAAGGCAATCCTTCAGGCGCCGCCGCAAAAATCTGTGGCCATCGGCAAGCCTCGCCCTCCCCCCGCGCTGCTTGTCGCAGCGCAGCATCTTTGCCATGGTGGCACGCAGATCAGGGAGGACGTGAATGACGCTCGGCTTGGGATTCGCAAATGGCGCATGGCTCGGGCATCTGTCATTCATGATCCTGGCGATCGCGCTGATCGCTCCCCCCATGCCCTGGATGCGAGTCGGCATCGTGCTCTCTGCCCTGGCCGGGCTCGGCTATGCGCTGGGGTTTGCCAATGATCTGGGTCTGGCGCTATGGTTCCTCGTGCTCCTGGTCATCGGCGCGTCGATGCTGCTGCGCTATCTGATGGCGGAGCGCGGTTCGCGCTTTTCTGCCGAAGAAGAGGCGCTGCGGGCGAGCTTCATGGGCGACATGACCCGCGCTGGCGCCCGCCATCTGATGGACCAGGGCAACTGGATCACTGGCCGGGCCGGCGAAGTGCTGATCAACGAGGGCGAGGCTATCAGCCATCTGTTCTATCTCCACGACGGCCAGGCAGAGATCACTCTGCACGGCGCACATGTCGGCAGCGTCACCAGCGGCGACCTGATCGGCGATGCGACCGCATTGAGCGGCGAACCTGCGACCGGCACGGTCACGCTCGCTACCAACAGCCGCTTCTGGTGCGTCTCTGCCCCCAAGCTGCGGCAATATCTCGAACTCCACCCCGATGCGCGCACGGTGATGGAGCGCCAGATCAACCAGGCGCTCGAGGGCAAGCTGAGAGCCGCCAATGCGGCGCTGGCGGGGGGTTAAAATGCCGCTCCGGTCGCAGAATAGCTGTCGTCACCCACGCGAACGCGGGGGTCCCGCTAAGCCGCAAGCCGCTCGCTGAAGCGGGATTCCCGCGTTCGCGGGAATGACCGAAAAAGGGCTAGGGATCAGAGGCTATTGCTGCGGCTCGAGCACCTGGCCGATCACGTGCACCATGCCGTTGCTGGCAGCCAGATCAGCCTGCTGGATCGAACCGACATCACCGCTGGCATCGGACAGACGCACCTGATCGAGCTCGATCGAGGCGTTGATCTTCTCGCCCTGCAGCGTGGTCAGCTCGATGCTGCCGCCCTTGTCGCCAATCTGCTTGCGCAGGTCCGCAACCGTGAGGCGGCCGGGGATGATGTGATAGTTGAGCACCGCTGCCAGCTTCGCCTTGTTCTCTGGCAGCAGCAGGTCGGCAAGCGCATCGACGCCCAGCTTGTCGAACGCCCCATTGTCGGGAGCAAAGAGCGTCATCGGCTTGTCCGCCGCCAGAGCCGCGCTCAGCTCGGCCGCCTTGATCGCACGCGCGAGCGTCGAAAGATCGGGGTTGCGCAGCACCACCTCGTCGACGCGCAGGATGGCATCGGGCTCGGCGGCCGCCTCTTCCTTGACCTCGAGACTGGCAGGATCGACCCGCTTGACCGGGTCGCCGCCGCCATCATGGCTGCCACAGCCCGCGATCATCAGGGTGAGCGCGGAAAGGGATGCTGTGGCAATCAAACGCATGTCGTTCTCCAGAATATCGCGTGCGGTCAGGCGTCGTCCGTCTTGTCCATGAAGACGAAGTCGCGGTCCATGCTGAGCATATGGGCACCGCCATCGACGAAAAGCAACTGGCCGGTGATCGCAGGCTCCTGCGCCAGATAACGCACCGCGCGCGCAATGTCTCCCGGCGCGGACAGACGGTGGAGCGGCATGCGCGCGGCGAGCCGCTGCATCTGCGCGTCATCATAATCGCTGGTGGCAAGCGTCAGGCCGGGCGCCACGCCGTTCACCCGCGCCTTTGCGCCGAAAGCGCGCGCCAGGGTGCGGATCGATTCGGCCAGCGCCTGTTTGGACAAGGTGTAGCTCAGCTGATCGCCATTGGGATTGCGCACGCGCTGGTCGATGATCTGGACGATCGCGGGCACCTGCCCCTCGCCTGCCCCGGCCACGACAGCACGGGTCAGCAGCATGGGCGCGAAGAGGTTCACCGCGAAATGATCGGCCAGCATCTGCGCTGACATGCTCTGCCAGTCGTCATATTCGAACAGCGAGGCATTGTTGACCAGCAGGTCGGGCGCGCGGCCGAAATGCGCGGTCACCCGCTCGACAAGCAGCTGCGAGGCATCGCAATCGGCCAGATCGGCGGAGAAACCGTGCCACTCGGTTCCCTGCTTTGCCAGGGTCTCGGCGAGCTCGGCTTCGGGCGTCAGGTCGCTGCGACCGTGCAGCGCCAGCGCATAGCCCGCGCGCGCCAGTTCCATCGCGATCGACGCGCCCACCCGGCGAAAGCCGCCGGTGACGAGCGCCAGCGGGGCCGGGCAAGCGCTCACCGGCGCGTCCGGGTCAGCGTGATGCCGATCGATTCGCCCGCCTCGGCGATCGCCAGCTTGATGATCTTGACCTTGAGCCGCCGGATGCGCGGATCCTGCAGAAACAGCGTCTCGATGACATGATCGGCCACCGCCTCGATCAGCGTGAAATGGACGCCTTCGGGCAAGGCGGTCGAGGCCGCGTGCTTGAGGTCCATGTAATTCTTGGACGCGCTGAGCGGCGTATCGGGCGCATAATGGTCCTCGGCCAGCATCTCCGCCCAGATGGTGAAGCGCAGCGGCTGGGGCAGCTTGGTCTCTTCCGAATAGATGCCGGTCAGGACGTTGACGTCGAAATCGGCGACCTCGAGGATCAGGCTATCGGGTTGGGTGTCGGTCAAATGCTGGGCCTGTTCTAGTATATCTTCATCGTCACCCCCGCGAACGCAGGGGTCCCGCTTGGTTCTTACCGTCGCAGCAGAAGCGGGATTGCCGCGTTCGCGGGAATGGCGAGGGGAATTTCACCTTTCCCGCGCGTTGGCAAATTGCGCAGCGCAGCGCAAGTGTTTCAACCGTTGGACCAGCGCGCGAAGATTGCCGTCGGCAGGAGCCGCCCGCCCGATTGCTCGCGCACTGCCAGTTCGCCGATCTCGATCCGTCCCGGCAGGTCGGCGAAATACGCCGCGAGCAGCTCGCCCAGCGCCAGCGCCGACATGCGCACCGCATAGACGGTGAGGAACAGGCAGGACGATCGCTCGTCCAGCAGCTTGCGGCAATCGGCGATCAGCGCCGGCAGATGCTCTTCCAGCTTCCACACCTCGCCCTCGGGCCCGCGCCCGAACTTTGGCGGGTCGAGCAGGATCGCGTCATAGCGCTTGCCCCGGCGCACCTCGCGCGCAGCAAACTTGACGCAATCATCGACCAGCCAGCGCACCGGCATGTCCTCCATGCCCGACAGCGCGGCATTGGCGCGTGCTGCTGCGACCGATTTCTTCGAGGCATCGACATGGGTCAGCTCGGCCCCGGCGGCCGCCATCGCCAGCGTGCCCACGCCGGTATAGCCGAACAGGTTGAGCGCCCTCGCCCGCTCCTCGCCCCGGTGCGCGGCGATATGCCCGCGCAGCCATCGCCAGACCGGGTCCATGTCAGGGAAGAAGCCGAGATGCCGGAACGGGGTGTTGAGCGCGGTCAGCCGCACCTCTTCCCATTGCAATGGCCAGCCTTCGCGCGGGACATTGGCTTCCAGCTGCCAGCGGCCGCCGCCGTCCTCGTCCGATCCGGGAATGAACGCACCATCGGCATCCCAGTCGGGCAGCCGTGTCGGCCACATCGCCTGCGGCTCGGGACGGATGAAGCGGTACGGCCCGTACGCCTCGAACTTGCGCCCGCCGCCGCTGTCGATCAGCGTGTAATCGGCGCGCTGTTCGCTGATCATCAGCAGCGGTTGCGGGTCAAGCTCGGCCATGCGCGCGCGTCAGCCCCTAGCCGGGACCGCACGCTCGGCGATATAATCGCGCACCGTGGTGTAGTCGCCGGGCAGCTTGTCGAACTTCTCGGCGCGCTCGAACAGGTCGCCGACGCGCGCAGGCAGGCGCGGGCGCAGGCCGGTCGCACGCTCCACCGCATCGCGGAACTTGCTGGGGTGCGCGGTGGCGAGCGTGACGCAGGGAATCGCGCGGTCGATGGTCCCTGCATCCTGCAAGCGATGGGCAGCGCCCAGGCCGATCGCGGTGTGCGGATCGATCATCTGCCCGGCCTCGTCCCAGGCGCGGCGCATCGCGATGCCCATCTCGTCGGGATCGATCCGCGCGCTCGAGAACAGCGCCTCGGCGCCAGCGCGCATCTCCGGCGAAAGCTGCATCGCCTTCGTGCTTTCAAAGCCCTTCATCCGCGCGGCGGTCAGCGCGCCGTCACGGCCCTCGAGATCGAACAGCAGCCGCTCGAAATTCGAGCTGACCTGGATATCCATCGAAGGGGCCGCGGTCGGCGTCACACTGCCGGCGGAATAATCGCCCGCGCTGATCGCGCGGTGGAGGATGTCGTTGACATTGGTCGCGACGATCAGCCGCGCCACCGGCAGCCCCATCTGGGCAGCCACATAGCCCGCGAACACGTCGCCGAAATTGCCCGTCGGCACCGAAAAGGCGACCGGGCGGTGCGGTGCGCCCAGTTGCAAGGCGGCGGCGAAATAATAGACGATCTGCGCCATCAGCCGCGCCCAGTTGATCGAATTGACCGCGGACAGCGTGAAGCGTCCGGCAAAATCCGGATCACCGAACATCCGCTTCACCATTGCCTGGGCATCGTCGAAGCTGCCGTCGATCGCGATGTTGTGGACATTGGGCGCCAGCACCGTGGTCATCTGCCGCCGCTGCACGTCGGAGACGCGGCCATCGGGGTGGAGCATGAAGATATCGACCTTCTCGCGCCCCGCCACCGCGTCGATCGCCGCAGAGCCGGTATCGCCCGAGGTCGCGCCGACGATGGTCAGATGCGTGTCGCGGTTCGACAGGAAGCGTTCGAACAGATGGCCGAGCAGCTGCAGCGCGACATCCTTGAACGCCAGCGTGGGACCATGGAAGAGTTCGAGCAGCCAGTTGCTCTCATCGATCTGGGCGAGCGGCGTCACCGCCTTGTGCGAGAAGCGCCCATAGGCCGCCTCGCAAAGGCCGCGCAGCTCGTCCTCGGTCAGGCTGCCAGCGACAAAGGGCGTCATGACGCGGACGGCCAGCTCGACATAGGACAGCCCGGCCATGGCTGCGATCTCGGCATGCGTGAACTTGGGCCAAGCACGCGGCACGTACAGCCCGCCATCGCTTGCCAAACCTGCCAGCGTCACGCCCTCGAAATCGAGCGCCGCGGCTTCCCCCCTGGTGCTGATATAGTCCATGGGGTGGACCCGTTAGCGGTCCCTGCCCCTGTGCGCAACCTGCACGTTATGGCAGCCGGATAGCGCTCAGTCCTCTTCGGGGCTCTCGTAGAACATCAGCACCGCCGGCCCCTCGGGCGTTTCGATCAGCCCGTGCTCGACAAACCCGGCGTTGACATAGGCGTTGCGCGCCCGCTGGTTCTCCGGATCGGGATCGATGCACAGCACGCGCACCCCTTGCGCGTTGAGCTGCTTGGCCAGCATCGCGAGCAGCTTCGCGCCATGGCCCTTGCCGATCAGCGACGGCACCCCGATGAAGCAATCGACCGCACGCGCGCCCTGGGGCAGGTCCTGCAGGTGCTTCTGCGGCCAGGCATGAACCTCGAAATGCTGGATATAGGCGATTGGATGGCCATCGAGCATGCCGATCAGCTGCACCATGTCGGGGTTGTCCATATCCTCGACGATCAGCTGCAGTTCGTGCTTGGGGTCGCCCCACCATTGCTCGACCTCTGGGGTCTTCAGCCATTGCTCGATCAGCGGCAGGTCCGAATGGGTGACTCGGTGAAAGCCGTAATAATGTCCGCCCTGCATGGTCTCTCCTTCAAGGCGTCATGCGGACGATGGGGATCGCGTCCGCCTTGCGACTGCCAGACCATATATAACGGCAGCAATGCCCGCGAATAAAAACCATTGTACCGCATAGGCCCAATGGTTGTTCGGAATATCCTCTGGCGAAGGCTTCTGAACGGCCTGCAAGCCGGCCACCGGCGGTGCGGCGACGAGGCGGATCAGCGCGCTGCTGTCGGGCGCGATCATCCCGCTGACCTGCCCTCCCTTCCAGTCCGGGCTGTCAGGGCGCTGCGACCATCCGGCAACCACCTGCGCCCCCGGCCCTTCGGCGCCGGTGCGGCACGAGGCGATATGCACCCAGCCCGATGCGCCCGACGCGCTGCGCCCGCTCGAGGAACGCCAGCCGGTCACCTCAAGGCAATTGACGCTGGATTTGCGATAAAGCGGCAGCGCTTGCGGATCGGGTAGTTGCGGCCAGGCGATGGCAGGCTTGTCGGACGCGGTGCGATACTCAGCAAGCAGCGCCTCTTTCCACGCCATGCGCTGGAGCTGCCAGACGCCGAGGCCGATCATCACCGCAATGGCGATGCCGACGATGATTGTGGGAATGACGGGCAAGCGCTTCACGGCCGGTCCTCGCCGCTGGTGTCGATGCGCCCTTCGCGCACCTCGGCGCGCGCTTCGTGGATCAGCATCGCCGCCTTCGACACGCGCAAGGACAGGATCACCAGAACAAAGGTGAGCGGCACCCAGAGCAGGATATGCACCCAGAAGGGTGGGCTCGCCTGGACCTGCAGAACAACGGCAAAGGCGGAGACCAATGCGCCGATGACGAGAATCAGGAACGCTGCGGGGCCATCGCCGACATTATAGGCGGTGAAATCCTGCCCGCAGGCGCGACAGCGCGGGGCGAAGCGGACCCATCCGGCAAACAGCGTTCGCGACCCGCAGACCGGACACTCGCCAAAAAGGGCAGCCTGGAGAAGACCAGACTGCCCTTTTGTCAGCTGCGGATCATCCATGATGCCCGCTCGCAATCAGAGCATTGACGATCAATGCGTCGCTGCGCCCCAGCCACCCCAGACATAGATGACCAGGAAGAGGAACAGCCACACCACGTCGACAAAGTGCCAGTACCAGGCAGCGGCTTCGAAGCCGAAATGCTGCTTCGGGGTGAAGTGGCCCTTATAGGCGCGCACCAGGCAGACGATCAGGAAGATCGTGCCGACCAGCACGTGGAAACCGTGGAAGCCGGTCGCCATGTAGAAGGACGAACCATAGTTCAGGTCCTTGAACGGGAACGGTGCGACCGAATATTCATAGGCCTGCACGCAGCTGAACACGACGCCCAGGATGATCGTGAGCCACAGGCCCTTGATCAGGCCATCGCGGTCACCGTTGATCAGCGAGTGGTGCGCCCAGGTAACCGTGGTGCCCGAGCAGAGCAGGATCAGCGTGTTGAGCAGCGGGAGTTCGAAGGCATTGAGCACTTCGACGCCCTTGGGCGGCCACACGCCGCCGATCACGTCTGCGGTCGAGGGGAAGAGCGAGAAATCGAACCAGGCCCAGAACCAGCCGACGAAGAACATGACTTCGGAGGCGATGAACAGGATCATGCCATAGCGCAGATGCAGCTGCACCACCGGGGTATGGTCGCCGGCATGGGCTTCCTTCACCACCTGCGACCACCAGCCATACATCGTTCCGATCACACCGGCGGTGCCGGCGTAAAAGACGATACCCGAGGTATCCATGCTGTGCATCCACAGGATGGCGCCCACCGCCATGACGAGTGCCGCCATCGATCCGGCGAACGGCCAGATGCTGGGGGGAAGAATATGATAATCGTGGTTCTTTGTTCCGGCCATCTCTCTGGTCCCCGTCGTCCCTTAACGTCTTGAACTAAGCCCTTAACTGCCCTTTTTCGCCTGGTCCAGCGGGTAAAAGGTGTAGCTTAGGGTAATCTCTTCGATATCCTTGGTGTCCGGATCGGTGAGGATCGCGGGATCCACATAATAGATCACCGGCATCCGCACCGTCTCGCCCGGCTCCAGCGTCTGCTCGGTAAAGCAGAAGCACTGCACCTTGGCGAAATAGCGGCCGGCCTGAGTCGGCGTGACGTTGAACGTCGCGGTCCCGGTCACCGGCTTGCTGGAAAGGTTGGTCGCAGTGAACGCCGCCATGTCGCGCGCGCCGATCGTGATCTTCTCGGTCGTGTTCTCGGGCTTGAAGCGCCAGGGCAGCGCCGACGACACGTTCGAATCGAAGCGGATGGTGATCGGCTTGTTGGTCACCGCGATCTTGTCGGCAGCCGCTTCGCTGACCTTCATCGTCGTGCCGCCAAAACCGGTCGCCTCGCAGAAGATGCGATAGAGCGGCACGGCAGCATAGCCGAGGCCCAGCATCCCGATGGCGAGGCCCAGTGCGACGATGCCTGCGCGCCGGTTGCGGCGTGCGATATCCGGGCTGATCGCGGCGCTGCTCATCCCCAAACCCCGATCTTGACGATGGTGATGACATAGAAGAGCACGCACAGGGCGACCAGGATTCCCGCCATGAACAACGCACGGCTGCGCTGGCGCGCGCGCAGCTGGGCAAGCACTTGCGGATCGTTGAAATCGGGCGCGGGGCGATCGGTCATGCCGCAATCGCCGGAACCACCGCACGGTCGACGACCACGGCGGCGAAGATGAGGAACAGATAGACGATCGAATAGGCGAACAGCTGCTTTTCGGGCTTGAGGCTGTCGCCCTCGCCTGCGGTGCGGAAACCGACGCGCGCGGCGAGCGCGACGAAGATCGCCGACAGCACGAACGCGCTGATGCCATAGGTCCAGCCGACCAAGCCGAGCGCAGCGGGAGCCATCACCGTCGCCAGCAGTACCAGCGAATAGCCGAACACCTGATGTCGGGTGGATTTTTCGCCCGCGACATTGGGCATCATCGGGATGCCGACGCGCGCATAGTCCATCTTCACGAACAGCGCGAGCGCCCAGAAATGCGGCGGCGTCCAGAAGAAGATGATCGAGAAGAGTAGGATCGGCAGCATGGTGACGTCGCCGGTCACCGCCGCCCAGCCGATCACAGGCGGAAACGCCCCTGCCCCGCCGCCGATCACGATATTCTGCGGCGTGTTGGGCTTGAGCCAGATCGTGTAGATCACGGCATAATAGAAGACCGAAAAGGCCAGGATCCCAGCCGCCAACCAGTTGACCGCCAGCCCCATGATCACGACCGAGAAGCCCGAGAGTGCCAGGCCGAACTGCAGCGCCGCTTCGCGGTCCATGCGGCCGGCGGGGATCGGGCGGTTGGCGGTGCGCTTCATCAGCGCGTCGAGATCGGATTCGTAATATTGGTTGAGCGCGGCAGCCCCGCCTGCACCCATCGCGATGCAGAGGATCGCGACAAAGCCGATGACCGGGTGGATGCTGCCGGGCGCTGCCAGCAGCCCGCACAGCCCGGTGAACACCACCAGACGGATCACGCCCGGCTTGGTCAGCGCCCAGAAATCGCGCCAGTGCGCAGGCATGAGCACACCCGGCTGGGCGGTCATGGCGGCGCTCTGGCCCTGGACTGGCGATACGGCTTCGGTCATGCTCATGTCACTACCCATATGGCAAACCCCTCGCCGTCAGGCCGAGGGGTGCCGGGCCGGATGGGACGCTGCCCCGGTCCGGCCCTGTCAGCGGTGCAACGCTGCTGCGGTCACTTGATGACGGGCAGCGTTTCGAACTGGTGGAACGGCGGCGGGCTGGACAGGGTCCATTCCAGCGTCGTGGCACCTTCGCCCCAGTAGTTGCCCTCGGCACGACGGCCAGCAACCAGTGCATAGGCGATGTTGATGAAGAAGATCAGCATGCCGGCAGCCATGATGGCGTAACCCAGCGAGGCGATCTCGTTCCAATAGGCAAAGGCTTCCGGATAGTCGGGGTAACGACGCGGCATGCCCTGACGGCCCAGGAAGTGCATCGGGAAGAACAGCACGTTCACGCCGATGAAGAACACCCAGAAGTGCAGGTGGCCGAGCGCTTCGCTATAGTGGCGGCCGCTCATCTTCGGGAACCAGTAGTAGAAACCGGCGAAGATCGAGAACACCGCACCCAGCGAGAGCACGTAGTGGAAGTGCGCGACCACGTAATAGGTGTCGTGCAGGTTGTCGTCGACACCGCCATTGGCGAGCACGACGCCGGTCACGCCACCAACCGTGAACATGAAGATGAAGCCGAGCGCCCAGACCATTGGGGTCTTGAAGGTGAGCGAACCGCCCCACATCGTCGCGATCCACGAGAAGATCTTGATGCCGGTGGGCACCGCGATGACCATGGTGGCGGCGGTGAAGTACATCTTCATGTTGACCGACAGACCGACGGTGAACATGTGGTGCGCCCACACCACGAAGCCGACGACACCGATGGCGACCATGGCATATGCCATGCCAAGATAACCGAACACCGGCTTCTTCGAGAAGGTTGCGATGATGTGGCTGATCATGCCGAAACCGGGCAGGATCATGATGTACACTTCGGGGTGGCCGAAGAACCAGAACAGGTGCTGGTAGAGGACCGGGTCACCACCGCCAGCGGCGTTGAAGAAGGCCGAACCGAAATTGCGGTCGGTCAGCAGCATGGTGATGGCAGCGGCCAGAACCGGCAGCGAGAGAAGCAGCAGGAACGCGGTGACCAGCATCGACCACACGAACAGCGGCATCTTGTTGAGCGTCATGCCCGGAGCGCGCATGTTGAAGATGGTGGTGATGAAGTTGATCGCGCCCAGGATCGACGAAGCACCGGCAAGGTGCAGCGACAGGATCGCAAGGTCGACGGCCGGGCCGACCGAACCGCTGGTCGACAGCGGCGCATAGACCGTCCAGCCGGTGCCGGCCCCCAGACCCGAACCGCCGGGCACGAAGGTCGAGCCAAGCAGAAGCAGGAAGGCCGGGATCAGCAGCCAGAACGAGATGTTGTTCATACGCGGGAAGGCCATGTCCGGCGCGCCGATCATGATCGGAACGAACCAGTTGCCGAAACCGCCGACCATGGCGGGCATGACCATGAAGAACACCATGATCAGGCCGTGCGCCGTGATCAGTACGTTCCACATGTGATAGGCCTGATCCAGGGTCGCTTCACTGCCCTGCATCATCGTGGCCCAGCCCTGCAGATACTGCACGCCGGGCTCGGCGAGCTCCATACGCATCAGGCCGGAAATGGCACCGCCAATGATCCCCGCGACGATCGCGAAGATCAGGTACAGCGTACCGATGTCCTTGTGGTTGGTCGACATGAACCAGCGCTGGAAAAACGCGGGCTTGTGATCGTCATGTGCATGATCATGGTCATGCAGATCGGCCGGGTTGGCGGCAATCGTGGTCATGGTCTTGCCCTGTCCTTACTGAGCGGCAGCCGGAGCGGCGGCGGCTGCGGCCGCGCCCTGCGCTGCGGAAGTGGTGGTGGCGGCTGCAGGCGCAGCGGCGGGAGCGGCGGCCGGAGCAGCAGCGGCGGCGACTTCGTCACCCTTGACGGTGCCACCCTGCGAACGGACCCATGCGTCGAACTTGGCGCGCGGGAGCGCTTCGACGGCGATCGGCATGAAGCCGTGACGCGCGCCGCACAGTTCCGAACACTGGCCGTAATAGACGCCCGGCTCCTTGATGGTCAGCATCTTCTCGTTCGAACGACCGGGAACCGCATCCATCTTGAACCAGAGCGACGGCACCGCGAAGCTGTGGATCACGTCCGACGCGGTGGTGATGATGCGGATCGGCTCGCCGGCGGGAACGACCATGCGGTTGTCGACCGCAAGCTGGTGCGGCTCACCGCGCTTGGCGGCTTCGGCTTCATCCAGCATGTTCGAAACAACTTCGAAATCGCCATTGTCGGGATAGCTGTAACCCCAGTACCACTGATAGCCGGTGACCTTGACGGTGACGGCATCGGCGGGAGCCGGCTTGTACTGCTTGGCGAGCAGGTCGATCGACGGGACCGCAACACCGACCAGGATCAGCACCGGAACGAGCGTCCAGATGACTTCGATCGCGGTGTTGTGCGTGACCTTCGACGCCACCGGATTGGCGGCGGCGCGATAGCGCACGATGATCCAGACGAGCAGCGCGAGCACCAGCAGCGAGATCGCGACGATAATCGGCAGCAGCACCGACGTGTCGAGCCAGTGCGCATATTCTCCCAGCTCGGAATACTGGTCCTGGAAATCGATGCCCTTGTCGACGGGCATGCCCTTGCCGGCGGTGGGCGCCATCGGCGTGTAGCTCGAATCGAGCGCCGGTGCGGCCGCCGCATCGGCGGGCGCAGCTTCAGGTGCAGCAGCGGGCGCGGTTGCGGCCGGAGCAGCAACGGCGGGCGCGGCTTGTGCGCTGGGAGCGGGAGCGGTGACCGGCGGTGCGGGCGGAGTTTGCGCCAGCGCCGTGGGCGCGGACACGAGAACAAGGGCTGCGAAACCAAAAGATTTCGTCCAAGATGCGAACGCCATTCGTAGACTGTCCCTGTATGGGCAGGGCATCCGTCCACGTCCCGTTGTGCCGGATCACTGCCGTGTTTTGCGTCAAAGCTATGGCTGCCTATACGCAGGCTTGCCGCCAGTCTCAAGCCAATCTAGGGATATTTTTTAATCGCCGGTTCAGCTTGCCAGCCCCCCTCCCCCGGCGACGCTACGTAAAGGGTAAATCGCGATGCAGGATGAAGAAATTCTCGCCGAGTTCCGCGCGAGCCAGGCTTTGCTGGAGGGGCATTTCATTCTCTCGTCGGGCTTGCACAGCGCGCACTATCTGCAATGCGCGCGCGTGCTGATGGACCCGATGCGCGCCTCGCGCCTGGCGAGCGCACTTGCGGCCCGCATGCCTCGCGATGTCCGCGCGCAGATCGACCTCGTCGTCTCGCCCGCCATGGGTGGCCTTATAATAGGGCATGAAATGGGCCGCGCGCTCGGCGTCGAAGCGATGTTCGTCGAACGCCCCACCGGCACGTTCGAGCTGCGCCGCGGATTCGCGATCAAGCCGGGGCAGAAGGTGCTGCTGATGGAAGACGTGGTGACGACAGGGCTTTCCTCGCGCGAGGCGATCGCAGCCGTCAACGCGGCGGGGGGCGAAGTCATTGCTGCTGGCGCATTGGTCGATCGTTCCGCCGGAGAAGTCTCGCTAGGCGTGCCTTTCTTCCCGCTGATTTCGCTCAACTTTCCGAGCTACCCCGCCGACTCGCTGCCGCCCGAGCTGGCATCCGTGCCCGCAATGAAACCCGGCAGCCGAAAGGAACCCGAAGCGGCATGATCGGCGTGAGCCTCGCTCCGCTCGCCGCGCTGCTGCTCGGCGCGGACGCGCCCTCGCCTGCCGTCGATCAGGCCGCCGTCAACGCCGCGCTCGATCCGGTCAAGGCCCCTGGCACGGTGCTGATCGCGCGTGGGGACACGGTTGTGTACGAGCGCGCCTTCGGCCTGGTCGATCCGGCCGGAACTGCCGAGCACCAGCTCGGCAAGGTCTGGCGCTGGGCATCGGTGACCAAGCAGGTCACCGCAACCATCGCGATGCAGGAGGCCGCTGCGGGCCGGCTCGATCTGGACGCACCGATCATCACTTATCTTCCCGACAGCAAGGCGCCCAATGCCGCAACCATCACCTCGCGGATGCTGATGCAGCACATATCCGGCCTGCCGCGCACCGAGGAAGGCCCGGTCGGGCGCGACGACTGGTCGACCTTCTACATGGTCGATCTCGACAGTCCCGAAACCGGCCGTGCCTGGTGCGAGGGACCGACGACGCGCAAGCCTGCCGACGAGTTCTTCTACGGCGACTGCGACTTCATTATGATGGCCGCCGTGGTCGAGGCGACCAGCGGCAAGCCCTATGCTGCGCTGATCGAGGAACGCATCGCGAAGCCGCTCGGCCTCGGGAGCGTCGGCCTGTTCCCGCGCTCCGAGCCCAGCATGCCCGGCTTTGGCGACGGCAAACCCGAATCGACAGCTTTCCGGCTCGAGAATTTCGGCGGCGCAGGCGCGCTCTACGGCACGACACGCGACCTCTTCGCCTTCGACCGCGCGCTGATGACCGGAAAGCTCATCCCCGAGGCACAGCGCGCGCAGATGTGGGACGGCAAGCCGCAATATGGCTATGCCGCGCTCGGCCAATGGTCGTTCGCCGTACCACTCAAGGATTGCGGCGACACGCCGGTGCGCATCGTCGAGCGCCGCGGCTTCATCGGCGGCGTGGCCTTACGCAACATCATCCTGCCCGATCAGGACATGGTGATCATCATGACATCGAACCGCGCCGAGGCCGAAGCGGCTTTTGGCGAAATCTGGCAGCAGGCGGGCATCACGCATGATGTGATGCGCGCCGCCCTGTGCGCCACCGGAGCCCCGCAATGACCAACCATATCCGCCTGGGCGTGAATATCGATCACGTCGCCACCATCCGAAACGCGCGCGGCGGCGACCATCCCGATCCGATGCGCGCGGTGCGCATCGTGCAAGAGGCCGGCGGCGACGGTATCACCGTGCACCTGCGCGAGGACCGGCGGCATATCCGCGACAGCGACCTCGACGCGATCATGGCGGGCGCGACTCTGCCCATCAATCTCGAGATGGCGGCGACCGAGGAGATGCTTGCCATCGCGCTGCGCCACAAGCCACACGCCGCCTGCATCGTGCCCGAAAAGCGCGAAGAGCGCACCACCGAGGGCGGGCTCGATGCGGCCGGGCTGCACAACACTCTGATGCCGATCGTCGGGCGGCTGAGCGAGGCGGGAATCCGCGTCAGCCTGTTCATCGAACCCGAAGCGCGGCAGATCGAAGCGGCGATGCGGCTCGGTGCGCCGGTGGTAGAGCTACATACCGGGCGATACGCCCATCTGTGGCTCGACGAGGACCAGGCCGGAGTGGAGAAAGAACTGAAGCGTATCGCCGATGCCGCCGCGCTCGCCGCCAAGAACGGCATCGAACCGCACGCGGGGCACGGCCTCACCTTCGAGAACGTCCAGCCGATCGCGGCCATCCCGCAGCTCGCGGAATTGAACATCGGCCATTATCTGATCGGCGAGGCGATCTTCGACGGTCTCGAAGCCAGCATCCGCAAGATGCGGCAATTGATGGACGAGGCGCGGTGATCATCGGCCTCGGCTCCGACCTGTGCAATATCGAGCGGATCCAGGCCTCGCTCGACCGCTTCGGCGCGCGGTTCGAAAAGCGCGTGTTCACCGACGTGGAGCAGGCCAAGGCCAACCGCCGTCCGTTCACCAAGGCGGGAACGCTGGCCAAGCGCTTTGCCGCCAAGGAGGCTTTTTCGAAAGCGGTGGGAACAGGGTTCAAGGCTGGCGTGTTCATGAAGGATATCGGCGTCGTCAATGCCCCTTCCGGCGCGCCGACACTGCATCTCACCGGGGGCGCGAAGGCACGGCTGGACAGCATGATCCCTCAGGGCCATTCCGCCTTCATTCATCTCACGCTCACCGACGATCATCCATGGGCTCAGGCCTTCGTCATTATCGAGGCGCGGCCCGTTGACTGACAGCCCCTCGCCCCGTCCGGACCCGAAAGACCCCGAAATGGCACCAGAATCTTCCGATGTGGCAATCGAGGCCAAGGACGCGCGCGCGTCCGAGACCGACAAGCCGGTCAACTGGTTCGAGGAGATTCGGGGGCTGGCCCTGCTGCTGCTTGCGGTGCTGGCCTTCCATTCGCTGGTCGCCAAGCCCTTCTACATCCCCACCATGTCGATGATGCCCAATCTGCTGGTCGGCGACCGGCTGGTGGTGACCAAATATCCCTATGGCTGGTCCTGGGTCTCGGTCTCGTTCCACCTCCTCCCGCCAATGAAGGGGCGGATCATGGGATCGACGCCCGAATATGGCGACATCGTCATCGCCACCCCGCCGGGCGCACAGAGCGACTATATCAAGCGCGTCATCGGCCGCCCCGGCGACACTATCGAGGTGCGCCAGGGCCGCGTCATCCTGAACGGCAAGCAGATCCCGCGCGCGGTGCAGCCGAACCTGATGCTGCCCGTCGACGTGAACTCGCCCTGCAACGCCAGCGATTTCCCGATGCTCAAGGCGCGTGGAGCCGATGGCCGCTATTATTGCGAGCTGCCGATCATCCGGGAGACTTTGCCCAACGGCGTGTCGTACAACACGATCGATCTCGGCCCCGATTATCCGCTCGACAATTACGGCCCCTACAAGGTGCCTGCGGGCCATGTCTTCCTGATGGGCGACAATCGCGACCGCAGCGCGGACAGCCGTGCGAGCCTGGAGGAGCTAGGCCTGGGCGGCGCGGTGCCGCTCGAGAATATCGGCGGCCGCGCGGAAATCGTCACCTTCTCGCTCGACGGTAGCACCAGCTGGAACCCGCTCAGCTGGTGGGAATCGCTCCGCGGCGACCGCGCCGGGACAAGCCTGCGTCCGGACAGGGATTGATCCCCTTCGGTTCGTCCTGAACCGGCACCCCCGCGAAGGCGGGGGTCCCGCTTCCTCTCCATCGCCCGCGCTCGAGCGGGATTCCCGCTTTCGCGGGAATGACGGTGAACTTTGGAGACCTAAGCCGGCTTGCGCTTCGCCAGCAGCATCTCGGCGATCTTGTAGGTCCGCTCGTTGTCGACATCGACCGCATAGGCGCCTTCGGTCAGCAGCAGCGCGCGGACCTTGACCTTGAAGCGGCGCGAGATGGCGGCCATTGCGCCATCGACGCTCCACCAGCCGAGACGGAAGCGGATGAGGTTGAGGATGCCGAACGCCTGCGCGATCCGCCCCTTGGTCTTGATAAACTGCCCCCCGGCGCGAAACGCCTCGGCCGCGCGGAACGAGGCGGCATCGCGCAGCCAATAGGCGTTGCAGTTCGAGATCGCCATGTCGCTGAATTCGTAGAACCGCCGCTGCGCTTCGGGATGTTCGGCGAGGATGCTCGACTTTTCGGCGATCGCGATGACCGCGCCCGCGCCCTCGCGCATGCCGAAATCGTGGATCGAGCGGATTTCCTCTGCTGTCACCAGCACATTGTCGCCAGTGGTGATCAGCATCGGGAACGGGCTCCCCGCTTCCTCGATGACCGCTTCGATGCTCTCGACAATGCCTTCGCGCGACACGCTCATGCGCAGCCTTCCGCTGGCCGTGAGCTTCTGCACTGCAGGCAGGTCGGCGACCACTGCCGGATCATGGATCGACACCCAGATCGGACTGTCCGGCCAGGCGTCTTCCACGCCTTCCAGCACCCATTGCAGCAGCGCCTTGCCCTGGATCGGCACGTTGCACTTGTGCGTGACTCCGGCGGCCTCGGCCAGCGGGTCGAGCTTGCCGTCGCGCTTGCCGGCGAGGATCACGATTGTCGGCGATGTCATGAACTACCCTTTATGCGATCATCCGGCCCCGGGCGGCCTATAGGGCGGCAAGGCGGCGCGAACAACCCGCTGCGCCCTCTTCCCTTTGCCGTTGCACACGCTAAGGACGCAATCGGATGAACTTTCGCTGAAGGACCGAAAATGGGGGAAACGCTGAACATCGCGCTGGTCGGGCTGGGTACCGTGGGCGCGGGCGTCATCCGTCTGGTCGAAGAGAACGCGGCGCTGATCGCGCGGCGTGCGGGCAAGCCGATCCGTATCTGCGGCATCACTGCGCGCGACCGCGCCAAGGATCGCGGCGTCGACCTTTCGCCCTATGAATGGGTCGACGACATGGGCGAATTTGCCACCCGCGGGGATATCGACGTGGTGGTCGAGCTGATCGGCGGCGCGGATGGCCCTGCCCTGACGCTCGCCAAGGAATGCCTGAGTGGCGGCAAGGCCTTCGTCACCGCGAACAAGGCGATGGTCGCGCATCACGGGCTGGACCTAGCCGAGCGCGCCGAAAAGGCCGGACTCGCCTTCAAGTACGAAGCTGCGGTCGCAGGCGGAATCCCGGTGATCAAGGGCCTGCGCGAAGGTGCGGCGGCCAACCGTCTGAGCCGCGTCTATGGCATCTTGAACGGGACGTGCAATTTCATCCTCTCGGCCATGGAAAGGACCGGGCAGGATTTCGCCGAGGTGCTCGCCGAAGCGCAGGCGCGCGGCTTTGCAGAGGCCGATCCCAGCTTCGACATCGATGGCGTCGATGCCGCGCACAAGCTGTCGATTCTCGCTGCGCTGGCGTTCGGCACCGAGCTCGATTTCGACGGCATCGAACGCAGCGGCATCCGCAAGATTCTGTCCGCCGACATCGCCCAGGCCGCCGCGCTCGGCTATCGCATCCGCCTGATCGGCATGGCCGAGCTCGACGGGCATAATGGCGATGCGCAGCTGTTCCAGCGCGTCCACCCCTATCTGGTGCCGATGCACCATCCGCTGGCGCATGTCGAAGGGTCGACCAATGCCGTGGTCGCCGAGGGCAATTTCTCCGGGCGCCTGCTGTTCCAGGGCGCGGGCGCGGGCGATGGTCCGACCGCGAGCGCGGTCGTTGCCGACCTGATCGACATCGCGCGCGGCGAGATCGGCCCCGCCTTTTCGATGCCGGTGCGCGAGCTCGACAAGGTTGCGCGCGCCGAAACCGGGCACCGCACCGGCAAATGCTATCTTCGCTTCGAGGTCGCCGACCGGCCCGGCGTGCTCGCCGAGATCACCGCCGCGATGCGCGATGCGGGCGTCTCGATCGAAAGCCTGATCCAGAAGGGCCGCAGTCCCGATGGCAGCGTGCTCGTCGCCATGGTGACGCATGAAGGCCCCGAAAGCGCGGTTGCGGCAACCTTGTCTGCGCTCAAGGGTTCACCCAGCTTGCACGCCGATCCGCTGGTCGTGCACATTCTCGGAGACTGACCGATGCCTTCAGGCCTTGCCGCGCTGCTTGACGATGTCGCCGCGCTGACCCGTCTTGCTGCCGTATCGATCGACGATGTCGGCGCAGCGGCGGCCAAGGCCGGCACCAAGGCCGCGGGCGTAGTGGTCGACGACGCGGCGGTCACGCCGCAATATGTCACCGACTTCACTCCCGATCGCGAGCTTCCGGTCATCTGGCGCATCGCCAAGGGGTCGTTGTTCAACAAGTTCGTCATATTGCTGCCCATCGGGCTGATATTGAGCGCTTTTCTGCCTTGGGCAATCACCCCGATCCTGATGGCGGGCGGCGCGTTCCTGTGCTTCGAGGGCGCGGAAAAGATCATCCACAAGCTCAGCCACAAGCAGGATACCGCCGAGGTGGTCGAGCAGGTGCAGGACATGTTCGCGCTGGAAAACGAGCGCGTGAAGGGCGCAGTGCGCACCGACTTGATCCTGTCTGCCGAGATCATGGCGATCGCGCTCGCAGAGGTCGCCGACCGGTCGATCGCGATGCAGGCGGGCGTGCTCGCGGTGGTCGGCCTGCTGATCACCGCTGCAGTCTATGGGGCGGTCGGCCTAATCGTGAAGATGGACGATTTCGGCCTGCACCTCGCGAAAAAGCCCTCCGCCGCCGCGCAAGGCTTTGGCCGTGGGCTGGTCAAGGCCATGCCGATCGTGATGTCGGCGCTCGGCATCATCGGCACGGCCGCGATGGTCTGGGTCGGCGGACAGATCATCATCCACGGGCTTGCGGTGTTCGGCGTCGCCGGACCCGAGCATCTGATCCACGACATCGCTGTCGCGGCGGGCGAAGCGGTCCCAGCGGTCGGCGGCCTGGTCGAATGGCTGGTCGGTGCGATCGGGGCGGGCATTGTCGGCCTGGTGATCGGCGGCGTGATTGCGGCGATCTACAACGCGGTCAAGGGCAAGGGCGCGCATTAAGGCGCTGATTTACCCTCCCCCTTGATGGGGGAGGCAGTGGAGACTTGGCAGCTTGCTGCCTATGTCGCAGCGGTGGGGGTGGCGGTGCGGCAATTTAACACCGGCATCCCTAAGCTCGATCTGGAGACATCACCCCCACCCAACCCTCCCCCATCAAGGGGGAAGGCTTACCGATTACCTGCCCGCGCGTACACGTTCACCGTCACGTCCCCGAGCGGCGCATCGCCGATGGCCGCGAAGCCCAGCTTCGCTGCAACATGCTCGGAGGCGCCGTGGCCGGGCTCGATGATGCAGCGCACCTCGCCGCCGCCCAGCGCGCTGTCGTTCCAGGCCATCACCGCGGTCATGGCCTCGCTCACCAGGCCTTTGCCCCAATGGTCCGGCGCGATCGCCCAGCCGGCCTCGGGATAACCGATCAGCAGATCGATACCGCGCTCGAAATTGGCGAGCCCCCCTACCCCCACCAGCAAGTCGGTCTGCCGGTCCGTGAACAGCCAATAGCCATAGCCGCAGAGCGCCCACAACCCGTGCATGCCGATGAAGCGCGTCCAGCTCTCGTTGCGGGTGCGTGGCTTGCCCCCGATATAGGCGGTGACACGCTCGTCGGCCCACATTGTGGCATAGGCTTCGAAATCCGCCATCACCGGCGCGCGGAGGCGCAACCGCTTGGTCTCGATTATTGGAATGTCGATCACTGCCCCTCGCTCTGTTCGGGATCGCGCGCCTTCTCGGCCGCCTCGGCTTCGCGCGCCTTTTGCAGATATTCCTCGTCGACCTCCGGAAGCTTGGAAAAGTCGATCATGTAAGCCTTGGGCGGCGGACAGGGCGGAACGATGCAGCCAAGCCCCATCGTCGCCTTGCCCTTGAAGATGCCATCACCCGCGACATCGGGCGCGGGCGGCGGACCACCGGTAGCGAGACGTCCCTCGGTATCGGCCGGAACGCGGAATTTCGCCCCGGCATCCGCCTCGCCGCAGACCACGATATCCTTGCCGGCAGCGCTGGGTGCGCAGCGCTTGGCGCGCTCTTCCTTGCCGGTCCACTCGTCGGCCTTGCGAATCAGCTGCTTCACCTTGGCTTCGACCGGATCTGGCTCGCGCTTCTCCGGCTCGGGCAGACGCGTGTCGTCCTGCGCCTCCTGCGCGAGCGCCACTGGCGCAAAAACCCCCGAAATGGCGAGCGCGGCGGCCACCAACAGCATTCTCGACAATGCAATAATGCTCCCTTATGGACCGGGCGCAACGCACCAGGCCTGGAACGCAACTGGTGCCCCACAAAAGAAGGATGACCCGCCTGCCATGTCCAGCGCAAGCCTGAAAGCGACGCCCCCCTCACAAACCCCGCAGCTCGACCGCGTGCTCGTGCTCGAAATGGTCCGCGTGACCGAGGCGGCCGCGATCGCCGCATCGAACCTGATCGGCCGCGGTGACGAAAAGGCGGCGGACGCAGCGGCGGTGGAAGCAATGCGCGCGGCGCTCAACGGGCTGGACATCGACGGCACCGTGGTTATCGGCGAAGGCGAGCGTGACGAGGCGCCGATGCTGTATATCGGCGAAAAGGTGGGCCTGGGCAATGAAGGCGCTCCGCGCATCGACATCGCACTCGATCCGCTGGAAGGCACCACCATCACCGCCAAGGCCGGTCCCAATGCGCTGGCCGTGCTGGCGATTGCCGAGAACGGCTGCCTGCTCAACGCACCCGATGTGTACATGGACAAGATCGCGGTCGGCCCGGGCTATCCCGAAGGCGTGATCGATCTCAACAAGAGCCCGACCGAGAACGTCCAGGCGGTTGCCGCCGCCAAGGGCGTCAAGCCGGGTGAAATCATCGTCTGCGTGCTCGACCGTCCGCGCCATGCCGATCTGATCGCCGAACTGCGTGGGCTCGACTGCGGCATCATGCTGATCCCCGATGGTGACGTTGCCGGGGTGATCGCCACCACCAACCCTGAAACCACCATCGACCTGTATATGGGCTCTGGCGGGGCGCCCGAGGGCGTGCTGGCGGCTGCCGCGCTGCGTTGCGTCGGCGGCCAGTTCAAGGGCCGGCTGCTGTTCCGCAACGACGACGAGCGTGCCCGCGCGCGCAAATGGGGTATCGAAGACCTGAATGCGGTCTATGACCTGACCGATCTTGCCAAGGGCGACTGCATCTTCGCTGCGACCGGCGTGACCGATGGTTCGCTGCTGCAGGGCGTCAAGCGTCGCCGCGACGGCATCATGACCACCGAAACCGTGGTGATGCGCTCGGCCAGCGGCACCGTGCGCTGGGTCAAGGGCGAGCATCGCATCGCCCGGTAATCGGGAAAGACGGCTGGTGCAGGGATCGTTCAGCCCTGCGCCAGCCGCCCCGCGAGCCGCGCGACCAGTGCGGCACGAACAGCCTCGGCGTCCCCCGGCACCAGATTATCCGCCTGCTCATAGCCGGCGCGACGCAGCAGTGCCTGAACCAGCATCCTGCGATCCTGCGTCATGTCGCGGGCCAGCTCTTCGGCTAGCGCATCGACGATCCACAAAGCGGCACGATTCATCACATCATCCTGGGTGCCGCGTGCAGGTGTCGCGGCGGGACGTTCGAGCAATTCCAACATCGTTCCGCCTTGCGCGGTGCCAGCCTGTGTCCCAAGCCGAGTGACACAGACATCCTGCATTTGTGACGAACGTCAGGCCGCCCGGATCTCACCTTCGTGCGGTGATACGGTATCATCCGCCAGGGCTGGATCGCCCGGAAACGGTCTCAGCTCGTCGGTCAGATGGCGTGCAAAGCGCCGTCCCATCGGGGCTTCGGCTCCGCTGGCGAGCAATGCCAGCAAGGCTCCGCTCGGCTTGCGCCGATAGCCCTTGATGGCCGATCGCCGACACAGTGCCGACCGATGGATGCGGACGAAATCCTCGGCAATCAGCTGCGATTCGATTGCCGCCAAAGTGGAGCGAACGAGCCCACTATGTCCGCCCTGCGCATGGATGCGGACATAATTGCCTTCCGCCTCGATCCATTCGACCTCGGATTGCGCGATGTGAATCGCCTGCCGCCCGGTCTTGACCCAGAAGCCGTGGTCGGGCGCATCCGTTCGCCTTGCGCCTGCCCCGTGATCCATCGCGGCCCGCTGCTCAGCCTCGGCCAGCGCCATACCGTAGCGCAGCGCCAGCCAGGCGGCGAGGCCGGTGCCGAAATACCCGCTCCAAAGCAATATCCAGCGCAGATTCCACGCGGCCATATTGGCCGTGTCGTGTAGCACCCAGATATCCATGGCCATGGCCAGGACGAACAGGACCACCAGCCCCGGCAGGCCGACCAGCGCCATGCGTCGCAGCATCTTCAGACCCGGCCGCGCTCCGGCCCGCCCGTGAATCGACAGCCAGAAGACAAGTGCGCCAGCGACAATCAGCACGATTCGCTTGGGATTGTAGAGATCGAACACCTCGTCGGGATTGAGCGAGGCCCGAAAGGCGGAAACGCAGAAGGTCGAAACACAAAAGATGAGTGCTGCTAATGCCGCACTGCGCGGCGGCCACCATGGCCCGGGGCTGTCCGATCGATGAGGCGGCATCAACTTCATTCTGGCAGCAGTCCCAGGCTTGTCCTAATGCGGGTCCGAGCAAGGATGGACGGTGCTCCGTCCCATCCGCAGCGCGCGGTATCAGCCAGGGGATTTAGCGGGATGGTCTTTTCGATCAACGACTTCGATATGGGACGGTTCGTTTCTGCAACCTTGGCCGAAGACCTTGGCCCCGCTTCCCGTGACGTGACGTCGGAAAGCGTGATCCCTGCCGAGGCGCGGTTCGACGGCGTGATGGACGCACGGCACCCGATAGTGGTTGCAGGCCTGCCGATCGCCGAGGCGTTTTTCCGCGCGCTCGACCCCGATTGCTCGGTCGAGCGGCTGGTCGGTGAAGGCGATGCGGTGCCAGCGGGCACTGACCTCCTCAGCGTTTCGGGCAAGGCACGCGCACTGCTCACCGCCGAACGTTCGGCGCTTAACACCGTCCAGCATCTGAGCGGCATCGCGACGCTGACGCGGGCCTATGTCGATGCGATCGCGGGGACCGGCGCAGTGCTGCTCGATACCCGCAAGACCATTCCGGGTCTGCGCCTGCTCGAGAAATACGCGACCCGGATGGGAGGCGCGAAGAACCACCGCATGGGCCTGTGGGACGCGGCGATGATCAAGGACAATCATGTCGCGGTTGCTGGCGATATCGGCGAAGCCGTGCGCCGTGCGGTGGCTGCGGGCATCGGCCAGATCATCGTTGAAGTCGACCATGTCGAGCAGATCGAACCCGCGCTGGCTGCCGGTGCCACGCATCTGCTGCTCGATAACATGTCCCCCGCCACATTGCGCGGCGCGGTGACCCTGGTCGGCGGGCGCGTGCCGTGCGAGGCCTCGGGCGGGGTGACGCTGGAGACGATCCGTGCCATCGCCGAAACCGGCGTCGATTATATCTCGGTCGGCCGCATCACCCAGTCCGCGCCCGCCGCCGATATCGGGCTCGATTTCAAGGCGGCCTGATGCGCGGCGCGGCGGCCCTGATCGCGACCATGCTGGCCCTTGCACCGGCATCGGTGCTTGCCCAGGCCTATCAGTGCCGCATGCCGGAAAAGCTCTCGCCGCTGCCGCAGGACAAGCGGGGGCGCGATGCGGTGAAGCGCGTGGTCCCGGTCGCAGGCTATACCCTGGCGCTGAGCTGGTCGCCCGAATTCTGCCGAGGACGGCAGGACGACCGGGCGCAGACGCTGCAATGCAGCCGCCGCTTCGGCGAATTCGGCTTCGTTCTGCACGGGCTTTGGCCAGAAGGCAAAACCGCCGCCTATCCGCAATATTGCGCCACGCCTCCGTCACCGGTGCCGCTGTCGGTGGTCCGGCAGAACCTATGCATCATGCCGTCGCAGCGGCTGATCCAGCACCAGTGGGACAAGCACGGCAGCTGCATGGCGCGCGATCCCGCACGCTATTTCCAGACCGCGCGAAAGCTGTATCAGGCAATCAATTTGCCCGATATGGAGCGGCTGTCGCGCCGGCCGCTGACCCAGGGGATGCTGAAGCGCGAGATCGCGAGGCTCAACCCGGGCATGCCGGCAACCGCCATCGCGTTCAAGGCGAACGGCCGCGGCTGGCTGCAGGAAGTGCGGCTGTGCCTGGGGATGGATTATCGCCCGCGCGCCTGCCCGGCGCATGTCCGCCAGCCGCGTGGCGATACGCCCTTGAAGATCTGGCGCGGGCTCTAGTTCGGCCGCACCAGCACCTCGTCCGCCTGCAGCGCCGTGCGCCCCCAGACCAGTACGAACACGCACAGCCCGATGATGATCGCGAACGATTCGAGCGGCGCGATATTGTACAGCCACACGCCGATCGCAGGCGCGATGATATAGGCTGCGCCGTTGACCGAGGCGACGATGCCCGCCACCTGCCCCTGCTCCGCCCTTGTCACCGCCAGCGAGGAACCGGCGGTAAAGCCCGGGCGAAAAAGGCCAAATCCCAGCGAGGCAATGGCAAAGCCCAGGGTGATGGCATTGAGGCTTTCCGAAAAGGCGACCATCGTGCACCCGCTGGCAGCCAGCGCCATGCCCCAGAGCGTCGAGGTGCGCGGACCCATCTTGAGATACGGGATCAGCCCCCATTGCGCGAGCAGCGTCGCGAACGCGCCCGCCATCAGCACCAGACCGGTCGGGCCAGCCGCCAGCTCGGGCGTCGCGCGCAGATCGAGCCGGTCGAGCAGCATGAAGCCGACCAGACCCAGGATCATCGCATTGGCATGGCCACCGACCAGCCCCGCGATCAGCCAGGGCCGCAGCCGCGCATCGCGCCACGACAGGCGTTCGACCACGGGAGCGACCGGCTCGGGCTCGGCATCATGCTCGTCGGCGTCATAGACCTCGCCTGCGGACCCCGAGCTCATCGGCTCGGACACCAGCCGCCCGCGCGCGGCATAGCTCGGCGTATCGTCGGGCAGCCGCAGCTTGAGCGTCACCAGCACCAGCAGGCCAAACGCGGCGAAGACGAAGAACGGGCTGGGCAGGCCGAGATAAGGCAGGATGATCAGCGGCGCGAGTGCGGGGCCAATCACCGTGCCGAGCCCAAACGAGGAGGAGATCATCGACAGCGCCTGGGTGCGCTCCGCCCGGCTGGTGCGTGCGGCGACATAGGCCTGGACAGCCGGGGGACCGGCCGAGCCCAGCCCACCATAAAGGCTGCGGAACAGCGCGAAGATGAGCATGGTCGCAAGCGCCGAGAGATAGCCGTGCAACCCGGCGATCAGCGTCAGCCCGCACAGCGCGAACGAGGATATGAAGCCGAGCAGCCCCAGGTTCATCAACGCCTTGCGCCCACGCCGGTCGGACATGCGCGCCCAGCGCGGCGCGCACACCATCCACAGCAAGGCCGACCAGCTATAGGCCAGGCTCACCCAGAAATCGGCGACGCCCAGCCGCGTGCCGATCGCGGGCATGACCGATTGCATCGCGGTATTGCCCGCCGCGGTCACCAGCATGACGGTGAACAGCAGCGCCATGCGGTCGGCAGGCAGCTTCTGCGTGGCTTCGAGCGCCGGTTCGGGGGGCTGGTGCACGTTCATGGCCAGGCATAGCCCCGCTCGATCCTCGCCACATGCAGCGTGTAATGATCGTACCAGCGATCCCGCCCCGCCTCGCGCGCGGCGCGATGCTCGGGATTGTCGCGCCAGGCCTTCGCGCTCGCATCGTCCGCCCAGTAGCTCACGGTGATGCCGAATCCGCCTTGCACGCCGCCATGGTCCATGCCCAGATAGCCCGGCTGGCGCGCGGCGAGCGCATCCATCGCATCGGCCATGACGCCATAGCCCTCGGCATCGCGGCCGCTATGCTGCGCAGCAAAGATCACGGCGATCGCGCCGTTGGCATGAATCCGGGAATCCGCTTTTCCGCTCATGCGCGCTGGTCTAGGCGCTCGGGGCCCGCTTGCAAAGTACTGCTATGCAACACTGACACACATGATTGCTTAACCCTCTGGAATCTGCAATTGTAACTGCTCGTTGACAGCCATTCGAGGGGTTTTTCATGCATTCTACGGACCTGGCCGAGCTGCCCTTGCGGCAGCGGCTAAAAGCGCGCGCGGAGCGGGTTTTCGGGGCCTGGGGCGTGTTTGCCAGGGAATTCTTCAAGCACCCGCGCATGGTCGGATCGATCGTGCCCTCGTCCGACCGCACCATCCGCAAGATGCTGGGCCCGGTGGACTGGCAGAACGTGCAGCTGTTCGTGGAATACGGCCCCGGTGTCGGCACCTTCTGCCGCGCGGTGCTCGATCGCCTGCCCCGCAACGCGACCTATATCGCGATCGATACCAACCCCGATTTCATCCGCTATCTGCGCAAGACCATTCCCGACAGCCGCTTCGTCGCGGTCCACGGATCGGCGGCGGATGTCGAGGCCATCATCGCCGCGCACGGGTTCGACCATGCCGATTACGTGCTTTCGGGCCTGCCGCTTTCGACCCTGCCCGACGGCGTTGCCGATGCGATCGCGCAAGGGACGTATCGCGCGCTGCGCCCCGGCGGCGCGTTCCTGGTCTATCAGTTCACCCGCTTCACCAACCAGCTGATCCGCCCCTATTTCGACCGGGTAGATCGCGGCTTCGAGGGCTGGAACGTGCCCCCCTGCTACCTGTTCTGGGGCTGGAAAGCGGGCGGCGAAGGCGCTCAGGCACCCACCTATCATTGACTCTGCGGCCCTTAGCCGCTAGGGGCCGCCTTTCCCTCATATTCGCATAGAGTCTGGAGCCCGTTCATGGCGCGCGTTACCGTTGAAGATTGCATCGACAAGGTCACCAACCGGTTCGACCTGGTTCTGCTCGCCGCGCAGCGCGCGCGCGAGATCAGCGGCGGTGCCGAACTGACCATCGACCGCGACCGCGACAAGAACCCCGTCGTCGCGCTGCGCGAGATCGCCGACGAGACGATCCTGCCGGAAGATCTCAAGGAAAGCCTGACCCAGTCGATGCAGAAGGTCCAGGTCGACGACGACGACGATGCCGACGAAATCGGCTCGCTGAGCCTGTCGGCCGAAGCGCTGCGCCTGACGGCCTCGGCCCCGGCGCGCACCAGCAGCATGGGCGGCGATTTCGACGCCTGATCTGCTCTGGCCAAGAGTTCTAAAAAGCCGCGCGAGCCGAATGGTTCGCGCGGCTTTTTGTTGGTGCATGGCGCGCTCCATCGTTGCGAAATCAAGGCCTTGCACGATCAAAACTGTGCAAACCTTCGAATTTACGAATTCGGGCCCTAACGGGTGAGTCTTCAATCAATTCGCAACGTTAATCGGCAGAAAGTATGGAGGGATGCGGGCCAAATCCCTAGCTGACCCTCTTACTGATTTCGGAAATCGCTTGGTGCGCAACGTCGTTTTGCATGAGAGTTCTGAGCTTTTCTTTCAAAAGCATGATGTTAGGATAGCTTCGCATCGATCCTTTAGGCACCGCAAAGCGCTCGATGGCTATCCTTTCAAGAGTTCTACGGGTAACATCTTCGTCATTGATCATAGCTTCAATTTCCGGCTCCGGAAGCGTTGCGATGTCCTTATCATCCGGGGCGTCCCGGCTTGCGATCACCTTGCTACCAAAGACGGCAGAAATAGCTCCTTTAGCCGCCTGCGATTCCAAAATCGCCAAAGCACCGTCTAGGCTGTCAATGATCTCCCTTCGCGCGCCTACCACGCTCAAAGATTTTCGATAGGCCTTAATAACATCCACAGCCGTCTTAAGGCTGCCGCCAGACCGCTTCAGATCGCGTCGATTCGTTGCTTGAGTTCGTTGCATATGCCCGTCATCATCCGTTTCACCCCAGACTTAGCATTTTGCCCAGCATAGTTCCAGATCGGCCAGCCAGCGTTCATCGCCTCAGGCACACCTATATAGTGCTTTCCTATCGTTTCCAGCACGGAGCCCTGCCAGCGACGGCGCAAAGTCGCGAGTTGCTCCGTATGGATATTAGTCATTCCCGACTCTGCTCTTCCAGCCGATTTCACTAGCGAGGGCACAATAGCAGCCATTCCAGTAGTGGCTTCATAATTAGACGGCACATGATTGTCAGGGATTCGGGCATCGTTACGCAAATACGCCAGCCGTTCATCAATTTTTCTTGTGACCAGCCCTGCAAAGTGCGTCACCCCGCGGCTTGACAACTCGTCTGGAATTACCGGAACCAAATAGCAATGGCTGCACGACAGCGCATTCTGGCTAACGATCTTTGTCGCCGGCGGACAGTCAAAAATCACGTAATCATACATAGCCTGAGCATTAATATTATCCAACCAACTGGCAAGTAAAGTTCTCTTCTCCCAATCGGATTGACTTGCCTGCCCAAAACTAGTTGACGCTAAATCTATTTCAGTATCATCTAGCTCAAATTGTGCGGCAACGAAATCAAGATTTGGGAAAAGATTATATCGCGAATCCCTAGAATGCAACGCGTTACGAATAATGATTTCCGATCCAGGCATGGGAATACGCCTGTTCGTGAACGATTCAAAAACTCGATTTACGGTGTTCCCACCATCCACCTGAGCTTGCCAAAGCTGCGCACCTAGTGTGACTATCGATAGACTTGACTGATGATCGACATCAATGAGAAGGACGCGCGCATCCCTAGATAAAAAACAGGCCAAATGAAATGACAGGGTTGTCTTGCTCACGCCACCTTTGAAATTGATCACTGTAGCCTTTTTCAACTCGACCTCCCCTGCAAACTGCCGCCTACCAAGGTGCCGAACAGATTCCTAAATGTCAATTACAGCCGGATCCCACAGCCAAACAAGGCTTACGCTAAAAGTAATGAATTTCTTGAAAAAACGAGAAATCCTGAAAAATCCTAACGCGTCAGCTTCTTGTAGCTCATCCGCGTTGGGCGATCCGCCTCGTCGCCAAGACGGCGGCGCTTGTCTTCCTCGTAGCTTTCGAAATTGCCCTCGAACCATTCGACATGGCTGTTGCCTTCGAACGCCAGGATGTGCGTGCACAGGCGGTCGAGGAAGAAGCGGTCGTGGCTGATGACCACGGCGCAACCGGCGAAGCTTTCCAGCGCCTCTTCGAGCGCGCGCAGCGTTTCGACGTCGAGATCGTTGGTCGGTTCGTCGAGCAGCAGAACGTTGCCGCCCTCTTTCAGCATCTTGGCCATGTGGACGCGGTTGCGTTCACCGCCCGAAAGCTGGCCGACCTTCTTCTGCTGGTCCTGGCCCTTGAAATTGAACGCGCCGACATAGGCGCGGGTGGGCACGTCGTGCTTGCCAAGCTTGAAGAAATCGAGCCCGTCCGAGACCTCTTCCCAGACGTTCTTGTTGGGGTCGAGATCGTCGCGGCTCTGGTCGACATAGCCGAGCTTGACTGTATCGCCGATCGCGATGGTGCCGCTATCGGGCTGTTCCTTGCCGGTGATGAGCTTGAACAGCGTCGACTTGCCCGCACCGTTCGGCCCGATAACGCCGACGATGCCGCCCGGCGGCAGCGTGAACGACAGGTCCTCGAACAACAGCTTGTCGCCATAGGCCTTGGTCAGGCCGTGCGCCTCGATCACCTTGCCGCCCAGGCGCTCGGGGGTCTGAATGACGATCTGAGCCTTGCCGGGGGCGCGGTTTTCCTGCGCCTCGACCAGCTCGTCGAACGCCTTGATACGCGCCTTGGACTTGGTCTGGCGCGCCTTGGGGCTCTGCCGGATCCACGCCAGCTCGTCCTGGATCGCCTTCTGGCGGCCCTCGTCCTCGCGCGCTTCCTGCTCGAGGCGCTTGGCCTTCTTGTCGAGATAGGTCGAGTAATTGCCCTCGTAGACAAAATACTTGCCGCGATCGAGCTCGAGGATCCAGTTCACCACATTGTCGAGGAAATAGCGGTCGTGGGTGACGAGGATGACGTTGCCCGGATAGTCGACCAGATGCTTTTCCAGCCAGGCGACGCTTTCGGCGTCCAAGTGGTTGGTCGGTTCGTCGAGCAGCAGGATGCTGGGCTTTTCGAGCAGCAGGCGGCAGAGCGCGACGCGGCGGCGCTCACCGCCCGACAGGTTGGTGACATCGGCATCGCCCGGCGGGCAGCGCAAGGCCTCCATCGCGATTTCCAGCTGGTTGTCTAGCGTCCAGCCATCGACCGCGTCGATCTTTTCCTGCAGCGTGCCCATTTCCTCCATCAGCGCGTCGAAATCGGCGTCCTCGGGCGGATCGGCCATCAGCGCGCTGATCTCGTCGAAGCGCTCGACCAGATCGGCGACGGGGCGCACGCCGTCCATCACGTTCTGCTTGACGGTCTTGTTGGGGTCGAGCTCGGGCTCCTGCGCCAGATAGCCGACGGTGATGCCCTCGCCCGGCCAGGCTTCGCCGGTGAAATCCTTATCGATCCCGGCCATCACCTTCATCAGCGTCGACTTGCCCGATCCGTTGGGGCCGACAATGCCGATCTTGGCATCGGGATAGAATTGCAGGTGGATGCCGTTGAGCACCGGCTTGTTCGCGCCGGGAAAGGTCTTGGTCAGACCCTTCATCACGAAGGAATATTGAGCAGCCATGCGGAAGAACGCCCTTATGCGGATAGGTGGATTTGCCCCGCGCCTTAGCGGTGACCGGGCTTTGCGGCAAGTCGGCATTGGCAAAGCCGGAACGTGTGGTTAAGCCATCCGGCCATGACGAAACGCACCCTGCTGGCCCTGGCCGCCCTCGCCCTTCCCTTCCCTCTCGCAGCCCAGCACGATCCCGCCGCGATCCAGCAAAAGGCGCTCGGCGACGGCACCGCTTATTCCATCGTCGAGGATCTGACGACCGAGATCGGCCCGCGCCTTGCCGGGACGGAGCGCGAGGCGGCGGCGCGCGCCTGGGCAGTCGAGCGGCTCAAGGCCATGGGCTTTTCCAACGTGCGCATCGAACCTTTCGACATGAAGACCTGGGTGCGTGGCGAGGAAAGCGCCGAGGTGACCGCGCCCTACCCTGCAAAGATGCACATCACCGCGCTCGGCAATTCGGCCAGCACCGGCGACAAGGGGCTGGAGGCGGAAGTCGTCTATTTCCGCACGCTCGCCGATCTCCAGGCCGCGCCCGCGGGCAGCCTGAAGGGCAAGATCGCGTTCGTTAGCCACAAGATGACGCGGACGCAGAACGGCGCCAGCTATGGCCAGTTCGGCGGCGTGCGGCGCATCGGCCCCTCGCTGGCCTCGGAAAAGGGCGCTGCCGCGATCGTCATCCGTTCGGTCGGCACCGATTATCATCGCAATCCGCATACCGGCGGAACGAATTTCGGCGAGCGCGGCGTGCCCATCCCTTCGGCAGCGATCTCGATCCCCGACGCCGAGAATCTGGAGCGCATCATCGCACGCGCTGCCCGAAAGGGCGAGGCGGTGAAGATGAAGCTGGTGCTCACCCCGCGCCAGATCGGCACCACCCAATCGGGCAATGTCATCGCCGAGGTGCCGGGCAGCGATCCGCAAGCGGGCGTGATCCTGGTCGGCGGGCATCTCGACAGCTGGGATCTGGGCACCGGCGCGATCGATGACGGCGCTGGCGTCGCGATTACTGCGGCGGCGGCCAAGCTGATCATGGACGCAGGGACCCCTAAGCGCACCATCCGCGTCGTGTGGTTCGGCGCGGAAGAGGTCGGGCTGTTCGGCGGCATCGCCTATGCCAAGGCGCATGGCGCGGCGGACCATGTGCTCGCGATGGAATCGGATTTCGGCGCGGACCGCATCTGGCAGGTCGATTTCAAGCTGCCGCAAGGCACCGATGACCTCAAGACCCGCATCGCCAACGCGCTCGCGCCGCTCGGCATCGGGCGCAGCAACGATGTCGCAGGCGGTGGCCCCGATGTCGGCCCGACCGTGGCGCTGGGCGTCAACGCCATCGACTTGCAGCAGGACGGCACCGACTATTTCGACCTGCACCACACGCCCGACGACACGCTCGACAAGATCGACCCGAAAAAATTGCAACAGAATGTCGCAGCCTGGGCGACGGTGCTGAGCATCGTGGCGAACGACCCGGCGGATCTGCTGCCGAAGGGCAAGCCGGGGGACTGAGCACACCCACAGCTTACAACCTCCGCTCAGCCTGAGCCTGTCGAAGGCCCCGCATATTCGCTTCGCCTGGTTTTCCTTCACTCGTCACCCCCGCGAACGCGGGGGTCCCGCTTCAATTGGGCGCGATGCAGAAAGCGGGATTCCCGCTTTCGCGGGAATGACGATGTAAATTGCGAGAACATTGCGTCAGGCTTCTACAGCTCGGGCCGATTGGAATGGGTGGAGCCGGCTGGCACGTTACAACTTGCGACAAGATGACGCGAAAATGAGCGGCACATTCGCAACCCGTTCAGCCAGGGGCGCGTATTCCTGAACATGTCCAGAGCAGCCCCCCTCTGCTCAGGCCATGACAGGAGTAGACAAGATGAAGACCCTTTCGAAAGCCCTGATCGGGACCCTGATGCTGGCCACCACGCTGCCGGTCGCAACCGCCCCCGCCTTTGCCCAGTCGCGTGGCGAGGTCATCCGTTCCGAACGTGAACTGCGCCAGGAACAGCGTGAACTGCGCCGCGATCGCCGCGACGTGCAGGAAGCCCGCCGCTATGGCGACCGTCGCGATGTCCGCGAGGAACAGCGCGATCTGCGCGACCAGCGTCGCGACGTGCGCGATGCCCGCCGCGAATATCGCGAGGACCTGCGCGACTATCGCGACTATCGCGCCAGCAACCGCGCGGCGTTTCGCGGCCCCGCCTTCCGGTCGAACTTCCGCTATCAGCAGTTCCGCCCGGGCGTCCGCATCGCGCCGAACTATTATGGCCAACGCTTTGTCGTGAACAACTACCGCAACTATCGCCTGCCGAACCCCGGCGTGCGTCAGACCTGGGTGCGGCACTATAACGACATGCTGCTGGTCAACACCCGGACCGGCACCGTCGTCCGCGTGATCCCGAATTTCTACTGGTAACTGTCCTTTCGCCAGTAGGAAGCAAGTCCGCCCATCGTCCTGGGGACGGTGGGCGGGCCCACTTCTGACGAGCACATATTCGCATCAGGGTTCGCCCGCGCCCCAGATCTGGTCTTGCCTTACCCAGCCCGCGCGCTTGTCCACCGCGAATTCGCACCAGCCCTTTTCGCAATCGCCGAGTTCTCCGACCACGCCCGGCTCGGCGCGCCACAACAGCCTGGCATTGTCGCGCGGGGCAGACCGGATCGCGATGACCGACCCGGTCACGATCGCGGTGCGCTTGCGGCTCAGCATGTTCGAATGCATCCAGCCAGTCCAGCCCGACGGATCGACGATCTGACGCCACGCGCCATAACGCTTGATGACCTTGACCGGCAGATGCTTGCGCCGGAACACCCATTCGATCTGATAGGTCGCCATCGGGCCAGCGCGCGCAAAGGCCTCGTCCTTCTGGACCGACGCCCAATAGGGCACCTCGACCTCTGCCTGCGCGATTGCAGCATCATGACCAGCCGACAGCGACACGGCTGCCAGACCGGCCAGTATCAGTCCTGAAAACCATGGTGCACGCATCAAATATACCCCCGTCGGCCAGACTATAGCATCGCACCCGACGATCCTTCACCCCGAATCGCTTAAGCCAAAAAACCTGTGCCAAGCAAGTGCCGCAGCTTGACCTTTGGGGCGGTTGAGGCATAGCACAGCTATGCCATCCAGCCCCGCATCCAGGCCGTCTCAGCCGCCGCACGAACCGGGCAGCCGCCCGCGCGTGATCGTCACGCGAAAGCTCGCCCCCGCCGTCGAAGAGCGCATGGCCGAACTGTTCGATGTCACGCTCAATGCCGACGATCACGCCTTTACCCGCGACGAGCTGGCCGCTGCCATGGCAACCTGCGACGTGCTGGTGCCGACGGTCACCGATGCGCTCGATGCGGAGCTGATTGCGGGCGCAGGCGAAAAACTGAAACTGCTCGCCAATTTCGGCGCGGGCGTGGATCATATCGACCTGAAAGCCGCCCGCGCGCGCGGCATCATCATCACCAACACACCCGGCGTGTTCACCGACGATACTGCCGACATGACCATGGCGCTCATCCTCTCGGTGCCGCGCCGCCTCGCCGAGGGCGAGAAGCTGGTGCGGTCGGGCCAGTGGGAGGGCTGGAGTCCTTCGGGCATGCTCGGCCACCGCATCGGCGGCAAGCAGCTGGGCATTGTCGGCATGGGCCGGATCGGCCAGGCGGTGGCGCATCGCGCGCGCGGCTTCGGGCTCAATGTCGTCTATCACAACCGCCGCCGCCTGCCCGAAAGCCTAGAGCAGATGCTCGGCGCGACGTTCGAGCCCGATCTCGATGCGCTGATCTCTTCGTCCGATATCATCACCCTGCACTGCCCGCGCAGCCCCGAGACCCGCGGCATCATCGACGCACGCCGCATCGGCCTGATGAAGCCGAGCGCCTATCTGATCAACAGCGCGCGTGGCGAGCTGGTCGACGAGGCCGCGCTGATCGACGCGCTCGAGAATGGCAGAATCGCCGGAGCCGGGCTCGATGTCTATCCGCGCGAGCCACAGGTCGACGAACGGCTGCTCGCGCTGAAGAATGTCGTGCTGCTGCCACATGTCGGAAGCGCCACCTTCGAAGGCCGCGAGGTTGCCGGACACAAGGTCATCGCCAATATTCGCTTCTGGTTTGATGGGCATAGGCCCCCCGACCAGGTCCTCGAAGGCTGGATGTAAACCCTCCGTTCGCCGCAGAAATGCGCGCGCGTTAATCGATTATTTGCCAAACTGCGGCATGACGCGGCAGATAGGCTGTCCCGTTTCAGGACAGCACGGTTTGGGAAAGTCGAGAGCATGATCGCAAGGCTGGCGCGCATTTTCACCCTCGCTACGGCAGCGCTCGCCGCGCCCGCATGGGCCGCACCCGCATTGGTCGATCCCGCGACGCTCGATGTTTCCAATTCGGGCGATACCGCCTTCATGCTGATCTGCGGCGCGCTGCTGATGCTGTTCGCGGTGCCCGGCGTGCTGCTGATGCAGGCTGGGCGCGGCACCGCGCGCGCCGCGCAGGGTGTGTTCCTGCACGGTACCGCGATCGCCGCGCTTGTCTCGCTGCTCTGGGTCGTGGTCGGCTATACCCTGGCCTTTGGCGATCCCAGCGGCGGCGTGATCGGCGGCGGCAATGCCTGGATGCTGATCGCGCTCGGCAATGTCCGCTTCGGCACCGCCGTGCCCGAAAGCGCGTTCGTGCTGTTCCAGATCGCGGGAGCGATGCTCGCCGCGCTGCTCGTCGCAGGTGCCTGGGCCGGGCGCGGCCGCTTCGGCTGGGCTCTGGCGTTCGGCGGGATGTGGAGCCTGATCGTCTATGCACCCGTCGCGCACTGGATCTGGGGCGGCGGCTGGCTCTACGGATTTGGCGTGCTCGATTATGCCGGCGGCATCGCGCTGCATTTCTGCGCAGGCATTTCCGCCCTGGTGGCCGCCCTGGTCATCGGACGGCGCACCGGCTGGCCCGGCGCTGCTGCAGCGACGCACAATCCGGTCATGGTGCTTGCAGGCGGCGCGCTGCTGTTCATCGGCAATTTCGCGCTGACCGGAGGCTGGACGCTGGCGGCGACCGACGATGCCAGCAGCGCGATCATCAACGCGCATGTCGCCGCGTGCACCAGCGCGCTGGTCTGGCTGCTGATCGAGAAGCTGCGCACCCGCACCGTCAGCGCGATGGGCGCGGTCAACGGTCTGCTCGCAGGCCTTGCCGCGATCGCTCCGGCTTCGGGCCTGGTCTCGCCGGGTGCCGCGATCCTGATCGGCGTGATTGCCGCCCCGGCCTGCTATTTCGGCCTGCGCTTCGTCACCGAGACGCTGGCGATCGACGACAGCAACCACGCCTTCGCGCTGCACGGCATCGGCGGGCTGGTCGGCGCATTGCTGGTCGCGATCTTCATCAGCGATGCGTTCGGCGGCGTCGGCTATGGCGAGGGCGGAAGCATGATCAGCCAGCTGGTCGCCCAGCTGGTCGGACTGGCCGGTGTTGCGATGTGGTCGATCCTGGCCACGCTGATCATCAGCTATGGCGTGGCGATGGCCATCCCGATGCGGATCTCGCCTGCCGAAGAGGCAGGCGAAGCGCTCGCCGCACCCGTGGCGTCAGCCGAACCCGCCCCGCCCGCTGCAGAGCAGATCACCGCACCGCAGGGCTGAGCCCCGGCGCGGCGCGGACGCTCATTCCTCGCCCATCCGCAGCGCGGCGATGAACGCTTCCTGCGGGATGCTGACCGAACCATATTCGCGCATCCGCTTCTTGCCCTCTTTCTGCTTTTCCAGCAGCTTCTTCTTGCGGCTGATGTCGCCGCCATAGCATTTGGCGGTAACGTCCTTGCGCATCGCGGCGATCGTCTCGCGCGCGATCACCTTGCCGCCGATCGCGGCCTGGATCGGGATCTTGAACAGGTGGCGCGGGATCAGGTCCTTGAGCCGCTCGCACATGCCGCGCCCGCGCGTCTCGGCGCTGCCGCGGTGCACGATCATGCTCAGCGCATCGACGGGCTCTGCATTGACCATGATCGACATCTTGACGAGATCGCCCTCGCGATAGCCGATCTGGTGATAGTCGAACGACGCATAGCCGCGCGAGATCGACTTCAGCCGGTCGTAGAAATCGAACACCACCTCGTTGAGCGGCAGCTCGTAGGTCACCTGCGCGCGACCGCCGACATAGGTCAGGTTCTTCTGCAGCCCGCGCCGGTCCTGGCAGAGCTTGAGGATGCTGCCGAGATATTCGTCGGGACAATAGATCACCGCCTCGATCCACGGCTCCTGGATCTCGTCGATCTTGGTCGGATCGGGCATGTCGGCCGGATTATGCAGCTCGATCTCGCCATTCCCGTGCGTCAGCTTGATCTTGTACACCACCGACGGCGCGGTGGTGATGAGGTCGAGATCGTACTCGCGGGTCAGCCGCTCCTGGATGATCTCGAGGTGCAGCAGGCCCAGGAACCCGCAGCGGAAGCCGAAGCCCAAAGCCGCGCTCGATTCCATCTCGAAGCTGAACGAGGCGTCGTTGAGGCGCAGCTTGGAGATGCTGTCGCGCAGCTTGTCGAAGTCGTTGGCATCGACCGGGAACAGCCCGCAGAACACCACCGGCTGCACTTCCTTGAAGCCGGGCAGCGGCGCGGGCGCGGGGTTCTTGACCGTGGTGATGGTATCGCCGACGCGGGTCTGGCTGATGTCCTTGATCTGCGCGGTGATGAAGCCGATCTCGCCCGCCGCCAGTTCGGGCAGGTTCTCGATCTTGGGCCGCATGCAGCCGACGCGGTCGACCAGATGCTCGGTGCCGCCGGCCATGAACTTGATCTGCTGGCCCTTCTTGATCACGCCGTTGACGACGCGGACCAGGATGACGACGCCGAGATACGGATCGTACCAGCTGTCGACCAGCATCGCCTCGAGCGGTGCGTCGCGGTCGCCCTTGGGCGCGGGGATTTTCTGGACGATCTGCTCGAGAATCTCCTCGATGCCGATGCCCGACTTGGCGCTGGCCAGCACCGCTTCCGACGCGTCGAGGCCGATAATGTCCTCAATCTCCTTCTTCACCTTCTCGGGTTCGGCGGCAGGCAGGTCGATCTTGTTGATGACGGGCAGGATTTCGTGGTCGTGCTCGATCGACTGGTAGACGTTCGCCAGCGTCTGCGCTTCCACGCCCTGCGCGGCATCGACGACGAGCAGCGCGCCCTCGCACGCGGCGAGCGAGCGCGAGACCTCATAGGCGAAGTCGACATGGCCCGGCGTGTCCATCAGATTCAGCTCGTAAAGCTGGCCGTCCTTGGCGGTGTAGTTGAGCCGCACCGTCTGCGCCTTGATGGTGATGCCGCGCTCTTTCTCGATATCCATGTTGTCGAGCACCTGGGCCGACATCTCGCGTTCGGAAAGCCCGCCGGTCCATTGGATCAGCCGGTCGGCAAGCGTCGATTTGCCATGGTCGATATGCGCGATGATGGAGAAATTGCGGATGTGCTTGAGGTCGGTCATGGCGCGCGATTAGCAGGGGTGCGCGCACCTGTCAGCAGGGAATAGAGCGCCCGGAAAATCGACGTGGAACAAGAACCAAATCCGCACTGGCGCGTAGGCCGCGCATGACCAAGACCTGGCTTATCGTGAACGAGGCGAGCGGCAGCTATGACGCCGCCGTGATCGCCGACATCGTTACCTGGTTCGCCGAGAGCGACCATCCGGTGGACTGCATCGTCCGCTGCCCCGACGAAGACCTGCCAACGCCTGACAAGCTCGACCGCGAAGGCGTTGAAACGCTGGCCATCTATGCGGGCGACGGCACCACCAACAGCGCGCTGAAACAGGCGGCAGGCTGGGACGGCGACGTGTTGATCCTGCCCGGCGGCACGATGAACCTGCTCGCCCGCGCGCTGCACGGCGACCAGCCCTGCCGATCGATCATCGCCGAGGCGGCGCGCAACCGGCGCACGACGAAGCTGAACACGGTCGAGATCGGCGAGAGCATCGCCTATGTCGGGGTGATCGCCGGGCCGACCACCAGCTGGGCCAGGGTGCGCGAGAATGCCCGCCATACCGAGCTTGCGGATCTCGTGTTCAACGCCATCCCTGCGGCGATATCCGAGAGCCTGGGCGGACCGCAGGTCGGCATCCAAGGCGACGAGCGACGCTTCCCCGCGATCTTTGCGGCGCCGCGCGACAGCAGCATGGCGCTGTGCGGCTTTACCGCCTCTTCCGTCGGTGAAGTGCTCAGCCATGCCAGCGCCTGGCTGGGCGGCGATTTCCGTGAAGGGCCGCGCGAGGATCTGGGCAGCGCGCGCAGCGCAACGCTGGTCAGCGAGGCAGAGACGATCGGCCTTCTAATCGATGGCGAGCCCGCCGAAGCCAAACCTGGCGATACCCTCGCCCTCGGTCAGGCCCCGCACAATTTCATCGAAACCCGCGCGCCTGCTGCCCCATGACGCTGTTGTTCCACGCCAGCGACCTGCATTTCGGCGCCGAGGACAGCGCCGCGCTCGCCTGGTTCAAGCAGGTCGTCGCCGACCAGCAGCCCGAGATCGTCATCATCACCGGCGATCTGACGATGCGCGCACGCTCGGCCGAATTCGCCGCCGCGCAGGCCTGGCTCGCCGATCTGGGTCGGCCCGTCCTGATCGAGCCGGGCAATCACGACCTGCCCTATTTCAACCCGGTCCGCCGGATCTGGCGGCCTTATGGCCGCGTGATGCGGCTGCAGGAGCAATTGCACGAGGGCGTCACGCTCGATCACGTCCATCTGGTGTCGCTGCGCACCACTGCGAGGGTGCAATGGCGGTTCAACTGGTCCAAGGGCCGGGTCGGCAAGCGCGCGCTGCATCAGGCGCTCCAGGCGCTGGGTAATCCGGGCCACCATGCAAAGCTGCGCATCGTGCTGGCGCACCATCCGCTGATCGAGGCTGAAACGCAGAGCAGCGGACGCACCACCGGCGGTCGCGCCGCACTCGAAGCGATAGCCGCTGCAGGCGCGGATGCGGTGCTGTCCGGCCATGTGCATGATCCGTTCGACCTGAATGTCGAAACGCAGGCAGGCGCGATCCGTCTGATCGGCGCTGGCACATTGTCCGAGCGGGTTCGCGCGACCCGGCCGTCGTTCAACCGACTGACGGTGGCGGATGGAAAGCTCGACGCGCAGGTCTGCGCGATGGACTGACCCTGCGGATTAACACCGCTTAATCCTACGGTTTCTTACAATTCGCGGGCTCGCTGCTACCCTATCCTCGGGACAAGGGGGGATTCGCGCGATGAGAAGGAAACCGTTCAATCCGTTCGAGGCGGCGATCTGGAAGCGGCTGGCGGAAACCATGCTGGTCGAACCCGCCCAGATGGCGATCTCACCGCAGCAGGTGGTCGACAATCTCCAGGGCATATTCGGCAATATCGAGGGCAACACGCCGCGCGATACCGCGCTGTCGGTCATCGCGACCTGGATCGTGCTGGGTGGCCCCTTCTGGCATTTTGCGCCGCGCTCGTTCCGCATCTGGCGGATCGAGCGGCGGCTGAAGAACAGCCGTATCGACCTGTTCCAGGACATGGCCCGCATCCGCGGCATTGTTTATGCGGGCTATTACGGCCACTGGATCGACCAGGACGACGCCAATGTCAGCGACGCGGCTGCCGAGGATGCCAACCGCGCCAACCCGGTGTTCAACGCGATCGGCTTCACCCTGCCCCGCCACCGTACGCGCGCGGGCACACCCGACGATCCCGAAATCGCCGAATATACCGGTAACGACCTGCCCTATACGGTGTTCGTGGGCGAGGATGCGATCCCCGACAGCGTCGAGTTGGTAGTGATCGGATCGGGCGCGGGCGGCGCGGTCGCCGCATCGAACCTCGCCGATCAGGGCTATGAGGTGCTGGTAGTCGAGGCTGGCCCCTATCTCCCCAGCGCGCGGATGACGCCCAACGAGGCGCACATGTCATCATCGCTGTTCAAGGACGGCGCGATCCAGACCACGCGCAACCGCGACATCATCGTCTTCCAGGGGCGCACGGTGGGCGGCTCGACCGTCGTCAACAACGGCATATGCCTGCGCCTGGCGCGCGAGGGCGAGACGCACCCCGATGCGCATGACGTGCTTGCGCACTGGCGCAGCATCGGCGCGCCGATCGACGAAGATGCGCTGGAGGCCGCCTATTGCCGGGTCGAGACGCGGCTGGGCGTGCACGAGATCGACCGGCGGCTGGGGCGCAACAACGGCACGCGGCTGCTACACGGCTGGGATGCCTATGCTTCGGGCTCGTCCGACCCGCTCGATGCGCGCGCGGTCACCGGATGGTTCCGCAAGAACTGGGGCCAGAAGACCGAGCCCAATGCCTGCGTGTCGTGCGGCTATTGCAACACCGGCTGCCCCTATGGCCGCAAGAAGGCGATGCCCGAGAGCTTCCTGCGCCATGCCACGCTGCACGCGCCCCGGAAGGCACGCATCCTGGCGCATGCCGCCGTATCGCATATCGGCTGGTCCGGTCTTGACGATCAGGGCCGCAAGGTGGCGTCCTCGGTGCAGGTGATGCTGCCCGATGGCCGGGCGAAGACGATCCGTGTTACCAAAGGCGTCGTGGTCGCCGCAGGGACGATCGCATCGAGCAACATCCTCTCGGCGAGCGGCATCGAGGGGACCGGCAAGGGCATCTCGCTCAACATCGCCTGCCCGGTCCCCGCGCTGATGCCGGGTCCGGTCTACGCCTGGGACGAGGACCAGATGGCGACCTTTGTCGACCGCGCCGATTTCCTGATCGAGAGCCATTTTCAGCCGCCCATGAGCATGGCCTCGCTGGTCCCCGGCTGGTTCGACGAGCATTTCCGCCGGATGCTCAATTATAACCGGCTCGCCTCGGCGGGCGTGCTGTTCCCGGCGGACCGGCGCGGCACGATCAGGAAGGGCAAGCTCGGCTTCGAGCTCGAACAGAGCGACCTTGCCGTGCTGCGCCGCGCGCTCGCGACGCTGACCAAGGTGCATTTCCGTGGTGGCGCGGAGGAGGTTTATCCGGCGCTGCTGCATGGCGAGACGCTCTCGCGCGGCATGAGCGATGCCGAGATCGACCGGTTCTTCGAGGAGCATATCGAGGAGCCCGACGATGTGGTGCTCTCCTCGAGCCATCCGCATGGCGGCAACGCGATCAACGCCGATCCGCGCAAGGGCGTGGTCGATCTCGACCAGCGGGTCCACGGCGTAGCCAACGTGCTGGTCACCGATGCGAGCGTGATGCCGAGCTGCATCCGCGTCAACGCGCAGCTCACCACGATGGCGATGTCGGACCGGGTCACGCACGGAAAGCGCGTTTTCGGCTGACTGGGTTAGTGCGTCAGAGCCCCTGGCGCTTCTTTGTGGCAAGGCTCGCGGTCGCCTCCCAAGGCGCATCGGGCCAGTGGTGGCGCGGATAGCGGCCGCGCATGTCCTTGGCGACATCGCGCCAGCTGCCCCGCCAGAAGCCGGGCAGATCGCGCGTTGTCTGGATCGGGCGTCCCGCCGGTGAGGTGAGCGACAGGACCAGCGGGATGCGGTTGCGCCCCACGACGGGATGCTCGTCCAGCCCGTACAGCGCCTGCACCCGCAGTTCGACCGTGGGGCCTGCGCTCGCGGCATAATCGATCGGGTGGCGCGTGCCTGCGGGGCTGGTAAATTCGGCGGGCGCGGTCCGCTCGATCGCCTGCATCGCGTCCCAGCCCGCCAGGCCCTGCAACGCATTGTGGAGATCGCCGGCGCTCAGCCCGCTCAGCGAACGCTTGCCCGTCAGCAGCGGCGCGAGCCAGTCCTCCAGCGTTGCGAGCAGATGCGCCTCGTCCAGCGCCTCGACCCCGGCGAACGCGGCGCGCTGGCGCAGCGCGAGCGCCTTGTCGCCCCAGTCGAGCAGCGCCAGGCCATGATCGCGCACCCCTTGCAGCAGCGCCGCCAGCACCGCATCGGCATCGGGCGCGGGATCGGGCGCGCTCGCCAGCCGGATCGCGCCCAGCCGCCGCTCGAGCCGCGCCTCGACGCGTCTGCTATCGGCCACGAAATCGCAACGGCTCACGCGTTCGATCCGGTCCGCGAGATGCGTCTCGACCTCCGCCGGGTCGAGCGCAAAGGCGCTGAGGATGCGCGCATCCGCCGCCTTGCCCTGAGCCTCGCCGATCGCCAGCCAGGACGCGGTGATCAGCGGCGAGGCTGGATCGAGCCGGAAGCTGCGCCCGCCCGCGCTCGCCCAGGTCTCGCCCGCACCATCGCGGCGCTTCGCCACCCGGTCGGGATAGGCGAAGGCCAGCAGCACCGCTGGCGGCAGATCGCGCGGCGTGCCCGCCCCCACCTGCCGCTCGGCCAGTTTCGCCCAGCGTTCGGCGAGCTTGCGCGACTTGGCCGCACGCTCGCCCCGGTCGCTGCGCCAGCGATTGAGGCGCGTATCGAGATCGTCGCCCTGCCCGCCCAGCCCGCGCTCCTGCAGCAGCAGCGCGATCTCCGCCGCCTGCATCGCGGACCCGGCCTGTGCGCCCTTCAGCAGCATCGCCGCCAGATGCGGCGGCAGCGGCAATGCGGCGATCGATCGCCCGAGCGGGGTGATTGCGCCGCCCGTATCAACTGCCCCCAGCGCGACCAGCCGCTTGCGCGCCTCAGCCAGCAGCGGCGCGGGCGGCGGATCGAGCCAGTTCAATCGGGTGGGGTCGCTCTCGCCCCAGGCGGCGCATTGCAGCACCAGCGGGGCCAGGTCGCTGTCGAGAATCTCGGGCGGATCGAACGGCGGCAGGCCGCCGGTCGCGGCCTCTTCCCACAGGCGATAGGCGACGCCCGGTCCCTGGCGTGCGGCGCGGCCCGCGCGCTGCGTGGCGGCGGCCTGGCTCGCGCGCTCGGTCACCAGCCGGGTGGTGGCGGCGAGCGGATCATAGCGCGCGCGCCGGGCAAGGCCGCTATCGACGACGATGCGCACACCATCGATGGTCAGGCTGGTCTCGGCAATGCTGGTCGCCAGGATGACCTTGCGCCGCCCATCGGGATCGCTGCGGATCGCGGCGCGCTGCTCGGCCGGGGTCAGCGTGCCGTGCAGCGGCAGCACGGCGATGCCGCTGTCCAGACTCTCCAGCCGCTCGGCGGTGCGCGCGATCTCCGCGACGCCCGGCAGAAAGGCGAGCACATCGCCCTGCGCCTCGTCGCGCAGCGCGGTGCGGATCGCCTGCGCCATGCCATCCTCGATCCGCTGTTCGCCGCGGCGGCCGAGATAGCGCAACTCGAGCGGATGCGAGCGGCCCTCGCTCTCGATCACCGGCGCGCCCTGCATCAGCGCGGCGAAACGTGCGCCGTCGAGCGTGGCCGACATGGCGAGCAGCCGCAGATCGGGCCGGAAAGCGCCCTGCGCCTCGAGCGCGAGCGCGAGGCCGAAATCGCTGTCGAGGCTGCGTTCGTGCACCTCGTCGAACAGCACCGCCGACACGCCCGCAAGTTCGGGATCGGCCTGGATGCGGTTGACGAAAATCCCCTCGGTCAGCACGAGCACGCGGGTGGCGGCGCTCGTCTTGCTGTCCATGCGGGTCGAATAGCCGATCGTCTGACCCACCGGCTCGCCCGCAAGCTCTGCCATGCGCTCGGCCGCGGCGCGCGCGGCCAGGCGGCGCGGCGAGAGCAGCAGCACCTGGCCGGTGCACCAGGGCTGGTCGAGCAGTGCCGGGGCGACGGTTGTAGTTTTGCCCGCGCCAGGCGGCGCGACGAGCACCGCGTTGGGGCCGCTGCCAAGCGCGCTCAGCAGGTTGGGCAGGACGGAATATATGGGCAGCTCAGCCATGGCGCACCGCCTTATCCCTTTGTCCCCAACGCCTCAACCGACTGGCAAGCCCGGAGGTCAGGCGTAAACTCCGAGCCCGAAACGCTGCCGGAGCGCCCAGCGACCGACCATGAGCACGGATACGACCGCCAGTCCCGCAGCCAGGCCGATCCACACGCCGACGCCATCCCAGCCCAGGCGGAAGGCGAAGAACCACGCGGTGCCCATGCCGACCACCCAGTAACCGAACGCGGCAAACAGCATAGGCCAGCGCGTGTCCTGCAGCCCGCGCAGCACCCCTGCCCCGACCGCCTGAACGGCATCGACCAGCTGGAAGATCGCGGCGACCAGCAGGAAGCTCAGCGCCAGCGCAAAAGCGGGTGCGGCGCTCGCGTCTGCCGGATCGATGAACAGGCCGACCAACGCGCCCGGAATCAGCGCCATGATCGCCGACATCAGACACGCCGCGAGCACGCCGAGCCCCAGCGCCGCCCAGCCCGCCCGCGCCGCAGCCTGGGCGTCGCGTGCACCATGGTGCAGTCCGACACGCACAGTCGCGGCCTGCGACAGGCTAAACGGCACCATGAAGGCGAACGAGGCGATCTGGATCGCCACGGCATGCGCGGCGAGCGAATCGCGGCTGATCAGCCCCATGAGGAAGGCAGCGGAGCTGAAGATCGCAACCTCGAAGGCGAAGGTCACCGCGATCGGAAGGCCCAGCTTGAACAGCGCGCGGTAGCGGCCCCAATCGGCGACCCAGAATCGGCCGAACAGACGGTACCGCCGGAAAGCGCGCACCTGTGTCACGACCAGCGCCATCACCGCAAACAGGGTGCAATTGGCGATCAGATTGGCGATAGCCGCGCCCTCCAGCCCGAGTTCGGGAAAGCCCAGATTGCCGAAGACCAGCGCCCAGCAGGCGACCAGATTCATAACCACGCCACACAGCGTCACGAACACGCCCCAGATCGGTCGCTCGAGCGCGGACACGTACATGCGCAGCACGAACTGCAGCAGCCAGGGCAGCAGCCCCCACATCGCAATGCGCATGAACTGCCCGGCATCGCGCGCCAGATCGGGCTGCTGGCCCATCAGCAGGAACAATGCTTCTGCATGCCATAACAGCGCCCAGATCGGCAGGCAGACCGTCAGCGCGACCCACATGCCCTGGCGCACCGTGCGGCGGATATCGCGTACCGAGTGCTTGCGCCGCCCGCGCTCGGCCGCGATCATCGGCGAAGCTGCGGTCATCAACCCCATGCCGAAGGTGCCACAGGCGAAGTAGAGATTCACCGCCAGCGCCGCCGCCGCCAGCGCCTGCACATCATAGCGCCCCAGGATGATGACCTCGGTCGTATGGATCGCCATCTGCGCGAGATTGCCCAGCACCAACGGCCCCGCGAGCAGCAGCAGCGCGCGGATTTCGGCAGAGAGGCTATCCGGTCGCGGCTTGGCTGATGGCATAGAAGATGGATCGACGGTCAGCACCGCGCTAGCTTTCCCGTCCTGTCGGAATTCAAATTCGGGCCGATTAACGCTGGCTCTGGCGCTGCCAGTAATAGCCGCCAACCAACGCGGCAATGGTAATCACATTACCGACGATGGCGATGGCGAGAAACAGGTCCTGCATCATGATACGAATTTCTCACATTTTCTGAGCACTTGCAACTGTCGCGCAGCCAGTGCCCGGCCTTCTACCTCGGTGAGATAGGGCGTCGGCCTCTCGTCTGCCAGAAAAACATAGGCCTGCTGACAGACCATCGCCTGTCTGCTGGCAGCATTCCCCTCGCCCGATCCGAGATAGCCGAAAATCGCCGCTCCGATCACGCCCAGCAAGGTTGTTACCGCGCCGAACAAAGCGATCGGGTTCCAAGAATTTCCGGAATGCGAACTGCGCTCAAGATCGCGTTTCAGCTCGTCAAGTTGCGCGAGCAGCTCCCGGTTTTGCGCCTCGAGTTCTTCCAGCCGTCGTCCCTGCGGGGTTCGGGCCGGAGTGTCGTTCACGACCTAATATCCCCGCGCGATCGCGAATTCGACTGTTTCGATCAGCGCCGCCTTGGCCTTGCTGCTCGGGAAGCCGGCGATCGCGTCGATGGCGCGCTGGCCGAAATGGCGGGCGCGGTCGAGTGTCAGGTCAATGGCATTGTGCTGGCGCAGCAACTGGGTCGCATGTGCCAGGTCCTCGTCCGACGTGCGATGGCCGATGATCGCCGCTTCCCAGAACTTGCGCTCTTCCGGGGAGCCGTGCGCATAGGCGAGGATGACGGGCAGCGTCACCTTGCCGTCGCGGAAATCGTCGCCCACGCCCTTGCCCATGGTCGCCGCATCCGAAACATAGTCGATCGCATCGTCGACCAGCTGGAAGGCAATGCCGAGGTTGCGGCCATAGGCATCGAGCGCCAGTTCGACCTGCTCGTCGCGCTCAGCCACCACGGCGGCGATGCGGCAGGCGGCGGCAAACAGCGCGGCGGTCTTGGCGCCGATGATCGCCAGATAGCGCTCTTCGCTGGTCTCGATCTGGCGCTGCGCGGTCAGCTGATCGACCTCGCCCTCGGCGATGATCGCCGATGCGCCCGACAGGATCTTGAGCACCTTGAGCGAGCCGTCCTCGACCATCAGCTCGAACGAGCGGCTGAACAGGAAATCGCCGACCAGCACGGTGGCGGGGTTGCCGAACACCAGGTTCGCGGTCTTCTTGCCTCGGCGCAGATCGGAGCCGTCGACGACATCGTCGTGCAGCAGCGTTGCGGTGTGAATGAACTCCACCGCCGCCGCCAGCTTATGATGGCGGGTGCCGGGATAATCGAGCAACCGCGCGCAGGCGAGCGTCAGCATCGGCCGCATCCGCTTGCCGCCGCCAGCGATCAGATGCCCGGCAAGCTCGGGAATCAGGGGAATTTGCGATTGCATCCGGTCCAGGATGACGCTGTTTACCGAATTGAGATCCTGCGCCACCAGCGCCATGATCGGATCGAGGCTGGGAGCGGCGGTGGACACGCCCGCAGGGCGGCCAATCGGATGAACAGTCGCGGTCATGGGTTGCGATGTGGCAATCCGCATGGCTTAAGGCAAGCGCAAAGCGCAACCGCTACCAAGGCATCGCGCGATTCTCGCGAGGGTATCTACATTATGGCGCAAGACCCGGTACTGGCCGCATTCAGGCAGAGCATCGACAATATCGACGCGGCGCTGATCTTCATGCTGGCCGAGCGCTTCAAGATCACCAAGGCGGTGGGTGAGTACAAGGCGAAGACCGATCTGCCGCCAGCCGATCCGCGCCGCGAGGAAGAGCAGATCGCGCGGATGAAGCGGCTCGCGGTCGATGCCGATCTGGACCCTGATTTTTCGGAGAAGTTTCTGCGTTTCGTGATCGACGAGGTCATTCGCCACCACGAAAAGCTGCGCGATCAGGCCTGACGGTTCAGCGAATCGCCTCGCGCTCCTTGGGCGTCATCAGCACGCAGCCCCAGCCTTCGCGATATTCCGCGCTTTCTGCGGCCATCAGCGGCACCGTGGCATCGATCCGCTTGGCGTCCGCTGCTTCGCTGAGGCTCACAACCTCCATGCCCGGCTCCAGATCCTTCTCGCAATCGCCCAGCTCGCGCCCGCCGATATAGCGGCACGAACAGACGACGCGCGCCGAATAGGCGGCGCCCGTCTGGCTATAGGCTCTGAGGGCGGGCCAGTACCAGGCCAGTGCCGCGAGCGCGATCGCCAGCAGCGCCAGCGCCACCCATTTCAGCCTGCCATGCCTGCCCGGCATCGCGCCCATTTTCCCAGTTGCCATCGGTCCCCGCCTGATTGATGGAGGCGGGCATGAAGCACCGCATCCTTCTCGCCCTTGCCGCAACCGGCCTTCTCGGCGCAACCGCTTTCGGACTTTATGGCATCGAAGGCCGGGCTGCGGACAGCGGCGAGACGATGATCGTCGATGTGCCCGGCGTACCCACTGCCGCGCTCAATGCAGAGATCGACAAGCTGTTCAACGAGGACGAGTTTGCCGAAACCCGCGCGCTGGTCATCATGCGCGGCGGCGAAATCGTCGCGGAACGCTATGCGCCGGGCTATGATCGCGGAACCCGGTTCATCAGCTGGTCTATGGCCAAGAGCGTCACCGCGGTGCTGGTCGGGTTGATGGTCGCGGACGGGCGGCTCGCACTCGACGCCCCTGCCCCGGTGCCCGACTGGCAGCGCCCCGGCGACCCGCGCGGCGCGATCACGCTCAGGCACCTGCTGCACATGTCTTCCGGCCTGCAGCATAGCGAGGCAGGCGATCCGCCCTATGACTCGGACGAGGTGCGGATGCTGTTCCTCGACGGGCGCGACAATATGGTGCGCTATGCCGAGGGCCAGCCGCTCGAGGCTGAGCCGGGATCGAAGTTCGAATATTCGACGAACACCAGCGTCATCCTGTCCGACATCATCACCCGCCAGCTGACCGACAGCAAGGACCCGGATGTGCGCCGCCGCGCGATGCTTGAATATATGCGCGGGCGGCTGATCGAACCGCTGGGCATGGCCTCGATGGTGCCCGAATTCGACGCCTCCGGCACGTTGATCGGCGGATCGATCATCCAGGCCAATGCCCGCGACTGGGCGAAATTCGGCGAGTTCCTGCGCAACAAGGGCTCGATTGCCGGCAACCAGTTCCTTACGCGCGGCTGGGTCGATTTCATGCTCACCAGCTCACCCAACGACCCGGCCTATGGCGGGCATATCTGGCTCAACAAGCCGCGTGCGGCTGGCCTTAAAAAGGTCCTCTATCCCGATCTGCTGCCAGGCGATGTCTTTGCCGCGCAGGGACATCTGGGCCAGTTCGTCATCGTCAGCCCCAGCCAGAAGCTCACGCTTGTCCGGCTGGGCAAGACGCAGGATGATGTTCTCGACCCGGTGAAGGAGCAGCTCGGACGAATCCTGGCGCTCTTTCCCAGGGACTAGGCCAGGGCCGAAGCTTCTGGCAGGCTGATCTGCGCTGATTCTCCGGGGGATTGCCGATGCGCCTGTTCCGATTTGCCGCTGCCTTGCCGCTGATGCTTGCCATGCCTGTTCTGGCGCAGGACGGATCGGGCTATGCCGGCGCGCAGACATCCGCTGCCGCGCCCTTCATTCCAGCGGAATTCCAGGTTCCGACGCTGGTCGAAGGGCCCGGCTTCAATCTCGTCCCGCTGGGCCCCGATCTCGTGAAAATCGATTTCGACGCGTACATGTCGTCGATCGAGCATCTGCAGAAAACCTTCACCCGATCGACCGCCTGGCCGCATCCCGGGATCACCGATGCCGATGCGATGAAGGACATGCTCACCGAACAGGGTCGGTTCCAGCGCCGTGAATCCTTCGCCTATGCGGTGCTCACGCCCGACGGCAAGCGCGAACGCGGCTGTGTCTATGTCTATCCCAGCCCGGTGCCCGGCTATGACGCGATGGTCACGCTCTGGGTGACCAAGGCCGAACATGACGCCGGGTTCGATGCGAAACTCTATGCCTGGGTACAGCATTGGATCGCCAGGGACTGGCCGCTGCGCAGCGTCGCCTATCCCGGCCGCGCGATCGACTGGGGCAGCTGGGACGCGCTGGAGGCCGCGAGCGCGGCGAAAGAGGGATAGCGGTCTTCTCCCCTCCCGCAAGCGGGAGGGGAGATGGGAAAGTCACCGCAGCCGGAAGGTCCCCGTCACGACGGTGAAGCACTGGCCCGCCAGCACCGCGCGGTCGCCCTCGAGCGTGCAGTGGAGCAGTCCGCCGCGCTGGCTCGCCTGGAATGCGGTGAAGCTGCTGCGCCCCAGCCGCGCCGCCCAGAACGGGGTCAGCACCGCATGCGACGATCCGGTGACGCTGTCCTCGTCGATGCCTACACCCGGCACGAACACGCGGCTGAGCACATCGGTATCCTTGCCCGGCGCGGTACAGATGAACTGGTGGTTGCCCATTTCGCCGAGCGCCTTGAAGTCCGGCTGCAGCGCCAGAACGTCATCCGGGCTATCGAACAGCAGGATGTTATAGCGACCCTGATGGATATGGCATTCGCTGGGCAGGCCGCCGAGCAGGCTGGTCCAGTCGGGCAGCGCTGCCGGTTCTGGCGGCAGCGCTGGCAGCGAGAGCGACAGCATGTCGCCATCGCGGCTGACGCTCAGCACCCCGGCCTTGCGCGTCAGGAAACGCACGGTGTCACCGGCAAAGCCCTGTTCGAACACGTAATGGCCCGAGGCGAGCGTGGCATGGCCGCACATCGCCACTTCGACCGCGGGCGTGAACCAGCGCAGCTCGTAATCCGCCTCGTCGCTGTCGATCGGCACAATGAAGGCGGTCTCGGCGAAATTGTTCTCCTCGCCGATCGCCTGCAGCACAGCATCGTCGGGCCAGGCGGCCAGCGGCATGACCGCCGCCTGGTTGCCGGTGAAAGGATGGTCGGCAAAGGCGTCAATATGGCAATAGGGCACGGTGTCGGGCAGGTCGGTCATTGCGAACATCCTTATGGGTAAAGCAGGCCTTCGTCCCAGCCGCTCTCGGTTCGGGTGAAGACGCGGCGGTGGTGCAGCCGGTGGTCGCGATCCTCCCAGAACTCGATCCGCTGCGGAGTCACGCGAAACCCTGACCAATGCGGCGGGCGAGGCACGGGCTTGTCGGCGAACAGCTTCTCCACTTCGGCAAAGCGCTGCTCGAAGATCCGCCGCTCAGGCAACGGGCGCGACTGGTCCGATGCCCAGGCCCCCAGCTGCGAATCGCGCGAGCGGGTGGCGAAATAGGCATCGGCGGTGGCATCGTCGACCGGCGTCACTGGCCCCTCGATACGGATCTGGCGGCGCAGCGACTTCCAGTGGAACAGCAAGGCGGCATGCGGATTGGCGAGCAGTTCGCCGCCCTTGCGGCCCTCGTAATTGGTGTAGAATATGAACCCGTCCGGTCCATGGCCTTTCAGCAGCACCATGCGGACCGACGGACGGCCCTCCGCATCGGCGGTGGCGAGCGCCATCGCATTGCTGTCGTTGATCTCGGTCTCGCGCGCCTTGATGTATAAGTCGTCAAACAGCGCAAAGGGGTCGTCGGCCATGTCCATCCTGTCTTGTCGGTCACGGGCTCGCTTGACTGCCTTAGCCATATAAGACACTGGTGAGTCCGTCGGCGCGGTTTATGGCGCATGGGCTGCGCGTTGAACAGGATTTTGCTGAAGGGAGCGCGCACCGATGTGGGAGCAGATTTTCGGGATCGCCAATCTCGTCGCCATGATCGCCTGGGCGGTGCTGATCCTCGCTCCGCGCCGCGATATCGTCATGCACTCGCTGTTCTTCGGCCCCATATTCCTGCTCGCGCTGGGCTATGCGACCGGCCTCACCCTCGTGCTCACCGGCATCGTGCCGACCGATGGCGGTGCGGATTTCTCGACGATCGAGGGCGTGCGCAGCATCTTTGCCAGCGATGCCGGGGTGACCATAGGCTGGGTGCATTACCTCACCTTCGACCTGTTCGTCGGCCTGTGGATCGCGCGGAACGCCGATGCGCATGGGCTCGCCACGCTGAAAGGGCGGCTGATCCAGGCGCCGATCCTGTTCTTCACCTTTGCCGCAGGACCGTTCGGCCTGGCGCTTTACATCGTGCTGCGGATGATTTTATGGCGCGCCCCCTCCGACCGCCGCATCCCGGGTTGAAAAATGCCCTGCCCCTACCCCAGATATTGTTGTAAATCGGCAACAATGGATAACCTGACCAACAATGGCGACCACATTCATGGCTGATCCCTATGCAATTCTCGGCGTGTCCAAGGGCGCGAGCGAGAAGGACATCAAGAGCGCGTACCGCAAGCTCGCCAAGGAGCTGCACCCGGATTACAACAAGGACAATCCGGCCGCAGCCGCGCGCTTTTCCGAAGTCACGCGCGCCTATGACCTGCTCTCCGACAAGGACAAGCGCGCGCGTTTCGACCGCGGCGAGATCGATATCGACGGCAACCCCGCCGCGCCCTTCGGTTTCGGCGGCGGCGGCTTTCGCCAGCAGAGCCGGTCGAGCGACAATGCGGGCTTTTCCGGCTTCGGCAATGACGGCATCGACTTTGCCGATATCTTCGACGGCCTGTTCGGCGGTTTTGGCGGCGGAGCTCGGGGTAGCAGTTCAGGCCCCTATAGCGGCGCGCGCCAGAATGCGCCCAAGGGTGCCAATGTCGCGTACAAGATGGCGGTCGACTTTACCGATGCTGCAACCTTGAAGCCGCAGCGGATCACGCTGGCCGATGGCAAGACGATCGACCTCAAGCTGCCCAATGGCGTCGAGACCGGCACCAACATGCGCCTCTCGGGCAAGGGGCAGCCCGGCCCCGGCGGCCCCGGCGACGGCATCGTGACGATCGAGGTGCGCCCGCACCGCTTTTTCCGCCGCGATGGCGACAATGTCCGGCTCGACCTGCCGATCACGCTGAAAGAGGCGGTCGCGGGCGGCGAGGTGCGCGTGCCCACCGTCGATGGCGCGGTGATGATGAAGATCAAGCCGGGCAGCCAGTCGGGCCAGCAGATGCGCCTCAAGGGCAAGGGCTTTCACGGCAAGAACGGCGTGCGTGGCGACCAGATCATCGAGCTGCAGATCCGGCTGCCCGAAGGCGGCGATGCTGCGCTCACCCAGTTCGTCGAAGGCTGGAGCGTGAATTACGATCCGCGGGCCGGGCTGACCGGCTGAGCGCGGCGCGACGGCATGGCCCTGACTGACCTGTTGCAGCCCGACAAGCGCCAGCAATTTCTGGTGACATCGCGAGCCATCATCGCCGAGGTCGCCGGCAATGTCATGACGCATGGCGGGGTTGTCGCGGGCAATTTCGCCTATCTTGCGCTGCTCAGCATCTTTCCCTTCTTCATCGTCGCGGCCGCCTTGGGCGGCGTGTTCGGCCGCAGCGAATATGGCGCGGAAGCGGTGCAGGGCTTTCTCGCTGCGGTGCCGCCCAGCGTCGCCTCGGTGCTCGCCGCGCCGATGGAAGCCGCCATGTACGCCCGGACCGGCGCGCTGCTCTGGCTCGCCGTATTGGTCGGGCTGTGGACCACCGCGAGCCTGATCGAGTCGATCCGCGCCGTCATCCGCCGCGCCTATGGGACGGAGAGCAACAAGCCGTTCTGGAAATTGCGATTGGGATCGATGGCGCTGATCATCCTTGCGGTGATCGCGACCATGCTGGCGCTGAGCGTGCAGGTGGTGCTCGCGGGCGCCGCAGAAGTGATCGCCAACAGTCTGTATTTCCCTGGAGAACCGCTCGCGCTGGTGGTGCTCAGCCAGTTGTTCACCTTCGCGGTGCTGCTGCTGATGCTCTACCTGGTCTATGGCATGCTCACCCCGCTGCGCTATCGCGAGGCAGGCCATCCGATCTGGCCCGGCCCGATGTTTATTGCGGTCTGGTGGATGCTGTGCCTCGCGCTCCTGCCCCGGTTCCTCGGCACATTTGCCGATTATGACCTGACCTATGGCAGCCTGGCCGGGGTGATGGTCAGCCTCATTTTCTTCTTTCTCATCGGCCTTGCTATGGTAATCGGGGCCGAATTGAACGCCGCCATCGCGCGGGCGCGCGGCGGCCTGCCGCAGAAAACGGACAAGAACTGAAGGATCACGACATGGACGGACTGATGAAGGGCAAACGCGGCCTCATCATGGGGCTTGCCAACAACAAGTCGCTCGCCTGGGGCATTGCCCAGAAGCTGGCCGAGCATGGCGCCGAGCTGGCGTTCAGCTATCAGGGCGAGGCCTTGGGCAAGCGCGTCATTCCGCTGGCGGCAGAGCTGGGCAGCGATTTCACCTTCGACTGCGACGTGTCGGACATGGATGCGCTTGATCGGGCTTTCGAGACCTTGGCGGCGCGCTGGCCGACGATCGATTTCGTCGTCCACGCGATCGGCTTTTCGGACAAGAACGAACTGCGCGGCCTGTATGTCGACACCAGCCTCGACAACTTCCTGATGACCATGAACATCTCCGCCTATTCGCTTGTCGCCGTTGCCAAAAGGGCGCGCGCGATGATGCCCAATGGCGGCTCGATCGTGACGCTGAGCTATTACGGCGCGGAGAAGGTGATCCCGCATTACAATGTCATGGGCGTCGCCAAGGCGGCGCTGGAGACCAGCGTCAAATATCTCGCCAATGACCTCGGCCGCGAGAATATCCGAGTCAACGCGATCAGCGCCGGCCCGATCAAGACGCTGGCCGCTAGCGGCATCGGCGACTTCCGCTACATCCTCAAATGGAACGAATATAACGCGCCGCTGCGCCGCAACGTCACCATCGATGATGTGGGCGGCGCGGGACTGTATCTGTGCTCCGACCTCTCCTCGGGCGTGACCGGCGAAACGCATCATGTCGATTCGGGCTATCATGTCGTCGGCATGAAGCAGGAAGACGCACCGGACATCGCGCTGGACTAGATTACCTAACTTGGCTCTCCGTCTGGACAGCGCACGCGCAATGCCGCAAAGCGCGCGCAAATCCTTTCTGCCTGACGGGACAGCCGCATGAGCTTCAACACCTTTGGCCGCGTATTCCGCTTCACCACCTGGGGCGAAAGCCATGGTCCTGCCCTTGGCGCGGTGGTCGACGGGTGCCCTCCGGGGCTGAGCCTGAGCGAAAGCTGCATCCAGCCGTTTCTCGACGCGCGCCGCCCCGGCACCTCGCGCTTTACCACGCAGCGGCAGGAGCCCGATGCGGTGCGCATCCTTTCGGGTGTGTTCGAAGGGCGCACCACCGGCACGCCGATTTCGCTAATGATCGAGAATGTCGACCAGCGCTCCAAGGACTATGGCGAGGTCGCCAAGGCCTATCGCCCGGGCCATGCCGATTATGCCTATGATGCCAAATACGGCTTTCGCGACTATCGCGGCGGTGGCCGGTCGAGCGCGCGCGAAACCGCGGCACGGGTCGCGGCAGGCGCCGTGGCGCGGCTGGTCATTCCCGAGGTGGTACTGACCGCCTATGTCTGCGAACTGGGCGGCGATGCGATCGATCCAGCCCGCTTCGACGCGGCGGAAATCGCGCGCAACCCGTTCTTCTGCCCTGATCCCGAAGCGGCGAAGCGCTGGGAGGCGAAGGTCGATGCCGCGCGCAAGTCGGGCAGCTCCCTTGGTGCTGTCGTCGAATGCGTCGCCACCGGCGTCCCCGCCGGCTGGGGCGCGCCGCTTTACGCCAAGCTCGACAGCGAACTCGCCGCCGCCTGCATGTCGATCAATGCGGTCAAGGGCGTCGAGATCGGCGACGGCTTTGCCGCCGCACGGCTCAGCGGCGAGACCAATGCCGACCCCATGCGCCCCGGTACGGATGGTAGTCCCGAATTCCTCGCCAACCATGCCGGCGGCATCGCGGGCGGCATTTCGACCGGCCAGCCGGTGGTGGTGCGCGTCGCGTTCAAGCCGACCAGCTCGATCCTCACGCCGGTCGAGACGATCACCCGTGAGGGTGAGGCGAGCAAGATTGTCACCAAGGGCCGACACGACCCGTGCGTCGGCATCCGCGGCACCCCGGTGGTCGAGGCGATGATGGCACTCGTCCTGGCCGACCAGAAGCTGCTCCATCGCGCGCAATGCGGTTGAACGCGCTTTTCCCTTACCGCTGAACCACCTGTGCCGTAGCGGCAGTTGACGTTCACGTCACATTTTGTCGCAGGGTGATTGCCTCGCGGCAGCAAATGGCTAGCATGGCTTTCATAAGCGACCGCTGACCCGCGAGGGCAAGAATGCGGCGCGACAGGAGAGTGCATGACCGTCACCCGCAACCCGGCAGCCGATGCCGGTGTGCCGCCGACCATGGCCGCAGACACGCCACCTGCCCCTTCGTCGCTCCAGGGCGCATCCAGCCCGCGCGTGATGCTGTGGACGCTGATGATCATCTATATCTTCAACTTTCTCGACCGGCAGATCGTCTCGATCCTGGCGGAACCGATCAAGCGCGATTTCCAGCTTTCCGATACCCAGCTCGGCCTGATGACGGGCCTCGCCTTTGCGCTATTCTACACGCTGCTGGGCATCCCGATCGCGCGCTATGCCGATCGCAGCACCACCAACCGTGTCTCGCTGATCGCCTGGTCGGTGGCGATCTGGTCGGCGATGACCATGGCCTGCGGCGCGGCGCGGACCTTCCCGCAGCTGCTGCTCGCCCGCGTCGGTGTCGGCGTCGGCGAAGCGGGTTGCACCCCGGCGGCGCATTCGCTGATCACCGATAGCGTTCCGGCCGACAAGCGCTCCTCGGCCATCGCCTTTTATGGCCTGGGCATTCCGATCGGATCGCTGCTCGGCATGGTCATCGGTGGCGGCCTTGCCGATGCCTATGGCTGGCGCACCGCTTTCTATGTGGTCGGCATGCCCGGCGTGCTGCTCGCGCTGCTGGTGCCGTTTTTGATGAAGGAGCCGCGCCGCGCCGGTATGCTCAAGGGGGCGGCAATGCCCGCCGCCAAAGTTCAGGTGCCGGTCCGCGAGGCGCTGAAGGAACTGGTGACATCGCGCTGCTTCGTCTTCCTGTGCATCGCCGGCGGGCTGATCGCCTTCCTGTCTTATGGCAAGGGCGTGTGGGTGGCAGTGCTGTTCATACGCAATTTCGGGCTCAGCCCGGGCGAGACGGGGCTGTATCTCGGCGTGACGCTGGGGATATCGAGCATGATCGGCACTTGGGGCGGAGGCAAGCTGGCCGATCATTTCGGCAAGCGTGACCGCAAGCATCTGCTCACCGGTCCGGCGCTCGCCATCGCGCTCGCAGCCCCCATCCTGTTTCTCGCCTATTCGGCGACCGACTGGAAGGTCGCGCTGGCGCTGCTGGTGCTGCCGACCGCGATGAACATCATGTATTATGGGCCCGTCTATGCCTGTGTTCAGGGTCTAGTGCGGCCCGAAGTGCGCGCGGTCGCGGCGTCGGTGATGCTGTTTTCGCAGAACCTGATCGGCCTGGGATTGGGCCCGCTATTCTTCGGAATGATGTCCGATGCCTTCCAGCCTTATGCCGGCGAAGACAGCGTGCGCTGGGTGCTCTACGGCGCGGCCTGGCTGGGCCTTATCCCCGCCTTCCTGTTCTGGCGCGCGAGTTTGCGGCTGACAGCGGAACTCAAGAGCGGCTAGAGCATAGTCCCACTTCAAGCGACACGGGGGGCAGACAGCCTTGGACGACATCAGGCTGTTTATCGAGACTTGGCAGGCACCGATCGGCCTGGCCATTCTGGGCCTGATGTTCGTCGGGTTCATCCTGGAACGCTTTCCGGCGGCGGTGGTCGCGATCCTGGGGGCCTGCGCCTTCCTGTTCCTCGGCATCATCGATTCCAAGCAGCTGTTTTCGGTCTTCTCGAACAGCGCGCCGATCACCATCGGGGCGATGTTCATCCTCTCGGGCGCGCTGCTGCGAACCGGCACCATCGATGCGATCGCCGGCGCGATCATCAATCGCGCCTCGCGGCACCCGCGGCTGGCGGTCGCGGAGATGTTCCTGGGCGTCTATGTGGCCTCTGCCTTCATGAACAACACGCCGGTGGTGGTGGTGATGATCCCGATCATCCTGCGGCTGGCCCAGGCGACCGGTTATTCGGCCAAGAAGCTGCTCATCCCGCTCAGCTTCATCTGTATCCTCGGCGGCACCACCACACTGATCGGCACTTCGACCAACCTGATCGTCGATTCGGTCGCCAGGGCCAACGGCCAGCCCGCTTTCGGGATTTTCGAGATCACGCCTTATGGCCTGATCGCGGGCGTTGCCGGCATGATCATGCTGGCCGCATTCAGCAGCTGGCTGCTGCCCAAGGACGAGGCCGCGCCAGCGGGCAGTACCGGCAGCGACGAGGTGTTCGTTACCGAGCTCACGATCCGCAACGCCTCGACGTTGCGCGGCAAGACCCTGGGCGAGACGCCGATCGCCAAGCGCGCCAAGATCCAGGTCACCGCGATCAAGCGCGACGGGCGCTATATCCGTCACAATCTGGCAAGCGAGATTCTGCAGCCTGACGACGTGGTCGTGATCCGCACCGACCTTCCCGAGCTGATGTCGCTGCGCAAGAGCCAGGACTTCAAGGTCGGCATCGTGCGCAAGGGCGATGTCGGTCCGATGGGCGAGGTGGTGGTCGAGGCGATGGTCGCACCCAGCCATCCGAGCATCGGCAACCGGCTCTACGACATTCCCTTCCTGTCGCTGCTCAATGTCCGCATCCTAGGCCTCACGCGCTATCGCAACCTCCCGCGATCGGACCTGCCCAATGCCAAGATCCACGCGGCCGACAAGCTGGTGGTCACCGGATCCAAGGCCGACATCGCGCGGATGTACGAAAACCCCAACCTGTTCGGCATCACCAATACCAGCGCGCGCGCTTTTCGCCGCGACAAGGCCCCGCTCGCCATCGGCGCGCTGGCAGCAGTGGTGATCCTGTCGGCGCTCAACGTGCTGGCGATCGAGGTCGCCGCGATCCTCGCGGTCGGCTTCATCCTGATCGCGCGCTGCATCGATGCCGAAGAGGCGTGGAGCTCGATCGATGGCAATGTGCTGGTGCTGATCTTCGGCATGCTCGCCGTCGGGCTGGCGCTGGAAGAGGCAGGCAGCGTCAAGATGGTGGTGAACGCGCTCGCGCCCTTCCTCGTCGAGGCGCCGGTCTGGGCCGTGGTGTTTGCGGTCTATGTGGTTTCGGTGTTGCTGACCGAGATCATCACCAACAATGCGGTGGCGATCCTGGTGACGCCGATCGTGATCAAGCTGGGCACCGATCTCGGCATCGACCCGCGCCCGCTGGTCATCGCTGTCATGTTCGCCGCGTCCGCCAGCTTTGCAACGCCCATCGGCTATCAGACCAACACCCTGGTCTATGCGGCAGGCAATTACCGCTTCACCGACTTCTTCAAGGCGGGCATTCCGCTGACGATCGGCGTTGGCCTGGCCACCTGTTTCGCGATTATAGCGCTCAGCTGAGCTGCGCTTATCTGCGCTTCGGCTGCTTGATCAGCTTGACGGGCGTGAACTGGCCGAGGCCGCAACTGGCTCCGCGCTGGAGGCCGCCGCCGACATTCTGCAACACGGTGATGATATCGACATTGCACAGCTGGGTTAGCGAGGTCGAATAGGTAAAGGACCGGTCGAAGCCCAGATTTCCGCACTGCTGCGGCAGTTCGTTGCGATAGACCTTGCCGCCCGCCATCATGAAATCGATCGTCTGGTTGTCGCGCACCTGGCTGCCGCGAATCTGCGCAATATTGATGCAACTCACCGGCTGGCCGACCACCTCGGCCGGCGGTACGCGCGATGGCTTGGCGGGCGCATCATCGGCAAGGGCGAGCGACTGGAACGCGAACAGCGCAGCGCCGGTGGCAATGAGACCGGCGGCGATCAGGCTGCGGGGAGCGGGCATGGCGAATCCTTTCCGTGGCGCCACGGAACATGCACCGGTTACCCTTGCATCGCGATGAACGGCGCAGCGATCAGCCCGCAATCATCTCCGCCAGCACTGCCAGGCAGTCATGCGCCAGCAGCTTGGAGCGTTCGGGGCTCCAGGCCTGATCGGGGCATGGCAGGTCGTCATTGTCCTTGAACGGCATCTCCAGCGTCATCGACACGCAGCCATGCGAAGGACCAAACCGCTCGGCCAGCTGGTTGGTCGACATAGAGAGGTTCGCGCGGCCAGCGCCCGCCTTGGGATAGCCCTTGGCAGTCTGGAAATCGGGCGTGCGCGCGGCCAGCAGATCACGATAACGATTATATCGCGCGCCCTGCTCGTCGCTCCAGGACGGGATGCCCTCGAACCCGGCAATGAACACGTGCGGGATTGCCTCGTCGCCATGCACGTCCATCGCCCAGTGCACGCCGGTCGCGTCCATGGCATTGCGCACGCACAGCACTTCGGGGCTGCGCTCGGGGCTCGGCTCGTGCCATTCGCGGTTGAGGTTGACGCCCGCCGCATTGGTGCGCAGATGGCCGCGCAGCGACCCGTCTGGGTTCATGTTCGGCACGACATGCAGCGTGCATTTCTGGCGCAGCAGCCGCGCATGCGGGTCGGCGGGATCGGTCAGCTTTTCCAGCGCGCCTTCCATCCACCATTCGGCCATGGATTCGCCAGGATGCTGGCGCGCATAGAGCCAGACCTGCACCGGCCCCTCGCCCATGTCGAGGCAATCGATCGGCTGGCCGTCGAGGCTGAGGCCCAGCTCGCGATGCTGCACGCCGGGGCGGCTCGCCATTTCGGCGACCAGATCGTGGTGCCGTTCCATCGAATAGGGCGCGAAATAGGCGAACCAGGCAACGCCCGTTCCCATCTGGTGGCGGATCGTGAGCGCGCCGACGGCCGCGTCATAGCTGGTCTCCGCCCGGCCCCAATAGTCGCGGTCCTCGCTGACACAGGCGCGGTAGCCGGGCCAGCCATCAGGATAGGCCGATTCTCTGAGCCCCGTGATGACGAGTTCCAGATCGGTCCCCGGCTGCGCCGCAACGCGGAAGTGAAACCATTGAAAGAAATCCGAATCCTTGTCCTTGCGAATCGCAAGTTCGGCGCGCCAGCTGCCATCGGGCAGCTGCGTCAGACCATGGTTGACGATGTTTCCGGAATCGAAAGCGGCGGTGATGCTGGGGATGAGTGCCTGAGTCATGGCACGCTGATAGTCGCTCCGGACTCACCGGGAAAGCCGGTAAACAACCCCTGGGCCAGTTTCGACGCATTGAGCTGCGTCTCGGCCATCGGCGAGCCTTCGCGCGCTTCGACGCTGGCGCGGCCTTCCCACAGGATCGTGCCGTCGCCCGCGCGGATATTGACGAACATCTCGGTCACCACCTCGCCTTTCGGGCGCCCGCCCAGGTTGATGCCTATGCCGACTCCGACACCCGAGCCGAAGCCGCCGGTGCCGCCGCCCACGCCCACCGTGACCGGACCGCGGTCATCGCCGACGGGGGAGAGCACGGCACGCTCGACCCGCACGGTTGCGGTCTGGATGTCGGCACCATCGCGCGCGCCAACCGCCAACACCTGATAGCCGATCCGCTCGAGTTCGCGCTCCACGGCGGCGGCATAGCTGCGATATTCGAGCGCATTGCTGTCCACCCCCTCGCCAGCGACCACACGAATCGGGCCGCGTCCAAGTTCGCTGGCGCGATCGGGCGAAACGAAGCGGACGGCCTCGACCGGCCCGGCTGGCGAAACGCAGCCGCCCAACCCTGCGGCCATGGCGAATGCAACGCACAGCACCGCCATGTTAGATCTGCGAAGAAAAGCCATGATATTTGCGCCCTTTCCCGGTCCCGGCCTTGCGAGCCTGCCCGAGGCATGCCTAACCCGTTTCGCCATGAATGGCCAATGAAGCGGCCAAAAAATTGCCATGGGCCGCCGCGCCGATGCTTGACTCTGTGCGCCCCTCCACGTATCCGCGCCGCTTTCCGGCATGGATGTTCCGGCCCGGCTATTGCGCAGCTGCGCTTGGCCACGGACGCCATGACCCCAATCCGATTTCAATCAAGGGCCCACGTCATGAAGATTCGCAATTCGCTGAAGTCGCTCAAGGATCGTCATCGCGACAACCGCGTGATCCGTCGTCGCGGCCGCACCTATGTGATCAACAAGACCAACCGTCGCTTCAAGGCCCGCCAGGGCTGATCGGCCCGACGCGCCGTCATCTGGCGCGCCGGACAAGGTTTGGAATGGAGTAAGGGCTCCGGCATGGTCCGGGGCCTTTTGCTTGCGTGCCTGAGGGGGCGATATGCAGCCGGTTGATGCCATTATCTTCGATGTCGGCAATGTCCTCTATCAATGGGATATCCGCACGCTTTACGCAAAGCTGATCGACGATCCGGCTGCGCTCGACCATTTTCTTGCCAATGTCCTGACCATCGATTGGCATTCGCAGCACGATGCGGGCCGATTGCTCGACGAGATGGTCGCCGAACTGGTTGCCGAGCACCCCGACCATGCCGAGCTTATCGGCCATTATGTCCCGCGCTGGCTGGAAACGATCCCGGGACCGGTGCCGGGCATGCTGGACCTTGCAGAAAAGCTCGCGCTGCTCGGCTATCCGATTTACGGCATCACCAACTTCGGCGTCGAGTTCTGGGACATGTTCCGCCCCACCGCGCCGGTATTCGACCTGTTTCGCGACATTGTCGTGTCGGGGGCGGAGAAGCTGGTAAAGCCCGATCCCGCGATCTACCGCCTCGCCATCGACCGCTTTGACATCGATCCATCGCGCGCGCTGTTCATCGACGACCGCGCGGACAATATCGAAAGCGCCGTTTCGTGCGGCCTGCAGGGCCATGTCTTTCGCGACCATGCCACGCTCGAGGCAGAACTGATTGCGCGCGGCGTGCTGGAGAATGTGACTACTTAAGGGTCACGGATTATGGTATTGGCGGTCTATGGAATTGTCGATCCGCGAAGCCAAGGCCCGATTTTCCGAAGCCATTGCCGCTGCCATGCGAGGCGAGCGGGTCGTCATTACGCGCCATGGCCGCGCGGTAGTCGAGCTGACATCTGCAATGGCCAAGCGGCCACTGAACTTTGCTGCGGCTGACGCTTATCTGGCCGAAATAGGCTGGGACTCCAGCGCGATCAGACTTCCCGAGAATTTCGACGATCCTACGTTCAGTCGCGACGTCCTGGGTCTTGAAGATTGAGGCTGCTGCTCGACACGCATATCGCCTATTGGCTTGCAGTCGAGCGCCCTGCCCTGACCGGCCACGAACTTACAGCGCTGACGGCGGTCGAAAACGAGATTCTTGTTTCCGCAGTGGCCATCTGGGAATTGCGGCTGAAGTGGAACAGCTTTCATGTGTCCGGCGCGCGCAAGGGGCCAGGCGATCCGACGCCAGTGCTTGGCGCGCTGAATCGGATGGGTCTCGAAGCCATGTCGCTCGACGCCCAGACCGCAGCCACGCCGCTGCTCGTGCCGATCACGCACAAGGACCCGTTTGACGAGCTGCTGCTGGTCCAGGCGCAGCAGAGCGGCGCGCGGCTGCTGACGCGCGACCGCACCCTGCTCGGCCATCCGCTGGCCTATCAGCCGCAATAGACGCTCAGCCCTTGTAGCCCTTTAGCTCCTCGCCGGTCAGCGTGACGATGTGCAGCACGTTGGTCGATCCCGGCGTGCCGAACGGAACGCCTGCCAGCGCAATGATCCGGCCACCCGCTTCACCAAAATGATGGCGCAGCGCCATGCGCTTGCCCTTGCCGATCATCTCCTCGAAACTGCCGATATCGCGCGTCACCACCGGATAGGCACCCCAGAGCAGGCCCACGCGCCGCGCGGTCTCGCGCGAGGGAGTCAGCACCATCACCGGCACCGAGGGACGCTCACGCGCCACGCGCCGTGCGGTCGATCCGGACAGGGTGAAGCACACGATCGCGCTCACCCGCACCGTATTGGCAATCTCGCTGCACGCGGCTGAGAGCGCATCCGCCGTGGTCGCATCGGGCAAGGTCTCGATGAAGTGCACGCGCGCGGCATAACCGGGGTCGCTTTCGACCTGGGTCGCGATCCGGTCCATCATGCCGACCGCGAGCTCTGGCCATTCGCCCGCTGCGGTCTCCGCCGACAGCATCACCGCATCGGCGCCGTCATAGACCGCATTGGCGACGTCCGACACCTCGGCGCGGGTCGGCGACGGGCTGGTGATCATCGATTCGAGCATCTGCGTCGCGACGACCACCGGCTTGCCCGATCGGCGCGCGGTCTCGACGATGCGCTTCTGCATCACCGGCACCTCTTCGGGGGCCATTTCGACGCCCAGATCGCCGCGTGCGACCATCACCGCATCGGACAGTTCGATGATCGCTTCGAGCGAGGCCAGCGCAGCAGGTTTCTCGATCTTCGCGATCAGCGCCGCGCGTCCGCCGATCAGGCTGCGCGCCTCGGCCACGTCATCGGGCCGCTGCACGAAGCTGAGCGCGATCCAGTCCGCGCCCATGTCGAGCGCAAAGGCGAGGTCGCGCCGGTCCTTATCGGTCAGCGCGGCCATCGGCACCAGGCTGTCGGGAACGTTCAGGCCCTTGCGATCAGAAATGAAGCCGCCGACCTCGACCGAGCAGAGGATTTCTGTCTCGCCGGGGCGCAGCACGCGCAGCACCATCTTGCCATCGTCGATCAGCAACCGCTGGCCCTTGTCGAGTGCGGCAAAAATCTCCTTGTGCGGCAGATAGGCGCGCTGGTCGTCGCCGGGCTCAGGGTTCGAATCGAGCGTGAAATGCTGGCCGTGCTTGAGAAAGGCCTTGCCGCCCTCGAACGTGCCGACGCGCAGCTTGGGGCCCTGCAGATCGCACAGGATCGTGATCGGACGCTGCAGCTTCGTCTCGATCTGGCGGATCGCATTGATCGTCGCGGCATGCGTCGCATGCTCGCCATGGCTCATGTTGACGCGAAAGGCATCGGCCCCGGCGCGGAACAGCTTTTCGATCATTTCGGGGCTGTTGCTGGCAGGGCCCAGCGTCGCCAGAATCTTGACCTTGCGGCTGCGCTTGGCGATAGTCTTGCTCATAATCTTCCCTTGAACTGGTCGAAGCCGCGAACGTTTGCACGTCTTCGCGGCGCACTCGGCTCCTGCTTAGGGCAGAGCGCCGCCAATCGCAAAACCGAACTGGAAAAAATGCCATGACCGATGCCGTCCCCACCCCGCCTGTGGAAGTCGATATCCCCGATGACGTTGCTGCCGCTGCGTTCCGGCGCCTTGTTGCGCATCTGCGCCATCGCCACGATGCGGCGAATATCGACCTGATGGGGCTCGCCGGTTTCTGCCGCAACTGCCTGGCCGACTGGGTGATGGAAGCCGGCGGTGCGCCCGACCGCGATGCCGCGCGTGCGCTGATCTACGGCATGGACTTTGCCACCTGGAAATCGCGCTATCAGGGCGAGGCAACCGAGGAGCAACTCGCCCGGATGAAGGAAAGCGTGGCGAAGAACGCGCCCTCCCATTAAGGGGGCGCTCCGATTGATTCCGCGCCGGGATTCGCCCGGTGCTCCCAACCCTTGCTGAAAGACCTTTGCGATGAGCGAAACCATCTCCGCCGACGACCAGCTGCGCCTTTTCATCGAACGCATCGAGCGCCTTGAGGAAGAGCGCAAGGGCGTCGCAGACGACATCCGCGATACCTATAACGAGGCCAAGTCGCAGGGCTATGACGCCAAGATCATGCGCCAGATCGTCCGCCTGCGGAAGATGGAGCCGCACGATCGCCAGGAAATGGAAGCGATCCTGGACACCTACAAGGCCGCCCTGGGCCTCGGCTGATCGCGCGATGGCGGCGTTCGAGATCCGCGACGGTCACCCCGACGACGGAGCCGCGCTCGCCGCCATCTACGCACCTTATGTTGAAAACAGCTGGGTGAGCTTCGAGACTGAAGCGCCCGATGCCACCGAAATGGCGCGGCGGATTGCCGATTACGGCCAGTCGCACGCCTGGCTGGTGGCCGAACGGGGCGACGCCATTCTGGGCTATGCCTATGCCAGCCCGCACCGCACCCGCGCCGCTTATGCGACCTCGGCCGATATCGCGATCTACATCGCCGATCATGCCCGGGGGCAAGGCGTGGGCCGCGCGCTCTATACCGCATTGTTCGATCGGCTGCGCGCGCGATCGATCCACGCCGTGTTCGCCGGAATCGCCCTGCCCAACCCGGCCAGCATCGCACTGCACGAGGCGATGGGCATGGTCCCCGTCGGCACCTATCGCGAGGTCGGGTGGAAGCTGGGCGGCTGGCGCGATGTTGGCTGGTGGCAGCGGTTGCTTTGATCGCCCCCGCTGGTGTAAGGGCGCGCACCAGACACAGTTTCCACCCGAAGAGACAGGCAGAAACCCGCCATGGCAGGCCATAGTAAATTCAAGAACATCATGCATCGCAAGGGCGCGCAGGACAAGAAGCGCTCGGCCATGTTCTCCAAGCTCAGCCGCGAAATCACCGTCGCGGCCAAGATGGGCCTGCCCGATCCGGACATGAACCCGCGCCTGCGTCTGGCGGTCAACGCCGCCAAGGCCCAGTCGATGCCCAAGGACAATATCCAGCGCGCGATCGACAAGGCGTCTGCCGCGGGTGGCGAGGATTACGAGGAAATCCGCTACGAGGGCTATGGCCCCGGTGGCATCGCGCTGATCGTCGAGGCGCTGACCGATAACCGCAACCGCACCGCGACCAACGTCCGCACCGCCTTCAGCAAGAACGGCGGCAACCTGGGCGCATCGGGCGCGGTGAGCCACGGCTTCGACCGCATGGGCCTGATCACCTATCCAGCGAGCGCTGGCGACGAGGAAAAGGTGCTCGAAGCCGCGATGGAAGCCGGTGCAGAGGACATCGAATCGACCGAAGACGGCCACGACATCTGGACCAGCATGGAAGACCTGCACGCCGTCGCCGGCGCGCTGGAAAAGACCCTGGGCGAAGCCGAGAGCGTCAAGCTGGCCTGGCGTCCGCAAGTCAAGGTCGATGTCGCGGAAGCTGATGCCCAGTCGCTGTTCAAGCTGATCGACGCGCTCGACGATGACGACGACGTCCAGACCGTCTGGGGCAATTACGAAGTGTCGGACGCGGTGATGGAGAAGCTGGGGTAGTTCAGAAGCGACCCCTGTTCCGTTTGTCCCGAGCGAAGTCGAGGGACGTAGCGCACACGTCCCTCGACTTCGCTCGGGACAAACGGGATTTCGGTGAGCCCCATGACCATCATCCTCGGCATCGATCCCGGGCTCGGCACCACCGGATGGGGGGTCATCCGATATCAGGGCAATCGCCTCAGCCATATCGCGAACGGACAGATCAGGACCAACGCCAAGGCCCCCCTGCCCTCGCGGCTGCTCGAGCTCGATACCGCGGTCGCCGCGATCGTCACCGATTACCGGCCCGATGCGGCGGCGATCGAGGAAATATACGTTAACAAGAACCCGCAGACGACGCTCAAGCTTGTCCAGGCGCGCGGGGGCCTGTTGCTGAGCCTCGCGCGCGCGGGCCTGGGCGTCGGCGAATATGCGCCGCGGCTGATCAAGAAGGCGATCGTCGGCACCGGCGCGGCCGAGAAGGTGCAGATCGACGCTATGGTGCAGCGGCTGCTTCCCGGCGTGCAGATTGCAGGGCCGGACGCTGCCGATGCGCTTGCGGTCGCAATCACCCATGCGCATCTGGCGGGGCATCCCCGCTGATACTCTGCCATAACTGTCGGCCATCCCCCTTGCCGTCACCCTGAACTTGTTTCAGGGTCCATTTCGCCCCACACGGCTTTGGCTGCCGGGGCGCGATGGATGCTGAAACGAGTTCAGCATGACGGAAACTGGAATGCGGTTCTGCTGAGATGATCGCCAAGCTTACCGGACTGTTGGACAGCACCGCGCATGACCACGCGGTAATCGACGTGGGCGGCGTCGGCTATCTGGTGTTCGCCTCGTCGCGCACGCTCTCCAACCTCGGCGCGCGTGGCGACAAGGTGGTGTTGCACACCGAGATGCAGGTGAGCGAGACCGACATGCGGCTGATCGGCTTTGCCTCGGCCAGCGAGCGCGATGGTTTCCGCCTGCTCACGAGCGTGCAGGGCGTGGGATCGAAGGTGGCGCTCGCCATCCTCTCCGCGCTGAACCCCGAGGAACTGGCACGCGCGGTGGCGCAGGGTGACAAGGCGATGATCGCGCGCGCGCAGGGCGTCGGCCCCAAGCTGGCGGTGCGCATCTGCAACGAGCTGAAGGACAAGATGGGCGTGATCGCGCTCGGCCCCGGCGGCATGGGCGCCCCCGTCCCGGTCGGCAGCCACGCCGCCGACGCGGTCTCCGCGCTGCAAAACCTGGGTTTCAAACCCGCTGAAGCCGCCCGCGCGGTGGCCGAGGCAGAGGGCGAGCTGGGCGAAGGAGCGAGCCTGGACGCGCTGGTACGGCTGGCGCTGAAGAAGGCGGCGCGCTAGGATGCGCGCAGCTTAACAAGGACCAAGCCATGCAGGTGACCGCCGTTCTGACACATGCCGAAGAAGGTGGCTTTGTTGCCTTCAATCCGGAAACGGGTACCACCAGCCAGGGAGATACTCTGGATGAAGCCATTGCCAATCTGCGCGAGGCGGTGGAAATCTATTTGGAAGAGTTTCCGATGAAGCTGACAGGCGCACCTCTGATCACGACCTTCGCCGTGCAGGAACATGCCTAAGCTGCCGGTTCTGTCCGGTCAGGATATCGTCAAGGCTCTGGAGCGGCTCGGGTTTGAGCCCATAAGGCAGCGGGGCAGCCACGTCGTCATGAGACGTGGAAGCCAAGGGACCGTCGTACCGCTCCACAAGGAAGTGAAGACCGGCACGCTGGCAGGCATCATCCGCCAGGCCGAATTGTCGCACGATGAATTTATCAAGGCTATCAAGTGACCACAGACCGCCTCCTCACTCCCGACCGCATCCCTGAAGACCAGGATGCGGCGCTGCGTCCGAAGACCCTGGGCGAGTTCATCGGCCAGGCGGCGGCGCGCGACAATCTGGGCGTGTTCATCGAGGCGGCGCGGAGCCGGTCGGAGGCGCTCGATCATGTGCTGCTGTTCGGCCCGCCGGGGCTGGGCAAGACCACGCTGGCGCAGATCATCGCGCGCGAAATGGGCGTCGGCTTTCGCGCAACATCCGGCCCGGTCATCGCCAAGTCGGGCGATCTGGCCGCCTTGCTCACCAATCTCGAGGAAGGCGATGTGCTGTTCATCGACGAGATCCACCGGCTCAATCCGGTGGTCGAGGAGGTGCTCTACCCCGCGATGGAAGACCGCGCGCTCGATCTCATCATCGGCGAAGGTCCGAGCGCGCGCAGCGTGCGCATCGACCTGCCCGCCTTCACCCTGATCGGCGCGACCACGCGCCAGGGGCTGCTGACCACGCCGTTGCGTGATCGCTTCGGCATTCCGGTGCGGCTCAACTTCTACACGGTCGAAGAGCTCGAACTGGTGGTCAGCCGTGCGGCCCGGTTGCTGGGCCTGTCGATCGCCAGGGACGGCGCGACCGAGATCGCCCGGCGCGCGCGCGGCACCCCGCGCGTGGCGGGGCGGCTGCTGCGCCGCGTGCGCGATTTCGCTAATGTCGCAGGGCATGCGACGGTCAACGCCGCTGCGGCGGATGCCGCGCTCACCCGGCTGGAGGTCGACAGCCTGGGACTGGACGCGATGGACCGGCGGTACCTCATGATGATCGCGGACATCTATCGCGGTGGCCCGGTGGGGGTGGAGACGTTGGCGGCAGGGCTGTCCGAACCGCGCGACACGATCGAGGATGTGATCGAGCCCTATCTGATCCAGCTCGGCCTGATCGCGCGCACCGCACGCGGCCGTTGCCTCAATGCGCGCGGGTGGAAGCATCTGGGCCTCAACCCGCCCGAAGGATCGCAGGAAGGGCTGTTCGACCTGTAAGCCTTATTCGGCGGGAACCGTCTGCCCCGTGGCGACGCGCCGCGCGGTACGATTGCGGCGGAACCAGAAGCTCCACACCGCGAGCGATCCCAGCAGGCTCAGCGCCAGCCCGACCAGCGTCATGACCAGCCTATAGGCCAGCCCGCCCACCTTGGCCGCATGCAGCGGGTAGAAGGTGTTGAACGCCTGCGCAGCCCCCGGCAGCTTCAAGGCATCGCGCGCTTCGATCAGGCGTCCCGTGTCGGGCGCGAACCAGAGGGTCGTGCGGCCATTGGGCAACCATTCCTCGGGCTGTTTCATGCGCAAGGTGATCGGCTTGCCCGCCTCTTTCGGCAGGCTGAGAATGCGGATTTCCGCATCGGGGAAACGCTCGCGCGCCGTCCGGATCATCCGCGCCCAATCGGGTTTTTCGGCGAGCGCGCCGAGCTTCGCCTCCGGACCCTTGAACGACCGCTCGATCGTCGCGGGTGCCGATGGCCCCAGCACCAAAGCGGTCACAGGACGAAAGACCATCGTGGTGCCGGTAAATATCACAAGCGCGAGCAGCGGCGCAAACACGATGCCGAGATCGCGATGGTGCCACAGGATCGCAGGCCGCGACAGGCGCGCCGGGAGAAGCCGGAAGCGGAAGGTGGAGCGCGTGCGCCACCAGAGGATCGCACCGCTGATCACGAAGAACAGCCCGCAAAGCCCGGCAGACGCAGCGACGATCTCGCCAGTTTCGCCCGCGAGCAGATGATGGTGCAGATCGAACAGGAAGAGCTCGGGCCGCTCCCATGCATCGTCCCAGTGCGTGACGATGTTGCCCGCCTGGTCGGCATAGGCCCCCGCCTCTCTACCGAAAGACAGCCGGTTGAGCCCGAAACCGTCGGTGGCGAAGCTGATCGCGCTCGGCCGCGCCGCCGGATCGGCCATCATCTGCTCGGTCGCCGCGATGATCGCGGGCGTATCCTGGACCTGCTCGTCGCTGGCATGCGGCAGCATGACCCATGCATCGCGGTGGATCAGGATCGTCCCGCTGAGCCCCAGCACCAGCAGCACCAGGCCGACCAGCCCGCCCGTCCAGCGGTGCAGCAGATCGAGCGTCTTCATCAGAAGCGCATGTCCCAGGCGAGCGTCATCGTCCGCCCGCGCCCGGCAAAGAAGGACAGATTGTCCGTCGGCAGCCGTACATCGCTGTTATAGTCGATATACTGGCGGTTGAAGATGTTCTGCGCGCTGAGGATGATGCGCCCCGGGCCGACATCATAGCCCAGATAGGCGTCGGTCAGCGTATAGCCGCCAAAGTCGTTGCGTGGGTCACGCACCAGGCCGTTGAAGGTGCGCGAGAAATAGACCTGGGTCTGCACCCGCGCCGATACCCTGCCCCGGTCGAAACTGGCAGCGAGGTTGAGGCGATCGGGCGAGATGTTGGTGCCATCGAGATCGGTATCGACCCGGTCGTCGCCATTGGTATCGGTGCGGCCCAGGATATGCGCATAGCCTGCCGATACGCGAAGCCCGTCGATCGGCAGCTGCACGCCGAGGTTCAGCTCGAGGCCCTCGATCTCGATCCGCTGGCGCTGGACATCGAAAATGCCGTCTGGCCGCGCCACGAGCAACTGGCCGCGCGTGCTCGACGACCAGAAATAGGTGACGCTCGCATCGATCGGGCCGCGCTTCACCTCGGCCCCGATCTCGCGGTTGTTCGAGATGATCGGGCTGATGTCGAGGAAGTTGTCGAGATCAACGCCAGGCGTGCCGATGGCGCGGGTGATGCGGCCGACATCGGGCACGGTAAAGCCCTCCGCATAGCTGGCATAGAGCCGGATGCCCTGCGCCGGTTCGATAATGACGCCGCCGTTGAACAGCACATCGTCGAACTTGGGGCTGCCGCCGTTGACCAGCACTCCGCCACGCGGGGTCGTGGTGGTGGCGATGGTGGTATAGTCGTCGATCTTGATCTCGACATTTTCCCAGCGCGCGCCGCCCGCAAGCCGGACCAGGCCATCGAACAGTTTGAGGTTCGCCTGGGCAAAGGGTGCGAGGCTGCGGAAGTCGGTGGGCGGCACCCAGATGCGGTCGGTGGCGATCAGCCGCTGCTCGGTCTTGTCGAACAAGGCGTCAAAACCGACGATCGCGGTCAGATCCTCGAAACCGGGGATCGCGCGTTCATAACCGATCTTGCCCCCCAGCTTGCGCGAACGGTTCTGCGACTGGTCGAACAATGTACCGATGGGCGCGATGCGCACATCCTGGAAGGTCGCGATCGGGCCGAGCTCGCCACCAAAGGTGTCGCGGGTGCGGTTGAAGAAGATCTGGCTGACGAAATTGCCGCCGCCGAGATCAGTGTCGGTCAGCGACAGCGCAAGGCTCTCGGTGCGGTTGGCCGCAGGCTTGCCCGGCGGCGTGCCCTTGACCGCGCTGGTCGGCAGACCGGTCAGGCGGTTGCCTGCGACGGCGACATAGTCTCCATCGCCCTTGAGCTCGTAACGGCTGGCCATAAGGTCGAGCCGCGCGGTGGACGACAGGGCGTAACCGAAGCGACCGAAAAGCGAAATGGCGTCGGACGTCTGGGTTTCGCCCTGGGTCAGGTTTATGCCCACATTGCGGCCGCGCGCATCATAGAACACGCCGCGCCGCTCATAGGCTGCGCCCACCGTCGCATCGAAGCGGTCGGCCTTGTACTGGACCAGGCCGGCGGCCTTGCCACCGAAGCCATCCGAGCGGAAATCATTGTCCGCCGTGCCCTGCAACAGCACGCGGCCCGAAAGCCCTTCCTGTTTCGGCGCGCCGACGGTGACCTGATTGACGATGCCGCCGGTGCCGCCGATGCCCTGCAGCGCGTTGGAGCCGTAGATCAGCTCGACCTGCTCGATGAAGAAGCCGTCGATGGTGAAGCCGTCGCGGCTACCGTCGCGCAGCGGCGTCGACTGGGGAATGCCGTTGATCGCATAGAGCGGCGAACGCCCGCGCAGAGTTTCCCCCGCCCCCGAGAGCTTTCCGCGCGTCGGCGAGAACGAGGGTGTCAGCGTTGCGACCGCATCGGTCACTGACCCGGACAAGATGATCTGCTGATCGAGCGCCTGCTTGTCGATGATATCGATTGTCAAAGGCAAGGCGCTGGGCGGCAGAACCGTGCGCGCAGCGGTCACGACGATCTCGGATTCGTCCCGCGGCGCCTCAGTGGTGGCATCGGCAGCCGCAGCATTGTCCTGCGCCAGCGCCGGAACCGATGTCATGGTCGCCAACAACGCCGGAATCACTCGAGAAAATTTCATCGCTCACCCCTTTTCTGGGGGAGCCTGTATCAACGCTCAGACGCTATTGCAACCAATTTGCATTAGCCTGCTTCCGGGCCAAAGCCTGCCCTGGCGAGACCCACAAGCAAAAAGGGGCAGGTCTTGCGACCTACCCCCATTTGTATGGTACTGAACCCGGATGGGATCAGAAGCGCAGGCGGGCCTGCACGCCGAAACGACGGCCAAGTGCGTCGTAGGTCGACGGGAAGGTGTTACCCGAGTTGAACGCAACCGGACCAGCATCCGAACCCACGATCGGAGGCTTCTTGTCGAAAATGTTCTGAACGGTGAGCGTCACCGTCAGGTTTTCGAGCAGATCGAAGCGGGTCGTGATGTCGAAATAGTTGTAGGCCGGAATGGTGTTGAAATCTTCCTGGCTGGTGAAACCGATAGGCGCCGCACCGCAGAACAGGTTCGGCGAAGGAGTTGCACCGGCAGGACGCGGCTGGTTGCCGCATTCCCGAGCAGGATTGAAGTTTTCGAACGTCGAGCCATCCAGGTAGCGCCACAGCAGCGAGACGTCGACACCTTCGAAGCCGAGGGTGGTACGGACGGTCCACTGGAACTCGGGCTGAATGCCCTGATCGCAGTTCACGCTGTAGGTGCCGACGCAGTCACGGACGATATCCGTGGGGGTCGACTGGAAGGTGCGCTTGTTGGTCCAGGTACCGACGAACGCCAGCGACAGATCGGCAAATCCGATGTCACGACGATAGTTCATGGTCAGGTCGACACCGTCGGTTGCCAGGCGGCCAAGGTTCGACAGCGCCGTGAACAGACCAGGCGTGGTGGCCGGGTCACCGTTCAAACCACCGGTGATCGGATCACGACGGATGACAGTACAAGCCGGGTTCGTTGCGCTCGGCGCATTGAAGCAGGCGTCGAGTGCGTCATCGGGCGACGGCGTCGTGATGGCGCCGGTGACCTTGATGTTGAAATAGTCAACCGTCATCGTGAAGCCGGGGATGAACGCGGGCTCGAGCACCAGGCCGACAGTATAGCTGTTCGACGTTTCCGGGTTCAGCGCCAGGTTACCACCGGTGGTGGCGTTCGCCTGGCCTGCGATCGGCAGGTTGATCGAGTTGATGTTGGCGAGCGTCGCGCCCTGAGCAAGACACGCGTCCCGCACTGCACCGGTCGGACCAGCATTGATGCGGACGCCATTGTCGTTGATCGAAGCGCAGGGATCGCGCGTCAGGCTGGTCAGGCCGGTATTCTGCGGCGAGAACAGTTCAGCGATGTTCGGAGCACGAACTGCACGAGCATAGAAACCGCACACCTTTGCACCGGTCACCGGAGTCCAGCTGCCGCCGACCTTCCAGGTCGTGGTGCTGTAGCCCGATGCGCCAACGGCATCGATGCCATAATCCGAATAACGGATACCGGCTTCCAGCGTGAGGTCTTCGAAGAACGACTTGCCCTGCACGATCGGAACGATGATTTCACCGATCGCTTCATAAACGTCGAAGCCGCCATCGACGTTCGGCTGCGCGCCACCGGCACCGCCGAGATCACCCGACTGCGCCAGGGTATCCGACGAGATCTGCGCGGTATACTTGCGATATTCGCCACCGACGGCGAACGAAATCGGGTCGGTCGCCCAGGGGCTGGCAACACCGAAGTCACCGCTGATCGTCGCACGTGCCTGAGCCAGCGTGGTCTTGGTCTGCACGGTCGATTCACCGACCAGGTAAGCGACCATGGCGGGGGTGAGACCACCGACCTGCGGACTGAAGAAGTTGGCAGGAACGCAAGCAGCGTTGCCGCTCAAACAGGTGGCAGTGTTGGTCGCCAGCAGCGAGTCACGCACACGCGAGTTGAGCGTGTAACCCTTGATGGTCTGGACCTGGTCCGACTGGCCGTAGCTGCCGAACACGTCGAAATCGATCGTGTCGGTAATACCGCCGCGAATGCCCAGCTTATAATCGAACACGGTGTTCTGATAGTTCGAGATACGCGGACCTGCTTCCACAGCGCGGCGGAACAGCGCGGTGGTCACGGTGCGATAGTTGGGGTCAGTCGGATTGACAGCGGTTGCAGCAGCAGCGCACTGCGCAGCGGTCAGCGACTGGATACCATCAACTGCAGCATTGAAGTCGAAGTTGTTACAGAACTGGTTGCGGATACCAGCCGGCAGGAACGGGTTGCTCAGCGGGATGGTCACGCCGATACCGAACGCGCCCGAGGGTGCGATGATGGTGTCGACCGTGTTCTTCGAGAACAGACCGCGGGTATAGACTTCAATACCATCCGACACTTCGTACTTGGCCGCACCGAAGATGTTGAAGCGCTCGAACGGAGTCTGGAAAATGTTGTCAGGCGAGAAGTTGAACGGCGCATAGGTCGGAACCAGGGTGTTGCCCGTGGGATCGATCTGCAGCGTACCGAGCCCGGTCACGGTCAGACGCGAAGGGACCGAAGTACCCGAACCAGCGCCAGCACCGCTGACCGAACCGATCGTGTTGCGGCCAATCTGACGATCGCCCTGATACACGGGGTCGGCGGTCTGATAGCCAACGCTCAGCACAACGTTACCGCGGCCATCATCGAAATTGGCACCGGTCGTCACGTCGAAGCGGACGGTGTGACCATCGCCCTGCTCGGTGATCTGCGACGCAGCGGTCGCTTCGAGACCAGCGAAATCCTGACGCGTGATGAAGTTGATGACACCCGAGATAGCGTCGGCACCATAGGTGGTCGACGAACCACCGGTCAGCACTTCGACGCGCTCGATCAGCGCCAGCGGAATGTTGTTAAGGTCGAAACGACCCTGGAGTTCAGCGGGAACAACGCGCGTGCCGTCCAGAAGGACCACGTTGCGGTTCGACCCCAGACCGCGCAGGTTGACGAACGAGTTACCGCCGTTGCCGTTGTTCACGGCAGAACCGATCGAGGGGACGATACCCGGGATTTCGCGAAGGATTTCTTCAGCGACGTTCGACTGCAGCAGGTCGATTTCGTCGGCCGAAGTCACGTTCACCGGCGCAGCGCGCTCGATGTTCGGGTTCGAGATGAGCGAGCCGGTCACGACGATGGTCGAATCGCCCGAAGCAGCCTGATCCTGCTCCTGATCCTGCGCGAAGGCAGGCGTTGCGAGCGATGCTGCACCGACGAGGAGGCTGGTGCCAAGCAAGCTCAGCTTAAATTGCGTCTTCATGTGGTATTTCCCCTTGATCGCCCCGCCGCGCAGGCATGGCTAAACCCAGTTCTGGAGGGTCTCTATGGCCCACCATTGCGCTGGTGTAGGGCAAAGCACGAAAGCTGCGCAACCTTGGATGGCGGAAATTCAACGCTTTTCCGCCGAATGTAGCATAAAAGTCACACGTCCTTCATGCCGCTGCCGCATCGCATTGCCATAGCGCCGCGCCCTGACATCGGTGGCAGATTCCGCCCCGCTGCCAAAACCGTTTCCCACATGGGCGCCGGGTGGTTTATGCGTTGCGGCCCGATCAACAGTCGAAAGAGCAGGAAATGAGGCAGGGAAGCAAGTTCATCACCGGCACGATCATGGTTGCCAGCCTTTTGGCCACGCCCGCAGCCTCGCAGGATCGCAAGAAGTCGCCCCCTCCCCCCAGCCCGGAACTGTTCGAAGCGCTCAACGCCTGTCGCGGCATCGCGGACAACAGCCAGCGCCTTGCCTGTTTCGACAGTGCCTCGGCCAGGCTCTCGGCGGCCGTCGATTCCAAGCAGATCGTGGTGGTCGAGGAAAAGGAGGTCCAGAAGACCAAGCGCTCGCTGTTCGGTTTCCGCCTTCCCGATCTTTCGATCTTTGGCGGCAATGACAATGACAGCGAGGAAGACAAGACCCTCGTCACCACCATCAAGAGCCTGGGCAAGGCGCAAGGCGGCCGCTGGAACATCGGCATACCCGAAGGGGCGGTCTGGCAGACCACCGAGGCGATGACCTACAATCCCGAAGTCGGCGATCAGGTCGAGATCAAGGCCGGCGTGATGGGCGGCTATTTCCTGCGCGTCGGCAAGAAGCGCGCTGTGCGCGCCAAGCGGGTGGAGTGACCTGACCGACATCATCCGGAACGAAAAAGGCCGCGCCTCCCGAGAGGCGCGGCCTTTTTCGTTCCGGTCTGCGCGATCGCCCATGCGGGCAATCGCGCAGGCCAAAAGCCATCAGAACTTGGCTTCCGCTCCGACATAGAAGAAGCGGCCGATATTGTTGTAGATGCCCGAACCGGCGCCGGTGCCATCCAGGCCCAGAGGCGGCTGGCGATCGGTGATGTTGTCGATGCCGCCGTAGATACGGAACCTATCATCCACGTCCAGACCGGCGCGGATATTGTGGTACACCACGCGCGGATAGAAGTCGCGGGGGAAGGCATCCGGATTTTCCGGCGGACGACCCTGAACCGAGCGAACGGCTTCGATCTGGGCGGTGATTGCCATCTTGTCGATGAACTGCATGCGATAGCCGATATCGAACTTGCCGAAGTCCATGTCGACATTGAAGTTCGCTGCCCAACGCGGATCGCCCAGCTCCAGCAGCTGCTGGTCGATAAATTCAGGACGATTGATGTCGGTGAAGTTATCGCGGCGGATGACATAGGTCACGACCGCGCGGAGGTTCAGGCGAATGTCTCCATCGACTGCCGTGTAGCTGATATCGGCATCAACGCCCTCGGCAATCTGCTTTGCGAAGTTGAACGGCCCCGAGAGGAATGACGCATCGTTGGGACCAACGTCGTAGTTGACGGTGCCGCCGCCGACATTCCGATTCTGCTGGCCGCGGAACGTGCCGTCGGGACGACGGAAGACCGCTGCGCAGAACGGGTTGTTGATGCCGCCCGGGGCGTCATAGCACTGATTGATGATTGTCTGCGGCGCGAGCGAGAAGATCACGTTGTCGATGGTGATGTCATAGTAGTCGACCGACACCGTCAGCCCCGGGATGAAACGCGGCTGCGCAACCACGCCGATGGTGATGCTGTCCGAACGCTCTTCCGACAGGTTCGGGTTGGAACCATTCAGACCGCGAATACCCGACGCCGGGATGTTCGTGAACGGAATGGTGACGCCATTGACAACTTCCGTCACCGGGACGCCGGCTGCAGCGCAGTTGCGGACGCGGTTGGGGTTATTGTTGATGTTGTTCTGACCGCAAGGGTCGACCAGGCCGTTCAGGAAGGTCTGGCTCGGTGCTGCGAACAGGTCGTTCTGGGTGGGAATACGCACCGAGCGTGCATAGCTGGCGCGGAAACGCAGATCCCGGACCGGGGCCCAGACGCCGCCTACATTGTAGGTGTAGACGGTCCCCGAGTTGCCGATATTGTAATCGGCGATACGGCCTGCGCCCTCAAGCGACAGTTCGTGGAAGAACGGCACTTCCGAAAGGATCGGGATACGGATTTCGCCGAACGCTTCGTAGCTCTTGAGCCGCGGCGGATCGAACACAGGGATGGCGTTCAGGAACGTCGCGCCCGAGCGGGTCAGCGCATCAAATGCCGAGAAGGCGGTTTCATCACGATACTCGCCACCGATCGCAAAGCTGACCGGACCACCGGGCAGTTCGAACAGCTGCGAGAGGTCGCCTGCGACATAGGCCGTGGCGTTGATCTGCTCGGCGCTCTGTACGCGCGTCGAATCGACGACGAAATAGTTGAGAGCCGCCTGGGTCGGCTGTCCGTTTCCGAACAGGTTGACGGGCACGCACGACGGATCGTCATTGGCTGCCGTAGCATCAGCGTTGATGCCGCAGACGATCTGGCCTGCGGCATTGCGCACCGCATTGATCGCGTTGTTGTACCGCGCGACATGCACGTTGCCCTCGGTACGGTAGAACGATTCGAAGCGACCGTAGTTCAGGGCGACTTCATACTTCCAGTCGTCGTTGAACGTGCCCTCGAAACCACCGACGATGCGGAAGGTTTCGCGCTGGTGGTCTTCGCCGCGGCCGCCAAAGTCGACGTTGAAGCGCTGGGCGGTGAAGGTCGTTGCACCCGGCGCCAGCGACTGGACAAGCGTGTTGCGCGCCTGGGTCGTCAGGAAGGCGTTGTTGATGCTGAAGGTGTTGTTGAAGAAGGTCGGCTGACCTTCCTGGATCGCATTGATGCGGACATATTTCGCTTCGAGGAACGCCCGGAACGCTTCGCTGAACTCATAGCTGGCCAGCGTGTTGACCGCGATGCGCTCAATCTCCGGATTGAGCTGGCCGGTCAGGCGCAGCGTCGAACCCAGACCACCCTGTGCGTTGGCCGATCCAACGGTGCGGAAGTCCCGTGCGACTTCGTTGCGCGCCAGCGTGCCATCGGGCAGGAACACAAAGGTGAAACCGAGCGGCTGGCCGGTATTGCTGAGCAGGCCGTTGCAGTTCAGTGCACGGCGGGCGGCATTGGCAGCTGAAGCAGGAGTAGGGCAGGTCGAAGTATACAGACCGCCTTCCGAAATGTTGTTGTTGCGGATACCGCGCAGGAAGGTGTTGTCCGGAATGCCGTTGCCGGCTGCCGGTTCGCCGATGGTGTTCTCGGTCAGCTGGAACTGGCTACGGCCCGTGAATGCGCCATAGACGGAGTCGCGGTCGGTGTAATAGACATCGTTGGCGAAACCGTATTCGACGTTCACCGCAACGTTACCGCGGCCCTCGGCAAAGTTTTCACCCGCAGTCGCCGAAACGAAATAGGAACCACGGTCGCTCTCGCTCGAGATGCCACCCTGGGCGCGGAGGCGGAAACCTTCGAAGTCGCGCTTCATGATGAAGTTGACCACACCGGCCACTGCGTCAGCACCGTAAACGGCAGCGTTGCCGCCCGTACCGATATCGACGCGTTCGACCAGATCGGTCGGAATGGTGTTGACGTCGACGCTGGTCGGCGTGCCCGGCTGCGACGTGATGTGACGGCGCCCGTTGACCACTACCAGCGTACGGTTGGTGCCCAGGCCGCGAAGGTCGAGCAGGTTCAGACCGGCGGTGCCGATGAAGCGGGTCGAGTTCGACTGGGAAAAGGTCGAACGCAGTGCCGGGAGATCATTGAGCGCGTCGCCCAGGGTCACCTGGCCGCCCGCCGCAAGATCAGCAATGGTGATCGAGGTAATCGGCGAGGGCGAGTCCACATTGGGACGTTCGATGCGCGAACCGGTGACGACGATGGCGGAAGCGTCGACTTCATCCGAAGCCGCTTCCTGGTCCTGGGCATCCTGTTCTTGGGCAAATGCGGGGGCAGCGGTCAGTGCCATCCCCAGAACGACCGGAGCGACCCCGGCAAACAGGCGTGAAGAAATTCTCATGTGATGCAACCCCTGTGCGGTTATGTGCAATGCGCAAAACTAAGGCGCTCAGGGGCCGACACGCAGCGAAATGACACCCGTCGGTCTCCCCAGACCTTGGCGTCAGCTAACTGCCGGTTCCGCTGGATGTAAAGCGCGAGGGGGGTTTATAGGGCCAGTTTTACGCGAACCTGTAACATGAACGCCACATTTACCGGCTGGTCAGGAATCGTTGCGAAATAATATTATTTCATTGCGCCATGGGACCCACCAGAAGTTGCGGGTCGATCCGGGCGTCGTTCCACTTCATGCTCCAATGCAAGTGCGGTCCGGTGGCCCGGCCCGTTGCTCCGATTCGCCCGATCTGTTGCCCCTGGCGCACCGTATCGCCCAGCTTCACATCGATCGCCGACAGATGCAGGAACGCGCTGTTCAGCCCCATGCCATGGTCGATCATCAGCAGGTTGCCCTCGAGCGAGAAAGGCGTCGGCGCGGCGAGGATGACCACGCCGTCCGCAGGCGCGACGACCGGCGTACCGACGGCACCTGCGACATCGACGCCACTATGGAAACTGCCCGGTTCACCTGCGTAGATGCGCTGCGATCCGAATATGCCCGAAACGCGGCCCGTGGCGGGCCAGATGAACTGCTGACGCCAGCCTGCGCTGTCCGATTGCCGGGCGCGCGCCGCCTCGATCATCTCTAGCTCGGGCTTGCGCCGCGCCATGAATGCTTCGCTCAGAACACCACCGCGCGCTGCCACTGCGACGAATTCGCGCCGCCATTCGCGCGGGGCCACGGTTAGCGGCTCCTGCATCGTCTGGCCATCGGCGAGCGTCACGGTCAGCACGCCGAGTGGCGGCGCGTCGCGGTTGAAACCGAGCAGGAACGCACCATCGGGCGCGACCGGCACCTGGACGCCGTCGAGATCGAGCGCGGTCACGCCCCGGGGCGCGGTGCCGCGCAACAGGGCACCCTGCACCGGCGAACCACTCAGCCTGATGCCGCTCGGCAAGGGCCGGATTGCGCCAAAGGGCCGGGTGAGAAAATCCGGGCCGCTCGGCGCTGGCGCGGCCGACTGTGGCGGGGCCGTCGAATGTGTCGGCGCAGGTGATGGCTGGGATTGCGCCAGCAGCGGGGCAGTCGCCGCCAGCAAGATCGAGCCGGCGAACGTCAGCGCCCCCCGCACGCGGTCAGCCCCTGCCGAGCGCCGCGCGCACCGAAATCTCGCAGCTGGCATAGGCCTCCTGCCGCTCGACGCTCCAGTAACGCAGCTCTTCCAGGTCGATCTTCTGCCCGGTCTCGGCGCACAGCACATGGTCGCCGGCGCTGAGCAGGCGGAAGCCGTTGGGCATATAGTGGACACGGGCGACGCGATCGCGGTTGGACATCAACATGGGGTCATCATGCTCCAGAAAGGCTGTATGGCAGCTTTACCGATGGCTGGCTGCGGTGTTGCCAGCAAAGATAAGCGATCCGGTGCGCCAGCGCAAATCTACAGGAAACTCGCCTGGCGCGGCTCGGCGGGCCTGGGCTTCGTCTTGGCTGCGGGGGTCGGAGAAACCGGCGGCGGAGGCGGACCATCCGCTGGCGCGACATCGAGCGTCCCATCGCGGAAATGCAGCGTCAGCCGGGGTTCGCACGCAGCCACTGCCTTGTCGATCAATGTGCGGCCATCGCTGGCGGTGACCCGGGCATAGCCGCGCTGCAACGGCGCATCGGGATCGAGCTGCGCCAGTACGCGCTCCAGCCCGGCGAGCCGTTCGCCCGCCCGCCGGGTGATGCGATCGAGCACCGCCGGGTCGAGCGTCAGCCGCGCCAGGCGATCGCGCGCATGGGCGACACGGGTGTCGAGCACGGCAGGCCGCAACGCGCCCGAGGTCCGCGCCAGCGCACCGCGCGCATGCGCAAGCTGCAGGCCGAGCGCGGCGCGCAGCCGCTCGCCCAGATCATCGGCGCGCTGCTGCTGCGGGCTGAGCAGGTCGGCCAGGCGCGGCAGGCGCTGCGCCCTCGCCTCCAGCCGTTCGCGTGCCAGCGCATGGCTGCGGTTCACCGCACGGCTGGCGCGCAGGCCGAATTCGGCGACGCTGGCGAGCAGTTCGGACCGCACCGGCACCGCCATTTCCGCCGCAGCGGTCGGCGTCGGCGCGCGGCGATCGGCGGCGAAATCGGCGAGCGTCGTGTCGGTCTCGTGCCCCACGGCGGAGATGACCGGGATGACGCTCTCGGCAATCGCGCGGACCACCGGCTCCTCGTTGAACGCCCAGAGATCCTCGATCGAACCGCCACCGCGCGCCACGATCAGCAGGTCTGGCCGCTCTCCCTCGGACATTGCGCCAAAGCCGCGCACGGCGGCCGCGACCTGGCCTGCCGCCCCCTCGCCCTGCACCAGCACCGGCCAGACCAGCACGTGGCTGGGGAAGCGATCGGCGAGCCGGTGCAATATGTCGCGGATCACCGATCCGGTCGGCGACGTCACCACGCCGATCGTGCGCGGCAGGAAGGGGAGCGAGCGCTTGCGTTCGGGATCGAACAGCCCTTCATCGGCGAGCCGCGCCTTCAGCTTCTCGAACAGCTGCATCAGCGCGCCCTCGCCCGCCAGCTCGAGCGATTCTATCGTGATCTGGTATTTGGAGCGCCCGGGAAAGGTGGTGAGCTTGCCGGTGGCGATGACGTCCAGCCCGTCCTCGGGCCGGAAGGGCAGCCGCTGCGCCGTGCCCTTCCAGATGATGCCGTCGATGACCGCCTTGTCGTCCTTCAGCGCCAGATAGCAATGGCCCGATGCCGCGCGCTTGAAGCCCGAAATCTCGCCACGAATCCGCACATGCGCAAACCGGTCCTCGACCATGCGCTTCAACTGCCCGGAGATTTCCGAAACCGACAGCGGCGGGGCGTTGTCGCCGGGGGGCATCTGGGCTAACAGCCCGCCCGAACGTGAAGACATATCATCTGTAAAGGGGTCGGGCATGAATATCCTGCTGGTGGGAAGCGGTGGACGCGAACATGCCCTGTGCTGGAAACTGGCGCAATCCCCGCAGGTGGAAAGCATCTTCGCCGCGCCGGGAAATCCGGGGATAGCCGAGCATGCCAGCTGCGTCGCGCTCGATGTGACCGATCATGCCGCGGTGGCGGCATTCTGCGCCGAAACGGCCATTGGCCTGGTGGTGATCGGCCCCGAAGCGCCGCTGGTCGATGGCCTGGCCGACAGCCTGCGCGCCGCCGGAGTGCCTGTATTCGGACCTTCGGCCAAAGCGGCGCAGCTCGAGGGATCCAAGGGCTTCACCAAGGCTTTGTGCGACCGCGCCGGCATCCCCACCGCGCGCTATGTCCGCGCCAGCCACCGCGCCGAGGCGCAGGCCGCGCTCGCCGGGTTCGACCTGCCCGTCGTCATCAAGGCGGACGGGCTGGCCGCCGGCAAGGGCGTGATCATCGCCGAAACCGCCGAAGAGGCCGAGGACGCTATCGGCCATATGTTCGCCGGAGCCTTCGGCGAGGCCGGGGCCGAGGTGGTCATCGAGGAATTCATGACCGGCGAGGAAGCGAGCTTCTTTGCGATCACCGACGGCAGCGCCATCGTCGCCTTCGGATCGGCGCAGGACCATAAACGGGTGGGTGAAGGCGATACCGGGCCGAACACCGGCGGCATGGGCGCGTACAGCCCCGCGCCGGTGCTGACGCCGGAGCTGGAAGCGCAGGTGATGGAGCGCATCATCGCACCCACCGTCGCGACGCTCGCGGCCGAGGGCATGCCCTATTCGGGCGTACTGTTCGCAGGGCTGATGCTCACCAGCGAGGGGCCGAAGCTGATCGAATATAATTGCCGCTTCGGCGACCCCGAATGCCAGGTGCTGATGACCCGGCTGCAGAGCGATCTCGCCGAACTGCTGCTCGCGACGGCCAAGGGCGAGCTGGCGAACTGCCCCCCTCCCCGGCTGTCTGACGGTTACGCCCTGACCGTCGTCATGGCCGCCAGGGGCTATCCCGGCACCCCGGAAAAGGGCGGCGCGATTTCGCTGGGCGATGTCGGCCACGCCAAGGTATTCCACGCGGGCACCGCGCTGAAGGACGGTGCCCTCGTCGCCAACGGCGGCCGCGTGCTCAACGTCACCGCGACGGGCGGCAGCGTGACTGAAGCGCAGCGTGCCGCCTATGCCGCTGTCGATGCGATCACCTTCCCCGCCGGCTTCTGCCGCCGCGACATCGGCTGGCGCGAAGTCGCGCGCGAGCGGAACTAAAGCGCCGCCAGCACCGCGTTGCCGATCGCGACGGTGCCCATATTGCCGCCGAGATCCGCGCCACGCGCGCCCGCGTTGAGCGCGCTCGCCACCGCCGCCTCGATCCGCGCGGCCTCGGCTTCCAGGCCGAAGCTGTGGCGCAGCATCATCGCGGCGGACAGGATCATCGCGACCGGATTGGCGAGCCCCTTGCCTGCAATGTCGGGCGCGCTGCCGTGGATCGGCTCATACGCGCCCTTGGTGCCGAACGCGGTCTGCTCCGCGCCCAAAGAGGCCGAGGCAAGCAGGCCGATCGAGCCGACGCACATGCTGGCCTGATCAGACAGGATGTCGCCGAACAGGTTGCCGGTGACGATGGTGTCGAACTTGCCCGGCGCGCGGACGAGCTGCATCGCGGCATTGTCGACATACATGTGCTCGAGCGTGACATCGGGATAGTCCGCCGCCACCTCGATCATCACGTCGCGCCAGAGCTGCGAGGTTTCGAGCACATTGGCCTTGTCGACCGAGCACAGCCGACCCGAACGGCCCAGGGCGGTGCGGAACGCGACATGCGCGATGCGGCGCACCTCGCTCTCGTTGTACGACATGATGTCATAGCCCTCGCGCTGCCCGTCACTGGTGGTGCGCATGCCCTTTTCACCGAAATAGACATCGCCGTTGAGCTCGCGCACGATCATCAGATCGATAGCGCCCGCCACTTCGGGCCGCAGCGAGCTGTGCGCTTCCAGCCCCGGAAACACCTTGGCCGGACGCAGGTTGGCGAAAAGTCCGAGCTCCTTGCGCATGCCCAGCACCGCCTGTTCGGGGCGCAGATGCCGCTCCAGCCCGTCGCACGCCGGATCGCCCACCGCGCCGAACAGGATCGCATCGCATGCGTGCATCAGCGCCAGCGTCTCGGGCGGCAGCGGATGGCCATGCACGCGCCAGGCGGCAGCGCCCACCAGCCCGTCGTGCAATTCCACTCCCGGCAGATCAAGCGCGCGCAGCACGCGCACCGCCTCGGCCATGATTTCGGGGCCGATGCCGTCACCGGGGAGAATGGCAATTTTCATGGGGTCATCCTGTCTGTTGTGGAGGCGCGCATAGCGTCCGGCAGCGCATTTCCGCAACATTGTTTTGCTTGGGATGAGGTCAACCCGCCATGCGCCGCACCCGATCAATGAGCATCGCGCGCGCCGCGAGCGCGTCGGCGCGCCGATCGGTGAAGAACTGGCGCTCGATGAAATGGCCGGTCAGCGCAAAACCCTGCATCAGCTGCTCCCAATCGGGTTCTTCCTCGCCGGTCAGGAATGCGGGCAGCACCAGCAGCTTTTCGGCATAGACCCCGGCGGCGTGCACCGACACCGCACGCCCGGTGCGCGGACTGACATAGGCGAGGTCCGCGCGCTCGCCGGTCACCGCGCAACGCTCCAGATCGAGCCCGAAGCCCAGTTCGGCGAGCAGCAGTGCCTCGTACCGCACCATCGCGCGCAGCCACCAGCGCGCCGAGGGGGCGGCGCAGACCAGATCGAGCAAGGCCGCCAGCGCCGCATAAAGCCGAGGAAACGGCTGATCCTCGGGCGCGACCGTCGCGGTGAGCAGGGTCACCCATTCGAACGCCGCTGCGGCAAGCGGTTCGCTGTAAAAGGGCGCGCGGCTCTCGGCGAGCTCGACCGTCAGCCCGGCAAGCTGATCGTTCACCCGGCTGCGCAGCTCCGCCGTGACGAGATTCGCGGGCATCAGCACCGGACGCAGGGCCGTCGACCGCCCTCCCCGCACATAGCCCGATTGCAGCCCATGATCGGGCGTGAACAACCGCACCACCGCCCCATGCTCCCCATGCCGCCGCACGGTGCAGATTATGGCGGGGGTGCGGATGACGGGCATGCCACCACCTAATCCAGATCAGGAATCCGATCCAGCTTGTCGCCGACCCATACCTTGATGAGCGCCTTGACGGAAACGCCCCGCCTTTCAGCAGCCAGATCAAGTCGGCGCTTCATTGGCCGGGGCAAATTGAGAACGACACGTACCGTATCGAGATCTTTCGCCGCCACTCGCACCTCATTCCTGCCTATCGAGGCAATCCTGCAACGAAAGCGAAAGTAGGCGTTCCGCCCACAAGAATACAGGTCCGCGTGAACAATCGGCTCGAAAATGGATGCAATGATCTAGACGAATGCCACGGCCGCACCTGACCTTGCCGAGGCCTCGGCAGCGCGCATCAAGACCGTCAGGCAATAGGCTTCCACCCCGTATTGCTGCCAGAGCGGCCCTTCTAGCGCAGGATTATCCGCAAACTGCCAAAGCTGCTCGTCTTGCGTTGTCAGCCCTTCAGGAAGATCAATGAGCGACGCCAGCAAATGGCACTCTTCCCACAACATGGGCGCAGAACCCACCATGCATCCAACCCCCTCGCGTTGCGGCTCGCTGAGATCGAAAATGACCTCCTCAGTTCTCCGGGGAAGATAAAAACCCTCACAGTCGGAATGCAGAAGCAAATGAGCAAACGGCGGAACCGCCCTTGGCTTTACGAAACGCGAGAGCAGCCCGCGCTTCTCGGTCGCAGCGAAATACGCATCATGCTGCGCATAAAGCTGGTCCAGCAGGGGCAACTGATCGATATCGGCATGGGGCACTGGAGGCGGCAGTGCACCTTCAATCACCCAATGCGCCGCGAGCCGCCGAACCATGTGCAGACCGTTATAACCCCACATCTGCGCTTCGAATACATCGCCATCCGCAATTTCCAGAGGTTCGTAATGCGGGGGTTGGCCTGCTTCAGCAAGAACTTCATTCAGGGCCAGAAAAGGTTCAAAAATTGGCTGGAATTCTTCATCCGAAAGCTCTTGGCGGGATTGAGCGAGCCAGCCAACAACCACATCCAGTCCCATAAAACATCACCCGCCAGAAATTGAACTTGATCGTTACATCATCCCCGGAAGAAGTCATAGATGCTCTGCGCCATTGCCTTGGAGACGCCGGGGGCCTTTTGCAGGTCTTCCAGGCTGGCGCTGCGCACCGCGCGGGCGGTGCCGAAATGCATCAGCAGCGCGCGCTTGCGCGCCGGGCCGATGCCGGGCACCTCGTCGAGTGGGCTGGTGGTCATCGCCTTCTTGCGCTTGCCGCGATGCGCGCCGATGGCGAAGCGGTGCGCCTCGTCGCGCAGCCGTTGGAGGTAGAAGAGCACCGGGCTGTTCACCGGCAGGGTGAATTCGCGGCCATCGGGCAGGAAGAAGGTTTCGCGCCCGGCATTGCGCTCAGGCCCCTTGGCGACACCGACCAGCGGAACATCGTCGATCCCGAGCGTCGCCAGCGCCTCCATCGCCGCGCCGAGCTGGCCCTTGCCGCCATCCACCAGCACCAGATCGGGCCAGTCGCCGCTGCTGCGATCGGGGTCCTCGCTCTGCGCGCGGGCGAAGCGGCGTTCGAACACCTCGCGCATCATCGCATAATCGTCGCCCGGCACGGTCTCGGCGCGCTTGATGTTGAACTTGCGATAGGCCGCCTTGCGAAAGCCCTCGGGCCCCGCGACGACCATCGCGCCCAGCGCATTGGTGCCCTGGATATGGCTGTTGTCATAGACCTCGATCCGGTCGGGTGGGCCATCGAGCCCGAACAGTTCGGCCATTTCGGTGAGGTGCTTGGCGGTGCTGGCGCTCTCGGCAACGCGGCGCTGCAGCGCCTCGGTCGCGTTGCGCTGCGCCTGGTCGATCAGCCGCTTGCGCTCGCCGCGCTGGGGGACGAGCAGTTCCAGCTTGCCCGTTCGGTTGGCGGACAGCGCCTCCAGCATCAGATCGCATTCGAACGGCTGCCGGTCGGTCAGGATCAGCTTGGGCGCGGGCATGTCCTGATAGAATTGCATCAGGAAGCTGGTGAGGATTTCCGCTTCATCCATGTCCTGGACATGCGCAGGGAAGAAGCTGCGATGGCCCCAGTTCTGCCCGGCGCGGATGAAGAAGGCCTGGATGCAGACAGTGCCGCCCTGGCTCGCCATCGCGAACACGTCCGCATCGGCAATGCCCTGCGCGTTCACCGCCTGGCTGCCCTGGATGAAGGTCAGCGCCTTCAATCGGTCGCGATAGGCCGCCGCGCTCTCGAAATCGAGCGCCTCGGCCGCCGCTTCCATCTTTGCGCCGAGCTTGGCCTGTACCTCGGTCGACTTGCCGGTGAGGAAGGCGCGCGCATCGGCGACCAGCGCGGCATAATCCTGCTTGCTGATCCGGTCGACGCACGGCGCGGAACAGCGCTTGATCTGATAGAGCAGGCACGGGCGCGAGCGGTTGGCGAAGAAACTGTCCGAACACGAGCGCAGCAGGAACAGCTTCTGCAGCGAGTTGAGCGTGCTGGTCACCGATCCGGCGCTGGCGAACGGCCCGAAATACTGGCCCTTGTATTTTTGCGCGCCGCGATATTTGGACATGCGCGGAAAGTCGTGATCCTCGCGCAGCAGGATATAGGGGAAGCTCTTGTCGTCGCGCAGCAGCACATTGTACGCGGGGCGGTAGCGCTTGATCAGCTGCGCCTCGAGCAGCAGCGCCTCGGCCTCGCTGTTGGTCGTGACGATCATCATCGACCGGGTGAGCGAGACCATGCGCTGCAACCGGCGCGGCAGCTTGTCGACCTGGGTATAGTTGGTGACGCGGTTCTTGAGCGCGCGCGCCTTGCCGACATAGAGCACGTCGCCGCGCGCATCGAGCATGCGATAGACGCCGGGTCGCGTCGGCAGCGTTTTCAGCGTGTTGCGGATCGCGGCGATGCCGGTGTCGAAATCGGGCGCATCGGCGCCGCGCACGCTGTAGGTCGCCGCTTCCTCGAGAAAGCGGTCGGGCGCGCGCGGGTTGCTGTCATTGGGATGAGCGGGACGACCTGCCATAGGCGTGCATGTGGCGTGGCGGGGTCTGGAGGTCAATGGGGTGGAACCATTCCCCTCTCCCCGCCGAGGGAGAGGGTTGCGCAGACTTGGGAGCTTGCTGCCTAGTCGGAGCTGGGAGAGGGGGAAGCGGCGCTACCGTGCCTCTGCCTCACCCTCATCCAACTGCGCCTAATCGGCTGCGCCGACAAGGCTACGTATCCTTCTCCCTTCAAGGGAGAAGGCACAGGCACATCAATTCAGCCGCGTCCCCAGCTCTGCCACGGTGCGGTCGACCAGCGCCTGGTCGGCCTCCGCGCCGTGGTTCTCGGCGATCAGCTTCGCAGCCGCGCCGGTGGCGGCGCGGGCGACCTTCTCGCGAATCTCGGCCACCGCAGCGCGTTCGGCAGCGGCGATCTTGTCGGTCGCCATCTTCTGGCGGCGCGCGATCAGGTTTTCCGCGTCGGTACGTGCCTTGGCGAGCACGGCTTCGGCTTCGGCCTCGGCGCGGGCGTTCATGTCGGCCGCTTCCTTGGAAGCCGCCGCCAGCTTCGCTTCGTACTCGGCACGCAGCTTCTCGGCCTCGGCGCGAAGCGCCTGCGCCTCGTCCAGCTCGGCCTTGATCCCGGCGATCTTGGCGTCGAGCGACGCTGCGACCATGGCGGGCACCTTCTTCCACAGGATGATGCCGATCAGCACCAGCATCGCCGCAGAGACGAAGAAGGTGGCGTTGAGCAGATGGACGCCGCCGACCGAGGGATCGGCGTGTTCGCCCGCCGCAGCGGCAAGAATGGCGATATCAAGCATCGGCCAGCGCTCCCTTGACCGCACGGTTGACCTGCGGCTTGGTGATCTTTGCCGGGGTCAGCCGGGCGACGATATCCTGGGCGGCCTCGACAGCTACTGCCTCGATCTCGGTCAGCGCCGCGGCCTGCTGGGCCGCGATCGCCTCTTCGGCATCGGCCAGATGCAGTGCGATGCCGGCATCGGCTTCACGCACCTTGGCTTCGGCTTCACGCGCCCCCTTGGCCTTGGCTTCCGCGGTCACGGCAAGCGCCGCGTCACGGGCCCGGGCATGGGCGAGGCGATATTCTTCCTCGATCTCGTCGGCGCGGGCATGGGCGGCCTTGGCAGCGGCGATGTCGCCGGCGATCTTCGCCTTGCGCTGATCGACCGTGCCCTGGATCTTGGGAAACATCGAACGCCCGATCACGAAGTAAATCAGCCCGAACGTGATCACCAGCCAGAAAAGCTGGGACCCGTAAGTGGTCATGATCTGGTCTATCTGGGGCATATCGAAGCTATCCGTGGATCAGAATCTTGGGTGTGGACGGGGCCGGTGCTGTGACCGGCCCCGATCCGACACAAATCAGGCAACGAAGATCAGGATCATCGCCACGACGAACGCCAGCAGGCCGAGAAGTTCGGCAGCGGCGAAGCCGATGAACAGGCGGCCCTGCTGGCCGTCGGCAGCTGCCGGGTTGCGCAGAGCGCTTTCCAGGAACGAACCGAACACGTTACCCACGCCGATGGCGGCCATGCCGGCACCGATTGCAGCCAGGCCAGCACCGACCAGTTTTGCAGCTTCTGCGTCCATTGTAATACTCCTTAAGAAACTCGATTGGATGGAAAATTCTAGCGAAAAGGAAGGCTCAGTGCAGGTTCACCGCGTCGTTGATGTAGAGCGAGGTGAGCAGCGCGAAGACATAGGCCTGGACGACGGCGACCAGGATTTCGAGCGCGCTGATACCGACCATCAGCGTCAGGCTGGGCAGGCCGACCAGCAGGCCGTAGCCGATACCGGCATTGGTAGAGTTGATCACGAAGCCGGCCAGCACCTTGAGCAGGATGTGTCCTGCGGTCATGGCGACGAACAGTCGCAGACCCAGGCTGAACGGACGCACCAGGAACGACAGCAGCTCGACCACGAAGATGAACGGGATCATCGGGAGCGGCGTGCCGTGCGGAACGAACAGCGAGAAGAAGTGGAAGCCGTGACGGGCAAAGCCGACGATCAGCACGATCGAGAAACTGACGATGGCGAGCACACCGGTGATCGTCAGATGGCTGGTCACGGTGAAGGGATGTCCGCCGACCACGCCGATCGGGATCAGGCCGAGGATGTTGGCGAACAGGATGAACATGAACAGCGAGAAGACGTAAGGCGCATATTTGCGGCCTTCGGCGCCGATATTGGCGGTCATCATGTCGTCGATAAAGCCGGTAAAGCCTTCAACCATCAGCTGCCAGCGGCCGGGCACCAGCTCGCGCTTCATGCCGCCCTGCATGAACACCCAGACCGCGACCAGCGTCAACAGCATCCACAGGGCGCTGTTGGTGAAGGTGATGGTCTGTCCAGCAAGCTCGAACCCACCATTGAAGATGGGCGCGATCTCGAACTGGTGCATCGGGTCGATTTTGCCTGACTCGGCTGCCACAACCTTACCTCTTCGTCTTAATCTTCAGGCTTATCCTGCGGAGACTGCTGATTTTTCAGCCCCGCCGAATATGCGTTGGAAACCCGGATGATGTTCCTGAAGGCCACGATGATCCCCAGAGCGAGGAACGTGATCAGGAGCCAGGGCGATGTGCCCAGCCAGCGATCGAACAGCCAGCCGAACAGCAAACCACCTGCAATTCCCCCCAGCAGATCGGCGAGCACCCGGTTGCCAAGTCGATAATTCGCATCGACCCCGCTTCCCTTGCCGCTCGCTTCGGCCTGCTCCCGCTGCGTGATATCGCGAAGGCGATCACCGATGTGACCGATCCGCGCGTCGCCGCCGACAGGGTCTTGCCCGGGTTCGTTCTCTGCCATGTGCTTTACTCCCTGTTATCGGGCCTGGGCCTACGATGTTCAAAAAGCACGCAACCGGCAGCGAGCGGACCCGCCAAGGCGCGGCCCGTTTAGAAAGGGCTGCTGCCCAAGTCAATGGTCATGCTGCGGTGCGAGAAGCTGCACAAAAGAGCCCGGATTTCCGACGAAATCCGGGCTTGATCTGGGTTAATTCGGCGGTGCGGCTCAGGGGCAGCGCGCATCGCGCACCGGCGGACCGGCGTCCCGAGTCTTCCAGCTGCCATCGGGCGCCTGGTATTTTTCCCCCGGTCTGGTGCGCGATATGGTGTTGCAGCCCGCGGTAAAAGCGAACTGCTCGACGGTCGAACCTTCGGCCGAAGCGCGCTCGGTATAGACCTGCTTGCGCTTGAGATTGATGTCACTGACCAGCTTCTGCAGCTGTGCATCGCCGCCGCTGACAATGCCCAGATAACCGTCCGGCTTCTCGCCGATGCTGCCATTCTCGCGCGCGGCTTCATAGGCCGGGTCGCGCTGTGCCATTGCGGGCATGGCGAGCCCCAGCGCCAGTGCGCCGAGCAGGCCAGCCTTGAAAATCGCCCTGTTCATCAGAAAATCTCCGCATTCTCGTCGATCACCTCTTTGGCCTTGCCATCGAGCCGATAGACGACTTCCTGTTTGATGTTGATGTTGAGGTTGATGACGATCGGCTTGTCAGGTGCCGTCACCGTCACACAGCCGCCCAGCAACGCGGTGGCCACTGCCATCACCGTCATCTGCCCCCACGGGTTCCTCAAAATCGCCATCCTGTTCATGCCCTTCATGGACGATCCTCGCTTTCTGGTGGCTGAATGCCCGGTTTTGCCGGCGTTGTCGAATTGGGCCCCGGATTGTTCACCTGACCGGGCAGCAGCCCGAGCACGCCGGGATCGGTGATATACTGCGTGTCGTAAAGCGACCGCGCCGATGTGATCAGCTGCAGGAAGGGTGCTGAAATCGTGACGTTGAATTGCAACGGCAGCTTCTCGACCTGGCGGGTGAGGAAATTGCGTGAGGCCCCCTCGCCCTGGCTGAGCCCGTCAAAGCGAATCTTGGTGATGACCTCGCCCGCCAGATCGCCATCCATCTCGACGACGAGATAACGGTAACGCAGCGATCTCAGGGCGTTAAAGGCGAAATTGGCCATCGTGCCGAGGTCTTCATAGGTCAGCTCGCCGACATAGGCGAGCGTACCGCCATCGCCGATCACCTCGAGCCGGCCGCCACGCACATGCCCGCCATCCTTGTCGAACACGATCGGGATCACACCTGTAAACTGGCCGGTGGCGTTGATATTCTCAAAATCGAATCCGGCGAGAAACTGCGCCGCATCGACGCGGTCGACGCGGAAAACCAGCCGCCGCGGCTCCTCGCTGACCAGATCGACCATCCCCGGATCGAGCAGCAGCCGTCCTCCCGCAAAGGGCCATTCGCCGCCCTCCACGCGCATCTTGAAGCCAGGCAGAATCTGATAGCGAATCAGCCCGCTATAGACCGCGAAGCCGGGATTGACCTGCGCCAGCCGCACGACCTGGCCCGGTCCGGTCTCGAAGCCGAGAAGATCGGTAAACACGATCTCACCCGCCAGCCCTGTTACCGGGCCGAACGCGGCGGCGAAATCGAGCGAATCGGTGCGGAAGCGGCCGGTGCTCGACGTGACGCCGGTGGACGACCAGTCAATCCGACCCTGCCCGGTCACCATCCCGCGCGTATTGGCGATGAGGCCGAGCGCGATGTTGCTGACCATTTCAGGCTGAAGGCGGTCATCGAAGGTCAGCGCGTCGACGAACAGATCGGCATGGCCGGTCACGCTGGCGAGGTCATGCGCGATGGCGACGCGCACTACGGGACGCAAGGTCTGCGGTTCGTCGAGAATGCCGGTCACCGCAATCCGGCCATCGGCGAGCGTCAGCCGCATGTCGTCGGTGATCAGCGGCTGGAACCGCGCGGGCGCCTGACGGTCGCGCAGCAGCCATTCGTCGCCCTGCACATCGAGTACAGAATTCGCGAAAGACCAACGCCCGCTGCCTCTGGTCAGTACCAGCGGGACTGCGCCGATGGTCGCCTCGGCATCGGAATAGGCCCCACCGAGCGTTCCGCCGAGATCGACGCTGAAATCGCCCGCGGTGATATGCGTGCCCGATTGCGCCGGGCCGATCAGCAGATCGACGTCAGACAGCCGCGCGCTACCCGGAAAGTCGAACCGCACCGCGCCTGCTGCCAGCGCCAGGTCGGACGATCCCAGCTTGCCCTGCAGCCGCGTCGGCCCTGAAAGCCGCGCCGCCATCTGCAGGCCGCGCGCCCCCGTCCGGACGATCGGTCCGCCGCGATCGGGGCATAGGGTGAGCGCCTGCCGCCCGCTCACGAAATTCGAGACGCGCAAGCGTTCCACACGTACGGTCTGGCACCCGTCATACATCACAAGACCTGCTGCCTGGCTCCAGCGCCCCTGGAGCGGCAGCGCCAGCCCCTCGACCCGGCCGCCGGGCAATGGCCCCGACAGTCGCGCCGCGCCAGCAAAGCTCAGGCCGCCGCGTCCGTTCCACAATGCCTCGAACTGCGGCAGCGCCAGCGAGGCATTGCCCGCGCTATACGCGTCCATCGCCAGCTTGAGCGCATAGGCTCCCTGCCCGCGCGGGACGATGCGCAGCTGCGCGACGGGCAGCCCTGCCCCGCCGGTCGCAAGATTGCCCGCGAGCTGCCATTCCTCGCCCAAGCGCCGGACGCTGAGGCTGTTGCCGCCGACCAGCCGTTCGCCGCGCGCACCCGACAGCGACAGGCGCGGGATGGCGAGCGCGGTGTCGGCGCCGCACGCGCGCGCATCGACCGTCATCGCCAGATCCGATCCCGGCAGTGCCCGCCGTGCAGCGCTCACCATGCGCTGCACCAGCGGCGCGATGGGGAGATTCGCGCTCGCCTTCACCGCCGTATCGAGCCCGGTCAGCCGCTCGCGCGCGACCGCCAGACTCTCGCCGCGCAGATCGCCCTCGAAGCGCAGATCGGGCGAAGCCTCGCCTAAGCGCACCACCGCCCTGCCCCTGGCGTCGAACCGCCGGAAACCAATTCCGGCAGTGGCAGGATCGGCCAGCGCGAGATCGACCTCACCGTCGACCTGCTGGCCTTTGATCATAAAGCTCAACCGTCCGCCCAGCCCATCCGCCGCAAAACCATCGGCCCGGATCGCGCCGACCGCAGGGATCAGCGCGCCTTCAACCCGGTCGAGCGCCGCATTGGCCTCCGCTCTGAGCGCGATCGAGGATTGACCGACGGCGACACCACCCCGATCGCAAGCCAGCCCCGAAAAACGAATTGGTCCGCGAAAGGCAGGGCGTTCATCGGCGATGCTGACCGTTCCGAACAGGCTGGGCCGGTCGAGTGCGCAGCCCTGATGGGCGAGCCGCGCGCCGATCGCAGCGAGCTGTCCCTTGAAGCCGTCGCGCAGATTGCCCTGCCCATCGGCCTTGACCCCGATCGTGCCATAAGGGCTCTCGATCCGTACGCGCGCGTCGCGCAGCGTCAGGTCGAGCCGGGGCAGCCGGAAAGGCTCCTTGCTGTCGGTATAGAGCAGCTTGTCGAGGCTGCCGAAGCTGACGCGCCCCTTGTCCAGCCGACCATAGCCGCGCAATCCCTCGACGATTACCTGGTCGATGCGCAGCCCGAACAGCCCGCCGCTGACATCGACGCTGAGCCGCGCGATCGTCGCATCGGGGCGCTTCGGATCGCCGAGCACGAGGTTGCGCACCGTCTGCCGCCCGACGCCGATCGATTCGATATCGTAGCGCGCCTCTATGCCGCGCGCCTCGAGCTCGTTTCCGATGAGGTTGCGCGCGATATCCTCGCGCTGGGTCCAGGCGACCAGCCCCGCCACGCCCAGCAATGCGACGCCGTACAGCGCCACGCGCAGCGGCCAGGCCATTCGCCGCCACGCACGGACCTGCCGCTCGGGCGGAATTGCCTCGGCCTGGGTATCGGGATCGCTCATCCTCACCTGAATGGCTTGCAAAGCATCGCGTTGCAACGACGCAGCGGCAAAGCCGTTCCGACAAAGCGTTTGCCCGTGCCGGGGCGAAAGATTAACTTCAAACCATGTCCTCTTCACTGCCCCTGCTGGCCGATGCCGAGCTGCCGGACCTTCCGGCGGGCGGGCATCACGGCGCAGGCCATCGCGCCCGGCTTAGGGAGCGGTTGCTGAACACCGACGGAACCGGGCTGCATGATCATGAAATCGTGGAATATCTGCTGACGCTGGCGATTCCGCGCCGCGACACCAAGCCGCTCGCCAAGCAGCTGATCGACCATTTCGGCTCGCTCGCTGGCGTGCTCACCGCTGATGGCGACTCGCTGCGCGCAGTGCCCGGCATGGGCGAGACCAGCGCCGCAGCGCTGAAGATCGTACAGGTGGCGGCGCGCCGGCTGGTGAGCGAGCCCGTCCGCCGCCAGCCCATCCTGTCGAGCTGGCAGGCCTTGCTCGACTATCTGCGGCTCGACATGGCGCATCTGACGCGCGAGCGGGTGCGCGTGCTGTTCCTCAACGCCAAGAACATGCTGATCAGCGACGACGTGATGTCCGAAGGTTCGGTCGATCAGGCGGCGATCTACACCCGCCAGGTTATCAAGCGCGCGCTCGATCTCGGCGCGGTGTCGCTGATCCTGGTGCACAACCACCCCAGCGGCAATCCGCAGCCGAGCAAGCAGGACATCCAGATCACCCGCGAGATCATCGAGGCGGGCAAAAGGCTGGGCATCGGCGTGCATGACCATATCATTATCGGGCTGGATGGGCACAGCAGCATGCGGTCGATGGGGCTGATTTGAACCAAAATCCTCCCCGAGCTTGTCTCGGGGAGGTGGCAGTGCGCAGCGTTGACGGAGGGGCAATTGCAGTGCATTCCGCTTTCCCCCTCCACCGCGCCGCTGCGCGCCGCGGTCCCCCTCCCCGAGACGAGCTCGGGGAGGATTTTGCCTCGACTAAGCGCAACCCTCGCGCCATAGACCCGCGCCATGCTCTCCCCCTCCCCCTTTGACGCGATCATCCTCGGCGCTGGCGCAGCCGGGCTGTTCTGCGCGGCGATCGCCGGGCAGCGGGGCAAGCGGGTGCTGGTGATCGACCATGCCGATGCGCCGGGGAAGAAGATCCTGATCTCGGGCGGCGGACGCTGCAACTTCACCAATATCCACACCCAGGCCGACCGCTATCTCAGCGCCAACCCGCATTTCGCCAAATCGGCACTGGGCCGCTACAGCCCGCAGGATTTCATCAATCTGGTCGATGCGCACGGCATCGCCTGGCATGAAAAGACGCTGGGCCAGCTGTTCTGCGACGGTTCGGCCAAGCAGATCGTGGCGATGCTGCTCGATGAATGCGACAAGGGCGGAGTGACCATCGCGCTCGGCCATGCCATCCGCGCGGTCGAGCATGCCGATGGGCGCTATCGCGTTAGCTGGGGCGATCGCAGCGTCGAGGCCCCCGCCCTGGTCATCGCCACCGGCGGGCCCTCGATCCCGAAAATGGGCGCGACGGGCTTTGCCTATGATCTCGCGCGGCAGTTCGGCCTAAAGGTTGTCGAGCCGCGCCCGGCCTTGGTGCCGCTGACGCTGGGAGGAGACGAGACGCTGTTCCGATCGCTCTCGGGCGTCGCGACCGACGTCGTCGCGCGCGCGGGCAAGGCGCTGTTCCGCGAGGCGGCGCTGTTCACGCACAAGGGGCTGTCGGGCCCTGCGATCCTGCAGGTGTCGAGCTATTGGCGGCATGGCGATCCGGTAGCGATCAATTTCCTGCCCGATGCCGCCCCCGGCTGGTTGACCCAGGCCAAGCGCCAGCAACCCCGGGCGACGCTGCGCAGCACGCTCGGCGCCATGCTGCCCGACCGGCTAGCCGCGACGCTGAGCGACCGAATCGGCGGCGATGCGCGGCTCGCGGATACACCCGACCGGGTGCTGGGCGAAGCAGAGAGGCGGCTCTCCAGCTGGACCTTCCACCCCAACGGTACCGAGGGCTATGCCAAGGCCGAAGTTACCGCGGGCGGCATCAGCACCGACGGTCTGTCTTCGCAGACCATGGAGGCACGCAAGGTGCCGGGCCTCTATGCGATTGGCGAAGCGGTCGATGTCACCGGCTGGCTGGGCGGCTATAACTTCCAATGGGCATGGGCGAGCGGGCATGCCACAGCAGCGGCAATTTAAACCCAATTTGGTGGTAACTTACCCCATCTGCCCGCTCTTCAACCGATTGCACAAACATCCATAATGGATATTTCTTTGTGCGATCGCTTTGCATAAGCGAAAATTTACCAATTCGGCCGATGGGTATCGGCGATGTCGGCGTCTTTGCCTCCCTTACAAGGCCCTGCACGGCCAGCTGATAGCGGGATCAGCCTTGCCGTGCTCGTTCAGGGGGCGGTGGTGACGCTCGCGCTGCTGGCTGCCATGCTGGCGCCACCCGAGGAAGGGCCGATGATGGTCATTCCGCTGGACGGTGAAGGCATGGGCCAGACGATAAGCTGGGCATCGGGTAACGGGGCCGCCTTGATCGGCACAGGCCCCCTGCCCGGTTCGATCCTGGTCTATGGCAAGCGCAAGCAGGTCACGGAAGCCGCCTGGCATCATAACGGCCTTGTCATCAAGGCACCCGCAATTTTCTGCGGCAGTTTGTCCTCTACACCCAGGAAGAGTTGAGCGTCGCATGGAACTGACAGGTATTCGCAAGAATGGCGCCTTCGCGCTGATCGTCATCGCATGGCTGTGTGTGGCCGTGATCGCCGGCATCAGCCTGTACACCGCCAGTGGCTGGGCTCCGGTTGCTATCGCAGTCGCCGTCACCCTCATTCCGAGCGTGATCGTGCGCAGCGGCCGTGCCGACAGCACCGCACGCATCATTCTCGGCGGCACCATGCCCGTCTATCCCGCGATCATGCTCTATCAGGCAGCCGGATCCAGCCTGCAGATGGACGTCCATATGGTGTTCTTCGCACTGCTGGCCACATTGGTGGTGATGTGCGACTGGCGCGCGATCGTCGCCGGCACGGCCGTGATCGCGGTGCATCATCTGGGCGCGAACCTGCTGATCCCCGCTTGGGTCTTTCCCGATGGCGCCGACTTGCCGCGCGTCCTGCTGCATGCCGTCATTGTGCTGATCGAGGCAGCGGTGCTCATACAGATCTCGCTGCAGCTGGAACAGATGATCGAGCGGCAGGCCGAAGCCAGGCGCGAGGCCGAACGGCTGGAGCAGGAAGCCGCCAGCACCCGCGACGCCATCGCCGCCAAGCAGAATCAGGTCATCGGCGCGCTCGGCCAGGGGCTCAAGGCGATGGCGCGCAACGACCTGACCGCGCGGATCGACCAGGCCTTCCCGGAAGAATATGAACAGCTTCGCGCCGATTATCACGATGCGCTCGAGGGAATGCGCCAGTCGCTCGAGAAGATTTCGGGCGTGGCGACGCGCATCGACGAGAGCGCGGGCGATGTCAGCCATGCGTCGAACGACATGGCCGATCGCACAGAACGGCAGAGCGCCACGCTGCACGACACCGTGGCGACCATCCGCACGGTCAGCGACTCCATTTCAGACACCGCCAATCGCGCGGTCGAGGCGCGGCATGTCCTCGACGCAGCGCAGGGCGAGGCAGAAAAATCGGCCGGTATCGTCGAGCGCGCTCGCGTGGCGATGACCAATATCGAGCATTCGGCGCGCGAGATCGACCAGATCATCGAAGTCATCGAAGGGCTGTCGTTCCAGACCAACCTGCTCGCGCTCAATGCCGGCGTCGAGGCAGCACGCGTCGGCGAGGCGGGCAAGGGCTTTGCCGTAGTGGCATCCGAGGTGCGCGCGCTTGCACAGCGCTCGGCCGATGCCGCGCAGGACATCAAGACCAAGATCGGCGCGTCGAACGAGCAGATTGCGCTGGGCGTGTCGGTGGTCAGCGAAACCAGCGAGACGCTCGAGCGGATCACCACGCGCATCCTGCAGATCAGCGAATTCGTGGCGACCATTGCCGGATCGGTGGAAAGCCAGGCGGCCAGGCTGCGCGAGGTCAACGGCACCGTGGGCGCGCTCGACGGCATCACCCAGCAGAATGCCGCGATGGTCGAGGAAACCAGCGCCGCCGCCCGGTCGCTCGCCGAACAGTCGCGCACCCTGGCGCAGGAAATCAGCCGCTTCCGGCTGCAGCAAACCGGCTCGTATCACGCGGCGCCAGCGCTGGCGCGCGCGGCCTGATGGCGACCTGTTAGGCCCAATCAGCGGGTGCGGCAGCGTCCGGTGTTGGTGTTCTCGATCGTGCCATCGTCATCGTAGCGGATTTGCATCGTGAAGCCGTCCGCTGCGATCGAGCGGATGGTCGCAGCATACCATTTGTTGTCGCTCCACAGACAGGCAATCCGGCTGCCGGGCTGCCAGTCGAACCGCCGGACCGTGCTGGCCGGCCGCGTCTCGACATCGCCATCGTCGAAGCGGATGGTAACTAGAGTGCCGGTCCGCGATTCAATCACGCCCGGATAGAGAACGCTGCTGCCGCGCCATGGCGAAAGCACCCAATCGCCCACTTCCTGCGCCTGCGCCACGCCCGGCAGGACCAGCGCCCCCATGAACGCCGCTGCAACAGCTAATGCCCCCTTGATCCCCATACCACCTCTCCTTGTGGCAGAACGATACACCCAAATCGGAGGCAATACAAATGAGCGGCTCGGGTCTCGGGCGAATATGATTGTGCCCGCGCCGCAAATCCGCTAGGGGCGCAGCCTTGCAGCGAAGCCGGATTTTGGGCCTCGCGCGCGGTTTCGCCGATGATGCGGAACCTTCGCATCATCACACGAATTGAAATCCCATGCCTTTTGATACCGTTCCCGCCGTTCTGTCGGACGCGCTTGATGCGCACGGCTATGACACGCTCACCCCCGTCCAGCAGGCCGTGCTGGAATCCGAAGCGCAGGGCCGCGACCTGATCGTCTCGGCGCAGACCGGATCGGGCAAGACCGTCGCCTTCGGGCTTTCGATGGCGCCAGAGCTGATCGGCGAGGATGGCCGCGTTCGCCAGGGCACGGCGCCGCTGGCGCTGATCATCGCGCCGACGCGCGAACTGGCGCTGCAAGTCAGCCGCGAGTTCATGTGGCTCTATGGCCCTGCCGGTGCGCGCATCGCGACTTGTGTCGGCGGCATGGACGCCTCGCGCGAGCGGCGCAACCTCGGCTATGGCGCGCAGATCGTCGTCGGCACGCCTGGGCGCCTGCGCGATCACCTCGAGCGCGGCGCACTCGATCTCTCGGCGCTCAAGGTCGCGGTGCTCGACGAGGCCGACGAGATGCTCGACATGGGTTTTCGCGAAGACCTCGAAGAAATTCTCGACGCAACGCCCGAAGGTCGCCGGACGCTGCTATTCTCGGCCACCATGCCCAAGCCGATCGTGGCTCTGGCCAAGCGTTATCAGCACGATGCGCACCGTATCTCGACGGTCAGTGAAGAGCGCGGCCATGGCGATATCGACTATATCGCCTGCACAGTCGCGCCATCGGACACCGAAAATGCCGTGGTCAACCTGCTGCGCCTGTACGAGGCAGAGACCGCAATCCTGTTCTGCGCGACGCGCGACAATGTCCGCCATCTGCATTCGAGCCTGATCGAGCGCGGCTTCTCCGCCGTCGCGCTGTCGGGCGAGCACAGCCAGAACGAGCGCAACCAGGCGTTGCAGGCCCTGCGCGACCGGCGCGCGCGCGTCTGCGTGGCGACCGACGTCGCCGCACGCGGCATCGATCTGCCCGGCCTGTCGCTGGTCATCCATGTCGAGCTGCCGCGCGATGCTGATACGCTCAAGCATCGTTCGGGCCGCACGGGCCGTGCGGGCAAGAAGGGCACCGCGCTGATGATCGTGCCCTATCCGCGCCGTCGTCGCCTCGAACAGATGCTGCGCGGCGCGAACATCCCCGCGCAATGGATCAATCCGCCTTCGGCCGAAGACATCCGCCAGGCCGATCGCGAGCGCCTGCTCGAGCGGCTCCGTGCGCCCGTCGAGGCCGAGGAGGCCGACCGCGAACTCGCCCAGGCGCTGCTGGCAGAACGCAGCGCCGAGGACCTCGCCGTGATGCTGGTCCAGGCGCACCGGGCACAGATGCCCGCGCCCGAAGAGTTGCTCGATGCCTCGGCCCCGCCGCCGCAGCGCGAGCGTGGCCCCCGCCCCGGCTTCGAGGACACGATCTGGTTCGAGATGAACATCGGCCGCCGCCAGAATGCCGATCCGCGCTGGCTGCTGCCGCTGCTCTGCCGCCGGGGGCACATCACCCGCGGCGAGATCGGCGCGATCCGCCTGGGCGATGAAAGCACCCATTTCGAAATCCCGCGTGCGGTTGCGGATCGCTTCGCCGAGGCGGTCAAGCGCACCTCGGGCGGCGAGGATGGCGACGAGGGCAGCGTGATGATCACCGCCGCCGATGGTCCTCCCGCCTATCGCCCGCGCTCGGGTCCGCCGCCGCGTGGCGATCGCCGTGGCGGATCGGGATCGGGCAAAACGGGTCGCAGCAATGCGCCGCTGAGGCCGCGCTACGAAGCGCGCACCGATGGCGACCGCCGCCCGCCGCGCGAGGATGGCGAGCGCAAGCCCTATGGCGACCGCAAGCCTGCGGGCGATCGCAAGCCTTTCGGCGACAAGAAGCCGTTCGGGGACAAGAAGCCCTTTGGTGACCGCAAGACCTTTGGCGACAAGAAGACCCAGGCCGATCGCGCCTCCTATGCCGATCGTCCTGCACGCGGTCCGCGCAGCGATGCGCCACGCGCCGGCGGCCCTGGCGGCAAGCCCCGCTTCGATGGCAAACCGCGTCCGGCGGGCAAGCCAGGCGCAAAGCCCTTTGCCAAGCGCCCCAAGGGCTGAGGGATTCTACAGGGTTAGCGGGCTCTGCCGACCTGCGCCCCTCCCTCTCAGGCAGGGGGCGCGCGCGACATCAGGGCCTTGAGACGTCGGGACGCTCCACCGTCTCGCCGCCCAGCGCGCGGTAGAGCGTCACGCGATTGCTCGCCTCGACCAGCTGCGTCGTCAGCAGCGTGCGCTGCGCCTGATAAAGTGAGCGTTGCGCATCGAGGCTGGTGAGAAAGCTGTCGAGCCCGCCGCGATAGCGCATGTCGGTCAGGCGGAAGCTGTCCTCCGCCGCATCGACGAACGAGCGGTTGGCGCGCAACTGCTCGGAAATCGTGCCGCGCCGCGCCAGCGCATCGGCAACATCACGGAATGCCGCCTGGATCGCGCCTTCATAGCCCGCCAGCGCCGCATCGCGCTGCGCCTGGGTCTGCGCGACGCCTGCGCGCGCCGCCCCCCCGGCGAAGATCGAATAGCGCACCGTCTCACCCACAGAATAGTTGAACGCCGCACCGGTAAACAGGGTGGAGAGCGCGTTGCTCGCCAGGCCCGCCAGCCCGGTCAGCGTGATGCGCGGGAACAGCGCGGCGCGCGCTGCACCGATCTCCGCGTTGGCGGCGCGCAGTTCATATTCGGCCTGCAGCACATCGGGGCGACGCAGCAATATGGTCGAATCGAGCCCGGCGGGCAGCACCCGCACCGCGTCGCCTGCATCGGCGATCGATTGCGGCAGCAGCGCCTCGTCGAGTGGCGCGCCCACCAGCAGTTGCAGCGCATTGATGTCCTGCGCCAATGCCGTGCGCTGCTGCGCGATATCGGCCTCGGCCGTCGCGAGGATCTGCTCGGCCTGGCGCAAATCGGTGCGCGGGGCGATGCCACCATCGAGCCGCAGCCGGGTCAGCTTCACCCGCTCGCGTGCGTTGGCGGCGGTGTCCTCGGCGAGCTTGAGCAGCGACCTGTCGGCGGCATAGGTCAGCCAGGCATCGGCAATATCGCCGATGAGCGTCAGCCGGGTCGCGCGCGCCGCCGCTTCGGTGCCGAAATAGCGGTTGAGCGACGCATCCGACAGCGACTGCAACCGCCCGAACAGGTCGAGTTCGAACGCGGTGGTGCTGAGATCGGCGGTATAGCGCGTGCCCGCGGTCGAGCGGCTCGCCGACGGGTTGTTGCCGATATCGATATCCTGATTGCGGTTCTGATTGGCGGTGCCATTATCGAACTGCGTACGGTTGGCCTGCGCGCTGATCTGCGGCAGCTGCGCCGCGCGCTGGATGCGGAACTGCGCGCGCGCCGCCTCGATATTCGCAGCTGCCACCCGCAGGTTGCGATTGTTGGCCAGCGCCCGCTCGATCACCTGCACCAGCCGCGGATCGGCAAAGACCTCGCGATAGCTCATCACCGGCAGCGCGGCTTCGCTTTGCGCGAGATAGGCATCGCCCGCCGGCCAGGAGGCGGGTACCGGCAGGTCCGGCTGGACATATTTGGGTGCCATCGAACAGCCCGCGAGCAGCGCCAGCGCGATCAGGGGACCAGCACGTTTCATGCAGTGCCCTCACCCGAGCTGATTCCGGCGGGCTTCGGCTCGCCGATATGCAGCTTCTTCAGCGTGTCGCGCGTCGTCCGGCGGACGAGCACGAAGAACAGCGGGATGAAGAAGATCGCCAGCACCGTCGCGGTCAGCATGCCGCCGATCACCGAGGTGCCGATGGCGATGCGGCTGTTTGCGCCTGCCCCGCTCGACAAGGCCAGCGGCAGCACGCCGAAGATGAAGGCAAGGCTGGTCATCAGGATCGGGCGGAGACGCAGGCGCGCCGCTTCGAGCGCCGCATCGATCACCCGCGCGCCGCGCTTTTCCGCCTGTTCGGCAAATTCGATCACCAGAATGGCGTTCTTCGCCGCAAGCCCCATCGTCGTGAGCAGGCCGATCTGGAGGTACACGTCGTTTTCCAGCCCGCGCAGCGTCACCGCGAAGATTGCTCCGACAAGCCCGAGCGGGATTACCAGCATCACCGCGACGGGAATCGTCCAGCTCTCATAAAGCGCAGCAAGGCACAGGAAGACGACGAGCAGCGACAGCGAATAGAGCAAGGGAGCCTGGCCCGAGGACAGCCGCTCCTGGAACGACAGGCCCGACCAGGCAACGCTCACGCCCGGAATCTGCTTGGCGAGTTCCTCAATGCGGTCCATCGCCGCGCCCGAGCTCTGCCCCGGAGCCGCCTGGCCCTCGTACTGGAAGCTGGGATAGCCCTGGAAGCGCGACAGCGTCGTCGGGGTGGTCGACCAGCGGGTGCGGGCAAAGGCGCTGAACGGCGCCATCTGGCCGTCACTGCCGCGCACGAACCATCGGCCGATATCGTCGGGCGTCGCGCGATAGGGCGCATCGGCCTGCACGAACACGCGCTTGACCCGTCCGCGGTCGATGAAATCGTTGACATATTGTCCGCCCCAGGCAGCGGACAAGGTGGTGTTCACGTCGTTCTGGTTCAGCCCCAGTGACGCCAGCTTGGGCTGGTCGATATCGACCTGCAGCGTCTGCACATCGGGCAGCTCGCCGAGCCGAACCCCTGCCAGGACGGGATCGTTCTCGGCCAATTCCAGCAGCTTGTCGCGCGCTTCTGCGAACTCTTCCCGGCTCATGCCGCTGGTGTTCTGCAATTGCAGGCTGAAGCCGTTGGTCTGGCCCAGGCCGCGGATCGCCGCAGGCACCAGCACGTTGACCTGCGCGTCGCGAAAAGCCGAAAACGCCTTGTTGGCGCGCTCGGTAATCGCATCTGCACTGTCGTCCTTGCCGGTACGCTCGGACCAGTCGACGAAATTGACGAAGCCCTGGCCGGTATTCTGCCCCGCCGCGCCCTGCCCGCCGCCGGCGACGCTGAACATCACCGCAATGTTCTTGCGCTCGTCGTTCAGCATATATTTCTCGATCGCCAGTTGCACCTCGCGCGTGCGGCCCTGCGTGGCACCAGCGGGAAGACGGAATTGCAGCCGCGCCGCGCCCTGGTCCTCGATCGGCAGGAAGCCGGTGGGCAGCCGCACGAACAGCGCCACCAGCAGCACCAGCACGATCGCGTAGATCGCCAGGAACAGCCATTTGCGATCGACCACCTTTTCGACCGCGGCGACATAGCGATCGGTCCCGCGCGCAAAGCCATGGTTGAACCAGTGCTGCGCGCGTTCCAGCTTTTCCGCGCCCCACGGCCAGAAGCGGTGCATGCGGCTCTCCGGATCGGTGCCGTCATGCCTTTTCTGCTTGAGCAGCGTCGCGGTGAGTGCGGGGCTGAGGATCAATGCGACGAGCGCAGACAGCACCATGGCCGAAACGATGGTGATCGAAAACTGGCGATAGATCACCCCGGTCGACCCGCCGAAAAACGCCATCGGCAGGAACACGGCGGACAGCACCACGGCGATGGCGACCAGCGCGACCTGGATCTCGCCCATCGACTTGATCGTCGCTTCCTTGGGCGTCATCTCGGGATTTTCCTCGAGCAGGCGCTCGACATTTTCCACCACGACGATCGCGTCGTCGACCAGCAGGCCGATCGCCAGCACCAGCCCGAACAGGGTCAGCGTGTTGATCGAGAAATCGGCGAGATAGAAGATCGCGAAGGTTCCGAGCAGCACCACCGGCACCGCGATGGTCGGGATCAGTGTCGCACGCCAGCTTTGCAGGAACACGAACATGACGATGACGACCAGGATCACCGCCTCGATCAGCGTCTGCACCACCTCCTCGATCGAAAGGCGGATAAAGGCCGTCGAATCATTGGCATAGGCGACATTGTAACCGGGGGGGAAGCTCGCCTTGGCGTCCGCAACCGCCTGTTTGACCAGATCTGCGGTGGCGAGCGCGTCGGCACCGGGCGCCAGCGAAATCGCAAGGCCCGCGCCCGGATGACCGTTGATGCGGCTCGACGCCGAATAGTTTTCCGCGCCCAGCTCGACCCGAGCGACATCGCCCAGCGTGACGATCGCGCCGGTCTGCTCCGACTTGAGGATGATCGCCTTGAACTCGTCAACGGTGCGCAGCCGCGATTGCGAGGTCACGGTCGCGTTCAGCCGGTTGCTCTCGGGTTGGGGAAGGCCACCGACCTCGCCTGCCGCGACCTCGGTATTCTGGTTGCGGATCGCAGTGATGATGTCGCCAGGCATCAGCCCGACCGACGCGAGCCGGTCCGGATCGAGCCAGATGCGCATCGCATATTGCGAGCCGAACACGTTGGTCTCGCCCACGCCTTCGATGCGCGACAGCGTGTCCTGCAAGTTGGAGACGAGAAAGTCGGAAACGTCGATATTGGTGCTGCGGTCGGTCTCGTCGTAGACGCCGACGATGAACAGGAAGTCCGGGTTGGACTTGGTGACGCGCAACCCCTGCTGCTGCACCTGTTGCGGCAACCGGGCGAGCGCCTGCTGCACCTGGTTCTGTACCTGGACCTGCGCGATATCGGGATCGGTGCCCTTTTCGAACGTCGCGCTGATCGTCACCTGCCCGCGCGAGGTCGAGCTCGAGTTGAAATACAGCAGCCCGTCGATGCCGGTCAGCTGCTGCTCGATGATCTGGGTGACGCTGTTTTCCAGCGTCTCGGCCGAAGCGCCGGGAAAGGTCGCACGTATATTGACCTGTGGCGGGGCAACATCGGGATATTGCTCGACCGGGAGCAGATAGATCGCGCCGATCCCGGCGAGCATCGTGATGATCGCCAGCACCCAGGCAAAGATCGGCCGTTCGATGAAGATGCGCGACATCGCCGCGCCTCAGCTTTTCTTGTCGGGTCGGGGTGCCGCGATCACCTGCGGCTTGCTGGCGGGGACGGGACGGACGGGCGCGCCGGGCTTCACCTTGCCCAGACCCTGCACGATCACCTTGTCGCCGGGCTTGAGACCCTGGGTCACGACCCAGTCATTGCCGACCGCGCGCTCGGCCTTGACCTTGCGCTCGGTTGCCTTGTTGCCGGTATCGACAACAAACACGCTGGCCTCGCCGCGCGCATTGTGGGTGACCGCGGCCTGCGGCACCAGGATGGCGTTGGTGTTGATCGCCTGGTCGAAGCGCGCGCGCACGAACATCCCCGGCAGCAGCAGCCCCTGCGGATTGGCAAAGCGGGCGCGCAGTGTGACCGTTCCGGTGGCGGCGTTGACCATCACTTCGGAGAATTGCACGACCCCGCGCGGCCCATATTCGCTGCCATCCTCGAGGATCAGCGACACCTCGGCGCTCGCAGGCACTGCCCCACCCTGCGCCAGCGAGCGGCGCAGCGCGAGCAGATCGGCGCTCGACTGCTGGATATCGACGAACACCGGATCGACGCCCTGGATCACCGCCAGCGGCTCGGCCTGGTTGCCCGTGACCAGCGCACCCACGGTCAAGAGCGAACGACCGATGCGACCGCTGATCGGCGCAGGCACGCGGGTGAACTGCAGGTTCACATTGGCGGTCTGCACCTGCGCCCGGCCCTGCTGCACCGCGGCGGCGGCCTGGCGCGCGGCGGCCTGCGCATCGACATAGTCCTGCATCGCGACCGCCTGCGCTTCGGCCAGTGGCTTCAGACGCTCGGCACGGATGCGCGTGGCCTCGGCATTGGCGATAGCGCTGTTGAGGTTGGCGCTGGCCTCGGCGGTCGCCGCGCGATAGAGCCGCTGGTCGATCTCATACAGCGTCTGCCCGGCGCGGACATAGGCGCCTTCGGTGAAGAAACGCCGCCGGATCAGGCCGGTGACCTGCGGACGCACCTCGGACATCTCGAACGCGGCGATGCGGCCTGCAAGCTCGACCGCGACCGGCACCGAACTGGTTTTCGCGACAACAAAGCCGACCTCTGGCGTCGGGCGCTGCCGCCCCTTGCCCTCATCGCCCGCAGAACAACCGGCGAGCGCCAGCGCCGCCAGGCCGGTAACGGCATAGCGCGCAAGAAACGTTCGTGTGGGGCGAACGGAAAGCGGAATGGCTAACTCGCAGAAACCTGGGGGACACCGTATACGATGGTTACTTCGTATCTAGCTGGTTAACCCATGATAGGGCAAGATTGTTTCCTGGTTCGCACATTTTTTGCCGGATTTCGCTAAAAACACAGGCTCAGGCGTGGCCAACCTCCTTGATCGGCACGCTGGCATCGGCGAGTTGTTCAAGATCGAGCGGGATCGCGTCGAGAATGGCCTTGCGGCCTTGCACATAATCCTTGGTGGCATTGACGCAATCGAGCGCGATGACCTTGCCGCCGCGCAGATACACGACCGAGAAGCTGCGGCTCGCCGGATCGCCGCGCACCAGCTCCTGATCGTAATCGACCGAAAGGCCCACGGTCTGCAGCCGGAGGTCATACTGGTTCGACCAGAACCAGGGAATCGCGTTATAGGCCTGCGCCTGATCGAGGATGTGCGCTGCAGCAACCTTCGCCTGGTCATTGGCATTCTGCACCGACTCCAGCCGAATGACCCGATCGTTCGCAAATGCATTGGCATGCGCGGCGCAATCGCCGATCGCATAGACATGCGGCAGGCTGGTGCGGCAGAATTCATCGACATCGACGCCGTTGCCACCGGCCGCTCCGGCGCTGATCAGCGGTCCCGTCTGCGCGATAATGCCGATGCCGACGATGATCATGTCCGCCGCAATCCGCTCGCCATTGCCGCATTGCACCGCAACGGCATGACCCGAATCATCGGTTTCGATATGATCGACGGTATAGCCGGTGCGCAGATCGACACCGTGCGCGCGGTGCTCTTCCTCGAAAAACGCCGACAGCGCGGGGCCGGCGACGCGCGACAGCACCCGATCGAGCGCCTCGATCAGCGTCACCTGCTTGCCGAGCTTGCGCATCACCGCGGCCGCTTCCAGCCCGATATAACCCCCGCCGATGATGGCAACGCTCTGGGTCGTCTCCATGCGCGCCATGATCTTGTCGACATCGGCGCGGGTGCGCACGGCGAACACGTTGCGCGCATTGCTGCCCTGGCAATCGAGCATGCGCGGGGTGCCGCCGGTGGCCCAGATCAGCTTGCCATAGCCCACGCTCGCACCGCCGCTCAGCGTCAGGCTGTGCGCCACCGGATCGACCGCGGTGACGCGCTTGCCGAGCTGCAGGTCAATTCTCCGCTCGGTCCAGAAGGCTTCGGGGCGCAGCAGGATGCGGTCGAACGGCTTGTCGCCCGCCAGATATTCCTTGGAGAGCGGCGGCCGCTCATAGGGAGGGAAGGATTCGTCGCCGATCAGACCGATCGTGCCCTCAAAGCCCATCTGGCGCAGGCAGATCGCGGCCTGGGCTCCGGCATGGCCTGCCCCCACGATCGCGATGTCATAGCTGTCCTGCACGGCACTCCCTCCTCAAGATCCGGCCCCTGCCCTTACGGCATCGCCAGCCATCTGCCGGTTGCGGTCGCGGAAAACAAGCCCGCAAGCGACGCAGGCAATTCTTGGCGCAGACAAAGTGCAATTTGGTTTGACCGCGGCGCATCGGCCAATTATAGGGCGCGACCTGCACCGGCCAATGGCCCGTGCCTGCCGGGATGGCGGAGTAGCTCAGCTGGTTAGAGCGGCGGAATCATAATCCGTAGGTCGGGGGTTCAAGTCCCTCCTCCGCTACCACCGTTAACGTATAATCTCCCCCCTTTGGGGGCACCCCTTCCGCCAGAGCCATGATGTTCTGCAATCGGCCCACCAATTCGACCTCCAGACCCGTGCGGCCAGGCGCGGGGGTGAGCACAACATAATCAATCAGACTGCGCAGGATGTTGCGCCCTGTGCGCTCGGCGGCGGCGTCATGAGCGAGGGTGGCGGTGATGTTCTTCACCGCCTCGCGGTAGCTGTCGACGATCGCGGGGTGCAGGATGATCGTGTTTTCGGCCTTGCGTTCGCCAATCTGGGCGAGCAGCTGCTCTCGCTCGGCCCGGGCGGCATGGAGCGCGGCGAGCAGCTCGGGGATTTTTCCGCCATCGTCGGCGATGACCGTCACCAGGCGATCGATCTTGGCGTTCAGCTGATCGACCTTCTTGCGCTGGGCGCTCTCGGCCTGGCGGTCGCGCTTCTGCAGCTCTGACCGGCGGCGGTGATAGTGCTTCACCGCAGCGGCGATCTCATCGGGGTGGAGCAAGTGCTCCTCCAGACCGCCTAGCACCTTGCGCTCGAGCACCGCGTTGCTGATCTGGCGACGGTTGGTGCAGGTGCCGGTGCTGCGCGTATTGGCGCAGCCCCAATGGCCGTTGGCGACAATCACCACCGAACCCTTGCAGACGCCGCAGCGGATCATCCCCGAGAGCAAGCGCTTGGGCCTGCGGTTGACTTCCTTCGCGACCTGCGCGCGCGCGCCGAGCGCCAGCTGCAGTCGTTCCCATTGCTCCGTCGGAATGATCTGGAGCTCGGGCACCGGCGTCCGCTGCCACTTTTCCGGCGGGTTGGGCCGCGACACGCGGCGACGGGTATCCGGGTCACGCACCATATGTGTGCGATTGTAGACCAGAATTCCGCCATAGATTTCGTTGCGGAGAATTCCGTTCTGTCGGCGCACGTCGCCGTTGATCATGGATACCGACCATTTGCGACCTGTAGGCGACGGCACGCCTTCAGCGTTCAACCGGCGTGCGATCGTGCGCGCCGAATCGCCTTCCAGATATTCGCTGACGATTCGCCTGATGATCTCGGCCTGATCGGGGTCGATCTCGCGTAGGCCAAGCTCCGGCTCGCCGCGTGCATCGAGACGATGCACCTTGCGATAGCCATAGGCCAGATTGCCGGGGATCCGGCCTGCCGCGACGCGGCCGCTCTGCCCGCGCCTGATCTTGTCCGCCATGTCCTTCCGGAACAGCGCGGCCATGGTGCCCTTGAAGCCGATCTGCAGTTCGTTGATCTCGCCCTCGGAGAGGCTGAAGATGCGCGCGCCGGCATGGATGATGTGATCGTGCAGCCAGCTCATGTCGCCCTGGTGGCGAGAGAGGCGATCGAGCGCCTCTGTCAGCACCTGGTCGGCCTTGCCCGCCTTGATATGCTCAACCAGTCCGTTGAGGCCTGGACGGTCGCGCACCGCCCCGGAAATAGCGAAATCGGTGAAGACCGCCGTTATCGTCCAGCCTTCACGCTCGGCGTGCTCTTGGCAGACCCTGACCTGATCCTCGATCGACCGGGCATTCTGAAGCTGGCTGCTGTAGCGCGCATAGATGGCTGTCCGCACGAATCGCTTCCTCCGTTTCGCGCGCATGGTCGCGCTGTGCCAGTGCCTCGGCAAGCGCAATGGTGATATCGCGGATCTCGATTGGGGGTGACCGGCGCATCAGGCTTTCGCGAGCGCGGCCTCATAGGCTTGGGTGACTCGAGTCACTGCCGTTGCGAAATGGTCGGGGTTGTGCTCGATCCCGGTGAAGATCAGCCCGGCCTTGATCGCTGCCACGCCGGTCGACCCTGTGCCCATGAAGGGGTCGCAGACCGTGCGGCCTGCGATGTTGGTCATGATCTTGTCCATGACCGGTTCGGGCTTCACCGTGCCATGGTTGAACTTCTTTGCTGGTGCGACCGAGGCACTGACAAAGCGCCGCTTCTCGGCAAGGCTTCCCTGCGGTTCAAAGCCGCGCGACCATGCGTGAAAATAGTATTCGGTGTCGTAGAGATAGTGCTTGTTGGCCACCGGCATCGGGTTGTTCTTCGACCACCCGCCCAGGATGAAGCGACGGAAATTCCCCTTCAGGTGCGCTGCAACTTCCGGGATCTGGTCATTGTGGCAGAACACGACGGCCGCACCGCAGAGCAGCGGGTTGATGATGCGGTGATCAAAGCCTTGGTCGAGCTGCTGTTCGACGATCATGCGGGTCGCGACGCGCGCTTTGCGCATGTTCCCGGCACCCTTGGCCTTGAACTTGTAGGGCGGATCCATGACGTCGGCATCCATCCAGCCCAGGATGGGCCGGATGGCATAGGCATCGCCCAGGTAGAGGCGGTGCGGGCCGATCTGCACCATATCACGGATAGCGCTCATCGTCAGGCAGCCTGCTGCGACGGCAGGGGGATGGGATCGCCATTGGCGTCGAACATGTCGGCGAGCTTGCTGGGGGCCATGGGCGGCAGGGCTGGCTTGCCGATCGGCGGCTTTGCGGGTTGACCGGCTGCCATCGCCTGCCACGCGGCCATGCCATCCCGCTGCCGTTCGAGCTGGTGCACTGCCTTGGACAGCTGGCGCCAGTGCTCGGCCAGGTCTTCCCTGCCCTTGCGCAGGATCTCCGTCTCGATCGCATCGCGCGCGCGGGTGACCGCTTCTACCGTGCGATCGATGGGGCAGATATCCGCGGCGCGGGTGTCGCCGTTGCGCGGACTGGTGCCGGGCACCGGGTGCCCTGCCAGCCAGGCCTCTGCCGCCGCCCAGGGGGCAATGTTTGCCTCGGCGGTTTCCGGGTCGATCCTGCCGGCGGCGATCGCGGCCTCGGCGCTGGCGATGCGGCGGTCGAGCTCGCGCGAGATGAAGGGGCGGTCAGGCAAACCAGCAGCAATGACCTTCCCAAAACGCATGCTCATCAATCGGTCCTTTCACCGAGCATGCGCGCCTGCAGGTCGAAGGCGCTTTGGGAGGTCCATCGGGTGGAGGGTGCGCGCGCGGCGCGGCGGGCAGCGATGATCTCGCCCGCCCTGCGCTTCCAGCTGCGCCAGTCGGCCATGCGCTTTTCGGCATGGGCGCGGATGAGGTTGTTGCGGATGGCGCTAGGGAGCTGCGGATAGCAAAGATCGCAGATGCGCTGCCAACGCTGGCGGGTGTGCGTACATCCCGGCACGTCGCAGATATGCTGGCGGCGGCTCATTGCGCGCGCTCCTGGATGAGATCGTGCAGCTTCCACTCCCTCGCCTGCTGCTCGAGCTGGCGAACGCGAGCGCGCGCACGCTCGAGCTGGGTTGGCAGGTTGCGAACCCGCATGCGGAGCCTTTCGTCGGCCAGTTCGGGGCGGCTGATCGGGCGTCCCATGATCACGCCCACCCCGCCCAGTGCAGGCCGAGCGCCAGCACGGCGACCAGTCCCATGGCGCCCATGGCAAGGCGATCGCGGGCGATCTCGGCACGGCTATCGACCGGGGAAACCTGCTGGCCGATCGCATCATAAAGCTGGCCATCGGGCAGGCGCGGCGGCTTGCAGTCGCGGCACCGGCAAAGCTCATCGTGAATCGGGTTGACGTGCGGCATCATGCCATCTCCTTCTGGGGTGAGCGGGTGGAGGCTGCTGGCTGGGCTGGCTGTTCAAAGACCCAGCAGTGCGAGTTGTGACCGGCGGGGTTGTTCACCTGCTTCTGGGCGATGAACTTCCGGGATTTGGAGCCGCGCAGCAGACGCTTGAGCTCCATCATGTTGACCGGCTGAAGCCCGGCATTTCGGCAGCGCTGTTCAAAATGGCTGAGGCTGACCGCCATGAAGCGTTCGGCATGCCGATGCTGATTGATGCTCTCGCCTTCGCCGTGAGCATTCGGACCTTCGCGCGAGATCAGGAAATCGACTTTTTCCCAGAAGTCGGCGACCAGCGGGTGATCACCGCCGCAGCTGTCCTGGCGATCGAGTGCCATGTGGTCGACGAACTCGACAGTCCTGGTGAGCCACGCCTCGGGAACATCGAACAGATGTTTGAGGCAATCGACGGCGGCGGCGAGCTGGCTGTGCGTCTTGATGCAGCGCGAGTTGTGCAGGCCGCGCACGCGCTGGCGCATGCCGCTTTCATGATGGATGTAGCGCCGGAAGAAGAACTCCAGATAGTCGGCTTCCTTGCGGACAACATGGACGATCGTCCCCGACATGGATTCCATCGGCCAGCTTTCGAGCTGGATGGCGGCGCCGCGGGTCTCATCGCTCCACTCGGCCTTGTCGATCTTCATCGACATCAGGCGCTCGAGCACGGCGGGCTGGGCGTCGATGCGCTCATTCTGCATCAGGTAGATCGTGCCCCAGAAGGGCGGCTCGAAAGTCTCGGTGCCGGAGGATTTCATGCCGAGCACGCGCGGGCTGCGCCCGTTGTAGAGGGTCAGCAGCTCCTGCCAGTCGAACCGGCGCTGGTGCCCCTTCCCCTCTTCGCGATTGCCCTCGATCAGGCCGACAGGAAGGTTGGAGACCTTGAGGAAGTTGCGGGTGACACCGGCGTTGGTGCCCTTGTTCGGGTCGAAGCCCTCGTAACCAGATCGGCCGAGCATCTTCCACATCAGCTCGACCAGGGTGGTCTTGCCCGATCCCGGCTGACCGGTGATCTCGAGAAAGCCGAGCGACTTGTGCTTTTCGCGGATCTGCACCGCGAAGAGCGACATGGTGAAAAAGGCGAGCGCGACCAGGCCGCGCGGTCCCCAAGCCTTCCAGACCAGGGGCACCCAATCGAACTTGAGCGCATCGGGCTGCCAGTCGATATCGAGGATGCGCTCGGCGCTGCGCAGCTTCACCGCCGACTTGCCCAGATCGAAATAGTTCTCGCGATTGACCTCGATCACCCGGCCATCGCGCACGGCCAGATCGCCCAGAACCCATGCGCGGTGCGGCGGCGAATATCCGGTGAAGGCGATGGGCTCGACGGTCTTGAGCTGCCGCATCTGCCGCCGCATGATGTTGTCCAGCTGCTCGCCGGTGCCTGACCACATGCCCGCGAAGGCGAGCAGGCGCTTCTTGAACTCGGATGATGCGGCGCAGGCGGCGTTGCTGAACCGGGCCTTTTCGGTCTTGGCCCCATCGGGAAAATCGATCTGGATGAAATAGTTGGTCTCATCCGCGATATCGTCGCGCTCGCGGTAGAGGATGCGGAAGGCGCAGTTTGCGATCTCGTTGACCTGCAGCTGCGGCTTCTGGTCTTCGTCATAGGTGGTCTTGGCCCAGAACAGCCGGTTGCCGTGACGAAATTCGAAGCTGGAGAGCGCCTTGCGCTCGATGATCAGCTTGGCCTTCTCGCGCGGCGTGGCGGCGATGGTGACCTCGCCATTCCATATATAGCCCGCGATCGCGCTCTCGCTGAACGGTGCACGATCGGGCTCGCCGTTGAACTTGGAGTGGCGCAGCCAGAGATCGTTCCAGTCGAGCTTGGTCCCCTCGCCATCGGGCCGGACCTGGGCGGCGGTGGCGTTCCAGCCTTCCTCGCGCGCCCGCTTCACAAACTTGCGGGTGGCAGAGACGCCCGCTGCGCCGACATCGAAGGCGAAGACCAGGCGCGGCGGGTTCTTGCGCGCGGGGCTATCGGCAACAGCCCTGCGCAGCTCGGCAAGGGCATGCTCGGGATAGTTGTTGATGCTCATCAGGCTGACGGCATCAAGGCCCGCCTGGCGCAGCGCCTGGGCGTCGAATATTCCCTCGGCAAACCAGATGTCGTCGGCCAAGGCGAGCTGCTGATAGCTCGCTGCCGGCGGTGCCCACCACCATCCGCTCCAGTTGCTGCCGGGCTTGAAATTGGCCTTGCGCTTGAACCTGCCAGGCCGGTCGATCAACCGCTCCCACCAGCTGTTGTTCTCGAGCGGGAAGCGGACCGTGGCACTGACCTGCCCGGTCTCGCGATCGAAATAGGTCTCTTGCGTGTAGAGGCCTTCGAGCTGGCTGATATCGAGGCCGCGCTCGACCGAGAGATAGGCGTCGGCGGTGGCGGTGGGGTGGACCTCGGTCGGCGGCGCGCGGCGGGTCCAGTCCTCGAAAAGCTCGGGCAACAGGTTGCGGACGCTGTCTTCCCATCCGCACTTTTCGACCCTGCCGCACTTGACGATCTTCGGATCCTCGGCGGCGCAGAATGCCTCCCATTTGTCGCACTGCGGGCACTGGCCCTGTTGCAGCCAGGCACCCTTGGCCGACTTGAACCGGAACATCTGTTTCAGGTCGGCGATAATCTGATCGGAAAGGTTCATCTCGGGCCTTTGTGGCGCGGGGCATCGACCCCGGAATTGCGGGTTGCGGCTTGGGCGGGGGGATGATCGGGAAGGTCAGTCGGCTGCCGACGCGCGGTCAGCCGAACATGGGAATCTGGCGCGGGTCATGGCCGGGGTCATTGCCCGGCTCGCGCGCGCTTTCAGGATAACGCCGGCGGACATAATCGCTCGGCGCCATCGGCAGGTTGATCTGCGGATTGGGAATGGCGCTGGGCGACAGCGTGAAGACCGCCGCCAGCTGCGCCTTCCAGGTATGGCCGCAGTCGGTGTTGAGGCAGATCAGGTACAGGTCCTTCACCGTCTCGTTGACCCATTCCGACGTGCGGATCGTGGCGGGCGCATTGCAGTGCGGGCACTGCACGAAGCCCTTGCGCATCCGTGTGGTCAGCCCTTCCCCCTCGCGATCTCTCACCGGATGGCCTCCCGAATGATCAGCCGCGCCTCGGCGCGCATGGCGATGGCGTTGGCGATGATGTCGTCGCACTCGCTCACGATGCGCTCGGCATCCGCGCGGCAGATGATGCCATCGGCGGTGGTCTCGACGATCGCCTGGGCGAGGTCGCTGTTCTCCTTGCTCTGCTGCGCGAACAGCATCAGCAAATCCTTGCCAGTGGCGGTGATGGTGGGCGTGCGCACCAGCTCATAGCCCAGCTGCCGTGCGCGGGTAGCGAGCACATGGGGATGGCCGGGCATCCCCACGGTTTCATGCTCCAGCGCCGCAACCTCATCGACGCGCAGGAAGCTTTCGGTGTGGGGGTTGATGCAGTCGCTGATGCGCTGCTGGCGGGTGCCGAGGCGCGAGGCGGCGGCTTCCTGACCACCAAAGGCGCGCACCAGTGCACGGCAGGCGGTCTTCAATTCCTGCTGGTCGGGGGGCAGCACGATGTCGCGGCGATCGGTCATGCGGCCTCTCCGGTGCGAAGGGGGAATTTACCGGCTGACGTCGCGCGCAGGATGCTGGCAGACCAGGTCTTGCCGGAACGGTGGGCAGGGGTGACCACCGAGAGGCGCTGCCGGGGGGCAACAGATGTGCGGGCAGCCAAAGCCTGACCCAGCGCAAACGCGTTGGCGACAAAAGTGGCCGTGCGGGCAGGTTCTGTCTGAAGGGGGGCAGCCCCTTCCCGTACGGCCACCGGTTCGCAGAGCCAGGTTTCATCTTCCAGCGCATCGGGAAGCGCAAAGCCACGCTGGAGCATGGGGCCGGTCTGCGAGCGGCCGATCTGAATGGGGGAAGCAACGTTCACCGGCGGGCACCCGCCGTCATGCGCTGGGGCGTGGCAAGGTCGATTCCATAGAACCGGTCTTCGAGCGGATGGGCGAGCGTGTCCTCGACGCCATCAGGATTGATCGGGGGCCGCGGATAAATGTCAGGCCGCAGATCGTGCCGCGACACGCCATAGAGCCGCTCAGCCACCAGCACATATTCAGCCGGAAGCTGCCGCGACTGGTTCAACCAACGCCAGACCGTGGGCTGCGTGGTGCCGACATCGCGGGCGAATTGGGACTGCCCGCCTGCCTTTTTCACAGCGGCTTGGAGGGCTTCGAAGCGGGTGGGGTTCGTTTCCATGCCGCCCATTATTCAAATCTGAATAACAATGTCAATCAGAATCTTTGCGTATCGTTCTATTCGGGATTGAATAACGTGCGCGGGCAATGATCGCCGAACGAATCTCTGAGCGCATGAAGGCCCTTAACCTGACGCAAACTGCGCTGGCTCGGCTTGCGGGCATTTCGCAGCCCAGCGTCGCGCACCTGGTAAAGGGGCGTGCCGCTGGCTCGACCCAACTTCACAAGATCGCTCGCGCGCTGCAGACCACGCCCGAATACCTGACGGGCGAAACCGACGATCCGAGCGAGGGTGCCCTCCCCGTCCCCACGGCAGACGATGTTGCCGACCAGGTCGGCGGGGTGCGGATCAAGGAAATCGATCTCGACTATGGCATGGGGGCCAGCTGGATCGACGGCGTGCCGGTGACCGAGGTCGAGCGGGTGTTCCCTGCCGACTGGCTGGTGCAATTCACCCGTGCCCACCCGCAATATCTGTTTTTCGCGCACGGTGCGGGCGATTCGATGATGCCGACCATCATGGATCGCGACATCGTGCTGATCGACACCACCCAGCAGACGCTCAACATGGCCGATCGCATCTGGGCCGTGGCATTCGGCGGTGCCGGCATGATCAAGCGCCTTCGCCCGCAGCCAGACGGCGGCGTGAAGCTGATGAGCGACAACCCCTCTGTACGCGATGAAGTTGCCTATGATGGCGAGCTTTCGATCATCGGGCGCGTCGTTGCGGTGATGCGAAAAATCTAGCGGAAAGGAAGCCAACATGTCGGTCGACGCATTGCTCACTAAAAGAGTTAGGCGGCATGCACCGACAGGATTTTCCCCCCAGATTGACGCCGACGACAGTCGGCCGACTCTGGCACCGTCAGAAGAGTATTCGGGCTGGTGTTTCTTTGTTCTCTACACGAACGCCCAGGGCATACCCTCAAAACGACGGCTCACGCTCAAGTCGATTGAGGGCTATGGACACGCACAGGTTATCAAGGCTTATTGCCACGAACGACAGCAGTTGCGTGCTTTCCGCATAGACCGGATCAGGGAACTCGTATCGCTTTCAACTGGCGAACTTCTGTCCCCCGCGTTGTATTTCGAAGAATGCCGCTCGTTCGGACGGATTACCACCGGAGACAAGGCGCTGTTCGATTTTCTGAAAGTGCTAGTTTTTCTCGCGGAGTGTGACGACGAATTCCACCCCCTAGAGCGCGAAGCCATTGAAGCCGCGCTCACCAGCTACATCCTTAGATTTGGCGGCTCCGAAGAGACGATCCCCAAGCTTCTGCAGACGATCGAGAATCTAGCTCCCGACGGTGCAGACTTCATCGCATCGCTTGCCCGCTTAGCGAAACATCCAGAGGCCCGGAGTGTCGGCCGCCTGCTCGAAAACGCGATGGCAGCGGTAGTGAGTTCGGACGGAACCGTGACGTCAGACGAACATGAATGGCTTGTAGCGGCGATCGAGGCAGTAAGGGACTTACAGAGTTGATCGTTGTTGCTGCCATGCTCGCCGTCGCCAGCGGCCAATCCTTGGTTTGCACATCCACGCATGTCTGGGATGGCGATGGATTGATCTGGTGCGCGGCAGAGCCAACGGCGCCTATCGCGGTGAACTGCGTAGGGGAGCACTAATGTCGATACCAATGCGCTGTGGCCAATGCGGATATCGCGGCACAGCCCGCATGATAACGCTGACGAACTCACTCAACACAACAATTTCGGGGAGCGAAACCTGCCCGCGATGCGGTGGCAGGGCGGAATACCAAGCGGGCACCTACGATTTTTTTGGCGACACGATGGCTGCATTCCGCGCGCCGGGGGTGACGCGGGCATCGGTTAAGGCCTTTGCAGACGTGGTATCTTCGGCCGCTAGAGGCGAACTCACCCATGACCAAGCATTAGAACAAGCCGAGACAATTAACAGCACATTGGCCACTCTCTTTAGAACCGCTGCAATCAATGGCGTTTCAATTGATAGACTACTTAATATAATTTCTATCGCCCTGGCCGCTTGGGCCCTCTATTCATCTGAGGTCGACGGAGACGAGACATTAGGCGAGCTTCGCACTCAAACCGAACTGCACGAGATGATTCTGCAAGAGACTCAGAAGCAGACATCAGCTTATCAGCTGTCTGCAAAGAGTTCCGCGAAGCAAGCCGAAGCTGCCGAGAGGATCGCAGAAGAGTCCCGAGAGCAGACACGTCTGCTGCGTGAATTGGCAGCCATACAAAATTTGCAACGGCAAAGCCCATCAGAAACGCAGGCACCGATGAGCCGCGCTGAAAGACGCCGCGCCGAAGCCATACAAAGGAAAAAGTTGAAGAAGCTCGGCAAACAAAAGAGACAATAAGTGGTCTGATCTTGCTCGATTTCATTGCTCATTCAGTCTCCAAGCTAGCGGTAATTAACCACCAACCGCATTCTCCAGCTTGATCGCGGTCACCAACCCGCCTGCTCCAAACCGCGTCGTTACCTCCCCGACCAGCCACTTCATGCCGTCAATCTCGCTGTCCCAGCCTTGGAGCTCGACGGGCATGTTGGGGGTAATCGCCGGATCCCCGAAGGCGAGATCATAGGTGAAGCTATAGGCGGTTCGCTTGGCCTTGTCGGCAGCGCTCTTCGCGGCCTTCTCGGCATCGGCCTTGCTGGCATAGACCTTCTTGAGCTTTTTCGGCTTGCTGCCGCCGGTGGTGACGGTCTTGCGCTGGCCCGCATCCTGATCGTGATATTCGGCGCTGGCACCATCGGCCCCGGTGCGCTCTTCATGCCGGAAGCTCCAGCTCCAGCCATCGACCTTGGTCAGCCGTAGGGTGGGCAGCGCCTTGCCACTTGGGGTGGTGCTGGAGCCCAATGGCATGAAGATGAGGGTGCCCGCCTTGACCGTGGCGACGGCATCGTAGCGGCGGCCGAGATCGCGAACGAAGGCCATGTCGCTCTTGCCTGCCTGCTCGATCGCCTTGATGGGAATCGCGGCCAGCTCGCCGGTGATGCGCGAAGAAAAGCCGTTCTCCCCCGCGATCGTCTGGATGATGGTGCCAAGCGTGGTATCGACCCAGCTCTTGGTACGGCGGGTGCGATAGTCGCCGGTGAGATCGGCGGAGCGGGCGCGGATGGTGATGATGTCGGGCGGGCCGCTCCGCTCGACCTCGTCGATCCTGAAGCTGCCCTTGTCCACCATGCCGGGCAACACATCGTCGCCGGTTTCCCAGCCCAGGGCGAGCTTGAGCACCTTGCCGACCTTGGGCGGGGCGATCTGGCCATCGTGATTGTGAATGGTGAGATCGAGCGTATCGGCCTCATCCCCCCGCTTCTCGGTCAGGGTTAGGTCAATGATGCGCGGGTTGACCCGGCTCGACAGGTCCACGCCATTGTCGAGCACCAGGCGGCAAGCTGCCTTGTTGGCCACCATAGCAGTTAATCCTGCCTCACCAGGTCGACCGCGAATTCAGTGCGCCGCGCGATTCCGCCTGCGATGATCGAGGTGCCTTTGAGGTCGATATTCTCGATGCGATAGCAGCCCCAGATCTGGCCCGCGCCATCGAGCAGCGGCCAGTTGTCGCCAGTGCTGGCCATGTCCACCAGGTTATCGATCGCGCTGAAGCTGCCGGCGACCTCGGGCACCAGCACGCCGGTAAAGCTGACCGTGTCTTCGCCGAGCCCGACATATTGCGCCGCGGGGCGCTCTGTGTGCCGCTCGCTGGTCGCATGCCTCCAGCTCATGCGGCGCTGGAATTCCTGATAGGGAAGGCTTTTCATTCCGAAGACGAACATGCCGAGCACCATCAGCTCGGTGCCCTGCGGCAGGCCCGCAGTGCGCAGGGCCGAGGTATCGCGCGTGGGCGTAGCGGATAGCGCGCCGAAAAGATCATCGAGCCTGCGGGCGTCAGAGCGCACCTGGTCGATGCGACCCCGGGCCTTGTCGAACGGCAGATTCAGCGAGGGCGGGAATCGCATCGATCAATCATCCTCATAGCTGGAGCGGCGGCGGACGCCCATCATCTGGTCGATCTTCTTCACCACCAGCTCGGCCAGTTCGTTCACGTCCTGACCGGGCAGCGCGTTGATGGTGAGATAGAGTGTCAATGCTGCTGCAGCTGCCGCCGATGCTCCGCCTGCCCCTGCAGACCGGATTGGTGCGCCGGCTGCGGCGAGGCGAGGCATGCCACCCTTGGCGACACCCTCTGCAAGCCGCTGGGCCGACTGGATTGCGCGCCCCCTTCCCCCATCGATCCCCATTGCCATGCCGGCGCTGACATGCCCGCCCAGCGCCATGAACAGGCGGCTCGGCGACTTGATGCCGAGGAACGCCTTGATCTTGTCGATGCCGATCCCGACGATGCGCTTGAGGGCATTGAAGACGCCCATAGGGTTGCCGAGGATGCCCGAGATCAGCCCCTGCACGATCGCCTTGCCGATCGGCCCCATGTTGCTCACGAAGCTGCGGATATGGGCGAGCGCGCCGTTGAACGTCTTCTTGATCGTGTCCCAATGGGAATAGATCATATAGGCGGCGAAGGCGATGCCGGCGACCAGCGCAATCATCGGGTTGGCGAGCATCGCGCGGCCAAGGAACATGATCGCCTGGCCAGCTACCCAGGCACCCGATCGCAGCAGCCACAGGCCCTTGCTGAGCACGCCCAGCGCGCGCAGCTTCTGAAACCAGCCCCATGCGGTGGCGAACGGACCGATGATGCCCCCGAGGGCGATTTTCGCGGCCCCCAGCCCTAGCTTGAAGACGGCGAGACCCGCGACCAGCTTTATGATCGTCGCCGCTGCCTCGGGGTTAGCCTGCGCCCAGTTCGACACCGCCATGGCGATACCGCCGACCTGAGACAGCGCCTCGGTCATGATGGGCAGCAGGGTGGTGCCGAGCGTGATGGCCAAGGTCGACGCAGTGCCCTTGAACGCCTCCCAGCTGACATTGGCATCCTTGAGCACGCGCTGATCGAACGCCTTGTCGATGACACCGCTGGATTTCAGGGACTTGTCGCGGATGGTGCGATATTCGTCGAGGTTCTGGATCAGGCTGCGCAGCGCGCCCTGGGCCTGCATGTCCTCGAACGCATAGCCCAGCTTTTTCAGGTCACCGCCGGTGGCTTGTTTGGTGATCATGGCGATGCTCTCGACCGTGTCATAGCCCTGGGCCTCGAGCTTCTTCATCGCGGCAGGCAGGTCGATTCCGAAATTCTTCTCGAAGGCCTTCACCGTGGCAGGCGCGTTGATCTTGGTCAGCAGATTCTGGATGTTGTTCGCCGCCTGGTCGGCATTGCCGGTGCCCTTCTCAGCGATCTGCAGCGCGGCAGACAGCTGTCCCACCGCCGGCACGCCCTTGGCCCCCAGCGCCTGCATCTGCGCGGTGAGCGCCGGGAAATGGCGCGCCATGTCGCGGATTTCGAACGCGCCCATATTGCCGCTTGCTGCCATGACATCGAGCGCGGCACTCGTCTGGCTGATCGGCACCTTCAGGTTGTTGAGATTGGCATACGCCGCAGCAGCGCCGTCGCCCAGATCGACGCGGAATGCGGTGCCGAGCCTGCCGATGGCAGGCGCGAGCAGCACGGCCTTGCGGGGATCGAGACCCTTGCCTGCCAGCACATCGACCGCCTGGCGCATGTTCTCCGGCAACTGCTTTGATGCCTGTGCCGCCTGGACGATCGTATTCTGCAGGCGCTGGGTGGCCGCGTCGGACAGGTCCGCCTTTTGCTGGATATCGACCATGCCGGTGGTGAAGTCTGCCGCCGCCTTGGTGGCGAGGATCAGCGGGGCGAGCAGCGATGCGCCCTGGGCAATGTCCGACTGGCCCGACGATATCAGATTGGACGCCATGGCCTTGCGGTCGGCGGTCTTGCGCTCGATCGCGGCGAGCTGCCCCAGCTTGGCCTTTTGCTGCTCGATCTGGCGGTTGGAGAATTCGAGCTGGCGGGCGAGATCGCGCTCGCGATTGATCAGCGCGGTGACGTTGCCGGTGGCAGACTGCATCTGCCTGCCGACATCAGCGAGCTCGCGCTTGAGGCGGCGGGATTCATCACCCATCGCCTTGAGCGCGATCGAGCCCTTCTTGCTGGCACCGGTGATGTTGCGGATCGATCCGGAGAGCTTGTCAGCCCCGATGAAGCTGACCAGCAGCGACAGCTTGTTGCTCACGTCTCTCGCTCCATCCGCTCATCAATCCTTGCCGCAGTGCATCCGGTTCCATCGATCGACCGCCTTGCTGCGCCAGTAGATCAGCTCCTCAAATTCCAGCGCCTCCAGTTCCGACAGCGGCCAATGGAAGATCGCGGCAATATCGGCGATCAGTTCGTCGACACCGGTTCCCCGGACGTCATCCTCTCGATCAGCGCCCGTTCCGCCCGAGTCAGAAAAAAACCACGGATCGCGCCCCCAATCTCGGCGAGGTCTGCCGGGTCAAGATCGCGCGCCTCGGCATCGGTGAGGATCGGATCGGAGATCCGGGGCACCAGCGTGATGATGGTGCTGACATCGGTGGTGAGCAGGTCCTGCAGGGTCAGGCCGCGCAGCTCGCCGGACTTGGGCTTGCGCAGCACCAGGCTGGTGATCTTCGTCTCGCCGCGCACGATCGGCTCGAGCAGGTCGATCGGGTCAGAGAAGCGCGACGTGCCGGCGCTGGTGGCGGGGGACGTGGTTTCGTTGGTCATCTGGGGGAGCCTTCACATTCCAGGGGGAGGATGGATCGGGCCGGGGGCACCTAACATACCCCCGGCCCTGCCCCGCCCGCGCCGTCCCCCAATGGCAGCGCGCGCGGAATCGAAAGGGGTTTTACAGGCCGATGGCGGCGCGGATTTCAGCGTAGCGATCGATGCCGTCGACCAGGAAGATCGCGTTGATCATGTCGATCTCGAGCTCGACGCGGTTATCGACCACCAGCTTGTAATAGGAGAGCGGCAGCTTGAACTTGTGCTCGGTATCCTCGCCGGCCTTGGCGTTGCCCATGTCGATCTCTTCATGACGGCCACGCATAACCGTCTCGACGGACTGGACGGCGCTGCCATCGTCGCGCTGATAGGCCCCGACCAGGCGCAGCAGCACGCCATCAACGCGCGGCGTACCGAACTGCCGGAGGGCCTGAAGAACAAGGCCACCATTGGTGAACTCGGCCTCCATAAGCTGCAAGCCCATATCGAGCTTGACCGGGCCGAGCATGCCGCCGCCGCGCCATTCCTCCATCTGCAGGGCGATCTTGGGCTGAGTGAATTCAGCGATCTGGCCCATGTAGCTGTTGCCGTCGTTGTAGAGGTTGAAGTTCTTCAGCTTGCGGGGAAGGCCCATGGCGGTGTCCTTTGTCGATCGAGGGTGTCAGCAGCGGCGGTCAGTTGAGCTGGTCTGCGAAACCGGCATAATAACGGTCGGTAATCCGCTGATTCAGGATGATGTTTTCCGCCGGTGCAGTCGGGGTGAAATCATAGTCGATGGTCAGCCTGCCGCTCGCCAGGTCAGTCTGGCTGTTGAGCGCGGGATCGAACCAGGCCTTGCCGTCGATGAGGCGGCCCTGCGCCTTGAGACTGCGGAATTCGGCGTTGATGGTCTCGATGATGTCCTTGATGAGACCGCGCGTCATCGGCTTGTCCACCGCCCAGGCGAGCCCCTCTGCAATGGTATCCTGCAGCACTTGGGCGGTGCGCACCGCGCTTTCGAAGGCGAACTCGGGCAGGTCGCTGCAGGTGCGGTTGCCCCAGAAGCGATAGCCGTTCATGCGGATGATGGTGGTGACCTGACCATCGTTGAGCACGCCGGCGGGCGTGGTGGCATCCTGCAGGTCGAAATAGACCGACTTGTCGATGCCGCTGACACCATCGACTGCGACGTTGGAGAGGGTCTTGTGCCAACCCTGCTCTTCGTCGATGCGCGCGCGCAGGCCCATGGCGCGGGCGACGGCATCGCCAGCGAACTGGTTGGTGAAATTGGGCCAGACCAGCATCAGCTCGCGCGCGGAGAATTCCTCGCGATAGGTCAGCACATCGGCGATCTCGTCGCCGATCGCGCGCGCATAGACCATGGCGCGCAGCCGCTTGGCGATGATCACCATCTCGGCGGTCACTTCCTGCACGTCGAGGCCAGGACATCCAAGGATGCGCGGGCGAATGCCGAGCTGCGCCTGGGCATCGAGCAGGCACTGCATGCCGGTGGCAACGCCGCCGGTGTTGCCGCCGATCACGTTGGCGGCGGTTTCCGCATCGTCTTCGCCGGGGGCAACGCGCACCACGACAAGGATCGGGCTGGTCTGATCCGCGATGGCTTCGAGCGCGGGCAGCAAGGTGCCGCCTTCGCCGGCGTCACCAATGGCAGAACGGATATCGGTGACCAGCACCGGGGTGTTGAGCGGAAAGGCCGCATCGAGCGCGGCGGCGGGCGGACCTGCATCGGCGGTGGCGGTGGCGACCAGGCCGATGACCGCGCTGGCAATGGGCACGATGGGACGCGCGCCGGTGGTAAGCTCGTTGACCTTGATGCCGTGCATGATGATCTCGCCTCTGCTGGAGTTCGGGCTGTGCCGTTTGCAGCAGAGACAAGAGGGAAAGCCTGGCCAAAGGCCAGCAGGCGCGATTGTTACCGGGCCGATTACAACGATGTCAGGTGTTGCTGGGGCTGGCCCCGCCGCGCCGGATAGGGATCGAGAGCTGCACGCGGCTGTTCGCCTGGCCGATGTCGGTTCGCTCGCCTTCAAGGGCGATCACCAGCTCGCCGGGTTGCTCCCCCAGCCCGATCGCGATGCGCTTCAGGCGCAGGCGCGGTTCCCAGCGCTGCAGCGCCAGAGCGGTCGCGCCATAGAGCAGCAGGCGGGTCGCGCCGTTTATGGGCTGGTCGATAAGATCGAACAGCATAGAGCCGTAATCGCGGCGCATGACGCGGGTGCCGAGCGGGGTCGAGAGGATATCGCCAATCGACTGCGCCAGGTGCGCGTTGCCATCGAGCTGCTGACCCGTGGTCTTGTCGATTCCCAGCATCTGCAGTCCCCTTATACCGGCGTGCCGGTCTGCCCGCCGCCGGGCTGAGTTCCGCCGTGCTTGTGCGATTTCAGGCTGATGCCAGCGGCAACCACATCTTCGGTCGCCGTGAGCGTGCCGTTGAGCGTGACATCGCCGTTGATGGTGACCCCTGCCTCTGCGTTGATGGTCAGCCCTGCGGGAGCGGTGATGGTCGCGGTCGCGCCATCGGGCAGCAGCGCCTCCAGATGATGAGCTTCCGGATCATAGCGCAGCTGCGCGCCATCGGCGAAGTCGATGCGTTCCTGCAGCGTCGAGCCGAGCGCGGGGAAGCTGTCGCGGGTGATGCCGGTGAGCGCGACCGCAGCGCCGATCTCGCCATCGGGGCAGAGCAGCACCACCTGCTCGCCGACCGTGGGGGGAGACCAGATGCGCGTATCGCCGCAACGGGGCATGATCCAGCGGATGGCCGGGGTTTCCATCTCGCCTTCTTCGGGATCCCCGCAGCGCACGGTACAGCGCGCGGCCTGAAGATCGACCGAGGCGATGACCCCGAGGCGGATCAGGGTTGCGGGATCGAGGGGGATGTCTTCGGTCAAGGCGCTCACTCGGCGGGCAGCGGGCCGAATTGGGATTCGTATGTGTCTTCCATCTGCCGCAGCGCCGTCTGCGCTGTGAGCAGCTCCATATCGGGCACAAACTCGGGATGGCTCGGATCGGTATCCTGCGCTGCAAGCAAACCTGCCACATGCTGGCGAGCAGCCAGCAGCGCCGTTCTCATGATCTCTTCCATAAGTCTCAGCCCCATCGTCCAAAGAATGCGCAACTCACCGAGTCATCGCCTGCAACGGCCTGCCAGTTGTCAGGGACAGGCGTCGTGATGTTGACCTCGCCAGTCGCGGGATTGATGCCGGCGACATCACTGATGTGCCAACGCCGTGCGCCGCCTGGCGCATAGGTTACCGGCCCGAAATTAGGCAGATAGCCGACATATCGGAGAGTATTCACGTCAACCGGCGCGGTGTTCTGGATCAGCACCATTGCCACATCGCCGGTCCTGACCCCGCCCTGGGTCGTATTGGCATTGACCGTGAAATTCGAAGCATTGGCGACGGCCGCGATGGTCTTGCGATTGCCGTTGACCCATCGCCAGATCTTGTCGTTGGCGCCATCGGGATAGGCGAGATCCCGATCAAACGGGAACCTCGCAGCAGGTCGACCCTGCACTGAAGGCGAGGTCTGATCCGAACGATCGAACAGCCTGGTCGCCTTGCCGACGATTACCCCAGCACCAGCATCAGGAATGCTGTAGACACCGCCAAATTGCCCACCGACATTGACCGTCCCCCGGATCGGTTGACCGAGATACACATCGAGGCTGTTGTTGGCGGTGCTTTCCACCAGCTCGCACTGGGCTTCGATGAGCATGCCGTTGAAATAATCGCCGACCAGACTGTCGAACATCGCAAGGGTCGCCTGCGGATAATAATGGAACAGGTCGCGTGTTGCGACCCAGAGCGCGGGTTGCGGGCTGGTGTAGCGGCCCCTGATCCGCGTCGGTGCACTCTTGTCGACCAGGATGCCGTAGAGAGACCCGCTGTTAGCGACCATGTCGACACTGATCTCACGGCAGAATTGCTGCACCTGGATGTTGGTGTTGGAGCGGCCTTCGAACTTGCCATTGAGGCAGCCTTCTTCGATCGCCAGCGAACCCGTCCTCATGTCCGCTATGATGTAGGTCCGGTTGGATCCGTTGCCAGGAAGCACATCGGTCTGCGGGAAAGCCGGGTTGCTGCGCTCTGCCACCAGAGTCCCGCGCGTGCCTTCGCAGTGCAGGTTCCACAAGCCACCGCCGGTCAGCTCGATATTGTCGAACGAGCAGTTGAGGCCCCGGCAGATCATGACCGCAAGGTTGGCATAACCTTCATGAACGACCTCGTTGCTGATCCTCATGTTCTCGAGCCGCGCGTTGATGACCGGATCAACTCTGCGCCATCCGCACTGGCGCCAGCCTTCGAACGCGGCCTGATCGACGCCAGGCGCGGCGCGACCACCATTATAGGCGATGGGCCGCATGAAGAGGTTGAACGGGTCATTGGCCGCGTTGCGATATTCGTATAGCACCGGCCAGGCCAAATGCACTGTGGTGCCATCGATCGCGCGCACCCGGACCATCTCGTGCAGCGCGGTGTGCCAGCCCATGAAGCCACGCTCAAGCCGCAAGAAATCCCCCGGCGCGACATCGGCGAGGTCGCCCAGGCTGGCCATGGGCAGGCTCGTTGCACCTGGCTTGATGACCGTATTCGGCGCAAAGGCACGCGGCGCAATCACGGGATAATCGCCGGTATGTGCAGCATTGTAATTGGCTGCGCTGATATCGTCCGGGTACTGACCGATCAGGGCAAAGGCAGATGCTCGGACATTTCCTTGCCTGGGGTTCAGATGAGACATTACGCCCATCAGATCAGGGTTTGTTCCGGCGAACCGAACATGGGTAGCACTGCCCTGCCCCCTTACGTTGACATTGCTGGGGACAAACCAGGTCTCGTCGATCTCGATCTCGCGGCCCGGCAGCCAGAACTCGCCGCCGCCCCGATCTGCCAGATAAGCCAGCGCCTGCTTACCTTTGGCGGTGTCATCAGCGCCCGGCGCTTCGTCGAGCCATATCTGTTCACGCATGCGATCCTGAGTAGAACGATATGGCGCACCCGCGATAGGCCCCTTGAAGCGACCGCCGCGGTTCAGCTCGATCTGGAGATTGTTACCGCTTGCAGTGCCGACACCCTCGGCCATCTCCGATCGCGAAAGATTGGCCTTGGTGACGGCTCTGCCCAGCTCGGTCGATCCGCCCGGCGTGCGGAGATAGGCGATGATCTCGCCGTCACCTGCGATCGAAAACCGATCGCCCGGCGCGGTCGCGGCCTCGGCTGCTGCCAGATCGCCGGAGATGAAGTTGGCGAAGGCGCTGGCATCAGTCGCGATGGCTGCGGCCTCGGCGATAAAAGGCGCGGCCAGGTTGCCGATATGGTCGCCGATCGAGCCCTTGCGGGTCTGGCCATCCTGCACCAGCGGGACAAGTTCATCCCCGGTGAGCGGCTCGGCAAGGGGCAGCGCGCTGACTTTGCTCATGCGTCGGTTTCCTGATCAAACTGGGGCCAGAGCGGGTTGTCGCTGACCGGGAAAGTAGCGACAGCGGCGACGGTGGGTAGCGAAAGCAGCTGCTCTTCGATCAGGTTGCTGGCGCTGCGGATAAGGTCGATCGCATGGAAGCCCGGATCGCTGTCGTCGCGTAGGGCATTGATCTGCCGCCAGAGCGGCATGCGTTGATCGATACGCCGCCCGGCCTCGCGCTTGATCGCATGCACGCATGCAGCGCGCGCTTGTTCGAGCGTCGCCGGTGCGAGCGGGCGCATCTGCGGCCTGCCGCGCTTGTCGGGTACGATTTCACCGCCTGCCGCCTGACCTGCGAGCAATTCTGCATGGCGCCTGGCAGTGACTGACACCGCGTCGTCCGGAATCTGCTTATGAAGATCGGTGTCGAAAAAGCCGCGCGCAGACGCGCTGTACTTGATGGTCATGACAGGTCGATCCTTCCGATTGCGATGAAGCAGCAGGCATCGGTGGTTGCATTCGCATTATGGACCTGAAAGCCGGTCGCGCTGATCGTTCCAGGGCGTACCGATGGATAGTTGTCCTGCGCGTCATTGCTGGTGTCGCTGGTACCATCGACGACGACCGAAAAAGCATTGCCGGTGAAGCTGGTAGGGAACGACACTGACGTCTGGCTGTTGGGGCCAGCGCTGAAGCGTCCCCATTGGATAAGCAAAGTGTTCGCCGGATCAGCCGTGGGGATGGTGCAATATCCGTTTTCCGACAACGACTTGTTCATGGGTCCCAGAGATGCCGGGGTAAGTGCCCTGTCCCCGGCAGTTCCCGTGCGCGCATCAGCCTGGCTTGCGGCTATCACGGTGAGCACGCGATTGGCGGTCAGGTTGCCGCCGCCCGTGACCAAGCCCCCGCCGCTGATCGTGCGCCCTTGCAGCGCCGTGATTGCGGCGTTCACGGTGCCCTGGAACGCGAGGAAGGCAGCGTTCAGCGTCATCGCCAGCGCGTCGAGAACGCGCTTCGTCTTCTTGGGCGACATGATCCGGGTGTCATCAACGCCGGCATCGGCCTCGGCATTGGTCGCGATCTCCGCCACGCCCTTCACTGCTTCGCTCGCCGGCGGATTGAGGAACAGCGCATCGCCGAATTCGATCAGCGCCGCCATGTTGTTGGCGAAGGCGATGTCGAACATGATCAGCCCCGTCGCCAGCTGGGCCTTGCTCAAGACCGCATCCGCCGCCGCGCTGTAGACCGCCAGCAGCACGCCGGCATCCGTATAGATCCCGATACCGGTCACATCGTAGACATCGGCGCTGGGATCATAGGCGGTGACATGGATGACGTTTTCGCTCACCGCCTGGCCTGAGACCGCGTCGATGCGCTTGAACTCGCCGGGCAAGGCGTCAAGCGTCGGGGCGGCGATGAACGGGGTCGCAGTCAGGCCGATCTCGATGATCCTGATTTCATCGGTGCCGCCACTTTCTGCCGCCACGATCGCATCGAGCCCGGCATTGGTGATCATCATTGCAAGAGCGGCCATCAGATCACCTCCAGAAATTTGCTGTCTTCGCGGGTGAGCGGCTCGCCATCCTCGGTTTGGAGGTAATTGTCCCAGCGCGGATCGGGATCATGCGCAGCAGCCATATCGAACCGGATCGAGGTGGCGGTCATCGCTGCACCCGAAAGATAGCCCATGGCCTGCGCCTCGAGATACTGGACGAAGGTGAAGTGCGAGCGCGCGGGCTTGACCGACGCCACGTCGCGGATGATCGCAGCCGCCGTCTCCGCGCTGAGAAAGCTCGGCGGGATGAGGTTGGCGGGCATGCGCACTTCGAAGGTGTGCACCGGCTGGCGCGGGTTCGCCTCGAACCATTCGACGATCTCGAGCAGCGGGTTGAACCGATCAAGCACTTCGCGGACGATTGCGCGGGTGCCCTTGCGGCGATGGAAGGGAATTGCATCCCAGATCGCGGCGCGGCGTTCGGCCTCGGTCCATGCCGGGTCCCAGCGAGCGATGGCGAGACCCCAGGCGAGGAACGGCAGCAGCTCTGCCGGGCAGGTGTCCGGGTTCCAGAGATTGCCGATTTGGCTGATATCGATGTCGGCACGCATGGCCGCCTCGATCGCCATTTCGGAGTTTTGCGCGTTCGGCGGCAGCAGGCTGGTGGCCAGGATATCGGAAGGGAGCGCCATGGCCGCGATCAATCCCAGGTGCCGCCGACGGTGACATCGATATCGGCGCAGTGCCCGGCCTGCAGCATGGTGTAGACCTGATCGGCGGCAGGTTCTGCCAGCTCGACCCGCTGGACGCCAGCGACGTGCAGCGCGGCGATCAGCGCCGATCGCGGAATATCGCGACCCAGGCGGCGGGCGCTGGCGAGATACGTGTTCAGGCTGGCGAGTGCGGTGGTGCGGATCAGGTCCGGATCAGGCCCGGAATACAGCCAGAGCGAGGCGACCACATCGAAGGGTTGGATGTCAGCCGATTGCACGGTGACCAGATCGGTGAGCGGGCGGACCTGGTCATCGAGCAGCACGGCTTCGACCGCTGCCAGCGTTTCCGGCGGTGCGGTGCCATCGCCGGTGCGGGAGAGGACAGCAACGACCACATGGCCAGGCTCGGGCGAGGTTGCCGAGGCATCGAGCACGTCACCAGAGGCCGAGACGGCGTGATAGACATAGGCCATTTCAGGCCCGGCGACCGAGAAGCTGTGCGGGGCCAGCAGCACGCGGCGGCGCAGCTCATCGTCGCTTTCCATGACGGCTGCCGCGCCCGTGACCGGGTTGGCAGGCGTGATTTCAAGCCGTACGACGGCGTAGAGCGCGGCCAGGTGATCGAGATTGGCCCCATAGGCGAAGGCGATGAGCATCTGCCGCGCGGCATCGTTGAAAGCGGCGGCCAGCACCTGCTCATCATAGCTGTCGGCCTGCAGCAGCTTGATCGCCGGATCGGATTCCACCAGCGCGCTGAATGGCGGGAAGAGCGCGAGCAGCTGCGCACGCTTGGCCTCATAGCGCGTCTCGAAATCCGTCTGCGGCACCACCGAGGGCGGCGGAAGACGCGACAGGTCGATGGCTGGCGAGGTGGCGATGGACGAAATCGGCATGAACGCCAGCAGCATGATGCCCTGGTCAAAGACCAGCGGGCGCGCTTGTTATCGGGCCGATTACAACACCGAACGGCCCGGCATGGCGCTAGCAAAACCAGCCGGGCCTGACCCAATTGCGTCGGGGACCGACAATAAGGGCTGCGACGCCCCTGCCCGACCCCCAAATGGGCAAATAGGATAAAAACGACACTTCGTCTCAGTCTGGAGCCAGTGATCGGGTTACCGCCTCTAGCACGGTTTCCATGTCGTCATTTCCGAACCCAAGCAGGCGGCGGGCCTCGTAGCGCGCGCGAATGGTGCGGCCGTCGCGGGTGCGCCCTATCCTGTCGGTGCGACCATCATGATGCACTTCGGCGATGCGCTGGGCATTGCCGCCGCCGAAATCGAGCTCGACGCTGTCGGGCGTTGCCTTGATGCGCATGTTGCGCGCCAGGCGCAGGCGACGGAACATGCGCTTGCGGCTCACAGGCTTGCCATCGGGGCCGGTGCGCGGGCGACGCGGGGCCATAGCCTTGCCATCGGGTTCCTTGTTGGCGGCGATGCGCTGGGCGTTGGAGCGGCGGAGCGACTGGCCGACCTTCATCGCCAGCTTGCGCCGCGCGCTGGGCTCCAGACGCAGCATCAGGCCATCTAGCCAGTCTTCAACCTTGGTGAGATCGGTATCGGCCATGATCAATGCCAGGGCGGCAACGCCCCATCTGCGTCGGCAATATCGGCGAGTGGCGGGGTGTCAGGGGCTGGCTCGCCATCACTGGCGATCAAAGGCAGGTCATCGTCGAACAACGGAACCGGTTCGGTCAGGTGCTGAAGATCGAATCCGCCATCCTCACGCCTGCTGACCAGCACGTTTTCATCCAGCTGGATCTGCAGCTGGAGATCGACGGTCTTGCTGTCGATCATATCGACCTCGATCGCGAAGGCTTCCTGCCCGGGCACCACCCGCTCGGGCTGATTTTCCCGCAGCCAGTTGGTGACGGCCAGCATGATGATGCTTGGAGCGCCGGCGAATTCGACCAGCAGCACGTTGAGGCGATAGCGATAGGCAAAGCCCAGCGCTTCGGTCGAGTTGGAGCGGATGCTGCCCTGATCGACCCACATCACCAGATTCGCCGGATCGCGCTCAAGGTCGGGCTGTAGTGCGACGATAGCCGCGCGCAGGGAGGCTGGCTTGATCATTCAGATAACTCCACTGATCCAGATTATCGGCGCCCAGCAAATCGGAGCGAGCGCCAGGCCAATTAAGCGGGCGGTGCGGCGGGTCATAGGCTGCCCCCACAAGCCTGCACCACTATCGCAGGGTGAGGCGCGATCCACATATCCCAGGCCATGACGGCCATGACCGCCCACATCAGCAGGTGAGAGACAAGGTTCCACCGCATCACGCCGGACCGATATAGAGATCGTCGAGAACGCCCGCTCTGGCGACATTTGCCAAGTTGCAGCCCACGAAAAACCTTGCCGTGCCGGGCAGCGCTGCGGTGATAGTCTGCGCCCCGCCGACAGTCGGGGTCCGAACTACACCATCAACGGTAACAGTGAACGACAACCCGGATAGGGTCAGCGCGCAGAGGCCATTGTTCGGGTTGGCATAGGTCCAACTCAGCGAGTTTGTGCCATCGCTATAGAAAACGAACAGCGTCGAGTCCGAGTTGTTGCGAGACATCACGATGCCCGCCCCTGAGAAGGCATTAACGCGGCATTCGAGCCTGACATTTGCCGCCGCAGGGAAGCGCGCTCGCATCTGGAAATTGTTCGTGCGCCCGATGTTCGGCAAGCGATAGGCCGCATTGGTGGCGGAAGACAGCAGATCAACCGAACCACCCGAGCCCGGGATCGTAAACCTGTCGGCGAACCCTGCCACCAGCTCATAGCCGGAACGGGCACTGAGAAGCTGCGGCGATGCGGAGGCATTCGAGAAAGTGTCGCTGAAATTGGTAACGCTTTCGAGCACATCGGTGACTGTGACGACGATGGCCTGGTTCACCGTGCGGCCAAGGAAGTCGGTGGCAGTGACAGTGACGTTGTAGACGTTATTCGCACCAACGTCGCCCGGTGCCTCAAAATCCTTCGTGCCATTGCTTGCCCAGCGCATCACCCAGCGCCCGGCTGTATAGACGATCTCGAAATGCGAAGCGTCAGCGCCGCCAGTGATCGCCCATCGCACGGTGCCGATCGATGCGGTCAGGTTGTGTACGAGCGTCGTGTTTTCGAGATTGCTGATCGCCGCAGCGCTCGTGATCGTGTGCAGTGCAGGAGCCACGATAGCGCCTGTCCTCACGCGCTCAGGGAGCAACGGCAGCGTCGGGCGCGTTGCCATCGGATCAACGGTGTTTGCTGCCAGAAACCCGGCGTCGAAGCCTGACAGGGTGAAATCGATATACCAGAGGAAATGGTTGCCCGTAGCGCGGTCAACCTCGGGGAACCATGCGCGCGTTTTCCACGTCCCAGCGTCGTTGAACACGCCGTTGCGCCGGGCGATGTCCGTGCCGGTTGCCCAGCCAGGAGCGACGTTCGGGCGCGACTGCTTGGGCGTCATCAGCGCCAGGTTATCTTCCTGGTTCTGGTTGTCGCCGTGCCAGCGATATCCCAAGCTATCGACGACGAGCGCGCGGATCGAATACTGATTGGTCCCGGTCGGGGTCAGCGCGGTATCCTGCGCCCCGAGCAGCACGACATAGGGATCGCCCCCAAGTGGCGGGCAAGGGTTGGCTGCTCGCTCGCTGCTGTTCGGGCCGAACGGGGCCAGCGGATAAGGCAGCGGCAAATCCTCGTCGCGGGTAACCGACCAGACGCGAGAGATGCCAGTCGTAGCGCCGGTAACCTGTGCACCGCCCATGATGTTCCAAGCCGCGCGCGTGGTTGGATCAACGCCAAAGTTGGCATTGTTCGCACCGGCGAAGGGCGTCGTGACGTTCTGGAAATCGACCTCATGCCAATAGCCCTGATAGGCTATCGAATAGGCGACATCCTGAAACCCGACGCCGAAATCGCGGATCTTCATGTTGATGAAGCTGTTGTTCCACATCACCGCACCGAGCGCAGCGGCGGTGCCAAGACCGACGCCCCGCCCAGTCCAAAGGCTGTCATACACGTAATAGTGGAACGTGTAGTTTATCAGGTTATAGGCGTTGTTGCAGTTGACCCAGTGGCACTCCTTAAAAATGAACGGTGTCGGGTCTGCGCGATCGATGTTGACCTGGTGCGCCTTCCAGAATGCAGATGAGCAGTCCCATGCGTGGTTGCGGAAGAAGTCGGGAACCTGGGCCTGCTCGATGCCATAGGTATCGTTGTCGAGGTCGTACTCGCCGCCGACATTGGAACCGCCGCCAAGGGTGATCGGGTCGCGATAGCGCAGGCTGTCGCCGTCAGGTATGCGGGGAAGCCGGTTCGCGTCCTGCTGCATGAACAGCCAGCCGTGGCGGCACCCGCTGACATAGTTGTCCTGCTGCAGAATCTGCCGCGCCTGGCTCTCGAAGCCGACGCCGCTATGGCCGTTATGGTTCTGCCAGAGTTCGGCGCGACGGCCCCAATCGACGGCAAACCCATCGCCGCGCCCCCAGGCGACGACATTGCCGATCCATTGGCCGGTTTCGTTGCCCAACTCGGAAACGATGCCAGCGCCCCGGAAATTATAGACGTTGCATTCGTCGATGGCAGCACGGCTGTCATGGTGGACGATCGCCCAGCCTGGGATGGGTCGTTCCGCAGTTGGTGCCCATGCCGAGCAGCCCTGCACAACAACCTGCTTTCGGCCGAAGAATGCACCGGTGCGGTGGATGTGGATCGCGTAGCGGCCATGGATGTTGTTGACATTGGTGATCGGCTGCGAAGTGCCCGCAGATGCATAGCGGGTCACACCGTCAGGGCCGTTGAGTGACGGATCGCTTGCCGTTCGACCCATGTTCCTGAATTCGCCATAGCGAATTTGGATGTCGTCCGAGAACATGAACATGGCATGCGCACGCTTTTGAAGATCCGAAAGGTTGCCAGTCCAAGGGGTATCGGTGGCGTCGGCGGTGCGAAATCGGATCGAGTGCGACAACATTGCCACGACTGGATAAAGCACAACGGCTTGGCCTCGCGGGAGGGTGTCGGCCTCAACCAAGTGATTGAAAGCCAGCGGCGTTGTCCAACGGATGGTTCTACCGCTGACCTCTGTAATGGTGCGCACTTCGGTCTGGTTGTTCTTGAACGCTGCATTCTGCGTCGCAGAAAACGGCGCCCCCTGCGAATCTCCCATGTAATATTGGGTCGGCCCCGCATACTGGCTGTCGTTTGCAGACGTGCTAGACCATTCTGTACCGACGAACATGATCTCGTCGCCAACTTTCCAGCCAGCCTGACCCGCGTTTTGACGTAGAGCGCACGATGTTGCCCCAGCCATGACAGAGCCATCAACTTGCAGGTGCGCTTCCTTGCGGGCGCCATGAATGCGAACCGCGCCCATGGTGTTGAGACCAAGACGTGCTGTCTGAAGCGGCGCTTCGGATGCCCAGAACACCACCTCGCACATAGGCTGGCGCTTGCCGCCCGTGACGATGCCGCTGTCGCGGATAGGTTCTGCGTCATAGCCCATGACCAGACGGCCATCGACGGCCAGCGTGTCGACCCATAGCCGGGTCCGTTGGCTGGTGCTGAACGACAGCGAACCGCGCCCGTTGATATGGATGTCCTTGATGAGAACGTCGCTCAGGACATCATAGACCAGATCGAACTCGCCCGAGCAGACAACAGCATTCGCACCGGGAACGGTGCCGACATCCCAGACGGTCGGGTCTGACCAGCTGCCAGACTTCACCGCCTTGTGTGTGTAGATCGAGCAGGTCGGAACCAATGGATCGCCGATGGGGTGGAAGAGCGGATTGAAGGCGTCACGTGCGACGCGCTCATGGTAAGATTGCGGAACAACGGCGGCGCGCCCACCGGTCATCTGGGTAATTTCGGAGACTCGGCCATCATCTGGTGGCGGTGCGGCTTCGCCAGCCCGTTGCGAGCTTAAGGCGCTGAGACTCGAGAAGCTGCTAAATGCTCGCATGTCAGGCTGCTGCGATGACCGAAACGTACTTCCCTGCCGGCACGAACTCGGCATCCCGGGTACCGGCGGGCCAAAAGTCGCTCACGCCCACCTCGGCAGCGTCCTCATCGCCGATCTCGACATAGCAATCCTCGGTGACCACGATGCGGCACATGCAGCTTTTGTTGGCCGGCCCATAGGACTGAACTGCGCCGATCGGCAATGCAGCCCCGGCGGCGATCGGCTTGCCAAGGACGGGCAGATGCTCACCCGACGAAGTGCGAATAGACTGGTTTTCGCGGAACCTCAGATAGGCTGGCATCAGGATGCTCCCTTATGTGCTGCAGGGGTGACGTGATGATCTTCGGGCAACTGCGCCATGTCGCCATCGCGCCGAGGTGGCGGGATTGAATGACCCAGCTGGTCGCCCAGACGCTCGACCGAACGGCCCGACGACAGGGCGATCAGCGCGGAGAGGCAGTCGGCGATCTTGACCACGAGCCCACCGGCGATGGCCGAGAAGATCGATTCTGCCCATTCGGGCAGTTTGCCGAACGTCATCGCCGCAATAATGGCGAGCAGCACCAGAAAGCAGCCGGCGGCGATGAAGGTGACCACGCGGCGGTCGCCCTCGCGATCGATGATGGTCGTCATCGGGAGATCCACTTCGCGTGCGCCTTGGCGATCTTGATGTGATAGCCGTTCCTGGCATAGCCGAGGCCGTTATAGCCCAGTGCAAATGCGATATTGTCGGCATGGACATTGCTGATTGCGCGCAAAGCCGACTGCAGTTTCTTGCTCTCGATGAAGGCAACGAAGGCATCGAGATGGTCGCGTTCGCTGCGCTTCATCGCGTCCCAGAACCCCTCGACCGTGTCGAACCCGGCGAGCTTGTGGTTGAAGCCCATGATCTGATAGCGCCCGACCGAAGCGGACATGAGCGCGGCGCGCGGTGCCAGCTGCATCGCGCGATACAGTCGGTTCCATTCGCCTTGGCCACCGACATAGAGGGCGCGGTTCCACTTGGCGCTCGACAGGTTCGGGTGACTCTTGCGAAAGCGCCCCTCGGTCTGGCGATCGAAGATATGCGCCTCGAACAGGATTTTGGGCAGGTGCGGACCATCAATGAACCCGCCAGGCCCATCGAGCGCGAGGATATCGGCCCGCACGTCCTTGAACCATCCACCCTGGCTCTCAACTTCGTCGACCGCGCGGATCTGCGCGACGGAGCAGCCCAGGCGCTTTGCTGCGGCAGCGAAATCTTGTGGCGACAGGCCGATCATGGCGATCGGCGCAGCGCCAGCGGGTACTCTACGGCCGTCCCAGCTGGCAGCAAGCCGGTCGATGAGGTCGACCTCGGCCTGCACGAACTGGTTGGCCGGCGCAGCGGGCCGCAACAGGGACACAATCTGGTCTGCGGTGGTGGTCATAGTGCGGTCCCCTTGATCCAATTCCAGGCAGCCAGCACGCTGCCGACAATGCCGGTTCCGAAGATGGCCGAGGCGACCCAGAACGCGCCGACGCCCTGCGCCCGCAGCTCGACCAGCTGATCAAGCTTTTCGTCCATCTCGTTGACCAGCTTGGTAAGCTGGCGGACCTCGGTCTCCAGCACGGCCAGGCGCTCATTATTGTTCGGGCTTCGCGCAGTCATGTCAGTCCCATAGCTGGATCGTCTCGCGCATTGCGGGCGCGCTTTCGGTGATTTCGGGCAGCAGCACCTGGGTGCCTTCGGCGAGTTGGGGACCGGCGGCAGCTAGGCCGGGATTGAGCGCATAAGCCAGCTCGGTGACGCCCTGGGTGCGCCCCAGAACGCGCCAGCAGATGGCGTCGAGGGTTTCCCCTGCCAGGGCGACAGCGACTGTCACAGAAGCGACACCCGGTTGCGCGCCACGGGCTTGTCAGCGCCGATCGAGAGCAGATCGCTGACCGCGTTGTGCGCCATGCGCCGATAATCGTCGGCGGTGAGGCTCTCGTTTTCGCCGCGGATGTTTGCTTGATCGGTCGCGACAAGATCACGGTGCGTGTCGGCGATCTCGGCCGCAGCGTAATAGCGGATGATCCGTTCCCAGATGACCACCGATCGCTTGCGCCCACCTATGCTGACATCATCGACCGCTGCGAGGTCATCGGCTCCGCTGGCCGCCCAGGCGCTGCGCCAGGCGTGAAGCTGCCGCAGTGCGGTAATGATCGCACCCTCGATCGCGCCGACCAGGCGTTCATGGGTGACCACTCCCTCGCCGATGCGGAGCTTGTCACGGATGCTGTTGACGTCGACCGCGGGGAACCAGTCATCGACGCTGACCGAGCTGTCAGCGGGAGAGGCCGGTGCTGGCGGCGTGGCGATGAAACCTGACACTGCGCGGGCCTTTCTGCTCTTCCGGGCCGCGCCGCTTTACGGGGGGTGGGGATCGCCTATGGCTTATGGGCAGACCCTGGCCAGAGATGATCCGCCCCCCGAGCGGCGTGGGCCGATCCGTTAATCCTGTCCGGTCTGGCCAGCGGGCGGCTCGACCAGGCGCTCGAGGCGCTCGATATCCTTCTTCACCCCGATGACCTTGTGGAGCTGCAGCGCGCGCCTGAAGGCATCGAGCGCGGCGTGCAGTAGCGCTGCCTTGCCGCCAGCGGGTGCGCTGTCAGCCTCGGGGTCGAAATCCTCGGCGGCCTTGGCATAGGCGCGGCCCAGCGCCTTGAGCAGCTTGGCGCGCGCCTGATCGGGCATGTCATAACCGCTGGTAAGCCCATCAAGGCGCACCAGCTGCTCGAGCGAAGCGAGCTGCGGCTCGGCCAGCACGGCAGTCGCGATCTCCTCGGCGAGCAGGCAGGCGGGCGTGCGCAGATAGCGCTCGGGCAGCTTGACGCCAAAGCGAAGGACATGCTCGCCGATGTCGAGCGCGCGTTCGAAATCGCGGTAATCGATCGCCCAGATCATCATCTGCGCGACGATCTCATCCTGCGCGGCAGTGCCATCGGCGCCGGCGGCCAGTGCACCATCGACCCATGCCCGGAAGGTCTCAGCCATTTCGCGCTTGATCGGATTGCGGCCCTCGATCGACTGGATGTCAGAGAGCGATCTCAGATTGTCCTGCAGCACCGCGTAAAGCGCGCGATACTCGCTGGCGACCTCGCCGGTTTCCGGCATGGCGACAGCCTGGCCAATGGCGGCTGCAATCTCCAAGGCCTGCCCCGCTTGTGCAGCGAGGGCGCGTTCACGATGGCGGCGGGCAAGGCTAGTCATGGCTGATCCTGGCATTGGGGTTGCTGCGATGTTGGGGGCTTCCCACCCCGCTCGACCTGACCGTCAGGCTCCGACGACCCTTTCGGGCTAGTTCGCTGCCTTGTCCGCGGCATTGGATTCCGGGGCTTTAGGCTGTCAGGCGGGGTGCGGTCTCATGACCCTTGGAGGCTGACCCAATCATCAGCCGCTGGAGGCCCACTCAAATCATTGGGCGAGCCCTGCCAGACACCCCTCTCGGGTGTTCGATCAGTCGGGCTTCTTGCCCATCACGATGTTTTCGACCAGCGAGCAGAGACCATAGTCTTCAACGACATAAGCCTCGTTGACGCTCTCGTAATTCTCGATCTGGTCGAGCGCCGGCTCTTCCCTGACAGCGCGCCGGCGGGTGCCTTCCTGCCAGTAGATCGAGAGGTTATCGAGCCGGGTGATGAGCAGCTTGCCAGCGGGGAAGAACGGCACCCGCACCGCAGGCAGCCCGCCGATCTGCTTTTCCGATCGGATAATGCGATCGGCAGCCTCGACTTCGGTGGCCTTGTCGCCAGCGGTGTTGACGATGTTGAAATACTTGTCATGCACCAGGTCGCGACCCACGATCACCACCAGCTCGGTGTCATCGCGGTTCCATTCGTCGATGAGCTCGACGGCATCCATGACCAGAGCGTCAAGCGACTTGTAATCGACATCGACACCCACTTCGCCGCTGGCATCAACATAGATCGCCTTGGCCGGATCGACGGTAAGATCACCGTCACTGAGCACCCGCTCGGCAGCATGGGTGCGGATCTTGTAGAGCCAACCGAAGTTGACATCCTGCAGCAGCGGGTTGGCCACGCGATCGGTCTGCGCGGCAGCCGACGTGCCGTGCCAACCGATCATGATGCGATCACGGCCCTGCTGCTTTGCAATGGCATCGCGCAACAGCACCTGGAACTCGGGCTTGTGCCGCCAGGCATCGATTTTCGCATATTTCAGCGCGTGGTCGAAATTGGTCTGCTTGCAGCTGTAGCGACCGCGATCCGAGGTGTCGGTGGGATCGGTGGGTGTGCGCCGGTTGCCCGCTGCCGTGTTGGTGCGGCCTGCCATGGTGCGCGTGACACCGATGCCGACCTTGTCGCCTTCCTGCTGGATCACCGGCACCATGTTGATCAGCTGCAAGAATTCGCTGCTGTGCTTGATTACCTCTTCGAGTTTCTGCTCGACGGCGGGGGCGACCGTGAACATCTTGCCCACGGTGTCGGTATCGATGCCGTTGAGCAGCGCGATCTGCGACACATAGGCGTTGAAAAGGGCGCGGGTGGCGTTCTGCATCGTCTGGTTCCTCGTTGAATTCGGGTGCTTGGGCTGGGTCTGGTGGTTGCGGGGGACCGGACGGATGATCAGCAGTTGGTCAGGGTGAAGTTCGTGCCATTGGCTTGCGGGCGAGGCTGCTGGCCAGGCGCGGCGATGTTCTCGACACGCTTGTCGAGCGCGGCGAACTTGAGCGCGAGCTGGTCCATTTCCTCACGCTGGGCAGCAGCCTGGGACTGCAGCGCGCCTTCGACCTTTTCGGCAAAGCCGGTGAACAGAGCCGAGAAGGCCTGCATGTCGAATCCCGGGGCAATCTGCTGCTGCGCAGGATCGGCGGGCTTGGGATCGGCGGGCTTGCTGGTGAACTTCGCGGCGAAGCCGTCGAGAATGCCCTGCAGACCGGAGAGGAAGCCCTGCCCCGCCTCGGTGGTGGTGCCCTTGTCGTCGGCGAGCTCCAGGGCGAAGGCGGTCTCGCCGTTGAGCACGATCGAGCCAGGCGCGGCGCGATTGAACTGCAGGCGCTCAGTGGCGATTGCGGCGGGGCTGTCGGTGAGCGCGCAGCCCATCAGATAGGCGAAGCCCTTGCCGGCGAAATTGGGTTCGATTTCGATCGACGGATAGACCTTCTGGCCCTGGGCGTTGAGCTTCATGGCGTCTTCGAGCACGTCGAAGACACCGAACAGCGCTTTGCGTTTTTCGGTCTTCCCGCTGAAGTTGACATCGACCTCGCCGACCGAGAGCTCGACGACATCGCCATAGCTGCGAAATGGCGCTTCGCCGGTGATCCCGCGGATATGTTCGATGTTGAGCCGCGCGCCATAGGTCTTCGGGTCATAGCTCTTCGCCATCTCGTCGATCAGCTTGTCGTCGATGGTGCGGCCGTCGACGGTGCTTCCTGCGGTTGCCAGGAGGAAGGGCTTGGTGCGCTTGAACTTCATGGTCGACATCGGGACGGCTCCGTTTCGCGGTGTTGCCAGGTGTCATGAGATGCCCGGCGGAATTGCCACCCTTGGGGCTGAAAATGGCCACATCATGCAACGGGCAGCCGTTGTTACCGGCGTGATAACAATCAGGCGGGCGCGCGCGATATGGCGCTTGCAGGGCATGGAAAGGCCGTCATGGCCATCCTTGCTGCCCTTCCCACCACCCCGTTCGACGC
>NZ_VDES01000001.1:538315-1098062 GCF_013607875.1 Blastomonas ursincola
GGCGCGCCGCGCGCTCGCTCTATTGGCGTGGCTGGTCGATGCAGCAGATTTCCGATGAGCTGGCGGTCAAATACGCCACCATCGCAAGCTGGAAAACCCGCGACAAATGGGACGATGCGCCGGTGGTGGTGCGGATGGAGGACGGGCTCCAGGAACGCTACCTCACCCTGATCGCAAAGGAGAACAAATCGGGCAAGGATTTCAAGGAAATCGACCTGCTGGGGCGGCAGATCGAACGCATGGCGCGGGTGCGCAAGTTCGGCGGCGATGACGGTCGCGAGACCGACCTCAACCCCAATATCGAACGCCGGAACGATGAAAAGGCGAAGGCCAAGCGCGCCGAGAAACGCAAGAACTGCCTGACGATCGAGCAATATCAGTCGCTTCTCGACGACTTCCACGATCGCAATTTCGAATATCAGGAGGCCTGGTGGGATCAGCGCCACCAGCGGACCCGCAAGATCCGCAAAAGCCGCCAGGTCGGCGCGACCTGGTATTTTGCGCGCGAAGCCTTCGCCAAGATCGCCGAGATGGCGATCGAGGGCAAACAGCCCCGCAACCAGATTTTCCTGTCGGCTTCGGAGCGCCAGGCGCTCAAGTTCCGGCGCGAGATCACTAACTGGGTTCGCCGCGTCACCGGCATCGAGCTCAAGGGCAAGATCATCATGCTCGACTTCACCGGCTTGCACGGTGATGACGGGCCATCGCTGGATTCGGTCGGCCTCTATCCGCTCTCGACCAACAGCGCGACCGCCCAGGGCGAAAGCGGCGATTTCTATTTCGATGAGTTCTCGTGGGTCGGCGGATTTGCCGAGCTCAACAAGGTCGCCAGCGCCATGGCGACGCACAGCATCTACACCAAGACCTATTTCTCATCGGCCTCGACCAAGACCCATGAGAGCTATGCCTTCTGGTCAGGCGAGGATTGGAACCGGGGCCGCACCAAGGGCGATCAGCGCCCATTCGACCTGTCGCTGAAGAACCTGCGCGATGGCGCCATCATGCCCGATGGCAGCTGGCAGCAGATCCTCACCATCCATGACGCAGTAAAGCGGGGCCTGGGCGACCTGGTCGATATCGAGCAGCTGCGGAAAGAATATTCGGAAGACTCGTTCCGCAACCTGTTCGAATGCGAGGAAATCGACGACGCACAGTCGAGCTTCCCGTTCGCTCTGATCGGCCCGGCGCGGGTCGACAGCTTCTACCAGTGGCGGGATTTCAAGCCTGAGCTGATCGGTATGCCTGGCATGCGCCCCTTTGGCGAAAAGCGTGTGTGGCTGGGTTATGACCCGAACAAGCAAGGTCGCGACGATGCAGCGCTCGCCGTGATCGCGCCGCCGGAAAAGCCGGGTGGCAAGTTCCGCGTGCTTGAAAAGCTGCGGTTCAACGGCATCGACTTCCAGGGCCAGGCCGACGAAATCCGCAAGGTCGCCCAGCGGTACAACGTCGAAGACATCGCGATCGACACCACCGGCAGTGGCGAGGCGGTGCTGCAGCTGGTGCTCAAGTGGTTCCCCACCACGCGCCGGATCAATTATTCGGTCGCGGTCAAGGGCGCGCTGGTCATGAAGGGCCAGAACGTCTTCCGGAACCGCCGCATCGAGTTCGATGCCGGGTGGAGCGACGTGCAGGCCGCTTTCATGGCCATCCGCCCCACCCTGACCGGCTCGGGCAGGCAGGTCACCTATACCGCCAAGCGCAATGGCGAGGTGGGCCATGCCGACATCGCCTGGGCGATCCTGCATGCGCTTTCCAATGAACCGATGGACGCCAGCGAGCCGGTCTCGCGCGGGGCCAAGGTCAAGTTTTTCGACTGATCACAAGAGGACAGGCCATGAGCGAGAGCACTGACATCATACCCGCCGCGCCCGCCCAGGTGCATGCGCCTGGCAGCGGCGGCGGCGGACGCGTTTTCACCTTCGGGGATCCGGAAAGCGTGATGGATGGGCGCGAGCTCTGGTCGTACTTCGAGATGTGGAAGAACGGGCGCTGGTATGAGCCGCCGATGCCGATGACCAAGCTGGCGAAATCGTTCAACATGTCGCCGCACCACCGCAGCGCGATCGCGCTCAAGGTCAATCTGCTGCTCAAGTATTTCACCCCGACCCGCTGGCTCGATCGCGCCAATTTCGAGCGCTGGGCCATCGACTTCCTGCAGATGGGCAATGCCTATCTGGAGCGGATCGATAATATGGGCGGACGGGTGATGACGCTCCGGCACAGCCCGGCGATCTTCACGCGCGTCGGCAGCGAGCCGGGCACAATGTTCTTCGTCAAGGGGCCGCTGGGCCATGATCACGAATTTCGGCCGAATAGCGTCTTCCATCTGCTGCAGCCCGATGTGCTGCAGGAGGTCTATGGGGTGCCCGAATGGCTGTCGGCGCTGCAAGCGGGGCTGCTCAACGAGAATGCCACCTTGTTCCGCCGCCGGTACTATCTCAACGGGGCGCATGCCGGTTTCATCCTGTACCTCTCCGATCCGCTCGCCGACACAGAGACAGTAGATGCAATTGAGGAACGGCTCGAGTCGGCTAAGGGCATCGGCAATTTCAAGAACATGTTCCTGCACGTCCCGAACGGAAAAAAGGACGGCATCCAGGTGATCCCGATCGCCGATGTCGCGGCGAAGGACGAGTTCCTCAACATCAAGAACGTGACCCGCGATGATCTGCTGGCCGCGCACCGCGTGCCGCCACAGCTCATCGGAATAATCCCCCAGAACAATGGGGGCTTTGGGGATGTCGGCAAGGCCAGCGACACCTTCTTCGAGAACGAGATCGAGCCGATCCAGCAGCGCATGCGCCAGCTCAACGAATGGCTGGGCGTCGAGGCCCTTATCTTCGCGCCTCGACCCTCGCCGGCGCCGGGCACGCGCGCTGGATGACCTGCTAACCCTGCCGCGAAAGCGGCGGGGGCAGAGGCGCGCCAACGCCTCGAACCGACGGACCTGACCCGCCACAATCCAACCGATCCTGCCCATGGAACAGGGGACCGGATCATCCCGCCTGCCGACTCGGCACGGGAACAAATATGGAACAAACGTGATGGAGTCGAGTCTCTCTTCCGTGCAGCCGGTGTCACCGGTTGCCCCCTATATCGGCGGCAAGCGCAAGCTCGCAAAGCGCCTGTGCGCCATGATCGACCAGGTCGACCACCAGACCTATGCGGAGCCATTTGTCGGGATGGGCGGCGTTTTCTTCCGGCGCTCGCATCGTCCACCATGCGAGGCCATCAACGACTGGTCACGCGAGGTGCACAATTTCTTCCGGGTGCTGCAGGTGCATTACCTGGCATTCCTTGAGATGATGCGCTTCCAGATCACATCGCGGGCCGAATTCGAGAGGCTTGTGCTAGAGAAGCCCGAGACGCTCACAGATATGCAGCGCGCCGCCAGGTTCCTCTATCTGCAGCGCACCAGTTTCGGCGGCAAGGTGGTGGGGCGGAACTTTGGCGTCTCACTTGGTCGAGGGGGCCATTTCGATGTGACCAAGCTGCAGCCGCTCCTCGAGGCAGTACATGAGCGCCTGTCGGCAGTTGTGATCGAGCGGATGCGCTGGGCCGACTTCATCCGCAGATATGATCGGCCAGGCACCCTGTTCTACCTCGACCCGCCGGCTATCGTGCGTTTGAGGTGGAAAGGGGGTCAGAAGGTGTGGGCTTCCAAATCATCGATAATGGTGGATAGCGGTATGCCAATGCCCAGGCTGTAAGTCAGTGGGCGGGGTTCAAGATCGAACTCATCGAAATACATCCGCAGATCAGCCTTGGGCACCAGGTTGCCGTATTTGAGCAGGGCCTTCGCCCTCAACTGATCGAAGCTGTAGCCATAGCCATCAGCGTTCATCCGATCGAGCAGACCGTTGAAATTCTCGACCCCGGCACTGGTATAGCTGGCATCGAAATAGTTGAAGATCAGCGTGCCCCAGACCTTCAGGTTACGTTTGATTGGTCCGTAAAACTTGCGGATCGATGATGGCATATCGCCCTGCCAGGCCATGAGCGCCTGCTCTGCCTTAGTCCGCCCCTCCATCTCGAAAATGTCGAAGAACTTCTCCTTCCAGGTGTAGCTGAGCTTGAGCACCTCGTGCAGCTCGACCACCTCGGCCAATCGGTCCTGGGCGTTCCTATCAAGGTCATCCCAGCGTTTCAGGAACAGCCGGCGCATGTTGGCCATGCGAACACGGGCCTCAGGCTCCAGCTGGGCCTGCACAGCCCGCCGGGCTTCATCCATCGCCTCATTGGCCATCCGAACCACATGGAACTTGTCGATGACGATGAGCGCCTTGGGGAAAAACTCGCCCGCCAGATTGCGATAGGGGAAATACATGTCCTGGCAGAACACCTCGACCCGCTCGGGGTCTTCCGCCTGGCACAGCAGAGCTCGGATGTCCGTTTCGTCACGCCCTGGCAGCAGCTCAAGTGCCGTCGCGTTTTCGACGTCATATGCCACCCACCGAGCCCGCTTTTTCAGGAACTTCTCATCAACGCCAAGCACGCGGGGGCATTGGAAGCGATAGTCCTGGAGCTTCTCGGCCGCCACGGATTTGAATATCCGCTTCACCAGGGTGGATTCTACCGCATGGAAGGTCGCAGCATCCTCGAACGTCCGCTTGATCGCTGACAGGGCGATGTCGTCATACAGCCGATTGGTGACCCTGTGCGTGTCGTGCAGATCGGGCAGTTCTTCGTTGTGCACCCGCCCGCAATTGCCGCATTTCCACCGTTGGACATTGACCAGCAGCCACGTTGGTGCGGGATCAAGCCTGCGGTCACGAACACGCAGCTGTCGTTTGCCATGCCGATCCATCCGCGCCTTGAAACAGCACATCGGGATGCGCCGCTGGGTCGGTTCGCACGGAACCTGCACCTCCACGACACGCCCGTCGCTGTCTTTGATGACGATAGGATCAGCGGCTTCGAGATGGTCGAGCCGCAGCCAGTTCATTCTGAATTTTGGTCCAATGCTTTCCGGATCAATCGGCGTGCGGCCTCAGGTCTTGCTGGCAAATCTGGCTGTGCCTCACGCCATTGATCTAGAGCGTCCAAGTCGGCCCGCTCCATGCGCAATCGGACAGGTTCACTGTCCACCGGGGGCCGCCCCATCCTCTTTTTGTGCTCATTAAGTGTTGACATGACCTCTTTATGAGCACATAAACAACGGGCGTCAAGAGAGTTCGCACCTCCCGAGACGCCCTAACTCGAACCAAGGATCATACCCATGGCGCAAGCTGTCATCACCAATAGAGCGAAATCCGTTAGCGAGCAAACCCGTGTTCTGCGGGACAATCGTGCCCGCCTGCTTCGTCGCCTCTGGGCCGAGCACAACCAGGACGGGAGCGCCAGCTATGAACGTTAAGACCATCCAGCATGGCGATGAGATCGAGGCCCGCGGCTTTGTGATCGATGAGGATGCCGATGCGGCTCTGAAGGACATCGGCGTCGGTCTGAACGCCATCGCCTTCATTTGCGACGAAGCACACCTGGGCGATGCCATGGCCGAGATCTCCGGCGCCGACATCGCATCGATCTTGCGAGTATTTGGCCGGCAGGCTGAAATGATCCATGCTCAGGCTGTTTTCGCGAATCGTGCCCAGGCCCGTCCCCGCAACGTCCATTGAGAAAGACGACATCAGTTCAATGGATGCCATCTCCTTATCTCGCTCGACGATGCACGGGCTATGTTGAACATAGGGCGTGAGCGGTGATGTCGGGTCGACATGCAAAGGGTGTCCAAACTTTGGACACCCTTGAGCACCAACCAAAGGGTGTAAGTTGAGCTTACACCCCTGCTGTCAACGGAAAGGGTGTGAGTTTAGCTCATACCCCTCAGATCAGACCAGGAGCGGTCATGAGCAACCCAATAATCGCGTTCGATTTTGAGCAATCTCCCCTTCGCACAGTCGAGCGACAGGGAGAGCCCTGGTTCATTTTGGCTGATGTCTGCCGCACGCTGGACATCAAAAACGCCTCCCAAGCAGCCGAGAGGTTGGATGCCGATGAAAAGGGTATATACTTTTCAGATACCCCTGGCGGTCGTCAGGAGGTGATCATTATCAACGAGCCAGGCCTGTATTCGCTGATCCTTCGATCGCAAGGGGCGACCCGGCCAGGAACAGTTGCCTTCCGCTTCCGAAAATTCGTCACTGGCGACCTCCTGCCAACGCTGCGGAAGAAGGGTTTCTACGGCGAGCGCAACACCATCAAGGCTGTCCAGTCTCGCAATGCCATGCAAAATCAAGTCATGCGGGTGATGGAAAAGCTCAGGAATACAAGGGATGTAGCCGTTCGCCGGGTGCTCTGGGACATGCTCAATGGCATGTGCTCGGACCTTGGCATCGCTACGCCCGCCATAGAAACCCTGGGTCGAGATCAGCCTGGTGTGCCTGATATTCTGACCCGCTTCTGGTCTCTGTTCGATGACCTGGAGGGCGATGGTGTTGCTGTGAACCTGCATCGCATCAAAAACATGGTGGCGATAAATGTCCCGCAAATCAGGCAGTTATTCATTGATCGGGACATCAGCTTCAACTTTGACAGGGACTTCCGCGAGGCAGTGAAGCAATCCACTGACCCCCGTTACATCAAGTCCGCCAGTGTGAACTGCAAGGACGGCAAGGTCCGTGACTGTCTGATCTTTGAGCGGTCGATCATCTGAAGCCCTAAGCCCAGCTTAGACCTTCACCTTACATCCCAGCCATCCACCTGATCTGCACGAGCCCATGCCTCGTGTGGACAGGCTGCATCCACCTCAAACGCACGATAGCCTACCCGCCCTATTATCGCTGCGAAGGCGACTATGGCGAAGGGATGTTCGCTCGAACCGAGTTCGCGGAGATGGCAGAGCTGCTGGCACAGGTGAAGGGTCGGTTCATCCTCTCGATCAACGACCACCCGGAGATCCGCGCAACCTTCGCGCGCTTTCACCTCGAGCCGGTGCAGGTGGGTTACAGCATCGGCGGCGGCAACAAGCAGGCCAAATTCGGCGAGCTGATCGTGACGCCAAGCCGGTTAACCAGTCGTTAGGTATCGCCGTCTAGAGCATGGGGTCTCCCAATCTTGGGCTAGGCCCCAAAGCTGCGACCCAGGCTGAAAGGCCAAACTAAGGGCCGATGCGCACCCCCCACTCCGCGCCTCGGCCCTTTCCTTTGCCCGCGATCGACGCCTGGTGGCCCTCCTCCCTGCCCCTGACACCCCTCGCGGCGAAGGCCATCGCCCCCACCCCGCGCGCCGCGCTCGCCCCCACGCTCCACTTTCGGCTTCTTGGCCGGGTTTTTGTGCAAATCAGGCGGTGGCCGTAAATCCTTGGGAGGGCCCCCCCCCTGGGAAAAACCCTACATTCCCTACATCGATCGAAAACAGGGCCTAAAGCACTGGAATTGCTTGGAAAAAATGTAGGGTTCCAAACCCTACATCGTCCTACATTTTAGACCCGACAATCCTATGTCATTGATGAATATATGTTTTTTTCATTCAATATATAGGGTTCTATCAATCCTATCTGGTAGGGAAGATGTAGGGAAAATGTAGGGTCGCAAACCCGCAGAAATCCTTGGATGTAGGGAATGTAGGGTGTTTCCCACGCATAGGCGGCAACCTTGGCAGCTTGACGGGAAACTGCGAAATTTTCGCCAGCGTGCCAGTGCCGCGCCAAGATCATCGATCGCGGGGATCGTTATGCAGTTCTATGCGGGTGGGGACGCTGGCCAGGTCGGCCGAAGCCCCCCGACGAGAAGCGTTGAGCAGGCATATGCGCGATCCCAAAAGCGGCATGGCGGCTTTGCCTCGCTTCTAAAAAATTTCTGACATTCAGCTATCGACCCCAATTCGGACATTCGACTTTGGCAAGTGCTTATGGCAAGCGTTTGTAATGCGGATCACGATCAGACAGAGATTGCTAGTGCTTGCGGTCGTCGCCTTCGCTGCATTTGATCTTTGGTATTTTGCTAGCCGATCAAGGGACGACACGATGTATATGTTAGCGGAATGGGTGGCATATATGCCTGCCTTGGAGAAAAGACAGCGCGACGACGAGTCTCAGCTGCTATATTCATCGCATCATTGGGATCCTGCTTATCCCTCTCCGGTAATAGAAGACGGGGTTCCATATCCGTTACTTCCAAAGATTGCACACAGCTGTAGGGTTCGCGAATACGTTTTTAGTAGTCAGTTCGACGGCCCGCCGCAGATGCCCGACCGCCTATTTCTAGGCGCGCTCGATTCCATTCAAGCCAAATGTTTGCAACAGGCAATGCCGAAAGGATACAAGCTGACACGACTTTCGGCTCCGGTTTTCCCACACTCAGTCGGATGGGCAGAAGGGGATTTGCAGATCCATCTCAATCAAGAATGATGACCGAATTCCACCCATTCCCGGTCATGCGCCGGGCCTGAACGCGATCCCGAAAGCGGCACGGCGGCTTCACCCCGGTCGCGAAAAATTCCTGCCTTTCAGCAAACGACCCCGTTGCGGACGTTCAGCGAAACTCGCGCACAACCTCGATCTTGCCCACGATGGCGGCATTGAACGCCTCCAGTTCCTCGGCGGGGATCCAATATTCTCGGTGCGCCTTTCCGCCCGCATCTTGAACATCATAGCGACTAAGAAAATCACGTCGCACCTGAAATTGAGTTACAAACCCTGAACCGCTTTGGGGCACATTCCAATCGCGAGCGATCTTTACCGCATACTCTTCTGTGGTGACGGGATAAAAGATCGGCTGTTCTGGCAGGCGAGGCGGGAATGCACTCATGTGTGCCTCTTCAATGAGACGCAATTCGGCTGGGCCGACTGGGCGCCAGAGAGTGATACAATCGTTGCTCATCACAATGCTATACAATGGGCCTAGTCCGCTTTCCACCCATATTCCGCCATACGCGAACCGATTGAAGCACTCCAAAAGCCGAAATTCCGGGTCATGTCCGCTTCCGATCAGCGTTGAGTCAGCCCATCAGAGACGTATCCGGCGCAAGCTACGTTTGTGACCAAGTCGCTCCTCCGCTACCATTCCTTCAAGACATTCGGTGCACCGACCCTAGCGTCGCAGCTCTCGAGCCGGAGAGGGTCATGATCGATTCGGCCACATGACGGCTGGCCAGCTGCCGCTGCGCGCCGCTCCCCCGGAAGCTTGGCCAGAGTGCCCACTGCGCGTGCGGTGTTTTTCGACGAACCTCGTGATCAGCCAGCATTCCTGCCATCCGCATCGCGGGAGCGCCCCCCAAGATACAAAATAGCGCAGCGATATGCCTGAATTATAACATAATGTCTGGACAGGCGGCTCAGCCTGCCGATAGGCAAAGCGACAGGGCGCGGGGCTGATCGGTCGAACCGTGCCGTCATGCGGGTGATGCGGTCATTGACGGGCAATTTTCTTGAGCCAGCCGGATCAAACTGAGCGCAGGCTCGATGGCTGGAAGGCCATTGCGGGCTATTTTCGCCGCGACCGCACCACCGTGATGCGATGGGCGCGCGAGCGCGACCTGCCCGTGCACCGTTTGCCCGGCGGCAAGCAGGGTTCGGTCTTCGCCTATGAGCATGAGCTTGCATCCTGGGCCGGGCGTGCGGAGCAGCGCGACCTGGACAGTCCGGCCGATCAGCCACCGCCGCAGGTTCCGGCTGCAAGCGACCCGCCGCCGCCGAATGCCGTGTCTTCGAGCGTCGCCCCTTCCCCGGCAGCGCGCGGGGGCAAACGCCTTTTCGTCGGTGCAAGCGTGGTCATCGCCATCGGCGCGCTGGTCGTTGCGACCGTCATGCTGACTGACATGCTCGCGCCTGGCCCGTCGCCGATCGAGCGGGCCGCAGCCCTGCCGCACAACAAGACCGTTACCGACGATTATGTCGCCGCGCGCGACCTGTGGGCACGGCGCACCCCCGAGGACCTGCGCCGTGCCATCGCGCTGTACGAAAAGGTGATCGCCGCGGACAAGGATTTCGCCCCGGCCTATGCGGGCCTGGCCGAGGCATGGCTGATCTATCGCGAATATGGCGCGGCGACCGAAAGCCGGGCGTACAGCGCCGCCAAGTCGGCGGTCGAACAGGCGCTCGCGCTCGACAACCAGCTCGCGGCGGCGCATCGCGCCAACGGCTTCATCCAGTATTGGTGGAGCTACGATGCGCAGCGATCGGTCGATTCCTTCCGCCGTGCGCTCGCGCTCGACCCGCGCGACGGGCTGACCCATTTCTGGTACGCCAATGTCCTGTCCGATCTCGGCCAGGATGCCGCCGCGCAGCGCGAATATGATACCGCGCAGCTGCTGCTGCCCGGAACCCCCGCCATCGCTGTCGAGCGCGCCTGTGCGCACTGGCAGGCGGGGCGCGACCGGCGCGCGGTGATGGAGCTGGAGCAACTGCAGTCGCAATATCCTTCGGACGCCACCATCCGCAACTGCCTGGCCTGGGCGCATATCTCGCGCGGCGACATCAAGGCCTATGCGCGTGAATATCGCGCGCTGGCGGCGCTGCGCGGGGTACCCGAGATGAAGCGCCTGTCTACCCAGCTCGATGCTGCCATCGAGCGCAATCCGTCCACGGCGCATCTGGTCCTAGTCGCCGAGGCGCGACGCGAATTTGCCGAGGGCGAGCGCAAGACCCGCATGACGCCCGCCTTCCACGCCTCGTGCATGGGTGACCGCGCGACCCTGGTGACCCTGCTCAAGCAGGCAGCGACGCTGGGCGAGCGCTGGTATTCGGCAACGCTGAACAAGCGCATCGCGGAAAAGTGGCGCGGCGATGCCGAGGTGCAGCGGCTGCTGCGCAAGGTGGTCATCGCGACACCCAGGGTCGATCTGTCCTGATGTAACGCCACGCCGGGCGATATATCTGCGATTTCCCGTCATTTGCGACAATATGCCACAGCCGCGATAGGCATCATCGCGCCTAGACTGGTAGCGGTCTGATCGACGGTGTGCGGGGTAATTCGTCGACCCAAAACGGCTGCTGGCCAACCTTCGTGCCCGCGCATCGGCGATCAGGCCACCGATGATCCCTTGTGGAGCGATCCATGGCGCGAACCTGGCTGGTCCTGCTGCTGATTCTGGCGGTGGCAGCGCTCGCGCTCATGGTGCCGCGTGGAACGGCGCGCGCGCAGCGGCTGGAATTTGCCTCGCCCAGCGATACAGCCCTCAAGGGCAGTGTACACCGCGTACAGGCCGATCTCGCCCGCAATGTCGATAGCTGGCACGGCGCGCGCGATTGCGGTTCGCCGGCCCGAGCCCGCGCCGCGCTCAAGCCCGCGCTCGCGCAATGGCTCGGCCGCCGGATGACCGATCGCCCCATGCAGCGGCTGGCGCGCTGGGGCTATCATTCGGGTGAGATCTGGCACGAGGCGCAGGTGATCGAAGGCCAGCCGCAATGCCGCGCCGGCTTCCGCCGCGTTATCGCCTTTGCGGAATTTCGCTAGAGCCGTGCTGGTGTGACGACTGGCATTGCAGCGTCATGGGATTCTGGCAGAGTTGGCGCCTCGCTCAACCTGCTGCCAGGAGACGATGATGCTGCCCACCTTTGCACCCCGCGCGCTTGCGCCTGTTGCCCTCGCCGTCTGCCTAATCGGGTCGAGCCTCGCTGCCCAGGGGACACCGAGCCTGACGCTGTTCAACGGCGAAGGTCTTGACGGGGCCGCCGTCACGGTGCGCAGCGATGTCGCCAACCTGCAGGACGTGCCGGCCGGCGAAGGCTTTGATGGAACGGCAAACGATTATGCCTTCTCGCTCAGGGCCGAAGGACTTTGGCTGGTATGCATGGATGCGGGCTTCCGCACGCGCTGCCGCGAGGTGTCGGGCGAGGTGCAGACGCTCGGAGAGGATGGCGGTTCGATCAGCTCGGTGCGCTATCTGGGCCCTTCTGCTCAGATGCCGGGCCGCGGCAGGCCCCCCGGCACCCCCGGCCAAAGCGTCATGCAACCATCCGCTGACGCCGCGCCGATGTTCAACACGGACCTGTTCGGCAGTGACCTGCGCGAAATCATCTACGACCGGCCGGGAATGGACTGGAAAAGCTGCAAGGCGGCGTGCGACGATGAGCGGCAATGCCGGGCCTGGACCTATGTCGTCCCCGGCCGAACCGAACATGGCGAATGCTTCCTGAAAGAGGCCGTGCCCGAGCCGTCGGAAAGCGAATGCTGCGTTTCGGGAATCAAGCGTGCGAAGACACAAACGGGGTCGCTGGCGCTGCCGGCCGAATTGCCGCATGCACACAGGCGACGCAGCGACCGGCGCGACTAGGACCGCCTACCGGTCAGGCCTGCGCCAGCAGCTTCTCGCTCATTTCCCACAGCCGTTCGGCGCTGTCCTGGTCGACCGCGTGCGGCTCGACATCGCGATAGCGCACCGGCTGCTCGCCAGAGAGCCCAGCGATGTTGCAATCCTCGCAATAAACCCCGCCCTTGCCTTCGAGCAGCGGGCTAGTCGCCGCCCAGAGCGTGGTCGTGCAGCCCTGGCTCGGCGTCTTGAACATGGCGCGGGCGCCGTCGGAAATCTCGCCCTGTTCGTTGAGCCAGCCGAGCACGATCATTTCCTCGGTCGGCAGATGGCGCTGCAGCGGGGTGAAGATACCGCCCGGATGCACCGCGAAAGCCTCGCCGCCGCTCTCCTTCAACCGCGCATTCATGCCCAGTGCGAACAGGCTGTTGGCGGTCTTGGACTGGCCATAGGCCTTCCACTTGTCATAGCTGCCATCGGTCCAGTTGGGATCGTCCCAGCGGATATCCGAAAGCTTGTGCCCGGTGGAAGACAGCGCCACCACCCGCGCATTCTCCGTTCGCTGGATCAGCGGCAGCAAGGTCGTCGCCAGCGCAAAATGGCCCATATGGTTGGTGCCGAACTGCAGCTCCCAGCCCGGCCCCACCCGCATTTCCGGACAGGCCATGACGCCAGCATTATTGATCAGCAGATCGAGCGCCGTGTTGTCGGAGGCAAAGCCGAGTGCGAACCGCTTGACCGATGCGATATCGGCCAGGTCCATCAGCGCGATGCGGATATCGCCGGGCATGCCTGCCAGCGCCGCATTGGCCTTTTCGGTATCGCGCGCAGGGACCGTGACCGCTGCGCCCGCTGCCGCCAGCGCGCGCACCGTTTCCAGCCCGATCCCCGAATAGCCGCCGGTGACGATGGCCACCTTGCCCTTGAGATCGATGCCCGCCAGCACCTCATGCGGTTCGCTGTGGCGACCGAAGGGGGAATCGACGGGCTTCTGGTGGTCGGCGATCATCGGCGGCTCTCCTTGCGCGCTTTGCAGCGCTTCAGGCGAGCGCCTCTTCGAGCGGACAATAGGCATAACCCAGGTCATCCGCCACTGCCTTGTAGGTCACCCGCCCGTTCCAGACGTTGAGGCCTGCCGCCAGGTGCGGATCGCTGCGCAGCGCGTCCTTCCAGCCCTTGTCGGCCATGCGCAGCATGTGCGGCAGGGTGACGTTGTTGAGCGCATAGGTGCTGGTGCGCGCCACCGCGCCCGGCATGTTGGCCACCGCATAATGCACGATGCCGTCGACCACATAGGTAGGATCGGCATGGGTGGTGGCATGGCTGGTCTCGAAGCACCCGCCTTGGTCGATCGCGACATCGACCAGCACCGCGCCAGGCTTCATCGTGCCCAGCATCTCGCGCGTTACCAGCTTGGGCGCGGCGGCGCCGGGGATCAGCACCGCGCCGATCACGAGATCGGCATTGGCGACGCTATCGGCGACGTTGGACACATTGGCAAAGCGCGTCTTGGCGCGCGCCTCGAAATAATAGCCGAGTTTCTCGAGCACCTCGGGGTTGCGGTCGAGGATCGTCACGTCCGCGCCCAGCCCTGCCGCCATCTGCGCCGCATTGAAGCCGACCACGCCGCCGCCGATCACGCACACATTACCCGGCAGCACGCCCGGAACCCCGCCGAGCAGGATGCCGCGCCCGCCATGCGCCTTTTCGAGCGCCGTCGCGCCCGCCTGGATCGACATGCGCCCGGCAACCTGGCTCATTGGCTTGAGCAGCGGAAGACCGCCGCTGGCATCGGTCACCGTCTCATAGGCGATGCACACCGCCTTGGAATCGACCAGATCCTTCGTCTGCTCCGGATCGGGCGCGAGGTGCAGATAGGTGAACAGGATCTGTCCTTCGCGCAGCATCGCGCGCTCGATGGACTGCGGCTCCTTGACCTTCACCACCATCTCGCATTCGGCAAAGATTTCGGCGGCAGTCTCGATCAGCTTCGCGCCAGCGCGCTGATAATCGCTGTCCTTGGCACCGATGCCCAGGCCCGCGCCCGACTGCACCCATACCTCGTGCCCGTGCTGCACCAGTTCGCGGGCGCTTTCGGGCGTCATGCCGACGCGATATTCGTGGTTCTTGATTTCCTTGACGGTGCCAACGCGCATGACAGTCTTCTCCTGCTGGTTGTGTTTGTCCCGCCCTTTACTCCTGCCTGCGATCCTCCGCGACCAGTTTTGTTATTTTATTACTTTATTGCGTAATTTTCCGAATCGGAACCGGAATATTGCAGATATCCGCGCCGCCAGCAGGGATATTGAAAAAGGCGTCCTTCCGGTTCGCCCGCGCACGCGCATAGGCGACAAACGACTCGCTGCTGCTGTTCAGATATTCGAGCCTCGGCCGCTCGGCTTCGGGCAACTCGGTGGCCAACCGCACCGATCGGATGACGGTCCGCTCTTCGGGGCTTTCATAGAAACCTAGCGCACCGGTACCGCGCGGCAGGCTCGACATGTGCTCGATCCCCTCGACCACGCGCCCGACCAAAGCGATATTGCGGTCCAGATGCCGCGGCGCATGACCGATCACGGTGTAGAGTTCTGCGCCAGATCCAGTGTCGGGAGACAGGTTGCGACCGACGCCAACCATGCCGTAGCAATGGACGGGCCAGACATGATCGTCGTTGCCGGCGAGCGGCCAGCCACCGGAGAAACCCAGCGCCTTGGCATAGGCGTCAGGACCCGTCCAAGGCTCGGAACCGCTGTTACCGGCAGCGATGTTCACGCCCTTTCGATCGAACACATATTCGCCTTCCGGCACCTTGGCGATTCCCGCAGGCAGCGGCTTGGCCTTGGCCTCGTCCTCCGCATCGGGATCGCCCCATTGCACGACATAATTGTCCTGCACGCGCACGATCGCGGCGTCGTCCCACCAGTGCACGGCTGCCAGTTTGCGGATATTGCTAACCCAGCCGCTGCTGAAGGGCGCGGGCATCAGCTGGATGACCACGCGGCGCGGCCTGCCCTTCGCATCGGGCGCAAGGTCCATCACCAGCAGATCGTCCGCCGGGATACGCGCCCAGTCGCCTTGCGGCGCGGCGGCGATAATGTCTCCCGGCCCCGGATTGGCCGGCGGCGGCTCGCTGGCGGCCAGCAGGGTCAGGGGCAAGAGCGATGCGGCGAAACGCAGGGCGGTGGAGCGGAGTCGGGTGGCTGTCATGGCGCGGACGCTAACATGGCGCACCGGCTTGCGAAACCGCCGTCCGCCGTGCAAGCTGCAGGCGCGTATCGAGGGGGATGGGCATGACTGGGGCAGACGAGGAATACGACGACACGCCGCTGGCACTGCGCAATAGCCGCACCACGCTCGACCGGTTGCTCGACGAGATGATTGAACAGCCCGAAAACCTGCCATCGATCGCCGAACGCATCCACCAGGTGTTCGGGGAAACCCGCGCGGTCATGGTGCTCGACATGAGCGGCTTTTCGCGCACCACCCAGCGCCATGGCGTCGCCGCCTTCCTGCTGATGGTGCACCAGATGAAGCGCCTCGCGCTGCCCGAGATCGAGGATCATGGCGGGCTGCTGATCAAGGCCGAGGCCGACAACCTCTATTGCCTGTTCGATGATACCGACGACGCGGTGCGCGCCGCGCGCGGCATCATGCGTCAGCTGAACGCCGCCAACATGGTGCTGCCCGAGGAACGCAAGCTCTATGCGTCGATCGGCATCGGCTATGGGCAGGTGCTCAACATCGACGACGAGGATGTTTTCGGCGACGAGATGAACCTGACGTGCAAGCTGGGCGAGGATGTCGCGCAACGCAGCGAGATCCTCCTGACCGAGGGCGCCCGCGCGACGCTGACGCTCAAGCATGTCGAGACCCGGCCCGAACAGGTCAGCATTTCGGGCCTCGTGCTGGGCTATCACGTCGTCTCCTGAGCGCGCCTCTCCCGTGCAAACACCGCTTGCGCGGTGCACCGCTTGGATATAGGGGGTCGCCTTCCAGGACATGCGGAGCGGTGGCCGAGTGGTCGAAGGCGCTCGCCTGGAAAGTGAGTATACGTCAAAAGCGTATCGAGGGTTCGAATCCCTCCCGCTCCGCCATTATCCTGTCGCGAACTCTGAGCGACGCGCCTTGGGCGCCGGATTTCTACCAAGTTTCAAAGGGGTTTGCTGAAGCCGACCGAACCTCGGAGACTGGCGAAGCGTTGAATTTCGGTCTCTGAACGGCTTTCGTCTCTAACCGAGCGAACCTCGTCCAGCCCGGTTCGGCTTCGCGAAAGCCAGCGTTTTCAGCCAGTTCCGTCCATCGGATCGGCGCACCTTCTGCGGCCGTTCTCCCGGCTGGCGTCGCCAGCCAGAGAACGCGCGGTAGGCATAGCCAGGCGCGCGCGTTCGTAGCGCTGCGACAAGCTTACTTTATGGGCGGGTTGTCGATGTGGGCGTGCAGCAACACTCGTCTCGGCGTGAAGGGTTCACGAGGTCCTTGACATTTGGGCGCTAACCTCGCAAATATCGTATCGAGTTCACTGCCTATCGGCTTTGAACCAATCGAGGCTTCGGGCGCTGAGCCAGCATGGCAAATCAGCGCCCAAATTTTTTCAGCGCAGTGCCTGAATGCAGTCCGCTCTCGTCCAGAGGGGCGAGGTGCGGATTTTGGCCACGCTGTTGTCCGCTTGGTAGCAGGTGATGAAGTTCGCCCTCAGCGTTCTGTCTCGATTGAAGCCCAAAGCCAAAACGACGACGAAATCTTCATATAGGAGATCAACCCGTCGCGCAGGGTCGTAGCTGCGTGTTTTAGCTACCCAGCCCTGGTAGCGGATGGCCGCTGGGTCGGTCAGCGTGGCGTCGATCCAGTTCATTCGTTCTGCCCGCACCCAAGAGAATGCATCCTTGATGCCATCCCGGTTGGTGCTCTCATAGAAGGCATGGTCGAATTGGTGCTGGCGGAAGAAGACCCTGATGCCATCGTGTGTCTCAATCGCTCCGCGGCAATAGGTGCCAACAAAATGCTGTCGATATGCAGCCTCATCGGGGAGATGCAGTAGTGGTGGCAGCGGCATTACCAGCCTCCACTCAGACGGATCTTGAAGACGTTGAACTTCTCTTCCGTCCTTGAAGTCGGCCCAATCTGCCTTCGGTTGAGGCGCTCCTCCAGTCTACGCACAACGGCCTCCTTGGCGGTTCCTACACCGAGGGTTTCGTTGATGCGGCTAGACGCAGCGCCTAGCAGAACGTCACACAGCTGAAGGAGGGTGACTTCCGGCGACGGTAACGACTGAATTTCGGCGATTGTGGCGGATAGGTTCGAATAGCGTAGGCAGCGCTTGAGGTCGTGCAGGCGCTTTCGGTCCCGGTTGGTCTTGAGGTCGCAAAAAATGCGGTACTCGTTAAAGTCCAGGATCCAATGATGCAGGAGCTGGTAGTAAAACTTGTAAAAGCCCAGCTCTCCGTCGTTCTGATGTAGCGCGAGGTTCACCTGTTCGCGGTCCACAGCAATGCAGCGGAAGCGCATGTCCATGCCGAAAGACATGAAAACGTCGACCAGCTCCTCGTAGAAGGCCTGCTTTGACGGGGAGATCTTCGTCCACTTCAACTCGCCCCATACAGCATGACGCTCACGCACTTCAGAGATCCTGGCCTTCGCCTCGTCACGCATCTCGCTCGGCAGCCAAAGGCTGCCGATCATCAAATAGCGGGCACGTGGACGCAGGGAGGTAAAGAGATCTGGAAGAGCTTCATCACAGTAGATCTCGAAATTCATATGACTGCCTCCAGAACTCGCCCGCCACACATATATGTGTCATCAGTCAAGGGCATCAGGCCTGATGGCTTCGCGAGTGCCACAAAGTTCATGCTATAGCGTTGGAATCGAACATCAAAGGACAACACTATACTGATTTCCCTTGTAAGTCCGCTAAACCAAACACTGCTCCCATCTGCTCCGCCCACGGCCGATCGGCAACTGTGACGAGGTCGTTCAGCGAAAGCGCCGGTGGCACGCGCCTGATGACGAGGTGCTCGATCACCTCTGGCGACAGATAGGCGAGCCGCATCATCCGGCTTACGAACCGGTCGGAGACCTTCTCGGCCGCGGCGATATCCTGAATGGTGGAAGCGGCGCCCGTTTCCAGCTGCCGCCGCCAGCTCCAGGCGCGGGCGATGGCGCGCAGCACATGAGGGTCTTGCGTCCGCCCATCCCGCAAGATCACCTCGTCGGGCGGGAGGATCCTCGGCCGCCCATTGCGTTTTCGGATCGTCAGGGGGATGACGACCCGGATGGTGTTCGTCGAGTCGGTCATGCGTGGGCCTCCATCTGACGGGGCGCCATCATGTCCCGAAGGACCGAGCCCAGCCCCTCATGGCGCAGATCGACGGCGATGCCGTCTTCGCCGACGGTCACCCGCTCGACCAGAAGCTGGACGATGCGGGTCTGCTCCGCCGGGTAGAGCGCCGCCCAGAGCTGGTCGAACTCGCCGAGCGCCTGGACGACCGCCTTCTCATCGACGGTCGAGCTCTTGTCGCGAAGAGCCTTTATGGTTCGCGCCGCGACTTCGGGTGCGCGGATCATGCGGCGGATTTCGCCGACGACGGCGTCCTCGACCATGCCGGCGGGCAAGCGCAGCGGGCCCGAGCCGTCGCCGGTCGGGCGGTTTCGGATCAGGTCCATCGACGCGTAGTAGCGGTAGAGGCGCGTGCCCTTCTTCGTCGCCGTCGGCGTCATTGCTGTGCCCGTCTCGGTGAAGATGATCCCTTTCAGCAGGGCCGGCGTCTGGCGACGGGTATTCTTCGCCCGCAGGCGCGGGCTTTCTGCCAAGATGCTGTGAACCTTGTCCCACAGGACCTGATCGATGATGGCCTCGTGCTCGCCTGGATAGGCCGTGCCCTTGTGCACGGCCTCGCCGAGGTAGACCCGGTTGTTGATCAGCTTGTAGAGGAATCCCTTGTCGATCGGCTTGCCGCGCTTGTTCAGCACGCCTTCGGCCGCGAGCGCTTTCGCCAGCGTTGTGGCAGAGCCGATAGTGACGAACCTCTCGAAGATCATCCTGACCGTCGCGGCCTCGGCCTCGTTGACCACCAGCTTGCGGTCGCGCACGTCGTAGCCCAGCGGGACGTGACCGCCCATCCACATGCCGCGCTTGCGGGATGCCGCGAACTTGTCGCGGATGCGCTCGCCGATCACCTCACGCTCGAACTGCGCGAAGCTGAGGAGGATGTTCAGGGTCAGGCGGCCCATCGAGGTCGTGGTGTTGAACGACTGCGTGACCGAAACGAAGGTCACCTGATTGCGGTCGAAGATCTCGACCAGCTTGGCGAAGTCCATCAGCGAGCGCGACAGCCGGTCGATCTTGTAGACCACGATCACATCGATCAGACCGGCTTCGACGTCCTGAATGAGACGCTTCAAGCCGGGGCGCTCCAGCGTGCCACCGGAGAAGCCGCCGTCATCGTAGCGTTCGCGAATGGTGGCCCAGCCTTCCGCCTTCTGGCTCGTCACGAAGGCCTCGCAAGCCTCGCGCTGGGCGTCGAGGCTGTTGAACTCCATGTCGAGCCCTTCCTCGCTCGACTTGCGGGTATAGATGGCGCAGCGCTGGCGGCGCGGAACGACCGCGACGGCTTCCTGATGACGGCTCATCTTGGCCCTCCGCTCGCGCTCCGGGCGTTCGTCGCTGCCATCGATCCCCCGGATCGATGGCTGGCCTCCGGCCACCGCTCCTCACCCCTCCGTGCCTCACGTAGGCCGAAGAAGCGATAGCCGTTCCACTGCGTGCCAGTGATCGCCTTCGCCACCGCTGACAGCGATTTGAACTTGCGCCCCTGCCAGTCGAAACCGTCCTTCATCACCGTGACGGTGTGCTCCACCCCGTCCCATTCGCGCACGAGGCGGGTGCCGACCACCGGGTTGCGGGGATCCGCGATGATCGTCTTGCGACCGACCCGGCCATCGATTTCGTCGGCCAGCAAGTCCAGCGTCCGCCGCGTCTCGCGGGACAGGCCGCCGAGGGTCAGTTCCTGGACCCGGTAGCTGAGCCTCAGCTCGAGGTAACTGCGGCTGTTGTTCGGAGCGGGCGTGCCGAAGAGGCTTTCCCACTTCGCCTTCAGCTCGACCACCGTCATTCGCTTCAGCCCGGCAAGCTGCGTGACCACGCTCGCGTCCGCCGCATCGCGTTCGCCCGCCCGCCATGGCGCGGCGTCAGTCTTTCTCTTTGTTCCTGGCATCACTGCCCTCCAACTCGGTTGCTCGGTTTGCGACGACCAACACGGCGTTTGAGGGCGAGAATGTCGAATGAACTGTCTTCGCCAGGTGCAGATAAAGAACTGGACTGTTCCGGCAGTATACGCCTCAGCCCCGCGGCAAGAATGAACGCGAGTTCATAGAGGCGTTCGCCCGTCGACAGACGGACGGGCTGCAGCGGGTTCGGGCCAGATCGGGCGTCTTGCATGAGACCGTTCGCAACAGAAGATGACTGGCGAAACGGTAGTCACAAAACGACGAAACGCAAGTATATTCAACTAGTTATCGAGTTTTCGCGCAATCATTCGAAGCGCGCCGCAGGGGTCGGTGTGCCGTCTCCTCCGTCCTCGCCGTTGATCCCATACGCTAAGTAGCGTATCAATCCGCTCATCCGCGAAGAGGCGTATCCGCGGCATCAGGGACAGATAAGGTAGGACAGCAATGTCGGCTCAGTCCGTGACATTCGGTCAGGCAATTGCGAAGGCCCGCAAGGCCAAGGGCCTCAGCCAGAAGGAGCTCGCAGCGCTCGTGAAGAAGGAGGAAGGTGGCGGCCCGATTTCGCCGCAGTACCTCAATGACATCGAGCATGACCGCCGGAGCCCCACGTCCGATCACTTGATCAAGCAGTTTGCAACGATCCTCGATGAGGACGAGGGTTACCTTTTCGTGCTGGCCGGAAAGATTCCTGATGACGTGCGACAAAAGGCGAAGGATCGAGATAAGATTGTGAAGAGCTTCGCGAATTTCAGAAAGAACATCACGAATTGAGGTAGTCGCCTTGGTTAGGATGGTGCCCGACAAGACTGGACGGTTCGCGGAGAGGCCACACTACTCCGCCCAAGAGCTTGACCGCGAGTGTGAGCGGATTGTCTCCGCCCTCTTGCGCGGCCGTCGTGGCTCCGTCGATTTTCCTGTACGGACGGATGATCTCGAAGTGCTGATTGAGCAGCACGAATCGGAACTTGATGCTTACGCCGACCTATCGGACTTCGGGGACGACGTTGAAGGCATGACCGAGTTCTTTCCGGAAGGAAGAACGAAGGTCTCCATCTCGGAGAAACTGGCCAACGACCCGCGACGGGAGAATAGGCTGCGGACGACCCTCGCCCACGAGTTTGGGCATGTGTATTTCCACCGCCATCTCTGGGCGGAAAAGTTCATCGCCCGGCATCTGTTCGATCGCAAGAGCATCGAGAACAAGGCCATCTGCAAGCGCGACAGCATCATAAGCGCGTCCCAGTACGACTGGATGGAATGGCAGGCTGGATACGTCAGCGGGGCGATCCTTATGCCCGCGACTCAGCTGCGCCGCCTTGTCTCGGATTATTGCGAGCCGCGAGGACTGCACGGCTCGATACACCAGGCATCGGAGGATGGCTGCGCACTTATCCGTGCAGTCATGGACCGATTCGCGGTCTCAGAGGATGCCGCGCGAGTCCGCCTTTTGAAGCTGAGCCTACTGGTCTCCTCCAGCAGCCAACCCTCTCTTTTCTAGCAGAGAATCCGTCAATTCGCGGAAAAGCGTATTTTTTCGATTGACTCCGCGTGGGTGCTGAATACGCTAATTAGCGGATTAGCCACTCCGCGGATGCACCACGAAAGGAGACCAGCGTGACCGCTCTTTCCGCCTTCCTTCGCAAGACGCCCGGCGAGGCGCTGCGCGAATACTTCGACCGGCCGGAGATCGGCCTGCCCACCGAGTTCGACTGGAGCGTGCCGGAGGCCGAGCTGTCGAGGCCGCTGCTCGGCGCCATCGAGAAGATGTCGCGCGTCCAGCGTGACCGCATCTCGAACGACGCCGAGCGTGTCCATGCCCTGTCCGACGAGCCGGGGCAGGCCGCGATCTACAGCGTCGCGGAGGACCCCGCCTTCCTCGACGGGCTCGCGAACCCGCATGCGCGGTCGCTCTGGATGTTCCTGAACGCGCAGGACCGGTTCCGCCATGCCGAAGAGGTTCGCTTCACGGAGGACCGCCGGCGCGGCCGGATGTGGGCCGGCTACATGACCGACGCCGGATGCGTCGTGCAACGCGACGCGTCGGCCCGCCATGCCTTTGTCTCCGCGATCAAGGAGTTCTCGGGCGCCGCCCATGCCCATGTCGATATATTCGACCGGGTGAGGACGACCCATGAGGGTGAGGAATGCGACCTCGTGCAGGTGACGATCTACCGCGAGGGACGGCCCGACGATCTGCTGCGCTTCGACGATAAGGGATCCCTCGTGCGGCAGGCTTATCGTCCCGTGTTCGAGGCCGCGGTGACCTATGAGCCCGCAACAGGTGGCATCGAAGTAATCGCCAACGACAAGGTGACGCGGGGCGAGATCGTGAAGGCGACGGTCACGCACCTCCTTGGCATCGAGTTCAGGGAGAACCGCCTGCCGCTGCGGTGCTACGACCTTTCCGTGCTGCTGACGCCGTACGACTTCCCGGTCGACCCCGAGGACGGGATCGAGGGTGTCGAGGTGCGCGAGCTGCGCCTGATGCCGATCGACGACAGTGATTTCAGGGTGACGCTGGAGAAGCCCGCGCGCGCAGATGAAACGATCTGGGCTAAGGCGGAAGAGAAGTTCGGAGATCGCACGCCCCTGAGCGAAGGGTACGTCGTCACGCGGGCCAAGATCGCCGTGAAGCTTGCCCGGCGCCCGGGAGGTGACAGGCGGCGCACGCTGACCCTGACGATCACCTGGCCGCATGGCTGCGATCTGAAGGATCGCACCGCGGCCGAGCAGATGATCGGCGAGAAGTACCTTCGGCGCTGGGGGATCCTGGTTGATGACCTGCAGCTCTTCGAGGATTGATCTCGCCGCCCGCCGGCTGCTCTCGTCCATCGCCGGGACCCGCGACGCGCGGGTCTCGGCCATGGCCCTCGCCCACAAGCGCGGCGCCGGAAAGCAGCTGATCGAAGCGGGACTGCTCGTGCCGCGCGGCAGCACCATGGCCGTCGTCGCCGAGGACGATCTGGACGACACCCCGACATCCGTCATCGCGCACCCAATTACCGGGCGTCATGGGCATCTCGGCAATGAGGCGTGGCAGGATGAGCATTTCACCGCCCGTCGCCGGGTCTATGCGCTGGACATGTCGGCCACAGCCCGGCGAGTGATCGCCCGGCTCGACTGCTCACTCGGTGATGCCCCCGTGCCATCCCTTGATGGTGCGGTGCTGGACTTTGGGACGGCGCGGCTGCCGAAGCGCAGGGCGCGCGCTGGGATCTGGGTCGCCCGAGGTCTGACGGCGCCGGCGGTTTTCGAGGAGTTCCGTCAACTCGTCACGCGCCGTCCCCCCGAAGGCCTGCGCGTTGTCCTTTTCCTCGATCCTCCGGATCGGCATCGCCTCAGCTTCATGAGGGGCCATGAGTTCGTCGCGCTGGAGGATGTCGTCGATCACGAGGATGGCCTCGCTGTCGCCCCGGAAGTCCTGGCCGCACGCCTGCTGAAGGGGCCTTCGCACAAAGGGCCCGTCTGGGTCTCCGGCGATGGCGGCGTGCTGATCGTGCATGGCACGTGGCATGAGTTCACTGGCGGTAAACAGAAGATCGCCGTGGCCATGCTCGCCGAAGCCTGGCAGGGCGGCGACCCCGTGCTGCCCGTCGCGCGCATCCTGGAGGAAGCCGAGTGCGGGCCATCGGTGAAGCGATTGAAGGATCTCTTCGGTGGCCACCCCACCTGGCAAGAGGTGATCAGAGAGAGCGGATCCAACTGCTGGCTCGAGGTGTGACACTGAACGCCTCTCGAAACTAGGCCGTCCTTCGGGGCGGCCTTTTTGGTTTTTGGCCACTCGGACTGCATTCCTCCCGTATCTCCTCCCTGGCTCCTCCCCGGCTCCTCCCCCGGCCTCGTCCATCCTCTCCGCAGGTTTTCGACCAAAACCCAAGGAGAAACAGATGGCTACGAAACACCTCAACCAGATCGACTTGGCTGCGCGCTGGAACATCAGCCACCGCACGCTTGAGCGCTGGCGCTGGACGGGCGAAGGCCCGCGCTTCGTCAAGCTCGGCGGTCGCGTCGTGTATCGCCTCGAAGACGTCGAGGAGTACGAGCGCGAGCAGATCCGGGCGAGCACCGCCGACCACCCCAACAAGCCTGCGGCATGAGGGGGTGGTGATGACGATCTCCAACCGCATCTCCCTCGATGAGCTCCGGCGCATGGCCGTCGGCGACATCGCCGCTCTGCCCGCCGAACAGCTCGCCCTCCTGCAGGACGAGGCCGCCGACGCCCTGCGCCGCGCCAAGACCATATGCGACTGGCTCGATGGCGCTGTCGCCCTCAGGTACGGCGATCGTGCCCATGCAGCGCGCCAAGCCGCCGGCAAGGACACAGGCACGGTCCGCTTCGATGACGGCGCGGTCACCGTGATCGCCGACCTGCCGAAACGCGTCGACTGGGACCAGGACAAGCTCGCCGCTCTCGTCGAACGCATCCGGGCCGAGGGCGACGACCCCACCGAATACGTCGATGTCGCGATCAAGGTGCCCGAGCGCAAGTTCGCGGCCTGGCCGAGCCACATCCGCTCCGCCTTCGAGGACGCGCGCACCGTCCGCACCGGCAAGCCCAGCTTCCGTCTTTCCCTGAACACCGAGGTGACGTCATGAGCATCACGAAGAAGCTCGCGGTGCTCCGCGAGCACCATTACGGGCTGGACAAGCTGCCCGAGACCATCCGGGTGCCGGCCCTTGGCGAGTGTCGCGACGAGACCGTCAAGCCGGTCGGGGCGGCCTCGATCGACGACCTGGCCTTCGCCCTCATCGGGCTGAACGAGCGGGCATCGGCCCTCTACCGCGAGATCGACGCGGTGCGCACCCTCCACGACGAGGCCCGCAAGGCCGGCGCGCTGGGAGCGGACGTCGCGATCGACGCCCTGATCGCGGCGAAGGGAGGCAAGTGATGGCGATTCCTGCCTCTCCCTGTCAGGCCTCCGGCCTTCCTCGCCTCTTGCCAATAATCTCCGCCGATCAGCGGCTCGCCGAGCCGCGCGGCATCAAGGGCACGATCTTCGGCAAGTCCGGGATCGGCAAGACCTCGCTTCTCTGGACGCTCGACCCCGCCACTACATTGTTCATCGACCTGGAGGCGGGCGACCTCGCCATCGAGGGATGGTCCGGCGACAGCGTCCGGCCGCGCACATGGGCCGAGTGCCGCGACTTCGCGGTCTTCATCGGCGGCCCCAACCCGGCGCTGCGGGACGACCAGGTCTACAGCGAGGCCCACTTCGCGGCGGTGTGCGAGCGCTTCGGCGATCCGGCGGCGCTCGACCGGTACCACACGGTCTTTATCGACTCGATCACCGTCGCCGGGCGGCTCTGCTTCCAATGGTGCAAAGGGCAGCCCGAGGCATTCTCCGAGAAGACCGGCAAGCCCGATGTCCGCGGCGCCTACGGCCTGCACGGCCGCGAGATGGTCGCGTGGCTCACGCATCTCCAGCACACGCGGGCGAAGAACGTCTGGTTCGTCGGGATCCTCGACGAGAAGCTCGACGACTTCAATCGACGCATCTTCCAGCCGCAAATCGACGGCTCGAAGACCGGTCTCGAGCTGCCGGGCATCGTCGATGAAGTCCTGACGATGGCGGAGATCAAGGACGAGTCCGGCGCGCCGTACCGTGCCTTCGTCTGCCAGACGATCAACCCCTGGAACTTCCCGGCGAAGGACCGCTCCGGTCGCCTCGACCTGATCGAGGAGCCGCATCTCGGGCGCCTGATGGCGAAGATCCGCGGCCCCGTGAAGCCCGCCTCCGAGCGGCTGGCCTATCGCAGCCCGACCACGGCCGCGACCGAGCCGACCTCCGACGCACCCACCCATTCCGAAAACGCCTGAACGAGGAGACCCCAGCCATGACTGGATCCTGGAACGATTTCAACGACGCCAAGCAGAACAGCAACATCATCCCCAAGGGCACGCTGGCCAAGGTGCGCCTGACGATCCGTCCGGGCGGATTCGACGATCCGGCGCAGGGCTGGACCGGCGGATACGCCACGCGGGGAACCACCGGCTCGGTCTATCTCTCGGGCGAGTTCACGGTTCTCGAAGGGCCCTACGCCCGGCGCAAGATCTTCACCCTGATCGGGCTCTACAGCCCCAAGGGGCCGGACTGGGCGAACATGGGCCGCAGCCTGATCCGCGGCATGCTCAACTCCGCGCGTGGCATTTCGGACAAGGACACGTCCGCCCAGGCCCAGGCCGCGCGTCGCATCAGCGGCTTTGCCGATCTCGACGGGCTCGAGTTCGTGGCGCGGATCGACATTGGCACCGACACCAACGGCGAGGAGAAGAACGAGATCCGCGCGGCCGTGACGCCGGATCACAAGGAGTATGCCGCCCTCATGGGCGCGCCCGGCGCGGTGCCGCAGCCGCAGGCTCAGCCGTCCCAGCCCTCCATGCCCCACTCTTCAGCACCGGCGGCGGGCACACGCCCGTCCTGGGCGCAGTGAGGCGGCCATGCTGCTGCGTCCCCGCCAGAAGCAGTTCGTCGAGCGCAGCGTCCGCGCGCTTGGGCTGCACGGAAACACCCTCGGCGTCGCCCCGACCGGAGCCGGCAAGACGATCATGCTTTCGGGGGTCGTCGGTCGCATGGTCGGCGAGACGCCGAAGAGCACGGGCGCCAAGGCATGCGTGCTCGCCCACCGCGACGAGCTGACCGCGCAGAACCGCAGCAAGTTCGGCCGGGTGAACCCGAAGATCACGACCTCGGTCGTCGACGCGAAGGAGAAATCCTGGGCTGGCCAGGTCACCTTCGCGATGGTGCCGACGCTGTCGCGCGCCGGTAATCTCGGCCAGCTGCCCGCGCTCGACCTCCTGGTGATCGACGAGGCACACCACGCGGCCGCCGACAGCTATCGCCGCATCATCGACACCGCGCTCCAGCGCAATGCCATGTGCCGGATCTACGGCGTCACGGCGACGCCCAATCGGGGCGACAAGCGCGGTCTGCGTCCGGTGTTCTCCAACGTCGCCGATCAGATCCGGATCGGCGAACTGATCGCCTCCGGCCATCTCGTGCCGCCGCGCACCTTCGTGATCGATGTCGGCGTCCAGGACCAGCTCACAAAGGTGCGCCGCACGGCCGACGATTTCGACATGGCCGAGGTCGACGCGATCATGAACCGTTCGCCGGTCACGGACGCCGTCATCCGCCACTGGCGGGAAAAGGCGGGCGAGCGCCAGACGGTGGTGGTCTGCTCGACCGTGGACCACGCGCGCAACGTGACCGCCGCTTTCAACGCGGCCGGTGTCGCCGCCGGGCTGATCCACGGCGACATGGCCGATACCAACCGCAAGACGACCCTCGACGCCTACGCCGCTGGAGAGCTGCGGGTCGTCGTCAATGTCGCGGTGCTGACCGAGGGGTGGGATCATCCGCCGACGGGCTGCGTCGTGCTGCTGCGGCCGAGCTCCTACAAGTCGACCATGATTCAGATGGTCGGCCGGGGCCTGCGCACGGTCTCGCCCGAGGAGCATCCCGGCGTCATCAAGACCGACTGCATCGTGCTGGATTTCGGCACCTCGACCCTGCTGCACGGTTCGCTGGAGCAGGACGTCGACCTGGACGGTCGTGAGCCCTCCGGCGAAGCGCCCACTAAGGATTGCCCGGACTGCGGCGCCATCGTGCCGCTCGCCACTATCGAATGCCCGCTGTGCGGTCATGTCTGGGAGCGTCCCGAAGGCGGCGAAGCAGCGCCGCTCGGCGACTTCGTGATGTCCGAGATCGACCTGCTGAAGCGGTCGAGTTTCCGGTGGGTAGCGCTCTTCGGCGACGATGCCGCGCTCATCGCCAACGGCTTCAATGCCTGGGGCGGTGTCTTCTTCCTGAACGGCCGGTGGTACGGCATCGGAGGCCTCCAGAAGCAGCGCCCTCATCTGTTGGCCGTGGGCGAACGCACCGTTTGCCTCGCGGCGGCCGACGATTGGCTCAACGAGCATGAGAGCGACGAGAGCGCCCACAAGACGCGCCGCTGGCTGAACCAGCCGCCCACCGACCGGCAGCTTGCCTTCCTGCCGCCGGAGTACCGGCAGGATTTCGGGCTCACCCGCTACCAGGCCTCGGCGCTGCTGGCTTTTCGCTTCAACCGCGACGCCATCCGCTCCCTCGTCTTCGGGGCGGCCGATGCCGCGCCCGAAGCAGCCATCGGGAGGGCGGCATGAGCCATGGCCTGTCTTACCCCCATCACGGCCGAGGACCGGCGGCGGCTCTGGCATCCGCGTGGAACGCTCTGTGCTGTCTGCCGGCGACCCACCCGTGGCTTTGGCTGGTTCGACCCGGTGCGGTCGAAGCAACCGCGCCCCTCGGTCTGGTTCTGCTCGATGGCCTGCCAAGGCTTCTGGACGCGTTTGGCGCGGGAGCGCTGGGCCATGGTTGATCTCACCGAACAGGAGAAGGCGGCGATCCGCGCCGCCATGAAGCCGGTCGCCGAGATCATGGAGGAGATCGGCTGGCAGGCGCGCTTCTCCGACCTCACGGAGGCGCAGGTGCTCACGCTCATCGAGGTCGCCGTCGGCGGCTTCCAGGACGCCATGCATGCCATGGCTACCGATACGCAAGCGGAGGTGCCGTTCTGATGCTCGACTACAACCATCGCCCCACTTGCGCCGAACGCATCAACGCCGTCATCGACGAAGCGATCGCCGTTAAACGCGCGGCGATTGCGCCCAGAACCTATCTCGGCGGCTCCCGCCTCGGACACAGCTGTGAGCGCGCGCTGCAATTCGAGTTCGCGGGCGCGCCGAAGGATGAGGGCCAGGAGTTCTCCGGCCAGACGCTGCGGATCTTCGAGATCGGACACGCGCTCGAAGATCTTGCCATCGTCTGGCTGCGCGGCGCCGGGTTCGATCTCTATACCCGCAAGGGCAACCGTCCGGATGGGGAGCAGTTCGGCTTCTCGGTTGCTGGCGGGCGTATTCGCGGTCATGTCGATGGGATCATCGCCGCCGCACCCCAGCTACTGGGCATCGGCGTTCCCGCGCTCTGGGAATGCAAGACGATGAATGCCAGGAACTGGCGCGAGACCGTGGCCAAGGGCGTGGTGATGGCGAAGCCCGTCTACGCAGCCCAGATCGCCCTCTACCAGGCCTATATGGAAGCGCAGGTCCCCGGCATCTCCGACAATCCAGCGCTCTTCACCGCCATCAACAAGGACACCGCCGAACTGCACCACGAACTGGTGCCGTTCGACGCGGGGCTCGCCCAACGCATGAGCGATCGCGCCGTGCGGATCCTTGAGGCGACGGATGCAGGGGATCTGCTGCCGCGCATCGCCACGACCCGTGATTTCCACGAGTGCCGAATGTGTCCGTGGGCGGAACGCTGCTGGGGGCTGCCGGCATGAGCGGGAACAAGGTCGTCTCCCTCGATGCGTGGCGCGACTTCAACGACGCCGCGCCGCAGGCCGATCCGTTCGACATCGAGCCGGATCCAGAGCAGATCGCCGTCTTTCTCGACGTCGTCTTCGGTTACTGCGAGGGCTGGGTGCCCCTGCGCGGGTTCGTGGACAAGGGCCAAGGCATCGACGGCCGACCCCACAACGCCTGGATCGAGATCGACGACAGTTTGCTGGAGAAGGCGGTTTCCTTCGCCGGTTGGGCAGCACGCGAAGGGGCGGCCTTCTATGTGGTGCCGGGAACGGTCGCCGAGACCGGCAAGGCCAAGGCCGCCGATGTCCAGCAGATGCAGACGGTCCTCGTCGACCTCGACGCCGGAGATATTGCGGCCAAGCTCGACCACCTCATCCGGCATCTCGGCGAGCCGACACTGCTCGTCGAAAGCGGCGGCCGTACACCGGACGGTCTCGACAAGCTGCATGTCTGGTGGCGCTTGAGTGAACCGGCCGAGGGCGAGGACATCTCGCTGCTCTGTCGGTTGCGCGGCGACATTGCGGTCAAGGTCGGCGGCGATACGCATTTCCGCTCGGCCCACCAGCCGATCCGCCTGGCTGGTTCGGTCTATCACAAGGGCGGGTTCAAGCGCTTGGTCAACATCCGCCGCCACAGCCCGCGGGTCGAGGTCCATCTGCGCGACTTCGCCGAGCTCGTCGCCGACATGCCGCCGCTTGCCGGCGTGGGATCAGAGCCAGGACCATCGAGCGACAAACCCTCGATCACGGAGATCCTGACCACCCCGGTCCGTGAAGGCGGCGAAGACGACTGGACCCGCTTCCAGGGGGCGAGCGCCGCGATCGGCCACTACGTCCGCATGGCGCATGAGGGCCGCATGAGCCGCGACGACGCGTGGGAGGCGATCTGCCAGTACAACGCCGCCCAGCTCCGTCCGAGCTGGCCGCTCGAACGCCTCGCCTCGGAAGCACAGCGGCTCTGGCGGCTGCATGAAGAGCGCCACGGACCGGCCCTCGAACGGATCTCCGTGCCGCCGATGTCCGCGCTTCCGCTCTTCACGCTCGGCGCACTGCTCGACGACGTGAGCCCGATGCCCGACGACATCATCGCGCCGCGCTTGCTGACGCCCGGTGGGATGCTGGTGCTCGGCGGTGCCCCCAAGGTCGGCAAGAGCGACTTCCTGATCAGTCTGCTCGTCCACATGGCGGCGGGCGTGCCCTTCCTCGGCTTTGCGCCGAGCCGGCCCTTGCGGATCTTCTATCTGCAGGCGGAGATCCAGTACCATTATCTGCGGGAGCGGCTTCAGGCCATCCGGATCGAGCCGGCGCTCCTGGCCGCAGCGCGCGACAATCTCGTTGCCACGCCGAAGGTCCGCATGCTGCTCGACGCCCGCGGCGTGGGCCTGACCATCGCCGCGGTTCGCGCCCACTATGGGCATGGCGCGCCCGACATCCTCTGCATCGACCCGATCCGCAATCTCTTCGATGGCGGTCCGGACGGCGGCGGGGAGAACGACAACACCGCGATGCTCTTCTTCCTGCAGGAGCGGGTCGAAGCGCTGCGGGACGCCGTAGCCCCGGATGCCGGCCTGATCCTCTGCCATCACACCCGCAAGATCACGAAGAAGCAGCTCGTCGAGGACCCGTTCATGGCGCTCTCGGGCGCGGGAGCCTTGCGCAGCTTCTACACCTCCGGCGTGATCATGCACCGGCCCGACGAGGACCGGCCGGAGCGGATGCTGCATTTCGAGCTGCGCAACGGTCCCGGCATCGAGCCGATGATGGTCGACAAGGTGGACGGACGCTGGATTGCGATCGACCGCTCCGAGACAAGGCTCGTGCGTCGCGAGTTCGGCGAGAAGCTCGACGCCGAGCGCGCGCGCAAACACGACGTGATCCTTCAACTGCTCTTCGATGAGGCCGAGGCCGGCCGGCTCTACACCGCGCTGCAATTCGCCGAGAGCTTCGAGAACCAGGCCGGGCTCGGCGGCAAGGACACGATCCGTGAACGGATCAGCGTGCTGGCGACGAAGGGTTTCATCAAGTTCGTTCGCGATGGCGCGCCGTTCGGTCTGCCAACCTCGCGTTCGAAGTTCGGCTATCTCTGCGTCGAGGGCATGACGTTCCCGATCGGAGAAGAGACGGCAGACCCCGATACCGGCGAGGTCGTGCCCGTCCGGATCCCGGTCCTTCCCAGCACCTACAAATGCCCGCAGAGCGGCGCGGCGCTGCCGGTCGAGAACCCCCTGGTCTGGGTCTATCAGACGGAGGAGACCTCGTGATGCGCCAGCTCATCCTGATTACGCGGACTTACGCAGGATCAAGTTGTGGCAAGTTGCGGCGAGCTGGGCGGCCAGCTTCCCAACTACTTTCGTTGCTTTTCGCGCCGCCGCGCACCGCCCAGCCATCCCGCGCACATTCAAGTTGGGAAAGCTCGTCCCAACTACCTTGGCTCCCGCGCGCTCCGCTGCGCGGCCTTTTGCAGATTCAAGTTGGGAACGCGACCCACGCCATGGGCCGTCCCAACTTCGATTTCTCCAGAATATTCAACGTGTTGATGCGCTCTCGAAGTTGTGGGGGTGAAAGCCACCCCCTTCGGGGGTGGGGGAGAACCGCGCCGAGCGGGTTCTCCCACTCCCACCCCCAGGGGCTTCGCGCGCGCAGGCACCGTGCCGTCCATCCCCTCACCGACATCAGACGAGAAGGACCCACCACCATGAGCCAGTGCCCGTCCCCCCTCCCCAAGAGCGCGCCCCATCCGGCCCCGGTCATCTCGACATCTGCGCGCGGCGCCATTCTCGCCCTGGATCTCGGCACCACGACGGGCTGGGCGAGCCTGGCGGGTGGGATCGTGCACAGCGGAACCGCCAGCTTCCGCTCCGGCCGCTTCGACGGCGGTGGCATGCGGTACCTGCGCTTCCAGCACTGGCTCGAACAACTGGCCGACGACAGCGGCGGGTTGACCGCGATCTATTTCGAGGAGGTCCGGCGCCATATCGGCACTGACGCCGCCCACCTCTACGGCGGCTTCCTGGCGACGTTGACCACTTGGTGTGAGCGTGAGGGCGTCGCCTATCAGGGCGTGCCTGTCGGCACCATCAAACGCTTCGCCACGGGCAAGGGCAATGCCGGCAAGGAAGCTGTCGTGGCTGCCGTTCGCCAACGGGGCTTCCAGCCCGCTGATGACAACGAGGCCGACGCCATCGCCATCCTGCTCTGGGCGATTGCGACCCGAGGAGGTGTGCTGTGAAGTGGACGCCGAGCCTGGTCGAGGAGCGGCTGGCTGAAGCCGCATCGGTTCTGAAACGACTACCGGAGCCCCGCCGGCAGGGCTACTTCAACGTCTGGCCGGAGATCATCCACAGCTTCGCCGACAAGGTCGGACAGGAGCCGAGGCCGATGCGCGTCGTGCCATCGCCCGCCGCGATCAGCCGGATGGAGGAGACGCTCAGCTGGACGGTGGGGCTCGATCCGATCGACGGCAAGATCGTCTGGTTGCGCGCCTACGGCGAGCGCTGGAAGACCATCTGCTGGAAGGTCGGCCTGCAGCGCTCGGCCGCCCACGAGCACTGGCTCTACGCGCTCTGCGTGATCGCGTGGCGGCTGAACCGCCGTAAAGTCCCCCGGCTCCGATCGCGGCGCTATGTGATTGAAATGGTTAAAGGAGCAGAGTGAGCCGAGTTCTCTGCCGCGGCAGAGGTATTGTCCGGACGGTGTACGGATGCTATATGAGTGTCACGAGGTGAAGGATGGCGACGATCATGAACAAGCGAAATCAAAAAACCGAGGGAAAAGCGCGATCCGTAACCGGGGTTAAAGGGCTCGTGACGTCCGGTGCCTACCACGTTCTGCCCGCTAAGAAGGGCGGCTGGGAAGTGCGCAAGGAAGGCTCTAACCGCGCAACGGCACAATTTGCTACGAAAGCTGAAGCTATATCGCGCGCAAGAGAGGTCAGTAAAAGCTCAGGCTTTGAGCTGAAAATCCACGCCCGGGATGGTCGGATTCGCGAGACTGTTGTTGTCGGTCGTGATGCGAGAGCTTCCGATTCTATGGCGCAAAAGTCCGAGCGTATCGAAGTGCGTACCACGCCGAATATGAAGGCGCTGCTGCAGCGTGCAGCCACGTTTTCGCACAAGAACGTGACGGAATTCCTGCTCGAAGCGGGCATCCATGCCGCCGAGGAAGCGCTCGTCGATCGGCGCATGTTCCGGCTGGATGACGCCCAGTGGCAAGCCTTCCAGGATGTTCTCGACCGCCCCGTCCAGAGCAAGCCGCGCCTCGCCAGACTGCTCGCCGAGAAGAGCGTGCTTGAGTGACGGCGGAGAACCAATCGTTCTCTGCCGTCCGAAAGCTCGATGCCTCCCACGACGTCGACGCGTTTGATTGCGGCAAGGAACCTCTGGATCGATTCCTCCAACGCCACGCTCTGGTCAACCAGAAAGCGGGCAGCGCTCAGACCTATGTCGTCTGCCGCGAGGAGCAGCGTGTCGTGGGCTATTACAGCCTCGCGGTCGGCGCCGTCGAACATGCCGACGCGCCCAGTCGTGTCGGCAAAGGGCTTGCCCGCCATCCGATCCCGGTAATGCTCCTCGCGCGTCTTGCCATCGACCGATCCGAGCAGGGAAAGGGGCTGGGCAAGGCGTTGCTCAAGGATGCACTGCTGCGCACAGGCCAAGCGGCGGACATTGCGGGTATCCGAGCGCTGCTCGTTCATGCCAAGGATGATGAAGCGCGCGCCTGGTACGAGCAGTTCGACTTCGAATCCAGTCCGACCGATCCCTATCACCTCTTCCTGCTGATGAAAGATCTGCGAGCGCTCCTCGGCGAATGATCGCAAGCTCGCGAAGCGAAGCGGAAAGTGTCCGCGGGACACTTTTCGAAGAGACGAAAACCCCGGTTCTTGGGTAGATTCTGGCTATCCTCGGGAGAGGCGCGCGCGTCGCGGCCTTGGTCCCGCTTCCAGACGAGTTCGCGGGTCCTTCCTGGCGGAAATCCTATGCTGGCGGGCGAGGCGCGATGGATCGCCAGCGACAGGGCCGGATTTTTGGGAAGCCACCCGGCATCCGGATCCACGCAGATCCCGAGAAACCACCAACGAACACGCGCCTGATGGTCGGACGCCCGTTGCGCCCGCTGGACCCAGCACGGAGTCCAGCGCGGCTTCCGGAGTCCAGGACCACAGGTGTCCACTTCGATCCACGGACCCATCCGACCCATGACGCTGAGCTTCGCCCCTGAGCGGATCGAGACCTGGCCGCTTTCGCGCCTCCAGCCCTACGCCAAGAACGCGAAGGTGCACGGCGCGGACCAGGTCGCCAAGATTGCCGCCAGCATGGCCGAGTTCGGCTGGACCGTGCCCTGCCTCGTCGGCGAGGACGGGGAGCTGATCGCGGGCCACGGTCGCGTTCTGGCTGCCACGCAGCTTGGGCTGACCGAGGCACCGGTGATCGTGCTCGGTCATCTGACCGAGGCGCAGCGCCGGGCCTACCGCATCGCGGACAACAAGCTGACAGAACTCGGAAGCTGGGACGAGGCGTTGCTGTCCGCCGAGCTGCAGGGACTGCTGGCCGAGGACTTCGATCTGTCGCTGGTCGGATTCTCCGACGGCGAACTCGACAAGCTCCTCGCGCTCGACCCGGACGCAGACGATGAAGACGGCAGGGCTGGCGGCTCGGTTCCGCCCGTGACCATCCCCGAGCCGCCGCGCAATCCGGCCTCCCGCACGGGCGATCTCTGGCTCCTCGGCGATCACCGGCTGCTCTGCGGTGACGCCACCAACCACGAGGATGTACGCCGTCTGATGAACGGCGAGCGTGCGGTCCTGTTCGCCACCGACCCGCCGTATCTCGTGGACTACGACGGCTCGAACCACCCGACGCGGAACAAGGATTGGAGCCAATCCTACGGCGTCACCTGGGACGACAGTTCGCAGGGCGAGGAGCTTTACGACGGCTTCATCGCCGCGGCCGTGGCCGAGGCGATCACCGAGGACGCCGCCTGGTATTGCTGGCACGCGTCCCGCCGCCAAGCGATGCTGGAGGCTTGCTGGGAGAAGGCCGGCGCCTTCGTCCATCAGCAGATCATCTGGGTAAAGGACCGCGGCGTCCTGACCCGGTCCCATTACCTTTGGAAGCACGAGCCCTGCCTCATGGGCTGGCGCCGCCCGAACCGTCCGCCGAAGGTCGCCGAGGAGACGCTGCCCTCGACGTGGGAAATGCCGTCCTTCGCCAAGGATGAGCGCCCCGACCACCCGACGCCGAAACCGCTCGATGCCTTCGGGATACCGATGCGCCAGCATGTGGCGCGGGGCGGGCTCTGCTACGAGCCATTCTCTGGCTCCGGCTCGCAGATCATGGCGGGCGAGGCCAACGGGCGCCGCGTCTTCGCTATGGAGATCAGCCCGGCCTATGTCGATGTCGCTGTGGAGCGCTGGCAGGCGGATACTGGGCGCAATGCGATCCTTGATGGCGACGGCCGGACCTTCGCCGAGGTGAAGGCCGAGTGGTTGGGCGAGACGGCGTCTGCGCCCCAGAGAACGGTGTGAAGATGTGGTCGATTCATGCGGTTGCCGAAGCCTGCGCCATGACGACTGGCGAACTGAGCCAGTGGATTTCGCGCGGTCACTACCGGCCCTCCGAGGGGGTTCGACCCGGCCAGCGACGGTGGTTCGATTGGCGCGACCTCGCATGCCTCGCGGTCATCAACGCGCTTCGGAAGCACTCTCTGTCGATCAACGCGATGAGTTTGATTGCTGGCGACCTGCGCGAATATCTCGCTGAGATGGACAAGATCCCTGACTCCTCGGGGCTCCTCTTATGCGCGAGTTGGGACGAGCGCCAACCCGGTCAGACAATCGGGCTAATGTCCGAAACGGAACTCTGCCGGCTGCTCAGGTCCCATCCCGAGACGGTGATTGTCGTGGATGTAGCTGCCGTATATCACTCGGCTCTCGCGAAACTTCCCTCCGAGGTCATCTCGCGAGGTGCCAGACCGTGAAACAGAGCCGCGCCATGTCTCTCGTCGAGTCCCTTGCCAATGTCGCCGTCGGCTACGGTGTGGCGGTGGCGACTCAGATCCTGATCTTCCCAATCTTCGGACTGCACACCACACTGGGGCAGAATCTCATGATGGGAGCCATCTTCACGGTGGTCAGCATCGGACGTTCCTACGCGCTGCGTCGGCTGTTCGAGGAAATCCGGTTGCGCCATGCCAGATGAAAACCGCCGCCCGGGTCGGGCGGCGGCATCGGGTCTGGAAAACGTCGTGTCTTCACGCCGGCGGGAGGCTGTACACCCGCCCGCGGCCCTCAATCTTCTCGGAGGTCACTTCGAGACCAAGCTTTTTCTTGAGAGGGCCCGCCATCGCGCCGCGCACCGTGTGTGGCTGCCAGCCGGTGGCCGCGACAATCTCAGCGATGGTGGCGCCATCCGGCGCGCGGAGCATGGCGATCAGCGCGGCCTGCTTGGTGCCCTCGCGCGGCGTGCGCGTCGTGGGCGCAGCCCTCGGCTGACTGGGGGTGCCCGGCGCACCCTCAGGCGCGGTGTTCGCATCCTTGGGCTCGACGCCGATGGCGGCGAGGCCTGCGTCGGTCGCCACCAGCGTGGTGCCGTGACCGTCCCCGGTCTCGCGCCAGACAAGTTCGCCCTTGCGGATGTTGGCATCGACTTCCTCGATGAAGCCTTTGGCGATCATCGTCTCCACCACCTTGGTGGCGGCGCCTCCGCGCAGGGAACCGGGAAGCGGCAGGACATTGTGACTGTCGCGTTGAGCGGCGGCGCTGAGAATTACGGCTTGCGTGTCGGTGAGCTTGGTCATGGGGTCGTCTCCTTGGATTGAACCGCGACCGTCGCGGCCCTTCTACGACCCCAAGCCGCGCGGCACGGCGCGGCCGGAGTTCAGGCAGGCGCAGGATTTCACCCGGCGTGCTCGCCCTTGCGGAACGCCATGTCGGTGATCTCGCGCAGCTTGTCGCGGTAGTGGCTCAGGGAGCCGACATGGCCCCAGTTGATCTCGTCGGGATTGGTCTCGAAATGGTCGTCGCTGAGCGCCTTGAGGCGTTCCAGCATGCTGTCGACCTCCAGCTTGGCGGCGATGAAGGCGTCGAGTGCCTTCGAGTTGTCGGTGGCGCGTCGGGTCATCTCTGTGGCTCCTCGTGGCGAGTTGCAGCGTGGTCTTGAAAGCCACGTTCGCTCTGTCCGAACCGCTTATCAACTCGATAAGCACCTGGATCGCAACAATAATCGGAGAACGCCATGCAGGGGCTGAGCGAGCGCCAGTACGCCGCGCGCGTCGGTCTATCGCGGGGCGCGATCCAGAAGGCGAAGGCGGCGGGACGGCTGGTCCTCCATGAGGATGGCAGCATCGACGCAGAGGCGAGCGATGCACGCCGGGCGGCGATGACGGACCCGTCGAAGTCCCGGCGCACCACGGCATCCAAGCTCAAGCCGGTCCCCGACGCGGCCGTGTCCGCCGTTGGCGACACTCTGCGGGAACAAGGGCTTGCCGCGCCGCCCATCGGCAGCGGCACGACCTTCCTGCAGGCCAAGACCGCGAATGAGGTGCTGAAGGCCCAGGAGCGGCGCATCCGGCTTCAGAAGCTCAAGGGAGAACTCGTCGACCGCGCCCGGGCGGTTGCGGTCGTGTTCCGGCTGGCACGCGAGGAGCGCGATGCCTGGGTGAACTGGCCGGCGCGCGCGGCGGCGCTGATGGCGGCCGAACTCGGCGTCGAGGCGGCCGCCATGCAGAAGGCCTTGGAGAAACATGTACGCGCCCACCTCGACGAACTCGCCGAGGTCCGGCCCGAATTCCGGTGACGAATATGACCTGAGGGATTTCGAAGGCGCTGCTGAGATCCTGCGCGCCTGGGGCAACGGGATCCGACCGGATCCCGACCTCACCGTCTCGGAATGGGCGGACCGGCACCGGATGTTGGCGTCCCGCGCCTCGGCCGAACCGGGGCGCTACCGCACGATGCGAACGCCCTACATGCGCGAGATCATGGACCGGCTGTCGCCCGGCGACGCGGCGCAACGGATCGTGTTCATGAAAGCCGCGCAGGTCGGGGCGACGGAAGCCGGCAACAACTGGATCGGCTTCGCGATCCACCAGGCGCCGGGCCCCATGCTCGCGGTCCAGCCAACCGTGGAACTGGCCAAGCGCAACTCGCGCCAGCGCATCGATCCGCTGATCGACGAGAGCCCGGAGCTGCGGGAGCGGGTCAAACCGGCCCGATCCCGCGATGCTGGGAACACGATGCTGTCCAAGGAATTCGCGGGCGGCATACTGATCATGACCGGCGCGAACTCGGCGGTCGGGCTGCGCTCGACCCCGGCGCGCTACATCTTCCTCGATGAGGTCGATGCCTATCCGGCTTCGGCCGACGAGGAAGGCGACCCGGTGACCCTGGCCGAGGCGCGGTCGCTGACCTTTGCCCATCGGCGCAAGGTGTTTCTGGTCTCGACGCCGACGATCCGGGGGCTCAGCCGCATCGAGCGCGAGTTCGAGGCGTCCGACCAGCGGCGCTACTTCGTGCCGTGCCCGCATTGCGGGGCGATGCAGTGGCTGAAGTTCGATCGGCTGCGCTGGCAGAAGGGCAAGCCGGAGACGGCGGAGTATCTCTGCGAGAGCTGCGATCAGCCCATCGCGGAGCACCACAAGACGGCGATGCTGGACGGCGGCGAATGGCGGGCGACCGCCACGGCCGCTGATCCCACGACGGTCGGCTACCACCTCTCGGCGCTCTATTCGCCGGTGGGCTGGCTCAGCTGGTCCCGGATCGCGCGCAGCTGGGAGGCGGCCCAAGGCTCCGACGAGGCGATCAAGGCGTTCCGCAACACTATCCTCGGCGAGACATGGATCGAAACCGGAGAGGCGCCGGACTGGCAGCGGCTCTACGATCGCCGCGAGGCGTGGCAGCCAGGCACGGTGCCAGCGGGGGGGCTGTTCTTGACGGCGGGCGCGGATGTCCAGAAGGACCGGATCGAGGTCGATGTCTGGGCCTGGGGCCGAGGGCTTGAAAGCTGGCTCGTCGATCACGTGCGTGTAGAGGGCGGGCCGGACCGGCATGATGCTTGGGACCAATTGACGGCACTCCTCGACCGGTCGTGGCCGCATGAAAACGGTGCGCACCTTCGGATCGCGCGGCTCGCCATCGACACGGGCTACGAAGCCCCGGCCATCTACGCCTGGTCGCGCAAAGTCGGCTTTGCACAGGTCGCGCCAGTCAAGGGGCTCGAAGGCTTCAATCGCTCCAGTCCGGTCTCCGGCCCCACTTTCGTGGATGCGACCGAGGGCGGGAAGCGCCTGCGTCGCGGCGCCCGACTCTGGACGGTGGCCGTCTCGACCTTCAAGGCCGAAACCTACCGCTTCCTGCGGCTGGAGCGTCCGACGGCCGAGGAGCGTGCCGAGGGCGCGGCGTTCCCGCCCGGCACGATCCACCTGCCGACATGGGTCGAGAGCGAGTGGCTGAAGCAGGTCGTGGCTGAACAGCTTGTGACGGTGCGCACGAAGCGCGGCTTCGCGAAGCTCGAATGGCAGAAGCTGCGCGAGCGCAACGAGGCACTCGATTGCCGGGTCTACGCCCGCGCGGCCGCCTGGATCGCGGGCGCCGACCGCTGGACGCAAGAGAAATGGCGTGACCTCGAAGACCAGCTCGGGGCGGCCCCTACCGACAGCGATCCCGCCGGGCAGATCCACAGGCCGGGACAGGTGCCCCAAGGCAAGCGCCGTTCCGACTGGATCGGGCGGCGGGAAGGATGGTTCTGAGATGACCGACTGGACCGAAACCGAGCTCTCGGCACTGCGCCGGGCCTATGCCAGCGGCACGACCCGCGTCAGCTATGACGGCAAGTCCGTCGACTACGGCTCGGCGGAGGATCTGCTCGCCCGCATCCGCACCATCGAGCGTGCGATTGCCAGTGTGGGCCGGCCGCTTCCGGTCGCCGGGCTCGCGGGCTTCTCGCGCGGGGATCGCTGATGGCGGCGAACTGGTTCGACCGCGCCATCGCTTCGGTCGCCCCTCGGGCCGCCGCGCGGCGTGTCCTGGCGCGACAGGCGTTCGAGACGCTCGCGCGCGGCTACGAAGGCGCCGCGCGAGGACGCCGCACGGAGGGCTGGCGTGCCCCGGGATCCTCGGCTGACACCGAGATCGGCGTGGCCGGGGCACTCTTGCGTGATCGGATGCGCGATCTCGTCCGCAACAACCCGCATGCAGCCAAGGCGGTGGCGGTGCTGGTGAACAACATCATTGGCTCAGGGCTAATGCCGCGTGCCGCCAGTGGGGACGAGGCGCTGGACCGCCGCGTCGACGCCCTGTTCGAGCACTGGACAGCGGAATGCGACGCCGATGGCCAGCTCGACTTCTACGGGCTTCAGACGCTGATCTGCCGTGAGATGGTCGAGGCCGGCGAAGTGCTGGTGCGCCGTCGCCTGCGGCGCGCGGCGGACGGCCTTGCCGTCCCGCTGCAATTGCAGGTGCTGGAGGCCGACTTCCTCGACGCCACCAAATCCGGTGCGCTTGGCGCCGGACGGCTGGTGCAGGGAATCGAGTTCGATCCGCTCGGCAAGCGCAAGGCCTACTGGCTCCACGCCGAGCATCCTGGCGACGCCTATGGCGCCCTGCAAAACGGCCTGCAGAGCCGGCCGGTCCCGGCGAGCGAGATCGCGCATGTCTATGAGAAGCAGCGCACGCAGGCGCGCGGCGTTCCCTGGGGCGCGCCGGTCATCCGCGCCCTTCGTGATCTCGACGATTACGAGGTGGCCGAGATCGTTCGCAAGAAGACCGAGGCTTGCGTCACCGCCATCGTCTTCGGCGACGACGAGGCGCAGCAGGGCATCGCCCCGGCGGTGGTCGACGCCGACGGCAACCGGGTCGAGCAGTTCGAACCAGGACTGATCGCCTATGCCCGCGGCGGAAAGGACATCCGCTTCAACCAGCCGGCCGCCACCGGCGGCTATGGCGAGTACAAGCGCGCGAGCCTGCATACCATTTCGGCCGGGTTCCGGGTGCCCTACGAGCTACTCACCGGCGATCTCAGCCAGGTGAACTACTCCTCCATTCGGGCGGGGCTCGTCGAGTTCCGCCGAATGATCGACGCTGTCCAGTGGCAGCTCTTCATTCCGATGCTCTGCACCCCGGTCTGGCGCTGGTTCACCGAGGCCGCGTGGGCCGCAGGACAGATCCCGACACCGGACGTGCCGGCCGAATGGTCGCCGCCCAAGTTCGAGGCGGTCGACCCGCAGAAGGACGCGATGGCGAACCTTCTGGCGATCCGCTCGGGAACGATGACACTGGCCGAGGTGATCGCCCGGCAGGGCCGCAATCCCGACGCCGTGCTGGCGGAGATCGCCGTGACGAACGCCAAGCTCGACGCCCTCGGGCTCGTGCTCGACAGCGACCCCCGCCGCGTAACCAAGACCGGCAGCGCGCAAGCGAGCGACCCGGCAACCGATCCGGAACCCGACCCGGGGCAGCCGGACACCGCCCAACAGGACTGACTTCATGGACACGATGATCGAACTGCCGGCGCTTCGCCGGTCGGCGGAGCTTGCGCCGAACACCGTCGATGCCGACGCACGCACCGTCGAGGTGATCTGGTCGGCGGGCGCACGCGTCCGGAGGGCGAGTTTCTTTGGCGAGCCCTATGACGAGGAGCTGAGCCTCGACCCCGCCCATGTCCGGCTCGACCGGCTGAACGCGGGCGCGCCGTTCCTGAAGGTGCATGAGATCGACACGCTCGACGCCGTCATCGGCTCGGTGGTGCCCGGCTCGGCGCGGATCGAGAACGGCTGCGGCATCGCGCAGGTCCGCATCAGCGAGCGCGCCGATGTCGAGCCGATCTGGCGCGACATCCAGGCCGGGCACATCCGCGCGGTCTCCATCGGCTACCAGGTCCATCGCTTCGACATCTCGAAGCCAGACGGCGGGCGGGAGCTCTGGCGGGCGGTGGACTGGACCCCGTTCGAGATTTCAGCGGTCCCGGTCGGGGCCGACCCCGCCGCGGGCTTCCGCAGCCAGAGCCCGCTTGAAACCTGCGTCCTTCACCGCCGGGACGCGCCCCCTAACCCGCAAGGAGCATCCCCGATGACGGAGAAGACCCAGACCCCGGCCCCGACTGAAGAGGTCGTGGCCGAACCGACGAGCGAAACGGCAGCGACCGAGGAGATCACCATGACCGACACGCCCCCGAGCGCGGCCGACACGCAGACCCGCGCGCGTCCGAAGACCGCCAAGCCCGATACCCCGGATCCCGAGGCTGCAGCGAACCGCGCCCGCGAAGCCGAACGTGAGCGTGTCTCGACCATCTACGATCTGGCTGGTCGCCTGAACCTCGAGCGCGGCTTCGCCGAGGATCTGGTCAAGCGCGGCGTCAGCGTCGACGAGGCGCGTCGCCTGATCCTCGATCAGGTCGCAGCGAAGTCGGAGGAGACGCGGACCTTCGGCCAAGTCTCCGTCCCGCTCGGTGGCCGGGATGAGCGCATCACCCGCCGCGATGCCGTGGCCAATGCGCTGCTGCACCGGTACAGTCCGACGCTGTTCCCGCTTGAGGACGCTGCGCGTCAGTATCGCGGTATGACGCTGCTGGAACTCGCCCGCGAAAGCCTCGGCAATGCCGGGGTGAACACGCGCGGCCTCTCGCGTGACGAGGTCGCGACGCGCGCGCTGCACTCGACCTCCGACTTCCCCGAGATCCTCGCGGCCGTCACCAACAAGACCCTGCGCCAGGCCTACGAGGCCTACCCGCGGACCTTCGCGCTCTTCTGCCGCCAAGTGCTGGCGACCGACTTCAAGGCGATGCACCGCGTCCAGCTCGGCGAAGCCCCGCAGCTGCTGGAGGTTGGCGAGAGCGGCGAGTTCAAGCGCGGAACGCTCGGGGAGAGCAAAGAGAGCTACCGCGTGAAGACTTACGGCCGGGTCGTCGCCATCACCCGGCAGGTGCTGATCAACGACGATCTGGACGCCTTCACCCGGATCCCGGCGATGTACGGCAACTCCATCGCCCAGCTGGAGTCGGACGTGGTCTGGGGCATCATCACCGCCAACCCGGCCATGGCCGATGGCAATGCGCTGTTCCACACCACCCATAAGAACCTCGCGGGCACCGGCGCGGCGCTCGACGTCACCAGCGTGGGTGCAGCCCGCGCCGCCATGGCCAAGCAGACGGGTCTCGACAAGAAGACGGTGCTCAACATCCGACCCGCCTTCCTGATCGTGCCGGCCTCGCTGGAGCTGAAGGCCGAGCAGCTGGTCGCGCAGAACCTCGTGCCCGCGTCGAGCGGCAACGTGGTGCCGCAGTCGATCCGCACGCTCGCGCCGATCAGCGAGCCGCGCCTCGACGCCGCCAGCGAGACCGCCTGGTATCTGGCCGCCAGCCCCAACCAGATCGACACCATCGAGTACGCCTATCTCGAAGGCCAACAGGGCGCCTACATCGAGACGCGCAATGGCTTCGATGTCGACGGGGTCGAGATCAAGTGCCGCCTCGACTTCGGCGCCAAGGCCATCGACTGGCGCGGCCTCTACAAGAACCCGGGCGCGTAACGCACCCATCCTGAATCCTGACATGCGGGCGGTCCTGACGGGCCGCCCTTCGTCTTTCCAAGAGGATCAAGCCCATGAAGAACTACGTCCAGCCCGGCAACACCATCACCCTGACCGCGCCCTATGCCGTCGTTTCCGGCGACGGCCTGCTCGTCGGCTCCATCTTTGGCGTGGCCGCGGGCAGCGCTGCCCTCGGCGAGACCGTCGAGGCGTCGCTCGTCGGCGTCTTCGACCTGAAGAAGGTCGCCTCGCAGGCGTGGGCCGCGGGCGACAAGGTCTACTGGGACAACACCAACAAGGAGGCGACGAAGACCGCCACCGCCAATACGCTGATCGGCATCGCGACCGAAGCGGTCGCCGGTGGTGCCGGTGACGTCATCGGGCGGGTTCGCCTCAATGGCAGCTTCTGATGTCGGCCATCGCCGCTGCGTTCCAGTCGCTGTTCGCCGACCCGAACATGGCGCGGGACGCGACCTACACGCCAAAGGGCGGCAGTGCCGTCTCCGTCCGGGTCGTCTTGCGCCGGCCCGACCGTGTCTTCGAATTCGGAGAGACACGGTTGCATGCCGCCACGACGCTGCTCGACATTCGCGTCGCCGATGCGCCCAGCCTTGCCGAAGGCGACGGGTTCCAGTTCGACGGCGTTTCCTATGTCGTCCAGGGAGAGCCGAGCCGCGACGCGGAGCGACTGATCTGGACGGCGGAGTTGCGCGAGGCATGAAGTTCTCGGTCAGCACGATCGGCGACATCGGCAAGATGATGGCCGACGAGATCAAGGCCGCCGAGAAGGCCGTCACTGCTGGGATCTCACAGGCCACCGAAGGCCTGAAGACCGAGCTCCGGACGCAGGTCACCTCGGCGGGACTGGGTCCGAGACTAGCGCGCACCTGGCGCGGACAAGTCTACCCCAAGGGCGAAGACAGCATCCGGGCGGCGGGTCTCGTCTGGTCCAAGGCGCCGGGCATCATCCGCATCTACGAGGACGGCGCGACCATTCGCTCTAAGAGCGGCTTCTTCCTCGCGATTCCGACGGCGGCCGCTGGCCGGTACGGGGATGGCGGTCGGAAGATCACGCCGGGTGGATGGGAGCGACGGACCGGGCAACGGCTGCGCTTCGTCTATCGACGCCGCGGTCCCTCTCTCCTCGTGGCCGACGGGATGCGTGCCCGGACAGGCAAGCGTGGTGGCTTCTCTCGCGCGAGCGCTTCCGCACTCCGGACGGGCCGAGGACTGGTGACCGTGCCGATGTTCATCCTGGTTCCGCAGGTCACCCACGCCAAGCGCCTCGAGGTGGCCGGCGCCGCCGAGCGCTGGGTGAGCCGGCTACCCAGCCTGGTCGTGCGCAACTGGATTTCTGATGGGGACGGGAGCCGCTGATGTCTCGACGTGAACAGATCCTCGCCGCACTCGCGGCTGTTCTCGCGGGGCAGTTGGCGGCGCCGGTGCGGCGCAACGAGGTGCTGCCCGAGAAGGTGCCCGCCGCCGGTCTCGTCATCCTGCGCGATGGCGAACCCGGCGAACCCGACATCACCCTCAATCCACGCGCCGAGTTCTATGCGCACAGGGTCGAGCTCGAAGTCTATGTGCCGCGGGATCCCAGCGGCGGCGGCGAAGCGGCACTCGATCAGCTGCTTGGTGCGATCGGGGCCGCCCTGCGTGTCGATGAGACGCTCGGCGGCCTCGCAGAGAACCTGACGCCGTCAGCCCCGGAAACGGGTGCGCTCGCTCTCGAAGGAGCGCCGCCGATGCTGACCGCCCGGATCATCGTCACGATCGAATACCTGGTGAGCGATCCGCTCACCGCCTGACCCAACCACGACCCAATCACGGACAAGACGGGAGTCATCCATGCCCAAGGCGCGCGCATATGGCGCGGACGCCACCCTCAAGGCGTGCCGGGAGGCAAGCTACGGGGTCGCGCCGCTCACCGGCTATCAGAGCCTCGATTTCAAATCGACCGATCTCTCCTCTGCCCAGCCGCTCGGGGACGACCCGCTACTCGGACGCGGACGCAACGCGCAGGATCCCTATCGCGGCCTCATTACCGACGAGGGCCAGCTCGACATCCCGCTCGACTTGCGTGGAACGGGCTTCTGGCTGACGGGCCTGTTCGGAGACGCGGTGACCACGCCCACGAACGCCAGCGGCTCGATCGTCTTCGCCGTCAATCCCACGGCGGGCGACACGATCACCTTGAACGGTACGGTCTGGACGTTCGTCTCCGGTACGGCGGGAACAGGGGAGACGCAGATCCAGGGAACGGTCACGCAGACCGTCGATCAGCTGGTCAGCGACCTCAACGCTTCGGGCGATCCCGAAATCGCCAAATGCACGTATTCGCGGCCGACGAGCACGCAGACGCTCGTGATCGTGTTCGACGCGGCAGGCCCGACCGGCAACAGCTTCACCCTTGCTGCATCCGCTGGCGCCGTCTCGGGTCCCACGCTGACCGGCGGTGGCTACGCCCATGTCTGGGAGAGCGGTGCCGACGACATCCCGAGCTACACGATCGAAGTCGGCCATCCGAAGCTCACGACGCCGGTGTTCTTCCGTCACCTCGGCACGGTGATGGAGAGCATGAACTTCGAGATGGGCCAGGAGGGACCGGCAAATGCCCGTCTCCAGCTCGTGGCCCAAGGCGAGGAACGCTTCTCGGCGACGGTCGACGCCAATCCGACGGCCTACGCGCTCCGCCGCTTCAGCCAAGGGCGCGGCTTCATCCGACGCGGCGGTGCGGCGCTCGCCGGCGTCACGGGCGGCAGCCTGACTTTCTCCAACAATCTCGAACGCGTCCGGGTCATCCGCGAGGACGGCAAGATCGAGGCGGCCGATCCCACATTCGCCTCGGCGGAAGGATCGATGTCGGTACGCTTCGATGGCGCGACGCTTGTGGCCGAAGCCGCTGATGGCAATCCCGTCGCTCTGGAATACGGCTTCACCTTCCCGGAGGGCTACGCGCTTCGCTTCGAACTGCCGCGGGTCTTTCTGCCCAAACCCAAATACGCCGTTTCCGGCCCCGGCGGGGTCGAGGCAAGCTTCGACTGGCGCGCCGCCTACGATGACAGCGAAGGCACGATGCTGCGCGCTCACCTCCTGAACGACGTCACAAGCTACGCATGAGGAGTCATTCATGATCCGCCTGAACCTGTCGCGCGAGCCGAGCTGGCTCGACCTCGGACATGACGTGCGCGTGCGCGTCGCTCCCCTGACCACCTCGCTCATGGCCGCCGCCCGCAGTGATCCGGCGGTGGCTGCCTTGCCCGAAGGCGCGTCGAACGAGACCATCGCGGTCACCATGGCCAAGGCCCTGGCACGGCTGGTCGTGCTGGAATGGGAGGGGGTGGGCGACGCCGAAGGCAATCCGGTTCCGGTCACACCGGAAGGCATCGACGCGCTGCTGGACATCCTGCCGATCTTCGAGGCCTTCCAGCTCCGCTACGTGTCCAAGGGCCTGTTGCTGGAAGCGGAAAAAAACGGCTCCGCGCCCTCGCCGAATGGCATTTCAGCGGGGGCGACCAGTATTGCCGATCCTGCCGCGGCATTTGCGGTGAATGTCCCGCCGTCCTGAACCGTCCGCAGACGATCGAAGGCTGGCAGGTCTGGGATCTCGCCAAACGGCTCACGGGGCAACTGCGCGCCGTCCCCGGTGCGGTCCTCGGCCTCGACATGACGGCCGCGCTCGCCTGCGCGCATGCGCTTGGAGTGGACACCCTCGTCTGCGCGGAACTGCTGCCCGAGGTGGAGGGCATGATGGTGCGCGGACTGAATGCACAAATCAGGACTGATCAACAAGAGGCGGGGAGCGCGTAAGCGCGACAGGGAAAGACAATGGCTGAGAAACGCGTCTCCGTTCGCCTTGCCGTGGTCGGAGGGCGCGAGGTCCGCGCCGAACTGCAGGGCATCGGCGATGCGGGGGAGCAAGGCTTCCGTCGGCTATCGCGGGAGATGGACGCTGCGAACAGCCGTGTCGCGGCCTTTTATCGGCGCGTGCAGATCGCGGCCGCCGCTGCGGCGACCGCCTTCGCCGCGGGCGCAGCGGCCATGATCCGCTCCGGCCTTCAGGTCGTCGATGCGCAGGCCAAGCTCGCCCAATCGCTCGGGACGACCGTCGAGAGCATTCAGGTTCTCGAACGAGCCGGCGAATTGGCCGGCGTGTCGATGTCCGGCATCGAGCAGGCGACCAAGGACCTCACCCGCCGCCTCAGCCAGGCGGCCGCCGGGACCGGTCCTGCCGTCGCGGCGCTCGAACGGCTCGGGCTTTCGGCCTCGGCCTTGCTGGCCCTGCCGCTGGATGAGCGTGTCGGTCGTATCAATCAGGCGATCGAGGACTTCGTGCCCGCGGCTGAGCGTGCAGCGGTCGCCGGGCAGCTGTTCGGGGAGGAAGGCAGCATCGCCATCTCCCGGATCGACACGGCGACCCTCCGGCAGGCGACACAGGACGTTCGCGATTTCGGCGTGGTCGTGTCCGAGCAGGACGCCGATCAGATCGAGCGGACGAACGATGCGATCTCTCGCCTTGGTCTGATCTGGCGCGGGCTGTCGAACCAACTCGCCGTTGCCGCCGCCCCGGCCCTCGAAGCCGTCGCCGACGCGCTGGCGGCAATCTCGCGCACGACCGGTCCGCTTGGTCAGGGCATTAGGCTCCTGTTCGACAACATCGGTCGGCTCGCCTCGATCGCTGCTGCCTTCGCCGCCTTCATCGCCGGACGATGGGTCGCCGGTATGGTTGTGGCCGCCGCCTCGGTTCGCGGTCTTGCCACAGCACTGGTCTTCCTGCGCGGCGCGTTGATCCGAACCGGCATCGGCGCGCTCATCGTGGCGGCGGGTGAGCTGATCTACCAGTTCGGTCGGCTGGTGCAGGCGACCGGCGGCTTCGGCGCCGCGCTCGGCCTTCTTGGCGACGTGGCAGCCGAGGTCTGGGACAGGATCGGATTGCTGGCCGGCGTCCTGAAAGCGCGCATCGACGCCGCCTGGAGCGGCATTCAAGCGAGCATCGCCGACGCGCTGCAGGCGTCGCTCGAGGCCGTCGTCACCTTCGGCAATCGTACCATCGGGACGTTTCAGGGTGCTTTCGATGCGATGGTCGTCATCTGGAGCAACCTGCCCCGGGCGATCGGCGATCTGACGATCCAGGCGGCGAACGCGTTGATCGCCGGGCTGGAGTCGATGCTGAACGGCGCGGTCGAGGGCATCAACGGGCTCCTCGATGGCGTCAATGCCGGTCTGGCGGCGATCGGCATCGAGCGGACCATAGAGCTGGTGCCGGATGTCGATCTCGGCCGGATCGAGAACGAGTTTGCGGGCGCCGCAAGCCGGGCTGGCAATGCAGCGCGTGATGCCTTCGCCGCCGCGTTCGAGACCGATACTTTCGCGACGCCGGATTTCGGGCTCTCGGCTTTCGCCGAGGATGCGCGCGCTGCCGCCGACAGTGCCCGAGAGACGGCGACGGCGCTGGGAGAGGTGGCAGGCGCACCCCTTGTATCCGTCACGGCGCTCCGGGAGGCCATGGCGGGCGCGAATACCGAAATCGACAATGCGGCAGGGGCGACGGAGCGGCTCGATGAAGCCTTCGCAGCCATTGCTGGTACCGGAGGCGATGCCGCAGGAGATGGAAAAGCCTCGGCCGGCTCCGCCGCACGCGCCGCGGAAGCGAGCCGGACCGTCGGGGAGGCAGCGGCTTCGGCGGCCACACAGGCGGCAACCGGCTGGGCGGCGGTTCGCGAAGAGCTGTCCCGCTACGCCAGCGAGGCGATGGATTGGGGCAAGGGGCTGGGAAGCGCTCTAAGCAGCGCCTTTCGCAGCGCAGAGGATGCCATCGCCAGCTTCGTGACCGGGGGCAAGATCGACTTCAAGGCGCTCGCCGACAGCATCCTCGCTGACATCACCCGCATCGCTGTTCGTTCCGCGATCCTCGGGCCGCTGGCCAATGCGCTCGGCGGAGGAAATGGAGGACTGCTCGGCGGCTTGTTCGGCGGTGCAGGTGGGCTGTTCGCCGGCATATTCCACCAAGGCGGCGTCGCCGGTGATCCCGCCCAGCAGAGGCTCGTCCCGGCACTCGCCTTTTCAGGCGCGCCGCGCTTCCATGGTGGTGGTTTTGCGGGCCTTCATCCTGGGGGCGGCCTGGCAGGGCTTCGTGCCGACGAGGTGCCCGCGATCCTGCAACGCGGCGAGATGGTGCTGTCGCGGTCTCAGCTCAACGCCATCGGCGCCGCACGCGAAACCCGTCCGCCGGTCAACGTGGTGATGAACATTTCCACCCCGGATGCGGGCAGCTTTCGCTACGCCCAAGGGCAGATCGCCGCCGACGTCGCCCGAGCCATGGAGCGGGCGCGCCGTAATCTATAGCTTCGTTTTTACGTCACGCCGCAAGGCGGCGACCTGTTCCATAAAATCCGGAGTGAAACCAGCGATGATGCGTTCAATGTCGCGGCGCTGATGAAGGATGGTCAGAATGACGGTGCCGATATCGGTTGCGTCATAGACCACGAAATGCCGCCCCGCAGGAACCATGCGAAAGGGCGCCGAGCGATGCCGCCGCAGGAGTCCTTTCTCCGGCCTTTCCGCAACCGCCGTCATCGCGGCATAGAGCTTCGCCATATAGGCGCGCGCGGTCTCCTCTCCCCACTCTTCGAGAGAATGGCGATGGATGGCGCGAAGGTCGCCGGCCGCTCGGCGCGTGAGGTGAAAACGGGCGTTTGTCACGACCAGCCGTTCGCTTCGCGCTCGGCCAGGGTTTTCATGTCGGTCTCGAAATCGCCGCTTGAGGCGAAGACGCGGCCCGCAGCGAGGTCGGTATAGCCTTCGAGAATGGCGTCCTGTTCGGCATGAAAGGCGCGGCGCTCCATGTCGCGGCGGATGAGGTCGCGGATATATTCGCTGGGGGTCTCATAGAGACCTTGCGCACCGACCATCCGGTCGACGTAGTCGGCGAGCGGGCCGGACAGGCGGGCGTTGATGCGGGTGGTCATGGCTTTCCTCCTGACTGACCTGGCAAGTCTGGCCTCTGTCGCCATGAAAGTCAAGTTTGTCGCCATAATTGCGACGATAAAGACAAATATGAGCCACCCATGTCCTTTCACGAAGTTCAGTTCCCGCCGGACATTTCCTACGGGGCCTGCGGCGGCCCTGGCTACTCGACCACCGTGGTGACGACGGTTTCGGGACACGAGCGGCGCAACGCCAACTGGGCCGCCGCGCGGGGCAAATGGAACGTGGCGCACGGCCTGAAGAAGCGCGAGCAGGTGGCCGCCCTCATCGCCTTCTTTCGCGCGCGGCGCGGGCGGGCCTACGGTTTCCGCTTCAAGGACTGGACCGACTACCAGGCGCTGGCCCAGCTGCTCGGTCAAGGCGACGGCGCGCGCAAGACGTTCCAGCTCGTGAAGACCTATGCGAGCGGCGGTGAGGTCGAGACCCGGGTCATCACTAAGCCCGTTCCCGGAACGGTGAAGATCACCCTTGACGGCGTCGAGGCGGTCTCTGGCTGGAGCGTCGACACGGCGACCGGGCTCGTGACCTTCACTGTTGCCCCCGCATCCGGCGTCCAGGTGACGGCGGACTTCGAGTTCGACGTGCCCGTCCGCTTCGACAGCGATCAGATGGACCTCACCATCGAAACCTATCAGCTCGGCAGTTGGGGCCAGATCCCGGTGCTGGAGATCAGACCATGAAATCGACTTCGGCAGCCCTCGCGGCGCACCTCGCCGGGCCGGTAACGACGCTCGCCACCTGCTGGCGCATCTCGCGCATCGACGGCAAGGAGTTCTTCTTCACGGATCACGACCGGGATCTGCCGTTCGAGGGCAACGTCTACAAGGCGAGTTCCGGCTATTCGCGCACGGCCATCGCCAACGATGCGGGCCTGAGCGTCGACAATCTCGACGTCGAGGGCGTCTTCGACAGCGAGGCGATCGCCGAGGAAGAGCTGCGCGCGGGGCTCTTCGATCAGGCCGAGGTGCGGATTTTCCTCGTCAACTGGGCGGATCCCGCCATGGGCGCTCTCCGGATGCGCCGCGGCTGGTTCGGCGAGGTCGTGCTGACCGAGCAGGGCATTTTCCGGACCGAACTGCGCGGCATGACGCAAGCGCTGCAGCAGCGCATCGGCGAGCTCTACAGCCCCGAATGCCGCGCCGATCTCGGAGATCATCGTTGTAAGGTGCCGGTCAATCCGCCAGAAATCGCCCGGTCGACGGCGTACATCGTCGGTGACGTGGTGCGGGTGAGAACCGCCTCCGGCTATGTTTCCGAGACGGAGACGATAGCGCTTTCTGTCGTCAATCCTGGCGCGGAGGCAGGCAACACCAACGGCTGGACGATAACCGACGGTGGCTTCACGGTTCGTTCCAGCGATCCGATTCCCTACACGGGCAGCTACTATTTCTACGGTGGTCCGAGCAATGCGCTTGCCCGCATGCACCAGGATCTCGTCATTCCGATTGCGCTGCATGAGAGCGTTGATGCGGCCGGGATCAGAGTGGAGGCCAAATGGCGCCAGAGGACTTATGCCAGCAACAACGATCCCGGAGCGGTGGATTTCATCTTCCTTGATGACATGGGCGCGGTTCTTTCGACATCTGCGGGGCCACTCGCGGCTCCCACCTCCTGGACCCTTCGGAGCCATATTGCCGTTGTGCCAGCAAATACCCGATTCATCCGCCTGCGTCTGCGTTCTGAGCGGACGGCTGGATCGAACAACGACGGCTATTTCGACGACATCAGCTGTGATTTGCTGGTGGATCAGGAGACCCAGACCCTAACCTCTGCCGCTTACGAGAACCGCGTCTATCGGTGCGTGACCGCCGGAACGACCGCGTCCGAGCCACCGAGTTTCGACACCAATGTCGGCGAGCAAACCGCCGATGGTGGCGCGGTTTTCGAGGCCGAGGAAGCCTGGAGCCGGTCGGGCATCGTGACGGCAGTCACCGACCGGGCCGTCTTCAATGCCACGCTCGATGAACCGCGAGCGGTTGATGGCTGGTTTGCTGGCGGTGTGCTGACCTGGGAGACCGGCGCCAATGCCGGTCGCTCCATTGAGGTCAAGGGCTGGACCCAGGGCAGCGGGCGGATCGAGCTGTTCCTGCCGATGGGATACGGGATCGAGCCCGGCGACGCCTTCCGCGTTCATCCCGGCTGCGACAAGCGGCTCGACACCTGTATCGACCGGTTCGCCAACGTCCTGAACTTTCGCGGCGAACCCTACGTGCCGGGCCAAGACGCCATGATGAGCTATCCCGATGCACGCTGACTGCCCACCATCAGCATCCGCCAGCGCGGTCGGGGATCTGGCCGATGTGATCATCGCCGAGGCCCGGACCTGGCTGGGTGTTCCCTGGCGCCACCAGGGGCGCAGCCGCGCCGGTGTCGATTGCGCGGGGCTCGTCGTCCTGGTGGCGCGGGCGCTCGAACTCGCCGACCACGACAGCACGGCCTACGGGCGTCGCGCGCAGGGACAGGGCTTCGTTGAACATTTTCGAGGGCACATGGACGGTATCGCCGTCACGCAAGCGCGGCCCGGCGACGTCCTCGTCTTCGCCGATCAGGCTTATCCCTGCCACTGCGGCTTCCTGACGGAGAGGCTCGAACGGCCGCATCTCCTGCACGCGCACGCGACGCGCAGGCGGGTGATCGAGGAACCCTATGCCGGCGAATGGCCGGCCAAGATCAAGTTCGCGTTTCGCTTTCGCTCTCCCGGATCCTGACCTCCCATGGCCATTCTCGTTGCAGTGGGCGGAGCCGCGCTCGGCTCCGCAGTCGGCCTCGGCTGGCAAGCCGGCTGGCTCGTCGGCTCGGTGGTCGGCAGCCTCTTGTTTCCCGCCAAGGGGCAGAACGTCACCACCGAGGGTCCCCGCCTCGGAGACCTGACCGTTTCCTCGTCCGCCTATGGCGCATCGATCGCCATCGGCTACGGCACCTTGCGCATGGCCGGCAACATGATCTGGTCCTCCGGTATCCGCGAGCAGCAGAACGTCACCAGGACCCGGTCGGGCGGCAAGGGCGGCGGCGGCGCCACCCAGACCTCGGTCACGTATTCCTACTTCGCGTCCTTCGCGCTCAGCTTCGGCGAGGGGCCGGCCGAGGACGTGCTTCGGATCTGGGCGGACGGAAAACTCATCTACGACAAGACCGGCGCGAGCCCCGACGTCGCCAAACCCGATCTCAAGTTCCGTTTCCATTCGGGGACAGAGGATCAGCTGGCCGATCCGCTGATCGAAACGCACGTCGGCGCGGGCCGTGCGCCCGCCCATCGGGGTCTTGCCACCATCGTCTTCGAAGACCTGGCGCTTGCGGACTTTGGCAACCGCATCCCGAACATCACGGCCGAGATCACCTACCAGCGGGCGGCTCAGCAGCCCTACCAGCTGCTCGATTTCATCACGACGGGCGAAGGCGGATATTTCGGAACCTACCAGATCGACGACCTGGCCGTCGATTGGCGGCGCGGATACGGCTACTTCCTGGACAGCGACGTCAACGCCGCCGAGGCCGGGATCCGCCGCTTCAGCCTCCGGACCATGAAGGAGGACCGCCAGGCGCGGATGACGGACATCACGGCCGTCGCGCCGAACAACTTCCCGAGCACGTTGTTCTGCGGTGAAGACGGCCACCTCTATGTCGTGACCGGATCGAGCAACTCACGCCCGATCCTGCGCATCGAACCGAACGCTCTCAAGGAGGTCGGTCGCTTCGGCTCCACCAGCAACGGCCTGACCAATTCGACCCTGCGGTTCGTCGCCACGACGTGGATGGGGATGGTTTCAGCCTACGGCCCCTCTGGCCGCGTTGACTTCGTTCTCACCGGATCGCTCTTCGACGATGTCGGACTCATCCGTGCCGACATCATGGGCTATGTCTGGGGCGCCGGGCAGAGCGTCACCGAGCCTCGCGTTCGGGGCGTCATTGGTGGTGCGGTCGGCGAAGGCTTCGGGGATGGCTGGATCCTCGGCAGCGGGACGAGCACGAACCATGGAAGCCTCGGCCTCTATCGCCTGCGGGTCTCCGCGCTGGCAGGGTACGACGGCCTCACCGGCCAATCCCTCGGCGTCACCTTCGAGAAGGTTGCCACCTTCGCAGCCTCGGATGTCGAGAGCGGCGCCACCGGCTTCTACGGCAGCGCGGGCGGGCTCACCTACGACACGACCGACGACAGCGTCATCTTTCAGGCGCGCATCTCGAACGGGGGATCGCCCGGCGCGATCTATACGCTGAAATGGCGCAGCGACACTGGCATCGTCTGGAAGACGGTCGTTCCGATCCAGATCAACTACGAAGGGCCCTACTACGGTCAGTGCCGCCTGCGCGGGCAGCGTTGGACGCTGATGCGGGGCACGCGCGTCATCCAGCTGGACACCGCCACGGGCGCTCTTGTTCTCAATGAGATCTGGCCGGGTGCGGTCAGCGAAGGCGGTGCTCAGGTTTACGATGCCGTCACCGACACGCATCTGGTCCGCGGCAGCCAAGGCTGGGTGAAGCTCTTCCTCAATCGCGGCGGCGGTGGTGGAGAGACGCTCTCCGGCATCGTCTCCGACCTTTGCGCCCGTGCCGGCCTTGGTCTTTCCGACATAGACGTCGCCGATCTCGGGGCGACGGTTCCCGGCTATGTCATCGGGCGGCAGACCACCGTGCGAGGCGCGATCGAGCCGCTGGCACAGGCGTATTTCTTCGACGCGGCAGAGAGCGACGATGCCCTGCGGTTCCGGACGCGGGGACGACCGCCCGCCGCGACCATCGACGCGGTTCTTCTGCTGCCGCTGGATGAGCGGACCGGCGAAAGCTGGCGTGAGCGTCGCACGCAAGAGGTCGAGCTGCCGGAACGGGTCAGCGTCGTCTACATGGACGCGCAAGCCGACTACCAGCAGGGCACGCAGAGCGAAAAGCGCACATCCCTGCCGCTGCCGACCATGCATTCGCGCAACCAGTCCAGCGTAGAGCTGGCCCTTGCGCTGGACGCGACGACGGCCAAGCAGATCGCCGCCAAGACGCTCTACAGCGCCTGGATCGAGCGCAGCACTTACGAAGCAGAACTACCGGCCGACTGGCTGCGCCTCGATCCCACCGATGTCGTGGACGTGGTCTTTGCCTCGGGTTCGACCTTCCGAACCCGCATCACCCGTCTCGATGTCGGGGCCGATTTCTCGCTCGCGGTGAAAGGGGTTTCGGAGGCTGCCGCCACCTACGTCTCCAACGTGGCTGCCGATGGCGGCTCCGGCAAACCGGTCCAAATCGTCGGCAGTCAGGCCGCGACGCGGCTGATCCTGCCGGACGTTCCGCTGCTGCGCGACACCGATGACACCGGCGGGTCGGGGTCGCGGGTCTACTACCTCATGGGCGGCTTTGGAGGCCCGGGCTGGCCCGGCGCCTCTCTCTACCGGAGCGCCGACGGCACGGCGTGGGCGCAGGTCGGGCGATCCCTGAGCGAGGCGGCCTGGGGTGCGACGGCGAATGCCCTTGGCACGCCGACATCCCCGTTCGCGACCGATGAGACGAACAGCCTCACGGTGTTCATGACCACCGGCGGCGAACGGCTGGAGAGTGTCACCCAGGACTCGATGCTTAGCGGCGCCAACGCGGCCCTCGTCCTCAAGGCCAACGGCGAGCCCGAGATCATCCAGTTCCGCAACGTGACGCTCAACCCTGACGGCTCATACACCCTGTCCGGGCTTTTGCGTGGCCGACGTGGCACCGATGTCTTCGTGGAGGGGCACGAGGCCGGTGAGTTGTTTGTCCTCCTCGACCCCGACGATGTCGAGACCGTGGTCACCTCGCTCGGCGATCTCGGTCTCCCCCGGTCCTGGAGAGCGGTCGGCTTCGGCACGATCTTCGAGGATGCGGAAACGTTGGTCGCCAGCCACACCGGCCGAGACCTCAAGCCCTACGCGCCCTGGAACGTGCAGGCGGCTCTGACCGGCAGTCCGGCCAACATCAGCCTTTCATGGGTGCGACGGACGCGGATCGGCGGCGAGCTGAAGGACGGCACCGGCCTCGTGCCGCTCGGCGAGACCTCCGAGGCCTACGAGGTCGACATCCTCTCCGCCCCTGGCGGCGCGGTGAAGCGGACGCTCACCGCGACGAGCCCGAACGTCGTCTACGCCAATGCCGACATCCTCGCCGACTTCGGTGTGGTCCCGTCGTCCCTGACCGTCGCCGTCTTCCAGATCAGCGCCGTCGCAGCCCGCGGCTTCCCGCGCACCGTCACTTTGGAGATCAACTGATGCCCAGCCCCAATCTGGCCGTGACCCATGTCGCGGCCGCCCAGAACCAGAAAGAGGTCACGATCAACGACGCGGTCGATGCCCTCGACAACGCCATGAACCAGGCACTGTCATTGGCGATGGCCGACGCCAACCTGACGCTGACTGGCACCCAGGCCAACCGGAACGGCCTGATCATCCTCACCGGTACGCTGACGGCATCCCGGACCCTGACGCTGCCCGCCAATCACCGGCGGCTGGCGATCCGAAACGCGACGAGTGGCGGCCAGGACGTCCGCGCCAAATATGCGGGCTCTGGCGCAGAGGTCGTCATCGTTCCGGGCGCGACGGTGCTGGTTCAGGGCAATGGCAGCGATCTCTACGGGGTCGGCGGTGGCGCTGGTGCATTGGGCGATCTCATCGACGTCTCCATCGCCGGCGCCGCCAATGGCGACGTGCTCCAGTTCGACGGAGCCGCGTGGGGCGCCACAGGTGTCGGCGTCTACAACCGCGCTCTGCTGCCCTTCCGTGGTGCGCTGCTGCGACGCTCGACCAATTTCAGCGTCGCGACGACCGGTATCTACGTCGCCGTGCCATGGCAAAGCGCCGAGTATGACAGCGACGCATTCTGGGATGCGGGCCAGCCCTCCCGCCTGACCATTCCAGCCGGGGTGACGAAGGTCCGGATCGTCGGAAACATCGAATGGCAGACCTCGCCGACCAGTCAGCTGGTCGAGGTGCGCAAGAACGGCAATAGCGTGCTGGGCGGCGGGGCATTCATCGTGCGGGGCGACAGCGGCTACTCCAACCAGATGCGCAATCTGGCGAGCGCGGTCCTGCCGGTATCGGCGGGCGACTGGTTCGAGCTGGCGGTCTATGTCGGCACTGCCGGGGAGCTGCGTGGCCTCGAGCGCACGTGGCTTGCGATCGAGGTCGTCGAGACCGCGGATGCGGCCGAACCTCCGGCCGACATCAGCAGCTACAAGGCCGGGCAGCCGGCAGCGGACGAGGTGATCGCACGGGTCCCGGTAGCGCGACGCACCCGGCTGAAAGTCAATCTTGCCGGCAGCCATGCCAGCGCCGAGTCCGCCGCAACCGCGAGTGCGGATTTCGACATCCAGGTCGATGGCGTGAGCAGCGCCACCATGCGCTTTGCCGCCGCCGCCACGAGCGCCACCTTCATCGCTGCCAGCGAAGCCGTGCTGGAGCCCGGCCAGGTGCTCAGCGTGGTCGCGCCATCAACGCCCGACGCCACCCTCGCCGGGATTGGGTTCACGCTGGCCGGCTCGCTGGTCCTCTGATCACTCCCGGATTGCGTCATGTACAAGGAACCAGACAGCGGTGCGCTCATCGCGCTGCCGGCCGCAGAGTTTGAAGCCCTGCTGGAGCGGGCTGCCGAGACGGGCGCGCGGCGCGCCCTGCATGAGGTCGGCCTTGATGGCCAGGATGCGGCCGAGGACATCCGCGATCTTCGCTCGTTGCTCGCGGGTTTCCGCCTCGCGAAACGGACGGCCGTACAGACTGCGGTGCGGCTGATCACCACCGGCGTCCTGCTCGCCCTGATGGCCGGCATCGCCATCAAGCTGAAGCTCTTCGGGCCGACGCCTTAAGCCATCCGCCCGACTTATCAGACCACCGCCCGCCCTCGCCGAGGAGCGGGCTTTTTTGTGCCTGGAGACCTGCCATGACGACAATGACCTACAAACACTGGCGCGACGTGCCCGATCGCTCGTGGCGCTGGAAGGATTTTTCCCCCGCTGAGATCGCCTGCCGGGGCAGCGGCTCCCTGCGGATAAACGAGGAAGCGCTCGACAAGCTCCAGGCGTTGCGCGATCGGCTTGGCAAGCCGCTCATCGTCCGTTCGGCCTACCGCAGTCCGGCGCACAACCGGGCCGTCGGCGGCGCGCCGCGCTCGAAGCACATGGACGGTACAGCCTTCGACATTGCCATGGCGAACCACGATCCGGTCGCCTTCGAGGCCGCTGCCCGAGCCGTCGGCTTCCTCGGCTTCGGCTACTATCCGCGCTCGGGCTTCATGCACATCGATCTCGGCCCGGCTCGGCAATGGGGCGAGCGTTTCCCGGTGCGGGCAACCGCGTTCGCCCTGGAAACGGCGCCCGTGCGGGAGGTTTTGGCCGACAGTCGCACGATGAAGGGCAGCGGCGCAGCAGGCGTGGCCACGCTGGGCGCAGCGGGTGTCGAGGTGGCGCAGAACGTCCTGGCGGAAACCCAGACCGCGATCCTGCCGCTCGTCCCCTATCTCGACACCTTGCGCTGGGTGTTCATCGCCGTGGCGCTCGCGGGCCTTGCCGTGACGATCTACGCCCGCATCGACGACTGGAAGCGGGGGCGTCGATGATTGCTGCTCTGTTCACCGGGATCGCCGCCGCCCCGTGGATGCGGGCGGCCCTGCGCTACGGCGCGATCGTGGTCACCGTTCTCCTGTTCTTGCTGGCACTCCGGCGCTCCGGTGAGCGCGCCGGTCGGCTGGCAGAACGCCTCGAAACCTCGGAGAAGGCCAATGACGTCCAACGCCAGATGCTCGACGCTGCGGCTCGCCGTCCTCGCGATCGCGACGATCTCGCTGACCGCCTGCGCAACGGCCACTTCTGAACCTCGCATGGCCACCGTCTGCCCACCGGTTGTCGAGTATAGCCGCGAGTTCCAGGCACGCGCAGCCGACGAGCTCGATCTGCTGCCGGAGGGATCGGCTCTCGCCGAAATGCTCGCCGACTATAGCGTTATGCGGGACCAGGCGCGCAGTTGCCGAGTCTGATTCTAGATTTTCCGAATGACCTTAGTCTCGATTAGAGCATGAAGATGGGCACGCAGTCCTGCGGGGACGTGTCCACCGCTGATCACAACGCCGGCCTCCATATTCTTCTCCAACGCGTGTCCAGTCAGGTTAGCGCTGGTCAAGAAGGCTGAATTGCCGTCGGCAACGGCCACTTTCGCGTGAACCCGTCCTTCGGCGAACGGTGCCGGCCGGTCGGTCCAGACATACAGCGCTGCCGAGGGAACACAGCGCCGCATCGTAGCAATAGGATCGACGGACAGGCTCCCGCCATGGCTCGTGGAGGTCTCCAACAGAATTCGGATGTCGATGCCGCGACTGCTTGCAGCATTCAATGCATCGACCACCGAGGAGACGTCGTATGCAACGAAGCTCACGAGAAAGAGGTCACTTTGCGCGTGACCGATGAGATCCAAGAGCACCTGCTCCGTGCGGCGGGTGGCGACGAATGGTGTCGTCGGGCCCGTCCAAACAAGCTCGACACTGTTCTCACGCTGCGCCTGTTGGCGGGCGAAGGCTGCGCCGACCAAGATCCCGGCCAGCACATCGCCTGATATTTCCGTCTGTTTCCAAGCGGTGATCAAGCGATCAAGCGCTGCGCGAGCAGCCGGCGTGCTCACGAGCTGATGCAGGCTCCCGTCTCGTTCGACCGGCATCGAGCCGCGGACACGATCAGCGAGTGCTTCGATCCTCGACGGAGATAACATGGCCACGAGGTCTGTGGCCGCGACCAATATCGCTTCCATCAGACGGTCTCGAAGAATGCCGCGTCGGGATTTTCAAGCGTGGGTACCACGAGGGAACGATCGAGATGACGATTTCCCCTCTCACAGGACGTTTCCGAGACGAATGAACAGGCGTGACATGCTGCGCCGTGAAGTGACTGGTCCTTGCTCGGATCGTGTTCTGAACAGAGTGGATCGGAGGCGCAAATATGGGCGCGATCCAGCGCTTGGCGCAGAAGTCGCCCGAGATTTTCAGGCTTTCCTAGCTCTACGAGTCCCCCCAGGGTCCCATCGGAATCTGCTGCAGCCGTGTAGATGAGAAATCCGGCTTGGTCCCTCCCGTCCTCGACGTCTGCATATATACGCTCACGAATACTCGCGGCGTTGTAGCCGCACTCCAAAGCCAGTTCCCGTATCAGCATGTGCGCGAGTGTGTGTAGCATGACATAACGAACGCCCGGGTAACCTTGGTTTGGGTCCAGATTCCTCTTTTGCCGCCATCCGCGATGGCCTTGCCTTAGCCGAGAGTCGAGAGCCTTCACAGGATCCTTATCCGCCCAAGCCTTTAATGCATCTGCATCGAAGCGAACGAAGATTCCTTCACCGTGAACTTGAGTGGCCGGGACCCAGTTCGGTGCTGCGCGTGCGAGCGGGGCCCGTGGGGCTGCCTCATCTCCCGTTCCTTCGTCGGGAGACTCGACGCGTGTGAATCCAAGGAGGGCGTTCACCTCACGAAGCCGCTCCAGCAGCAGAACGCGTGTGATCGCTGCACCGAAGCCCGAGGGCACGCCCACCTTCTTGCTCATGAAATGCGGATAGTCGGTGGGTGGGTTCTCGGCCGTGAGGACATCCCATTCCGGCCCTTTGAGGTCGCTCTGTTCGACGCCCGGTCCGCCATTGCGATGGGTTTCGATTGCGGACCAAATCTGCTCGTCAGTGAACTGCTCGATGCCAGGCAGCTGCGCCGTCTTCTTCAGGGTCTTGACGACGAACGCCACTTCGGCTGCCGAAGTGACGTCTTCAAAGAACGTCCAGCCATCCGCGACCAGTTGCGCCAGAGGGCTTCCCACCTGTGGGATCGCGAGAACCGAGAGTGTGACCGGGAACCAGCTATTGGTTGCGCCAAGGAGAATTGCGCGAGGTTCCTCGGTGCAATCGTCCTCAAAGCGATCCACGTGCGGATGTCGCCCTCGGCAGGCTGGAAGGTTGTCTCGACCTGCCTGACCAAAAGCCTGCGCCATGTTCTTCGATGCGCCGCAGCCATCGCATTTGACCCACAGGTTCTCGGTTTGAAGTGATGCGCCGCTCTCGAAGAACCTCAGCGTCGCACGACAGGTGCTAGGTCCACCGTGAACGAACCAGTGCCAGGCAAAGTCGTCGAGGTGGCCAGCCCGACATGCCATGAGAAAGCGCGCCGGGACGGCATCGGCATCCCTGGCCCTTTGATCGTTATTCGATCCGCGACAGCCCTCATGGACGAAACGCGTCAGCTCGGGGCGATACCTGTTTTCCTTCAGCTTGAACAAGCCGGCGTCATACGGCGATAGCAGGCCGCATTTGACGCAGCGCAGCCACCGCGGGAAGGGTTTGACGGGCACGCCGATCAGCGCGGCGGCTGAAAATGGGTCTGTGATATCCCTTTCGCCCACGGGCGGCATACGTAATGATTCGACTTGGGGTCCGAGCACGCCTCGGACGTTGGCGAGCAACCGTGCCTCTTGGATCGGCTGACACCTGTCTTTCTCCCAGCGGTCGATCCCCATCGTGACCACCGACATGTTCGGGAGGTCGATCAAGGCTCCGGGGCCGTAGGTCCAAAGCAACTGGCTCGGTCGAATTTCTCCTACGGGTGTCCTGCTCATTGCTGATCCTCCTGGGGCTGCGTCACCCGCGGTCTCCAAGTCGGATCACTCGTCGAACGGTCGTCCTCCATCACGAGCCTGACACCAGGCTCGACTTCGCGCATGGACATCGGGACCGTCCAATCGGTCCAAGGTTTGATGCCCGGCGCCGAAAGCAGCGGATAGGCGGTGGGGCCTGCGCCGTGCTTCTGGTAGACGAGCGTGCGGCCGCCGACGCCCGCTTCATTGGCCCAATCGTCAGCGCGGCTCTTCATCTCGGCTTCGGTCAGGGTTTTCTTCCCCGAGTCTTCGGTGACTTCCCAGGTGCGAGCGGCGACGGCGCCGATCGTATCCAACATCTCTTTGCGGCTCGGACTGTTCATGGCGCCAGCGCCGTCGTTTGCGGCGAAGGGATCGTAGGTGTGACGCATGATGGAGAGCATCGCGCCGGTAAGCCCACGGTCCAACGCCCGTGGCGAGAACGGGGTGACGGATTGAGCTTCGACGTGCTGATAGAAGGTCGCGTGGTAATGCTCGAAGGTCTCGTAATGCGACAAGTCCCGAGGCCGCGCCCACGTCAGCACAGTGGCCACCAGTCCTGGCGGCGTTCGGCCCACACGGCTGGTCGCCTGGATGTACTCGGCCGTTCCCTTGGGTTGTCCGTTTACGACCATCACTCCGAGACGATTCACGTCGACACCGACCGACAGCATGTTCGTCGCGAGAACGGCATCGATCGGCCGGGCCTCCCCTGGCTTCCTATTGGTCACCCATTTGCCTAGTGCCGGGTCGAAGGTGCCATCGAAAGGAACCTCGAGCTGATCGAGGTATCTCGGGATGTCCTGACTGGAGACCCGCGATGTCAGTTCGCTGATTTCCTCGACCCGTCGCTGCCCGAGCCCCGGTCGGTCCACCAGGCTCATACCGACACGGAAGGAACGCGTTTGCACGTCGTCTTCGGCCAGACGCTTCATCCCTCCGAGCTCTCGCAGCGAGTTGAAGTAGCCGACGAGGGTCATATAGGGGTCAGCCACCGGGCCGAACCGATCGAACAGCGCCTGCGCGGCGGTGAGGAACGCCGTATAGGTTCTGATCAACACTGCAGGGCGAGAGCTGCCGGGAGCGCAGATTCCCATGTACCGTCGGCCGGGTTTCTCGCGGATGGGTCTCTGGACCGAGAAGAAATTGTCTTCGACGTCCAGGCCGGAAGGCGGAAACACGGAAATGCGGCGCATGAAAACGTTGCGCACTTGGTCGTCGGCTCGCCGCACGGTCGCGGTGGAAGCCACGACCTTGGGACGAACCTTCGTATCGCCCAGAACCCAGCTGCTCAGTTCGTCGACGGCCGTTTCGTAAAGTCCCACCATGGTGCCCAACGGACCGCTGATGAGATGGAACTCGTCCTGGATGATCAGGTCGGGTGGCCGAATTGCGCGGACCGGCTTCACGCTGGCGGCCGGATATGCCCCCCTCGCTCGGTGCCCCGTGCCGCAGTCGTGGCTCGGCCAGAGCAAACCATGGCGTGCGCACTCCTGCTCGACGCGGCCGAAAAGGTTCCGCACCTCGGGACGCCATGCCATCATCGCGAACTTGTCGACGGTCGCGATCATCATCGTTGGTGGGCGGTGATAGATTTCCTCATCGACGACTTTCACGGGAAGCCCCGGGTGAGGCTGCCCGGTGGATTTCGCCTTCGAGAAATCGCAGCCGCCCAGCTTGTCGCCGCAGTGGATCAGCGTTCGGCCGGCGATCCTGTCGACCTCGATGTCGCGGCCACCGGAGATCTCCGAACCGCACCAAGGGCAGCTGGTCAGCTGGGCAGGCGATGCAATGCCCGCCTTGTTGCGATCGTTGTTTCGAATGGCCTCGACAGCCTGGTGAGACGCTTCGGTCGTCCCCGGTGTCACGCGATTGCCGACCCAGAGACCGAGCGTGAAAGGTTCCTTGCCCCAGGTCTTGTCGTCTGCACGACGGATGACCTCCATCGCGCAGAGCAGTGTCGTCGCCCTCTGGAACTGCTGAAGAGTAAGCAGTCGCAGCGTGTAGCGCATGATGACGGCGAGACCGCGTGATGCGTCGAGGCCGCCGAGATCATTCTTCAGTCGGCGCATGGCCATGGCGAAGGCCGCCACACCGAGGTAGGCCTCGGTCTTGCCACCACCCGTCGGGAACCAGAGGAGATCGGCGAACGCCTCGACCGGCTTCGTCCGGTCCGGGTGTGTCGGATCGGCGAGAGACGGGATCGACAGGAGCAGGAACGCAAGCTGGAACGGGCGCCACGATCTGTTCTTCGGCACGTCCAAAGTGCTCACGTCGACGGCTTCGTTCCGTCTGCGCTTCAGAGCGTAGATGCTTCGGACACGCTGCATCGCCATGGACCGGTTGGCAAAGCGGAACGCCTCCATCGCTTTCGGGTCGGCGAAGAGAGTGTCCATGCCCTCTCGGAGGCGGCGCAGGATCTCCTCGCAGCGCTGAATGACGTCCTTGCCCGGATCGTCGAAGCCGGTGATCTCGGACCCCAGCCGGGCCTTTTGCTCACCGATCCAAACGGCGTAATCGTCGACGAGGCACGAGAGAGCGTCGCGCAGCGCGTCCGGCGCCATCTCCGCCAGCCGCGTCATGTCGAGCCAGCCCTCGTCGACCATGCGCCGCATGGCAGGGCGGTCCCTGGGATCGAGGCCGGGCGTTTCGGTGACGGCGACTTCGTAGCGCGGGATGATCTCGGTTCTGACGCGATGGGCCTTCGTAGGGTCCTTGGGCGTCGTATCGGCGTGAACGGACACCCCGTGTCCGACCGCGAACTCCAGCCTGTTGCGATAGATGAGCGCGAGACGGTCGCGTTCCGGGTCTTCGACGACTACTTCGTTGGAGGGGCGACGCAGAAAAACCGACCTGTCCCCGTGATCTTCGGGGGCCTCTACGGTGATCTCCGGCTGGAACAGCCAGGCGCGGTCCTTGTTGTCTTCGGGTTCCAACTGCCCGTTGACGAGGAACAAAGTGACCAGGCGCTCCCCTTTGTTGTTCGTCCGAACCGTCCCCTGCAGGCGGACGTCCGGTTGATCGGGGTCTGGAGTGGACGGCTTGATCGGCCCGTCGACGAGCGGAACCGTGACGACGCCACCACACGGGATGCGCTGCCAGACCCTGACCTTCACCTCCTCCTGGTGACCGGTCTGGCGATTCTTTCGCGTCTTGACGATGTCGTGTTCATCGTTCGGGACCCGCTCGTAGCGTCCCCACCGTGCATCGACGGCCAGCTTCCCGACATCGGGCGCCACGCAGAAGGTAAGGCCCATGCTGGAGGGAACCAGCGACTGGTTGTTCGTCGTGTCGATCTCGTCGAGCGCGTCGTCTTCGGGCTCCACCCGGCCCGAGGCACTGGCGAACTCGGCGCCGGGCTCGTGGAGTGGCGCCGTCCGTTCATCCTCGAGGTCGCCAGCCTCCTCGGCTGCCGAGGCTGGTTCGACTCGTGCCGCCTGGTCGTCATCCGGCCGGCGCGGCGCCAGCTTGCCGACCAGATAGCGGTCGCGGACGCTCATGTCCTTGATCAGCTCATGGGGGCCACCGGCGGGGCCGAGCAGATCGTCACGCACGGCGAGTTCCAGGAGGTCGCGGGTGTAGACGACATCGTCGATCAGCGGCACTGTGCCGGGGTCAGGAACGCCGAGCAGCGGTAGGATGCGGAGGAACTCGTCCCATGGGAGCCGCACAACAGGGCCGGTCGGCGCGGTCAAGCCGAGGACGGCGAGCGGCACGGACGGTTCGACGGTCTGCCAATGGTCGAAATGGATCGTGGCGCCGTCGAGGTCCGAGCGGATGCGAAGGATACGGCCCACCTCGGAGACGCTGCCACCATCGTCCAGTGCGACGACCCAGTGGCTCTCTTCGATTGCGCCGTGAGTGGTCGACCCCACGTCGATACGGACGGAATAGCGGGGCGCGTTGGACGTCCGCTTGACGATCCAGGCGCTGACAGATGGTTCGGTAGTCGTGGTCAGATCGGCCATCGTCAAGCACCCCTATCATCAATTTTTAAGAGAACATCGTCGAGGTCGAGCGTAAAATCCGGCGTTTCACTATTTCTTCTGCGGCGCCCGCGCGCCTTGCCCGACCCGGACTTTCCAGCGTCGGCTCGCTTGGCGATTTCTTCCTCATGTTGAGCTTTGTTGAGGGCGACGAGTCTTCGAAGCAGCTCTTCTCGGATTTCTTCGCTGAGCGAATAGCGCCACTGTGCGCTACCAGAAGATGCATTCACTTCATGGAAGTCATAACTGACGTCCAGATCGGCCCAGCCAAAAGCTGCTGCCACATGCCTATCTAGGGTCTCGAAAAGCACCCTGAGTTCTGCAATTCGAGGATCATCGTTGTCGGGCGAATGAACCGCGTTCATGAGATCGGTGAGGCCGCATTGATGGTCCGCGCTCCAAGCGACGGCGATGTCGTTGAAGCGAAGGGCCGCATCGACTCCCTCTTGCGACACCGCCCCGCTCGGCAGCGGAAACTTTGCTATCGATTCGCTGATGGATAGCTGAAGGGTTACTCCTAAGCCTGCGCCGCTGTAGTCTTCAAGCCATGATCGGAATGGGGTGCTCAGGCATATAGGAAATAAATCATCCCTTTCGATGCCGATCAAAACCACCTTGTTGGTGTAGATCCAATCTGAGGGAGCCAGCATGCAGATGGGATGTTTGGTCACCTTGGAATATGCGATGAACCTTTCTCTCTGGCGAATCCTGCGCATCAAGTCAGCGCGGTGATTCCAGAACTGCCACCAACGATCGATAAGACCTTTGTAGCTTTTCAAGGCTTCTGGCGTCCGGGTCGGTTGCACGACCTCAGTAATGAATTGATAAGCCTCAGGCCAATCGCGTTGGATGTCGTCGAGTTCACGATCGGCAATATCAAGCGCCCACCGCGCTACGTCATTCAAGGCCGAACTGGTGATGTCATCGCCGGTGACGTAGGGCCTTAACAGACTGTTTGGTTCATCCTTCAGGCGTTCGAACCAAGGATGGTCCGGGGTGATAACGAACGCCAGTCCCTTGCTGTTATTCACACCCTCGAAGCTGAATATCCCGTCCGACAGCGCGACGGGTGCCCAGCTATTTGCTTCTTCTGGCTCAAGGCGAGGTCCGATGCGATCACAATCATGGCCGTCTGCATCGTTCCGTCCGTTCCACTCGCCCTTGAAGAACCCGACAACTGCAACGACGACGGCAGCTGTGCCCGGCCATGGCATTCCCTTTCTTGCGAAGTAGATACTACCTCGCTTGACTATCTCTCCGAGCCCAAGGACGATCGCACTGCCTTCTGCGATGTTGCTCGTAGCAAGCAGGCCGTAGCTGCCTCCTCGCCTCATGAGATCGGCAGCGCGTCGGTGAAAGACGACACAAAGGTCGATTTTTGCGGGAGAGACTCCGAGAACCAGTTGGCACTGCCATTGGAACCGTTCGCCCAAAGCTCCCTTCCACAAGCGATTGCCCAAGAACGGTGGGTTCCCGACGATGGCGTCAAAACCTCCATTTTCTCGGTCAAAGACCTCTGGAAATTCAAGCGGCCAATGGAATGGGTGCCGCGCGGTGCTGTCTAGGGAGTCTTTTGCCAAGTCAGTTGATGCATCGCGCCGGAGCCTATCTTTCTTTGAGTTTTCGCCACTTACCATGGCGTCGGCGAATGCAGCCAGCGTCTCGATCCTGGCTGTCCGTTCTCCAGCCCGATCTTCAGCCAGAATAATGCCGACGAACGCATCGGCAATGAGCGTCGGCAGTGCCAGCTCGCCGCGCGATTGCGTGTCGAGTGCCGCCATCGCTTCGACATCCTTTATGTCGCGAATGGGGATATCCCGCAGACGCGCGCGAAGTTCGAGTGCCTTGTCGATCGCTAACCGGATCGTCCGACCGAATAGTCGAAGCTGAGTCTTTCCCTTCGGGCTCATGTCGAGCTCGACCAGCTGACCGATATCGTGAATGCCGAGAAGGCTGTCACCGCTACGGAGATTGTGGTCGAGGAAGCCGAACGGCCGCCCTTTCGACATGGTGGTAAGCCAGAGCGAGAGCTTGGCCAGCTCCACGGCTAGCGGGTTCTTGTCCACACCGTAGAGGCACCGCTCAGCGACGAGGCGGCGGGCGACAATGACGCGCTCCTCTGCGTCCTGCGACAGAGGATCGAAGCCCTCGGCGGTGGCATCTTCGACGATGCGCCCTTCGCTGTCGATTTGCTTGCCGCGAGCCTCCGTCACCGACCAAGCCTCGACCAGCCGGTCGGAGAGCCAGCGGCACGCCTGTACCAGGAACGCTCCGGATCCCATGGCAGGATCGCAGATCTTCAGGTCGAGCAGCTCCTCGGCGCTCTTCAGCTCCCAGTCCTCGGGCACCTTGCCCTCGGCCGGACCGCGATAGGCGACGGGCGTCAGCGTCTCTTCGACGATTTTTTCCGTCAGGCTCTTGGGCGTGTAGTGTGTGCCGCTGTCGCGCCGGTCGGCGCCGAGCACGACGACGAAAGCGCCCTTGTGGTGCACGAGAGGATAGCCCCAGGGGTCGGTCCGCAGGAGGGGCGCGTAGGGCAGGATGCGGTCGCGCAGACCGATGTCGCCGCGGCAAACGGTGAGTAGGCGCGCGGCGAGACGATCGTCGGCTGCCCGCTCGTGGGCGTTGCGGATGGCGGACTCCGAGCGTTCGCTCCGTTCCTTCAGCAGTTCAGCAACCCTCGCCGGACCATCCAGGCGCGCCGACTCGATCTCGCCGAGCGTCACGCGCGGGCTCTTGGCCTTCGCGCCGCTGTCGAGTTCCAGCGTGACGTCGTCGACGCGCTTCACCGTGCGTTCGAGGAGACCCTCATAGACGTGCCCGATCTGCTCCACGTCGAGTGCGCGGTAGGACAATGTGCGGCCTTCGAAGGTCTGGATCGCTTCCAACAGCAGCAGAACGGTGCGGTCGTCGATCGGCAGCGGTTCGGCCGGATCACTGCGCCAGCTCGTGCCCTTCTTTCGCCCTTCGAGGAAGGGGTAGCGATCGGGATCGAACAGTGAACCACCGAGTGCTGGAAGGCGCAGCGTCGGATGATCGATCCCGCCGTAGACGCCGCGAAACAGGGCGAGCAGACGCGACCAAGCGGACCGGCGACGCTCGAGGATCTCTTCGGAATCTGCCCGCAGCTGCATTCGCAGGCTGGAGATGGCGTAGAAGGAGTCGTAGCGGGGATCGCCGAGCAACAGCAGGGCGCGTTCCTCGGCCGATAGCAGGAAGACGAGCCGCATCATGACCGTCAAACCAGCCTCGTAGAGCTCTCGCGGATCGACGTCGCGCAGGAGTTCGCGATTGCGATCCTGATCGGCGCGGTCGAGCGCCTGGACGAGCACTTCAACGGCGCGCCGGACCTGTTCTCCGAGCGCCTCCGTCACGTCGTCCTGGTGCTTCAGAGAACGCTCATAGAGCGCAGGCAGCTTGCCCTCGTCGGGTCCGAAGAAGCGGCGGATGCCCAGAAGGCTGACGAAGGCGCGCAGCGTTTCCGGTTCCTGGCCCCAGAGGCGCGCATACCAGCTCGCGAAGCCTGCAACGGCGCCGAAGGGCGCGTGGACGAGCATCCAGCGCTCGCCATTGGTGACGATGCCAGTGGGGCATCCTGTAGCCCGGAGCAGAGCGACCATCCGGTCGCCCGGGGTGATCGCGAGGCCATCGAAACGGCGCGTCGCGTCGAGATCGGTGTCGGGCTCGTAGACGTGGATGAGCAGAAGCGGTTCGTCGGAGTTCGTTGGATTCACGACCGCCAGATCGGGCGCGACCGTGACCCCGTGTTCGGGCATTGAGACAGTCAGCTTCTCAGGCAGTCTCGCGCCCCTGCGCAGCACCGTCTCATCCATTTCCAGCGCGGTGACCAGCACGTCGTCGATCCAGGCCGCGTGCAGCGCTGGAAGGTCGAGGTCGTCCATGTCGACGGCATCGCGCCATTCCTCATAGGTCCGACGAAGCCGCTGAGGCCGCCCGGAAGGCAAAGCTTCGAGGCCTTGCGGGAAGACATCCCGCAGCACGGGCACCGCCAGGAAGGGCCCGGAGACTTCGACGAGGTTTAGCCACTCGTGATCGTTGCTCATCCGCGCTTCTCCGTCGCGAGGGAGTTCGGAACCAGCAGCACCACGGCTACGGGGAAGGTATGCTCGACGGCATTGGAGTGCCGTTCTTCGATCGCGCGTAGCTCTTGCTCGCGCTCCATCGGGATCCGGGCCAGGCGTGCTTCGAGGGCCGCTCGGTCACGCTTGAGCTGAGTGCGTTCGTCCTCGGAGAAAAGAGAGAGCTGCACGGGTTGCTGTTCCGTCGCGATCTCGGTCTTCAGCGCTCGTTCGAGATCGTCCAGGACTTGGCGGATGTCCTCGGCCTCCTTGCGCTTCCGGGTCTCGATCGTGTTCACGAGGAAGCGTAGCCGGTCTTTCGAGCGTGCCTCGACGGCTGCCAGAACGGAATCACGCTGTTTGTCGAAGCGCGTCCTCAATGCGTCGAACGTCGCATCCGGCAGGGCCGCGGGTTGCGACTCCTCCAGCCATCGTCGGACCTCCGTGACCCGTTCCTCCCGCCGGAAACCGGCATCCCGCAGATAGCCGCCAGCCTCCGTGAGCTCCTCGTGCAGACGATGATGGTTCCCGCCGGTCACGACGAGCCGCGACATCACCACCACGGCCGGTCCCTCGATGCGCCCATCCGGAAGCGACCGGACGGTCACGCGGTGAAGCTTCTTTACGTCGTCACGGGCCCAGATCTCTGCGCGCAGGAGCCGCAGACTCATCTGGACGAGCCGGTGGTTCAGGTGGACGAGGACGACGTCGTCACGGCCCTTGGCGACCCCGTGGTCGAAGGTGATCGGGCGGACCTTCTGCGTGTAGGGGTGTTCTAGACCCTCAAGGCATCGGGACCAGGAACCCGAGAGCGGCGGCATTCGAAAAACCGTGCCGTCTGGTGCACCGGCCAGAGAAACGGGCTCCAAGTCGGGTTTGTCCGCAAGGCGCAACGCCGTGCGTACCGCCCGCTCGATGTGGTCGGGCACGAGGCTTTGTTCGTTCCGGGTCTCGTTCAGCCGCTCATGGAGTTTGGCCACACGTTCACGTAGGTCGCGCTCCGCCTTCACGAAGCGGCGAGATTTCTCCATCCGGGCTTCGGCTTGTCTCGTGTCGAGATCGCGGCGGCGCCCCTCGAGGAGGTCTGGCAGTTGAGGCGCGATGACCGGGTTCACGCTCCCCATGTCGGCGCGCATCGCATCCAGTTTGCGAAGCGCGCGCAGGATATCGTCGCCGTGGCCACCCTCGGCATCCACCGGGTGCCAGATGACGACCTCGCTGGCGCGTTGCCCATGGCGGTCGATGCGGCCGTTCCGCTGCTCCATCACATTCGGGTTGTACGGAATTTCGAGGTGGATCATCAGGTGGCAGTGGTTCTGGAGATCGATGCCCTCGGAGGCGGCATCGGTCGCCAGCAGTATCCTCACCGGGGATTCCGAGGGGTTGGCCTGGAACGCGGCTTTCACGCCCTCGCGTTCTTTCGGGTCCATGCCGCCATAGATGAGAGCCAATCGCTCGCCCCCGAAGCCGTGAGATGCGAGGATCTCCTGCATCCATTGCTGAGTGGCGCGATACTCGGTGAACAGGATCACCCGCTCGTTCGTCCACCTGTCACCGTCCTTCAGGTGACTGGCCAGCCAACCCAGCACGGCAGTGGCCTTGGCATCGGCCCGACGAGCCGCCTGTTGGGCCCAGGATCGCAATCGGTCGAGCATCCGGCGTTCTTCGTCGGTCGGTGGCCGGACATGCTTGCCCGCTTCCTCGATCGCTTCAGCCTCGGCGGCATCCCGCTGTGCGTCGTCTGCGTAGTCTTCCTCGGTCTTCGCTATCGCCCGCCGAAGGATGCGGTCATCGAATTTCTTCTGGCTGCGATCGCTAGCCGCCCGACCTTCGATCGTCGCGATATGCCGCTCCAGTGTCGCTGCGAAGGCTGCAGGTGACGATGACAGGCGCTTGCGCAGCAACTGGTGCACGAAGTGATCGACGGCTCGCCCTCCATCAGCTCCGCCTTCGCGGCTCTTGATGTATGCCTCCAGCTCCCGCCTGGCGTCCCTCTCGTCCTCGCCATACTCCACCGGCAGCGCCTCGAGCCGCCGTTCGGGGTAAATGCGCTCGCCGTTCGCATCGACCAGATCGCTCTTCAGCCGACGGACCATCACTCGGGCGAGCTGAGGGTCGCTGGGGAGGACGTTTCTCGCAAACCGCTGATCATCGAGAAGTTCAAGGAGCGCGGTGAAGGACTCGGTGTAACCGTCGTGCGGCGTGGCTGTGAGAAACAGTTTGTGCTGGAAGTGTGGCGCGGCCAGACGAACCAGACGGGTCCTGAGGCTTTCGACAGCGTAGCGGCCGACGGTCGGCGCGACGTTGTGAGCCTCGTCGATGATCAGCAGGTCGAACTTCCTGGGATGGCTGACGTGCGGGGGCAATGCGTCACGCAGAAGACGCAAGCCTTCACCCTGCTTGGCCCAGTCCATCGACGTGATGAGACGAGGAAAAGACTTCCACGGATTGGCGTGGAGACCTCGCTCACGGCGCAGACGCTTGACGTAGTCCGTATCGACGATCCGGAACTCGAGTCCGAACTTCTCCTGCATCTCGACGCGCCACTTTTCCTGCAACGAGGCAGGGCAGAGCACCAGGACCGTGCGGGCGCGGTGACGCAGGAGCATCTCTTGAACGACGAGCCCGGCCTCAATGGTTTTCCCGAGGCCGACGTCGTCGGCGATCAGAAGATTTGTGCGCGCCATGTCGATCGCGCGCACGAGCGGATCCAGCTGATAGTCCTCGATGCTGACACCGCTGCGGAATGGCGCCTGCAGATAGCCGCGATCCGCGTTCGTCGCAGCCCCCCAAACCACCGCATCCAAGAAGGCTTGAAGCGTGGAGGGGTCATCCAGCCCGGTCATGCGCGGTAGTCCGGCTCGCTCGATCACATGCGCTCCGGGCTCCAGCTCCCAGAGTACTTCGATCTCTTCACCCAGCGCATCCTCATCGATCGAGGCCAGCCGAACGAGATGCCGCTTAGGAAGTCCAGGGGCAACCGAACCGCCTTCGACCTCGGAGACGATCCATTGGCGGCGGCGAGCCTCGACTAGCTGGCCCGGCTCAGGAGCAGTGGCGTGGGCGACCTCGGCCACTAATTCATCTGCGATCATCGACATAGATGGGCCCTGTTCTTTCTGCGCGCGTCGACGAGTGCGGCGATACGGTTCGCGGCTTGGGTGGCGTCTTCGTGTTCCCAGATCCGAACCGTCTCCCAACCGAGAGCAGTCAGCCGCCGATCGGTATCGGCATCCCTGGATCGATTGGTTTCGATCTTCTCCCGCCAGAAATCGGCGTTGCTCTTCGGCCAGGATGCGTGCTCGGGGCAGCCGTGCCAAAAGCATCCGTCGACGAACACGGCCAATCTCGCGCTGGGGAAAACGATATCGGCGACGCGCCTGGGCTTAGTCAGGAGCGGAACGTGGAGGCGATAACGCAGCCCCTTGGCATGCAGAGCCCTGCGGAGGTCGATCTCCGCACGCGTGCCCTTCTGTCGCACGCGAGCCATGCGACGACTGGCGTCATGCGACGAGGGACTTACGCGCGTCATCCGCCACGGCTCCCTTCTTCTTTCTCTTCGCCTTCTGGACCTCGATCCCCAGATGGTCAGCGATGCTCCGGCCGATCACCTCGCCCAGAGTGACCGGAACGGCGTTTCCAATCATCCGACCCAAGGCCTTGAAATGAACGGGGGCCCCGTCGGGTATGAAGGAATAGGACTTGGGGAAGCCTTGAAGAATTGCGCCTTCTCGCAGAGAGATGGCTCGGTCCTGCTCGGGGTGTCCAAACCGACCGTTCCCGAATCCGTAGAACTGGGTGGTCAAGGTCGGTGCGGGTTCATCCCATACCATCCGGCCATAGACGCCCGGATAGGTACGCCCCGTCTCACGCCGGTGGCAGTCGGCAATGAGATGTTTTGGCCAGTCTCGCCATGTTCCACCCGGTCGAGAGGCGCGAATTCTTTGAAGATTTAGGTCTGAGAGCTTTGATGCGGCATGCAGCACATCCTTGGGATGGGCTTCTCCCTGAGCGATCGGCGCGAGGATGCCGATCGCCTCGCGCACGGTCTTCGGGCAACTGTGTGTCGGGGCGAACAGCTCAATTGGCCCGAGTCTAGAGGCCAATAGCACCATGCGCCGCCGGTTCTGCGGCAATCCGTAAAGGGAGCAATCGACTATCGCTTGGTGGACGTGGTACCCCGATTTCTGGAGAGTCTCGACGAAGTCATCGAACACAGTGTGTTTGGCCACCGAAGGCACATTCTCCATAGTGACCAGGTCGGGACGCGTAGCTTTGATCAGCCGCCCGAACTGATAGAGAAGACCCCATCGAGGGCTTCCAACGACATCGTAGCGCTGGGCGTAGGTGGAAAATGGCTGGCAGGGGGCGCACCCGGCCAGCACCCGGATTTCGGCGTCGCCGAACAACTCGTTGAGGCGCTTGGGAGCAAGGCGACCCACGTCCTCCTTGATGAAGCGCGCTGCGTTATTGGCTTCAAATGGGTGGCGGCAGGCTTCATCGACGTCAATGCCCGCGACGACCCGAACGCCCTCCGAGATCAGGCCATGCGTAAGCCCGCCGGCTCCACAGAACAAGTCGACGCACGCGACATCAGCCATCAGCTTTCTCTCCCCCCGCATTTGCCCCCTTCTGTGAATCGGCCTCGGCCGCCTCGCCTTCCTTTTGATCGTCCGATGCTTTCCCGTGCCTCACCCAGTCATCAACTTCGTCGGTTTTGAACTTCCAAAGCCTCCCGACTTTGTGGGCCGGCATGTCCTTCTTCGCGATCCAGCCGTAGACCGTGTCTTTGCTGACACCGAGATATTCAGCGATCTCCTCCACGGAGACCCAGCGATCGGACATGGTGCGGCCCTTTCAGCCAGCATGATTCAAGCATCCAATATCTCACCGACACAAGCAGGAGTAAACCAAAAGAAGTCTGATTTGACCCAGTTTTCTTGTATTTGGTCGGATGGCTGATGGAGTGTTTCGGCTGATGATGACGGCCCCCAGGCGCAGGTGAGGCCGCCATCATCCAGCTCGGTCAAGCGTCGGCTTGCTGAGCCTGGCCAGGGTCGGAGGTGCTGGAACGGATAATCGACTGCTCGTATTCCTCGACGTCGGACAGGCGATAGACCACCCGGCCGCCCACTTTGAGGAACTTCGGCCCTTCACCAGTCCAACGCCACCGCTCAAGTGTGCGATGGCTGATCCCCCAGCGCACCGCCAGTTCAAGTTGGTTAATGCATGTTGCCTTCATTTTCGTGTCCTTTCGTCCTGGCAAGTTGGAATGCGACACGACGAAGGCGTGGGCGGAAAACACTATCAAGGTAATACTGGCGGGAACCACAAAACCGGGGCTTTGCCGCGTCTCGTCTTGAACAGAGAAGTTCCTCGAAAGCGAAGATTCACCTACGAATACGAGGGCATGCTGGCGCGATGTGGGGCATACTCCGAGCGAGTTTGTCGAAGAGTCCTTTCCCTCCAAGATTTACGAAGCAATTCGCCACGATTCTCCTGGATTCACTCGTGAGCGCTATTCTTTGCACAAACCAGTCAGATTGTTGCGCAATGGTGAGCAGGGCTACGTGAAATGTCCGCATGAGCGCGGCTGGCCACTCGCGTTTGCGAACTGCGTAAAGCTGCGCATACGAGGAAATGCTTGGAAGTGGGCGGGTGTTATGGGCGATTCGCCATGGCTTATCAGAGAGTTAGAGGATGAGTCCTTTCCCTCCGCCACTCATCGCCGCGATCAGACAGCCCCTGACTGGGGTTCAGCGATGAAACAGGCGTAAAGCCACGCCTTGCCTGGCGACCGCTGCAGGAGCGAGGACAGTAATCGCGCCGGGCAGAACCTTGAAATGCGCTGGCGTCGCGGTGACGATTTCCCCGTCGGTGTTGATCGGCATGGGGCGCCGCGTCTCGATATCGAACTCGACGCAGCGGGCGGTCCTCACCTCTTTCCAGGCGCCATGCGTACCCGTGCGGAAGGCGCGCACCATCAAGGCGAGCTTCCAAAGGTTGCGCATCTCCAGACTGTACAGGTCCAGCGACCCATCATCGATCGCGGCGGTCTGTTCGACGACATTGCCACCCCCGTAAAGACGCCCGTTGCCGATCGCGATCTGATAGGTCTTAACCCTGATCCCGCTGCCTTTCTCGATGATCCTCGCGCGAAAGCGCCGTGCCCCGGCCAGGATCCGCAGCGCGGCGACCGCATAGCCCAGCCGCCCGAAGCGCTTCTTGATCGCAGGATCGAGCTTCTGCGCCAGATCGCTGCTGAGGCCGATGCTGGCGACGTTGAAAAAGGCATGGCCGTTGACCATCCCGACATCGATCTGCCGTGTGTGCCCGGCGACGATCACGTCTGCGGCGGCAGCAAAATCGAGCGGGATGGACAGCGTCCGGGCAAGGTCGTTGGCGGTTCCGGCCGGAATGATGCCCAGCGGCAGCCCGCTCTCTATCACCGCCGGGGCTGCCGACGAGATCGATCCATCTCCGCCGCACACCACGATGATATCGGCCGATTGATGCAGCCGGGAGATGTCCCGCGCGATTTCGGCCAGGTTGGCGAAGGGCTCGACAATGACCGAGAGGCCCGCCGCTTCCAGCCGCGCGCGCACCGGCCCGAGTGCAGCCTCGCCCTGACGCGATTTGGCATTGTGGAGCAGCAGGACACGCTTGCCGGTATCGGATCGCACGAACAGACCTATCGCTTCAGGAGGACGACCGTACCAGCCATAGCCGGTTCTCGCACAAAGCCCTGCATAATCTTTGCAGACAGGTCCGAAGCCAGGTTCGAGGGCTTCCGAGCAGATGACCGTATCGGGAGTGAATTCCTCGGCTCGAGGTCCCGAAACCGGGCTTTCCACGCCGCCCAGCTTGGTTCATGAACAGGCTTTGCATTCAAAGGAGCCTGCATGCATTTTGACGAGGTCGTTCTGGGTCGCCGCAGCATCCGTGGATACAAACCGGATCCGGTGCCGCGCGCTCTGATCGAGGAGATCCTGCGGATCGCGATGCGCGCCCCATCTTCGATGAACACCCAGCCGTGGAATTTCTACGTGATTACCGGCGAACCGCTCGACCGGATCCGGCAGGGCAATACCGAGAGGATGATCGCCGGCGTGCCGCAGTCGCGCGAATTCCGCACCGGCAAGCCCTTTGCCGGACCGCATCGCGACCGGCAGATCGGGGTCGCCAAGCAGCTGTTTTCCGCGATGGGCATCGCGCGCGACGACGCAGATGCCCGCCAGGACTGGGTCCTGCGCGGCTTCCGTCAGTTCGATGCACCGGTGTGCATCATCATCACCTATGATCGCGAACTGGACGGCAGCGACGATACTCCGTTCGATTGCGGCGCTGTCGCGACGGCCCTGGTCAACGCGGCATGGTCGCGCGGGCTCGGCACGGTCATCAACAGCCAGGGCATCATGCAGTCCCCCGTCGTGCGCGAACATGCGGGGATCGCGGACGATCAGGTGATCATGAAGAGCATCGCCCTGGGGTGGCCGGACGAGAGCTTCCCGGCGAACGCGGTGGTTTCAACGCGCAAGTCGGTCGATGAGGCCGCCGTGTTCGTGGGGTTTGAAGAACCGGTGCGCTAGCACTGCTCGGAAAAGCCTGCGACGCCTGACTCCTTGGGCCGGACCATAGCTCGCCGCTTCTGCGTGATATTCGCAATCGATTTTTGCTTAATAAATGCGAATGATTATCATTGACGAAATATGCCCGTTGCGATAGCTCCCGAGCCCGATGGAATCGGGATTGGCGATGCTTGTGCACTGTGACGAACATGATGCGGACGTCGTAACAGGCTTCGCGGACAGACCATGACCCGCTCCTCGATCAGGACCTGGGCCATCGTGCACAAATGGACGAGCCTGGCGTGCACCGCATTCCTGCTGATGCTGTGCATCACGGGACTGCCGCTGATCTTCCATGACGAGATCGATTATCTGACCGAGGAGCAGCCGGTGTTCGGGATGCCCGGCATCGGCTCGTCGGGCACGAGCAAGGGCCTGCTGTCGCTGGACGACATGCTGGCGCGGGCGCTCGCCAATCGGCCGGGCGAAGTGCCGCTCTACATGGCATTCGACAACGACCAGCCGTCGATGACGATCACCACTGGGCCGCGCCCCGATTCCCCAGCGGCGGACATGACGATCCAGTCGTTCGACCGCTCGACCGGCAAGCTGATCGGCAAGGTGGCGGAAAGCGACGGCGGCGTGATGCACTTCCTGCTGAAATTGCACACCGACATGTTCCTTGGCCTGCCCGGCATGCTGTTTCTGGGCGTGATGGGCATCGCCTTTGTCGCGGCCCTGGTCTCGGGCGTGGTTCTCTATGCGCCGTTCATGCGCAAGCTGGACTTCGGCGCGCTGCGCAGCAGCCGCAGCGCCCGCACCAAATGGCTCGACTACCATAATCTGCTGGGGATTGTCGGGCTGGCCTGGATGCTGGTGGTCGGACTGACGGGAGTGATCAACGCCTTCGCGGTGCCGATCGAGAAACTGTGGAAGGCCAACGAACTCGCCGCGATGACGCGCGAATATGCCGGGCGCGAGCCGCTCGATCCTGCGCGCTATGGCTCGCTCGACACGGCGATGGCGGCGGCGCGTGCCAAGCTGCCGGACAACAACCCGCAATTCATTGCCTTTCCCGGCGGCACGTTCAGCTCCAACCACCATTATGCCGTGTTCTTTCAAGGCGACAGTCCGCTGACCGAGCGTTTGCTGACCCCGGCGCTGATCGACGCGGAGACCGGCCGCTTTACCGACGCCCGGCAGATGCCCTGGTATTATCAGGCGCTATCGCTGTCACGGCCGCTGCATTTCGGCGACTATGGCGGCCTGCCGCTCAAGCTGCTCTGGGCCGCGCTGACGCTGTTCACCATGCATGTGCTGGGTACGGGCCTTTATCTCTGGTTGGCCAGGGGCCGGACGAGCAGCCCCGCGCAAGCCCGGTCGCCAGCCGCCATTGCCGAGCCCGCCGAATGACCCGCCCGCGATCGCTCCGCGCCATCTTCGCCTGGCCGCTCGCCATTTTCGGCATCGGCCTTGCGGGGCTTGTCGTCGCGCTCACCGGGGATGGCTGGCGCGATGCCGCTTCCTGGGCCGCGCTCAGCGCGCCGGTTGCCGCCGTCTTCTGGGCGATGCGCACGCGCCGCACCTGATCTTTGCACTTCTCAATCCAAGGAATTCAAGCCGTGAAGAGTTTCTCGTTCCGCCCTGCCCTGCTTGCCGCCACCGCGCTCGGAGCGATTGGCCTCGCCAGCCCCGCCCTGGCGCAGCAGCAGGAGGCAGAGGACAGGGAAACGATCATCGTCACCGCCCAGCGCCAGAACCAGTCGGGCGTCGAACTGAAAGGCAGTGCCGGGGTGCTCGGCGACAAGGATGCAGCGGACATCCCGTTCGCGATCCGCAGCTACAACGCCGCGCTGATCCTCAACCAGCAACCGCAGACCCTGGGCCAGGTGCTGGAGAACGACCCCACCATCCGCACCACCACCGGTTTCGGCATCGCGGGCGAACTGTTCGTCATCCGTGGCTTCGCGCTGGCGGGTGACGATATCGGCTTTGACGGACTGTACGGCATCACCCCGCGGCAGCTTGTCGCGCCGGAATTATATGAATCGGTGCAGGTCCTGAACGGTGCCAGCGCGTTCCTCAATGGCGCAGCGCCCGGAGGCACCGGCATCGGCGGCAGCGTCAACCTGATCCCCAAGCGCGCCACCGCCGACCCGATCACCCGCGCGACGATCGGCATTACCGGGCCTGAGCATGTCGGCGGTGGGTTCGATGTCGGACGGCGCTTCGGCAGGAACGGCGAGTGGGGCATCCGCATCAATGGCACCGCGCGCGCGGGCGATGCCTCGATCGACGACGAATTTCGCAGCAGCTATCTGCTCGGAGCGGCCATCGATTACAATTCGGGTCCGTTCCGCGCGATGCTCGACCTTGCCTATCAGCGGGTCAAGGTGTCGCATTTCCGCCCCAAGCTGCGCGTCAACACGCTGACGGCCATCCCCGATGCGCCCGATGCGGGCACCAATTTCGGCCAGCCCTGGCAGTACACGACGCTGCGGGACATTTTCGGGCAGTTCCGCATGGAATATGACGTCGCCAAGGATGTCATGGTCTATGCCGCATTCGGCGCGCGCGATGGATCGGAAGAGGGCGTTTACAGCACCCCGACCCTGGTCAACCTGAACGGCGACATCACGGTCAGCAGCTCGTTCATCCCGCGCACCGACAATAACGAGGCCGCGACCATCGGCGCGCGCGCGAAGCTGAGCGGCGGCGGCATTAGCCACGAGTTCAATTTCGGCGGATCGATGAACTGGCTGGTCAACCGCAACGCTTTCCGGTTCTTCGACATATCTGCGCAGCGCAACAATCTCTACGCTCCGGTGGAAGTCACCCCCTCGACCCGGGTGACCTTTGTCGGCGGCGATCTGGACGATCCCTTCCCGATCTCGCGCACCCGGCTGGCCAGCGCCTTCTTCTCGGATACGATCGGTTTCTGGGATGACCGCATTCTCTTCACCGCGGGTCTCCGGCTGCAGGTGATCAACGCCAAATCCTATTCCAACGCCACCGGCGCGCTGGTCAGCGAATATGACGAGGACAAGGTAACGCCCGTCTTCGGGCTGGTGATCAAGCCGACCGAAAACCTGTCGCTCTACGCCAACCGCATCGAGGGACTGGTCCAGGGCGCTGCGGCACCGCTGACCGGTGCGAATCCCTCGGGCGGCGCGGCTCTGCCGGTCAGCAATGCGGGCGATATCCTCCCGCCGTTCGTCTCCGAACAATATGAAGTCGGCGGAAAGCTCAGGCTTGGCGCGATCGATCTGTCACTGGCGCTGTTCCAGATCGACCGCGAAACCGCGATCCTGCGGCCCGACCCGGACAATGCCGGTGCTCTGGAATTCGGCCCGTTCGGCATCCAGCGTCATCGCGGCATCGAATTCACCGTCGCGGGCGAACTGACCGAGGGGCTGCGTCTGATCGGCGGCGGATCGGTGATCGACGCCAAGCTGCGCCGGACCCAGAATGGCGTCAGCGATGGCGCACAGGCGGTGGGCGTGCCCGAATATACGCTCAACGCCAATGTCGAATGGGATGTGCCCTTCATCCCCGCACTGACCCTGACCGGGCGTGTGGTGCATACTGGCGAACAGGCAGCCAATATCGGCAATACCCTGTTCCTGCAGGATTGGACCCGTGTCGATCTGGGCGCGCGCTATGTGACGGTGCTTGCCGGCAAGCCGCTGACCTTCCGCTTCAATGTGGATAACATTGCCGATGCCGACTATTGGGCCTCGGCCTTCGACAGCTTCCGGCCCGACCTGCAACTGGGCGCCCCGCGTACCTTCAAGGCGTCCCTGACCTACGATTTCTAGGCCGGGGACGGACCAGCCGGTATCAGGCCGCCTGATTCTTTCCGATCAGCAGTGCACCGGCGGCGAGGACGGAGCCGAGGCTCATCAGCAGCGCGACCACCGGCAGGCCATAGCCCAGCGCGAACAGCAGGCCCGCGAGCGCGGGGGCGAGTGCCGATCCGCCGCGCCCTACGCCGATGACGAAACCGGTCGCCGAGGCGCGTAGCGCGACCGGGAAGCCGGTCGCCACCAGCGCATAGAGCCCGACGACACCGGCATTGGTCACGAAACCGGCAGCGGCCGCAACCATCGACAGCCGCGCCAGATCCGGCTGGCCCATGCCGAAGATCACGACCAGCACGCACGATACCAGCATCGCCGCGATGGTCAGGCCGCGCACCGGCAGGCGCAGCGTCAGCAGGCCCAGCACCAGCGATCCGCTCGCACCGCCGATGCTCGCCCAGACCAGCACGCCCGCGGCCTCGGCCGGGGGATAGCCCAGATCGGCAACGATCTTGGGAATCCATTTCATGACGAAATAGAAGGTCATGATATGGCCGAGATAGGCGAGCGTCATCGCGGCCGTCACCTTGATCCATTCGGGCGCGAACAGCCGCGACAAGGGCACCCTGCCCGTCTGGGCGCCGCCTGCCGGCAAGCTTTCGACGGTCCGGTGCCCCATCGTCTGCAGGGTCCGGTTGATCCGCTCCAGCGCGCCCTCGGGCTGACGGCTGGCGAGATAGGCAATCGATTCGGGCACCCGCCACCAGGTGACCGCGATCATCAGCGCGGACCAGGCCGCACCGAACAGGAAGACCGATGGCCAATCGAAATGCTGGAGCAACTGGGTTGCCGCCAGCCCGCCCAGCACCGTACCGACGGGATAGCCGCCCGCCATGATGACCACCGCCAGCGGCCTATAGCGCGCATTCGCTGCCTCGGCCGCCGCCGCGTTGATCGCCGCGAGCATGCCGCCGATGCCCAGGCCGGTGAGCACGCGCCAGGCCGAAAGCGTGACCACGCCGCCCGCGCTCGCCGCGCCGAGCATCCCGACGGTCATCAGCGCCAGGCACAGCAAAATGGTGTTGCGCCGCCCCGCGGTATCGGCGAGCCGCCCCAGGGTCAGCGATCCCAGCGCCATGCCGACCAGTTCCATCGACAGCACCAGCCCCAGCACGCCGCGATCGATGCCCCAGGCGGCAGAAATGCCGGGCGAGGCGAAGCTGATCGACATGACGTCGAAGCCATCGAGCGCGTTCAGCGCGACCATCGTCGCGACGATCGACCATTGATAGCCCGACATCGGCCCGGAATCGATGATCGCTGCCGGATCGCCTGCCGTCATGCCCTGCTGCGATGCAGCCATATTCCTCTCCCTTGCGTCATCGCCTGCCCCCGGTTCTGACGGCCGGTGGACCGCTCAATGCGTGTAGATCAATGCATCGAGTGCGACGAGGCCCTCGCCTTGCGGATAGACGATCACCGGATTGAGATCGACCTCGGCGAGTTCGGGCGTGCCGACCATCACGTCGATCATCCGCATCGCCAGCCGGGCGACTGCCGCGACATCGAGCGCTGGCGAACCGCGATAACCGTGGAGCAGCGCAGCGCTTTTCAGCCTGCCCAGTTCGGCGATGATCGCCGCCTCGGTCATGTCGGGCGTGATCAGCCGGGCATCGTGCTGCAATTCCGCCGTCACCCCGCCAAAGCCGACCAGCACCACCGGCCCCCATTGCGGATCGCGCTTCGCCCCGACGATCAGCTCCAGCCCGCGCTTGCCCATCGCCTCGACCAGCACGCCATCGAGCGCCAGGCTGGCATCATAAGCTGCGACATTCGCGTAGAGCCTGTCCCAGGCAGACAGCAGAGCGGCCTCGTCGGCCAGGTTGAGGATCACGCCTCCGGCATCGCTCTTGTGCCCGAGCGCCGCCGCCTGTGCCTTGATGACCACCGGATAGCCGATGCGCGCGGCGACCTGAACCGCCTCTTCGGGCGTCGCGGCAAAGCCGCCCTGCGGGAACGAAATACCGGCAGGTTCGAGCAGGATCTTGGCCTGATATTCGGGGATGGCCCCGCGCCAGGTCGGCAGGTCGAGCGGCAACGGATCGGGCGTGCGCCCGGTCAGGTCGCGCTGGCCCAGCGCTGCCAAGCGTGCGATCGCCCGAAAGGCGCGCTCGGTGCTGGGGAAGACCGGCACGCCGGCAACGCGCAGGCGGTCCAGAATGTCCGGCGGCAGCACGGTGCCCTCGTCGAGACTGGCATAGATTACCGGCTTGGCGCGATCCCCGCCTTCCACCGCGCCCAGCAGCGGCGGCAGCTTGATGCCGATCGTCGTCGCGTCGGTTTGGATGATGCCCGTGACGATGCAGCCGAAGCGATCGTCTTCTTGCAGCGCGGTGACCAGCCGCGCATAGATGGCCGGTTCGACCAGCCCCTGCGCAGTGATGTCGAGCGGATTGCTGACCGCGACGAAATCGGGCATCGCCGCACGCACCGTCGGCGCGTTCGCATCGGTCAGCACCGGCAGATCGAGCCCCAGCTCCTCGCACAGGTCGAGCGTCAGCGCCTTGAACGCACCCGATTCTCCGACGACCGCAAGGCCGCCGCTTGGCAGCGCCGGGCAGCGCGAGGCGATCTCGGCAATGTCGCCCAGCTCTTCCAGCGTCTCGGCAAAGACCACGCCCGCGCGCTCGACCATCGCGCGCATCAGCGCATAGTCGCCCGCCATCGCGCCGGTATGCGTCGCCGCGCTTTCGCGCGCCGCGCTCGACTTGCCCGGATGCAGCAGCACGATCGGCTTGCCCGCCGCGCGCGCCGCCCGCGCCGCCGCAATGAAGCGCTGCGGCTGGCGGAACTGCTCAACGATCATCGCGATTACCCGCGTGTCGGGATCGGCAACGAGATGCTCGACATAATCCTCGACGCCCGAGCCTGCCTCGTTGCCGGTCGACACCGACAAGGTCACGTTCATCGCGCGCGACAGGAAGGTCGTCGCCAGCACCGCCGCCATCGCGCCCGATTGCGACACGATGCCGATGCCGCCCCCCGGGCCAGGGGACGGCACCAGCGTCTCGACAAAGGTCAGCGGAATGCGCTCGGCATAGTTGACCAGGCCAAGGCAATTGGGGCCTTCGATCACCATGCCGGCTTCGTCCGCGATCCGCGCCAGCTCGCGCTGGTCGGCCAGCCCCTGCTCGCCCCCTTCCGCAAACCCGGCGGAAAAGATGATCGCAGCCCCGCACCGCCGCGCCGCCAGCGCGCGGACCGCATCGAGCACGCCCGCACGCGGGATCGCGAGCACCGCGACATCGACATCCAGCGGCAGGTCGTCGATCGAGGCCAGGCACGCCCGGCCTGCGATCTCGCTGCGTCTGGGATTGATCAGGTAAACCGGCCCCGCAAACCCGTTGCGGTCGAGATTGGACACGACCGACGCGCCGAGCGCGCCGGGCTTGTCCGACGCGCCAACCACCACCACCGACCGGGGCGACAGCAGGCGGCGAAGGTCACGCTGCGACGATACGGCCACAGGCGAGGTTTCCAGATCGATCATCGGCTCGGCGCTCCGGGTTTCAGGCGGGCTGCTTTTTCACGTCATAGGCGCCAAGACCCGGCTTGTAGGTCTTGTCGTCGATGAACTGCTTGATGCCTTCCTTGCGGCCATCATTGTCGAAGCTGTTCGCGGCCTCCTGCGCGCGGATCAGGAAATCCTCGGCATTGTCATAGGTCATCTCGCGCACGCGGCGGATGGCATCCTTGGTCGCCTTGAGCGCGACCGGGTTCTTGGCCAGCAGCACCTTGGCCACCTGCTCCACGCGCTCCTTCAGTTGGGCGAGCGGCAGCGATTCGTTGACCAGGCCCCATTCGGCTGCGGTCTTGCCGTCGATATTCTCGCCCATCATCGCGTGGTACATCGCCTTGCGGAACGGCATCAGCTCGGTCGCGACCTTCGAGGCCCCGCCGCCGGGAAGGATGCCCCAGTTGATCTCGGACAGGCCGAATGTTGCCTCGTCCGCTGCAAAGGCCAGGTCGCAGCCGAAGAGCGGGCCATAGCCGCCGCCGAAGCACCAGCCGTTGACCATCGCGATCGTCGGCTTCTGGTACCAGCGCAGCCGCCGCCACCAGCCATAGGCTTCGCGTTGCGCCTGCCGCGTCGCGCCCAGTCCCTGCGCCTCGGTTTCGCGGAAATATTCCTTGAGATCCATGCCCGCCGACCAGCTGGTGCCTTCGCCGGTCAGCACGACGACGCCGACATCCTCGCGAAATTCCAGCTCGTCCAGCACCCGGCCCATCTGGCGGTTGAGCCTGGGGCTCATGCAATTGCGCTTTTCGGGGCGATTGAACTTCACCCATGCGATGCGGTCGGTCACCGTGTAGGCGACGGTTTCTGCTTCGGTACGTTCGGTCATCGGTTCGCAGCCTTTCCTGGAAATGTCGTCCTGAAATTCGTGGTTATCGCTCAGATGGGGTAATGACCGGGCTCGGTCTCGACCGTGATCCAGCGAAGCTCGGTAAAGGCATCGATACCGGCCTTGCCGCCGAAGCGGCCATAGCCCGAGGCCTTGACCCCGCCGAAGGGCATCTGCGCCTCGTCGTGCACCGTGGGGCCGTTGACATGGCAGATGCCCGACTTGATCGCCTTCGCAACCTTGAGCCCCCGCGCGATGTCGCGGGTGAACACCGAGGCGGACAGGCCGTATTCGGTATCATTGGCAAGTGCGATCGCATCGGCCTCGTCACGCGCACGGATGACAGCGACGACCGGGCCAAAACTTTCCTCGCGGAACAGGCGCATGTCCGGAGTAACCCGATCGACCACATGCGCAGGCATCAGCACGCCTTCGGACGCACCGCCGCTCACCAGCACGCCGCCGGCATTCAGCGCATCGTTCACCAGCGTATCGACATGGTCCACGGTCTTGCGATCGATCACCGCGCCCAGCGCCGCCTTGCCCTCGCGCGGATCGCCGACACCAAGCGTCGCCACCTTGGCGGCGAACTTCTCGACAAAGGCGTCGGCCACTGCGTCGACCACGATGATCCGCTCGGTCGACATGCAGATCTGCCCCTGGTTCATGAACGCGCCGAACGCCGCGGCCTTCACCGCCTCGTCAAGATCGGCATCGTCGAGCACCAGCAGCGGTGCCTTGCCGCCCAGCTCGAGCAGACAGAGCTTGAGATGCTCGGCAGCACGCTTGGCGATGATGCGTCCGACCGCCGTCGATCCGGTGAAATTGATCCGGCGCACTGCCGGATGGTCGATCAGCGCACCGACCACCTCGCCCGCATCCTGCGGCGCATTGGTGACCAGGTTGACGACGCCATCGCCCAGCCCGGCATCGACAAAGCAGCGCACGATCAGCGCGTGTGTCTCCGGGCATTGCTCCGATGCCTTGAGCACGACCGTATTGCCACAGGCGAGCGGCATGGCGATGGCGCGCACGCCCAGGATGATCGGCGCGTTCCACGGCGCGATGCCCAGCACTACGCCCACCGGCTCGCGCACCGCCATCGCGATGCAACCGGGCTTGTCGGACGGGATCACCTCGCCGCCGATCTGCGTCGTCATCGCCGCCGCCTCGCGCACCATATTGACCGCAAGCATATGGTTAAACCCGGCCCAGGCGGCCGTCGCGCCGGTCTCGGCCTGCATCGCGGCGATGAAATCGGCCTGGCGCGCGACCATCGCGTCGGCTGCGCGGGTCAGCGCCGCGCGACGAGCACCCGGCCCGAGCGCCGCCCAGCCCGGCAGCGCCGCTGCGGCCGCATCGGCCGCCGCAGCCGCATCGTCCACCGTTGCGGCTGCGGCGCGCGTGGCCACATCGCCCGTCAACGGGTTGATCCGGTCGAACCGGTCAGCGGCCTCGATTGCCTTTCCACCGATCAGCAAATCCGTCTTGAACATCGGAACCATCCTCTCGTTGATTGATATGTCGCATATCAATATTGGCCAAGCGATGCAATCGGGGTAAAGCCGCTTATGGCCAAGAATGATCCGCCCGCCGCATTGCATGATCCGCTCGATGCCCTGCTGGGCTACCAGCTGCGCCGAGCCTCGAGCGTCATGATGGCGGACCTGGCCGCGGCGCTGCGCGAGACGGGGCTGCGCCCGGTCGAGGCGTCGATCCTGCTGGTGATCGAATCGTCCCCCGGCTGCACGCAGAGCGACGTGGGGCGGTTGCTCGCGATCAAGCGCGCCAACATGGTGCCGCTGATCGCAGGGCTGTTCAAACGCGACCTGATCTATCGCGCGCCGGTCGATGGCCGCTCGCAGGCGTTGTTCCTCTCGCCTGCTGGCGAGACCATGGCCCGGGACGCGCGCAAGGCGATCGACACCCACGAGCAGCGGTTCCAGGTGCTGTTCGAGGATCGCCAGGTTGCAGCCCTGCTCGACGGGCTGCGGCTGATCCGCAAGCACGGCTAGGCGCGGCAGGCCGTGCGGCACGCCATCCACCCGTCGTCGCGATAGGGGCCAAGCTGCATGATGGAGAGCCTCAACCTGCGCCATCTGCGATCGGTGGCGGCGATCGCACGGCTCGGCAGCCTGTCTGCCGCCGCGAGCCAGGTGAACATCTCGCAGCCCGCGGTCACCCAGGGCCTGTCGAAGCTGGAAGCGCAGCTCGGCATCGCGCTGTTCCACCGGCTGCCCGAGGGCATGCAGCCGACCGAAGCTGCGGCTTTGCTGGCCCCGCGCATCGAGCGTGCGCTCGACCATATCGGCAGCCCGCTGGTGACGATGGCGCAGATGCGCGCGCTGCTGACCCTGGCCGAGGGCGGCAGCTATGCCCGCGCCAGCGCGATCACCGGCCTGTCGCAGCCCGCGCTGCACCGCGCGCTGGCCGATCTTTCCATCGTGCTCAAGCGATCGATGGTGGAACGTCGCGGCAAGGGCATCGCGTTCACCGAAAGCGGTCGCCGGACGGTGCGTGCCTTCCGGCTCGCCCGCGCCGAGTTGCGCGCGGGTCTGGCCGAGGTCGAGACGCTGAAGGGACGCGAGGTCGGCAGGATTGCGGTCGGTGCGATGCCGCTTTCTCGCGCGCGGATTCTGCCCGAAGCGGTGGCGGCCTTTCATGCCCAGCATCCCGAAGCGCGCATCCTGGTGACCGAAGGCGCGTTCGCCGATCTGATCGAGCCGTTGCGCGACGGCGATCTGGATGTCATCGTTGGCGCCTTGCGCGATCCGTCCCCCGGAGAGGATCTGGAGCAGCAACCGCTGTTTCTTGACCGACCGGCGATCATCGGGCGCCGCGATCATCCGCTGGCCGGCGGCGAGGCCAGCCTGGCGCGGTTTGCCGAATATCCGTGGATCGCCTCGCCCCAGGGCACCCCGCTGCATGCCCGCTGGCGCGCGATGTTCGAGAATGCGGGGCTGGAATTGCCCCGCGTCCCGATCGAGTGCGGATCGGTGATCGCCATCCGCCATATCCTGGCCAGCAGCGACTTTCTCGCCATGCTTTCCCCCGACCAGGTCGGGCTGGAGCTTTCCACCGGATTGCTCGCGATCATTGGTGAAGTCCCCGCCGAATTGAGCCGAACGATCGGCATTACCACCCGCAGCGGCTGGCGCCCGACCAGGGTGCAGGCCGCCTTTCTGGCGCAGCTACGGCTGGTATCGCGCTGACACGCCACCCAGCCGCATCACATAAGAAAAATCTAAATCTGGCCGTAGCTTGTTGTGCCCGAACAGCCGTCCGGCATCAGAATTCGAAGCTCGCCTGCAGGAACCATTGCCGCGGCCGGGCGAAGATGCGCTCGGCATAGCCAAGCGTCGCCAGCGATGCGTTGCCCTGGATCAGGTATCGCTCGTCGAACAGGTTGGTAAGGCCGCCCTGCAGCTTCCACCCATCCTCGTGCGACAGCGTCAGCGACGCATTGCCAACGAAATAGCCGTCCTGCTCGATCTCCGGCACGCTGCCGGTGATGAACACCAGCGACGAGGTGTACGATCCGTCGAAGCGCGGCGTCAGCTTCATCGCATCGGTCAGCTGGAAATCATAAGCGATCCCGAAACTGCCCTGGAACGAGGGCGTCAGCGGCAGGTCGTCGCCGGGCAGCACGGTGGCGGTCGCACCCGGGATGGCGGTGATCGACAGGATGTCGTCGTCGAGCAGGCTCACCGACGCATCGAACACGAAGCCGCCGGCGCGATACGAGGCTTCGGCCTCGAACCCGCGAATGCGCGCCTTGCCGGCGTTGAACAGCAGCGGCACGGGCCCGGCGCGGAATATCAGCTGGATATCCTGGTAATCCGCCTGGAAGGCCGCGAGGTTCAGGCGAAGCGCGCCGAAGTCCATCTTCGCGCCGAGCTCGTAGCTGTCGACCGTTTCCTCATCGAACGGGATCGGCACATTGCCCGCCGGTGCGGCGTTGTACCGGGTATTGAAGCCGCCCGACTTGAAGCTGCGCGCATAGGAGACATAGGTGCTCAGCCAGTCGGAAACCTGGTAGCGCACGCTCGCCGACCCGGTCAGCGCCGAGAAGGTCTCGCGATTGGGGGTCGGGAAGATGAACAGCGGACCGCCCTGCGGTATGGCCAGTGTCGGCAGCGGGTTGGGATCGGGCCGGGTCGAGGGGAACAGGTTGAGCACCGTGCCCTGATAGGTCTTGCGATCCTCGGTATAGCGCAGCCCCCCGGTCAGCTCGAGGCCGCTTGCCACCTCCCAGCTGAGCTCGCCGAACACCGCGAAGGACTTGGTCTCGAGATCGGACAGCTGCAGATCGCGGCTTCCCGGTCCGCCGGCGAGGATCGAAGCGATCACCGGCGGCGAAGGCGGGAACGAAATCGGCACCGAGGCGCGCTCGTTGGTGTCCTCGTCGAAATAATAGGCGCCGAGAATGCCGTTGACCGGGCCGGCATCGAGCTGGAGCTGGACCTCCTGACTGAACTGCTTCGACTGCGCGCCGACATCGGTGGTCAGGATCACGAACGGGGTGTTGTCGGCGTCGCGAATACCGCGCGAATCGGTATCGCGATAGGCCGTGATGCTCTTGACCGTGAGCGCTTCGGACAGCTCCAGGCTCGCCGTGGCAGAAAGACCCCAGACCTTGGACGTGCTTTGCACCGGCGCGGTGCCGCCATTGGTGAAGGGACCGCGGTTGTAGAAGTCATTTGCGCAACGCGGGTCGTTGATCAGCGGCACATTGGGTGCGCCGAAGCGCGGGTTTCCGGGCGTCAGCGGCGCGAAGGGAATGGTCGCGCCGGGACAACCGGCACCGACACTGGCGATGGCCGGAACGGGGGCCTGCTCGTTGATCCCGGCAAAGACAAAGGGCGCGCCATTCTCGTTGCGCTCGGTATAGTCGCCGCGCAGCAACAGGGTGAAGCTCGGCGATGCCTCCCATTTGAGCGATGCGTTGAGCGTATAGACATTGTCGTTGCCCAACCTCAATCCATCGAATTCGCGCCGGACATAGCCGTCGCGGCTGCGGAACCCGCCCGAAACACGCGCGGCGAGGTTGCTGGCGATCGGCAGGTTGAGCGCGGTCGAGCCTTCAATGAGATTGTCTTCGCCGGTGCGAAGGCGGCTGCGCCCCGAGAAACCGTCGAAATCGGGCTCGCGCGTGTTGACCAGGATCGCGCCGCCAATGGTGTTGCGACCGAACAATGTGCCCTGCGGACCGCGCAACACCTGCACGCTTGCAATATCACCGAGCTCGATCGTGCCGCCGACCGAGCGGCCGACATAGACATCGTCGATATAGACGCCGACGCCCGGATCGACCGCCGCGGTCGGATCGAGCTGGCCAATGCCGCGGATGAACACCACCGCTGCCGCGCTGTTGCCCGAAAGCTGTCCGGCGGGCTTGAACTGCAGGCTGGGGGTGAAGCGCTCCAGATCCTGTGTCTGGGTGATCTGCCGATCCTCGAGCGCCTCTCCGCTGAACACGGTGACGGCCACCGGCGTTTCCTGCAGCGATTCCTCGCGGCGGCGGGCGCTGACGATGATTTCCTGCGGTTGCGAACTGTCCGCCCCTGCCTGGCTGTCCGGGCTGGTGGCTTGAGCCCATGCCGCTTGCGGCGGAGCGAAAAGCGCGAGCAACCCGAATGCAGTGCTGGTCGTGGCGCGGATGCGGATCTTGCGAATCAGGCTCATGGCATTCTCCCCATGGTACATTTCTCGTCCGGAAATGCTATGTGAGAGAACATTGCAGATAGACCCTGGCGGCTCTAATCAGATTTGCTGCTTGCCCATAAGAAAATTCTAAGTCTGTTTGACGCCATCCGACGCTTAGCGGCTCAGGCTCTCGCAGGAGCGGCTGCCACCCACGCGGTGCCAGACGAACCCTTGCACGAAGGCGCAGGGCGACAACGGGCCGCCGCGACTTGGCGGCGCCTCACATGCCGGGCTCAGCCCTGCCCGGGCTTGCCCGCCGCCTTGTCGAGGTCATAGGCCCCAAGCCCCGGCTTGTAGCTCTTTTCGTCGATGAACTGGCGGATGCCTTCCTTGCGCCCGTCGGTCTTGTCGTGGAAATTGGCCGCTTCCTGCATGCGGACCAGATAGTCCTCTGCCTCGTCATAGGTCATCACGCCGACCCGCCGGACCGCATCTTTTGCGAACTTCAGCGCGACCGAGTTCTTCTTGAGCAGCAGCTTCGCCACCTCGGTGGTGCGCGCCTCGAGCCGGTCGAGCGGCACGCTCTCGTTGACCAGCCGCATCGCGCTCGCCTGCTTTCCGTCGATCAGCTCGCCGGTGAGCGTCAGCCACATCGCGTCGCGCATCGGCAGGAGATCGACCACCACCTTGGTCACCCCGCCGCCCGGCAAAATGCCCCAGTTGATCTCCGACAGGCCGAATTGCGCCTCGTCCGCGCAGATCGCCAGATCGCACGCGAACAACGGGCCGAAGCCGCCACCGAAGCACCAGCCGTTGACCATCGCGATGGTCGGCTTGTGGAACCAGCGCAGGCGGCGGAACCAGCCATAGCTCTCGCGCTGCGACTTGCGCACGCCGCGCAGCCCCTGCGCCTCGGTCTCGCGGAAATATTCCTTCAGGTCCATGCCGGCGGACCAGCTGTTGCCCTCGCCGCCCAGCACCAGCACGCCGACATCGTCGCGATATTCGAGATCGTCGAGCACCTCCATCATTTGCCGGTTGAGCGCGGGATTCATCGCATTGCGCTTTTCGGGCCGGGCGAATTTCACCCAGGCGATGCGATCCTCGACGCGGACCGAAACGACCTGATCTTCGGACATGCTATCACCCCTTCTCATTTTCCCACGCTCGACATCGGCATAAATTGTATGCCAAGCGTACAATCTGCGCAATCGAAAACGCAAGCTCGCGCGTCGCAACAGGTCAGGCGTCCGGAAGGGCCCTGCGCGGCCGCGGGCGTGGGCTTTGCCTCGCGATCCTTTCGAGCATCGCGCCCAGAAGCACCGCCTCTTCGCCGGTCAGCGTCTCGACCAGCGCCCTGTCCGCCGCGTTGATCGCGGCCAGCATCGTAGCCATCTGCTCTTCGCCGCTGGCCGTCAGATGGAGGGCATTGGTGCGCGCATCGCGCCCTGGGCGGCGCTCGATCAGGCCGCGCTCCTCAAGGATGTTCACCTGCCGCATGGCGCTCGACCGGTTGATGCCGAGCGCGTGGCCGAGCGCGGTCTGATCGCAACCGGGATTGTCGCGGATCAGCAGCAATGCCGTCATCTTGGCCGGAGACAGGCCGAAGGGCTCCAGCGCCCGGCGCGCATCCCGCTCGGCGATCAGGCTTGCCCGCTGCAACTGGTACCCAACCAATTGCCGCAGATCCTGGCCCTGCTTCAAAGGCATCGGCAAATCTCCCCGGGCCCTGTGCCCCGGAGGCATATTAGCCAGGTTTGTCGAGCATGAAATAGAGCGCAGCGACCAGCGGCACGGTGGCGACCAGCCCCCAGAACAGCCAGCGCCGTGCCAGCGTGCGATAGGCTTCGGGCACATCGCCCGCATGTTCGAATGCCCGCGCCATGCGCGCCTGACGCACCTGGATGGGGATGAGAATGCCGAGCCAGATCACCCCGGCCGCAACGAAGCTGATCTGGCTCCACAACAGCCAGGCGGGCCCCGGGAAATCGTAACGCGCCTCGTACATCGCGCCATAACCGCCGATGATCGTCAGCACGATGCCTGGCACCGTCAGCCCGAAATCGGTGCCGGTGACCATGCGCTGGCCGAAGCCGATGATCGAGGCGTTGCGCGTACGGTCGGCAAACACCTTCCACACTGCGGTCACCGTGATGTTGCCCAGCAGCAGGATGACGCCCAGCACATGCGCAAACTTGTAGATCGAAAATGCCGTCATGCCCTGCCCCGGATCGCTGGCCCACCAGCCCTGCCGACAATGCTAGACGCTTGCAGACCTCGTGTCTGCGACAAACTGTCTGTATTTTCTGACACTTCTCGCCGAACCGGGCCATAGCCTTGGACGAGCATATTGCGCAGACGGCATCAATCTGGTCTATGATCTGGGCTCACAAGGGGATTGCCACATGCCCGATCGGGAACCGCTGATTGACCGCAAGTTCGCCAGCCGGGTGGACTGGAACCTGCTGCGCACCTTTGTCGATATCGTGCGCGCGGGCGGCATCGGTGCGGCGGCGCGCAAGCTCAACCGCCAGCAGCCCAGCATCAGCGCGGCATTGAAGCGGCTGGAGGACCATGTCGGCACCGTGCTGCTGATCCGCACCGCAACCGGGGTGGAGATGACGCCCGCAGGCAAGGCGATGATGGCGCTGTGCGAGGACATGCTCGAATCGGCGCGGATGATGCCCCACCAGATCGCGCAGGCGACCAAGCGGGTCGAGGGCTTTGTACGCATCCAGATCGTATCGGGCCTGATCTCGCCCGAATTCGACGAGGCGATCGCCAGCTTCCACCGCCGCAACCCCGATATCCATATCGAAATTCGGGTGTCGCCCTGGCGGCAGGTGCTCGACGCGCTTGAACAGGGCGAAGTAGAGATCGGGGTGAGCTATGACAGCGCGGTGCGCGGCGGACTGATGTACGAGCCGCTGCTGGTCGAGCGCCAGCAGCTCTATTGCGCGCGCTCCAGCCCGCATTACGGCCATCGCTACAGCCGGCTCACCGATCTGCGCGACGAGCATTTCGTGCTGACCGGCGACGACGAGATCGAGCTCATCACCAATCTGCGCCGCCGCAATGGCCTAGGCACCAAGGTCAGCGGCCTGGCCGAGGACATCAACGAGGCACAGCGGCTGGTTCGGCTGGGCGTCGGCGTCGGCTTTCTCCCTGTGCCCGCAGCGGAAGAGGATGTGGCAAAGGGACGGCTCTGGCCGATGCTCTATGCGGACATCGAGCCTGCCTATGACATCTATTTGCTCGCGCGCACCGATCCGGCGCGCGATACCGCGACGCAGCTTTTCTGGGACGAGGTGTTCCGCCGCGTGCGCGCGATGCGCGAGGCATAGACACAGCCTATGACTTTCATCGCATTTTTGCCTCTCCCGACATGATGCGGTGCAGCGCAGACTTCCGGCCGGTTTCGGAGCTGCGCAATGACGATTTCCTTGAAGGACAGACTGTTCAACCTTGTTCCGCCTGCAATGGTGGCGCTGGTCGTGCTGTTCTGGGCCTATGCGCCCAAGGCGGTGACGAGTATTCCGTGGATGCTGATCGTCACCTCGTCGCTGATCACGCTCACCGTGCTGCTGCTCGAATTCGTGCACGAGCGGCATGCGGGCTGGCGGATGAACTGGCAGGAATTCCGCACCGACCTTTTCTATGTCGTGCTCAGCTCGACCGTCATCGCCTGGCTGAGCAAGACGCTGGCCGAAGACCCGCTGCTCGCGCTCAAGGACTGGCTGGGCATCAGCACCACCTGGATGGCCCAGGTGCCGTGGCTCGTGCAGGTGATCATGGTCGTCGTGATCCTCGAATTCGGCCAGTACTGGATGCACCGGCTGATGCACAATGTGACGCCCTTCTGGCTGACGCATGCGCCGCATCATCACATCACCCAGCTCAATGCAGCCAAGGGCTATGTCGGCAATCCGATCGAGCTGTTCCTGATCAGCCTGAGCGTCCTCGCATTTTTCGATTTCGATCTGACCGCGCTGTTCGCCGGGCTCAACGTGCTCAACGTCGTCTCGACCTTCGCGCATGCCAATGTGAAGGCCGACCCGCCGATCTGGTATTCGTTCGTCTTCACCACCATCCGCCACCACAGCCTGCATCATTCGACCGATTACGAGGCGACTCGCTGCAACTATGGCAACTCGCTCATCCTGCTCGACCGCATCTTCGGCACCTACAAGGAGGGCGAAGGCGTGCTGGTCGGCCAGGACGACCGCAAGCGGCTCACCATCTGGGAACAGACGATCTTCCCCTTCGTGCCGCTGATCGACCGCTGGAAGGCCCGGCGAAGCGATAGCGGCGGGAGCGAAGCGGCGGCATGATCGACCTGCGCGCCCGGCGGATCGACGCGGCGCGCGAGGCGCTGGGCCAGGGCGACCTGCAGGCGACGCACAGGCTGGCGGCCTCGCTTATCCATGACGATCCGCGCGATGCCGAGGGACATTTTCTGCTCGGCGTGACGCTCGCCGATGCAGGGCAGATCGCTCCAGGCATCGCGAGCCTCGAGCGCGCGGTCGCGCTTGACCCGCAGGGCGAATATCGCGCGCAGCTCGCCAAGCTCTATGCGATGGTCCGGCGCGAGGGCGATGCGGCGTTCGTGCTCGAACAGGCCGAAACCGCGCTTCCCGCCGACGCGCTGAGCCGTGACACCATGGGCTGCGTCTATGCGCGCCTGGGCAATCATTCCGCCGCGCTCGGACATTTCCGCGAGGCGGTGCGGCTACAGCCGTATAACAGCGAATATCGCTACAACCTCGCCGTCACACTCAATTTCCTCGGCCGCGTCGACGAGGCCGAGGCTGCGCTCGAGGCGCTGATCGGCATGGCGGGTGACCATGCCCGCGCGCACCATCTGCTCGCCAGCCTGGGCAAGCAGAGTGCACAAGCCAACCATGTCGCCCGGCTCGGCCAGACCTATTCGCGGGCACGCGAAGGGCGCGACCGGCTGCTGCTCGGCTATGCGCTGGCCAAGGAGCTCGAGGATATCGGCGAGCCCGAACGCGCGCTCGACATATTATGCGAGGCCAATGGCGAGCACCGCCGCGCGCTCGATTACGACTTTTCGCGCGATGCGGCCAATTTCGATGCGATCGAGGCGAGCTGGGCCGATCTGAAGGCCGCTCCGCCCGCCCGCGACGATGGCGATGCGCCGATCTTCATCATCGGCATGCCGCGCACCGGCACCACGCTGGTCGACCGCATCCTGTCCTCGCACCCTGAGGTCGAGAGCGCGGGCGAGTTGCAGGCGATGCCGCTGGCGGTCAAGCGCGGTGCGGGCACGCGCAGCCGTAACGTGCTCGATCCAGAAACCGTGGCGCTCGCGGCCCGCGCGGACATGGCCGTGATCGGCCGCGACTATCTCGGGCGCGCGCAGCACCACCGGCGCGATCCGGCGAAGCACTTCATCGACAAGTTCCCCGGCAACTTTCAATATGTCGGCTTCATCGCGCGCGCGCTGCCCAATGCACGGATCATCTGCCTGCGCCGCCACCCGATGGACACGGTGCTGAGCAACTTCCGGAACCTGTTCGCGGTGAGCTCACGCTATTACGATTACAGCTACGACCTGCTCGACATCGCAGCCTATTATGCCCGGTTCGACCGGCTGATGCGCTTCTGGGCCGAGCAGCTTCCGGGCCGCGTGCTGGAAGTGCAGTATGAGGATCTGATCGCCGACCAGGTCGGCCAGACGCGCCGCCTGCTTGACCATGCCGGGCTCGACTGGTCGGACGATTGCCTATCCTTCCACACCAATGCCGCGCCGGTTTCCACCCCCAGCGCCGCGCAGGTGCGCCGTCCGATCTACAGCGATTCCGTCGCGCGCTGGAAGCGCCATGCCGATGTGCTGGCGCCGGTATCGCAGTTCTTCCAGCAGCACGGCATCGACGCCGCATGAAAAGGAGTGCTCCCCCGATGATGCGCCTGACGATGATCGCCGCCGCAGCGATGGCCGCCTCTCCTGCCCTTGCTCAGGGCGAGGCTGCTCCCCGCACCCGGGTCGTCGAATGCGGAGTCGAAAGTTGCCTGATTGTCTCGGGCAGACGAGCCGATATGAGCGCTCCAGTCAGCATCAACGGCCATGATGTCACGACCACGGGTCGTCACCATTGGCAGGCGCGCATCCCGGTCAAGACTGTGCGCCACTGGTCGGAACCCTATGCGCGCAGCATCGAGGTTTCGGTGGGAAATGAACGGCATAGCACCCGGCTGCCCGTCGGATTGCTCGGGACGCGCGGCGATCTCGCCATGCTGGTCGTCTCGGTCAAGTAATAACGGGGTCAAGGTAGAGTAATAAAAATACAAAACCGGGTTATATATTGAAAGTTTTCTCCCGCGCGGCTATAGCGGTCGCCAGCGGCCGCAGAGCTGCAATTGTCTGACGCAGGAGAAAAAACCCATGAAGACCCGGCTCGTGGCGCTCGCCACCGTCGCGTTCGCCCTGACGGCCACCGGAGCCGCCGCGAACGAAACCGCCACCAATCCCTTTGCCAAGGATCAGGCGATCCTCAACCTCGCGGATCTCGACCTGTCGACCGCCGACGGCCAGCAGCGTCTCGCCATCCGCGTCGATCAGGCAGCCCGCACGGTCTGCGGCGATCGCCTGTCGGGCGTGCATCTCGCCGCCGAAGCCAAGACGCAGGAATGCCGCGCATCGGTCGCTGCCGATGTTCGCGCGCAGATCGAACAGCGCCTCGCGCGCGCCAGTACCGCATCGGGCGCAAAGCTCGCCTCGCTGCGCTGATCGTCTTGCCCTGAACCGCGACCGGCCAACCCTGCTGCAGGGACGCCCGGTCGCGGGCAAGTCATTTTGCTGACGTCAGGATCGGCTGCGGCCACCAGGTCAGCGTGTGCACGTCATGCGCCGAGGTCCACAGCCCGTCGGTGGCATAGCGAAGCGCACCGCTGCCCTCCGCCTTGCCGAGCCGCGCGACCACGGTCAGCCCCTTGGGATCGATCGCGACAAAGGTCTGGTCCTCGGTGGTGCGCAGCCACACCATCCCCGCGCCAGTATCGATATCGCCCCATTTCAGCTCCTTGCCAACCTTGACCCGCCCGGTCACCTCGCCGGTAGCAGGATCGATGCGCGCCACCGTGCCGTCGCCTTGTTCCTGTACCCAGACCGCACCCTCGCCCGCCGCCGAAAAGGCCGGCGAGTTGCCCAAAGCCGTCGTCTTGGTCACCGCGTTGATGGCGGGGTCGATCCGCTGGATGGTCTTGCCGTCGCTGCTGATCGCCCAGAGGGCATCGAAGCCGAACACCAGATAATGCGTGCCCGGCGTCACCGTGATCGTCGCAATGACCGCATTGGTGGCAGGGTCGATACGCGACACCACACCCTTGTTGTCGCTCGCCACCCAGACCGATCCCGCGCCCGCGACCACGTTCAGCTCGCCCTTGGGATTGGCAATGCCGGTAGCGATGGTGGCGACCTTTTCGGCCTTGGCGGTGTCGATGCGGACGACCGCGTTCTCCTTGCAATCGGCGACCCAGAGGCTGCCCGCATGGATCGCCATCGCGCCACAGGGACGCGCCATCTCGACCGCTGCCAGCTTGCCGCTACGCGACCAGCGTTCGACCCGGCCCGCATTGGTCGCCCAGACGCTGTCGCCTTCGACCGCGAGGAAATCGGCAAAGCCCGGCACGTCGATCACCTGCTCGGCCGAGGCCGGGGTGACGATCAATGCGGATAATCCTGTGGCCATCGCGGCGGCAGTCTTGCGGAACCTGGTCATGATCGTCCCCTTGCTGTTGAAATCGGCTCAGGCCATTTGCGCGATATAGGCGCGCCAGCCGCCGAGATGCGTGATGTCCTCCGCGCCATCGAGCGCGCGCGGCTCGGCGACGAAGCCCTTGACGCTGGTCCCGTCCGACAAGGTCACCGTGCCAATCGCCAGCGGCGGCGGCACCTCGACGGTGAAGCTGCCGAACTCGGCGACGCCCAGCTCGTACACCTCGACCGCGATCGATGCTCCCTCGCCCGTGTGCACCAAAGCCGGCTTGGGCGGCACCGAATTGGCGATGGCATAGAGCCGGTATTCGGGTGCGGTCTCGAACGCGCCGACGAATTTCGCGTCGCGCGATGTGAGCTGCCAGTGCAGCGGCATGTCCTTCAGGTGCGCGCCGACAACGGCAAGTTTCACGGTCTGCATTTTGCCCTCCAGATCGAGCGGGGGTGGAGAAGGAAGCGCGGCGGCCGCAAGATAGGCGTCCGCGATGTCGAGCAGCGCCCGGTCGGTGTGCGCCGGACCGATCAGCGTGATGCCGAAGCCGGTGCCGTTGTGCCGCGCACCGGCGGGCGCGGCGAGCGCGGCCATGTCGAGCAGGTTGACGAAATTGGTGTAGAAACCGAGCGCGCTGTTGAGCGCGATCGGTGCGGCAAGCATTTCGGTCACGCGATAGGTCGTTCCGGCGGTCGGGAAGGCCATCACGTCGATGCCGTCCCAGAGCTGGTCGGCATGGCGTTTCAGCTCGGCGAGCCGGTAGATGCCGTTGAACAGATCGACCGCTTTTGTCTCGAGCCCGGCGGAGACGATCTCGCGCACGGTGGGATCGATGGCGTCGGGGTTGCTGACGAGCAGATCGCCCAAAGCGGCGGTACGTTCGGCCACCCACGGCCCGCCATAGAGCAGCTGTGCGGCCTCCTGCAGCGGCGCGTAGTCGATCTCGACGATCGTGCCCAGATCCGCCAGCGCCGCCAGCGCCTTGTCGTAGAGATATTCCGCCTCGCCATCGCCGAAGAACATCCGCTGGTCGCGGCGCGGCACCCCGATGGTGCGATGGCCACGCGGCAGATCGGAGAGCGGCCGCGACCAGGCATCGGCCGCGTCAAAACCCGCGACGATGGTATCGATCAGCCGCGCATCGGCGGTATTGTCGGTGAACACGGTGATACAGTCGATCGAGCGGCACGCCGGCACCAGCCCGCGGTTGCTCCAGCGGCCCTTGCTCGGCTTGAACCCGATCAGATGCTGGAACGCGGCGGGCACGCGGCCCGAGCCGGCGGTATCGGTGCCGAGCGCAAAGGCGACCAGCCCCGCCGCCACCGCACTCGCCGATCCCGAGCTCGACCCGCCGCTGACATAGGCGAGATTGTGCGCATTGCGCGGCGCGCCATAGGGGCTGCGCGTGCCGTTGAGGCCGGTAGCGAACTGGTCGAGATTGGTCTTGCCGACGCACAGCGCTCCCGCCGCGAGCAGCTTCTCGACCACGCTGGCCGAGGCTTCGGGCGCATAGGCAAAGGCGGGGCATGCCGCGGTGGTCTGGAAACCCGCAACATCGATATTGTCCTTCACCGCGAACGGCACCCCCGCCAGCGGCAGATGCTCGCCCGCTGCAACACGCGCGTCGATCGCGCGCGCAGTCTCCAGCAGCGCTTCGGGCGAGGCGCGGCTGATCCAGATCTGCGGCTGCACCGCGTCGTACGCCGCGATCCGTTCGAGCGCAGCCTCGGCCTGAGCCACCGCACTACTCTGCCCGCTCTGGACCGCCGCCGCGATGCCCGCAGCGCTCAGGCGAAACGGCGCGCTCATCCGTGCCTCGTCAGCGCCAGGATCGGCTCGCCAGGCTGCACCGATTGCCGCTCCTTCGCATAGAGCGCCGCCACCGTGCCCGCGCCGGGGCTGTCGACGCGGCATTCCATCTTCATCGCCTCGATGATCGCGATGGCATCGCCCGCCGCGACCTCGTCGCCGACATTGACCAGCATCTTCCAGACGCTGCCGCCAAACGGCGTCTCGATCAGGTCCGCCCCCTCGGGCACCTCGACCGCCGCGCTCTCGGCAACCGGAATGTCCGCCGGATCGACCCGGTCGAACTCGCCCCGCCGCTGCCATTCAGCGCGCTCGGCATCGAACGCGGCCTGGCGATTGGCCTCATAGGCGGCGATGGACTCGGCATTGTCGGCGAGGAACGCGCGATAATCGGCGAGGCGGAATTCGGAGGGCTCGATGCGGATCGATCGCCTGCCGCTGGGGAAATCGCGCCGCCATTCGGCCAATTCCTCGGCGCTCACCGGATAGAAGCGGATCTGGTCAAAGAAGCGGAGCAGCCAGGGCCTGCCCTCGGCAAACGCCCCGGTCTGGCGATAGGTGTTCCACACCTGGATCGTCCGCCCGAACAACTGATACCCGCCCGGCCCCTCCATGCCGTAGATGCACATATACGCGCCGCCGATGCCGACGACATTGGGCGGGGTCCAGGTGCGCGCCGGATTGTACTTGGTGGTCACCAGCCGGTGGCGCGGATCGACCGGGGTCGCGACCGGCGCGCCGAGATAGACATCGCCCAGGCCGAGCACGAGATAGTTGGTCTCGAAGATCAGATTCTCGACCGCCGCGGCATCGGGCAGGCCGTTGATGCGGCGGATGAACTCAATATTGTCGGGGCACCAGGGCGCATCGTCGCGCACCGTGCCCATGTATTTCTCGATCGTCTCGATCGTCGCCGGGTCGCGCCAGCTCAAGGGCAAATGGACGATACGCGAAGGGATGGTGAAATCCTCCAGATCGCCCAGCCGCTCCTCCGCCGCCATCAGCGCCGCGAGCGCAGCGCCCTGCGTCATCGTGCTGCCGTCGAAATGGAATTGCAGCGAGCGGATGCCGGGGACGATGTCGATCACCCCGGGCAGCGCCATCCGCTCGAGCTCGGTGAGCAGCGCCTGCACGCGGATGCGCAACTCGATATCGAGCACGATCGGGCCATATTCGACCAGGATGTTGCGATCGCCCTGCTGGCGATAGACCGTGCGCGGCCTGTTCGATCCTTCGGGGATGATGCCCAGGATCGGCGAAAGCGTCTCGATCGGGCGCGCGGGGCTCTGCATATGCCCCTCGCCGGTCGCGACCAGCCGCCGCTGCAGGCTGTCCGCCGCGAAGGCATCATGGGCGTTGACGGGGACGAAGCGCAATTTGTCGCCGGGCGCGAGCTGGCCAATCTTCCACCGGTCCGCCGCGATCACCACGAACGGGCAGACGAACCCGCCGAGCGAGGGCCCGTCCGGCCCCAGGATGATCGGCATGTCGCCGGTAAAATCGACCGCGCCGATCGCATAGGGGTTGTCGTGGATGTTCGACGGGTGCAGCCCCGCCTCGCCACCATCCTTGCGCGCCCATTGCGGCTTGGGGCCGACCAGACGCACGCCGGTGCGGTTCGAATTGTAATGCACCTGCCAGTCGGCTGTGATCAGCGTGTCGATATCGCCCGGCGTGAAGAAATCCGGTGCGCCATGCGGACCATAGAGAACCCGCAGCGTCCATTCGCTGCCGATCTCGGGCAAGGCGACCTGCGATAGCGGCGTGGTCGTCTCGCCATGCGCGAGATGCAGCGTATCGCCCGCGAGCAGCCGCCGCGCGGCATGGCCGCCGAACTGGCCGAGCTCGAAGGTGCTGGTGCTGCCGAGATAGGGCGCGATGTCGAGCCCGCCCGCGAACAGGATATAACCGCGCAGGCCGCCGCCGGTCGCACGGGCGAGGCTCAGCGTCTGACCTGCCGCGACCTCGACCGGCATGCCGCGCGCCACCGGAGCGCCATCGAGCGTCGCGCCGAAATCCGCGCCCATCAGGCAGATGCGCGCGGGCGCGTTGAACAGCAGCGTCGGCCCGGTCAGCGTCAGTTCCAGCCCGGACGTGCCTTCGGGATTGCCGAGCAGCCGGTTGCCCAGCCGGAACGACTGGTCGTCCATCGGCCCCGAGGGCGGCACGCCGACCGCCCAGAGCTTCTGCCGACCCGGCCAGTCCTGCACCGTGGTCGCGGTGCCGCCGCTCACCACCTGAATGCTCTGCGGATGGTAGACCACGCTTTCGAGCGCGCGGGTCGAGACCTCGCCGGTGACGAACGCCGGCGCGCGTACCACCTCGCGCAGCCAGCGCAGATTGCTCTCGATACCGTCGACGCGCGCCTGATCGAGCGTGGTCTGCATCGCGGCGACCGCGAGCTCGCGCGTCTCGGCATGCACGATCAGCTTGGCGAGCATGGGATCGTACCAGCTGCTTACTGTGCTGCCCGCCATCACCCAGGTCTCGGTGCGGATGTCTTCGGGAAAGCGCACCGAGGTCAGCGTGCCCGAAGTCGGACGATAGTCCTGCGCGGGGTCCTCGGCATAGAGGCGTACCTGCACCGAATGGCCCGTGGGGGCGGTCGGTGCGCTGCCCAGAAACGCGAAATCGCCCTGCCCGCCGCGCACCATCCATTCGACCAGATCGATGCGGAACACCTCTTCGGTGACGCCATGTTCGACCTGGAGTCGGGTGTTCATTTCGAGAAAAAAGAACTCCTTGCGCTCGGCATCATAGAGAAATTCCACGGTCCCGGCAGAGCGATAGCGCGCTGCCTCGCCCAGCCGGATCGCGGCGGCATAGAGATCGGCGCGGATCGCATCAGGTAACAGCGGCGCGGGCGCTTCCTCGACCACCTTCTGGTTGCGGCGCTGCAGCGAGCAGTCGCGTTCGCCCAGCGCCACGACGCGGCCCTGGCCATCGCCGAAGATCTGCACCTCGATATGCCGGGCGCGGCGGATGAAGCGTTCGAGGAAGACGCCCGAGTCGCCGAAATTGCCCTGGCCGAGCCGCGCCACGGTGGCGAAGCCCTCGCGAACGTCCTCGGCAGTCTCGCACACGCGCATGCCTATGCCGCCGCCGCCCGCCGTCGCCTTGAGCATGACCGGAAAGCCGATGCGCTCCGCTGCCTCGACCGCCTCGGCCTCGTCGGTGAGGAGATCGGTACCGGGAGCCAGCGGCACGTCATGCGCGGCGGCGAGCGCGCGCGCGCTGTGCTTCAGGCCGAATGTGCGGATATTGTCGGGATCGGGGCCGATGAACACGATGCCTGCCGCCGCGCAGGCTTCGGCAAATTCGGCATTCTCGGCGAGGAAACCATAGCCCGGGTGGATCGCCCCTGCCCGGGTGGCGCGCGCGGCCTCGAGGATCGCGGGGACGTTCAGATAGCTCTCGCTCGCGCGCGCCGGGCCGATGCACACCGCCTCGTCGGCGAGCGCGACATGCAGCGAATCCTCGTCGGCCTCCGAATAGACCGCGACCGAGCGCAGCCCCATCTTGCGCAGCGTGCGGATGATGCGCGTGGCGATGGCGCCGCGATTGGCGATGAGAACGGTATCGTAGCTCATGCGGTGACGATCATGCGCACGGGCGTGGGGTTGAAGCCGTTGCAGGGATTGTTGATCTGCGGGCAGTTGGAGACGACCACGGTCACGTCCATCTCGGCGCGCAGATCGACCGTCAGGCCCGGCGCGCTGATCCCGTCGACAATGCCCAGCGAGCCGTCGGCCTCGACCGGCACGTTCATGAAGAAGTTGATGTTCGACACGATATCGCGCTTGCCGCGCCCTTCGAGCAGGTTCGCCTCGAGGAAATTCTCGACACAGGCATGTTCGGACTTGGTATGATGACCGTATCGCAAGGTATTGGATTCGCACGAGCACGCGCCGCCGATCGTGTCGTGATAATCGACCGCGCTGGCGGTGATCGTCATCATCGCGCGCCCCTCGTTCGATCGCAGCACGGTGCCTTCACGCAGGAACAGGTTGCCCTGCGCCGCGACGGTATCCTGCGCGCTATAGCGTTCGGCATCGTCGGCGGTCGCATAGAGCAGGAAATCGACGGCCTGGTTGCCCTCGAGATCGACGATGCGCAGTGTCTGCCCGGCGGCGATATGGTGCAGCCAGGGCGCGCGTGCGGGCACGATCTCATCGTGGACGATGGGGCCAGTCAGGCCAGCGATATGCGGGTCGGCGCTCATTCGGGTGAAACTCCTGCGATCAGCGACGGAAATAGTCTTCGACGTTGAGAAAGGCGCGCTGGCCCTCGGGCGTCGCGTTGCGGATGGGGTCGGTTTCCGGCGTCACCTCCCCGCGCCAGGCGGTGACGCGCAGCGGCGTGACGCTATATTCGGGTCGCGGATCGAGCACATGCGGCACGTTGGCGATGACCACGATCACGTCCATCTCGGCGCGCAGCAGCACGCTGCGCCCGCCCTCGAACGGGCCGACATCGGGCAGGATGCTGCCATCCTCGGCTATGGTCGCGCCCTTGAACAGGTTGATGCACGGATGCACGTCGCGCCGCCCTAGCCCATGCTTGGCCGCGCCGAGCAGAAACCGTTCGCGGCCATTGGGATAGGGGCTGTAATTGGCACCCTCACCATATTTCGCGGCATTGGTCGCAGCGTTGGACGTGCCGCAGAACGCGTCGTGCGTGCCGGCTCCGTCCTCGACGATGCTCATCAGCACGCGGCCCATGTCCGACAGCAGAAGCTTGCCTGCGCCCAGATAGCCGTTCCACTGCACCTTGACCGTATCGGCGACGTTGAGCCGCTCGGTCGGCATTTCGGCGTTGAACAGCTGCAGGCCGGCACAGGCATCGCCCTTCAGGTCGATCAGCCGCAGCCGGGTGCCGCGCGCCAGCCTGCGCGTGGCATAGCCGCCGGGCGCGATCGTCTCTTCCCAGAGCAGGTCTGCACCCGCGACGCCCTCGGGCAGGTCGCCTGCTACCGGCGGCAGCACCGGCATCGATTCGACCTTGGTTCCGGCCATGCTGCGGGCATGGGCGCGGGCGGCAGACGGATCGCTCAGAACGGCGGTCATGCAGCGGCTCCCTTGGCATGTTCGCCCGCGTCCGGCTCGTAGAGCGGCGGCAGCAGGGCGGTGGTGGTGACGAGTTGCAGCTGGTGCACGCCGCGCACCCGGCGCAGCGCATCGCACAGCTCGTTGAGGCGCACGGCGGGGCCCTGGACCAGCAGCACCTCGAGCGACTGGTCATCCTCGAGGAACACGTGCTGCGAGGAGATGACCTCTTTCAGATATTCGGCCTGGGTCTGCGCGAGCTGATGGCGCACCCGGCCCCGGTCGCCGCGATAGACAATGGTCAGCGTACCCGCGAGCATCTCGTCGGGGCGCGTCGTCGCCTCATGCGCGGCCAGCGCATGGCGGATCAGCTCGGCGATCAGCTGCGATCGCGATGGCAGGCCGCGTTCCTCGACCATCATGTCGAGCTGGCGGAACAGCTCACTTGGCAGGCTCATCGATAACCGTGCGACACTGGTCGGCTCGGTTCCCATCATGCGTTCTCCTGGGTCTTGGCAATCTCCAGAACCGCCGGTTTTTCAGGCTCTTCCGGGTTGCTCTTCTTGTTGAGGGTGAGGTCGTAGACGGCGGTCGCGCCGAAGCGGTGCGGCGCGTGCGGATCGTGCCGGCGCTTGTCGAGCGCGAGCACGCGGGTGCCGAGCGTGAACGCCTCGCGAATGTCGTGCGTCACCATGATGATGGTCAGCGCGTAATCGCTCCACAGCTGCTGGATCAGCGCGTGCATATCGGCGCGGATGCCGGGGTCGAGCGCACCGAATGGCTCGTCGAGCAGCAGGATGCGCGGCCGCTTGATCAACGCCTGCGCGATGGCCAGCCGCTGCTGCATGCCGCCGGAAAGCTGCGCGGGATATTGGTGCATGCTGTCGGCCAGCCCCACCGCGACCAGCATCGCCTCGGCCTGCTCGCGCGCCGCCTTGCGTGCAGAGCCGAACAGCCTCGCGGTGAGCGGCGCCTGCTCGCATTCGAGCCCGAACACCACATTGCCGAGCGCGCTCAAATGCGGGAAGACCGAATAGCGCTGGAACACTACCCCGCGATCGGGCCCGCATTCGGGCGCAAGCGGCTGGCCGTCGAGTTCGATCACACCGCGCGTCGGGCGCTCCTGGCCCAGGATGACGCGCAGCAGGCTCGACTTGCCAGCGCCCGAGGGACCGACGATCGACACGAACGAGCCGGGCTGGATGTCCAGATCGACCTTTTCCAGCACGATCTTGTCGCCATATTCGACCCAGACGTTCTGGAGGCTGAGGATCGGCGCGGCGCTCATCGGCCCTGCCCTTCCGCCCAGGGAAAGGCCTTGCGGCTGGTCAGCGCGAGCGCCCAGTCCATCACGATCGCGAGCAGCGCGATCCACGCGACATAGGGCAAGATCACGTCCATCGAGAGGTAACGGCGGACGAGGAAGATGCGATAGCCCAGCCCCACATCCGCCGCGATCGCCTCTGCCGAGATCAGGAACACCCAGGCGGGGCCGAGCGCCAACCGGACGGCATGGATCAGCCGCGGCATCGCCTGGGGCAGCGCGACGCGGATCATGATCTGCCAGGAACTTGCGCCGAGGGTCTGCGCCTTGATCACCTGTTCGGCGGGCAGCGCGGCGATATAGGCGGCGATGTCGCGGATCATCACCGGCGCGACACCGATGGCGATCAATGCGATCTTGGCGGTCTCGCCTAGACCCAGCGCGATGAACAGGATCGGCAGCAGCGCGATCGGCGGGATGACCGCAATGCCGGTGACCAGCGGGCCGAAAGTGGCGCGCACCGGCGGCAGCACGCCCAGCACCAGACTGACGACCAGCGCGGTCAGTGTCGCAATGCCCAGACCCAGCCCCAATCGGTAGAGGCTGGCGACCGTATCTGCCCAGAAGATGATCTGCCCGGTCAGCTGGTCCGCCTGGAACATCAGCGCCGACATGGCCTGCATCATCTGCCCGGGCAGCGGCAGGATCTTGTCCATCGGGTTGTCAGCATGGCGCTGCGCCGCGACGATCAGATAGGCGATCAGCAGTACCGCGACCGGAAGCGCACCGAGCAGGATGCGCTCGCCCTTTTTGGGATGTCGGTTGACCCAGCGCATCGCCGTTCCCCTGCCCCGATCCGCGCTTACAGCTTGCCGTCCGCGGCGAGCTTCATGAACGCATCGTCGAAGCGCAGCGTGACCCGCGCCGGATCGCCCAGCACCTTGCCGCCGGGAAACGCAATACCCACCGCATCGGCGCTGGCCGCGCCCTTGAACAGACCCTTGGAGAAGCTGAAATCGCGCACCTGGGTCATCGTGGTGACGAGCGCCGGAGAGGTCGCCGCCGCAACCGCCGCCTTGGGATCGGCATAGAGGAAAGTGGTCTTGAGCTGGCTGTCGAACATTTCGGGCGTCGCGCCCGAAAGCTTGGCCATCGCGGCGCGCGCGGCCTTTCCTTCCGCATCGTCGCGCTGCATCAGCGCCACCGTCTCATACCAGATGCCTGCCAGCGCCTTGCCCAGGTTTGGATTGGCCTTGAGCGTCGCGGTATCAACGACCATCAGGTCGAGAATTTCACCCGGAATGTCGGCCGAGCTGAACACTTGGGTGACGCCGGGTTCGCCCTTCATCACCGAAAGCTGCGGATTCCAGGCGACCGCGGCGTTGACATCCGCCGCGCCAAAGGCTGCGACGATGTCCGCATCCGAGGTGTTCACGGTCTTGACGTCGGTGGACTTGAGACCTGCCTTTTCGAGCGCGCGGGTGAGCAGATAGTGCGACACCGAAAGCTCGACTAGATAGACCTGCCGCCCCTTGATCGCAGCCAGACCGTTCGCACCCTTGAGCAGCACACCATCATTGCCGTTAGAATAATCGCCGATGATGATGGCAGTCGTATCCTTGCCGCCAGCCGCCGGGATGGTCAGCGCGTCCATGTTGGCGACGGTGACGCCGTCAAACTTGCCGGCCGTGTACTGGTTGACCGACTCGACATAGTCGTTGACCTGCACGAAGTTGATCTTGATGCCGTATTTGTCGGCCCATTTCTTCACGATGCCCGCCTGCTGCGCATAGGGCCAGGGCATCCACCCCGCATAGATTGACCAGCCGATATTGAATTCGGTCTTGGGCTTGGCGGGCTCGGGGGAACCGGAACAGGCGGCGAGCGCGAAAGCCCCCAGCATCGCCAGAAGGGTGGAAAGCCTGCGCAACAGCCTCGTCATGATTCGGTCCCCTTTCGCAGTGCAGCATCACGAGCGCGGGCAGGCTTGTCCAGCAGAAAATATTACCATGAGTGAAAAACGTAATAACCGTTGGAGAGAACACGCGTTCTCCGGTGGTCCGCAACGCCGAGCTGCCAAGGTACGCTTTGCGCAACAGATAACCCTATAAAGCCCGAAAAACCGAGCCTGCTCAGCAGACAGTGATTCGCTCGGCCAAGCGTTATCCTTTTGCGGCCCGTGATTCGCCGGTATGATCCGCCCCTCGTCCGCGAAGCGTTTTTGCGTAAGAGGCGGGTTGTCCGATCGGCCACCAAACCGCGTCAATCCCGTCATTTTTTGCAGTGCAACACGAAATTCCGTTCATACTGAGCAAGTGCAAAATTATTACGCTTGACGCATTCCGTAATATCCATACCGTATTGGATGTCGCTGGCAGTTCGCCAGCGGCACTATCGACTGTTCGCAAGCGAGGGTCCGTGGATCGAAAGCCGGCCTGTTCGGATATCAGACAAGGCGCTGCGCACCGCGCAGACGGCACGATCACCCTACGCGAAGCGATATCTACCCCCGCAGGCAAGACCGCCGCGCGACGTGCAATGGCGCGCGCGCAGACAAGGCGGCGCGTGTGGGGAGGTTCAGGGAGAACAGGCCGGAAAACCGGCGATCAAGGGGTCGGCATCGCCAGAACCCCAGGGGAGACGGGTGTCATTTGAAAAGGCTCACCAAGAATTGGGGGTCTGAAGATGACGAACAAGCTGTTCCGCGCCACCTTGCTGGGCGCTACCATGTTGATGGGCATGGGCACCGCGCCTGCCTTTGCGCAGGACACTGCGGGTGATGCCGCGCAGGATACCGAACAGGAAGGCGGCAGCAACGTCATCGTCGTGACCGCGACCCGCCGCGCGACCTCGATCCAGGACGTGCCGATCAACATCAGCGCAATCGGCGACGAGCAGCTCGCGCGCCAGCGCATCGACGACGTCCGCGACATTGCCGATTTCACCCCGGGCCTGACCATCTCCGACACCGGCCCTGGATCGACCGGCGCCATCGTGCTGCGCGGCCTCAACGCTTCGGACACCAGCGCGAACGGCGCCTCGTTCGACGATGCGCTCGGCCTGTATCTGGGCGAAGTGCCGCTCTATTACGATTTCAAGCTGCTCGATATCGCGCGTGTCGAGGTTCTGCTCGGCCCGCAAGGCACGCTCTACGGGCTGGGAACACTGGCCGGCGCGATCCGCAACATACCCAACCGCCCCAATCTCGAAAGCTTCGAAGGCGAGGTGCACGGCCGCTTCTACGCCAAGCAGCACAGCAGCAAGCTCGGCTATCAGGCCGATGGCGTCATCAACATCCCGATCATCAAGGATCACCTCGCCTTCCGCAGTTCGACCGGCTATTTCTACGATCCCGGCTTTATCGACTATACGCTGCTGCTGCAGCGGCCGGGCGTTTCGCTGCCCCAGCCCAACGGCCCCAATTTCATCAGTGCGGCGGGCTATGCCGCCAACCTGCGCCGCGAGAACGACGTCAATTTCGAGAAGACGATCAGCACGCGCAACCAGCTGCTCTATCAGGCGAGCGAGGACTTCAAGCTCAACATCACCTATGCGTTTCAGCGTACCAAGACCGATGGCCGCCAGTCGAACAGCGATTTCGTGTTCGGCACCGGGCGGTATGAAAGCGCGGCGCGCTTTCTCGAGCCGGTCAATCGCCGCGCGCATCTGATCAGCGCGGAAATCAACGCCAATATCGGCAACATTGCCGATCTGGTGGCGACCACGGCGCATACCGACGTCAAGAACGAGCAGACGGGCGACAATACCGACCTGCTGCTCGACCTCGATTATGGCTATGAGTCCTTTCCCGCCTTTTCGAGCTTCAACGAGAGCACCAACCGGCGCAAGCAGTTCAACCAGGAAGTGCGCTTCGTGTCGCGCCATGGCGGACCGTTCAACTGGGTCCTGGGTGCCTTCTACAACCGCCGCACGCTGCAGAACGACTATCGCGAGCGGCTGCCGGGCCATCCGTTCGTCGCCTTCGGCACCCTGCCCAACCCTCTCGAGCTCGAATATGTCTCGTTCAACCGCTCGCGCGTGACCGAGCGCGCGATCTTCGGCGAAGGCACCTTCCGCATCACGCCCGAATGGCAGGTCACGGCCGGTGCGCGCTATTTCGGCTATCGCTCCGAAGTCGCGGGCCGCGCGGTGTTGCCGCTGCTCGGCGAGCCGCTGAGCCCCTATGATCTGCCCTCGGCAGGCGGCGTCGCCAAGAAAAGCGGCTGGGTGTGGAAGTTCAACAGCTCATACAACATCACCGACGATATCATGGTCTATGCGACCTATTCGAAGGGCTATCGCCTGGGCGGACCGAACACCGTGGCACCATGCGTGCTGCCGCTCAATCCGAACCAGCAGAATGTCTGCGCGCTGCCCAACGAGCAGCAATTCGGCCCCGATACCACCAAGAACCTGGAACTCGGCATCCGTACCGAGCTGTTCGACAACATGCTGACGTTCAACTTCAACGTCTACCAGATCAAGTGGAACGGCATTCAGGTCGCCTCGGCGACGGTCAACGGCGTGGTCGGTATCACCGTCAATGGCGGGACCGGCAAGTCCGAAGGCTTCGAAACCTCGTTCCAGCTGCGCCCGCTGCCCCGCTTCACGATCCAGGGCAATTTCTCCTATCTCGACGCGCGGCTGACCCAGGACGTGCCGGGGATCATCGCGGTCAACAGCCCGGCGGGAATCTATCCCAGCCGTCCGATCCAGCTCGACGCGCTGTCGGGCGACCGGCTGCCGGGCTCGGCCAGGACCAGCGGCGCATTGGGCGCGACCTATACCGCGCCGTTCATGGACGGGAACATCGTCGCTGACTGGACCGCTACCTATCGCGGCAATGTCGTCACCCGGCTGGGCTGGGATCGCGCGTTCGGCGACAAGCTGCCCGGCTTCACCACGCACCGCGCCTCGGTCTTCTACGAGACCGACCGCTACAGCTTTGGCGTCTGGGCCAACAACATCTTCGACAAATATGCGGTCAACGCGGTGTCGAACGATCGCTCTCGCGTCGGCCTGAACGACGGCGTCCGGCTGCGCTATCTGCGCAACAGCGTCATCAACCCGATGACCCTGGGCCTGGAGGCCCGGTTCAGGTTCTGATCGCAGGCTTGGGCGCGGGGCCGGTTGGGCAAGGCCGGTCCCGCCCCATGCGACCCGCCATCAAGGGTGCCAAATGATGACAGCAAAAGGCCGAATTCTCGGAGCTGCGGGGCTCATGATGGGGCTGGCGACCTCGGGCTTGCTTGTCGCCGCACCCGGTGCCCCCCTGCCCCGGCTGTTTGCCGAACGCTGGATCGACGGCACCCATGGAGCGGAGCCCGTCGCGCAGGTGCAGGCGCTCGACGCCGAGACGTTCGTGATCCGCCAGTCGGTCAAGACCAATTTCGAAGCGCCCTTCCTCTATCTGCTGTTCGGGCGCGACAAGGCACTGCTGATCGATACCGGGGCCGAAGGCGGAGTCATCCGCCCGGTGGTGGATCGGGTGATCGCAGAATGGCTCGCCGCGCATGGCCGCCAGGCCATCCCGCTGGTCGTCGCGCACAGCCATGCGCATGGCGACCATATCGCCGGCGATGCCGCGTTTCGCGACCGGCCCGATACCACATTGGTCGGGCTGAAACCGGCGGATGTCGCGGCCTTTTTCGGCATTAAACCCTGGCCCGGCGATATCGCGACCTTCGATCTGGGCGGCCGGGCGCTGTCGATCATCCCGACGCCGGGGCATCAGGCGGCCGCCATGATGGTCTATGACCCGCAGCTCAAGATCCTGCTCTCAGGCGATACGCTCTATCCCGGGCGGCTCTACGTGCCGGTCAATTTCCTCGGCGACAACCGCGCCAGCATCGATCGATTGAGCGCTTTCGTGCGCACCCACCCGGTCCGCGCCGTGCTCGGCGCGCATATCGAGATGACTCGCGAGCCGGGACGCGATTATGCGCACGAGGCGCTGGAGCATCCGAACGAGCATCCGCTCGAGCTGCCAGCAAGCGAGATCGCCAAGCTGCGCCAGGGGCTCAGGGCAAGGCTCGACACGCCGGGCCAGTCGCAGGTCCATGACCGCTTCATCATCGTACCGGTGCCGCCCCGTGACGAATGACCGCATAGATCAGGTCTATGGGAACTATTGGCCAATGCCGTCTGGCGTGATGGCCCGGATTTTACAACGCTCTTTCCACTGCGAACCTCAACCGTCCCGCCGTCAGTGCTGCCCTATGCCGGCAGCCCGGGACCGCAACGTGAGTACAGGCACATGAACGGAGTCCGCGTCGGCAACCGCATCATCGGGGCAGATTCACCCGTCACCATCGGTTGGGAGAACGTGCCCAAGGTGGAAGGCGGCCCGTTCAAGCGGCTGTTCTTCACCTGGTTCCAGCCCGCCGTGCTCTTTTCGATGATCCTGTTCTGGTATTATGCGCCCAATTCCATCGCCAAGGCCTCGACCGCGATCGGCATCGGCATCGCGTTTCGCGCGCTGCTGCTCGCGCTCGAATGGGTCAACCCGCGCTTCAAGAGCTGGGAGCTGACCTGGAAGGAATGCGTCACCGACCTGTTCTATGTGGGGCTGGGCTATACCATCCTCAATCTGGTCGACAATTTCATCGGCAGCGACGTGCTGATCGAGAACCTGCTGAGCAGCTTCGACTGGGACAAGTTCGCCTGGTTCACCGGCCTGCCGTTGCTGGTCCAGGCGTTCCTGATCCTGTTCATCTTCGATTTCGGCCAGTACTGGATGCACCGCGGGATGCACAACTGGTACCCGCTCTGGCTAACCCATTCGGTGCACCACTACATCACCCAGCTCAACATCAACAAAGGCGCGGTCGGCAACCCGGTCGAGCTGTTCCTGATCGGGCTGGGCATCGGCGGGCTGTTCGACTTCCTGCCGCGCGCCGCGCTGCTCGCCGGGGCCATCGGCATGTCGATCGGCGTGTATCAGCACATCAACGTGCGCTTCAACACCCCCGCCTGGTGGCGCTTCCTGTTCAACACCACCGAGCATCACAGCCTGCACCATTCGCTCGATTTCGAGGCGACGCGCAGCAACTATGCCAGCAACTTCATCTTCATCGACCGCATGTTCGGCACCTGTGTCGATGGCGAGGCCGAGCTGCTCGGCATGGAGGGCGGCCGCCGCATGTCGATCCGCGAACAGATGACCTATCCGTTCACCGAAGGCTGGAAGACGATGAAGGAAAAGTTCGGCAAGGCAGACGACACCCACGCGGTGCCCGCAGAATGACCGGCATGACGCAGAGCATGCCCGGCGGCGACCTCCCCGGCATGGCCCCGCACGCCGATGGCCGATCGTGGATGCGCCTGATCGACTGGATCTGGACGGTGCGCGGCGAACTGCCGCTGCCCGCCGGACAGGATGCTGACAAGGCCTTTGCCAAGCTCGAACCCTTTTTCCGCGAGCCTGGCACCAGCTTCGATCAGGCCGAGGGCCGGCTCACCTTCACCAAGAAGGACCCGCTCGCTCAGGACAAGATGTCGATCTACGATCGGGGCGAGCTGCGCGTCGAGAGCCAGCCCGGTGGCGGCGTGCTGCGCTACTGGATGACCAGCAAGTCGCTGCTGTTCTGCTTCCTCGCGCCGTTGCTGTTCGTCGCCTTCGGGCAGATCATCGTCGGGGTCGGCATATTGGCCAAGCCCGATGCCGAACAGGCGGACAAGAAGAAGAAGGAAGAGAAGGACAAGGTCCGCGAGCTGCACTGGATCGACCAGATGCTCGGCGCGCCCGCGCCCGAAAAGCCCAAGAAGGACGAGAAGGACAAGAAGAAGGACGAAGGCGGCAAGGACCGCTTCTCGCCGACCTCGGCCTATGTGTTCGCCGGGCTGTTCGCGCTGCTCTACGTCATCGGACGCATCCTCGAGGACCGGCTGATCAGCAGGCGCTTTCTGCGCAGTCTTTCAGGCGGCTGAACCTTACCGATCGGGTTGCGATTGCCGATCGAGCCGGCGCACCCTAAGTCGTCCCGCATGAGCACATGGCAATTCGACGCGCAGACCGATGACATCCGCCCGCTGCTGATGGCGGCGCAGGCGTCTGGCACACCGTTCGCAATCGCCACGCTGGTCGAGACCTCCGGCCCCGCCCCGCGCGAACTGGGCGCGCAGATGCTGATCACCGGCGAACAGCACTGGGGCTATCTTTCCGGCGGCTGCATCGAGGCCGATGTCGCGCGGCACGCCCGCGAAGCGATGGCGACAGGAAAGCCGAGGCTGCTTCGCTATGGCGAGGGCAGCCCGTGGATCGACATCCGCCTCGCCTGCGGCACCGGCATCTCGGTGCTGGTCGAGCCGCTGCGCGGCGATGACCCGGCATTGTCTGCCCTGCTGGATGGCTTTCAGTCGCGACACCCGGTCCTGTGGTCCAGCGACGGAACAGCGCGCGAGGCGCTTCCTTCCGACGATGTGCCCCGCTTCGCCTGGGATGCTTGCCGCTACACGAAGCGTTACGACCCCGTCCTGCGGCTCGTGCTGATCGGCGAGGATGCGACCGTGCTCGCCTGCGCCACGCTCGGCCAGGCGATGGGGATGGAGGTGGCGCTGGTCACCCCCAACGGCCCCGAAGCCGCGCCGCTTACCGGCCTGTCCTATCATCGCACCTCGCCCGCTGACGCGCTGGACGCGATCGGGCTTGATCGCTGGACAGCGGTAGCGGTGCTGTCGCACGATCGCGAGGATGACGAGGCTGGGCTGGCCGCCGCGCTCGCCTCTCCTGCCTTCTATGTCGGCGCGATCGGCGCGCGCGTAAGGCTCGACGGACGGGTCGCGCTGTTGCGCGGCCATGGCGTGCGCGAGGCAGACATTGCGCGGTTGCACGCGCCGATCGGTCTTCAGGGCCTCGGCAAGGCCCCACGCGATATCGCGCTGTCGGTGGTCGCCGATGTCGCGCGCGAGTTCCACGCCCGCTCGGCCAGCGCCAGCGAAGCGGCATCGTCGATATCGAGCAGCGCGCCGCTATCGTCGGTATCCAGATAGGCGAGCGACCTGTCCTTGAGCGCATCCCCTGCCCCGCGATCACCCGAAAGCCGAATCAGATCGGGCAACGCTGAACGCACGAAGCAGACCGGATGGCCCGGCTTGCCATCGACCCTAGGCCGCGCGGCATAGCCCGAGCGCTGCGCTAGCCGCACCAGCTCGCCGCACAAGGCCACCGGCACCAGCGGCATGTCGCCGAGGAAAAGGAACGCCCCCTCGCCCTCGTCCGGTAGGCCGGCGATGCCGGCTCGGATCGAAGCGGACATGCCCTGCTGCCAGTCGGCGGCCTCCACCAGATGGCAGTTCAGCCCAGCGAGCGCATCGCCGATGGCACGAACGTGCTCGCCGACCACAATCCGCACCTCATCGAAACCCCCGGCTGTCACCGCCTGGGCAGTGCGGCGGATCATCGGCACGCCATCGAGCGGCGCAAGCAGCTTGGCCCCACCAAAGCGACGGCCTGCACCTGCGGCCAGGATGACCGCGCGCCAGCCGAACAGCGCCATCGCGCGCGCGGCGATCAGGCTTTGGCCTGATCGCGCAGTGGCAGGGTGCGAATGCGCTTGCCGGTCGCGGCGAACAGCGCATTGGCGAGCGCGGGCGTCGCGGGCGGCAGCCCGGGCTCGCCGATGCCGCCGATCTTCGCGCCGCTTTCGATGAAATGCACATCGATCTGCGGCGGCGCATCGGCCAGCCTGATCAGCTCGTAATCGTTGAAGTTGCTCTGCACCACCGCGCCCTTGTCGAGCGTGATCTCTTCTCCGATCGCAGAGGAAAGACCCATGATCAGCCCGCCCGCAATCTGCGCCTCGGCGTTGAGCGGGTTCACCGTCGTGCCGCAATCGACCACCGCCCAGGCCTTGAGCAACTTGGGACGGCCATCTTCCTTGACCGTCGCCTCGACCACCTCGGCGACGATGGTGCCGAAGCTCTCGACGATCGCGATGCCGCGCCCAGTGCCTTCGGGCAGCGGCGTGCCCCAGCCCGAACGCTTGGCGACCATGTCGAGCACCGCGCGGTGGCGCGATCCTTCGGCCAGGTGCTTGCGGCGGAACTGGTACGGGTCCTCGCCCGCCGCCTTGGCGAGCTCGTCGATGAAGCTTTCGTTGTAGAAGCCGAACTGGGTCGAATTGACCGAGCGCCAGGGCCCGTCATTCTGGTTCGACTGATATTTGAAATGGCGGCGCGAAACGGCGGGAATGTCGTAGATGAACGTCACCTCGCCCTCGGCGGTGTCGCTCTGGACATAATCGGCCTGCCATGCCGTGATCTTGCCGTCCTGGCCCAGCGATGCCTTGAACTGGCTCGACGATTGCGGGCGATAGGTGCCGTGGCGCACCTCCTCCTCGCGGCTCCAGACCAGCTTGACCGGATAGGGCACCTGCTTGGCGATGACCGCCACCTGGTCGATGATCTCGGTGACATTGGGGAAGCGCCGACCGAAGCCGCCACCCATGATCATCGGGTTGAACGCGACATCGTCGATGCCCAGCCCGGCGGCCTTGGCAGCGCGATCGCGTGTGGTCAGCGGGTCCTGCAGGCCGCCCCAGAGCGTCAGCTTTCCGTTCTTGTAATGGCCGGTCAGCGCGAACGGCTCCATCATCGCATGGTGCAGGAAGGGCACGCGGTAATCGGCGGTGACGAGCTTTGCCCCCGGCGCCTTGAACGCTGCGTCGACATCGCCATCGCCCGCCTCGCCCTCGGGCTCGCCGGTCTGGCGCAGCTTGACCTGCGCGGCATGGATCGTCTCGCTGGTCAGATTGCCATGCCCGCCATCGGAGAATTTGGGGGTCAGCGCCTGCAGGCCCTTGAGCGCCTGCCAATAGCGCTTGGCGACGACCACCACGGCGTCGTCCAGCTTGATCACCTTCTCGACGCCGGCCACGGCCAGCGCAGGCTTTTCATCGACAGAGACCAGCTTGCCACCGCGCACCGGCGCTGCAGCAATGGTGGCGACGCGCATGTCAGGGAGCACCAGATCGATGCCGTATTTGGCGCTGCCATCCACTTTGGCAGGAATGTCGATGCGCGGAACGGGCTTGCCGATCAGCTTGTAGTCCTTGGCCGACTTGAGCTCGGGCGAGCCGGTCAGCGAGCGCTGCGCCGCACCGGCAGCCAGTTCACCATAGCGCAGCGACTTGCCCGACTTGGCGTGGATGACCTTGCTGTCTGCCGTGGTCAGCTCGCTCGCCGGAACGCCGAGCCGATCGGCGGCTTCCTCGATCAGCGCCAGCCGCACCGAAGCCCCCACCACGCGCATGCCGACCTGGCCGGTAAAGCGTACCGCCGACGAGCCGCCGGTGATCTGCAGCGGCATCGAGCGCGCGAGCATCGTCATGACCGCATTGGGCAGCGCGTTGATCACGCCCGGCATCGACGAATCGCTGAGCAGGAAACCGCGGCCCAGCGCGGCATTGGCAAAGGACAGGTCCGCCGGGGCCTGCTCGACCTTCACCTTGGACCAGTCGGCATCGAGCTCGTCGGCGAGCATCTGCCCCATCGCGGTGTGCGTGCCCTGGCCAAAATCGATATGCGGCGAATAGACGGTGACCGTGTCGTCCTCGGCGATCTTCATCCAGCTGAGGAAATTGTAGTCGTTGCCCGTCTCGGTCAGCGCCTTGGCGCGGGCATTGGCCGAACGATCCGACCAGTAGACGCCAAACACGCCGCCGCCGACCAGCAGCGCGCCGCCGACCAGAAACGCGCGGCGCACGATGCCGCGCTTCTTCTTCACCGGTGCTGCCGGCTCCATCACGTCCATATCGGGATTGGGATTGTCCGCCATCATGCCTCTCCCATCGCCGGTGCAGTCGCAGGCGCGCTCGTGGCAGCGGCAGCCTTGCCGGTCGCGGCGAGGATTGCCTTGCGGATGCGCGGATAGGTGCCGCAGCGGCAGATATTGGTCATTGCCTCGTCGATCTGTTCGTCGCTCGGGCTGCCGGTGCGCTCGATCAGCGCCACCGCCGCCATGATCTGGCCCGACTGGCAATAGCCGCATTGCGGCACCTGCGCCTCGATCCAGGCCTGCTGCACCGCATGCAGCGTGCCATCGGCCCCTTTCAGCCCCTCGATGGTGGTGACCGACTTGCCCGCCATGTCCGCGAGCGGCACGCTGCACGAGCGCGTCAGTTCACCATCGACATGCACCGAGCACGCGCCGCAGGCGGCGATGCCGCAGCCGAATTTGGTGCCGGTCAGCGCGAGCTCCTCGCGCAGCACCCAGAGCAGAGGCGTGTCGGCCTCCGCCTCGACGCTGACCGGTTTGCCGTTCACCTTGAAGTCGATCGCCACGCGCGTGCTCCCCCGATTATTGCTGCGATGTTGCATAGCAGCAAGGCCCGAGAAACGGCAAACGAAACGCGCGGAAAAATCGGGCCTGGGCAGCGAAAAAATCAGGGGATCCTGGTCTTCCCGTCTGCGGTCAGCTCGACCAGACCCATCGCGTTTCCGGCAGGGTCGGTGAACAGGCCAAGCACGACCACGCCGGGCACCACGAATCGCGGCGCGACGGTCTTGCCGCCATGCGCCTCGATCTCTGCCAGCGTTGCGGCGACATCGGTCACGCCGATATAGATCACCTTCTGCGCGGGGTCGGTGCGCAGCGTTCCGGGGAGCACGGGGCCGCTCACCGGCACCGCGACGACGCCGCCCGGGCCGGCGGTCCAGCCGAACACCTTTTCGTAAAAAGCGGCCTGTCCGGCATCGGCGGGACCGGCGATATCGAAATAGACGATGGGAGCGGGCATACGCCTGGGTGCCTCCTGTGCTGCGGCATTGGCAGGAAGCAGGGCAGCGGCGAGCGCACTCGCGAGTACGAAGCGGAACGGAAAACGAGAAACGATCATGCCATCACCTCCTGGTGGCTGGGGTCTGCCACGGCCCGCCCGGCCTGGCTTGAAAAAACCGGCGCGCGCGGCGCCATGGTCGGCGCGGTGTCGAGCCCTTCGGCCTCGCGCCGCTTCTGATAGGCCGAGGGCGGCATGCCGGCGAGCAGGCGGAACTCGCGCGCCAAATGCGCCTGATCGGCAAAGCCGAAGGCAGCAGCGGTATCGGCGAGCGTTTCGCGGCCCTGCTGGAAGCTGGGATCGCCAAGCACCGCCGAGATCCGGTGCAACCGCAACCAGTATTTGGGCGAGCAGCCGATGATCCGGGCGAAATGGCGGCGCATGTCGCGGTCGGTCCAGCCGAGCAGCTGGCTGAGCTGCTCGGCGCGCCAGGGTTCGGAAGGCGCGACGCGCAGCCCGGCAGGCGGCGGCGGCAAGCGCCGGGCCAGCCAGGCCTGCAACAGATCGATCCGCGCAGCAGGGTGGCTCTGCTCGCCAAGCCGGTCGCGCAGGGCCCGGAAGTCCGGACCAATCACATCCTCGGCCAGAACCGGCGGCGCGCCATCGCCCAGCGGCAGCGGCCCGAATAGCAGTATGGCGGCGTCAGGGTGCAGGCGCGCAGCAACGAACCGCGTTACCCCCAGCGAGCGAGAAAAGCGCGGGCCGGTCTGGATCGGCGTGATCCATCCGCCCGCAAAGCCCGTCGCGCGCTCGCCAGCGCTCCAATCGTGGCCGTCGCCCAGGCTAATCACCAGTTCGACATAGGGCTTGGGAATGGCGGCGGCCTCGCCCAGCAAATGCCCCTCCAGATGCCAGAACGCCTTGACCGCCCAGCTGAGCGCCCGATCCGGCTGCCGTTCGAAATATGCGATCATCGCCTGCACCCCAGGGAAGCGGACAGCTTGCCATGTGCTCGCGCGGCGTCAAGGAGGCAGGCCATGCGGTGCCCGCTGCGCATCCTTCGCCATGCGCAGCGCGTATCGACTTGATACACCCCTCTCTCTTCTCTTGCGCCCGATCAGGGTCCATAGGCTGGCGATGGAACAGACCACCCGACTTTATGCTGATCTGCAGCGCCGCCCCAACGGCGATAGCGGCTGGAGCGAAATCTACGACCGGTTCGTTGCCCGGCTGACTGCACTCGAGGCGGGCCGCTCCGCGCCGAGCGCAGGCGCACGCTTTCCCGATCTGCAGCTTCCCGACCATCACGGGCAGTATCAGAGCCTGCAGGCCCTGCAGGGCAACCGCCCGATGATCGTCAGCTTCGTGCGCGGCGGCTGGTGCCCCTATTGCCGGGGCGAGCTCGAACAATGGCGCGAGCAGATGCCGGCACTGGCGGCGGCGGGCGGCAGGCTGGTCGTCGTGGTCGGCGAAATTGCAGGTGGCGCGGACCGCATCCACGCGATGCTCGGCGGCGAAGCGGTCGTGCTGTGCGATATCGACCATGGCGCCGCGCTCGACCTGGGCCTGGCATATCATGCTGGGGCCGATCTGCTGCAGCGCTACCACGACGCCGGGCTCGACCTTACCGATGTCTATGGCACGGCCAGCGGCATTCTCCCCATACCCGCCACCTTCCTGATCGATTCCCGCGGTCTGGTGCGACAGGCATGCGTCGATCCGGACTTCCGCGTCCGCGCCGATCCGGCAGCGATGGTGGTGGCGCTGACTCAGCTGTGATGCGCCGTTTGTGGCGGCTTTCCGCCGCTTCATGCACAACGCGTATCGAATCCATACCCGCCTGATACGTTCACGGCGACAAGGCCTCCGGCGATAAACGGTCATCCGAACGCGGCATCCTCCGCGTCGGGCCGGAGACCGATCATGGCCCCTGAAAGCCTCACCGTTGCCGAACGCTCCCTCGCTTGCGCTCCGGACGAATGGGGTCGATTGATGGCGGCGGCGCTGGCGGGCCACAAGGGCGCGTACAACCGGCTGCTTGGCGAGATCCAGCCCTGGCTCGAGCGCTATTTCATGCGGCGCCTGCCGATGAGCATCGCCGAGGACCTGGCCCAGGAATGCCTGATCGCGGTGCACCAGAAGCGCCACACCTACGAGCCCGGTCGCCCCTTCCGTCCCTGGCTGGCGACGATCGCGCGCTACAAGTGGATCGACCGGCTGCGCGCCATGGGACGCAGGCCCACGGTGTCGATCGAGGACGAGCTGGTCGAGCCGCAGGTCGACGATCACGAGTTCAGCGTCACCAGCGCGATCGTGCTGGAGGAATTACTCTCCCGCCTGCGTCCGGCCCAGACCGCAGTCATCCGCCTGGTCAAGCTCAAGGGCTACAGCATCGAGGAAGCCGCCGCGATGACCGGCCAGTCGGAATCGCTGGTCAAGGTCAACATCCATCGCGGTCTTGCCAGGCTGGCGGGTTATGCCGCCGCGCCTGCAGAGTGACGGGTCGTGACGATCATCCGCTCACAGCGCGAAACAGGCGAGGTCGTCCGCGACCACCATCGGCCCCTTATAATGCTGACGGATCGCCGCCTCGCCCTCCTGCTGGCGCACCAGCGCGCGCTGCATGTTGTGCGACAGGACCAGCAGTTTCGGATCGATCGCCGCGGCCATCTCGCCAATTGATCCAGGCGGACGGTGCAGCCCGCGCGGCTGTCCCTCGCCTTCGGGAATGACATTGTGTGCAACCAGAATGTCGGGTCTGCGCCCCGCGAGCGCGTCGACAAAGCCTTGGCTCATCGCATTCTGATCGCCCGCAAAGACGATGGTCCGCCCGCGTATCTCGACCAGATAGGCGAGCGCCGGGACCACGCCGTGCTCGACCGGAACGGCGGTGACCTTCACCTGCCGCGCTACATCCTCGAACACAAGCGTCGCGCCATCGGGTGACGCCTCGACCGGCAGCAGCCTCACCTTGCCCTCGCTCCCGTCGAGATAGCCCGACAGATAGCGATAGGCCCCCGCCTGCGGATCGAACAGCGCGCGCAAGTGATCGCGCATGCCCGGAAAATAGTCGCTGCCCACCGGACCGATGACCGGCAGATCGGCCGTCCGGTCGGAAAAGCCCCCGCTGTTGAGGATCGCGTCGAGATCGGCGGCATGATCGGCATGAAAATGCGTGATCGCAATGGCTAGATGGTCCTCGAAGCGCGCCCCTGCCTCTCCATAGCGCACAAAGGCGCCGCTGCCCGCATCGATCAGCAGCACCGCCTTGCCATCGAGCCAGAGCAGCGCGGACGATCCGGCGCGCGAGCCTTCGGCAATCGGGCCGCCAGACCCGAGGATCTGCATGGCGACCGGGCTGTTGCACGCAGCCTTGGCGGGCGGCACGGCCAGCAGCCAGGCTACGCCCAGGAGCGCGAATTTCCAGTAACCAGATCGCTTCATCCGACTATCCCTTGGGCAAGAACACGCATGCGGCAGCCTGGCCATCGGGGTTTCGGGGGGAACGGTGTGGCCGAAGCTGCCGCATGATGGTCCGTAACTTGCCAACGGGCCATGCCGCTGTTTTCGTTGATGTCACGAACAAGGTTACGCGATTAGCGGACCAATACAGCAAATCGGCTCATCAAAATTGTAACCGCTTCGGCCCCAATTGCGAAACAGACTGCATGGCAACTGCCGTGGCGCGCATCCGCATTTCAGCGATGCCTTTTGGACCCAGCATAATCTCATGAACCAGGCCGCACTCATCCAGGCGCTTTGCGACGACCTGACTCCGGTGACCCCCGCAAGCCCGAGCGAGACAATCGTCAGGGGGGCGCTGATCGGCGGCAGCGCGGCGGTGCTTGCCGTGCTCGCGATCTGGGGCGTGCAGCCCGGCATCGATCATGGCTGGACGCTCTGCGCATTCCTGCTGAAGGCTGGCGCGATGATGGCGCTCGCGGCCATCGCATTGCGCAGCCTGGCGGCACTCGCGCGACCGGCTGCCGTGCCTGTCGCGCTGTGGCCCGGGCTGGCGGTCATCACCGCCGTGCTGGGGTTCGTCGCGCTGGGCCAGATGCTCGTAGCGCATGAATCGGGCGCAGAACAACTGATGTTCGGCGAGAGCTGGCAAGCCTGCCCCTGGCGGATAGTCGGCCTCTCGCTGCCGCTGCTCGGCGGCATATTCCGGTCGCTGCGCCAGCAGGCACCGGTGCATCTGCGGCGGGCCGGCGCGATCGCCGGGCTGCTTTCGGGGTCGATCGCCGCCGCGGTCTATGCGCTGGCGTGCACCGAACAATCGGCCGCTTTCGTGCTGTGCTGGTATGGCCTCGGCATCGGTCTGGCGACACTGCTCGGCGCGGTGAGCGCTCCGCGACTTTTGCGATGGTGACCGGGCCTGGACTGTAACCGATCAGCGCGTCTCCGCGAACGGAAGAGTGCCAGACAGGCACCGCAACGACCCATTCCCGGAGACACGATCATGAATAGCGCTCAAAAGACCATCAGCCTTGCTGCCACCGCCGCGATGCTGGCCGTGACCGGCCTCAGCATCAGCGCCCATGCCGCCGAAAAGGCCAAGCCCAAGGATCTGGTGCACTGCTATGGCATCAACACTTGCAAGGGCACATCGGACTGCGCCACCGCCAAGACCTCGTGCAAGGGCCAGAACTCGTGCAAGGGCAGCGGGTTCATCTCGACCACGGCCAAGGAATGCGCCGCCAAGGGTGGCAGCCTGACCGAACCCAAGTAATCGCGCCGCTCGACTGAGACAGGCCCGGCTCCGCAAAGGCGAGGCCGGGCATTGTCTGCCCAGCCGTGCGCTGCAGGCCAGGTTGCCTAACGGAAAGCCCCGTCCATGCCCCAGCCCTCGCTTCCCCGATTTGCAGGCTTTGGCCTGGGCATGCGCACCGAGCATTACGACGCCTATCTGAGCGGCACCGCGCCGGTCGATTTCGTCGAGATCATCTCGGAAAATTTCATGGGCGAAGGCGGCCGCCCGCTGCACCTGCTCGAACGGGTGCGCCAGAACTATCCCGTCGCGATGCATGGCGTCTCGATGTCGATCGGGTCTGCCGACGGCCTCAGGGCCGATTATCTCGCCCGGCTGAAGCGATTGGCCGACCGCATCGAGCCGCTCTGGGTGTCGGATCACCTGTGCTGGACCGGCGTCGATGGCTTCAATTCGCACGACCTGCTGCCCCTGCCCTATACCCGCGAGGCGCTCGAAATCGCCGCGCGCAATATCGCGCTGGCACAGGACCTGCTCGATCGGCCGCTGCTGATCGAGAACCCGTCGAGCTATATCCATTTTGCCGATGACGCGATGGCAGAATGGGAGTTCCTTGCCGAGCTTACACGCCGAACCGGCTGCTATCTGCTGCTCGACATCAACAACATCTATGTCAGCGCCACCAATCACGGCTTCGATCCGCTCGCCTATCTGGCCGGCATCCCGCTCGAACGCGTACGCCAGGTCCATCTCGCCGGGCACAGCGCCGGGCAGGACGGCCTGCTGATCGATACGCACGACCATCCCGTTCCCGATCCGGTCTGGGCGCTTTACGCTCAGGCGATGCCCATGCTCGGCAAGGTGGCCGTGATGATCGAGCGCGACGACGATGTTCCGCCGCTGGAGACGCTGCTGGACGAACTGGCCCTGGCGCGGCGGCTGGCCAAACCCGGCGAAAGCCTGGCAGCATGACCCTGCACGATCTTCAAAGCGAGTTCTGCTCGTTCCTGCGCAGCGACAGGGCGACCCCGCTCGCGAGCGTCGCTCCGGCCGCCCAACGGGGTCTCGGCGTCTATCATTTCGCGCATCGCGCGACGCTGGGCGCCGCGCTGCGCGACGTGTTCGAGCGAACGCACGCATGGCTGGGCGATGCGCGCTTCGAACAGGCGGCCGACCGCCATATCGCGCTTCATCCGCCGTCGAGCTGGACGCTGGCCGATTATGGCGCGGGCTTCGACGAGACGCTGTCCGCGCTTTATCCCGACCATCCCGAAGTCGCCGAACTCGCCTGGCTCGATTGGACGTTGCGCGCGGCCTTCAACGGCCCCGACAGCCCGGAACTGGACCTTGCCGGGCTGGCCGAGGTCGATTGGGACCGCGCGCGGCTGGTGATCAACCCGACGCTGGCAAGCCGCCCGATCGTCACCAATGTCGCGCTGATCTGGCAAGCGCTCGACGATGGCGAGGCCGACCCGCCACCGGCCGATCGGCTGCCGAGCGAAGCGGTGCTGACCGTCTGGCGGCAGGGCCTGGTGCCGCGCTTTCAGACGATCGAATTTGTCGAGCTCGATGCGCTGGGGCTGGCGATGCGGGGCGAGAGCTTCGGCGCGATCTGTGCCATGCTCGCCAAGAGCTCCGCAGGAAGCGAAGCGGCAGCGGCGCAGGCAGGTGCGATGCTGCAACGCTGGATTTCCGAGGCAGTACTCGTCGCGCTGACGTGACCAGCGCGCTTGCCATGACCGCAGGGCATGAAACCCATGCACGCTGCCACCATTTGCAAACGCGGCGGCAGGGTGCATGATCCTGCGGATGACCCTCACCCCTCAGCCCGACCGCGATCCCTGCCCTGCCGCACATGACCCATGGGAACAGCCGACCAATGATCTTGTCGCGCGGCTGTGCCAGTCGGGCGCCGGTTCGCGGGCTCCCCGCATCGGCGATCGCTTCGCCGATTTCGCGCTGCCCGATTCCCACGGGCATCATGTCACGCTGCCCCAGCTACTCGATCGGGGGCCCCTGGTGCTCAGCTTCCTGAGAGGGCGCTGGTGCCCGTTCTGCGCGCGCGAGCTCAGCACCTGGCACGACGCGATGCCCCGACTCGAGGCCGCAGGGGGCAGGTTCGTAGCGATCAGCGCCGAGACCGGCGGCCGGGCAGAGGAGTTCCGGCGGGAGATCGCGCCCGGAGCGACAATGTTGTGCGATGTCGATCACGGCCTCGCCCTGCTGCTGGGGCTGGCCTTTCCGATCGGGGCGGATCTGAACCGGCGCTATGCCGATGCCGGACTCGATCTCGGCGCGATCTATGGTAATTCCGGCCAGCTGCTGCCGATCACCGCGACCTATGTCATCGATCGCAGCGGCATCGTTCGCTTCGCCAATATCGATCCCGATTTCCGTCGGCGCGCCGACCCCAATGCCGTGATTGCGGTCGTCGAGGCCCTGAGCCGATCGGGCGGGTAAGCGCGCTCAGCCCCAGGCCCGGGCGCGGATCGCCCGCACCAGCGCATCGGTCGCCACCGATCGCTTGCGGCCAGATACGGTCGCAAAAACGGTCGTGCGCGTCATGACAACGCCCTGGACTGCGACCGGCCTGACACGATCCGGCAAGGCCAGGCCTGCCGGCACCCAGGCGCAGCCCAGCCCGTTGGCGACCAGATCCACCACATCGCCCTCGAGATTGGCGCTATGGCGGAATTCCGGACGCAATCCGGCCTCCGCGCACAAGGCGGTAAACTCAGCCGCGACATGCGCGTCGCCGTCGATCCAGGCGAGCGCCGCCAGTTCGGGCAGCTCGACCGCGGGCTGCTGCGCCACCGGGCAATCGATCGGGGCAACAGCGGTGAGCTCCTGGCGGGACAGCACGATGGTGTCCAGGCGCTCGGGCGGATCGCCGGGCTCGGGCAACACGGCAGCATCGACCTCGCCCTTCAACAGGCTCTGCAACAGGCTGGCGGCATCCGCCTTGAGCAGCGACAGCTGAAAGCCGGGCAGCCCCTCCATCACCTGTGCCAGCGCCTTGCCCAGCTGTTCGGAAACCGCCCCGGACACCCCGAGCGTCACCGGGGCATGTACCTGCCTGCCGATGCCCCGCGCGAGCAGCTTGGCCGCCTGCGCCGCGTCATAGGTGCGCTGCAGATGCGGCACCATCTGCCGCCCCAGTTCGGTCAGATGCGTCAGCGACCGTTCGCGCCGGAACAGCTGCCCGCCGAATTCCTCTTCCAGCTTCTGGATGGCACGCGTGAGCGAAGGCTGAGTGACATTGCACTCCTCCGCCGCGCGCGTGAAATTGAGCGTCCGCGCCGCCGCCAGAAAATATCGGACCTGATGCATTTCCATCAAAGGCGCTCCGGGCGGTACAGCCAGAAAATCCCCGTTTTCCGCCGGACAACCCCTGACTTTCGCAGCAAGTGGCACAGTGATCTAACGATAAACAGGCGTCAATTGTGACGATCTGACTATCATTTAGTCCGTAATCGAATTAATTTGCCCTCAAGCCCTTATCCGCGCTTTCTGCATGGCGAGACCCGATGGCCGATATCGCAATCTGGATGAAAAGCTTCGCCGCCGTGACCGATGCAGGCAGCTTTTCCACCGCTGCGGCGCGGATAGGCAGCAGCCAGTCGACCCTGTCGAAACACGTCGCCGCGCTCGAGGCGCATCTCAAGACACGGCTGTTCAACCGGACCACGCGATCGCTGACGCTGACCACCGATGGCGCGCGCTTTTACGAAAAGGCGATGAGCGCGCTGGATACGATCGAAGCGGCCGAGGCCTCGGTCGGGCTCGAGGGGGAAGCAGAGGGCATCGTCCGCGTGACCGCACCGCTGACACTGGCCGAGAGCCGCCTTATCGCGATGCTGACGCGGTTCATGGCGGAAAATCCCAGGATCGAGATCGATTTCACCGCCTCGGACCATGCGCTCAATCTGGTTGCGGACAATCTCGACCTGGCGGTGCGCGTCGGCCAGCTCGCCGATAGTCGTCTCATCGCCCGCAGGATCGGCGTGGCGCGGCGCATCGCGGTCGCCGCGCCCGGCTATCTCGCGCGGGCCGGCCGCCCGCAATGCCCGGCCGATCTCGCGCAGCACCAGTGCATCGTCTACTCGCTGCTGGGCACCGGATCGCGCTGGGCGTTCGAGGATGGGTCGTCGGTCGAGATCCATGGCAGCTTCCGCGCCGACAGCCCGCATCTCGTGCGCGCTGCCGCTGTCGCCGGACTGGGTGTCGCGGTGAATGCACGCTGGCTGTTCGAGGATGCGATTGCGGCAGGCCAGCTCGAACATATCCTGGTCGAGCATGAACCGGTGCGCATGCCGATCCATATCGTGCTGCCCCCGGGCCGCTATGTCCCGGCGCGCACGCGCAGCCTGATCGATTTCCTGAGCCGCGCCTTTGCAGCGGACCCCTTGCTTGCCCCCGATTCTCCAGCCTAGCCTGCGGCCTGAGGCATCGCCCGGCCCGCCCGGGACCAGGCGAACACCGGCCTTCATGCCGGAACACCCAGCGCGTCCGCCAGCACGGCATTGAAGGCACCCGGCTGCTCGAAATAGGGCGAATGTCCCGCCCCGGGCATGACGACTTCACGCGCCCCCGCCGTTGCCAGCATGCCGGTGAGGCTGTCGGGTGGCCAGATCGGATCGCAGGCACCCATGATCAGCGTTGCCGGCGCAGCGAGTTCGGCAAGCCGGCCAGGCGCGATCAGCACCTCGGGCGCGAACAGGCGCTGCCCCCAGGCCGGATCCAGCGGCGCATTGGCCGCCGCGATATGACGATAGAGCAAGGCCTTGGCCGGTTCGTCGATTTCGAACTGCGGCTGCAACCCCAGCGCTGCTGGGCCCCGTTCGTCCATGTGCGCTGTCGCCTCGCGAAAGGCCGCAAGCCCGGGCGGATGGGCAATCCCCGCCAGGGTGCAGCACAATACCAGCGCGTTCACCAGATCGGGCCGCGACAGGGCCAGGCGCAGGCCGGCCCAGCCGCCGAGCGACTGGCACACCAGATCTATGCGCGTAAGCCCGAGCGCTTCGCACACGCCGGCGGCGCCTTGTACCATCGCCGCGACCGGATCGCTGTCGGGCGATGGCAGATCGGATCGGCCGAAGCCCGGCAAATCGATCGCAACCACATGACGGTGCGGCGCAAAATGATCGAACTGCTGCCACCAGCCTGCGCTGTTGCCGCCCGCCCCGTGGATGAACAACAGGCTGGGCCTGTCGGCTCGCATCCGCCCCGCAGCAATCCAGGCGATTCCGTTGGTCGTGCCTGACGCCCGCATGTTCAACGCGCCCTTTGCAGCGAGAGGCCGGGAGCCTTGGGCCGGATGACACCGATCACGTCTTCGGCAGCACGGCGCATTTGCATATCGCCCTCCAAATCGTCACGATAGCGGTCAGCGGCACGTCATCGGCCGCAATCCCATAAGTTTACGGGATTGTAGCAGTTATTACAAGGATCGCCATGGCCAATCGTCAGGACCAGCGCGAGAAAGTGATCCAGATGCTGGCGGATCATCTGCTGACAGCCGGCCTGGCGCAAACCAGCCTCAGGCAGCTGGCGGCTGCGTGCGGCACCAGCGACCGGATGCTGCTCTATTATTTCGCCGACAAGGCAGAAATCATGACCCTGGTGCTTGGGCGAGTCGCCGAGCAGTTTTCGAGCGCGCTAGACCAGGCGCTGCCGCCCGAGCGGCTACCGCCGCATGTGCTGCTGCAACAGGCGAGTGCGCTGGTGCGCACGCCCGCCATGCGCCCGACCATGCGATTGTGGCTGGACATGGTAGCGGCAGCAGCACGGCAAGAGCAGCCATTCCCCGCCATCGCCACGGCGATCCTGCATCAGCTGATGGCCTGGATCGAAGCCAGGCTGGAAGGTCCACCGGGACCGGCCAGACGCCAGCGCGCCGCATTCCTGCTCGCCCTGATCGATGGCATCGCGATTTTCGACATGACCGGCGGCGAGGCCGAAGCCGACGCCGTCGAACAGGCGCTGACCGATATTCTACTACCATGATGCACGGCGGTGTAACCCGCCTTCCCTCCGCATCGAATTCGATGTAGCGACTATTACAAAATCCGTTGGCAGGCATTCGAGAGCATTTGTTCATGAACGAGACCCAGCACCGCAGCTGGTTGAAATTCACCGCCTTCGCCGTGGCCATATTCGGCCCGATCTTCGCGACCGGCACCATGGAGAGCATCGCGGCGCCAGCGCGCTGGTCGCTCGACATTCTCGCCTGGCCAATCGACGGCGCGCAGGATTTTGCCGCGCCGACCACGCGCTTTCTCTCCGCGCTCACCGGCGGATTTCTCCTCGGCTGGGGCGTGATGATCTGGTTCCTCGCCACGCGCGTCCACCGGCACGCTCCGGAGCCGGTCCGCCAGGCGGTGCTGGCGGGACTGCTCGGCTGGTTCCTGCTCGACAGCACAGGCTCGATTGCGTCGGGTCAGCCGATCAACGCGCTCTTCAACGTGGCCGTATTGCTGATCCTGGTCGGCCCGCTCTGGTTGCCAGCGAAGGAAGCATGATGCCGATGTCCCCGCTGCCGCTGGACCACCTCACCATCTTGAGCCGCGATGCCGAAGCAAGCGCGGCCTGGTATGGCGCGCTGCTGCCCTGGCTCGGTTTCGAGCGCGCCAAGCCAGGCATCTGGCACAATGCCAATGGCTTGTACCTGCAGTTTCGCACGGCCAAGGCCCAAACGCGCCCCTATGAACGCTATGGAGCGGGGCTGAACCATCTGGGCTTCACCGCGCCCGATCCCGGTTTCGTCGAAGCCCTGGCCGCGCACATGACCAATCTGGGCCATGAGGCGCGGCTGCAGCAGTTCGGCGACGGCATCGTCGCGCTGTTCATGCCCGATCCTGACGGTCTGCGCGTCGAGGTTTCCTGGTATCCCGAAGGCGTTCCGCCGGTGGATTGAGCCTGCCGGTTCCGGCAGTGGCCTATCCAACGGCGCCCGACCGGCAATTTACGGGAGCAGCAGCGTCGAGCCAGTGGTCGCGCGGTTTTCCAGGTCGCGATGCGCCTGTTCGGCCTGATCGAGCGGATAGGTTTGGCCGATGGTCACCTTGACCTTGCCCGCACGGATCATCTGCCACAGCCGCGCCGCGCCCGCCTCGCGCTCGGCCGGATCGGCATAATAATCGAACAGCGTCGGCCGGGTGCTGTAGAGCGATCCCTTGCTCGCCAGAATGCCGAGATTGACGCCGGTTACCGGCGCACTTGCATTGCCGTAGGAAACGATCAGTCCGCGCCGTCCCGTGCTGTCCAGCGAGGCTTCCCAGGTATCGAGCCCCACGCCGTCAAAGACCACGCGCACGCCCCCACCGCCGGTCAGCTCGCGCACGCGGCGCGCCGTATCCTCGCGGGTGTAGATGACGATATGGTCGGCGCCTGCCCCGCGCGCGAGTGCTGCCTTTTCATCGTTGCTGACGGTACCGATCACGGTCGCGCCGACGGCCTTGAGCCATTGCACCAGCAGCAGCCCGACCCCGCCCGCCGCGGCATGGACCAGCACCGCCTGGCCCGGCTCGACCCGCGCGCAGCGTTCGACCAGGAATTCGGTGGTGCACCCCTTGAGAAGCGCGGCGGCGGCGACATCATCCGAAATATCCTCGGGCAACCTGAACAGGCTGGCGGCAGGAAGGTTGCGGATATCGGCATAGGCCCCGCGCGCCGGACCGAAGGTCGCCACGCGATCACCGACGCTCAGCCCCTCGACCCCCTCGCCGACCGCCTCGACGATGCCGGCAGCTTCAAGGCCCAGGCCGCCAGGAAGATCGACGGGGTAGATCCCGCGCCGGTGATAGGTATCGATATAATTGAGCCCGACCGCGGTCTGGCGCAGCGTCACCTCGCCGGGTCCTGGAGCGGAAAGCTCGACCGTCTGCCACTCGATCACCTCGGGGCCACCATTGGACCGGATTATCGCCTGGCGTGCCTGCATCGTTCTGCTCCATCCCATTTGTCGCTGTCTGACGTCCAGCGTTGACCGATCGCCCTTGCCTTCGCAAGAGGCTCGCCCCTGCCCTACGCCATGCCCATGCTCCTGTCATCGGCTTCAAGCTCTGGGACAGGGGAAGATGGATGCGAAATGGTCAGCCCGGTGCGCCCCCTACTGCCTGATACAGGCCGACCAGTGTCGTCAGTTCGTCAGCCTTGGTCTGGATCAGCGACAGATCGACTCCCAGCAGCGCGCGCTGCGCATCCACCTGCTCGATATAGGCGGTATAGCCGGCCCGGTATCGGTTGGAAGCGTGGCGCAGCGCATCTGCCACGGCGACCCGCTGGGCGCGCAGGGACGTTTCCTGTTCGGTCAGATTGGCGAGCACCGCCATCCGATCCTCGACCTCGCGAAACGCGTTGAGCGCCGCCGAGCGATAGGCCCAGGCGGCCTGATCGCGCTGCGCGGTCGCGCCGTCGAGCTGCGCGGTGAGCCGGCCGCCCTGGAAGATCGGCGCGAGGATGCTGCCGCCGAGCGACCACAGGCTGATCGGGTCGGCGAGCAGGTCCGAAATCGCGAGGCCTGCGCTCGCGCCCAGATTGATCGAGGGCATGAACTGCGCACGGGCGGTTCGCATCTGCGCGTCCGCTGCGGCGATGCGATATTCGGCGGCCGCAATATCGGGGCGGCGGCGAAGAAGCTCGGCAGGCAGGGTCGCGGGCGCCGCCGGCTGGCGCAGGGCATCGAGCGTCCCGCCGCGCGCGATCGCCCCGGGCAGCTCGCCCGTCAGCACCGCGAGCGCATTTTCCTGCCGTGCGATCTGCGCCTTGAGCTGCGGCACCAGCTGGACCGCAGCCTGATATTCAGCCTCGGCCTGGCGCAGTTCGAGCTGCGAGGTATAGCCGACCTCGGCGCGGTCGCGTGCGAACTTGAGCGCCTGCTGCCGCGCTGCCACCGTCTCGTCGAGCACCACCAGGCGCGCATCGAGCGCGAGCAGCGTGACATAGCCCGTTGCGGTGGCTGCGGCGACCGCAAGCCGTGCTGCCTCCTCGCTGGCCTCGCTCGCAGCGACATTGGCACGCGCCGCATCGACCCTAGCGGCATTCTTCCCGAAAAGATCGAGCTCGTAGCTCGCCCGGAACGCCGGTTGCGCGGCGACCGAGTTCAATCCCTGCCCGAAGGGCGAGACTTCGCGCCGCGCCGCACCATCAACGCCCAGGCCCAGCGAGGGGAGCAGCAGCCCGCGCGAGCCGCGCTCGGTGGCGCGGGCTTCCTCGACCCGCGCTGCGGCGATCTGGACATCAGGATTGTTGGCGCGGGCCTTTTCGACCAGCGCGGCCAGCTGCGGATCGCCAAAGGCCTGCCACCATTGCGCCTCGACCGGAGCGGAGACGCCAAGATCGGTGCGCCAGGCGACCGGCGCGACGACCGACGCACCCTGCGGCGCGTCTTGCAGCGCGGGGGCGCAGGCGGAGAGCAGCAGCGCACCAGTAAGCGCGGCGATGAGAGGGCTGCGCATCGGCCTCACTCCCCGGTGTGTACGGTGGCGACCACGGACATGCCGGGACCAAGCCGTCGGGCGATCTTCTGACCGCGATCAAGCACGATGCGCACGGCTATCCGCTGCGGCACCTTGACGAAATTGCCTGCGCCAGTGTCGGGCTTGACGATGCTGAACTCGCTGCTGGCTGCGGGCGCGATGCTCTGGACCCGTCCGGTAAGCTTTGCCCCGCCCAGCGCATCGACCTCGAGCGTCGCGCGCTGGCCGACCGCCATGTTCTCGGTCTGCGCTTCCTTGAAATTGGCGACGACCCACAGTTCGTCGGGCACGATGTACATCAGCTGCGTGCCCGCACTGACCAGCTGGCCTTCGCGCGCGGTGATCTCGCTCAGCCGACCCGACCGCGGCGCGCGGATTTCGGTGCGCGAGAGCTCGAACGCGGCCAGATCGCGCGAGGCTTCGGCGCCCAGTACCTGCGCCTCGAGCGCACCCCGGCCCACGCGGACCGAACGCACATTCTCGGCCGCGATCGCGCGCTGCGCCTGGGCCTGGCGCACGCCAGCCTGCGACTGCCGCAGTGCTGCCAGCGCCTGATCGCGCTCGCGCAGGGAGACCGACCCTTCGTCGACCAGCTCGTTGATCCGGTTCATGTCGGCCTGGGCCTTCTGATAGCCGGCCTGCGCGCTCGCCACGGCGGCGTCCTGAAGCTGCAGCTGGGCCTGGGCCGAGCGCAGGCTCTGCTCGCTATTGGCGAGGTTGGCCTTTTGCGCGGCTATGTTTGCCGCGCCCTGCTGCACCTTTTCGCGGAAGGGCGTTGCATCGATGCGCGCGAGCAGCTGGCCCTGTTCCACCTTCTGGAAATCGGCGACGCGGACCTCGACCAGATAACCTGCGACCTGCGGGCTGACGATGGTCGTGCGCCCGCGCACATAGGCGTTGTTGGTGGTCTGGTCGCCCCCGGCAAAGGGCGGCAATCCCCAGGAGAATAGCGCGACGAGCACGCCGATCACGATCAGCACGCTGGCAACCAGCACGCGCTGGCGCGACAGTTGCGGCGACCAGCCCTTTTCAGGCGGTGCAGGTGCGGCCGTGCTGCTCGATGCTTCGGTGGTGGCGGCTTGCGGGTTGGTGGATGTCATGGCTCGTTCCTTGCGCGCATGGCCTCGATAAAGGCGAGTTCCTTGGCGAGCGGATTGCGCCCGCGAATCTTGTTGATCACCCAAGGCACGAACAGCGCGACGAAGGTGATCGCCGAGAGCGTGCCGATGAGGAAGAAGACGTCGTTGAATGCGAGCACCGCGGCCTCGCGCCCGATCTGCGCGGAGATGCTGGCCGAGGTCGCCTGCTGCACCAGCGCCGGATCCTGCTGAAGCGGGACCGTGCGCTGCGCAGCGTTCGAAAAGGCCTGCGAGAGCTGGGCGTTGCTCATCGCCAGCGTCGTTCCGGCATCGATCAGATGCGTCTTCAGCCGAACTGTGTGGAAGGCCGACAGCAGCGCGATCCCCGCCAGGCCGCCGACCGATTGCGACAGCGAGAAGATGGCGATGAAGCTGATGATCATGTTCTGACCCGCCGCCAGCGCGCGCAGCATGCCCTGCATCAGCACCGGCCCCATGGCGAACACCGCGGCAAAGGCGATTGCCGCTTGCGACAGATACAGGTCCTGCGGGCGGCTCATGACGCCGGTGCGGGTATCGGCAAAGGCGGCGACGCCGATGACCAGCACGGCAAACAGCACCGGACGGGTGAGGTCCTTGGGGTCGAGCCGGATCACCGACAGCAGCATGCCCGCGACCGTCGCACCGGTGAGCACCCAGAAATAGCCGGTCAGCTGCTCGTTGCCATAGCCGAGCGCGGTGAACATGCCGCTCGCGCCGAAGCCCTGCTCGGCCACCAGGATGCGTACGGTCGCGCCGATCGCCGCGATGCTCAGGATCGCGCGGCTCGACAGCCAGCTCAGATCGAGCATCGGGCTCTTGCGATTGGCCTCGATCAGCAGACAACCGCCCAGGCCGATGACCGCCAGTGCCACCGCATAGCCGAGCCAGGGCGCGTCCCACCACACGATGCGACCAAGGATCAGGAATGCGCATAGCGAGGCGACGCCCAGCACGAACAACGCCATGCTGGGAATGTCGAGCTTCTCGAATGTTAGCTTGCGGACCCCCGGTGGCAGGCGCAGCAGATAGACAAAGGCGAGCCCGAGCAGCGACAGCGCGAACTGGAACTGGAAGACATGCGCCATGTCGCCATCGACCAGCAGCGCGGGCGAGAGCGCCCGGGTGAGCGGAAAGGCGATCTGGGTCAGGCCGAGCGAGAGCACGAGGCCGACGGTGCGCATCGCCGCCGGAAGCCCCTGCATCAGATAATAGATGGTGAGCGCCGACAGCCCGCTCGCGGCGATTCCCGCCACCGCGCGCGCGGCCAGCTCGGCATGATAGCCCGGACCGATCAGTTGCACGAAATTGGCGAGCACCAGCCCCGCCATCGCCCAGCGGACGAAGAGCTGGATGCCGAATTCCTGCCGGACGCGGAACAGCAGCATGCTCATCGTGGCATAGGTCGCGTAGAACGCCACCGTCATCCAGCCCGCCTCGACCGGGGTCAGCGCGAACTCGGCCTGCAGCGCGGGCGTGTTCGCCAGCAGAAAGCCGTTCTGCGCGCCGCCGACCAGGCCGATGAACACGCCGATGGCCAGATAGGCGGCCTTTCTTCGGGGCGGATGATCGGGATTGGCAGGCGATCCGGGCAGGATCGGCATCTCGTGCGGCTTGAACGCATAGCCGTCGGCCTTGTCGATCAGGGGACGCGGGGGCTCAGCCACAGTCGAGCACCTCGTCGATCAGCACCAGCTCGAGCGCGTCGCCGAACCTTTGGTCGTCCTTCATGCCCTCGACCAGTCTCGTCAGCCGCTCGCGCCGGGCGACGCTGCTGGCTGCCGCATAGATGAAGTTGGCGACCCTGAACTCGAGATGGAGCGTCGGCCTTGCCAGCGACTGCGCAGCAGCGCGCGCCAGATCGTAGAAGCGCTGATGGAGCGGAGCGGACAGTTCGCGCAGCAGCCAGTCCGATCGATCCGAGTCGACCGTGATATCGCGCAGAATGAGACGCGGGACTTCCGGATGGGCCAACAGATGCGCGATATACGCGGCCATGATCCTGCGCAGCCGCGCGGCAGGTGAGGAGCCGCCCTCCCCGCTTTCGGCCGCGCTCAGCGCATCGAACAATTGGGCCGCCGCGCTTGCAACAAGCGCCTTCCACAGCCCCAGCTTTCCGCCGAAATGATAGGATATCAGCGCGACATCCGCCCCGGCATCGGCCGCGATCAGGCGCAGCGGCGTGGCCTCATAGCCCTTGGCGGCAAAGTGCGTCCTTGCCGCCTCGAGCAGGGCGGCGCCGACATCTCGCCCATTATCTCTGGGGCGTCCGGGATTCTTGCGATCTGCCATGTGCCTTCCAAGCGTTCGGCGCGACACGGCCGAGCTAATTCAACGTCTGTTGAATACGTCGCCGATGAGGTCGGGTTCCGAGCACGCAGAAAAATTATAACATGGATTAATCGCAGCTGCGGTTTTGGTTGCCACAGCCACGCACGCAGCGGGTCAATTGGCGCCTTTCGGTGCGCGCAATGGCACCGCCCGGCGCTCGGCCGCGCCGGTCCGTTTCCACGCGGCAAGCAGGATTATCCTAAGCCTGCCGACCGCTGCGCCAGAAGCGCGACGGTCGGAACAGGCTGGGCTCAGTTACGCTTGCGGCTGGTGCGCAAGGCGCTCATCGAGCCCGTATAGCGGGTGCCGAGCATGAAGCTGCCCACCGCCGCCGCCGGACCACCGCGTGCATCATCGGCGCGCGGCAGGACAGCGGCCAGGTCGATCGCGGGCACGCCGTCTGCCTGCAGTGCCAGGTTCAGCGCCGCAGCATCGCCTGCCTTGAGCGCGGCAAAGCCGGATTCGACCTCGGCCAGCTCCTTTTCCAGCGCATCGACCCGCGCCAGCGCATAGCTGGTCGGCCGCGCCTCGGTCGCGGTGATCGCGCCATAAGCCATGTCCATATTCTCGCGCAGGCGTTCCTCGCCGGTGATCGCGCCGCCTTCGGTGGTGGCGACGACCTGCTTGCGCAGCGCATCGGCCTTGCCGACCAGCGCCAGCGCCTTGGCCTTGTTGGCAGCCGAGGTCGATTCATTGTTGGCCACCGCCTGGGCCTGCGATTTCACGGCGTTCAGGCCTGCGGTCAGCGCGCTCATCCGCACGAACAGGCCCTTCACGCGTTCAGCCGCATCATATTGCGCCTGGCGATCGGCCGTCGTGAACTTGGCACGCTTGTCCAGACCGACCACCAGCGGCATTTCAGTGACCTTGCCGGCCTTGGTCAGCCGCACCGTATAGGTGCCCGGCATCACCCGCTGCCCCTGGGTCGAGGCGAAGGCCAGCGATGCTGCGGGCGGCACTTGCGGCGGCTTGGTCCGCATCGACCAGACCACGCGGTTCAGCCCTTTGCGCTTCGATGTCGGCAGCTCGTCGATCACCTTTCCATTGGGATCGATGATTTCCAGCTTCATCCGCCCCAGCACGTGCCGGGCCTTCTGATAATAGGTGATGACCGCCCCATCGACCGGGTTCTGCCCGACATAGGTCGCATCCCCTTCGGGCCAGCCGCCACTGCCGCGGATCCGCTGCTGCACGGGTTCCGAGCGGATCAGCGTCACATCGCTGGCCACGACTTCGGGGCTCAGAGCCCGGACCGGGCTGATGTCGTCGATGATCCAGATGCCGCGGCCGTGCGTGGCCAGCACCAGGTCATCGCCCTGCGACGCCACGGCGATGTCGCGCACCGCCACTGCGGGGAAGTTGCCGGGCCGGAATTCCTCCCAGTTCGCTCCCTTGTCGCGCGAGATGAACAGGCCGAATTCAGTGCCGACGAACAGGATGTCGGGGCTCAGCCGGTCTTCCTTGACGACATGCGCATAGCCGCGCACGCCCGGGGTGGCCGGACCGACCAGCCGGGTCCAGCTCTTGCCGTAATCGGCGGTCTTCAGGATATAGGGCGCCATGTCGCCGAAGCTGTGCCGGTCGACCGCGACATAGGCCACCGCCGGATCATGCCGGCTCGCCTCGACCCAGGCGATGCTGACATCGGGGCCGAGCTTCATCGCCTTGCCAACATTGGTCCAGTTCTGGCCGCCGTCGCGCGTCAGCTGGACATTGCCGTCATCGGTGCCGACCCAGATCTGCCCGGCCGTGATTGGGCTTTCCGAGATCGAATAGATGGTCGTGTGCATTTCCGCCGACGAGTTGTCGACGGTGATGCCGCCCGACTTTTCCTGCTGCTGGCGCGCGGGATTGTTGGTGGTCAGGTCAGGCGAGATCCGGTCCCAGGTCGTGCCGTGATCGCGCGTGCGGAACAGGAACTGGCTGCCGATATAGATCGTCCCCTTTTCGTGCGGCGAGAGCGCGATCGGGGTGTTCCAGTTGAACCGCAGCTTTTCCTTGTAGCCGCCCTTGGGCTGGATATCGCGCGATTCGAGCGTCTTGCGGTTGATCCGCGCGATATTGCCGCCCTGATATTCGGCATAGACATAATCCGGGTCCGCCGGATCGGGGAACACCCAGAAGCCATCGCCGCCATACAGATTCTCCCAGCGGCTGTTGGTGATGCCGCCGGGATATTCGCTGTCGCCCACCCAGCTCGAATTGTCCTGCAATCCGCCATAGACTTGATAGGGGTCCTTGTCGTCGATGCTGACATGATAGAACTGGCTGATCGGCAGGTTGAAGCTCTTCACCCATTTGCTGCCGCCATCGTGGCTGATCCACAGACCGCCATCGTCGCCGCCGACGATATGCTTGGTATTGGCCGGGTTGATCCAGATGTCGTGCCAGTCGCCATGGCTACCGCCCGATGCATTGGCGAAGCTCTTGCCGCCGTCATCGGACACGATCATGTTGAGGTTCATCTTGAACAGCCGGTTGGCGTCCTTGGGATCGGGCACGATCTTGCTGAAATAGAACGGCCGCCAGACCATGTTGCGGCTGCGATCGCGCTCCTCGAAACTCTTGCCGCCGTCTTCGGACACGTACAGCGCGGAACGCTCGCTTTCGATAAAGGCGTAGACCCGGTTGGGGTCCGCCGGCGAGAACACCGCCTCGATCCGCCCCCAAGGCCCCTTGGGCAGACCCTTTGTGGTGCTGGCGTCCATCGCTGCCCAGGTCCGACCGCCATCGTTCGATATCTTCATGGCGCTGCCCGAGGCCGCATCCGGCCCCTCTCCGCCCGAGCGGAAGGTCCAGCCCTTGCGGCGGAAATCCCACAGGCCGGCCATCACCCGATCGGGATTGGCCGGATCGAGCGCGACCGAAGAACAACCGGTGGAAAGGTTGCTGCCCTTCAGGATCTGCGTCCAGGTGACGCCGCCATCGGTGGTCTTGTAAAGGCCGCGGTCCGGGCTGTCCGACCAGAGCGCGCCGGGCGCGCAGACATAGACGATGTCGCTATTGGTCGGATGGACGACGATCTTGGTGATCCGCTCGGTCTTGGGCAGGCCCATCCGGGTCCAGTTGTCGCCACCATCGGTCGACTTGTAGACGCCGTCGCCGATCGACACCGAATTGCGCGTCCAGCTCTCGCCGGTGCCGACCCAAATGGTGCTGGGGTTCGAGGGGTCGATCGCCACCGCACCGATCGACTGGACCGGTTGCTTGTCGAAGACCGGGCGGAACGTGGTGCCGCCGTCCTCGGACTTCCAGACGCCGCCGGATGCAGCGCCGATATACATGGTAACCTTGCCATCCTTGCCTTGCACGGCATCGATCGCGGCAATGCGGCCCGACATTTCGGCAGATCCGATATTGCGGATGCCAAGGCCCGAAATCCCCGAAGCGGCGGGAGGTGTGGCGGCGTCCTGGGCGAAGGCAGGAGCAGCAAGTGCCAGCATGGTGCCGGCAAGAAGGAGGGTGCGGCGCATCGGATCAGTTCCCCTTCGGCGCGGCGGCCGGGCTGGCGGGCAGAGCGAAAAGGCTGGCAGGCGCAGGCACGTTGGCCGTGCGCGAGGCAATGATCGTGCGCTGGCGGTTGTTGCCCTGCCCCGCCGCCCAGCTTTCGACCGACATCGGGAAATAGACCCCGGCCACCTTTTCATAGTCGCCGAATTCATATTCGAAGACCTGTTGCGCGCCACGGATCCTGCGCGTTTCGATCATCTTCACTTCGAGCATGGTGTCGGGATCGAGCAGATAGACGAACTCGTCGCCATCCTTTTCGGTCACCTTGAGCTTGTAGGCGTTGGTGCCGTCGAAATCCTCGCGGCCCAGATAGGTGACGGTCGATCCCAGCGAGGCCGCCCTTTGCAGGGGCCCGCGGATCGATCCAGTATCGGCAAGCGATCGGGCCTCGTCATCGCTCATCCGCTCGGCGTCCTTGCGCCCTTCGAACGGGTTGATCCGCCAGCCGGTCCTGCCGTCCCAGCCCTGCACCAGGGTCAGCCCCTGCAGGGCCATATCGACGCGGACGTCCCCGCCTCTGGTACGGACCTCCTCATAGGTCAGCTGGAAGTCGCCGGGAAAGATGACGGTGCCGTCGAACTTCACTGACTCGATGGCATCGAGAGCGGCGGCACCGCCCCGTGCCGCGAGATTCTTCGCCACCAGCTCTTCGGCCGTCTGCGCCATCGCTGGTGCCCCCGCCAGGAATAGCATGCCCAGCATTGCTGCTGCGGATCGAAGCTTCGTCATCCCGCGACTCCCCCAAAAAACTTGCTCGAGGTTAGCTCGGCTGTTTGCAAAGGCAATTCCCAATATGGGGCACATCGTCGGCTTTCGATGGGCCCCAACCCTTTCAGGCACGCGGTAGGCTCAGGGTCGCGATCGCACCGCCGCCCGGCGCATCGGACAGGCTGAAATCGCCGCGATTCTGCGCCACGAAGTCGCGCACGATGCTGAGGCCGAGGCCTGCCCCGCCTGTTCCCCGGTTGCGCGATGCATCGCCGCGCTCGAACGGGCGCATGAGCCGCTCCCGATCGCTTGCCGGGATGCCCGGACCATGGTCGCGGACCGATATCCGCACCTGGCGCTCGTCCTGTTCCAATGCGATGGCGCCGCCGCCTGCATAATCGATGGCATTGCGGATCAGGTTCTCGATCGCGCGTCGGAAGGCGGGTTCAGGCACCCGGACTGTGGGATTGTCGCCCGCCAGCAGCCGTACCGGCGCGGCAGGTTGCGACATTTCCTCCACGATGCCTGCGAGCAGCGCGCGGACATCCACGATCTCTGCGGGCGCAGCGGCATCGCGGGCAAAGGCGAGGACTTCGTCGATCATGGCCTGCATGCGCTCGACATCCGCCACCATGCGCGCGCGCTGCGGCTCTGGCGCGGACTCGATGCGAAGGCGCAGACCGGTAAGCGGCGTGCGCAGGTCATGCGCTATCGCGGTCAGCATCCTGGCGCGCTCCGCAGCTTCCATGGCAAGGCGGCTCTGCATCGCGGCGATGGCCGTCGCCGCTTCGCGCAATTCGCGAGGCCCTTCTCTGGGGATCTGCGCCGCATCATCCTCGAGCGCGCCCGCCAGCGCACGAAACGGACGGGTCAGCCGCCGCGCAAAGATCCAGGCCAGCGGCGCAAGCAGCAACAGGCTGACCGCAAGCGCGATCAGAATGCTGCGCTGCCAACCGCCCAGAAAAGGCTGAACCGGCTCGATCACCAGCCAGCGCCCGTCGGCCTGGCGCACGCTGGCGGTATAGGCCGGCAGCGGCATCGCGAGCAGGGCAGCGCTCAATGCGCCATCGATCGCAGCAGGCTCCACGATCTCGATCGTTCCCATCCGGCTCTGACGCAGCAGGAACGGGGACGGCAGACGAGTTGTCGTGTTCGGTGCCTGGGAGGGTCGAGGCACCATCTGGAACCGGATCGATACCGGCTCTGCGCTTTCGAGACGCGTCACGCGCACATCGCGGGCGGGCTTGCCCAAGCGCGACGCGATCAGCACCTCGACCATGGAGATGCGGGTGCCTGCCGGTGGATCGCGATCCACCCTGCGTTCGAAGCCGTCGACCGGCTGGCGTAGGGCCGAGATCGCATCGATCGCCGTCATGCGGATCGAAGGTGGTGGCGGAGCCGCGAGCACGATCGCGGCCGTGGTGGCGACGCTGAGCGCGGCTACCGCGACCCCGAAGCCCCCGATGGCCACCAGCGCGCTGGGTGCCCGCTTCATGCCGGGCGTACCGCCGGGACGAAACGGTACCCGACGCCGCGCACGGTTTCGATCAGCGCGGTCTGATCGGCCTCGGCCAGCTTGCGCCGCAAGCGGCTGACCGCAATATCGATCGCGCGGTCATAAGGCGCCGAATCGATCCCCCGGGTCAGATCGAGCAGCGTATCGCGGCTGAGGATGCGCCCCGGGCGACGCACAAAGGCCGCGAGCAGCGCGTGCTCGCCTTCGGTCAGCACCAGGGCCCGACCTGCCGGGTCGCGCAGACGCCGCTCCTCTATATCGAGCCACCAGCCGGCAAAGGTCAGCCCCTGGGCCGTTTGGGCCTGGTCCGACCGATCGGCAGACGGCCGGCGCAACAATGCCCGCACCCGCGCCAGCAGTTCGCGCGGCTCGAAGGGCTTGGTCATGTAATCCCACGCGCCGACTTCCAGCCCGACGATCCGATCGGTCACCGCGTCCAGCGCGCTCAGCATCAGGATCGGGATGTCCCCGCCGCCCAGGCGGCGGCACAGCGAAAGCCCGTCCTCGCCCGGCATCATCACATCCAGGATTATGAGATCGGCCGCTGCCTCGCCCAGCGCCCGGTCGCAGCCAGCGGCATTGGCAGCGGCACGCACCGCATAGCCATGCGCACCGAGAAAATCGGCAATCGCGTCGCGAATGCTTGCGTCGTCGTCGACGACCAGGATGCTGCTCATGGAATCGGTCATTGGCTCCATGTCCGCGCTCCTAGCACGGCTTTGTAGCATTCGCGTATCAGGTCCGGTTACGCGCGGGCCATCATCGCGCTAACCGGAAGTGCTTTTCCTCGCTCCTGCTTTGGCAAGCCGGAGAACCAACATGAAAGCACCTGCAACACCCCTTCTCGGCCTATGGGTCTGCACCCTGGCAGGCGCGCTCGCTGCGCAACCGATCCGCGCGAGCGACGCACTGAGCGCACCGCCCAGCGATGGGGCTCCATCCAAACCTGTCATCATGGGTGGCGACGGCAAGTCGCTTCCACCCGAGTTGCTGCGCCAGATCGAGGAGCAATTGAAAGCGGAGGCAGAAAAGAGGCCGGACGGCGCAGAGCCATCGACGCCTCAGATCAGGATTCTGGGCGCCGATGGCAAACCGGTCCCTCCCGAGGTTGCCCGTCGCTTGCAGGAACAGTTGAAGGACCTAGTCCCGCCGGCGGCCGACAAGGACAGCGGGCCGGATCAGACTTCTCCGAAAGAACCGGTCGACAAGCAGCCGATTGTCGTCTCCTCGCAGCGCCCTCGCGGAGCCATTGACAGCGATATCCCGCCCGAGCGGACCTTCAACCAGCTGGATATCCGGGCGCTCGGCGCGGAGAACATCGCTGCCGTGCTCGACACGATCGGATCGCAGACGGCGAGCAACCGGGGGCGCGGCGACAGCGCGCCGGTGACCTTGCTGAACGGGCGCAGGGTTGCCGACTTTGCGGAAATCGCGCGTATCCCAGCCGAAGCCATCGAGCGCATGGAAATCTTTCCGGAGGAAGTGGCACTGCAATATGGCTTTCGGGCCGATCAGAAGGTCGTCAACATCGTTACCTTCCCGAACTTCCGGTCGCGCGTCGGCCAGGCCAGCGCGCTGGTCCCGGGCGAAGGCGGACCGGATAGCTGGATCGCGAATGCCGATTACCTGAAGCTTGCAGGCGACACGCGGATCGCTCTGGGCGCAAGCTACAGCCGCGCTGACCAGCTGCTCGAAAGCCAGCGCGATATCCGCCAGTTTGCCGCCGCGCCGGACCTGGGGACAGCGCGCACCCTGCTGCCCGAGACCGAGAGCTTCGGCGTGAACGGCGTCGTCAGCGGGCATGTGCTGTCCGATGTGGCGGCGACTCTCAATGGCCGGATCGATGTCAGCCGCAACGACAGTCTGCTCGGAACGGACGGTGCGCGGCTGCTGCAGCGCGAAAGCGACCGCTCGCTCGTGCATGTCGGCACCACGTTCAGCGGCAGGAGCGGCCGCTGGCAATGGTCGGCGCTCGGCAATTTCGACCGCAGCAAGACCGAGATCCAGACCGACCGGGCCGGCATCGGCAATCGCCGCGATGCCGCACGATCCACCGACACGCTGACCAATGTCGATCTGCTTGCCTCCGGCCCGCTTGCAACGCTGCCGGCCGGGCCGTTCACCGCCAGTCTGCGTCTGGGGGCCGAGTTCAGGGACTTTTCGAGCCGGGCAGAATTTGCCGGAAACGACGTCCGATCCGACCTTGCGCGCGATCGCGGCGCTGCGCAGATCAATCTTGGCCTGCCCTTGCTGGGCGATGCCGGTGGCAAGGCCTCGCCGCTCGGCCATCTCGCCCTGAACGGCAATGCCGCGTTCGAGCGCCTGTCCGACGCCGGATCGCTATGGACCTATGGCTTCGGTCTGAACTGGTCACCCGCCAAGGGGATCGACCTGGTGGCATCGGTGACACGCGAAGAGGGCGCACCCAGCCTCGAACAGCTGGGCGGCCCGGTTCTGGTGACGCCGAATGTGCGCACCTTCGATTTCGCCCGGCGCGAGGTTGTCGATCTCACCCGGATATCCGGCGGAAATGCGGCCCTGCGCAACGATGACCGGCAGCTTGTCCGGTTCGGCCTCAATCTGCGTCCGCTCGCCAGCACCGACCTGACCTTCAGCATCGATTATGTCCGCACCCGGATCGACGATCCGATCGCCGCCTTTCCCATCGTCACCCCGCAGGTCGAGGCCGCGTTTCCCGAACGCTTTGCACGCAGCGCGACCGGACAATTGCTGCGGATCGACTCACGGCCCATCAACTTTGCCGCCGCGCACCAGCAGCAGCTGCGCTGGGGAGTGAACTTCACCCGTCCGCTCGGCGAGGTGCCCGAATTCATGCGTAATGCGCAAGTCCGCGTCGTCACCAGCGAGGCCGAGGCGCGGCGCCTGTTCCCCAATGCGGAAATGGTGCGCGCGCAGCCGGGAAGCGCCACTTTTCAGGGCGCGTCCAATCTCACCAGCCGCTTCTTCGTGAGCCTCTACCACAACTGGTATCTCGAGGACGAAATCGTGCTGCGCCCGGGCGTGCCGGTCCTCAACCTGCTCGAGGATGGCGCGGTCGATTTTCTGGGGGGCCGCCGCCGTCATGAGATCGATCTTCAGGCCGGTGTCTTCAAGCGCGGGCTCGGCGCACGGCTTAGCGCAAGCTGGCGAAGCGGCACCCGCATTGCCGAGACAGGCACGGTCGCAGGCGATCTGCGCTTCAACGATCTGGCGGTGGTCAATCTCGCCCTGTTCGCCAACCTTGCCGAGCGCTTCGGAGGCGAAACCGCACCGCGCTGGCTCAAGGGCATGCGCGCATCGATCGGGATAACCAACCTGTTCAACACCCGTCCGCAAGTGCGCGATGCTGCCGGCACAGTGCCCCTCAGCTACCAGTCGGCCTATCTCGATCCGCTGGGCCGCGTGTTCAGCTTCAGCCTGCGGAAACTGCTCTAGCCCGCGCGCCCAGACAAATGGATAGCGCTTTGCTAACCATTGTTCGCTATTCGCGAAGCCATGTGCGGCATCGTTGGACTGATTTGCGCTGACCCTCCTGACAGGCTCGCCCGCCGGGTTGGGGCCATGAACGCCGCCATCCTGCATCGCGGTCCCGACGATGCGGGGGTTCATCTCGCTCCCGGGCTGGCCCTGGCGATGCGGCGACTGGCGATCATCGATCTGAGCACCGGCCACCAGCCGATGCAGACCCCCGATGGCGTCACCATCGTGTTCAACGGCGAGATCTACAATTTCCAGGCATTGCGCGCCGAGCTCGAAGCGAAAGGCTATGCCTTCCACACGCGCTCGGACACCGAGGTGATCCTGAATCTCTATCATGCCGAAGGGACGGCGGCTTTTGCGCGCCTCAACGGCATGTTCGCGGTGGCCATCCACGATGCGCGCAGCGACGAGCTCATCCTCGCGCGCGATCAGATCGGCATCAAGCCGCTCTATATCGCGGAGCATCAGGACGAGTTCCTGTTCGCCAGCGAGATCAAGGCGATTCTGGCCGCCCTGCCCGGCCGCCCCGCGATCGATCCGCAGGCGCTGTGGGATTATCTCTCGCTGCGCTTCATGGCGCCCGACCGCACCATCTGGGCCGGCATCGGCAAGCTGGGGCCCGGCCAGCTGCTTCGGCGCAAGCTTGCCGATGGCCGTCAGACCATAGAGACCTATTGGCGTGCCGATCTCACCCCCGGAGCTTTTGACCCGGGGCGCGATTATGCCCGCGAGTTTGCCGACCAGTTCCTCGCTGCGGTCGACAGCCATATCGTGGCCGCCGACGTGCCGGTGGGCGCGTTTCTTTCGGGCGGGCTCGATTCCGGGGCGATCGTGGCTGCGGCCAGCGAGCTTGGCCATCGCGATCTGCACAGCTTCTCGATCAGCGGCGATGGCGCTGGCGCCGATGACGAACTGCCGCTGGCCCGCGCCGTGGCCGAGCGCTTCGGCACCCGGCACCACGAGATCCGCATGGCGCAGGCCGATTATTTCGACGCGCTGGACGATGTGGTACGCGCCTTTGACGAGCCTTATGGCGATGCGACCGGCGCCGCGCTGTATCTGCTGTCGCGCAAGGCCAGCGACCATGTAAAGGTCGCAATGTCGGGCGAAGGGTCGGACGAACTGCTGCTGGGCTATACCCGGCAAGCCGATCTTGCGACCCTGGCCAAGGTCGAGCGCCGCTATGGTCATGTGCCCCGTCCGCTGCTGGGGCTGGCCGCGCGGCTGGTTTCGTCCGATCGGGCATCGATCTTCCGCGCCATGGCCGAAGGCGGGCCCGGGGCCTATCGCCGGGGCATGGCCGCGCATATCGGCTGGACGATCAGCGATGCGGAAAAGGCCGCGTTCTGGCGTGGGCCGAACATGGTGCCCAGCTTCGATCTGGTGCAGGGCTGGTACAGCCTGCCCGATTGCGTGAACCCGCTGGCGCAGAGCCAGCAGGCCGATTTCGGCACCTGGCTGGTCGAGGACCTGCTGATGAAGGCCGACAAGATGGCGATGGCAGCCTCGCTGGAAACGCGCGTGCCCTTTCTCCACCTGCCGCTGGTCGAATGGTGCCAGTCGACCCCGATCGAGGCCCGGATCGGTTCGCCCGGGCAGTTTCGCACCAAGGCGGTGCTGCGCGATTTTGTCGCCACCCGCCTGCCCGATGCGGTGCTGAACGCGCCCAAGCGGGGCTTCCCGCTGCCGATCTTCCCCTGGTTTGCCGAGCGGCTGCGCGATGCGCGCGGCTATGTTCCGGTCAGCCGCGAGTTCCACAACTGGATATCGCTGGAGGGCCTGCAGCCGATCGTCGCCCGCGCCTGCCGGAACGACCGGCGCGCGCTGGAACAGCTCTGGGGCATCGCGATGTTCGACCGCTGGTGCGCGGTCTATGCCGATTGAGCCAGCCGCTGCTCGAGCAGTCGGGCGATCTGCGGGTGCATGGTGAAATACTGGCGGCCGTCCTCGCGCCGCTGCGGTTCGGCTGAAGGCGCCTGATCGCTCGCCACCATCTGCGCGACCAGGTCGGCGAGTGCGGCTGTCTGCGCCTCGTCCACCGCCTTGCGCAGGGCAGCAATATTGCTGATGCCCTGGCGCGCCACCGGGACGATGCGGATGATCCGCCCCGTATCTATACCCGGATCGATCCAGTGCAGCGTGGCCCCCAGCGGCCCCTTCTCCCAGGCCGCCCATTCGGCGACATTCATTCCGCGATAGCGCGGCAGCACCCCCATATGCGCATTGAGCACGCCCAGGCGCGGGATGCCGAGCAGCGGCGCGCGCAAGATGCCAGCGCCGGCATGGATCATCAGGTCGATCGCTTCGGAACGCAACCGGTCGAGCGAGGCGGCGGAAATGAGATCGGGCAGGTCGAGAAGTGCGATCGCGTGCTGCTCCGCCCAGCCCGCCGCATCGAGCATAAGGCCCGATGCGCTCGACTGTGGCGGCTCCGCCCGGGAGCTGGCGCCCAGCCTGGAGAGCAGCTTGTCAGTGAGCGCCCGGGCCCCGCGCTCGAGGATCAGCGCGCGGAGCCGCGCTGTGGCTGGCGCAATCTGGGGCTGCTCGCAGACGATCAGGCCTGGCCGGATTCCGCGCGCCGCCAGCGCCGAGGCGACCACCGCGCCCTTGCGCGAGTGCCGGTGGGTGAGCAGCGCAATCCTCACGGGTTCGAAGCGGCCTCCTGCAAAAGGCCGCGCTTCTCCAGCAGCCCGTCGATGAAATATTTCGCGGCCCAATTGGGCAGGGCCTTGGGAATATAGCTGCCCCAGACCGGGTCAGATCCGCCGATTCCGCCCGCAAGGCCAGGGTTCGCATTGTCGCGAAGCTGCGCATGCTTGACCAGATCGAGCGCCTTGAACCCGGCATTGGCGAAGCGCCAGTCACCGTCATGCCGCGTCAGCGCAAACCAGATCAATGCCATCTGGGCGTTGCCGGTCAGGCATTGCGGATGTTCGACCTCGCGCCAGCGCCAGTCGAGCACGCCAGGCAGCCGCCGCGACAGTTCCAGCCGGCGCATGATCCCTTCAGCGGCCTGTCGCGCCGCGGCGATACCGTCCTCGCGCTTCAGGATCAGGCTGGTCGTCAGCACGCCAGCCACCGTATAGGCGATGGTGTGGGTATAGGCGTTGCGGTCGCGATGCTGGTCCTCGGTAAAGCCCGCCAGATCGAACCAGCCTGTCGCCTTGTCCTGCCGTGCGAGCACCCAGTCCAGGTGCCGCTCCGCACTGGCGAGCGCCGCGCTGTCGCCAAAGGCATCGCCATATTCGGCGAGCCAGCAGCTCAGGTGCGCGGCATAGGTTGCAGCGACATCGAGATAGAAATGGCGGCGATAGGCACCATCCGCATCCTGCACCGACATCAGCCACGCCGCGCAGCGGGCAGCGGCGGCGGCAGTCCGGCCATCGCCGGTGCTGCGCGCCCAATGGGTCAGCCCATGCAGGATCTGCGCGCTGTTGAAGGGCGATGGCCTGGTGCGGTTCTCGAGCACCTCGCCTCCGGGAAAGGCTCCATCGGCCAGTTGCAGGCCGAGCAGAAAGTCGATGGCGCGCGCGGCACGATCGCGCCATTGCGGCTCGCCCCAATGGTCCGCCAGCTTCAGCAGCGTGGGGATGATATAGCCCGTGGTTTCGGGATAGCTGGACGACCATCCGCTCGCCAGCTTGTACCGCCCGGAAAAGCCGCCATCGCTCTGGCTGTCCTGCGCGGCGGCGAGCCAGCCGGCGGCAGCGCGCATCGCCGCATCGTCCAGTGCCCCGGTCTCGTCGATCGGACCCCTGCCGCTCACCTGATGCAGCAGATAGGCGCCATGCCCGGCTACCCAGGGCCGGCAATCCAGAGCGTGACGGGCAGCGGTCTTCACCGAAGCAAGCATGGTCTTGTCCATAAGGCGGGCGACTTAAATCCAGGCTAACGCAGGACGTCGGCCATCGCCGCATCGACCTGCTGGAACTGGGTTTCGCGAAGATAGGCGCGGGTCGGCTCCTCCGGCAGGTCCGGAAGTCGGCCGCCATGGGCGTCCTTCTGCGCCAGCCAGGCGAGAAGTTGGCGCGCGATGTCGTCCGGATCGGTCATCACCACGCCAAACGGACCTGCACGCACGATGTCCGCGGCCTCGCCGGTGAGCGAACCGATCGACAGGATCGGCCGGCGGGCACCGATATATTCGAACAGCTTTCCCGGGATGATCGCATCCTCGGCGGGATCGTTCCAGCGACACAGCAGCAGCGCATCGGCCTCGCGCTCCAGCTTCAGGATTTCGGGGCGCGGAACGGGGTCGCGCATTTCGATACAGTCCGAAACGCCGTGATGTGCAGCGCCCGACAGCACGGCCGATTCCTCATCGTGAAAGAAGATCACCCGAATTCGCGCCCGTGCAGAAGCGTCGAGCTTTGCAAGTGCGGCCAGCAACATGGTCGGTTCGCGCTGCCCGGCATAGATGATCCCGGCATGGACCAGCGTCAGCCGGTGCGGATCATGCGCAGATACATTGTCGAGCGAGGCGAAATCGTCTGCACCGAAGCCGTTATAGCTCAGCGTCACCGGTCGACCGAGCGCGCGGCCTACACGCTTGGCCGAGCCGCGGGTGAGCGCCACATGCCCCGCCGCCTTCGCCAGCGTGGTCCAGGCATAGCGACGCGCGATCGGCTCGAACAGGGGATGGCCGTCATTATAGGGGTTGTCCGCCCAGAGGTCGCGAAGCTCGGCCACCCATGGGCACCGCAAGCGCCGAGCAATCTGGCAGGCAACGACATGGCCGGAATGGGGCGGAGCAGTGGAATAGATCAGGTCCGGCTGCCATTGCCCTGCCATCGCCACCGCATGCTCGACGGCAGGCTTGATCCATTTGCGGTACCGGTCGGGGAAGTGGACCACCTGGCGATACAGCGTCTTGCAGCTCTCGATATGGGGCTTGATGCGGCTGTCTGGTTTAGCGAGCAGCACCTTGGCGCTGTCTGCAGCCTGGCGGAGCACCGGCGCGGGGGGACTGAACGGAATGTAGCGGACGGCCTCGGGCGCCAGACAGTGCTCGAGCTGTCCCGCAACCGCCGGATTCTCGAGCGCAATGACCCTGACGTCATGGCCTTGCTGCGACCACCAACGTGCCAGCATGGGGGCACGCACCGCACCCAGCGGAGAATAAGGCGGAAAGAAGCCCGCAACGAGCAGAATCCGATGCTGCATGATGTCGCGTCCGCTCAGCAATCGGCGGCCAGGATGGCAATCTGGCGTGTGCGGGCAAGGGCGGGGAACAGGCCTGGTTCGATGTGCATGTCAGCCTTTGCTTTTTCCTGGCACGTCTGGTGTCCGGCCTCGCTCGCCCCGACCTGGCAGCGTGAGCCGCAGTGAAGACACAAATCATGCGGCGCAGACAGGTGCATCTGAGGGATGGATAATGCCCCGGATTGCTCCAGCTGCGACCCGGCAAAACCGGGGCATCACCATGGATCTGCTCCAATGCGCACACCGGGAACCTGTGCCGCCATATCAAGCCGCACGAAATCCCTCCCGGCACGCAGGAACTGGACCATATTCCACGATAACTGGCAAAACGAAATTAGAAATCATTCTATGATCCGCATAGGAAAAACCTATTGGGTGACTGCAAGCCCACAGTTATTGTGCAATTGAGTATCCACGTATCTGCAGATATTCAGGGCCAACGATTTACTGCTCGGGCGCTGCCCAGCAAGCGGGTTCTAAGAAAACTAATGACAAAGGCCGCACCTGCTCCACAACGCACTGCTGCCCCAGTCGGCTCATGGCCCATGACGCGGGCTGCGGCGAAAACGGTGCATCACCTGAATATAGTTATCCACGCACTGTCCGAAATGGCCGTGCCGTGGCGGGCGCGATCCTGTATCGCCTGCTTGCCACCAGGCCGCGTGCGCAGCAATCCCTGGGGTGCGGTGGTTCAGCGACTTCGACAAGGGCTGGAGCGGGTAGCGGGAATCGAACCCGCCTAGCCAGCTTGGAAGGCTGGAGCTTTACCACTAAGCTATACCCGCGCGCCTGGCGCCGTGTGGCGTGGTCGGGCGCACATGCCACCGGATGCAGGGCGCGTCAATATCTGGCGTGATGCGCCGCGACCGGATGAGCCCCTGACCCCAGCACTAACCCCGCCCCTATTGCTGCGACAGATAGTATTTCAGCAGATCATGCGCGATCGCGAAGGGCGGTGGTGCGATGAAGGGGGCGCTTTCGTCGCCTGCCATCGCGGCGCGGACCTCAGCGGCGCTGAACCAGCCCGCTTCCTCGATCTCGGTTGTGTCGAGCGTCAGTTCGTCGCTCAGCGCTTCGCTGGTGCAGGCGATCATCAGAGATGACGGGAACGGCCAGGGCTGGCTGGCGACATAACGCACGTTCCTCACGCGGACGCCCGCCTCTTCCCAGAGCTCGCGCGCGACCGCTTCCTCGATGCCCTCGCCCGGCTCGACGAAACCGGCCAGCGCGGAAAAGCGGCGCGGCGGAAAGCGCGGCTGGCGGCCGAGCAGCACCTTGCCCTGATATTCGGCGAGCATGATCGTCACCGGGTCGACGCGCGGAAAATGCTCCGCGCCGCAGCCGGTGCAGGTGCGTGACCAGCCGCCCTTGCTCATCGCGCTGGCCGCGCCGCACAGCGAACAGAAGCGGTGCCGCGCATGCCAGTCCACCAGAGTGCGTGCACCGCCATAGAGCGCCAGTTCGTCGGCGGGCAGCGCAGAGAGCATCTGCCAGACGCGCGGATTATAGTGGAGGCCCGAACCACGCTCGCCGCGTTTCAGCTCGGCAAAATGCGCCTTCTCATCGATCAGGCCCAGGAAGATGAGCTCGCTGTCGGGCGCGGCATCGGCGAGGCTCCGCCAGACCAGACGGCCTTCGAAATCCACCTCTGGCTCGAGCCCATTGAGGCTGAGGACCTTCGCCTTCCAGTTCATGTATCCGGCGAGCCGGTCCGGATCGACGCGCACCTGGTCGGCGCGGTCGATGCGGTTGCCGGTCAGTGCCGGGGCGATCAGCGACAGACTCATGACGATGCCCCCGGCCCGCGCTCAGCCCATCGCCTTGAGCTGCTCGTACACCATCTTGGGGAACTCGCGCTGGAAGGGATAGGTGTCGGACGGCATGTACTGGGTATAGCCCGACGCGCGAATGCCGCGGACATGGTCGACAAAGGCCACGGTTCCGGCCGCACCGCCCCAGCCATAGGTGCCGATCGGGCTCGTATCGGTACCGATCCCCACGCGGCCACCCGCGCCGAAGCCCGATCCGTCGGCCATGGTGCCCTTGGTTTCCACGCCGGGCGGCAACAGGTTGGACATGCCCATCAGCGCGGTCGCTTCGGACATGATGCGGGTGCCGTTCAGCTGCCCCTTGCCGACCAGCATGGCGAGGAACCGGTCATAATCCGCCGCGCTGGTGACCAGCCCTGCCCCGCCGAACGGAAAGGCGGGCGGCACGGTGAAGATGCTGTCCTGCGCTGGATCGATCGGGATCAGCGCGCCGGCAAAAGGCGCGTAATTGGTGCTGAGCCGCGCGACTTCGCTCTGCGGCACGGTGAAATAGCTGCTCGTCATGCCCAGCGGATCGAACATGCTCTTCTTGAGGAACGCGCCGAATTCCATGCCCGATGCGACCTGGATGACATAGCCGAGCAGGTCGAGTCCGATCGAATAGCTCCACACCGTGCCGGGTTCCGCGATCAGCGGCAGCGAGGCGACACGGCGCGCGAATTCGTCGATAGATGGGGTCGGCGCGGGCATCGGGAAGCCGGGGATCGGCGTCTTGCTCACCGCTGCGGGATTGATGCCAAGCTTGTTATATTCCTCGAGCAAGGGCCCCTTGGTGATGATGTTATAGCCCAGGCCCGCCGTGTGCGTCATCAGGTGGCGCGGCGTGATCAGCGTCTTCGCCGGGACCGCGTCGAGGCTCTTGGCCGGATCGGTCAGCACCTTCATGTTCGCGAATTCGGGGATGAAATCGGCGATCGGCTGGTCGAGCTTGAGCTTGCCCTGTTCGATCAGCATCATCGCGGCCATGCCGGTGATCGGCTTGGTCATCGAATAGACGCGCCACAGCGAATTCGCATCGACCGGGGTCGGGATGTCGAGCGCCAGATTGCCCGCGCCGATCAGCGCCGCCGGCTGGGCGCCAAAGCCGAGCGAGACCAGCATGCCGGCCACTTTCTTGGTCGCGACATAATTTTCCACCTGCTTGCGGATCAGGCTGAAATCCCCGCTCGCCATCGCGCGGGCATAGCCGGGCATCGCCGCGAACAGGCCCAGCAGGCCCGCCGATCCCAGGATGTGGCGGCGGCTCATCTGCGGCATCTGGCTCAAAAGCTTCGACATGTGTTTCTCCCGTTGATCGGATCTGCGCCTTTGGCCAGTCCGGCTTTATCGATACTGAATGGCGAGCGCGGCGGCCTTGGCGAACAGCGTCGGAAGCCCTGCCTCCGCAATATGTTCCACCGGCCACCAGATGCCATTCAGGTTTTCAATGGCAACCTTATCGATTTGAGGGCCGCGATAAAGCGCCAATGCAAGCTCGAGCGAAAAATGCGTGAAGACATGCGCGACCGCACCATCGATGACCTGCCACTGGCCCGGAACGGGCGGCTGGGCGGTTCCGTTGCGGCCCGCGGCCCAGCCATCGTCGGGCAGCGCGCGCATCCCGCCGAGCATCCCCTTGCCGGGCCGCTGCACGAGCAGCACCTGGCCGTCCTGCTCGATCCAGAAGGCTGTGCCGGTGCTCTGCGGCTTGGCCTTTTTGGGCGGCTTGACCGGCAGCGATTCGGCGATGCCCTGCGCGTGCGCTGCACAGTGCGGCGCGAGCGGGCAGAGCAGGCAGGAGGGATTGCGCACCGTGCAGATGGTCGCGCCAAGGTCCATCATCGCCTGTGCGAAATCGCCGGGACGCTCGCGCGGGGTGATCTCGGCGGTGTGCTTGCGGATTTCGGGCCGGGCTGCGGGCAGTGATGTGGTGATCGCAAACAGCCGCGCGACCACCCGCTCGACATTGGCATCAACGACCGCTGCCGGTTCGTCAAACGCGATCGCTGCCACCGCCGCTGCGGTGTAATCGCCAATGCCGGGCAAGACACGAAGACCCGCCTCCGTGCCGGGAAAGCGCCCGCCATGATCCACGGTGACGGCCCGCGCGCAGGCGATAAGGTTGCGCGCGCGGGCATAATAGCCGAGCCCCGCCCAGGCGGCGAGCACGTCCTCCTGCGGCGCGGTGGCGAGCGCCTCGACCGTCGGCCAGCGGGTGGTGAAGCGTTCGAAATAGCCGGTGACCGCCGCGACCGTGGTCTGCTGCAGCATCACCTCCGACAGCCAGACGCGGTACGGATCGGGCTTCAGCCCTGCCCTGCGCGCGGCGGGCGAAACGCGCCACGGGAGGTCGCGCGCGTGCATGTCGTAATGACCGAGCAGCGCTTCAGCGACAGCGCCGGTGCCGGTGCCGGTTTCCACAATATCATCGCGACACTCGACGGACATGGGGGCGCTATGCCATGGTCGCACGCGAAATGGAAAGCGATAAGCCCGTTACCACCAAGCCGCGCAAGACAGCGCAGCCTGCCCCGGCACCCCGGCGCAGGCGGGGCGGCGATGCGCGCGGTATTGCCGACCTGATTCCGTCGATCGGCGAGACCAGCTTCCGCAAGTTCGGTTTCATCCAGAGCTCGCTGGTCAGCCGCTGGGCCGAGATCGCCGGGCCGCGCTATGCCGCGATGGCCAGCCCGGAATCGATCGCCTTTGCCCGCGGCAAGAAGGCCGATGGCACGCTGCACCTCGTCGTGACCAGCGCCACGGCGATCTTCATGCAGCATGCCGAGCCGGAGATCATCGCGCGGGTGAACCGCTTTTTCGGATATGCGGCGGTGGCGCGGGTTCGATATCGCCACGGCACGCTGACCGCGCCCAAACGCCCCGAGCCGCGCCCTGCCCCGCCGCCATCGCTGCGGACCATCAGCATCGCGCCAGCCGATGGCCTCAAGCCCATTGCCGACCCCGAACTGCAGTCCGTGCTCGAATCGCTGGCGCGCAGCCTGGAGGAAAAGGAAGCGCGCGAGGCCGCTTCAAAGGCTCCCCGGCCAGCCCCGGTTCAGCTAAGGAGCGACAATCTGAAACCCGTGCGCCTGTTCGCGCCGCCCCTGCCTGATGAGGTTGATCGATGATTGCGCCGTTGCGCCCGCTTCTTGCCGTTTCCGCCATCGCGCTTGCTGCCGCCGCGAGCCTGTTTGCCGTATCGCCCGGTACCGCACAAAAGGCCGCAGCCCCGGCCGACTGGTCCAACCGCGTGAGCCAGAGCCAGGTCGGCGGGCATGTTCTGGGCAACCCGGCCGCGACGCAGAAAATCGTCGAGTACATGAGCTATACCTGTCCGCACTGCGCTGCGTTCGATCAGGAATCGGATCCCGCGCTGGCCGATGGCTTCATCTCTAAAGGCAAGACCAGCCTGGAGGTGCGCAACTTCATCCGCGATCCGCTCGACATGACCGTCGCACTGCTTGCACGCTGCGGCGAACCGCGCAGCTTCTTCCGCCGCCATCACGGCCTGCTCGCCAGTCAGCGCACCTGGATGACCAAGGCCGGGAGCCTGGGCCGCGAAGGCCAGGCCGCCTGGTATCAGGGCGACATCAACGCCCGGCTGAAGCGCATTGCCAGCGATCTTGGCCTGTATGACGAGCTGCGGCGGCATTCGCCGCTGGCCACCAATGCCCAGATTGATGCGTGCCTTGCCAACAAGGCCGAACAGGCCAAGGTGCTGGCGATGACCAAGTTCGCCAGCGAGACCGTCAAGATCGAAGGAACGCCCAGCTTCACCATCAACGGCAAGCTGCAGGCCAATGTCTATGACTGGAAAAGTCTGGAACCGCTGCTGGCCAGCCGCTAGAGCAGAATCCACGCATTTTCCGACCCGCGGGGTCGAACTTCCCCCTGTTTCCGATGACAAGGACCAAATCTGTATGAAGCGTTTTGCCAGCCTGATCGCCCTGCCCCTGATGCTCTCCGTCGCCGCGTGCAGCGGTGAAGCCGACAAGGCCGCGGAAGGCGCTCCCTCCGGCGAGCCGATCGCCGCCATCCCCGCGCCTGCCGGCAAGAACTGGACCGAAACCGTCACCAAGACCGACAAGGGCTATTATGTGATGGGCAATCCCGATGCACCGATCAAGCTGGTCGAATATGCCTCGCTCACTTGCAGCCATTGCGCCGAATTCGCCGAACAGGCCTTTGCGACCATCCGCGACAAATACGTCGCCAGCGGCCGGGTCAGCTATGAATTCCGCAACTTCGTGCGCGAACCGCTCGATCTCACCGCATCGATGCTGACGCGTTGCGGGCCGAACGAGAGCTTCTTCGCGCTCAGCGAGCAGGTGCTGGCCAATCAGGCGGACATCTTCACCAAGGCGCAGGCCATGGGCCAGCAGCGCTTCGAGGCGGCGCTCGCCCTGCCCGACAATCAGCGCTTCGTCGCACTGGCCGAAGGCACCGGTCTGATCGACTTCTTCGCTCAGCGCGGCATTTCGCGCGATCAGGCGCTGCAGTGCCTGACCAATGTCGAGACCGCGCAGGCGCTGGCCGAAAATACCCAGACCGCGACCAAGGAAGACGATATCCAGGGCACGCCGACCTTCTATATCAATGGTCGCAAGGTCGAATTCACCGGCTGGCCGGCGCTGGAAACCGAAATCCAGGCGATGGGGGCGCGCTGACCCGGAGCCATTGAAGGGGGTTCGATGGACCATGGGGGATTGATGGCGGATGAGGCTGGCCAGGCTGCGGTGCCGGGCCAGACAAGTCACGCGCCCCCTGCCTTCACTGCCCCGATGCGTTTCAAGCGGCTTAAGCTCAGCGGGTTCAAGAGCTTCGTCGAGCCCGCAGAACTGCGCATCGAACCCGGCCTGACCGGCATTGTCGGCCCCAATGGCTGCGGCAAGTCCAACCTGCTCGAGGCGATCCGCTGGGTGATGGGCGAAAGCTCGGCCAAGTCGATGCGCGGCGGCGGCATGGAAGACGTGATCTTCGCCGGGACCGCCACCCGCCCCGCGCGCAATTTCGCCGAAGTCGCGCTGCTCACCGAGGTCAGCCAGCCGGTGCTCGCGGCGGTAACGGTGGAGGATGGCGAGCTCGAGGTCGTCCGCCGGATCGAGCGCGGTGCGGGCAGCGCCTATCGCGCCAATGGCCGCGACGTGCGCGCCAAGGATGTCGCGCTGCTCTTTGCCGATGCCGCCACAGGCGCGCACAGCCCGGCGCTGGTCAGCCAGGGACGGATCGCCGCGGTCATCTCCGCCCGCCCGGTCGAGCGGCGCCAGATGCTCGAGGAGGCCGCCGGGATCGCGGGCCTCCATGTCCGCCGCAAGGATGCCGAGCAGAAGCTGCGCGCGACCGAGGCCAATCTCGAGCGGCTGCAGCAGGTACTCACCGACATGGAGGCGCGCTCGGCCAATCTGGCGCGTCAGGCCAAGGCGGCGGAACGCTACCGCGCGCTCAGCCACCAGATTGCGGTGGCTGAGGCGCGCGCGCTTTTCGCGCGCTGGCGCACCGCGGCCGAGACGGCCAAGCAGGCGCGCGCCGAGGCTGCGGCGGCAGAGGCAGCCGTAGTTGCGGCCCAGACGGCGCAGAATGAGGCGCAGACCGCGCAGCGCAGCGCGATCGAGACGCTGGCCGAAACCCGCGCCGCGCTGCAATCGGCGCGCGATGCCGCCCAGGATCTGGCATTCCGGCTCTCGTCGCTGACGGCAGAGCGCGATGCCGCTGTGCAGCGCCTTTCCGATCTCGACCGGCAGCAGAAGCGGATTGCCGAAGACAGCGCGCGCGAGGACCGGCTGACTCATGATGCCACCGCCGCGCTCGAACGGCTGGAGGCCGAAAATGCCCGCGTCCAGGCAGATATCGCGGCAGAGGATGCACGCGGGCCGGTGCTTGCGCACGCGCAGGACAATGCCGAACGCGCCGTGCGCGAGGCCGAGGTGGCGCTGGCAGAGGCCCGCGCCGAGCTCGCCCGCACCGACGCCGATATCAAGGTCGCCGATGCCGCGCTAGCGACCGCATTGGCGCGCCACCGCCGTGCCGATGAGGAATTGCAGCGGACGCGGGCGCAACTTTCCGGGCTAGGCGATGCGGCCGAACTGGCACGGCTGCGCGACGAGGCGCTGACCGAATGCGCGCAGGCGGCGCAGGCCAAGGCGGCGGCAGGGGCCGCGCTGGCCAAGGCACAATCGGATCGCGATGCTGTCGTTCCAGCGCGCGATGCGGCGCAGAGCGAGCTAGCGACGCTGCGCGCTGAGCTGAACGCGATGACGCGCGAGATCGACGCCTTGACGCGCGACCTGGCCAAGAAACCCGGCGGAGGCGAGCGCGCGCTCGACCAGGTTCAGGCCGAAAGGGGATTTGAAAAGGCGCTCGCCGCCGCGCTGGGCGATGACCTGAGCGCTCCGATCGCAGAGCCTGCCGGAGAAGGGCGGTGCTGGACAGGGGCCGCTGTGCCCGCCGATCGCCCTGCCCTGCCCGATGGCTGCGTCTGGCTCGCCGACCATGTCCGGGCGCCCGAGGCTCTCGCCGCGCGGCTGTCGCTCGTCATGGTTGCACATATCGATGCCGGACAGGCGCTCGGTCCCGGCGTTCGGCTGGTAACGCGCGATGGGCGGGTGCGCCGCTGGGACGGATTTGTGTCGAGCGGCGACGGTGCGGCGGCGGCAGAACGGCTGGAGCGACGCACCCGGCTGACCGAGCTCGAGGCGGCTCGGCCTGCGCTGGCCGAAAGGCTGGACAGTGCAGAGACGGCTCTGGCGCTGGCGCAACAGCAACTCGCCGATCTGCAGGCGCGGATCGCCGAGCATAGTCGCGCGCTGGGCACAGCCGAAGCTGCCGAACGCCAGGCGCTGCGCGATCGCGACCAGACCGAGCACGCGCTGCAGCGCGATGCCGAGCGCCGCGACGATCTCGCCGAGCGTATCGAGCGCCTGGCCGCCGATGCCGAAGCCGCCGCGCAAGACCTGGAATCTGCCGAAGCAGCGCGCGCTGGCTTGCCCGATGGCGCAGCGCAGCGCGAGCAGGTGGCTCTTCTCACCGAACGCACCGGCGCAGCGCAAACAGGCCTGCGCTCCGCGATGGCAGCGCTCGCGACGCATGCCCAGACCTTGTCCGCCCTGCGCGAGCGGCGTGCCACCGTGCGCGCCGAGATCAAGGGCTGGCAGGGTCGATCGGGCGAGGCCGCACAGCGGCTGCGCGAGATGCAGGTGCGTGCGGCCGAGCTGGAGCAGGAACGCGCTGGCATGGCGGGCAAGCCCGAGAAGCTGGGCGAGACGATCACAGCGCTCCAGGCATCGCTCGCCGAGGCACGCCAGGCGCAGTCCCTGGCGGAGGCGGCGTCGCATGCGGCAGAAAAGGCGCTGGCCGAGGCCGAGCGACTGGCAGCGGCGACATCCGAAGCGCTCGCCCTTGCCCGCGAGCAGCGCGCTGGCGCATCCGCACGCGCCGAGCATCAGGACCAGCGACGCATCGAGCTCGCGCAAGGCTGCGGCGAGCGCTTCCAGTGCCCGCCCCCGCTGCTGCCCGAACGCTTCGCGTTCGATCCGGCTCAGATCGCGGCGGCCGAGACCGAAGCCGCCGAGCACGAGCGGATGCACCAGGCACGCGAGCGGCTGGGTGCGGTCAATCTCATCGCAGCGGACGAGCTCGCATCACTCGAAACCGAAATGGCGACGATCCGGGCCGAGCATGACGAACTGGTCGAGGCGATCGCAAGGTTGCGTGGTTCGATCGGCGCGCTCAATCGCGAGGGCCGCCAGCGGCTGCTCGCCGCATTCGAGACAGTGGACGGCCATTTCCGCACGCTGTTCGCGCGGCTGTTCAACGGCGGCAAGGCGCATCTCGAACTCATCGACAGCGACGATCCGCTCGAAGCCGGGCTCGAAATCATGGCGCAACCCCCGGGCAAGCGCCTTTCCTCGCTGACGTTGCTCTCCGGCGGCGAACAGGCGCTGACGGCGGTGGCGCTGATCTTCGGCCTCTTCCTCACCAACCCGGCGCCGATCTGCGTGCTCGACGAGGTCGACGCACCGCTCGACGATGCCAATATCGACCGGTTCTGCGACCTGCTCGATCACATGGCAGTCGTTACCGACACCCGATACCTGATCGTCACCCACAATGCCGTGACGATGAGCCGCATGCACCGCCTGTTCGGCGTGACCATGGTCGAGCGTGGGGTGAGCCGCCTGGTCTCGGTCGACCTGGGCGGTGCCGAGCGGCTGCTGGCGATGGAATAAGTTGACGCGGCGGGTTATTGTAGTTGCAATATTGATACCTGAACCAGGTTGGGAAACAGACCATCATGGCTTCACCGCATGAGCCCTGGACTGATCCAGACGACACACCCGAATGGACAGATGACCAGTTCCGCCGCGCCGCTGTCTGGCATGGCGACAAGCTCATCCGCCCCGCCGATGGCACCCTCACCCGCCCCGGTCGGCCCAAGTCGGACAATCCCAAACAGCAGGTGACGCTCAGGCTGGACCGCGCGGTGCTTGAAGGGTTTCGTGCAACCGGCCCCGGCTGGCAGAGCCGGATCAATGCCGAGTTGCGCAAAGCCCTGAAGCTCAAGGATTAACTTCGCGCAATCGGCTGATTGCAACAAACGACTGGGCGCGTGCGCGCTGTCACAGATTATTGTCCTCCTTATGGCAAATCAGCGGTTAACCGTGCTTGACATGCGCCGTTACCAATAGGACCAGTTTGGCGGGGACGATCGACATGACATCAGATTCCAGTCCGGACGCGCTTTCGGAAATGCGCGCCGCCAACCTGCACCTTCAGGCGACGATCGACGGTCTGCGCCAGGCACTGGAAGCCGCCGCCAACGATGCCGATCGGCAGATCACGCGCGCCCGGTCCGAAGAGGCGGCGCGCATCGCCGATCTTACCACGACAATCCAGCAGATGCGTGACCAGATGGAAGCGCAGCAGCGTACGTCCGACCACGCTCTGCAGGCCGAGCGCGCAGCCGCACAGGCCGAGATCGTGCAGCTCAAGGGCAGCATCGATGCGCTGCGCCAGACGCTGGATGCCGAGCGCGCCGCCGCCGACCAGGCACGGGCGCGCCAGGAATCGGATCATGCGCTCGAACGACAGGCGCTGCAGCAACAGATCCAGGCGCTGCGCAAGCGGATGGAAGAGATGACGAGGGAAAAGGCCTGATGAGCGTGGGCACCGATACTCTGGCGCGGCCGATGACCGAGAGCCAGCGCGCCGCAGCGCTGCGCCGCACCGAGGTGCTGCTGGAGGTCACCCGCAAATGCGCGACGATGACGCAGATCGATGGCGTGCTGGCGATGCTCGTCGAGCTGACCTCGCGCGAGCTCAATTGCGATCGTGGGACCCTGTTTCTCAACGATCCCAAGACCGGCGAGCTTTATTCGCGCTTCGCCCAGGGCAGCCAGAGCCTGGAAATCCGCATCCTCGCCAATTCGGGAATCGCGGGGCATGTCTTCCAGACCGGCGAGTCCCTGCTTGTCGACGATGCCTATTCCGATCCGCGTTTCAACAGCACGGTCGACCAACGCACCGGCTACAAGACGCGCAACATCGTCTGCGTGCCCGTACGCACGCCGCTGGGCCAGATCATCGGCGTGATGCAGAACATCAACAAGCATGACGGCAACTTCACCACCGATGACGTTGCCCTGCTCGAGGAGATGACCAGCCAGGCAACCGTTTTCCTGCAAAGCCTTCAATCGATCGAGGAGATCGAGCAGGTCCGCGCCAAGGAACTCGCATTCCTGTCGATGATCTCGGAGATCAGCTCGGAAGTCGACCTGACCCGGCTGCTCCAGCGCGTGGTGGCAGAGACAGTGCGGATGTTCGAGGCCGAGCGCGCGACGATCTTCATCCACGACAAGGCGACCGACACGCTGTTCTCGCTCTTTTCGGCAGGCGGCAAGGTCAACGAGATCCGCTTCCCGTCGAACGTCGGCATCGCGGGCACGGTGTTCACGACAGGTCAGAGCCTCAACATCCCGCACGCCTATGCGGACCTGCGCTTCAACCCCAGCTTCGACCGGCAAACGGGCTTCTTCACCCGCTGCATCCTTTGCGTGCCGATCATCAACAAGCAGGGCGAGGTCATCGGCGTCACCCAGGTGCTCAACAAGAAGACCGGCGCGTTCACCGACAAGGACGAGCAGCAGCTCAAGACCTTTACCGGTCAGATCGCCATCGCGCTCGAGAATTCCAAACTGTTCGACGATGTGCAGCGGATGAAGCTGTACAATGAATCGGTGCTGCAGAGCATGTCGAACGGCGTGCTGACGCTCGATCCGCTGGGCAAGATCATCACCTGCAACCAGGCGATCGAGCGCATCTGGTCTTGCAAGGCCTCCGAACTTCAGGGGCGGCTGCTGTCGGACCTGCTCGACGAGCGCGGCAGCTGGATCCTCGACCGGATCGAGAAGGTGAAGGAAGAGCGCAGCAGCGACATCTTCCCCGATGCCGAGGTGGCGCTGTCCGGCGTCACCAAGTCGGTGAACCTCACGATCATGCCGCTCGTCTCCGAAAGCGATGACAGCAAGCTGGGATCGATGCTGATGGTCGAGGACATCAGCAGCGAGAAGCGCATGAAATCGACCATGTCGCGCTATATGGACCCGGTCATCGCCGCGCAGATGATGGACAATGACACGTTAGACCTCTTGGGCGGGGTCAGCGCCGAGGCGACGATCATGTTCACCGACGTGCGCGGTTTTACAACCATAACGGAGGAATATGGCGCACAGGGCACCGTCTCCTTCCTCAACGAATATTTCAGCCTGATGGTCGATTGCATCACCGCGCAGGGCGGCATGCTCGACAAGTTCATCGGCGATGCGATCATGGCCTGTTTCGGCCTGCCCGTCCGCCACGACGACGATCCGGACCGCGCCGCGCGCGCCGCGATCAACATGATCCGCACCTTGTGGGAATGGAATGCCCAGCGCCGCGACCGGGGCCTGAAGACCGTGGACATGGGCGTTGGCATCCATACCGACCATATCGTGTCGGGCAATATCGGCAGTCCCAAGCGGATGGATTACACCGTGATCGGCGATGGCGTGAACCTCGCCAGCCGGCTCGAAAGCGCGTGCAAGGCCTATTCGGCGCGGATCCTGGCGAGCGAGAACACCGTTTCACGCTTTAACGGCACCTATCGCATGCGCGACATCGATCTGGTCGTGGTCAAGGGCAAGACTGCGCCGGTGCGCGTGTTCGAACTGCTCGACTATCACGACGCGCAGACCTTCCCCGCCATGCGCGATGTCCTCGGCCATTTCGACGACGGGATCATCGCCTATCGTGGCGCGCGCTGGGAAGAGGCGATCACCCGCTTCGAGAAATGCCTGTCGCTCAATCCCGGCGACGGGCTGTCGCGCACCTATGTCGAACGCTGCCGCATCTTGCAAGCGACCCCGCCCCATGGGGAGTGGGACGGGGTCTGGGTGATGAAGGACAAATAGGCCTGCATCCGGTGGCGGCATGTGGGCCGCCGCCACCGGGGCGGGGAAGCTTATTGCAGGCCGAGGTTCATCACCTTGGTCCAGGCGGCGACAAAGTCCTCAGCGAACTTCTTTTCGCCATCGCTGGCGGCATAGACTTCGGCCACCGCGCGCAGCTCCGAATTCGATCCGAAGATCAGATCGACCGGGGTAGCGGTCCACTTGAGCTGGCCCGACTTGATGTCGCGTCCTTCATACAGACCCGCTTCGCTCGGCGACTTCGTCCACTTGTTGCCCATGTCGAGCAGGTTGACGAAGAATGCGTTGTTCAGCTGACCCGGCGTGCTGGTGAACACGCCATGCTTCGCGCCGCCGGTATTGGCGTCGAGCGCACGCAGGCCGCCGACCAGCACGGTCATTTCGGGCACCGTCAGGCTCAGCATGTTCGCACGATCGACCAGCATGTCGACCGGCGACATCACGCTGCCCGCACCATAATAGTTGCGGAAGCCGTCTGCGGTCGGCTCGAGCGGTTCGAAGGCTGCCACGTCGGTCTGCGCCTGGCTGGCATCGCCGCGACCCGGCTTGAACGGCACGGTCAGGCTGTGACCAGCCTTCCGCGCGGCTTCCTCGATACCAGCATTGCCTGCAAGCACGATGGTGTCAGCGAGCGAGATCTTCTTTCCGCCCTTCTGCGCCTTGTTGAAGCTGGTCTGGATCGCTTCCAGCTTGGCGACAACCTTGGTGATTTCCGCCGGGTTGTTGACCGCCCAGTCCTTTTGCGGGGCGAGCCGCAGGCGTCCGCCATTGGTGCCGCCGCGCATGTCGGTGTCGCGATAGCTTGCCGCTGCCGCCCAGGCGGTGCGCACCAGTTCCTGCGTGGTCAGTCCCGAGCCCAGGATCTGCGCTTTGAGCGAGGCGACATCCTGCGCATCGACCAGCGGGTGATCGACTGCCGGAACCGGGTCCTGCCAGATCAGATCGACCTTGGGAGCATCGGCGCCCAGATAGCGCCAGCGCGGACCCATGTCGCGATGGGTCAGCTTGAACCAAGCGCGGGCAAAGGCATCGGCAAACGCGTCCGGGTCCTTGTGGAAGCGCTCGGACACCTTGCGATATTCGGGGTCCATCTTCAGCGCGAGGTCGGTGGTGAACATGATCGGTGCGTGACGCTTGGTCTTGTCATGCGCGTCGGGGACCAGGTTCGCAGCGCTCTTGTCGCTGGGGATCCACTGGATCGCACCGCCGGGGCTGCGCGTCTGCACCCAGTCGAAGCCGAACAGATTGTCGAGATACTGGGTGGTCCAAGCGATCGGGTTGACCGACCACGCGCCTTCCAGCCCGCTGGTCACCGCATCGACACCCTTGCCCGTGCCGCACTTGTTGACCCAGCCGATACCCTGCTGTTCGGTCGGCGAACCCGCCGGATCGGCACCGATGCACTCTTCGGCCTTGTGCGCGCCATGCGCCTTGCCGAAGGTGTGCCCGCCTGCGATCAGCGCGACGGTTTCCTCGTCGTTCATCGCCATGCGGCCGAAGGTTTCGCGAATGTCCTTGGCGGCAGCCAGCGGATCGGGATTGCCGTTCGGGCCCTCGGGATTGACGTAGATCAGGCCCATCTGCACCGCAGCCAGCGGCTTTTCGAGCTTGCGATCGCCATGATAGCGATCGGCGGCGAGGAACTTCTTCTCGCGGCCCCAATAGACCTTGTCGGCCTCCCAGTCGTCGGTGCGGCCACCGGCGAAGCCGAAGGTCTTGAAGCCCATCGATTCGAGCGCGACGTTACCGGTCAGCACCATCAGGTCGGCCCAGCTGAGCTTGCGGCCGTACTTCTGCTTGATCGGCCACAGCAGACGGCGCGCGCGATCAAGATTGGCGTTGTCGGGCCAGCTGTTGAGCGGCTCGAACCGCTGCTGGCCGCCGCCAGCGCCGCCACGACCATCGGCGGTGCGATAGGTGCCCGCGCTGTGCCAGGCCATGCGGATGAAGAACGGACCGTAATGGCCGTAATCCGCCGGCCACCAGTCCTGCGACGTGGTCATCAGCGTCTTGATGTCGGCCTTGACCGCCGCGATATCGAGCGTCTGGAACTCCTTCGCATAGTCGAAATCGTCACCCATCGGGTTCGATTCGCGCGCATGCTGGCGGAGCGGCGACAGGTCGAGCCGCTCGGGCCACCAGTCCTGGTTCGAATTGGCCGCAGCGGGATTGACCTGCGGCTGGGTGGCGGGCTGCGCAAAGGCGGCAGGCGCCGAAAGCGTGAAAGCGAGCAAGGCAATCACGGAAACGGAGGTGCGACTCATCGGGTTGATCTCCTGCAATGGGACGGCGCATTCGCCGTTCACTGGAGATTAATCCGGGACGAGTTGATCGGGAAAACCGAAAATACTGATCTATGTTAGTGACGGACTAGATCAGCTGATCGCGCTCTCCGGGCAGCAGCAGCGAGGAGTCGCCATAGGAATAGAAGCGATACTCGTTCGCGATCGCGTGGGCGTAAACCGCTTTCATAACATCGAGCCCCATCAGCGCCGAGACTAGCATGAACAGGGTCGAGCGCGGCAGGTGGAAGTTGGTCATCAGCCCGTCGATGCCCTTGAAGCGATAGCCCGGCGTGATGAAGATCGAGGTGTCGCCCTCGAAGGGGCGGATGATATCATCGTCGCCCGCGGCGCTTTCGATCAGGCGCAGCACGGTGGTCCCCACCGCGATCACGCGGTTGCCGCGCGCGCGGATGGCATTGAGGCGGTCCGCCGTCTCGGCATCGATGCGCCCCCATTCGGCGTGCATCTGGTGGTCGTTGGTGTCGTCCGCCTTGACCGGAAGGAAGGTCCCCGCCCCGACATGCAGCGTCAGCATGGCATGCTCGATCCCGGCCTCGCCAAGTTCGGCCATCAGCCGGTCCGTGAAGTGCAGCGAGGCCGTGGGCGCAGCGACCGCACCGTCCTTTTGCGCAAAGCGGGTCTGGTAGTCCTCGCGATCGGCCTCGTCGATCTCGCGCTTGCTCGCGATATAGGGCGGCAGTGGCATTGTGCCTGCCCGATCGAGCAGTATCTCGACGGGCTCGTCGCCCTGAAAGTCGAACACGATCGAGCCGTCATCCGCCTTGCTCTCGACCCCGGCCATCACGCCCGCGCCGAAATGCACGACATCGCCCTCGCGCAGTCGTTTGGCGTTGCGCACGAACGCCTGCCAGCGGCGCAGATCGATCCGCTTGTGCAGCGTCGCGCCGATGCGCGCCTGGCTGCCCAGCTTCACCCCCTCGAGCTGCGCAGGGATGACGCGGGTATCGTTGAACACCAGGCAGTCGCCCGGGTTCAGCAGGCGTGGCAGATCGCGCACCGTCGCATCGGTCATGCTGCTGCCCTGCACGTGCAGCATTTTCGCCGCATCGCGCGGGCGCACAGGGCGCAGGGCGATCCGTTCCTGGGGAAGGTCGAAGTCGAATTCGTCAACGCGCATCGTCGGGTGCAATCCATCCAGCAAGGTTCTTCATCCCCGCGCAGGCGGGGGTCCCGCTTTCCGGTTCAGCGTCAGGTGCCAGGCGGGATTCCCGCTTTCGCGGGAATGACGATGGATTGCAAGATTGCCTGAAAAGCGATCAGTTGCTGATCGGCGCGTTCAGCTCGTCGACCGAGATCGCGCGCTCGGCAGGCTGGGCCTGGGCCGCGTAATTGGGCTCGGGCTTGTTCTGCGACTTGAGCGAAGCCTGCAGGATGCGCGCCGGGGTGCTCGGCGGCTCGCCGCGCGGCACGGCGTCGACATATTGCATGCCCGAGATCACGCGGCCGAAATTCGTATAGCTGTTGTCGAGCGAGAAGCGCGGATAGAAGACGATGAAGAACTGGCTGTTGGCGCTGTTCGGGTCCTGCGCGCGGGCCATCGACACGCTGCCGCGCAGATGCGGGAACTTGTTGAACTCCGCCGCGACATCGGGAAGGTCCGAACCGCCGGTGCCGGTGCCCGTCGGGTCGCCGGTCTGCGCCATGAAGCCTTCGATCACGCGGTGGAAGATGATGCCGTCGTAAAAGCCCTGGCGGGTCAGCGTCTTGACCCGCTCGACATGGTTGGGGGCAATTTCCGGGTAGAGCTGGATCGTCACCCGGCCACCGGTCGACAGGTCGAGATACAGGATATTGTCGGGATCGGCCTTGTCGGGCGTCGGCACCAGCGATGCGCCGACAGCAGAGGCATCGGCAGCGTTGCTGTCACGCTTTTCCAGCGATTCCTTTTCGGCATCGCGCGCAGCCTTGCGGGCTTCCTTGTCCTTGTCTTCGGACGCCTCTTCCTGCTCCTTGGCAGCCTTGCGCGCCTCCTTCTCGGCCGCCTTGGCCTTCTTGTCCTCTTCCTTCTGCGCCTGCTTGGCCGCTTTTTCGGCTTCCTCCTGCTGCTGCTTGCGGACTCTGGCCGCTTCCTTCTCGGCCTCGCGGGCAGCGCGTGCGGCGGCCCTGTCCACCTCGATCTGCGACTGTTCGGTCGGCGCGGAATCCTGCGCCTGGGCAGCGATGGGGGCGAGCAGCATCGGGATGAACGACAGGGCAGCAAGCGATTTCAAGATATTGGGCATATAACCGGGCATTCCTGTTCCATTCATCCGGGGCGGCGTGGTAAAGCCTGCCCCATTTCGGGCACGGCTATAGCCAAAGCATCTGAGCCTGTCATGAATGAACTTGGGCAGCGCGTGGTGTGCGCAGGATCACCCCTTGAGGCCGGTTTCGCGCACCCGTTTCTCGACATCGATCCGCACCGCATCGGTCACGAAACGGTGGATGGCGCCGCCATAGAGCGCAATTTCCTTGACCAGCCGCGATGCGATCGGCTGCAGCGCGACGTCCGCCATCAGGAAGACGGTCTCGATCCGGTCGTTGAGCTGGCGGTTCATGCCCGTGAGCTGATACTCATATTCGAAATCGGTGACCCCGCGAATGCCGCGGATGACCACCGATGCGCCCTGCGCCTCGGCAAAGTCCATCAGCAGCGAGCTGAACCCGACCACGCTGATATTCGCGCCCGGAATCTGCGCGACCTCGCGCCGCACCATCTCCATGCGCTCCTCGTCGGAGAACATCGGGCTCTTGGCGATATTGGTGGTGACGCCGACGATCAGGTGGTCGACCAGCTGCGCCCCGCGCTGGATGATGTCCATATGACCCAGCGTGATGGGATCGAACGTCCCCGGGTAAACGCCAATCCGCATGATCTTCTTCCCCTTTGCGATGCCGCTTTTGCGGTCAGTTGTCGCGTTCGACAATGTAGCGCGCCAGCGCGCGCAGCGTGTCCGCCTCGCGCCCGTAACTGGCGAGGTGACCGACCGCCTGATCGACGAGGAAGAACGCCTGCTCGCGCGCGCGCTCCAGCCCCAGCAGCGACAGGAAGGTCTCCTTGCCCGCCGCCGCGTCCTTGTGCAGCGCCTTGCCAGCCTTGGCCTCGTCGCCCGTCTCGTCCATGATGTCGTCGGCAATCTGGAAGGCAAGGCCGATATCGCGGGCATAGGCGCGCAAGGGATTGCGCCCCTCGACGGGCACATTGCCCAGGATCGCGCCCATTTCCACCGAGGCGGCGATCAGCGCGCCGGTCTTGAGCCGCTGCAGCTTGGTGACCGTCGGCAGGTCGAACTTCGCCTTTTCCGCTTCCAGGTCCATCATCTGGCCGCCCGCCATGCCATTGGGGCCGCTCGCCTCTGCCAATGTGTAGATCAGCTCGGAGCGGATGAACGGATCGGGATGCGATTGCGGCCCGGCGAGGATCTCGAACGCCAGCGCATGCAGCGAATCGCCTGCCAGCACCGCGACCGCATCGTTGAACGCCTTGTGCACCGTGGGCTTGCCGCGGCGCATGTCGTCATTGTCCATGCAGGGCATGTCGTCATGGATCAGCGAATAGACATGGATCGCCTCGACCGCGCAGGCCACGCGCACAGCCAGCCCCCGATCGACGTTGAACATCGCGGCCGTCGCGGTGAGCAGCAGCGGACGCACCCGCTTGCCGCCGCCGATCGCGGCATGGCGCATGGCCTGATAGAGTACCGCGCGCGGATCGTCCGGCACCGCCAGCAGCGCATCGAAACAGCCATCCACATCGGCGGAAATCTGGCGAAAGGCCTCGGCCAGCGCGGTTTCGCTGATGGCGGTGGTCATGTCTGTTGCTCCCCTGCCCCGGTCTGCCCGCCGGTTTGATTGAATGCGCGCATCGTGCAGCCGTCAGCCTGCATCGAACGGCGTGGTGCCCGCCGCCTGGCCATCGGCACCGACCCGAATCTTCTCGATTCGCGCCTGCGCCGCATCGAGCCGCTTCTGGCAATGGCCGCGCAAAAGATCGCCGCGCTCGTACAGGCTGATCGAGGCATCGAGCGGCACGTCTCCCGATTCCAGCTGGCGGACGATGACCTCCAGCTCCTTCAGGGCATCTTCGAACGACAGATCGGCAGCTATGGCTTGGGCTTCACTCATGCGCACAGCTTTGACCGCTGGCCTTCGCTCGGTCAAGGCGGTTGCGCAGCGCAGCCTGTGCCGAACCAGCGCGGTTGCCTGTGCTGCAACTGCGAAGACATTAATTGCATTTGCCAGATTCAAGCCGCTTCGACATGCTGCATCGCACAATAACAGAGGATGATGACGGCAGTTCAATTCAACAGAACAGGGACCCCCATCATGAATAAGCTCAGCCTTGCCGCTCTTCCGCTCACCCTGCTGGCGATGCCCGCAGCTGCCCAGACCGCTCAGCCCGAACAGGTCACGTTCGAACATGACGGCTCGCGTTATGTCTACACGGTCAAGATGGTGGGCGACACCAAGATCATCGACGGCACCGAGACCCGCTCGGGCAAGCGCTTCAATCTGCGCGTGTCGGACAAGCGCATCACCGGCACCGTGGGCAACAGCCCGGTCAGCTTCCGGCGCAGCGATGTCACGCCGATCGCCCAGACCGAAATCGTCAGCGATCGCTGATACTTGACCCGCGGGTCCGCAGGACATTGCGGGCCCGCCGTTTCCGCTAGGGAGAGGCATGAATTTTCCGCGCATTCTCCCCCTTCCTAATGCGCGCACCAGCGCGTAAAGCGCGGGGCCATGAGCGACACTCTTGCACCGCCCGCAGGCACCATCACCCCGGAAATCGTGGCCGAACATGGCCTGAAGCCGGACGAATATCAGCGCATCCTGGCCGCGCTGGGGCGCGAGCCCAATCTGGTGGAGCTGGGCATCTTCTCGGTCATGTGGTCCGAGCATTGCAGCTACAAGAGCTCGCGCGTGCACTTGAAGACCCTGCCCACCACCGGCCCGCAGGTCATCTGCGGCCCCGGCGAGAATGCGGGCGTGGTCGATATCGGCCCCGGCCCCGACGGCAAGCCGCTCGCCGCCATCTTCAAGATGGAGAGCCACAACCACCCGAGCTATATCGAGCCCTATCAGGGCGCGGCGACCGGGGTCGGCGGCATTCTGCGCGACGTGTTCACCATGGGGGCTCGCCCCGTCGCGCTGATGAACGCGCTGCGCTTCGGCCGCCCCGATCATCCCAAGATGAAGCACCTGGTGCAGGGCGTGGTCGCCGGCATCGGCGGCTACGGCAATTGCGTCGGCGTGCCGACGGTGGGCGGCGAGACCAATTTCGACCCGGCCTATGACGGCAACATTCTGGTCAACGCGATGGCGGTGGGCATCGCCGAACAGGACAAGATCTTCTATTCCGCCGCCTCGGGCCCCGGCAACTCGATCGTCTATGTCGGTTCGAAGACCGGACGCGACGGCATCCACGGCGCGACCATGGCCTCGGCCGAATTCGGCGAGGACAGCGAGGAAAAGCGCCCGACCGTGCAGGTCGGCGATCCGTTCACCGAAAAGCTGCTGATCGAGGCCTGCCTCGAGCTGATGGCATCGGATGCGATCGTCGCGATCCAGGACATGGGCGCCGCCGGCCTCACCTCCTCCAGCGTGGAGATGGCGAGCAAGGGCGGTGTCGGCATCGAGCTCATCCTCGACAATGTACCGCAGCGCGAAATGGGCATGACTGCCTACGAAATGATGCTGTCGGAAAGCCAGGAGCGCATGCTGATGGTGCTGAAGCCCGGCCGCGAGGATTTCGCCGAGGCGATTTTTCGCAAGTGGGAGCTCGATTTCGCGGTCATCGGCCATGTCACCGAGACCGGCCATATGGTGCTCAAGCACAAGGGCGAGACGGTGTGCGACATTCCGCTCGCGCCGCTGGCCGACGATGCGCCGAGCTATAACCGGCCCTATGTCACCACCCCGCCGCCTGCGCCGCTGAACGCCGTTCCGGACAGCAGCGATCTGGCCGCAGACCTGACCGCACTGATGGCCTCGCCCGCGCTCGCCAGCCGCAGCTGGATCTGGCAGCAATATGATCACATGGTGATGGCCGACACGGTGCAGATTCCCGGCGGCGATGCGGGTGTCATCCGCATCCATGGCACCAATCGCGGCCTTGCCGTCACCACCGATTGCACCCCGCGCTATTGCTTTGCCGACCCGTTCGAAGGCGGCAAGCAGGCGATCGCCGAGTGCTATCGCAATCTGGTCAGCACCGGCGCGCGCCCGCTGGCGACCACCGATTGCATGAACTTCGGCAATCCGGAGCGGCCCGAGATCATGGGCCAGTTCGTCGGCTGTATCGAGGGCATGGGCAAGGCGTGCAAGGCGCTCGACATGCCGATCGTCAGCGGCAATGTGAGCCTGTACAACGAGACCACCGGCCCCGATGGCGTCGCCCGCGCGATCCTGCCAACGCCCGCCATCGGCGCGATCGGCCTGATCGAGGATCTGGGCCGGATGATGACGCTGGCGTTCAAGGCGGCGGGCGAGACCATCGTCGTGATTGGCGGCAACGGGACCTGCGAACTCGGCCAGTCGCTCTGGCTCGACGTGCTGCACGGCCGCCGCGAGGGCGCACCGCCGCAGGTGGACCTCAAGGGCGAGCTGGAATCGGGCGGCGTCATCGCGTCGCTGATCGCCGGGGGCAAGGTGAGCGCGGTGCACGACATTTCCGACGGCGGCCTGGCGGTCGCGGTCGCCGAGATGGCGCTCGCATCGGGCATCGGCGCGGAACTCTCTGCCGAGGGCGATGCGGGCTTCTGGTTCGGCGAAGGCCAGGCACGCTATGTCGTGACGACGAGCGATAGCCCTGCGGTGATCGCGGCGGCCGAGGCTGGCGGCGTGCGCGCGCAGGTCATCGGTACGACGGGTGGGGATGCCGTGGCGTTTGCGTCTGGGGCCAGCGTTACGGTGACCGAACTCCGTGAGCGCAATCTCGCCTTCTTCCGGGAGTGGATGGAAGGCTGAGGTCGTTCAACGTCCCTCGACTTCGCTCGGGACAAACGGGGAATGGAAAGCGACTTCCCTGCGTTGAGCAATTTCGTTTCTTGGTTGCCGTGAGAAATCAAGGCGATGCCCTCCAATTCCGTTTGTCCCGAGCGAAGTCGAGGGACGTACGCGCTATGGATCAAGTCAAACGCAACCTGAGCAAGGGGGTAGTGCCAATGACCACAGGCTATTCCGGTACCCCCCTCGCCCGCAAGCTGGGCTTCAAACCCGGAATGCGCGTTTGGTTCGATGGCATTCCCGATACCGTCCGGGCCGAGATCGCTGCCGAGGTAGAAGCGCTCGAAATCGTGGGTGACCCCGCAAAAGGCTTTGGCGCGGCGCATCTGTTTACCACCGAACGCGCGGTGCTCGAGCGCGAACTCGCCCGGCTGATGGCCAGCATGGACCGCGACGGCATGATCTGGGTCAGCTGGCCGAAAAAGGCAGCAAAACTGGATACCGACATTACCGAGGACGTTATCCGCAGTGTGGCCCTGCCGATGGGGCTGGTCGACGTGAAGGTCTGCGCGGTCGATGCGACCTGGTCGGGGCTCAAGCTGGTGATCCGCAAGGAATTGAGATGACACTTTTGGTTCGATTGGCGATGGTCGCCGCGCTCGCGGTGACGGCATTCGCTGCGCGCCCCGCGCTGGCCTGGGGCGATTACGGGCACCGGGTGATTGCGCAGATTGCCGAGGCCAATGTCTCGCCGAAGGTGCGCGCGCGGATCCGCGCGCTGCTCGCGCAGGAAAAGCAGTTGGCGACCCCCGAATGTCCGCTGAGGACGATCGAGGACGCCAGCGTATGGGCCGATTGCATCCGCCGCGATGACCTGCGCTGGGGCTATACGGCCCCCTGGCACTATGTGAATATCGACATCTGCAAGCCGTTCGACATCAGGGCCAATTGTCCTAACGGCAGCTGCGTGCCGGCGCAGGTCACGCGCAACGAGGCGCTGCTGGCAGACCGCAAGCTGCCGACGCATGTCCGGCTCGAGGCGCTCGCCTTCCTGCTCCACACGGTCGGCGACATGCACCAGCCGATGCACGCGGGCGATCGCGGCGACCTGGGCGGCAACCGTGTGAGCGCAGCCTATGGCATTGTCGAGGGGCGCATGAACTTGCACCGGCTGTGGGACGGCCCGATCGCCGAGCGCGCCATCACGCAAGGCCTGCCGCTGGTGCGCGCCTATTCGGCCGAAGAGCGCGCCGCGGTCACCGGCGGCACCGTCGAAGCCTGGGCGCAACAGGCCTGGGAGCTGTCGCGCGATGTCGCCTATCCCACCGCTCAGCATGGCCCCGCTTGCGGCCCTGCATTGGGCAAGGACGAGCGGGCGCGGCACAGCGATGCCGATATCGAGGCACTGATCCCGGTGGTGCGTACCCAGGTGATGCGCGCCGGCTTGCGGCTTGCCGCCGCGCTCGAGCGCGCGCTCGGCTGACACGCAACAAAAGTCGTGTTCCCTAGCGGCAAATGACCGTTTCATGACACGGCGAGGGTGATTGCAATCGATTGCAAAACAATGCATAGCTATACATCGGGTTTGACCGGTGGACACCGGCGCGACCCGACCCTAACAGATGACCCGCTGCGGCTGCGGTCACGAAAAAGGATAGGATTCAAACATGGCGAATGCGCAATCCCGGACGCTCCTTCTCTTTGGCGCGACGGGGGATCTGTCCAAGCGCATGCTGCTGCCCTCGCTCTACGCGCTGCATTGCGATGGGCTGATCGCCGCCGATCTGCGCATTATGGGCACCGCGCGCAGCGAGCTCGACGACGAGGCCTTCCGCGCGATGGCGGGCGAGGCACTGGCGCAGTTCCTGCCCGAAGCGCGCAAGGACGATGAGAAAATCGCGAGCTTCCTCAAGCAGTTGAGCTATCAACCTCTCGACGCGTCGAAGATCGAGGGCTTTGCCGCGCTGGCCGAACGGCTCGGTGACATCTCGGGCGGCATGTCGATCTTCCTGTCGACCGCGCCCTTCCTGTTCACCCCGACCATCCAGGGCCTCAAGTCCGCTGGCCTCGCGGGCGAGATGGTGCGCATCGGGCTCGAAAAGCCGCTGGGCAACGACCTCGCCTCGTCCTGCGCGATCAACGATGCCGTGGCGCACGCCTTCCCCGAGGACCGCACCTTCCGCATTGACCATTATCTCGGCAAGGAAACCGTGCAGAACCTGATGGCGCTGCGCTTTGCCAACATGATGTTCGAGCCGTTGTGGAACGCCAACGGCATCGAGCATATCCAGATCACCGTGTCCGAGACCGTGGGCCTCGAAGGCCGCCATGGCTTTTACGACGATACCGGCGCGCTGCGTGACATGGTGCAGAACCATATCCTGCAGCTGGTCGCGCTAACCGCAATGGAGCCCCCGGCCGAGTTCGACGCGACCTCGATCCGCGACGAGAAGGTCAAGGTGCTGCGCTCGCTGCGCCCGGTCTCGCCCAATGAGGTGGTGCGCGGCCAGTACGGCGCAGGTGCGGTCGGCGGAAATTCGGTGAACAGCTACGCCGACGATCTCGGTAAGGCATCGGACACCGAGACCTTTGTCGCAATCAAGGCGCATGTCGACAACTGGCGCTGGCAGGGCGTGCCCTTTTACCTCCGCACCGGCAAGCGCCTCGCTGAACGCCGCAGCGAGATCGTCATCCAGTTCAAGCAGGTGCCGCACAATATCTTCGCGCAGCGCGGCGGCCGGCTTTCGGCCAATCGCCTCGTCATCCGCCTGCAGCCCGAGGAATATGTCCGCCTGCTGGTGATGGCCAAGGAGCCGGGCCTCGACCGCGGCGGGCTGATCCTGCGCGAGGTGCCGCTCGACCTGTCGCTCACCGCAGCATTCTCCAAGGCGCAGCGTCGCATTGCGTACGAGCGGCTGCTGCTCGACCTCATCGATGGCGAGCCCACGCTGTTCGTCCGCCGCGACGAGGTCGAGGCGCAGTGGCGCTGGATCGATGCGATCCGCAAGACCTGGGCCGACAATGCGATCGAGCCCAAATCCTATGGATCGGGCAGCTGGGGGCCGAGCGCCGCGATCGCGCTGACCGAACGCGACGGGGTGAGCTGGAATGACTGACCTGGCCGCCGCCGCCAGCGCGCATTTCGCGCCCGATGCCTCGATCGAGGCGATCGCCGATTTCATCGCCGGAATGCTCGCCGGCGGCAAGCCACGCGCGATCGCGGTGCCCGGCGGCAGCACGCCGGGGCCAATCCTCGCCGCTTTGGCCGAGCGCGAGGATATCGGCTGGGTCGATGTCGCGGTCTGGCTGACCGACGACCGCTGCGTGCCAACCGATCACGCAGCGAGCAATTTCGGCCTGCTCGAACGCTCGCTCGCCGCGACCGGCGCGGCCTTGGTGCCGCTGGAGGCAGGCGTGACCCCGCCGCCCTTCGATCTCGTCTGGCTGGGCATGGGCGCGGACGGGCATATCGCCTCGCTCTTCCCCAATACCGATCCGCATGCCGATGGCGCGCTGGAGGTGGTGCGGCTGACCCCCGATCCGCTGCCGCCCGAAGCGCCGTTCGACCGGCTGTCGCTGACCCTGTCGGCGCTGGTGCGCGCGCGCCATATCATGTTGGTGCTGAAGGGCGCGGACAAGCGCAAGGTTCTCGACGACGCCCTTGGGGGGGCCAACGACCTGCCGATCGCGCGGCTGCTCAAGGCCGCGCAGGCACCGGTCACCATCTTCTGGAGCGAAACATGACCAGCCTTCACCCCGAGCTCGAACGGATCACCGAGCGGATCATCGAACGCTCGCGTCCCGGCCGCCAGGCCTATCTCGATTTCATTGCGCGCGAACGCGACAAGGGCGTGCATCGCCCCACCCTGTCCTGCGGGAACCTGGCGCATGGCTTTGCCGCATCGGGCGAGGACAAGGCCGTGATCCGCTCGGGCAAGGCGATGAACATCGGCATCGTCACTGCGTATAACGACATGCTCTCGGCGCATCAGCCCTATGGCCGCTACCCCGAGCAGATCAAGATCTTCGCGCGCGAGGTCGGCGCGACCGCGCAGGTCGCAGGCGGCGTGCCCGCGATGTGCGACGGCGTGACGCAGGGCCAGCTCGGCATGGAACTCTCGCTGTTCAGCCGCGATACCATCGCGCTTTCCAGCGCCGTCGCGATGAGCCATGGCATGTTCGAAGGCGCGCTGGTGCTGGGCATCTGCGACAAGATCGTCCCCGGCCAGTTCATCGCCGCCGCGCGCTTCGGCCATATCCCGACCATCTTCGTGCCCGCAGGCCCGATGCCGTCGGGCCTGGCCAACAAGGAGAAGCAGCGCGTCCGCCAGCTCTATGCCGAGGGCAAGGTCGGCCGCGAGGAGCTGCTCGAGGCCGAAGCCGCGAGCTATCACGGCGCGGGCACCTGCACCTTCTATGGGACCGCCAATTCGAACCAGATGATGATGGAGATGATGGGGCTGCACGTTCCCGCCTCCGCCTTCATCAACCCCGGCACCAAGCTGCGCCAGGAACTCACGCGCGCGGCGACGCACCGCGTGACCCAGATCGGCTGGGATGGCGAGGATTACCGCCCGTTCGGCCATTGCGTCGACGAAAAGGCGATCATCAACGCCTGCATCGGCCTGCTCGCCACCGGCGGATCGACCAACCACGCGATCCACCTGCCCGCTATGGCGCGCGCGGCGGGGATCCATATCGACTGGCAGGACCTGAGCGAGCTGTCCGCGATCATCCCGCTGCTCGCGCGCGTCTATCCCAACGGATCGGGCGACGTGAACCATTTCCATGCCGCCGGTGGCATCGGTTTCGTCATCCGCGAACTCGCGGGCGCGGGCCTGCTGCACACCGATATCCTGACCGTGTCGGGCCAGTCGCTGCTCGATTATGCGGTGGAACCGGTGCTCGACGAGGCGGGCGCGCTGAGCTTCGTCCCCTCGCCCGAGGTGACGCGCGACGAGGCCATGCTGCGTCCGGTCGCCCAGGCCTTCCAGCCCGACGGCGGGATGCGGCTGGTCGAGGGCAATCTGGGGCGCGGCATCGTCAAGACCAGCGCGGTCGATCCGGCGCGCTGGATCATCGAGGCGCCCGCGCGCGTGTTCGACGATCAGGATGCGGTGATCGCCGCGTTCAAGGCGGGCGAGCTCGATCGCGATGTCGTCGTGGTGGTTCGCTTCCAGGGACCGCGCGCCAATGGCATGCCCGAATTGCACAAGCTGACGCCGTCGCTCGGCGTGCTGCAGGATCGCGGGTTCAAGGTGTCTCTGGTCACCGATGGCCGCATGTCCGGCGCATCGGGCAAGGTGCCCGCGGCGATCCATCTGTGGCCCGAGGCGTGCGACGGCGGCCCGCTGGCGCGCATCCGCGATGGCGATATCGTGCGGCTCGATGCGGTCGCAGGCACGATCAGCGTCGCGGTGGACGGCGCGGACTGGGAAGCCCGCCCGACCGCGAGCCAGCCCGCCCAGCCGATGGGCACCGGCCGCGAGCTGTTCGCCCTGATGCGCGCATCAAGCGACAATGCGGAAGCGGGCGCGAGCGCGATGCTGGCAATGGCGGGGTTGTGATCTCCATCCCCTCCCCGTCATTCCCGCGAACGCGGGAATCCCGCTTGTTTCGAACCGCCGGTGCAGAAGCGGGACCCCCGCCTTCGCGGGGGTGACGAAAGTGCTGAGCGAAACGCAATCAAAGGGTTGAACATGCAGATCGTAACCGCAGACATTGGCGGCACCCATGCGCGCTTTGCGCTCGCGACCATCGAGCAGGGCCGCGTCACCCATCTGGGCGAGCCGGTCACGCTCAAATGCGCCGAATATGCGAGCCTCCAGACCGCCTGGGAGGCCTTCGGCCAGACGATCGGCGAGCCCCTGCCCCGCGCCGCCGCCATCGCGCTCGCCACGCCGATCCGCGGCGAAGTGCTCAAGATGACCAACAACCCCTGGGTCATCCGCCCCGCGCTGGTGCGCGAGAAGCTGAATGTCGACGACTATATCCTGATCAACGATTTCGGCGCGGTCGCGCATGCGGTGCAGCATTGCGGGGCGGACCATTATTCGCACCTGTGCGGCCCCGGGGGCGATCTGCCCGAAAAGGGCGTGATCACCGTGATCGGCCCCGGCACCGGCCTCGGCGTCGCCTATGTCGTGCGCAGTCCCGATGGCTATCGCGCGGTCGAGACCGAGGGCGGCCATGTCGACTATTCGCCGCTCGATTCGATCGAGGACGCCATTCTCGCCCGGCTGCGCCGCCAGCACCGCCGCGTCTCGGTCGAGCGCGTCTGCTCGGGCCCCGGTCTCGCCGCGATCTACGAGACGCTGGCCAGCATCGAAGGCCGCGCGGTCGTCAGCATGGAGGACAAGGCACTGTGGCAGCTTGCGCTGTCGGGCGAGGACAGCTTGGCCGCCGCCGCGTTCGATCGGTTCTGCCTCAGCCTGGGTGCAGCCGCAGGCGATTTTGCGCTGGCACAGGGCGCGGGCGCGGTGGTAATCGCGGGCGGCCTTGGTCAGCGGATCGCCGACCGTCTGCCGCAGTCCGGGTTCGAGGAGCGCTTCGTCGCCAAGGGCCGGTTCCAGCAGCTGATGGAGACGATCCCCGTCAAGCTGATCGATCATCCCCAGCCCGGCCTGTTCGGGGCCGCCGCCGCCTTTGCCCAGGAGAATGCCGCATGACTGCACCCGCGATCGAAACCATCATGCTGACCGCACCGGTCATCCCGGTGATCGTCATCAACGATGTCGCCGATGCGGTGCCGATGGCCGAGGCACTGGTCGCGGGCGGTCTGAAGGTGCTCGAAGTCACACTGCGCACCCCCGCCGCGCTCGAAGCGATCGCCGCGATGAAGCAGGTCGAAGGCGCGATCGTCGGCGCGGGTACCGTGATCGATCCGAAGACGCTCGACGCGGCGCTCAACGCAGGTTCGGAATTCATCGTTTCGCCTGGCCTTACCGAGAACCTGGGCAAGGCGGCGATCGAAAGCGGCATTCCCTTCCTGCCCGGCATCGCCAATGCCGGCGACATCATGCGCGGGCTCGACATGGGGCTCACGCATTTCAAGTTCTTCCCGGCGATGGCGGCAGGCGGCATTCCGGCGCTCAAGTCGCTCGCCGCGCCGTTCGGCCAGTGCAGGTTCTGCCCCACCGGCGGGGTGACGCTGGAGACCGCGGGCAACTGGCTGGCGATCGATCCGGTGCTGTGCGTCGGCGGCAGCTGGATGATCCCGGCAGGTCCGATCGACACCGCCGCGATCCAGCGCAACGCCGCCGCCGCGCGCGCGCTTGCCTGAACTAGACTAGGATTTCCGCCGCCTTGCCATGGCCGAGGAAATCGGCCGGGCTGGCGGTGGCGCCATAGGCCCCGGCGCAGAAGACCGCTACCAGATCGCCGACCTCAGCCGCGGGCAGATGCGCCTTGTCAGCCAGCCGGTCGAGCGGGGTGCACAGGCAGCCGACGACATTGGCCTCTTCCGCCGGCTGCGCATCGAAGCGGCTGGCAATCGCGACCGGATAGTTGCGCCGCACGACGGTGCCGAAATTGCCGCTCGCGGCGAGTTGGTGGTGCAGCCCGCCATCGGTGACCAGGTACAGCTCGCCATGGCTGGTCTTGCGGTCAACGATGCGGGTCAGATACACGCCCGCCTCGCCCACCAGCCAACGGCCCAGTTCCATCGCGAAATGCGTGTGCTGGAGAGCATCGGGCAGCGCCGCGAACCGCTCGCCGAGCGCCGCGCCCACCTTGGCAATATCCACCGGCGTGTCGCCCGGGAAATAGGGAATGCCCATGCCGCCGCCCAGATTGACATGTTCGGGGATCGCGCCTGCCTCGTCGGCGAGCTGCGCGGCAAGGTCGAGCGTCTTGCCCTGCGTCTCGATGATCGCATCGGCATCGAGCGCCTGCGATCCGGCGAAGATGTGGAAACCGCGCCAGTGCGCGCCCTCTGCCAGGATATGGCGCACCAGCGCGGGCACGCGTGCCTGGTCGATGCCGAAAGGCTTAGCTCCGCCGCCCATGCGCATGCCCGATCCGCGCAGGTCGAAATCGGGATTGACCCTGACGGCCAGACGCGGCTGCACGCCGATGCGCTGGCCGATCGCCAGCGCGCGCTCGCATTCACCTTCAGATTCGAGATTGAGTGTGACGCCTGCGGCAATCGCGGCTTCGAGATCGCGGTCGCGCTTGCCCGGTCCGGCAAAGCTGATGCGCGCGGCATCCATGCCCGCCGCCTGGGCCAGCGCCAGTTCACCCGCCGAGGCGATGTCGATGCCGTCGACCAGCGAAGCCATCAGTTGCAGCACCGGCGCGAAGGGATTGGCCTTCATCGCATAATGGATCGCCAGCCGATCGGGCATGGCGGCGCGCAGCGACGCGACACGGGCGCGCAGCATGTCCGACGAATAGACGAAGCAAGGGCTGTCCCCGGCCATGTCCACCAAGGCGCTCGCCTTGATCCCCTGCACCGCCAGCTCGCCACCGATGCTCGAAAATCCGGCGGGTATCGGCCCCAAAGGCTTCATTTGTAATGTTCCTCGATCTCGGCGACCAGCAGCGCGCGGTCGATCTTGCCATTGGGATTCTTGGGAAATTCGTCGCGCAATTCGACTACCTTCGGCAGCATGAACGCGGGCAGATCTCGCTTCATCGCGATCTGCAGATCGTCGATCAGCTGATCGGGCTGCGGCACGGCCGCGGGGCGTACGAGCAGCAGGATAGCCTGGCCCAGCTGCGAGTCGGGAATACCGAGCGCCACCGCTTCTGCTGCGAGGCCCGTCGAGGTCGCCGCGTCCTCGATCTCGGCCGGGCTGATGCGGTTGCCCGAGGACTTGATCATCGCATCGCGCCGCCCGACGAAATAGAGCAGCCCCTGCGCGTCACGCCGCACCCGGTCGCCCGACCAGACCGCCATGCCGCCATAGGTCGAGAAGGCAGGGGCCGGCTTGTAGCGCTCTGCCGTGCGCTCGGCATCCTGCCAATAGCCTTGCGCGACCAAGGGACCTGCATGGACCAGCTCGCCCTCCTCGCCTGCTGCTGCATCCTCGCCGGCGTCGTTGACGACGAGGATCTCGGCAAAGGGGATCGCCTTGCCGATGCTGGTCGGGTTGCCGTCGATCAGATCGGGGTCGAGATAGGTCGAGCGGAACGCTTCGGTCAGGCCATACATCGCGAAGATGCGCGTCTCGGGGAAGATGCCGCGCAGCTGCTTGACCAGGGCGGGGCTGAGCGCGCCCCCGCTGTTGGTCAGCCGCCGCATGCTCGCGGTCGCCTCTGCGGGCCACTCGATCTCGACCAGCTGCGTCCACAGCGGCGGGACCGCAGCCAGCGTGGTGATGCCGTGCCGCATGCAGGATTTCACCACATCGCGCGGCATCAGATAATCGAGCGGTATGGCACAGCCCCCGGCGGCCCAGGTCGAAAGCAGCTGGTTCTGCCCATAATCGAAGCTCAAGGGGAGCACGCACAGCGTCCTGTCGTCGCTCTCCAGCCCCAGATAGTCCGCCACGCTGATCGCGCCGAGCCACATATTGGCATGGCTCAGCATCACCCCCTTGGGCTTGCCGGTCGAACCCGACGTGTAAAGTATCGCCGCCAGATCATCGGGATCATGCGAGGAAGCGCCAAGGCTCGCCTCGCCTGCCTTCCACGCGGCCATCGTCTCGTCATCTTCGAGCGAGCGGCACGCGGAGGGAACATCCTCGGCCAGCAGCGTCGTCAGCCGGGTGCGGTTGGCGATGAGCAGCTTCGCGCCGCTATCGGCCAGGATATGCGCCACCTGCGCGCGCTTGAGCACCGGGTTGATCGGCACATGCACCAGCCCTGCCCTTGCGGCAGCGAGCGGCATCAGGCAGGTGGTCTCGTTCTTCGGAAGCCAGGTCGCCACCCGGTCGCCATGTTCCAGCCCCATCGTGGTTAACCAGGCCGCAAGCAAACCGATACGCAAGTTTAACGTGTCGTAGCTAAGAGAGCCTTCACGCAATATCAGCGCGCTTGCGGGGCCCTCGCCCCTCAACACCAGATGATCGAGCGGCTGCGGAGTGGGATCGAGAGACATCACGAACGGTTTGGCTCATAAGGAAGACGCGGCATCATGGGGTTCATGACGTTGAATGATGAATATCATGATAACCGGAAGGCTGCGGGCGCGCACCGGCTTTCTGCGCTCGACAATCCCGGCCGGGTCGGGCTGTTCGATCGCGCGCTCTGGTTCGACGGGCTGCACCGCCACTGCCTCGCCGATCACGCGCCGCACATCGCCTATGCCGCCGACCGTGGCGATGCGGTCAAACTGCACCTGATCGACAACGGCCGATCGGGCCTTGGCTCGATGGCCAACTGGTACAGCTTCATCTGGCGCCCGGTTTTCGGGGGCACGCCCGATGCGCAGCGTCGGCGCGCACTGATGCTGTCCGTCGCGCAGAAGCTGAGCAAGACGACGCATCGGCTGATCCTTTCGCCCGTGCCCGACGAATGCGGCTCTGCAACGCTGATCGAGGAGACCTTTGCTGCGACCGGCTGGGTCGTCCGCCGCGAACCGTGCGACGAGAACCATGTGCTGCACCTGAAGGGCCGCAGCTTTGCCGAATACTGGCAGGACCGCCCCGGCCAGCTGCGCTCCACCGTCAAGCGCAAGGGCAGCAAGGGCGTGGTTTCGCTCCGTGTCGAGCATCGCTTCGACGCGCAGGACTGGGCCGATTACGAAACCATCTATGCGCGCAGCTGGAAGCCCGAAGAGGGCAATCCCGAATTCCTGCGCTGGCTGGCCGAGCGCGAATCCGAAGCCGGGCGGCTGCGCATGGGCATGGCGAGCATCGACGGCCAGGCGGTCGCCGCACAATTCTGGACGGTGGAGAACGGCACCGCCTATATCCACAAGCTGGCACATGACGAGCGCCACATCCAGGCTTCGCCCGGCACGCTGCTGACGCACGCCTTGTTCGCGCATGTCATCGATACCGATCAGGTCGATCTGGTCGATTTCGGCACGGGCCGCGACGCCTACAAGCGCGACTGGATGGAGGAAATGCGCCCGCGCTATCGGCTGGAGCTGATCTGGCCCAGGTCGCCCAAGGCCTGGCCCTATATGGCCCGGAGCCGCGTCGCAGGGCTTGCCGCCCGTTTTGGTAAGGACTAAGGCCGCCAGCACGCAGTCCGGGGGGAGGACTGCACAGGGCGACAAGCCAGCGAGGGATATGTGAGCGAGATCGAGACCAGCGGAGCGAGCGACGCGATCGAAACCGTGGTGCGCCAGGTGCTGCGCGACATTCTGGGCCTGTCCGAAGCGCAGGTCGCCGGCTTCGACCGCGATACCGAGCTGTTCGGCGCGCTGCCCGAGCTCGATTCGATGGCGGTGGCTGGCCTGCTCACCGAGATGGAGGATCGCCTGGGCATCCTGATCGAGGATGACGAGGTCGATGGCGAGCTATTCGAGAATTTCGGCAATCTCGTCGATTTCGCGCGGGCCAAGGCCGCCGCGTGATCCGCGCCTATCGGTTCGACGGCAACGACGAACTGTGCCTTCGCCATGGGCCGGATGACGGCCCGGCGCTGCTGATCCTGCCGCCGCTGTTCGATGAGGCGAACCGGGTGCGCCACCTGATGGTGGAGACCGCGCGCGCGCTCTCCGGACACGGCATTGCCAGCCTGATGCCCGATCTGCCCGGCTGCAACGAAAGCCTCGTCCCGCTCGACCGTGCCGGCATCAGCCTGTGGCAGGCGTCGCTGATCGCCTGCACCGAGCAGCTGGGGCCGGTGAGCCATGTCGCGGCGATCCGCGGCGGTACGCTTCTCGACGGCGCGCTCGGCGATTTGCCGCGCTGGCGGCTCGCTCCGGCCAAGGGCGGGCAGCTGCTCCGCACGATGCTGCGGACGAAGATCGCCTCCGATCGCGAGGCGGGGATCGCCAGCAGCAGCGATGCGCTGATGGAGCTGGCCCGCACGCAGGGGATCGAGCTGGCGGGCAACAGCCTTTCCCCCTGCATGATCCGTGAACTCGACGCCGCCGCGCCGTCCGAGGGCAGCGCTGTGCGGCTCGCGCGCTTTGCCGACGATCCGCTCGAGGCCGAGGCGCGGATTGCAGGCGCGCCGCTCTGGCTGCGCGCCGAGCCCGCGCACGATCCCGCGATGGCTGCATCGATCGCCGCCGACCTTGCCGCCTGGATGCGCGGATGAGGCAGCATTTCACCTTCGCATGCGCAGACGAGACGCTGGCCGCGACGCTCGACAGCGCCACCGGCACCACCGGGCTGCTGATCGTCAGCGGCGGCAACGAGATCCGCTCGGGCGCGCATGCCGGCATGGCCGCGCTCGCTGCCGAGATCGCCGCGGCCGGGCATCCGGTGCTGCGCTATGACCGGCGCGGCATCGGCGACAGCACGGGCGACAACGCCGGTTTCGAATCGAGCGCCGACGACATCGCCGCCGCCGCTGCTGCCTCCCGGGCGCACGCCCCGCAGCTCACCCGGCTGGTGGCATTCGGCAATTGCGACGCGGCGAGTGCGCTCGCGCTGTTCGGCCCGGCGGCGGGCGTGGATGCGCTGATCCTCGCCAATATGTGGACGATCGAGACCGAAGACGACGGCGCCGACGAGGCACAATCCGCGAGCACGATGACCGCGAGTGCGATCCGCAGCCGCTATCTCGCCAAGCTCAAGGACCCGCGCGAACTGTGGCGGCTGGCGAGCGGCGGAGTGAATATCGGCAAGCTTTTGCGTGGGCTCAGGCAAGCGGCGGCGAAGACCGAAGTCACTGGCCTCGTCGCGCGCCTCGGCGAGGCCCTTGCCACGCTCGACCGCCCCGCCACCCTGCTCGTCGCCGAACACGACCGCACAGCTATGTGGTTTCTCGAACACTGGACGAGCGACGCCTTCGCTCCCGCCCGCGCCAACCCGCAATTGTCGCTCCACCGCCTCGACAGCGGCTCGCACAGCTTCGCGAGTGCGAGTGACAAGGCGTGGCTCAGGGAGCGGATTTTGGCGGCGTTACAATAGATTATTGCCAGCACAGCGCAGTGAGCGCTGTGCCGCAAACCTCAGGTCATTTTTCGGCATTCCAGCGGAGCAGCGCCGCCCTAATCTCTCGCGACGCGGCGATATCATTTTTCGGCCGACCATCGAACACGCCCACCGCGACAAAATCGCCCTGCTTGACCACGATCGAGAAACCTGACCGTAAGGCGCCGAAATGAGTCGCGAAATCCGGTCCAATCGCCCATCCCAATCCATAAGGTATGTCGTTCGGGCGGCTCAGCGCATGACGCCCCGTCCCTTGCGGCAATGGTCGGGAGGCAAAGCGGTAATATTGCCGGGCGGTGCCGGACCAGTCTCCAGCCGGCCCCAATGCGGGATCGAAATCCATGTCTTTCGTTTCGGGAAAGAGGTCCGCTACGCTGTCGCGAAAACTCTTGCCGGTTTTCTCGGCGATGGCCCGGCCAACCAGGCAATAGCCAAGGTTCGAATAGGCATAGCGCGCGCCGGGTCTGAACTGCTTTTCCGGAACGGCAAGCATGGTACAATCGTTGCCGCTCGTCAGGCGTGTCACCGGATCGCCTGCCACGGCTCTGTCCCAACCGCCACGATGCTGAAGCAACTGCCGAACCGTCGCGCCTTCGATCTTCTGGTCGAGATCGAGAACGCGCAGCGCAGCAGCGGCGGTGATGGGCTTCGCAAGGCTGTACAATGGCCTGACCATATCAACCTTGGCATTAACAGTGCGGACCCTGGGCTGCTCCCCGGAATGGCCATAGGCAATTTCGGCTGCCGTCAGGCCATGCCGATGCATAATGTCCTCGAGGCTGTCGACATCACTCCCGGCGTTTCGCCACAAGACGAGGAGAAGCATGCCGATCGCAGCCAACAGCGCGACCGAAAGAAGAGATCTGCGCATGGCCGTTCGGTCCGTCTTCTGTCAAAGCGCCGTCAAGACGCCGAGTAGAGGCTTACGCTTCGGCCTTTTCCGGTACCGGACAGCCTGGCCAGGCCGACGGACAGTGCAATCCCCAGTCAAAATCGCGATCACTCCGCCGCGATCGCCTCGAAATCCGCCTCGGCCAGGAACCGTTCGACGTCGAGCGCGGCCATGCAGCCGGTGCCCGCTGCCGTCACCGCCTGGCGATAGACCTTGTCCATCACGTCGCCACACGCGAACACGCCGGGAATGCTGGTATAGGGCGTGCCAGGCTTGACCTCGATATAGCCATCACGGTCGAGCGGCAGATGGCCCTTGAACAATTCTGTCGCGGGCGCGTGGCCGATGGCGACAAAGCCGCCGTCCACTGCCAGATGAGAACGCTCGCCGGTCACCGTGTCCTTGAGGTCAATGCCGACCAGGCCATGCGGCTCGCCGCCTCCGACGAAGCGCTCGACGCCCTTGTTCCACAGCACCGTGATCTTGGGATTGGCGAACAACCGCTCCTGCAGGATCTTCTCCGCGCGCAGCGAATCGCGGCGGTGGATCAGCGTGACATTGTCCGAATGGTTGGTGAGATAGAGCGCCTCTTCGACCGCGGTGTTGCCCCCGCCGATCACCGCAACCTTCTTGCCGCGATAGAAGAAGCCGTCGCAGGTCGCGCAGGCGGACACGCCCTTGCCGCCCAGTTCCTGCTCGCCGGGAACACCAAGCCACTTGGCCTGCGCGCCGGTGGCGATCACCAGCGTTTCCGCCTCGTACACCTGGCCGCCATCGCCGGTCAGGCGGAATGGGCGGCGCGACAGGTCGACGGAGACGATGGTGTCATAGATCATCTGCGTGCCGACATGCTCGGCCTGGGCCTGCATTTCCTGCATCAGCCAGGGGCCCTGGATCACGTCGCGAAAGCCGGGATAGTTCTCGACATCGGTGGTGATGGTGAGCTGACCGCCCGGCTGCAGCCCCTGCACCACGATGGGCTTGAGCCCGGCACGTGCGCCATAAATGGCGGCGGAGAGGCCGGCAGGGCCGGAGCCCAGGATCAGCATGCGGGTCTTGATCGTTTCGGTCATGGTCTGGCTTTCTCGAACGGATGCGGCGGATGTGGACAGGGCCGGGCCTGGCCGCAAGGGCAGCAGGCGGTGAGTCCCGCGCAACATTAACTTGTGGGCCGCTTAAGCAGATTTGGGCCCGCCCTGCCAAGCGCGATTCACCGGCTCGTGGGAATCGCTTGCCAAGCGCCGCGCGCTATGACCACTCTGTGCCAATGCTCGCGCGCATCCAGTCCATTGCCACCGCTCTTCCGCAAACTCGGATCAGCCAGCCAGAAGTGCGCGATTTCGTCGCCCAGGCGACCGACAAGGGGCTGAGCCCGCGAATCGCCGCCATATATGACAGCACCGGGGTGGAAAGCCGCGCGATCGCGCAGCCGCCCGAATTCTATCTGGGCCGCGCCGATTTCCCCGAGCGCAACATGGTGTATCTCGCCGAGGGACAGCGCCTGCTCGAGCAGGCCGCGAAGGAAGCGCTGGCCGAGGCGGGGCTGGAGCCGGGACATATCGACGTCATCGTCTGCGTCTCTTCCACCGGCATCGCGACGCCCTCGATTGCCAGCCAGATGCTTGCGCCCATGGGCTTTCGCGCCGATGCGCTGACCGTGCCGCTGTTCGGCTATGGCTGTGCGGGCGGGGTGCTGGGTCTGCAGGTGGCGGGCGATCTGGTCCGCGCCGATCCTGCGCGCCGCGTGCTGCTGCTGACGGTCGAGCTGTGCTCGCTCGCCTTCCGCTTCGGCGATCTCACCAAGAAGGCGATCATCGCCTCCACGCTGTTCGCCGACGGGGCGAGCGCGGTAGTACTCTCGGCTGAGGGGGATGGCCCGGCGCTCGGGCGGTTCGCGCAGCATACCTGGCCGGATAGCCGGGCGATGATGGGCTGGGACGTCGACGAGCTCGGCCTGGGCCTCATCCTCTCGCGCGACCTGCCGAGCTTTGTGCACAGCCATTTCGCGCCGGTGGTCGACGGCTTTCTGGCGCGCGAGGGGTTGGACAAGGCGGCGCTCACCGAACCCGCGTGCCATCCCGGCGGGCGCAAGGTCATCGATGCGCTCGAACAGTGCTTTGCGCACCTGCCCGCTGGCCTGGCCGAAACCCGCGCGGTGCTGGCCCATCATGGCAACATGTCGTCGCCCACCGTGCATTTCGTGCTGAAGCGCATCCTGGCACGTGGGCAATCCGGCCCGCTGCTGATGACCGCGCTTGGCCCCGGCTTTACCGGCGCGATGGGCATCGTGCACCGATGATGGCAAGCCCTGCCCTTGCGCCGTTCGTCTGGTCGCCCGGCTGGCCCGCCGCCTGGGCGGTGCTGGCGTTCCTCACGGCGCAGCGGCTGCTTGAACTGGTCTATGCGCAGAAGAACACCAGAGCACTGCTCGCACGCGGCGCGGTAGAACATGGCCGCGATCATTATCCGCTTATGGTGGCAATCCATGCCGGGTTTCTGGCTGCGCTCTGGTTCAGCACCGCGTCAGATGCGGCGATGCTCTGGCCGCTGCTGATCGTCTTCGCGCTGCTGCAGGCCGCAAGGCTATGGGTGCTGGCGACGCTAGGGCCGTACTGGACGACGCGGATCATCTCCTCGCCGGATTTTCCGCGGATCAGCGGTGGTCCCTACCGGCTGGTTCGCCATCCCAATTACTGGGTGGTGACGCTGGAAATCCTCACCATCCCTCTGATCTTCGGTCATTATCGCATTGCCATGCTGTGGACGATCCTCAACGCCGGAATCCTGTTCGTGCGCATCCGGAGCGAGAACGTCGCGCTTCGGGCGCGAAGCTCGCAAAAATCTGTCGCTTGAAACCACCGCCCAGCTTATGGTGCGGGTCCGTTAGACAGCTCCGGATTTCAAGGCTTCATGCGTCATCTTGTCGGCCTGCTGGCCAGTTCTGCTCTGCTCCTGACCGGCTGTGGCGGAGGCGGAGGATCGTCCACCCCCACGCCGACCCCGATCGCGAGCGCACCAGCGCCAACGCCCGGCCCGACGCCCAGCCCCACCTGCTCGCTCGCCAACCGCCAGGCCTTTGCCCGCGACGTGCTCGACGAATGGTATCTCTTCCCCGAACTGCTGGTGACCAGCGCCAATCCGGCGAGCTTCACCACCGTCCAGGGCTATATCGATGCGCTCACCGCGACCGCGCGGTCGCAGGGCAAGGACCGGTTCTTCACCTTCATCACCTCGATTGCCGAGGAAAATGCGTTCTTCGCGAGCGGCGAGAGCGCCGGAATCGGCATACGGCTGTCGATCGATTCACCGGCGCGCCGGGTGTTCGTCAGCGAGGCCTTCGAAGGCGCGCCGGGCCTCGCCGCCGGGATCGACCGCGGCGACGAGATCACCGCCATCGGCACCAGCAGCGCGAGCCTGCGCAGCGTCAGCGACATCATCGCGGCAGAAGGTTCTGCCGGAATCACCAATGCGCTGGGGCCGAACACGGCGGGGCTCTCCCGCGTGCTCAGGGTTACGCGCGGCAGCACATCGCGCGAGGTCAGCGTGACCAAGGCGGTGTTCGATCTCCCCGCCGTTTCCAGCCGCTATGGTTCGCGGATCATCCAGGATGGCAGTCGCCAGATCGGCTATATCAACCTGCGCACCTTCATCTCGTCCGCCGATACGCCGCTCCGCGAAGCCTTTGCCAGCTTTCGTGCAGCGGGGATCACCGAGTTCATCATCGATTTCCGCTATAATGGCGGCGGGCTGGTTTCGACCGCAGAATTGATGGGCGATCTGCTCGGCGGCAACCGCAGCAGCAACGATCTCTTTTCGGGCGTGCGCTTCCGCGCGTCGAAATCTGCGCGCAACGAGAATCGCCTCTTTGCCCCGCGCGCGGAGTCGGTGAGCCCGGTGAAGATCGCGTTCATCGGCACCGGCGCCACCGCATCGGCGAGCGAACTGGTGATCAACTCGATGGCCCCCTATCTCGGCCGCAACCTGGCGCTGATTGGCGCGAACACCTTCGGCAAGCCGGTGGGCCAGATCGCGCTCGACCGCAGCGCCTGCGACGACCGGGTGCGCGTCGTCGCGTTCAGTTCGGTCAATAGTCGCAACCAGGGCGAGTATTTCAACGGCCTCGCGAGCACGCTCGACGTGACCTGCCAGGCGGCGGATGACCTCACTCGGCCGCTGGGCGATCCGCAGGAAGCCTCGATCCGTGGCGCGCTCGATTTCCTCGCCGGACGCAGCTGCACCGCGATCTCGCTCAGCGGCCCATCGGGCAATATCGCCGGCCAGTCGCAGCGCGGCCTGATCGCCAGCGACCGCGAGCTGCTGGTGCCGGATGCGCCCAGCCCGGCACAGCGCGAGGTGCCGGGGCTGTTTTGAGGACAGTGCTCGAAAGCCCTCCCCCTCGATGGGGGAGGGTTGGGCGGGGGTGTTGCTGCCGGGTTGCGCAGCGATGGCCCTGGTGCGCCCAGCCGCCCGATCACCCTCACCGCTGCGACTAGGCTCCTTCGTCGCCAAGTCTCGCTGCCTCTCCCATCGAGGGGGAGGCGTCTCGTGATCGCAACGTCTCGAGTCACAAAACTGCCACCCACCCACAATCACTGGTGGCATCATGGGCCTCGCTCGCCTAGATAGCGCGCGAGGCGGGATTCGGCCCGCACCCTGGCTTTACTGGATCGCACCGCCCGATGACCGCTACGCCCGTCACCATCGCCCTGGCATCGGACCATGCCGCCGTCGCGCTCAAGGCCGAGCTTGCGCAATGGTTGCGCGAGCAGGGACACGATGTGACCGATCTGGGCCCGGACAGCACCGATAGCGTCGATTATCCCGATTATGGCTTCAAGCTCGCCGCGCATGTCGCCAGCGGCGCGGCAGAATTCGGCGTCGCGCTGTGCGGATCGGGCATCGGCATTTCGATCGCGGTCAACCGCAACCCGGCCTGCCGCTGCGCGCTCGTCTCGGACAACCTGTCGGCGCGGCTTTCGCGTCAGCACAATAACGCCAATGTCATCGCCATGGGCGCACGGCTGATCGGCATCGATGCCGCCAAGGATTGCCTCGTGGCCTTCCTTTCGACTCCGTTCGAGGGCGGACGGCACGAACGCCGCGTGGCCAAGCTGACCCCCGCCTGATACAACCCCGTTCACCCTCCCCGATGGAGCCTGACATGTCGACCAATACCGCGATCAATGAAATCCGCTCTTCCGGCTTTTTCAGCGAAGGTCTGGCCGTGACTGATCCCGCCGTCGCGGCCGCGATTGCCAAGGAAGTCCGCCGCGAAAAGAAGCAGATCGAGCTGATCGCTTCGGAAAACATCGTGTCGAAAGCGGTGCTCGAGGCGCAGGGTTCGGTCTTCACCAACAAATATGCCGAAGGCTATCCCGGCAAGCGCTATTATCAGGGCTGCGCCCCCTCGGACGAGGTCGAAGCGCTGGCGATCGAGCGCGCATGCAAGCTGTTCGGCGTCGGTTTCGCCAATGTGCAGCCGCATTCGGGCGCGCAGGCGAATGGCGCGGTGCTGCTCGCGCTGATCAAGCCGGGCGAAACGATCCTTGGCATGTCGCTCGATGCGGGCGGTCACCTCACGCACGGCGCACGCGCCGCGATGTCGGGCAAGTGGTTCAACGCGATCCAGTATGGCGTTACCCCCGATACGCACCTGATCGATTATGACGAGGTCCGCCGCCTGGCGCTCGAACACAAGCCCAAGCTGATCTTCGCGGGCGGTTCGGCCTATCCGCGCCATATCGATTTCGCCAAGTTCCGCGAGATCGCCGATGAGGTCGGCGCCTATCTGCATGTCGACATGGCGCATTTCGCAGGTCTCGTCGCAGCGGGCGTCCACCCCTCGCCCTTCCCGCATGCGCACGTCGCGACCACGACCACGCACAAGACGCTGCGTGGCCCGCGCGGCGGCATGATCCTGACCGATGACGAGGCGCTGGCGAAGAAGTTCAACTCCGCCGTGTTCCCCGGCATGCAGGGTGGCCCGCTGATGCACGTGATCGCCGCGAAGGCGGTAGCGTTCGGTGAGGCGCTGACGCCGGAATTCAAGAGCTATTCGCGCGCGGTGATCGATAATGCCAAGGCCCTGGCCAGCCGCCTCAAGGAGCGCGGCGCGGATCTGGTCGCGGGCGGTACCGACACGCACCTGGCGTTGATCGATCTGCGTCCGCTGGGCGTCACCGGCAAGGATGCCGACGAGGCGCTCGAGCGCGCCGGCATAACCTGCAACAAGAACGGCATCCCCTTCGACCCGCTGCCGCCGACCAAGACCAGCGGCATCCGCGTCGGTTCGCCGGCCGGTACCACGCGCGGCTTCGGCGTCGCCGAATTCCGCGAGATCGGCGACATGATCGCCGACGTGCTCGACGGTCTGCGCGCCAAGGGTGAGCATGGCGACCCCGAAGTCGAGGCCGCCGTCCGCCTGCGCGTCGAGGCGCTGTGCGACCGCTTCCCGATCTATCCGGAGCTTTGAGCCATGCAGAATCCTGACGATCCGCACAATTCGGGCGATCTGATCGCCGATGCCCGCGAGGAAATCGTGGGCATGGCCAAGCAGGGCATGGCGCACCCTTCAACCAAGCCCGTGCTGACCGCAGGCGCAATCGGTGCCGTTGCAGGCGCGGTGCTGCCGGTCGTCAGCTGGCCGGTCGGCCTGCTCGCGGGTGCAGGCTTCATGCTCTACAAGCGCCTGCGTCCGTGAAGGCTGACGCTCACCGATGAGATGCCCGTTTTGCGCGCACGAAAACAGCCAGGTCAAGGATAGCCGCCCCACCGAAGACGGGGCGGCCATCCGCCGTCGCCGCCAGTGCGAAAGCTGCGGCGCACGCTTCACCACGTTCGAGCGGATCCAGCTGCGCGACATCATGGTGGTGAAGAGCGAGAACCGCCGCGAACCATTCAACCGCGCCAAGATCGAGAAATCGGTCGCGGTCGCCTGCCGCAAGCGCGGGATCGACCAGGAGCGGATCGACCAGCTCGTCTCGGGCATCCAGCGTCAGATCGAGACCTCGGGCGAAAACGAGGTCCATTCGCGCGAGATTGGCGGGATGGTGATGGACGGCCTGCGCATGCTCGATTCGGTCGCCTATATCCGCTTCGCATCGGTCTATCGCGATTTCAGCGAGGCGAAGGATTTCGAGGAATTTGCGAGCACGGTAAAGGATGTTGGCGGTGCCTGAGACGCTGGTTCCTCCTCCCGTCTTCATTCTGGTCCGTCCGCAGCTTGGCGAGAATATCGGCAAGGCGGCGCGGGCGATGCTCAATTTCGGGCTGACCGACATGCGCCTGGTCGCGCCGCGCGATGGCTGGCCCAATCCGTCCGCCGGCCCCGCAGCTTCGGGCGCAGATGTGGTGCTGGAACGCGCCCAGGTGTTCGAGACCGTCGCGCAAGCGGTTGCGGACTGCCATCACGTCTATGCAACCACGGTGCGCAAGCGCGGCGTGACCAAGTCGGTCGTCACGCCCGAGACCGCCGCGCGCGCGATGGTCGCCGCGCCAGGGCGCAGCGCGATCCTGTTCGGCCCCGAGCGATCGGGACTGGAAACCGATGATGTCGCGATCGCGCACGACATCCTGACCGTGCCGATCAATCCGGAATTCGGGTCATTGAACCTCGCCCAGGCGGTGATCCTGGTGGCCTATGAATGGTCGAAGACCGGCGGACAGGGCCTCGCCTCGCCGCCCCAGGTCGATCTCGATCCGCCCGCCCCGATGGAAGAGCTTGACGGCATGTTCGATCAGCTGTGCGGCATGCTGGAGGAGAAGAACTATTTCTTCCCCGAAAGCCGCGCCGCCACCAGCCGCCGGACACTGCGCAACCTGATGACCAAGCCGCAATGGAACAGCAACGAGGTGCGCACCTTTCGCGGGGTGTTGACCACACTGGCCAAGGCCCCGCGCAAGCCGGTGAGCTGAACTCAGTGCTGAAACGCCGTCACCCCCGCGAAGGCGGGGGTCCCGCTTCTTCAGCACGGTAGAGCCAGAGGCGGGATTCCCGTGTTCGCGGGAATGACGATTCTGAACAACATGCGGCTGAAATCAGGCGATATACTGCGCCCGCTTCAGCCCGGCAGCCGGTAGAAATCCGCCAGCCGATCCAGCGCCAGCCTCAGCACCAGGCGGCCCGAGCGTACCGGCCAGCCCAATGCCTTTTCCGCGACCGGCATCGCCTCGCCCGAGCAGATCACCCGCCAGGCAATATCGTTGAGGTCCCGCCCCAGCGCCGCCATCGCCGCATCGAAGCGCTGGCGTGCGGCCGTCTGGCGCTCGGTCGGCTCGAGATGATCGTCGCTGCCCCGGCGTGCGCTTGAACGCGGAGCGGCATCCCAGCGCATGGTGAGCGAGGGCGACAGGTTCGCGCGCTCCCAGTCGCTGCGCAGCTTCTCGCCCGCATCGAATTGCCGCTCGCCGATAAGCCCGCGCGCGAGCAGCCAGCCGAGCGGCGATTCGGCGAGGTTCACCGTGACCGAGCGCGCCGGCCGCCGCGCGCCATCGACCCTGCGCCCGACGGTCTCGCCCTCGATCACCTTTTCCGCAAGCAGCCTGCCAGCTTCTGCCCGCATGCCATGCGGTCCCTGATCCTGCGCCATGATCAACACCCCTGATGGTTCGTGATGGATGAAGGACTTGCCACAGAGGCTGGATTGTAGGAAAGAGATTTATCCATATAGGTTAGGACTTGCTGTCATGATCAACCGCATTCGCGATGTACGCCGCGCCCGCAACCTGACTCTCGAAGAGGTGGCGCAGCGCTGTGACCCGCCGACCACGGCGCAGACCATCGGGCGGCTCGAAACGGGCACGCGCACGTTGTCGCTCGACTGGCTGAACCGCATCGCCGCGGCTCTCGAAGTGGAATCGAGCGCATTGGTCAGCAGCACGGCGGCTGCCGATCTGCCGCTGGCGGCCCTGCTCTCTCCGGACGGCGCACGCGCACCGACGCGCAGCGAGCGGGCGCTGCCGCCCGTGCCGGCGGAAAATCTCGTCGCGGTGCGTGTCATCGGCAGCATCGGCGATTATCGCAGCGGCGACATGGTCTGGCTGCGCCGGGTCGAACAGGCCGAGCTTGCCAGCGCGCTCAACCGCGATGTGCTGGTGCCGCGACCGGCGGGGCGCTTCGTCTTTGGCCGGCTGATCGCACGCGAAGGCGGGCGGATGCAGATCCTCCCCCCCGGCCCAGGCTCGCGCCAGCAAGTGGTCAGCGATCCACCCTGGCTGGCAGTGGCAGAAACGTTAATCCGCGCACTGTAAGGGTGGCGCGGTGATGCGCATCCTGACCCTTGCCACGCTGTTTCCCAATGCAGCGCGCCCCAATTTCGGCATCTTCGTCGAGCGCCAGACCGCAACGCTCGCAGGCCGCGACGATGTCGAAATCACCGTGATCAGCCCGCAAGCTCTCCCCCCCTGGCCGCTCTCCCGCCATCCGCGCTATCGCGCCCTGGCAAAGCTGCCCTTTCGCGAAACCTGGCGCGGGTTGGACGTGTATCGCCCGCACTTCCTGCACCTTCCCGGGCTTGGCAACCATCTTCAGCCAAAGCTGATGGTCCGCGCGATCTGGCCGCTAATCGAGCGACTGCACCTCGCGCAGCCGTTCGACCTGATCGATGCGGAATTCTTCTATCCCGACGGCCCCGCAGCGCGCGAACTCGCGCGGCGGCTGGCCATCCCCTATTCGGTCAAGGCGCGCGGGGCGGATATCCACCATTGGGGCAACGACCCGAAGACGCGCGAGCAGGTGCTGCATGCCGGGCTGGACGCGGCCGGGTTGCTCGCGGTCTCGGCGGCGATGAAGAGCGACATGGTCGCGCTCGGCATGGCCGAGGAGAAGATCACCGTCCATTATACCGGCTGCGATCAGCGGCGCTTTGCGCCCCGCCCCGATGACGGGCTGCGGGCCGAGCTCGGAATATCAGGCCCGATGCTGATCACCGTTGGCGCACTGATCGCGCGCAAGCGACAGGATCTGGTGATCGAGGCCCTGCCCGCCTTACCCGGCGCGACGCTGGTGCTGGCGGGTGCCGGCGAACAGGAGAGCAACTATCGCGCCCTGGCGCAGAAGCTGGGTGTGGAAGCGCGCGTGATCTTTGCAGGCGCGCTGCCGCATGACGACTTGCCCCGCTGGCTCGCCGCAGCCGACATCATGGTCCTGCCGTCAAGGTCCGAGGGGCTGGCCAATGCCTGGGTCGAGGCGCTGGCCTGCGGCACGCCGATCGTCATCAGCGATGCAGGCGGCGCGGGTGAGCTGCTGACCGACCCTGTCGCAGGCCGGATCGTGCAGCCGACGCCTGAGGCGCTCGCGGCCGCGATCGGGGAACTGCTGGCGCTGACACCCGACCGCGAGCAGGTGCGCGGCGCGGTCGCCAATTTTACGTGGGACCGCAATGCCGATGAGCTGCACCGGCATTTTTCACGGCTGCTGTCGTCTCAGCGGCGCTCCTGACGCTCGCGCAGGGTGCGGATGATGCGATTGCAGATCGTCGGGCTCAGCGCCTCGGCAAAATGACACCCCATCAGCTTGCCTTCCGCCCATACGATCTCGCCCTCGATCGGGGCCACGCCATCGATGGTGAGCGTCACCGGTGCATGCATGCGCAGCGGGAGGTCGCTTTCGAAGCGACATCCGGTGATCGAGAGATTGGTCAGCGCAACGGTGCAGTGTCGACGGCCCTGATCGACCAGATCGGCCTCGATATTGACGTTGATGCGGATGGCGAAGCGACGTTCCGCTGCCTGCTCGCCATGCGGGCCCTGCCTGCCTGTCAACGCTGCCATAACGGCCTCCAGCAACCCTAGTTCTTGGCTCGGTGCCGTCCGGGGGGAAAACGGCAGGAGTGCAACCGCCACGCGATATAGCGCACAGAGCCTAATCGACCGTAAACATAGGTGAAGAAAACATGACGACAGCCGGACCCGGCCCGAAGCGCGCCATTGCCAAAAACGCAAAAACGCCCGGCAGCGCGAGGCTGCCGGGCGTCTTTATGGCTTGGCCTTTTCAGGCGAAGTGAGCGTAAAGCTTACTTCTTTTCTTCAGCCGGAGCGGCCGGAGCAGCAGCGTCAGCGGCCGGAGCAGCAGCTTCTGCACCAGCTTCGGCACCAGCAGCGGCACCGGCTTCGGCGCCAGCTTCAGCACCGGCTTCCATGCCAGCTTCCATGCCGGCGTCAGCAGCCGGAGCGGCTTCTTCAGCCGGAGCTTCGGTGGTGGCTTCTTCGGCGGGGGCTTCTTCAGCCTTTTCCGGCGAGCAAGCGGCGAGAGCCAGAACGCCAGCGACGGCGAAGACCGGGCTCAGCTTGAGAATGGACTTCATGGTACTTTTCCCCTTCGTTGCGGAAACAAGAGCCCGCGTTGTATCGACACCCTAGGGACTCTGGCAAGATTTATTTCTTGCACTGGCGCAGGAAGGACACGCCGCATCGGCCCGACCCCTTTCCCCCGCACCCTTGGGAACCGTGCATATAGCCGGTTTGTGAGGGGGCGAAAAGAGGATAAAATACTGACAGCCAAGGTGTCCTTTGTCCCGAAAAAGCCGGGCAGACGAATGTCCAGTGCCGGCTTTGCATGCGCGCTGCAGCCATGGCCCCAGGGGCCAAGACGATGAACGAATACCCCTATTTTTCTGTTACTTAATCAGCCCCATGGCCTTCCAATCGAACTGACATCAGCACGCCGTGCGGGGCGTTGAAGCGCGTGAGCAGCACCCGGTTCGGACAGACAGGCATCAGCGTCGCTCACCGATGCCCCGACGCCCGAATCAGCGTCTTGACCTGAGCTTGCCGGGTGTGCGAGCGCAGTCGGCACGAACGCTCTTCCTTCCCTTTACAGGAACCACCAGTGACCACACGCACGATCAACAACCGCCCCGTCCAGGCGATCGGCCTGGGCTGCATGTCGCTGAGCTGGGGCTATGGCAATCTGCCTCCGCGCGAGACCGCCACCGCGCTGCTTCATCGCGCGCTGGACCTGGGCTATGACCATCTCGACACTGCCAATATCTATGGCCTGGGGCATAACGAGACACTGATCGGCGAGGCGCTGAAAGGGCGGCGGCGGGAATTCTTCCTGGCGACCAAGATGGGCATCGTCATCGAAGGCGAGAAGCGCGGCATCAACTGCCGACCCGAAACGATCCGCCGCTGCATCGATGAGTCGCTCACCCGCCTGCAGACCGATCATGTCGACCTTTATTACATGCACCGCCGCGATCGCGACGTGCCGATCGAGGAATCGGTCGGCGCGATGGCCGACCTGGTCAGGGCGGGCAAGATCGGCAGCATCGGCCTGTCCGAAATGTCGGCCGAAACGCTGCGCCGCGCGGCGAAGGAGCACCCGATCGCGGCGATGCAGACCGAATATTCGCCCTGGACGCGCGAGCCCGAGATTGCCGTGCTGGATGCATGCGCCGAGCTCGGCACGACGTTCGTCGCCTTCTCGCCGGTAGCGCGCGGCGTGCTGGCCAATGGCGTGCAGAACGCGGACGCGCTGACCGACAAGGACCTGCGCCGCGGAATGCCGCGCTTCAATGCCGAGAACTGGCCGAAGAACCGGGCACTGGCGGAAGCGTTCAACGCGATCGCCGCCGAGCTGGAGGTGACACCGGCGCAATTGTCCCTCGCCTGGGTGCTCTCGCGCGGCGACCATATCGTCGCCATCCCCGGCACCGCATCGATCGCGCACATGGAAGAAAACTTCGCGCGCAAGGACTGGACCATCCCGGCCGAGGCCGCGGCGCGCATCGACGAACTGATCAACGAACGCACCGTCAGCGGCCCGCGCTACAGCGACGCGATGCAGCGCACGATCGAAACGGAAATGTTCGGATAAGTCTTCCGCACCAGCGTTGCGGCGAAGAATTGGTCGGGACGAGAGGATTCGAACCTCCGACCCCCACACCCCCAGTGTGATGCGCTACCAGGCTGCGCTACGTCCCGACCTTGGGCTTCGGCCGCGCCTGCGGCAAAAGCGAAGCGCGCCTATATGGCGATGCGGCGCGCTTGGCAACCCCGTGATGCACAAGTTGGCGCAAGGTGATCGCCAATTGCCTTGCGCGGCCGATGATGATAGGCGCGCGCATCGCTGCGACCGGCTTTTTATCGGCCAATCGCTCCCCTTTTCCTTTCAGACATTCGGATATCACAGCCCATGGACTCGACACTCCTGCTCGCACTGGCCGCCGCAGCCCCCGGCGCTGCACCGGCCTGGACCCAGCTTTTGATGTTCGTACCGTTGCTGGCGATCTTCTATTTTCTGATCATCCGCCCGCAGCAGCGCCAGATGAAGGCGCACAAGGCCAAGATCGATGCAGTCAAGCGCGGCGACCAAGTCATCACCGGCGGCGGTCTGGTCGGCAAGGTGACCAAGGTCGACGACGCCTATGTCGAGATCGATCTGGGTGGCGCCAAGGTCCGCGCGGTCAAGGCGACCTTGAGCGACGTCATCCAGCCGGGCGGCGCGCCTGCCAACGACTGAGCGGCGAGCGGGAACGACCTGCCGCCTTGCCGCCTGTTGCGCGCATGAATATATGGCGCGCACATCCGGCCCGCGCTGAGCGGACCAGGCTCACCGCCGCGTCCGAGCCAGCACTGCCAAGGAAGCAACACGAATGCTAGATTTTCCGCGCTGGAAAACGATCTCGATCAGCCTGATCCTCGCCCTGGGCGTGCTGATGGCGATCCCCAGCCTGCTGCCTGCGGGCGCAGCCAAATATTATCCCTCGTTCCTGCCGCAGGAAAAGATCAACCTGGGGCTCGACCTTCAGGGAGGCAGCCATATCCTGCTGGAGGGCGACCCCAAGGATGTCGCCGCGCAACGCCTGCAGAACATGGAAGAGACCGTTCGCGCCGCGATGCGCAGCGCCAAGCCGCGCATCGGCATCGGCGACATCTCGCGCGAGGGCGGCAAGCTCTCCTTCCTGGTACGCGACGTTTCCCAAGTCGATGCCGCGCGCGAGCTGATCCTTCCGCTGACCAGCGGCGCGGGCCTGACCGGCCAGCGCGACTGGGACATCGAGGTGCGCGATACGAGCCGCATCGTGTTGACCCCAACCGAGGCAGGTCTGACCCAAGCGCTCGACCAAGCGATGGAAACCGCGACCGAAGTCGTGCGCAAGCGCATCGACGAAATGGGCACGCGCGAGCCGACCATCATCCGCCAGGGCGACAACCGTATCGTGGTGCAGGTGCCCGGCCTTGACGATCCCCAGGCGCTCAAGGACCTTCTCGGCCAGACCGCCGAGCTGGAATTCAAGCTGGTCGACCAGGCTGCCAGCCCCGAGGATATTGCCGCGGGCCGCGCGCCGGTGGGCAGCGAGATCGTGCCCTATCCGACCAATCCCGCGGGCGGCACCCCGATCGCGGTGCGCCGGCTGGGCGGCATTCGCGGCGACAAGCTGACCAATGCGCAGGCGAGCTTCGACCCGCAGACCAACGAGCCTGTCGTGTCGATCACCTTCGACCGTGATGGCGGCGCGCGTTTCGCGCGGTTGACCCAGGAGAATGTCAACAAGCCGTTCGCGATCATCCTCGATGGCGAGGTGCTCTCCGCACCCAATATCAACGAGCCCATCCTGGGCGGATCGGCGCAGATCTCGGGCAGCTTCACCACCGAAAGCGCGAACCAGCTCGCGATCGCGCTGCGCTCCGGCGCCCTGCCGGTGGAGCTCAAGGTCGTGGAGGAACGCTCGGTCGGCCCCGATCTGGGTACGGAATCGATCCAGCTCGGCCTGATCGCCGGCGGCATCGGCACCCTCGCGGTGCTCGCGTTCATGATCATCACCTATGGCCGGTTCGGCGTCTATGCCGATATTGCGCTGGTGCTCAACATCCTGCTGATCCTGGGGATCATGGCGCTGATGAACGCCACGCTGACGCTGCCCGGCATCGCCGGTTTCGTGCTGACGATTGGCGCAGCGGTGGACGCCAACGTGCTGATCAACGAACGCATCCGCGAGGAACGCAAGAACGGGCGGCGGATCATCCAGGCGATCGAGGTGGGCTATACCGAAGCCTCGCGCGCGATTTTCGACGCGAATATCACCAATGTCATCGCGGCGGTGCTGCTATTCCTGTTCGGCTCGGGCCCGGTGCGCGGCTTTGCGGTCGTGCTGATGATCGGCATCGTCACCTCGGTCTGGACCGCTGTGTACGTGACGCGGATGTTCGTCGCCCTGTGGCTCAAGCGCGAACGTCCGCGCGAACTGAACATTTAAGGAAGGCTTGAAACCATGAAGCTCCTCAAGCTTGTCCCCGACAACACCAATTTCCGCTTCCTGCGCTGGCGGCACATCGCCATGGGCATCAGCATCTTCTCGATCATCGCCTCGCTGGTGCTGGTCGGGGTGCGCGGCCTCAACCTCGGCGTCGATTTCGTCGGCGGCCAGATGATCCAGGTGACGTTCGACAAGGTGGCCGAGGCCCCGGTGGCCGAGTTGCGCGAGGATATCGAGGCGCTGAACCTCGGCGAATCGACCATCCAGCGCTTCGGCCAGCCCAACCAGGTCTCGGTCCGCATGCGGCTGGACGGCGATAATCCGGATGAGGTCAACGCCGTCACCAAGCGCGTGACCACGATGATCACCAAGGAATATGCGGCGCAAGGCGCGCGGATCGACGGCGTGGATTCGGTCTCGGGCAAGGTGTCCGAAGAGCTGCTGACCACCGGCGTCTATTCGCTGGTCTTCGCGATGATCGCAATCGCGGTGTACATCTGGTTCCGGTTCGAATGGCAGTTCGGCGTCGCGGCGCTGTTCGCGCTGTTCCACGACGTCGCGATCACCTTCGGTTTCTTCGCGCTCACCCAGCTCGAGTTCAACCTGAACATCATCGCCGCGCTGCTCACCATTATCGGCTATTCGCTCAACGACACGATCGTGGTGTTCGACCGCGTGCGCGAGAACCTGCGCAAATACCGCAAGATGGACATGATCTCGCTGCTCGACCTGTCGACCAACGAGACGCTGTCGCGCACGGTGATGACCTCACTGACCATGCTGATGGCGCTGATGGCGCTGCTGCTCATCGGTCCGGGCGTGATCTTCGGCTTTACCGCCGCGATGACGCTGGGTCTGTTCGTCGGCTGCTATTCGTCGATCTACATGGCCAACCCGATCCTCGTCTGGCTGGGTGTCGGCCCGCACAGCTTCGTACCGCAGCAGACAGAGGCGGACAAGGCCGAGGCCAAGCTCAAGGAAGGCCTGTGATCGCCGGATTCGCTGGTCGGCTGATCCATGGCTGAGTTCACTCAGGATCCGCGCGCGTCCGGCCCGGTGATTACCGGCTTTACCGCGCGCGGCTTCAAGCTCGACGGCGACAATCTGGGCCAGCGTCGCGTCGACGGCGCGCTGGTGCTGACGCCGGTTTCGGCCATGCCCTGGGACGCACCGGCGGTCGAGGCGCTGGATATCGACGCGATGGGCCAGGTGCTGGCGCTCGACCCGGCGCCCGAGTTCATGCTGCTCGGCACTGGCGGCGCCATGACCCACCCTCCCCGCGCCTTCATCCGCGCCATGGAAGAGCGCGGCATCGGTGTCGAGGTGATGGACAGCCGCGCCGCCGCTCGCGCCTGGGGCATATTGCGCTCTGAGGAGCGCTGGATCGCCGCGGCGATCATGCGGCTTTAGACTTCTGTTACTTCCTCGTCATTCTCGCGAAAGCGGGAATCCCGCTGTTCTTCTAATCTCATTGAAAAAGTGGGACCCCGCCTTCGCGGGGGCGACGATTGCCTCAGGTTGAAGCGCCTTCCCTGCGCCGTTCATTCAGACTGATGATCATCTCCGCCAGCGCCCGGAACTGTTCGATCGTCCGTCCGAGCAATTCGCGATCACGATCAGGATTGAGCGAAGCGCTCTCGAACAGATCCTCGCTTTTCACGGTCACCACGACATCGCCCTTGTGGAACAGCGCCTTCAGGCCCTTGCCCTCGAACTTGTCCTCCAACGCGACCAGCCGCTCGCAATAGGCGGGGTGAACAAGATACCGCGCCTCCACCGGGTCGCTGCCATAGACGTCGAATGTGTCCTCGAACCGGGGGTCGACCATCTTCACCCGGTCGAGCTTCATGCCGTTCTTGGTCTGGCTGTCGCCGAACCAGGTCAGCCGCATGCGCTGGCGCTCGACCAGCGTCACGCCATGGAATTCGCGTGCGAAGCGTATCTTGAGAATGACACCGCGGAACACCGTGACGTCGCGCCGATTCTTTCCTGACCCGCGCCGCTCGATGAGATGCGCCTCGTACAGCTGAAAAGGAGTGCCGCCGATCTCGCCCTGCCAGCAATCCTCGCAGGTCTTGCGGGTATAGCCCGGGAGCAGATCATAGGCATAAGCGAGGTTGAACTCGTCTCCGAACGCGGCTTCGGGGCTGTATTCGACGCCAAGGCTGCGCGCGAGCGCGCTGTTGATCTCGCGCTTCAGACTGCTCACCATGTTCTGGCGGATGATGCCCCCCATGGTGAAGCCTATGGCGATGATGGCAAGGCCGACGAAACCGACGGCTTGTCCCCAGAAACCGTCCCATAAGAAACCGAGCAGGAATGGTGCACCCAGGACAAGGCCGCCGACCATGCGCTTTGCTGCCTTGCGCTTGGCCTCCTCGCGTGCGCTCGCCTGGGCCTGCAGCCACTGGCCAAGTTCGCCCGCCAGCAGCGTATCGACATCGGCTATTGTGATCACCGGCATTCCCCCGCCTCTAGCGCCATGGTAATGCTAGGCCGTATATCGGGGGACTGTCTATGGAATGGATCATACTCGGCATCGTCGTCATCGTCCTGCTGGCGGTGATCCTGATCTACAACCGACTGGTGTCGCTGCGCGCCAATTGCCGCCAGGGCTGGGCCGATATCGATGCGGGGCTGCGCCAACGGCACGACCTGATCCCCAATCTGGTGAGCACCGTCCAGGGCTATGCCGCGCACGAGAAAAGCGCGCTCGAAGCGGTGATCGCGGCCCGCGGCCGTGCGCTGGCCGCCCATGGCCCGGCCGAGGCGCAGGGCGCGGAAATGGCGCTGGGCAGCGCACTCAAGAACCTGTTCGCGCTGGCAGAGGCCTATCCCGACCTCAAGGCCAATACCAATTTCCAGACGCTGCAGCACGAGTTGGCCGATGTCGAGGACAAGCTCGCCGCCGCCCGCCGCGCATATAATGCCGCGAGCGCCGACTATAATGCGGGAATCGAATCCTTTCCCGCCGTGCTATTCGCGGGCGCGCTCGGCTTCAAACCGCAGGGTTTCTGGGAACTGGGCAGCGACGAGCGAGCCACGGTCGGCGCAGCGCCCAAGGTCAGCTTCTAGGCCGAAGGCAACGATCCCTCCCCCTGGCGCGTTGAACGACGATACGCGCGTTCACACGGGGGGCACATGGCACGAAACAGCAGGCGCAAGGCGGCGGAGCCCGCGCTCGACGAATTGGCGGACGTTACCACCGCGCTGATCTATCGCGCGATCAGCCGCTCGGGCCGCCACGAACTTGCCCGTCCGTTTTCCGCCCTCTGGTGGTCGGGCGTCGGGGCCGGGCTGGCCATCAGTCTGTCGATCCTGTGCAAGGGCATCTTGACCGCCCTGCTCCCGGATACCGCATGGGCACCGGCGGTCACTAACCTGGGTTATTCGGTTGGCTTCCTCGTCGTGATCATGGGGCGGATGCAGCTGTTCACCGAGAATACGGTGACCCCCATCCTGCCGCTGCTCGCCTATCCGTCGATTTCGCGGCTGAACCAGACGGCGCGGCTCTGGGCCATCGTGTTCGCCGCCAACATGACCGGATGCCTGATCGCCGCCATCCTGATGGTGCATGCTGGCATCATTCCGCCGCTCCAGATGTCCGGCGTGCTGAGCGTCTCGCGCCATTATGCCGAGGTCGCGCCGCTCGATCATCTGCTGTGGGGCATGCCCGCCGGGTTCATGATCGCTTCGCTCGTGTGGATGCTGCCGCGGATCGAAAGCGCGGGCGAAGTGCTGATGATCACCATCGTCACCTACATGATCGGCCTGGGAGGCTTCTCGCATGTCGTCGCGGGTTCGACCGAACTTTTCATCGTGATGCTGATGGGGGAGCTCAGTCCGATCGAGGCCGTGTTCGGCGGCATCCTCCCGGCGCTGGTCGGCAATGTGATCGGCGGTACGGTGATCTTCGCGGCCCTGGCCTATGCACAGGTCCGCGAAGAGATCTGACCGCAACGCATCAGCTGAGCGCCTTCCAGATGCTGTAGACGCTGGTGATGGTGAGCACCGTGCCCACCATGAACAGCAAAAGGCGCGGACGCACATTCTTGGCGAGGATCGCCCCAAATGGCGCGGCCACCACGCCGCCGATGAGCAGACCGATGGTGGCCGTGGTAAAGGCCTCGAACCCCATGGTGAGGATGAAGGTGACCGAGATCGACACGGTCAGGAAGAATTCGGACGCGCTGACCGTCCCGATCGTCTTGCGCGGCTCTCCGCCCTGAATGAGAAGGTTGGAGGTCACCACAGGTCCCCATCCGCCGCCACCCGCAGCGTCGAGAAAGCCGCCCGCCGCACCCAGCGGCGCGACGATGCGCGGGTCCTGGAACTTTGGCGTGGGAAAGCGCCAGGCCCGATAGAGCAGGACGAGCCCGATGCCGGTCAGATAGGCCATGACCAGCGGTCGGGCGACACCTGCATCGACATTGGCGAGCACATAGGCCCCCAATATCCCGCCCCCCACGCCCGGAAGCACGAGCTTGGCAAACAGCCCCCAATCGATATTGCGGTGCCAGGCATGGCTGAGGCCCGACGCCCCGGTCGTGAAAACCTCGGCAAAATGCACGCCTGCCGAGGCTTGCGCCGGGGGCACGCCGAGCACCGAGACCAGCAGCGTGCTGGAGATCACGCCAAAGGCCATGCCCAAGGCGCCATCGACCATCTGCGCGGCAACGCCGACCAGGATATAGGGCCAGATATCGGCAGGGTTCAGTATTCCAAGGTCCGGCACGTGCGGTCCCTTCTGCTGGAGGAAGCTTCAACCACCCTCAAAACCGCGCCGAGACCGTGAGGCCAGCGGTGCGGGGATCGGGCATCTGAGCGGAAATGAGGCCGGTGTTGCCGGGGGTAACGGCGAGCGATTCAAAATATTCCTCGTCAAAGGCATTGCGGATCCACACGAAGAAATCATAGCGGTCAGTGCGGAAGCCCGCGCGGAAATTTTGCAGCGAATAAGCATCGATATCGGTGTAGATCGACCGCGATGCATTTGACGAGAATTTTGAGCGGAAGTTCGCATCATAGCCTGCATAGGCATTGCCCTCGAGCCCGAACACCGTGGCCGGAACGTTATATTCCGCACCCCAGGAAAAGGCCCATTTGGACACGCCCGGCAGCCACTGGCCCGACACATCGCAATTGGCGGGGCTGAGCGCGCCGGGCGTCGCGGCGGGCCCGGGGACCTGCGTCCCGCTCACCGTGGTGCCGCCCGCGAGCTCGGGCGGGCACGGCGCATCGACGAAGCGCACAAACTTGGCGTCGGTGAAAGCGCCGCTGACATAGGCGGTGAAGCGATCCGAAGGCTGGACGCGGAAATCCGCCTCGACCCCGCGGCTGCGTACCTTGTCGGCATTGGCGAGATAACCGCGCAGCACGTTGCTGCCGCTGATATTGCTGATGACGCTGGCCTGGAAGTCCTGGATGTCGGTCCAGAAGGCCGCCAGGTTGAGCGTCGCCTTGTTGTCCCAGAATTTCGTCTTCAGCCCGATCTCGAAATGATCGACCTTTTCCGGCTTGATCACGGCCACTTCGAGTGCGGCCGACCCATCAGCGCGGCTGGGCACGCCGTTGAGGTTGACCCCGCCGGTCTTGAACGAGCGCGCATAGGTCGCATAGGCGTTCACAGCATCGCTGATCTCGTAGCCCAGATTGAGGTCGTACGAGAGGTTCCAGTCGCTGAAATCGACCTCGAAGAATTGCGAGGCCTGAACCCCGCGCTGCGCGGCGATCCAGGGATCGTTGAAGAACGGGCTGGTCGGCACGTTGCTGACGATCTGGCGGGTGCCGTTCGAGGCATTGCCCGTCACGACCGAATCATACTGGCCGTCCTTCTTGTCATAGTTGATGCGGATGCCCGGAGAGACCGTGAAGGCATCGGTGACCTTCCAGTTCAGTTTGCCGAACGCGGCGAGGCTCACATTGTCGAGCCGGATGTCGTTGTTCGCCACCACGCCGTTGAGCACCGCAGGGTTGTTAGACAACGCGCTGGTCGGGTTGAGCAGCCATGCGCTCGCCGCCGGGCCCTGTTCCTGGATGCCCTGGGTGCGGATTTCCTGGTAGAAGGCAAACGCGCCGACGACGAAGTTCAGCCGCTCCGCCTCATAGTTCAGGCGGAATTCCTGCGTGTACTGCTTCTGCTGGGTGGGGTTGTTGACCTTGAGGAAGATCGGCAGGCCGGTAAAGTCGCGGTCGTTCGCTGGGGTCCAGTCCCAGTAGCGATAGGCACTGACCGAGGTCAGCGCGAACTTGCCGAGCTCCCATTCCACCAGCGCCGACACCCCGCCATGTTCGTTGCGCGCGCGGATATTGGCATCGAGGTCCGTGACGCGATCGAACGGATCGGTGCTGGGCACAGCATAGCCGGGGAAGCGCGCAATCAGCGCGGCATATTGCCGGTTGGCCGCACGCTGCGTGGTGCCGACGCGGGCATAGATCTGCACGCAGCAGATCGGGTCCTGGATGTTGTAATCGCCCGACAGGGTGACCTTGAAGCTGTCGCTGGGCTGCCAAAGCAGCGCGCCGCGAATGCCGAGATTGTCGAGGCTGTTGACGTTCTGGCCGGTCTTAACGTTGAGGATCGTGCCGCGCCGGTCGGTCGAGGACAGGCTGATCCGCGCCGCAATGGTATTCGAGATCGGGCCGGAGATCGTCGCCTTGGCCTGCTTGAAATCGTAATTTCCGACGCTCAGTTCGGCGCGCCCCTCGAAGGTGAAGCTGGGCGCGCGGGTGCGGATGTTGATCGCGCCGGCGGTGGTGTTCTTGCCGTAAAGCGTGCCCTGTGGTCCGCGCAGCACCTCGACCTGTTCGACATCGACAAAATCGAGCGTCGCCGAGGCGATGCGATTGTAATAGACTTGGTCGATATAGATGCCGACGCCCTGTTCGAACCCGTCGTTGGTGAGGCCGAACGGCGCGCCGATACCGCGGATGTTGACGAACGTGTTGCGCGGGTTGGTCGAATAGAATTGCAACGTCGGCTGGATCTGGGTGAGCCGGTTGATGTTGAACAGGCCCTGCGAATCCACCTGCGCCGCATCGATGACGGACAGCGCGATCGGCACGTCCTGGATATCCTCGTCGCGGCGGCGGGCGGTCACGATGATCACGTTGTCGCCCTGATCATCGGCAGCATCGGCCTGGATGGCAGAATCGGCCTGCGCGGCCTCGTTCTCGGTTTCGGCTGCCTGCGCCTGGAAAGGGATGGCGAGCGCGAAGGCCAGCGCCGCAAGCGATGCGCGCGCAGGAACGAATTTGGACATTTGGAAAGACCCCCGAATGTGGAAGTGCTTCCGGATGTCCGGTCGGCACGCAGCGTGTTGGGCAACATGGAGAAACGCTCGAAAAATGCCGGTCCGGTCAGCCCGGTCCCGGCAGTCAGAGGGATAGTTTGGCGTGGAAGCTCAGCTGAAGCGCTGGCGCTCGGTCACGTCCATCTGCACCAGCTTGCCATCATGCACGGTCAGCACGATGGCACCGAAGCGCAGTCGGGAAATGGCATCGGAAATGGTCGAGATCGGCAGCGGCGTGCGCAGTGCCGCGTTCTCGGGCTTGGCGGGAGGCATCGGTTTACTCCTCGAAGAGATCTGGTGCGGACCGGCTGCATGCAGCATGGCCCGCAAGAGAAAGGCTATTCTCTACCATTCCAGTTGGCAAGATAGATTTTCTTGCTTCCCCTGGACGGACGACCAACCGCCTCGGGCAAGCGTCAGAGCGAAAAATTGCGCCATTTTTGGGCGAAATCGCCCGTGCCATCGGCTTGCACCGCCAAATATTGGCTTTTACAAAGCGGTTTGCGGACGTTTGCATCCGCTTTCCTGCTGACGAGAGTGACGATGAACCGGTTCGTAAAGGCAGGCACGCTGTTTCGTCGTGACTGGCGATTGGGCTATGGCCTCTCGATCGGCACATTCGCTCTGGCGCTGATCAGCCGCTTCCACCTGCAGGGCACGCTCCCGCCAGGATTCCCCTATCTTACCTTTTTCCCCGCCGTGATCGTCACGACCTTTCTGGCCGGATTGTGGCCAGGGATGCTGTGTGCCGTGCTGTGCGGTCTTGCGGCGCTCTATTTCTTCATCCCCCCGGTCAACAGCTTCGCGATGGACGGGGCGAGCTTGATTGCGATCGGCTTCTACATCTTCATCGTGACGGTCGACATTGCGCTGATCCATTTCATGCATCGCGCCGCCGATCGGCTGGAGGCGAAGAAGCGCGTGACCGAAGAGCTGTACGATCAGCAGCGCACGATGTTTCAGGAACTGCAGCACCGTGTCGCCAACAACATGACCTTCGTCTCGGCGCTGCTGCAGCTGCAGAAGCGCAAGGTGGCGACCGATCCGGCCTCGGCCAGCTCGGCGCTCGACGAGGCGCAGAGCCGGATCGAGACGATGTCGCGCATCCACCGGCGCCTGTATGATCCGGCATCGGTCGATCTGCCGGTGGCAGAATATTTCCAGGAAATCTGCACCGACCTGCTGCAGGCGACGGGCGCGCGCAACATCGTGTGCCTGGTCGACATGCCGGCGGTGAAACTGGATATCGCCCGGCTGACGACGCTGTCGCTGCTCGTTACCGAGCTCGTCACCAACAGCCTCAAGCACGCCTTTGCCGACGATGGCGGCACGATCACGCTGAAGCTGGAACAGCTCGATCCGCAGCGGCTGGCACTGACCGTCAGCGACAATGGCCGCGGTGTGCCGCAGGGCGTCGACGTGACGGCGAGCAAGGGTCTGGGTACCCGGATCGTGCAATCGCTCGCCGCGCAGCTGGGCGGAGAGGTCAAGGCGCTGACCGGACTGCGCAAGGGCGCGGCCTGGCAGGTGGTGTTCGCCGCCTGAACCGGCCAGGGCGTGGTCTCAATCGACCATGGCCCCTTCGAATGCAGCCACCGGCGCGATCGGATCGGCAAGCGTGATCTCATCGAGGATCACCGCCGTCTCGTCGCGCACCTTGAGCATCAGCGCGCGCAGTCGGCACTCGTCCTCGGCCAGGCAGTTCTTGCACTTTTCATAGGCATAGCGGCTGGCACATGGCACCAGGGCCAGCGATCCGCTGGTGATGCGGACGATATCACCATAGCGGATATCGACCGGCGCCAGGCCCAGCGCATAGCCGCCATCCTTGCCGCGTTGCGAATGCACCAGCCCTGCCCGCGCCATTTCCGACAGGATCACGGTCAGGAATTTCGGCGGAATGTTCTGCGCAGAGGCGATCTCGTCCAGATGCACCAGCCCCTTGCCGTAATGATCGGCAAGGTGCTGCAAGGCACGGATGGTGTAGCGGACTTTCTGGCTGAGCATGGTCCAATGCCCGTTACGCCTCCCAGCCCGATTTTTCAACCCGAACGGTAGAGTGAAACGCCCTGCGCGATGCGTTGCCCTCGGCGCGTCAGTAGATGCCGCCCTGTTGCTGCAGGAATTCGCTGTCGCTGCGCGCCCGTGCTGCAGGACCCGTGCGCTTCTGCACCGCCTTGACCGCTGCGGCCATTTCTTCCGGGCGGATCGAACGGCGCGGTTCGGTTTCGGGCTTGAACGCCTCCCAGATCACTGCTGCCTTGGCCTCGTTGCCCGGCCAGGCGCCATAGACACGGCGGCCCGAACGGCGATCGATGCGCACCATGCGCGTGCCCGGCGGGGCGAGAAACTCGCTGACCGGAAGGCTGGGGAAGATTTCCTTGGCGAACTGCTTGAACACCGGCGCGGCGAGCCTACCGCCCTGGGCATAGCCGCCCATGCTGCGCGGCTGGTCGAAGCCAAGATAGACGCCGGCCACGACATCGGGCGTGCCACCGACGAACCAGACATTGGTGGGGCCGCTGGTGGTGCCGGTCTTGCCGAACATCGGTCGCTTGAGGTCTGCCAGCGTCACCGCGGTTCCGCGCGTGATCACGCCTTCGAGCATGTGCACGACCTGATAGCTGGTGATCGGATCGAGGATCTGCCGCCCGCGCTGCGCAAAGCGCGGCATCGGCTTGCCATCCCACTTCGCCATGTTGCAGCGTTCGCAGACGCGCGGATCGGAACGGAAGATCACCTTGCCGCGCCGGTCCTGGACATAGTCGATAAGCGTCGGCTTGAGCTCGCGGCCATGGTTGACCAGCATCGAATAGGCGTTGGTGATCTTCATGACGGTGGTATCGCCCGCGCCGAGCGCGATCGAAAGATAGGGCTTGTAATCGCCGATGCCGACAGCCTTGATCGTCTTGACCACATTGGCCATGCCCGCATCGCTCGCGGCGCGCACCGTCATCAGGTTGCGCGACTGTTCGAGACCCCAGCGCATCGTCTGCGGCCCGGCCCCGCGCGATCCGCCGAAATTGCGGAAGCACTTGTTGCCGAGACTCGCCGACTGATAGACGCAGAAGGTGCCGTCGACGATCTGCGTCGCGGGCGTCATCCCGTTGTCGAGCGCGGTCGCGTAGACGAAGGGCTTGATCGTGGAGCCCGGCTGGCGATCGGCCTGGGTGGCGCGATTGAACGGGCTGATCTGCGAATCGAACCCGCCCTGCATCGCATAGACCCGGCCCGAGCGGGGGTTCTGCACTACCATGCCGCCCGAAATCTCGGGTACGTTGCGCAGCGCATAGGTGTCGCCCGACATCGGCGCGACCGCAATGATGTCACCCGGCTTCATCGAATCGAACGCGGTGCCGCCGACGCGCTTGCGCGGCATGGTGGCGGTCGAGCGCGGAAGCACGCCCTTGTCGCCATTGGCAAATCCGATTTCGGCGGCGCTGGCCGACTTGTCGATCACCACCGCGACGCGCCAGTTCTCGTAATCGATGTCGATATAGGTCGATGCCAGGCGCGAGGCCCATTGATCGTCCATCTCGATCTTGTTGAGCGGACCGCTCCAGCCGCTGCCGCGATCATAGCGCAGCAAGGCGTCGCGCAGCGCCTCGGTGGTCGCGCGCTGCATCGCGGGGTCGAGCGAGGTGCGCACCCACAGGCCGCCGGCATAGACGCTGTTGGGGCCGTCCTCGCGCTTCTCGCCGAATTTCTCGACGAGCTGGCGGCGCACTTCCTCGACGAAATAGCCGCCGACCTTGTCGAAATTGTCGCCGGTGCGCGGGATGGTGCCAAGCGGTTCGGCCTGCGCGGCGAGCATCTGCGCTCGCGTGATCCAGCCGTTGGACTGCATCGCGCCCAGCGCCCAGTTGCGGCGTTCGAGCGCGCGTTCCATGTGCACTTCGGGCCGGTAATTGGACGGTGCCTTGGGCAGGATGGCGAGATACGCCGCTTCGTGCAGCTTCAGATCGGCGACATCCTTGCCAAAATAGGCCCGCGCCGCCGCCTGCACGCCATAGGCGTTACGGCCGAGATAGATCTCGTTGAGATAAAGTTCGAGGATTTCCTGCTTGGTCAGCACGTCCTCGATGCGATAGGCGAGGATCGCCTCGCGGATCTTGCGGGTGATCGAATATTCGTCGCCCAGCAGCAGGTTCTTGGCAACCTGCTGGGTGATGGTGGAGCCGCCACGCGCGCGCTGTCCCGAACCCAGCTTGGTGACATAATCGAACACTGCCGAGGCGAGCCCCGGATAATCAAGGCCGTTGTGCGAGAAGAAATTCTTGTCTTCGGCAGACAGGAACGCGCGGATCAGCGGCAGCGGATAATCCTTGTACTGCAACTGCACGCGGCGCTCGCGCGCATAGCTGTTGACGATCTCGCCATCGACGCCGCGCACCATGGTGGGAAGGTCCGGTTCGTAATCGACCAGGGTATCCGCCGAAGGCAGATCGCGCGCGAAGATAACCCAGATCAGGAAAACGCCCAGCAGTGCCAGACCCAGCAGATACGCCGCCCAGCGCACCCAGCGCTTCTGCCACGCATCGCGCAGGGCCACCATCGCGCCCTCGCCGTCACGCCGCATGCTATAGGCGGAACCGCCGCTTTCACCCTCGCTCATGCCCGCGCGACTAGCACAGGATTCCTGAACAAGGCCAGAGCGGATTGGCGAGGGTTGCGACAGTTGACATGGACCGCTTGCGCCTAACCCGCCCTTCCCGTCACGCCCGTGCAGGCGGGGGTCCCGCTACTGACGCAGAGGGTTGAAGACGAAGCGGGATTCCCGCTTTCGCGGGAATGACGATATAGCTGCGGCGAGGATTTACCACGAAGCGAGCTTGCGTGCGAAGAACACGGTGACCGCCTGACTCACCGATTCCGCGATACGCTTGCGATAGCTGGGGGAATTGAGCAGCGCGATGTCCTCCTCGTTGCTGACATAGCCTGTCTCGAGCAGGACCGACGGCACATCGGGGGCTTTCAGCACCATCAGCGAGGCGAAACGGTGGGAATCGGTGCGAAAGTTCATCTTCGCCTCGCCTTCGCGCCGCAGCAGCCGCGCGAAATCGGCAGAGAGGTTCATCGTCTCGCGCTGGGTCAGGTCGATCAGGATCGACGATACGTCCGACGGCGCATCGGCGAGATTCACGCCGTTCAGGATGTCGGCCTTGTTCTCGCGCGCGGCGAGCCGGGCTGCCTCGCGATCCGAGGCGACCTCGGACAGCGTGTAGATGGTCGCGCCGCGCGCGGTCTGCGAGGCGGCGGCATCGGCATGGACCGAGATGAACAGGTCCGCGCCGAGGCGGCGAGCGATGCCATAGCGCTCCTGCAGCACCAGGAAGGTGTCGCTGTCGCGGGTCAGCGCAACGCGCACGCGTCCCGTCTTGAGCAGCTCGTCGCGGATGGCGCGGGCGACCTGCAATGTGACCTTGCTTTCGCGCGTTCCGTCATGCGGGCTGATCGCGCCCGGATCGTGGCCGCCATGCCCCGCATCGATCACCACCAGCGGGCGGCTGTCATCCTTGGGCCCTTCGATCCTGGGCAGCGGCGGCGCCTTGCTCGGCTTGGGCAGCGGAATGCGCACGCTGTAGCGGCGCTGCGGCGGTTCCGCGCGGAAATTGGCGGGCGGCACGAACGACTGGCGCGGGGCATTGAGAACGCCAACAAGCTCGGACGATCCCAGCTCCTTGACCGACAGGGTCAGGCTCCGGCCATCTTCGGAGAAGGTGCCTGCGCTCACCATCGCCGGCCGATCGAGATCGAGCACGATCCGCGCGGTATCGCTGTCGAACTGGGCCATGCGGACGTTGCGGAACAGGCCCTGCTGGGTCAGCGCATTGGCGCGCGCGGTTGCGCCCTTGATGTCGATCGCGATGCGGTCGGGGCCGCTCAGGACGAAGCTGCTGGCGCTTTCTATCGGATCGTCGAAGTGCAGCACCACCTGGTTGGCGCGGATTTCGACATTGGAGACCTCGCCCGCCTGAACGGGCATGGTGCATGCCATCGACGCGCAGATGGAGGTCAGCCACAGCATGGCCCTGTTATGCCTCCGGCGCGAATGTCCGGTCCAGTGCAATTTCATGATTCCCGGATTCCTGCCTGATCGCTTGATGAAGGCAGGATTAGGGTTAAGCGGGAAAAACCCTGTGAAACGACCTGGTTAACAGGAATTTCAGCATGAATCGGCAAGACCGGGCATGGGCAACATACGCTATTGCGCCGTGTCCCTGTTCAATAACGGCCGGGTGGTCGTGCGGTTGAGCTTTTTGTTGCTGTATTGCGCGGGCGATGCTAGCAAAGCCTTGCGGCTCATTGGCTTGACGGTCATCGCCCGCACTCACTGACAGCATTGCGGCCCCGATTGCCGCAGATGCCGTATCACCAGGTTGACGCTTTATGGGTTTGAATACCGCCTTTTCCGCCACCCCGCTTCCGGGCGGTTGGCTGCGGAAAAGCGACGCGGCCAGTGCGCTTGACGCCCTGCAAACCCGTTCAGCAGACACAATCCTTATCGAACAAACCCGTTTGCGCACCGCCCCCCTGATCGGGAGCGCCAGCGCCATAACAGACAGAAGCGCAGCGACCCGGCCGGTTCCGCCCGGTGCGCGCGCACGGAGAATATTGAATGACAACGCGCATGTTGATCGATGCGCGCCACCAGGAAGAAACCCGGGTGGCGGTGCTCAAGGGAAACCGGATTGAGGAATTCGACTTTGAATCTGCCGAACACAAGCAGATCAAGGGCAATATCTATCTCGCCAAGGTTACTCGCGTAGAACCCTCGCTGCAGGCGGCTTTCGTCGATTATGGCGGCAACCGGCATGGCTTCCTCGCCTTCTCGGAAATCCATCCCGACTATTACCAGATCCCGCGCGAGGACAAGATCGCGCTGCTTGCCGAAGAGGCTCGCCACGCGCGCGAAGAGGCTGAAGCACTCGCCGCCGAGGAAGAAGAAGATGATGCCGCCGGCCGCGGTGGCGAAGAAGGCAGCTATGACGACGGATTGTCGGACGAGGGCCTGATCGAGACCGACGAAGAACCGATCCGCGCCGAGACGCTTTCGGGCGACAATGACGGCGATTCCGACAGCGACGAAGGCGAGAGCGAAAGCGAAAGCGAAGCCGAAGAATCGCGCGAGAATAACGGCAATGGCCGCAATGGCGGTCGTCGCCGTCGTCGCGATGGCCGTGGCGGTAAGGCCAAGGCCAGCGACGAGGCGCGCACCAGCCGCATGGCGCTGCGCCGCCGCTACAAGATCCAGGACGTCATCCAGCGCCGCCAGGTCATGCTGGTGCAGGTCGTCAAGGAAGAGCGCGGCAACAAGGGTGCCGCGCTGACCACCTATCTCTCGCTCGCGGGCCGTTATTGCGTGCTCATGCCCAACAGCGCGCATGGCGGCGGCATCAGCCGCAAGATCAGCAACGCTTCGGACCGCAAGCGGCTGAAGTCGATCATCGCCGAGATGAAGCTGCCCGCGACCATGGGCTGCATCGTGCGCACTGCCGGCCTTTCGCGCACCAAGCCCGAGATCAAGCGCGACTTCGACTATCTCGCCCGGCTGTGGGACGAGATCCGCGAGAAGACGCTCAAGGCCTCTGCCCCTGCGATCATCCATTCGGACAGCGACCTCATCAAGCGGGCGATCCGCGACATCTACAATCGCGACATCGAGGAAGTGCTGGTCGAGGGCGAGGCAGGATACCGCGCCGCCAAGGACTTCATGAAGCTGCTGATGCCCAGCCATGCGCGCCGGGTGAAGAGCTATTCGGACCCGGTGCCGCTGTTCCAGCGTTATGGCACCGAAGACCAGCTTTCGGCGATGTACGAACCGGTGGTGCAGCTCAAGTCGGGGGGCTATCTGGTCATCAACCCGACCGAGGCTCTGGTATCGATCGACATCAACTCGGGCCGCTCCACCAAGGAGCACGGGATCGAGGCGACCGCGCTCAACACCAACCTGGAAGCCGCGCGCGAGATCGCCCGGCAGCTGCGCCTGCGCGACATGGCGGGCCTGGTCGTCATCGATTTCATCGACATGGAATATGGCTCGAACATCCGCAAGGTCGAGAAGGCCATGCGCGATGCGCTGAAGAGCGACCGTGCCCGCATCCAGGTCGGCCGCATCTCGGGCTTCGGCCTGATGGAAATGAGCCGCCAGCGCCTGCGCACCGGCGTGCTCGAGGCATCGACCCGCACCTGCCCACATTGCGACGGCACGGGCCTGGTCCGCACCGCATCGTCGGCGGGCCTGTCGGCGCTGCGCCTGCTCGAGGAAGAGGCAGCGCGGGGTCATGGCAGCATCATTACGCTGCGCACCAGCCAGGAAGCGTCGATCTACGTCCTCAACAACAAGCGCCGCGACATTGCCGAGATCGAGGAGCGGTTCGGCGTGCGCATCGAAATTCTGCCGAATGGGGAGAATGAAGGCGCGAAGATGGAAGTGACCGCCAGCGGCCCGCGTCCGGAAAAGGTCGTCACCTTCCAGCCGATCATCGACGATGACGACGACGATATCGAAGACGAAATCGACGAGATCGAAGAAGAGGAAGAGGTCAGCGAGAAGCGCGGCGGTCGCGGAAACCGTGGTGATCGTGCAGATCGCGGCGAGCGCGGCGAGCGCCCCGCCGAGCAGCGCAGCAGCGAGGAAGGCGAAGGAGGCGGCCGTTCCAAGCGTCGCCGTCGGCGTCGCGGCAAGCGCGGGCGGCGCGATGGCGATCAGCCCCAGGGCGAAATCGGTAGCGAGGCGCAGATCGATAACGGCGAACAGGTCGCTGAACCGGTCGCATCGGCTGACGCCGAAGCCCCGGCCGAAGCCGAAGCAACCGAAGCCGTCGAGACCACCGAAGATGGCGGCGAGGCCAAGCCGAAGCGCGCCCGCCGTGGTCGCCGTGGCGGTCGCAACCGCAAGAATGGCGAGGCTGGCGAAGACAGCGTCGAAACCGCTGGCGACGACGCTGCGGCAGAAGCCCCTGCCGAGCCGGTGAGCGAGGAAGCAGCAGCGCCTGCCGAAGCCCCCGCAGAGCCTGAGTCCGAGCCGGTGGCCGAAAAGCCCAAGCGCAAGCGCGCTTCGCGGGCGAAGAAGCCGGCCGTCGAGGCAGAGGCAGAGGCTCCTGCCGAAGCGCCCGCTGCCGAGGCTGAGCCTGCTGCGGAAGCCGAATCTGTCGCAAAGCCCAAGGCCAAGCGCGCGCCGCGCAAGAAGGCAGCGCCGAAGGCCGAAGCCGCCGAAACGGTTGCAGCCGAACCTGCGCCCGAGCCGGTGGCCGAGGCAGAACCTGCCGCAGCCGATACGGCCAAGGCCGCCGAAGCACCCGCCGAAAGCACCGAACCGCCGCGTCGCGGCTGGTGGCAGCGCACTTTCGGCAATTAAAGGGTTTTAAGTCGCAACAAAAAGGGGTGCCCCGCCAGACCGGCAGGGCGCCCCTTTTTCGTGCTGGTCGGTCGGGCGGGGCTCAGACGGCCGCGAGCGCCGCCTCGAACGCGTCGCCAATCGCCGCCATATCGGAATCGAGCTGCGCTTCGGCCGCGTCTCCCAGCGCCGCCAGCGCCACCATTTGCGGCATCGAAATCCCGATGCGCAATGTGCCGCGCACCTTGCCCATCATGTCCGGCCCCTGGAAGCGCGCGCACTTGACCGGCTGGCCCAGCCGCACGCCCGACTGCATCATCCTCAGCTGGATCGCCGTCGCACCGTCGAAATCGATCGCACGCCCCTCCCCGCTCAGATCCACGGTCGTCAGCGTGCGCATCTCGATGGGATGTGCCCCCGCGGATTCGCGATCGGCAAAGGGATATGGCGTCACACGCGTACCGCCGATCCGATCGACCAGCGCCAGCGAGGCACAGCGGAACTGTTCGACCACCCGCGCGATCGTGTGGAAATCGAGCGCCTGGAATCGCTCCAGCTCGAACAAGGCTGCCGCCAGCCGAACCGTCAGCCCGGCATTGCCGCTTGTCGGAAGGTTTTCCGCCCCTGCCCAGCTTTCGGGAAGCTCCGCGCGGCGGAAGATCGTGGCCATGCCCTCGCCCAGCGGCGCGATCCGCTGCGCCGTCGCGCGCGGCACCAGCGCAAAGCCGGCAAAGGGCGGACCACCCATGAACTTGGAACCGGTGAGCAGCACCACCGCGCCGCGCATCAGATAGGCGCTGATCGCGGGACTCGTGATCCGCGCCTGACAGGCATCGACGACAAAGCCGATCGAGTCGCCAAATTGCGTGATAAGCGCATCGATATCGTCGAGATGCGGCAGGATGAGCCCGGTTTTCGATCCATGCACCACATGCAGCAGCGGAAACTTGCCCGCGATCAGCGCACGTTCGATCTCGCTGCGCATCGCAGCCACAATCACCGCGCTGTCGAACGCCTCGCCGAAACCGTTGCGCACCGACACTTCGGAAAGCGACACGGGCGCGAGACCAGCCACCGGCTGTCCCTTGCTCGTCGGGACACCCAGCGCCGTCTGGCCAGCGAAATACTGCCCCGCCGCGCTCAGGATGCAGCCGCTGCCCACTTCGTCGGCGCCGAGCAAGACGTTGTGGATGCCCTGTGGCGCGCGGCCGGCAAACGCCTGGAGCGCGATATATTCCAGGTCCGTGCCCGAGGCGGAGAACGCGACATCCGTCCCCTTGGGCAGACCATAGGCGACCGCGATGCGATCGCGCAGGACCGAGAGGTGTCCGGCATAATCGGTGCCCACCATGTCCGCGTTCAGCCCATGATCAGCCACGAAATCGCACAGATGGTCGAAGGCGGGCTGCGAGATATCGTTCGCGGTCGATGACGCATAGGTCACCGTCTGACGCGGGAAGGGAGAGCTGAAATACTTGTTGGTGCCATCGGCATGCGCCGGGACGATTCGTTCGTCTCCACCGATCGTGAGCAGATGGCTGACCGTCTTGTGCAATTCCTGTTGCATCAAACTTATCTTTCGCTGCGCCCCCGAAGCGGATAAGGGCGCGGCTATAGGGGCGCTGGCCATTAAGGCAAGCCGCTTTGGCCCGACGCCCGTCCGCAAACCCAAAGAAAGTGCGTTTTGCCGTGAACCAATATCCTGCCCCGCTGACCATCGATGCGAAGACCCGCGAGACGCTCAAGGTGCTGTTCCTCGCCAAGCACGCGCTGGGCGATGGCTCGCTGCATCCGGAGGACGGCAACCATGCCGTGTACCACAATGAGGTGCGCACCATCCTGGAAGGTCTGTTCGACAATCTGCTGGTGGGCAACCAGTACGCGATGCTGTTCGATCCGCCCGAGGTCGATTTCGTCTTCTCGCTGCTCAACCGCGGCGGCTTCGTGAATTCGGAAATGCTGGTACCGCTGCTGTGCAACCGCAAGGGCCTGCCCTATCTCGGCGGCAGCCCGATCCTGCGCGGCCTTTCGGACGACAAGCACCTGTCCAAGCTCGTGGCCCGCGCGCGCGGTATCCCGACGGCCGACTGGGCGATCTATCGCAAGGGCGGCCCGGTCGACGAGAAGCTCTGCCCGATGGCCGAGCGCATGGTGATCAAGCCCAACGCCTCCTCGGCAAGCTGGGGCGTGCGCGACGCAGGCGACTGGGCAGGCGTGAAGGACGCGATCGCCGCGATTCACGAGGAAGGCCATGACGCGATCGTCGAGCCGTTCCTGACCGGTAGCGATGTCGAGGTGCCGGTGGTGACGATGCATGGCCGCCCGCTGATCCTGCCGATGATGCTGTTCGAACAGGCCGATCCGACTCACCTGCGCACCTATTGGGAAAAGCGCGACCTGGTCGAGCGCGCGAGCAAGTACGAGTTGGTCGATTTCGAAGGCTCGCCGTTCGAGGCAGAGATCGCCGCGCACACCGCCAATCTGGCGCAGGAATTCGTGCCCTTCGATTATGGCCGCTACGAATTCCGGCTCGATGCCGAAAAGGGCGAGCTGCATTTCCTCGAGGTCAATCTCAACTGCAACCTGTGGAGCCAGAAGGTCTTCGGCCGCTCCGCCGTGCGCGCCGGCTGGACGCAGGAACAGCTGATCGAGACGATCGTCGCGGAAAGCCTGCGCAGCCACGGGTTGATGGATTGAAAATCCTTTTCGGTTCAAGGTGCCATATGCAATTGAGCCTTGGCACCAAAATGACTATCTAGGCTCCCGGACGCATTGAAGGACGAGGGATTTTCCATGGCTACGTTTACGCTCCCGGCGAACAGCAAGATCACTGGCAAGGGCCAGGCGTTCAGCGCGAAGACCGGCGGGCGGCTGAAACGTTTCAAGGTCTATCGCTACGATCCCGACAGCGGTGAGAACCCGCGCTACGACACGTTCGACATCGATCTGGACGATTGCGGGCCGATGGTGCTCGACGCGCTGATCAAGATGAAGTCGGAACAGGATTCGACGCTCACCTTCCGCCGCTCGTGCCGCGAGGGCATTTGCGGATCGTGCTCGATGAACATCAACGGCCGAAATGGCCTGGCCTGCACCACCGCGATCGAGGACTGCAAGGGCGAGATCCGCATCACCCCGCTGCCGCATATGGACGTCATCAAGGACCTGGTTCCCGATTTCAGCCATTTCTACGCGCAATATGCCTCGATCCGGCCCTGGCTGCAGACCGTGACGCCGGTGCCCTCGGGCAAGGAGCGGCTGCAGTCGCCCGAGGATCGCGCCAAGCTCGATGGCCTATACGAGTGCATCCTGTGCGCGTGCTGCTCGACCAGCTGCCCGAGCTATTGGTGGAATTCGGACAAGTTCCTGGGTCCGGCGATCCTGCTCCAGGCCTATCGCTGGCTGGCCGACAGCCGCGACGAGATGACCGGCGAGCGGCTCGACGAGCTGGAAGACCCCTTCCGCCTCTATCGCTGCCACACCATCATGAACTGCGCGAATGTCTGCCCCAAGGGCCTGAACCCGGCGCGTGCGATTGCCGAGATCAAGAAGATGGAGGTCGAACGGCACGTCTGATCGGTCCATCCGCCGACAGACCCGTTCGATACCCCCGCACAGGTGGACGCAACCACTCTCGATATGCCCGACGATTTCGCGTTCGGCCCGGACCCCGATCGTCCGGGCTGGATGCGCTGGGCACTGCGCGAGCAGAACCGCTATAACAGCACGCTTGGGCCGATGTGGGTGATGAAGCGTGACGACGGCATCGTCGTCGTGCGCACGGAGCCTGAGCATCTGCAGGGCAATCTCGCCAACAACGTCCATGGCGGCGCTATCCTGACTCAGGTCGATATATCGCTGTTCGTCTGCGCGCGGCTGCATGGTGCTCTGCGGCATGGGCCTGCGGTGACGCTCGATCTCAACAGCCATTTCGTCGGCGCCGGCAAGGTCGGCCAACCGCTCGATGCCGAGGTGGAGATCATCCGCGAAACCGGTCGGTTGATGTTCCTGCGCGGGCTGGTGGTGCAGGCGGGAGAAACCGTCTGCGCATTCACCGGCACCATCCGCAAGACCCCTGCACCGCGCGCGAAATCGCAATGACCGGAACGCTCGCCCGCTACGACAGGATGGTCAGCGCGGGCGAATTGCGACCCGATGCCGATCAGCGCGCCGCTGCCGTGCGGCTGCAGGCGATGCAGGATGCGCTGGAGGCGGTGCCGCCGCGCGGATCGCTGCTGTGGCGTCTGATGGCGCGCGAGGCCAAGCCCGACCCCGTGCGCGGCCTCTACATGTTCGGCGGGGTGGGACGCGGCAAATCGATGCTGATGGACCTGTTCTACGAATCGGTCGCGATCAACCGCAAGGTCCGCGTCCATTTCCACGAGTTCATGCAGGACATTCACGCGCGGCTGCGCGTCGAGCGCGACAAGATGCAGGGCGACCCCATTCCGCCGGTCGCGCGTCAGTTCAGCGATAACTACCGGCTGATCGCATTCGACGAAATGGTCGTCAACAACAGCGCCGACGCGATGATCATGTCGCGGCTGTTCACCGCGATCATCGAGGCCGGGGTCACCATCGTCACCACATCGAATCGCCCGCCCGACGACCTGTACAAGGACGGGCTGAACCGCGAGCATTTCCTCCCCTTTATCGCTCTGATCAAGAACCGGCTCGACGTGCTCTCGCTGAATGGCCCCGTCGATTACCGGCTCGAGCGGTTGTCGGGGACCGACACCTGGCATGTGCCCAACGGTCCCGAGGCGACCGCTGCGCTGCGTGCCGCGTTCTTCCGCATGACCGATTATTCGCCCGACGATGCCGCGCATGTGCCGAGCGCCGTTGTGCCGATCAGCGGCGGGCGCACGATTCACGTGCCCAAGTCGCTCAAGGGTGTTGCCGTCTTCTCGTTCAAGAAGTTGTGCGGAGAGGCGCGCGGCGCGCCGGATTATCTCGCCATTGCAAGACGCTATCACACGGTGTTTCTGGTCGGCATCCCGCGCCTGGGCCCGGAAAACCGCAACGAGGCAGCACGCTTCGTCACGCTGATCGACGCACTGTACGAGATGAAGGTCAAGCTGATCGCCTCGGCCGATGCCGAACCTGCCGACCTGTATGCCAGCGGCGATGGCCGGTTCGAATTCGACCGGACGATCTCGCGGCTGATGGAAATGCAGTCCGACAGCTATCTGGCTTTGGGGCATGGTGCGCGATCGGGCGCAGAGGACCTCGCGACCGCATCGCTGTGAAGCGATCAGTAATGTCGCAAAGCTTTGCAAAACCAACATAAGTTTGCGTCGGCGACGCGAACCGGTCTATCAAGGGATGCTTTCCGAACGGAACATCATCCATGCTGAAACGACTGGCCATCGCAACCGGTTGGGCGCGCAGAACGCGGCGCTCCCCGGCCCTGCGCATCGGGATCGCGATCGCGGCCTTCGCCATCGGCGTGGGCGGGCGGTTGGCGCTCGATGCCTATCTGACCGGCGTGCCCTTCATCACGCTGTTCGGCGCAATCGTCATCGCCGCATTTTTTGCGGGCTTCTGGCCGGCGATGCTGACAACGGTGCTCGGGGCCATCGCGCTGGAAGTGCTGATCATGCCAAGCATGGCACTGGCACGATCGCATGATCTCGACTGGCTGCCGATGACCTTTTTCCTGCTCACCAGCCTGATGATCTCGCTAATCATCGAAAGCGTGTTCCGCGCGCATGACGATCGGCTGGCGGTGGCCGAGGAACTGGCTCGGCTGAATGCCGGGCTGGACGATCTGGTGGCAGAACGCACCGCGCAGCTGGAACAGCAGGTTGCAGAGCGCCAGATTGCCGAGGCGCGGCTGCACCAGGCAGAAAAGCTCGACGCGATCGGGCATCTTACCGGCGGCATCGCGCATGATTTCAACAACATGCTGGCAATCATTACCGGCTCGCTCGATCTGGCCAAGCGGCGGTTAGGCGGCCAGGGCGATGCCCGCATCGTCAGCCATATCGACAATGCCGCCAATGCCGCCGACCGCGCCGCAGCGCTGACGCACCGGTTGCTTGCCTATGCGCGCAAGCAGCCGCTCGATCCGCGACGGCTGGATATCAACGCGCTTGTCGGATCGGTCCACGCGCTGCTCGAACGGACGCTGGGCGAACAGGTCGTCGTCGAACTGCAGCTCGATGGCGATGTCTGGCCTTGCACGGTCGATCAGACCCAGCTGGAAACCGCGATCATCAATCTGGCGGTCAACGCGCGCGACGCCATGCCCGATGGCGGCAAGCTGATGATCGAGACGACCAATGTCACGCTCGACGCGGCCTATGCCGGCCAGCAGGAAGACCTTGCGCCAGGCGATTATGTCCGCATCGCGATCAGCGACACCGGGCTCGGCATGTCGCCCGAGGTACAGGCGCGTGCGCTCGATCCCTTCTTCACCACCAAGGATGTCGGCAAGGGCACCGGCCTCGGCCTCAGCCAGGTCTATGGTTTCCTCAAGCAGTCGGGCGGGCACCTCAACCTGTATTCCGAACAGGGCAAGGGCACGACGGTGAAGCTCTACCTGCCGCGCGCGCCCGAGCTGTCCGGAGAGGAAGAGCCCGGCAGCCAGACCGCCATGCGCTTCACGCCGCCCCAGAACCTCACCGTGCTGGTGGTCGAGGACGATGACGGGGTCCGCGCGATGGCGCGCGCCAGCCTTATCGAACTGGGCTTCATCGTGCACGATGTCGACAGCCCGATCGAGGCGGTGCAGCTGATCGAGAATGGCCTGGCAATCGATCTGCTGTTCACCGATGTGGTGATGCCGCACATGAACGGACGCCAGCTGGCTGACCGGCTGCGCGAGTCCCGGCCCGATCTCAAGGTGCTCTACACCACCGGCTATACCCGCAATGCCATATTGCACAACGGCGTGATCGACAGCGATGTCGTGCTGCTGGTCAAACCCTATAGCGTCGACGATCTCGCCAGGAAGATCATCGACGCGCTGGGCCCCTCGATCAACTGACCGCCCGTTACAATTCGAACCGCACGCCTTGCGCCAGCGGCAGCGCGCGCGAATAGTTCACCGTGCTGGTCTGACGACGCATATACGCCTTCCAGCTGTCCGATCCGGATTCGCGGCCGCCGCCGGTTTCCTTCTCGCCGCCGAACGCGCCGCCGATTTCCGCGCCTGACGTTCCGATATTGACGTTGGCGATACCGCAATCGCTGCCCGCTGCCGCAACGAAGCTCTCCGCCTCGCGCAGATCGTTGGTGAAGATCGAGGACGACAGGCCCTGCGTGGCGGCATTGTTGAGCGCGATCGCCTCGTCGAGATCGTCATAGCGCAGGCAATAGAGGATCGGCGCGAAGGTCTCGCGCAGCATCGGCCCGGTCTGCGCCGACATTTCGACCACTGCGGGGCGGACATACACCCCCTGGCCCGGCCCCGCGATGCGTTCACCGCCGTGTACCGTGGCACCCGCCGCGCGCGCGTCGGCCAGCGCGTCGCGCATGGCGGCATAGGCGGCGCCATCGATCAGCGGCCCTGCCAGATTGGCCGGATCGCGCGGATCCCCGATGGGCAGGCGGGCTGCGGCAGAGATGATGCGCGGCACGAAGCTTTCATAGACCGAGCGATGCACGAGCAGCCGCCGCAGCGAGGTGCAGCGCTGTCCGGTGGTTCCCATGAAGCCGAAGGCGCAGCCGGTCAGCGCCAGCTCCATGTCCGCGCTCGGTGCGACGATCGTCGCGTTGTTGCCGCCCAGCTCCAGCAGGCTGCGTGCAAAGCGCTTCGCCGCAGCCTGGCCGACCGTGCGTCCCATCGCCGTGCTGCCCGTGGCGGAGATCAGGGCCATGGCGGGATGATCGACCAGGGCAGCACCGGTCGCGCTATCGCCCAGCACCAGCTGCGACAGACCTTCGGGTGCATCGGGACCAAATTCGCCCGCCACCTTGTCGAACAGCGCCTGCACCGCGATTGCGGTCAGCGGCGTCTTTTCGGACGGCTTCCACACGATGCTGTCACCGCAGACCAGGGCCAGTGCGGCATTCCAGGCCCAGACGGCCACGGGAAAGTTGAACGCGGTGATGATCGCGACCGGACCCAGCGGATGCCAGGTCTCGCTCATGCGATGGCCGGGGCGCTCGCTGGCGATGGTCAGCCCATGCAGCTGGCGTGACAGGCCCACAGCGAAATCGCAGATATCGATCATCTCCTGCACCTCGCCCAGCCCCTCGGACAGCGGTTTGCCGCAATCGAGCGTGACCAGCAGGCCGAGTTCGGTCTTGCGGGCCCGCAACGCGTCGCCGAAACGCCGGACAAGTTCTCCCCGGCGAGGCGCAGGTACCGAACGCCAATGGGAAAAAGCCGCCAGGGCGCGATCCGCGACAAGGTTGACCTGATCCGCCGAGGCGGGCGTAAAACCGCCGATTGTCAGGCCGTCTACCGGGCTGAATATCTCCCGATTACCTTCCGGAATGGCCACACCAAAAGTGGAGTAAATATATCCAATATCAACTTTGCTCGGGTTCATCTTATCCTCTGATGTCAATTCTTGATCGGTTTGGATGCGCAAAGTCCCGGAATTCCGCCGCCCTGAGACCATCCGCGTGTAAAGCTATGTAAAAACGTATACGAGGGGACTCGCCAATTACCGCAAAAACAGGCATTTGCATGCTTAACAAGAGTTAAGACCAATCCGGGCGCATGTCGGGGGAATTTGATGCGCATCGCAATCGCGGATGATGACGCAGGCAGTCTCGCCTTTCTTGAAAACGTTGTCATTGGCATGGGTCATATCTGCGCCAAATTCGGCGACGGAGAAAGGCTGGCGGCTGCCCTGTTGAGGGATACGTTCGATCTTGTCATGCTGGACTGGAACATGCCTGGCAAGTCCGGTCTGCAGATCGTCGAATGGATGCAGACGACGGTCGAGAGCCCCCCGCCGGTGATCATGCTGACCGCGCGCACCGCCAAGCGCGACGTCACCGATGCGCTCAATGCCGGGGCCGACGACTATATCTGCAAGCCCGAGGAGGAAAGCGTGATTGCCGCGCGCATCGCAGCGGTGCTGCGGCGCACGCATGGCGGCGCGACGATGGAAAAGATCGCCGAGTTCGGCGGCTATCGCCTCGACCGCATGGCCCAGACGATCCGCCATGATGGCGCCGATATCGTGCTCACCGCCAAGGAATTCGAGCTGGCCGACCTGCTGTTCCGCAACCGCGACCGCACGCTGTCGCGCGCGTACATCATGGAAACGATCTGGCGCACGAGCGCCGATCTCGCCACGCGCACGCTGGACATGCACATCTCGCGGGTCCGATCGAAGCTCAGTCTCAAGCCGGAAAACGGTTTTCGCATCTTCACCGTTTTCGGCTATGGCTATCGGCTCGAGACGACTGATCCATCCAAGGACCCTGAAGCAACCGGATGACCCTGCGTGCCGCGCCGACGTTCTGGCTGATGTTGCTGATGCTGCTCGCCGGCGGCCTGGCCGTGGCCAGGCCAGCGGTGGCACAGGTGCGCGATGACGACACGGTCACCTATACCGTGCGCAAGGGCGACACGCTGATCCAGCTGGCCCGCGATTACATGCTGCGCGAGACCGACTGGAAGGAAGTCCAGCGGATCAACCGCGTGGCCGATCCCTACAAGCTGCCGATCGCCAGCCAGCTGTCACTGCCGATCCATCTGCTGCGATCGCGCCCGGCCAGCGCGACGATCGCCGCGTTTCGCGGCCAGGCGCTCGCATCGGTAGCCAATGCTCCACTGCGCAGCGTTGCCATGGGTCAGGCACTGGGCGAAGGCGCGCGCGTGACCACCGGGCCTGCCTCCTCGCTCTCGCTGTCGCTGACCGATGGTTCGGTCATCACCCTGCCGTCCAACAGCGCGCTGAGAATCGGGCGGCTGCGCAAGCTGCTGATCACCGACAGCATCGATTACGACCTGACGCTGGAGACCGGATCGGCCCGTAGCCGTGTTACGCCGTTCCGCAACCGCGACGACCGCTTCCGCCTGCGCAACCCGATTGCGGTGTCCGCCGTCCGCGGAACCGATTTCCGCACGCATTTCGATGCCGGCACCGAAACCTCTCGATCCGAGCTCATCGAGGGCGGCATTGCGCTGAAGGCGAGATCGGCCGAGGAGACACAGCTCGCGCCCGAGTTCGGCGCGGTGATCGGCAGCAGCGGCGCCATTGCCGTCGAGCCCTTGCTGCCCGCGCCGCAACTGATCGGCGGAGCAGGTGTCCAGCGCGCTCCGATGGTTGCCTTTACGGTGCAGCCCGTGGCCGGTGCGCAAGCCTATCGGTTGCAGATAGGCCGCGACAGCGGTTTTGTGGACATTGTCGAGGATGTGTCCGGCAACAGCCCGGATTTTACTGTGCCCTCGCTCGGGAATGGCCGCTATTTTGCCCGGTTCACGGCGATTGCCGCATCGGGACTGGAAGGCCTGCCCGGCACCATCGCCTTCCGGCGGAGGCTGGCCACCGCCACCCAGCCGGCGGTGCCCGGTCAGGATGGCTATGTCTTCCGATGGATTGGTTCCGGCGAGGGCATGCGGCGCTACCGCTTCCAGTTGCGCCGCGAGGACAGCCCGAGTTGGCTGGTCGATGAAGCGGGGCTGGCCGGATCTTCGATCATCTTGAGCGACCTGTCGCCAGGCCGTTACCTCTGGCGGGTCGGCACGACGACGCACAGCGAAGACGAGACCGATACCGACTGGACCGCGATGGAGAGCTTCGTCCTTGGTGAATGAGCCGAGGAAGGGCGCAGCTGGCGGATCGGCAGGATTGCGCCGTCGCTTCCATATCGAGTGGGTCTGGGTCACGGCGCTCTCGTCGGTGCTCGTGATCGCCGCTTTGCTCGGTGGCTGGACGCGCCCCGCCGACGATCTGCTCTACGATGCCGCGATGCGCGCCGCCCCGGCCGAGGCCGATCCGGATATCCTGATCGTCGCGATCGACGAGCCGAGCCTGGCCGCGCTGGGCCGCTGGCCCTGGCCGCGCCGCCTGCATGCGGAATTGCTCCAGCGGCTCGCCGATGCGGGTCCGCAATCGGTAGCGATGGACCTGCTGCTGACCGAGCCTTCCGCCGATGACCCTGCGCTGGCCGAAGCCATGCAGCGCCTCGGCGTGCGTCTCCCGGTGCAATTCCTCGTCCCCGGTCGCAACGGCCAGGCCTTCGAGCGGATCGATCCGGTGGACGCACTTGCCAGGAGGGCCGCTGCCATCGGCCATGCGAACACGCAAATCGACGCCGACGGCACCGTGCGCGCTGCGGCGCTGTGCTTTTGCGCCACGGAAGATAGCGCACCGCTGCCGCACCTGATGGCACTGAGCGGACAGGCCGCCGATTGCGATGCGGCACGGCGGCTGCGCTTTGCTCCACCCGAAAGCTTTGCGACCATTTCCTATGTCAGCGTGCTGCGCGGCGAGGTGCCGCAAGCTCTCCTCGCCGGCCGCAGGGTGCTGATCGGCATGACAGCGCAGGGCCTGGGCGATCGCTATCCCGTGCCTGTATCCGATGGCGGCAACATGCCGGGGGTGGAGATCAACGCGAACATCGCCAATGCCCAGTTGCAGGATGGCTGGGTGCATTCGCTCCCGCGCCCGCTGCAGATCGCCCTCGCCCTTGCTCCGGCCTGGCTGCTGATGCTCGGCTTCTGGCGCATCCGCCCGCGCGCCGCGAGCCTGCTCGCGATCGGACTGATGCTGGCGACACTGATGCTCAGTACTGCGGCACTGGCGGCGAACTGGTGGATCGCGCCCGGCCCCGCACTGCTGGGGATAGCGCTTGTCTATCCGCTATGGGGTTGGCGCAGGCTGCAGGCGACCAGCGATTATATGCGCAGCGAGCTCGCCCGGCTCGAGAACGAAGAGTCGCTTCCCCTCACCCGCTCCATGGCAGGCGATAGCGACCATGTGACCCGTCAGGCCGAACAGCTGGCCGGCGCGATCGCCCAGTTGCGCGATCTCAAGCGGCTGGTCGGCGATGCGCTGGCGGGCTTGCCCGATCCGGCCCTGGTCAGCGATCTGGCGGGTCGTATCGTGCTCACCAATGCTGCAGCAACGTCCGCTTTCGGCGACGGGCTGCTCGGGGCGGAGGTCGATGGTCTGCTTGCCGATATTGCCGAGGCGGCAGCACGCAAGCCGGTCGCGGCCTATCTCGCCAACCCGGACAGCGGCCATATCGAGTTCGAGGCAAGCGACGGCCGCGCGTTCGTGCTGCGCCGCGCTGCGATTGTCGGCGCCGATGGACAGCCGCGCGGGCGGATCGATTATCTTACCGACATCACTGTCATCGCCCATGCGCGGCGCGAGCGCGAGCGGGTGCTACAACTGCTGTCGCATGACATGCGCGCGCCCCAGGCTGCGATCCTGGCCCTGCTGGCGACAGATGGTGACACGGTCGACCGAGCGCGCATCGCACGGCATGCGCGCCAGACGCTAACCCTCGCCGACAGCTTCGTCGATCTCGCCCGCATGCAGGAGCGGGGTTTCGATCCCGAGCCGGTGATCGCGGCGGACCTTGCCAGCGAGGCCGCCGACAGCCTGTGGCCGATCGCCCAGCAGCGGGGTGTGCAGATCCGCGTCATCGACGAAAGCGACTGCGCCTTTGTCGCTGCCGAACGCGAAAGCCTGTTCCGCGCCATCGTCAATCTGATCGACAATGCGGTGAAGTACAGCCCCGATTCCGGCACGGTCACGGTGCAGATAGAACGCGTGTCGGGGCAGGTGCGGCTGAGCATTCGCGATCAGGGCAAGGGCATCAACCCGGAGATCATGCCGCACCTGTTCGAACGCTTTGCCAGCGAGAATGCCGGTCACGCCGTCAAGGGCATCGGGCTGGGTCTCAACTATGTCGCGGCCGTGGTGCAGCGCCATGGCGGCGCGATTGCTGCGCACAATGCTGCAGACGGCGGCGCGGCATTCGAGCTGACGCTGCCGCTGGACGATCCCGACTAGCGCGTGCCCTTGCGAGCGATCTGGACGCTGCCCGGGCCGACATCCAGCCGGTCGACGGCAGCGCTGACCAGATGCGGCAGGCTGTCGGTGAGCCGCGCCCTGCAGTGAAATTCGGAAGCGTCGCTCGCAAAGGCGACATCGCCCGTCACGCGCTCGGTCAGCGTGATCGTCAGCCGATGGTCGCTTCTGGCGCAGCCGCTGTTGTTGCTGCGATCCGCTGCCGGGGCGATGGTGCCTGCAACCTTGCCCAGATCATCGCCAGCCTTGACCGCGATGCTCGCCGGACGTTCGGCCAGCGTCACCGCGAGCAGATAGTCCCCCCCTGCCTGCTGGTTCCAGCCGCGCTGGCGCAGTGCGGCTGTGACCATGTCGCGCGCCTGGCCGGGAAAGATGTCACCGTCATCGGACATGGCGACCAGTTCGAAGCTGGCGCGCGGCGGCAGCGGCCGCGGCGCGGTGGCATCGACCCGCGTCACCACCGGCGCGGCGCACCCCACCAGCAACAATGCCGCGACAAGCGCCGACGCGCGGATCATTTCTTCGTCCAGTCGAGATTGGCCACCGCGACCACCAGCGCCAGGCCGGACGAGAGCCCGTTGATGAAGGCGTTGCGCTCGATGTTGACATATTCATCGACCGAATGCGCGCGGCCACCGCCGCCGCCCGAACCGATGGTGATCGCCGGGATGCCCAGGCTCATCGGAATATTGGCATCGGTCGAGGAGGCCTGGAGCTGGGTTTCGAAGCCGTGATCGGCGAGCACCTTGCGGCTGGTGACGACCAGCGGATGGGTATCCGCCGTGCTGCCCGCAGGCCGGTCGCCGATCCGCTTCTTCTCGGCCGCGATCGTCCCGACATTGGTCGAGCGGGCGTAGTTTTCCGCCGTCACTGCCTCATCGACGATCGCCAGGAAGCGCTGCTCGAGCCGGTCTAGCGCCTTGGGATCGGGCGAGCGCATGTCGACCTGAAGCTCGATGCGGTCGGGGATCGAGTTGACCGAGGTGCCGCCCGAGACGACACTGGCGGCATAGCTGGTGCGCGGGTTCGCGGGCACATCGGTCTCGTACAGGCGGCGCACGGTATCGGCCATCGCGACCATGGGGTTGACGATGCCGAACGCGCCATAGCTGTGCCCGCCGGGGCCGGTGAACGCGACATTGTAGCGCTTGGAACCCACCGCCTGGTTGACGATGCGCGACGGATCGGACCCGTCGACCGAGACGAACGCGGCGATCCGGTCCTTGTAGGCGTTCTTGGTGAACAGGAAGCGTACACCGCGCAGATCGCCCGGTCCCTCCTCGCCCACGGTCGCGACGAACAGGATGTCGTGCTTCGTTTCCACCTTGGCGGCATTCATCGCGCGGATCCAGGCGAGCAGGCCAGTGAGACCGACCGTATCGTCGCCGACGCCCGGCGCGTTCAGCGTATTGCCCTCGCGCCGCACCTTCACATCGGTGCCCTTGGGGAAAACGGTGTCGAGATGCGCGGTGATCGCGACCAGCGGCCCGCCCGCCGGGGCCGTCCCGCGCCGGATGCCGGTGACATTGCCCTCGGCATCGATCGCGACCTCGGCGAGCCCCAGCGCCTTGAACTGCTGCTCGAAATAGGCCGCACGCGCCTGTTCGCCGAACGGCGGCGCGGGGATTTCGGTGATGGTGATCAGTTCCTTGACGATCCGGTCATAATCGCCCGCCAGCGCGGTCTTGGCGGCACCAGCATCCTGCGCGAGTGCGGGGGCGACAAGGCTGGCGCTGAGCGCGAGCGTGGCGATGAAACGGCGGATGGTCATGTGTTCCCCTTGCTCAATCCTGACTCCCCTCCCTGCAAGGGAGGGGTTGGGGGTGGGTAATGCGTCCAGGCGCAAACGTGGCGCAGACGACCCACCCCTGCCCCTCCCTGGCCAGGGAAGGGACCACCTTTTTTATCAATCCCGCGTCAGCAGGAAATAGATCACATAGAACCACGAAAAGAAGCCGTGGATGATCGCCCAGAGCACCGATTTGTGCGCGGTATAGCTGATTGCGATGGCGAGCGCGCTGCCAAAGCCGACGCCGTTGCGAACGACCTCCTTCTGGACGATGACCCGGCGTTCGCTCATGCCGCCTTCCGGGTGGAGGCTGCGACCTCGGCATTCAGCATCTCGGCCACCTCGAAGGCGACTTCGAGCGACTGGGCAGCGTTGAGCCGCGGGTCGCAATGCGTGTGATAGCGGTCGCCCAGCGCCTCGTCGGTGATCGCGATCGCGCCGCCGGTGCATTCGGTGACATTCTGACCGGTCATCTCGATATGGATGCCGCCGGCATGCGTGCCCTCAGCGCGGTGAACGGCGAAGAAGCCGCGCAACTCGGCCATGATCCGCTCGAACGGCCGCGTCTTGAAGCCGCTTTCGGACTTGACGACATTGCCGTGCATCGGGTCGCACGACCAGATGACCGGATGGCCCTCCTTCTTCACCGCACGCACCAGCGGGGCGAGCCCTGCTTCGACCTTGTCGTGCCCGAAACGGCTGATCAGCGTCATCCGGCCCGGAATGCGCGCGGGGTTGAGCGTGTCGAGCATGTTCAGCAGCGCATCGGTGCTCAGGCTCGGCCCGCACTTGATGCCGATCGGGTTGCCGATGCCGCGCAGGAACTCGACATGCGCCGATCCCTCGAACCGGGTACGGTCGCCGATCCACAGGAAATGCGCCGAGGTATCGTACCAGTCGCCGGTCAGCGAATCGCGCCGGGTCATCGCTTCCTCGAACGGCAGCAGCAGCGCCTCGTGGCTGGTGTAGAAGCTGGTGCCCTGAAGCTGCGGCACGGTATCGGTGCTGATGCCGCAGGCGCGCATGAAGTCCATCGCCTCGCTGATCCGGTCCGCCGTCTCGGCATAGCGCTCGGCCCAGGGGCTGCGGCCCATGAAATCGTGCATCCACTGCTGCACCTGCTGCAGGCTGGCATAGCCGCCGCTGGCAAAGGCGCGCAGCAGGTTGAGCGTCGCCGCGCTCTGCGAATAGGCGCGGACCATGCGCGCGGGATCGGGCTCGCGCGTTGCCGCCTCGAACTCGATGCCGTTGATATTGTCGCCGAAATAGCTGGGCAGCTCGAGTTCGCCCTGCTTTTCGGTCGGGGCGGAGCGCGGCTTGGCGAACTGGCCCGCCATGCGGCCGAGCTTCACCACCGGGCGCTTCGAGGCAAAGGTCATCACCACCGCCATCATCAGCAGCACGCGGAAGGTGTCGCGAATGTTGTTGGGGTGGAATTCGGCAAAGCTCTCGGCGCAATCGCCGCCCTGCAGCAGGAACGCCTCGCCAGCGGCGACGCGCGCGAGTTCCTTCTCCAGGCTGCGCGCTTCGCCCGCAAAGACCAGCGGCGGATAGGTCTTGAGCGTGGCCTCGGCATCGGCCAGCGCAGCGGCATCGCGATACGCCGGGATATGCCGCGCCTCATGGGTTCGCCAGCTATCGGGGGTCCACTTGCCTGCCACGTCATTCACTCCAAAATATCTCCGGCAAGGTACGCCGGGCCGCGCCCCATAGCAATGTCGGGCGCAAAATGCAGCAGGCAATTGGCACTAATGTTCCAATGCGGGCCGCCAAGCCTTGCCTTTGATGTCGCAAAGACTCTAAGCGGATGGCCATGGTTCCTCCCGACATCATCCCGTTCGCTGGCCGGTTCGAGGGGCGCACGCATTATTTCGCGCTGCGCGTCTATTTCGAGGACACTGATTTTTCAGGCATTGTCTATCACGCCAATTACCTGCGCTATCTGGAGCGCGCCCGTTCGGACATGCTGAGCGGCCTCGGCATCGACCAGCGCGGCACGTTCGAAACCGGCAATGGCGTCTATGCGGTCGCCGACATGGCGCTCAAGTTCGTGCGCCCGGCCAAGATGGACGATGCGCTGATCGTGATGAGCCAGGTCACAAGGCTGCGCGCTGCGGCGTGCATCATTCATCAACGAGTCATCCGGCGCAGCCAATTTGTCGTCGAATCGTTTGAGACACTGCTGGAGGCAGAGGTTACCGCTGCCTTCATCAACCCCGAGGGGCGCCCCATCCGCCAGCCGCGCGCCTGGGTGGAGGCGTTCAACACCATCCTTGCTACCGACCAGAAAGATCCGTCCCCGCTATGATCGATACCATGGGCCTGACCCCCGATGCCGTCACCCTGTCGCCGCTCAAGCTGTTCATGCAGGCCGATCTCGTCGTCAAACTGGTGATGATCGGACTCGCGCTGGCCAGCATCTGGACGTGGACGATCATCATCAGCTTCGGGCTGAAGATCGCCAAGATCGGCAAGGACAACACCGCCTTCGAGCAGGATTTCTGGAAGGCGGGCGATATCGACGCGTTCTACAAGGCGCGCGGGCACGAGAAGCTGCCGAGTGCGCGCGTGCTCGCCGCCGGTGTCGCCGAGTGGCGGCGCACCACCAAGGGCCGCGTCACCGATCGCGACGGCGCGCGCCAGCGGCTCGCCACCGCGATGTCGTCGAGCGTGGGGCACGAGATCGACACCCTGTCCGATCGGCTGAATTTCCTCGCCACGGTCGGCTCGGTCGCACCGTTCGTCGGCCTGTTCGGCACAGTATGGGGGATCATGCGCAGCTTCACCGCGATCGCCGCCGAGCAGAACAGCTCGCTCGCGGTCGTAGCACCGGGCATTGCCGAAGCGCTGTTCGCCACCGCGATCGGGCTGTTTGCCGCGATCCCGGCGGTCATCGCCTATAACCGCTTCTCGCACCGGCTGAACAAGCTGGAGGGCAAGCTCTTCCGCTTCTCCGACGCGTTCCACGGCGAACTCAGCCGCGAGCTCGAAAAGGACAGCTTCTGATGGGCATGTCTGTGGGACCTTCGGGCGGAAGCGGTCGGCGGCGCGGCGGTTCGCGCGCGCCAATGGCGGAGATCAACGTCACCCCGTTCGTCGACGTGATGCTGGTGCTGCTGATCATCTTCATGGTCACCGCGCCGCTGCTGGTCGCGGGCGTGCCGATCGACCTGCCCGACAGCCGCGCCAATGCGCTGGAGCAGGAAAAGGAACCGGTGCAGATCTCGCTCGATGCCGAGGGCCAGGCGTTCATAGACGATGCGCAGGTCAGCATGGACGACCTGCCCGATGCGCTGGAGGCGCTGCGCAAGCAGCGCGGCGAGGACAATGGCGATGCCCCGCAGGTGATGCTGCGTGCCGATCGCTCGCTCGATTACGGCAAGGTGATGCTGGTGATGGGCGAGCTGAACCGCGCAGGCCTCAACCGCGTATCGCTGGTCACCACCGGTTCATCCGACCGCCCATAACCGGCCAGGCAGAAAGGCTTACGAGCACAGGAATGGAGAAAAGCGAGCGTCTTGGGCTTTCGGTGGCAGTGGTCGGCCATGTCGCGCTGTTTGCTGCGCTGTCGCTGGGCATTGCCAGCCGCAGCGAACTGAAGATGCCGGTCAAGCCGATCGAGGTGCAGCTGACCGACGAGGTGGGGCTCGAATCCCAATCGCCCACGCCCAATGTCGAGGCCGCAACCGCGACCGCCCCTGAAATCGCGCCCCAGGTCGAGAAAGCCGCGCCTGCTGCAGAGAGCGAGCCCGAACCTGCGCCGCCGCCTCCGGTCAAGCGGCCCGAGCCGCCCGCGCCCAAGGCTATCGAACGCCCTGCCCCGCCCAAGCCCAAGGCTGCCGAGAAGCCGCGCCCCGCGCCGGTGCCCAAGCCCGCACGCAGCACCCCGCCGCCGCCCGCCAAGCCGCAGCCCAAAGCGGCAGAGAAGCCCAGGCCCAAGGCCCCCGCCGACACGTCCGAGCGCCGCCGCCCCGACAAGCCGAAATCGACGCCAGCAGCCAAGCCGTCGGCCTCTTCGCCCGCCAAGGCCAGCCCCAACACCACCGCGCGCGCGCCGCGCATCGGCAAGGATTTTCTCGAAGGCGTGACCGACAAGCCCTCGACCAGCCGCGCGCAGACCCCGCCTGCTGCTACCATCGGCCCGGCGGTGGTCGCCTCGCTGCAGCGCGAACTGCTGCGCCAGGTCAAGCCGCACTGGGTGCCCCCGACCGGCGCGGACGCGGAACTTCTGCGCACGCGAGTCGTCGTGAAGCTGGACGAGAGCGGCAATATCGTCGGCACGCCGCAGGCCACCACCACCGGCGTGAATGCGAGCAACCGCGCGCAGGAGGCGCTGCACAAGGAGCGCGCGATCGCTGCTGTCCGCCGCGCCGCGCCGTTCAAGTTCCCCGCGCAATATTATGCAGAATGGCAGACCATCGAGCCAACCTTCTATCTGGGATTGTAAGCTATGCGAATTCCTAACCCCTCCCGCACCCCTTCCCCGTTTGTCCCGAGCGAAGTCGAGGGACCTGAGCACACGTCCCTCGACTTCGCTCGGGACAGACGGAAGTGGGCGCTGGGACTGTCTGCGGCGATTGCTGCCCTGCTCACCACCACCCCCGCTTATGCCCAGCTCGCGGTGGACGTCGACAATGCCGGCAACGCGGACCTCGTCATCGCGGTCCCGGCGCTGCCCACCCCGCAGAGCGAAAACACGCTTGCCGGCACCACCGAGGACCTTGGCAACCGCATCAGCGATGTCATCGCCTCCGACCTCGACCGCTCGGGCCTGTTCAAACCGATCGGGCGCAATGCGGTGAAGCGCATCACGGTCGACGAGGTCACCGCGCCGACCTTCCCCTATTGGCAGGGCCGCAGCGCCGCCGCACTGATCCAGGGTTTCGTCAAGTCGAACGGCGACGGCAAGATCACCGTGGGCTGCTATCTCTATGACGTGGCGCTGGGCAGCGAGCTCACCCGCCAGGGCTTTGTCGTCGAACCGGCGGACTGGCGCCGCGCCGCGCACAAATGCGCCGACAGCATCTATTCGCGCCTGTCGGGCGAAAGCCCGTTCTTCGACAGCCGCATCGCCTATATTGCCGAGACCGGGCCGAAGGGGAACCGCACCAAGCGCCTCGCGATCATGGATTCGGATGGCGCGAACCACCGCTTCATCACCAACGGCCAGTCGACCGCACTGACCCCGCGCTTCTCGCCCGACTACAAGCAGATCGCGTATCTCAGCTATGTCGACGGCAACCCGCGCATCTACGTCTATGACCTCGGCACCGGTCGCCAGCGGCTGGTGACGCAGAGCCGCAATCCCACTTTCGCGCCGCGCTGGTCGCCCGATGGCAAGTATCTGCTCTATTCGATGGCAATCGGCGGCAATACCGACATCTACAAGATCTCGGCTGAGGGCGGCACCCCTGTGCGGCTCACCGACGGTCCCGGCATCGATGTTGGCGGCAGCTTCTCGCCCGATGGCAGCCAGATCGTGTTCGAGAGCGACCGCAGCGGCGGCCAGCAACTTTACGTGATGAACGCCGACGGATCGAACCAGCGCCGGATCAGCTTTGGCGGTGGCCGCTATGCGACGCCCGAATGGAGCCCGCGCGGCGACCTCATTGCCTTCACCAAGATGCAGGGCAATTTCCGCATCGGCGTGATGAGCCCCTCGGGCGGCGGCGAGCGGTTGCTCACCAACAGCTGGCAGGACGAGGCGCCGACCTGGGCGCCCAATGGCCGCGTGATCCAGTTCTTCCGCACCGGACGCGGCGCAGTCAGCTCGACCGTATGGCAGGTGGACCTGACCGGTGCGAACGAACGCCGCCTGCCCACCCCGGTCGATGGCTCCGACCCCGCCTGGGGCCCGATCCTGCCGTGACGGAGCCTTTTATGGGTTCTGCGGGTTTACCCTGTCGATGAATGGAGTCAGACTTCCTTCATCTTAACATTGGTTATGTTTCACTACGGGGTCGCTTCGGCACGGTGTCCTTTAGCCCCGCACTTTCCCCACGGGGCCTAGTCTGTGTCGTCTGTATGGCCCCACACACAAGAAGGAGACGCTCGATGAGAACTGTCCGTAACACGCTTGTCCTGGCCACCGCCGTCATCGCATTGGGCGCCTGCGCCAAGAAGGCCCCGCCCGAGCTGCCGCCCGCGCCGGGTCCGGCTGTCGACAATTCGGCCGGACAGGGCAATTCGGGCGTCGGCAATGCCGTGGTTCCCGGCAGCCAGGCCGATTTCCTCGCCAAGGTCCGTTCAGACCGCATCCTCTTCGACCTCGACCGCTATAATGTCGATGCCGACGACCAGATCACGCTGCAGAGCCAGGCGCAGTGGCTGGCGCAGTACCCCAACAAGCAGGCGATCATCGAAGGCCATGCCGACGAGCGCGGCACGCGCGACTACAACCTCGCGCTCGGCGAACGCCGCGCCAATGCGGCCAAGAACTATCTCGTTTCGCTCGGCGTCAGCGAATCGCGCCTGCGCGTCGTCAGCTACGGCAAGGAACGCCCCGCTGCCATGGGTTCGGACGAGGCCAGCTGGGCCCAGAACCGCCGCGCGGTGACCGTGACGATCGACTGATCGTCCGGCCAAATGCCGAAATGAACAAGGGCCAGCCGTGCGGAACGGCTGGCCCTTTTCTTATTCGCTGGCGGGAAGGTCCAGCCCGCGCTTGCCATGCTCGGGTGTGTCGTGCGGGGCTTCGGGCAGGTCCATTTCCGCGGGTTCCTCGACCTCGAGCATGCCTTCCCATTTGGTGATGACGCTGGTCGCGACCGCGTTGCCAACGACGTTGGTCGCGGTGCGGCCCATGTCGAGGAACTGGTCGATGGCGAGGATGATCGCGACGCCCTCGACCGGCAGGCCGAATTGCGCGAGCGTGCCGGTGATGACCACCAGGCTGGCGCGCGGCACCGCAGCAATGCCCTTGGACGAGACCATCAGCGTCAGCAGGATCAGGATCTGCGTGGTGATCGAAAGCTCGATGCCATAAGCCTGCGCGATGAACAGCGTCGCGAAGCTCATGTACATCATCGAGCCATCAAGGTTGAAGCTGTAGCCCAGCGGCAGCATGAAGCCCGAGATGCGGCGCGGCACGCCGAACCGGTCGAGCTGTTCGAACATCTTGGGCAGCGCGGCTTCCGACGAGGCGGTCGAGAAGGCGATCAGCAGCGGCTCGCGGATATAGCGGATGAGCTGCCAGATCTTGCCGCGCAGGAACACCCAGCCCATCGTCAGCAGGATGATCCACAGCAGCACCAGCGAGGCGTAGAACTCCACCAGCAGCTCGAAATAGGTGCCCAGGATCGCCAGCCCGCTGCCCGCCACCACCTTGGCGATCGCGCCGAACACCGCGATGGGCGCAAAGCGCATCACATAGCCGGTGATCTGCAGCATCATCTCGGCCAGCGCTTCCGAGCCACGAACCAGTGCCGCGCCCTTCTCGCCGATCGCCGACAGCGCGACGCCCGCGAACACCGAGAAGACCAGTATCTGCAGGATGTTGTTGGTCGCCAGCGCCTCTAGCGCGTTTTTGGGGAAGATCGACAGCGTGAACTCCCACGCATCGAGCTTCTTCACCTCGCCGACCATCTTGGCTGCTTCCGCCGCTTCGGGGATCGGCGCACCGATGCCCGGCTGGAAAAGGTTGACCATCAACAGGCCGAGCCCGATCGAGATGAAGCTCGCGGTGATGAACCAGGTAAGCGCGCGCACGCCGATACGTCCCAACGCGCTGCTGTCCCCCATATGCGCGATGCCGACGACGATGGTCGAGAGCACCAGCGGCGCGACGAGCAGCTTGATGAGGTTGAGGAAGATGTCCGAGAGCAGCTTGAACGTCTTGGTGATGTACTCGAACATCGGGCTGTCCGCCGCGACGCCGACATGGACGGCATAACCGACCGCCACGCCGAGCACCATGCCGGCGAAAATATACCAGGTAAGCTTGCGATCCATGGTCCTGCCCTTTTGTCCCTTGAGCGTGTCCTACCGGGCTACCCGAAATGCGCAACCCCCGTGCAGCAGCGTCAGCGGGATCGGGCTGGACGAACGCCGGGGCGGTGCCTAGCGTCGCGCGATAACCGCTGCCCGCCGCAGCCTGCACCCGGCCAAAGGTTCCGATGAGCGCCTTCGAATTCTTCTTCAGCTTCTATGGTCTGCTGCTCGGTCTGTCGGTCGCAGAGCTGGTCGGCGGTTTCGCGCGCGTGCTGCACGAACGCCAACGGGTGCGATTCGGCTGGCTCACGCCGCTGCTCGCGCTGTTCGTCGCAGTCGATCTGGTGACCTTCTGGAACCAGGCCTGGGTGTTCTTTCGTGACGCTCCCTTCAATCCGGCGCTGCTGCTGGTCGGCCTGATCATTGCGGCAACCTTCTATATCGCCGCCAGCATCACCTTCCCCCGTGTCACTGCAGAAGGGGTGGAGACGGCAATCGATCTCGACGCGCATTTCTGGGCGCATCGCGGAGTCGTCTTCGGCTGCGTGTTCGCTGCGAACGCGATGGTCTGGCTGCTGCTCGGCGCGCTGGCCGGCATCAGCGAGGCCTGGGCGGCGGTCTGGACGCCGCGCCTGATGCTCGGCGTGGCGCTGTTCGCCGCGTGCACGCTCGCCGGAGCCTTTGCCCGCCAGCGCGGCGTGGTCATTGCCGCACTGCTGGTGCTGCTCGTCTATGCACTGTGGAACATGGCGCGCGCCGCCAGCGCGCTGTTTGCGGCGGGTGTTTGGACCCCGGCGGTAGGCAGCTGACGCAGCGCGACCGGTTCAGCCCCCTGACTTCAATCCCTTCCGCAACTTGGCGGCGAAGCTGGGCGTGGTTGGCGTGGCGATGTCGCTGACAAACCAGCTGCCCTTGATCAGCACCAGATCGACCGAATAGCGCTTCGGGCCGCCGTTGCGCATCTGAACGGTGACGCGCGCGCCGGTGTCGCCCTTCGCCACCACCGTGCTGCTGACGAGCTTGTAATCGCTGCCGGTATCCTGGCAGTCGCAGAACGGAACCGCGTCGATGACGCAAATGCCGCCGCCGGCCTCGGCACAGGCGTCATCCTTGGCGATCAGCGCCTTGAGCGCGGGCGCATAGCGCGCCGAACGATAATCGAAATCCCCCGGAAGCTTGGCGTAGATTCCCTCGACATAGCGCTTGGCGGCCGCGAGCTCGGCCGGTGTCGCCGCGCTGGCGGCGCTTGGCATGGCAATTGCCAGCAGCATGAGAGCCGTTGCGACCCTGCCAGATGTCTTTCCTCTCATTGATCCCCCGCAAATCCCTTTGGCGCCTCGCGATGTTCTGTCCACCGCACCTTTGTGCGCGCCGAGCCTATCGAGATCGCTACGCGGCCTCAAGCTCGGCCGGCCGCCTGCACGGCGCATACGCAAAACGGGGGCCGACATTGCTGTCGGCCCCCACTGCGCCTGATCTGGCTTTCCGGATCGTTGATCCGATGCCCGTGAAAGCGGTTTCCCGCCTCAAGATGGTCTGTCTGCCGCGCCGTAAGCGGTGGGGCCGACATGTCCGTTCCAGGCTGTCGATGGTGTTGCGTCCGCATTTCTGCTTCGGCTCCGCCTTCGATCCCGATCACCCTTTCAGGCGTCCGGCTTCGCGCGAGGCTTGGGTCGATTGGCCCGAAGGCCCTTGGTCCGAAGACCTTCGCCCCAAGTCCGCGCTCTGCCTGACACCCCCGGCTTGTGCCATCCGGTTCCGATCATCCGGCCCCAGCAACACCGCTCCGAAAAGCCGTGCGCGTTAACCGGTTGTCCTGACCCTTAAGGCCCTGCCCTGGGGCATCGCACCGGCGGACCGCTCCATCCAGGTCTTGCAACCCGCATCATGCCTGCCTGCCGATCATCGTCCGTCCATCCGAACCTTTTCAGACCGCCCCTTGCGCTCCCTCGCATCGCTGCTCCGGATCCCTTGGGACCATCTCTTCCAGCCTGTGCATAACACCGGCCTTCCTGCCGCACCGTTCGCTGTTGCCAGCTCCTGGTCCGGGCGATCTCTCCAGCCCTCAAACCTGCGCCCTACATCACTGTATTCGCTTGGTTTTTCTGGCCTTCAGTCCGCTTTCCGTCTGTCCTTCCGACCTCTTGAAGGTGTCATGAGACCCGAGTCGCAGCCAGCAAAATTGCATGAGTTATCCACAGCCAGCGCGGCTTCGCTGTGGATAAGTTGGTGGATAGCAATGGATTAAAGTGCGCCGGTTCGTTTGTTTCATCGGGGCGTAACAAAGGCGTTTCTCGGCTGGGTAAGAGTTCGCCTGACTCGTGCATCCGTCCCACGACTTCGCTCGGGACGAACGGATTTGACTGAGTCGCGCCTCGACCCCTACCGCGTTCCCGAGCGTAGTCGAGGGACGCTTGCGCAAACGTATCAGCCAAGAGCCCCCATCGGCACCACGGCCAGCACGACCAGGCACGCGACCACGATCCCCGTCACCCGGCTGCGCATCGTGCCATAAGTCGCATCGGTCGCCCCTGCGCGCACCGCCTGCTTGTCGAGCCACCACAAAACCCCGAAGCCCAAAGCGAACAGCAAGGCCGCCTCGTTGAACGGCACGAACCACAGCGCCGCGCAGGTGCCCAGCACCACCGCATTGCTGGCGATGAACAGGTTCGGTGCAACCCGCTGCGGCGCCACCACCTGGATGCCCCAGAGCGTGCCCGCCATGAACATCAGGATGGTGAACGCCCAGTAGCAGGTCAGGTTCGCGGCGTTGACGTCGCCGAAGCCGATGACATGGCTGAGCGCGCCCGCGATGAACGGCAGCGCGCCCGCATAGGTCAGGCCCTGCATCAGCAGGCGGTTGTTGCCTTGGCCCTGCCCCGCCATGCGCCGCCCTCAGCCCTGACGGCGGCCCAGCAGCCGCAGCCGCAGCGCGTTAAGCTTGATGAAGCCCTCTGCATCCTTCTGGTCATAGGCGCCGGCATCGTCCTCGAACGTCACGACCTTCTCGCTGTACAGCGAATAGGGCGACTTGCGGCCGACGACCCAGGCATTGCCCTTGTACAGCTTCAGCCGCACCGTGCCGGTGACATGGCTCTGGCTGTGATCGATCGCCGCCTGCAGCATCTCGCGCTCGGGGCTGAACCACAGGCCGTTATAGATCAGCTCGGCATAGCGCGGGGCGAGCTCGTCCTTGAGATGCGCCGCGCCGCGATCGAGCGTCAGCTGCTCGATGCCGCGATGCGCGATGTGGTAGATGGTGCCGCCGGGCGTTTCGTACATCCCGCGCGACTTCATGCCGACAAAGCGGTTCTCGACCAGATCGAGCCGCCCGATGCCATGCGTCTTGCCAAGATCGTTTAGCTTCGCGAGCAGCGTCGCCGGGCTCATCCCCTCACCGTTCAGCGCGACGCCATCGCCGCGTTCGAAATCGATGGTGATATATTCCGGCGTGTCCGGCCCCTCTTCGGGATGGTTGGTGCGCGAATAGACATAATCGGGGACTTCATCCCACGGATCTTCGAGCACCTTGCCCTCGGACGAGGTGTGCAGCAGGTTCGCGTCGGTCGAGAACGGCGCTTCGCCGCGCTTGTCCTTGGCGACCGGAATCTGGTGCGCCTCGGCGAACTCGATCAGCCGGGTGCGGCTGGTCAGGTCCCATTCGCGCCAGGGAGCGATCACCTTCACATCCGGATCGAGCGCATAATAGCCGAGCTCGAACCGCACCTGGTCATTGCCCTTGCCGGTCGCGCCATGGCTGACCGCATCGGCGCCGACCATTTTCGCGATCTCGATCTGACGCTTGGCGATCAGCGGCCGCGCGATCGAGGTGCCGAGCAGATAGGTGCCTTCGTATAGTGCATTGGCACGCATCATCGGGAAGACGTAATCGCGCACGAATTCCTCGCGCAGATCGTCGATGAAGATGTGCTCCGGCTTCACGCCCATCATCTGCGCCTTGGCGCGCGCGGGCTCCAGCTCTTCGCCCTGGCCGAGATCGGCGGTGAAGGTCACCACTTCGCAGTTGTAGGTCTGCTGCAGCCATTTGAGGATGACGCTGGTATCCAGACCGCCCGAAAAGGCCAGAACAACGCGGTTTACCGATTGGGTCATGCAAGCGGACTTTCTTACAGGAAAACAGGGATCGCGCGCCGCCTAACAGCGCGGGGGCATGGGGGCAAGGGCGATCACACCCAGCCTGCGGTCTGCGCGCCGATCCAGATGCCCAGCCCGGCAAACATCAGCGCTGCGCCGATCTGCAGCGCGCGGATCGGCAGGATGCGCTCGATCCGGTGACCCAGCAGCACGGCGGGCACATTGGCGACCATCATGCCCAGCGTGGTCCCGGCGGTCACCGCGACGACATTCTGGTAATGCGCGCCCATGGCCACGGTGGCGATCTGGGTCTTGTCGCCCATCTCGACCAGGAAGAACGCAATCAGCGTGGTCAGGAACACGCCCGCGCCACGCCTTTTGGGCTCGTCATTCTCGTCGAACTTGTCGGGGATCAGCGCCCAGAGACCCATGACGATGAACCCGCCCGCGATGGCAAAGCGGAAAGCGGGGCTATCGAGCAGGCCGGCGACCTGCTGACCGACCAGCGCGGCGAGGAAATGGTTGGCGAGCGTCGCGGCGAAGATGCCGGCGATGATCGGCACCGGCTTGCGCAGGCGCGCGGCGAGCAGGATCGCGAGCAACTGGGTCTTGTCGCCCATTTCGGCGAGCGCGACCAGCGACAGCGAGGCAAGAAAGGCTTCCATCCGACGAGACTTTCAGGGCCGGGCAGTTCAGGACACAATGGCACCGTCGCCCCTGCCCGGCCGGACAATGGGTTCAGGTGTCATCGGTCTTGCCGGAAGCCGGATCACCTGGACCCGGAAACCCTTGCGCCATGGCCTCTCGGCCAAGTGTGTTGACGCACGGACCGGCTTACCGCCGGTTGGCTACTCCCCATCAGACGTGCTAGCCTCTAGGGCATCGGCAAGAGGGATGCAAGATGGCGCAGGCGCAGAACAAGACGGTGGCGACCGATGCGGATGTTGCCGCCTATATCGCGGCGCTCGAGCCCGAGCGGCGGCGCGAGGAGGCCGAGACGCTGCTTGCGCTGTACGAGCGGGTCACCGGCGAGCCCGCGAAGATGTGGGGGCCGAGCATGATCGGCTTCGGCTCCTATGATTACACCTATGATAGCGGCCGTAGCGGCACCGCGATGCGCTCGGGCTTTGCGCCACGCAAGGGAAAGCACAGCATCTACCTGATGTGCGGCGCTTGCGACGATGCCGCCGCGCAGCAGCAGGAAACGCTGCTGGCCCGGCTCGGCAAGCACAAGATGGAAAAATCGTGCCTGTACATCAACCGGCTCGATCAGGTGGACATGGGCGTTCTCGAACTGATCATCGCCAACAATGTCGCCGAGATGAACCGGCTCTACCCGCCCGCATGAGCATTCCGCCCGAAGACCTGTTCCACGGCCCGGTCAAGCGCAGCATCCAGATTGCCGGGCACATGACCTCGATCAGCCTGGAGCCGCTGTTCTGGGATCTGCTGAAAGCCGCCGCCGAGTCGCGCGGTCTGCCGCTCAACGCGCTTGTCGCGCGGATCGATGTCGAGCGGATCGCGGTAGAGCAGCCGCCCAACCTAGCGAGCGCGATCCGGCTATGGCTGGTCAGGGATGTGATCGAGGCGCGCGGTGCAACCAGCGATGGCGAAGCCGCACAACAAGGCTCCCCTCCCTGAAAGGGAGGGGTAGGCGGTGGGTAAAGCCTCTACAGAACCACCGCTTGCTCGACCCCGTCGCGCCCCACCCCTAGCCCCTCCCTGGCCAGGGAGGGGAACGCATTTCGGCGAGACCGAATGGAAAGGCCTCGAGCGCAGGGTTAAGCGCCCCCTCCCCTCCCGCAGGCGGGAGGGAAGACAAGAGCAATCAATCCCCGCCGACGCGCTCGATGTCCGCACCGACCGCCTGGAGCTTTTCTTCCAGCCGCTCATAGCCGCGGTCGAGATGGTACACCCGATTGACCTCGGTCTCGCCCTCGGCCGCAAGCCCCGCGATGATCAGGCTCATCGAGGCGCGCAGGTCGGTCGCCATCACGGGCGCGCCGACCATGCGTTCGACGCCATGCACCACCGCGGTGCGGCCCTTGACCTCGATATGCGCACCCATGCGGTTCAATTCGGGCACGTGCATGTAGCGGTTTTCGAAAATCGTCTCGGTCAACACGCTTGCGCCTTCGGCCAGACACAGCATCGCCATGAACTGCGCCTGCATGTCGGTGGCAAAGCCGGGGAACGGCGCGGTCGAAAGCGTGAGCGCCTGCAGCTTGCCATTGGGGCGCACCGCGATGCCATCGGCGATTTCCTCGACATGCACGCCCGCCTGGCGCAGCGCCGCGACAGTCGCCTCCATCTCGTCGAGCTTCGCGCCGATCAGGTCGAGCGCGCTGCCGGTGATCGCGGCGGCGCAGGCATAGCTGCCCGCCTCGATGCGGTCGGCCATCACGCGATAGGTCGCACCGTGCAGCCGGTCCTTGCCATGGATGACCAGCGTCGATCCGCCGATCCCCTCGATCTTTGCGCCCATCGCGACGAGCAGGTTGCACAGGTCGACGATCTCGGGCTCGCGCGCCGCATTGCGCAGCGTCGATGTGCCCTTGCACAAAACCGCCGTCATCAGCGCGTTCTCGGTCGCGCCGACCGAGACCACGGGGAAGCCGAAATCGCCGCCGGGAAGGCCTCCCTTCGGCGCGCGCGCGGTGACATAGCCTGCGGTGATCTCGATCTCCGCGCCCAAAGCCTCGAGCGCCTTCAGGTGCAGGTCGATCGGGCGGTTGCCGATCGCGCAGCCGCCGGGCAGCGAGACGGTCGCCTCGCCCGCACGCGCGAGCAGCGGGCCCAGCACCAGGATCGACGCGCGCATCTTGCGCACGATGTCATAGGGCGCGACCGTGGAGGTCACCCGGCCCGCGCGCAGCGTCATCACCCGGCCGAAATCCTCGGGCCGCGCGCCTTCGATCATCGTCGACACGCCAAGCTGGTTGAGCAGATGGCCGAAGCTGTCGACATCGGCCAGCCGCGGCAGGTTGCGCAGCGTCAGCGGCTCGTCGGTCAGCAGCGCGCACGGCAGCAGCGTCAGCGCGCTGTTCTTGGCTCCGGAAATGGGAATACGGCCCGAGAGCGGCTTGCCGCCGCGAATGATGATCTTGTCCATCGCCGCTGTTTAGCGGCTGCGCGGGCTGGTGCAAGAGGGGGGCAAGGCCCGGAAGGTCAAACCTTCTCCAGCGTGCATTGCAGCGGGTGCTGGTTCTGCCGGGCGAAATCCATCACCTGATTCACCTTGGTCTCGGCGACCTCGTAAGTGAAGATGCCGCAAACGCCGACGCCCTTCTGGTGGACGTGGAGCATCACGCGGGTCGCCTCGTCCATGTTCATGCTGAAGAAGCGCTTGAGGACGAGCACCACGAATTCCATCGGGGTGTAATCGTCGTTGAGCATCAGCACCTTGTACTGGCTGGGCTTTTTCGACTTGGCGCGGGTCTTGACCGCGATGCCGATATCCGGCGGTCCGTCATCGTCCTCGCGATCGGGCCCGGCGCGCACGACCAGGCCTGCGTCGCCTGCCACGATGGCAGCGAGGCGTCGGGGAGACGCTGAACGGATTGTCGTGCTGTGCATAGGTCGTCTCGAATATCGTATTTCTCAGCCGTCAGGCAAGGGGCTGCGCGCAAAATGCGACACGCTGCCCCGTCATCCTGACACGGCCATCTAGCGCCGATTCGGTTACTCTGGCGTTTCGCGGCGCTTTCCGTTAGGGGCGCGGCCATGCATTTTCTCGATCAAGCCAAGATTTTCATTCGTTCCGGCGCGGGCGGACAGGGCGCGGTGTCCTTCCGCCGCGAAAAATATGTCGAATATGGCGGCCCCGATGGCGGCAATGGCGGCAAGGGCGGCGACATCATCTTCGAAGCGGTCAGCGGTCTCAACACGCTGATCGACTTTCGCTATACCCAGCATTTCAAGGCGAAGCGGGGCACCGGCGGCATGGGCCGCAACCGCACCGGCGCGGGCGGTGACGATCTGGTCATCAAGGTGCCGGTGGGCACGCAGATCCTGTCCGAGGACAAGGAGGATGTGCTCGCCGATTTCACCCATGCCGGGCAGCGCATCACCCTGCTGCGCGGCGGCGATGGAGGGCGCGGGAATTTGAGCTATGCCACCAGCACCAACCGCGCGCCGCGTCAGCACGGGCCGGGCTGGCCGGGCGAGGAAATGTGGGTTTGGCTGCGGCTGAAGCTGATGGCCGATGCGGGGCTGGTAGGGCTGCCCAATGCGGGCAAGTCCACCTTCATCAACCAGGTCACCAACGCGCATGCCAAGGTGGGCGATTATCCGTTCACGACGCTGCGCCCGCAGCTGGGCGTCGTGCGGCACCGCAACCGCGAATTCGTGCTCGCCGATATTCCCGGGCTGATCGAGGGCGCGGCAGAAGGCGCAGGCATCGGCGACCGGTTCCTCGGCCATATCGAGCGCTGCCAGGTGCTGATCCATCTGATCGATGCCAATGGCGACGATCCGGTCGAGGCGATGCGCATCGTAGATGGCGAGCTGGAAAATTACGGCGCGGGGCTGGACGAGAAGCCCCGTCTGGTCGCGCTCAACAAGGGCGACCTGCTCGACGAGGAACTGATGCAGCATTTCGCGAGCGAACTGATCGCGGCGGGCGCGGACCGCGTGTTCCCGATCTCGGGCGCGACCGGCAAGGGGATCGACAAGCTGTTCGACGCGCTGCTCGATTATCTGCCGCATGTGACCGCGACCGAACAGCCCGAGGGCGTTGATCCCGACCGCGACGACGAGCCGGGCACATGGTCGCCGGTTTGAGTGAGCGGCAGAATTGGTTTAATTCGCTCCCATTTCCGTTTGTCCCGAGCCCTTCGGCTGGCTGGCAAAACCAGCCGCTCAGGGTAAACCAAGGTCGAGGGACGTATTCGCAACCGTTCGAGCACACGTCCCTCGACTTCGCTCGGGAACTCGGAAGAGGTGGTCACACCGTGCTGATCGAGGTCATCACTTGGGTCGGAGCTTTCAAGGGGAAGAGTAAATGACCCCCTCCCCCCTCGCCCCCGCGCACTGCCCCGTGCTGGTCGTCAAGGTCGGCTCGGCGCTGCTGGTCGCGCCCGAGGGCAAGGTGCGGCGCGAATGGCTCGCCTCGCTGGTCGCGGACATTGCCGGGCGCATTCGGGCAGGCCAGCGGATCGTCATCGTTTCCTCGGGCGCCATCGCGCTCGGTGCGCGGCGGCTCGGCTTGCCCAAGGGGGGGCGCGCCAGCCTGGAGGATGCGCAGGCCTCGGCCGCGACCGGCCAGATCGCGCTCAGCCAGTGCTGGGCCGAACTGCTCGGCGAGCACGGCATCACCGCCGCGCAGATGCTGGTGACGCTCGACGATCTCGAGGATCGCCGCCGCTTCCTCAACGCCTCGGCGACGCTGCGCCGGCTGATTGCGCTCGATGTCGTGCCGGTGATCAACGAGAACGATTCGGTCGCGACCGAGGAAATCCGCTTCGGCGACAACGACCGGCTCGCCGCGCGCATCGCGCAGGCGGCGGGTGCGGGCGGCGTGGTGCTGCTCTCCGACGTCGACGGGCTCTACACCGCCAATCCGAAGAACGAGCCCGATGCGCGGCTGGTCGAAAGCGTCGGACGGATCGATGCGCGCATCAGGGCGATGGCCGATGGCGGCTCTGCTTCGGGCATGGGATCGGGCGGCATGCTCTCCAAGCTGGAGGCGGCGCGGATCGCGACCAGCGCAGGCGCGCATCTCGCCATCGCCAACGGCACGCACGAGCACCCCTTGCAGCGGCTCGACGAAACCGGGCGCTGCACCGTGTTCACCGCCGGCAAGCAGGGCAAGGGCCGCAAGCTTTGGCTCGCAGGGCGCATGACAGCGCGCGGGCGGATCAGCGTCGATGCGGGCGCGGTCTCCGCGCTCGCCAAGGGCTCGAGTCTGCTCCCCGCCGGCGCCACCGCAATCGAGGGCAGGTTCGCGCGCGGCGACGTGATCGAGATTGCTGGCCCCGGCGGCGAGGTGATCGCGCGGGGCCTCAGCGAATATGATGCCGCCGATGCCGCGCGGATCATCGGCCTGCGCAGCGATGGCATCGCCGAGGTGCTGGGTTATGCGCCGCGCAGCGCGCTCGTCCATCGTGACCAGATGGTGCTGCTATGAGCGTGATCGCGATGACCGGCGGCACCGGTTTCGTCGGAGGCGCTGCGATCGACCAGGCTCTGGCGGCGGGGCACCAGGTCCGCGCGCTCGCCCGCAAGCCACAGCGCGCGCGTGAGCGCGTCACCTGGGTCCAGGGATCGCTCGCCGATGCCGAGAGCCTCAACCGCCTGTGCGATGGCGCCGATGTCGTGCTGCACATTGCTGGCGTGGTCAACGCGCCCGACCGCGCGGGCTTTGTCGCGGGCAATATCACCGGCACCGAGAACATGCTGGCGGCAACGAAGGCGGCGGGCATCGCGCGCTTCATCCATGTCTCGTCGCTCGCCGCGCGCGAACGCGCCCTGTCCAACTATTGCTGGTCCAAGGCCGAGGCCGAGGACCGGGTCACCGCCTCTGGCCTAGACTGGATCATGGTGCGCCCACCCGCCGTCTATGGCCCCGGCGATACCGAGATGCTGGACCTGTTCCGCATGGCAGCAAAGGGCCTGGTCATGCTGCCGCCGAGCGGGCGCATGTCGGTGATCCATGTCGCCGATCTGGCCGCCTTGCTGGTGCGGCTCGCGGGCGGTGCGGGCGATGTGCACGCGATCTACGAGGCCGATGACGGAACCCCGCAGGGCTGGAGCCATGAGGGCTTTGCCGATGCGCTGGGCCGCGCGGTGGGGCGCAAGGTGCGCACCGCGCGCGCGCCGAAGCTCGGCCTGTTCATGGCCGCGCGCGCCGACCGCCTGCTGCGCGGTCCCAAGGCGAAGCTCACGCCCGATCGCGCGCGCTATATCGCGCATAGCGACTGGACATCCGATCCGCTGCGCCGCCCGCCGCGCGATCTGTGGCAACCGGAAATAGCGACGCCGAAAGGACTGGCCGAAACCGCGCGCTGGTATCGCGCCGAAGGCTGGCTCAAACGCTGATGAGCGGGTGGCCGAGCGCCATTTCGACGACGAACAGCGCAAAGGTGATGCTCAGGCCGATCAGGAACAGCCGATAGGCCAGGCCCAGATAACGGTATTTCTTGTGCTGCAGCACCATGCCGTTCTGGTGCACGTCGCGCAGCATGGTACGGAAGATCGTCTCGTCCATGTGAAGCTGGTCGATCACCAGATCGGCAAAATCATCCTCGGTCATCTGCGAGAAATTGCCGAAGAACATGAAATTGGTCGCCCCGGGCGGCACGTCGGCCTTCGGCTTGGGCGTGCCGCGCACCGAGGGCAGGATCGCGAACACCGCGCACATGGCCGACAGGAACGCGAACAGCGCCAGCACCATCAGCGGGAGGCTGACATTGCCGCCGCGCGCCTGGCCGACCGCGATGGTGAACACCACGAACGTCGCGCCCATCAGGATGCTCGCCTTCTGATCGGCCATCTGGCTCAAGGACAGGTTGGTCTGCACCGAGGTGCGGATCAGGTGAATGGCGTGCGGGGAGAAGGTGTGCGGCGTCTGCGGCCAGGGGCTCGGGATCGCCGGACGGCTCGCATCGACTCGCATTTTCGTGGCACCCTCTTCCATTACAGATTGATGACACAGCCGCACTGCGCTTGACAAGCGGCACCGCACTGCCCTTCTGGCTGCAACAAGCTGCCGCGATTGTGCCGCATTCGCGGGGCATGGGCAGAGACAACCGTTACGGATGAAAGCAAGACATGACCGACACCGCCATTTATGACCGGATCGCTGCGCAGATCGAACCCTTCAACAAGAAGGGCGTCGCGCTGACCGAGAGCACCACCTTCGCCTCCGATCTGGAATGGGACAGCCTCACCGTCATGGATTTTGTCGCCGCGATCGAGGACGAGTTCGACATCATCATCACCATGAACATGCAGGCCGAGATCGAGACCGTCGGCCAGCTGGTCGCCGCGGTCGAGAAGCTCACCGCCTGACCCGCGCTATCGTGCGCACCTTCCCCAATCTTGCAGAGACCCCAGAATGACCGACCTGTTTTCCAAGTTCGACGCCCTGATCGGCGAGCGCGAGGCCCTGCTGTCCACCGGCGTGCGCGATCCCTTCTCGCTGGTCATGGAATCGGTCAAATCGCCGACAGTGGCGATGTGCAACGGCAAGGAGACGATCCTGCTGGGCACCTACAACTATATGGGCATGACCTTCGATCCCGACGTTCTGGACGCCGGCAAGACCGCGCTCGACAATTTCGGATCGGGCACCACCGGCAGCCGCGTGCTCAACGGCACCTATGCCGGACACCGCGAATGCGAGGAAGCGCTGAAGGAATTCTATGGGATGGACCATGCGATGGTCTTTTCCACGGGATACCAGGCGAATCTGGGCATCATCTCGACCATGGCGGGCAAGGACGATTACATCATCCTCGATATCGACAGCCATGCCTCGATCTATGACGGCTGCGCGCTCGGCAATGCGCAGATCGTCGCCTTCCGCCACAATGATGTCGAGGCGCTGGAAAAGCGGCTCAAGCGCCTGCCCCCCGAAGCGGGCAAGCTGGTGGTGCTCGAAGGCGTCTATTCGATGCTCGGCGACATCGCCCCGCTCAAGGAAATGGTCGCGGTGTCCAAGGCCGCCGGCGCGATGGTGCTGGTCGACGAGGCGCATTCGATGGGCTTTATCGGCGAGCACGGCCGCGGCGTTGCCGAAGCGGCGGGCGTGATCGACGATGTCGATTTCATCATCGGAACGTTCAGCAAGTCAGTCGGCACCGTCGGCGGCTTCTGCGTGTCGAACCACCCGAAGTTCGAGGTGCTGCGCCTGGTGTGCCGCCCTTATGTGTTCACCGCCAGCCTGCCGCCCTCGGTCGTCGCCACTGCTGCGACCAGCATCCGCAAGCTGATGCACGCGGGCAACAAGCGCGCGCATCTGTGGGAGAATTCCAAGCGCCTGCACCAGGGCCTGCGCGATCTCGGCTTTTCGCTCGGCACGCCCGAGGCACAGAGCGGCATCATCGCGGTGATCATGCCCGATATGCTGAAGGGCGCGCAGATGTGGGAGGCGCTGCTCGATCGTGGCCTTTATGTCAACCTGGCCCGCCCGCCCGCAACCCCTGCCGGCATGACGCTGCTGCGCTGCTCGCTCTGCGCCGAGCATTCGAGCGAACAGGTCACGCAGATCCTCGGCATTTTCGAGGCAGCAGGCAAGGATGTCGGGATCATCTGATCCCGGCAGTACCGGTCAGCCCCAGATCGTCGTCAGCCAGTAGAACAGCGCGCCGACCGCGGCCGAAGCGGGGATGGTGATCAGCCAGGCGATGACGACGCGCCCGGCGACGCCCCAGCGCACTGCAGACGCGCGCCGCGCCGCGCCCACGCCGACGACGCAGCCGGTGATCGTGTGCGTGGTCGAGACCGGAATGCCGAACGCGGTCGCCGCGAACAGCATCACCGATCCGCCCGAAGAGGCGCAGAAGCCCTGCTGGTGCGACAGCTTGGTGATGCGCGTACCCATGGTCTCGATGATCTTCCACCCGCCCGAAAGCGTGCCGAGCGCGATCGCGACATAGCAGCTCAGCACCACCCATTCGGGGACCGCGAACTCGCCCTCGAGCATACCCTGCGAATAGAGCAGCACGGTGATGATCCCCATCGTCTTCTGCGCGTCATTGGCGCCATGGCCGAGCGAATAGGCCGCAGACGAGACCAGGTGCAGCTTCTTGAACACGCCCTCGGCCCGCTTGGCGGTGGCGCGCAGGAAGATCCACGAGGTCATCACCACCAGCAGGATCGACAGGATCATGCCGATCGTCGGCGACAGCACGATCGCCGAGGCGGTCTTGAGCACGCCCGACCAGACGATGCCGTCGAGCCCGGCGCGCATCACCCCCGCCCCGATCAGCCCGCCGACCAGCGCATGGCTCGACGAGGACGGAATGCCTTTCCACCAGGTGACGACGTTCCAGAACATCGCTCCGACCAGCGCGCCGAAGATCACCTGCGGGTTAACGATATCGGCATCGATGATGCCCTTGCCGATCGTCTCGGCGACCTTGAGCCCGAAGATCCAGTAAGCCGCGAAATTGAAGAACGCTGCGAACAGCACCGCGTGCACGGGCTTGAGCAGCCGGGTCGAGACCACGGTCGCGATCGAATTGGCGGCATCGTGCAGACCATTCAGGAAGTCGAACGCCAGTGCGAGCGCGATCAGCGCGATCAGCAGCGGCATGGCAATGATGGTGGTTTCCATGGGGTGCGGCGCGGGTCAGGCGTGGTCGATGACGAGACCGTCGATCTCGTTGGCGACATCCTCGAACCGGTCGACCACGCGCTCGAGATGCATGAACAGCTCGCGCCCGACGGTGAACTGGATGGGGCTCGCCGCGCCATGTTCCTTGAACAAGGCCTTCAGCCCGCGCGCATGAATCTCGTCGGCATGGCCTTCCATGATGACGAGGCGTTCGGTCAGCTCGTGCAGGCGATGGGCGTTCTTGTTGACGTTGCGCAGCAGCGGCAGCGCCTCGACCGTGATCCGCGCGCAATCGACGATGATCGCGGCGATGTCCTTCATCTCCTGCTTGAACTCGGTCACCTCGTAGAGGTCGATCGCGCCCGCGGTCTTCTGCATCTCGTCGATGGCATCGTCCATCGCGCCGATCAGGCTGGTGATCGCGCTGCGGTCGAACGGGGTCAGGAAGGTGCGGCGCACGGTCTGCAGCACCTCGCGGGTGATCTGGTCGGCCTCATGCTCGCGCTCGACCAGTTCCTGGACATGGTCGGCCATGCCCGGCCCACCGTTCAGCAGCCGGGCCAGCGCGTTTGAGCCCGACAGCAGCGTCAGTGCATGCGCCTCGAACAGCTCGAAGAAATTGCCCTGCTTGGGCAGAAGGGCCTGAACCCAGGAGAAAACCGCCATTTTCGGTGAAGCCTTTTGCGTATCCGGAAGAAAACCGCCCTTGGCGATGCGACGATCGGCATCGCTGGCGCGGAAGCGGCGGATCAGTTCGGCGAGCTCGGGCTCGTCGACCATCTGCGCAGCCTCTTCCAGCGAGAACCATTGCCGGTCGCGCTGGTCCTGCTCTTCCCATTCGTCCATCACGTCGGTGACCGAGAAGGGGAACACCTCGACAGTCACGTTGAGCATCGCGCCGTTCTTGCGCTTCTTGCGATAGCGATAGCTGCCGAGCGGCGTCGGGCAGGCCGCACCGCGAACCCCCGCCTCTTCCTCCGCCTCGTGCGCGGCGGCGGCATGCGGCTGCAGCCCTTCGATCATGTTGCCCTTGGGCAGCACCCAGCGCCGCGTCTCGCGCGAGGTGACGAGCAGGATCGCCACCGGCGCGTTCACATCGTCACGCGCCGTGCGATACGGCAATGCAGCTATCTGGCGAATGGCGTGTCCCCTGTCACAAAACCGCCGCATATCTGTAACAATTGCCGGTGCAAAGCGATTTCTGCCCGTTTTGGCGGCGTTCCATGCGGCTACCCACCGCTTTGTGACGCATGAGGCCTTGCAAGGCTTCAATTGCCCGCAAATATCTGTAAGGGGCAGCGCCATGGTCCTCCCCGGAAAAGGCCGACACCCATGACCGAATTGCTTGCGCTGCGCGATGCCGTGCGCGCTCACCATCGTGCCGATGAAGGCACGGTGCTCGATTATCTGATGGCGAATTACGCCCCCTCGCCCGAGCTGCGTGCGCGCATCCGTGCGCGTGCGGTACGCGTCGTCGAGGATGTCCGCGCCGCCTCGGGCCCGACGCTGATGGAGAGCTTCCTCGGCACCTATGGCCTGTCGAGCGACGAGGGCCTCGCGCTGATGACGCTGGCCGAGGCGCTGCTGCGCGTGCCCGATGCCGAGACGATCGACGACCTCATCGAGGACAAGATCAGCCCCGCCAACTGGCGCGAGCATTTCGGCAAGTCGGAAAACACGCTGGTCAATGCCAGCACCTTCGCGCTCAGCATGACCCAGTCGGTGCTCGAAGGCCCGTCGAGCAAGGGGCCGCTCGATGCGCTGCGCGGCGCGATCAAGCGGCTGGGCGAGCCCGTCATCCGCGCCGCCGTGCGCCGCGCGATGAAGGAGCTGGGCAACCAGTTCGTGCTCGGCGAGGACATGGACGAGGCGCTCAAGCGCTCGCGCAAATGGGCGGCGGAAGGGGCGACCTTCAGCTATGACATGCTCGGCGAGGCCGCTCTCACCTTCCCCGATGCCGACCGCTATTTCGCATCGTACATGCACGCGATCCGCGCGATCGCCGACGCTGCCAAGACCGACGACATGCGCACCAATCCGGGCCTGTCGATCAAGCTCTCGGCGCTCTATCCGCGCTACGAGATGAGCAAGGCGGACGAATGCGTCCCCGCGCTCGCCGACCGGGTGCTCGAACTCGCCCGCGCCGCGCGCGATGCCAAGATCGGGCTCAATATCGATGCCGAGGAAGCCTATCGGCTCGGCATGTCGCTCGACATCATCAAGCTGGTGATGAACGATCCGACACTGGCCGGCTGGGATGGCCTTGGCGTGGTCGTGCAGGCCTTCGGCCGCCGCGCCAGCTTCGTCATCGACTGGCTTTATGGCCTGGCTCAATCGCTCGACCGCAAGATCATGGTGCGGCTGGTCAAGGGCGCCTATTGGGACAGCGAGATCAAGCGCGCGCAGGTCGATGGCGTGCCCGATTTCCCGGTCTTCACCAGCAAGGCGGCGACCGACATCTCCTATATCTGCTGCGCCGCGCAGCTGCTCAGGCTCACCGATCGCATCTATCCGCAATTCGCCACGCACAATGCGCACAGCGTCGCGGCGATCCTGGAAATGGCGGGCAACCGCGACGATTTCGAGTTCCAGCGCCTCCACGGCATGGGAGAACCGCTGCACAACGCCTTGCTGCGCAACGAGAAAGTGCGCTCGCGCATCTATGCGCCGGTGGGCCGCCACCGCGAACTGCTCGCCTATCTGGTGCGCCGCCTGCTCGAGAACGGGGCGAACTCGTCGTTCGTCAACCAGCTCGCCAACCATGCCGTGCCCGCCGAGGCGATCGCTGCCGATCCGTTCGAGCAGCTCGAGGCGGCGCGCGCCGAGGCCGATGCGAAGATCATCCGCCCCGCGGCGATCTATGCCCCGTCGCGCGTCAATTCGCGCGGCTGGGACCTCGCCAACCGCGCCGATCTCAACGAATTCCTTGAATCGCGCGGTGCGTTTGCCGAGCATCAATGGACTGCTGCTCCGATCCTCGCAGTCGAGGCGGGCTCGGGCGCAGCACCGCGCGAGGTGTTCAGCCCCGCCCAGACCGACCGCCAGGTGGGCACCGTCACCGATGCGGGCGAGGCCGAGGCCAGGGCCGCCATCGCCGCCGCGCGCATCTGGGACGCGCCGGTGGCCGAGCGCGCCGCCGCGCTCACCCGCGCTGCCGATCTGTTCGAGGCGCATCATGGCGAGATCTTCGCGCTGCTCGCGCGAGAGGCGGGCAAATGCGCGCCCGACGCCATCGCCGAATTGCGCGAGGCGGTCGATTTCCTGCGCTATTACGCGGCCGAGGCGCTGGCCGCACCCGCGTCGAGCCCGCGCGGCATCATCACCTGCATCTCGCCGTGGAACTTCCCGCTGGCGATCTTCACCGGCCAGATTGCCGCCGCGCTTGCCATGGGCAATGCGGTGCTCGCCAAGCCGGCCGAACAATCCCCGCTGATCGCGCATCTCGCCACGCGGTTGCTGCACGAGGCGGGTGTCCCCGTCACCGCGCTGCAACTGCTGCCGGGGCCGGGCCGGGTGATCGGCGCGGTGCTGACCAGCGATCCGGCGATCGCCGGCACCTGCTTCACCGGATCGACCGCCACCGCGCAGGCGATCAACCGCGCAATGGCCGAAGGATGCGCCCCCGATGCGATGCTGATTGCCGAGACCGGCGGGCTCAACGCGATGATCGTCGATTCGACCGCGCTGCCCGAACAGGCGGTTCGCGATATCGTCGCCTCGGCCTTCCAGTCGGCGGGCCAGCGCTGCTCGGCGCTGCGCATGCTCTATGTCCAGCGCGATATCGCGGAATCGCTGAAGGAGATGCTGTTCGGCGCGATGGATGCGCTGACGCTGGGCGATCCGTGGTGGCTGGCCAATGATGTCGGCCCGGTGATCGACCAGTCGGCGCGCGAGAAGATCGCCGCGCATATCGAGGCGGCGCGTCGCGACGGGCGATTGCTCAAGCAGCTCGATTCGCCCGAGACCGGCTGGTTCGTCGGCCCCGCCGCGATCGCTGTGAACGGTATCGAGGATCTGGCCGAGGAAATCTTCGGCCCGGTGCTGCACATCGCGACCTTCGAGGCGGGCGAGATCGACGATCTGGTGACCCGCATCAACGCGCGCGGCTATGGCCTGACCTTCGGGCTGCAGACGCGCATCGATGCCCGTGTCGACGCGATCACCGCGCGCATCCATGCGGGCAACATGTACGTCAACCGCAACCAGATCGGTGCCGTGGTCGGCGCGCAGCCCTTTGGTGGCGAGGGCCTGTCGGGCACCGGCCCCAAGGCGGGCGGGCCGCGCTATCTGCCGCGCTTCGCGGCCGCCGAGGGACCGCAGCTCGACCTGCCGCCGCTGACCCGGATCGCCGGCCAGGCCGAGGTGGAGGCTGCGCTCGCTGCGCTGCCGCGCGTCACCGAGCTGCCGCTCGACACGCAGACCATGCCGGGGCCGACGGGCGAATCGAACATACTCTCGACCTTCGCGCGCGGGCGCGTGCTGTGCCTGGGGCCGACCGTCGAAGCGGCGACGCAGCAGGCGGAAATCGCGCGCGGCGAGGGTTGTGCGGCGCTGATCGTGGTGCCGGGCGCCAAGGGTCCGCATGCCATCGACGGCTTTATCGAGCGCGCCGATCTGCAGCGGATCCAGGGCTTCGATGCGGTGGCCGCATGGAGCCAGGGCGACGACCAGCGCGCGATCCGCAAGGCTTTGGCCGCGCGCGACGGGGCACTGCTGCCGCTGCTCACCGAAGCGAGTTTCGCTGCGCGCTGCGTGCACGAGCGCCATGTCTGCATCGACACGACCGCGGCGGGAGGGAATGTCTCGCTGCTGGCCTGACCGAAACCGGCGCTAGAGCATCGCCAGGTCGGTCGGCAGGCCCAGTGCCACCCGGCCGACCAGCTCGTACACGCTGCTGGCCGTGGCGATATGCTGGGTCGCGACATGCGCGTCGCGGAAGCGGCGCTGCAGGTTGCTGGTCATGTAGACCGCGCTGCCGCCGCCGATGGTGAACGCGGTCTTGGCGACCTCGGCCGAGGTCTCGGTGGCATAAGTGGCAGCGAGGCGCAGCAGCGCGCGCTCCTCGGGCGATAGCTCTCCGCGCGTGGTTGCGCCGTGCCAGCACGCTTCGACGCATTCGCGCAAATAGGCCTCGGCCCCGCCGAGCTTGGCCTGCGCGCGCATCAGCTCGGTCTGCACGACGCCGCGTTCGGCGAGGCTGCGCTGCCCCCCTTGCGGCTTTTTCGCCTTGGCCAGCGCCTCGATCTCGTCGAGCGCGCCCGCCGCATTGCCCAGCGCCACCGAGGCGACGCCCAGCGCCAGCAGCCCGAAGACCGGGAACTGGTAGAGCGCGCCGGGCTCGACCGGCTTGTCCGCGATCAGCGAGACGCTGCGCTCCTTGGGGACGATGATCTGCTTGACCGTAAAGTCGCCCGAGCCGGTGCCCTTCATTCCCATGACATGCCAGGTATCGAGCAGTTCGGCCTGATCCGCCGGAAAGATCATCATCCGGTGATAGGGCGCGCCATTGTCGAAGCGCTGAAGCTCGCCATCCTTGAAGATCATCGCGCCGCCCGACAGCCAGTCGCAATTGGCGCTGCCCGATCCCCATTGCCAGCGGCCCGAGACGACATAATGGTCCCCCATGTCGTCTGCGCGGCCCATCGGCGCGAACACCCCGCCGGTGATCGAATGCGGGTCGGCATAGATTTCTTTCGCCACGTCATGCGCGAGATACGCCGCGTTGAGCGCGGTGGTCGACCCGATCATCGCGCACCAGCCTGCGCTTGCCTCGGCCCGTGCGATGGCGTGCAGCACCGCGACCATCTCCATCGGCGTCAGTTCCAGCCCCTGCAGGCTCTTGGGCCGCAGGATGTTGAACGCACCGGCCTGTGCCATCGACTGCGCAATATCGGCAGGAAGATGCCGCGTCTGCTCTATCTCGTCCGCGCGCGCGGCAATGCCGGGCAGCAACATGGCAATGGCATGGCCCAGCGGCTCAATGCTTTCAAGCGGTTGCATCATGACCTTCCCTCCCCTTCACAACCGCATCAGGCTCGCCAGATTGTTGCGCTGCATGTCGCTCGATCCGCCGACGATCGGCATGCCCAGCAGATCGCGGACATGGCGTTCCATTTCGTACGCATCGCTGAGCGCATAGGAGCCCATCACCTGCTGACAGGTCAGCGCGATTTCCACGCCGGTATCGGCGACGAACAGCTTGGCCATGCTGGTCTCGACGGAACACGGCCGCCCCTCATTGGCCAGCCAGGCGGCATGATAGAGCAGATGCCGCGCCGCCTGCCACTTGGTGCGCGCGGTGACCAGCTTGTTCCGGATCGCCTGATGCTGGCTGATCGGCTTGCCGAACTGCACCCGCTCCTGCGCATAGGCCCAGGCCTCGTCGATCGCGGCGCGCGCGATGCCGAGCGCGACGGCGGAAATCTCCAGCTTCTCGACATCGAGCGCGCGGCCCGCGAGCAGCTTCCAGCCCTGGTTCCACATCGCCTCGCCCCCGACGATCGCGCTTGAGGGGAGCCGCACATTGTCGAAAAACACGTCCTGGCTGTGCGTGTAGCGCAGATTGACATGCTCGATGTCCTGCATCGTCACGCCCGGCGCTTTCGTCGGCACCAGCACGAACGAGAGGTTGCGATAACGCTCCTCCGCCGGGCCCGAACGCACGAGGCAGTAGATGTAATCGGCCCAGTCCGCGCCGGTGCACCAGCGCTTGGCACCGTTGATGACGATCTCGTCGCCCTCGCGCACCGCGCGCGTCTCGACGCTCGCCAGGTCGCCGCCGACATTGGGTTCGGACAGGCCATAGGCGAAGAACAGCTCTCCCTTGGCCAGGCGCGGCAGGAACTCGGCCTTCTGCGCGGGCGATCCGTTCTCGCTGAGGTTCATGCCGCCATAGAAGCTGGTATGGATGAAGGGACCCGCGAGGCAAGGCCCCGCCGTCGCCAGCTCCTCGATGATCGCGATGGCCGCGACCAGATCCTGCCCTGCCCCGCCATGTTCTTCCGGAACGGTGAGCGCGGTGAGGCCCAGCTCGTTGAGTTTCGCATAAACATCGCGCGGCCACTGCGCCGCCTTGTCCCAGGCCTGCCGCGCCTCGCGCGGCGCGTGATCGGCGATGAACCGCTGGATCGTCGCGCGCAGCGCTGAGACGTGTTCTGGCTCGTCGGTGAAGCTCTGGAGGGTCATGCTTGCCTCTCTGCCCTTCCGTCATCCTGAACTTGTTTCAGGATCCATCGTGCCCGGAAGGCCGAAGGTGCGTGGGGATAAATGGACCCTGAAACAAGTTCAGGGTGACAGGATATGGGCGCTTGAATTTTCATCTCACTCCCCCGTCAGCTTTGGCGCGCGCTTCTCGGCCATCGCCGCCACCGCCTCGCGCCGATCGCCCAGATAATTGCTCACGCTCTCCCAGCCGATCGCCGCATCCATCATCTGCGCGGCGAGCGCGCGCAGCGGGATGTTGGTCACGCTCTTGGTCCAGCGCACCGCCCATTTGGGATTGCCCTGCAGCTTGGCGATGATCTCGCCCAGCTTCGCATCGAGCTGATCGCCCGGCACCGCATGGTTGATCAGGCCCAGGTCCTTCGCTTCCGCCGCGCTCAGCATGTCGCCGGTCATCAGCAGTTCCTTGGCCCTGGCATAGCCGATCAGCTGCGGCCAGATCAACGCACCGCCATCGCCCGCGACCAGGCCGACCTTGACATGCGGGTCGCCGATCACCGCCTTTTCGTCGGCGACGATTATATCGCACAGCAGCGCGATCGTCGCGCCCAGCCCCGCCGCCGCGCCGTTGAGGCGGCACAAGATCGGCTTTTCCATCTCCAGCAGGCTCGAGACGATGCGCTTGGCATCCCAGGCGATGGCGCGGAAGCTCGCCGGATCGTCGATCTGCTGCTGGAACCACTGGAAATCGCCGCCCGCGCAGAACGCCCTGCCCTTGGCGGCCAGCACGATGATGTCGCTCTCGCTATCGCGCTGCAGATCGGTGAACACCCGCGCCAGTTCGTCGTGCATCGGGCCGTCGACACCGTTCACGGGATGGTCCGAGGTGATGAACGCTCTCAGCACCCTGCCCTCGCGCTCGAAGGTGAAGCGCGTGTAAACCTGGTCCTCGATGCGGAATTCGTGGCTCATCCGATATCTCCCAAACGCACCAGCCGCCGCCCGAAGCTCGCGCCGGTAAACAGCCCGCAAAACGCCTCTGGCATTGCCTCGAGCCCGTCATACAGCTCCTCGCGATAGATGAGCTGCCCATCGCGGATCATCTGCCCCATCGTGGACTGAGCCTCGGCAAATTGCGGAATGTCGTCGAACACCAGGATGCCGCGCATCGTCAGCCGCTTGGCGATCATCTCGCCGGTATTGGTGATGCCAACGCGCTCGCCCTGCGGCACGTTGTAATCCGCGACCTGGCCCGACATCACGATCCGGCCATGCAGCCGCATCAAGGGCAGCACCGTGTCGATCATCGCATTGCCGACATTGTCGAAGAAAATGTCGACACCCTTGGGACAGGCCGCCGCGATCGACGCGCCAAGATCGTCCACGGCCTTGTAGTCGATCGCCGCATCGAACCCGCAGGTCTCGACCAGCCAGTCGCATTTCTCGCGTCCGCCCGCGATGCCCGTAACGCTCGCCGCGCCCCAGGCGCGCGCGAGCTGCCCCGCGGTCGCGCCGACCACGCCGGCCGCCGAGCTGATCAGCACATGCGCGCCTTCGCGAAATTCGCCCACGCGTTTCATGCCGAACCAGCTCGTCATGCCGGGAATGCCCAGCACGCCCAGCCACAGCGTGCGCGGCAGGCCATTGTCGGCGATGGGCATCACATAGCCGCGCCCGTTGGAAATCGAATGCGTCGTCCAGCCGCCGCTGCCGGTCACCCAGGTGCCGACCGGGAAGCGATCGTTGCGGCTTTCGGTCACCATGCCGACCATGAAACCGTCCATCGTGCCGCCCGGCGGGATCGGCGGGGCATAGCTCGCCCCGGTGGCGTGCAGCCGCGATCGCACGCCCGGATCGACCGAGGCGATGCGATGTTCGATCAGGAATTGCTGGTCCTCGAGCGTGGGAATGGTGCGTTCGACGATCGCGAAGTCATCCGGCTGTGGCAGCCCGTCGATCGGCGCCTTGAGCACCACGCTGCGCATCGTCGCCATGACCTCTTCCCGCTCCTGCCTGCTTATCGTTGCCCACTTGATTGCATAACCGATACCATTAGCAAAGCAGAAATGCTGACATTGCTGTCAGTGCGAACAATCAGCCGGGGCGGCGATCGTTCCCCAGTTCTGCCAGCAGCACGCGGTCGGCATCGGGCACCAGCCCTTCGAGCACCCGCCAGAAGCCGGTGACCGAATCCTGGCCCGCGCGGCGATAGGCCTGGGACAGGCGGCTGCGCAGGGCATCGAACAGCTCCGCCTCGAGCGTCGCACCCGCCGGGGTGAGCCTCAGCAGCTTCTGCCGCCGGTCGGTCTCGCCGCTGCGCGTCTCGATCAGGTCGCGGCGTTGCAGCTCGGTCAGCACCCGGCCAAGCGACTGCTTGGTGATCGCGAGTGCGCGCAACAGCTGGCTCACCGTCAGGTCCGGGTTGCGCGCGATGAAATAGAGCGCGCGGTGATGCGCGCGGCCCAGGCCCTGCTTGGCGAGATGGTCGTCGATCGACTTGGTCAGCCGCGTATAGCCGAAGAACAGCAGCTCCACGCCATGGCGGATTTCATCCTCGCGCAGGAAAAGCGCGGAAGCCGAGGGGGAAGATGGGACAGGCATGTTGACCTTGATTGCCAGCCCGATTAGGTCTTGGCAAGCCCGCGTTGCAGCAAGGCCAGCCGTCGGGACGCAGACCACCATTTTCAATCCTTGCGCCTTTGAGGGGATGCCATGCTGCCTTTCGCGATCGAGCCGACAACCAACCCGACCCCCGCCGATGCGCGCGATGCGGCTCTGGTCGATCCCGGCTTCGGCAAGCTGTTCACCGATCACATGGTCGTGGTGCGCTATGACGAGGAAAAGGGTGGCTGGTACGAGGCGAAGGTGACCGCGCGTGCGCCGATCCCGATGGACCCGGCCTCGTCGGTGCTGCATTATGCGCAGGAAATCTTCGAGGGGATGAAGGCCTATAAGCTGTCCGACGGCAGCACCGCGCTGTTCCGCCCCGATGCCAATGCGCGCCGCTTCAACGAATCCGCCACGCGCATGGCGATGCCGCATGTCCCCGAGGATCTGTTCGTCGAATCGGTCGAGCAGCTGGTGCGGATCGATTCCGAATGGTTCCCCAAGGTCGAGGGCGGCGCGCTGTACCTGCGTCCGTTCATGTTCGCGAGCGAGGTGTTCCTCGGCGTGCGCCCGGCCAAGCAGTATCTGTTCATCACCATCGCCTCGCCTGTGGGGGCCTATTTCAAGGGCGGCATCGCGCCGGTGACAATCTGGGTGTCGCAGCATTATACCCGCGCCGCCCCCGGCGGTACGGGTGCGGCCAAGTGCGGCGGCAATTATGCGGCCAGCCTCGTCGCCCAGGCCGAAGCGACCGCGCAAGGCTGCGACCAGGTGGTGTTCCTCGATGCGGCCGAGCACAGATGGGTCGAGGAACTGGGCGGGATGAACCTGTTCTTCGTGTTCGACGATGGCAGCATCATCACCCCGCCGCTGACCGGCACGATCCTGCCCGGCATCACGCGCAACTCGATCATCGACCTCGCGCGTGCACAGGGGCTTACGGTGCGCGAGGAGCCCTATTCGATCGACCAATGGCAGGCCGATGCTCAGAGCGGCAAGCTGCGCGAGACCTTTGCCTGCGGCACCGCGGCGGTGGTGACGCCGGTCGGCACGGTCAAATGGCCGGACGGCAGCTTCACCATCGGCGGCAACCAGTCTGGCCCGGTAACGGCCAGCCTGCGCTCGGCGCTGGTATCGATCCAGCGCGGCGATGCGGCCGATCCGCACGGCTGGGTCCACCGCATCGGCTAAGCCCGCACGCGCCGCCGCGCGCTCCAAAAAGGCGCTTGGCGGGACCGCGCTTTTCCGTATATAGGCCGCTCCCGCGCTGCCCCGGCCCCTCGCCCGGCAGCCACGGACAGCACGGCATTGGCCAGCAACGCATTGGCCAGCAACGCACTGGGGTGTCGCCAAGTGGTAAGGCACCGGTTTTTGGTACCGGCATTCGCAGGTTCGAATCCTGCCACCCCAGCCAGCTCTTGAAGCCAGCCTAACTATTTGAAATTATTTACGTAAGTCTGCGAATCGAAAACAACTTGGCCATCGTCGTGGTATCCTCAGGTGGCCACGTCAGGAGCGTGGATTCGTACCGCCTTAAAGTGCAATGGGGTTTGCAAGTCATCCACAGGTTATGCCCGACATAAATCCTGTTGAAGGCGCATCTCCGGACACCATCGCCACGATGTGCCAAATGAGTCGAAATGGCTCGATCTGAGCGGAACTCACCACAAAATCGGATCGTGTCCTGAAGCACATAGCCCCTTGTTTGCGGACGAATGATGTGTCGTCGCTGCGCTGGGTTGTCTTCCAATTCCCCTTCGGACAGTGTCCATTGGCGGCGGCATAAAAGGTCGTCCGATAGCGACCCACAAGTAGACGTTGCCTTTAAAGCCAGCCAATGTCAGGCCCAGCTGAAAGCAGCCAAACACTTTGGCTTAACCTGCCGACCCCGAACGCCTTCGTGGAAAATTTGAAAAAGCGGCATCCGGCCCGGCCATTCATGAGAGGCAATGTATATCCCAGAATGGCTCAGTCGTCCAACGCCAGGTTTCACCCAAATCTTGCGCTACACATGGCGGACGCCCGTCAGGATTCTGTAATCTGCCTCTGCATCATTTAGGACCGGAAAATCGCGGTGTTCTTCATAACCACGATTCTCACCGCGCTGAGCCGCCGCAAATTGCTTTCGCGGATTTTTGCGAGAATGTCCTCGCATGCCACACCGGTCCGCTCCAGCGCATTCTCCCAGAATTCGCCGTTCTCCATGAAAATGACAGTTGTAGAGCGCCCGGCGGAAAACCGATGATCTTTGCTTCAACGTCCGAAGTGAAAGGATGCGCGTTGCATCAGAGCTGATCGCTTCAGTCAGCTTTTCTCAGGCGCCTGTGCAGATAGTTGCCGTCAAAGCCTGCAATCTCTGCGAGCTGGACGGGATCAAGGATGGTGAGCGAGCCTGCACTCAGCTCCATGACCTTTTCCACCCGCAGCGACTTGAGGACGCGATTGACATGCACGGGGGTCAGGCCGACCGCATCGGCGATGACCAGCTGGGTCAGCGGCATGTTGCAATTTGCGTCATTCGCCAGGCCGATGTTGCGCATCCGGATGTAGAGTTCGCACATCAGATGGGCTATCCGTTCCCTCGCCGTGCGACGCCCCATGCTGACAATCCAGGCCCGCAACACGCTCTGGTCGACCAGCTGGGACCACCAGAATGCCCTCGTTATCGTTGGCCCTATCTCGACCAAGGCTTCCATCTGGGCGCGAGGCAGCAGCGCCACGCGGGCTGGCGTGATCGTCACGAAGCTGTGGTCGATTGCCCTGAGCACAGCGATATGGATGTCACAGAAATCGCCTGGCAACATGAACGCGAGAATCTGTCTGCCGCCATCAGGCAGCATCTTGTACCCGCATGCCCAGCCATCGAGCATCACAAACACCGGATCCGGGTTATCCCCTTCCATGATCAGGTGATGACCGGCGGGCAGATCGCGAACGTTGCGGCAAGCATCAGCAAGAAGGCCGACATCCGCGTCGTTCAGCGGCGCATAACCACTGAGGCGATTGGTAAAGGCATTGGCCATGACTGTGCTCCCGGCCTTGAGGTAGCAGAATTGATCTTTGGCGACCTTAACCTCGATTGTGTTTGCCCTCGGACAACGGGCGTATACGCCACCTACTGTCGGTACGCTATCCCAGGCGCCGGTAGCAGAGAGCATCAACGATCGCTCCCGCCTGGCTTTGCATCGGCCCAATCATGACCAATGTTCCAACTGACGCCGTGCCGCTCGTCCCCCACGAACCGCGTTCCGAACCGGATGCGCACGGCCAGGCGGCCCTGTTGCTTGCAGAGAGCATCCTCCACGCTCTGGTCGAGACAGAAACCCTGTCCGTCGCTGGCGCACTTTCGGTGATCGAGACGACTTGCGAGGTGAAGATCGAAGTTGCCGAGCAGGCTGGCGAGTCGCGTGGCCGGATGCAGGAATCGCTGAAGCTGCTGCAGGCGATTTCCGCCAGCTTTGCGGTCGATGCGGAGTTCAGGGAGAAATCACCTCCGGACTGATCTCGATCGCCCTTCCAAATGACGGCTTGTGCAATGCAGGCAAGCAAACCTCCAGGCTGGAGCATTCTGATGAATTTGACTCACATGAGCATATCCCCAGCGGTTGGTGAGAAGGCTGGCAAGGTCGCAATGGAAGAGATGATCTTGCGGCTGTTCGCCTCTGACCGATTGTCGCACAGCCAGGCCAGTTCCACGCCAATTGAACATGCTTCGCTATGGCGTGCCGATGCGGTTCATCGTGCCCGGAACATGGCGCAGTTGGCCGGATCGCTTGCCAACGTTGCCGAGCATCCATCACGCCGCTGGCTCCCTGACGAACTGCTCGTCAAGACGCGCAACCTGGCGCGAGCCTATGAGGCGCTGGGAACGGATTGCGGCAAGTCTGACCCGGTGCCTTGCGTACCGCTTCTGGCAACGATCGCGGTAGGCCTGGCCGAGATTTTCGGCACGGCGCGGGATATCGCGGTTTCTGTCGATGCCGACACGGTGGCGATGGTGCCCGATATGCGCCGCGCCCTGATCCTGATCTGCAGCGAGCTGATCATCAACGCACTCAAATATGGCTACCCCCATGGACAGGGAGGTACAATTCGCGTGGCGCTCAAGAACCGGGAGACAGGACTGTCGCTCATCGTCGAGAACGACGGAACCGACTTTCTCCCCGAGGTTGTCGCCCATGAAGGAAGCGCGCTTTTGAACAGGTTGAGCGCTGAGCTGGGCGCATCGCTGGAACGCGGAGTCGGTGAAAACGGGCATGGCTATCGGGTCGGTGCCAACGTCTTCGCACGCCCGGCGATGGGGTTGGCGGGTTAACGGCAGGCGACCGGGATAGATTCAAGACCTGGAATGGCGGCACAGCCAGCAACCTTTTGCGATATCGACCGTCATCTTGCTGCCTGATCTGACCGAGAATCAGACAGGCGCCCCATCCCACCATTAATGATTGCGAACGTCATGACAAAGATGAGGCCTGCCATGGCCGAAGCCTTGCGGCTTACCCGCGCGGGCAAGCTCGGTGCTGCCACACGGCTGATCCAGTCCACGCTGTCGGCATCGCCGCAGAGGCACGGGATGGCGCGGAGCGATGCCAGTGCCGCTAGCGCTGAAACCATGCTGCGCGGTTTGTCCGCCGCTCCGCTCGCGCTCCCGGCGCCCGGCACGAAGCGACAGCCGGACACCCGACCGAAAGCGCAGCCAAAGCCCGGCAAAGCCGCGCGGTCCCCCGTCGCGCCGGGCATCGGCAGCTTTGTCGAACACGAACCTGCCGGCCAGGCCGGTGCGCTCGGCTATGCGTTGTACCTGCCGGCGCGGCCTTCACGCGGGCTGCCGCTGGTGGTCATGCTGCACGGCTGCAGCCAGACGCCCGCCGACTTCGCCCGCGGAACGGGAATGAACCTGCTGGCCGAGGAACTGGGCTTCATCGTCGCCTATCCGGGCCAGCCCAGCTCGGCGAACATCGCGCGGTGCTGGAACTGGTTCAAACCTGGCGACCAGCAGCGCGATACGGGAGAGCCCGCCCAGATTGCGGCGCTCACCCGCCAGATCGTTGCAGAGCACGACGCAGACGCGAGCCGGGTCTATGTCGCCGGATTGTCGGCGGGCGGCGCAGCGGCTGCGATTCTGGCATCGGCCTATCCGGACGTCTATGCCGCCGTCGGCATCCACTCCGGACTGGCATGCGGTGCGGCCACGGACATGATGTCGGCTTTTTCGGCGATGCGGGACGGGTCCCGGCAGACGAAACACGGAAATCGGACCGGCCGTTTCGTTCCGGTGATCACCTTTCACGGAGACAGCGATTCCACCGTCCATGCGATCAACAGCACGCACATCGTTGCCCATGCGGCCGGCCAGGCCGATAGGCCGCTCACTATAACGCAGGACCGTGGCGACAAGCTGGCGGGGCGGACCTACACCCGCGCGAGGCACAGCACCGCCGATGGCGATGTCCAGATCGAGCAATGGACCGTCCATGGCGCCGGCCATGCCTGGTCGGGCGGCAACGCTGCCGGAAGCTACACCGATGCCAGCGGCCCTGATGCATCGCGCGCAATGGTAGCCTTTTTCCTTTCGCATTCGCTCTCGGTCAGCGCGGCCGAACCCGGAGTATCGGGATAACGGCGCCGTTCGGAACATGGCCCGAGCCTTGCCGCGAAATGCCAGCTGGAGCCGGTCGGCGGTCGGTGCGTAGACCGTTGATCAGGAGATGTTACGATGGCCAATGGCTGGGCGCGGGACGGCGCAATCCAGGATCAGATCGACGATACGGTCAAGGACGCCGTGCTCAACGCACGGGCCCGGTTGCCGGTTGGCGAAGGCTCGGAATATTGCGAGGTCTGCGGCGAGGACATCCCGGAGGCGCGGCGCGAAGCGCTGCCTGGCACCCGCACCTGCATAAATTGCCAGTCGAAACGCGACCGTCAGAGGCGCATCGCAGGGATCAACCGGCGAGGCAGCAAGGACAGCCAGTTGCGCTGATCGTGATATCTGCAGCGATAGGTATCGAACGAAGACAATGGTCAGGCAGCAACTGGCGCCCTCCGAAGGATGGCTGCTTTTTGGCGTAACCGGTCATCTAACGCAGCGCGTTGGATAGGCATGTTTGTCCCAAAATGCGACGTCTGCCTTGCGGCAGCAACCGATCCGGAACCAGCACTCCGCTCCCGGGGACATGCGACCCATAGTCTATGATTCAAGGCGGCTGTCACACTGCCCGCACTCGTCAAATGCTGCCCCAGAGCGGTCACCTGATTGCACTGTGAACGAGCGCATCTGGCAATGCTTGACGCCGATCAGCCTCCATTCTGCCGAGCTTGCAACAGCTTATTCGCGAAACGCCTCATCGGTTAGCCTCGTGATGGGGGTCAGGATGTAGCTCAGCACGCTGCGCTTGTCGCCGAGCAGGCTGACCGAGGCGACCATGCCCGAACCGATCGGGAGCTTCCTGCCGCTCTTGTCGGTCAGCGCGGCGGCGCTGGTCACGACACGGACGAGATAGAAGGATTCGCCGGTACGTTCGTCGATCACCGCATCGGGCGATATGCTGGCGACCTTACCCTCGAGCGAGCCGTAGATCGCGGAATCATAGGCGGTAACGTCTACCTTCGCGCGCTGGTTGATGTGGACGCTGCCGATATCCTGCGGGCGGATGCGCGCCTCGATCTGCAGCTGGTCTCGTAGCGGCACGAGCTCGACCAGTGGCTGGCCCGGCGCGACGCTGCCGCCAATGGTGGTCACCAGAACGCGGTTGATGCGACCGGCAACCGGTGCGCGCACGGTCGTGCGCAGCACCCGATCCGCCAGCGCCGGAGTGGAAGGAGTCCGCGCCGCAAGCTCGGCCTGGACGCCCGCCAATTCGGTTGCGGCCCGGGCGCGCCATTCCTGGCGGACGCGGTTAGCCTCGGCCGCCGCCTCCGATGCGGCAGCGCGCGCACGGCCCAGTGCCTCGGTCTGCGCCAGCGCTTCGCTTGCAGAAATGCGCGCGGCATTCTGCGCCTGAACCAGCGCCAAGCGCGGTTCGATGCCGCGCTCGACCAGCGGGCGGATCATCTCGAGCTGGCTCGCAGCTGCCTCGCGCGCCGACTGGCGGGCAGCGAGCATCGACTGCGATTCCAAGACGGCGCGGCTCGCCTGCGCCTGGCGCGCCCCGGCCCCGGCGAGCAGGCTGGCCAGCTCTGCCATGCGCGCGTCATGCAGCGCGCGCTCGATCCGCACTTGCGCCGCATCAGCTCCGGCGGGATAGACCGGCTCCCGGCCGTCCAGCTCAGCCTCCAGCCGCGCGATCTTCGCCGAGAGTGCAGCGGTGGCGGCGCTGTTGCTGCCCAATTCGGCGCGGGTCTGGGTCGGGTCGAGCTTGAGCAGCGCCTGGCCTGCCTTCACCTCCATGCCGCCGCGCACCAGGATCTGCGCGATCAGCCCGCCTTCGAGATTCGAGATCACCTGCAGCCGCGAGCTCGGCACCACCCGGCCTTCGCCACGAACGGTGCGGTCGATCTCAGTGAACGCCGCCCATAGGACGAACACCGCGATGAACGCCAGGATCGCCCAGAGCAGCAGGTTGGAGGCGCTGGCCGGGCGCAGCCGGTCGAGCCGGTGTTCGATTCTCGTATCGTCCATGCTTACACCGCGCGTACCGGTTGGACGGTGCCCGACGCCCCGGCAACCGCCCCCGCCTTGTTCAGCACCTCGTCGCGCGGGCCATCGGCGACGATCCGGCCGCCGTCCATGATGATGACGCGATCCACCAGCCGCAGCATCGGCGGGCGATGGGTGATGAGCAGCAACGTACGATCGGCCAGTTCGACCGCAAGCCGCTTGATGAGCCGCGCCTCGGTCTGCACGTCCATGGCGCTGGTCGGCTCGTCGAACACCAGCAGCGGCGGCGATCCGGTGAGCGCGCGCGCCATCGCAATCGCCTGACGCTGACCGCCTGACAGGCTCTCGCCTCGGTCGGCGAGCACAAGGTCATAGCCATTTGCCATCACCCCGATGAAATCGTGCGCGCCAGAGACCTGTGCCGCGCGCAGCATCTCGGCATCGTCGATGGTCTCGCGGCCCAGCACGATATTGTCGCGGATGCTGCCGCTCAGCAGCACGCTCTCCTGCAGCGCCACGCCGATCCGCGCGCGATAGGCGGCGGGGTCGATCTGCTTCATGTCGGTGCCATCGATCAGCACCAGCCCGTCGGCAGGCGCGTAAAGCCCCATGATCATTCGCGCGATGGTCGACTTGCCCGATCCCATGCGGCCCAGGATCGCGACCTTCTCCCCCGGGCGGATGCGCAACGACACATCGCTCAGCGCCGCCTCGGCCTGGCCGGGATAGCGGAAGCTGACCTTGCGCAGCTCTATCTGTCCGGTCACCCTGGGCACGATCGCCGTCTGTGCCGGACCCTCGGGCGGATGCTCGAGCAAGCCGTTAATTTGGGCATAGGCGGTTCGCGCCTGGGTCAGCCGCGTCATCAGCTGCGCGATCTGGCCTAGCGGCGCGACCGCGCGGCCCGCGAGGATCGAACAGGCGATCAGTCCGCCCATGGTCAGGTTCTGGCTGGCGATCATACCCACCCCCGCGACGACCACACCGGCATAGGAAATGGTGTTGGCGATCACTGCGATATTGACCGCGAAGGTCGAGACCAGCCGCTGATTAAGCGATATCTGCGAGTGCTTTTCCATCGCCGCCTGCCAGCGCGCGTTCAGCAGCGGCGCGGCGTTATTCGCCTTGACCGTCTCCAGACCGCCGATCGCCTCGACCAGTACAGCCTGCTTGAGCTGCGCCTGCTGCATGGCGCGCGCCGAGAGCCGGTCGAGCGCGGGTTGGGCGAGCAGCGAGACGATGATCACCAGCGGCACCATCAGAAGTGGCACGAAGACCAGCGGTCCTCCGATGATCGCGATGACAGCAAGCGTCACCAGGATGAACGGCAGGTCCACCAGCGCGGTCAGCGTCATCGAGGCAAAGAAGTCGCGCAGGCTTTCGAGCTCGCGCATCATCGCGGCGAGCGATCCGGTCGAGCCTGAGCGTACGTCCATGCGGATCGCGAGCAGCCGCCGGAACACAGTATCGCCGATCTCCTCGTCGATTCTCGCGCCGGCGATATCGGCGAAATAGGCGCGCAGGTTCCGCAGCACGAAATCGAAGATCACCACGATCGCAAGGCCGATGGTCAGCGCGATCAGCGAGGACGTCGCATTGTTCGGCAGCACGCGGTCATAGACCGTCATCGTGAACAAGGAGGTGACGATGCCGAACAGGTTGATCACCGTCGCGGCGAGCGCAACCTTGGCATAGATCGCGCGGTTGCGCTGCATCGGCTCGGTCAGCCAGCGGGCAAAGCGCGGCGGGCGTTCGACGATAGTCACCGGACGGCCTCCCAGGTGGTCGGCGAGAGCCGGTCCAGCCCCAGGGCCGGGAGCAACCCGCCGGTGCGCGCGAGCAGCACGTAGCGCGCAAGGTCGAGATCGACAATCCCCTGGATATAGGCGGTCGCGGTGGTGAAGAACGCATCCTCGGCGCTCAGCACGTCGAACAGCGATCCGCGCGCGACGCGGAACCGCTCGGTCAGCACATCGCGCGATATGCGCGCGGCAACGTAATTGTTGCGCAGCGCGACCAGTTGCTCCTCGAGCGCGCGGACGTCCGAGGCAGCGATGCTCGCCTCGCGCAGCGCCTCGTCGCGCACCCGGTCGGCTCGGGCACCATCCGCCATTGCGCGCGCGGCGGCCTGGTCGGCGCGGGCATCGCCGCCGCCGAACAGCCGCAGCCGCACGTTGAGCCGCGCGCGCACGTCATAGTCGATATCGGTCTCGAACACGCCATAGCGCCCCGCATCGACGCTGGCCGAGATGGTGGGGAGCAGGTCGGCGCGCAGCGCCTCGGCATCGCGGCGAGAGGCCTTGGCTTCGGCCTCGACCGCGCGCACGGCGGGCGTCGTTTCGATTGCCTGGGCGATGCTTTCGGCATCGGGAACGCGGATCGGCAGCGGCAATGGCGCGCGTTCGATCCGCTCGGGGGGAGGGCCGAGCAGTTCGGCAAAGCGCGCGATCGCCCCGGCCTCGGCCCTGCGGAAACCAGCGAGCCGTGCGCGCGCCGCCGCGATCGTCCCGTCGATGCGGATACGGTCGGCGCGGGCCGACACCCCTTGCGCGATGCGCTGATCGATCGCCTCGCCGAGCGAGACGTGGCTGGCGTCGAGCGCCTCGCCCAAAGCCACCAGCGTGCGCGCGGCGAACAGATCGTACCAGGCGGAAATCGCGCGCAGGCCGACATCCTCGGCCACGCCGGTAAAGCGCGCCTCGCTGCTCGTCACGCGCTCCTCGGCTGCGGCAATTCGGTCGCCGCTGGCGCCGAAATCGATCAGCGGCTGGGTGAGCGAGATCAGCGCGTCGGTTCGCTGGCGCGCGCGCGAGCGTTCGATGATGTTCTGCGGATCGTTGGAGAATTCGCGGCTGAGCGTGCGGAAGCTGGAGATGGAGAGTTCGCCTGCGGGCAATTGACCGGTCTTGGCCAGCCTGCGCCCGGCCACGGCTTCCAGATTGCGGGCCTCGGCCTCGGCAATCGCCGGGCTTTCCGTGGCGGCCTCCTGCAGGCGCTGCTTGAACGCAGCCAGCCCGCCATCCTGCCGCTCGAGCGCGAGCAGCGGATCCGAATCCATGTCGATCGCGAGCGGATCCGATTCGGGGATAGGCAGCGCTGTCGGCTGGGCACAGGCTGGCTGTCCGGTCAGAACCAGCCCGATCAGCCCTGATGCCAGAAACACGCGCAATGCAAACCCTCGCAGCTTGAGGTCGTACGGAGCCAGGGTGCCGCCGACTAGTGGGGCGCGTTGGCGCAATTCGATGGCGATTTCATGACAACCAGGAAATGTCCTAAAAAGGGACAGGCGACAGCGTTCGTCCACAGAAATTTCGCCTATCTCATTAGATTTTCACGGAAGCGTCATGCAGGTTCTCTAGGCCAGCGCGGCCTCGGGGGCTCACCCCCGCAAAAGGGCGCGCCTGCCCGCCAGAAGAGGAAACATCCATGCCCAGCCTGACCACCCTTGGCACCGCCTTGAACCAGAATTTTGACACGCTGGCGAATTCCGGCACCAGCAGCGCGCTGCCCAGCGGCTGGTTCATCAGCGAATCGGGCACCAGCGCGACGGTGAACGGCCAATATGCGGCCGGGAATGGCTCGGGCAATGCCGGGGATACCTATAGCTTTGGAGCCGCCGGCAGCACGGACCGCGCGCTGGGTTCGCTGCGCAGCGGCACCAACGCCCCCACCATCGGCGCGCAGTTCACCAACGACACCGGCGCCGTCATTTCCTCGCTGCAGTTCGCCTATACCGGCGAACAGTGGCGTCTGGGCACCGCAGGCCGGGCCGACCGGCTCGATTTCCAGATCAGCTTCGACGCAACCAGCCTGACCACCGGGACCTGGATCGACGTCAATGCGCTCGACTTCAGCTCGCCGGTCACGGCAGGAGCGCTTGGCGCGCTCGACGGCAACGCGGCGGCCAATCGCACCGCCGTTTCTGCCACCTACGACATTCTGGCCGGCATTCCCGCCGGTGCCACCTTCTGGATCCGCTGGGTGGATTCGGACGCCACCGGTGCCGATGACGGTCTTGGCATCGACGATTTCTCGATCACCCCGATCGGCCAGGCAGCCAATCCGGGCACATTCTCCGTCGCATCGGCATCGGCCAGCGAAGAGCAAGGCTTTGTCGACCTGCTGGTCACCCGCACCGGTGGCAGCAGCGGCGCGGCGACGGTGAGCTATACGCTTGCTGGTGTCACTGCGACTGCCGGGGCCGATTTCAACGCCACGGCCGGCACCATCAGCTTCGCCGATGGCGAAACCCAGCGCGCAATCCGCGTGGCGGTCACCAATGATTCGCTGTTCGAAGGCGACGAGACCTTCGAGGTCACGCTGACCAGAACCACCGCTGGATCTATCGGAACTGCCACGGCTACCGGCACGATCATCAATGACGATGCCTCGCCGCAGCCGGCCACGCTCTCGATCGCCAATGCAAGTGTCACCGAAGGCAATAGCGGCACCACCCAGATCCGTTTCGAAGTGACCCGCACCGGCAGCGGCAGCGGCGAGGCATCGGCGAATTACACGGTCAATTTCGGCAATGCCGATGCCGCCGACTTCGTATCGGGCAGCGCCTTTGTCGGCCGCGTCACGCTGGTTGATGGCGAGTGGGTCGACGTGATCACGCTCGATGTTCTGGGCGACACCGTGGTCGAGCCCGACGAGACCTTCACCATCACCCTGTCGAACGCCAATATGGGCACCCAGATCGGCACCGCGACCGCGACCGGCACCATCGCTAACGACGATATCGCGCCCGCGCCGATCGCCAATGTGTTCGTGAACGAGCTTCACTATGACAACGCCGGTGGCGATGTAAACGAGGCCATCGAGGTTGCGGGCGTCGCCGGCACCAACCTCGCTGGCTGGCGCATCGTGCTGTACAATGGCAATGGCGGTGTCGCCTATGCGGCGACGGGCGGATCAGCGAACGGCATCGCACTGAGCGGCATTATTCCGGACCAGAGCAACGGCTTTGGCACGCTGTCCTTCCCCGCACCGGGAATCCAGAACGGCGCTCCGGACGGGTTTGCCCTGGTCGACAATCTGGGCCGTGTCGTTCAGTTCCTGTCCTACGAGGGCACGTTCACCGCAACCAACGGCCCAGCTGCCGGGCTCACCAGCACCGATATCGGCGTGGCACAGGATGGCGATGCTATCGGCACGTCGCTTCAGCTGACCGGAACGGGGTCGAGCTACGAGGACTTCGTCTGGGCGCCTGCGCAGACGAGCACCAATGCGGCTGCCAACACCGGCCAGAGCTTCCTCTCGCCCAATGCCCCCGGTGAATTGCGCATCCTCGACACGTCGGTGGTCGAGGGCGATGCGGGCACCCGGAACCTCGTCTTCACCGTGCGCCGCGCCGGGGCCAGCGGCCTCACCACGACGGTCGATTACACGATCAACCTCGACGGCACCGCGAATGCTGCGGACCTCGGCAGCGGTGCCGTGCTCTCGGGCACGCTGACCTTCGCGCCCGGCGTCAGCAGCCAGCAGATCGTCGTCCCCATCCAGGGCGACACACTGGCTGAACTGAACGAAACGCTGAGCGTGACGCTGGCCAATGCCAGCAACGCGACGATCATCGATGGCAGCGCCACCGGCACGATCACCAACGACGATCCGGTGGACCTCGCGATCTACACCATCCAGGGCCTCGGCCATCGTTCCGAATATGTCGGCCAGACGGTCATCACGCGCGGTATCGTTACCGCAGTCGATGCCAATGGCTATTATCTGCAGGACGCAGCTGGCGACGGCGATGCCCGCACCTCGGATGCGGTGTTCGTGTCCACCAACGGCGCGCCGGGCCGCAGCGTCGGCGATTCGGTCGAGGTGCGCGGCACGGTCGCCGAATTCCTGCCCGGCAACAACACCACCAACCTCACCATCACCCAGATCAACCAGTCGGCGGCGACGCTCATTTCGACCGGCAACGCGCTGCCCGCCGCGACGCTGATCGGCACGGGCGCCGGCGGCGTGCTGCCCCCGAGCGCGGTTTTCGATGACGACAATTTCCAGACCTATGACCCGCAGAACGACGCCGCCGATTTCTACGAATCGCTCGAAGGCATGCGCGTGACCATCGAAGCGCCGCTGGTGACGGGCAACACCAACGAGTTCGGCGAGACCTTCGTCGTTGCCTCGGGCGGTACCGGGGCAACCGGCGTCAACAGCCGTGGCGGCATCACCATCTCGGGCGATGCCAACAATGTCGACGACTATAATCCGGAACGGATCCAGATCGACGACAATGCCAACCTTTTTGCCGGCTTCCGCCCCGATTACACGCAGGGCGACGTGCTTTCGAACGTCACGGGCATCATCAGCTACAATTTCCAGACCTACGAACTGCAGGTCACCGAGGCGGTGACCGTGACCACCGATGCCGGTCCGCTCACACGCGAGACGACTACTCTGTTCAGCACGCCCGACCGGCTGACCATTGCCACCTACAATGTCGAAAATCTCGACCCCAGCGATGGGGCGGTAAAGTTCAACCTGCTCGCCAGTGACATCGTGTTCAACCTGCGTGCGCCGGACATCATCGCGCTGCAGGAAATCCAGGATGCCGATGGCGCGGGCAGCGGATCGAACCTTTCGGGCACCGTCACCGCCAATCTGATCATCGAGGCGATCAACGCCGCCGGTGGTCCGCAATATGCCTATGTCGAAGTCGCCCCGAGCGCGCCCAACACCACAGGGGGCGAGCCCAATGGCAACATCCGCAACGGCTATCTCTATCAGGTCAACCGCGTCGATTATGTCGAGGGCAGCGCCACGCTGGTGCCCGGTGCGGCATTCAACAACAGCCGCTCACCGCTGGCCGCGACCTTCACCTTCAATGAACAGACGATCACCGCGATCAACGTCCATTCGACCTCGCGCGGCGGCAGCAGCCCGCTGTTCGGCGCCCAGCAGCCGCCAGTGAATGCCGGGGAAGGCGCGCGGATTGCCCAGTCCGAGGCAATTCGCGCCTATGTGACCAATATCCTCAGCAACAATCCCGGCGCGAACATCGCCGTGCTGGGCGATTTCAACGGCTTCTATTTCGAAGAGTCGCTCGAACTGCTCGAGCAAGGCGGCATCCTGTCCAATATCCTGCGCGAGCTGCCCGAGGCAGAGCGCTACACCTATTATTTCGGCGGCAACGCCCAGGCGCTCGACAATTTTCTGGTGACGCCGGGACTGCTGGAAAACATCATCGTCGATGCCGTGCACATCAATTCCGAACAGGCCGCAGGCCCGAACCGCGTGTCCGATCACGATCCGCTGCTCGCCTCCTTCCTTCTGCCGCTGCCTAATGCAGCACCGACCAATCTGGTGCTCGGCAATGCCAGCGTGGCAGAGAACAGCGCCGCCGGAACGGTCGTCGGCACGCTCAGCGCCACCGACCGCGCCAGCGATACGCTGCTCTATGAGCTGGTCGACAATGCCGGCGGCCGCTTCGTCGTCGACGCGGTGACAGGCGTCATCACCACCACCGCCGCCTTCGATTTTGAGGCAACCCCTTCCCTCGCGATCACTGCCAAGGTCACCGATCAGGGCGGCCTCAGCACCGAAAAGGCGTTCACCATCGGTGTCACCGACGTCAACGAAGCGCCGGTGGCGGCCAACGATACGGTCTCGGTCAACGAGGATGGAACCACCGACAATCTGTGGTCGCTGCTGCTGGGCAATGACACCGATCACGATGCTGGCAGCACGCTGACCATCTCGGCGGTCAATGACAGCCAAACCTTGGGCACCCTCGTCTTCGACCCCGTATCGAAGAGCCTGCGCTATGTCGCCGACGATGACAGCTTCGACGCGCTGGCTCCCGGCGAGGTCGTCACCGACCGCTTCACCTATACCGTGCGCGATGCTGGCGGCCTCACCAGCACCGCAACGGTCGAGGTTCGGGTCACCGGCATCGCCGATGGCGTGACCCGCTATGGCTCGATCTTCTCCGACATGCTCAACGGCACGGCAGGCGAAGACACGCTCTACGGCCTGACCGGCAATGACACGCTCAACGGTCTTGGCGGGCATGACGAACTGTGGGGCGGCATCGGCAACGACAGGCTGTTCGGCGGCGAAGGCAATGACCAGCTCTCGGGCGGTCTGGGCAACGACCTGCTCGACGGCGGCACGGGAGATGACCGGCTGTCGGGCGATGGCGGCAACGACACGCTGACCGGCGGCGCAGGACGTGACAGCTTCTCGTTCAGCTTCCTCGCGGGCAACGATACCATCATGGACTTCAACACGGCGGAAGATTCGATCCTGCTCGACAGCGGTGTCGACATTGTGCGCACCCGCGTGCGCGACGTGAACCGCGATGGCGTGAACGATCTCGAACTGACATTGTCGTTCGGCGGGTCGGTGACACTGCTGGGCGTGAGCGATTTCAACGCTGTGAATGTGAGCCAGGAGAAGCTGCCCTTCTTCACCGAAACGCTGTTCTGACGAAACCGATGGCCGGGTGGGCAGACCATGCCCTCCCGGCACATTGCCCTGATGTGCTTCTGCTGCAGGTCTCTATTCTGACGTTCGATCTATTCTGGCTGGGTGATTTGCTGATGTTGGCAGCGACGCCCGCTTTTGGCGTCACGGGTCATGCGAGGGTGTGCTTTGGACAGGCGGGTTTGTCCCAAGGCCGTATGGCCAGCTCCCCGCCGGCGACGAGGAGCTGATCATTCAAATTTCTGTGTTTTCGGCAAGGGCTAGTGCGTCTTCCACGTCGATCCCGAGATAGCGTACGGTATTCTCGATCTTGCAGTGACCGAGAAGGATCTGGACAGCGCGCAGGTTGCCGGTCGCCCTGTAGATTATCGACGCCTTTGTGCGCCGAAGCGAATGAGTACCGTACTCGCTTCGCATCAGGCCGACCGCCGTAACCCAATCATCTACAAGCCGCTCATACTGGCGCGTGCTGAGATGACGATCACGATCGACGCGGCTCGGAAACACATAGTCTTCGACCGTACCGCCTCGGCGTTCGAGCCATGTCAGCAAACTCGCTCGTGCGTCCGCAAGCAATTCGAACTGAACCGGGCGACTTGTTTTCTGCTGCATTACGATTGCGCGCGTCCGGATCTGTCCGCCGCTCACGATGTCTCCAATTTTCATCCTTACCAAGTCGCAGCCGCGAAGCTTGCTATCGATCGCGAGGTCAAGCAGTGCACGATCTCGCAGGCGACGGTTCTGATTGAGGTAGAACCGGATCTGCCATATTTGCTTTGGCTTTAGTGCACGCTTCGCACCGACGGTTCGTCCGGCATTCCAGACCTGACGTTTGGTCGCAACGGTCTGAGATTCAGTCATTTCCATGGTCATTCTCCTATGGCCGGGTTGGCCATTTGAAGAACGGTCCATAGGCGGGAGGGTGTAGACCCAGTCGGGCCCGTACCGACCCAACCTCGGTCACTCCCGGCCGCTGCGGTCAATGTCTGGTTTCGCCAGAAGTAGTCGTTGAGGTTTCTCGGTCGCGCGTCGACCCCGCTCGTGACCGTCGCCGAGTGGGCAGCAGTTCGTCCCCCGTCTGGAAGCCACTTCCGTGAAAGCGGACGGACCAATTTGTCATCTAATGCTGGTTACGTGACCAAAGCCTGCAGCATCGCCTTCTCGATTGGCGAGAAGTCGTCGGCTGGGCGTCCGATGCTGGCCCTGCACCGCATCGGTTCGCTGCCGTTATTGAATGCAGCGGACAGCGTCGGTTGGTCTCCAGGTGCGCGGCCCCATATTGCGGTCGTTGGCGATGGTCACCGAATGCAGGACCGCCTCGATATCGCGCCGCCACGTATCGAGAAAGCGGCGCAGCCCGGGATATTCGGGTGCTTCGTCATATTGCTGCCAGACGAACAGCTGCAGCAGCGAGGGATGATCGGGCAGATAATAGGCGATCTCCACGGTCGTCAGGCTGTAGCCCAGAAGCTGCAACCGAAAATCCTGATCTCCTGCCATGATGCGTTCTCCCGATGCTGATCAGATGGCCTTTGCGAATAGGGACGAAAATCGTGGGCATATTTCTTTCGAACAGCGGGCCGTGTCAAGGACGCTTGCAGCGCAAATCCCTTCTATCCCATTGATATGATGTAATTTGCTGGCACTCGCTCGCGGCGAGTGCTGAAATTTTGAGCGGCCCTCTTGAACTGCCCGGACAGGCTTACAATTTTGCCGCTCGCCTCCTGCTGGAGTCTCCGGGGGAGGCTTTCCATCAACGTTTTTGCAATTGGAGGTTATGCATGCATTTCCGTCCCTTGCACGATCGCGTGCTGGTTCGCCGTATCGAGGCCGATGAGAAGACGGCCGGCGGCATCATCATTCCCGACACTGCCAAGGAAAAGCCGCAGGAAGGCGAAGTGGTCGCCACCGGCCCGGGCAGCCGTACCGACAAGGGCGAGCTGATCGCGCTGGCGGTCAAGCCGGGCGATCGCATCCTGTTCGGCAAATGGTCGGGCACCGAGGTCAAGATCGACGGCGAGGATCTGCTCATCATGAAGGAGAGCGACATCCTGGGCGTGGTCGAGACCGTGGCCGAGCTGAAACAGGCGGCCTGACCTTTCCCGTCGTCATTTCCATTTGTTCAACCGAAATCTGGAAAAAGGAGGTAGGCCATCATGGCTGCCAAGGAAGTAGTGTTCGCAGAAGACGCACGCGCCCGGATGCTGCGCGGCGTCGATATCCTGGCCAATGCGGTCAAGGTAACCCTGGGTCCCAAGGGCCGCAATGTGGTGATCGAAAAGAGCTTCGGCGCGCCGCGCATCACCAAGGACGGCGTGACCGTCGCCAAGGAAATCGAGCTCAAGGACAAGTTCGAGAACATGGGCGCGCAGATGCTGCGCGAGGTCGCCAGCAAGCAGAATGACAAGGCCGGCGACGGCACCACCACCGCCACCGTGCTGGCCCAGGCCATCGTGCGCGAGGGCGCCAAGGCCGTCGGTGCGGGCATGAACCCGATGGACCTCAAGCGCGGCATCGACCTGGCGGTCAGGACCGTGGTCGCCGATCTCGAATCGCATGCCAAGAAGGTTGTATCGAACAGCGAGATCGCGCAGGTCGCGACCATCTCGGCCAATGGCGATCAGGAGGTCGGCCGTATCCTCGCCGAAGCCATGGACAAGGTCGGCAATGAAGGCGTGATCACGGTCGAGGAAGCCAAGAGCCTCGAGACCGAACTCGAGACCGTCGAGGGCATGCAGTTCGATCGCGGCTATCTCTCGCCCTATTTCGTGACCAATGCCGAAAAGCTGCGGGTCGAGCTGGAAGAGCCCTATATCCTCATCCACGAGAAGAAGCTGTCCAACCTCGCACCGATGATCCCGCTGCTCGAACAGGTGGTGCAGTCGGGCCGTCCGCTGCTGATCGTCGCCGAGGATGTCGAAGGTGAGGCGCTGGCGACGCTGGTGGTCAACCGGCTGCGCGGTGGCCTCAAGGTCGCGGCCGTGAAGGCGCCCGGCTTCGGCGATCGTCGCAAGGCGATGCTCGAGGATATCGCCATCCTCACCGGCGGCAATGTGGTCAGCGAAGAGCTCGGCACCAAGCTGGAGAATGTCACCATCCCGATGCTCGGCCGCGCCAAGAAGGTCATCATCGACAAGGACAACACGACGATCGTCGACGGCGCCGGACAGCGCAGCGACATCGACGGCCGCGTGGCGCAGATCCGCGCGCAGATCGAGACCACGACCAGCGACTATGATCGCGAGAAGCTGCAGGAGCGCGTCGCCAAGCTCGCTGGCGGCGTGGCGGTGATCCGCGTTGGCGGCGCGACTGAGGTCGAGGTCAAGGAGAAGAAGGACCGGGTGGACGACGCGCTCCACGCGACGCGTGCTGCGGTCGAGGAAGGCATCCTGCCCGGCGGCGGCATCGCGCTGCTGCGCGCCATCAAGTCGCTCGAAGGGCTGAAGGCTGCCAATGACGACCAGCAGTCGGGCATCGACATCGTCCGCCGGGCTTTGCGCGCGCCTGCCCGCCAGATTGCGGAGAACGCGGGCGAGGACGGCGCGTTCATCGTCGGCAAGCTGCTCGAGGCCAACGAATATTCGCGCGGCTTTAACGCAGCCACCGGCACCTATGAGGATATGGTGGCAGCGGGCGTGATCGATCCGGCCAAGGTCGTGCGCACCGCGCTGCAGGATGCGGCGTCCGTAGCGGGCCTGCTGATCACGACCGAAGCGATCGTGACCGAAGCGCCGAAGGAAGACCGGGCTGCGGCCACGCCGCCGATGGACTTCTGATCTGATGCACATGATGGGTTGGGGGCAGCGCCCAGTCTGCTCCCGACCCACTTCAAGTCATAACGCCACGCCACACGAACAGGCGCTGAACGTCGGCTTCCGGCAAGAGCTGACGCTGAGCCTGTGGCATCGGAACGACGGGTTTGTCCCAGTTCAAGCCATTCAGATCCTTCGGGCACCCGCAATCCAGCGAGAGGGCCCTGGGTCGCGTTTGGGGCAATCACTGGACATCGTGCCGCCCCCTATCGGCATGGGCCAAAGGCTCGAGGTCCGATGGTGTTTGGCCTGAGCGGCGTCAGACAGGATCGCGCGGCCGTCTGCGCACGCCTCGACATTCCGCCCTGGTTGGATCAGTGTCGATCGCATGACCCGCATGGTGCACGCCCCAAGACCGTCCATCTCCTTCATGCCCTGGCTGATCGCGGCGCTCGCTTCGCTTGTGGCTCCGCTGCTGGCGATGCAGGCGCTGCTCGGATCGCCATCGCGGACGCCATGGGTGCTGGCGGCAGGACCGATGCTCGCGCTGGGGCTGATGGGGGCTGGGATGATTACCTCCGCTGCAGCCGGGCGTTTCCGGATCGGCGTGCTGATGGCCTTGCTGGCTGCGATCTGCCTTGTGCTTGCAGAGCACATGCAGGGAATGCCATCGCTGCCCCATCCGGTTGCCATGAGCCTTGCCTTTGTCGCCGCGAGCGTCAGTTTTGCGGCGCGGGGCAAGCTGTTCGCCCGTAGCGCAGGCGACAAGGGCTGGTGGATCGCGATCTTCGTGGTCGCTGGCGAAGCTGCGATGCTTGGCACGGCGGCGGCCATGCCGGGGGCTCTGCCGGACTGGCTGCTGGTGCTGCTGCCGGCGCAATGGGCCAGCATGGCGATCCAGACGGCGCTGACAGGTGCCGGAACGATTGCAGCGGGCTCCGCGCTGGTCGCGCTGGCAGGCACGGCAGCAGTGACGTTGCTGGTCGCGCGGCTGCTGCCCCGGCGCTGGCCCTATGCGCTGATGTTTTCAGCCTGGTTGGGCCTGTCCGCGCTGGTGTGGCATTACCCGCCGCCAGCCCCCTCGCACGCAGACCTGGGCGGCATCGATACCGCGTCAGCCGACATCGGAACACCAGCCGCTAGCGCGGCTTCCGCACCGGAGGCGGACAGGCCGCATGCAGCTGTCGCAGCGCCGACCAGACCGGCAGCGAAAGCTGCGCCGCATCGTCCACGGTCAGCGCAGTGATCTGCCAGCCATCGTTCGTGGGGCCGAGCTCCAGCGCGCTGCTGTTGCGGACCGCCAGCGCGGTCGGCGGACGGAGATCGATGATGCGGCTGGCGGGCATATAGCCATAGGCATCGTCGCTGGCGCCGAGCTGGTCCGACAGCGACACCACCAGCTCGCAGCCCGATGCGGCATATTGCACGGCCGATACCTTGCGCCGCGACCAGAAGCGATAGTTGCTGGTCCCCTTGACCTGCCGAGCGCCCATGAAGAAACCAAGCTTGCCCTCGCGCGCTAGCCGCGAGAGATAGGCGACCCTGCCGACGGGCGATGCTGCAGTTTTCAGCATATCGGCCTGGTTCGCACCGATGATGTCGGACAGGCGCAGCAGGAATTGCGGGTCCTCCAGCAACGCGGCCATGCCCGATAGCGCAGCGAGGAAATCGAGATCGACGAGATTGCGGCGCGCAAGCTCCTTGAGCGAGGCTTCCAGTTCCTCTGCCGATCCCGAGGCCGCCGCAAGCTGCGCCTGGGTGCGGTAGATTTCGGGATAGGCGGGATCGGCAGCGGCGGCGGCGCTGAGCGCCGGGCGCGCTTCCGCCAGGGGCAAGCCGGCCGCTTCCTTGACCTTGGCTGTCGCGATCTGGCGCAGCACAGGCTGCAGTTTCCCAAGCTCTGCCTCCGCGCTGTCGGCTGCGGGACTGCCGGGCAGCGATTCGCGCACCTGTCGCAGCACGCGCGCTGCATCGACCGGCTGGTTCAGGCGCCCGGCATAAAGCTCGGCAGCCTTGAGCGCATAATCCGGTGCGTTGCGCCCGGCCGCCCAGCCCTCCTCGTACAGCCTCGCAGCCTTGCCGATCAGCCCTTCGGCCAATGCCGCATCGGCTGCGCCGACATTCTGGTTGCCCGTTTTCAGCGAGCGGATGGTGAAGACCAGCTTCTCGACCGCCGCTCGCGCGCTGGCGGGCGCCTGCGCCAGCGCCTGATTGGCCTGCGTTTCCGCCGCGTCATATTGCTGCAGCCCCATATAGGCCATGGCGACATAATAGCTGGCGCGATAATCGGCCGGGTCGACGCGCAGCGCGTCCTTGGCGACCGCGAGCGCTTCGATATAGCGATCTTCGGACAGGAGCTGTTTAGATGCCTCGATCTGGACGTCGTTCGCCCCCTGCAGCGCCAGCGCAGGCGCAGCCAAGCCCCATCCGGCGACGGCGAGCAGCAGCACCGGAGCCGTGCTGGCGGCGAGGCGCCTGCGCATCATGCAAAGTCCCTTCATCCGGTCAGCTGCCAGATCCGGGCGTATTGGCGAGTTGCTGCTCGCGCGCCTGAGCCTCGGCCTGGCGACGCGCCTCTTCCTGCTGGCGCTCGAGCGCCGCCGCGGCCTCCTGCTGGCGCTTCAGCTCCAGCGCTGCAGCCAGCCTGGGTTCGACCTGTGCCAGGGCGCGGTCGAGCTTCGCGAGTTCCTGGCTGGCCGAGCTGTTGTATCCGGGAGCGGTCCCGATGATGAGGCTGCTCGCCCGCGCGATGAATTCCGCGACGCGTGGCAGGATCTCGCCGAAACCGGCGGCATCATATTTGCCCATGCGGAAGGTATAGCCTGCCCCGGCAATGCTCGGGCCGTCGCTGCCGCGTCCCATCAGGGTGGTAAGGATGTTGAGATAGCCCGCGAGGCCGAATGCCGTGATCCTGGATGCGACCTCGTTCGCGGTGGACTGCACGCTCGCGGTCTGTCGCTGCGCGGTGTTGTCGTTGTTGGTCAGGCCCGTCGCCATCCGCGCGCGATCGTCGGCATGGCGGTCCTCGCATTTGGCCAGCGCATCGCTCCAGGTGCGGGCATCGGCGATACAGGCCTGCAAGGCCGGGATGGTCTGGGCGGTACCGGCATCCCTGATGACCGCATCGATCTGGCGGCTGATCACGGTGCGCTGCTGGACGTAATCCTGCGCATCGAAGGCAAACTCCTGGCGGATGATGCCGCGTTCCATGCTGGTGGCCGTACGCCACAGCCCCATGCCCTCGAACAGCTGGCTGCGGATCGCATCGATATCGGGCGACAGCTTGGCGAGCTTGGCCTTGGCATCGCGCAGCTGCTGCGCCAGCCGGTCGATACCCTGTTGCAGTTCGCGCTCCTTGGCGGCGATCTGCTCGGGCGTAGGCTTGATGATCGACTGGCCCGAATGCGGGAACTGCTCACCCTTGGAGATGATGTCGGACTTGGTGCGCCCGCAGCCCGAGCAGAACAGGCCCTGGCGATATTCGTCGAGGATCGCCTCCTTGTTGCGGATGGCTTCGTTGAGCTTGTCGGTCAGCTGCTTCTCTTCGGTCTGCAGCTTGCCGATCTGATCGGCCGTAGCCCCATAGGCCCGCACCAGCGACAGGATGGCGCTGGTTACGCTGCTCGCCATGTCGCGGGCATATTCGGGGCCCTTCCAGTCGGGCGGACGGTTCGAGCGGGTGGCCAGCGCCTCGGTGCCGACGCGGCTGCTGCGCAGGCGGGTCGGGTCGAGCAGATCCTGCGCTGAGGCCAGGTTCGCCCCCATGGCCGGGAGCGCGACCAAGCCGGCCACGACGGCACGACGATCAATGGAGCCCCGGTCTTCATGGCAGCACGGGCACTGCGTGCCGTGTCGATCGTCCATCGCACACCCCTTTGCGATCTTGCGGTTATGTTGACGACCCTTTTTGCCATGGATAATGAAATCGCACCGCCATGGCAACGGGTGTACCGAGCCAAGCGATTGAATTGTCTTGCCTCAGCCGCCTGGCGCATGAGGCCATCGGTCGGAGCCTGGACGTTGAAAATAGCCGCTATCCTGTCCGCCGCCGCTCTTGCCCTCGCATCGGCCGCCTTGTCGCCGGCCGAGGCCCAATCGGGCTATTATCCCGTCTTCTGCCAGGGCATCGCCGTGGGATCGGGCGGCAACAGCATGTTCCTGTCGTCCGGCTTCTACCAGGCGCTCAGCACCCCGCCAGAAGGCTATCTGATCACCGATGCGACGCTGACGGCTGAATTTGCCAAGGCGGTCAAGGCGCAGACCGGCGAAACCGTGCTGGGGCAGACCTGCTATACCCGCGCCGACCGCCAAGAGCTGGAGGCCTTCATCGCCACCACCCGCGCCTCGAACGGGGGCAACTGGAAGCTGGTCGACGTGACCTGGCTGCCGACGGGCGCCTATCCGCTGACGACGAACCTGGCCGATCTTCAGCCGGGCGGCGGCCCATCGCCTCGCGCCACCCCTGCTCCCGCCGCGCCTCCGGCATCGAGCGCTGCGGCTGCGGCACGATCGGCAGAGGCAGACCGGGTGGCCGTGGAACTGCGCCAGCGCGAACAGGCCGAGCGGGCTGCGGCAGCCGCACAGGCCGAAGCCGAGCGGCGGCTGGCCATCGCCAAGGCCGATGAGGAGCTGCGCGCCGTCAACGCCCAGCAGGCGCAGATGGCCGAAGCCCAGCTGCGCAAGAATGCCGAGGAGCAGCGGATCTTCGAGGAAAAGCAGCGCGTCTACGAGGAGCGCCAGCGCGCCTTTGCCGCTGCCGAGGCGAAATACCAGGCCGAGGTCAAGGCCGCCGCCGAAGCGCGCAGGAAATGGGAGGCCGATGTCGCAGCCTGCCAGGCTGGCGACACGACGCGCTGCGCGCCTGCTCCCCAGCCATGATGGCAAGCGGTTGACGCCCTTCGGGGCCCAGGCCGCGTCAGAGCACCGGGCGAAGATGGCAGCCAGGGGGAACCATGGCGCGCGGCAAACCGTTGCGGCCATGTAGATACAGCCCATCGGACCCCGCCATTGCCGCGTCGTGTCCCTGCAAGGAGGACCGTCATGCCCGCCCGCCCATCGTGGAAAGGCCAGATACGGCTGGCGCTGGTATCGATTCCGGTGGAAATCTACCCTGCGACGAAAAGCGGCGCAGGCATCCGCTTCCGCCAGATCCACGAGCCGAGCGGCCAGACGATCAAGTATGAAAAGACCGTACCCGGCATCGGCCCGGTCAAACCGGCGGATATCCTTAAGGGCTTCGAGTATGAAAAGGGCAGCTATGTGCTGCTCGACGAGAAGGAGATCGAGGCCGTCCGGCTCGAAAGCCGCAAGACGCTCGAGCTCACCCAGTTCGTGTCGCTGCACGACATCCCCGTGCTCTATTACGAAAAGCCCTATTTCGTGGTCCCCGCCGACGATCTCGCCGAAGAAGCGTTCATCGTGCTGCGCGAGGCGCTCGATCAGGCGAAGAAGGTCGGTCTGGGCCAGCTGGCGATGCGCGGGCGCGAATATATCGTCGCGCTTCGCCCCTGCGGTCGCGGCATCATCATGGAAACGCTGCGCTATGCCGACGAGGTCAACAAGGCAGCGTCCTATTTCCGCGAGATCGGGGATGAGAAGCCCGATGACGAGCTGCTCGAACTGGCGACGGCGCTGATCGACAAGAAGACCGCGCCGTTCGATGCAGGCGAGTTTCACGACCGCTATGTCGATGCCTTGCGCGACCTGATCGACACCAAGATGAAGAACAAGGGCAAGCGCGTCACGCCCGATGACGAACCGGCAGCGCCTGCGGGCGGCAATGTCATCGACCTGATGGCCGCGCTCAAGAAATCGGTCAACGCCAAGGCAGCGAGCACGGGAGACGCCAAGCCGGCGGCAAAGCGCGCTTCCGCGAAAAAGCCGCCCGCCAAATCCGCGGCCAGGCGCAAGGCAGGCTGACCGTGGCGGATCGCACGCCCGATCCGCTTGCCGAATATGCCGCCAAGCGCGACTTTGCCCGCACGCCCGAGCCCGACGCTACGCCCGCCCGCCGCAAGGGCAAGCAGCCGCCGATGCTGGTTGTGCAGAAGCACGATGCGACGCGGCTGCACTGGGACCTAAGGCTCGAGGCGGACGGCGTGCTCAAGAGCTGGGCGGTAACGCGCGGTCCGAGCATCGATCCGCAGGACAAGCGGCTCGCGGTCCGGACCGAGGATCATCCCCTGTCCTATGCGGATTTCGAGGGGGTGATCCCGGCGCGTGCCTATGGCGGCGGCACGGTCATGCTGTGGGATAGCGGGCATTGGGAGCCCGTGCCCGGCAAGAGCGCGAGCGACATCGACAAGGGCCATCTGCATTTCATCGCCCACGGCCAGCGAATGCGCGGCGAGTGGATTCTCGTGCGGATGAAGCCGCGCGCCGGTGAGAAGCGCGAGAACTGGCTGCTGCGCAAGGTCGAGGATGGCGAGGCCGGCCAGGGCGACGGGCTGGTCGAGCGCGCGCTGACCAGCGTCAAGACCGGGCGCACGATGGACCAGATCGCCTCTGGCACTGCCCCAGTTGCACCCCGGCGCAAGCGCGCAAGCGCAGCAGGATCACGTGCCAAAAGCCCCGTGCCCGCCTTCCATCCGCCGATGCTGGCGACGCTGGTGCATCAGCTGCCTGGAGGCCAGGACTGGCTGTTCGAGGTCAAGTACGACGGCTATCGCTGCCTGGTCGGCCTGGGCAAGGATGGCGCGATCGGCTGGACGCGCACCGGGCTCGACTGGAGCGACAAGTTCCATCCGGTGCTCGATGCCATGGCGCAAGTGCCCGCAGCGTCGGCGCTGTTCGACGGCGAGATCGTGGCGCTGGGCGAAGACGGCCGCCCCAGCTTCTCCGCCTTGCAGCGCGCGCTGAAATCGGACGGGCCGCTCAGCTATTTCGCGTTCGACCTGCTCGCGCTCGATGGCGAGGACCTGACGGAGCGGCCCTTGGCCGAGCGCAAGCAGCGGCTCGCTGCACTGCTCGAGCGGGTGGACCCGCCGATCTTCTATTCCGACCATATCGAGCGCGACGGACGCGCGCTGTTCCAGGCGATGGTCGACAAGGGCTATGAGGGCGTGATCGCCAAGCGCGCCTCGAGCCGCTACGTCGGCGAGCGCAGCGATGCCTGGCTGAAGATCAAGGTCGAGCGCCGCGAGGAGTTCGTAATCATCGGCTGGATCGCCAGCGCCAAGCGCGGACGGCCCTTTGCCTCACTGCTGCTGGGCCAGCATGAAGGTGGCCAGCTGGTCTATAAAGGCCGCGTCGGCACCGGCTTCGATACCGACACGGCAGCAGAGCTGCAGGCGCAGCTGGCCGACCTTGCCCGGGCCGAGCCTGCCATTGTCGATGCCAAGGCTGTGGCCGGCAAGGCGCACTGGATCGAACCCGTACTGGTCGCTGAGGTGCGCTATGCCGAGTATACGCATGACGGGGTGCTGCGCCATGCAAGCTTCATCGGCCTGCGCGGTGACAAGCCAGCAGCCGAGGTGACCGGGGAGATCGAGATGAACCAACCTGCAGGCTGGATCGCGCCCCAGCCTTCGATCCGCATCACCCATGCCGACCGGCCGCTGTTCGGGGCTGATGGCCCGACCAAGGGCGATCTCGCGAGTTGGTACGAGGCGGCCGCCCCGCTGATGCTGCCCTTCATCGCCAACCGTCCGGTGGCGTTGCTCCGCTGCCCGCAGGGGATCAGCGAACAATGTTTCTTCCAGAAACATGTCCAGAAAGGCTGGGGCAAGGAAATCGGCTCGCTGATGATCGAGGAGGCCGATGGCTCGACCGATCCCGTCTTTGTGCTGGGCGACAAGGCCGCGATCCTGCGCTGCGTGCAAATGGGAGCCATCGAGTTTCACGGCTGGGGATCGCGCGCTGACGATATCGAGCATCCCGACCGGCTGGTCTTCGATCTCGACCCCGATGAAGGCATCGGCTTTGCCGATATCGCCGCTGCCGCCCGGCAGATGCGCGATCATCTCGCCGATATGGGGCTCGTCACCTTTCCCATGGTGACCGGCGGCAAGGGCGTTCATGTGATCGCCCCGCTCGACCCGGGCGCGGACTGGGCAGCAACCGAGGGGTTCGCCAAGAGCTTTGCCCAGGCGCTCGAACAGGCCGAGCCCCGGCGCTACACCGCATCCATGTCCAAGGCGCGCCGCAAGGGCCGTATCTTCATCGATTGGATGCGCAATCGGCGCGGATCGACGGCGGTCCTGCCGTATAGCGTGCGTGCGCGCGATGGTGCTCCGGTCGCAGTGCCAGTCGCATGGGATGATCTCCCGTCGCTCGCTGGCGCCAACCGCTTCACTCTGCGCGATCCCGGAGCGATCCTGGACCATGCCAGCAGCGTTGGTGCCGATTGGGGCAAGGCCAGCCAGACGCTGACCATCGCGGACTAGCTCCTGCCGACGCCAACGGGCGCTTCGCGCTACCCTCGGCGCGGGCGCCGCAGCATCCGCGCGCCCGGATCAATTATAAAATTGCGGTTCTAATATCAACAAACCCATGCTAGGTGATGGCACAATTGTCGTGGCAAAATCCCACGGGCAACCGTGATCACGGTTGCCGGCAATGGCCGCAAGGGGGAGGAACGTGTCATGGCAGCATCGCATGCCACGCGAAGAACCATATATTGGCTATGCGTGCTGGCGCTGTTCAACGCCGCCTTTGCCAACGCCATCCGGGTCGGGGCAGCAGGAGCCATCAAGTCCGCCTTGCTCGACCCGATCGACGCGCGGCATTCGGGCGAGATGGTCGGAGCGGTGCTGGGCAACGCGTTTCTCGGCTTTGCGCTCAGCCTTCTGGTGATCAGCCCGCTGCTCGATAGGTTCGGCGCGCGGCGCGTGCTGCTGTTCGCCGGTGCCTGCTTTATCGTCGGTCCGCTTCTGGTGCTGATATCGGCGCATGCCGGGCCGAATGTCATGCTGCTGCTGAATGTCGCGATGGTGATCTGGGGCTGCGGCTGGGGGGCGACCGAGGCCTCGATCAACCCTGTGACCGCCCGCCTGTTTCCGGACGACAAGACCGGCAAGCTCAACAGCCTGCACGCCTGGTGGCCGATGGGGATCGTGCTCGGCGGCCTGCTGGCGATTGTCGTGCAGCAGCAGCTTGCGATGGACTGGCGCTGGCTGGTGGCCATGCCCCTGCTGCCCGGCGCTGCGCTTGTCATTCTCGTGCTGCGGCGCCCTTTCCCTGCCATCGCCAGCGTCGAAACGGGCACCAGCTTCCGGACGATGCTGTCCGAGCCATTCCGCCGTCCCGGGTTCTGGATCTTCTTCGGCATCATGCTGCTGACCGCGTCGGCAGAGCTCGCGCCTGCGGCATGGGTCGATGTCGCGCTGACCCAGACCGTCGGCATGCCGGGTATCGTCGTGCTGGTCTATGTCGCTGCGGTCATGTTCGTGATGCGGCATTTTGCCGGATCGCTTGCGCACCGCCTGTCGGACATGGGGCTGCTGCTGATCTGTACCCTGCCGGCGTGCGCGGGGCTGTTTCTGCTGTCTCGCGCCGACACGCCGACAAGCGCGCTGATAGCTGCAACGCTCTGGGCGATCGGCGTGTGCTTCATGTGGCCGACGATGCTCGCCGCAGTGGCGCGCCGCTATCCGCAGAGCGGTTCCTGGGGGATCGGGCTGATCGGCTTTGCGGGGGCGATCGCCATCTATTTCGTGCTGCCGCAACTGGGCCGGATCTATGACGAAGCCAAGATCGCCAGCGCAGGCGGAGCGGAAGCCTTTGCTGCGCTGGCCCCCGGATCGGCGCGGATGCAGGCAGTGCTGCGGGATGCGGCAGAGATATCGTTCCAGACGGTGGCGGTCATCCCGGCGGTGCTGCTCGGCATATTCGCGCTGCTCTGGCTTTGGGAGCGTCGCGTGCACGCCGCAGGATCGGCGCGCGCTTGAAAGGGGAAAGCAGGACGATGCACATAGCGATTGAAATCGACAGGCGCACGGCGTTGCACGGCATCATGGCGCTGCTCGGCGCGACGGCGGCAGCGGGATGCGGCTATGTGCCCGGATCGGACGCGCGCGCCACTCTGGACGAAGGTCAGCTGAAACTGCTCGATCTGGTGGCTGACACGATCATTCCCCAGACCGACACGCCCAGCGCGGCCGAGGCTGGCGTGCCAAAGCGGCTTGCGGCGATGTACACCGACTGGGCATCTGATGAGACGCGCAAGGCGCTGTCCGGTGCGCTCGACCGCATCGGCAAAGCCGCAAGGGCGGCCACCGGCAAGGATTTCGCGGCGCTGTCGCCGGACGAGCGCCTTGCCTTTCTGCGCGACCACGAGGCCGCTGCGCTCAAGCCCGTCCCGCCCAAGCCCGGTGCGCCAAAAGGCACGTTCATCGCGCCGGTGGTTTCGGTTGCCGATGTCGGATACCACACGCTCAAGCAACTGATAGTGGGCCTCTATTTCAGCAGCGAGATCGGCCTGACCCAGGAACTGATCTACGAGCATGTGCCGGGCCCATGGCAGCCATCGATCCCGATCACCCCGGGCATGCGCCCGTTCGCCACGCTCGGCCCTTTCTGATCGGAGATCATGCAGATGTCTTTTGATGCCATCGTCATCGGTTCGGGCATGAGCGGCGGGATAGCTGCCAAGGAGCTGTGCGAACGCGGGCTGAAGGTTCTGGTGCTGGAGCGGGGCAAAAATATCGATCCGGCCAGGGACTATATGGACCACCAGATGCCCTGGGAATTTGTCAACAACATGCAGGTGCCCGAAGACGAGGTCGCGCGCGACTATCCGGTGCAGAGCCAATGCTATGCCTTCAGCGAGGCGACGAAGAAATTCTGGCCGAAGGACAGCGAACAGCCCTATTCGACGCCCGAAGACAAGCCGTTCACCTGGATCCGCGGCGATCATCTCGGCGGGCGTTCGGTGATGTGGGGGCGGCAGAGCTATCGCCTGTCCGAAATGGATTTCGAGGCCAATGCCAAGGATGGGCACGGTACCGACTGGCCGATCCGCTATGCCGATCTTGCCCCTTGGTACGATCATGTCGAGCGGTTCATCGGCGTTGCCGGATCGAAGGAAAGCCTGCCGCAGCTGCCCGATGGCGAGTTTCTGCCCGCATTCGAGCTGAACGATGCAGAAAAGCAGTTCAAGGCGATGGTCGAGCAGCGCTTTGCCGGGCGCAAGGTGATCTCGGGGCGCACCGCCAACCTTTCGGTCGCGCAGCCGCACCACGAGGAACTGGGCCGTGCCAGCTGCCAGAACCGTTCGATCTGCGAGCGCGGTTGCAGCTTCGGCGCGATGCATTCCAGCCTCACCTCTTCGCTGCCCGCAGCGAAGCGCACCGGCAACCTGACCATCGTCACCGATGCGATCGTCCATTTGATCGAGCACGACCCGAAGACCGGCAAGGCGACCGGGGTGCGCGTGATCGATGCAAAGACGAAGGAAGGCCGCACCTATCAGGCGCGGATCATCTTCCTCAACGCCTCGACCATCGGCACCGCGCAGATCCTGCTCAATTCGGTATCCGAGAAATTCCCGCGCGGGCTCGCGAACGGATCGGACCAGGTCGGGCGCAACCTGATGGACCATCTGTACGCGCTGATCACCATCGCGATGTTCCCGGGACCGGAGGACCGCTATTATCGCGGCCGTCGCCCGACAGGGCTGTACATCCCGCGCTTCCGCAACGTCACCGAGCCGGGCGAAGGCTTCGTGCGCGGCTATGGCTATCAGGGCGGCGTTTCGCGTGCAGGGTGGCGCGGGGCGGCGCTGCAGCCGGGCGTTCTCGGCGCGGAGATCAAGCAGCGCGCGCATACCATAGGGCCATGGACCGCGTTTCTCGGCGGCTTTGGCGAGATGCTGCCCAATCCGGAGAACCGGGTGACGCTGCACGCCACGCGCAAAGACAAATGGGGCCTGCCGATCCCGCATATCGATTGTGCGCACGGCCCCAACGAGAAGGCGATGATCCAGCATATCCAGGCCGATGCCAGGGCAATGCTCGAAGCCGCCGGCGCCAAGGTGGTGATGCAATCGCCCGAACCGGGCAAGCCGGGCCTGGGCATCCATGAAATGGGTACCGCGCGCATGGGGCGCGATCCTTCCACCTCGGTACTCAACGCCTTCAATCAGGCGCACGAGGTGCCCAACCTGTTCATTACCGACGGCGCGGCGATGGCCTCGTCGGGATGCCAGAACCCCTCGCTCACCTATATGGCGCTGTCCGCGCGCGCGGCGGACCATGCGGTCAAGCTGATGAAGGAAAACGTGCTGTGAAGCGATTGTCGATGCTCCGTCCGCTCGCAATGGCCGCGCTCGCGCTCGGCGTACCCGGCCAGCTGAACGCACAAGCCGTCACAGACTGCCCGCTGCGCGACAAGCCCTTTTCGGTCGAGAGCCCGCTGATCGACGTGCTGCTCAATCCCGAGGCGCGCAGGCTGACCCAGGCGGCTACGGGTCAGGATTTCGACAAGACCCCACCTGCCTTTACCGGCACCACCCCGCCGACCTTCGCGGCGATACTGACGGTGGCCAAGTTCGCCAGCTTTGTCGGCGTACCAGAGTCCGCCATCGCCCCGCTCGATGCGCAATTGCGCGCGCTGCCGGTCACTGCCGAGGACAGGCAAAAGCGCTGCCAGCGCTATGACAATGACCGCCTCGCGATCGCCCTGCCCCGCGACGGCAAGCCGCGGCTGCTGCTGTTCGAAAAGATCATCGGCTTCAAGGACACGCCCTCGGTCAATGCCGCGCATGCCGCGTTCCTTGCCATGGCCGAGCGCAAGGGCTGGCATATCGTCGCAACCGACAAGGCCGGGGCCTTCAACGCGAAGACGCTGGGCCAGTTCGATGCCGTCATCTGGAACAATATCTCGGGCGATGTGCTGACCTTGGCGCAGCGCAAGGCGTTCAAGTCCTTCCTGCAGCGCGGCGGCGGTTTCGTCGGCATCCACGGATCGGCGGGCGATCCGGCCTGGTTCTGGGACTGGTATGCCGATGATCTGCTCGGCGCGCGCTTCATCGGTCATCCGATGAAGCCGCAGCTTCAGGAAGCGCGGATCGCGGTCGATCCCGATCACCCGCTCGCCAAGGCGCTGCCGGCGGAATGGCGGATGACCGATGAATGGTACAGCTTCGGCACCAACCCCCGGCGGATCGGCGCCAGGGTGCTGCTGACACTAGACGAGAGCACCTACAGTCCGGTCGGCATCAAGGGCGAGGATCTGCGCATGGGCGACCACCCCATCGCCTGGACGCACTGCATCGGCAGGGGACGCATCTTCTATTCCGCGATCGGCCATGCGCCCGAAACCTATGCGCAGCCGCAGAATGTCGCGATGCTCGAGGCCGCGATCGGCTGGGCCGCAACCGAGCGCAAGGCCTGCAACTGACCGCCGGACTTTCCGTGCAGACCAGCCTGCCCCGCGTACGGACCGCCGAAGCCTGAGGGTATTTCCCCAGGCTCGGGCGGTCCGCCGCGTCTCGTTCGGATCAGAAGCGGACCGACAGCGTCGCGCGGGCACCGTGATCGGCGGTGTCCTTGCCGATCAGGCCGGTATAGCCCAGCGACAGGTCTGCGCCGTCGGTCAGCTTCACCGTCGCATCGAGCCGTGCCGCCAGCGCGAAGCTGTCGAGCTGGACGCCGCGGATGGTGAAGGCCTGGGCGGGCGCGGCGGCGAGCGCGATCTGCGCTGCCGGATCGCGATCGCCGACCTGGAACCGGCCTGCCAGCGTGCCCGAGAGGTTGACCCTGCCCATGCGCACCGTGCCATCGGCACCGACGGTGACCGAACCGCTGCGATAGCTCTGGCGACGCACCGACAGCGCCGCCGCGCCGCCGGTTTCGGTCAGCGCATCCAGCTTGAACTCGCCCACGGCGACGCTGGCGAACGGACGATAGGTGGCATTGCCTGCCTCGATCGCGTAGCTCAATTCGGCAAAGCCCTGGACCGCGCGGCCATCGCCCCGGCCCCGGTTGGTCTCGGCAAAGCCCGGCAGCGCGATGTTGCGCACGGCGGTGAGATCGACCCCGGTGACGCTCGCACCCATGCCGACGCTGACGCCGCCGGTATTGACGCCAGCATAAAGGCCGCCGCCGGTCTGTTCGACCTCGGCGCGCGATCCGCGCGCATCGACGCTCACCTTGCTGGTCATGTGCACGCCGAACGCCCCGATGCGCCAGCTGCCCTCGCTATTGGCATTGCCATAGTCGATACCGGTGATGAAGCCCTGGCGATCGCTCTCGTAGCGCGCGGCATTGCCGTCGCGTTCGCCAGCGCCCCAGCTGCCGAACACCTGGCCCCAGGCGCCTGCGCCATTGCCCCATTCGGGCGTCTGGCGCGCGGTCGCGGCGACCGCGTTGATCCGGCCCAGTACCGCTTCGCGCACCAGCCGCTCTTGCTCGATGCCCACGCCCGCCATGGTCGCATAGACCTCGCCCGAAAGCTGGTCGAACGCGTTCGGCTGCTGCGCATTGGGCAGCGCATAGACGTTGAACAGCGGCTGCGGGTTGTAGCCCGCGGTCACGGCCGCATCGATCCGCGACACCACCGAGCGCTGGTTGGCGGTCAGCGGCGTGTTGCCCAGGATGTTGGTGAGCAGATTGGGAGCCATGCGGAGCAGCACCTGGTTGGCGGTATAGACCAGTTCGGGCCGGTAGAGGATGCCGAACTCGCCAAAGCCGGTCACCGCATCGAACGTGCCGGTGCGACCACCGCTCGCCTGGAGCAGCAGATAGTTGCTGTTGAAGGCATAGGTGCCGCCCAGATTGGTGATCGCCGCCGTGCCGCCCAGCTGCATCGTGCCATTGCCGATCAGCATGTCCGACCCGCTGGGTGCCTGGACCTGCAGACGCAGCGTGCTGCCTGATTGCAGCTGGATCGCGCCGTTGAGGCCCAGCATGCCGAGGCCGCCCGCCCCGGGCGAGACGACCGAGCCGCTGCGCGCGATCAGCCCGCCCACCGTGCCATTGCCCGACAGCGTCGCGCCCGAAAGCACCGTCGTTGCCGATCCCGCAAGCGATCCGGTGACGCGCAGTTCGCCCGCGCGCACTGTCGTCGCCCCGCGCAGCGCACTGTTGTCGCCGGTCAGCTCGAGCAGCCCTACGCCGCTCTTGTCGAGCAGCCCGGTGCCACCGATCCGGCCCGCGAACACGCCGGTCGTTCCTTGCGCGAACTCGAGCGCGGCATCGTTCTGGATCAGGCCCTGGAGCGAGACCGTCGAGCCGATCAGACGGCCGGCGGAGATCAGCGTGCCGCCGGTATAGCTGTTTGCCCCGGTCAGCGTCGTGGTACCGCTGCCCGCCTGGACGAACATGCCGGTGCCGCTGATGACGCCCGCGAAGGTATAGGCGTTGCTGCGGTTGATGATCAGCGTCCCGTTGTTCAGCACCGGCCCGATGATCGATCCGGTGGCGCCGCCATTGCCCAGCTGCAAGACGCCGCCAGCGATGGTGGTGCCGCCCGAATAGCTGTTCTCACCATCGAGGATCAGCCCGCCGGTGCCCGTCTTGGTCAGCGCGCCGGTGCCCGAAATGACCCCGCTGAACAGCGAGTTCACGCCGTTGGTGCCGGTGGTGAGCCGCGCGCTGCCCAGCGTGATCGTGCCCGCACCCGACAGCACGCCCAGCGTGGTGTCGAACCCGGCAAGGTTGAGGCTGCCGGTCGCCGCCTGCTGGAACACCGCGATGCCGCTGGTGATGCCGGTGAGCGTGATGCTGCCGCTGTTGAGCACGTCGCCGGTCAGCGTGCCGCTGATCCGCGCGGTGCCGCTGTTCGACAGGCCGCCCGAGAGCGTTCCGGTTGAGGTGAAGGTGCCCGCATTGATCACCAGGCCCCGGATCACGCCATTGTTCACGGCGGTCGCGCCCGCCGAATTGACCAGCTGGCCCAGGATCGAGCCGTTGTTGATCAGATTGGCGTTGTTGAGCACGCTGCCTGCGATCACCGCGGGGGTGAGCGGACCGGCAAAGGCCGTCTCGCCCGCCGACGCCGCCGGTGCGTTTGCATCGACCAGCGCGGCCGCCACCGGGCTCGCCATTTCTGCGCCGCCCATCAGCGCACCATCGAGCCGCGCGGTGCCCATGCTGTTGCTGAGATCGGACACCAGGCCAATGCGGCCCGCAGCAGATGCGGTCGAAGCCGCCGCCGGAGCGACCGTCTGCGACGCTTCGCCGAGCGTCACGACCGGGAGGTTGGCCGAGACCGCACCCGATGTGGAATCGCCGAACAGATCGACCCGCTCGGGTCCGGACGACACGCCGCCCGCCAGCGGCAGACGCTCTGCGCTGGGGGCCAGGCTCGCCGGGGTCGGGCCGCCGGAGATCGAAATATTGTCGACCATCATGCCCGCACGCGATGCGAGCGAGGCACTGACGGTGGAGGCGGTTTCGGCTGCAAGCGAGGTGACCGTAGCCGGCATGCTGGTCTGCTCGACCGCCAGCGACGTGACCGCCGCAGGCATGCTGGTCTGCTCGGCTGCGATCGGGCCCGAAGCGGCATTTGCGACCGGCGCGGCAAGCACGGAAGGTGCTGCCACCGTCGCCGCAATGCCGCTCGTCGTGCCACCGACGCTCACGCCTTCGCCGATCACCAGCGTGCCTGCGTTGACCAGGGTCAAGCCGGTGTAGCTGTTGATGCCGGTGAGCGTGAATGTGCCGGTGCCGATCTTCTGCAGGCCGCCGCTGCCCGAGATGACGCCCGAGAACAGCGACGAACTGTTGTCCGAACCGACCACCAGCGTGCCGCTGCCCAGCGCGATCGGGCCCGTGCCCGCAAGGCTGCCCAGCCCGGCATTGAAGCCAGCAAGGTTCAGGCTGCCACCAGCATTCTGGGTGAGGCGGCCGAGCACGACCAACTGGCCGTCCAGCGCGATTACTGCATTGTTGGCCACCGTGCCGTTGACCTGGCCCGAAAGCGTGGCGGTGCCGTTGTTGGTCAGCGATCCCAGGATCAGGCCCGAGCTGGCGAAACTCGCGTTGTTCAGCACCGATCCGCTGAGGCCCGCACCCGCCGCCACCGTCAGCAGGCCGCCATTGACCGTGGTAAGGCCGGTATAGACCTGCCCCGTGGTCAGCGTGAAACTGCCGGTGCCGGTCTTGATGAGGCCGCCGGTGCCACCGATCGTGCCAGAAAAGCTGGTCGAGGCGTTGCTGCCGCCCAGCGTCAGCGTCGCACTGCCCAGCAGCACGTTGCCTGCGCCCGACAGGCTGCCGATCGAGGTACTGAAGCCCGCGAGATCGAACGCGCCGGTGCCGCTCTGGCTGAAGCCGGTAATGCCGGTCAGCGCGCCCTGGAGCTGGACGAGGCTGCTATTGGTCACCGCGCCACCCAGCTGGCCTGAAAGCCCCGCCGAGCCCGAATTCACCAGTCCGCCATTGAGCACGCCGGTGGAGATCAGCGTGCCGGTGTTGGTGACGAGGCCCGCCACCGTGCCCGCATTGCTGAACCCGGCGGCGTTCTGCACCGCGCCCGCCAGCGATCCGCCGCTAGCCAGCGCCAGCACGCCTGCATTGACGGTAACCGTACCGGTGAGCGTGTTCGCGCCCGAGAGCGTGAACGTGCCGGTGCCGGTCTTGATCACTGCGCCATTGCCCGCGAGCACGCCCGCATAGGCGGTGCTCGCATTGCTGCCACCGGTGACGAGCGCCTGACCCTGCGCGATCTGCACGCGGCCGCCGCTGCCCGCCAGCGCGCCGATGGTTTCGCCGACATTGACTAACAAGGTGCCGGTGTTGACGGCGACCAGCGCCGTGTCGGCAATCGAGGCCCCTGCCCCCTGCAGCACGACATCGCCGCCGGCCAGCGTCACGCCCTGCGCGAAGCTGCCCGCGCCGGTGAGCGTGGTGGTGCCCCCGATGGCCCGCAGCGAATTGGCAGCGCCGGTAATGTCGCGGATCGTGCCGCCGCTCGTGCTGATGCTGCCGGTCAGCGCGCCATTGGCGAGCGTGCCGCCCGCCAGGCTGATCGCCGCGATCGACTGGTCGAAACCGCCAAGATCGAGCGTCCCGCCGTTGCCGATCGTGACCAGGCCATTGCCCTGCCAGATATTGGCCGCGCCCGACAGCAAGGTGCCGCCGGTGATCGTCGTGGTGCCGCTATGCGCCAGCGTGCCGGTGACGGTGAACGTTCCGCTGCCCTGCTTGGCGAGATTGCCGGTGTTGAAGATGACGCCGCCGAAGCTGGTCGACGCATCGCTTCCGCCCAGCGTCAGCGTCTGGCCAGCATCGATCTGCACCGTGCCGCCCGTGCCAGCCAGCGAACCGATGGTTTCCGACACCGCAACGATCACGTTGCCGGTGCCCAGCGTGACCGCCGCCGCGTCATTGACGCTGCTGCCGCCTTGCAGGAACAGGTTGCCCGCGTTGACATTCACGCCGCTGGCGAAATTGCCGGTGCCGAACAGCGCCAGATTGCCGCCGGTCACGGTCAGCGCGCCGGCGGTATTGGCATTGGCCAGGCCGATCAGGCCAGCGCCTCCGGTGGTAAGCGCCTGAGTGCTGCCTGCGAGCAGGTCGATGTCGAGCCGTCCGGCATCGGCGGTGATCAGGCTGTCCGATCCCAGGGTGACGGTGCCCGCCCAGATATTGTTGTCCGCCACGTTGCGCAGCGCGCCCGCGCCGTTCACGCCGGTGCCGTTGATCGTCAGCGCCTCACCGGTGAGGGTGATGCCGCCCTGCAGTTCGAGCGCAGCCCCCGCATCGACCACGGTGCCCGCAGCATTGCCGCCCAGGCCCGCATTGTTGCGGACCGAAAGCACGCCCTGGCTGACCGTGGTCAGGCCTGCATAGCTGTTCGCGCCGGAAAGAACGAACGTGCCGGTGCCGGTCTTGACGATGCCGCCGTCGCCCGAGACCGTGCCTGCGAAGGTGCTTGAGCCGTTATCGCCGCCCGTGGTCAGCGGGGCCGCACCCAGAATCACGGCTCCGCTGCCCGCCAGGCTGCCGATGCTGGTGCCGAAGCCGCCCAGATCGAACGTGCCCGTCGCCTCCTGTGTCACCGCGCCGATGCCGCTGATTGCCCCGGTCAGCGTGATCGTGCCCGCATTGGTGACGGATCCTGCCAGGATACCCCGGATTCGCGCACTGGCTCCGGTTGCATTGACCAGCCCTGCGTTCAGCGCGCCCGTTGATTCGAGTGTCGCAATGTTGGTAACGAGGCCCGAAACGCGACCAGCGTTCGTGAACCTCGCATTGTTGAGCACGCCCCCTGCCAGCGAGGCATTGCTGCCCAGGATCAAGGTGCCTCCGTTGACCGTGGTCAGCCCCGTATAGCCCTGCGCGCCCGACAGCGAGAAGGTGCTGGCGCTGACCTTGGTCAGGCCACCGGAACCGGTGATCATGCCGTCGAAGGTCTGCGAGCCGGTGCCGCTGCCCAGGGTCAGCGTCCCGCTGCCCAGAGCCACCGTGCCGCCGCCGCCGGTCAGATTGCCGATGGTGGTGGCAAAGCCGCCCAGGTTGAAGACCGCGCCCGTCGCCAGCGACAGTTCGCCGATACCGATAGTGGTTCCGGTCAGGTTTACCGTACCGCGATTGATCAGATTGCCGGAAAATGCCCCCGACAGGCTCGCCGTTGCGCCAGCATTGTTGACCAGACTGCCGTTCAACGACCCCGTGGACACCAGCGCACCGTTGTTGATCACTCCGTTTGCGACCGTCCCGGCATTGGTGAACACGGCATTGTTGGTCACCGAGCCTGCCAGCGATGCTCCCGAAGCCAGGACGAGCGTTCCGCCGCTGACCAGCGTCCGGCCCGTGAAGCTGTTGGCACCGGTGAGCGTGAAGGTGCCCGTGCCTTCCTTCTCCAGGCCGCCGCTGCCCGAGATAACGCCTGCGAAACTGGTGCTGGCGTTGCTGCGGCCCAGCTGAAGCAAGCCGCTGCCCAGTTGCACCGACCCGCTGCCCGCGAGCGAACCGATGGAAGCGAACGATCCGGCCAGGTCGAACAAACCGCTGCCCTGCTGGTTGAACGCCACGTTGCCGCTGGTCAGGCCTGACAGCCTCACCGTTCCCGCGTTGGAAATCGCCCCGTTCCACACGCCCGACAGGTTGGCTATGCCCGTGGCGGCATTGACCAGACCGCCGTCGAGCCTGCCGGTCGAGGTGAGGCTCGCCCGGTTGGTGACCTGCCCCCTCACGTTGCCCGCACTGGCGAAGCTCGCACCGTTATCCACAGCGCCGACGATCGTGCCGCCGCTGCTCAGCGCCAGCGTGCCGGCTGCAATGCTGGTAAGCCCCGCATAGCTGTTGAAACCGCCGAGCGTCAGCGTGCCCGCGCCCGCCTTGGTGATACCTGCGGTCCCCTGGATCGGCGCATTGATGGTGGCACCCAAGCCTGCCGACACGTCGATGACCGAGGTGCCGCCGGTGGTCGCCAGCGCCCCGCCACCAGGTGCGGTGTTCAGCACATAGCCGCCTGTTTCGAAACGAAGCTGCTGGAACGCCTGGGTTCCACTGACCTGTACCGTCCCGCCTGCCGCGCCAGCGAACACGCCGGTCTGGCTGTTCCATCCGAACGCGGTCGAGAATCCGGGCGCCGAGGTCCAGTTGGTGCTGGTGCTGTTCCAGGTGCCCGATCCGCCATTGCCGGTGATTGCGCTGGACGCAGCGGTGGTGTCGGTGCCGTCCCAGTAGAGCACGGTCGGGATGCCGAGCGTGAACTGGACGCTGATCTGTCCTCCGATATTGGTGATCACCGACGCCGTGAAGCCATCGGGGCGCGTGCCGACCAGCAGGCCGTTGTCGGTCAATGTGCCGCCATAGTTGATCAGGCGATAGATGCCCTCGCCAAATCCGGTCAGCGCGGCGACATTGAGCGTGCCGTCGAGCGTCAGGTTGCCGCTGACAGTGATGAGATCGTTGATGCCGCCGCCGACGACACCCGCCTGGGCGAGCTCGAAATTGAGGATCGAGGCTGAATCGAGCAGCAGGTTGCCACCGATAGCGATCGTCGCAGGGCTGTTGCCCGGGGCGAGTATGGCCCCGGCGCCCAGCGAAATATTGCCGAGGAAGCTGCCCGATCCGGCCAGCGTCGCGCCATTGGCGAGGCTGAGGTTGGCACTGTTGGCCGCCACATCGCCGAACTGGCCGTTGAGCACCAGCGACCCCGCATTCACGTTGACGGTGCCGGTGAAATTGGCCGCCGCAGTGTTGCTGCCACCCAGCGTCAGCGTGCCCGTGCCCGCCTTGTTGAACGTGCCCGAGCCCGAGATGATGCCGTCGAAGCTGGTCGAGGCGTTGCTTGCGCCTGCGGTGAGCGTGCCCGAGCCGAGCTGGATCGCGCCATTGCCTGCGATGCTGCCCATTCCGGCTTCGAAACCAGCCAGGTTCAACGATGCGCCGGAGCTCTGGGTGAATGATCCGGTGCTGGTCAGGGATTCGACCAGAGTGATGTTGCCCGAGTTGCTGACCGCGCCATTGAGCAGACCTGCCAGATTTGCAGTAGCGCCAGCGTTGTTGACCAGCCCGCCCCGGATCGAACCGGTTGAATTCAGAATGCCGGCATTGGTGACCTGACCACTTACCCGGCTCAAATTCACCAGTGTGGCGTTGTTCTGCACCGACCCCGCCAGCGATCCGCCAAAACCAATGGTAAACGTGCCACCGTTTACGGTCGTCAGACCGGTATAGGTGTTGGCAGCGGTCACCGCGAACGACCCCGTGCCAGTCTTGATAACTTGCCCAGTACCCGAGATCACACCATTGAAGCTGGTGCTGCTGTTGTTTCCACCCAGCGTCAGCGTGCCGCTGCCCAGCTGCACCGAGCCACTGCCCACGAGGGTGCCTGAAAGGCTGCCGATCGTGGCATCGAACCCGGCCAGGTTGAACGTGCCGTTGCCGGTTTGAGCCAGAGCGGCGTTACCTGTCGTGGTTCCTGTCAGGGTGATCGTGCCCGCGTTGGACACAGGGCCGTTCAGTGTACCGCGGATTGCAGCGGTGGCACCTGCATTGTTGCTGAGACCGCCACCAAGCGTGCCGGTGCTGGTCAGGGTGCCCGCATTGGTGACAAGCCCGGCAATGCTGCCCGCGTTGGCCAGCGTCGCATTGTTCTGCACCGCGCCTGCCAGACTGCCGGTCATGGCAATCGAAAGGCTGCCCTGGCTGACTGTCGTGAGGCCGGTCAGGTTGTTGGCACCGCTGAGCGTCAGTGTGCCGGTACCGGTTTTGGCCAGCGTTCCGGTGCCCGAAACCACGCCCGAGAAGCTGGTGCTGGCATTGTTGCTGCCGATGGTCAGCGTGCTGCCCTGACTCAGAACGACGGACCCGGCTCCCGCCAGGCTGCCGATATTCACATTGGTCTGGCTGACAAGAAACAGATTGCTATTGGCCGCTTGCGTAATGGCAGCGTTGCCGACGGTCTGGTTGATAAAATTGATCACCCCGGAATTGCTGACATTTCCGTTCAGCTGGCCTGAGATGCTGATCGGGGTGAATCGGCCGTTGTTGACCAACCCGCCGTTCAGCGCGCCGAGGGACGTGAGGATGCCGAAATCGCCGTTGGTGACGAGCCCGTTGACCACACCCGCATTATTAAAGGTGCCGTTGTTGACGACGGCCCCGGTGAGCGAGCCGCCAAACCCAAGCTCCAGAGTACCGCCATTGATGGAGGTCTGGCCGGCATAGGCGTTGGCTCCCGTAAGGCTCAAGGTGCCAGACCCGATCTTGGTCAGGCCGCCACTGCCCGAAATCACACCGGCGAAGGTCGTTGTGCTGTTGTTGCCGCCGGTGGTCAGGGTGCCATTGCCCAGCTGCACCGCGCCGGCGCCCGCAAGGCTGCCGATGGTGCCGTTGAACCCGGCCAGATTGAGCGAGCCCGTCGTGGTCTGCGTCACCGCCGCAGCGCCGGTGGTCGCACCGGTGAGCGTGATCGTTGCCGCGTTCGACACCGGACCATCCAGCGTACCGCTGATCGAGGCCGTCGCGCCCGCATTATTGGTCAGCCCTCCCGCCAGCGTCCCGGTGCTGGTCAGCGTGCCCGCGTTGGTCACAAGGCCGATGATCGTGCCCGCATTGGTCAGCGTCGCATTGTTCTGCACCGCGCCTGCGATCGTGCCGCCGCTGACCAGCGACAGCGTGCCGCCGCTGACGGTGGTCAGCCCGGCATAGCTGTTGGCGCCACCCAGGGTCAGCGTGCCGCCGCCGCTCTTGGTCAGGCCCGCCGTCCCCGAAATCGGCGCGTTGATCCGGGTCGCAAGGCCCGAATTGACGTTGACGATCGAGAAGCCGCCCGTCGTCGCCAGGCCACCTGTCGAGTCAGCGGCATTGAGCACATAGCCGTCGGTCAGGAACCGCAGCTCCTGGAAGGCCTGGCTGCCGATTATTCCGACGGCACCACCGGCAGCACCTGCGAACACGCCCGCCTGGCCCGCCCAGGGGGTGTTGACCGCAAAGCCGGTGGGGTTGGTCCAGTTGGTGGAGGTGCTGGTCCAGGTCCCTGCCCCGCCGTCGCCGTTCACCGTCGCGACCGCGCCGGTCAGGTCCGCGCCATCCCAATATTGCACGGTCTGGCCGCCTGCGTTGAACAGGATGTTGATCTGTCCCGCAATGTCGGCGCGCAACTCGGAGATGAATCCTAGCGGCAGCGTGCCCATGTTCAGCCCATTGTTGGTCAGCGTGCCGCCATAGTTGAACAGGCGATAGAAGCCTGCGCTGAAGCCATCGAGCGCGGTGACGTTGAGCGTGCCATCGAGCACCAGATTGCCGCCGACCGTGATCAGGTCGTTGATGCCGCCGCCGACGACGCCGGGCTGCGCGAGCTCGAAATTCAGCACCGAGCTGTCGTTCAGCGTCAGATTGCCCGCGATGGTCTGCGTCGCCGGGCTCGTGCCGGGCGAGAGGATGCCGCCATTGGCGACCACGACATTGCCCTGGATCGTACCCGATCCGCTGAGCGTGGCCCCCGAAGCGACATTGATCGTGGCTGCCCGGTTGGTGAGATCGCCCAGAACGCCGTTGACCAGCAACGTGCCGGCATTGATGTTGAACGTGCCGGTAAAGCCATCCGCAGCGGTGTTGCTGCCGGTCAGCGTCAGCGTGCTGGCGAGGTTCTTCTGCACCGTGCCCGCGCCGGTGAACACATTGGCGAGGCTGAGCGCATCGCTGCGATTGAGCAGCAGCTGCGCGCCGCTCGCAATCGCGACATTGCCCGTGCCAAGGCTGCCCGTGGTGCCGCCATCGCCGATCTGCAGGCTGCCGCCGGTGATGCTGGTGATGCCGGTATAGCTGTTCGCGCCGGCCAGCGTCAGCGCGCCGGTGCCGCTCTTGACCAACGAGATCGCGCCCGTGCCGCCGCCGACGATGCCGCTGAAGGTGGTTGCCGCGTTCTGCAAGGCCGTGAACTGCGCTGCTGTCGTCGACGAATTCGAGATGGTTCCCGAGCCGAAGATGCTGACGCCGCCACCTGCAAACCCGTTCAGATCGATGGTACCCAGCGCACCGATAGCCAGGCCGCCGGCAGCATTCAGAAGCAGCGCTTCCGAGGTCGATCCCAGCTTCAAGGTGCCGCCATTCACGCGGATCTGGATATCACTGGACACCGTCGGGACGGCAGCAAAGTCGAGCGCAATGGTTCCAGTTCCAGTGCTCGATCCAAAGGACAGGGCACTGACAAATGGGCCAACAGAAAATGTGCCGCCCAACGACAGGGTCTGGCCTGCGGACGCTGTTATGATCGGAGAGGATCCGAAATTCACCACCGACAAGCCGTTGATGCTGGCAGAAACGCCGGCGGCCGTATCAAGCGAGGATGAGCCCGACATCGTTACCCCGCCGGTTCCCAAGGCCGAGGTGTTGCCAATCACGATCCCGCCGCCGGAAATCACCGTGCCGCCGGCATAGCTGTTCGCCCCCGTCAGCGTCGTCGTGCCCAGCCCGTCGCGGACCAGCTGACCTGCGCCGGAAACGACATTGGCAACGGTCAGGTCGTTACCAGAAAAGCGCAATGTTGCGCCTGCATTGACCGTGACATTGCCCGTGCCCAAGGTACCGCCGGTGCCCGTCGTTCCGATCTGCAGCGTATTGCCCGCGCTGATCGTCGTGGCACCATAGCTGTTGGTGCCGGTCAGCCGCACGACGCTGGGGCCGTCCGCGCCGAGGCCCGCCGCGATGGTGAGATCTCCGCCGGACAAGGCTCCGGAAAAGGTCGTCGATGATGCGATGATCGTCGATCCTGCGCCTGCGCCCAGAACGATGTTGTTCGCCAAGGTCGCAGGGCTCGGCAGACCAAGCCGCAAGGTGGTGCCCGTCGCCATCTGCAGCGTACCGGTGCCCCAGCCAGCATTCGTCGCCAGCAGTGCCAGGCTGCCCGCGTTGAGCTGCACCGTGCCGCTGCCGGTGCCCGCGCCGGTCAGACGCAATTCGCCTGTGCCCGTCTTGGTCAGCACGCCGATATGGCTGTTCGCGCCTTGCAGGGTCAGCGATGCCGCCGCGACGTCGATCGTGCCGCCGGTCGCGCCAATGGTCAGCACCTTGGTCAGCGTCCCCGCCACATCCGCGCCCAGCGTCGCGCCGTTCAGGAACACGCCATTGGCGCCGTTCAGCAGCGTGTAAGCGCCGGCATTGGCCAGCCGCAGCGTGCCGCCGTTGATGGCGATCGGGTTGACCTGCGCGCCCACCGACACCGTCACCGGTGCCAGCTCGATCGTGCCCGTCGCGCTTGCCGTGCCGAAATCGAGCGGCGAGCCGGCTCCGGCCTCGAACGACAGCACGTTCGAGGCGAGACGCAGCGTCGTCCCGGTCGCCGCCGCCACCGTCGAACTCCCGCTGCCGAAAAAGAGATTGTTGCCGAGCGTGCCGGAGACATCGGTCCGCAGCGTGGTATTGCTGGAGAAGGTGATGTTCCCTGTCCCAGCGGCGGTGATGACGCCAGCGTTGGCGCTGGCCAGCACGACGGTCCCTGCGCCAATCGCAAGTCCGCCAGAAAATGTGTTGGCACCCGAAAGGGTCAGCGTGCCGCTGCTCTGCTTGCCGACGTTGCCCTGGCCGGAAATGGCATTCGCGACCGTGAACGCATCGGACCGGCTGAAGGCCAGGAACGAGCCTGCATTGACCGTGATGTTGCCGCTGCCCAGCGTGCCCGTGTTGCCGCCCGTGCCGACGGTCAGCCCGCCCGAGCCGCTGATGGTGGTGGTGCCAGCATAGCTGTTATCCGCGGTCAGGACCAGCTGGCCGGTGCCCGTCTTGGTCAGGCTGCCTGCACCGGTTACCGCGCCGGTCAGGGTCAGGCTGCTGCTGGAAACATCGATCCCCGCAGCACCGGTCAGCGACACTGCGCGCGCGCTGCTGATCAGTCCGGTCGTGCCCAGCACAGCATTGCCGATGGTGACGCCGCCTGCGATCGCGCCGAGATTGGCGTTCGACGTGATGTTCAAGCGGCCCGCGCTGATCGTCGTGCCGCCCGAATAGCTGTTGGTGGCTGACAGTGTCAGCGTGCCCGCGCCGATCTTTTCCAGCGGCCGCGCACCGCCGATTTCGGAGATTACGCCCGATTGCGTCGCCGATCCCGCAAGCACCTGCAGCTGCGTGGTGTTCGAGTTGAGCTCGATCGGCGTCGCCATGTCGATGCCGTCGGCATAATCGACCACCGATCCGGTGGTACGGATGACACCGGTCGCGCCGCCTGCCGCATTATTGCTGCGCAGCGACAGCGTGCCGCCTGCAACCGTGATGCCATTTGTGAAGCTGTTCGATCCCGAAAGCGCCAGCGTGCCTGCCTCGACCGTCGCCGATCCCTGGGTGACGTTGCCGCCGATCGTGGTTACCCCGCTGCCCAGCTTGCGCAGCGCGCCGTTGCCGGTGATCGCCTGCGCCAGCGTGATATCGCTGGCCAGGTTGATCGCCAGCGTCGCGTCGTTTGCCACCGCGCCGGTGCCAAGCGATCCGCTGGTGCCGCCATTGCCGATCTGCAATGTCCCGTTGGTGACGCTGAGCGTGCCGGTGTATCCGCTATTGTCGCCCGTCAAGGTCGTGGTTCCGGCGGAACCCTTGATGACCTCGCCTGCGCCGGAAATCGCGTTGGTTACGAGCAGGTCGTTCGTACGGTTCAGCAGCAGCCTGCCTGCAGCGCCGACGATGACGGCTCCCGAGCCGAGCGTGCCCGACGTACCGGCGCGACCGACGTTCAGCGTGCCTGCCGTCACCGTGGTGGTGCCGCTATAGGTGTTGGTGCCCGTCAGCGCGAGCGTGCCGCTTCCGGTCTTGACGAGGTTCAGCGCAGACGCACCATTGGTGATCACCCCGTCAAAAGCCGAGAATATCTGCGTGTTCAGCGTCGTCGTAGCCGCCTGGCTGCCCAGATTGGTCAGCGTGCCCGATGCACTGCCGGTCAGATTGACCAGCTGGAAGTTCAGGCCATTGACGTCCAGCGTGGCAGCGGTCGTGCCGGTACCGATGGTCGTGCCGCCGCTTGCCAGACTGAAAACGCTGGCAGCAAAGGCATTGCCGGTCCGAACGGTTCCGCCCGCGATCGTCGAAGCCGTTCCTGCGGCGACCGAGACGCCCGATGGTGCGGCCAGTTCGATGAGGCCGGTGGCGGTCGATGAGCCGAAGGTCAGCGTAACAGGGCTGGATGTCTCGAACTGGTCACCGGTCAGGGTCAGCGTTGTGCCCGACGCAGCGCCGATGCTGGCAGTGGCCGAGGACGCGATGGATATCCGGTTGGCCAGCGTGCCGGTGACGTTGGACAACAAAGCGCTGTTGTTCTCCAGCGTGATGGTGCCGGTGCCCGCCGCGCCGATCGTGCCGCCCGCAACCTGGTCGAGGACCAGCGTCCCTGCGGAAATCGTGGTGTCGCCGCTATAGCTGTTCGCGCCCGACAGCGTCAGCGTGCCCGCGCCCAGCTTGGTCAGCGTGCCGAAGCCGCTGATGGCATTGGCGATGGCAAGCGCATCCGACCGGTTGAACGCCAGATTGGCGTTGGTGATGATCTGGCCGCTGCCAATCGCGCCCGTCGTGCCGCCATCGCCGATCTGCAGCGTACCGCCGCTGATCGTGGTGATTCCGGCAAAGCCGCTGGTGCCGGACAGGGTGAACGTGCCGGTTCCCGACTTGGTGAGATTGCCGGTTCCGTTGACGCTGCCTGCAAAGGTCGTCGATGCGTTGTTGCCCCCGGTCGTCAGGACCGACGCGTTCTCGAAACTGACCGTGCCCGCCCCGGCCAGCGAGCCGATGGTTTCGGTACTGCTGACGAACAGCCGCGCGCCCGTCGCCAAGCTTACCGCGACCGTGTCTGCCAGCGCAGTCCCGCTTGCCAGGACCACATCGCCGCCGTTGATCGTCAGCGGCCCTGTGAAGCCGTTATTGCCGTTGAGCCTGAGCAGCCCGCTTCCGGTCTTGACCAACGCGCCCGTGCCGGAAATCGCGCTGTTCACAAAGATGGAGGAATTGCCGGTCCCTTCGCTGGCGAAGGTCAGCGTGGAACTGCCCAGCGCGATGCCGCCGGTGTTGAAGCTCAGCAAGATCCGGTCGGCGACCGTGATGGTCGAGTCGGCTGCCAGCGTGACGCCGCCGGTGATGCTGGTGGCTTCGTTGCCCGAGGCACCCAAGGGCGCGACGCGGATCGCGCCGATGCCCCCGTTGCCGCTGCCGCTGATGGTGAGGGCATCGCCTATGGTCAGCGGCGTTCCGCTGAACTGCAAGGTCGCGCCGCTGGCAACCGTCGTGCCGCCCGTGCTGTTGCCCAGCGCCGTGTTGCTGCCGATGGTGAGCGTGCCCGACTGGACAGTGGTGGTGCCGGTATAGCTGCTGCTGCCCGAAAGGCTGATATTGCCCGTCGTCGCAAGTGACTGCGTTCCGCCGAAAGCGCCGGAAAATGTGCCGTTGCGCAGCGTGGTCGTGCTGCCGTCATTGAGGATCGTGCCCGCGCCCGAAAGGTTGCTGATCGTCGACAAGCGGGTGTTGAAATTGAGGGTCGCACCGGCATCAACTTGCGTCTGCGTAGCATCCAGGCCGAGTATCTGGCCCAGGATGCCGCTTTGCGAGCGCACCGTGCCACTCTGCACGATGATGCGCGTGGAAGCACCTGCGGTGCCCGTCGCCGCGGCAATGTCGAGCGTGCTGCCCGTGCCCGGTGCCAGCCGCAGCGTTCCCGCCCCGCCGAACTGGCCTGTCAGGGTGACCTGGCTGCCCGCGACGGTCGAAAGGACATTGCCGTCCGCCGTGAAGGCGTTGATATTGTTGGTATAGACACCCGCGTTCGCGAGGTGCAACGAACCACCGCGCAACTCCACCGCGCCCGTGCCGAGCGCCGTGAGGTTGCCCAGTTGCAGCGTGCCCGCGAAGATCTGGGCGGTACCCGAATAGCCATTGGCTGCAGCGCCGAGGATCGTGGTCCCCGTGCCCTGCTGCACCAGCGCACCGCTGCCCGCCAGCGCGCCTGCAATCGTCTGGGTAACACTGCTGTTCGACCGCAGCGTCCCGTTGGTGCTGATCGTTACCCCGCCCGTGCCAAGCGATCCGGTGGTCGAACCCGATCCCAGCTGCAGGATACCTGCCGAAATCGTGGTGCCGCCTGCATAGCTGTTGGTGCTGAGCAGCGTCAGCGTGCCCAGACCCTGCTTTGTGAGCGAACCCGTGCCGCTGATAGCGACGCTGCTGTCGATATTGTCGGACCGATTGAACACCAGGCTGGCATTGTTGACGATCGGCCCGCCAATGATCGTGCCGGTGGTCGTGGCGTTGCCGATCTGCAGCGTGCCGCCGCTGATCGTGGTGGTGCCCACAAAGTTGCTGGTGCCGGTCAGGGTGAGCGTACCAGACCCCGTCTTGGTCAGTCCGCCGAGCCCGGTCAGGCTGCCGGCGAACGTGGTCGAATTGTTGTTGCCCCCCGTGGTCAGAACCGAGCTGGCCTGCAGAACAACCGTGCCATTGCCCGCCAGGGACCCGATCGTCTCGCTGCTGCCAACGCCGAGAAGGGTGCTCGTGGCCATGCTCAGCGCGGCCGTGTCCCCGATCGACGATCCGCCGGTCAGCTGCAGCGCACCGCCGTCGAGCGACACCGCTCCGCTGAAGCTGTTGCTGCCGCTGAGCGTGAGGGTGCCGCTGCCGCGCTTAGTCAGTGAACCCGTGCCCGAAAGGACATTGCTGACATTCTGGCTGGCGCTGCTGTCGAACACCAGGCTGGTGCCGTTCGCCATCACGACGCCCGTGCTGCCCAGCGAGCCGGCCAGGGCGCCGGACCCGAGCTGCAGCGTTCCAGCATTCAGCGCGATATTGCCCGACAGGCTGTTGTTTCCGGTGAGGATCAGCGTGCCCGCGCCGGTCTTGGCAAACCCGTTCGACCCCCCGATCACGCCGCCGAGCGTGAAGGTGTTGGTGGTGCTGGGATTGGCGATGCTGATCCCCGCGCCATTCAGCGTGATCGCATTGGCGAGCGTCCGGTTGCCGGTACCGCCGGATTCCAGCACGGTATTGGCCGCCATGGTCAGCGCGCCGGTGCCGAGCGCCGTATCGCTGGCCACGACCAGCGTACCACTGTTGAGCGAAGTGCCCGCCGCATAGCTGCTGTTGCCGGACAGCGTCGTGCGGAAACCCGTATTGCCCAGGATGACCGACATGCTGCCCAGATTGTTGGCCGCACCCGATCCGGTGATGGCCGCGGCCAGCGTATAATCGGCCCCCAGACTGCCGATCTCGAGCCTGTTGTTGAAGCCGCTCGACAGGATCGTCGTTCCGGCGTCGATCGAGGTCGCGCCGGTGATGAGCAGGCCGCGGCTGTTGCCTGCGAACTGGATGGTTCCGCCGCCGGTCAGCGAACCGCCCGAGGCGTTGTAGTTGCCGGTCGTCAGGATCAGGGTCCTGCCGTTCAAGGCCAGCGTTCCGCCGGAATGGGTGGCATTCGAAAGCACGCCATCCACGCCCATGTCCAGCGTGCCGCCCGTGAGCTGGAGCACGCCGCCGCCGGAAAGGGGGGAGGTGCCGCGCAGCGCGAGCGTGCCCGCTTCCACGAAGGTGTTCGAATAGCCCTTGGCGCCGGTAAGAGTGACCGTGCCGCCGCCCCTTTTGATCAGCGTGCCCGAACTGGTGATGTCATTGGCGACCGTGATGTCGTCTGACCGGTTGAATATCAGCTGCGCGCCGTTGATCGTGACCGTGCCCGACCCCAGGGTGCCGGTCGTGCCGCCATTGCCGATCTGCAAGGCCCCACCGTTGATGATCGTTCCACCGGCATAGGTGTTGGTGTTGGTAAGGATCAGCGTGCCAGCACCGATCTTCTCGATCGGACGCGCGCCATTGATTTCCGAAATGATGCCCGATTGGGTGGCGGTCCCGGTCGTCACCTGCAACTGGGTGGTATTGCTGTTAAGTTCGATCGGCGCCGCCATGTTGACGTCCTGGGCATAATCGATGACCGATCCGGTGGTGCGGATCGTGCCGAAGCCAGCGCCCAGATTGGTGCGCACCGAAACCGTGCCCTGCGCCAGATCGAGGCCGGCGTTATAGGCCGAGGGGTTGAAGCCCGAGCCCAGGATCAGCGTACCGGTGCCGGTCTTGGTCAGCCCGGAAATGCTGCCCACGATCTGGCCCCGCAACGAAACCGAACCGGCACCGCCAAAAGTCAGGCCGAAGGCCCCCGATGACTGCAAGGGCCCTGCAAGATCGAGCAGTCCGGCATCGGATGTGATCAGCGCTGCGCCCGCTACAGTCACACCACCGGTCAGCACGTTGTTGCCGCTCAGATTGCGCAGCGCGCCCGCGCCGCCCATCCCGGTACCGCTCAGGGCAATGCCTTCGTTTAGCCCCGTCAGCCCGCCCTGCACCGCGAGGGTGGCACCGGCCGAAACGGTCGTGCCGCTGGCCAAAGTGCCCAGAGAGTTGTTGTTGGTTACGATCAGCGTACCACCGACGATCGAAGTGCCACCTTGATAGGTGTTATTGCTCCCCAGCACGATCGTGCCGGGGGCGACAAGGCCTGGACCGCCGACCGTCAGGCCCCCCGGGCCCGAGATCGTGCCGTTCACTGTGCCCGTCACGCCGCTCTGGGCCCTGATGGTTGCACTGCCGCCGGTGAGCGTGAACGCGCGCGTGGTAGCAAAGCTGCCAGTCCAATTCACGCCGGCGCCGTTGTCGATTGTCACGCCGGTCCCGGCAATCCCGAAAGCGCGATCCCGGTCCCAGCCGAGAAAGCCCTCGGAAACGATGGTCCCACCGGAATAGGTGTTATCAAAGCCCAGAAGGAAAAGCGTTTCCGACCCGGTCTTGCGCAACACGCGTGAGCCGCCGGTCTCACTGATCGATTGCTGGTGGAAAGACGAACTGCCAATCGCCCGGACGATGGTGACCGGGAAGCTCAGAACCAACGGATTCTGGGTGTTGAAATCGTTGTTGAATTCATAACCGTCGGAAGTGACAGTGAAGAACTGCGAACCATTGTCGCCGCCACCGATCAGCAGCGATCGGCCGGCCGAGCCCGTGGCAAGATCGGCGAGTACCGGCGGCGGGGCGTCGTTGACCTCGCCCAGATCGATTTGACAAAGGTCGAGTGCAGCGTCGAGGCAGAGCGAGTTCTCGCCGAAGCCGTTGGTGACCACACCGGAGGCCGCCACAGTCTGTGCCTGCGCCTGCCCAGGGGCGAGCGTCAGAGCGCCGCCCGCCAGCGCGGCGATCGCGGGGATCAGTGCCGTCGTGCTGAACAGCCCGAGCCGCTGCGGGACAGCCCGCTCACGACGCTCCGCGCGGTCTGCGCCGCGGTTCCGGATCGACTGCATAAATTCCCCCCAAGTTCGGATTGGCAACCAGTTGCGACCCGGTTTTCATCATCGAGCGAAGGAATTCAGCGGTCAGGGCCCCGCGAGTCCGTGATGGGTGGCAGGATCGGAATGGTGACGCGAACTATGGAGGGAAGATGTCTTGCCCGGATGACGATCGGCAAGAAAATCAGCTACTTGCTCATATTCGCGCGCCAAGAGGCGTTTTGCCATGATGCCCCCCGACACACCGGACACGCCGAGTCGCGCGAGCCGAATTTAACCTGAGTTGCGATATCGTTACCAAAATATCGGTATATCGCAATATGATGAAAGGCTGGTCTTGCGCTTTGGCTGCGCCAAGCGCGGCATTAGTCCATGATTTTACAATTTCGCCGGATTTGTCCCGACGATCTCGCGGTGTAACACACCTTGCCGGGCCCGCTTTGCATCATTCGTCTGTTGTTTGAACAGCCAGCGTTGAGGAGGACTTGAAGAAGCCCTCAAAATGAAGATGTATTCGGTCGCACCGTCAACATAGCACACCGACTATATTTGATCTCGATCCGACTAGGCCACACATAACGGGTCGGCTATCGCCCTCCTTGACAGCGAAAATGTGCACCGGATTTTCTGCCCCCGGATTTTCTGTCCCGTGGCCAAATGTTCTCCTATGCATCACAGGATGGTGCGGGCAGTGAGCGGCTGCCTATCGCCTGAATGGACGTACCAAGGAGCGGGCCGGATGGATCACACCATGGATTATGGTGGCTATATGCCGCACGGCATGTGCCTGTTGTGGGAGCCATGGCTGGTGCTGCTCTGGGCGGGATCGGACCTGCTGATCTTCCTGTCCTATACCGCCATCCCGATCGCGCTGCTGCGCGTGCTGCGCCAGCGCACCGAGGTACCGCATGGCGGGCTGGTGGCGCTGTTCGCGTCTTTCATCCTGTTGTGCGGACTCACCCACGCGCTCGGCATCGTCACGCTGTGGATTCCGATCTATCCGTGGACCGGCTGGGTGAAGCTGGCCACCGGCATCGTCTCGATGACCACGGCGGTGGTGCTGTTCCGGCTGATCCCGGACATCATCCGCCTGCCCTCTCCCGCATCGCTGGCGGCAGTGAACCAGACGCTGAGTGACGAGATCGCCGCGCACAAGGCGACGCTCGCCTCGCTCGACCGGCAGGTGCAGGAGCGGACGCGCGAACTCGAAAAGGCGACCGCCGCGCTGGCGGTGCAGGCGCGCGAGGCTGTGCATCGCAGCGGCAACCTGCTCGCGGTGGTGCATTCGCTGGCGACGCAATCGGCGCGCGGTACCGAGCGGACCCAGGAGTTTCTCGACGCGTTTCTGGGGCGCGTGCGTGCGCTTGCCGATACCACCCGTGCGATCGCGCGCAGCGACAAGTCATCGGCCGAGCTCGAGCAACTGGTCGAAACCGGGATGGAGGTTCTCAAGAGCACTTATGGCTCGCGCATCGCGATATCGGGTCCGGCGCTGTCGATCGATCCCGTCGCGGCGCAGCAGCTGAGCCTGGCGCTCTACGAACTGGCGACGAACACGCAGAAATACGGGCTGGGCGCCTCGGATCAGGCCGAGGTCGCCGTGCGCTGGAATGTCGAAGGCGGACGCTTCACCTTTGTCTGGCACGAGCGCGGCCTGCCGGTGGCGGTCAGCGACGCGCCGCCCAATCCCGAGGGGTTCGGCACCAAGCTGCTGCTGCAGATCGTGCCGCGCATGGTCGGGGGAGCGGCGGAACGCAAGCTCGCGGGAAGCGAGATGGTCTATTGCCTGTCCGCGCCGGTCGAGGCGGTGATCGCGGAGGAAACCGATAGCAGCGGCGACCCGCTTGCGGCGCGGATCATCGACACCAGTTTCGGCATCGAATAGCCAGGATCCCCGCCGCGCGCCTCAGGATGCAAGGCGCGCGGGCGCAACCTCGGCAATCGCGCAGCCCAGCGCCTTGCCCTCTTCATCCTTGAGCGCAGCCTCGCGCAGCGCGGCGATCTGCATTGCAGCGTCGGGCCGCCCTAGCAGATGCCGCTCCGCCGTCGCGAGCACCGCTTCCAGATTGGCGATTCCGCGCTCGAACGTATCCGAATAGCCCTTGACCAGCGCCTGGCAGGCCAGGATTTCGGCACCGGCAGCGATATCGGTCGCAGCGGCACGTTCGGCCAGCGCGAGCCAGCGTTCGATCCGCGCCTGCTCCACCGCATAGCGCAGGCTTTTCCGGCGCATCGGACGCATTGCGGCGAGGCCGCGCAAGGTGAGGAACCAGCGCAGACCGGTCGTCTCGACATGGCGTCCGCGTGCGAAGAACGGCTCCAGTCGGCGACGCAGGCCGGGGCTGTTCAGGATGCGCGCGCCCAGACCGCGCGGCAGCGTTTCGCACACCTCCTGCAACCTCGGATGCATGTACTCGGTGACGCGCAGCAATTGTCCCTCGCTGACGCGCACCTCCTGCGCAATGCGGCTGCTGCGCGCAGCGCGGATCTTGAGATCGGCGACGCGGATCGGGTCCTCGAAGGCCATCCACAGCGCGAGGTGGCGTGCCGCGGGGGCCGCGAGCGCCGGGTCCAGCGCAGCGAACCGCTCGACCCGGTCGAGATAGAGTTCGGCATAGGCCGCGTCCTGATAGTCCATCAGCCGCGCGACGCCCTCGGTGGCGAGCGCATGCGCCGCTTGCGGCAGCGTGCGGCACAGACGTTCGTGCAGCGCGCGGCCCGCCGCGGTGGTGGGCTTCCGGTCCTGCTGGACCTCGGACGACGCTGCGACACCCTTTTCCGCCGCCTCGAAGCCCGAGGCAAAGCCCTTGAGATTGGCGGCAACCGCCTTGCCGCCGTGGCGCACCGCCTCTTCGAATGCCTCGCGCGAGAAAGGCAGCGCGCCGCTTCCCGCGAGCGCGCCGAACATGACCGAGCTGATGACGCTGCCCGCGCCCTGCGCCGCCGCCGCCATGTCGAAGCCGATGAACCGCGCCGCGCGCCGCTCTGCCGCATCGAGAATGCGGGCATTGGCACCGGTACCGTCGCCAAGCGCCGACTTTTCCGAAATCGCATAGACGCGGTGGGTCGATCCGATCAGCGTCGTGCGATCCTGGCTCACGAAGCCGCGCAGGATGGCGCGCCCCGCCTCCATCAGTTCGGACGCGATGACGATGTCGACATCGCCCGGCACCGGCATCATCGCCAGCACCGGATCGGGGCGGTTGTCGCCCTGCGATCCGGTGCGGACCAGCTCGATATAATAGACGGTCGATCCGGTGCGCTGCGCCACGCCGGGGACCGAGGTGCCCTGCGCGACATAGCCGTTCGCGCGCGCGACCACCTGCACCCATTCGGCAAGCACGCCGCCGCCCTCGCCCCCCAGCGCGAGAATGGCGATGGTGATCCGGTCGCGGCCCTGGTTGAAAATGTCCATCAGAACGCCCTTGCTGCCAGCGCGCGTTCGTGACGGCGCTGCATTTTCGCGATGATCCAGCCGCGCAGCTTGGCCGCCTTCCGCTCCCACCAGCCCGGATTGGTCACCACCGTCGCCTTCCAGAACGAGGGGCAGAGCACGGCCGCATGCGCCACCTCGCCGCAATTGCCGCAGCCGACACAGCTGTTGTCGATATGCGTGACCGGGTGCTGGCGCAGCGGATCGGGGTTGGGACGGATGCTGAGCGAGGGGCAGCCCGAAAGCCGGATGCAGGCATGATCGCCGGTACAGGTATCGGCATCGACTCCGAAGCGTTCGCGCACCACGCGCTTGCCCTCGCTCGCCGCCCTGGCGAGCTGCGGCTTGATGCGGCGCTGCTTGTTGAGCATGCATTCGGACTGGGCGACGATGACCTTGGGCCCCTTTTCCGGCGTGGTCAGCGCCTCGCGCAGCGTGTCGCGCATCCGGGCGACGTCATAGGTGCGGGTCAGCGTCCGCGCCCAGCGCACGCCCATGCCGCGCACCGCCTTCTCGATCGGATGCTTGGTCGTGCGGATATCGTTGTCGGCGCGCGAGGAGAGGATGTCCTGACCGCCTGTCGCGGCCGAATAGCCGTTGTCGACGACGATGGTGACGGTATCGTCCTGGTTGAACACCGCATTGCCGATGCCCGAGGTCAGGCCATTGTGCCAGAAACCACCATCGCCCATCATGGCGACAGCGCGCTTGCCGCTGCCATTGGGCTTGAAAGCCGAGGCCCCTGCGGTGCCGAGACCATAGCCCATGGTGGTGTTGCCGATATGGAAGGGCGGCAGGATCGAGAACAGGTGGCAGCCGATATCGGCGGAAACGTGCAACTGGCCCAGCTCGCGCTGCACCAGCTTCATCGCCGAGAAGATCGGGCGTTCGGGGCATCCGGTGCAGAAGCCGGCGGGCCGCGCCGGAACATTGGCGGCAAGCTCAGGCTCGGCAGGCATGGACTGGGCGCGCGTCGGTGCGCGATCGGGCGCCCACTGCTCCAGAAAAAGCGCCAGCCCCTCGCCGATCACCTGACCCGAATATTCGCCCGCGCGCGGCATCACCTCCTTGCCGACGATGCGCGTGTTGAGATCGGCGCGGCGCAGGATCGAGCTCAGCTCGTGCTCGATGAATTCGGGCTGGCCTTCCTCGAGCACCAGCACGGCCTTCTTGCCAGCGCAGAATTGCGTGACCTCGTCGACGATCAGCGGATAGACGGCGTTGAGGCAATAGACCGGCAGCTTCGTGCCACCCCAGGTATCGGACAGGCCGGCCAGTTCGAGCGCGCGGTTGAGCGTGTTGAACAAACCGCCCTGCACGATGATGCCGATCTCGTCGCGCTCGGGGCCGAACCACTCGTTGAGCCGATTATCGCGGATGAAAGCCTGTGCGGCGGGCCAGCGCCGTTCCACCTTCTCGATCTCGTGCAGGAAGATTGCGGGCGGCAGCACGATCCGGTCAAGATCGCGCGTGGGGCGTTCGGCCGCATCGCCCACGGTCATCGCCGGGCGCCGGTTCTCCTTGGCGACGAAGCTGCCAGTCATGTGGCAGCTGCGCACGCGCATCTCGAGCATCACCGGGGTGTTCGAGGCTTCGGACAGCTCGAAGCCTTTCTCGACCATGTCGACCATGGTCGCCAGATTGGGGCGCGGATCGAGCAGCCACATCTGTGATTTCATCGCAAAGGCATGGGTGCGCTCCTGCATGATCGAGGAACCCTCGCCATAATCCTCGCCGATGATGATGAGCGCGCCGCCGGTGACCCCGCCCGAGGCAAGGTTGGACAGCGCGTCCGAGGCGACATTGGTGCCGACCACCGATTTCCACGCCACCGCGCCGCGCAGCGGATAGTTGACCGACGCCGCGAGCATCGCGCCCGCCGCAGCCTCGTTGGCGCTCGATTCGAAATGGACGCCCAGCTCCTTGAGCAGCGGATCGGCATCAGCGAACACGTCCATCAGATGGCTGATCGGCGATCCCTGATAGCCGCCGACATAGGCAACTCCGGCCTGGAGCAGCGCCTTGGTGACGGCGAGTATCCCCTCGCCTTCGAAATGCTCGCCCGCGCCAAGGCGAAGCTTCTCGACCTCCTTCTTGAACGACCGCTCCGCCATGGCTCAGCGCTCGACAAAGGCCAGCACGCGCAACGGGCTGCCCGATCCCCGCGCGATCTTGAGCGGAGCGGCGACGATGAACGCACCGGTCGGCGGCAGCTTGTCGAGATTTTCGAGGCACTGCAGCCCATAGAGCCCCGCGCCGTGCAGCAGCGTGTGCGCGGGATAGGCCGGATCCATCAGATGCGCCTGCCCGGCATCGGTGCCGATGGTCTCGACGCCAAAGCCCAGGATGCGGCGCTCGTCGATCAGATAGCGCATGGCATCGGGATCGGGACCGGGCGTGTGCGCGCCATCCTCGCCCCGGTTGGTATAGGCATCTCCGGTGCGCTTCGACCAGTCGGTGCGGAAAAGCACCCAGCACCCGGCGGGGATCTCGCCATGCACCGCTTCCCAGGCGCGGATGAAATCGGCGGTGAGCACAAAATCGCTGTCGGCAGCCGCCTGGGCGGAGGCATCGATCACCACCGCCGGGCCGACAAAGCGCTGCGGCGGGATGGTGTCGACGGTGTTGTCGGCCAGATCCTTGCCGGTGACCCAGTGCACCGGCGCGTCGAAATGCGTGCCGGTATGCTCGCCGGTGGTGAAGTTGTTCCAGTGCCAGGCGACGCCGCGCTCGTCATAGCAGGAAATCTCCTCGCGGCTGAACGCGGCGGTCTGGCCGAAGGGCGGCGGCAGCACCAGCACCGGGGTTTCCTCCGACAGCGGCTGCGTCAGATCGATCGTCTCGATCGCTCCGCTGGCAATGGCGGCAGCAAATTGGGCAAGCGTGGTTCCCGGCATGATTCTCTCCCCGAACAGGCAATGGCTGAAAGAATGTGCCAGACTTGCGTGCACATGCAACTAAAATGTTGCAAATGCACGTTGTGCCCCATTTCCAGCAGCGTTAAGGCAGGCAAAAACAGAGGAACGGACTGGTGGACAAACGACTCTTGGGCGATCCGGGGACCCCGGCCTTTCAGGTGACGTCCTATCCCTTCTATCTGATCAACCGCCTTGCCAGCCGCTACAACGCCGCCATCGAGGCCATCCTGCGCGAGATCGAGCTCGACATCCCGAGTTGGCGGGTCCTGATGATCCTGGGCGAGGAAACGCCGCGTGGCGTGCGCAGCATCGCCGAGGCGGCGGTCATTCCGCTTTCCACCATGACCCGGATCGTCCAGCGCATGGCGGCTGCGGGGCTTGTCCATTCCGCACCGAGCGCGCGCGATGCGCGGGTAACCGAAGTGTCGCTGACAACCGAGGGCGAGGAAAAGCTCGCGCTGGCACGCAAGGCGACCTCGCCGATCTATCACAAGGTGATCCGCGACCTTTCCGCCGAAGATTTCGGCCAGCTGATCGGGCTGCTGAACCGGCTCTACGACAATCTCGGCGACGGCTGACGGCTCAGGCCCGCTTCGCCCTGAGGTCGCAAGCCGGCACCCCCATGCGCGTGCACCCCGATTATTGGATCCATTAATGCTTGGAAGCCTCTCGAAGCTGTGCCAAGCATCTCTCCGCACAGCCCCTGGCAAGGGGCGCGAATGTTCAGGGGAGGAAATGCATGGCCGTTATCGCAACAACGCATGTGGGGTCGATGCCGCGCGGACCAGAGCTCACCGAGCTGCTGCTCGCGCGCGATGCGGGAAAGCCCTATGATGCAGTGGAATTCGACCGTGCAGTGTCCGATGCGGTGAACCGCTCGGTCGCCTTCCAGCGCGACTGCGGCGTCGACATCGTCAGCGACGGCGAGATGGGCAAGGTCGGCTATTCCACCTACATGATCGAGCGGCTGTCGGGCTTTGGCGGCCATATCGACCGCAAGCCCGCCGCCGACCTCGCCGAAGTGCCAGGCCTGGCGAAGAAGCTGTCGGCGATCATGGGCAGCCAGGAATTCGTCCGCGCTTCGTGCATCGGCCCGGTGAAGCTGGTGACGCTCGAGCCCCTGCACGACGACATCCGCCGCTTCCGCGCCGCAATGGACGCCTATGGGCAGGGCGCGCGCGGGTTCATGAATGCCGCCTCGCCCGGCCTGATCACCGCGTTCCAGGTCAACCGCCACTATCCAAGCCACGAGACCTATCTTGCCGATCTGGCCGATGCGATGCGCGAGGAATACGAGACGATCGTGGCTGCCGGGTTCGACCTTCAGCTCGACTGCCCCGATCTGGCGATGTCGCGCCATACTGGCTATCAGGACCTGAGCGAGGCGGAATTCCTCAAGGTCGCAGCCGCCAATGTCGAGGCGCTCAATGCCGCGACTGCCAACATCCCGCCCGAACGGATGCGGATGCACATCTGCTGGGGCAATTATGAAGGCCCGCACGACCACGACATCCCGCTCGAGCGGGTGATCGACATCGTGCTCTCGGCGCGGCCCGGCACAGTGCTGTTCGAAGGCGCCAACCCCCGGCACGAGCATGAATGGACGGTGTGGCGCGATGCCGCCATCCCCCAGGACAAGGTGCTGGCCCCCGGCGTCATCGATACCTGTTCGAACTATGTCGAGCATCCCGAGCTGATCGCGCAGCGGCTCGAGCGCTTCGTCGGGATCGTCGGCGCGGACCGGGTGATCGCCAGCACCGATTGCGGCTTCGGCACCTTCGCAGGCTATGGCAAGATCGACCCGCTGGTCACGGCGAAGAAGCTGAAGGCCATGCGCGAGGGCGCTGACATCGCGGCGGCGCGGCTATGAGCCCTGTGGAACGCCAGGCGATCGAATGGGAATGCGCAAGGCTGATCGCGCTCTACGCCAATCTCAACGATGCGCATCGCTGGGAGGATGTGGTCGCGCTCTATCATCCCGACGGGATGATGACGCGCCCCACCGCGCCCGAGGCCGAGATTCGCGGGCACGAGGCTATTCTCGCCGCGTTCAGGGCGCGCCCGCCGCGCACCACGCGGCATTTCTGCAGCAATGTGGTGATCGACGTCGAGGACGCGGAGCATGCTAGGGGGGAAAGCGCGATCCTGCTGTTCACCGGCAGCGGTGCGCCACTGGTCGGGTCGTTCCACGACCGTTTCGTCGCCACCGAACGGGGCTGGCGCTTCCTCGAACGGCGCGGGTCGCTGACCTTCCAGCCCTGACGGCGCGTCAGTGCGCGGCGGAAGCAGGTTTCGCCGCGAAGAGATTGCCCGGCAGCCTCGCCGCGAACACCACGGTGATCGCCAGCAGGCTGGCAATCACCGCGATCGCCGCAGTCGAGGGCGGCACGCCCGCCCCCTGGCCCCAGACGAAATACACGCTGCCCGCCAGCGCGATACCCAGCGCCCCGCCGACCTGCTGCGCGGTCTTCATCATCCCGCTGGCCGCGCCCGCATGGTCGCGATCGACCTGCGCCACCGAGACCGGCGCGATGCTGCCCGAGAGCGAGCCCATGCCGAGGCCCGAGACAATGAGCAGCGGCGCGAGCGCGGCCTTGGACAGGCCCAGCCAGCCGATGCCCAGCAGCACGCCTGCGCCCGCGACCATCAGCGTCAATCCGCCCAGTACCAGCACCCATTTGCCATAGCGCGGCAGGAAGTTGCGCCCCAGCACCGCGATGCCGATCATCGCGCCCAGGCCATAGGGCATGTGCAGCAGCCCGGTGGTTAGCGGGCTCTCGCCGCGCTCGCTCTGCAGCGCGAAGGCGAAGATCAGCAGGAACCCCGCATTGGCGGCGGCAAAGGCGACCGAAATGCCCAGGCCCAGCCGGAAGGGCAGGATCGACAGCAGCGAGGGATCGAACAGGGCAGGCTGCCGCGCCCGCACCCGCGCCGAGACATGCCGCCACACCACGAACAGCAGCGGTGCCACCAGCAGCAGTGCGCCGATTTCTGCCACGCCCCAGCCATTCTCCGCGCGCGTCAGCGGCCAGAGCAGGCAGAAGACGGCCATCCCGAACACCAGCACGCCGAGCAGATCGAAACCGGCGGGGTGCGAGGACTTGCGATCGGGAAGGAAGAACCAGCCGGATGCCAGCGCGAACAGCCCGATCGGAAGGTTGATCAGGAAGATCAGCCGCCAGCCGAGGCCAAACAGGTCGAGCTGGATCAGCAGCCCGCCCAGGATCGGCCCGGCAATCGCGGCCAGCCCGCCGACCAGCCCGAACAGCGCCAGTTTCGACACGCGCTCGAGCGGCGTGAACAGGACCTGCATCAGCGCCAGCGCCTGGGGCGACATGATCGCGCCGCACGCGCCCTGCGCCAGCCGCGACAGCACCAGCTGCTCGGGCGTCTGCGCGAGCCCGCAGGCGACCGAGGCGAGCGTGAACCCGGCGACGCCCCAGAGGAAGACGCGTCGGTAACCCAGGCTGTCGCCCAACCTGCCCCCCGCCATCAGCAGCAGCGCGAAGCTGAGCGCATAGCCGGCGATCGTCCACTGGATCGCCTCAGCCGAGGCATTCAGGCCCGAGGTGATCGCGGGCAGCGCGGTGTTGACGATCGTCAGGTCGACAATCTCAAGCACCACCGCAACGATCAATGTCACCAGCGCCAGGTTCTGCTGGCGCTTCGTCAGGGGAACGGGTTCGTTCACGGTCAGATCTTGCCTTCGCGCAGCATCGAAGCGGCGGCATCTGCGGCACGTGCGGTCAGCGCCATATAGGTGAGCGAGGGGTTCTGGCAGGCCGACGAGCTCATCTGCGCGCCATCGGTGACGAACAGGTTCGCGATGTCATGCGACTGGCTCCACTTGTTGAGCACCGATGTCGCGGGATCATGGCCCATGCGCGCGCCGCCCATTTCGTGGATCGCGGTGCCGCCCGCGCCCGGCTGGTCGAAGCCCATGATCACTTGGCCGCCTGCCCTGGTCAGCATTTCGCCTGCGTCGGCCTTGGCCTGGGCGAGCGCGGCGCGCTCCTCCTTGCCGAACGCAAAGGCGATGTTGAGCTGCGGAATGCCATCGGCATCGACCGCCTTGGGATCGAGCGTCAGTCGGTTGCTCGCGCGCGGTACGCAATCGGCAAAGGCGACCAGCACCATCCGCCACATGCCCGGCTTCTGCAGCTTCTGCTTGTACTCTGTGCCGATGCCCGGATCGCGCTTGCCTGCGGTCCAGGTACTCTGCAGCGCGCCGCCCTGGAACGAATAGCCGCGCGTGTGCCCCTCGCCGTCCATTGTGTCCATGTTGCGATAGCGCGCGACGACCACGCCGGTGGGACGGTTGCCGGTGCTGGTGCGGTTCTCGAAGCCCGGCATCAGCGCGATCGCCGAAAGGGTGTTGGCATGGTCCATGATGTGCGTGCCCAGCACGCCGCTGCTGTTGGCAAGGCCATTGGGCATCGCCTCGCTCGCCGAATTGAGCAGAACGTGCACGGAGTTGAACGCGCCGGCATTGAGGAACACCATCCGCGCGGTCGCGGTCTTGCGCTCCTTCGTGTTGCGGTCGAGATAGCGCACGCCGGTGATCCGGCGGGTCGCGGAATCGTAATCGAGCTTTTCCACCACCGCATCGGTGATGACGGTGAGCCGCCCGGTCGCCATGGCAGCGGGCAAGGTGCTCGACTGGGTCGAGAAATAGGCCCCATAGGAGCAGCCGCGCGCGCAGATCGAGCGGTTCTGGCACTGCCCACGCTCGCCCTTGCCTTCGGTCAGGTTGGCGGTGCGGCCGATGGTCAGGCGGCGCTCGGGCCAGTTGGCCTGCATCACCTCGCGCACATGCTGCTCGACCGGGTTGAGCGCCATTGGCGGCTGGAAGCGGCCATCGGGCAGTTGCTTCAGCCCCTCCTTCGCGCCGGAAACGCCGATGAATTCCTCGACCTTGTCGTACCACGGCGCGAGATCGGCATAGCGGATCGGCCAGTCGGTGCCGTGCCCGTCGCGCTTGTTCGCCTCGAAATCATAATCCGACCAGCGATAGGACTGGCGCCCCCAGGTCAGCGAGCGACCGCCCAGCTGGTACGAGCGGAACCAGTTGAAATCGGTGCCTTCGGTCTTGGTGTAGGGATTCTGCGCATCGTTGACGAAATGGTTCTGGGTATATTCGGTGAAATGCCGGTTGAGCATCTGCACCGCATGCTCGCGCGCGTACATCTCCTGGTCGCCGATCCCACGGAACGGCATCTCCCAAGGCGTCTTCATCTCGGTCGTGTAATCCTGCTGATGCCGGATATTGCGCCCGCGCTCGATCATCAGCACCTTCAGGCCCGCTTCGGTCAGCTCCTTGGCGGCAAGGCCCCCGGTAATGCCGGAGCCCACAACGATTGCATCGAAATCCATGGTCTTTCCCTCCCCGCTCAGCCGAAATCGACCGCAGTCCAGTCGCTCGAAAAGGCGCGGGTCTGCGGCGTCACAGGCACGTCGGGGTCATAGGTGCCGGGCACCAGATTGAATTGCAGCTCCTGCGATCCGCCGGACTCGCTGGTATAGTAACCGATCAGGATCAGCGCCTTGACCGTGCGCCACGGGTGTTCGCGGACACCTTCGGCATAGGCTTCGGCATCGAGCGCGGCGAGCAGCCTGGCCTGCGCATCGGGCGCGGCCTTGAGGAAATCGCCCTTGGCGCGCGCGTCGAGCTCGGCCTCGAGCCAGGCGGCCTGGTCGACCGAGCCGTCCTTGCGGGCATGGCGGGTCAGCGCTTCGGGCGCATCCTCGGGCAGCGGCGTGCGCGATTTTTCCAGCCCGTGCGCGAGGCCGAGCAGAACGAAATCGCCCGCGCCGACATCGCCCGCGCCCGGCGTATCGGTCTTCGGGATCACGATCTGGCTGACGGTGCGCATCAGGTCGCGCTGGCGTTCGCTCGGCGCTTCTTGTGTGTTGAACAGGTCGAGCCGGATCGCTGCCAGCGGCACGCCGACCACCGCCGCCAATATCGCCGCGCCGCCCAGAAACCGTCTGCGGCTCCAGCCCTTGGGCTGATCTTGATCCATGATAACCCGCCTCTCCCGTGCGCCTGTGCGTCTTGTCCCACTTTAGAAAATCACGTATCAGAATACAAATTCTATTTCTAGAGGAGAGAGACGATGCTGAGATGGTCCCGCCAGCTCGATTACGGTCAGCAAGCCGCCCCATTTGCGCTGCCCGATACCGATGGGCGTATTCGCACGCTGGAGGAGTTCGAGGCCCCGGCGCTGCTCGTCGCCTTCATCTGCAACCATTGCCCGGTGGTGCTGCACGTGCTGCCCGGCCTGATCGATTTCGCGCGCGAATATGCATCCAGGGGGCTGCAGGTGGTGGCGATCTCGTCGAACTCGCCCGAGGAATTTCCCGAAGACGGTTACCCGCACATGCAGCGCTTCGCGAAGGACCACGATCTGCCCTTCCCCTATCTGCATGACGAGAGCCAGGACGTGGCTCTGGCCTATAACGCCATCTGCACCCCCGATTTCTTCCTCTACGGACCCGACCGAGCGCTCTTCTATACCGGCCAGTTCTGCGCAAGCCGACCCAAATTGCCGCACCCGCCGGTACCGGGGGCGCCGCCGCAGCGGACCGACGTTCCGGTCACCGGGCAGGACATGCGCGCGGCGGTCGATGCGCTGCTGGCGGGCCGGCCTGCGCCCGAGCATCAGGTGCCGAGCGCGGGCTGCTCGATCAAGTGGCTGCCCGGCAAGAACCCGTCCTGGGGTTGAGGCGATGACGATCCTCGCGCGGCACTGGGTGCCATCTGCCGCCGTGGTGCCGCAGGAACGCGGGCCCGAGTTTCTCGGCCCGGTCGATGGCGCGGACTGGTCCGAGGGGCATGGCTTCTATCGCGGCTTCTTTGCCAGCTTTCGCGTCCGCGCGGGCAAGGCAGTGTGGTTCCACTGGCCGCTGCCGACCCCGGTCGAGCTGGGCGGCCATCGGGTTGCACTGCATTCGCTGAGCCTGCTCTGGGAAACCGGCGATGGCGCCCTGCTCGACTGGGCGACGGTGCAGCATGGCGGGATGGACCGGATCGAGCTGGTCCCGCGCCTCACGGTTCCGCCCTCCGTGCCGGTGCCGTTCGAACCTGCGCCGGAGTTCCGCCCCTATTGCCCGGAGAACAATCGGCAGTTGAGCGAATTCGTGCTGCCCGCGCCGTTGCCGCTACGCTTCGGCGTGCAGCTGTGCGTGATGGTATCCGCGCCCGAGGATCGCGACGGTCTGGTGCGCTTCTATGGCGCAGGGGCCGCTTTCGTCGCCGCGCCCGGCTGAATGCAAAAGGGGGCGGGTCCCGCCTCACCGGACCCGCCCCCTCTCGTCATCTGCACCCTTCCGGGGGCGACCACATACGCCCCCGGGTCCCCTGGTGCAGATCAGAAGTCGAGCAGCATGCGCACGCCATATGTGCGCGGCGCGCTGAACTGCCAGTTGTAGATGTCGTCATTGCCAGCGGCCGTGAACGCGGCATAGGTCAGCGGCTGGTTGTCCTCGAGATTGCGGGCGAACAGCTGGATGCCGAACTTGCCGGTCTCGTCGCGCCATTCGAGGGTGGCATCAGTCTGGAAGAAGCCGCTCTGGCGCGAATCGCGGAAGTTGAACACATCCATGAAATAGGCCGACTTGAAGCGGGTGAAGACGCTGGGAGTCAGCGTGCCCGCACTGCCCAGATCGAACACATGTTCATAGCCTGCCGCGACCACCCATTTCGGCGCCAGCGGGGTGCGATTGCCCGCCAGGTTGGGCTGGACCACCGGGTTCGAGGTGATGTCGCTGTCGAGATCGCCAAGGCCGGTCAGACAGCCAAGCGTCGGGTGCGTTTCCGAGGCGCAGAACACGGCATAGGACGCCAGGAAGTCGTCATATTTCGAGCTCAGATAGTTGATGCTCGCGGTAAAGCGCCCAGAATCGAACACCTTGATCGACGCATCGAGTTCGAGACCCCAGATGGTCGCGCCACCGGCGTTGAACACCTGGCCACCGATGGTGTTGTCGAGCAGCACCGCTGCCTGCAGGTCCTTGTAGTCGTAGTAGAAGCCCGAGAAGTTGATCGTGCTGGGGCCGAAGCTGCGCTTGATGCCCGCCTCATAGGCGGTGTTGGTTTCGGGCGCATACTGACCGATCGTGTCGAAACCGCCCGCCTTGAAGCCGGTCGAGACCTTGGCATAGACCAGCGTATCGCTGTCCGGCTTGTAGTTGACGCCGACAAGCCAGGTCAGCTTGTCTGCCTTGGCGCGCAGGATGTCGGTGCGCTGCGGCGCGGCGGTGATGCGGCGGATGCCGGTGTTGAACAGCGGCGAACTGGGGTTGCCCAGGCCACCCGGATAGAACGGGAAGATGCCAGTGCGGCTGTCGTCGGTATAGCGCGCGCCTGCAGTCACCGACAGTTCGTCGGTGATCGGAATATCGACCTGGCCGAATGCCGAATAGCTGCGGCTGCTGACGTCGCGGCGGAAATAGTTGATGAATGCGCCATTGGGGCCGGTCAGGAAGGTGGGCAGGAACGGCGGGCCGTTGAACAGGCCGCGCTCGATGAAAAGGTCTTCCTTGAAATAGAAACCGCCGAACTGCCATTCGAAGCTGCCCGGGCTGCCGCCGTTCAGCCGAAGCTCGTGGCTCTGGGTTTCGACGTTGTTGGCGAAGTTCTTGAACAGGAAGGCCGGGGTCAGCGCCGCGTCGAACGCTTCGACAGTGCGACGATAACCGCCGGTATAGGTCAGTGTCGCCGCTTCGAAATCATAGGCGATCTTGCCGCGCACCACCTTGGAATCCTGCTCGTTGCGGCTCGGTGCGCGGGCAGAGGTGACATAGTTCTTGCGGTCGATCGTCGCCAGACCGTTGGTGTTCTGCGGAATGCAGACCACGAAGCGCGGATCGGCACCGATCCTCGTCCAGCCATTCTGGTTGCAGCCCGGTCCGGGAACCAGAGCGGGATTGGAGCCGAGGCCGTTGTTATAGTTCACGAAGGCGTTGCCGGCGATGATGTTGTCGACCGCGCTGACCTCGAACGCGAGATCGAGCGTCAGCGGATCGATCGGGTTCAGGTGGAGGCTGACACGGCCCGCGCGGCTGTTGTCATTGCCGGTGCGGACATTGACATTGGGATGGCTGAAAAAGCCGTCGCGCTTGGAATAGCTGCCCGAGAAGCGGATGCCGCCGATATCGCCGATCGGCAGATCGACGCCGCCCTGGACCAGCACGTGATCGAAATTGCCGTAGGAGGCGGCCAAGTTGAAGCCGAAATCATCGCCGGGCTTGCGGGTGATGAAGTTGACCGCGCCGCCGGTGGCATTGCGTCCCTGCAGCGTGCCCTGCGGCCCGCGCAGCACCTCGACGCGTTCCAGATCGAACAGCGATGCGTTCATCACGGTCGGACGGTTGATATATTCGCCGTCGATATTGACGACGATCGAGGCGTCCTGCGTCTCGGCATTGTCGTTGGTGCCGATACCGCGCAGCGTGACGCGCGTCAGATTGGTGTCGTTGGTGATCTGCACCGCCGGAGCGAGGCGCTGGATGCCGGTCAGATCGCTGATCCCGGCCTTTTCGACATCTTCGCCGCTGACCACCTGAATGGCGATCGGCACGTCCTGGACGTTCTGGACGCGGTTCTGCGCGGTAACGACGATTTCCTTGTCGGCATCGACTTCGGTAGCGTCCTGCGCATGAACAGGCGCTGCAAGCGCAATTGCGCCGACCCCCAGCAACAGCGCAGCACGAATGGCGTGTGAGTGCATCTCGGCAATCCTCCCCTCAAAGGCCCGCCTGCGGATGTGCCCGCTTATGACGGCGTGATTAGAACGACTAAAACTAGAATGATGATTTTATATATCGGCTTCGTTGTGTCAAGCTTTAGCCCAATCGATTGAAATTATCCCAGACAATCCATTTCATGAATGCCCTGTGCCCTAACCAACAGAAAACCGCCATTTCGCGCCCCATGGTTGCAGCCGAAACCTGTCGGCGCGTTTGATATTCGCGCAACAGCCTATGCAAAAAATGCGTTGCCAAGCCCTGTCGCGCAGCTTTATACGAATCACCATTCTAATAAATAGCAGCCAGTCGGAGCTGCCAGGCGATCCAGGCCTCAAGGCTGATCGGTGCCGCAACATGGGAGAGAGACCATGTCCGGGACACGTTTGCAGTTTTCCGAAAAGCTGAGCTATGGCTTCGGCGATATGGGCTACAGCCTGCCCTACAACATGGCGAGCGGCTTCCTGCTGCTCTATTATGTCAATGTCGTGGGCCTGCCCGCTGCGGCCGTCGGCACGATCTTCCTCGTGGCGCGATTGATGGACGCGGTGATCGACATGGGTGTCGGCATTGCCGTCGACCGGACGCGGAGCCGGTGGGGACGCACCCGCCCCTATTTCCTGTTCACCGCGCTGCCCTATGCCCTGCTGTTTGTCGCGACCTTCGCCGTGCCCGCCGGCTGGAGCCAGACCGCGCAACTCGCCTATGCCTTCATCACGTTCAAGCTGCTCGGCATCGTGATGAGCTTCGGCTCCATCCCCTATAGCGCGTTGCTGCCGATGATGAGCAGCGACCGCAGCGACCGTCTGAAGCTGGGTGGCATGCGTTCGATCGGCACCTCGGTGGGCGTCGTTCTCGGCACAGCAGCGGTGCAGCCGATCCTCGCGGCCTATGGCGGGGAAAAGCAGCCCGGCGGCTATCTCGCCGCCGCCGCGATCTTCAGCGTGCTGTCGATGATCTGCATCCTCGCCCTGTTCCGCAACTGCCAGGAGCGGGTGGTGGACGATGCTTCGGCGCGCTTCCCCATCCTGCCGGAGATCGGCAAGATGCTGCGCAATCGGGCCTGGCTGGTCTCCTTCCTGTTCTGCCTGGTCTATTTCGTCCGTTTTGGCGGGATGATGGCGATTACCGCCTATTTCGCGATCGATGTGATGCAGGCGCCCTGGATGATCGGCGTGATGCTGCCCGCGGTGGCGGGCATGCTGCTGCTCTCGGCGTTCGTCGCCCCCACGATCCTCGCCCGCACCGGCATCCGCAACGGGTGCGTAGCGATGCTGGGCATCGCCGCCCTGCTGTTCGCCATCCTGCCGCTGGTCGAAGGCCAGCCGACGGTGTTTCTTGCCATTTACGTCACCGCATGCCTTGCCACGTCGGTCACCACCACCGCCGCCTTCGCGATGATCGCCGAGACGGTGGATTATCACGAGGCACAATTCGGCGTGCGTCGCGAGGGCTTGCTGTCCGCGGGCGTGAGCCTTGCCACCAAGGTCGGCATGGCGCTCGGCACGGCGGGCATCGCCTTCATCCTGGCCGGGGTCGATTATGATCCCGCCGCAGTCACCGATGGTGCGCGCGCAGCGATCCGCTGGAGCTATTATGGCGGGATCATAACCCTGCTGCTCGTGCAGATCGGCATCGTGCTGGCATGGCCGGGCGCGCAGCCGCGCAAGGCGCAAGGTGCCCAGCTCGCCCTCGATGGAGCCGCCTGATGCGCAAGTCCCTGTTCGCCGCCGCTCTGATCGTCACCGCCGGTGCCGCCGAAGCCCAGGTGATCGTCACCGTGCCCTATCGCCCGCCCGAAACCGTGCAGCGCGTGAAAATCCCGGTCAATCCGGCGGAAAAGCGGCTCAAGGTGCTCATCATCTCGGGCCGCAACAGCTACGAGCATGACTGGACCGGCGTGAACAACATGCTGCGTGCGCTGATGACCGACAGCGGCCGGTTCGACGTGCGCGTGGTCGAGGATTTCGACCATGGCACGCTCGCAATGCTCAAGGCCTACGATGTCGTGCTGCTCAACTATTCGAGCCGCTGGAACTATGCCGATCCCGTCCAGCAGATCTGGTCGCCTGAAGCCTTCGAGGCGCTCTATGCCTATGTCCGCGAGGGTGGCGGGCTGGTCGCCTATCATTCCAGCTTCACCTGGGGACGCGAGATTCCCGAATACAAGAAGCTGATCGGCGCGGTGATGGAACCCGGCACCAGCCGCCGTGCGCCGCCGGGGGCGTTCACAGTGAAGCTGATCGATCGCGGCCACCCGATCACCCAGGGCATTCGCGAGTATATCTGGACCTATAACGACGACATGTACACGAACATGTCGTTCGCGCCGGACGCGAAGATCCACGTGCTCGGCACCGCGCACGATGCGGCATCTGCCTATGACCCCAAGATCACTGGCCCCAAATATCCCGCCGCCGCCTATACGCCGGAAAAACTCAAGGCGATGAAGGGTATCGATGCCGATCATCCGCAGCTCTGGGTGCAGGATTACGGCAAAGGCCGCGTCTTCTCGATCACGATCGGGCATGACGAGGTCAGCCTGCATTTCCATCCGCTGCAGACGCTGATCCTGCGCGGCACCGAATGGGCGGCGACCGGCAAGGTGACGCTGCCGGTGCTCGACGAGGCGAAGGACTACTAAAAAAAAGGGGTGCCCGTGGCCGGGGCACCCCAAGTGGGAAGCTCGTTGGAGCGGCTGGCCGTCAGGCGGCGAGCGCGCGGATATGCGACAGCGCTACGGCGGTATCGCTGGTGCTGGGGGTCAGTTCGAGGCCCAGCGCACCGGTATAGCCGACGCTCTCGATCAGCTTGAGGATCGCCGACCAGTCGATCTGGCCCGAACCCGGCTCGCCGCGTCCGGGCGCATCGGCGATCTGGATATGGCCGACCAGATGCGCCACCTTGGGCAGCACCTCGAACGGGTCCTCGCGCTCGGTGATCGAGTGGTACACGTCGTAGAGCAGCTTGATGTGCGGGCTGCCGATCTTCTCGATCACCGCCACGGCATCCTCGGTCATGCCGAACAGCACGCCGGGATGATCGACCCGGGTATTCACCGGCTCGAGCAGGATGGTCAGCCCATGCGCCTGCGCCGTCTCGACGACGCTGCCGATTGCTCCGGCGACGATGTCGAGCTGCGGCGGGCGCTTCATGTAGGGCACGGCAATGCCGGAGGGGACGACGATATTGGTCGCGCCCAGTTCCGCCGCCTCGGCCGCCGCCTGCGCGAACATCTCGCGGAAGCGGTCGTGCTGATCGGCCATCACCAGCGCGATGCGCGGATCGGTAACGGTGGCGAGCAACTCGCACCCCGTCTCGGCCAGCGCGGCCTTGAGGCTGGGCACGTCGCGGTTGCCGGTGGTGAAGATTTCCACCTTGCGGTAGCCCGCCTTGGCAGCGGCGGCCATGCGGTCTTCCAGCCGCTCGCCGGCCTCGTGGAACATGTATTCCAGGTTTACGCTGAGTTCGAAGGCCATGAATTCGGTCTTTCCTGGACAGGGGATCAGTACGCGAAGGTTTCGCTGAAGGTGCGATAGGGTTCGGGCGGACGTGCCTCGAGCCGCTGCGAGCTGTCGGTGCGATAGGTGTTGCTCATCACCGTGGCGGGGCCATCGACCGGCGGCATGAACACCGGCTTGCCGTCTTCGCCCACATACATCAGATCGACGTTGAACGCGTCATCCTGCGCGACGGCGGCAAAGGGAATCCATCCCATGCTGTAGGGCGCGCGGGCGACCTCGAAGCAGTGGAAGTGCCAGATCTTCCACTCGCCGTCCTGCTTGATGAAATCGACGCCGTATTTCAGATACACATTGTGCATCCACACCTTCTTGCCGTTGACCAGCTCCTTCTCGAACATCCAGGCGGGCATGTTCTTGGCATTCTCGGGCTCGACCAGCCCCGATTCGATGCCGTTGACGATCCACAGGCCCTTGGCGGTCTGGCCGTCGCCTGCGACCTCGATCACCGGGGTGGTGACGAAGTGCATGATCAGCTTGCCGCGCGGCGAAGGACGACCCTGGTGATAGGACATGATCTTGTCCCAGTCGGTATAGACGCCGACGTTCGAATATTGCGCACGTACGTCGGGCGTGCCCTTCTTGGCCCAGAGCGGGATGATGTCGGTGTCGCGAAAGGCGTTGTGCAGGTACATGTAGCGCGAGAACAGGTTTTCCACCTTGGCGCGATCCTGCGCCACGGTTGTGGTCTGGCGCAGCGTGGCCAGTTCCTTCTCGAGCGCGGCGACGCGCTGATCGGCCGACTGCGCGCCCGCGGCCGTAGGAACGGCAAGGGCACCGGTTGCGAGCGCGGCCGCTGCAGCGCCGGCCAGGAATTTGCGGATGGTCATGATGTCTCTCCCATTGGTTTTTGTTGAAGCCACGCAACCAGGCCGACCAGACCCAGCAGCAAGACGAGAACGGCGTTTTGCGGCAGGGCATCGCCCTCGCCGCTCGACCAGTGAACGGCGGCCGCCACGCACTGGTTGATGATCAGCAGCAACGCCGCGCCTGCGGCCCAGAGCCGCAAACGGGGCAGTGCAAAGCCGAGCAGGACCGCAGCGAGCAGCAGCTCGCTCCATCCCACCGCCCGACCGGCCCATTCGGGCAGCGCCAGGGTCCACACCCGGTGCTGCGCCAGTTCGGCCAGCGGAGCGAAAGCCTTGTGATAGCCGACAAAGGCGAAGAACGCCGCGAGCAGCGTTGCGATCAGAATCGCAAGCACAGTCAGCAGGCTCCGCACAGGCACTCGACTCTCCCGGTTATCGTCTCTTTTGCTAAAATAGATATCATAATTCTAATTCTGTCAATCCACTGAATCGCCCGGAAAACCGCCATATCAAGGGGGTTGACCTCGCCGCGGATTTATACGAATATGAATTCTAATTAGGGCTCAGGCCCGAGGGAGAGGGTCATGGCAAACCGCCGCAGCGCGGCCCTGCACTCTCCCGATTCGACCCGTGCGATCCCAGTGGAGAGGACTTGAAATGACCTATGACATCAAGAGAGGCGTCAGCCTCTATTCCTACCAGAACGACACCTTTGACGGCACGCTGACCCGCGACGACTGCATCCGCATCTCGTGCGAACTAGGTGCCAACGGCATCGAGGTGATCGGCGAGCAGTCCTTCTGGGGCTGGCCCGAATGCGGCGTGAACGAGGCCGATGTCGCCGCCTGGCACGAAAGCATGAAGCGTTACGGCGGCGTCGGCGTCAGCCACGATTTCATGCTCGACTACAAGCGCTACAAGGGCCGCCCGATGCCGTTCGACGAGCAGGTGGCGAGTGTGAAGAAGGATATCGACTTCGGTGCCATGCTCGGCGTCAAGTTCATCCGCGCGCTGGTCTCGATCACGCCCGAGGTGCTGGTCGCCGCTGCACCCTATGCCGAGGAAAAGGGCATCAAGATCCTGATCGAGGTGCACGCGCCGCTGCATTTCGACCATCCCTGGATCATCCGCCATGCCGAGGCCTTCGAGAAGTCGGGTTCGGACGCGCTGGGCTTCCTCCCCGACATGGGCATGTTCGTGTTCAAGTTCCCGAACGTGTGGAAGGAAAAGTTCATGCGCCTGGGCGTGCCCAAGAACATCGCCGACTATATCGAGAAGGCCTATGAGGACCGCGTGCTGTCCGAATATGTCATTCTCGACGTGCGCGAGATGGGCGGCACGGGTCCTGCGATCGCGATGGCCGAAACGCTGCGCCACAATGCCGCGTTCGAGCCCAAGCGCATGCTCGACTACATGCACCGCATCCACAACATCCATGGCAAGTTCTACGAGATGACCGAGGATTATGTCGAACCCTCGATCCCCTATGACGAGATCGTCAAGGTGCTCAAGCAGGGCGGCTACAAGGGCTATATCTGCTCCGAATATGAAGGCAATCGCTGGATCGAGGACGTGGAAGAGCCCAATTCGGTCGAACAGGTCCGCCGCCAGCAGGTGATGCTGGCCCGCCTGCTGGGCGAGACCGAAACCCCCGCCCTGAAGACCCCGCTGGCCGCCTGAGGAGACCCAAAGCCATGATGGACCACAAGATGATCGTCGCAGGCAGCCTCAAGGCTGTCGAAGGTGGCTTCGCTCTCGAAGCCCGCCTGCCCTATTACCGGGGCCTCGGCCTCTCGATGGTGGAGGACATCGCCGTCACCGTCGACGGCACCACCTATCCGCGCGAGGCCGTGCGCTTCACCGTGCGCGACACGACCTACACGCTCGACGAGATGGAAACCTGCTACGACAATCGCTGGAATTTCGGCGAGAAGGCGCTGATCAGCGTGCTGGGCGCAGAGCTAGCGCCCGGCGACCACAAGGTGACCGTCGCGGTGCGCAAGCGCATCTCGTACCTGCCCTTCGTCCCGACGATGACGGCAAGCAAGGACCTGGCGCTCGCCGCCTGATCGCCTGCTGACGACACGCAAAGGCCTCCGGAATCGTCCGATCCCGGAGGCCTTTTTCTGTCCAGAGGGCGCCTCTCTCAGTCGATCCCCATCAGCCGCTTGTTGAGCGCGCGGTCGGCGCCGCCTGCCGCGAAATCGTCGAACGCGTGTTCGGTGACGCGGATGATGTGCTTTGCGATGAACGGCGCGCCCTCGGCGGCACCCTGTTCGGGATGCTTGAGCGCGCATTCCCATTCGAGCACCGCCCAGCCGGCAAAGTCATTGGCCGCCATCTTGCTGAAGATCGCGGGGAAATCGACCTGGCCGTCGCCCAGGCTGCGGAAGCGTCCGGGCCGGTCGACCCAGGACTGATAGCCGCCATAGACGCCGCTGCGGCCATTGGGACGGAACTCCGCATCCTTCACGTGGAAGCATTTGATGCGCTCGTGATAGATGTCGATATAGGCCAGGTAATCGAGCTGCTGCAGCACGAAATGGCTGGGATCGTAGAGGATGTTGGCGCGCGGATGGTTGCCGACGCGCTCCAGGAACATCTCGAAGGTCACGCCGTCGTGCAGGTCCTCGCCCGGATGGATTTCATACGCCGCATCGACACCATTCTCGTCGAACACGTCGAGGATCGGCTTCCAGCGGCGGGCGAGCTCGTCGAAAGCATCCTCGACCAGGCCCGCAGGCCGTGCAGGCCAGGGGTAGAAATAGGGCCAGGCGAGCGCGCCGGAAAAGGTCGCGTGCGCGTTCAGACCCAGCTTGCGGCTGGCGATCGCGGCGTTCTTCACCTGTTGCACCGCCCATTCCTGCCGCGCCTTGGGGTTGCCATGGACCGATGCCGGGGCAAAGCCGTCGAACTGCGCGTCGAACGCCGGGTGAACCGCGACCAGCTGGCCCTGCAGATGCGTCGACAGCTCGGTAATCTCGAGCCCCTTGTCGGCGAGCATGCCCCTGATCTCGTCGCAATAGGTCTGGCTTTCGGCAGCCAGCGTCAGGTCGAACAGGCGCTCGTCCCAACTGGGGATCTGGATGCCCTCATAGCCCAGCCCCGCGACCCAGTCGGCGACGCTTTCCAGGCTGTTGAACGGCGCGGCGTCGCCCGCGAACTGGGCGAGGAAGATCGCCGGGCCCTTGATGGTCTTCATGGAGAATGTCCTTTCAAACGGTGAGCGGCACCCAGCCGGAAACGTCCCGGCTGGCGCGGACGGCAGTGTCGACAAAGGTCATGCCGCGCAGCGCATCCTCGATGCCCGGCAGCAGCGGCGCGGATTCTCCGCGCAGCACGGCGGCGAAATCGCGATAGATATTGGCAAAGGCCTCCAGATAGCCCTCGGGATGGCCGGTCGGCGTGCGCGTGCGGCTGGCGGCATCGGGGCCGAGCTGCGGACCACCGGCATGGACGACCTCGGTGCGGCCATCCAGGCTGTGCAGGGTCAGCGTATTGGGCACTTCCTGCCGCCAGACGAGGCCGCCCTTGTCGCCATAGACGCGGATGCGAAGCCCGTTCATCTCGCCCACCTCGATCTGGCTGGCGAGCAGCACGCCGCGCGCGCCGTTGTCGTAGCGCAGCAGGACGGTGCAATCGTCATCGACCGGTCGGCCCGGCACGACTGCCGCCAGATCAGCGAGAAGTTCGACCACTTTGAGCCCGGTGATGAACTCGGCCAACTGGAAGGCATGCGTGCCGATATCGCCGATACAGCCGCCGGGACCCGAGCGTGCGGGATCGGTGCGCCACTCGGCCTGCTTGCCCACCGCCTCGCCCGCGAGCCAGCCTTGCGGATATTCGACCACCAGCTTGCGGATCGTGCCAAGCGCCCCCGCCGCGACCCTGGCCCGTGCCTCGCGCACCAGCGGATAGCCGGTATAGGTATGGGTGAGCGCATAATGCAGCCCGGCAGATGCCACTAGCGCGGTCAATTCCTGCGCCTCTGACAAAGTCGAGGTGGCAGGCTTGTCGCTGATGACGGGGAAGCCGGCCGCCAGCGCGGCGCGCGCCGCGGGCAGGTGATGGTGATTCGGGCTGACGATGCTGACGAAATCGATCCCGTCGTCGCGCGCCTTTTCGGCAGCGAACATCGCGTCGAGCGAGGGATAGGCGCGTGCTGGGTCGATGCGATAGCTCTCGCCCGCCTCGCGGCTGCTGCCTGGATCGCTGGAAAAGCAGCCTGCCACCAGCTCGATCTCGCGGTCCATTTCCGCTGCGATCCGGTGAATTGGGCCAATGAACGATCCCGGCCCGCCGCCGATAAGCCCCATTCGCAAACGCCGCATCGTCGATCCGCTCCTACCTTTTATTTTCGAATACATATTCTAGTTTGCTCTGATCGCGCTCGTCAAGGCAGGTTGTGTGCAAGGCTGTGGCGGGCAAAGCTGAGGCTTGACCGGAGCAGCGACGCGCCATAAACTCGAATACATATTCTAATAACTAGCCGGATCGCCGGCAGGAGAGAGCAGTGCAGGCATTGGCCAATTTTTACCGGGACCTCACCCTCAAGCCGCAGGGCATCATCGTGGTGCTGGCGGCCTTCCTGCCGATCATCGCGATCGTCGCCATGGGGCCTGCGGTCCCTGCAATGATCCAGCATTTCGCCAATGATCCCGATGCGCGCGCCAAGGTGCCCGCGATGATCGGCGCACCGGGCCTGGCGATGGCGCTGATCGCGCCGTTCGCGGGGCTGCTGGTCGACCGCTACGGACGTCGTTCGCTGCTGCTCTTGTGCACCGCGCTCTACGGCGTGTTCGGCTCAGCCCCGCTGTTCCTCAATGATCTTGACCATATCTATTATTCGCGGCTGCTGCTCGGAGTGTCGGAAGCGGGCATCCTGACCGTGGTGAACACGCTGATCGGCGATTACTGGGACGACAAGGGCCGCAAGAACTGGCTGTTCCTGCAAGGGCTGCTCGGCCCCTTCCTCGCCGGGTTCGTCGCGCTGATCGTCGGCTTCGCCACGACCGTGCAGTGGAACGGCGTGTTCCTGGTCTATCTCGTCGCCTTCCCCATCTGGGCAGCGATGTTCGTCTGGCTGTTCGAACCCAAAAAGGCCGCGGACAAGGGCGTCACCATCGCCGCTGCGCCCGACGGGCCGAAAACCCCCTTCCCGCTGATCAGCCTGGTCCAGGTCGCTACGGTGACGCTGTTCTGCTCGATGCTCTATTACGTGTTCATCATCAACGGCGCGCTGATCTTCCGCGAGGTGGGCGTGACCGAGCCGCAGAATTACGCGGCCATCATCTTCATCCCGCAATTCTTCATCCTGGCGGGCGCGGCCCTGTTCAAGCTGCTGTCGGATCGGAGCCACGCAGTGCAGCTGGGCACGTTCCTGTCGCTGATGGGGCTGGGCCTGGCCGGCATGGGCCTTGCGCATACGCCCGCGATCATGGCCGCTGCGCTGATCGTGCAGCAGACCGCCGCGGGCATGGCGGTGCCTTCGCTGATCAACTGGACGCAGACCAAGTTCGACTATCACCATCGCGGCACCGGAATGGGCATCTGGACCGCCGCCTTTTTCCTGGGCCAGTCGCAGTCGCCACGGATGGTTCACATGATCGATGCGAGCGCCGGATCGATGCAGGGCGCTTTCCTGATCGCCGGCTGTGTCGCGCTGGGCGGCGCGGTGCTGGCGATTGTCACCAGCCTTGCTGCGCGTCCGCAAGTGGCCAGGGCATGATGATTCGCGCGTTCGTCTCCGCAACGGCGCTGGCGCTCGCCCTGCCCGTGCAGGCGCAGAACGTTCCTGCCTTCCAGTTCAGTGAAGCGGCGCGCGCCGACTATCCGGGTGAAATCGTGCTCGGCACTGGGCCCGGGCAGCCGCAGGAAGAATGGTTCCGCCAGGATGGCGCGCTGCAGGTGCGCAATACCAGCCAGGCCACGCTCACCCCTTTCCTGCCCGATCCGCAATCCGCGACCGGTGCGGCGGTGATCGTGGCGCCCGGAGGCGGTTTTCTGGGTCTGGCGATCGAGGATGAAGGCTTTCGCGTTGCCCGCTGGCTCGCCGATCACGGCATCGCGGCATTCGTGCTGAAATATCGCGTGCTGCCAACGCCGGCCGACCCTGCGACCTTCCGCCGCGAACTGGTGGCGGTGCGAACCGGCAGGGGCCAGGCCAGTTTCCGCCCGCCCGCCGATACCCCTCAACAAGCGCTGGCCGACGGACAGGCGGCGCTGCGCCATGTGCTGATGCATGCAAGCGAATATCGGATTGACGCCAGGCGCACCGGCATGATGGGTTTTTCGGCCGGAGCCTTTCTGACGCTGTCGGTCATGTCCGCCGATGCGCCCGATGCACGCCCTGCCTTTATCGCGCCGATCTATGGACGGCAGGCGGCCGTGCCGATGCCCGCCAAGGCACCGCCGATGTTCGCGCTGATCGCGGCGGACGATCCGCTGTTCGCCCGCGATGGCTTTGCGCTGATCGACACGTGGCGCAAGTCGGGCGCGCCGGTGGAGTTCCATTTCCTGCAAAATGGCGGTCACGGCTTCGGCCTCGGGCGCGCCGGAACCACCAGCACCGACTGGATTTACGGTTTTCACCGCTGGCTTGACGTGAACGGCATGCTGGCTTCGGAACCTTGACTCGCATTTCGCGGTTGCACAAAGTTAATCTTCGCCGCATGTCGGCTGCCACGTAAAGGTGCGATGACGGAAAACTTGATGCCAAACCTGCCCCTGCCCTCCCCTTTCTGCACGCAAGGAGCCGCGCCATGCCCGGCAGCGTGAAGAAGAAGAAGAAGGAGGCTGCGAACGGCTTTGCGGTCGCCGATGTCAGCCGCAAGCCGCAACAGGGCCGCTCGCTGGCATCGCTCAAGCGCATGCTGGAAGCCGCACGCGAGCTGATGCTCGAGCGTGGCAGCGAGGAATTCACCCTGCAGGAAGTCAGCGAGCGCGGCCAGGTGTCGATCGGCTCGATCTATCTGCGCTTCGAGAGCAAGGACAATCTGGTACGCGGAGTCATCGCCGAGGCGCTCGAGGAGCAGTCCGCCGAGGAAGCAGCCATGGTCCAGCGGCTGAGCGCCGAATGCGCGGATCTGGCCAGCTTTGTCTTCGAATATGTCGAAGGCTATGCCGAGGTGCTGCGCAAGCACGCCCCGTTGCTGCGCCTCACGATGATGCGCGCCGAACATGATCCCCTGGTCGCGGCCCCTGGCAAGCAATATGCGCTGCGCGCGGAAACCGATGCGACCCAGGCCATGCTGGCGCATGCTGCGGAGTTCGGCGGCGAGGATGCCAGGGACCATGAGGTCAAGGCGCAGTCGGGTTATCACGTGATCTTCGCCACGCTGGCCCGCCAGCTGAGCCTGGGATCGACCGGCGAGTCCGCCCATGCCTATGACTGGAACCTGATGAAGCGCGAGCTGGCACGCATGTGCCTGGCCTATCTGCGCGCGGATTGACAATCGCCAAGGCTTAATTAGAGTTCTGATTCTAATAATGACGCGGCGGGAGAGCTGCGCCGGAATCAGGAGATGAGGCCATGGAATCCGCCCCCCCAATCGCGCAGCGGCTGACCTGGCCACAGCGCCTTGCCTGGATGGTCTGCGCCATGCCGGAGCTGGTGAAATCCTTCGCCTGGGACGCGTTCGTGCTGTTCTTCTATGCGCAGGTCGTGGGGCTTTCGGGCTGGCTGATCGGCATTGCGATCGCGGTGATCATCGTCTTTGACACATTGGTCGATCCCTGGATCGGGGCGTTTTCCGACCGCTTAACCGGAACGCGGCTGGGTCGCCGCCACAGCCTGATGTTCGCCGCGATCCTGCCGTTCAGCATTGGCATCGCCATGGTGTTCGCACCGCCTGCAGGCATGGCGCAGGTGCAGATACTCGCCTGGCTGCTCGGCTGGGGGCTTCTCGCGCGCTGCGGCATCTCGTTCTGGACGGTGCCCGCCTATGCGCTGGGGGGAGAGCTGACCACCGACACGGTGGAGCGGCGGCTGGTCGCGGTGCTGCGCAATATCGGCAACCAGCTCGTCATCCTCACCGTCCCGGCGGTGGCGTTCGAGGTGTTCTTCGTCGCCTCCCCCGCCTTTCCCAAGGCGCAGCTCAACCCTGCGCCCTATCCCGGATTCGGACTGTTCGTCGCGATCCTGGGCGGCACGCTGATGCTGCTCGGCGCGCTGGGCACCTATCGCCGCGCCCGGCAGATCGAGGCGCAGGAGAGCTTCACCCCCGACAGCGACGCAGGCACCGGGCCGATCGCGGTGCTGCTGCGCCTGGTGCGCGCGGTGCGCATCACGCCCAATATCGGCAAGCTGCTGCTGGTCGCATTCCTGGTGCTGTTCGTGAACTCGGTGATCAACCAGCTCACGCTCCACCTTGCCACCTATTTCTGGCAGCTCGACCCCAGCTGGACCCCGCGCCTGCTGATGGCGGCCACCTTCGGATCGATGCTGGCCATGCTGCTGGCACCGCTGTTCCTCAGGATCTTCTCGACCCGTCAGGCGATGGTCATCGGGCTGTGCGGCTTTTTCGCGGTGCAGGCGCTCGCGGTGCTGCTACCGCTTGGCGGGTTCGCCCCGGCAGCGGGGACGGCGGCGATCGGTGCGCTGATCGCCGCCCTGAGGTTTCTGGGCGGCCTCGCCTATGGCCTGTATGTCGTGCCGTTCAACGTCATCACCTATGAAATCGGCGACGAACACACCTATGATACCGGCCGCCCGGCCCAGGGGCTGGTCGCCAGCTTCATGTTCATCGGCCTGCAGCTGGGCAGCGGCGCGGTGGCGCTGCTGGCGGGATCTTTCCTGGGCGTGATCGACTTTCCGGTCGGCCTGCCCGTCGAGGCGATGCCGCAGGACAAGGTCGATGCGCTCGCCTGGTTCGTGCTGGCGCTGGTGACGCTGGCGGGCGGCGCGATGGCGTGGCTGGTCAGCACGTTCAGGATCAATCGCGACAAGGTGGATGCCCTGCGCACGGCCCCGGCGGAAGGAGCGGCATGATGCGCAACAAGGCCCTGATCCTCGTCATGGCCGCCGCGCTGACATCCGCCTGCACGACCGCGCCACCGGCCAGCCCGACCGAGGCGAACCGCGCAATCGTCGAGGATTTTGCGCGGCTCTTCTATACCGAGCGCGACGTGCGCCAGGCGTTCGAAAAGCATGTCGCGCCGGATTACATCCAGCACAATCCGGGGATATCCGATGGCCGGGAGGCGGCGATCAGGGCGCTGACGCCGATGTTTTCCCGGCCCGAGGCGCGCTTCGAGGTGAAGCGCATCCTGGTCGATGGCGATCTGGCGGCGATCCATCTGTTCGGCCGCGGCGATCCTGCCACGCCGGGCGCGGCGGTGGCCGACATCTACCGGCTGAAGGACGGCAAGATCGTCGAGCATTGGGACATATTGCAACCCATGCCCACCACGTCCGCCAATCCGCACCCGATGTTCTGAGCGAATGGCACAAAAAAGGGGCGCGGACCGCATGGCCCGCGCCCCCTTTTTCGTGATTCCTTCGCGATCAGTGCCCGGCGAATATCCGGCGGCACATCGCCTGGTGCTTTTCGACCTGCTCGAAGCCGTCATCGGGCAGATAGGCATGGCCTTCCCATTCGCTCACCAGCGTGCCGGTAAAGCCGCCGTCGCGGAACAGCGGCAGGATGGTTTCATAGTCGATCGCTTCCTCGCGGCCGTCATCGCCCATGCCGTAGAACTTGCCATGGATATGGATGGTGCGGTCGACCAGCGCCGCCCAGCTCTTGGGATCGTGGTTCGACAGGATGAAGAAGGCGAGGCTGGCGGCCTGGATATGATCGGGCTCATGCCCTTCCTTCAGCGCCCATTCGCGCAGGCGACCGGCCTTTTCATGGCTCATGCCCGGCTCGACCCAGACCTCTTTCAGCTTGTCGAGTAGGCTTTCCTTCGCGCCCTTTGCGCGAGCGGCATTGAGCATCGATTCGGGAATTCGGCTCGCCGTCCCGCCAAAATCGGGAATCCAGCCGAGATAGGGCGTGTTCAGCTTGTCGTACATCTCGCCATAGGCCTGGACGGCGGGGTGACCTGCCCACATCGGCGCGTGCACTTCCACACCCATGCGGATGTCGAGCTCTTCGGCATAAGGCGCGATCTCAGGCAGCAGCTCGACCGGCAGCGCGAACTGATAGCGCACCAGGCTAAAGCCCATCTTCTTGGCCGAGCGCAGCTGGCGCTTGTGATATTCGACCAGGGTCGCATCGTCGATCGGCTGCGCGCCCGGACGCAGGAAACGGTCCGAATTGATCGCGCATGAGGTGGCGTTGAGCCCGGCTTCGGCCATCATCTGCTTGAACTGTTCGGCGAACTCGTCCGACACATCGGGGAATTCGCGGAAATTCTGAAAGCCGATGATCTCGATATTCGGCCCCATGCCGCGCCGGGCGACTTCCTTGAGCAGGCCATCGAGCTCGAACTTGCGGTTGAGCCAGGCATTGGTGAACGAATAGAGCGTGACGCCGGTCTGCGGGCCGGTGCTGGTGGCAGTGGTGGTCATGACGATGTCCTTCAGGCGACGCGCAGCGTCTGCGTCTGGGTGTTGGCGCGCTTCATTCCGGGGATGTAGGGCGGGCTAATGAACATGCTCAGTGCCACCTCATGCTCGGTGCCGGGCGCGATGCCCTGATCGGGGATGTGCAGGAAGGCGCTGTCGCGCACGAACCAGAAGGCATTGGTCTGCTCGCCCAGTTCCTTGAGCGGCCATACCGAACCGTCGAACTCGACCTTGGCATCGGAGAGGTCCACTGGCGCACCGTCGATGTGCACCGAATCGATCTCGACAATGGAAAACGGCAGCGACCTGTACCACGGCAGGCGCATGGCCAGGCGCAGCCCTTCGGGCGTCGCACTCAGCCCCTCTTCTCCGATGATACGTTCAACCGGAAGCATCACTCTCTCCTCGCTTAATTAGAATGATGTTTCTAATTGTCGCTTGACAGCGGGTCAAGGCTGGTGTTGAAAAAATCAGAACAACAGTTCTAGATTTTGCGCTCGTTTTCAGCAGCGCTGCCAGGGGAGAGGGGCTTGGCCCGGTTCGACTATATCATCGTGGGCGCTGGCTCGTCGGGTTGCGTGCTCGCCAACCGGCTCAGCGCCGATCCGCGTCATCAGGTGCTCCTGATCGAGGATGGCGGGCGCAACGACCATCCGTTCATCCTGATGGCGGGCGGCTTCGTCAAGATCATGGGCAATCCCGCCTATTTCCGCGCCTATCCGGTCGCGCAGCAGCCGGGGCGGCGGCAGGAAATGCACGCCTATGGCCGGGGCCTGGGTGGCTCCTCGGCGATCAACGGCACCTGGTATCTGCCCGGCATGCCCGGCGATTATGACGGCTGGGCGGCGATGGGCCTGACCGGCTGGGGCTGGGACGAGATGGCGCGCTGCATCCGCACGGTCGAGAATTATCGCGCTCCTGGCGCGCATCCGGGCCGCGGCCATGACGGCGAGCAGCAGATCACCCCTTCGGACTACAAGGGTCCGGTATTCGACGCGCTGGCCGGTGCCTTTGCGCAAGGCGGCATGCCCTGGGTGGATGACATCACCACGCCCTGCATCACCGGTGCGGGCCGATCGCAATATACCGTCGACCGCGCCGGCCAGCGCCAGTCGACCTATGAGGCGTTTGTCGAACCGATCCGCCACCGCCCCAACCTCACCGTGATCCACCCGGTCGCGGTCAAGCGGCTGACCATCGCCGAGGGGCGCGTCACCGGCGTCGTGACCGAGCGCGAGGGCGTGGAAGAGACGCACCAGGCGGGAGAGGTCATCGTCAGCGCGGGCGTCTATGGCTCGCCGCAACTGCTCCAGCTGTCAGGGATCGGCCCCGGCGCGGAATTGCAGCGGCTGGGCATTGCGGTCGCGCACGAACTGGCGGCGGTGGGCCAGAATTTCGCCGACCACCAGAAGATGGGCGTGTCGTTCGACCTGCACAACAATCCCGGCAACAACCGCGAGTTCCTCGGCTGGCGGCTTTATCGCAACGCGATCCGCTATTTCCTCACCCGCACCGGCCCGCTGGCGCGCGTCGGCATGCCGATCACCGGGCTGATCTCGACCGAAGGGCTCGACGACTGGCCCGAGTTCCAGGTCGCCGCCGCACCCTTTGCGATGCGCACGATCAACGAGATGGCCGAGCGCCCGGGCAGCCCGCTCACCGACCGGCCCGGCCTCACCTTCTCGGGCTACCACCTGCGTCCGAAGAGCCGCGGCACGGTCACGCTCACCTCGCCCAGCCATCGCGACGCGCCGGTGGTCGACCCGAACATGTGGTCCGATCCCTATGACCAGCACAAGGCGCTCGAGCTGTTCCACTTGTTCCGCAGGCTTGCCAGCATGCCTGCACTCGCGCCCTATATCGGCGATGAGCGCATGCCCGGCGCCGCGATCCAGGACGAGGACGCGCTGATCCCCGAGGTGCGCAAGATGACCGAATGCGGCCTGCACGGCACCGGCACCTGCTCGATGGGCACCGACGCGGCCAATTCGGTCGTCGATGCGCGCTGCCGCGTACACGGCCTGCAAGGTCTGCGCGTGGTCGATTGCTCGATCATGCCGACCCCGGTCTCGGGCAACACCAATGGCCCGGCGATCGCACTGGCCCAGCGCGCGTCCGAACTGATCCTGGAAGACGCACGCGGATAAGTGCCATGGGGCAGCGTCCGCTGCCCCCTATCCTGGCATCTGCTCCAGCTCGAGACCCTTGGTTTCGCGAACCGTTGCAGCAACGAAGACCAGCGACACCAGCGCGCACGCGGCATAGGCACCATAGGTAGCTGGCAAGCCAACGCTATGCGCCAGCCATGGAAAGCTGGAGCTTACCGCGAAATTGGCAAGCCATTGGGCCGCACCTGCGACCGCCAGCGCCGAACCGCGGATCTGATTGGGAAACATTTCCCCCAGCATCACCCACATGACCGGCCCCCAGCTGAGGTTGAAAAAGGCAACATAGACATTGGCTGAAACCAGTGCGGTCAGCCCCACGCCCGCCGGCAGCACGACATTGCCGCCTTCCATGTGCGCCTGGGCAAAGCACCAGGCAAGAATACCGAGCGTGGCTGCCATTCCCCCCGATCCGACGAGCAGTAACGGCCGCCTTCCAATCCTATCAACAAGTCCGATGGAGACAAGGCAGGCCAAGATCGACACAGCGCCCGTAAGGATATTGATCTTCAGCGCATCGGCTTCGCTGAAACCGACCGCCTGCCACAGCACGGCACCGTAATAGAAGACCACGTTGATCCCGACGAGCTGCTGGAACACGGCCAGACCTATGCCGACCCAGATGATCGGCCGCCATCCGCCACCAGGCTGCTTGAGATCATCGAGGCTGGGGGTATGATCCATGTCGAGCGAGCCCGCGATTTCATCCACCTTGGCCCGCGCCTCGGCTGCGCCGAAGAGCTTGGTCAGCACCGCTTCGGCTTCTTCCAGCCGGCGTCGTGCCACCAGATAGCGGGGACTTTCCGGGATGAAGGCCAGGCTGACGAGGAACAGCAGGCCCGGTGCGGCCTGCACCCAGAACATCCAGCGCCACGCAGCATGGCCGCCAATGAGATCGAGCGACGAACCGGCCGCCGCGGCCAGTGCATAGTTGCACAGGAACGCTCCGGTCAGGCCGGAGATGATCATGACTTGCTGGATGCTGGCCAATCGCCCGCGCACCGGCGCAGGCGTCACTTCGCTGATATAGGCTGGCGACAGGACGCTGGCCGCGCCAACCGCTCCCCCGGCAAGGAATCGCGCGAGTGCAAGCACCGGAGCGGACCATGCCATTCCCGACAGCAAGGCCGTAAGGACAAAGAGGATCGCGGCGATCATCATGACCCGCCGCCGCCCCCACAGGTCGGCAAATCTGCCTGCCAGGAAAGCACCCAGTGCGCAGCCGGGAAGCAAGGCGCTGACGGTCAGGCCAAGTTCCGTATCGCTCAGACCAAAAGCGGCGCGAAGGCCATCCTGCGTGCCGTTGATTGCGCCCGAATCATAGCCGAACATGAACCCGCCTATCGTGGCCACAGCCACGATAAGGAGGACCGATGATCGTGCGCGTTGATGGGTTTCCATGCCCCGCTTCCCCTTCCCACATTGTCTTTGTGAGCGCTACCATGATGCCCGGGAGGGGGAAGTCAAGTCACATGGCGGGTGGTCGATGCCCGCACCACGATCTCGTGCCCCAGCCGCAGGTCTGGTAGGTCGTGGGAAGCGAATTCCGCAGGGCTTGCAAGATAACGCACGAGAAGGATCGTGGCCTCGCGCGCCATGTTCGAAACCGGCTGCCGGACGGTGGTGAGTTCAGGCCAGACGGCGCGGGCCATGGCGGTATCATCGAAGCCGCAAATCGACAATGCGCGCGGCACTTCGAGCCCGAGGCGATGGGCGGTAGCCATTGCGCCTGCCGCCATGTCGTCATTGCTGGCGAAGATAGCGCTGGGAGGATTTGCGGATGCCAGCAGCGCCTGAGCGGCCTCCATGCCCGAGCGGAACGTATAGTCGCCCGTCGCGATCATCGCCGGATCGGCTGCGAGGTTGGCCTGCTGCAGGGCACGGCAAAACCCGGCCCGCCGCCGTGCACTCATCGGAAAGCGGTCCGATCCGGCAATGAACCCGATCCGGCGGTGACCGAGCGCCAGCAGATGGCTTGTCATGTCCCTTGCGGCTGCTTCGTCATCCATGCCAACACTCAGCGCACCAGCCATGGCCTGAGTAGCGGCAATTCGAGCCACGGCCAGATGACCCGCTGCAAGTCCGTCGACCAGCGTCGAGTCGTCGCAAAGCGGCGCGGGCAGAAGGACGCCCTCGACCCGATGGCGCTGCAGCCGGGCGACGAGATCGGTCACCTCTTCGTCGGCACGAAACGACTCGAGCAACAGGACCGCATCGCACTCGCCCGCCTGCTCCAAACAGCCAAGCAGCAATTCGCTGAGAAAGGCTGCGCTGGGATTTTCGTAAACCAGCGCAAGGCGATGCTGCCTCGCCCCGGCCAACGAGCGCGCCGCCTGATTCGGTACATAGCCCAGATCGCGGATAGCTTGTTCGACCTTGTCACGGCTGGCTTGAGTGATCCGTGCACTGTCATTGACGACGCGCGATACGGTCATAGGCGAGACGCCCGCCAGCCGCGCGACATCGGCAAGCGTGGGGCCTGGCCCGCCCCGCCGCCTTGCGCGCCTGCCCCTTGGTTCTTCCTGGATGCCGTTGTTCATGCTGCATGCCTAGGGCGGTTGGCGCGTGGCGACAAGGCGCAGCGGCGTGCATCCGGCCTGCCGGACGTGAGGCGAAATGACCGCTTGTCTTTCATCTTGTGGTAGCGCTATCATGAAGATCGGAGAGGATAAACAACGTGTTTCTTGGCATCGACATCGGCACTTCAGGGGTCAAGGCGGTATTGCTGGGCGCGAAGGGTCATGTCATCGCCCAGGCCAGCTCTGCCCTCACCGTGCAGCGCCCGCACCCGCTCTGGTCCGAACAAGACCCGGCGGCCTGGTGGAATGCCACCCAGGCGGCAGTGCTCGCGCTGCCCGCCGACCTGCGCGCGCGGGTGGAGGCGGTGGGCCTTGCAGGCCAGATGCACGGCGCGACTCTGCTGGGCGCGGACGATCGCCCGCTGCGCCCCGCGATCCTGTGGAACGATGGCCGCAGCCATGCCGAATGTGCGGCGCTGGAAGCCGCCGTTCCCGATCTGCGCGCCATTGCGGGCAATATCGCAATGCCCGGCTTCACCGCACCCAAGCTCGCCTGGGTGCGCGCACACGAGCCGGACATCTTCGCCGCGACGCGCAGCGTGCTGCTGCCCAAGGACTATGTCCGGTTGCTGATGACCGGCGAAAAAATCAGCGACATGTCCGACAGCGCGGGCACGCTCTGGCTCGATGTGGCGAAACGCGACTGGTCGGATGAGCTGCTTGGCGCGACTGGGCTCGACCGATCGCACATGCCCAGCCTGGTCGAGGGCAGCGAAATTGGCGGAAAGCTCCGGCCCGATGTCGCCGCGCGCTGGGGCATGGCGAGCGTGCCGGTGGCAGGCGGCGCGGGCGACAATGCCGCAGGCGCGGTCGGCGTCGGAGTAGTGCGCGATGGCGATGCGCTACTCTCGCTCGGCACCTCGGGCGTGATCTTCGTCGCCACCGATCGCCTGCGCGCCAATCCCGGCGGCGCGGTCCATGCCTTCTGCCACTGCCTGCCGGGCCTGTGGCACCAGATGAGCGTGCACCTGTCCGCCGCTGTCTGCCTCGACTGGGCGGCGGCGATGATGCACCTCACCGTGCCCGATCTGCTCGCCGCAGCAGAAGCGGAAGGCGCAGACCAGGGCAACGAGCTGTTCCTGCCCTACCTTTCGGGCGAGCGCACCCCGCACAACGACCCGCATGTGCGCGGCGCGTTCCTGGGCCTTGGTCACGACAGCAGCCCGGGGCGCATGGCGGCGGCGGTGCTGGAGGGCGTCGCCTTCGCGCATGCCGATGGCCTGGCCGCGCTTCAGGCCGCCGGAACGCGGATCGAGAGCCTGTCGGTGATCGGCGGCGGCGCGCGATCAGCCTGGTGGGGCCGTATCATTGCATCTGCGCTCGATGTCCGTCTCGATTATCTCGACGGCGGCGAGGTCGGCCCGGCCCTGGGCGCGGCGCGGCTGGCGCAGATTGCCGCGACCGGGGCCGATCCTGCCAGCATCTGCACCCGCCCACCGGTGCGCGAGAGCATCGCGCCCGATCCCGAGCTTGCCGAGCGGCTGGCGCCCAAGCTGGCCCGGTTCCGCGCCGCCTATTCCGCCATAAGAACGATCTGAGAGGAAATCCCCATGTCCGCCGAATATTTCGCCGCCTTCGATACCGTCCGTTACGAGGGACCCGATAGCGCCAATGACCTCGCCTATCGCTGGTACGACAAGGACCGGGTGGTGATGGGCAAAAGGATGGAGGACCATCTGCGCTTCGCCGTGTGCATGTGGCACACCTTCTGCTGGCCGGGCAGCGACGTGTTCGGCGCGGGCACCTTCAACCGCCCCTGGCTGCAAGGGCCGATGGATGCGACAAACGCCGCCGCCAAGCGCGAGGCAGCGCTCGCCTTTGTCGAGAAGCTCGACCTGCCCTTCTACTGCTTCCACGATGTCGACGTGATGGCCGATGCCGAGAATATCGGCGATTTCCGCAGCAGCTTTGCCGAGGCCGTCGATCATCTCGAGGCGTTGCAGGCGCAGCATGGTCGCAAGCTGCTCTGGGGCACCGCCAACCTGTTCAGCCACCCGCGCTACATGGCGGGCGCGGCGACCAACCCCGACCCGGAAGTCTATGCCTGGGCAGCATCCCAAGTGCGCGATGCGCTCGAGGCGACGCATCGGCTGGGCGGCGCGAACTACGTGCTCTGGGGCGGGCGCGAGGGCTATGATTCGATCCTCAACACCGAGATCGGCACCGAGCAGGAGAATTTCGGCCGGTTCCTCAGCCTCGTGGTCGATCACAAGCACCGCATCGGCTTTACCGGCACGATCCTGATCGAACCCAAGCCGCACGAGCCGACCAAGCACCAATATGATTTCGACACGCAGACCGTCTATGCGTTCCTCAAGCGCTTCGGGCTGGAGAACGAGGTCAAGGTCAATATCGAGGCCAACCACGCCACCCTGTCCGGCCATACCTTCGAGCACGAAATCGCCATGGCGCGCGCGCTCGGCATCCTGGGCTCGATCGACGCCAATCGCGGCGACCCGCAAAATGGCTGGGATACCGACCAGTTCCCCAATTCGGTCGAGGAACTGACGCTGGCGATGCTCGAGGTGCTACGCGCCGGCGGCCTGGGCAATGGCGGCTTCAATTTCGACGCCAAGGTGCGCCGCCAGTCGATCGACGCGGCGGACCTGTTCCACGGCCATATCGGCGGGGTCGATACCATCGCCCGCTCGCTGCTACGCGCCGCCGCGATCATCGAGGACGGGCGGCTCGAGGCCTTCCGTGCCGAGCGCTATGCCGGATGGCAGGGCGAGCTGGGCCAGATGATCCATGCCGAGGGCACCACGCTGGCCGCCATTGCCGACCGTGCCGTCAGCGCCAACAGCGCGCCCGAGCCGAAATCGGGCCGACAGGAATATTGCGAAAATCTGGTCAACCGCTTCTGACTTGAACGGGCGCAACCTCATGCGGGCCGGTTCGTAAGCCCCTCGAACCCCCGCATAAGGATGAAGCCCCCATGACCCTCAAAGCCGTCGCGATCAACTGTACCCTCAAGCGCTCGGGCAAGGAGAGCTCGTCGACCGATGCGATGATCGAGCTGATCGCGTCGCAGCTCTCCAAGCATGAGGTCGAGCTGACCGAGACGATCCGCATCGCCGATTACAACGTGCTGCCCGGCGTCAGCTCGGACGAGGGCGAAGGCGACGAATGGCCCGATCTTCGCAAGCGGATCCTCGCCGCCGACATCCTGATCTTCGGCACGCCGATCTGGATGGGCCAGATGTCGAGCATCGCCAAGCGCGTGCTCGAACGCATGGACGCGTTTCTGGACGAGACCGACGAGACGGGCCGGATGCCGAGCTTCTCCAAGCTCGCGGTCGCGGCGATTGTCGGCAACGAGGACGGCGCGCACCGCATCTCTGCCGATCTGTTCCAGGCGCTGAACGATGTCGGCTTCACCATCCCCGCCGGGGCCGCCTGCTACTGGGTGGGCGAGGCGATGGGCAGCACGGATTTCCAGGACCTCGACGAGACCCCGGAAGCGACGTTCGAAACCGCGCGCATGCTCGCCGCCAACACAGCGCATCTGGCCGGACTGCTCAAGACCAAGCCCTATCCGGGCGACGAGGAGCATGACGACGAGAGCTGATTGGCGAGAAGGGAACGGCCAAATCGCGCACTGCGACTAACGTCCCCGGAACTGTTCCTCTCGAAGCGACTGTTCGATGTCGCTCATGCCGAGTTGGCGGTAGAAACACTGCCGCCTCTCTGCTGGCGTCCTGCGGGCTAAGCGATAGGCTGGCTCTGCCTGCAAGGCTGCCAGGCCTTTGGGCAAGCGCTGGCGGATGACCTTAACCTCGCAGGCCCGGCCAGCTTCGGTTATCTTGCGCCATTCGCCGTCGAGGGAGCGCCGCTGCACGCCAGCGTCGCTCGTCATGAGCAATAGGGCAATGGCGGACAGGCCAGATAGCATAGCTGCAAGCATAATCGACTGGAGGGCGGCGGCAAGCACCGATCAGCGTGGCGGGAATTACCACGTCCCCAGTTGCGCGATGGGTTAAGCTTGTATAAGCATACCATCAAAGCAGGAGAGGCGTGATGGTTTATGTGCTGGGCGGATACCAGAGCGATTTTGCGCGCAACTGGGCGCGCGAGGGGCTTTCGATAGGCGACGGGTTCGTCGAGACGGTCCGCCAGGGACTCGATGCGGCGCGGCTCGATGCCGACGAGATCGAGAGCGGCCATGTCGGCAATTTCGTTGGTGACCTGTTTGCCGGGCAAGGCCTGCTCGGCGGGTTTTTCGCCTATGTCGACCCGGCGCTCGACGGCCTGCCCACCTCGCGCCACGAAGCGGCCTGCGCCTCGGGCAGCGTGTCGGTGCTCGCCGCCGCGGCCGAGATCGAGGCGGGGCGCTATGACCTTGCCTGCGTGGTCGGCATCGAGATGATGCGCAACGTGCCCGGGCAGAAGGCGGCCGAAAATCTGGGCGCAGCCGCCTATCAGGGCCGCGAGTTCGCCGATGCGCAGTTCCTCTGGCCGCGCGCCTTTTCCGACCTGGCCGAGGAATATGATGCGCTGTACGGCCTCAACTATGATCATCTCGGCCGCATTGCCGAGATCAATTTCGCCAATGGCCGTCGCAACCCCGCCGCGCAGACGCGGCAATGGCAGTTCGGCCCCAAGAGCTTTACCGAGGATGACGAGGCCAATCCGGTCGTCGAGGGCCGCACGCGCAAGAACGACTGCGGCCAGGTGACCGATGGCGCGGCCGTCGTCTTCCTCGCCTCCGAAAAGCGCGCCCGCGAATATGCGGCAAAGCGCGGCATCCCGATGGAGTCGCTGTCGCGCATCGCCGGCTGGGGGCACCGGTCGGCGGCGCTTGGCTATCGCGACAAGCGCCGGATGGCGGGCGACAGCGCTTACGTCTTCCCCCAGGTCAAGCGCGCGATCGACGATGCCCGTGCCCGCGCAGGCGTGTCGGGAGTGGAGGCGATCGATGCGGTCGAGACGCACGATTGCTTCGCGATGACCGAATATATGGCGATCGACCATCTCGGCCTCACCGCGCCGGGCGAGGCGTGGAAGGCGGTCGAAGCGGGCGATATCGAGATCGGCGGCAGGCTGCCGATCAATCCTTCGGGCGGGCTGATCGGGCTCGGCCATCCGGTGGGCGCGACGGGCGTGCGCATGCTGCTCGATGCGCACCGCCAAGTCACCGGCCAGGCGGCGGACAATCAGGTCGAGGGCGCGCGCCGCGTGCAGACGCTCAATATCGGCGGATCGACGACCACCACGGTCAGCTTCATCGTGGAGCAGGCAGCATGAGCGACACCCGTTTCCAGCAGTTCAAGAAACTGATCGCCGCCTGGACGCGCAAGGATGCCGAGGCCGTGCTTGGCATGCTGCACGACGATGTCGTCTGGCATTATGCCGCCGCGATCGCCCCGCCCGCACGCGGCAAGGCCGAGGCGCGCGCCTTCATCGAACGCTTCGGATCGACGATTGCCGAGGTCAACTGGCGCATCTTCGCGCATGCCGAGACCGCCGACCGGCTGTTCGTCGAGGGCGTCGACGAATATGTGACGACCGACGGCGTCCGCGTCGCCGCGCCCTATGCGGGGATCATCGAATACCAGGGCGACAAGATCATCGGCTGGCGCGATTATCTCGATCGCGCCACGGTCGATGCTATCAAGGCGGGCAAGCCTTATTCGGCCCAGGTCAAGGAACTGATTGACCGGCCGGCGGCATGACCATGACGATGCTGGCCGACGCGCCCTTTCGCGAGGCGGAGTTCATGCCCGTGGACCTCGATGTCGAACGGCGCGCCGATGGCACGATCATCCTGAAAAGCCGCGTACCCTTGCGCGCGTTCGACGCCAACATCCCGCGCGCCTTTGCCGAGCGCGCGGCGCTCAAGGGCGATGCCCCGGCGATCGGCTGGCGCGGGGCGGACGGGCCATGGGCCTTTCGCAGCTACACGCAGATCAAGCGCGACATGGATGGCGCGACGCGCTGGCTCGCCGAGAATTTCCCGCGCGGCACGCGGCTGCTGATCATCGCCGAGAACAGCCTTCCGGTCGCGGTGATGACCTTTGCCGCCTGGGCGGCAGGCATGATCATCGTGCCGGTGAGCATCGCCTATGGGCTGGCGGGCGGCGATCATGCGCGGCTGCGCCATGTCGTCGCGCGGACACAGCCGGAGGTGATCCTCGCCGAACCGCACGCCGCCATCGCCGCCGCGCTCGCTGCCGTCGCGCCGGGCGCGCGCATCGTCAGCAGCGATCCTGCGCCCTTCGCCGGTGCCATTTCCTATGCCGATGTCATCGCGACCGATCCTGGCACGGTTGCCGATGCGGCCGTCGCCGCCGTCAATCCCGATGCCCCGGCGATCTACATGCTGACCTCGGGCTCGACCGGCCTGCCCAAGATCGTGCCGCACAGCCTGACCGCGCTCGCCGCGTGCGGGGCGCAGGGGCTGGACATGATCGGCAAGGCCGCAGGCTGGGACGATGTGATGCTCGACTGGCTGCCCTGGCACCATGCCGCCGGTGCCTCGGTGATGCGCACCTGCCTGCTCGAGGGCGGCACGCTGCACATCGACGCGGGCAAGCCGCTGCCCGGCCTGTTCGACCAGACCATCGCCAACCTGCGCGAGATTTCGGTCGCCTATTTCAATAACGTCCCCACCGGCTATGCGATGCTGGTCGAGGCGATGGAGCACGATGCCGAGCTGCGCGCGCGCTTCTTCGCCAAGATGCGGCTGATGCTCTATGGCGGCGCAGGCCTACCCCAGCCGGTGTACGACCGACTGCAGGAACTGGCGATCGCCGAGACCGGCCACCGCATCCACATGACCACCGGCTATGGCATGACCGAGACGGTCTCAGGCTGCATGGCGATCCATTTCCCCGCAACGCGCGTCGGCATCGGTCTGCCCGCGCCGGGCCTGTCATTGAAGCTGGTGCCGTGCGACGGGCGCTACGAGGTGCGGCTCGCCGGGCCCAATGTGATGAAGGGCTATCTTGACGAGCCCGAGAAGACCGCCGCTGCGTTCGACGACGAGGGCTTCTACCGCACCGGCGATGTCGCGGTGTTCCATGACGAGAGTGACTACGGCCAGGGCCTCGCCTTTGCCGGGCGGCTGGCCGAGGAGTTCAAGCTCGCCAATGGCAACTGGGTTTATGGCGGCGCCGTGCGCGAGAAGTTGCTCAAGGCCTGTGACGGGCTGATCGCCGATCTGGTGCTGGCCGATGACGGCAGGCCGTATCTTGCGATGCTCGCCTGGCCGAAGCCCGGTGCGACGCTCGAAGCGGTGGCCGAGGCGGTGCGCGGCTATAATCGCGAGGCGCGCGGCGGCGCGGTGATCCGCCGGGTCGCGCTGTACGATACCCCGCCCAACCCGGCGGCACACGAGCTGTCGGACAAGGGCACGATCAACCGCCGCGCGGTGCTCGACGGACGGCGCGAGTGGGTGGAGCGCGCCTTTGCCGATCCGCCGGACGAAGGTGTCGCGATCACCGGCTAGGGCGCTGGAATACAATACATAATCGGGAGAAAACGGGATGCTGACGATTCTAGCGATCAATGCGGCTGTGCTCAGCGCATGCTTTGTCGCGCTCTGGCTGATCTGTCTGGGGACGCGCGATGTCACCCCGGTGGACAGCTTCTGGGCCTGGGGGATGCTGGTGATGGCAGCGTCGACCTATGTACAGGCCGAGGGCGATCCCACGCGGATGCTGATGCTGCTGGCGATCTGCGGCCTGTGGGCGGCGCGGCTGGGGACATTCATGCTCTGGCGCTGGCGCAGCCATGGGCCGGACCGGCGCTATTCGGCGCTGCTTGGCAAGGCGCAGCAGCACAAGGGCTGGAGCTTCGCGCGCGCCTCGGGCCAGCTGGTGTTCGCGACGCAAGCACCGCTGCTGTTCGTCGTCTGCCTGCCGGTGCAGCTGGGCCAGATCGATGCCGCGCCGCCGGTCGGCACCCTGGGTTATATCGGCGCGGGAATCGCGCTGTTTGGCATCGCGTTCGAGACCATCGGCGATGCGCAACTGGTCGCGTTCAAGGCAAAGCCCGAAAATCAGGGCAAGCTGATGACCAGCGGCCTGTGGCGCTATACCCGCCACCCCAATTATTTCGGCGATGCCACCACCTGGTGGGGCCTGTGGCTGATCGCGGCCGAGACCGCGACGGGTCTGGCCGCGATTATCGGCCCGATGCTGCTCACTTGGACGCTGATGAAATGGTCGGGCGCGCCAACGGTCGAAAAGCGCCTGGCCAAGACGCGCGAGGGCTATGCCGAATATGTCGCGCGCACCTCGGGCTTCATCCCGATGCCGCCCAAGCGCGGCTGATCCGGGTTTCGGTCAGCGCGCTCCGGCGCGCTGGCCCAGCCGCTCGGCGGCGGCGCGAAAGCCTGCCTCGATCTCGTTCACAATCGCGCTCACCGGCTCGACGCTGCGCACCGCGCCAACCCCCTGACCCGCCGCCCACAGGTCCTTCCACTTGGCGTGCGGGTCACCGCCATAATCGCGCGTGGCGGGCTTGCCGAGGTCCTTCGGATCATAGCCGCAGGCGACCAGCGAGGGGATAAGCCAGGACGCGGGCGTGCCGGTGATCGCCGGGCTGACCACCAGATCCTCGATATGGCTATCGACCACCATCTGCTTGTAGCCGGGCACCGCCATGCTCTCCTCCGCCGCGAGGAAGCGCGTGCCCATATAGACCAGGTCCGCCCCAGCGGCGATCGCGCCCGCCAGCGCCGCGCCATCGGCTATCCCGCCGCCGACGCAGATAATGCCGCCGAACTCGGCGCGCAAAGCGGTGATAAAGGCAAAGGGCGAGAGAAAGCCGGTATGCCCGCCCGCCCCGGCCGACACGCAGACCAGCCCGTCCGCACCCGCCGCCGCCGCCTTGCGCCCCAATGCCACCGAAATCACGTCCGCCAGCACGATGCCGCCATAGCCGTGCACCGTTTCCACCGCCGGGGCCGGACTACCGAGCGCCGTAATCACGATCGGCGGCTTGTGCTTGGCGATCAGCGCGAGGTCATCGGCGAGCCGCTGGTTGCTGCTGTGCGTGACGAGGTTCGCCGCCCATAGACCCGGCGAACCTTCCGTTTCTGCGGCGATGCGCGTCATCCAGGCATCGAGGTCCGCCGCCGTGCGGCAATTGGGAGTGGGAAAGGCCCCGACAATGCCGGATCGTGCCGCCGCGATCACCATCTCGGGGCCGGACACCAGAAACATCGGCGCGGCCACCACCGGCAGGCGCAGTTTGTCGATCAGCATTCAGATGCGCTCCACTATGGTTGCGACGCCCACGCCCTGCGCCCCGGTCGCGACGACCAGGCCGAGCGTGCCACCCGAGTCGGTCAGCGCGTCGATCAGGGTCGAGAGCAGCACGCCGCCGGTCGCCCCCATGGGATGCCCCTTGGCGACATGCCCGCCGCTGACATTGACCCGGTCCGGATCGGGCGCGCGGTCGCGCAGGAACTTGGCGTGGGTGACCGCGAAGGCCTCCATGAACTCGATCCGGTCCATGTCCGCGAGCGTTAGGCCCGCTTTGGCCAGCGCCTTGTCCATCGCGGCAAAACCGGCGGTCAGCGAATCCCAGGGATCGCCGCCGACCTCCTGATGCGCGACGATCCGCGCGATCGCGCCCTCGCGCGGGCCAATCAGCGCCAGCGCCGCGCCGTCGGTCATCGGCGGCGCATGCGCGACGGTGTGACGATGGTCGATCTGACGGTCGCGGAGCAGGCTGCGATAGGCCTCGGCCAGCGGCGGAAAGGCAGGCGGCAGGGATTGCAGCCGATCGAGCGTCATCGGCCGCACCGCCTCCTCGCGGTCGAGCCCGGCCACGGCGATGCGCGAGGCGATGAGGGCCGGCCTATCCTCGGCCGCAGCAGCACGCGCCTGCGATACCAAAGCGACCTGATCGAGCTCATCGCGGGTGATCCCCTCCTTCTCTGCGAGCAGATCGGCGGCGAGCGCGACCTGGATATAGCGCCGGTCGGGCGGCATGTCGGTCGCGGTATAATAATCGGCCTTGTCGGCCATGAAGGCGACCTTCGACAGCATCTCGACCCCGCCGCCGAGCGCCCATTGCGCCTGGCCCGAGGCGACCGCCGCCGCCGCCGCACCCACCGCCGACAGGCCCGAGGCGCAGAAATTGTTGAGCGTGTGCACCGCGACGCCATCAGGCAACTCGGCCTTGAGCTTGGCTATCAGCGCGATATGCCCGCCCTGCGCGCCGACCTGGCCGACACAGCCCAGCGTCATCCGCTCGGCGCGCCCGCGCGGATCGTGCCCCCGCGCCTCCATCGCATCGACCAGATGCGCGACGAGCCCGTGCGGCGTTTCCCCGGCGAGCCCGCCATCGGGCCGCGCCTTGCCGCGAGGGGTGCGCAATGCAATGTGGAGATAGGGCTCGCTCATGGGCAAGCCCTCCACGCGCTGGGCGGCTGAAAGGCGAACAGGCCGGGCGGCGCGGCGATCACGGCGGGGATGGCGTTGATCGCCACCGCCACCGTCGCATCGGTGAGCGCGCGCGACGGCGGAGCGTTGGGATCGGATTCGGTAATGTCCATGGTCAGATGGATATTGGGCCGCCCCTCGATCCGCACGTCCCAATGCCCGCGCCCGCCTTCGTGCAAGCCCGGATCGGCGGTCCACAGGATCGACAGGGTGAAGCGCGCGCCGCACGCATAATGCGCGGTCCAGCGCCATTCGGTCGCGGCAACCGTGCCCTTGGGGATGGTCCCCGCCGGAATGACGATATCCGCCGGGGCGAGCGTGAGCTGGTGATCTGGTTCGATTCGCTCAACCGATGTACCCATCTGGTACCCGGCAAATACCAGCACTTCGGAGAACAGCGCGCGATACAGCTCTGCCAGCGGCCCGGTGCGGATGTCACGCACCGCAGGATCGCTGCCCAGCCCCATCAGCTCGAAGACGAAGGCCGCGCTCGCCATGGCCGAGGCGTCAACGGTCTCGCTGACCCGGATATGCTCGATCTCGACCGACATCGCGGTGGCCGCGAGCGCGATCCGCTCGACGATCATGCCGGGGCTGACCCCCACGCCTGCCAGCGTCGCCCCGCCCTCGATCGCGGCGCGATGCAGCCGCTCGGCATAGTCCGGCCCCTGCGCGGCGGGCCAGTGAAAACCGGCGGTCGAAATGACATTCTTGCCCGATCGCAGCAGCGCCTCGACATCGGGGACCAGCGCGTCATAGGGCAAGGTGATGCGCGGGGTGTGGATCACGACATCGGCCTTGGTCGCCAGCGTCTGTGTCAGGTCGTGCGTCGCCAGCACCCCGGTCAGCGGTCGCCGCGCGATCTCGCCCGCGTCCTTGCCCGCCTTGGCTTCGGAATAGACATGCACGCCTGCCAGCGTGAGCGCGGGATCGTCGATGATCCGGCGCAGCGCCGTGCGTCCCATCGCGCCGGTGGCCCATTGAATGACACTGCAGGTCATGCCCGCCCTCCCCTTCTGCCGTCTCTTCTGGAAGCCGAATAATCGCACTCCGCGCCGCAGCTCTGGCTTGCCTTGGGCTTAGGTATCTTTATGAAAGTTGTAAAGCACAGACAGGAGAGAGCGATGTTTCTGACCCCGGCCGAGAGGATTGCGGACTTTGAGGCACGCGGCTGGTGGGAGGGGAAAAGCGTCGATGCGCTGTTCCGCCAGGCGGTGACCGAACGCGGCGATGCGCTCGCGCTGGTCGATCCGCTCAACCGCGAGACGCTCGATGGATGCGCGCCCGAGCGGCTGAGCTGGACCGAACTCGACGCCCGGGTCGATGCCATGGCCGCCGCGCTGATCGCCCTCGGGCTGAAGCGCGACGACGTGATTGGCGCGCAGTTGCCAAACACCGTCGATGCGGTGATCCTGTTCCTCGCGGTCGCGCGGCTGGGGCTGATCATCAGCCCGATCGTGATGCAGTATCGCGAGCATGAGCTCGGCCATATCCTGTCGCTCACCGATGCCCGCGCCTTCGTCACCGTGCCCGCATTCCATGGTCACGATTATGCGGCGATGGCGGCGGGGCTGATCGCCCAACGCCCCGGGATGATGCTGCTGACCATGGGCGCAGCGGCGCACGGCACCGACCTCAAGGCCCTGGCCGCCAGTGCAGATCCGGCCCGCGTCGCCGACTGGTGCGCCACGCAACCGGTCGCGGGGGGCGAAGTGCTGACCATCTGCTGGACCTCGGGCACCGAGGCGCGGCCCAAGGGCGTGCCGCGCGATCACAACCACTGGCTGCTCAACGCCAAGGTGGTGGTCTGGGGCACCGGCATGCAGCCGGGCGATGTGCTGCTCAACCCCTTCCCGCTGGTCAATATCGCCTCGATCGGCGGGCTGATGCTGCCCTGGATTGAGGTGCGCGGCACGATGGTGCTTCACCATCCGTTCGACCTGGCTGTGTTCCTGAAGCAGATTGCGGCGGAGCGCGTGACCTATACCATCGCCCCGCCGGCGGTGCTCACCGCCTTGCTCAAGCAGCCGCAGATCACCGCCTCGGTGGACCTTTCGTCGCTGCGCGCGATCGGCAGCGGATCGGCCCCGCTCACCCCTTGGCTGATCGAGGGCTGGGCCGACAGCCATGGCATCGAGATCTGCAACATCTTCGGCTCGAACGAGGGCATGGCTTTGATGTCCTCCCCCGGCGACGTGCCCGACCGCGCCGAGCGCGCGCATTATTTCCCTCGCTTCGGCGCAGAGGGGGTGGAATGGGACAGCCCGGTCCACGCCGTCCTTCGCACCCGACTGGTCGATCCCGATACGGGCACGATCATCACCGAACCCGGCCAGCCCGGCGAGATGCATATCGCCGGGGGCACGGTCATCTCGGGCTATTGGCGCTCGCCCGAGCTCAATGCCGCGAGCTTCGACGGCGAATGGTTCCGCACTGGCGACCTGTTCGAGATCGCGGGCACCGGTACGCTCTCGCGCTTCTACCGCTTTGTCGGGCGATCGAAGGAGATCATCGTGCGCGGCGGGGTGAATATCTCGCCGGCGGAGATCGACGAGCTGCTGGTCAGCCTGCCGAACGTGCGCGAGGCGGCGAGCGTGGGTATTCCCGACAACGACCTTGGCGAGAGGATTGCGGTCGCGGTGGTCGTCGACGAGGGCGTGACCCCGCCCGATATCGCTGCGCTCGGCGCGCATCTGGCAGCGGCCGGGGTTGCCGTGTTCAAGCGGCCCGAGCGGATGGTGGTGCTGCCCGCGCTGCCGCGCAATGCGATGAACAAGGTGGTGCGCGCCGATCTGCGCGCGGCGGTTCTGGCGGCGCTAGGGGGTTAGGCCGCCGCCGCCATCAGCCGTTCGCGCCGCGCGGCCTTGTCGCGTTCCAGCACTTCGCGCTCGACCCAGTGCGAGTGCGTGCCGCTGCTGATCTTGTGCGGCAGCGCGATGCGACAGATGGGGCCATCGGCAAAGCGCTTGCAGTCGATGATGATGCACTCGGACGTGCCCTGGTTCTCGTCGATCACGAAGCTCACCAGATAGCCGTCATCCTCGTCCTCGGCGCCGACGCGCGGGGCGAAGGGCGCTTCGGAAGCATAGCGCCCCTCGGGCAGCGTTATCGTGGTCGATTCACCCGTTTCCAGGTCGTGCTTGACGAAACCGTTGAACAGGAACCAGCCGGGCTTGGTCGTGGTCGAATAGGCATAGCGATAGGGCTGCGCCAGATAGCGCTGGTTGATCATGCCGAATTCGACCAGCTGATCGCCCAGCGACTGCTCGCGCGTCTCGCCGGTGCGAAGGTTGAAGCGCCAGCGGTGCAGCGTGGGGCGGAAGCTGTTCTCGTCGATATGCGCCATCATCGCGCCCAGCCCGCCATCGTGCGGCAGCGGATCGGGCGTGGGATTGTTCTGGAAATAGCCGTCGAGCACCACCTCGTCGCCCTCTTCCCAGGCGTTCAGCCAGTGCAGCACATAGGTCGGCGCGGCATCGAACCAGCGGATGTCTGATGGATCGTTGCGGTTCACCAGCGCGAAGCGCGAGGGCAGATCGTGCAGCCGCACCGCATGAATGTTGTGCTCGAGCAGCCCCTCGTCCCAGAAGACCGGGAAATCGTTGAGGATCGCCCAGTTCTCGCTGAACGCCATGTCGTGCGGCAGGCGCGGCCCTGGCAACGGCACCGGGCTGTAATTCTTCAGCCGCCCTTCGGCATCGACCACGCCGTAATGCATGTAGGGCGCATGCTTGGAATAATTGAAGAACAAGAGCTCGCCGGTGCGGTCGTCGACCTTGGGATGCGCCGAGATGCCGTCGATCGGCACCCACGGCGCGGGTCCCAGCTGCTCGAGCGTTTCGGGGTCCATCACATAGCCTTCGCCGCACTGGTAGAAGGTGGCGATCGCCTGGCCCGCATGGACGATGATGTCGGTCGAGGCGCTGTCCTTCAGGCTGCCATGCGCGCCGAAACCGGGGCGGCGCGACAGGCTGGGCTTGTCCTGCAGGCCGCCCCAGAGCGATCCGCCCGCCTCCTGCTCCGCCTGGAAGCAGCGCGAGCGGACGAAACGGTTGCGATAATGCGCCTTGCCGCGGCGGAAATCGATCTGGTGGATCATGCCGTCGCCATCGAACGGGTGATATCTGCCCAGCGGCTGGTGAATCTGGTTCTCGGTATTGCGCAGATAAATGCCGTCGAGATCCTCCGGGATCGCGCCCTCGATCACCTCGAGGTCATAAGCGTTGACCTCTTCATATTGCGGGGTCCATGCACCGGTCAGATAGGGGTGGTTGCTCGGCTGAAGCGTGCTGCGGATTGCGGGCAGCCGCTCGATTGTCATGGCCATGTCCTCGCCTCTTCCCTGGCTTTTTCGATCCTGTTGCTTCGGATAGCAGAATGGTCTGGTTACGCAAGTCTCTTTGCGATACACCGTGCGTGCAGGCCGGGATCACCGGCCGCATCAACCGGAGGATGCCATGAATCGATTTCGTTCCGCCGCGATGGCGCTGACTGTTGCCGCTGGCCTGATGCTGCCGGGCGCGGCGCTGGCCGAGACCGCCCCGGCACCCGCCGCCCCCAAACAGGAGAGCTCAATGACCGACCCCAAGATTGCCGTAGTCGAAAAGATGATCGACGCCTGGAACCGCCGCGACTGGAAGCTGGTGGGCGATCTGTTCGCCGAGGATGGCGTGCTGCATTCGATGATGATCGAGCCGGTCAACGGTCGCCCCGCGATCGCCGAGCGGATCAACGCGCTGGGTGCGGGCATCGAGAGCATCACGCTGCACATTCACAATATCGGCCGCATCGGCGATGTCGTCGTGATCGAGCGCACCGACGAGTTCGTGTACAAGGGCCATCACGGCAAGGTGCCCGTGGTCGGCATTCTCGAGGTCGAGGGCGATCATGTGAAGGTCTGGCGCGAATATTACGACCGCGCCGAGCTGCTGCGCGAAATGGGCATCGGCGAAGAATTTCACAAACCTGCCGCGGCGCATTGAATAACAAGGGCATGCCGGAGCGAAAGGCTCGACGTATCGCTCCGGCGTGCTTATTGTGGCGGGCGTGACTGTTGAACCACAACTCATTCGTACCTGCTCGATCTGGCGGGCGCTGGAAGTGGTGGGCGATGCGCCCACGGTGCTGGTGATCGAGGCGATCTGGCTGGGCACCCGGCGCTTCGATGCGCTGCGCAAGCGCACCGGACTGCTGAAAGCCCTGCTCAGCGACCGGCTCAAGCGGCTGATCGCCAATGGCATGATCGAGAAATGCCCCAGCAGCGACGGCGGCAACCGGCACGAATATGTGCTGACGCAAAAGGGCCGCGATCTCTACTGGACTTCGCTGATGCTGCTGCGCTGGGAACAGCGCTGGGGCGCAGGCCGCACGAAGTTGAAGGTCGAGCTGACGCACAAGAGCTGCGGCCATGTGTTCGAGCCCGAGCCTGCATGCAAGGCGTGCAACCAGACGATCGATGCGACGCAGATGGAATGGGAACCCGGCCCCGGCGTTGGCATGATGGAGCCGGTCTATTCGCGCCGCCGCCAGCAGCGCGAGACCACCGAAAGCGCGGCCACGCTGTTCGACGAGGCCGCGCGGATCATGGGCGACCGCTGGGCGAGCCTGATCATGCGGTCGATCTTCACCAACATCAACCGGTTCGACGACATCCGCCGCGACACCGCGATCGCCACCAACATCCTCGCCGAACGGCTGGCCTGGCTGACCTCGATCGGGGTGATCCGGCAGGAGCAATATATCGAGAGCCCGCCACGCTTCGAGTATCGCCTCCGCCGCAAGGGCGTCGATTACTATCCCGCGCTGCTGATGCTGATGATGTGGGGCGACAAGTATTTCTGCTCGCCCAACGGCCCCCCGGTGCTGCTCACCCACCGCAATTGCGGCCATAGGCTCGAACCCCAGGTGGTCTGCTCACACTGCCGCCAGCCGCTCGAGGCGCATGATGTCGACTTCCGCCTCATCGAGGTGGCCGGGGCGGAGGACGAGAGGCAGCCGGTTTCGGCCTGACACCGCTGCTCTGGCATGACGCAATTCACCGTCACCCCCGCGAAGGCGGGGGTCCCGCTATTTCGGATAGGGTGAAGGAAGCGGGATTCCCGCGTTCGCGGGAATGACGAAAGCGCGCCGCGATGGGGTGAGCCACGACAACCCTGGCCGCACCCGCAATTATCACTTTCATTATCATACCAAACTGGTTAGCCTCTTCTCAGCGGGAGAGAGAAAGCCATGGATTCCAGCGTCGAGCGCGCGGTCATCGTCACGGGTGCGGGCAAGGGCCTGGGCGCCGCCTTTGCCAAGGCATTGGCATCCGAAGGCACGGCGGTGCTGGTCAACAACCGGCTGCGCAAGGGCCAGCCTGACAGCGCCGGAGCGGTCGCGGACGCGATCCGGGCGAATGGCGGAAGGGCCACCGCGAACTATCAGGACATTGCCGCCCCCGGCGCGGCCCAGGCGCTCGTCAAGGCCGCGCTCGAGGCGTTCGGGCGGATCGATGCCATCGTGTTCAATGCCGGGATTATCGGCCCGGCGGCCAAGCTGCCCGATATGGACATGACGGCGCTTGGCGAGGTGCTGAACACCAATTTCCTCGCCCAGGTCGCGCTCGCCCAGGCCGCGCTGCCGCATCTGCTGCAGAGCCCCGCCGGGCGGATGGTGTTCGTCTCGTCGTCGGCCGGGCTGCACGGCGTGCGCGGGCGCATCCCCTATGCTGCATCCAAGGGCGCATTGAACGCCATGGCGCTGACGCTGGCCGACGAACTGAAGCGCACGGCGGTCAGGGTGAACGTGCTGTGCCCCTATGCGTCCACCCCGATGACCGCGCAGGATGGCGTCGCGGGCGATCCGCGGCTCGACCCGGCTTATGCGGCAGGAATGGCCGCCTATCTCGCGAGCGAGGCGTGCAGCGTCAACGGCCAGATCTTCCTCGCCGGTGGCCGCCGCTATCGCCGCGCGCGGATGGTCGAGGGGCGCGGCGCATCCGCCCCCGATGACAGCAGCGCCTGGGTCGCCGAGCATCTCGACCCGATCGCCTCAATGGACGGCGCACGCGAATTTCCGGGCGCCGAAAGCGCCTTTGCCGATCTTTATGCAACCATAGACACAAGCCATATCGGAGGATGAGGATGCGATTGACCGTGGAACAACTGCTCGACCGGCAGGAGATAGAGGACATATTGATCGGCTATGCGCGCGGGGCCGACCGCGCCGATGTCGACCTGATCCGCGCCGCCTATCATCCCGATGCGATCGAGGATCATGGCGGGGTCTATGTCGGCCCCGCCTCCGACTATGTCGCGCTGATGGCGAAGATCCTGCCCACCGCGCCGCTGATGTCGCACCTGTGCACCAACATTTCGGTCGAGTTTCTCGACGCCGATCTGGCGGTCACCGAATGCTACTTCCTCACCTTCTCGCGCCGCGAGGCGGAGAGCGGATCGTTCGACAGCCTGACCATGGCGCGCTGCGTCGACCGGTTCGAGCGACGCGACGGCGCATGGAAGATCGCGCATCGCCGCCTCGCCTGGGAATGGAACCATGAAATGCCGATCAACGAGACCTGGGGTCGCGGCATGATCATCCCGGATATGGGCAAGGCGGTGCGCGGCGCGAAAAAGCCCGACGACATTCTCTACGGCGCATGGGCGCGCCAGCGCAGCGGCGAGGAGATCGCAGCATGAAGATCGAGGGATGCACCGCCATCGTCACCGGGGCCAATCGCGGTATCGGCTTCGGCTTTGTGGAGGAACTGCTCGCCCAAGGCGCGGCGCGGGTCTATCTCGCCTCGCGCCAGCTGGCCGATGCCGAGGAAGCCGCGCGCAGCACCGGGGATACCCGCGCCCTGCCGATCCAGCTCGACGTCACCAAGCATGACGAGGTCGCAGCGGCGGCCGCGCGCTGCACCGATGTCGATCTGGTCGTCAACAATGCCGGGGCCTTCCACCGCCAGACGCTGCTCGAGGCCGAGGACATGAGCTTCGCGCGCAATGAGATGGACACCAACTATTTCGGGATGCTGGCGATGGTCCGCGCGTTTGCGCCGATCCTCAAGGCCAATGGCGGCGGTGCCATTGTCAACGTACTGTCGGCGGGCGGCATCTGCGCGGTGCCCAACATGGGCGGCTACAGCCCCAGCAAGTTTGCCGCGCGCGCCGCAAGCGACTGCCTGCGCGCCGAGCTGGAACCGCAGGGCACGCATGTTGCCGCGCTGATCGTAGGCTCGGTCGACACCCGCATGGCCGAGCATGTCACCTGGCAGGCCAAGTCGAGCCCGCGCGACATCGGCAAGGCCGGCCTGATGGCCGCCGCGCGCAAGGTCGACGAGCTCGATACCGACCCGCATGCCGAATCCGTCCGCGCCTTCCTGGCGCGCGATCCGTACACATTGAAGCGCTCGATGGCCAAGGCGCTGCACGACGGGAGGCGCTGACATGAAATATGCCAACACGCTGGAGACGATGCTCGCCAAGCAGGACATTGCCGACTGCCTTGCCCGCTATGCGCGCGGGGTCGATCGCGCCGATGCCGACATGCTGCACAGCTGCTATTTCGACGACAGCATCGAGGAGCATGGCAGCACCTATTCGGGCCCGGCGCGCGCCTATATCGACGGCGCGATCGAGCGGATGCAGGGCGGCGACGTGATGGGACATTACTTGTGCAACCTGCATGTCGAATTCGAGAGCGACAGCCTCGCTTACGCCGAATGCTATGTCCTCACCTTCGCACGCTTCAGCAAGGCGGGCGAGAAATGGGACACGCTGACCGGCGGGCGCATCGTCGACCGGTTCGAGAAGCGCGACGGCGAATGGCGCATCGCGCACCGCAAGATCACGCTCGACTGGAACCGCGACATGCCGATGGCGGAGGGCTGGTGTCTGGGCATGTTCAAGCCCGAGGACCCGCGCATGCATATCGGCGAGAAGGGCAAGGGCGACCTGAGCTACAGCCGCTTCTGAACGGATTCATCCCAGCACAACAAAAAGGGCAGCCGGACCGCACCGGCTGCCCTTTTCTTTGCCTCGATCAGGCTTTCAGAACTTGACCGAGACCTCTGCGCCGTATTGGCGGGGGGCGCCCAGACGGCTGACTTCATCGCCGAAGAACGCAATGATGTTGGTGCGATAGAGCGTGTTGGTGAGGTTGCGACCCCAGAGCGAGAAGGTGATGTTGCCATTGCCCGGGGTGAACGACACGCGGCTGCCCAGCTGGCCATAGCCGCCTTCGCGCTGCAGATTGTCGGGTGCCCAGAACAACCGCGCCTGGTGGCTGTAATTGACGTTGAAGCGCAGCGAATCCGACCAGTCGCCGATATCGGTCACGAAATCCGCCGCGACATTCCACTGCGCCTTGGGCGTGCGCTGCAGGAAGTTGCCCGAATTGTCGTTGCCGAGCGAATCGATGAAGGCGATGTACTTGGTATCGAGCAGCGTCAGCCCGCCCGACAGTGTCAGGCCCGTCGCCACCGCCACGGTTGCTTCGGCCTCGATACCCTGGATCTTGGCGTCCGCTGCATTGTCGGTGATGTTGCACAGGCACGCTGCAGAGGTCTGGGTGACCTGCAGGTTCTTGTACTTCATGTCGAACACCGCGACGTTGAGCCGCAGCCTGCGATCGAACAGGTCGAGCTTGCCGCCAAGTTCGAAGCTGGTCACCGTTTCGGGGTCATAGCTGGAAACCGCTGCTGCCGCATTGGCCGGATCGTCCTCGAAGCCGCCGCCCTTGTAGCCGGTCGAGAAGGTGCCGTAGAACAGCATGTCGTCATTGGGCTTGAACTCGATGGTCGCCTGCGGCGTGATCTCGCTCCAGCTGTCCGAATAGCGCGCGGTGAAGCTCTGGCCCTCGCGGAAGGTGCCGGCGAGCGGGGTCAGCGCGACCTGATCGTTCGGGTTGAACTTGTCGCCGCCTTCGGTCGCCGTGCCGGTCACGATGCCGCCCTTGCGGTCGCGCGAGTAGCGGATACCCGCAACGATGCGCAGCTTCGGCGAGAAGCGATAGCCAAGCTGCCCGAAGAAAGCGTAGCTCTCGTTCGTCGCGCGGTTGTCCCAGCGGCTTTCGCCCGACAGCGTGGTCAGCACGGTCAGCGGCACCTCGGCCCAGAAGCGGTCGAGCTTGCGCACCTTGTCATGCTGGTAATAGGCACCGAAAATCCAGTCGAAGCCGCGATCGGACTGTTCTTCGGAGACCACGCGCAGTTCCTGGCTGAACTGGCGGATGTCCTCGTCCTCGTTCACCGGGAAGGTGAACAGCGTCGGCGAGATGACACCGAAGCCGTTATCGGGGCCGATGCCGGTCTGATCATAGACGTTGAACGCCTCGCCCTTGCGATAGCCGGTGATCGACGACAATGTGCCGAAGCCGCCCAGCCCCTGGTCCATGCGCAGCGACAAGCCCCACGCCTCGCGGTTGAGCTGCTGCGGCGTATCGGCAGTGTCGCCCTTGTAGCGCGGCCATTCGGGCAGGCCCTCGCGCAGCTTGAGCGGGCGGCCCCGGATGGTGCCGATGGCAGCGCGCGCCGCGCTCCACGGGCCCGAACCTGCCGCAGGGCCATCGATCGCGACCGAATGGAAGCCGTTGGAATTGTCCTTGGTGTAATCGAACACCAGCCGCGCGGTGAAATCGCTGTCGTCGGGCTCGACCATCAGCTGACCGCGGAACTGGATGCTGTCGACATCGTCCAGGTCGACATCGTGCAGCAGATCCTGGTTGAAGCCATCGCGGTTGCGATACTGGAAGCTCAAGCGTCCGGTCAGCGGACCGCTGATCGTGCCGGTAATGTGTCCGCGCGCCAGCTTCTCGTTGTAATTGCCATAGGACACGGCGAGCGATCCGCCAGTATCCGCCTCGGGCCGCGCGCTGTAGATGCTGATCGCGCCGCCGACGACGTTGCGGCCGAGCAGCACGCCCTGCGGCCCACGCACCACCTCGACCCGCTCGATATCGTACATGTCGAAGTTGAACAGGCCCGAGCGGCCGACATAGACGTCATCGACGAAGATGCCGATCGACTGGTCCGCCGAAGGGCTGTCGAGCCGGGTGTTGGTGATGCCGCGGATGTTGAATTCCTGGTCGATCGGCGACAGCGCGGTGAAGCTGAGCGATGTCGCCTGCCCGGCCAGATCCTCGAAGCTGAGGATGCGGGCGGTCTCGATCGATTCCGCGCTGAACGCCGAGATGGCCGCCGAGGTATCCTGCACCGTCGAATCGCGCCGCTGCGCGGTCACGACGATATCGGCAATCTGCGGCCCTTGGGAATCCTGCTCGCCTGCATCCTGCGCGCTGGCGGGCGTGGCGACCGCTGCCATCAGCGCCAGGCCGATCGCGGTCATCGAAAAACGGTTGAATCGGCAACGCGCAACAAGATTGTGCTTCAGCATCAATCAGTTCCTCCCCTCAATGCCAGCGCTTGTCGCCGGTCACTTGCAATACTAGACCTATGATAAAGGTTCGTCAATGCAAGTTACTGTTGCCGTTACGGGAACATGGCAAAACGCCCGGCCAGCAGGGCTGACCGGGCGCGGGGAACAGGCAAAATGGGGCTATCAACCCATCAGACGGGCAGCCCGACATAATTTTCGGCAATCGCGGTCTGCATCGCGGGTGACCGGGAGAGGTAATCCATCTCCGCCACCTGCATCTGCCGTTCGAACGCGTTCTGGTCGGGAAAGCTGTGCATCAGCTTGGTCAGCGACCAGCTGAATCGCTCCGACTTCCAGATGCGCGCCAGCGCCCGGTCGCAATAGCCCAGCAGCGCGTTTTCGTCCTTGCGCCGGTAATGCGCGATCAGCGCATCGGAAAGATAGAGCACGTCGGACGCGGCCAGGTTCAGCCCCTTGGCGCCGGTGGGCGGCACGATATGCGCCGCGTCGCCCGCGAGGAACAGGCGGCCATAATGCATCGTCTCGAACACATAAGAGCGCAGCGGCGCGATCGACATTTCCAGCGCCGGGCCGCGCGTCACGCCATGCTGCGAGATAGTGTTGAAGCGCAGCTCCAGCTCGTCCCACAGCCGGTCCTCGGGCCAGTCCTCGATCTTCTCGGTCAGTGGCACCTGGATGTAATAGCGGCTGCGCGTCGGCGAGCGCATCGAGGCGAGCGCAAATCCGCGCGGGCCGTTGGCATAGATCAGCTCGTCATGGCAGGGCGGCACATCGGCGAGGATGCCCAGCCAGCCGAACGGATATTCGTGCATGTATTCGCGCGCCAGATGCTGCGGGATCGCGCGGCGCGACGGGCCGTGAAAGCCGTCGCAACCCGCGATGAAATCGCACTCGAGCGTCGCCGGCACGCCATCCTTGGTGTAGGTCACCTTGGGATGCGCGCTGTCGACCCCGTGCAGCGCAAGATCGGCCGCCTCGAACACGATCTCGAGCTCGCGCTGCGGCGCGGCGGCGATCAGGTCGCGGGTCAGCTCGGTCTGGCCGTAGACGACGACGGTCTTTCCGGTCAGCGCCTTGATGTCGATGCGGACCATCTGGTCCCCATCGGCGAGGTTGAAGCCGTCCTCGACCATGGCCTCGCGGTTCATCCGTTCGTCCAGCCCCAGCCGGTGCATGAGGTCGGTGGTCACCGTCTCGAGCACCCCTGCGCGGATGCGGCTCTGGACATGATCGCGGCTCGCGCGTTCGAGCAACACGCAATCGATGCCTTCCGCCTTGAGCAGATGGCCGAGCAGCAGCCCGGCGGGGCCCGATCCGATGATCGCGACCTGGGTGCGGCGCGCGGTCATGCCAGCAACTGCTGTTCGAGTTCGCCCAGCACGCGGTAGCAATCGAGCACCTGTGCGACCGAGCTGTTTGGCTCGCGGCCTTCGCGGATGGCGGCGATGAATTCACGGTCCTGCAGTTCGATGCCGTTCATCGAGACATCCACCTGGCTGACGTCGATCGGCTCTTCCTTGCCGTTCACGAGGTCATCATAGCGCGCGATATAGGTCGCGCTGTCGCCGATATAACGGAAGAAGGTGCCGAGCGGGCCGTCATTGTTGAAGCTCAACGACAGGGTGCAGATCGCGCCGCTCTCGCTCTTGAGCTGGATCGACATGTCCATCGCGATGCCGAGCTCGGGATGATGCGGGCCTTCGAGCACATTCGCCTTGACGATGCGGCCTGCCTGATAGGCGAACAGATCGACCGTGTGCGCGGCATGGTGCCACAGCAGATGGTCGGTCCAGCTGCGCGGCTCGCCCTTGGCATTCATGTTCTTGCGGCGGAAGAAATAGGTCTGCACGTCCATCTGCTGGACGTTGAACTCGCCCGCCTTGATGCGGTTGTGGACATATTGATGGCTGGGATTGAACCGCCGGGTATGGCCGACCATGCAGACCAGGCCGGTTTCCTTCTGCTTTTCGAGCACCGCCTGGCTGTCCGCCCAGCTGTCTGCCAGCGGGATCTCGACCTGCACGTGCTTGCCTGCATTCATGCACGCGATCGCCTGAGCGGCATGCATCTGCGTCGGGGTGCAGAGAATCACCGCATCGACATCGTCGCGCGCCAGCGCCTCGTCGAGCTCGGTCGTGGCGTGGATTGCGCCATATTTCTGCGCCACTGCCTCGGCCTGTTCGAGGCGGCGGCTGACGATCGAGACGATCTCGACCCCATCGATCAGCTTCAAACCATCCAGATGCTTTTCGCCGAACGCTCCGGCGCCGGCAAGGGCAATACGCATGAGACACTCCTGTTCATCAATGCGGTGCCCTGATCGAGCACCTCAAACGGCAATTTTCCAATCCACCTCATATCGTTCGATCAGGTCCTGCATCACCGTCTTGAATTCGATGAAACAGTCGTGAACCCGGTCAAAGGACGCCATGAAATCGGGACCGTCGAGCACCAGAGTTTCGATCGGGTGCAGTTCCTGATGTCTGGCGAGCTTGGCCCGGCAAACCTCGACCGTGGCCTTGAGCACCCGGGCATCCCGCCTGTTCAATCCAAGATCATGGTTTGCCAAATTAACCATCTCGGTTATGCATAAACCGAGCTGCCGACGATATGATGCGTAGCTCTTCTTCCAGTCCTCCGGCTGGTTTTCGACAATAGACCTGAGCTCAAGAGCCAGACGGTCCAGTTCCTTTAGTACAGCTGTCAACACGATATGCTGTGACATGACGCTCTCCTCGCCTTTCGGCACAATGGGGACTTGCCCATGAAGAAGCGTCAATTACAGACATTGAGAAATCCCTAATCTGGGGCCAATACGATATGGCCGATGGCGGTGTTGCTGCAGGGCACGTGATAATGGCGGTGCAGCGTCTTCACGCGCTGGCCCAGCGCACCGCGCATGATCAGCCACATCACCATCTCGATGCCCTCCGATCCGGTTTCGCGCAGATATTCGATATGCGGGATATGGCGGACGGCATCATCGTTCGCCTCCAGCAGGTCGAGAAAGCGGTTGTCCCATTCGGGATTGATCAGGCCCGCGCGCGCACCCTGAAGCTGGTGGCTCATCCCGCCGGTGCCCCAGATCTGCACGTTGAGGTCTTGCGGAAAGCTTTCGACCGCGCGCGCGATCGCCTCGCCCAGCGCCCAGCAGCGGTTGCCCGATGGCGGTGGATAGGTGACGACATTGACCGCGAGCGGAATGACCGTGGTCGGCCATTGCTCACACGTGCCGAACATCATGCTCAACGGCACGGTCAGGCCGTGGTCGACATCCATCTCGTTGATGATCGTCATGTCGAATTCGTCGAGGATCAGGCTCTGTGCAATATGCCAGGCGAGATCGGGATGGCCGATGACATCGGGCACCTTGCGCGGACCCCAGCCTTCGTCCGCCGGCGCATAGCGCTCGCCGCAGCCGATCGCGAAGGTCGGGATGAACTTCATGTCGAAGGCGGATGCATGGTCGTTATAGACCAGGATCACAACATCAGGCTTTTCCTGCTTCTCCCATTCGCGGGTCCAGTCGTACCCGGCGAAGATCGGGCCGAAATAATCGTCGCGCTCCTTGCCCTGGTCGTGCGCCACGCCGAGCAGCGGCACATGGCTGCTGCCCACACCTGCGGTTATCCGGGCCATCTATCGTCCCTCCCTGATCGAACGAACGCCTTCGGGTGAGCGGCCGCCGTCGAGCATCATCTGGCGATATTCGGGCCAGCTCATGTCGGTCATGGTGCTGACCGCCTCGGCAAAGGCGATACCGTCGGTGGAAAACAGCTTGGACAGGAAATAGATGTTCCCGCCCATGTCGAGCAGCGCATTGTAATCGCGCGCCAGCACCGCGAGCTTGGCCTCCTCGCTGATCGCCCATTCGTCCAGATAGGCGCGCTCGTCGGCCTTGAAGCGCTCGCGGTTCTCGGGCTTCATCAGGCTCATCGCGAACTGGTTGAGGTGATAGCCCTGCCGCGCGCGCTTGGCCGTGAACACGCGGGTGCCGGGAATGTCCTCGAACTCGGCGAGATAGGCGTGGATGTCGGTATGGGTCACAGTCCACGCTCCTTGAGCAGGGCATCGAGCCGGGGGAAGACGCGGCGGGCATTGCCCTCGAAGATCATGTGCCGCTCGGCATCGCTGATCTCCAGCGCGTCGACATAGCGCTTGGTATCGTCGAAATAATGGCCCGTGGTGGGGTCGATGCCGCGCACCGCGCCGACCATCTCGCTGCCGAACAGGATGTTCTTATTGTCGATCACATCGGCGAGCAGATCGATGCCCGGCTGGTGGTAGACGCAGGTATCGAAGAAGATGTTGTTCATCAGATGCGTGTCGAGCGCGGGCTTCTTGAGCATGTCGGCCAGCCCCCGATAGCGCCCCCAGTGATAGGGCACCGCGCCGCCGCCATGCGGGATGATGAAGCGCAGGGTCGGGAAATCGGCGAACAGGTCGCCCTCCAGCAGCTGCATGAACGCGATGGTGTCCGCCGCAATGTAATAGCCGCCGGTGGCGTGCATCGCAGGGTTGCAGCTGCCCGAAACGTGGATCATCGCCGGAACGTCCAGCTCGACCATCTTCTCGTAAAACGGGTACCAGTAGCGGTCGGTCAGCGGCGGATGCTGGAAATGGCCGCCGCCGGGATCGGGATTGAGGTTGCAACCGATAAAGCCGAGTTCGGTGACGCAGCGTTCGAGCTCCTCGATCGAGCCTGCCATGTCCGCCTTGGGGCTTTGCGGCAGCATGCACACGCCGACAAAGGTTTCGGGGAACAGGCCGACGACGCGCGCGATCAGGTCGTTGCAGCGCCGCGCCCATTCGCGCGCCACCGCCTCGTCACCGACATGCGGCGCCATGGCCGAGGCGCGCGGCGAGAAGATCGTCAGGTCCGCACCGCGCTCCCTGATCAGGCGCAGCTGGTTCGCCTCGATCGTCTCGCGGATCTCATCGTCGGAAATCTCGGGATAGGGCGGACAGACCGTCCCCGCCTTGAACGCGGCCTTCTGCTCCTCGCGCCAGGCGTCATGCGCCTTGGGCAGGACCGTGTAATGGCCGTGGCAATCGATGATCAGGGTCATGCGCTTCTCTTGAGCTGAGGAATGTCGAGGGCGGCGAGCTTGGCCTGCAGGCCATCGGGCGGAGCGATGCGCAGCGTGCCGATGTCGCGCTGGCGCTGGATCGTGCCGCGCGTCATGACGGGGTCGACGCCGAGGTCCGCCAGCGTCGCGGCAACCTCTTCCATCTCGGCGGCGCGGCGCAGCCCGTGCGCCATCATCCGGTCGAGATTGTAATCGAACCGCTCTGCCCAGCTTTGCGGCTTCCAGCTGGCGTCGAGCGAGGCGGTGACGGCATCGAGCACGCCCGCCTGCGCCGCCGCGAGCGCACATTCCGCAGAGAGCGCCTCGAGCCCCTTGACCATCACCGAGCGGACCATCTTGATCGCGCTCGCCTGGCCGGTCGCGTCTCCGGCGATGGAGACATGCGCAAAACCCAGCGCCTGCAGCGCCTCGGCAGCGTCGGCGGCATGCGGGCCGGAAACCAGCAGCGGCACGTTGCGGCGCTGCGGCAGCACGGGAGCCATCACCGCGACATCCGCATAGCGGCCGCCCGCCGCCTCGATCGTCGTCGCGGCCTCGGCCTTGCTGGCGGGCGCGACGCTATTCATGTCGAGCCAGAGCGCGCCGGGGCGCAGCATCGGCGCATAATCGCGCGCCGCCACCACGGCCTGGTCTGCCGTGACCAGGCACAGCACGATCTCTGCCTTGGCGAGCGCGGTGGCGACATCCTCCTCGCCATGCACCCCCGCCTCGGCATAGGCGGCGAGCATCGCGCCGCGTTCGGCCAGCAGGTCGGTCTTGCGATCGAAGGCGCGCGCGCCGGGCCAGGCAAAGGCCCTGCCCGCTTCGCCAAAGCCGATAAAGGTTGCGTCCAGCGTCATGCCAGCGGCCTAGGCGATGGCGCGCCCGCACCACCAATCCAATTGCACCCCGGCTTATTGATTTTAGTGAAGTCTGGTTTCGCTTGAGGCGAGATGGATGAGGTCCACCAGCCGCTGCTGGGCCTGGGTCGGTCGCCAGCCGCGCCGCGTGGTGAGGCCGATGGTGCGCACGCTGCCGGGCAGATCGACATCGATCCGCACCAGCATCTGCAGCTCGAGCTCCACCGAAATCTGGTCGGGCGAGAGCAGCGTCAGCAGGTCGCTCTGCATGATGAGCCCGCGGATCACCATCACCGATCCGCATTCGACCGGCACCGGCGGCGGATCGCCCGCGAACAGCGCCTGCCAGTGCGCGCGCAAAGGCGTGCCCTGCGGCCCGACCACCCAGGACTGCGCCTGCAATTCTGCCAGCTCGACCCGCCGCCCGGCGAGCGGATGGCCCTTGCGCGCGAACACTGCGAGCCGGTCGGTGAACAGCGGCACCTGTTCGACATCGGACGGGGGCGTGTCGCGGAGCGCGCCGATGGTCACATCGATGACGCCATCGAGCAGCGGATCGATCAGCTCGCGCCAAGAGCCCTCGATCACATCGACGACCGTGCCAGGGCAATCATCCAGAAAACGCGCGATCGCGCGCGGCACGACGAGCGCGCGGCTGAGCGGCATCGCGCCGATGGCGATGCGGGTGGCCGGATGCGCCTCGCCCAGCGCTTCAGCGATTCCCGCGGCAAGCTCGCCCGAGGCGAGGCGAACGCCGCGCGCCATCGCCCGGCCTGCCGGGGTCAGCGCCATGCCGCGTCCGCGCCGCTCGGCCAGCACCTGCCCGCTGATCTGCTCGAGCTCGCGCACCGCACGGTGGATGCCGGGTTGCGAAAGCCCGCTCGCCAGCGCGGCGCCGGCAAAGCCCTGCGCATCGGCAAAATGCAGGAACGCCTGAAGCTGCGTCGCAGTCATCAGCTGCTCGGGGCGCGAAAAGCCGCGCGTTCCCGCCCTGCCCTGCCGCCGGACCGCAGCGGCCAGATGCACGAACGCCCGCTCGACGCGTTCGGAAAGCGCCTCGCCTGCCAATGTCGGCTCGACCCCGCCCGAATGGCGGTCAAACAGCAGCACGCCCAGTTGCCGCTCGAGCTTGGCCATGCCCTGGGTCAGCGCCGGTTGCGACAGCCCCGCCGCCTCGGCCGCACGGTTGAGGCTGCGCAGCGCAACGACGCTGACCAGCGCGCGCAGATGGCGGAGGTTGAGGTCGAAGGGCCGGATCATGAATGCAACACATAGCAAAAACTTATTACCCGTCCACAATCTGGATTGGCATGAGACAGGCGCGCGGGGCCACGGCAGCAGCACAAGGAGCATCGCCATGGGAATTGTTGTCCAGAATATCGAACGCACCGATCTTGCGGTGGTGGATGGGCTTGGGAGCGCAGGCGTCGCGACCGTGCACGAGGCGCAGGGCCGGATCGGCCTGCTGGCGCACCATATGCGGCCCATCTATTCCGGCGCACGGATCGCGGGCAATGCGGTGACCATCTCGGCGCCGCCGGGCGACAACTGGATGATCCATGTCGCGATCGAGCAGTTGCAGCCCGGCGACATCCTGGTGCTCGCGCCAACCAGCCCGTGCGTCGACGGCTATTTCGGCGACCTGCTGGCGACGAGTGCGATGGCGCGCGGCTGCCGCGGGCTGGTGATCGATGCCGGCGTGCGCGACGTGCGCGACCTGACGCAGATGGGCTTTCCGGTCTGGTCCAAGGCGGTGTTCGCGCAAGGCACGGTCAAGAACACGCTGGGCAGCGTCAACGTGCCGATCGTCTGCGCCGGTGCCGCGATCGATCCGGGCGATGTGATCGTCGCCGATGACGACGGCGTGTGCGTGGTCAAGCGCGCCGATGCCGCGGCGGTGCTGGAAAAGGCGCAGGAGCGCGAGGCCGCCGAGGAAGCCAAGCGCCAGCGGCTGGCAGCAGGCGAGCTGGGGCTCGACATCTACAACATGCGGCCGCGCCTCGCCGAAATGGGCCTGAAATATGTGTGAGCCCGCCCATTCAGGAAAAGTAGGAACCGGTTTTCCGCCCGGAATGGGCGGCAACGAACGCGCTCCCCTGAAAGGAACGGGCTCATGAGCGGCATTCGCTGCATGTGGATGCGCGGGGGCACGTCCAAGGGGGGCTATTTCCTCAAGGACGACCTGCCCGCCGACACGGCGGAGCGCGATGCGTTTCTGCTGCGCGTCATGGGATCGCCCGATCCCCGCCAGATCGACGGCATGGGCGGTGCGGACCCGCTGACCAGCAAGGTCGCGGTGGTGCGCAGATCGGATCGCCCCGGCGTCGATGTCGATTATCTGTTCCTGCAAGTGTTCGTCGACCAGGCGATCGTCACCGATGCGCAGAATTGTGGCAATATCCTGGCCGGTGTCGGCCCCTTCGCGATCGAGCGCGGGCTGGTCGAGCCGAGCGGCGATGTCACCCGCGTCGCCATCTTCATGGAGAATACCGGCCAGGTCGCCGTCGCCAGCGTCGCCACCCCCGGCGGCACGGTGCGCTATGACGGCGATGCCGTGATCAGCGGCGTGCCCGGCACCGCCGCGCCCATTCCGCTCGCCTTTCGCGATACCGCTGGCTCGTCCTGCGGCGCGCTGCTGCCCACCGGAAACGGCGTCGACGAGATCGATGGCGTCGCGGTGACGATGATCGACAACGGCATGCCCTGCGTCGTCATCGCCGCCGAGGATATGGGCATCACCGGCTATGAGGACCGCGACACGCTCGATGCCGATGATGCGATGAAGACAAAGGTCGAGGCGATCCGCCTCAAGGCCGGGCCGCTGATGAATCTCGGCGATGTATCGGCCAAATCGGTGCCCAAGATGATGCTCGTCGCTGCCCCGCGCGAAGGCGGTGCGATCGCGGTACGCTCGCTGATCCCGCACCGTGTCCATGCCTCGATCGGGGTGCTCGGCGCGGTCAGTGTGGCGACCGCCTGCCTGATTGAGGGATCGCCCGCGGCCAAGGTGGCTGCTGTCCCCGATGGACTGACCAAGACGCTGGGCGTCGAGCACCCGACCGGCGTCACCGAATGCGTCGTCACCGTCGACGAGAATGGCCAGCCGATCGAGGCGGGCATGCTGCGCACCGCGCGCAAGCTGATGGATGGAGAGGTTTTCGCATGAGCACCACCGACGCCGATGGCCGCATCCGCAGCTGGAACCTTGCGCCGAGCAAGCCGCGCTTCACCCCGCCGCCGGGCGCGGTCGATGCGCATTGCCATGTCTTCGGGCCGCAGGCGGAGTTCCCGTTCAGCCCCAAGGCCAAGTATCTGCCGCAGGATGCCGGACCCGACGCATTGTTCGCCTTGCGCGGTCATCTGGGCTTTGCCCGCAATGTCATCGTCCAGGCGAGCTGCCACGGGACGGACAACAGCGCGACATTGAACGGCATCGCCCGGTCGAACGGTCTGGCGCGCGGGGTCGCGGTGGTCGATCCGGCGATCTCGGACGCGGAGCTCGATGCGCTCCACGCAGGCGGGATTCGCGGGGTGCGGTTCAACTTCCTCAAGCGGCTGGTCGACGATGCGCCCAAGGACAAGTTCCTCGATGTCGCGCGGCGGATCGAGCGGCTCGGATGGCATGTCGTGGTCTATTTCGAGGCGGACATTCTCGAGGAATTGCAGCCCTTTCTCGCCGCGATCCCGGTGCCGATCGTGATCGACCATATGGGCCGTCCCGATGTCACCCAGGGGCCGGACGGCGCGGACATGACCGCGTTCCGCCGCCTGCTGGACAGCCGCGACGACATCTGGACCAAGGTCACCTGCGCCGACCGGCTCGACGCCGCAGGTCCGCCTTATGCCGATTTCGTCCGTTCGGTACGCCCACTGGTCGAGGCCTATCCCGACCGCGTGCTCTGGGGCACCGACTGGCCACACCCGAACATGGAAAAGGTGCTGCCCGATGACGGGCATCTGGTCGACACCATCCCCGAAATCGCGCCCACGGCAGAGCTGCAGCACAAGCTGCTCGTCGCCAATCCGATGCGGCTCTACTGGGCCGACTGAGGCCGGGTCAGAAGCGGTCGAGATCGTTGGCGAGCGTTACCGGACCGGTGAAGCGCTTTCTGATCTCGGCAATATAGCCCTTGGTCCGCTCCGGATCGGGCGTGCCTGCGGCAAAATGCGTGATCACCAGCGCCTTCACCCCTGCCCGCGATGCCAGCTGGCCCACGGCATCGGGCGTCAGATGGTGCGTGGACAGGTGCTGCTCGAGCTGCTGCTTCGCCTGGGGTGGCATGTCGGGCGAATTGCGCGCGACATTGGCCATGGTGCCGCCCATATCGATCATCTCGCTGACCAGCAGGTCGGCGCCTTTGGCGAGTTTCTCCACCGCCGCGCTGGGCCCGGTATCGCCGGTATAGACGATCGAGCGCGATCCCAGATCGAAGCGGAAACTGAACGATTTGTAGTTGCGGTCCTCAAGGCTTCCCGGCGCGAAATCGTAATGCGAATTCTGCGCGGCGGTGACCGAGAATCCGTCGACCGCCATCCGCTCGCCATCGGTCAGCTCGATCACCCGCACCGTGTCAGCAGGCGGTGCCCAGGGCTGGCCGGGAATGCCATAGCCGACGCGCGCGGCGGGCTGCATCGAGGCGACCATGCCGGCGACAAGTTCGCGCGTGCCCGGAGGACCATAAACGGTGATGGGATCGCGCTGGTTGGTCTGGTTGCGCAGTGCGAGCACGGCGGAAAGCCCGCCGGTGTGATCGGCATGCAGATGGCTGAGAAACACCGCGCGCACCCTGGGCAACAGGATGCCGGCACGCGCCAGCTGCTGGACCGTGCCGTCGCCCGCATCGACCAGATAGACCTTGCCCTGATGCACCAGCGCGTTGGCGGGCTGCGACCGGTCCGGCGAAGGCACCGGGCCGCCCATCGTGCCGAGGGTGATGAAACCGTCCGCGCCCGGCACGGGCTGGGCCGCGACCGGTGCTGCGGCCAGAAGAACCGCTAGCACCGGTGCGACCGCCCAGCCGCGCATCAGAAGTTGAACCCTACGCGCACGCCATAGGTCCGCGGCGGACGCAGCGTCGCCACCGGGAAGTCGAGGATCGGGCGGGTGCCCGCACGCGCCAGCACTTCCTCGTCGGTGATGTTGTTGATGAACGCGGTGATGTTCCAGCCACCGCGATCTTCCAGCGTCGCATAGGCATCGGCCATGGCAAAGCTGCCCTGGCGTTCTTCCGGACGGAAATTCGAGTTCATGAAGCGGCTGCTCTCGATATTGCCGCGCGCGCCGAGGATGAGATTAAGGTCGCCGGTCAGCTCGAACGTGCGCTCATAGCCCAGGTTCAGCGCCCATTTCGGCGAGTTGACCGTCGGGCGGCCCGAACAGTCGATGTCGAAGAAGCGCGCGGTGTTGACGCCCGGATTGGCAAGACGGCTGCCCAGCGTGGTGCATCCCGTGGTCACCGGCGCTCCGGTGGGTGAGAAGTTCGCCGTGGTCAGGCGGTCATATTTGCCGTTAAGATACTGCACGTTGAGGCTGAACAGGTCGTTGCGGCTCGGCGCGAACCGGGCCTCCAGCTCGGCACCATAGATGCGCGACTTGCCCGCGTTCACCGTGGTCGAACCCTGCGCAAAGATGCCGCCAGCGGTCCGCACGCCGCCGACAAAGGTGATCTGCTGGTCCTTGTAGTCCCAGTAGAAGGCCTCGATGTTCAGCTGCAGCTTGTTGTCGAAGAAGCGGTTCTTGGCACCCACCGTGAACGCGGTGAGGTTTTCGGGCGCGAAGGTGTTGTTCGGCGGCTGGGCGACGAAGAAGCCGCCCGACTTGAAGCCGGTCGCAGCGTTTGCATAGACCAGCGACTGCGGACCGGCATCCCATTCGAGACCCGCCTTCCAGGTGAATTTCTCGAACGACAGGTCGCCGGTGAACGGCGCGCTGAGCGGCGGATTGATCGGGCCGGGCAGACCGCCCGAGGCGACCGAGGTCAGCTGCTTCTTGTCTTCCTTCGTATAACGGCCACCGGCGACGAGACGCAGCGTATCGGTGATGTCGAAGGTCAGCTGGCCGAAAGCGGCAACGCTTTCGGTGCTCAGACGCGGGGTGAAGCGCGTGGTCGAGATATTGCCCTGGCGGAAGAAATTCTCGGTTTCCTGGTTTTCGCCGAAATAGAACAGGCCGACGACATAGCGCAGCCGCTGGTCCTCGTTAGACGCGAGCCGGACCTCAAGCGAGCTCTGCTCGGCAACGTCGCGAATCGTTCCTGCAAAGCCCGGCAGATAGGTCAGAACGTTCACATCCGATCGGCGATAGGCCGGAATGAAGGTCAGCGTGCCGAAGCCCATATCGCCGGTGATCGTGGCGCTCACGCCGATGAACTCGTTGTCCAGGAACCCGTCGGTGCCGGGCAGCGCGACGCAGCCGCTGTTGACGAAATTGCCCGGGCCTCCGCAGAACGGTGGCGCGAAGATGCCCGATGCGAGCTGGCGGATGGCGGCCCGTGCCCGCGGATCGGAGATGCTCACGCGGTCTTCCAGCGCGGGGACCGTGTAGCGAGCCTCGGGCAGCAGCACCGCGCCCGCGCCCTTGCCGCCCTGATTGTAGTAATCCGCGACCAGCAGCATCGACCAGCGATCCGACGGTTCGATCAGCAGCGACGCGCGGAAGGCCTCGCCCTTGTCATCGTCATAGCCGTCCGAGATATAGCCATCGCGATCGACCACCTGGCCCGCGAGGCGCAGCGCGACCGTGTCGCCGATCGGAATGTTCAGCGCGACGACCGACTTCTTGCTGTCGTAATTGCCATATTCGAAGAATCCCTCGCCGCCGAACGTGCCCAGCACGGGCTTTTTCGGAATGACGTTGATCGCGCCGCCGGTGGCGTTGCGCCCATAGAGCGTGCCCTGCGGACCCTTGACCACCTCGACACGCTCGAGATCGTAGAACACGCCTGCCGGCGCGGTCGGGCGGCCGACATAGATGCCGTTGAAGTTGAACGCGACCGCGTTTTCAGCGAACGAGTTCTGCGAATTGGTGCCAACGCCGCGCAGAAAGAAGCTGGTGGTGCCGCCGGTCGGCTGGACGACCAGCGAGGGGACCAGACGGCCGAGATTGGCGGTTTCGGTGATCCCGGCATTGACTAGATCCTCGCCGCCCACGGCCGTCACGGCGACGGCGGCGCGCTGCAGGCTTTCCTCGCGGCGTTGCGCAGTCACGACGATCTCGCCCAGACCCTGGTCTTCGGTGGCTTCGGCTTGCTCGGAAGCGGTGGCATCCTGTGCGATGGCGGTGGCGGGAACGCTCAGAGCCGCGAGCACGGTGGTGGCCAGCAGAAATGCCTTCATCATCAATCTCCCCAAAAGCGCGTGATGCCTGCACGGGCACCCGCTGTATCGGGAACGTGTTTACGAGAAATGCTAGCCATAGGTGAAATCTTTTGTTTTAATGATAATCCAACAATCACACTGATAGGTTAATCGCATGCGCTTCAAGGGTCTCGATCTCAACCTGCTCGTCGCCTTCAGCGTGCTGATGGACACGCGCAGCGTCTCGCGCGCCGCCGAGCAGCTCAATCTCAGCCAGCCCGCGATGAGCGCGGCATTGGGGCGGCTGCGCGACTATTTCGGCGACGATCTGCTGGTGCTGCAGGGCAAGCGCATGTTCCCCACCCCCTATGCCGAATCGCTGGTACCGATGGTGCAGGACACGCTGCGCCGCATCGATGCGCTGATCACCACCTCGACCAGTTTCGACCCTGCCACGTCGCAACGCGTGTTCCGGCTGATCGCGTCGGACTATATCACCGCTGCGGTCATCGCGCCGCTGTCGCGTCGCCTGGCGCATGTCGCACCGGGCATAAGGCTGGAAGCGGTGCTGCCCTCTGACGGCAGCGCGGATCTGATCGCGCAGGGAGCATTCGACCTGCTGATCACGCCCGAGGAGTTCATCAACCCCGGCCAGCCCGCCGAACTGCTGTTCGAGGAGCGCCATGTGATTGTCGGATGGAAGAACAATCCCGTCTTTGCCGGCGAGGTGACGCTGGAGGATGTGCTGCGCGCAGGCCATGTCGGCATCCAGATGGGCAACCAGCGTACCAGCGCCTTTGCCGACAGCATCATGGAGAAGCTTGGGCATTTCCGCCGGATGGAGATGACCGCCTCGTCGTTCACGGTCGTGCCCTGGCTGATCATCGAGACCAATCGGCTCGCTTTGATGCACGAACGGCTGGCGCGCGTGATGGCACGGATGTTTCCGCTGGCGATCGCACCCATTCCCTTCGAGTTTCCGGCGATGCGCGAGATGATGCAGTTCAACCATGCCCGCAGCGCCGATGAAGGGCTGGCCTGGCTGCGCGGGGAGCTGCGCCGCGACAGCAAGCTCGATTGACACAATCCATTTGCAGAACTGATACCTAGGCATAAATACAATAAGATTTACAGATTTACAGCTCTCCCCTTATCTAGGCCGGGATGAACAGGCCCGGCGTCGCAATGCCGGGCGGGGAGAGGCATATCGGCATGAAGGACATGCGAATCTTGATCGTGGGCGGCGGGATCGGCGGACTGACCTCCGCCATCGCATTGTGCCGCAAGGGTTTTGAAGTTGAGGTGATCGAGCGCGATCCCGACTGGTCAGTCTATGGCGTCGGCATCATCCAGCAGGGCAATGTCGTCCGCGCGATGACCGAGCTGGGCCTGATCGACGATTATATCAACGCAGGTTTCGGTTTCGATCGCGTCCAGGTCTATATCCCGACCGGCGTGTGCGTTGCGGACATCCCGACGCCGCGCCTGGTCGAAGGCTATCCGGGCAATGTCGGCATCGGCAGGCGGGCGCTGCACAAGGTGCTGGGCGACCGCGCCAAGGAAGCGGGCGCGGACATCCGGCTGGGCATCACCATCAGCACGCTGGTCGACGATGGCGAGGGTGTTGCGGTCACCTTCAGCGACGGGTCGAGCGGCATCTTCGATCTGGTGGTAGGGGCGGACGGGCTCTATTCGCAGACGCGCGGGATGATCTTCCCCGATGCGCCCAAGCCCGAATTCACCGGCCAGTCGGTGTGGCGCTACAACTTCAAGCGGACCCCCGATGTCATCGGCCTGCAGGCCTATGAAGGCCAGACCGGCATCGGCCTCGTCCCTCTCTCGGACGAGCTGATGTACATGTATGTCACCACGCCCGAGCCGGGCAATCCCTGGTACGCCAAGGAAGATCTGGCGAGCACGATGCGCTCCAAAATCGCCGGCGTGCCTTCGCCCGCCATCCAGGCGCTGGTCGGCCAGATCACCGAGGATGACGAGGTGGTCTACAAGCCGCTCGAATGGATGTTCCTGGAAGGCGCCTGGCACAAGGGCCGGGTCGTGCTGCTCGGCGATGCGGTGCATGCCACCACGCCGCATCTCGGCCAGGGCGCCGGCATGGCGATCGAGGACGCACTGGTGCTGGCGGACGAGCTGGTCAAGGCCGACACCCTCGATGCAGCGCTTACCGCCTATCGCGACCGCCGCTTCGAGCGCTGCCGCTATATCGTCGAATCCTCGCGCGCGATCTGCTTCGGCCAGATCGGCAAGGGGCCGCTCGTGGACAATGCCAAGGCCACGCAGGAAATGTTCATGAAGGTGGCAGAGCCGATCTGACGCTCGCCCCTTTTCAGTCAAATCAAGGAGTTAGAATTATGGCACGTGTCAGCGAAATTCGCCATGTCGGCTATGCCGTGACCGATCTGGCCGCCGAGGCCGCCTTCTATCGCGACGTCTGGGGCCTCAAGGAAGCAGGCGAGAAGGACGGGATGCTGCACTTTGCCGCTGAGGGCAATGACGAGCTCTATGTCGTGCGCCTTCGCGCATCCGACACGCAGCGGATCGACATCATCACCCTCGCCGCAGACAGCCGCGCCGATGTCGATGCGCTGCACGCCAAGGTCGCCGATTATGGCTGCCAGATCGTGTTCGCGCCCAAGGAGCTCGACACGCTGGGCGGCGGCTATGGCTTCCGCTTCTTCAGCAAGGACGGCCTGCCGTTCGAGATCTCGAGCGACGTCGCGCGCGGTACCGCGCGCGAACTGACCCGCTGGGAAGGCATTCCGCAGAAGATCAGCCATATCGTGCTGCACTCGCCCGACCACAAGGAAATGGTCCGCTTCTTCACCGACGTGCTGGGCTTCAAGGTCAGCGATTGGCTGGGCGATTTCATGTGCTTCCTGCGCTGCAACCAGTGGCACCACCGCATCGCGCTGCTACCTGGCCCCGCCTGTCTCAACCATGTCGCCTATGACATGCTGGGCGTCGACGACATGATGCGCGGCATCCACCGCCTGAAGCAGCAGGGCACCGATATCCGCTGGGGCCCCGGCCGTCATACCGCAGGCAACAACACCTTCAGCTATTTTACCACGCCCGCAGGCTTTGCGGTCGAATATACTGCCGATCTCGAGGAAGTCGACGACGCCACTTGGGAAGCCAAGGTGCATACCCCTGCCCCGATGGTCATGGACCAGTGGGGCATCGGCGTCGGCGGACCGCAGACCATGCCGCATCCTGCGCCCGACGCAGGCCTTTTCCAGCCTGCCGGAGTCTGATCCCCATGGCCCTGTTCGAATATTTCCCCAATTATGTCTGGAACCTGTCGGTCTCGATCGCGCTGGAAAGCGGCGGCAAGATCGGCGAAATCATCGACATGTGCAAGCCGATCCGCGATGCGGCGGCCAATGGCGAGGATGCCGGCACCGGCGAATTCCTGCAGCAATGGGTGGCGATGGGCGAAAAGCTGATCGAGCTTGCCGCCGAGGACGAGGCGCGCGGCCGCACCCTCTCTGCCTCCAAGAAGCTGGAGCGCGCCGCGCTCTACCTGCTGGTCGGTGAGCGCATGCAGGGCCATGGCAACCCCGCGCGCGTCGCGACCTTCGCGCTGGCGCAGGACACCTTTGCCAGGGCGATGAAGCTGGGCAACCACCCGGTCGAGCGCGTGATGATCCCCTATGAGGGCAGCGAATATCCCGCGCTCTATGTCCGCGCGCCGGGCGATGGTCCCAAGCCGGTTGTGGTTTATTGCAACGGCCTCGATAGCTCGAAGGAACTGCTCTACTGGTCGAACCTGCCCCAGGCGCTGGCAGCACGGGGCATTTCTACCCTGTGCGTCGACCAGCCGGGCACTGGCGAGGCGCTGCGCATCAGCAATCTGCCCGCGACGCCGCATTCGGAAAAATGGGCCTCGCCTGCGGTCGACTGGCTCGAGAAGCAGCCCGATGTCGATCCCAAGCGCATCGGCATGACCGGCATCTCGCTCGGTGGTCATTTCGCACCGCGCGCGGTCGCGTTCGAGCCGCGCTTTGCCAGCGGCGCGGTCTGGGGTGCGAACCACAACTGGGCCGAAGTGCAGCAGAAGCGCCTGCGCCGAGAAGGCGAGAACCCGGTCCCGCATTACTGGGCACACGTGCTCTGGGTGTTCGGCGCGAAGGACATGGACGATTTCCACGAGAAGTCGAAGGACATGACGCTTGATGGCGTGATGGAGCGGATCAAGGTGCCTTTCCTGGTCACCCATGGCGCGCAGGATCGCCAGATCAGCGTCGACTATGCGCACCAGAGCTACGAGCAGCTGACCAACAGCCCGCAGCGCGAACTCAAGATCTTCACGCCGCGCGAAGGGGGGGTCGAGCATGTGGGGGCTGACAACATGTCCTATGGCTGCGACTATATCGCCGACTGGTTTGCCGACACGCTGGGCGGCGACGTTACCGGAAAGGCCGTTTCATGAGCTTCGTCGCCACCGCCCGCATCCCGACGGCCAGTGCCAGCAAATATCTGCAACAGGTCTGCAAGCACTGGGAACACAATCTGCCTGTGAGCTTCGACAAGACGCACGGGGAGATCACCTTCGCGAAGGATGCGCGCGGGGCGGACTGGCCCGCCGACGCCTTGGTCACGCTCGATGCCGAAGAAGGCACGCTCGTCTGCACGATCAACGCCAGCGCCGAGGGCCAGCGCGACGGGCTGAAGGGCGCGCTCGAACGCCATATCGACCGCTTCGCCTTTCGCGAAGTGCCGCTGGCCTATAACTGGGTCGATGGATGACGCTCACAACCGCGCATATCAGGACAAGCACGCTGATTTCGGTCGTCATCTCGATGGCGATCAGCGCGGCTTTCTTCTTTCTCGTCTTCGGGAAGAAGCCCCTGATCGCGGTGTTCGCGCCGGACAATCTGGCGCTGGATTTCATCCCGCAGACCCTTGCAGCGGGCTTCATGGCCGCGTTGATGCCAGCCCTGCAGACACGCGCGAAAATTGTCTCGGGCATTCTGGCAGGCGCACCTCCCGTTGCCAAAGCCATCGTGGCGCGGGCGGTCTTGCTGGCTGTCGCATCGCTGGCGCTGGCGGCGGCAGTCACAGGCTTGCTATGGCTGGGCGGCATCGCGACCTTGCCATGGGGCAGCGCTCTCGCCCTGAAAATCGTCTATGGTGGGCTTCTGGGCCTGATCATCACGCCCATCGCATTACGCGCAATATTGCCGAGAGGATAATCATGGCCCGCACCTTCGTCGATCTGTCGATCTATCTGGAAAACGACGTCATCACCGATCCGCCGTTCATGCGGCCCAAGATCACCTATCAGCAGCATGCCGATACCGTGGCCGAACTGGGTCATTTCTTCCCCGGCGTGACGCAGGAACAGACCCCCGATGGCGCGGGCTTTGCTGCGGCCGAATGGGTCACGCTGACCACGCATAACGGCACGCATCTCGACGCGCCCTGGCATTTTCACCCGACGATGGACGGCGGCCAGCGCGCGATCACCATCGACGAGGTGCCGCTCGAATGGTGCTTCAACCCCGGCGTGAAGCTCGATTTCCGGCATTTCCCGGACGGCTATGTCGCCACCGCCGCCGATGTCGAGGCCGAACTGAAGCGCATCGGCCATGAGCTGCAGCCGTTCGAGATCGTGCTGGTCAACACCGCAGCCGGCGGCGCGGTCGGCAATCCCGAATATGTCAATATCGGCTGCGGCATGGGCTATGAGGCAACGATGTACCTGCTCGAACGCGGCATCCGCGTCACCGGCACCGATGCCTGGAGCTGGGACGCGCCGTTCAGCCATACCGCCAAGAAGGTCGCGGAGACCGGCGACACCTCGCTGATCTGGGAGGGCCACAAGGCCGGACGCGACATCGGCTATTGCCACCTCGAAAAGCTGCACAATCTCGAAGCCCTGCCCTCGCACGGCTTCACGGTGAGCTGCTTCCCGCACAAGATCCGCGGCGCCTCTGCCGGATGGACGCGCGCGGTGGCGATCATCGAAGACTGACCAATGCAAGGCAGCGCGTTCGATCTTGCGGGCCGCACGGCCATCGTCACCGGATCGACGCGCGGCATCGGCCTCGGCATCGCGCAGCTCTTCGCCGAGATGGGCGCGAATGTGGTCGTGTCGAGCGAGGATGCGCGCGATGTCGCCGAGACGCAGACCGTGCTGGCGGGCCAGGGCTATCGCGTGCGCGGCATTGCCTGCGACGTGACCGACAGCGATGCGCTGGCCAGACTGGTCGAAGGGACGCGCTCGGTCTTCGGCGGCATCGACATCCTCGTGTGCAATGCCGGGATCACCGGCGAGGCAGGCAGCTGGTCGCTCGACGATTTCGACCGGGTGATGGCGATCAACCTGCGCTCGATGGTCGCGCTGACCGGCCTGGCGCTGCCGCATATGGCCGGGGGCGGCACAGGCAGCGTCATCCTGATGTCGAGCCTGTCGGCGCTGCGCGGCAATGGCAGCATCAACGCCTATGCGCTCGCCAAGGCCGGCGTCGCGCAGCTCGCGCGCAACCTCGCGGTGCAATGGGGGCCCAAGGGCGTGCGCGTCAACGCGATCGCGCCCGGGCTGATCCGCACGCCGCTGTCCGAACCCCTGATCGCCAATGCCGAATTCATGGAGCGGCGGCTGCAGATGACCCCGCTGCGCCGTGTCGGCGAGGTCGAGGATATTGCCGCAACCGCGCTGTTCCTCGCCTCGGATGCCGGGCGTTTCATTACCGGCCAGCAGATCGCCGTCGATGGCGGCACCTCGATCACTGATGGCAGCTGAGCGCATCCTGATCACCGGTGCGGGCGGCTTTGTCGGCCAGGCACTGGTGCGCGCGCTGGCGGGCACGCGTCCGGTCATCGCGACCGACCGCACCGGGCTGGATTTCGCCGATCTGCCGAGCGTGACCGCGCTGCCGGGCGAGATCGACGACCCCGCGCTGGTCGCCGCGCTCACAGCCGAACCGCTCGCGGCGATCATCCACCTCGCCACCATTCCCGGCGGCGCCGCGGAAGCCGATCCGGCGCTCGCCGCGCGCATCAACGTCGCAGCTCCGATGGCGCTGATCGACGCCGCCACCGCGCATGGCAACACCCCGCGCCTGCTCTTCGCCAGCAGCATCGCGGTGTTCGGCGACCCGTTGCCGCCGCATGTCGATGACCTGACCCCGGCGCGCCCTATGCTCCGCTATGGCGCGCACAAGGCGATGATCGAGGAGTGGATCGCCACGCTCACCCGGCGCGGTGCGGTGCGTGGCCTTTCGCTGCGCCTGCCCGGCATCATCGCGCGCCCGCTCGCACCTTCGGGGATGAAATCGGCGTTCCTGAGCAACCTGTTCCATGCGCTGAAAGCGCGCGAGCCTATCACGCTGCCCGTCTCCGCCGATGCGACCTGCTGGCTGCTCTCGCGCCGGGCGCTGGTGGCGCAGCTCGTCACCGCGCTCGATTTGACCGAGGACCCCGCGACGGCTCGGCTGAACCTGCCCGCGCTGCACATCCGCATGGGCGAATTGGTCGCCGAGGTGGCGCGCCAGACCGGGGCCGATGCCGCGCTCGCGGCTTATGCGCCCGATCCGGCGATCGAAGCTGCATTCGGCGCGCAGCCGCCCCTCTCCACCCCCGCCGCCGACGCGCTGGGCCTGACACACGATGGCACCCTGGCCAATCTGGTCGCCCATGCGCTCGCCGATCTGTAATCCACGAAAGGACGCCAATATGAAACTCGCCACCATCGAGAACGGCACGCCCGATGGCGCGCTGGTCGTCGTCAGCGCCGATGGCAGCCGCCATCTGCCCGCCGCGATCGCGACGCTTCAGGCCGCGATCGAAAGCTGGGAAACGTCCGAACCGGCGCTGCGCGCGCTCGGCGCTAGGCTCGATTCGGGCGAAGGCGAAAGCACCGATGGCCTCGCCTTCGCTGCGCCCCTGCCCCGCGCCTGGCAATGGCTCGACGGCTCGGCCTATCGCAGCCATGGCGAGCTGATGGAGACGCTGTTCGGCACCGAGCCGCCGCCGGCGGGCCGCCCGCTGATGTACCAGGGCCTGTCGCACCAGTTCCTCAGCGCCACCGCCGATGTGCCGCTTCCGCGCGAGGAGGATGGCATAGATTTCGAGGGCGAATTCGGCGTCATCACCGATTTCGTGCCGATGGGCGTGACGCCCGAACAGGCGCTCGGCCATATCAAGCTGCTGGTGCAGATCAACGACTGGTCGCTGCGAGCATTGGCGCCGGTGGAGATGAAGACCGGCTTCGGATGGATCCACGCCAAGCCCGCCTGTTCGGTCGCGCCCTTTGCCGTCACGCCCGAGGTGCTTGGCGATGCCTGGCGCGAGGGTCGCGTCCATCTGCCGCTTGCCGTCGACTGGAACGGGGAACGTTTCGGCAATGCCGAAGGCGGCGCGATGGAATTCGGCTTTCACGAACTCGTCGCGCATGCCGCCAGCACGCGCTCGCTCTGCGCGGGCACGATCATCGGATCGGGCACCGTATCGAACAGCAATTTCCGCGAGATCGGTTCGTCCTGCATCGCCGAACGGCGGGGCATCGAGATGCTCGACGAAGGCAAGCCGCGCACCGGCTTCATGCATTTCGGCGATACCGTCCGCATGGAAGCGCGACTGCGCGACGGCGGGCTGCTGTTCGGCGCGATCGATCAGAAAGTGGTGAAGGGATGACCGGCTCTCCCCCCGTCCGCCGCATCGTCACCGGCCATGACGAAGCCGGGCGCGCGGTGTTCACCGCCGACGACCTGCTGCCAGTGACCCCGATCCCCTCTGGCGATGCCGCGTTCAGCCTGATCTGGACGACGGCCAGCGTGCCTGCGGACAATAACGACGATACCGACGGGCGCAGCCGCGATGCCGGGCTGACGCTGCACCAGGGATCGGTGATCCGCATCGTCGACATGCTGCCCGGCGGGGTCTCGCCCTTCCACAGGTCGAGCAGCATCGACTATGGCATCGTGCTGTCGGGCGCGGTCGAGCTGGAGCTGGACGACGGTGCGGTGACGACCGCGCGCGCGGGCGACATCATCGTCCAGCGCGGCACCATCCATCTCTGGCGCAACCCGTCGGCGAGCGAGAATTGCCGCATCGTCTTCGTGCTGATCGAGGCGGCGCCCAGGATCGTGGACGGAAAGCCCCTGCCCGATATAATGGGCTGAGCTTATGACCACGCGCGAAACCGTCATCCTTGTCCCCGGCCTGCTGTGCGATGCCGATGTCTGGACGCACCAGATCGCCGCCTTGTCGCCGCTGCACGAGGTCATCGTTCCCGACCTCACCCGGCACGATTCGCTGCAGGGCATGGCCGCGCACATCCTGGACAGCGCGCCAGAGCGCTTCTCGATCATCGGCCATTCGATGGGCGGGCGCGTGACGCTCGAGGTCTTCCGCCTCGCGCCGGAGCGCGTTGCGCGGATCGGCCTGCTCGACACCGGCGTGCACCCTGCGCCGCCAGAGGAGTTGTCCAAGCGCCAGGCGATGCTCGACATCAGCGCAGGGCAAGGCATGACCGCGCTCGCCGATGCGTGGCTCCCGCCGATGGTGCGCCCCGGCCTGCTCGATACCGACCCGGCGCTGCGCACGACGCTCTATGCGATGGTCGAGCGCATGACACCCGCGATCCACCGCCAGCAGATCACCGCGCTGATCAACCGCCCGGACGCCGCGCCGCTGCTATCGCAGATCACCTGCCCGGCACTGGTCGGCGTCGGCGAACTCGACCAGTGGAGCCCGCCCGAGCAGCACGTTCCCATCGCCGAGGCGATTGCCGGCGCGGCGATGGTGGTGTTCGAAGGCGCGGGCCATATGGCGCCGATGGAAGCGCCCGATGCGGTGAATGCCGCGCTGCTGGAATGGATGGCCCGGCCTGTGGGAGAGTGATGGGAGTTAGCGCTCGCGTCAACGAGACACGTTTTCAGCCTCTGACGGTCTCGGTCCGCGCGTCCTAGCTCGCTTTCCACGAATTGAAGAACAATTGCTCGACCGGCACGTCGAAAAACGCAGCCAGGCGATAGGCCATCGGAAGCGACGGATCATATTTCTCCGCCTCCATCGCAATGATCGATTGCCGAGTCACCTCGACCGCATCCGCCAGTTCGAGCTGGCTGAGGCCGCGTGCCTTGCGATAGTCGCGCAACGCGTTCTTCATTCGTCGGTGCGGAAACCGAAGCCCCGACCCTTCAGCCGCCAGTTGGCATAGAGGAGAAGCGAACAGCCGAGCTGGATGGTGGCCAGGGTCGCCACACCCAGCATGAATTCGCTTCTGGCCAGTCCGACCGCCGCAATGATGCACGCGGTCACCGCAAGCCCCGCCAGATTGCCCCAATAGACGCTGACCGCATGCCCCTGACGCTGGAAATCGTCGAGCCCCTTCCAGAACGGCAAGGCAAGCGCGAAGACCGCAGCGAAGCCGACCAGCATGAAGCCCAGCGCCACCCAGCCGCCATCATCGATACCCCACGCGCGCAAGCCCGCCTTGGCCGCCAGCGCGGCAAGCACAATCGCAAGGGTGATGGCCACCATCCTGACCGATCGGGACGCCTGTTTCGCGGAATATGTGCTTGGCATGGATGTTCGCCCTAAAAATGTAAGAACCTTTTGACATTGCCGCATGGATGTTAAAACTTTTTTACATTCGGGCCTTTCGCATGACTTTGCACCGGGAGCCGGGATATTGCGAGAAGTCCCCGTATCGGCAGCGTGTTGCCTTCCATCGCCCCGAACGGGCATCGGATCCCATTTGATTCACGACTGCGATTTTCGATGCGCAGCCGCGGTGCCTAGGCAATGAACGCGGTGCTTTGGAATGAATGACGCCGGCAAAGGCGCGGTATCAACGCCTTCGGTGCCTCCGGCGATCATTCGTTCATCAAGTCAGGATATTCCCAGCGATAGGGCACGCCTGTTTCTCCGAGCACGCTGCGCACCAGCTTTGGAAAGGCCCTTTCGGCGCGGACATCGTTCGAGAGGATCAGCACGCACCGACGGCTCGCCTGCAGGCAGACCAGAGTGTTAGCGGTCGTGTCGTTATGCCCGCCCTTGTACCAGCCCGGCCCCTGAGGCCCCGTAAAGCCGATCACGCCCAACCCGGCCCTGGCCTGCGGGCGATCGTTTTCGGATGCGTCGGGCAGCAGGGTAGGGAACTGCTGGCGGGTGGTGATCGGTAGCGTTGCCTCCGGATAGATTGCCTGCCTTTCTGGAGGCAGGCCATCCCCGCGCACCATATGGGCCGCCATCCGCGCCATATCGGCTATTGTCGTGTCCATCGAACCTGCGGCACGGACGCGGCTGCGTTCGTCATGCGGCTCGACCTTGCCGTCAGCATCCCAGCCATCGGCAAGATTGTCGGCAAATGCTGTCTGCCATTTCAGGCTTGTGCGGGTCATACCCAACGGGCCGAAAAAGCGGCGCTGCAGCTCCTGCTCGACGTCGATCCCCAGCCCCCGCTCCAGGCCGAACTGCAGGAGCATGATCCCCTCGCCCGAATAGGCATAACGAGTGCCGGGATCGAAATGGATGCGCAAGCGACCGTCCGGTTCGAGAAAGGCGAAATTGGCAAAGCCGGTGGAGTGGTTCAGCGCCATGCGCGGGGTGATCGAGCGCCAGCGTTCATCCGATGCCAGATCGCCCCAATGGCCATAGGCATCGACATTTCCGTAGCTAGGCAGGGGATCAGGCAACAATTCCGCAATCGGTCGGTCCAGATCGATCCGGCCTTCTGCTGCGAGCTGGATCACCAGATAGCCGAACACGGCCTTGGTAAGCGAGGCTCCGTACATCACGGTGTCCGGCACTAGCGGTTCGCCCCTGGCATTGCGCACTCCGTAAGCGCGAACGGCGCTCACTTGACCGTTATCGATCACGGCAATGGCGAGGCCTTTGGCCCCCGTTTGCGCCATTGCCTCGCGTGCGGCCTGATCCAATGCTGGCAAAATGTCCTGGGCCATAGCACCGATTGCAATACTGACAGCCGCAACAAGGCTGCACGCTATCGCCATCAATTGCATGATCTGCTTCAAAAAGCGATCCTCTGACTGCTGGCAAATCCGTGGCGCGTGCTCGCCATTTGCTCGAACAGCGGAATGTCGGTTTGCTCTGGTTAACCCAGTGTAGAAATTTCTGCGGCAAGAGAAAAGACAAGCAATGGCTCGGCAATACAGCCGCGCAGGACCGCAAAGACGCGGCAGTTGAACCGGCGATGTCGAGATAATGCAGGACAGTTGGACATGAAGAATTTGGAGACCTCCAACGATACATCCGCCTTCGAGCTGCCTGCGGAACTCGACGCGCAGGGCAGGCTCACGGCGGCCTGCGCCGCCGCAGCGCTAGCGCGGATGGAGGCGCATGGGCTGGTCATGCTCACCGGTCTGCTGTCCGACGCGGAAGCCGAAACCGGGCTGGAGCTGATCCGTCAGACCATCGATGATCCGAACCGCCAGCGCTGCGCCTTTGCCAGCGAGACCGACAATCGCTATGTGCGCCGCGATTTCTGCTCGCTGCCCGCAACGCCGCCGGTGACCGATTTCGTCGCGACGCTCGCGCAGCGGCTCGAAGCAGTGCTCGCACATTATTGCGACCGTGCGCATCCGCTGCTCGAGGCCACCACGCTGACCAGCTATCGCGGCTCCTCGCACCAGTATATCCATCGCGATCCCAGCGGCGTGATCAGCCTGTTCGCGGCGGTGGAGGACGTGTCCGAGCAGCAGGGCGGGACGGTTTTCGTCCCCGGCACGCAGCTGTTCGATGGTGCCGCGCCGAAGCATGGCGATAGCGCGCTGGAGCGGATGGAGCTGTTCCGCATCGGCTGCAACTGGCGCATCCTGAAGCACAATCTGGCCAAGCTGTGGGCCATGCGCCGCGACAATGACGCGCCGCTCGCGCCGGGCGAGTTTGGCGACCGAGTGTTCTCGCGCATCTGGGACGAGCACCAGCCCAATCTGCTGCGGTTCGTGCTCGGCAAGAATTCGCAGTTCAGCCTGCGCATGCTCGGACCTGGCCGCTTGCTGAAGCTGGTCCGCCAGCGCGCCGAACGTGACCGCGAGTTCCGGCTTGTCTCCACCGCGCCGCGCAAGGGCACGGTGATCCTCTACCAGAGCGACATGCTGCACGCCGGGCCCGACAACCGCTCGGCCGAGCCCCGGCGGCTGTTCAGCATGAGCCTGGCGCGCGAGGCCATCTCGGCGAAGCGCTGGCACGACGGCTATTCGCCGCACCCCAGCCTGATCGCTCAGCCACTGAGCTTCGGCGACCTGCTCGACCGGCGCGTCGGCGCGCAGGAGCAGCGCGAGGGCGACTTTCGAATCGCGAGTTGATCTTCAGCGCCCGAATGGTCGTCACCCCCGCGAACGCGGGGGTCCCGCTTCAATCGTCATCGTCAGGACAGGAGCGGGAATCCCGCGTTCGCGGGAATGACGGGCTACGAGGTCGGGGGAGAAACGAGCGTCCGATTTTTACGCGTTCCCCTCCCTTCCAGGGAGGGGAGCTTCGTGTGCGCGCATCAACGCTGCCACCCCCTCAAACCGTCCCCACCAACGGCATCAGCCCGGGGTTGAGCGCGGCCCGCGCGTGCTGGCGCATGCGCTGTTCGGCCTCGTCGGCGCGGCCCGAGAGGATCGCGTCGGCGACTGCGAGATGCTCCTCGTGCGCGGCCTTGAGGTTCGTGTGTGCATTGGCGAGATCGTCCCAGTCGAGCGCCAGCGCAGCAGCCGAGGCCAGCGGCAGGTGGTTGTTGCGCGACAAGGCCACCCCGATCGCGCTGTTGCCGCTCGCGTCGAGCAGCAGGTCGTGAAACGCCAGATTGTAGCTGTAGAAGCGGTCGATATCCTCGGGGGCAAAGCTGTCGCCCGCGAACAGCGCATCGCCCTCGGCCAGCACCGCCTTCAGCCTGCGCGCAAAGCCGGAGGGAATCGGGCGTGATGCGATCAGCCGCACCGCCAGTCCTTCGAGCACGCCGCGCACCTCGATCGCATCGTCGATCTGGCCAGGCGTCACCCCGCGCGCCGCATAACCGCGCCGCCCGAGCTTCGCCACCAGCCCTTCCTGCTCCAGCGTGCGCAGCGCGGTGCGAACCGGCATGCGCGAGACGCCGAAACGCTCGGCCGTCGCGATTTCGGCGATGCGCGCGCCGTCGGGAATCTCGCCGGAAACGATCATCTTGCGCAGGGCAAAGAGCACGCGCTGGCCGGGCTTCATCGGGGCAGTCATGCCGCCCTGTTTAGCCTGTGCGCCCGCACCGACAAGCCCCCGCATCCGCCTTGCAACGCTCCTCAAACTGCATTATTGGATCCAATAACGATTTATCTCAGGAGAGGCACCGATGGCCACCGCCCCCGATCTGGAAGAGCGCAGCGCCGCGCACACCGCCGCGCCGTGGCCGCGCAACGCATGGTATGTCGCCTGCACGCCCGACGAGATCGAAGGCAAGCCGCTCGGCCGCAAGATCTGCGGCGAGCCGATGGTGTTCTTTCGCGGGCGCGAAGGCAAGGTCGCGGCGCTCGAGGATTTCTGCCCGCATCGCGGCGCGCCGCTTTCTCTCGGTTTCGTCCGCGATGGCGCGCTGGTCTGCGGCTATCATGGCCTGGCAATGGGCTGCCATGGCAAGACCGAGGGCATGCCCGGCCAGCGCGTCGGCGGTTTCCCCCCGATCCGCACCTTTCCGGTGATCGAGCGCTATGGCTTCATCTGGGTCTGGCCGGGCGATGCCGATGCGGCCGATCCCGCCAAGCTCAGGCACCTCGAATGGGCCGAGGACGAAGGCTGGGCCTATGGCGGCGGCCTGTACCACATCCAGTGCGATTACCGGCTGATGATCGATAACCTGATGGACCTGACGCACGAGACCTATGTCCATTCGACCAGCATCGGGCAGAAAGAGATCGACGAGGCCCCGGTCAAGACCCGGCTGGTCGGCGACGAGGTGGTGACCAGCCGCTTCATGGACGCGATCGACCCGCCGCCGTTCTGGGCGATGGCACTGCGCGGCGCGGGCCTGCCCGATAGCGGCCCGGTCGATCGCTGGCAGCTCTGCCATTTCCACCTGCCGAGCAGCGTCGAGATCGAGGTCGGCGTCGCCCCGGTCGGCGAAGGCGGCTACGAGGCCCCGCTCGAGCGCAAGGCCTATTCGGTGGTGGTCGATTTCATGACGCCCGAGACCGAAGGCTCGCACTGGTATTTCTGGGGCATGGCCCGCCGCTTCGCGGTCGACGATGCTGAGCTGACCACCACCATCCGCGACGGCCAGGGCAAGATCTTCGCCGAGGACATGGAGATGCTCGAGCGCCAGCAGAAGAATCTCGACCTCTATCCCGACCGCCGCCTGCTGCTGCTCAATATCGACGCGGGCGGCGTCCGCTCGCGCCGCCTGATAGAGCAGGCGATTGCGGCGGAGTCGGGTTGAGGCGGTAACCCGCGCACTATCTACATCATTGTCAGTAGACGTGCGCTGATTGGTTGATAAGGTGCGCGCCATGCGTGTCTTCAAACGTCTGGCGCTCAGCCTTCTCGTCCTAGTCGTCGTAACCGCCATCGCCCTTGCGGTGTGGGAACCGCTGGTCGCCGAATCGGGCAAGGCCCCGGCGTCGCGCAAATATGACGTCGAGATCGTCCGCGACGATTTCGGCGTGCCGCATATCTTCGGCAAGACCGATGCCGATGTCGCCTATGGCGTCGCCTATGCGCATAGCGAGGACGATTTCTCGACCATCCAGGAAGTCGCCGCGATGACCCGCGCGCGCACCGGCGCGATGACCGGTCAGGACGGCGCCAAGGTCGATTTCGCCGCGCATCTGCTCGACATTCGCGGCACCGTCGATCGCAAGTACGATACGCTGCCCGCCGACATCCGCGCGCTGCTCGATGCCTATGCCGCGGGCCTCAACCATTATGCCGACAAGCACCCCGAAGAGGTGCGCCTGTCCGGCCTGTTCCCGCTCGAAGGTCGTGACATCGCCGCCGGCTTCGTGCTGCGCTCGCCCTTCTTCTTCGGGCTCGATTCGGTGCTCGGCGCGCTGGTCGAGGGCAAGGACCTGCCGATCGAGGGCGGGCCGAAGCTCTCCGGCAAGGAAGTCGCGCGCGTCACCCCGATCGGACCCGAGCCCGACATGAACGGATCGAACGCCTTTGCCGTCGCCCCGGCGCGGTCGACCGACAATGTCACGCGGCTGATCTCGAACTCGCACCAGCCCTGGCGCGGCGGCGTCGCCTGGTACGAGCTGGTGGTGCATTCGGAAGAGGGCTGGGACTTTGCCGGCGCGACCTTCCCCGGATCGCCCTATCCGTTTCTGGGCCATAATAAGTATCTGGGCTGGACCAACACGGTCAACCGGCCCGACCTGATCGACGTCTACAAGCTGGAGCTGAACGACGACAGGACGCAGTACCGGCTCGACGGCCAGTGGCGTGACCTCGAATCGCAGCGCGTCTGGCTGAAGGTGAAGATGGGGCCGTTCACGCTGCCCGTGCCGCAGACCGTCTATCGCTCGGTGCACGGCCCGGTGATCCTGAACGACAAGGGCGCGTTCGCGATCCGCTATGCCGGGATCGACGAGTTGAAGATGCTCGAGCAATATTTCCGCATCAACAAGGCGCGCGATTTTGCCGAATGGCAGAAGGCGATGGCGATCCAGGGCGTGCCCGCGACCAATTTCATATATGCCGATGCCAAGGGCAATATTGCCATGGCGTACAACGCGCTGTTCCCTGCGCGCAAGCCGGGGGCGAACTGGCGCGGCGTGCTGCCGGGCGACCGCAGCGACCTCATCTGGAAGACGCACCTGCCCTGGGACCGGGTGCCGTTGCTGGTCAATCCGGCCTCCGGGTACATCATGAACGCCAACAACACGCCGTTCGTCGCGGCAGGGCCGGGCGACGAGCTCGATCGCGCCAGCTTCTCGGCGCTGATGGGCATCGAGGACGACATGACCAACCGCGCACGCCAGGCGATCAAGCTGTTCGAGGCGGCGGGGCAGATCGATGCGGCGACGCTGGCGCGGATCAAATATGATGTCGGCTATGACAAGTCGGATTATGCCACCGGCTGGATCAACGCGCTGCTGGCGGTCAAGCCCGATGGCGACAAGCGCATTCCGCAAGCGCAGGCGCTGCTGCGCGCCTGGGACTGGCAGATGGACGGCAAGGGCAAGGGCGATGCCCTGGCGCTGATGCTGATGCGTCCGGCGATGCGACAGAGCTATCGCCGCCTGCCTTTGCCCGATCCGCGCGAGGAGCTGGTCGCGGCGATCGATCATCTCGAGAAATATTTCAGGACGCTCGACCCCAAGCTCGGCACTGTGCTGCGGCTGCGCCAGGGCAAGGTCGACCTGCCGATGGACGGCGGATCGGACACGCTGCGCGCGGCGACGCTCTGGGATGTCGACGAGGAGGACGGCCGCTTTGCCGTGCGCCACGGCGACAGCTTCATCCAGTTCGTCGAATGGGACAAGGACGGGAATGTCAGCTCGCGCTCGATCCAGCCCTTCGGCGCGGCGACAACCCGGCCCGACAGCCCGCATTATGCCGACCAGGCCAAGCTGTTCGTCGAACACCAGACGAAGCCCGTCTATTTCACCCGGCAAGCCCTGATGCCGCATGCCAAGCGGCGCTATCGCCCGTGATTGCGCTTGAAACCGGTTCGCCAAGGCTTATGGTTTCGATCAGCAACCCGAAGGCGGCACCGGCGCTCCTGCATCAGCCGGTGACACCCGACAGAACAGACAAACTTGCTCCCAAGAGAGGCTCCATATCCATGCTCAAGCCCATCCGCTCGCTGATCGCCGTATCCTCACTGGCGCTCGCCGTGGCGCTTTCCCCCGCCCAGGCGCAGCAGGCAGCCCCCGTCGCCGATCTCGTCAAGACGGTGAACATCCCCTATCAGCAGTTCACGCTCGCCAATGGCCTGACCGTCATCGTGCACGAGGACCGCAAGGCCCCGATCGTTGCGGTGTCGATCTGGTATGATGTCGGCTCCAAGCACGAGCCCAAGGGCAAGACCGGCTATGCGCATCTGTTCGAGCACATCATGTTCAACGGATCGGAAAACGCGCAGGGCGACTATTTCGAATATCTGAAGAAACTCGGCGCCACCGATTTCAACGGCACCACTTGGTTCGATCGCACCAATTATTTCCAGACCGTGCCCAAGGCCGGGCTGGAAGGTGCGCTGTTCCTGGAAAGCGACCGCATGGGCCATCTGCTCAACGGCATCACCCAGGAAAAGCTGACCAACCAGATCGGCGTGGTGCAGAACGAGAAGCGCCAGGGCGACAACCAGCCTTACGGCCTGGTCGAATACAAGCAGATCGAGATGCTCACGCCCCCTGAGCATCCCTATGGCCACTCGACCATCGGATCGATGGAGGACCTGCAGGCCGCCTCGCTCGACGACATGAAGAAGTGGTTCACCGACCATTACGGCCCGAACAACGCGATCCTGGTGCTTGCCGGCGACATCGACGTCTCCGAAGCCAAGCCGCTGGTGGAGAAATATTTCGGCGACATCGCCAAGGGCCCCGAAGTTGCCAAGCTGAACCCGCCGCTGCCGACGCTCGACAAGGAGAAGGTCGCGGAGATGAAGGACAAGGTGCCGACTGCGCGCCTCTATCGTTTCTGGACCGTGCCGGGCCTGAACGATCCCGATTATGCCGCGCTCGACGTTGCTGCGACCGTGCTCGGCGGTCTTGCCAGCTCGCGGCTCGACAACATCCTGGTGCGCGACGAGCAGACCGCGGTCGCCGTCACCGCATCGGCCCAGCCCTTCGTGCACGGCAGCGTGTTCGAGGTCTATGTCGATGTGAAGCCGGGCGCGGATGTCGATGCAGTGTCGAAGCGGCTCGACGCGATCATGGCCGATTTCATTGCCAAGGGCCCGACCGCCGACGAGGTGCAGCGCGTCGCGACGCGCGAAGCGGCGCAGCGGATCAATGGCCTTGAACAGGTCGGCGGCTTTACCGGCAAGGCGGTGACGCTGGCCGAGGGCGCGCTCTATTCGGACGATCCGGCCTTCTACAAGAAGCAGCTCGACATGCTGGCCGCGATGACTCCGGCCAAGGTGACTGCCGCGATGCAGAAATGGCTGACGCGCCCGGTCGCGAAGCTGCACGTGCTGCCCGGTGAGCGCGACGCCTATCAGGAGGTCGCGGGCGGCACGGGCCAGGTGACCGGCAGCGGCCCGGCGATGCGCACGGGCGTTCTCAATGCCCCAGCGTTCTATTCGAGCATGGCCGAAGACGCGATGGCGGCGGGCGCAGCGAGCAAGCAGCCGCTAGCCGCGGTCGATCGCTCGACCTTCCCCGAAGCCGGCGCGGTGCCCGATCTCGATTTCCCCGATGTCGAGGAAGCGACGCTGTCGAACGGCATCAAGGTGCGCTTCGCCAAGCGGACCGCCGTGCCCGTCGTGCGCGTCGCGGTGAGCTTCGATGCAGGCTATGCCAGCGATCCCAAGGACGCGCTGGGCACCAACAGCCTGATGATCGCGCTGCTGCAGGAAGGCACGCAGAAGCTCAATTCGGTGCAGCTAGCCGAAGCGCAGGAGCGGCTGGGCACCAATATAAGCGCCTCGTCCGATCTCGATCGCACCATCGTCTCGATGAGCGCGATGAAGGCGAACCTGGGCCCGTCGCTCGACCTGCTCGCCGATGTCATTCGCACACCTGCCTTCGACGCCAAGGAGCTTGAGCGTGTGCGCGTGCAGCAGCTCACCCGCATCCAGGCCGAATTCACCCAGCCCCAGGGCATCGCGCTGCGCAACCTGCCGCCGCTGCTCTACGGACCGGCGCACCCCTATGGCGTGCCGCTGACCGGCACCGGCGATCCGGCCGTGGTCGCCAAGCTGACCCGCGACCAGCTCGCCGCCTATCATTCGCAGTGGATGCGGCCCGAGCGCGCGTCGATCTTCGTGGTCGGCGATACCAGCCTCAAGGACATCATGCCGATGCTCGAGGCGCGCTTCGGCAAATGGCCGTCGAACCGCATGGCGCTGATGCAGAAGGATTTCAGCGCGGCGATCCCGGCGGGCCAGGGCCGCATTATCCTGATCGACCGTCCCAATTCGCCGCAGTCGCTGATCCTGGCGGGCCAGGTGCTGAAGGCCAAGGGTACCGACAACCTGCTGGCGCTGGAAACCGCGAACGACATCCTCGGCGGCGATTTCCTCTCGCGCATCAACATGGACCTGCGCGAGACCAAGGGCTGGTCCTATGGCACCCGCACGCTGATCCAGCGGCCCAAGAACGACGTGCCGTTCCTCGCGTTCGCACCTGTCCAGACTAACCAGACCGGCCCCTCGGTCGCGGCGATCATCCAGCAGATGAACGATTTCATCGGCTCGAAGGGCGTGACGCCGGAAGAGCTCGACCGCACGGTCAAGGGCAACAGCCTGGAGCTGGCGGGCACCTATGAGCGCTCGGCCGCGGTGCTGTCGCAGATGCAGTCGGACGCGCTCTATGGCCGCCCGACCAACTATGCCGAAAGCCTGGCCGCGCAGTATCGCAGCATGGACGCCGAGAAGCTCAACGGGGCGATGCGCACCGCGCTCAACCCCAAGACGCTGACCTGGGTGATCGTGGGCGATGCCGCCAAGGTCGAGCCGCAGCTCAAGGAACTGGGCATGCCCGTCGAGGTTCGCCGTGCGGCACCTGCCGCCGGAGACAAATAAGCCAACCTTCAACCCACCACACTAGAGAGGACGATTACCATGTCAGTTGCTGGACAATATGATTGCGTGACCAAGTCGCCGATGGGCGACCAGAAGTCGGTGCTGACCGTCAATGTCGATGGCGACAGCTGGACCGGATCGAATGCCGGCCAGATGGGCTCGCTCGACATCACCGACGGCAAGGTCGACGGCAACACGCTGACCTGGACGATGGACATGAAGGTGCCGATGCCGATGAAGCTCGAGGGCACCGCCACCGTCGACGGCGACACCATCACCGGCCAGATCAAGGCTGGTGCGTTCGGCACCATGGCGATGAGCGGCACCCGCAAGGCGTAAGCTTTCGCAAGGACCACGAAATCCTCCCCGTGCCTGGCGCGGGGAGGATTTTTATGGGCGGTGCGCTTCGACCGGGTCGTTCGGATCGGGCGTCTCGCTCGACGAGACATGGTTGAGCGCGATCACCCAGCGCGCCCCAACCTTGCGCATCAGCCGGGTGTTGATGCCATATTGCGGGCTCTCCGCCCGATCGAGATGATAGCGGCTGATCAGCTGCGCGGCGTCCGGGGCCAGCATCTCCACCTTGATGTCGTAGAAATGCAGCGTCCCGCGCTTTTCCGGCGATCCGCCATAATCGCGGACATAATGGTCGAGCGTCCCCTGCCAGTCGCGCTGGAACTGCCCGCGCGAGACGAACACCACGCCGGGATTGAGAAAGCCGCGCATATAGCCCTGGAAATCACCGCGATTCCATGCGGCTTCCATGTCGGCAATGACCATGCGGATCTCCGCTTCGGGCGGCGGCGCCTCAGCTTGCGCGGGCGCCACAGCAAGGCAGAGGGCCAGAATAGCAAACAGCCCAGATCGCCCTCCCCCGTCATTCCCGCGAACGCGGGAATCCCGCTTCTGCGCGAAGCTTTGAGCAGGAAGCGGGACCCCCGCCTTCGCGGGGGTGACGGGATAATGACGGATGAAGAGGCTCACTTCCCCGCCTTGGCGAGTTTCGCCTTTTCGGTGGCGATGAACTCCTCCATCTTGGCTTCCATCACCGGCAGCGGCACCGAGCCGAGCATCAGATAGGTGTCGTGGAACGGGCGCTGGTCGAAGGCCGCGCCCAGCTCGGCTTCCGCCTTGGCGCGCATCTTGCGCAGCGCCAGTTCGCCCAGCTTGTAGGCCAGCGCCTGGGCGGGCCAGGAGATATAGCGATCGACCTCGGTCTCGACATCGCGCGGCGCGAGCGCAGTATGGCTGGCGAGATAGTCGATGGCCTGCTGCCGGGTCCAGCCCTTGGTATGCACCCCGGTATCGATCACCAGCCGCGCCGCGCGCCACATCTCGAAGGTCTGCCGGCCGAACTCCTCATAGGGTGTTTCGTAGATGCCGATCTTCGATCCCAGCCATTCGGTGTACAGGCCCCAGCCCTCGCCATAGCCCGAGAAATAGGTCTGGCGGCGGAATTCGGGCCGGTTCGGCGCTTCGAGCGCTACCGCCGCCTGGAAGCTGTGCCCTGGATTGCACTCGTGCAGCGCCAGCGCGGGGATGTTGTACAAGGGCCGCTGCGGCAGGTCATAGGTGTTGAACAGGCAGGCATCGAGCCCGCCGCGCCCCGAAGTGTAGATCGGCGCGATCACATCGGGCACCGGCAGCACGGTGAAGCGGTAGCGCGGCAGGAAGTTGAAGGTTTCCTTCAGCTTGCCGTCCATCTTCTTGACCGTATAGGCCGCCGCGCCCAGCAGCTCGCGCGGGGTCCTGGCATAGAATTGGGGATCGGTGCGCAAGAACTGCAGGAATTCGGGGAACGTGCCCTTGAAACCGGTCTCGCGCATCGTCTTCTGCATGTCCGCGTCGATCCGCGCGACTTCCTTCAGCCCGATCTCGTGAATCTCCTCGGGCGTCAGGTCGAGCGTGGTGAAGACCTTGATCATGTCCTGATAGAAGGCCTTGCCATCGGGCAGCGCATAGGCAGCGATGGTGGTGCGCGCCTTGGGCATGTACTCGGTCCGCATGAAGCCGAGCAGCTTGGTGTACGCGGGCACCACCGCCGTCTCGATGGCCTTCAGCGCCTCGGCGCGCAGCGCGGCCTGCTCGGCGGGCGGGATGTTCTGCGGCATCACGCGGAAGGCATCGTAGAACGGGTTGGCCTCGCCCGGCACGGTATAGGCTTCGATCGTCGTGTCGCGCCCCTCGATGCCGACACGCGGCACGGTATAGCCCCGGGCCAGTCCTGCGCGCATGTTGACGATATTCTCGTCGAAGTAGCGCGGAACATCGCGCATCCGCCCGAGATAGCGCTTGTAGCCCGTCGCGTTGCCGAAGCCCTGGCGCGGGTTCAGCCCACCCCAGAAGAAGGTGTCGCTGTTGAACGGCGCTTCATAGGTCCTGTATTCCAATCCCTTGGCATTTTCCCAGACCGACTGGCGGAACACGGCAGCATTGACCTGCTCCTCGGGCGACAGCTGATCCATCGGGATCGCATCGAGCTGCTTCAGCACATCCTGCCAATAAGCCAGCCTGCGCGCCTGATCGGCGGCAGTCTCGCTGGTCAGCCGGTCGCCATCGACCCAGCGGCCATTTTCCTTGATCTGGGCCAGTTCCTTCTGCCGCCAGTCCCATTCGGCGTCGTAGAGCGCGCGCAGCTTCGCATCCATCGGGCCGGGCGCGGGCTTGGCGGCGGCAGGCGTCTGCGTGGCGTCCTGCGCCATCGCGGGGACGCTTGCAGTTCCGAGCAGCAAGGAAGCGAGAAGGACGGATGCGCGCATGGTGACCCCTTGGACTGCCGGACTGGACTGTCGGATTGGACTGGGCAGCATTAGACTTTGGGCCGTGCGGCAGGTCAAGCGATCAGCATAGGAAACGCGGCAGGTTCTTGATTTCCCAGCCCTTATTGTCACCCCCGCGCAGGCGGGGGTCCCGCTCGTGCGCAGCGGTCGATGAAAAAGCGGGATTCCCGCGTTCGCGGGAATGACGGGATCAGGCGTCCTTCTTCTTGATCAAAGCCGACCTCAGGCAACGGCACACCACCTCGTCGCGCTGGTTGATCAGCTCGTGCGTGAAGGTGACGATCCCGGCATTGGGCCGCGACTTCGATTCCTTGAGCTCGGTCACCTCACTGGTCGCGCGCATGGTATCGCCGATGAACACGGGCTTGGGCATGACAAGCTTGTCATAGCCCAGGTTCGCCACCAAGGTGCCGAGCGTCGTATCGCCCACCGACAGCCCGACCATCAGCGCGAAGGTGAAGGTGCCGTTGACGAGGATCTGCCCGAACTCGCTCGCCTTCGCTACTTCGATATCGAGATGCAGCGGCTGCGGATTGTGCGTCATCGTGCTGAACAGCAGATTGTCGGTCTCGGTCACCGTGCGCCGGATCTCATGCTCGATCCGGTCGCCGATCTGCCATTCGTCGAAATATTTGCCTGCCATTTACGCCTCCGCCGCCTCGATCCGCACCAGCAGCGCCTCGACCTGCACCTGTGCGCCCTCGCTGGCGTTGAGTTCCGCCACCACGCCATCGAACGGCGCGACGAGCGAATGCTCCATCTTCATCGCCTCGAGCGTCAGCAGCTTCTGCCCTTTGGTCACCGCCTGCCCCGCCGCCACATCCACCGCGATCACCTTGCCCGGCATGGGGGAGAGGATGGAGCCCGAGGAGGTAGCGCCGCCCGCACCCACGGTCGTGCGATCCGCCGCAAAGTGATGTAAAGTGCCATCATCATCCGAAACGAGGACAGCACCATCATCCAGGTAGCAAATGTTCCAGGCAGTATGGCCGGACGTACCTAGTGCGATAGTTTCTACAGTTCCATTAACCTTGACCCGCAGTTCCTTAACGGGTGAAGCATTCAACCGAAAGCCATCAAGATCACTCCGGATTTTGACATTCCGCATCGCCAAGCGGTCGAGGCCGGGATAAAGGAGACGCTTGAACAGCTCCCGCGCACCTATCTGCCGTGTCTTTCTGTCTGGTCCGTTATCCGCAATCAATGAATCGAGGTAGCGCTCGATGAATCCTGTATCGATATTGGCATCCACAAACTGCGAATGGCTTGATGCCCGAGAAAGAAATGTGCTGTTCGTCTTTACTGGCCAAACCAACACGAGACCGCAGGAGTTCGCCAGCATATCAGCTGCCTCTTCTCGATTATCGGCGTGCACCACAATCTTTGCGAGCATGGGATCGTAAAACGGGGAAACGACATCGCCAGCATCATAGCCTGTTTCAAGGCGCGCGTGATCTGGTGCCAGGTCAAACTTTTCAAGCCGCCCAATACTCGGCAAGAAGCCCTTCGCCGGGTCCTCCGCATACAACCGCGCTTCCATCGCCCAGCCGTTGATGCTGAGCTCTTCCTGCTGGAGCGGAATCGGCTCGCCGCTGGCCACGCGCAGCTGCCATTCGACCAGGTCGACCCCGGTAATCTCCTCGGTCACCGGATGCTCGACCTGCAACCGCGTGTTCATCTCCATGAACCAGATGCGGTCGGCGCGCAGGCCCTCGGAGCCATCGGCGATGAACTCGATCGTGCCGGCGCCCTGATAGTCCACCGCCTTGGCCGCGCGCACCGCCGCGCCGCACACCGCCTCGCGCGTTGCCGCGTCCATGCCCGGCGCGGGGGCTTCCTCGATCACCTTCTGGTGGCGGCGCTGCAGCGAGCAATCGCGCTCGAACAGATGGACGACATTGCCGTGAGAGTCGCCGAACACCTGTACCTCGATATGGCGCGGGCTTTCGATCCATTTCTCGAGCAGCACGACATCATTGCCGAAGCTCGCCGCCGCCTCGCGCTTGCACGAAAGGAGCGCGTCGGCGAAACCGGACGCGTCATCGACCTTGCGCATCCCCTTGCCGCCGCCGCCTGCGACCGCCTTGATCAGCACCGGATAGCCGATGCGCTCGGCCTCTGCCGCCAGCCGCTCCGGCGACTGGTCCTCGCCCAGATAGCCCGGCGTGGTGGGGACGCCCGCTGCATCCATCAGCTTCTTCGCCGCGTCCTTGAGGCCCATGGCGCGGATCGAATCCGGCTTCGGCCCGACCCAGATCAGCCCGGCATCGATCACGGCCTGAGCGAACTCGGCATTTTCCGACAGGAAACCGTAACCCGGATGGATCGCCTCCGCCCCGGTCTGCTTCGCCGCCGCGATGATCTTCTCGCCGACGAGATAGCTCTCGCGCGCGGGCGACGGCCCGATATGCACCGCCTCGTCCGCCTGGCGCACATGCAGCGCCCTGGCGTCGGCGTCCGAATAGACCGCGACGGTGCGAATGCCCATGGCGCGCGCGGTGCGGATGATCCGACAGGCGATTTCGCCCCGATTGGCGATAAGGAGGGATTTCAGCATGGGGCATGACCTCTTCCGTCACCCTGAACTTGTTTCAGGGTCCATGGTGCGGCATTTTTAAGGGCCTGATGGACCGGCAACCGTGCGTCTACATTCTGGCCAGCGACGCCTATGGCACGCTGTACATCGGTGTCACGTCGAACCTGGTCGGTCGGTTGCACCAGCACCGGACAGGCGAGCTCAAGGGCTTCACATCGCGTTACCATGTCCACCGTCTTGTCCGTTTCGAACTGTTCGACACCATGGAAGGCGCAATCGAGCGGGAGAAACAACTCAAGCGCTGGCATCGCCAGTGGAAGATCAACCTGATCGAGAGCGACAACCCGCATTGGGCAGACCTGGCGGTGGGATTTGGCTTTGATCCCCTTCCGCCGCGCGGCAGGCGCAATGGACCCTGAAACAAGTTCAGGGTGACGGGGGTATGCGCGTCCCCTCCACCACCCGCTGCGCGGGCGGTCCCCTTCCCCGAGCAAGCTCGGGGAGGATTTTGGGTATCGACCCACCCCCCTCACATCCGGAACACCCCGAACCGGGGGGCCTCCTCGACCGGGGCGTTGAGGCACGCGGCGAACGCGAGGCCCAGCACGTCCCTCGTCTGTGCGGGGTCGATGATGCCGTCGTCCCACAGCCGCGAGGTCGCGTAATAGGGATTGCCTTCGTCCTCGTATTTCTGGCGGATCGGGGCCTTGAACGCCTCGGCCTGGTCTGGCGTCCAGTTGTCGGCGTCGCGGTGGACGGTCGCGAGCACGGATGCGGCCTGCTCACCGCCCATCACGCTGATGCGCGCATTGGGCCAGGTGAACAGGAAGCGGGGCGAATAGGCGCGGCCGCACATGCCGTAATTGCCCGCGCCGAAGCTGCCGCCGATCAGCACGGTGACCTTGGGCACGCTCGCGGTCGCGACCGCGGTCACCAGCTTCGCGCCATGCTTGGCTATGCCTTCCGCCTCGTACTTGCCGCCGACCATGAAGCCGCTGATATTCTGCAGGAAAAGCAGCGGAATGCGCCGCTGGCAGGCGAGTTCGATGAAATGCGCGCCCTTGACCGCGCTCTCGCTGAACAGCACGCCGTTGTTCGCCAGGATCGCCACCGGCATGCCCCAGATATGCGCGAAACCGCAGACCAGCGAGCTGCCATAGAGCGCCTTGAACTCGTGGAACTCGCTGCCATCGACCAGCCGTGCGATCACCTCATGGACATCATAGGGCGCGCGGACATCCGAGGGGATGATGCCGTACAGCTCTTCCGCGTCGAATTTCGGCGGGCGCGGATCGCGAAGATCAATGTTCGGCTTCGGGATCGGCCCCAGATGCGAGACGATGTCGCGCACGATGGTCAGCGCGTGCTCGTCATTCTCGGCGACATGATCGACCACACCCGACTTGCGGCCGTGCAGGTCGCCGCCGCCCAGGTCCTCGGCGCTGATTTCCTCGCCCGTCGCGGCCTTGACCAGCGGGGGACCTGCGAGGAAGATCGTGCCCTGGTTCCGCACGATCACTGTCTCGTCCGACATCGCGGGGACGTACGCGCCGCCCGCGGTGCAGCTGCCCATCACGCAGGCGATCTGCGGAATGCCCTTGGCGGACATGTTCGCCTGGTTGAAGAAGATGCGGCCGAAATGCTCGCGATCGGGGAAGACCTCGGCCTGGTGCGGCAGGTTCGCGCCGCCGCTATCGACGAGATAGATGCAAGGCAGCCGGTTCGCCTCGGCAATCTCCTGCGCGCGCAGGTGCTTCTTCACCGTCATCGGATAATAGGTGCCGCCCTTCACCGTGGCGTCGTTGCACACGATCATGCATTGGCGGCCCGAGACGCGGCCGATCCCGGCGATCATGCCCGCGCCGGGGATTTCACCGTCATATTGATCGCAGGCGGCGAGCTGGCCGATCTCGAGAAAGGGCGAGCCCGGATCGAGCAGCCGCTCGACGCGATCGCGGGGCAGCAGCTTGCCGCGCGCCGTGTGCCGCTCGCGCGACTTGGCATTGCCGCCGAGCGCGGCCTCGGCGACTTTCGCCCAGAGCTCGTCGCGCAGCGCGCTGTTGTGCGCAAAGGTGGCGCGGTAGCTTTCCGAATTGGTGTCGATTTTCGTGTCCAGAACGGGCGCGGTCATCACAAACCTCCGTCATGCTGAACTTGTTTCAGCATCCATCGTGCCCGATGAGCCGAAGCCGCGTGGGGAGAAATGGACCCTGAAACAAGTTCAGGGTGACGGACAGAGCAGATGGCCGCGCAATATTGCATCACCGCGCTCCGATCAGTTCGCGCGCGATCAGGAAGCGGCGGATTTCGTTCGTGCCCGCGCCGATATCGTACAGCTTGGCATCGCGCAGGAAACGCTCGACCGGCCAGTCGGTTGTATAGCCCGCCCCGCCCAGCGCCTGGATCGCCTCGAGCGAGCATTTCACCGCATTCTCGCTGGCGAGCAAAATCGCACCCGCAGCATCGAAGCGCGTCGTCTTGCCCGCATCGCAGGCGCGCGCCACCGCATAGACATAGGCGCGCGCGCTGTTGAGCGCGACATACATGTCGGCGACCTTGGCCTGCACCATCTGGAACGCGCCGATGGGCTGGCCGAACTGCTTGCGCTCGCGCACGTAAGGAAGCACCACGTCGAGGCACGCCTGCATGATGCCAAGCGGACCTGCGGCCAGAACCGCGCGCTCGTAATCCAGCCCGCTCATCAGCACGCCGACGCCCCCGTTGAGCGGACCCATGACGTTCTCTTGGGGAACGAAGCAATCGTTGAACACCAGTTCCGCCGTAGGACTCCCGCGCATCCCCATCTTCTGGATCTTCTGGCCGATGCTGAAACCCGGCATGCCCTTTTCGATGATGAAGGCGGTGATCCCGCCCGATCCCTCTCCGGTTTTCGCGTAAACGATCAGCGTCTCGGCATAGGCCGAATTGGTGATCCAGAACTTGGTGCCGTTGAGCCGGTAGCCGCCCGCGACCGCATCGGCCTTGAGCTTCATCGACACGACGTCCGATCCTGCGCCGACTTCGGACATCGCCAGCGACCCGACATGCTCGCCCGAGATCAGCCCGGGCAGATATTTCGCCTTCTGCTCCGGATTGCCCCAGCGGCGCAGCTGGTTGACGCAGAGGTTCGAATGCGCACCGTAGGACAGGCCCAGCGAGGCGCTCGCGCGGCTCACCTCTTCCATCGCGATGACATGCTCGAGATAACCGAGGCCCAGGCCGCCATCGGCCTCGTCCACGGTGATGCCGTGCAGGCCGAGCTCGCCCATTTGCGGCCACAGATCGAGCGGGAACCAGTCCTCGGCATCGATCTTCGCGGCGATCGGCGCGATCCTGTCGGCGGCGAAACGCCGCGTGGTGTCGCGGATCATCTCGGCGGCTTCGCCCAGCGCGAAGTCGAAATCGGGCATCATGGACATGGCGGCATCCTCTCCTGGAGCTCTGATCGCACCGGTTCTAGCCGTACAAGTCAACCAATGAAAATTGATATTGAAAGGGGTTTATCCTAGACGCTGTCTATGATCGAACGCTATCTGCTGCGCTATTTCCTCGCCGTGGTCGAACATGGCAATTTCACCCGTGCGGCGGAAAGCTGCAACGTCACCCAACCGACGCTTTCGGTCGGCATCGCGCGGCTGGAGGAAAGCGTGGGCCAGCGGCTGTTCCACCGCTCCAACCGCCGGGTCGACCTCACCCCCACCGGCGCGCAATTTGCCGAGCATGCGCGGCGGATCGAGGCACAGTTCAACCTGGCCGAAGAGGCGATGAAGCAGCACCGGCCCGACGCGATCGTGCGGCTGGGCGTGCTCTCGACGCTGCCGACCGCGATCGTCGCGGCGATGGCCGAGGCACTGGCCGAGCTGGACGGCATCCGCACCGAGTTCGTCGAGGGCCGCGCGAGCGAGCTGATCGACCGATTGGACGCGGCGCGGATCGACCTGGCGGTGACGATGGAGCCGCAGGGCCGCCATCGCGAGCAGTTCGAGCCGGTGGCGAGCGAAGGCTATGCCCTCGCCCTGCCCGCCGCGCATCCGCTCGCCCAGCGGCAGAGCATCGCCGCGCAGGAACTCGCCGACAATGTGATGCTCGTCCGCCGCCATTGCGAGCTGCTCGCCGCGACCAGCCAGCACTTCACCGCCCGCGGCGTCCGCCCCTTCTTCGCCGCCCGCTCAAGAAGCGACGACCGCATCCTGGCGCTCGTCGCGGCTGGCGTGGGCGTGACCGTGATGCCCGACTGCTTCACCGCGCCGGGCGTTGCGCGCGTGCCGATGGAGGATTTCGCGCATGTGCGGACGCTGGGGCTGCTGGTGCGCAAGGAGGGCGCGGTGCCGGAGGCGTGCGTGGAGCGGGTGCGCGGGGTGTTGAGAGCGGGGATTGGGGGTTGGGGGTAATTGACGAATTTCGTTTCCGGTCCGATCACGTTACGCGGAATTAGCGTTGCAAGGAACACAGCTTTTCATGAATGGAATATCAGAGATTTTGCCCCTTTGCAGTGAATCTAACTACAGGTTTTGATATTATTTGAAAAATTTACAATAGAGCACCGGACAATAAAGTTAAGCAAAGACCTTCCTTCACCAATTTTTATCAGCCTCTCTGGCCGATCACCCGGCGCGTGGCGATAATAATTGGCAGTTCTCTTAAGATCTTTATATTTTTTGGCTGAATCTCCTAGTAGACCCCTAAGATTGTGCTCTCCACCTACCAGTCGCTCAGCAAGCTCGATTGTTTTGTACATTTCGTACCAGTCTGAAGCTTTACCGCGCTGCTTAAGCAGATCAGCAAGGAGGTCGTACTGTGCAGCTAGCCTATTCCATTGCTGGACGTCTGATTCCTGCTCCGGCGGTTGGGGGAGCGGTTGCCCATCAGGCCCTATCGTTACGCCAACCCCCAGCGCTTTGGAAACGATAGCGATTTCTCCCACGGCCTCTGCAAAAACATTCACATGCCTATTTCCACGCTCATCCACTCTAACCACGCCACCGGTTTTTAGCGGCTCAGTTTCGTGAGCCAGTGTAAGGGCACCGTTAAGACGATCGATCAGCGCTTTTGCCCGTTCGTGAACTTCTGACGCCCCGTTTGCGTCACTAAGTTCTGCACTCATGAGGAGATATGTACCGTCCGGTTCACGCAATATGAAGGGATCAAATGGAGGTTTCAGAGTGTAATGCCACTCTTCCAAGTCGGAATGATCACCAGTTAAGCGCACATACCAACCGGGCGCGATGTCGGAATTTAGATTAGTGCCCTCGATCGTCATAGGTTTAATATAGCCGTCGACTGCAGTTTACCGCAAGGCAGCCTCTAGCTCAGAATATGCCAGCACAAGTTTGACCGCAAGCAGGTCATGGAAGTTTCGCGAGACTCAAGGGGCAACATATTTAGTACGGCTCCCCTCAAAACCGCGCCGACACTCCCGCATAGACCTGCACATCGGGCGTCGCCTGGTTGAGCCCGAAATTCACTCCGCCGTCGAGTTGCAGGTTATCGCCGAGCAGATGCGCAATCGCGAGGTCGGCGGAATATTGGCGGACGGTGCCCGAGGGATCCCAGTTCTGCGAGGTCCACACTTCGGCGGCGACGCTCGTGCGTTCGGACAGCTGATAGCCCAGGTTGAGCACGGTCTGCAGCTCCAGATGGCGCTCGTCGGGGTCCGCTGCACCCGCGAGCAGGCTGAGCTGCGGGTTCACGGTCAGCGACCAGCGATCGCTCAGCGCATATTGGATCGGCACGCTGACGCCCGCCTCCCATTCGCCATTGCCGATACCGGTCTTCGCGGTCGGCGCCTTGACATACGGGATGAGGGCGAGCTCGAACCGCGCATCCTTGGGCGTGATCCGCTGCTTGTAGCGCAGGAAGATGTCGCCGAAGCCGGTCTGGCTGGCGGTGCGCCCGGCAAAGCGGTTGCGGACCTCGACCAGCGGGGTCAGGGTGAGCTGCACGTCGCTGCTGTCGCTCACGCCCAGCTTGATCGTGGGGCTGGCATAGGCGAACACGTCGCTGCGCGCGCCGCCGGCATTGAGCCGCGACCAGTTGATCGCCTCGGCCTCGATCTGCACCATGCCCTTGGGCACGCTGCACGCGTTGTTCGCCTTGGTCGGCCGGTCGGTGCAGATCGGATCGTCGCCGATCGCCGATTGCGCCATCGCGCCGCTGGTGCACGCCATGCCCATCAGCAGTACCATCAGGCCCGCCCGCGTGGCTGCCAATCCCGTCATCTTCCAACTCCCCCTTCAACACAGCGATCGCTGCCCGCAAGGACAGTCGCCATAGCCGGGGCCTAGACCAGCCGGGATTATCCGAAAGTAAACACAGGCCGATAAATCCTGCGCGATGTCCGCGAAGGACCTATCGCCCGCGTATCAGCCCTCGGTCGTGGTATCGACGATCGGCGCCTCGGGGCCGTTCTTCTTCATCGATTCGATCGCGTTCTTGGCCGATGCCTTGCTGGCATAGCCTTCGGTCGAGAACATCACTTCGGAATTGTACTTGAACCGCACGCGGAATTCGCCGGCCTTGTCCTTGTAGATCTCGAAATGGTGCGCCATCGACTCGACTCCCTCTTGAATGGATGGGGCCGAGGATATAAAATCGCGTGCGCCGCGGCCAGCACAGTCAGCCGAAACGGGCGGGATTATACATTTGTCCAGCCACGCCGCTGAGCATCGCATCGGGGGTGAGGCCGAGCAGCACCGTGGCGGCGAGCCGCGCGGCGGCGGGCGCGGTCTGGATGCCGAACCCGCCCTGCCCTGCAAACCAGAAAAACGCCGGATTGTCGGCCGCATAGCCGATCACGGGCAGCCGGTCGGGCGCGAAGCTGCGCTGCCCCGCCCAGCGATGCTCGACCGCCTCGATCGTCCAGTCGACCACCTGGGTGAAGCGATCGATCGCGATCGCCATGTCCATCTCGTCGGGCGCGGTATCGCCGGGATCCTCGGGCGTCTCGTCATGCGGGCTGAGCCACAGCTTCCCCGCTTCGGGCTTGAAATAATAGTCGCCCCGGACCCCCAAGGTCAGCGGCAGGTGCGCGACCGGCGCGGGGCGGGTGCGCAGCTGCACGACGGTGCGGCGATAGGGCTGCACGCCGAGCGGCCGCACGCCGCAGCGGGTCGCCACCGGATCGGCCCAGGCCCCTGCCGCATTGGCGAGCCGGGTCGCGGTGACCGCCTGCCCGCCCAGCACCAGATGCCATTGCCCGCCGCGATACTCGGCATGCTCAAGCGGTGCCTTGAGCGCGATCTGCGCCCCGCCGCGCCGCGCGACCGAGAGGAACGCCTGGTGCAGGCCGCCGACATCGATATCCTGGCAATCTGGCTCGTACACGGCGGCCACGATGTCCTCGGCCAGACCCGGCAGCAGCGCCGCGATCCGGTCACGCCCCCAGCGCTCCATCCGCACGCCGGTGCCCGCAAACTCGGCCTCGAAGGCGTCGAGCAGCGGCTCCTCGCCCGCCCGCGCCAGCGTCAGCGCGCCGCGCGGGGCGAGGAAGCTGCGGTCGCCATAGCCTCCCGGCGGCGAATGCAGCCATGGGCCCGAAGCGGTGGTCAGCGGCTGGACCTTGGGTCCGCCATAGCTTTCCGCCCAGAAGGCCGCCGACCGCCCGGTCGAATGATAGCCGGGCCGCTCCTCGGCCTCTGCGACCAGCACGCGCGCATGCGGCGCGACCTCGGCGGCAAGGCTCGCCCCGGCAATCCCGGCGCCGATGATGACGACGTCGTAATCGGCCATCAGGCGGCGGCCCCGGCCTTTTCGCTGTGCGCGGCAGGGGCCTTGCGCGCGAGGAAATCGTCGATGGTCGCGAGAATGCGGTCGCGGATCGGATCGACCTCGCGCAGCACCTCGTGCCGCGCCTCGCGCCCGAAGGCGAGCAGTTCGGCCCCGGGGATGCGCGCAGCCGCCGCAATCGTCGCCTTGTTGTCGACCAACTGGTCGGCGCTGGTACCGATCAGCAGCATGGGCACCTTCACCTTTTCCCAGGCGCCGGGCGCATTGAGCCGGATGATCGACTCATAGGCGCGCTCGACCCAGTGCCAGCTCGCCGGGCCCATCACCAGCTCGGGCCGCTCGGCCCACCACCACAGTTCGTCCTGATAGCGCGCATCATCGTGAGTCAGCAGCGTCTGGCGGATCGCGAGCGGCGATGCGGGCTTTTCGCTGACCTTCCAGGCCGGGCGCTCGGGCTTGCCAAGGCCGCGCATCAGCTTCGTCACCATATGCCCGACCGAGAGCGGCAGGCCGAGACCCTTGAGGCCCAGCATCGGCGCACTGAGCACCGCCGCATCCGGGGTAATCCGCTTTTCCTGGATCGCACGTGCGATCAGATGTCCGCCCATCGAGTGGCCAACCACGACATAGGGGCCGGGGCGCGAGACCACCCAGTCCGCCCAGAAGCCGGCAATATCGTCGATCCACTGGCTGAAGTCATTGATATGGCCGACATATTGATGATCGCTCATCCGGCCGCTGCCGCCCTGCCCGCGCCAGTCCGCGGCGGTGACGTTCCAGCCCTGCGCCTGCCAGTGCGCGAGGGTCTCGAGATATTTTTCGTAAATGTCGCCGCGCCCCGGCATGAACAGGATCGACCCGCGCACCGGGCCATCGGCCATCCAGTCGATGCGACGCAGCGGCCAGCCATCGGCAGCGTTCCAGCGGCTTTCCACCGCGCCCGCCGGGATCGCGCGCCGGTCAATGGTTACTTTTTGGTAAGTCATGCCCGCTATACGCCAGACCCCATGGAAAACGGTCCTCTCGTCTACGGTCTGCTGGCAGGCTTGGCAATCGCGCTGTTGCACGCGGCGTATACCGACATCCTGCGGCGCGAGATAGAGGACTGGCTGAACGCAGGGATTGCGCTCGCCGCGCCGGTTTTCTGGTGGGCCTGCGGGCTGTCGTTTTGGCCCGACATGGCGCTGCAACTGGCGCTGGGCGCGGGGGTGTTCGTGTTCTTCGCGCTGATGTTCGCGATCGGCGCCATGGGCGGCGGCGACGTAAAGCTGCTCGGCGCCATCGCCTTGTGGTTTCCCTGGGTCGAAATGGCGCGGATCACGATCATCATGTCGCTGATCGGTGCGGCGCTCACATTGATCGTTCTGGCGGACCACAAATGGAAGCGAAAGCCGGGTCAGCCGGAGGTTCCCTATGGCGTTGCCATAGCCGTTGCGGCGCTTTGGCCCGTTGGCGAACGGTTTTTTAACCATTTTGCCTGAAAATATGAACATTCTGAAGGGTTTTGGGGGCAGCAAACGCCATGGATAGACGCAAAGTAATCCTGCTTGTGGGCGCGCTGGTGATCGCGCTCTGCACAGCCTTTCTGGCCAGAAGCCTGTTCACCGGATCGGCCGCGCCTTCCGTTACGGCGGCGCCGCAACAGGCGGTTCCCACGGGTCCGCGCGTGCTGGTCGCCAAGCGTTCGCTGCCGGTCGGCACGATCATCACCCCCGATAGCGTGGCCTTTCAGCCCTGGCCAAGCGAACTGGTGAGCAACGCCTATTTCCTCGAAGCCGATTCCAAGATCGATTCGCTGCTGGGCACCGTGGTGCGCAACGCCGTGACCGCAGGGCAGCCGGTGACCCAGGGTTCGCTGGTCAAGCCGGGCGATCGCGGCTTCCTCGCCGCAGCGCTCGGCCCCGGCATGCGCGCGGTCACCGTCCCCGTTTCCGCCCGCACGGGCGTTGCCGGCTTCGTCTTTCCGGGCGACCGGGTCGATCTGGTGCTGACCCAGTCGATCAGCGGCGACAGCGGCCCCGCACTCAACGCCTCTGAAACCATCATCCGCAACCTGCGCGTGCTCGCCACCGACCAGCGCGTGTCGGCAGAAGACGCCGAGGGCAAGCGCGAGGTCATCGCCTTCACCACCGTGACCGTGGAGGCCACGCCCAAGCTGGCCGAGAAGATCGCGGTCGCGCAGACGATCGGCACGCTCAGCCTGTCGCTGCGTTCGATCGCCGATAACGAGGCCGAACTCGAACGCTCGATGGCCGCAGGCGACATCAACCTGCCCGCCGGTGCCGATCGCAAGACCGAGGACAAGCTGCTCAAGGCTTTGGCCACGCGTCCGGTCGATACCGACGTCACCTTTGTCACCGGCGGCGATGTATCGCGCTTCCAGCGTCGGTCGGTCCCCGTCTCGGGTTCTGCCAACCGCCAGAACGGACCCAGCGCACCCAGTGCAGGCCCCATGCAGGTCGCAGAACCCGCTGCACCGCCTGTCCCGCGTGGCCCCGTCGTACGCGTAGCTCGCGGCAATACAGTGACCGAAGTTCCGGTCGGAGGGAAATGACCATGCGTTTTTCCAAGTTCATCAAGGGCGCCCTGTTGGGTAGCGCCGTCGCTGCCACCGCATCGCTGACCGGACTGGTTCCGGCCATCGGGGGTGCTGCCCTGGCGCAGTCCGCCGTGCAGCGTCCCACCGAAACGCTGGTGCTCTCCATCGGTCGCGGCCAGCTCATCCAGCTGCCCGGCACCATGGCCGATCTGTTCGTGGCCGATAACACCGTCGCCGATGTGCAGGTCAAGTCGGCGCGGCAGCTTTATGTCTTCGGCAAGGCCGGCGGCGAGACCACGCTTTACGCCAGCAACGCGGCGGGCCAGGTGGTCTATTCGGCCACCGTGCGCGTCGGGTCGAACATCGATTCGGTCGACCAGATGCTGATGCTGGCCATGCCCGACGCCAAGGTGCGCGTCAGCACGCTCAACGGCGTGGTGCTGCTCACTGGAACGGTGGGTGCGCCCGAGGACAGCGCCGAGGCCGCGCGCCTTGTCCAAGCCTTTGTCGGCGACAACGTGAAGGTCATAAGCCGCCTCTCCACCGCCACCCCGATGCAGGTCAACCTGCAGGTGCGCATTGCCGAAGTCAGCCGATCGCTGGTCAAGGAAATCGGCGCGAACCTGCTGACGCGCGACCTGACCGGAGGCTTCCAGTTCGGCGTCAGCCGCGCATCGCGCAATTTTGCGGCGATCGGCAACACGATTGACGTCAGCACATTGCCGCGCATCGATGCCTCGGCCCAGTTTGGCCTGCCAGCGGGCTCGCTCAGCCTGCCGTTCAACCCGTCGACCGGCCAGTTCGTCACCGGGGGGACCACCACCACCTTCAACAACGTGCTCGACGGCAAGACCGCTATTCAGGCTGCAGGACGTCTGTTCGGCGTCGATATCGCCAGCGCGTTCGACCTTGCCGAGCAGGTCGGGCTCGTGACCACGCTGTCGCAGCCCAACCTGACCGCGCTGTCGGGCGAAACCGCTGACTTCCTGGCGGGCGGCGAATTTCCGATCCCGATCAACCAGGGCCTCGGCACCACGACGATCGAATACAAGAATTTCGGTGTCAGCCTGGCCTATACGCCAACGGTACTGGCCAATGGCCGGATCTCGATCCGCGTGCGGCCCGAAGTGTCCGAACTGTCGTCCGCCGGATCGGTGACGCTGAACGGTTTCCAGGTGCCCGCGCTGACGGTTCGCCGCGCCGAAACCACGGTGGAACTGGGATCGGGGGAAAGCTTCATGATCGCCGGCCTGCTCAGCAACAACTCGCAGAATCTGGTCGACAAGGCCCCGGGTCTCGGCGACGTGCCCGTGTTGGGCAATCTGTTCAAATCGTCCAATTTCCGCAAGGGCGAGACAGAACTGGTGATCGTCGTGACGCCGTATCTGGTGAAGCCGGTCAACGCCAACGACATCAAGCTGCCCACCGACGGCTATCGCTCTCCCGACGATCTGCAGCGCCTGATCAACCATCAGAATGCGGATGGCCTCTCTGGCGCCGAGCGTCCCAAGCCGAGCGTTGCACCGACAGAAGGCACGGGCGGGCCGGATTTCGGCGCGCTGCCCGATCAGCCGCGCGCACTGCCCCAATCTGCGTCCAAGCCGCAGCGCGAGGCCAGACAGGGCAAGGCGAAACAGGGTGACAAGTCTGCCGGTCTCGCTGCGGCCCCCGGTTTTTCGTTCGATTGAGGCCAGAACCCGCTTTGAGGAGATTAGCAATGCGCGCTTATCATGCAGCTATCACAGCAGCGGCCATCCTGACCTTGTCGGGTTGCGGCAACATGGCCAGCAACCGCGGCCTGGATAGCGTCCACCAGGCCGTCGTATCGCGGAGCAACTACACGCTCGACCTGAATGCGGCGGGTGGATCGCTGCCGGCGCAGGAACAGCGCCGACTGGCCGAATGGTTCCAGGCAATGGACCTGGGCTATGGCGACCGCGTTTCGATCGACGATCCGGCCGGCCGCAATGTCGTGGTCAAGTCCGCGATCGAGGCCGCAGCTTCGCGCCATGGCTTGCTGGTCAACGACGTGGCACCGGTCACCACCGGCGAGATCGCGCCCGGTGCGGTTCGGGTCGTGGTGACGCGCAGCACTGCCGAGGTGCCGGGCTGTCCCGACTGGAAGACCAAGCTCGAGATGAACTATCGCAACGCGACCAGCAGCAATTTCGGTTGTGCCTTCAACGCGAATGTCGCGGCGATGGTCGCGAACAAGGAAGATCTGGTGCGGGGCGAGCCGGGAGCTCTGACCACCTCGACCCAGCGTTCGGACACCGCCATCAAGCAATATCGCGAGACCCCGCCCACCGGCGCTCAGGGCCTGAAGCAGGGCGCGACCCAGCAGGGAGGATCGCAGCAGTGAACGCACCCTGGAAACCGGGCATGACGGCCAATCGCGACCAGTTCGCGGCCTTTGTCTGCGACGAGGCGACGCTCGACATCGTGCGCGCGATGGCGATCAACATGGGCTGGCCGCCGGAAAAGTGCAGCAAGGGCGGCCTGCGCAATGCAGTCCAGTCGCTGTCGATCACCGCAAGCCCCAACATCCTGCTGGTCGATCTTTCGGAATCGGGCGATCCGCTCAATGACATCAACGCGCTGGCCGAGGTCTGCGAGCCCGGCACCGTGGTGATCGCCATGGGCCAGGTCAACGACGTGCGGCTGTATCGCGACCTGATCGCGAGCGGCCTGCACGACTATCTGCTCAAGCCCGTGGGGCCGGATCAGATCCGCGATACCATCCTGCAGGCGCAGGCGATGCTGAACGCACCCAAGGCGGGCGAAGCGGCGATCGAGCGCGCGCATGTCGGCATCATGGTCATCGGCACGCGCGGCGGCGTCGGCGCATCGACCGTGGCCACGTCGCTCGCATGGCAGCTCAGCAAGAATGCCGGTCGCATGACCGCGCTGCTCGACCTCGACCTGCATTTCGGCACCGGCGCGCTAACCATGGACCTGGAGCCGGGTCGCGGTCTTACCGATGCTATCGACAATCCCAGCCGCATCGACGGCCTGTTCATCGAACGTGCGATGATCAAGGCTAACGACAAGCTGTCGATCCTGTCGGCCGAAGCGCCGATCAGCTCACCACTGATCACGGACGGCACCGCCTTCTTCCAGTTGCAGGAAGAGTTCCGCCACGCGTTCGAGAACACCGTTGTCGACCTTCCCCGCCAGATGCTGATCGACTATCCGCATCTCGTCGCCGAGACCAACATGGCGGTGCTCGTGACCGAACTGACGCTCGCCTCGGCGCGCGACGCGATCCGGCTGCTTGCCTGGCTCAAGTCGAACGCACCCGCTGCGCGGGTGATAGTGGTGGCGAACAAGGTGCAACCGGCCGCGCTGGAGATCAGCCGGGCCGATTTCGAGACCACCATCGAGCGCAAGATCGATTTCCTCATCCCCGCCGATCCCAAGACCGCCGCCCAGGCTGCGAAGCTCGGTCAGCCTTTCTGCGAGGCGGGCAAGTCGACCAAGGCTGGCGCGGTGATGAAGGCGCTGACCGACCGCTGCCTCGGCCTGGCCGAGGAAGAGGCCGCAGCGGAAAAAGACACCGGCGGCGCCAAGAAGTCGCTGCTCGGCAAGTTTGGTGATTTCAAGTCGCTGCTTCCGGCCAAGCCGGGCAAGGCTGCAAAGGCCGCCAAGAAGTAACCGGTACCGCCGCGCCATGTTGGCCAGCGGCGGCCCGAAATCGCGGGTGAAGAGCGCATGGAAATGGTGCAGACATTGCTGTTGGCGGCGGGCATTGCGAGCGTCTTCGGTCTGCTCGTCATGGCGTTTTCCGGGCCGTCGGAGCGCAAGGAGCTGCAGCGCCGCATCCTGACGGTGCGCGAGCGCTACAGCGAAAATGCCAGCGCGAAGGTCGAGGCGCAGATGCGCAAGGCCATCGCCAACCGCAAACCGCGCTTCAACCAGACCGGCGAAGAGCTTACTAAGGTGCAGATGCTCGCGCGTCGCCTGGCGATGACCGGCAAGAACTGGTCCGTGGTCCAGTTCGGGCAGGTCGTGGCCGGCCTGGGCCTGCTTGTCGCGATGGCGGTCTATTTCCGCACAGGGCAGCTGATGATGAGCCTGTTCATCGGCTCGGCGCTGGGCTTCGGATTGCCGCACATGGTGGTCGGCCATTTCATCAAGCGGCGCCTCAACCAGTTTACCGCACGCTTTCCCGACGCGATCGACCTGCTAGTGCGCGGCCTGCGCTCGGGCCTACCGGTGACCGAGACGCTCACCGTGGTGGCCAAGGAAATTCCCGGCCCGGTGGGCGAGGAATTCAAGCTGGTGACCGAGCGGATCAAGATCGGCCGATCGATGGAAGACGCGTTGCAGGAAAGCGCCAACCGGCTGCAGACGCCTGAATTCAACTTCTTCTGCATCACCCTCGCGATCCAGCGCGAGACCGGCGGCAACCTTGCCGAAACGCTCTCGAACCTCGGCGCCGTACTTCGCTCGCGCGCGCAGATGAAGCTCAAGATCCGGGCGCTGTCCTCGGAATCCAAGGCATCGGCCTATATCGTGGGTTCGCTGCCCTTCCTGGTGTTCATGATGATCTGGTGGGTGAACCCCGAATATCTGGCCGGCTTCTTCGTCGAGGAACGGCTGATGATCGCCGGCATCGGCGGCCTGGTGTGGATGGGCATCGGCGTGTTCATCATGGCCAAGATGGTCAGCTTCGAAATCTGATCGGGGGCAAGGAACGATGCAGGAAGCAGCCAATCCTACCCTGATGGGAATCGACGTGATCTTCGTGGCGACCTTGCTCGCTGCGGTGGCGACGCTCGCGGTGCTGATCGCGATCTATGCCGCGACCACGGTGCGCGATCCCATGGCCAAGCGGGTCAAGGCGCTGAACGAGCGGCGCGAGCAGCTCAAGGCGGGAATCACCGCCTCCACCGCCAAGAAGCGCGCCAAGATCGTTCACAAGAACGACACCACCGACAAGATGCGCAGCACACTGCAATCCCTGCGGGTGCTGCAGGACGAACAGCTCAAGGCCGCGCAGCAGAAGCTGGCCCAGGCCGGCATCCGTTCCAAGGACGTGGCGGTGTCGATCATCTTCGGTCGCATGGTGCTGCCGATCGCGCTGGGCGGCCTCGCCGCGCTGCTGATCTACGGCCTGGACGTGCTGGTGCCCGACTGGTCGCCGATCAAGAAATTCGGCTTGTTTGCTGCCATCCTGATCGGCAGCTACAAGGCGCCGGACCTGTTCGTGCAGAACATGATCACCAAGCGCACCGATGCCATCCGCAAGGGCCTGCCCGACGCGCTCGACCTGCTGGTGATCTGCGCCGAGGCGGGTCTCACCGTCGATGCCGCCTTCAACCGGGTCGCCAAGGAACTGGGCCGCGCCTATCCCGAGCTGGGCGACGAATTCGCGCTGACCGCGATCGAACTCGCGTTCCTGACCGAACGCCGCCAGGCCTTTGAAAACCTGGCGTATCGCGTTGCGCTGGAATCGGTGCGCGGGGTGGTGACGACGATGATCCAGACCGAGAAATACGGCACGCCGCTTGCCTCCGCGCTGCGCGTGCTCTCGGCCGAATTCCGCAACGAGCGCATGATGCGCGCCGAGGAAAAGGCCGCACGCCTGCCCGCGATCATGACCGTGCCGCTGATCCTTTTCATCCTGCCGACGCTGTTCGTCGTCATTCTCGGCCCGGCGGCATGCTCGATCGCCGATGCCTTTTCCAAGCAGTGACCGGGCCGGCCACTGGCCCCCGATCGACATGAAAAAAGGGGCGGCAACCGTAGCCGGTGCCGCCCCAGGTCACTGATGTTCACCGCCCGATGGTGTCCGATCAGGCGGTGTCCCCCATCAATCCCTTGCGTCAGTATTTCGCGCGCACGGTGATGCCGTACATGCGCGGTTCCTCGACGAAACCGATACGCGAACGCGTGCCCGCACCACCGCGCAGCGGGGTGTTGGCGGTGATGCCGCGCGTGATCTCGTTGTTGAGGTTGGTGCCCCACAGTTCGAACGAGAAGCGGTCGTCCGGCGTGGTGAAGCCAAGCCGCGCGTTCATCTTGAAATAGCTTTCCTGGATGTCGAGCGGGATCGGCAGGCCATTGCTGTCCAGCGGCGAGGTGCTGGTGCGGCGGTCGTCCGAATAGTTGATGTTGAAATTGGCCAGCATCTTCCATCCGGAATCGGTGATCTCCTTGTCATAGGTGATGCCGAACACGCCGGTGAACTTGGGCGCGTTGGTGAGGTCCGCACCGCAAAGGCTGCGGATCGTCGCCAGCGTCTGCGCCGTGCCGACCACGCCCGCAGCGCAATTGCGCGGATAGCGGGCATCCGCATAGGTAACCGCAGCATTGACCGAGATGCCCGATTCGAACTGGCCGAACATTTCCAGCTCGACACCGGTCGACTTGGCCGCGCCGACGTTGAACGTCTGGAACTGGACACCGGTGAACTCGAGGACCTGGAAGTCCTTCATGTCCATGTGGAATACGGCAAGGTTCGCGCGGATGCGGCCATTGGCGAACTCGGTCTTGATACCCGCTTCATAGGCATCGACCTTTTCCGAATTGAAGCGCGGATCGGCACCCAGGGCGGCCGCTGCCGGGTCGAGGTTGAAACCGCCCGACTTGAAGCCATGGCTGAATCCCGCATAGGCCAGGAAGCCGTTGTTGCTGTTATAGGCGAGCTGCGCGGTATAGGTCAGCTCGTCATCCTTGAAGACGAGATTATATTCACGCGGCAGCGGCAAGCCGGGGATCGAACTGGCAAGCACGGTCCCGCCCGTGCCCGGCACGGTGATGCCGACCGACGTCGCGAACGGGAAGCAGGTCAGGCCCAACGCACCGGCGCGAAGCGCTGCGGGGATCGCTCCTGTGATCACGCCGTTGACGATCGCCTGGCAGGCAGGCGAATTGGCGGCCAACTGATCGAAGCTGCCCCGCTTCTTTTCGTCGACATAGCGTGCGCCGAGCGTCAGGCTGAGATTGTCGGTGAAGTTGATCACGTTATGCGTGAAGATCGAGAAGCTCTCGGCGTCCTGTCGGAACTGGTTTATCGCGAAATTGCCCGCCGCATTGACCGGCACGCCGCCATTGCCCAGCGCGGTCAGCGCGAACAGCGGATTGACCCCGGCAAGGTTGGCGAAGTTGCCGGCGCTCACTGCCCGCTGGTAATCCGGGCCCAGCGTCAGCGTCTGGATCTCGTTGATCTTCTCGTCCGAATAATAGGCACCGACCAGGAAATCGAGCGCATCGTCGAACGCGCTGCCCTGGAAGCGCAGTTCGTGGGTCATCGTCTTGATCGGGCCGCCATTGCTGGGCGTGGTCGGCGCTGATGCCGCACCATTGCCAGAGGTGAAGACGTTGAGACCGACGAAATCCGATTCCTGGTCGGAAGACGCCTCGAAATGGCGGTACGATCCAATATAGGTCATCTGCACGGGGCCGATGTCCCATTTCAGCTCGCCCGAAAAGCCATATTGCTCGGTATCGTTGTTGAACTGCTGGCTGTTGGTACGCAGTTGCTTGAGCGCCTGCGGCCCCGAGGCAACGACACCGCTATTGGGCAGGCCGTGAAAGGCGAAGAACGGAACCAGTTCGGTCTCACGCACGATAACCGCGTCGCAACAGTTCTCGTCGGCCTTGGCATAATCGCCGATAAGGCGGACGCTGACATCGGGCGAAGGCTCCCAGAGCAGCTGGGCGCGCACGATATAGCGGTCACGATTGCCGCTCTCCGCACCCGGCACGGTGGCACTTTTCAGATAGCCGTCACGCTTACGATAAGCGCCCGAGATGCGCAGACCCAGCTGGTCGGTGACCAGCGGCACACTGACACCGGCCTGCACGTTGAAGAAGTCGTAATTGCCATAGGTGAAGTTGCCGAACGCCTTGACCTCGGTCAGGTCGGGGCGCTGGGTGGTGATGTTGAGCGCACCGGCCGAGGTATTGCGCCCGAACAATGTGCCTTGCGGGCCGCGCAGGATTTCGAGCCGCTCCAGATCGAGCAGATCGCCCAGCGCAATGCCGGGGCGCGACTGGTAGACGCCATCGATGAACACGCCGACCGAGCTTTCAAGGCCCGTGTTGTTGCCGGTGGTGCCGACGCCACGGATGCGGATCGAGGTGCCCTGGCTTTCGGTCTGCGATGACTGGACGTTGAAGCTGGGCGAGATCGAGGTCAGCGACTTGATGTCCTGCACGTTCTGCCGGTCGAGCTGGGCCGGACTGACCGCCGTGACCGCCAGCGGAATGTCCTGCACATCGGCCGCGCGCAGCGTCGCAGTCACGATGATGACATCGCGCTCGGGCGCCTGATCATCCTGCTGCGCATCCTGCGCCTGAGCCATCGATGTCATTGAGACAGTGCAAAGCAAGCCCAGAACGGGCTTCCACAAAGTGCGCATCCTCTTCTCCCACAAGCAACCTGTTGGTTGTGCTTTTGCCCCCCTCACTCTGCAGGTGATGTTGGGTGCGAAGTGAAAGCTGTCACAATGGCTGCCGGAATGCAATTCGTTTTAATTCCCTGATTAAACTTTTGCAGTGCGGCAAGAATGGCGGAAATCCTGACCTTTTTATTTGTTGCAATGCAACATCGACCTTCCGTCACGGGAAGGTCACTGTTCCGCAATACCCTCACCCTGCATTTTGCATCGCGGCGATCGACAGGCGTGCCAGCCCGCGGCCTGACCTCGAAATCGGGCTTGCATTGGACGCCGTCGACGCTAGCGTGCGCCTCTTAATCGATCAGTTAAACAAGGTGGAGAGATATGGCGGGTGCACTGGCAGGCGTGACGATCATCGAACTGGCGGGAATCGGCCCTGGCCCGTTTGCGGCGATGATGCTGGCCGATCATGGTGCGCGGGTCATTCGTGTCGAGCGTGCGACTGGTCGCGCTCCCGTCGGCGATTCCGGCAATCGCGATATTCTGAACCGCAACCGCGAGGTGATCGGGGTCGATCTCAAGTCAGCCGATGGCATTGCCCGGGTCCGCGAACTCGTCCGCGCAGCCGACGGGCTGATCGAGGGCTTCCGTCCCGGTGTGATGGAGCGGTTGGGCCTCGGCCCCGACGTCCTGCTCGCCGACAATCCGAAGCTGGTTTATGGCCGCATGACCGGATGGGGCCAGACCGGTCCCTACGCGCCGCTTGCCGGGCACGACATCAACTATATCGCGCTGTCGGGCGCGCTGCACAGCTATGGCCGCGCGGGCGAGAAGCCGACTCCCCCGGTCAACGCCGTGGGCGATTTCGGCGGCGGCGGCATGTTCATGGCGTTCGGCATGGTCGCCGGCATCCTGTCCGCGCGCAGCACCGGCAAGGGCCAGGTCATCGATTGCGCGATGACCGATGGCGCGGCGGTGCTTTCCGCCATGACCTATACCTTCCTCGCCAACGGCCAGTGGCGCGATGAGCGCGGGGTCAACCTGCTCGACACCGGCGCGCATTTCTATGACACCTATGAATGCGCCGACGGCAAGTTCATCTCGATCGGGTCGATCGAACCGCAATTCTACGCGCTGCTGCGCGAGAAGGCAGGCCTTTCCGATCCCGCCTTCGACCTGCAGATGGACCCGCGCCAATGGGGCCCCCTCAAGGAAAAACTCACCGCGCTGTTCCTTTCGAAGACGCGCGACGAATGGTGCGCGATCATGGAGCATACCGACATTTGCTTCGCCCCGGTGCTGAGCCTCAAGGAAGCGCCCGAACACCCGCACAACAAGGAGCGCGGCACGTTCATCGAGGTGGACGGCATCCTGCAGCCCGCCCCCGCGCCAAGGTTCAGCCAGACGCCTGCGCCTCCGGTGCGGATGGGGTAGTCTATGCTTTGGAGGCCAGATTATTCTGGAACTGACCTAGCCGATGGAGCAGGGTTTTGGACTGTACCATCAATTGCTTGAGCAAGTCGGAAGTCCCCTCCTCCGTCAGAAGCTCCTCCTTCAGAAGAGAAGTTCCTCTTGCTACGGCCATCATCTTGATTCGGGCGATCCAAGCCCCCGAATCATTTGTGTAGAGATTGACACAGCCATGGCAGAGTAGGTTCCTGAGCTCGATTTTCTCCTGGATGGCCTGTAGCGGCTCAAGTATTGCTCGCCCCTGCCTGGCGTAGCTTCCGTCGCACCCCAGCAATTCATGCAACTGAGCAAGCCGCCCCTTCAGGGTCGGCTTGATCTTTATCGTGGCAGCCCCATTGTGAACTTCCGACAGCAAACGCAATGTTTCGGTAACCGCGAATTCGCATTGTGCAAATGCCGCGATCATTTGGCTCCGGCTTTGATCCCATGAGGCAATTGCGATCTGTCGTGGATGTGTTGTGACAGCATTCATGCTCCAACTATATGGATGAATTATTTCAAATCTGTGCATATTTTATGCCTTCCGACCAGATCGACCGGAGTAAAAATGATGTGCAAGGAACTCGAGAATTCTGAGCTCAATCCAGCGGACAAAGCACCCCAATATGACCTCGATCAGATGATCAAGGAGATGACCCCCGATACGTTTCCGGACATAGTTGATTGGGGAGAGCCAGTGGGCCAAGAACTTCACTGACCCTTCAAACGAACACGCTCCACCCGGTCGCCTCGACCAGTTCCTCGAGCGCGATCGCGCCGACCATCGAGGTGCCCGAGGCGTTGAGGCCGGGGGACCACACCGCGATGGCGCCATGGCCCGGCGCGATGCACAGGATGCCGCCGCCGACACCGCTCTTGCCGGGCAGGCCGATGCGATAGGCGAAGTCGCCGCTATTGTCGTAATGGCCGCAGCTCATCATCACCGCGTTGATCCGGCGGCAATTCTCGCGGGTGACGAGCTGCTCGCGGTTGATCGGGTCGCAGCCGTCGAACGCCAGGAACAGGGCGGCACGCGCCAGCTGGCGGCAGCTCATCCGCACCGCGCACTGGCGGAAATAGGCGCCCAGGCTTTGCTCGACCGGATTGGCCATGTTGCCGAACGCGGCCATGAAATGCGCGAGCGCGCGGTTGCGCGATCCGGTCGCGGATTCCGATTCCGCCACCTCCTCGTCCACCGCGATGCTGTCATCGCCCGACAGCCGGTGGAAGCGCCCGAGCAGCTCCGCCTCGAACGCTTGCGCACCGCTGCGCGCCACCAGCATGTCGGTGACGACAATCGCGCCGGCATTGATCAGCGGATTGCGCGGGATGCCCTTTTCATTTTCCAGCTGCACAATCGAATTGAACGCGCTGCCCGAGGGCTCGCGCCCAACCCGGTCCCAGACATTTTCGCCATAATGCTTGAGCGCAAGCGAGAGGGTGAACACCTTGGAAATCGACTGGATCGAGAACGGCTCATGGCTGTCGCCCAGCGTGACCATGGTCCCGTCCCCCAGCACGATCGCCATGCCGAACTTGGTCGGATCGATCCGCGCGAGCGCAGGGATATAGTCGGCGACCTTGCCGGTGCCGATATGCGGGGTGACCGCAGCCTCGATGCGCGCGGTGATCGCCTGCCAGTCCATGCCCCCTCCCCCAGAATTCGGCGCTGCATTGTTCCGATCGTTGCGCAACCGAACAAAACATAGCAGGGGGAAACGGCATGTCGATTCTTACGCGCCTCATTCCCGACCGGTTCGTGCTGATGCTGCTGCTGACCGTCGCGGTCGCCGCCGTGCTACCCGTGACCGGCCAGGCGGCGGTCTATGCAGGCTATGGCGTCTCGGTCGCGATCTTCCTGCTGTTCTTCCTCCACGGCCTGCGCCTGCCACGCGCCGAGGTGATCGTCGCGATGAAGAACTGGCGGCTGCAGGGCCTGATCTTCGCGTTCACCTTTGCGTTCATGCCGCTGCTGGGTCTGGCGGCATCGCAGGCGCCGGGAGGGTTGCTGCCGCACGGGCTGGTGATCGGGCTGCTATTCCTCGGCATCCTGCCCTCGACCGTCCAGTCGGCAATCAGCTATTCGTCACTCGCGGGGGGCAATATTGCGGCGTCGGTCATGGCATCGGCACTGCTCAATCTCGCCGGCATCGTCATGACCCCGCTGCTCGTGGCGCTGCTGATCGGCGCGGACGGGGGCGCTGCGATCAGCAGCGATACCGTGATAAAGATCCTCTCGATCCTGCTGCTGCCCTTTGCTCTGGGTCAGATCGTTCAGGCCTGGCTCGGGGCCTGGGCTCAGCGCAACAAGTCTCTGCTCACCCTGCTCGACCGCAGTTCGATCGCGATCGCGGTCTATGTCGCCTTCAGCTCGGCGGTCGCGGGCGGCAAGATGCAGACGCTCGGCTGGAGCGTATTGGCGGTGCTGTGCGCCATCATCCTGCTGATGCTGGTGCTCTCGATGCTCGCCGCCTGGGGGCTGGGCGGGCTGCTCGGCCTGCCGCGCGCCGACCGCATCAGCCTGCTTTTCGCCGGATCGCACAAGAGCATCGCCACCGGCGCGCCGCTCGCCGCGATCCTGTTTGCAGGGCCCCAGGCGGGCATCGTTATCCTGCCCGCGCTGATCTATCACCAGTTGCAGCTCGTTCTATCGGCTCCGCTGGCATCCAGACTGGCGAAACACGCCGAGGCCTGACGCTTTTCGCTTGGCGGCGATCGGCGACGCAGCGATATAGTCAGCAGCATGAGCACCGCCGCCAGCCCGTTCGCGATCGACAATGCCCCGCCGCTCAACCCGGCCAAGTTCCGCGATCCGCTGATCACCGCCAAGGGCGAGCCGCGCGCAAGCGTCGCGATGACATCGCTCGAAACGCTATGGTTCAACACCGGCACGCTGTGCAACCTCGCGTGCCTCAGCTGCTATATCGAAAGCTCGCCACGCAACGATGCGCTGGTCTATCTCTCGCTGGCCGAGGTAACGACCTATCTCGACGAGATCGCTTCGTCCGCCTTGCCCACGCGTGAGATCGGGCTGACCGGGGGCGAGCCGTTCATGAACCCGGACATCATCGCGATCCTGGAGCTCTGCCTGGCACGCGGGTTCGAGACGCTGGTCCTGTCGAACGCGATGCGCCCGATGCGGCGGCACGAGGCGGCGCTGCTCGAGCTCAAGGCGCGGCATGGCGACCTGCTCACCATCCGCGTCAGCCTGGACCACCACAGCCAGGCCGTGCACGAGGCCGAACGCGGCGTGAGCAGCTGGGACAAGGCCTTGTCCGGCCTGCAATGGCTGGCGCAGCACGGCTTCAGGATCGCGATCGCCGGACGGCATCTGGCGCACGAAAGCGAAACCGAGGCGCGCGCAGGCTTTGCGGCGCTGTTCGAACGCCTCGGCCTTGCCATCGACACCGGCAATCCGCAGCAGTTCGTGATGTTTCCGGAAATGGACGCGGCAGCCGACATTGCCGAGATCAGCACCGGCTGCTGGGACATATTGGGCAAGAGCCCCGATATGATGATGTGCGCGACCAGCCGCATGGTGGTGAAGCACAAGGGCGCACATGCGCCGACCGTCGCGGCCTGCACGCTGCTGCCCCATGATCCCGGTTTCGACATGGGCGCGACGCTGGCCGAGGCATCGCGCGCTGTATCGCTCAACCATCCGCATTGTGCACGCTTCTGCGTGCTCGGCGGGGCGAGTTGCAGCTAGGCCGGGGCGCACCTACATAGCGGGCGAGGCGCGTGCCTATCCCGGTCGCGCCAAGCTGACAGGCCGACACACCCCGATGCTCCCCCCCAGAACGCGATCTTCCGGCCAGGCCGTCCCCAGCGGCCGCCTCTCCCGCTTTGCCAGTTTCGGCACCATGGTCGGCGGGGTCGCCGGATCGATGCTCGTTGACGGCACCAAGCAGCTCGCGCAGGGCCGCCGCCCCTCGATCGGCGACCTACTGCTGACCCCTGCCAATGCGCGCAAGATCGCCGATCGGCTGGCGACGATGCGCGGTGCGGCGATGAAGCTGGGCCAGCTGATGTCGATGGACACCGGCGACTTTCTGCCGCCCGAGCTTTCGGACATTCTCGCCCGGCTGCGCGCCGATGCCCAGCACATGCCGCAGGGCCAGCTGCGCAACGTGCTCAACCAGAACTGGGGCCGCGGTTGGGAAAAGCGCTTTGCCAGCTTCGATTTCAGGCCCGTCGCCGCCGCCTCGATCGGCCAGGTGCACCGCGCGAAGACGCTCGACGGGCGCGATCTGGCGATCAAGGTGCAATATCCCGGCGTGCGGCAGAGCATCGACAGCGATGTCGACAATGTCGCTGCGCTGATCAAGCTCACCGGCCTGCTGCCGCCCGAGCTCGACATCGACCCGATGCTGGCCGATGCCAAGGCGCAGCTGCACGAAGAGGCCGACTATGCGCACGAGGCGGCGCATCTGGCGCGCTTCGGCGAGCTGCTCGCAGGACATGCGGACTTCCGCGTCCCCGCATTGCATGCCGACCTCACCACCACCGACATCCTGGCGATGGATTATGTCGAGAGCATCGCGATCGAGGACACCGCGAGCATGGACCAGGCGACGCGCGACGGCATCGTGCTCCGGCTGGTCGGATTGCTGCTGCGCGAGCTGTTCGACTTCCGGCTGATGCAGACCGATCCAAATTTCGCGAATTATCGCTTCGATCCGGCAAGCGGCAAGTTGGTGCTGCTCGATTTCGGCGCGACGCGGGTGGTGACCGACCGGGTCGCCAATGCCTATCGCACGCTTCTGCGTGGCGGGATGCAGCGCGATACCGCCCTGATGCGCGAGGGCGGGCTGACGCTGGGCATGCTGCATCCCGATGCGCCCGAAAGCCACAAGGTGGCGGTGCTGGGCATGTTCGACACGGCGTTCGAGCCGCTACGCATCGACGGACCGTTCGACTTCTCATCCAACGAGATGACGAGCGAACTGCGCGACGAGGGCATGGCCTTCGCCAAGGAGCGCACCTTCTGGCAGGTTCCCCCGGTCGAAACGCTGTTCATCCAGCGCAAGATCGGCGGCGTGTTCCTGCTCGGCGCCCGGCTGAAGGCGAACACCAACGTCCACCGGCTGATCAGCGACGCGGTGATGTAACCCTGGCGCCTATTTGCCCAGCGCGGTCACTTCCTGCCCCGCCGGGCTGGTGAAGGTGAAGCCCGACAGCTTGTTCTTGGCCAGCGTGTTGACGAACGCCTGTGCCTCGTCGGCGCTCTTGAACGGCCCGGTCAGCAGCCGGTTGGTGGCGTTGAGCGGAGTCCACCAGCCCTGCTTGCCCTTGAACAGGGCGGGCGAGGTCGTGGTCAGCCGCTTCCATTCCTTGGAAAGATCGGCGCGGTTGGCCCCGCCTGCCACCTGCACCCAATAGCGCTTGGGATGCTTGGGCTCGGCCTTCTTCGCAGCCGCAGCCTTTTTCTCGGCCGCCAGCTTGTCCGCTGCCTTCTTGTCCGCCAGCTTCTTGTCCGCTAGCTTCTTGTCTTCTGCGGCCTTCTTGTCTGCAGCCTGCTTGTCGGCGAGCTTCTTGTCCTCTTCCGCCTTTTTGGCGGCAAGTTCCTTCTCGTCGGGCTTTTTGGGTGCCGGTGGCAGCTTGGTAACATCGACCGCATAATCCGCTGGCGCGAGCTCGGCTGCCGGGACCTGAATGCTGGCAATGACCGACGCCAGGCTGACGCGGGCAGGCTCCGGTTCAGATGGCAGCGGCTGCACGGTCGCCGGGGAAGCCGCAGCGCTGGCCGTCGCGGCACTGGCCGCCGCTGGACTGGAACTGGACAAGGTCAAAGGCGCCTGCCCCGGCGCAACGGCATTGGTCGAAGTCACCGCAGAGCCTGCAAGACCCGTCGGCGCTGCCGAGCCTGGCGCGCTGGTCGCAGGCGGAGGGGGCGGCGTCGCGCTCGTCGTTGCCGCAGTCGGATTGGCGACTGAAGTGAAGCCGGGCCGGGGCAATTCGGTCATGCCTGAGAGCACGACCACCTTGTCGTCAGGGCCGATCAGGGGGCCCTGCGCTGCCCGATCGCGCGCGGATGATGGCGCGGGCAGTTCCTTGAGGTCGGTGACCCTGACCGAGGTCGCGAGCGCGAGCTGGTTATCCGCCGGTCGGTCAGGCTGTACGCCGGGCTGCACGCCGGATTGGACGTTGGTCGCCAGGGCAGGACGATCGCCGCCGCCACGTGCCGCGTTGGCCGGGGCCGCCACTGCATTGCGTGACGCTGCACTGCTGTCGGGCAGGGGCTGAACGGTCGCGCGTGATCCGGGCAACGGCTGGACGGTCGCGCGCGCGGTCTGCACATTCTGGATCGTCTGGACGGTCTGCTGCGACGGCGCTGTTGAGCTACCGCGTCCGGGCATCAGCAGATCGGGCGGCGGCACGGGACCCGGGGCGCGGGTCTGGACGGGCACCGGCTGCGCGGCGGCCTGCGCCTGGGCGAGCGCGATCGCCTCGCGCTCCTTCTTCGAAAGCTTGCCCGGGATACGACGCTGCGACTTGTCGACCTTGGCGACCCGCCGGCTCTTGGTCTCGGGCGCCGGCCCGAGAGGCTCGCCTGCCGGGATCAGTCCCGCATCGGCGCGCCCCGAACGGACGCGCGGCGTCCCAAGCGATGCATATTGCCGGTTGCGCGGATCGTCCTTGCCGACGGCCGCCGCCGCCGGGAAGTGCCCGAAATGCGCCGCTGCGGCCTGTTGTGCCGGGGTGAGCCTGCCCATGAAGCGGAAAAAGGGCTCGATCGACGCGGCCATGCGCTTGGGCATGGTGGCATCGGCAATCGCTATCGCCCCTTCCGCATCACCGGACACGGCGAGCACGAAGGCGCGCGTGCGCCAGGCCGCGGCGTCGCGCTTGCGCAGCAGCGGATCCAGCTGGGCTTCGGCAGCCGCCCGGTCGCCGGAAATGCCCAACGACAGGGCGTAGCGGCGGATCGTCTCGTCATCGGCACCGCGGCGCAGCGCCAGCTCATAATCGTCCTGCGCGGCGTTGGAATTGCCGACCAGATCATAGGCGAGCCCCCGGTCTGCGGCATAGACGGTTTCGGGCACGCCCAGCTTCTTCGCCTCGTCAAACAGACGCAGCGCTTCGTACGGATTCTCGTTGAGCAGCAGCGCCGAGCCCAGCCCGGCCTTCACCCGGCCATTGCCAGGCGACATCTCGTCCGCACGCGCGAAGAAGCCGATCGCCGCCTGCGGGTCCTGCAGCAGCAGGGCGGCATTGCCCGCATCGATCAGCGCATCGATGTCGCCGGGATAGAGCGCCAGCCGCTGCAACGCATTCTGCAGCTCGCGCGTGCCCCGCGGCTGCGTGACGTCGAGCGAGCTATAGCCGGTCTCGGGCGCATCGGGCCCCTCTTCCTGCGCCTGGGCAGGGCTGAGCGAAACGCTGGCAACCGCGCAAAGCAGGGTAGCGAAGCGAAGTTTGCGGTGACGCAAAAACGGGGTCAAAGCCATATCGCCCCGTCAGTCGCCCTTTGCAGAAGCGATTGCAAGCGTAGCGCACCCGGCAGCACGGCAGGGCGTGTGCGGTATTCGGTGGCTTGCGGGAACCAACTGCCCGCCGGGTGCACAGGCACGCGGCGGGCAGCGGGATTACTGGTTGTTCTGGCGACCGAGAAAGCGCGGGATGTTGAGCGGCGGTGCATCGGCACCGTCGTCATCACCCTCGTCCTCGCTGCGCGCACCGCCGCGCGACAGGCTCGACATCCGTTCGAACAGGGTGCCACCGCCGGTGGCGACGCGCGGGGCCTTCGCAACCGGATCGGCAGTCTGCGCGGGCGGCGCAACGAACGGCGCGGGCTCCTGCGGGATCTGGGCGCTGGCGGGATCGAGCAGCAGCTCGTCGCCCCCCGCATCGTCGTCGAGCGACTGCGCCGCAACCCCCAGGTCGAGCGCTTCGGGCTCGGCCGCTGCTACCGGCGCGGGCGCCGGAGCGGGTGCCGGGCGCGGGGCCGCGGCGAAGCTGGGTGCGGGCGTCGGCGCAGCGAAGGCGCGCGGTGCCGCCTGGTTCAGCGAGAACGGACGCGCTTCTTCCTGCCCCTGCTGCATCGCATCGCCATCGATGCCGGTGGCGACCACCGACACGCGGATCTTGCCTTCCAGATCGGGGTTGAACGCGCTGCCCCAGATGATGTTGGCATCGGGATCGACCAGTTCCTTGATATGGTTGGCGGCCTCGTCGACTTCCATCAGGCGCATGTCGTCGCCGCCGGTGATCGAGACGATGACGCCCTTGGCGCCCTTCATCGACACGCCATCGAGCAGCGGGTTGGCGATCGCGCGCTCGGCCGCTTCCAGTGCGCGGCCATCGCCCTCGGCCTCGCCGGTGCCCATCATCGCCTTGCCCATCTCGCGCATCACCGAACGGATATCGGCAAAGTCGAGGTTGATCAGGCCCGGATTGACGATCAGGTCGGTGATCGAGCGGACGCCCTGCTGCAGCACTTCGTCCGCCAGCTGGAACGCTTCCTTGAACGTGGTGTTCGGGTTGGCAACCAGGAACAGGTTCTGGTTGGGAATGACGATCAGCGTGTCGACATTCTTCTGCAGCTCGGCAATGCCAGCTTCGGCGGCGCGCATGCGGCGCGTGCCTTCGAAGGTGAACGGCTTGGTGACGACGCCGACGGTCAGGATGCCGCGATCGCGCGCAGCCTTGGCGATCACGGGCGCTGCACCGGTACCGGTGCCGCCGCCCATGCCTGCTGCGATGAAGCACATGTGCGTGCCTTCCAGGATCGCCTCGATATCACCGACGGTCTCTTCCGCTGCCGCACGACCGACTTCGGGCCGCGATCCGGCGCCCAGACCCTGGGTGACATCGGGTCCGAGCTGGATGCGCTGCTCGGCGGTCGAGCTGTTCAGCGCTTGCGCGTCGGTATTGGCGACGATGAAATCGACGCCTTCGACGCTGGCCGCGATCATGTTGGCGATGGCGTTGCCGCCAGCCCCGCCGATCCCGATCACCGCAATGCGCGGGCGCAGTTCGTCGACGGTCGGCGGTCCGATGGTGATGCTCATGCCTTAATTCTCCCCTGCTTCATTATTCTGAAGCAAATACCAAAAACCACATTGCACAGATTGATTCGCGAATTCACCCAAAAAATCGGGTTTTTCCACCACTTCCTGCATGGCAAGCGACGAAACGCGCCGCATCGTCAGAAATTTCCGACCAGAGCGCGCCACAAACGCTGCAGAACCGCCGCGCCCGAATGGCGGTGAACCTGCTGATAGCTCGAGGCAACGCTGCGAATATCGACCGGTTCGTCCGCTGCGAACAGCGCCAGCCCCGCCAAGGTCGAGAAGGCCGGGCCAGCATGCGCATCGGGAAGGCCCGCGATGCCGGTCGGGCGACCGATCCGTACGGTGCGGCCCAGCGCCACCTGCATGTGATCGGCCAGGCCGCGCAGTTCGGCACAGCCGCCGGTGAGCACGATGCGCTGGCCCTGCGCACCGGTAAAGCCGAGCTCCTTCAGCCCCTTGGTGATCTCGCCGATCAGATAGTCGAGCGGCTGGCGGATCACCGAGACGAGCTGCGCGCGGCTGATCGAATGCTTGTCGTCGGTGCGTCCCCCTGCGCCGACCAGCTTGCTGTCCTCTTCGGGCAAGCGCAGGTCGATCATGTCATGATTGTCGCGCGGCGAGGATGTCGCGGCCCCATGGAAGCACTTGATCCGCTCGGCCTCGGCGCGGCGCAGTCCGAAGGCCGAGGCGATGGCATCGGTAATGTCCGCGCCACCGAACGGAATGGTGAACAGCCCGACCAGCATGCCGCCGGCATAGAGCGAGATATTGGTCACCGCCGCACCCATCTCGACCAGCGCGACGCCCAGCTCACGCTCTTCCTCGCCAAGCACAGCGGTGCCTGCCGCGATCGGCGCAGCGACGATGCCGCTGACACCGAGATAGGCGGCCGCCACGGTCTGGTCGATATTGCGCACCGGCGCGCCATCGGCGAAGATCACGTGGATGTCGACGCCCAGCCGCTCGGCATGGAGGCCGATGGGCTTCTTGACCCCGGTGGCGCCATCGAGCGTGTAGAGCGCGGGCTGCGCGTGCAGCACCATGCGTCCGCCCGGCTGGATCGTCTCGCGGCCCGCAGCCAGCAGATGGTCGACATCATCCTCGTCGATGCGCCCGCCGCCCAGATCGATCTCGACCCGCGCGATGGTGCTGGTCAGCCCGCCCGAGGTGCAGCCGACATGGACATGGTCGATATTGAGCCCCGCGATCCGCTCGGCCTGCTCGACCGCCTCGCGCACCGCCAGTTCGGTCGCCGCCATGTCGGTGATATAGCCGCGCTTGACGCCCTCGCTCGCGCGCTGGCCGGTGCCCAGCACCAGCAGCTCGCCCGCGTCGGTGCGCCCGATGATCATCGCGCAGACCTTGGACGAGCCGATATCGAGCGCGCCATAGGTCTTCTCGATCCGGGGGACGGCCGCGCCGCCCTTACGCCCCTTTCCGCCGCTCATTGGTCCGCTGCCGATGCCAGCGCATCGCCTTCGGGCTTGGCGGGGCTGCGCGGACGGCGCAGATAGGCGCGCTCGGGATCGCGCAGGTCGAAATAGGTCACGCCCTTGCCGAGCAGCCGGTTGACCCCGTCCATCCGCGCAAAGTTGATCAGCGCGGCCTGCGACAGGTCCTCGCCCTCGGGCAGCGCGAGCACCTCGCCGGTATGGAAGGTCAGATTCCAGCGCCGGTTGCCGACCCATTCAGCCTCCTTCACCTGCGGGGTTAGCGCGGGCGCGGCGTCGAGCAGCTTGGTGAGATCCTTGATCCGCGTATTGGCGCGCTTGCCGACGATGCGCAGCATCTTGGGATCGATCTGGCCGGGGCTCGGCTCGAGCGCGACACCCTCGGCATCGACCAGCATCACACGCCCGCGATCTTCCCACACCGCAAGCGGCTCCCGCTCGACGATGTCGACGATCAGCGTATCGGGCAGCTGGCGGGAGATGCGCGCATCGGCGATCCAGCTGAACCGCGTCAGCTCGCGGCGCAGTTCCTCGAGGTCGACCTGCGGCATCGACCGGTCCTTCTGCGCGAGCACGATCTCGTAGACCTTGAGCTCGTTCATCTTGTCGACGTTGCGGACCTCGACCTTCTTGACCTCGAACCCGGCGCGTCCGGCGGCGAGCGCCATTTCTTCCTGCACCATGCCGGGCAGCCCCATGAACTGCGCGGTGATGACGCCGCCCAGCGCGAGAATCCCCAGAATGCCGATGGTCGCGGCCTTCTGCATCTGCTCTTCGGTAAAGGGCAGCCGGGCGAGGAACGCGTTGGCCCGCGATCGCTGCGCCGTGCGCGGCTTGGCGCGCGTTGCGCCCCTTTTCGCCGATGTGCCGCGCTTAATCCGTGTCGCCATGCCGGGTGCCCCCCAATGCCTGTTCAACGATGATCTCGACCAGATCGGCATAGCTGATGCCGATCGCCGCCGCCTGTTCCGGCACGAGGCTGAGCGGGGTCATGCCCGGCTGGGTGTTGACCTCCAGCAGGTACAACCCATCGAGCCCCTTTTCGTCATCCCAGCGGAAGTCCGAACGCGACGCGCCCTTGCAGCCGAGGATGTTGTGCGCCTTGAGCGCCAGCTCCAGGCAGCGCTCGGCAATCTCCGCCGGAATTTCGGCGGGGCAGATGTGCAGCGTCAGCCCGTCGGTGTACTTGGCGTCGTAATCGTAGAAGCCCGACTTGGTCTGCAGCTCGGTGACCCCGAGCGCGCGGTCGCCCAGCACGGCAGTGGTCAGCTCGCGGCCCTTGATGAACGGCTCCGCGAGCAGCTCGTCGAATTCCTGCCAGGGTCCGATCGCGTCGCGGGCAATCGGGTCGCCATAATTGCTGTCGGCCTTGACGATGGCGACGCCGACCGACGAGCCTTCGTTGACGGGCTTGAGCACATAGGGACGCGGCAGCGGGTCGCCCGAATACAGGCTTTCGCTGCGCACGATATGCCCGCCGGGCATCGGGATGCCGTGCGGCACCAGTGCCTGTTTGGTCAGCACCTTGTCGATCGCGATCACCGAGGTCGCCATACCCGAATGCGTGTAGGGGATCTGCATCAGGTCGAGCATGCCCTGCACGCTGCCATCCTCGCCCGGCGTACCGTGCAGCGCATTGAACACGATATCGGGACGGATTCCCGCCAGCACAGCAGCGACATTCCGATCCATATCGACCCGCGTCACCTGATGCCCGCGCGATTCCAGCGCTGTGGCGACGCCCTCGCCGCTCATCAGCGAGACCTCGCGCTCGGCCGACCAGCCGCCCATCAGCACGGCGATATGCAATCTCGCCCTCTCCCCTTTAGGGGAGAGGGAAGAGCCGCGAAGCGGTGAAGGGAGAGGGGACTGATCAACCATTTGCGCCATGCCCCTCTCCCAACCCTCTCCCCTGAAGGGGAGAGGGCTCACTATTGCCTATCCGCTGGATTTCCCATTCCAGCGCGACGCCCGACTGGGCGAGGACGCGGGCGCGGACTTCCTCGCCCAGCGCCTCGATCTCGGCGCTGGTGGCTGCGCCGGTGTTGATCAGGAAATTGGTGTGCTTTTCGCTGACCTGCGCGCCGCCGAGCATCAGGCCGCGACAGCCTGCCGCATCGACCAGCGCCCAGGCCTTGTGGCCTTCGGGGTTCTTGAAGGTCGATCCGCCGGTCTTGCTGCGCAGCGGCTGGCTCGCCTCGCGCGAAGCGGCGATGCGGTCCATCTCGGCCTGGATCGCCTCGGGCGCATCGGGATGACCTCGAAAGGTCGCGGCGATGACGATCGCGCCTTCGGGCAGCTCGGAATGGCGATAGGTGTAATGCAGGTCGGCCAGCGGCAGTATCTGGCGCGTGCCATCGCGCAGCACGACCTCGCAGTCGATGAGAATATCCTTGACCTCGCGGCCATAGGCGCCGCCGTTCATCCGCACGAAGCCGCCGACCGTGCCGGGGATCGAGCGCAGGAATTCCAGGCCCCCGATACCGGTGTCGCGCGCGGTCGAGGACACGAGAATGCCCGATGCCCCTGCCCCGCAAGCCAGCGTCACGTCATCGATCCGCTCGACCTTGGCGAAGGCCTTGCCGAGCCGCACGACGACGCCGGGAACGCCGCCATCACGTACGATGAGGTTGGAACCGAGGCCGAGTGCCATGACGGGGACCTGGGGGTCGAGATCGCTCAGGAACTGCGCGAGATCCTCCGCGTCCTTCGGCTCGAACAGCCATTCTGCCGCGCCACCGGTCTTGAACCACACGAGCGGTGCTAGGGGAGCATCGGGTGTCAGCTTCCCTCTAACGCCCACCCCCGTTGCTTGGTCGCCAGGCACACCCCCACCCGTTTGTCCCGAGCGCAGTCGAGGGACCTTACGCAACCCATCGGGATTACGTCCCTCGACTTCGCTCGGGACAAACGGTGGACTGGTAGAGGAGAGAGGCGTGGACGGGCTCACGCAGACTGCCTCCGCTGCGTAATCGCATCGGCAAGCCCTGCCGCCCATTTGGTGATGTCACCCGCACCCAGGCAGATGACCATGTCGCCGTCCTGCGCATCGGCCGCCAGCAGCTCGGCGAGCTCGTCGGGTCCGGTGATCGTGCGCGCCTGGCGGTGGCCGCGCTGCTTGAGGCCGCTGGCCAACGCCTCGGCATTGACGCCCTCGACCGGCTCCTCGCCCGCGGCATAGACCGGCGCGACATAGACGATGTCGGCGTCGTTGAACGCCTGCTGGAACTCGTCCATCAGGTCACCGAGGCGGGAATAGCGGTGCGGCTGGACCACCGCGATAATGCGGTTCTTGACGCCCTCGCGCGCCGCTGCCAGCACCGCGCGGATTTCCACCGGGTGATGGCCGTAATCGTCGATGATCGTCACGCCATCAACCTCACCCACCTTGGTGAAGCGGCGCTTGACCCCGCCGAACTTGGCAAAGCCGGTGACGATGTCGGCATCCGCCATGCCCATCTGCAGCCCGACCGCGATCGCGGCGATGGCGTTCTGCACATTGTGGCGGCCGGGCATCGGCAGCTCGATGCCCATGATCTGGCGGGTGGAGCCGTCGCGCTCGCGCACCGTCACGTCGAAGCGGTTGCCGCCGGGGATCGAGACGACATTGTCGCCGCGCACATCGGCCTGGGCGGAAAAGCCGTAGGTCACGACGCGCCGGTCCTTGACGCGCGGCAGGATCGCCTGGACCTCGGGATGGTCGAGGCACAGGATCGCCGCACCATAGAAGGGCACGTTCTGCACGAACTCGACGAACGCGTCCTTGACCCGGTCGAAGCTGCCATAATGGTCGAGATGCTCGGGATCGATATTGGTGACAACCGCGATCGTGCCGTCGAGCCTGAGGAAGCTGCCGTCGCTTTCGTCGGCCTCGACCACCATCCATTCGCTGTCGCCGAGTCGCGCGTTCGACCCGTAATTGTTGATGATGCCCCCGTTGATGACGGTGGGATCGATGCCGCCTGCATCGAGCATCGCCGCGATCATCGAGGTGGTCGTGGTCTTGCCGTGCGTGCCGGCCACCGCGACAGTGGATTTGAGGCGCATGAGCTCAGCCAGCATCTCGGCGCGGCGGACGACGGGGACGCGGTTCTCGAGCGCCAGATCGACCTCCGGATTGCCGCGCTTGATCGCGGTCGAGGTGACGACCACGGCGGCATCGCCCAGATTTTCCGCCTTGTGGCCGATCATCACCGGAATGCCGCGCTTGCGCAGGCCTTCGACGACATAGCTTTCGGCTATGTCCGAACCCTGCACCTTGTAGCCCAGATTGTGCATCACCTCGGCAATGCCCGACATGCCGATGCCGCCGATGCCGATGAAATGGATGGTACCGATGTCGATTCCGACGCCCTTCATGCTTCATGTCCTTCAGCTTCGCGGGCCAGGGCCTCGCCGCCCAGGGCCTGGCCCTTGGCGGCGGGGGCCACGCGAATAATGTCTGCCAGCGGCGCGGCGCCGAAGCTCTCGACGAGATCGGCCAGATCGCGCACCGCATTGGGGTAACCGCATTTGTGCGCGGCGAGCGCCGCATTCTCGAGCGCATGCGGATCGAGCGCCATCTTCTGGATTTGCTTGGCGAGTTCCTTGGGCGTGAAATTGTCCTGCCGGATCGAGCGCGCGCCGCCGGCCTTGACCATCTCGCGCGCATTGGCGGTCTGGTGGTCGTCGGTGGCGATGGGTAGCGGCACCAGGATGGCGGGGCGGCCCGCCACGGTCAGCTCGGCGATGGTGGAGGCACCCGCACGGCCGATGAACAGGTGCGACCAGCCGAGCTTCTCGGGCAGGTCGTTCATATAGGTCGCGAGTTCCGCCGGAATGCCGTGCTCGGCATATTTGGCACGCACGCCCTCGATATCCTCCTCGCGGCACTGCTGCACCACCTGCAGGCGGCGGCGCAGGTTGACTGGCAGCATCGCCAGGCCATCGGGCACCACTTCGGACAGTACCCGCGCGCCCTGGCTGCCGCCGGTGACGAGCACGCGGAACACGCCATCTTCCAGCAGCGGCGGATAGTTCTCGCCGCGCAAGCTGAGCACCTCATCGCGCACCGGATTGCCGACCAGATGGACGCGGTCCTTGAGCTTCGGATTGAGCCTATCGACCTGCTTGTACGCGGTGGCGATCGCATTGACCCTGCCCGCCATGAAGCGGTTGACCCGCCCCAGCACCGCATTCTGTTCGTGAATGATCGTGGGGATGCGCGCCTTCTGCGCCGCGAGCAGCGTCGGCAGCGCCGGGTAGCCGCCAAAGCCGATCACCGCGCTCGGCTGGAAATTCTCGAACAGGTTGAGCGCCATCGCCCGGCCTGCCCAGATGCCCTTCATGCCGCGGAGCCAGCCGATCGGCCCGCCCGCAATGCGTCCGGGCGGCAGGATGTGCACCTGGTCGCCTTCGAAAATACCCGGAATCTTCGCGCCGCGCTCGTCAGTCACGAGCGCGATATGGTGGCCGCGCTGCTGCAGTTCGCGCGCGAGCGCATAGGCCGGAATCAGGTGTCCGCCGGTGCCGCCGGCGGCGAGCACATAATGGCGTGAGATGGTCATCAGTTCTTCCAGTCCGATCCGAGCAGGCTGCGGTCCTCGAACGGGTTACGCCGGGTGAGCGACAGCAGCAAGCCCGCGCCGATGCCGAGCGCGATCATCGACGAGCCGCCATAGCTGATGAACGGCAGCGTCATGCCCTTGGACGGGAAGAGCTGCAGGTTCACGGCAATATTGATGAACGCCTGCCCGCCGAGCTGCGCGGTCAGGCCCGTCACCGCCAGGATGGTGAACAGGTCGCGCTCGTCGAGCAGCCGCATGCAGATGCGCACGATGATCGCGAAATAGACCAGAGCGATCGCCGCACAGGCAAGCAGGCCGAATTCCTCGCCGATGACCGAGAAGATATAATCGGTATGCGCCTCGGGCAGGTTGAACTTGTGCACGCCCAGGCCCGGCCCGGTGCCGATCAGCCCGCCGCCGGTCAGCGTCTTGTGCGCGAACATCACATGGTCATATTCGCCCGCGCCGAACAGCCAGCCGTTGATGCGCTGCGTCGCCACGGGGTAGAAGAAATAGGCGAGCGTCATGCCGACCGCGCCCGCACCGACGCCGAGGCCGACCACCTGCATCGGCAGCCCTGCGAGCAGCATCAGCGTGAACCAGATGCCGATGAACATGATCGTCTGGCCCAAGTCGGGCTGGCGCATCAGCAGCACCGCGATGCATGCGGTGATCGCGGCGGTAAGTTTCAGCACCGGCAGGCTGGGATCCTTGACGCGCAGCGAAATGATCCAGCCCATGGTCACGGCATAAGCGGGCTTCAGGAATTCGGACGGCTGGATGCCGATGCCATAGCCGATCCAGCGCTTCGATCCGTTCACCGCGTTGCCGAAGATCGGCACCAGAGCGAGCAGAACGAAGAAGATGCAGGCCATGATGATCGCCAGGCGGCGCGCCTCGCGCTTGGGCAGCATAGAGACCACGAACATGAAGCCCAGGCTGACGATGACCCAACCGAGCTGGCGATAGAAGAAGTAGAGCGGGCTGAGCGTCTCGGTCGCGGTCGAAAGGCGCCGTGCCGTCGCGGGCGAGGCCGCCTGCACCGCGATCAGGCCGATCGCGATCAGCATCATGATCATCGCCAGCAGCACGCGATCGAGTTCCCAGAACCAGATCGCCAGCTGCGACCGGTCGCTGCGGCCCAGCCTGCGCCCGAGATTGCGCGGCAGCTTGTACGCGCGCTTGCCCGAAAGGCCAGTGGCGGGGGCGGTGGCAGCCAGATCACTCATCGCTCGGCATCCTCCTGCTGGTTCGCATCCTCTGCGATCAGCGCGTCGACGATCTTGCGGAAGCAGTCGCCGCGCGCCTCGAAATTGCGAAACTGGTCGAAAGAGGCACAGGCAGGCGAGAGCAGCACCACCTCACCCGCTTTTGCGTTGTCCATCGCGCTGCGCACAGCGTTGGCGAGCAGTTCCGCGCGCGTCACGGGCATCACCTTTTCGAGCTGATCCGCGAACACCGGCCCGGCCTCGCCGATGGTATAGGCGTGCACGACATGGTCGAAATGCGGCGCACATTCGTCGAGGCTGTCGCCCTTGGGCAGCCCGCCGACGATCCAGTGGATGCGCGGATAGGCCCCCAGCGCAGGCGCGGTCGAGGCCGGATTGGTCGCCTTGCTGTCGTTGACATAGAGGACGCCGCGGTGCTCGGCGGTGCGCTCCATGCGGTGCGGCAGGCTGGAATAGGTGGCGAGCGAGGCGCGGCTGCGCGCCTGGTCGAGCCCCAGCGCATCGACAGTGGCGAGCGCGACCGCGACATTCTGCGCATTGTGCGGGCCCTGCAATGCGGGCCAGGCGCGCTGATCTTCGGCCGAGACATCGGCGGCGTGGACTTCGCGCGGGGCGGTCAGCGTCGCGGCGATCGTCCGGGTCGGCTCGTCATCGGTCGCGATCACCGCGACATGCGCGGGATCGTGCTGCATCGCAAACAGCCGCGCCTTGGCGGCGCAATAGCCGGCAAAGCCGTCATAGCGATCGAGATGATCGGGCGTGATGTTGAGCAGCACCGCGACGTCGCAATCGAGGCTGAAGGTCAGGTCGATCTGATAGCTCGACAGTTCGAGCACATAGACCCCGCCTTCGGGAAGCGGCGGCTGCGACAATATGGGCAGGCCGATATTGCCGCCCATGATCGTCGGCACGCCCGCCTCGCGGATGATGTGGTGGATCAGTGCGGTGGTGGTCGACTTGCCATTGGTGCCGGTGATGCCGACGACGCGGTGCGGCGGCAGGCTGGCGCGGGCGAGCGCGAACAGCTCGATATCGCCGATGATCGGGACGCCGGCGGCGCGCGCGCGGTCCGCAACCGGGTGACGGTTGAGCGGCACGCCCGGCGAAACGATCAGCCCGTCGAACCCGGCCAGATCGATCTCCATCGGGTCGCCGATCCGGACCTCCGGGTGGTTCGACACCGCCGTCTCGCGCGCTTCGTCGCGATTGTCCCACACGGTGCACTCCGCGCCCGAGGCCATCAGCGCGTCGAGCGTCGCCAGGCCCGAGCGTGCCAGGCCCAGGATGCAATAGCGTTTCGCGGCAAAGGCGGGGGAGGTGATCACCGGATTTTCAACGTCGCAAGACCGGCCAGTGCAAGCACCAGCGAGATGATCCAGAAGCGGATAACCACGGTCGATTCCGCCCAGCCGAGCTGTTCGAAATGGTGATGGATCGGCGCCATGCGAAACACGCGCTTGCCGGTCCGCTTGAAGAAGAACACCTGAATGATCACCGACATCGCCTCGACCACGAACAGCCCGCCGACAATGCCAAGCACGATCTCGTGATGCGCGGCGACCGCGATGGCGCCGAGCGCGCCGCCGAGCGCCAGCGATCCGGTATCGCCCATGAACACCGCCGCCGGCGGCGCGTTGAACCACAAAAATGCGAGGCACGCGCCGATAATGCAGCCGCAATAGATGGCCAGATCCCCCGCACCCGGAACGTGCGGAATGCCGAGATAGGCCGCGAACTTGGCATTGCCGACCATGTAGACGATCAGCAGGAAGGCGAGGCTGGCGATCACCACCGGGAAGGTGGCAAGGCCGTCGAGCCCGTCGGTCAGGTTAACCGCATTGCCGAACGCAACGATGGTGAAGGCAGCGAACGGGATGTAGAACAGCCCCAGGTCGAACGGCGGATAGTTTATGAACGGCACATAGAGCAATGTGCCGGTCTGCCCCAGGATCACCCAGCTGGCGACGCCGGCGATCAGGAACTCGCCCAGCAGCCGCACCTTGCCCGACACGCCCTTGTGGCTCGCCTTGCGCACCTTGTCGAAATCGTCGAGGAATCCGATCAGCCCGAAGCCCAGCGTCACGCACAGACAGGCCCAGACGAAGACATTGGTCAGGTCCATCCACAGCAGCACCGAGATGGTGAGCGAGATCAGGATCATCAGACCGCCCATGGTCGGGGTGCCGCGCTTAGCAAGGTGCGTCTGCGGGCCATCGAGGCGGATCGGCTGGCCCTTGCCCTGGCGCATGCGCAGCATCAGGATGAAGCGCGGGCCGATGATCAGACCGATGAACAGCGCGGTGACGATCGCCGCGCCCGAGCGGAAGCTCAGATAGCGGATGAGGTTGAGCGGCCCTTCAAAATCCAGATATTGTGCCAGCAGATATAGCATCAAACCCCCTCCCGCGACACGGCGGATGCGGCCGGCGTAGCTGCCAGCGCGCGCACCAGTGCGGACAATCCCACGGAATTGGACCCCTTGACGAGCAGGGCATCGCCATCGCCCAATATGGCCTGCAGCGCCGCCAGCGCCGCATCGGCGGCGGGCACATGCGCGATTGTGCCCTGCCACTCAAGCGAATTGGCAAGCGCGTCGGCCAAGGGTGCCATTTCGTCGCCGACCAGAATGACATGATCGACCTTCGCGGCCATCACCGGCGCGGCAAGCCCGGCATGATAGCTGTCCGAGCTCTCGCCCAGTTCCTTCATCGCGCCCAGCACGGCGATGCGGCGTGCGGCATGTTCCTGCCCCAGCAGCGCCAGCGTCGCCGCCATCGAGGCGGGGTTGGCATTATAGGCCTCGTCGATCAGCAGCGCCTTGCCGCCATCGGGCGTCGCAACCTGCACCCGCTCACCGCGGCCCGACATGCCGGGCAGATCGGCCAGCGCAAGTCCCGCCACGGCCAGGTCGCCGCCCGCTGCATCGACTGCGGTCATCACCGCCAACGCGTTCATCACCCAATGCTCGCCCGGCGCGGAGACGCGGAAGCACAGCCGCGCCTCGCCGATCTCGGCGGTGACCAGCGAACCGCCCTCGGGCGCGCGGATCGCGTCGATCAGCCGGGTTTCGCTGTCCGGTTGGCTGCCGAAGCGGCGGATGACATGCGCGCATGTCTGCGCGGCGGCATAGAGGCGCGGATAATGGCGGTTGTTGTGCGGCACGATCGCGGTACCGGCGGGCTCAAGACCCTGGAAGATCTCGGCCTTGGCATCGGCAATACCTTCCTCGCCATTGCTGAAATTGCCGATATGGGCAGGCGCGATCGTCGTGATCATCGCGATATGCGGGCGGACGATGCGGGTCAGTTCGGCCAGCTCGCCCGCATGGTTCATGCCCATCTCGAACACGCCGAACCGGGCGTCGCGCGGCATGCGTGCCAGGCTCAAGGGCACGCCGACATGGTTGTTGTAGCTCTTGACCGAGCGATGCACTGCGCCCGGTGCCATCCGGTCGAGCGCGTGGAACAGCGCCTCCTTGGTGCTGGTCTTGCCCGCCGATCCGGTCACGCCGATGACCGTCGCGCCGGTCCGCGCGCGCGCGGCATGGCCGAGCGCGGTGAGCGCGACGGCGCTATCCGCCACCAGCACATGCGGGTGATCGACCGGCTGCTCGCAGATCACGCCCGCCGCGCCTGCCGCCATCGCGCGGTCGATGAACAGATGCCCGTCGGTCGCCTCGCCGCGCATCGCGATGAAGAGGTCGCCCGGCTGGATTTCGCGGGAATCGAACGCGACGCCGGTCACCTCGAACTCCGCCGAGGCGGTGCCGCCAGTTGCCTTCGCGAGCTCGGAGGACGTCCAGAGGCTCACGCAGCGCACTCCCGCGCAACCTGGACGTCGTCGAACGGCAGCACGCGGTCCCCGACGATCTGACCTTGCTCATGGCCTTTCCCGGCGAGCAGCACGATATCGTCCTTGCCCGCCATGGCGATGGCAGCGGCAATCGCCTCACGCCGTCCGCCGATCTCGGTCGCACCGGGCGCTGCGGCCATGATCGCGGCGCGGATGCTGGCGGGGTCCTCGGAGCGCGGATTGTCGTCGGTGACGATGACGACATCGGACAGCTCGGCTGCCGCCTTGCCCATTTCGGGGCGCTTGCCCGTATCGCGGTCGCCGCCCGCGCCGAACAGTGTGATCAGCCTGCCCGATACATGCGGGCGCAGCGCCGCAATCGCGGCGACCAGACCGTCGGGCGTGTGCGCATAGTCGACATAGACCGGCGCGCCTTCGCGTGTGATGACCGCACGCTCGAGCCGTCCGCGCACCGGCTGCAGGCGCGCCATATGGTCGAACACCTGCGCGGGCGTGCCACCCGATGCGATGACGATCCCGGCGGACACCAGCGCATTGGCGGCCTGGTAGGCACCGATCAGCGGCAGGTTGACCTTCACCTGCTTGCCATCATGCTCGAGCACCAGTTGCTGGCCGAGCTGGGTCGGGGTGCGGCTTACGAGCTTGATCGCCTCGCCGCCCTCGCCCACCGTCATCAGCTTGAGCCCGCGCGCGTTGACGCGATCGATCACGCGTGCCGACCATTCGTCATCGGCCCAGACGACGAAATGGCCGTCCTCGGACACGACCTCGTCGATCAACCGCATCTTGGCCGCGAAATAGGCCTCCATCGTGCCGTGATAGTCGAGATGATCGCGGCTGAGATTGGTGAAGGCACCCACCTGGACCGGCAGTCCTTCGGTGCGGAACTGCGACAGGCCGTGGCTCGAGGCCTCGAAGATCGCATGGGTCACGCCCTCGCGCGCCAGGCCCGACATGTTGCCGAGAAAGGTGACGATGTCGGGCGTAGTGAGCCCGGTGGACGCCTGATCGACCGAGGTGGTGACGCCGAGCGTCCCGATCGAGGCGGCATTGTGCCCGGCCATGCGCCAGAGCTGCCGGGTCATCTCGGCGGTCGAGGTCTTGCCGTTGGTGCCGGTGACAGCGGCGACATGCGCGGGCACGGGGGTGAAGAAGCGCGCGGCGATCTGGGCAAAGGCGCGGCGCGGGTTGGCATCGGCGATATGCACTGCGCCCTCGACCTTCGCACCGGGCGCTGCGACGATGGCGATCGCGCCTGCGGCGACGGCATCGGCGATGAAATCCTCGCCGTTGAAACGGGCACCGGCAAAGGCACCGAACACGGTGCCGGGCGCGACCTTGCGGTGATCGATGGCAAATCCGGTCACAATCCGCGCCGCATCGTCGCCGGAAAGACCCGAAGCCAGTTCACCCAATTTCATTGCACGTCCCTTTTACCGACCCTGAAAATCCCCGCCTCCTCTATGTTTCGCCGCATCAGATGCAACCCCCTGCATCGCGGCGCCTGTGTATAATTGCCTATACCGGATCGTCCGATTTCTTGCCCGGTGCCTTCCACAGCAGCGGCATCAGTTCGGACACGTCGACATCGCGCCGGTCATCGGGGATGACACCCAGCATCGGGCCGATCCGCGGAACCAGCTTGGCCACCACCGGTGCGGCGGTCCAGCCTGCGGTGCGCTGGAACGACGAGGCCGAGTTCCCCGAAGGCTCGTCGATCATCACGATCACGACATAACGCGGCTTGTCCATCGGGAAGGCGGCAGCGAAGGTCGCGACCACCGAGCTGCGCTTGTAGCCGCCTGCGCCCGGCTTTTCGGCCGAGCCGGTCTTGCCGCCGACGCGGAAGCCGGGAGCCTCGGCCTTGCGCCCCGTACCGTCGCGCACGATCATGCGGAGCAGCTGGTTCATCCGCGCGCTGGTCGAGGCCTTGAACACGCGCTCGCCGCGCGGCACATCTGCGGGATTGAGCTTGAGCAGCGTCGCCGGGCGGTATAGCCCGCCATTGACCATCGCCGCATAAGCCGAGGCAAGATGCAGCGGCGTCACCGCGATGCCATGGCCATAGCTGACGGTCATGTTGGTCAGCCGTCCCCATTGCGACGGCCAGAGCGGCTTGGCGCGCTCGCGCAGGTTGATATCGGCCTGGCGATCGAAATGCAGCTTGCGCATCACTGCTTGCAGCCGTTCCGGACCCAGTTCGTCGGCAATCTGGGCGGTGACGATATTGGAGCTGTGCACCAGGGTTTCGGGCACGTTGAGCCAGCGGCCCGACGAGTGGGAATCGCGGATCTGGAAACCTGCGACCCGGAGCGGCCGGCTGGCATCATAGCGGCGGGCCATGCTGGTCACCGTGCCTGCATCGATCGCCGCCGCGACGGTCAGCGGCTTGAAGGTCGAACCCAGCTCGAAGAAGCGATAGGTGACCTGGTTGGCCTCGAACGCCACGCTGTTGGCGTTGAACTGGTTGGGGTTGAAGCTGGGCAGCGAGGTCATCGCCATCACTTCGCCCGTCTCGACATCGAGCACGATCCCGGCTGCGGCCTTGGCATCATAGGCCTTCATGCCCTTGCCCAGCTCATCCTCCAGCGCCGCCTGGACACGGATATCGATCGACAATGCCGACGGCGTCAGACGCTTGCGCGGATCGAGCAGCTCCTCGTCCATCGCGCGCTCCATGCCCGAGACGCCATGACCATCGGGATGGACATAGCCGAGCACGTGCGCCGCGAGTTGCAGCTGCGGATAGAAGCGCTCCTTCTCGCGCGGAAACTCGATGCCGACCTCGCCCAGCGCATGGACGCGATTGACCTCTTCGGGAATCGCGCGGTGGCGCAGATAGGTGGGCTTGGTCCGGCTGAGCAGCTTGAGGAAGCGCTGTTCCGATGTGTCGGGGAAGATTTCCGCCAGCTTGGCAGCGAGCACCTTGCGGTCGCCGATCAGCTTCGACGGCACCACCCGGATGGCATAGCCATCGATCGTGCGCGCCAGCGGCACCCCATTGCGATCGACGATATCGCCCCGCCCCGGATCGACCAGCGCGCCGCGCGTCGCGGCCTGGGCCTGCTCGCCGAACACGCCGATAAAGGTGAGCCGCAGGAGGATCGCGCCGACGCCCAGCCCGAACAGCGCGAGCACCGCGACCAGGCGGACCTGGGCGGTGAGCGTGAGATGCTGGCGCTTGCTGGCCAGACGGACCCTGTGACTTCCGGATGCAAGCGCGGTCATTGACCCCCCGTCTTCTTCAGTTCGGCATCGGCCTGTTGGTTGATCCGGTCGAGCAACCGGTCATCGAGCAGGCGGCGGCCCGAGCCCTTTTCCTCGCCCCCCTTGGCGGCCTTGGGTGCGGTCGCCGATGTCGCAGCGCGCGCCGGGCTGATGATGGCGACGCTCGCCGAGACCGAGAGCGGCTCGGGCGTCTTGACCGTGTTGGCAGCGAGTTCGGCAGGCTTGATCGGCTGCGGCTCGGCCTGCGGCTTGATCGTCATCGCGGCAACCCGCACCGGCTCATCAAGCGGCTTGTCGATCTCGCCCAGATTGGCCAGTTCGCGCTCGCCATCGAGATACTGCGCGGCGCTGGGCGCCTCATAGCCATATTCGAGGTCATTCCACATCGCGAGCTGGGCGAGGCTGGCGCGGGTGGCGAATTCGGTTTCCAGATAGCGGATCTCGGCGCGGGTGCGCAGGATGTCGCGCTCGGTGCGCGTGAGATCGCTGCGCAGCGTCGCGACACTGAGCGACAGCGGATAGAGCGCGATCGCGACGATGAAGATCAGCGCGATCCAGCCGATGGTCTTGAGGCGCTTGACTGCCAGGATCATGCCGCCTGCCTTTCCGCATCGTCATGCGCGCCCCAGGCCGGGGCATCGCTACGGACTGCGACCCGCAAGGTGGCCGAACGCGCGCGGGGGTTACGCGCGCATTCGGCCTCGCCCGCCCGGGTCGGTCTGGCGGGTTTCTCGAAACTGGGGGTCCGGCGCTGGCCGGGATTGTCGGGCAGGTGACGCGATCCTGCGCCCTCGCCGCCGCTGCGCGCCTTGAGGAAGCGCTTGACGATGCGGTCTTCCAGGCTGTGGAAGCTGACAACGGCAAGCCGCCCGCCGGGGGCGAGCATCGCCTCGGCCGCGACCAGGCCCTCGCGCAGCTCGTCCAGCTCGCCGTTCACATGGATGCGGATCGCCTGGAAGGTGCGCGTCGCCGGATCCTTCGGCGCGCCGGGGCGATGACCCAGAGCCTTGCGCACCACCGTCGCCAGCTCGAGCGTCCTCTGCAACGGACGGGCGGCGACGATGGCGCGGGCGATGCGGCGCGATTGACGCTCCTCGCCATAGAGATACAGGATGTCGGCGATATCGCCTTCGTCGGCGGTGTTGACGAAATCGGCTGCGCTCAGGCCTTCCTGGCCCATGCGCATGTCGAGCGGGCCGTCCGACTGGAACGAAAAGCCGCGTTCGGCTTGGTCGAGCTGCATCGACGACACGCCGATATCGAACACGATACCGTCGACCTGAGACACGCCCGCCGCACGCAGCATCTGGGCCAGCTGCGAGAAGCGCCCGGCGTGGAAGGTGAAGCGCCCCTCGCTCTGCGCGGCCAAAGCAGCCCCGGTGGTCGCCGCATCGGGATCGCGGTCAAAACCGTGGACGCTCGCGCCGGCGGCCAGCATCGCGCGGCTGTATCCGCCCGCGCCGAAGGTCGCATCGACATGCACCTCGCCAGGCCGGATCGCGAGGCCTTCGAGCACCTCGGCGAGCAGCACCGGGATGTGCGGCGCGTCGGGTGTCACGGAAGGGGTGTGCCGGGCAGCCATCAGCGCTTGCCCCCCAGCTCTTCCATCAGGAAGCGCGCATTGAACTGTTGCGAGGCAAGGCGCGGGTCGTCGAGCGACATCAGATGCTCGTAGCCCCAGACGCTGAAATCGGTGCCGTTGCCGCTGAAGAACACGTGCTTCTCGATCCGCGCCATCGCCACCAGCATCTTGGGCAGGATCAGACGACCGCTGCCGTCGAAGCTGATCGTCGAGGTGGAATTGAACCGGGGGCCGCCGAACAGCTCGGTGCGGAATTCCTCGCCCGCCTCGCTGGCCAGTTCCTCGCGGCGGCGCATCTGCTCGATCAGCGCCCTCAGGCGCTGGGTGCCATAGCCCTGCAGGCACTGGCCCTGGGCGTTGAACGAGAAGACGACCGAGCTTTCGCCGTCGGAATTGGCGATGATGGGATTGCGGAAGGCAGCCGGGATGGCCATCCGCCCCTTGGGGTCGATGGTGGTCAATGCAGAACCAAGAAAGGCACTGATTTCCGCCACTTGGTCGATTCACCCCTTTTTCCGCGCCCTTGCGTATCCCTGACATGCCGGGGGTGTTCGCCTGACCCTTGCCTGACCTGCAAACAGCCCTTGCCCGTCTCTCCGCAGGCAAAGTCCTCAGGCCCCCACGCCGCGCTAGCGCCGCAGGTCGGAAAGGAATCACAGATGGTTGAACCCCGATTAAGAAGGTTCATAACAAGGGATAGTTGGGGATGGAAGGGGTTTTTTGGGTCTAGAACGGTAACATTGGGGTTGATGTTCCAAATTCGGGGCGAACCGAAAATACCCGTGCAGTTGGCATCATCCGCTTTCCTCCTGCATCAGTTCGAGTAGCAGGCGGTGGATGAACTGCTGGTTGGCAGACCCGGAATCGGCCCGGTTTGCGAGGATTTCGGGATCCAGCAGATCGGCATCGGCAACCATCACCGCGCGCCCCCTGCCTATCGCGCACCGGGCCACCGAAGCATCGAACGCCAGGCGGCACGAGCCGTCCCCAGATTTCCCCTGCAGAACCCCGAATTGCCCGGGATGGACCAGTAACACGCGCGATTTACCCAGCCGGACCGATTCGATTCCCGTGTTTTGCAGCTCCAGTCCCCAATGGCGGAGCAAGGGCGAGATCAGCGAGGTGCGCAGCGGACCGCGCGGATCCGCCAGCCCTAGCTCATGCGGCCAATCGAGCTGCGGATCGGCAAACAGCAGCAACCGGCCGCCAGCGCGCACAAAGTCATCGAGCGCCACAAGTTCGCCAGGGTCGAGCGCGCGCGGCTGCACCAATATGACCAGCCGCATATCCTTGAGCGCGGCGGCATCCAGGGCATCGGGTACCGCCAGATCATGCGCCGCGGCGAGCGCCGCATGCAGCGGGTGCGGATCGGCCTTTCCGGCAATCACACCCGCCATGTCGACCCCCGCGCCATAGACCAGCGGCAGGCTGCTCATCAGCGCGATCTTCTGCCGCGGCATGCTGGGGATGATCGGGGACGGGTCAGCGCGCTGGTCCGGTGGTTCGGACGCGGCGGGGACACAGGCCACCGCTGCAAGAGCTGCTGCCGCCAGCGCGAGCGCTGTGCGCATCACTGTTGCGGCTGGCTGGGCGAACCCGATTGCGGCGCGTTCTGCAGTTCGCCGACGACCGGGGTTTGCCCGCCCGCGCTATGCTGCGTACCTTCTGCCGGAAGATCGGGGACGACGCCCAGATCGACCAGCGGCTCGCTGGCGGCGGGCGGCTGCACCACGGGCGGCGCGGTGCTCGCGGCGACACCGGGCTCGGCGACACTGACGCTCTCCGCCGGAGCCTCGGTTGCCGCGCGTTGCAACAGCATGTCGGCAAGCGCGACCATCACCAGTACGGCAAAGATGCCACCGATGCCGATCTGCAATCGGTGCATCAGGGGATTGCCCCCCGGCGTGCGGGCTTTGTCAGCGACCATCCAGCCAGTATAGGTCAATCGGCCAGCCAGGGGAAGACGGGCAATCCCTTGGCACGCAGCCATTCGGGATTGTACAGCGTCGACAGATAGCGGAATCCGGTATCGCAAAGGATCGTCACCACGCGCGATCCCGGGCCGAGTGTCCGCCCCAGCTCGACCGCGCCCGCGACATTGATGCCCGAGGACAGTCCAAGGCACAGCCCCTCTTCCTTGAGCAGCCGCTGGACCCAGTACAGCCCGACCTCGTCCGAGATTCGGAACTGCGTGTCGATCGGCGCATCCTCCAGATTGCCGGTAATGCGGCCCTGGCCGATGCCTTCGGCGACCGACGAGCCTTCGGCCTTGAGCTCGCCATTGGCATAATAGTTGAACAGCGCCGCCCCGTGCGGATCGGTAAGCGCGATGGTGACTTTCGGATCATGCGCCTTGAGCCCCATGCCGACGCCGGCAATGGTGCCACCGGTGCCCGCCGCGCAGGTAAAGCCATCGATCCGGCCATCCATCTGCGCCCAGATTTCCTCGGCCGTGCCCTCGATATGCGCGCGGCGGTTGGCGATATTGTCGAACTGCTGCGCCCAGACAGCGCCGGGCGTCTCTTCGGCCAGGCGGCGCGAGGTGTGCACGAAATGGCCGGGATTGGCATAGGGTGCCGCGGGCACCAGCACCAACTCCGCCCCCAGCGCGCGCAGCGTGTCCATCTTTTCCTTGGACTGGGTCTCGGGCATCACGATGATCGTCTTGTAGCCCTTGGCATTGGCCACCAGCGCGATGCCGATGCCGGTATTGCCCGCCGTCCCCTCAACGATCGTTCCGCCGGGCTGCAGCGTTCCGCGCTCCTCGGCATCGCGCACGATATAGAGCGCCGCACGATCCTTTACCGACGCGCCGGGATTGGCATATTCGCACTTGCCAAAGATGTCGCATCCGGCGGCCTCGCTGGGGCCTGCGAGCCGCACCAGCGGAGTGTTGCCAATCAGGTCGAGCGTGGTCGGTGCAATGGTCATCGCCGCTAGATAGCCACGGGGTGCGCAAGCGGCAAGGTACCCTGACCTGCCATGCGACCCGAGGCAGCAGTCAGGCGGGGCGCTCGGCCAGCAGGCTGCGCACCAGGGGCTGCATCTTCTCGTCGAAGCGCGCCAGCATCACGTGCTCGTCGGCGGTTTCGTAATGCGTGATCAGTTCGCGCCCGTTCCACCAGTGCAGCGCGAAGGCGGGCGGATCGGCGATGATCATGTTGCGGCCATCGGGCCGGTCGGGATCGATCGGCGCAAGCTCCAGCGCCACCTGCGGCGCGCTTGACGGACAGATGGCGACGGGAAAGCCGTTCCACTGGCTGACGATCGCGCGGTGGACATGGCCGCAGACCATGCCGATGACATTGGGCCGGTCAGCAAGGCATCCGCGCAGCCGCTCCACCCAGGGCTCTTCGGGATGCGTATTCATCCATTCGATTCCGACCTCGATCGGCGGATGATGCTGGACGATCAGCGTCGGGCGATCGGTCTGCTCGGCGAGCCGCGCGCGCAGCCACTCGGCGCGGATCTCGCAGAACGCGCCGCCATGCCGGCCCTCTTCGAGCGTATCGAGCACCAGGAGCCGGATGGGCCCCGCGTCGACCTCGTACTGCACGAAGCCGTCGACCATCGGGACGTCGGGAAATTGCGAGGCAAAAGTGTCGCGCTGGTCGTGATTGCCCATGCACATGTGCACCGGGAACGGGCAGACCGAAAACGCATTCTTGAGCCGACGATAGCTGTCCTCGTCACCGCGATCGATCAGATCGCCGGTCGCGAGCAGGAGATCGGGCACCGGGTCCAGATCGCGCAGCATAGCGATCACCTGATCGAGCCGCTTGCGATTGAATTCGGCGGGATTATCCGGATCGAAGCCCAGATGAATATCGGTAATCTGAGCTATCAACATGGCGCGACCCGGTCCCTTGGTGTTTGTTGCTATGGGGGAGGCAGCTATCGTCGCAGTCGCGCCGCTGCCCCTCCCGGATGCGCCATGGAGGCCGTAATCTCTGGCCGCTTTGTCTTCTTGTCTTGCTCGCGAAGCAGCCATGGCGCCCCCTTATCGGCATGGTAATCGTGACACATTGCGCAGGTGGATTCGACCGGTTTCTTCACCTTGATCAGCGAAGCGCCAGTCTCGCCGACATGACAGGTGCGGCAATCCTTGATTCCGGGCAGTAACAGGTCGGATGCATCGCTCGACTTTTCGGCGAGATGGCAGCTCGTGCACTCTTCCTTGTCATGCGCATCGTGCGTGAACCAGCCCTTTTCCATGTAGCGACTGGTCTGCGCGACCGGAGCAATGCGGAAATCGAGCCCGCCCGATCCCGAAGGGGGCACCACGACATGACAGTCATAACAGGCACCGCCGCGGCTGAAGACCTGGCGGATTGCCTGATCGGCCCGGCCGCCGCGGAAATTCACCGCTCGCGCGTAATCCGCTGCCGTACGCCGCGAGTTCACCACGCCGGGGCGCTGGCGTGCCAGGCTGCCCAGGTTGATCGGGCGTGCAGGCGGGGTCGAGCGGTAGAAGGCGCGAAGGTCGGCCTTGACCTGCTCGGGCTGGCCATGGCGCAGCGTGCGATAGGTATCGCCGATCTTGTCGAAGGCGAGGCTGTGGCACATCGCACAGCTCTTCTCCATGTCAACCTCGACGAAGCCGACATTGTTCTTGTCCGGCTCGTGGCAATCCTTGCATTCGAGCGCGTCGCCAAAACCATATTTGGCGCTGAGCCGCCGTCCCATCTGTGCGACGCCATTGGTCTTGCTCAGATGCATGTCGTGCGGGAACTTGAGGCCGTTATTCTCTTTGGGTCGCTTGTCGAGCGAGATGCGCTTGCGCGGCGCCTTGGCATCGTCGCCGACCAGCGGACGCACCAGCACCGCCGCCTGGAACTGCGGATGGGCCTTACCGAAATCGGCGGCATTTCCGAGTTTGGTGTCGGTCAAGCGCGTATCCATCCCATCGTGACACTCAGCGCAGAATCGCTGCTGTGTCGGTTCCATAGCACCCGCACCCTCATGCTCGGTGTGACATTCGACACAACGTCCCGCAGGTTTGTTGAAACTGGCCGCAACGAATCGGGTGAAGGCGGCAAATCCGGTCGGATCGCCGCGCGCGTCGAGCTGGCGCGCCATCGGCGCATGGGGCCCTGCATCCTTCTGGTGACAGGTCATGCAGGCGTTGTCGCGGACGGACACGAACGCATCGACATGGCACGACTGGCAATCGTTCTTGAGCGTCTTGTGCGCCAGGCTGAGCTTGCCCGAAGACCACATCGTGTCGGCATGAAAACCGGCGGGCCGCGAGATTTTCTCCTTGTAGGCCAGGTCCTTGTAGCTCGACCAGGTATAGACCGGCCAGGCCAGGCACGCGATGAGGACCAGCAGGGCAAAGCCCCAGGCGCTCATCCGCTTGCCGGGCAGCAGACCTTTCAGCGAATAGATCGCCGCCTCGTCCTTGTCCTCGGCGCTGTCCGATACCGCCTCGACGCGGCGGACGGTCAGCGTGATCGCATCGCCTTCGGTGCCCAGCGCGATAATATGGCCGCCAAAACGCAGTTCGGCACCGCGCGCCACGTCGATCGCGGTCGATTCGACGCCGCGGCCGTCGACATCGAATGGTTGCGCCGACTCGGCGGTGACGATCAGCTCGCCGCCGCGCCGGACCATGCGGGCGTGGACCGGGTTCACCGCTAGGTCGGGCAAGTGCACGCCGTTGCTGGCGTTGCGGCCGATGAGGATCTCCTCGCCCGCGACCTCGGTCTGGCGGACGATCTCGCTGCCATCTGCCTTCAAGGCCACCTGGCGGACGATAAACATCATTCAACTGCCCCCAACACTTGCCGACACCCCGCCCCGGGACTTTGGATCACCAGTAGAAAAACACGCTGAAGATATGCGCCGACAGCGCGGCGAGCAGCGCGAACGTCATCGGTACATGGACATAGAGCCAGACCTGCAGCAGCGCCTTGATCTGCAGGTGCTTGCGCAGCCGCGCGAGCGTCGATTCCTTGCGCTGCAAAAGCCCGTCGACCTTGTCGAGCGGGTCATCGCCCATGCGCGGCTGATAGGCGCGCATCCGGCGCAGCTCGGCAATGGCAGCACGCGTCTCGCAGCCCGAATAGCTGTTGGTGATGCGCTGGATGAAATTGCCGGCAAACGGGTCCTGCTCGAGCGAGGCCTGGACCAGCGCGGCCTGCGAAGGGTCGAGCGGCTGGCCGGCATCGTGCAGCTGCCGGTCGAGCGAGCGCAACTGCTCGATCATCATCTTTTCGGTGACAGCACCATCCGAGTCAGCGCGGTTGCTCGACAGATTGTCGGGCAATGTCGCGTAGAAATAGATGCCGACAATGCCGGAAATGATCACGATCATCATCAGTGACCAGGCCAGCGTGTGCACGTTCCAGCCCAGCTGGAAGCCGGTGTGCAGCGTGCCGATGACGATGAGGCTGAGCCCGAGATAGACATGCGCGCTGGTCCACGCCTTGAGCGACCAGCCACCGGGCGTGATCGCGCGTTTGCGCAAGCCGAGGCAGGTCAGCCACAGGATCAGCAGCGCGCCGATCGTGCCCAGCGTATAGCCGTACCACGACCCGCCATTGTGCCGCGGCTGAACATCGATGAGAAAATAGCTGACCAGGCACGTGATGCTGAGCACCGTCGCGATCTTCATCCAGCGGAAATTCTTGTGGCGAAGGAAGCCGTCATGCATCGAGCTGCGCTGACGTCCCGTGGTCTTCTTGCGCACGGCGGGTGCGGCGGTTTGCGCCTGGCTGGCCATGGTCAAGCCTCCTCCTGCTCGAGCCGGGCGACGGTGAGGAACTCGTCCGGCGCCACGCGGATCGCCGCGCCCGTCGGGCAGGCGCGCACGCAGCTGGGCCCGCCCTCGATCCCGGCGCACATGTCGCACTTGATCGCCTTTTTGGGCTTCTCGACGCTGTGGTCGCTATTGGCATAGGACCATTTCTTGCTCGGCTCGCCGGGGCCGGGGCCGAAGCCGAAGAACAGCCAGGAGAGCAGGCTCGGCTTCTTGGGCGGCACCTTGTCCATGCGGATCACGCCATAGGGGCAGTTGCGCTGGCAGTTGCCGCAGCCGATGCACGTGTCGTTGATATAGACCTCGCCATCGGGGCCGCGGTTGATCGCATTGGGCGGACAGTCGGCCATGCAGTGCGGATGCTCGCAATGGCGGCAGCTGGTCGGCACATGCAGATGCGCATAGGTGCGGCCCGCCTCGCGGTCGAGCCGCGACAGGCCGTCATGGCTGTCGGCGCACGCCTTTTCGCAATTGTCGCAGCCTACGCACAGCGTCTCGTCGATCAGCAGCACGTCGGTCGCCTCGCCGATGCCGTTCTCGACCAGGAAGTTGGCCACGCCCGAATACATGTCGACCACGCCCGAGAAGCTGTCCTTCTTCGCCTCGATAAAGGCGTTGATGTCCTGGCGGCTGGCCATGTCGCGCTTGGCGCGCTTGAGCAGCTCGGGATTGGCTTCCAGCACCTTCTTGAAGGCATCGCCGTCGATCTGGATGACCTCGGACTTGATCGCCGCCTTGACCGTCGCGGTGCGGCGTCCGCCCGCGATCAGCGCCATTTCGCCGACATAGGAGCCGGCGGGCAGATAGGACAGGAACACCGGCTTTCCGCCGATTTCCTTCTCGACGATCATCGATCCCACGCGGATCACATAAATCTCGTTGCCCTCGTCGCCTTCCGTGAGGATCGCCTCGCCCGGCCGGACCTGGCGAATCTTGCTGGTATCGACGACTTCGCGAATGTCGTCGGGCTTCAGGCCGGAGCCGAACATCTGGAGGAGCAGGCGCTCGGTCGAGATGCGCTCGATCGCCTTTTTCGCGGTCGGCACCTGGCTCTGCAGCTTGAGCGCGGCGTTGCGCGAGATTTCGACGCAGATCGTGTCCTCGGCGGCGACCACGGTGGCGCCGCGACGCCGACCCGAGATCAGGCCGACCTCGCCGAAGATCGAACCCTTGCCGATCGGCACCGTCTTCGACGGGTCATTGGGGTCGATCTGCACCGCGACCGAGCCTTCGGCGATCGCGAACAGCGACGATCCGGGCGCGGCGCGTTCGAAGATCACATCGCCGCGGCGATAGAATTTGGCATCCGAATCGAGCATGAACTCGCGCATCTGCAGCGGGTTCATGCCGTTGAGGATCGTCACGTTCTCGCGCAGCAGGTCGAGCCATTCGGCGACCGACTTGCGGCCCGGCAGGTCCTTGAACTTGGCCTCGAGGATCGGCTCGTCCGCCGGCTTCAGCTCGGTATTGCCGTTGATAAACTCGATGACGTCATAGCCCTGGTTCATGCAGTGCTTGATCAGCGGGTACCCGGCGAGCGCGCCGATGACGAAGATGCTGGGCGCGGTCGATTCGAACACCGGCGACAGTTGCGGAAAGGCCAGACGATCGGCGCTGGTGAACGCGATACCGCATTCCTCGATGAACGCGCGCGGCGGCGCGGAGCCGATTCGCGCGATGATGCGGTCGCAGCGCACCCGCTCCTCGCCATCGCGCGTGCTGAAGGTGATCCAGCCAGGCTCGATGCTGGCAGTGTCGGTCTCGAAACGGATCTGAAGCTTGCCGGCGTTGCGATCGGCCAGCAGCGCCAGCGCATTGGCCTCTTTCGCTGTGGGGAAGGTTTCCTTGGGGCTCGGCGCTTCAGGGCCGCGGTTGACGATGGTGACGACATTGCCCTGCGCCGAATCCTCGGCCAGGCCGCGCGCATTCTCGATCCCCGCATCGCCCGCGCCGATGACCACGATATGCTCGTCGACATATTCGGTGGGGTCATCGAGCTGGTACTGCACATGCGGCAGGTCGCCGCCGGGGCAGCGCATCCGGTTGGGGTTGCCCTGGGTGCCGATGGCGAGCACGACATTCTCGGCGATGATCTTTTCGCCATTGGTCAGCTCGATCTCGTAAGGCGGAGCGTAGCGCTGGATTTCCTTCTTGGTCACCGATCCGTCGCGCGCGCGCTGCTCGATCACATGGACGCTGCCCTCGATCGCGGGACCCGTGCCCTTGATCGCCTTCACCTCGGCGTTGAACTTCACATTGACGTTCAGTTCCTTGGTGCGCGCATTCCACTTTTCCAGGATCGCCTCGCGCTTGCCCGCCTCGAACTCATGGTCGGAGCGCAGGACCAGCTGCGACGGCGTGGCCATCACGTGCTTGCCCTTCTGGTACTTGTAGATCGTGTCGGAGAGGTGATCGGTCTTTTCGAGCAGAACATGGCTCATGCCGAGGCTCGCGGCACGCGCGGCTGCGCTCTTGCCTGCCGGGCCCGACCCGATGATAGCAACGCGGTAGATCTCGCTCACTGGTTCGCGTCCCCCAATTGCGGACGCTCGCGCGACCGCGCCTGCCAGCAAACGCTGCCCCATCCGGCGCCCCGCAACCCGATTTCTCCCCGATCGGTGCTGCTATCGCCAGATTGCCCCGCTGCCGCAAGAACTTGCCCAAAATTCGGTTGCGAACCCTATGCCGATATTTCTAGCAAAGAATGTGATCTTTACCACTTAGAAATTGGAAAATCTGGCCGATCGGCTAGCCTTCCACCCGGACGCGACAAAGAGACAGCCCGTATGACCGACCCACAGACCGATACCGACATGCCCCTTGTGGCAGAACCGGCTTCCGCGCGCGCCTCCGGCGGCCGCCCCGGTGTCGGCACGATCGCGCTGGCTGCCGCCGCGCTGATTGCTGTCACGGCCGTGGGGTACAAGGTCTATAGCGACCAGAAACCCGCTGCATCGGGACCCGTTGCCCCCCTGAACGCGCAGGGACAGCCCGCATCGGTCGATGAGGTCATCACCCAGCTCGAAGCCCGGCTGCGCGAAAACCCGAACGACGCCGAAGGCTGGCGCATGCTGGGCTGGAGCTATTTCGAGACGCAGCGCTTTGCCGAATCGGCCACTGCGATGCGCCGGGCGATCCAGCTTGCTCCCGGCAACTCGGAATATCACTCGATGCTGGGCGAGGCGCTGGTCATGGCCAGCAAGGACGAGGCGATCAGCCAGGATGCGCGCGCCGCGTTCAGCAAGGCGGTAGAGCTCGACCCCAAGGATGCGCGTGCACGCTACTTCCTCGCCGCCGCCAAGGATATCGACGGCAAGCATGCTGAGGCGATCGAGGACTGGTTTGCGCTGCTCGCCGAAACCCCCGCCGACGCCCCCTATGCCAAGGACATTCGCGACGTGATCCGCAATGTCGGCAAGGAACGCGGGATCGAGGTGGAAAAGCGGCTGGCCTCGGCCAAGTTCGCGCCGCCCACGGCGGGCTTCCGCACCGATGGCGCCGAAACCGCGACCGCCGCGATACCTGGCCCCTCGCGCGACCAGATGGCGGCGGCCGCTGCCCTGCCCCAGGGCCAGCAGGACATGATGATCCAGCAGATGGTCGATGGCCTGGCCGAGCGCCTCAAGCGCGAGCCCGGCGATACCGATGGCTGGATCATGCTGCTGCGCAGCCGGATGCAGCTGGGTGAGACGGGCAAGGCCCAGGCGGCGCTGCGCGATGCCACGGCAGCGCTCAAGAACAAGGCTGCAGACCAGCGCAAGGTGCGCGAAGCGGCAGCGGCCCTGGGTGTCCCCGGCGCCTGAAACGATCGGCCAGCGCCACCGTGCCCGATCTCGTCCCGTGCGACGAAATTGATCCAAACTGGATCGATGTAACGGTTTAATCGTTGCGTAGCGAACGTATCGCCAATAGCGATTCGCAAATCATTATCAATTAACCGTGTTACTCGCAGGCGAATCCCTGCTATTGCGCGTAACCATTGCCAACCGGGATTTCGACCAGCCTCATGCCCGAACTGGACCATGTCGAGCGCGCATCGCAAGCCATAGAGGCTGCGCAAACGCTTGAGGAACTTCTGGAAATTACCGCGCATGCGGCAACGCCCTTCGGCTTTGCGCATGCAGCGCTGGCGCGTCACGTGCATGTGCAATCCGGGCTGATGGAGCCCGAAATGGTTACCAACTATCCGCAGGCCTGGCACGACCTGTTCGCGCGACGGGATTATGGCCTCACCAGCCCGGTGCTCGCGGCATGCCAGCGCCGCGGTGGCGCCATCCGCTGGGAGGATCTGGAAACGATCATTCCGCTCACCCGCATCCAGCGCGAATATCTGGAAGAGATGCGCAAGCTGGGCCTGAACTCGGGCTGCACCATTGCCGGGCACATGCCCGACAGGCCCACCATCTCGGTGCATTTCGTCGTTGCCGGCGGCGAGCCGCTCGAAGCGCGTCCGTTCATGCTCGCCATCCTGCTCGGCATTGCCGCCGGGCAGCAGGCACGCACCCTGTGGCAATCGCAACTGCCCCAGGTGCAGGTCACCCAGGAAGAGCGGCTGTCGCCGCGCCAGGTCGATTGCATCAAGCTGGTCGCCCGCGGCATGACGAGCTGGGAAATCGCGGCGGTGCTCGGCATTTCGGACCAGACGGTGAGCGAATATCTCACCGATGCGCGCCGCCGCCTCGGCGTGTCCAACCGCGCGCAGCTGGTGCTCAAGTCACTGAAACTCGGCTATTTCACACTCGACGACGTCACCGAATAGCCACCGGCCAGCCCCCGGCCTGTACGATCGTCCAGCTTGATCGGCTGCGCCCCGAGCAGCGAAAAGCGCTCGGCCGATGAGGCGCATCGCCGCGCCGATCGCTTCTGGAGATCGACCTGTGAAACACGCAACCGCAACCGCCGCGCTGGCCGCCATGGGCGTCCTGGCAACCACGACAGCCATGACCGTCGGCGCTCCGCCGGCCGAGGCCAAGACGATCGCCGGCGATTGCTCGCTGACCGTCGACGGCAAGGTCTATGTCGACATCAAGAAGACCTGCCGCATCGAGTTCATGGGCGGTGACGGATCGTTCACGATCAATGCGGGCACCACCAAGCCGGGCTATTTCGCCTATGTCACCATGATGGAAAAGGGACTGGCCAGTGTCAGCTGGAACGAGACGCCCAAGTCCATGAGTGCGCAGGCGCCGCTGGGCGAGGACTTCCGCCGCAAGGGCGGCTGCTGGATCGGAAAGCGCGCGAAGGTCTGCGCGTTCAAGGGATGAGCCTGCAACAGCGCACGCGCTAGGCCTGCTGCATCCAGATGGCGGTGATGCCGGTCCCGCCCCCCGGCCGCGATTCCACCTCTAGCACCGCATCGATGCGGCGGGCGCGCTCGCGCATGATCTGCAGCCCCAGATGCCCGCCGGGGACCTTGTGCGGATCGAAGCCGCTGCCATTGTCCCTGATCGACAGCATTGCCTGACCCGGCAGCGCTTCCAGAGCGATGCTCACCTGGCTTGCGCCGGCATGGCGGGCGATATTGTTGAGGCTCTCCTGCGCGATGCGATACAGCATCGCCTGGACATCAAGCGGAAGCAGCGTATCGCCGCTGATATCGCATGCGATCTGCACGCGGTCGCCCTGCCCTTCGGCAAATTCCCGGGCCAGCGCGGCAATGAGATGCGCCAGCGGCTGTTCGACCATGCCTTCGGCGCGCAGCTCATTGAGCATCAGCCGCATCTCCGCCAGTGCGTGCCGGTTCATCTGCGCGAGTTGCCGGAGCTTGCCGGTCGATGCCTGCGGGTCATGCTGCCACTGGTCCGCCAACGCGTCCGACAGCATGGCGGCGGAAAACAGGGTCTGCGAGACGGTATCGTGCAGGTCTCCCGACAGGCGGTTGCGCTCTTCCAGCCGCGCGTTGCGCGCCGCAAAATCGGCGAGTTCGGCACTGCGGCTTGCCACCTGTTCCTCCAGCGTATTGACCAGATGGTTCTGGGCGCGTGCCATTTCGTTGAAGGACTCGGTAAGATAGCCGATCTCGTCGTTGAAGCTGACCTCGACCTGGCGGTCGAGTTCGCCATCGCGGAACCGTCGCATCGCGCGCAGCAGGCGGTCCAGCGGGCGCACCAGAAAGCCCTGGAACAGCAGCGGCATGCCCAGCAGAACGATCAGCATCGTGCCCAGGGTGAAGCCGAGGACGGGCGCATAAAGCCTGTCGAGATGCGCCAGGAACGCACGGTAGTGGTCGCGCATGATTGGCGCTGCCCCCGGATGCTCGAGCCCCGGGGTGATCCCGGTCATCCAGGGCGCGCCCAGCGGATCGGCCAGCTGATAAGGCGGAGCCGCAGGTCCCGACAGATGGGTCAGCACGATCCGCCCATCCGCATGCACCACCGTCTGGACCGCCCAGCAAGCCGTGTCGGCCATGGCAGAACAGCGGTCCTTCCGCGTGACCACCAGCCGGTCTGCCACGGCGCGCGCGGTAACGTCGCTTCCCTCGGGCGGAATGCGCATCAGCAGCGGACGGATGGCGGGCCGGACTCCATAAGCGATGGTCGAGTCGATCAGATGCGGCAAAGCATCAAAGCCTATCGATCCGTGCCCGGCGACATAGGCCGCGCGATAGGACTTTCCATAGAAGCGCACCGTGAAAGGCAGCACGATGCGCGCCCCGTCCGGCCCGATCGGTCGCCCGCTGGTCGGAAGCGGCGCGGCAGGACGCTCACGGACCTGATAGCCGCCCTTTGCCATCGGCACGAATTCCAGAGCAGTGCCCGGCTGCGGCAGATCGGCTGGACGAAATTGCGCGATATAGGGTGTCGCCAGCACCCAGCATGCACCATTGATCGCTCCGAACAGCAGGACCAGGCTGATGATCGTGAGCTTGAAGATGAAGGACGAGCGCTCGGGGAGATAGCCGAAATAGACCAGCGTCAGGCCCGTCAGCTGCACCAGCGTCGACCAGCAGATGAGCAGGTCCATAGAGAGCGGGCCCAGATAACCATCGCGCTGGAACAGCAGGGCACAGGTATGGGCGATCGGAAACAGGGCGAACAGGATGAACCCGCGTGCCGCGCCTGCGCTGCGATTGGCCGGGCGGCGCAACAGCATCGCCAGCCAGGTGCCCAGGCCCTTGTCGCGCGACCGGCCTTGCGCATGCGCAAGCTGGCGCATGAATACCAGGATCGCCCAGATCATGCTGGCGCTGGTCCAGATGGCAGCCCAATCGGGACGGAACCAGATGCGGTGCTCGGCGAGCGTCCAGTCGGTATGAAGCGAACTGGCAATCTCGAGACAGACACACACGCTCATCGCCATCCCGACCAGCATCGCTTCGCGCTGGGCACCGGGCAGCCATTGCGGCACCCGATAGGCGAACTGGACGAAGGCGATCGCCGAAACGCCGGTAAAGGCGGTGACCCAGGGCATGGCCAGCACGACGAGACTGTCGGGCGCCAGCCATGGCATCGCATAGCTGGTCCAGCCGCCGCCGGTCAGCGCATGAAGCAGCGAGACGAAAAGGCCCGGGACAAAGCACCAGAAAGTGAGGCCGAACAGCAGCGTCGGCGCGGTAATTCCGCCACCGCGATGCTCGCGCACCAGCCGGTGAGCCACATAGACCGACAGCACGAGCGCCAGCAGCAGCTCGACCAGAAAGCTGACCGCGCCGGGGTTCCAGTACAGCGTCTGCACCGCGTCACGCACGGCTCAGGGTCTGTGGGCGCGCACAGGCTCGCCGATATGCCGATGTTTCGCCAAGATCCCCCCGGACCGCGTCGTTTCGATCCCCCAGCATGGCAGAAATGGGCGGGGCGATAAAGCGCCCCACCCGCTCTTCTCCAGCCAGAGGCCGATCAGGAGTGGCCCATGGCCTTGTGGGTGCAGTTTTCCAGCGCGACCATCACGTCCTCCATCTTCGTCCGGCCGATCGGCCAGCTATAGGCCTTGCTGCCGAGAGTGATGTCGATGGTGCCCTGCACGGTCATCAGCGCGTTGATCGCGGTGGGATCGACAGCAGCCCAGGCACGGATCCGCTTGGGATCGGTCGCAGGCGTCGCCGAGAAGGTTTCGCCGCCGAAGTGGAAATCGATCGTCCTGGCCGGCACCGGCACGCCGGGCACGCTGATCGAATAGACGAGCGCCCTGGTATAGGCGATCCGCAGCATGTTAGGCCCGGGCGACAAGGTCGCTGCGCAGCGGTCGAACTTGCCCTTTTCGGTGATGTAGTCGATCGTGAACGGGCCGACCTTGGACTGCGACAGCGTCCCGGTCTGCGCCTCTCCGGCGGCGGACCACGCCAGCGGCGCGGCCAGTGCGGCCGTTGCGGCCAACATCACATGGGCATGCTTCATGATGATCTTCCTGTTCGAGAGCGTGGATTGAAAAGCAGCGTCACATCGCGCCCCAGCTGCCATCGGGCTGCTTCGTCATCAGCGTGAACGATCCGGGATCGATCTCCATGTCGGCCTGGCCCATCTGGGAGTACCAGCCATGGCCCTGCGACACGCGCCAGAAGGCGGCGAGGTCGTCATTGACGCCGAGGTCACCGCATGCGCTGCGCGGGCCGGTCTGGGTTTCTCCGCCGGGTACATCGACCACCAACGCGTCGCTGGGCCAGCCCTTGCCCCGGGCGGGGCGTGCCGAACATTTGCTGGCTTCTGCCGGCTCGGCGATCGCTTGGCGCGCCCGCGCAGTCACCCCCTGCCGGGCATCGCCCTTGACCGGATAGACCAGGACATAAGCGGGCGGCTCGTCGATCTTGCCTAGATAGGCGGAGCTGACCAGCTTGAGCTCGCCGCGCTCGGCACCGCCGGAAAATTCGAGCTTCGTCTCGCCCGCATCGCATTTCAGCCCGCGATACAGCAGCACGCCATCGGACATCTGCGTTTCCATCACCTGCCAGCCGCATCCATCGGGCGCTTGCGGAGAGCTGCTGGCATCCATGGCGAGATAATTGACCGCGCGCCCCGCGCACAGCCCGGTTAGCTCCAGGCGCTCCCCGTCATCCGCGCAGGATTGCTCTGCTGCGGGGGAGGCAGGGGCCTCCGCTTCTTCGCTCGGTGCTCCACTGCAGCCGCCAGCCGCCAGCGCCGCCAGTGCGATTGCCGCCATCCATCTTGTCATGCGCCCCCCTTTGGCTGACCGCTGCCGGACTGATCGGGGGAAATGGCATCGCCAGCAAGCCGGGCTGGACGATCGTCCAGGCGCTCAGAAATCGCTGTTGCTGACCAGCCGGTTGCGGATCGCCATCGCAGCAGCCTCCGCGCGGTTCGACACGCCCAGCTTCACCAGGATCGCGCTGACATGATAGCGCGCCGTGGGCATGGAAATGCCCAGATATTTCGCGATCTCCGGGTTGGTATAGCCCTTGCTCAGCAGGGCCAGCACCCGCCGCTGCTGCGCAGACAGCTCCAGATCGTCCTCGCCTGGCGTAGTCGGGTCGAAGGCGGTGGCAACCTGCGGCAGGCAGCCGGGATCGACCACCGTTTCGCCATCGTGCACCTTGCGGATCGCGACGCAGAGGTCGCTGGCCGAAACGCTCTTGGGCAGAAACCCCCGTGCCCCTGCGGCAAGCATTCGCGCGACCGTCGGCGGATCGGCGAAGCTGCTCAGCGCGATCACGGCAACATTGGGGTGGTATTTGCACATCGCCTCGGTCGCCGCGATGCCGCCCATGCCCTGCATCCGCACATCCATCAGCACCACATCGGGGCGATGACGCTGGCACTGGAACAGCGCCTCCTCGCCATTTTCCGCCTCGGCGACGACCACCAGACCGGGGACACTGCCGATCACCTGCGCAAGTCCGGCCCGAACCACCATATGGTCATCGACCAGAAGGATGCGCACGGGTTCGGCGAATACGGCGCTATCGCACTCCGCCGCGCCGGCTGCAGGTCCGGGCTCGCCCCCTGCTCCACCCGTATCGATCGTGCAGGACATCCGCCCCCCCAAGGCCGCTGCTACGGGCCAGATCTCATCCCGGGAACATTGCCCCGGTTCCTGTCCCAGTCTCGCACTTATGCGGCGTTCGCAAGACTATACAAACGTCCAAGCCCGTCGGTTTGCGCCTGCCCCCGGCTCAAGACATGCGCGCGCTTTGAACAATGCGATGGAAATCGCCGATGTTCCGCTCGAAATAATGGAGGCGCGGTGCATCGAACCCGATCATGTAAAGCCGACCTGCGACGATCGCGGCATGCGCCTCTCCCTTGCGGGTGAGCTGATCCTGGTCGACATATTCATATGTGAACATGACGCCATCCTGCCCCAGAAAGCGCGTCGGCTGCACATCGGTAACGCGGAAATCGGCAATCTGCTTGGCGGTGCGATAGGTTGCCTCGAACAGCTCGGGCAGCTCGACGAGCAGGGTTCCGGCACCGAATTTCGGCAAGGGCTCGCGCTTCTTGCTGCGTTCGCGCACCAGCGGCTTGCCCGGCTCGATCCCGGCGAAAAAGGTGAGGTCATTGAGTTGTCCGCCATCGAGCGTCCAGGTCTCCGTATGCTTGCCGACATTGCCGTCGAGCCGGTTCCAGTCGCGCCCCGGTGTGACGGTGAGCGGCGAATCGGCGATGCTGACCGCCACCCCCTGCTCGCGCAGCTTGTGCGCCATGGCGGCGGAGGGCAGCAAAGCGACGATCAGCGTGACGGCAAGCGCAGCGATAAGGCGGGACATCATGGCGCGGGCACCTCTTTGGGGATCATCATGCCGATCAGCTTCGCATCCGCTGCATCGGGCTTGAGTTCGAGATAGCGGAGGAGCGCCTTCTGCCCCGCAGCCGCCTGACCGGTCTTGAGCAATGCCAGGCCGAGGCCGCGATGCGCCTCGGGATGGGCGGGATCGAGCGCGATCGCCTCGCCATAGAATTGTGCGGCCTGGACAAGATCGCGCGGCGCGCCGCGCAAGCGATAGAGCTCGCCGCGCGCATGCCAGAGCGGCGCGGTCCAGCCGCTTTCGGCCAGCGACTGGATGATATATTCGCTTGCGCCGAAATCGTTGAGCTTGATCTGATCGTCGAGCAGCTGCGGCAGCCAGGGCGCGAGCGCCGCCCGGTAACGCGCCGCGCCATCGTCGCGCGTCGCGGCTTCGGGCCGGGCAAGCAAGGCGAGCGTCGTGGCGCGTTCGACCTGGGGCGGATGGGTTGCGTAGAATGGCACCCGGTCAAGACGCGGCTTCTTCAACCCCTTGGAAAGAGCGTCTGCCTGATATTCTTCGATCAATCGCTCCCACACTTGCGCAGCGGCCTGCGGTCGCAGATTGCTGTTGTTCAAATAGGCAATGCCTAGCCGATCAGCCTCGCGCTCATGATCGCGATTGAAGCTGTACAAGCTGCTGATGAGCGTGATTTCGAGATTGCGATAGGCCCTGACCACGTCATAGCTGGGAGCAAGACTACCGAGAACGCCAGCCCAGGCCAGAATGTCGGTGCTCGAACGGGCTGCACGGAACCTTTCTAGCGTATGGCGCGCCTCGAAATGACCAAACTCATGCCCCAGCACAGCTCCCAGCTCGGCTTCGCTATGGACCCGGAGCAATAGTCCGGTGAACACTTGCATCGTGCCATTCGGTGCCATGTTTGCATTGAAAATTGGCACTCTCAGAATGTAGGGGCGGACTGCTCCGCACCGATCTTCGCCCACGGTTGCGCACAGTATGTTTCGAACATAACCGACGAGCGCCGGATCGCGGATGACCATATCCGATTGAGCAAGCCGACGTTCTTCCTCGTCCATCTTTTGCCAGAAGCCCTGTTCATCCACGCCCTGCGGCTGATAGGCCCCGGCATAAGGCGGTGGAAGCGGAGGTTCGGCTTGGGCGGAAACGCCCGCAGCAAGGGCCAGCACGCCGACCGCCAACCGCATCCGCGCGATCATGGCTTGGCCTGCGCGGTTGCGGCTGGCGCTGCGGCCTCTTTCGCAATCGTGCTGCCCGGAAAATCCTCGAGCAGCTGGCGCACGCGCTTCATCGCGCCGTCGGCCTCGCGCACATCGCCGCCCATCTGGAAATCGGCGTTCAGCCACAGCAGATCACCGGTCTTGAGGTCGACCAACCCGGCATAGCCCGCGTGCACGCCCGAGCTTACCCCAACCCCGGCGACGAGCCCGACGATCTGAAGCATCTTTCGCCCGGTCGAGCCATATTGATCGTCCGTATAGAGGAACAACGCATAATCGGCCTGGTCTGCGCCGGGCAGCTTCGCCACATCGGGTCCGAGAGACCAGTCGAACTGGCCCGCCTTGTTGTCGCGCTTCTTGGTGGGCAGGCGATTGCCGACGAAGAACTGATATTCGATCACGGCCCTCGATACCGCCGCAAACAGTGCCTGATGCTCCGCAACAAGCCGGGCATCCTCGCCATAGGCTTCGGGCGCTGCAATCACGCGGTTGCCCAATTGCCGCTGCAGTTCGACCAGGGCCGCATCGATATGGCGGCGCGCCTGATCGGTCCATTCGGCGCGCGGTTCGGCCATGCCCCCGGTCGATTGCTCGGCCACGCGCACCGAGGGGCGCAATACCAGGATGGTCTTGCCACTTTGCGGCGGAAGGGCAAAGCCCTGCCGCACCGCCGATCGCTCCTGCGCCAGTAGCGGGGTCGAAACCGCCGCTCCCAAGAACAGAAGCGAAGCCAATAGGCCGAATATCGCTCGCATCCCCTACCCCCCGTTCCATCACGGGAGCATAAAATAACTTCGGCCCGTTATTCTATGGGAAAGCGCGCCATTGCTTCATTATGGATATGATTGTCGGTATCGCCCAGAAATGCTTAGCGCGCCCCGAACAGGGCGGAGCCGACACGGACATGCGTGGCGCCAATTCTCACGGCGGTCTCGTAATCGCCCGACATGCCCATGCTGAGCTGATCGAGGCCATGTTCGCGGGCGAGCTTGGCGAGCAGCGCGAAATAGGGTGCAGGCTCCAGATCGGCGGGCGGCACCGCCATCAGCCCGACGACAGGCAGGCCGAGCGCCTTCACATCGGCGAGAAACCGCGGCAGCTCGGCGATCGCGCAGCCGCCCTTCTGCTCTTCCTCGCCGATATTGACCTGGACGAAGCACGGCACGCGCCGCCCCGCCTTGTCCATCGCGCCCGCGAGCGCCTTGGCCAGCGACGGACGGTCGAGCGAGTGGATGCAGTCGAACAGCGCCACCGCTTCGTCCGCCTTGTTCGATTGCAGCTGGCCGACCATGTGCAGCTGCAGATCCGGGTAGCGCTCGCGCAACGCCGGGAATTTGAGCGCGGCCTCCTGCACTCTATTCTCGCCGAACACCATCTGCCCCTCGCCGATCAGCGACTCGATGGCGTCGACCGGCTTGGTCTTGGAAATGGCGATCAGCGTTGTCGAACCGGCGGGGCGACCGGCGATCTTCTCCGACCGGGCGATATTGTCGCGCACGGTCGAAAGCGGGGTGGTGGGGGCGTCGCTTTGTATATCCATGGCGCGCGGCTATAAGCCCGGTCATGCGCCGCCGCCAGCCCGGAAACACGAAGTCAGGCAATGCCCTGCCCACACTCTGGCTGATCAGCGACGCGCGCAACGACGCGGTGCTCGAACGCGTGATCAAGCGACTGCCATTCGGGTCGGGGCTGGTGTTCCGCCATTATCACCTCGCCGCCGAGCCACGGCGCGCGCGGTTCGAGCGGCTGTCCAAACTGATACGCGCGCGCGGCGGCGCGATCGTGCTGGCAGGCGATCTGCGCACCGCGCGGCGCTGGCGCGCCGACGGCTGCTATGGCGCGCCCGGCGGCAAGGCGGATGCGCGGCTGATCCGTTTGCTGACGGTGCATGACTTGCATGAACTCGCCCGCGCCAATCGGATGCCCGGGCGTGCACAGGCGCTCATCTCCCCCATCTTCGCCACGCGCACCCATCCCGGCGGCGCACATCTGGGGGTGCAGAAATTCGAGGGGCTCGCCCGCCTGTCCCGCCTGCCCGTCATTGCGCTCGGCGGCATGACCCGGGCGCGGGCGACGCAGATCGGCGCGATCGTCACCGGCTGGGCGGCGATCGACGGGCTGTCGGGCTGAGCGCATCGGTCACCCGAACGAACGCCGCGCCATCTCGATCAAGGCCCTGAACGCGGCAGAGGCGTTGCGGCGGTTCGGATAATAGAGGCACAGGCGCGCCAGCGGCGGGGTCCAATCCGCCAGCAGGCGAACCATCCGCCCTGCCTCCAGATCCTCGCGGACGTCGGATTCCATGAAATAGCCGATGCCCATATTCTCGAGCACCGCGATCCGCGCCAGGCTCGCCTCGTCTAGCGTGATCGGACCCTCGACATCGATATGGAAAGGCTGGCCGACCCTCTCGAACTGCCAGCGATGCAGCGCCCCATTGGGCAGCCGGATGCGCAGACAGCGATGCCGCATCAGGTCCGGCGGCGTTTCCGGCATGCCATGCGCCTCGAGATAGGCGGGCGATGCAACCACGGCAAAGCGGCGCGGTGGCCCGACGGGGATGGCGATCATGTCGCTGGGCACAAGCTCGGCGCTGCGCAGGCCAAGATCGAACCCCTCGGCGACGATGTCGACGATGCGTCCCTCGGTGACGAGATCGACATGCACTTGCGGATAGCGCCGGAGGAAAGGGAGCAGCAGCGGCGCTAGGATCTCGCGCGCCGCAGTCGGGAAGGCGTTGATCCGGATCGTGCCCGATGGCGATTCCTGCTGCGCGCTGGCCGCCAGCATCGCATCGTGCAGGGTCGCCACGGCGGGCGCGACCTGATCGACAAAGTTGCGCCCCGCATCGGTGAGCGAGACGCTGCGCGTGGTGCGGTTGAACAGGCGGACGCCGAGCCGCCGTTCGAGCGCGCTGATCAGGTTGCTGAGGCTGGTGGTAGAGACGCCGAGTTCCAGCGCCGCCGCGCGGAACGATCCGCGCCGCGCGATGGCAAGAACCGCGTCGAACTCGATCAGACCCTGTCTCGACATTATCCCTCTTTCCGCAACACTACATATCAGTTTGTCCCGCTTATTGGCAACAAGCCGGATCGCTATGATTGCTCCATGTCATCAAGGAGCAGAACCATGCCGATCGAACTACCCGACCCTATTGCCAACTATGTCGCCGCCAATGCCCGGCTCGATGTCGATGCGATGCTCCGCCCGTTCGCGCCGGACGCGGTCGTGGTCGATAATGGCCAGCGGTACGAAGGGACCGCTCAGATCCGCGCGCTGTTCGAACGGGAAGTTATCCCGGCCCAGGCTATCTTTGCGCCGGACAGCGTGCGGCACGAGAGCGATCGGGTGATCGTCGAGGGAGCCGCGCGCGGCAGCTTCAAGGGCAGCCCCATCCGCTTCACTTATGATTTCGCGCTGGCGGGCGATGGAATCGCGGCGCTGGAGATCACGCTATGACCTACCGTGTTGATCCGGCCGAGTTTGCCGGCAAGCGCGTCGTCGTCAGCGGCGGCTCCAAGGGCCTGGGACGCGCCACCGTCGAACGCTTCGTCGCGGGAGGTGCGCAGGTCGTCACCGCCGCTCGCACCAACGGCGAGCCGATCAGGGGCGTCCTGTCCGTCCGGACCGAACTGACGACGCCGCAAGGCAGCGACATGCTCGCGCAGGCCGCGCTCGACCAGCTGGGCGGGGTCGACATCGTTGCGCATGTGCTCGGCGGATCATCGTCGCCCGGCGGCGGCTTTGCCGCGCTGTCGGACGATCACTGGCTGGCCGAAATCAACCTCAACCTGCTTGCGGCGGTGCGTCTCGACCGGCTGCTCGTTCCGCAAATGGCCGCGCGCGGGTCGGGCGCGGTGGTGCACGTGACATCGATCCAGTCGGTCATGCCGCTGCCCGAATCGACCACCGCCTATGCCGCCGCCAAGGCCGGCTTGAGGACCTATAGCAAGGCGCTGTCCAAAGAGATCGGGCCGCAGGGCGTGCGTGTGAACAGCGTCTCGCCCGGGTGGATCATGACCGAAGCATCCTCGGAGTTTCTCGAGCGGCTGCAGGCGGCCGAGGGCGGCACGATCGAGCAGGTGCGGCAGCGCGTGCTCGATGGGCTGGGCGGCATCCCGATCGGGCGCGGGGCCGAACCGCACGAGGTCGCCGATTTGATTGCCTATCTTGCCTCGGATCGCGCGGCGGCGATCCATGGGGCCGAGTTCGTCATCGATGGGGGAACGATCCGGACAGTGTGACGGGCCATCGCGTTCTCACTCTCACCCAGCTTCGCCTAATTCGCTTCGCTCATAAGGCTTCGCAACCCTTTCCCATCCAGGGAGAGGGGGGAGTAACGTCAGAGCTGTCGCGAGATCAGAAGCGGAATTCGGTTCCGACATAGACAGCCTGGCTGTCATATTGCTCGTTGGTCAGGCCGGTTAGGCGGTCGCGCTCGCTGCGCAGGCGGATGCCGGCGGTGACGTCGAGATTGCGGGTGACCTTGTAGGCGCCGCCCACATCGAGCGAATAGCTGCCCTGGTCGTTGAACGGACGGACCGCGCGGGTGGTCGGGGCCTGGACATCGTCCATCTCGATCCGCGGGCTGAACCGGCTCTTGCGCTGCGACGCGCCACGGCCGAGCTCGCCGATATCGGGAAGTGCATCGTCCGACTGGCGGATGCTGGCGGGCAACGCGAACTTGGTGAAGCCCTTGGCCACGCCCAGGCTGTAGGCGGTGGGCGTGATCTGGACGACGCCGTCGCCCTTGCCGCTGTCGCTGGCGAGGTCAGGCCGCATGTTGATCGCCTTGGCCGAATCGGGGCGGATGCGCACCGCAATGGTCAGCGCGCGCGGGCCGTCGGTCGCGGCAGACGCGGCAGGCGTGAAGCGGAACATCTTGTCGCCGCGCAGTGCCGAGAATTTGAGCTTGTCCGCCAGACGCGGATCGACCGAAGCGGGCGTGAAGGATCCAATGCCGCCGCGCGCATCAATCGAGACGGGCCGCGAATCGAAACCGGAGGAAAAAGCGAGCGCAATCGACGGCACCAAGGCCGCCCCACCGAGCAAAAGCCCTGAAATTGCCAGCTTTTTTGAAACTCCCGCTTTCATTGTCTTAATCCGACCCCGCCGCATCCCTGTAAAACGCGTTAACACAAAAACGCGTCCATGGGGGATCAAAGCACCTTCCCGTAAAAATAATCTCAAACCGTTGCAAACAATCCACAATCGGTTGCGGCTCTTGATGACCCGTCATGCGGGCTGCCAGAGCTCTGCCAGATGGCAGAATATCCCGGGAATTCTTGCTGCGCGCTGAACATCAATCGGCATGCGCAAGTGCTTGCCGAAGCCCGCCAAGCCACTATAGAAGGCCGCTGTTTCAAGCTGCGAAGATATAAGGAAGCCGCCATGTCCGTACCCCGTTTTGCCCGTGCCGCCCTTTGCGTTGCTGGCACGCTGGCGCTGCTTTCCGCATGCGGTGGCGGGGAAAAGCGCGCCGAAGCGGACATCGCCGCCAGCCAGGTGACCACCATCGGCGTGAACAGCTATCTGTGGCGCGCGTCGCTCGACGCGCTTTCGTTCATGCCGCTGCTCCAGGCCGATAGCGCCGGCGGCGTGATCGTGACCGACTGGTATGCCAATCCGCAGAGCCCGTCCGAGCGGATGAAGGTGACGGTGTCGATCCTCGACCAGGATCTGCGCGCCGATGCGCTCCGCGTCGCCGCCAGCCGCCAGGTCAACCAGAACGGCCAGTGGGTCGATGCCCCCGTCCGCGCCGCCACCGTGCAGAAGCTTGAAGAGGTCATCCTCACCAAGGCCCGCGACCTGCGCCAGTCCGCTATTCGCGAATAACACCCTGTCTTTCAGAGGGATACAATGAACGAGAAGACGCGGTTCAATCCGCTGGCCGCCGATGCCCGCTGGCAGTCGGTGTGGGACGAGCGCCAGTCCTTCAAGGCAGACAGCAACAGCCCCAAGAAAAAGGCCTATGTGCTGGAGATGTTCCCCTATCCGTCGGGGCGCATCCATATCGGCCATGTGCGCAACTATACCATGGGCGACGTGATCGCCCGCTTCCGCCGGATGCAGGGCTTCGAGGTGCTGCACCCGATGGGCTGGGACGCGTTCGGCATGCCGGCGGAAAACGCCGCCATGGAAAAGGGCGTGCACCCCGGCGGCTGGACCCGCGACAATATCGCCGCGATGCGCAAGCAGCTGAAGCGTCTGGGCTTCGCGCTCGACTGGAGCCGCGAGCTGGCGACCTGCGAGCCCGAATATTATGGCCATGAACAGGCGCTGTTCCTGGACTTGTACGCAGCAGGCCTCGTCTATCGCAAGGAAAGCGCGGTCAACTGGGACCCGGTCGATCAGACCGTGCTGGCCAACGAGCAGGTGATCGACGGCAAGGGCTGGCGCTCGGGCGCGCAGGTCGAGCGCCGCAAGCTCAGCCAATGGTTCCTCAAGATCACCGACTTTGCCGACGAACTGCTCGAAGGCCTGGATACGCTGGAGGACTGGCCCGAGAAGGTCCGGTCGATGCAGGCGAACTGGATCGGCAAGTCGCAGGGCCTGACGTTCAGCTTCACGCTGTCGGGCGGCGCCGGGACGATCCCCGTCTATTCCACCCGCCCCGACACGATCTTCGGGGCGAGCTTTGTCGCCATTGCGGCCGACCATCCGCTGGCGGTCGAGCTGGCAGCGACCAATTCCGAGGCGCAAGCGTTCATCGATCGCTGCAAGGCGGGCGGCACCACGGCGGCGGAGCTGGAAACGGCAGAAAAGCTGGGCTTCGATACCGGGCTGAAAGCCATTCACCCGTTCGATCCGACATGGGAGCTGCCGGTCTTCATCGCCAATTTCGTGCTGATGGATTATGGCACCGGCGCGGTGATGGGCGTGCCCGGGCACGACCAGCGCGACCTCGATTTCGCGCGCAAGTACATGCTGCCGGTGACCCGCGTGGTCGCGGCCGAGGGCGAAGAGAACGCGCCCATCCATGACGAGGCCTATACCGGGCCGGGCAGGATCATCAATTCGAGCTTTCTCGACGGCATGGCGGCGGAAGAGGCCAAGGCGAAGGTGATCGCGCGTGCCGAGGCCGAAGGCTGGGGCCAGGGCACCACCGTGTGGCGGCTGCGCGACTGGGGCGTCTCGCGCCAGCGCTATTGGGGCACGCCGATCCCGTTCATCCATTGCGACGATTGCGGCGTCGTGCCCGTGCCCAAGGACCAGCTGCCGGTCACCCTGCCCGAGGATGTCAGCTTCGAGATCCCCGGCAACCCGCTGGTCCGTCACCCGACATGGAAGCATGTCGATTGCCCCAAATGCGGCAAGCCGGCGGTGCGCGAGACCGACACGCTCGACACGTTTGTGGATTCGAGCTGGTATTTCCTGCGCTTTGCCAGCCAGCCGTCGGACAAGCCGTTCGACGCGCAAGAAATTGCCAAATGGCTGCCCGTCGGCCAGTATATCGGCGGGGTCGAACATGCGATCCTGCACCTGCTTTACGCCCGTTTCTGGACGCGGGCGCTGGCCCGCATCGGCAAGCTCGAGGTGACTGAGCCGTTCGCTAGCCTGTTCACGCAGGGAATGGTGACGCACCAGACCTGGCAGGACGCGAAAGGCAAGTGGCTTGGCCCCGAACAGGTCGAGAAGCGGGGCGAGGACTGGATCGTCACCGAGACCGGCGAGACCGCGTTTGCGGGCCGCGTCGAGAAGATGTCCAAGTCCAAGAAGAACGTGGTCGATCCCGACGAGATCGTGAACCGCTATGGCGCGGACGCGGTACGCTGGTTCATGCTGTCGGACAGCCCGCCCGAGCGCGATCTGCCGTGGAGCGAGGCGGGCATCGAGGGCTGCTGGCGCTTCGTCCAGCGGCTGTGGCGCGTGTTCAACTCGGTCGAGGCGGCCGAAGGCCAGGACAAGGCGCTCGATCGCAAGCTGCACCAGTCGATCGATCTGATCGCCAAGGACATCGAGGCGCTGGCCTTCAACAAGGCGGTGGCGCGGCTGTACGAGCTGACCAACGCGATCGAGAAGGCCGAGGCATCGGCCAGCCGCAACGTCGCGATCCGCGCGCTCGCCCGGCTGGTCGCGCCGATGGTCCCGCACCTCGCCGAAGAGGCCTGGGAAGTGCTCGAAGGCCACGGACTCATCGCCGACGCCAGCTGGCCCGAGGTCGATCCGGCGCTGCTGGTCGAGGACGAGGTCACCATCGCGGTGCAGATCAAGGGCAAGCTGCGCGACACGCTCACCGTCGCCAAGGGCCTGCCCAACGAGGAGCTCGAACGGCTTGCGCTGGCATCGGACAAGGTGCAGCGTAGCCTGGACGGTGCGGCGATCCGCAAGGTGATCGTGGTGCCCGACCGGCTGGTCAATCTGGTGGTGTGATGGCTTTACGTATCAACTTCCGTCATGCTGAACTTGTTTCAGCACCCATCGTGCCCCAGCAGCCGAAGCCGCTTGGGGAGAAATGGGCCCTGAAACAAGTTCAGGGTGACGGGGTTGGTAGCGTACTTGCTTCCTTATGCGCCGGAGCGAACTGATGCGTGCCCTTCTCCCCCTCGCCCTGCTCGCCTCGCTGTCCGCGTGCGGGATGAAGCCGCTTTATTCGAACGGCACCCGGGGTGCGGTCGCGACCACGCTGGGCGATGTCGCGGTCGCGCCGATCCAGGGGCGCGCGGGCTGGCTGGTGAAGAATGCGCTCGACGACAAGCTTGACGCGCTGAGCAACGGAAATCAGCGCTACAAGCTGCAGGTCGTGCTCGACGACAAGATCACCGGCTTCGGTCTGCTCGCCAACGATCAGGTGACGCGCGAGCGCCGCACGCTGCGCGCGCGCTACCAATTGGTCGATATCGCGAGCGGCGAAACAGTGCTCGATGCCACCGCCGCCTCCGACGCCGGTATCGACATCGTCAGCAGCGAATATGCGACCATCGCGGCGGAGAACCGCGCGCTCGAGAACCTGTCGCTCGAGATTGCCGACCAGATCGTGACGCGCCTTTCGCTGTTCGCGCGCGAGGTTTCGGCCGCGCAATGAAGGGCGATGCAGGTGCCATCCAGGCGCTCGCCCGCAAGCCGCGCCCCGATATCCGGCTCTATCTGATCTTCGGCACCGACGATGGCGGCAATGCCGCACTGATGACGGATATCATCGCGAGCTTTCCCAAGGGCACCGAGCGTACCGATATCGACGGGCACCAGCTCGCCAAGGACCCCTCGCTGCTCGCTGCCGAGGCCGCCTCGCTCTCGCTGTTCGGCGATGCGCGCTATATCCGCGTTCACACCAACGGCGAGGAAAGCCTGGCTGCGGTCGAGGCGCTGCTCGCGGCGGACAAGGCGGTGAACCCCGTCGTCATGCTGGCGACCGGCATCACCGACAAGTCGCGCATCGCCAAGGCCGTGCTCGCCGCACCCAATGCGATGGCGGTGCAGACCAAGATTCCGGGGCCGGACGATATGGCGCGGATCGTGACCGATCTCGGCCGCGCGGCGGGGCTGACCATCGATGCCGAACTGGCGCATGTCATCGCGGGCTTCACCGCCGCCGATCGCAGGCTGGCGGCGCAGGAAATCGAGAAGCTCTCGCTCTATCTCGACGCCAGCCCGGAAGAGCCCAAGCCGGTGACGCGCGAGGCCATCGCCGCGCTGCGCGCCGATGCCGAGGATGACGCGATGCAGCCGATCATCAACGCGGCGCTGTCCGGCGACCTCAAGCGCCTGCCCGAGGAACTCAAGCGCATGCGCGAGCAGGCGGTGTCCGAGGTCGGACTGGTCATCGTGATGCAGCGCCAGGTGATGCAGCTCGCCGGCCACGCCCAGCGCATGGGCCAACCCCGCGATGTCGCTGCCTGGGTGCGGCAGGAGATGCAGAGCCGCCGTTTATGGGGCGGCGGCAGCGCGAACGACTGGACGCGCCAGCTGCGCGCCTGGGGCCGTCCGCAGGCGGTAGCGCGGCTGTCCGAGCGGCTGCTGGTGCTGCAACAGGCGATGATGAAGGCGAGCCCCGGCCCTGCGCTGCTGCTCGAGCAGGAACTGCTGGAAATCGCCCGGGTTGCAGCGCGCGCATCTTGATCTTTGCCCCGTGCGGTCCATGTTACAGTCTCCCCAGGAGAGACCGATGAGCGACACGAAGATCAGCGACGCCGAATGGCGTCAGCGCCTCAGCCCCGAACAATATCACGTGCTGCGCGAAGGCGGCACCGAGCGGGCGTTTACCGGCAAGTATAACGACCACAAGGGCACCGGCATGTACCGCTGCGCCGGATGCGGTGCGCCGCTGTTCGAATCGGACACCAAGTATAATAGCGGCTCGGGCTGGCCCAGCTTCACCGCTCCGGTGGAGCAGGAAGCGGTCAGCGAGATCGTCGACACGAGCCACGGCATGGTCCGTACCGAGGTCCGCTGCGCGCGCTGCGACGGGCATCTGGGCCATGTCTTCCCGGATGGTCCGGGGCCCGAAGGCCTGCGCTATTGCATGAACAGCGCCTCGCTGGACTTCGAGCCGAAAGAGGATTGATCGTCCCGTCATTCCCGCGAACGCGGGAATCCCGCTTCTGTCCGGACGCTGGAGAAGTGAAGCGGGACCCCCGCCTTTGCGGGGGTGACGACGAAAGGCGCGATGCAAATCTTGCTCGCTAACCCCGCCGCCGCCGCAGCACGATATACAGCGCCCCATCCCCGCCATGCCGGGGATGCGCGTTGCGCACCGCCGCGATATCGCCCGCATGGCGCGACGAGGCGAGCCAGTCCGACACCGCTGCGCGGATCGCGCCGCGCCCACTTTCGGGCGCCCTAGCCTTGCCGGTAATCAGCAGCATCAGCCGCATATCCGCCGCAATGGCCTGGCCCAGCGCCAGGTCGAGCCGCGCATAGGCGCTCGCCAGCGTGTGGCCGTGGAGGTCGATCGTCACATCGGGCTGCACCCCGCCCTTGGCCATGCGCCGGTCCCAATGGCCGTCGAGATTGCCCTTGACCGTGGGGACGGGTGCAGGAGTGAAAGTCCAGCCGGGGGTGGGTTTGGTTGTGCTTCCGCTCAGCCAGTCCTCCCCCTTGATGGGGGAGGCGCAAGACTTGGCCGCGTGCGGCCTAGTCGCAGCGTTGGGGGTGATGGTGCCGCTAGCATCCGAGCTGGAGGCACCATCACCCCCACGCGATTCCTGGTTGGGGATTTGGCCTCCCCCATCAAGAAGGAGGGCTTTACGCGGGAGGGGAGAGGATTTCCTGTCCTTGAACGGCTCGACGGTCGCGATCACCCGCTTCCACAGGGCCGCTTCCGCATCGGTCAGCGGCCTGCGGCTCATCGTCAGCGTGCCTGGGCAGCGAGTCGGTCGTATGTCCCGCGCGGCAGCAGGATCAGCGCCAGCCCCCGCGCGGACATGCCACCCGCAATCGTCCGGGCCTGGTCGCCGGCACCCCAGAAGGTATCGAACCGGTTCGCGCCCTTGATTGCGCCGCCGGTATCCTGCGCCACCCACAGCCCGTTGGGCTCGGCGCGGTCCATCGACAGGAAGACCGGCGCACCGAGCGGAATGAACTTGGGGTCGGCAGCGACGGTGCTGCCCGCCTCGACCTGATAGCCGAGCGCGCCCAGCGGCCCCGGCCCGGTCAGCTCGCGGAAGAAGACGAAGCTCTTGTTCTCGCGCATGATCGCGCGGCCCTCTTCCGGGTTCGCGCGCAGCCAGGCGACGATGCCCTGCATGCTCGCCTGGCCCGGCGCGAGCAGACCGCGTGTCCGCATCAATGCGCCGATGCCGGTATAGTCGCGCCCGTTCTGCGACGCATAGCCGATCCGCACCACCGATCCGTCGGGCGCGCGCAGCCGTCCCGAACCCTGGACCTGAAGGAAGAAGAACTCGATCTCGTCCGCCGCCCAGGCGATGATCGGCGCGCGGCCGTTCAGCGATCCCTGCTCGATTTGCGTCCGGTCATCATAGGGCACGAAATCGCTGCCCTTGACCTTGCCGCGGATCTTCTTGCCCGCCCATTCGGGGGAGAATTGCGACAGGTCGACATCGACCAGATCGGACGGGCGGCCATAGACCGGCACCTCGAACCCCGGCTGGCGGGTGCGGGTGCCCGCGATCTCGGGTTCGAAATAGCCGGTGGCAAAGGCCGCGCCCTCGCCGACCTGGACCGCCTCGAACGCCTCGGCAAAGAAGCGGACCGGATCCTTGTCGCCCCAGGAAGCGGCGGCATCGCAGGGCGCGCGCCAGTCCTCGGGCCGGGTCAGGCCACTCGCATCCTGGCGCGTGGTGACCGAGGGGCAGGTCAGGCGAAATGCGGCGAGCGCCGCGCGCGCATCGTCGGCGGCGATCGGCAGGCTGGCGATTTCGGGACCGCGCCGCAGCGTCTGGCCTGCAGCTTGCGCAACATCGGCGCTGGCGATCACCCCTGCTCCGGTCATCGCGGGCAGCGGCGTCGCGCGCGGGATCACGTAACTGGTCGTTGCCGTCGGTGCGGGCGCTGGGCTGGGCACGCGGCCCGGCGCGGGACTCACCGTCTCATAAGGCAGGCGAGAAGGCGGCGGCGTCGATGCGGTCTCTGCCGAGGGAATAGCCCCCGCGCATCCGGCAAGCGCCAGCGGCAACAGGGCAAGCGCCAGCCTGTGCATCGCAGCCCCCTGCCCCGACACGATCAGGCCTGATCGGTTTCGACCAGAATCCAGTTGGGATCGTTGCTGCGCAGGTCGCGCTGGAAGGTCCACACGTCGTGCGTCTCGACCGCATCGGTCAACGAACCGGCGACCAGCTCGCCATCAGGGCCGCGCACGACCGCGGCGATGTCCGAATCGAAGCGCACGGTAATGCGTGCCAGCGGCGCGTCATATTCGGCATCGACGATACGGGTCTCGTCGATCCGCACCAGCCGGTTTTCGAGCGTCTCGCCACGCTGGTCACGCTGCTCGATCGATTCGGCGAAGCTTTCGTAGACCTCGTCGTCGCACAGGCTGCGCAGCTGCTCGCGATCGCCCGCCCAGAAGGCCTCGAGGATCATCGCATAGGCGGCCTTGGCGCCTTCACGGAAGCGGCCGACATCGAAGCTGCGATCGGCAGCAAGCATCTGGCGGATGCCGGGCTCGGCAGTGATATCGAACACCGTTGAGGTGCCCGGCGTCAGCCCGGCGGGCTTGTCGTCAAGCTGTGGCCGCTCGATCGCGGCGGGGCGTTTGGTGACAGGCGTGTCCATCCCGCGGGTCAGCGGTTCCTGCTCGTGCCCGGTGCGTTTGCCCAGCACCGAATAGAGCCGGAGCCCCAGAAATGCTGCAACCATGGCCAGGATGATGATTTCTACCGTCACAAGACTTCCCGTTTGCCCACCCGTGTGGAACGTGATGCTGCCAGCGCAGCAGGTTGAAAGCACAACATAGGACATGTCGGCCAATATGCAAATCGCTTTGGCCCGATATCCGTTGCGCCGGGCCTGCACTTTCGCGACGCTTGCGCATGCACCGCAGCCCGATTAGAGCGCCGATCAGGACGCGCGGGGCGCGCACGAGCATCGAAAGGGAATATCCATGGCCGAAGACGGCACCGACAACTCGCAAAATCCGGCGCTGAACGGCGCAGCGGGACCGCAGGCGGGCCTGATCTCGCAATATGTGAAGGACCTTTCGGTCGAGAACCCGAATGCGCCCGACAGCTATCAGTGGCCCGGCCAGCTGAGCTTCGACGTGCAGTTCCGCGCCGAATCGCGCCAGCTCAACGAAGAAGTGCATGAAATGCTGTGCACCTACACGATCGCCGCCAAGGCCGAGCAGGGCACCGCCTATCTCGTCGAGCTCGCCTATGGCGCGCTGGTCGGCCTGCGCGGGATGGACGAGGAGCAGACGCGCCGCTTCCTGTTCGCCGATACGCCGCGCATGGTCTTCCCGAACATCCGTCTGATCCTGGGCAATGTCATCCGCGATGCGGGCTATCCGCCGCTGGTGCTCGAACCGATCGATTTCGTCGGCCTGTACGAACAGCAGAGCCAGGATCCGAATTTCGGTGCGGCGATGCCGCCTGCAGAAGGCAACGCCTGATCCTCGCATCCCGGGTCATCATCCGATGAACCTCCTGCGCGCCGTCTCCACCATCGGCGGTCTGACCCTGGTCAGCCGCGTGCTGGGGATGGTGCGCGACATATTGATGGCGCGCTATGTCGGCGCAGGCATGGCATCGGACGCGTTCCTGATCGCCTGGCGGCTGCCCAACCTGTTTCGCGCGCTGTTTGCCGAGGGCGCGTTCGCCGCGGTCTTCGTGCCGATGTTCAACCGCAAGCTGGCCGAAGCCGACAAGGACGCGCCCGGTACCGGGCTGGACGTCGCCAAGGCCTTTGCCGGCCAGGTGCTGTCGGTGCTGGTGCCGTTCCTGGTCCTGTTCACCGCGCTAATGATGCTGGCCGCCGGGCCCGTCGTCTATGCGATGACCGGCGGTTTTCCCGATGGCGGGCCGGAAAAGTTTGCGCTGGCGCGGCACCTGACGATCATCACCTTCCCCTATCTCGGGCTGATCTCGCTGGTGTCGCTGCTCGGCGGCATTCTCAATTCGCTCAACCGCTTCTGGGTCAATGCCGCCGCGCCGATCCTGCTCAACATCTGCATGATCGTGGCCTTGCTGTTCTTCCGCGGCGATAACGAGGTCGAAACCGCGATCACCCAGGCGATTGCGGTCACCGTGTCGGGCGCGCTGCAGCTGCTCTGGCTGATCCTGTCGTGCCGCGCCAATGGCGTGGTGCTCAAGCTCTCGCGTCCGCGCCTGTCGCCCGACGTCAAGGCAATGCTGCTGCTGATTGCCCCTGCGGCGATCGGCCAGGGTGCGATCCAGTTCAACCTGCTGATATCCACCTCTCTTGCCGCGCGCTACCTGAGCGAAGGCGCGGTCTCGTGGATCTATTATGCCGACCGGCTGAACCAGCTGCCGCTCGGGCTGATCGGCATCGGCGTCGGCACCGCGATCCTGCCGATGCTCTCGCGCCAGATCGGCAGCGGCGATAGCGCGGCCGCGCTCAACACGCAGAACCGCGCGCTCGAACTCGCGCTGCTGCTCGCATTGCCCGCTGCCGTGGCGCTGGTCACCGCCGCCGGGCCGATCATCCATGGCGTGTTCCAGTATGGCGCCTTCACCGCCGAGGACACGCTGGCCACCGCGCAGGTGCTCGCCGCCTTTGCCTGCGGTGTGCCGGCCTATGTGCTGATCAAGGTGCTGACCCCCGGCTTCTACGCCCGCGCCGACACCAGGACGCCGGTGCGGCTGGCGCTGGCGGCGATGCTGGTCAATCTCGTCGGCAATCTGGTGCTGATCTGGCCGTTGGGGCCGGTTGGCGTGGGCGTTGCGACGGCTCTGTCGGCCTGGGTCAATGTCGGCCTGCTGTTCGGCGTGCTCTACAAGCGCGGGCATATTCAGCCCGATGGGCGGCTGATCGCCAAGACCTGGCGCATCGTAGCGGCGGCGGCGCTGATGGGTGTGGCGCTCTGGTTCGGCGGGCATCTGGCTGAAGGCTGGATGGAAGGACGGCTCGAGCATCGCATTGCCGCACTCGCCGTCTTGTGCGGTGGCGGCGCCGCGGTATATGGGCTCGCAACGCTGGCGCTGGGCGCTTACCGGCTCAGCGAGATCAAGGGCATGCTGCGCCGCAAGGGCTAGGCGTCCCCTTCCCTTCAGGCGAGAAAGTAAAAGACATGCGCGTCCTTTCCGGCATCCAGCCGACCGGCAATCTGCACCTGGGCAATTATCTGGGCGCGATCCGTAACTGGGTGAAGATGCAGGACGAGATGGACGCCGAGAGCGCGTGCTTCTTCTTCCTCGCCGATCTGCATTCGATCACGGTGCACGAGGAGCGCGAGGCGCGCATCCGCAACGTGCGCGAAATGGCCGCTGCGCTCATCGCCTGCGGCATCGATGCGGACCGCAGCGTGCTGTTCAACCAGGCGCGGGTCCCTGCGCATGCCGAGCTTGCCTGGCTGCTCAACGGCACCGCGCGCATCGGTTGGCTGAACCGCATGACCCAGTTCAAGGACAAGGCCGGCAAGAACCGCGAAGGCGCGAGCGTCGGCCTGTTCGTCTATCCGGTGCTGCAGGCCGCCGACATCCTGCTCTATCAGGCGACGCACGTCCCCGTGGGCGAGGACCAGAAGCAGCATCTGGAGCTGACTCGCGACATCGCGATGAAGTTCAACACCGATTTCGGCGTCGAGCTGTTCACCCTGCCCGATCCCTATATCCCCAAGGAATCGGCGCGGATCATGAGCTTGCGCGACGGCAATGCCAAGATGTCCAAGTCCGACCCGTCGGACATGAGCCGCATCAACCTGACCGACACGGATGACGAGATCGCGCAGAAGATCCGCAAGGCCAAGACCGATCCCGAACCGCTGCCGGACGTCGCATCTGCGCTGGAAGGCCGGGCCGAGGCGCTCAACCTGATCGGTATCTATGCGACGCTGACCGAATCAACGCCCGATGCCGTCTGCGCACAGTTTGCAGGCCAGGGCTTCGGCGCGTTCAAGCCCGCGCTCGCCGAAGTGCTGGTCGATACGCTCCGTCCGATCCGTGAGCGATTCGTCGAGCTCAAGGACGACGAGGCCGCGCTCGACGCGATCCTCGACAAGGGCGCGGAAAAGGCGCGGTCGGTTGCGGCGCCGACGCTGAGCGGCGCGTACGAGGCGCTCGGCCTGATGCGCTGAGCCGCAGCTGAACCTGCGCAGAATTGCGTTCAAACGGGGTTCATTCGCGGCCAGTTAGTCCTATATCCAGAGTCGGACGGCGCAGGGTCGCGCGCGTCCGCCATGGAGAGAAAAAATGACTGTTCGCAGCCGTTTTACCCGTCGTGCAGCGCTGTTTGCGGTGCCCGCCCTTGCCCTTGCGCTTTCGGCCTGCGCCACTCCGTTCAAGGCCGATGTCGCCCGCTTCCAGGCTCTGCCCGCTCCCCAGGGCCAGAGCTTTGTCGTCACCGCATCCGATCCGCGCCTGCAAGGCGGGCTGGAATTCGCGCAATATGCCGGGCTGGTGACGCGCCAGATGAGCCAGCTGGGCTATGTCCCCGCCAGCGATCCTTCGCGCGCCGACATGGTGGTGAGCTTTGCCTATGATGTCGACAATGGCCGCGAGAAGGTCGTGTCCGACGGCTTTGGCGGCGGCTGGGGCGCCGGTTTCGGCCCCTGGGGTGGCCCGTGGGGCGGCTTCTACGGTCGCCGCGCCTTTGGCTTCGGCTTCTATGATCCGTTCATCTTCGGCCCCGGCTGGAACAACGATGTGCGCAGCTACACCGTGTACACCAGCGAACTCGACCTGAAGATCGACCGCGTCGCCGACAACCAGCGCCTGTTCGAAGGCAAGGCAGAGGCCCAGTCGCGCAGCAAGAACCTGCAATATCTGGTGCCGAATCTGGTCGACGCAATCTTCACCGATTTCCCTGGCCGCTCGGGTGAAACCGTCCGCATCTCGATCGCGCCCGAAGGCAAGAAGGTGAAGCCGATCCGCGAGACGCGGTGAGCTTGCTGCCCGCCTGAACTTCCTAGAATCCTCCCCGAGCTTGTCTCGGGGAGGATTTCTATACGCCCGTCGAGCCGAAGCCGCCGGCGCCGCGCTCGGTGGCGTCGAGATCATCCACCTCCGCGAAATCCGCGCGCTGCACCGGCGCTGCCACCAGTTGCGCGATGCGATCGCCCCTGCGGATCGGGAAGGGCGTGTCGCCATGGTTGATCAGGATGACCTTCAACTCGCCGCGATAATCGCTGTCGATCGTGCCGGGCGTATTGGGCACGGTGATGCCGTGCTTGAGCGCCAGGCCCGAGCGCGGACGCACCTGCACCTCGTACCCGTCCGGAATCGCCATCGCGAACCCCGTCGCCACCGCATGACGCTGGCCCGGCATCAGGTCGAGCTCTTCGGCAGCGACGACATCCATTCCCGCCGCGCCCGCCGTGGCATAGGCAGGTACGGGAAGCCCCTCGCCGTGCGCCAGCCGCTTGAGCCGGATCGTGATGGGCGCCAGCGGGTGTTCAGCGGATGACATCGGCAATCTTCTCCATGAGTTTGCGTGCAACCTGGTCCTTGGGCAGGTTCGACCAGCTTTCGACGCCATCGGCGGTGACGATATGGACCGCATTCTCGCTGCCGCCCATCACATCGCCGGAGACGTCATTGGCGACGATCCAGTCGCACCCCTTGCGCGCGAGCTTGGCCTGGGCATGCTCGATGACATTCTCGGTTTCCGCAGCAAAGCCGACCAGCAATGCGGGCCGCCGCGCATCTCTTGCCAGCCCCGCAAGAATGTCCGGATTCTCGGCCAGCTGCAGCACCGGCAGCGCGCCGCCGGTCTTCTTGATCTTCTGCTCCGCGGCATCTGCGGTGCGCCAGTCGGCCACCGCCGCGACCAGGATCGCGATATCGGCGGGCAGCGTCGCATCGACCGCCGCCGCCATCTCGCGCGCGGTCTCGACATCGATCCGCGTCATGCCCGGCGGGGTCGGCAGATGCACCGGTCCGGAAATCAGCTGCACGTCCGCGCCCATCGCAGCGGCGGCTTCGGCAATCGCAAAGCCCTGCCGCCCGCTCGACCGGTTGGCGATATAGCGGACCGGATCGATCGGCTCGTGCGTCGGCCCAGCGGTGATAAGGATGCGCTTGCCGGCCAGCGGCCCTGCCTTGCCTATCGGACGACGCCCCAGCGCGGCCTCGATCCGCTCCATGATCGCGACCGGCTCGGGCAGCCGGCCCGGACCGTACTCGCCGCACGCCATCGCGCCGTCATCGGGATCGACCACCGTCACGCCATCGCTGCGCAACCGTGCGACGTTTCGCTGGGTCGCCGCATGCTGCCACATGCGCACGTTCATCGCAGGAACCGCGAGCACCGGCGTGTCGGTCGCGAGCAGCACCGTCGTCGCCAGGCTGTCGGATATCCCCGCCGCCATCTTGGCGAGCAGATCGGCGGTCGCCGGGCAGACCACGATCAGATCGGCCTCGCGGCTCAGCTGGATATGCCCCATCTCGGTCTCGTTCTTCAGATCCCAGAGCGTGGTGAACACCTCGTTCTCGCTCAGCGCCGCGAGCGTCATCGGCGTGATGAACTGCGCGCCGCCATCGGTCAGCACGCAGCGTACGCTCATGCCCGCCTTGCGGATCAGCCGGATCAGCTCGCACGCCTTGTACGCGGCGATGCCGCCGCCGACGATCAACAGGATATGGGGTGGTTTCATGGGACCCAGCGGTAAATGCTGCGCGCGCGCCGGTCAACGATAGTGCCAGCTTTCGAGCAGGCGAGAGGTGCCCGGGCGGTAGGGCCGGCCATAGGTATCGGCTGGCCGCGTCTCGCCGCAGCGATAGAGTGGCCCTGCGACCAGACGCCTGCGATACAGCGCGGTCAGCACAATGGCATGGGCCAGCGCACACAGCGCGACGCCGATCAGCTGGCCAGCGCGCCCCTCGATCAGCAGCGAACCGTGGGGGACAAAGTCGGACAGGCGAACGAGGCCGATGGCATGCGCGCACAGGATCGCCGCCGCCAGAGCAGCCAGATGATCGCGCATCCGCAACAGGGTGGAACACAAGGACATACGATCCGCCTACACGGCGCGCAGGGCGCGCGCTGTGCGGCAGATCGCAGTCAGGCGAAAATCACGCGGTGACCGCGCGCAGTCCTTCGATGAAGTGCGGGATGTTTGCTTCGGTGAAGCCGGCAATGTTGATGCGGCCGGATCCTGCCATGTACACGCCCCAGTCGGCGCGCAGCGCGGCAATCTGGTCGGGCGTCAGCTGCAGCACCGAAAACAGGCCGTTCTGCTGACCGACTGCGGCCAGATTGACCGAACCGATCGACTGGTAGGACGCAAGCGTGTCGCGCACGCTGCGCATCCGCTCGCGCATCGAATCGAGCTCGTCGAGCCAGATCTTGGTCAGCCCCTCGTCTTCGAGCACGATGCGGACCGCAGCCGCGCCATGATCGGGCGGCATCGACCAGTTTGCGCGCGCCAGCGCGGCGAGGTTCGACTGGATCGCCGGCTGCTGCTCGGCGCTTTCGGTCATCACGTAGAGCGCGCCGACGCGCTCGCGATACAGGCCGAAATTCTTGTCGCAGCTATAGGCGATCAGCGCCTCGGGCACCTGGGCCAGCACGGTGCGCAGACCATAGCCGTCCGCCTCGAACCCATGGCCCAGGCCGTGATAGGCCAGGTCGATCAACGGGAAGAGCCGCTTGGCCGCAACCGTCTCGGCGATCTGCTGCCATTGCTGCTCGCTGTAATCCGCCCCCGTGGGGTTGTGGCAGCAGCCGTGCAGCAGCACCGCATCGCCCGCATCGGCCTTGTCGAGCGCGGCTTCGAGCGAGGTGAAGTCGAGCTTCTGCGTCGCCACATCAAGATGACGAAAGGTCTCGCTGGCAAGGCCAACGGCGTTGAAGATCTGCACATGGTTGGGCCAGCTGGGCGTACCCATCCAGATGCGCTTGACGCCGGCCTTGAGCAGCAGGTCCGCCGCCAGCCGCACCGCGCCGGTGCCGCCCGGAGTCTGCAGGCCATCGATACGGCCTGCCGGATCGAAATCGCCGAGCATCCAGGGCATGATCGCGCGGACGAAGCCCATATCGCCTTCGGGGCCAAGATAGCTCTTGCTGTCCTGGCCATCGAGCAGGCGCGCCTCGGCCGCCTTGATCGCCTTGAACACCGGCGTCGCGCCATCGGCGGTGCGATAGACGCCCACGCCCAGGTCGATCTTGGTCGGGCGTTCATCGGCCGCATAAAGCTTGATCAGCGCGAGCAGCGCATCGGCCGGTTGCGCCTTCAATAGTTCCAGCACGGGTCAGTCCCCCATTTCAGCTTTGAATGTTGCCGGAAAAGCCCTTCCGGCGTCAGGAAAATGCGCGAGCCTCCATGCCGACCGATGCGCGTCGGGGCAAGGCAAAAAGGCCGGCTGCCGCTTTGACGTGCGACAACCGGCCCCGTATTTGCCCATGGCAGTTGCGACCCTGCGGGCTATGTCTGCCGCGAAGCGATCCGTCAGAAAGGGACGAAGTTCCGCTTGCGGGTGAATTTCATGTAACCGGCATTGACGCCGAGGCGCAGGCCCAGCCCCATGCGCACAGGGATCAGCACCACATCGCCGCGGCGCAGATAGCTGGTGTGGAACCCGCCGACCAGATAGGCCGCGCCCTCACCCGCGCCGAAGCGCTTGTACAGGTCCTCGGTGTCGTAGAGATTGTAGACCAGCACGAAGGTATTGCCGGCATTGGCCCCGGCATCGAAACCGATCGACGGGCCGGTCCAGTAAACGGGCCGGTCGCCTTCCACCTTGTGGTGCAGCGTGCCCGATCCATAGCGCAGACCGACGACGAACGCGCCCGAAGCCTCGCGCCCGACTATATAGCCGTTGGGCTCGCCCTGCTTGCGCAAGATGTCCTCGATCAGCCCGGCCAGGCCTTCGGCGCCCTTGCCGAACACGCCCTCGGCCGCGCCGATCAGATCGTCCTTCTGATAGCCGTTGCCGGAAACCGCAGGCGGAACCGCCGAATTCGCGGCAGGTGCTGCACCGTCGGCCACCGGAGGCAGCGATTCGGTGCTGCTGGTGGTGCCATTGTCGGGCGTGCCATAATCATATCCGCCATCGAGCGGCGCCTCGCGCGCCGGCTCGGCCGTGCCGCCGGGGCGTGCGGGCGCCAGGTCTGCATCGATCGCGTCATTGGGATCGATCGTCCTGACCTGGGCCGATGCCGGGTCGGCCATAGGCCCTGCGCCCAGCCCCAATGTCGCCAGGGCGACAATCGCCAGACCCTGTCCGAACCAGCCCATTGCCATGCTTGCCTCCCGCCTGTGCATCATTAACCACAATCGCCGCATTCCTGGACCCAAGACAATGAATGGGCGATGACCCGAGTCGGTGGTGCGCCGACCCGAGTCCGATTTGCGACAAATGCGGTTGAATCGGGCGATTGCGGGCCATCCACAGCAAATGCGCAAAAGCGGAAGCGGAAAGCGAACTTAACCGGTTGATCCCTGCCCCACCCGCCGCTATAGCGCGCTCTGGCCAATCGACCGGCCCCGTAGCTGGGGCAAGCAAGCATCGATATGCTGCCATGCGGAGACGTGGGTGAGTGGCTGAAACCAACGGTTTGCTAAACCGTCGTACTGGTAAATCCGGTACCGAGGGTTCGAATCCCTCCGTCTCCGCCAATTTCCGTTGATTTAATTGATATTTTTTCTTTATGCCGGCTGCGCTCCCATAATAGCTCCCCCAAAGTCGTCTCGCTTGCTAAATCGCGATTTGCTGCACCGACCCAGAGCCGGTCGCTCAAATCAGTGATATTGAACGTCCGCTCAAAACAAAAGCAGCAGGCGGGGGTCGCGACTCGGACCGTCAGGAAATCGGCCTTCACTCGGCGGTTCAAATCAGCTCGAAGTAGTCCCGAAACTAGCCCTCCGGTTCGGACGGCAAAGTGCTCAGGCGCGTTCGGTCCTAGCAGCATCGCGCCAATAAGGCTTGGCAAGAGACGTACGAAACTGTCGCATTAGCCGCTTAGCTGCAGCATCCTCAATATGAAGTCGAATGCAGTGCGACGTTGAAACATCGATTTCAGTGCTCGTGCCACGCAGCCCTGCCAAGATTGGGGCTTTTGCGATTGCGAGCGTATTCGCCTTCCCGAACAATTTGTGGCTTTCGATATGGGCGAGATAAGCTTCGATGTCCCGGTCTAGGTTTTGTCCAAAGAGAGCGGGCAGCGTCTCAAGCGTTTGCAGCGCGGAGTCGCCCGAGAACTCCGAACCAAGATGTTCGAGGTCCTCGAAAACTTGGTCGGGGTCGACCACAACATGCATCGCCTGGAAGAGCAACTGGCCGAGCCGGGCGACGGCAAGAGTGACTTGGACATTCGACGCATCGGGCCGTTGACTAACCTCATGATAATAGAGGCCGGCACCGGCGAACCCGTCGCCCATTGCCGGCTCGTCACGCACCAGGTCCATGAGTTGGGGTACGACCAAACTCCAGACCCCACTGACCGCTGGTCCCTGGTCCTCGGTGAAGAGCGAGGGAACGTTGATCAGCGTCGCCCGGCCTGCTGCTGCAAGGGCACGGATTCGTGACGCATAAGGCTGACGCATGGCAGCGCCATTTTCATCGAGCAGCAGAATATAATGAATCTGGTCTAGACCTTCGGCATCGAATCCCTCGACGATCTCGCAGACCGCGCGACCGGAGACGACTGTGTCGATGAACAGAAAGCGCTCACTTTCCATCCGCCATTCGAGCGAGTCATGATAGCCGACCCGGCATACTTCATCGCGCACGAAACGAAAAAAACGGTAGTGTGGATCGTCAACTTGTCGCCGCACAATTGCTGCAACGACCCGCGTCCAATACCGCCGGATATGCGCAGATTTCAAGCCCTTGACACCGATCCGCCCTGCGTCGGCAGTAAAAGGCATATTAAGTGCAAGCGTCAGGGGACCAGAGCGTGCGGGCATGCCTTTAATGATACGTTCGCTCTGCGGCATGCAGGAGATAACGAGCCGGCGGTAATAGGATTCGGCAATCCGCAGAAAGGGCACCGCTCCGCGGCTTGGCACGATCATACACTTATAGCCGTCGTTGCTCAGGCGCTGTGCCGCGCGGGCGACATCGATTCCGGCCTTGGCGTACGCCAACACGTTTGGCCTGTTGATGATGTCCCGCAATGCCATCACGGGCTTATATCGAACCTTGTGTCGTCGCGCACTACCGTACGCCACGTCAGCGGGCGGCTTTCAAGGCTGTGATGCCGCTTAGCCCTGAGCGAATGCGACGCACCCGCGCCCTGCTAGCCGTGACTAAGCACTGCGCGGCGAGGTCGGTTAGAAAGGGGGCGGAACAAGAGTCCCCTCGGTCATTGCGCTCAGTACCTATGGAAAAGTCGACCGACCTGCCCTGACGACCGCCTCGACCATCATCGCGTGATTCACGATGCTGATCCTCCAGTGGTTTCGAGCAACCGTTGGCAATCCGAGCTTTCGCCGATGAGGACAAAATGGTCAGGAAACGCTCAAACGGATACCAGCTTCTTTAAGCGTGCGGCAGAATCCGGTCGATGTAAAATTCATACCCTGCGTCACGCTTCACGCCGCGCGCCGCGGCCACGGATCGCTTGGCTTTGTCGAAGAAAAGGCGCTCGCCGTTGACGACAATTTCGAGCGAGACCTCGTGCCCCATTGGCAGATTGGGTACGTAAATGATGATGCGCTCGGCGAGGTGGATGACGCCGCCCGCGTCCCGTGCGGCAGCGGGCCGATGCTCGCTCGCGACGGGCACTTCGTCAGAATACAGGTGGTCCTGGTCAAAAACGCGAATCAAGACCTCGACAGGCTCCCCAGCCGGGACTGGCAGAGGCTTTGGGAGCAGCAGATAAACCCAGGGGTTGTGACCATATCGGGGCCGCATCTCCCCAAATCCCATTGTCTTCCAAAAGCCCAGTGAGGTCGATGGCGAGCACTCACCCTGGATCACCACCATGTCTGCCATGCGGGCACGATCGATTCCCCACTGTGCGAGCATCCGACCGTGGCCTTTGCCGCGCCGATCCGGCCGCGTCTCTTGAATCGCGATCTCGCCCGGCTTGCCCAGCGCAAACGCCACAATCTCTCCTGCCTCGCGGAGCACAAAGAGCTCGCCTTCCTCTTGCCCCTTCGAGATCAGGTTGCGATTTCCATGAAAGGTCGGGTTGCCGGCTGCCGCTTCGGCAGCGAGCCAAGCAAGGATTATCTCAAGATCACTTTGTGTCGCGCATTCAATAGTCATTGCGGCGTCTTGCCCAGTTTTTGGTGGTCTGCAAAGCGTCCCAATTGCTGGATTAGCGATCGTCAAGCAGACTATAAGCTGATCATGCCTAGCACATCCGCAATAGATTCGCTTCTTTTCCGTCATCTCACTAATCGCGCGCAGCCTTCGATCGCGCACCCCACGGCAGACCGGTTCGATTTTGACGACTGGATGACGGTTTTGCCTCAGGGCTATAGCGATCGTGACGAGACGCTGATCCGCACCGCCCTCATCGTAAATGAGCAGGTTCGCAAGCTGCGCGACGACTATATCTCCAAGGCCTTCGTCCATATGTCGCCGTCCCAGCTCGTGATGCTCGCGATCGCCTTAGCCAACCGCGGCTTCCTCCTCATCCGCCACAAGATGCATGAAGCACTAAAAGAACACGCTGCGACGGCGAAGGTGGCGCATTTCTCGGCAATGAGCCAAGTCGAAATCATTAGCCACCAGGGAGCATCGCCCCAAGCGGCGGCTGATCTCAACACCACGATGATCGACAGTTTGCCACACTGGTTCGCTGCAGCCGCTAAACTCGCGGATAAGCCTGAAGAGGATCAAGACTTCTCGGAAGCGGGTTTAAAGGGGGAAATGTTATTCTCGTTGAACAATAGTTTCCGCGAGGTATGGCAACAGGTGCTCTGGGCCCCTTGGGAGATCGAGAACGCACAGCGCCAGGTGCTCGTCAGCCCACTTCACCCGGCAGAGGAGGCGATGTGGCGGATCTGGGACTGGCGTGAGCAGTCGCTGCTCCACCAAGGCGCCATCCTGAATCGCCATATCGAGCGACGGTACCCGCAGGCAACAAAACCATCTCCGATCCCTACGACGGTGCGCACATTCACAGCCGGAAGTCCGCCAACGATCGAGCTAGGGGTCCCGACCGCCGAACAGTCCATTAAGCACCGATCGGCGTTGGACATACTCAATGACAGCTATGTGGCCATTTTTCTCGATCAGCAACTAAACGTCGATGGCGTAACACCCCGCCTGCTTGCGCATGCGACGCTGCTGCTCGAGGATTTGCTCGATGCCGCATTACCCAACGAGCCTGACCCGGCACGAGCCGATCAGGCTTGGATACAGCGCATGTCTTGCTGCATCCCGCGTGGGAGCATCGTCGAGGTGATTGCGAAGACACTTAGCATAGCGGATCCGATGGCCAATGCAGTGATTCATTCGCTGACCTCTGACCCTTGGGGACCACTCGCCAAGCTTTTCAACCCGGGCCTCTGGCATCGCCCGTTGATCGCAACGAAATGTGGTGCAGACCTTATGATTGTGGCGGGCGCGCTAGCTTGGGGCTCGCCTCTGCGCGCGGTTGAGCGCTGGCTCCAGGAAGGCAAGGGCGCTGACCTGTCCAAGACCAGCAACGGCGAACGCTATGAGCGGGAGCTGCGTAATAGGGTGAGCAAGGCGCTCGCCGGTAATCCCATACTTAGTCCATTCGCAAGCGAGGTCAGGCACATGCCGGCGGGCCCCGATTGCGAGGAGATCGATCTCATTGTTTGCGTGGGCAAGACCCTGATCGTTGGCGAGGTCAAGTGCTTCCTCAAGCCCACTGAGCCCAGCGAGCGCTACGACTATCTGCGCAAACTCGAGGAGGCCGCCGCCCAGGCGAGGCGCAAGGCCGAATGGCTGAGCGCGAACCCACAGGCCATCGGCGCCACACCAATCGCCGATATCCGCTTAATGCCCTTGGTAATCGTCAACCAGAGCAATGGTGCTAGTTGGAGCTTCGACGGTTGCGCGGTGGTCGATGCGAAATGGTTCGAACTCTTCCTGTCGAGCGGCGAATATCACAGCGCCGCCGCGCTGTCGCTCGACGGCTCAGCCGATCCGGTATTCACCGCGGCTCAGCTTTACACGAGCCTCGAAGAAGCAGAGCAGGCCATGCCGGCGATTTTCGAAGACCACCCAGGGCTCAGGCTTTTCCGCGCGGCGGTCGACTGGTCCGCCGCGAGGATCCCACTTGCCGATCGACGGACACTTTTCATGGCTCATCCAGTGATGAATATCGAGCGTTATACGGCCAATTTTGCGGTGCCGTAGGCCGTAGTCTGGCCTCGCTCGCAGCCGATCGTCAGCCAGACGCCAGCTACTGAAGAAAGCGACTATGGTTGGGCCAGGCCGGCAGGTCGAAACTTGGGTAGTTTGGTAGGCGCCGTGCGCCGATTGCCGGGGTTGGCTAATTGGACTAGCGGTCGGTTGTCGCTCGAAAGCAAAAAAGGAAACGCCTTTTCGTTCCCGCCGCGCCGAGCATATCGGCTCTAAGAGGGGCTAGCGATGTCGTCCAATTTGACGAGGAAAGGGGAGAGCCTCTTGCGAAACTCTCCCCGAGCACCTTGCGGTGTAATTCCAAAAGGCCGTTAAGCCGAGCAGCCGAAGCTGTGAGTTCTATATAGGCTAAAGACGTTAAAATTCAACTCGCGGTTGAGCCCTAAGTCCCTGATTTCAGCCATTCCTAGCCGGTCTGATCACTAAGCAGCATGGTCGCTTGTTATTTGATATCCTTGACATGTTTCTGTGTGCTTGAGAACTTTGAAGACCTTGATTGCCTTGAATCCCTTGATGGGGACAGATAGACGTGCTACCACACCCGCATGGAACGATCGAGAAATGCGCCTTTGGACGGTTCGGCGTCCCATGAAGCCGAATCAGTCGGTGCCGATCGCATTCGGGGGAAGGGGCGAGGCGGCAACTTCTTTGCCATCGATCGTGCAGCCTGGGAACGCTTGTGGGAGGTCGAGACCGGCAACAGGCTGAACCTCGTCACCGCATATATCGTGCTGCTTGCCGGCACCGGCAGCGACCATCAGCTCAGCAAATGGTCGACCAAGGCTTGCGAACAGCATACGGGAATGGGCAAGCCAAGGGCCAAGGTCGCGATCGACGAGCTGATCCAGCATGGGTTCGTTTCGCACACCGAACGCTCGACGAAGCTCTATCCACAATATCGCCTGCAGCCCATCGCTCCCGACAGCGACCCCGTCTTTCTGCCGGTCGCGTTGGTAACGGGCATTGAAACTGAGGCTTCAATGCTTCGCCGTGTCCGCGAAACCGGCGACGCGCTCTTACTGCGAATGCTGGTGGACCTCTATGGCTTGGTCCAGCTCGATGCGACATTCGGTGTGCCGATCGACGCGTTGAGCCAGACCCCGCCCGAGGCTTATCCTACCCGAAAGGTTTTTGAGATCGGCATCCATTCCGTCTGGGCACTTCGCCTTGTCGGTGGGTCAAAGTCTGCAAAGGGTGACTGGGCGAGTTATCATCGCTCGAAGAGCCGCAGCAAGGATGGAGTCTGGGAGGATTTCTGGGCGCGGGTGGCGATGCTCGAGAAGATCGGGGCCATCTGGTATGAAGCATGGATCTTCGACAGCGAGGAATCGGATGCCGAGCCGCTGTTCCCAGTCGATCCCGCCGCCCTGTATCATCAGGGTGAGGGTGACGATGTCTATCAGCTCACCCGCACGATGCTCGACGCTGCGGCTAACCTTTCGGAAGAGCGCAGCAACCTGCTCGAACGCTATGGCATCGACATGCTTGTGACGCTGGCGCAGCATCGTCGCGCGCCGGGCATCCGGGGCGTGGCGCGTATGCGGATCGAGGCTGATACTCCGGGTCGTCGCCTTTCCTATTATAAGCGCCGAACCCAGATCGAGATTTACGAAGCAGGCTACACCCAGATCGCGCTCGATGCGCTGCGGGGTGAATATGGTCGGCCGATGAATACGGCCACACCGCAATAGGACAACCAACCGTCGGGGAAAAGCAGCCTTTCCATGCCCAATGACGTTAACTCAGAAGATCAACCAAGTATGGCAGTACCCTTCCCGACCGAAGCCGAACTGTTCGCAGCAGGCTATGTGGCGATCCCGACCGAGGAAGAATTATTGGCGCAGGGCTATGTGCCGATCGACTTCTCAAACATGCCGGACGTAGCCGATTTGGTCACGGAAGCCGGGCACCCTTTCCCGTTTCATCACGAAATAATAAAAGCAGGTTATGTGCCGATTAGTCGCCGCGAACGGCGTATCGTAAGTCGTCCACGCATGGGACAGATGTATTGGATCGATTTTCCGCACGACGCCTATGCGCCCGAGTTCGTGAACGAGCACCCTGGCATCGTCATTCGGGCGGCCAATTCGTTACATGACACCTGCATTATCCTGCCCGTCACGAGCGCGCAGCAAAAGGCCGGGACGAACTTTCATCAGCTCTCCAAGAATCCCAACCCCAAAGGGCAGGCCGAAGGGCGGATAGCCTATGTGGTCTGCGACCATCTCTACACAGTCAACATCAACCGCCTCCGCCCATTGGTCCACAATGGAAAGGCGGTCTTCCCCAAGGTCGAACCAAACGATCTGACAGCGATTTTCGTGATCGTGCAAAAGGTTCTAGGCGCAGCATTCGCACCTGCACGAACTGCCGTAGCGGCGGGGGCCGCGCCGGGTCAAGCACAGCCGGCCGCGCCTCCAAAGCCGCTGGGGCCTAACACCCTGACGCTGAAAAAGAAGTAGGCGGGAACGTCTGGCTGGGCGGAAGAGCGGCTGCAACCCTACTATCGTTCAGCCACGCGACCACGCTTGTCGCGGCGCTACGCGAATAGTCCTATGTATAGCCGTGTTTCGTTGCTGTTCGTCCGCGCAGGTGGTCGTCTCGATCAGTACCCGGAGAGCGGCGGCGGCCTCGTCGGGAGAGCACATAGGCTTCTCGATAAAGGACTGCATACTGTTTTGGCCCCTCCTGGCCAATACCGTTTCTGATGGTCCGACCATGGCTTAAGGGTCTTCTGCTCGCGTGGAGCGACGGCGCACCGGTGCTTGATGCGTACGGAGCCGGCAATAGCGCAGTGGTTGCGGCCACCAGTGCAGACCTGTCGCGGTCGCTTGCAATGCCCGCAGGACACTCAATCGGCGCGTTGGGTGATGAAGGGATCTCGCGGGAGGCATCTAGAAACCTGACGCCATTTTGTCGCACCGCTGTCACCCACCAGTTTAATAAAAATCAGAGGGTTAAGACACGGACGCGTTGTTGCCGATTCTGACCCGACTTGCCTCAATTAGGTGGCCCAACTGGCCCAATTTTGATCCGCCAATCCTTCCTGCAATCTGACAGTTCCGCCGGATGGGAGGCGGCTTTTGGGCGGCGGGCACGCTTGAAACATGGGCAGAAGAAAACTCGCTGTCGCATCTCACCATGAAACTAAGCGGGTTGGATCATGGCTAGACAATCCGGCCCCAACTCATTCCGCACCGTCGTCGAGGCCTTTCAACAAATATGCCGCGGTGACATTCAGTGCATCGGCCAGGCGCTCGATTACATCAACGCTGGCAGCGTAGCGGCACCGCTCAAGCGCGCTCACATAGGTCCGATCAATCCCTGCAGCATCGGCGAGTTCCTCTTGGGACAGGCCTGCCGCGCACCGGGCCTGACGTAGATTGTCCGCTAGGATTTGCCGCAGTGCCATTGCCAGTATGGCTGGCACGTGTTGTGTATTTCACAACGGAGTATACTCTACACCAGTCAGACCAACTGGTGATTGGCAAACGGAAAGGTCCTGCAATGCACTTTACCGATTGGGCGCTTTTGGCAAGCGGCGGCTTGATTATCGCCGGTATCGCGTATCCATCATTTGCCGCCGCAAAGCCGGGCTGGAAGGTTGGGGCATGGATCGGCGGCACCTTCTGGTCGATATGGTTTGGAATGGGCGCTCTGGCATATCTAGCCGGTGTGGTGTCAGTTTTCGGCTGGCCGGGTTTCCTGCTGGCCCTGCCCTTGGCCTTCCTGATTGGTCTTGGAACGACCGTTGCTGCAGGTCCCCGCACTCAAGTTTTGGCGTTACCTGGTCCTATCTTGGCAAATTTCTGGCTGCTTTCGTGATTGTCAACGCACTTGCCTGGTCACTTTGCGCCTCCTGGGCATTGTTCTGCCTCCTGAAAGTCCGAGACCGTCAGCCCAGAAGGCTCAAAGAATACGATGACCCGCTGCCGACGTTTGCGGCAGTGGAACCATTTGAAGCCGGAATGCCGGCACCTTCCTTGCCCCAATCAAGCCCAGTCCCGCCTTGGGAGTTCGAACCACAGTTAGCCTGTCCCGCGCGTGATGCCAATCGCGAGACACAGCTGCGCGAGCTGATGGGATTAGCCCTGACTGCCCCCACCCCCGATGCCGTTCTGGAGTTCAGTGCGTTTGCATCGCGTCTCAAACGGCTCGGTCCCTATAACATCATGATGGTCTACGCTCAGCGCCCAGGCGCACTGGCGGTCGGCTCGCGCAGGGAATGGGCTTTGGCTGGTCAGACGGTTCGCCCAGACGCTCTTCCTATTCTGATCCTGCGGCCGAATGGACCTATTGCCCAGGTTTTCGAGCTTGAAGACACCTTGCCGGTCCAGGAAAAGGACCCGCGCCGGAATGCCTTCGCGGCCACTGGCGAGTTCAAGCCGGAGACCCTCAACGCGATGGTGCGAAACCTAACCACGCCGACCAAGCGCAGCTTGAAGTTGGAAGTCACGTTCGCATCATTGGGTTCGGACTATGCAGGGTGGGTGTCTCAGCAAACTTCCCTTCCGCTGGAACCCGACCTCGTGATCCAAGGGCAACCCGGGCTGGACGCGCTGACGCCGGGTCACCTGAAAGGACATTGGCGGGTGATGATCAACTCCCGCCTAACACCCGCCGAACAGTTTTCCACGCTCTTACACGAGCTCGGTCACTTGTTCTGTGGCCACGCGGGCGCGTTCGATCAGGGCAACCCCCAGGCAGAAGAATATGGATGGCCCGATCGGTCACATCTCCCACATTCAGCCAGGGAAGTCGAAGCCGAGCTCGTCGCGTGGCACATATCCGAGCGCTGGGGGCTCGTGACCGGGTCGGCTCTCTATCTTCGCCCTTATCTGGAAGCTGCTGCCGATGAGATCCGCTGCATCGATCTCGATCGCGTTATCCGTGCCATTGCCAAGATCGAGCGGTTCATTCCCCGGGTTCCGCCGTCTTCCAAGCGAAAGAGCTGAAGTTTTTTCTGCCCCTGGTGGTATCAGCTGCATGTGCAATGGAAACCAAAACGATGACGGACAAAACAATTTCAGTCGCTTAGGCTTTTTGCGGTTATGGTTTCCCATACCGTTCCAACACTGTCGGGAGCGATTTTCGCTCACTCCGTTATGGTTTCCAATACCGGCAAACGGTGGGCGCTGAGCGCATAGCCATAGCGCTTCAACGCTGCCATTCCGCGGCGCGCACGCTTGGCGGCTCCGGAATCGGGCGGAGCACAATAGGCCCGCCATTCGTCACTCGGAGGCCGCCGATTGGCTGCTTTCCACGTCAGCTTCCAGCAGCGCGCTCGCGAATGGTCTGCCGCCTTCACTTCGAAATGCGCAGCCTTGGTGCAACAAATCAGGCCGCGATCTGTCAGTTCATCAAAGGCGTTTGTAACGGAATTTGGGTCAGACATGCCCAGCCGGTCCGCTGCATCACGCACGGAGAGATACAGGGAACCGTTGTTCTTGCCGTTCTCGATCATGGCCAATTCAAACAGCAGTGAGCGCGCCGTCGAGCTGAGAGACCTGTAAGCCTCCGATTTCATGACGGTGTGGGGTACACCGGTGAACCGGTCCATTCCAGGGTTGCGGCCCTTCTTGTTGAGCCTCCGACCTTTCGGCATCTTGGCACCCTCAGCCCGCAACCACCCCTCAGCCGTTCCCCTTGATGAAGGCTTGCAACTCCTCGGCCGGGATCAGGGTGCGGCCTCCGACGCGGACCACCCGCAAACGGCCGGCCGCGATGTGCGCATAGATCGTGGTGCGGCCCAGGCTCGATGCGGCGCAGGCTTCGCGGATGCTATAGGCAAGCTTTTGCGGTTGGTTCGTCATTGATCGTCCTCGCTCCAATGTGTTTGAGGATGACCTGACGGTTGTTGACCGAGGGATAAAGCCTTTGGGGGGTGCGCGAAACCTCCTGAGGTTTCCGAGTATCGAAGCAAATCAACGCTCTCGGCGCAGTTTCTTCAGCGCAGCGGCGCGGCGTGCCCTAGTGCTATTCAACTCGATCTCTTGGGCTTCTTCAGCCTCGATCTTGCGAGTAGCGCGCTTGATGGTCGATTCGCTTATCCCGAGGCATTCTGCCGCTTCCTCCCTGGCCAGCCAGACCTTCCCGTGGAGGTCCAGCTTGCAGGAAAACTCGGCAACCCGCTCCCTGTCTTTTCGGGTCGGAACTCTGCTTCTGGTGGAAGGCCGCCCTCCCTTGTCAGCCGGGGCGTCAGGATGATCGACCACGACAAGTCTGAACCGCGTCTGGGCCGCCGGACCCGCAAGGAGTCGCCAGAGCTCGAAAGCAACCTCGCGGTCCGGAATGCCCTGATGCTGCTTCAGATAGGCTTCCAGCGACGCGAGAGACCCATTCCGAAGATCGCGCGCCACCAGCATTGGATGGGCTGGCAACGATCCTCGTACGGCCTTTCCATCGGTTCTTCGAAAGCGCTTACTTCCGATCCCCGGCACGATGACCGGTCGTACTGGCTTGCCTTTCCTGGGCATATTCCTTGCTACCTGCGAAGCTCTTGGGAGCGGACAGCCTAGTCCAATTCCGAACAATATCGAACAGCAATAGCCCTTGTCGCGAACCCAATTGCTGGGTAGCTGAAAGGCATGTTTGAAAACGCGTTCAACAATATCGATCGGGCCATGCGTAACGACGAGGGCCTGGCGTCCGAGCTCGATTATGCCGAGCAGACCAGCTGGCTCCTTTTCCTCAAGTATCTCGATGATTTCGAGGCGGAAATGGAGGACGAGGCGGCGCTGGAGGGTCGCGATTACGAGCCGATCCTCGACCCCCAGTACCGCTGGGATGTCTGGGCTGCGCCCAAGAAGGACACCGGTGAGATCGATCACCAGATCGCGATGACCGGCCAGGACCTGGTCGATTTCGTCAACGGCGAGCTGTTCCCCTATCTCAAGGGCTTCCACGCGGCGGCGCACGATGCCGACACCATCGAGTACAAGATCGGCGAGATCTTCAACGAGATCATCAACCGCTTCCGCTCGGGCTACTCCCTGCGCGAGGTGATCGACATCGTCGACACGCTCGATTTCGGCAGCAGCAAGGCCAAGCACGAGCTGTCCGACCTTTACGAGACGCGCATCAAGCGCATGGGCAATGCGGGGCGCAATGGCGGCGAATACTACACCCCGCGCCCGCTCATTCGCGCCATGATCAAGGTGGTCGATCCCAAGATCGGCGAGACCATCTACGACGGCGCGGCAGGCTCGGCCGGTTTCTTGTGCGAGGCGTTCGAATACCTGCGCCGGCCGGACCTTTCCGCTGCCGAGTGGGACATTCTCCAGCGCAAGACATTCTACGGACAGGAGAAGAAGTCGCTAGCCTACGTGCTGGGTGTCATGAACATGATCCTGCACGGGATCGAGGCGCCGCAGATCCGGCACACCAACACGCTCACAGAGAACGTGATGGACATCCAGCAGGCCGACCGTCACGACATCGTGCTGGCCAACCCGCCCTTCGGCGGGGGTGAGCGCAAGGAGGTGCAGCAGAACTTCCCGATCAAGTCGGGGGAGACCGCCTACCTCTTCATGCAGCACTTCATCCGCAAGCTGAAGGCGGGCGGACGCGGGGCGGTGGTGATCAAGAACACCTTCCTCAGCAACACCGACAACGCCAGCGTCGAGCTGCGCAAGGAACTGCTTGCCAGCTGCAACCTCCACACCGTGCTCGATTGCCCCGGCGGCACCTTCCAGGGTGCAGGTGTGAAGACGGTCGTGCTGTTCTTCGAGAAAGGCGCGCCAACCCGGCAGGTCTGGTATTATCAGCTCGATCTGGGCCGCTCGCTCGGCAAGACCAATCCGCTCAACGACGATGATCTGGCCGAGTTCATCGCGCTCCAGCCGGACAAGACAGACAGCGCCAAGAGCTGGACGGTGAATGTCGACGATCTCGACAAGGCGACATGGGATTTATCGGTCCGCAACCCGACCGCGCCGGATGAAGCGCCATTGCGAGCGCCCGAGCAGATCATCGCCGACATGCTCGCCCGCGACGAAGAGGCGCGGCTGATCCTTGAAGAGATCCGGGGGATGCTGTGAGCGCTGCAGCGGTATTGGAAGCGCCTACCGTAATGGCTTGGCCTAAGGCTCCCTTGGGAGAATTGCTCGAAGTTCAGAATGGCTTTGCGTTTTCGTCGAAGCAGTTTTCCGAAAGTAGCGGGTTTCCTCTGATCCGCATTCGCGACCTCAAGGACAACGGCGCAACCGCTGTCGGCTTCCTCGGAAACTACGATGCGGATTACGTCGTGGGCAATGGTGACCTACTGATCGGCATGGACGGTGAGTTCCGGTGCTATGAGTGGGGTGGTGGCCCAGCGCTGCTGAACCAACGGGTGTGCCGGCTTCGCCGTTTCGACAGTCGTTTGCATCCCCGGTTCCTATTTTACGGTATCAATCGATACCTGAAAGAGATCGAGGACCAGACTTCATTCACGACGGTAAAACACCTTTCGTCCAAGACGATTAAGGGCATAGACTTTCCTCTCCCCGCACTGGAGCAGCAGAAGCGGATTGTCGCGGTGCTGGATCAGGCCTTCGCCGCCCTCGACCGCGCCCGCGCCCTCACCGAAGCCAATCTGGCGGATGCAGAGGAGGTTTTTGAGAGCGTTCGGTTTTCGATTTTTGACAAAGTCGAAAAATCACATCCTGCCAAGTCGCTTGGTCAGATATGTTCTCGTGTCTCGGTAGGGCACGTGGGGGAGACCTCGAAGCACTACGTCGAGACAGACGGGATTCCGTTTCTGCGCTCTCAGAACGTTCGACCAAGTGGGCTCGACCTCGATGGCACCCGTTATATTAGCTCAGAATTTCACTCGAAACTGAAGAAATCTCAACTCGTAGGAGGTGAGTTGCTATTCGTTCGTGTAGGCGCAAATCGCTCGGATTGTTGCCTCGTTCCGAAAGGCTTGGGCCCTATGAACTGCGCAAATGTCGTGTTTGCGAAGCCGGTCGAAGGAGAGCTTCAGTATTTGGAAGCTTTCTGCCAATCGCGGCAAGGAAAAGACCGTCTGCTAGGAATGACGACGGGCTCAGCTCAGGGAGTTATTAACACTAAGTCGGTTGCGACATTGAATGTGCCAATGCCCCCGATCGACGTGCAGCAAGATGTCGCGCAAAATCTTGGAAAAGTGAGGCAAATGACTAACGCTCTTGCGAGGGCATTTAGCTACCAGATCAATGATATCACCGACCTTCGCCAATCTCTCCTCCAGAAGGCCTTCGCCGGGGAGCTGACCTGATCTGATGCAGGAAACCGAAGCCGATACCCGCGCCAATCGCATTGATCCCCTGCTGCGCGCGGCCGGCTGGGGCGTGGTCGAGGGCGCGCATATCCGGCGGGAGGCAATCTGCCCGGGGCGCATCATGCCCGGCGGCCAGCGCGGCGCTCCGCTCTCGGCCGACTACGTCTTCGAGTATCGCGGCCACAAGCTCGCCACGATGGAGGCCAAGCGCTATGGTAAGGGCGCAGGAGCAGGCGTCGGTCAGGCCAAGGATTACTCGACCCGTCTGAAAGCCCGCTTCGCCTACGCCTCCGACGGGGCCGAGTGGTATGAGGTCGACATGCACACGGGCAAGGAAGGGGCCATCGCCCCGCCTTTCCCGACGCCCGACGAGCTGTGGCAGCGCTGCTTCCCCGCCGGCAATGCGTGGCGTGAGCGCTTCGGCGCGGTTCCCTTTGAAACCGGCGGCGGCAAGTGGCAGCCGCGCTACTACCAGCACAACGCTATCACCGCCGTGCTCGAGGCGATTGCCAAGGATCAGCAGCGCATCCTGCTGACGCTCGCCACGGGCACGGGCAAGACGTCGATCGCGTTCCAGATCGCGTGGAAGCTGTTCCAGTCGCGCTGGAACCTGACCCGCGAGCCGACCCGTCGCCCGCGCATCCTGTTCCTTGCTGACCGTAACATCCTCGCCGATCAGGCCTACAACGCCTTCAGCGCCTTCCCGCCCGATGCGCTGTGCCGCATCAGCCCAGAGGAAATCCGCAAGCAGGGCAAGGTGCCCACCAATGCGAGCGTGTTCTTCACGATCTTCCAGACGTTCATGACCGGCGAGGACGAGTTCCGGTTCGAAGGTTATGAGCCGGACTTCTTCGATTTCATCGTGATCGACGAATGCCATCGCGGCGGTGCGCGCGATGAAAGCACATGGCGCGGGATCCTCGAATACTTCGCGCCTGCCGTGCAGCTCGGCCTCACCGCCACGCCCAAGCGCGACGTGAACGCCGATACCTACCGCTATTTCGGCGACCCGGTTTACACCTATGCCCTGAAGGAGGGGATCGGCGACGGCTTCCTCACCCCGTTCAAGGTGCGCCAGATGGCGAGCACGATGGACACCTACACCTTCAGCGACGAGGACGAGGTGTTGAGCGGGGAGATCGACCCCGACAAGGAATATACCGAGGCGGACTTCAACACGAAGCTGATCATCGACGAGCGCGAGATGAGCCGGGTGTGCGAGTTCATGGACCAGATCGACCAGCGCCAGAAGACGCTGGTCTTCTGTGCGACTCAGGATCACGCGGCACGGGTGCGCAACTTCATCAACCAGGTGAAGACCAATCCCGACCCGCACTATTGCGAGCGGGTGACGGCGGATGACGGCAAGCTGGGCGAACAGCACCTGCGCGAGTTCCAGGACAACGAGAAGACCCTGCCGACGATCCTTACCACGTCGCAGAAGCTGTCGACCGGGGTGGACGCACGCAACGTGCGCAACATCGTTCTGCTGCGCCCCGTGAAGTCGATGATCGAGTTTAAGCAGATCATCGGCCGAGGCACGCGGACCTTCGACGGGAAGGACTTCTTCACGATCTACGATTTCGTGAAGGCCTATGAGCACTTCAAGGATCCGGCGTGGGACGGCGAGCCGGAGGAGCCGGTTTCTGGCCCCGGTAGCCCCAAACCGCCCAAGCCAGCCCCTGAGGACGAACCAGACGACGACGATACCATCATCGATCCCCTGCCCCCGGTCCAACGGGTCGTCGTGAAGCTGGCTGACGGCAAGGAGCGGAAGATCCAGTATGTCGCCGAGACCACCTACTGGTTCAACGGGCGACAGATCACCGCTAACGAGTTCATGGAGCAATTGTTCGGTGACCTGGGCACGATGGTCGCCGATGCCGATGAGCTCCGCGCTATCTGGATCGATCCCGACCGCCGCACTGCCTTCATCCAGCGGCTCGAGGAAATGGGGTACGACCGCGACCGCATGGACGACATGCGCCGCCTGATCGACTCACCCAAGAGCGACATTTTCGATGTACTCGCCTATGTCCGCTTCACCCTCGCGCCCCTGTCACGGTCAGAACGGGTCGAGGCGGCAAAGGCCAAGGGGCTGACGGGCTACGAGGCCGAGATGCGGGAGTTTCTGAGCTACATCCTGCAGGCCTACGAGCTCCAGGGCATTCAGGAACTGGCTCCTCACCGGATCAGTGACTTCCTGCAGATTCGCTACGGCGGGACCAATGACGCCAAGCGGGTTCTGGGGTCCATCCCACAGATACGCGGGGCGTTTATCGATATCCAGAAACACCTGTTTTCGTGACGGCCTGAGGGTTCAGAACTTGTCTACGTACCGGTGCGCTAGCTGAAGCCGGCAACTGCGCGTTCCAATCTTGCAACCTGTTGCGGAAAAGGCGCGGCAAACGCCTTGGCCAATTCCTGATAGTACCAGATGCTACCGTCTTTGCCGCCAGTGAACCTGTCCCAGATAGCCTCCCCAATCTGACCGCGGTCCGCAGCTATCGCCTCAGCATTGTGGGTTTTGTCCGCTAGCGAAACAAGAAGCGAGTCCAGGTCCTTCTGAGCAAGGCTGGCAAGGTATTGCTCCTTCCGGGTTCGCCAGGCAGGCTTTGGGGTTTGCACAGCGTCGGTACAGTCCATGACGATCCGGGCAACCCGGTCGCCAAACCTCAACCGGATATCTTCCAGCCTCTCCAACCCACCCTGATCCTCGACTGAATCATGCAGCAACGCAGCGATCGCCTGATCCTCGTCAGCCCCGAACTCCAGCGCAATCGACGCCACCCCCAGAAGGTGCGATATATAGGGGACATTGCTTCCCTTCCGAACCTGGCTGCGATGTGCTTCGCTTGCATAAGCCAGGGCGGCATCAAATCTCGCAGTCAGCATGATCGACAGCTTTCCAACTCCAAATCTGCACCATTGTTGGCTGCTTGCGCAGTCAGGCCACAATGGCACTTGCGAAAGATCATGCAAAGATTTCCTGCCGAATTGGAATGACACTGCGATCGATCGCGCGCGGGTTTGTGCAATAGATGGCCCAATCTTCCATCAGCCGTCGCCGTTTCTCGAACAGGTCGCCGCGCCGATAAGCACGCTCGACCTTGTTGCCGATGGTATGTGCCAAAGCCATCTCGGCAACCTCGTGAGCATAGCCCGTACATTCGGAAGCCCAGTCGCGGAAACCCGATCGGAAGCCATGTACCGTCGCATCGACCTTCATACGACGCAGCAGCATGGTCATAGCCATACCAGATAGCTTTCCACCGCTGGTCGCCGGAAACAGCCATTCCTTTCGCAACGCCTTTGCCGACTCCAGTATCGCTACGGCCCGCAGCGACAACGGCACGCGATGTTCCCTACCTGCCTTCATGCGGCTGGCCGGGATGGTCCAGATTGCCTTGTCCAAATCGACCTCATCCCACTTCGCGCCGATCACCTCACCAGTGCGGGCAGCGGTCAGGATCGCAAATTCCAGCGCCAGCGCGGCGACAGCCTTCCGCTCGTGCAGATCACCGATGAATGCCGGGATCGCTTCATAGTGCATGGCCTTGTGATGGCCGCGTGTGAGCCGGGACCGGGCAGGCAGGATTTGCGCAATATGGCCGCGCCACCGGGCGGGATTTTCGCCTTCTCGGTATCCGCGCGCCTTGGCGGCATCAAGGATCGTTTCCATGCGTCCCCTGACCCGGCTGGCAGTCTCCGCCTTGTCTTTCCAGATCGGCTCAAGGATTTGCAGAACGTGGGCAGTGCCGACTTCGGCAACGGGCAATTCCCCGATCACCGGGTAGACGTAAGTGGCCAGCGTGTTCTTCCATTGCTGCCTGTGCTTGTCATTGCGCCAGCTTCCCTCGTTCGCACCGATGTAGGTCTCCGCCACGGCCTTGAACGTTATTCCGGCAACCTGTGCCGCCTGAGCTGCTGAAAGGGCCTCAGCGGCCACCCGCTGGCGTTCTTCAAGGGGATCAATTCCAGCCTTCACCTTAAGACGCAGTGCGTCGCGGGCATCGCGGGCTTGCGACAAGGAAATGCCGTCCGGTCCAGCCGCGCCAAGGCCAATGTCGCGCGACTTCCCATTGAGCATGAATCGATAGACCCATGACCGGGCACCGCTTTCTTTCACCAGCAAATGCAGCCCGCCACCATCGGCGTGGCGACCGGGCTTTGCATTCTTCACCGCCAAGGGCGTGAGCACGTTGCTAAGCTTTTTTGGCATTATCGCTCCCTGTCAGGGAACCGAAACTGCCCCCAGATCACCCCAATGGCGTCGCGGCCTCGCGCTCCCAAAACTGTTCCCCGATAATAGCACGGTTTTATGGGAACACAATCGAACTCATACGGACGGTCGTTTGCAGAAACCAAGAGGTTTTCCCATGAATAATGATGTTTTTTGACTAAGATCGACTTCCATCGGCCCATAGTTTGGCGGACTCCGTCTCCGCCACTTCCTGTTCCACAGCCCAGCCCTGATGGTCAGCAGCCTCGAAGAACACCGGACTGTCTCTGCTGTTGCCTAGCAGAAGAGCTACCGAAATCACCTGGCGCGGTACACGCAGGCGTCGGGAGCGAGCCGAGCTGTCTGGCCCCAACGGGATGGATCCCCTTCAGGAATGCGCAGGGAGTGGCCATGCAGGAGTTTCGGTAGCAAACCCGCGTTCCGGGTCGGCTTGACTTGCCCCAGCCGACATCTGGCCGCGACGCCATGAGCCGGCGTCGTCGAGCAGAACCTCACATCTGGGCCGCAGGCGGGGATGAAGGACGCCACCACGCCACTATACCGAGTGGGTCGTGGCAGCTTGCGCATGGCTCGAAGCGCGCGGGCATCGCCTGCAAGGGGTTCGGACGACGCTGCTCGCAACCGCAAGCCAGGCACGTGGTCCTGTCACCGTTCCGCCGGATCAGCCCCGCCTGCTCGAACTCGCGCAGAATATCGGCAAACAGCGTTGCCGAGACCGGGTCGTGCGCGCGACCCGTCACGTTGCAAAACGAGCGATAGATTTGCGAGAGGCTGCGCTGGCTGTCGATCTCGAACCACAGCGCCTCGATGGTTTCGTCAACCTCGAGGCGGCTATGCCCATTGTGGATCATGCGGATATCGCCCCTCGAATCGGGATAGAAGCGAAACACCGCCGAGATCTCCCTTACCACTTCAGGCATAGACCCGCCTCAGGGCACAGTCGGACCAGTAGAGCACCTGCCGCACCAGCGTCAGCACTTCCTCCATATCGGGCTCTTCCAGCCCGAGGCCGAGCACACGATAGCGCAGATAGATGCTGAGCGCATTTTCGGCCTCAGGCGATGGCGGCATCGACCGAAGCGATCTGATCCGCCATTTTCCGAGTGGATTCGTGAAACCATGCGCAAAGCGGATGGCATCCACGCTATGGTCGATGATGTCGAACAGGCGCAGCAGCACCTCGGCCGGATCTCCGCGATCAACCATCCCTTCAAGATCGAGTGCGGCCCCGTCGATCTTGTGCATGCAGCGCTTGACCATGTAGCGGCGGAAATCGCAGGCCTGCGCGGCGGCAAGCAGCGCGCGATAGGCGGGTGTGTCGAAGAGCGGGACCGCGTTCAGAAGGCGATGGATCAGCAGCTCCTGCCGCTCGTCAATGCGCTCTGCGACAAAGTCGACGGGAATATCGAGCGCAGCAATTTCCGCGACCGGCGAGGAAATGGTCCCAGTGTGGAGATATTCCAGATCGATCCGCCGAGCTTTGCCGAAGATCATGTTGATCAGCATATGATCCTTGCGGACGACATGATCGATGCCGTCCAGCGCCAGCTCGCTGACGATCATGACATCGAGATCGGAGGTCTTGTTGCCAAATCCCTCCACCAGCGATCCTGCAAGAAAGATGGCTCCATGCTCGATGAAGCGCTGCGGTATTGCCGGGAGAAATTCGCCCATGTCGACGCCGAAGCGCTGGCAAACTGCCATGGAAGCATGGGTCGGTAGAGGATGAGTTGTGCCCTGCATTCTACTTGCGAATGACGCCAGGAGGGACAACAATCAAACTATTACACTGATACCGGACATTGGCTGCGGATGAATATCCGCAGCCAATACCACGATCAGGCGACCACGTCTGCGCGAAGCGTACGCAAGGTGGCGGCGAGTTCATTGAGACGGGATTCAACAACGTCGATCTTCTTCGTCACCATCTGCTTGCGATCAAGATATGCAGCGCGAGTCACATTTTCAGCCTTTGCCATCATAAATCTCCATTCGAATCATTGTTTTGAATATTGCCCGAACAAACAACTCTGACTACAGCTGAGTTGAATTAGCTACACCAGAATTGCCGGCAATGTTTGCAAGCAGCTTACATGGGCACTATACAAAACACCATCGGATTGTCAACAATGATTCAATAGCCGTATCGACATATTGAATCGTTTCGGCTAAAGATTGAGTATTGTTCATGTTCGTTACGGGGAGGTGTGCAATGACCGGCAAGGGTTCAGACATCCGCATGAGTCGTGCGGTCTACGATCCGGCGATCCGCGAGGCGCTGACGCTCGGAGAGGTCGGCCGGATGAAATCGGTTCTCAAGCGCGCCAGAAAGGTTCAGGCAGAGACCGGAAACCTCTCAGCCGGAATTGCCGACCTGGAGGCGGCCATCGCCAGGCTGGAGAAACGCTGACAATGGTCCCGCAGGCGGAGCTGCCGCATGCGCGCTTCTTCGGTTCGGCGGATCAGCGCGGGCGCGTACCCGTCAGCGTCGTCTGGGAACTGACCCGAGCCTGCGACCTGTCCTGCTGTCATTGCGGCTCAAGGGCCGGAAGGCGCGCACGTGCGGAACTGTCCAGCGTCGAATGCCTCGATCTTGTCGATCAGCTTGCCGAGCTCGGTGCGCGGGACATCGGCCTGATCGGCGGCGAAGTCTATCTGCGGCGCGACTGGCTGGAGATTGTTCGGCGCATCCGCCAATCGGGCATGGATTGCTCGGTCCAGACCGGCGGGCGGTTCTTCACTCCGGCCACGCTCGATGCCGCCATCGAGGCCGGCGTCATGAGCATCGGGGTGTCGCTCGACGGCGTCGGCCAGACCCACGACCTGCAGCGCGGGGTGCCGGGCAGCTTCGAGGCGGCGCTGGCGCTGCTGCGCCGGGTGGCAGGCCGGCCGATCATGGCGAGCGTGAACACGCAGATCAACCGTCACACGATGAAGCAGCTTCCCGAACTGCTCGATGTCCTGATCGCAGCGAAGGTCTCGAACTGGCAACTGGCGCTGACCGTCGCGATGGGCAACGCCGCCGAGAATGACGACCTGCTGCTCCAGCCTTATGACCTGCTCGCATTGTTTCCCCTTCTTGCCAGCCTTCATGACCGTGCTGCCGAACACGGCATCGTGCTGCAGCCATCGAACAATATCGGCTATTTCGGCCCCTATGAGGAAAAGCTGCGCCTGGTCGGCGATATCGCGGCGCACTGGACCGGCTGCAGCGCTGGCGACAATGTCCTGGGCATCGAAGCGGACGGCAATATCAAGGGCTGTCCGGGGCTGTCGCGCGACTATGTCGGCGGGAATGTGCGTGACGAGCCGTTGCGGCTGATCTGGGACCGCGCCGAGCGACTGGCCTTCACCCATCGCGCGACGAAGAGCGACCTGTGGGGCTATTGCGCGCAATGCTATTATGCCGAAATCTGCATGGCCGGATGCACATGGACAGCGCATTCGCTGATGGGGCGGCCGGGCAACAATCCGATGTGCCATTACCGCGCGCTGGAGTTCGCGCGGCGCGGCAAGCGCGAAAGGCTGGTCAAGGTGGCCGATGCGCCGGGCCATGCCTTTGACTACGGACGCCATGCGCTGGTGGTGGAGGATATGCCGCTATCCGGCCGGACGGTGCTGTCGTGACCGCCGGACGAGTCGCCCCCTCTCTGCTATTGTGCCGGTCCTGCCGGCAGTTCGTATGGCCCGAGGAGAAGGTCTGCAGCCACTGCCAGAGCGATCTGGCCAAGGCCGAACGCGATTATCTGTCGGCGCTCGATATGGCCCGCGCGGCGGCAGAGCGGCTCGAGGCTGCCCTCAACGCCGATCATCTGCCCCAACCCGACCGGCAAACCGGAGCCAGGGCAGCCATGGGCCAGAGAGCATCCGGCTCGTTTTCATGAACCCAGAAAGGGCGTGCCGTGTCCGTTCGTCAACCACGCGAAATGATCCTCGGGGCCTATATTTCCTACGGGACGGGGCATCACCCGGCCGCCTGGCGCATGGACCGCAGTTGCGCCGATGCGGCGCAGAACATCGATCATTATACGAGTCTGGTGCAACACGCCGAAGACAATCTCTTCGACTTCATCTTCCTGAGCGACACCCCCTCGGTGTTTGCAGATGACCATCTGGGTTATGGCAGCAGGGTTGTTGTCTTCGAGCCGCTGACATTCCTCGCCGCCATGGCAGTCCAAACCCGCCATATCGGGCTGATCGCGACCTCTTCGACGTCCTACAAGGAACCGTTCAACCTCGCGCGCGAATATGCTTCTCTCGATTGGATTTCGGGGGGACGCGCGGGCTGGAACCTGGTGACCTCGTCCAAGGCGGGTGCTGCGGTCAATTTCGGCCACGCCCCGCATGCCGAGCACGAGGCCCGATACGATCGTGCCGGGGAGTTTTTCGATCTGACCTGCCGCTTCTGGGACAGCTGGGAAGATGACGCCTTCCCAAGGGACAAGGCGAGCGGCCTCTTCTACGATCCGGCCAAGCGCCACCCCGTTCATTTCGAAGGGCAGCATTTCCGGATTGCAGGTGGCTTGCTCAACATCGCGCGCCCGGTGCAGGGGCGGCCGGTCATCGTCCAGGCGGGGGCATCCGCGACGGGGCGCGACTTTGCAGCACGGCATGCCGAACTCGTGTTCACCGCTTCGGGCAGCATCGAGGATGCCCGCGAATTCTATCGCGATGTCAAGGCACGGGCCGCGCGCCATGGCCGCGATCCGGATCAGCTGAAGATCCTGCCCGGATGCAGCCCCTATTGTGGACCGACCGCAGACCATGGCCGACGCAAGCTGCAGGACCTGCAGGACAAGGTGGCGCCGGGCCTTGCCCTGTCGATGCTGTCCGACCTGCTGGGAGGATTCGACCTCTCGCCCTATGACATCGACGGCCCGTTGCCCCCACTGCCCCGGTCGAATGGAAACCAGAGCCGCCGGGCGATGATCGAAAAGCTCGCCGCACAGCAAGGTACCACCATCCGCAGCCTGTACGAACGGCTGGTCGTCGCGCGGGGCCATTTCATGGCGATCGGGTCGTACCAGGACATCGCGGACGAACTGGTCGAGTGGGTGGCGACGGGGGCCGCCGACGGATTCAACATCATGCCGCCGCAGATGCCCGATTTCCTCCATGATTTCTCGCAAGGGGTCATACCCCTGCTGCAACGCGCTGGCTGGTTCAAGCAGGCCTATCGCACCGGCACGCTGCGCGACAAGCTGGGCCTGGACCGCCCCCGGCATCCCCGGGCGCGCGCTTCGGTGGAGTAGCGACAGCCCGGTTTCGCTTCGATCGAACCGGGCCGTGTCAGCCCGCTTGCGCCCTGGTTGCGAGGGCTTCGCCCAGAAACAGTTCGGTGACATACGGAATCTCGATCGTGCCGTCGCGACCGAACGTGGCGAGCAGATCCCAGATCGCCTGATCGACCAGCGCGCGTCCCCTGGCCCTGACCGCCGCGGCGACCTTGCTCGAGGAATGCGCCATCCCGAGAAAAGCTTCGCCCGTCATCTCGCGGATCCACTCCGCTTGGTGGACGCGGATACGCGTGAAACCCTGGGCCTCGAGCTCCTGGCGATAGTCGAACGCGCGATAGTTGCGGCTATAGCCGGGGCTGCTGCTTTCCAGCAGCGCTTCATAGGCGCTGAGGAATTCCGATGTCTGCCAGTTCCGGTTGTTCTGGATCAGGGCGATCGCCCCATGAGGCCGAAGCACGCGCCTTGCCTCGGCATAGAAGGCCGGTCGATCGAACCACTGAGCCACCTGAGCCGCCATGATGAGTGCCGCCGCGCCATCATTGACCGGCAGATGCTCGGCTTGACCACGGACGAATGCGATGCGCGGATCGTCGACGGCCTGCGCCTGTTCGAGCATGCCGGCCCCGGGCTCCACCCCCAGGATGCGCCACCGCCGATCGAGGACATGCGCCAGCTGCTGCGTGGCGATGCCGGTACCAGCGCCGACATCCAGCGCCAGCAGAGGGCCATCGCCCTCAGGTTCGATCGGCGAGACATAACGCGCCAGTTCATCGAAGAGGGACTCAGGGTAGCTCGGCCGAAACTGCCGATAGCCGCCGGCAATCTCGTCAAAGGCTTCAAGTCTTTCCTTATCCATTTTCTCGGTCCGGCATGAGGGCGAGAGCCTTGCCAAGCAGGCGCGTCGCATCGTCCAGTTGGTTCACCGGCACGGCCAGCGAGATCACCTTCCCGCCAGCTGCACTCAACCTGTCGAGGATATGGCCGAGCTCGGGAGCGTTTCGAGGGATCGGAAGGCCATGCCAGGGCAGGAACGAGGGTTCATGATCGTCGAAGGCCGATGCGCGCAGGGAGCTCAGAGCCTGTTCCCGATCGGCGCCGTCAAGGTCCAGCTCGCGAAAGACAGTCCGCTCGATGTCAGGCGAAACCTGGCACAACACGATGGCTGCCAGCTGCCCTGCGTTGCGATACGGGCGTCCATAGACCTCTCGCAGCCAGCGCATGGGGTAGGTTCGCTTTCCCGCCTTGTCGAACCGATCGCTGAGCTGCATCCCCCAGCGCCGCGTACGATAGGCGCAATCCTCCGCTTCATAGCGGCGTGCGGCGGCCGCCAGCGACGCATCGCCCTGCAGGTGGCCCTCGCAGAAGCTGGCATAGGAAGGCCAGGAACGCGTTTCCAGCGATGCATCCGGCAGGACGAGGAAGCGATCATTGGCAAAAGGATGGCAGCCCGTGTTCGCCAGCATTCGCGTCATCAGCGTCGTCTTGCCGGCCATCGAAGGGCCAACAAAGGCGACCAGGCGATCGCCGCAAGCCACCGCGCTACCATGCAGCATGTTGCCGGGCGGGCGATGATAGAGCGCCAGGCTGCGAATGGCGTGAAATATGCCCTCGGCGGCAAATCGCGCATCCACATCATGCCGCACCCCGATGCCCCAGCTGCGGGGGCCCATCCGTTCGATGGAGAGGCCGCGGGTCGGCCAGACATGCATCACGCGCGCAGCATCGGTCAGCCCGCCGAAATCCCAATACGGATGTCTGGTGCGGTGCACGGCGACCTTCTCGGTTGGTGATGCCGGAAGCGTCGCAACCCGGCGGACATGAAAGGCAAGGCCGTCGCCCGCAGCCATCGCCGCTGCCTCCCCAGGCGCATAAGCCCCCATGAAGGCGTGCGTGATGCTGGCGAATTCCGGTTCCTCCACATCAAGGCGGATCGGGATATCGAGGATCGCAAAATGCACGCTGTCGCCTCGGCCCGGGTCCGCCGCGGTGCCATGGGCAAGCAAGGCGGTTTCGTCGCGGATCATGCCCCGGCTGCCCCGTTGGGACAGTAGCGCCGTTCCGCCGCCGTCACCTCCGCATAGTCGAACAGGTCGAACACCTCTTCCATCGCCACGATCTTGTTGGAGATGCCCTGCACAGACCGTTGCGAAGAGACCTGGTTGCACACCTCGGACATGGCAGCCACGCTGGCCCGGATCATGTGATTGGCCCAGATGACAAGACCGAAGCCGGACGCTTCGAAGAGCTCGCAGGGCGTTTCGCTATAGGTCGTCGGGACAGCGATGAGCGGGGTGCGCCCAGCCCAGTGCAGCGCAAATTCAAGCACCTGATCGGCCGTCTTCTCTTTCGAATGGATCAGGATCGCATCGGCCCCGGCGAGCCGGTACCGTTCCGCCCGCTCCAGCGCCTCGTGCATGCCGGCACCGACGACAAGCGCTTCGGTCCGCGCGACGATGCAGAAGTCGTTCGACAGCTGGCTGTCCTTTGCAGCCCGGATCTTGCCGCAGAATTCCTCGGCATCGATCAGGACCTGGCGTCCGTTCACGAAGGAGTTCAGCTTCGGAAAGGTCTTGTCCTCGATACAGGCGCCGCCGACGCCCATCACACTCAGCCGGCGGACCAGCAGGCGAAAATTGTTGAAATCGCCAAATCCCGTATCGGCATCGACCAGGATCGGCGTATCGGTGACCTCGCGCATTCCCTGGAGCACATCGATGAGCTGCGTCGAGGAGACTTCGTTGCGATCGCGCTTGCCCAGCGCCGTCGATATCGAGAAGCCCGAGGCCCAGACGACATCGAATCCCGCATTGCCGACAATTCTCGCCGCCAGCGGATTATGGGCCTCCATTGCAAATGCCAGCCGATCCCGGGCGAGCAGCCGCTTCAACGCCGCGCCAGCATCCGGAACAGCGTTACCATTGCCGAGCATGCCATTCACGATCCTTCTCCCTGACTTTGAAGGCTTTGGCGAGAGAGCTTTTTCGCCGCGACATGGCGCAGCAGGCCTCCGGCCCGGTAGACGTCGAGAAGCAAGGGCGGAGGAGGCGAAAATGCGACGGTCGCGCCTGGGCAGACGATCTGTCCTGCGGCGAGGTCGATCTGGACCAGGTCGCCCTCGCGACAATCGTTCAGGTCGGCTTCGATCGCCGGAAGCGCCAGGTTCCAGCAGTTGCGATAGAATATCCGCCCGAACGCCGGGCCGATCAGGGCACCGACACCTGCGGCCATCAGGGCGCTGACCGCCTGTTCCCGCGAACTGCCGATGCCGAAGACAGAATCGGCAATGATGCAGTCACCAGGGGCAAAGGGGGCAAAACCAGGTGGCACGAAATACTCGAAGACGTGTTTTGCGAGTTCATCCGGATTGGTGGATGCGTGCTTGTAGCGCGCCGGAAGGATATCGTCCGTCGACACGGCCCCCGAAATCCGTCTTGCCCGCAATTGCATCATGACGCGCGCTCCGGTTGGTCGGCACGGTCATGATCAGGCGAGACATCGTCTGTCAGTGTCAGATCCTCGAGTTCGGCGAGCGAAGGGATATGCCCCAGCAGGGCCGTTGCCGCAGCGACCAGGGGAGACACCAGCACGATCCGGGCATGCGGATTGCCCATGCGCCCCAGGAAGTTCCGGTTCATCGTGGAGACCACCAGATCCCCATCCGCTGGCACATGTCCCTGTGTTCCTACGCAGGGGCCGCAGCCCGCCGGGGTTACCAGCGCACCGGCGGCTATCAGCGTTTCGACATGGCCGTGTTGCAGCGCCTGAAGATGGATGTTGCGCGTGCCCGGCGTCACCACCAGCCGCAATCCCGGTGCTATGCTGCGACCGCGCAGCAGGCGAGCGACAGTGCCTATGTCTTCCAGCCTCGAATTGGCGCAGCTGCCAACGAAGACACAGTCGACAGGCTCGCGGTCGGCCTTGTCTATCGATCGTCCGGTCGAGATTGCATGCCCGTCTGCAAACTGGGGCTGGAGCCCGTCGAGCTGGATGACCATCTTGCGGGCGCCGTCCTCGGCATCAGGGTCGATCCGCATCATTCCGCTCGGGCAGCCCTGCCAGGCCGAGACGAAACAGCATTTCGCACCCAGTTCTACGGACATGTTGGCAACCGTGGCCGCGCCTTCGGCGTTGAGCGATTCGATCCATTCGCCACACCATTCGATCGAGCGATACAGAAATGCCTCGGGCGTGTTCGTCGCCAGAATATGCAGCATGACGTCCTTCGGCGACGCGTGGCGCGAAGGGCGGCCGCGCAATTCGATCCGCACGGTTTCAGGCACCCGCAGCCAGGTCCTGCCTTCGGCCATCGCGCAGGCGATGTCGGTCGCGCCCATCCCCAGCGCCAGCGATTGGAAGGCTCCGCCGGTGCAGGTATGCGAGTCTGCGCCCAGAACCAGCCGCCCCGGCCTGAACCATTGCTGCTCTGCGGCGAGCAGATGGCTAATTCCCGAGCCGACCGGCACCATCTCGATGCCCTGGCGCGCGGCGAAGCGCTCGGCATCCTTGACCCTGGAGGCCATGAGACGGTCGGGCGCCAGCACCGAATGGTCGCAGACAAACCGGATCCGCGATGTATCTCCGACATGCAGGCCATGCAGTTCGAACAGGCGGGCGATGGTGGGCACATTGCCGTCCTGTGCATAGATCCAGTCGACCTCGACCTCGACAATGCTGCCGACTTCGGCCCTCGCTTGCCGAGCGTGATCGGCAATGATCTGCTGCACCAGCGTCATGCCACCGCGGCCTCGCTCGCAATCCTGCGATGGATGGCGACCAGCTCTCCGGCTGACAGCGCCCGCTCCTCCTCCATCGCGAATTCACGAACCGCGCCGAGGCACTGGCGGAGTTCGCCCGCATCGGCCTCGATCCCCTGCTCGCGCAGCACATATCGGATCGCTTCGGTCCCCGAATGCTTGCCGATGACGATCTTTCTGGTGCCGCCGACCTCGGCCGGGTCGAATGGCTCGAAGGTATTCGCGTTGCGGACCACGCCCTTGACGTGAATTCCGGATTCATGGGCGAACACGTTGTCCCCGACAACCGGATGCCATGGCGGCGGCGCATGGCCGGTCGCCCGCGCCAGCAAGTCGCTCAGAGCCTTGAGCTGGGTGAGGTCCAGACCCAGATCCACGCCGTGAAAGTCGCGCAGGCACAGGGCAACCTGGGCAATGTCGGCCATTCCGGCGCGTTCGCCGATCGCATTGACCGTGGCATGGAAATAGCGAGCCCCCGCCTCGAGACCGGCCAGCGTATTGGCCGTGGCCAGACCGTAATCGTTATGGGCATGGCATTGCAGGTCGATCGGCACCGCCTTCGCGATGCTCGCCACCACCGCCGCGTACCGGCTCGGTGAAAGAATGCCGATCGTGTCGGAAAGCCGAAGTCGGTCCGCGCCCGCGTCCTTCACCGCGCCGGCATAGTCGATCAGAAACGAGGGGTCGGTCCGCCCGACATCCTCTGCGCTGATCGACACAAAGGCCCCGCGATCCTTCGCGACGCCGATCAGTGTCCTGGCCTGCTCGACCAGCCAGCCGCGGTCACGCCCGACACTGTGCTTCAGATGCACGTCCGAGGCCGGCAGGCCGATGTGGATCGCACGAAAACCCAGGTCCAGCGACTGCACCACATCGTCCAGCTTCCCCCGGTTCCAGCCGATCAGCATCAGGTCGGAGCCGCGTTCGAGCAACTCCCGGATGACGGCAAGCTCGCTGCCCCCCATGGCGGGAATGCCGACTTCCATCCAGCGCACGCCCAGCGCACGCAAAGCCGTGAAGATGGCGATCTTGGTATCACGACCGAATGCAACGCCTGGGGATTGCTCTCCGTCCCGAAGCGTCGTGTCCTCATATACAATATCGTTGCGCACCAGCCATTGCTCCCGTCAATACGGTTAGCCATATTTCGTACTATGGATCGACTCTTATTGAGAAATACCCTGATGATTCGAGTAACACTTTAAGTGTCCTTCAAATCGGATAATTTGTCAAACGAATGCGAAAAAGCAATATTGGCGTTTAATACCGTTTAATGATTGAACGTACTTGACAACGCTCGAAATATGCCAAGTTACGGCGGAAACGGTTCTGAAATGATGTGAAGCATCTTGCGCGATGGCTGGCCATGCGATTTGTCGGCAAAGGGCTGGCTTGCCCGGCCCTGCTGCGGAGAGGCAACGCGTCGCAGCGATACAGGTTCAGGCGGCGCGGATCTGCTCGACGAAATGGCTGCTTTCGGCGGCCAGCTGGCGGGCCCCGTCGAACACGCGCTTGGCAATGCCGAGCATGGCTTCCGCCCTTTCCGCAGCGCTCTGAGCAATGCCGTTGATCGCATCGGCATCCACGCCTGTCGCCCGGCTGGCGTCATGGGTTTGCGCGGCGTTGAAGGCGATCAGCTGCGTCGCCGATCGTTGCAGGGCAACCGCGCCCTGAATTTCGGCCGAGTTCGAGGCGATGCGCGCAATCGCGGTTTCGACGCGAGCATGGCCGCAAGACACTTCGTCGACCGCATTCCCGATTTCATCGACATAGGCACGGATGCGATTGGCGGCGATGGCGGTCTGATGCGACAGTTGCTTGATTTCACCGGCGACCACGGCAAAACCGCGCCCAGCGTCGCCTGCGCGCGCAGCTTCGATCGTCGCGTTGAGCGCCAGCAGGTTCACCTGACGCGAGATTTCGCCAATCAGGTCGATCACCGATTCGATCGATGCCGCCGAGACGCGCAGATCGGCAGTACGGGCGCTGCCTGCCGTTACGAGCGCGACCGCCTCGTTTCCGGCCTCACGCGCCTCGTCCGTCCGGGCGGCAATGGAGTCGAGCGCATCTGCAAGTTCGCGGCCTCTACCAGCAATTTCCTCCATATGCGTACTGGTCTGTACGGCCGCAGTGGCAACGGCGGCAGCGCGGGTGCTGACCTGGGTCGACCTCTCCGCCACCTGGGCAGCGTCGTTTTCCAGCATGCTCGACAGCTTGTCCATCATCTGGCCCAGAGCCGCAACTTCGCGTTCGAAACGCTCTGCAGCAGCCTCGATCTGGTCGGCGCGCGCGACCCTGTGGCGGGCCCTATGCCCCTCCCATTCGCCCGCGAGCAGCGCCAGTCGGCGGTTGGTCAGCACGCCAAACAATCGATGACCCTGCAGGATCATCATGCCTTCGGTTCCTCGGCCGACCCGATATTGCTCCAGGGCCGCACCGATCGACTGCGCGACATCGGCCTTCGGGCAATCGCGAATGTGCGACCTCAGGTCGCCCCCATAAGCCGGATTGCGCAGCAGGGCATGGCCATAGGGGTTGAGCAGCAGGCGGCGCATATCACGCTCGAAAATGGCACCGCACGGTCGACCCGCTGCGTCGAGCACCGGCAGCAATCGCAAGTCTGGATTGGCCTGAAAGCGGTCGATCACACTGACCAGCGTGTCGCCGTGCAGGATATGTGGCGGCTCGCGATCTGCCGCCGACAGCCAGTCGCCGATCCTATCCGATCGCGCATCTGCCCCGGATGACCCGGCGGAGGAAGAAAAGGCGGATGGCGACTGCATCATACCCGAACAAATTATCGGAATCGTAGTAAACAAGCGCTTAAATATTTGTTACACTTTGAAGACATGGCAAAAATGTTCGTGCACCATGCTTCGGGTCGACCCGAACCGCTAACCGGGACTTTACCCATAGATGGATTCGAAAACATCCTGCCCGCCGAGACGCTGATCGTCGTAGGGGCGGGCATCCAGCGCTCGCACGCTTGCATGCCTGGCTCTTCCCCCGGCGCGCGGCAAGCCCGATGGAACCATGGGGTCGACGATCGCTGCTTCAGGCAGCCAGTTTCGTGTTTGCGCGGGCGCCGAGCCAGGCGGCAGATTGCAGCGCCAGCAGAACCGTTACCGACATCACCAGATAGGCGACAAGGCCGCTCAGAGTGCCCGATGGGATCGCCGCCAGCAGCAGCGTGTCATTGCCCCCAGGGATGAGCGATGCGCCAAGCGCCATCACTACACCACCGGCCAGCGACCGGGCCAGATCCGCCAGGCGGGGCGGCGTGTACACGAACGAGCGCGCAAGGAGGCCCGAGACCAGCGCGCCGCCCAGCAACGCGACGGCTGGCGCAAAGGCGCGGGCATCGCTGTGCATCTCCATCTGCCCGCGTCGCACGATGGCGCGCACCGCATCCGAATAGGCCCAGTTCGGTTCCAGCGCGAAGAGCAGCGCGCCGCACAGACCCATGGCGAGCATCATCACGCGCGGCCATGCAGGCCTTGCCCGCCCGGGTTCGATGGATCGGCCACGCTCGCGCCAGGCCCAGACCGCCAGCAGCGCAAAGCCGATGACAAGCGCGATGCCAGGCCACATCGGCGTTGCATGGACATTGCCCAGCGCCGGGCCGGCGGCCAGCAGCGGCTGCCGATCGGCCAGGGCAAAGCCCAGCGCCAGACCAAAGGGCAAGGCCAGAAAGCGGACCTCGCCCTGTCCGATCCGCGCCAGCGTACCCAGCAGGCAGGCATCGTTGATCACCGCGCCCAGCCCTATCAGCACCGCGCCGGACACCAGCGCACCCGAGATCGGCACTTCGGACGCCAGATGGGCCGCAGAGCCGAGCAGCCAGTGCAGCGGCAACGTGATCGCGCCTGCGATTCCCATCGCGATGACAAAGCCCTGCAGCATGGTGCCGCGCCGATGCAGCAGGATCTCGCGCGAGGCGGTTACCGCGCAGGTGCTGCTGCCGCCGATCGCCATGCCGACGAGGAACGCGCATATCAGGACCAGGATCAGCAGCATGACGGCTCGCCGGGCCGGGCATCGGCATGAACGGACGGTCCATGAACCCTGGCAGCGCCAGATTGCATCGCATCACCCCCCCTTGACGGCATTGTGCAGGTTCGCTGGGAAGGCGGCTCCGGTTTCAGTCGCGCACGATTGCAGCCGCTGGCCCGCTCTGGCAAGGCAGGCCCGCGGCCGGGAATGTCCGGCCAATGTTGCCAAACAGGAGGGATGTTTGATGAATGTAGCCGAAGCCGTCGCCACGCGCAGGTCGATCCGGGCGTTCAAGGATAAACCGGTTCCGCTCGAGACGGTGCGGCGGGTGCTCGAACAGGCACGGATGACGCCTTCGGGCTGCAACTATCAGCCCTGGGAAGCAACGGTGCTGACCGGAGCGCCGCTCGCCGCGCTGCAGGAACGCCTGCTCGCCAGCCAGCCCGATGATCCGCAGGAATATGACTTCGCCGCCCCCGGCCAGGTGCCCAAATATCAGGAGCGGCTGTCGAGTCTGGGCAAGGCGATGTACGGCGCGATGGCGGTGGCGCGCGACAATTCGGAACAGCGCGCCGATTTCGTCAAGATGAACATGGTCTCGTTCGGCGCACCAGTGTTGCTGCTGTGCCATTTCCCCAAGCTGATGAAGGAACCGCAATGGTCCGATTGCGGCATGTGGCTGCAGACGATCATGCTGCTGCTGCGCGGCGAGGGCCTGGACAGCTGTCCGCAGGAATATATGGGCGTCTATGGCCGCACGATCAAAGACCATCTGGGGATGGGGGACGACATCCTGCTGTTCTGCGGGCTGGGCATCGGCTGGCGCGATGAAGAGGCACCGGTCAACAATTTCGAGCGCGAGCGCGTGCCGCTCGACGAGCAGGTTACTTTCCTCGGTTTCGACTGATCGGGATCGGCGGATCGATGGCGCTGCGGGCTATTCGCTGCGCAGCGCCTCGATCGGCGAAAGGCGCGACGCGCGGATCGCGGGATAGCCGCCGAACACCAGCCCGATCACGCCCGAAAAGGCGATGGCGAGCAAGGCGGTATCGAGCCCGATCGGCGCGGGAAAATCCGCCACCTGCTGGAAGATCGCCGCCGCGACCATCGCCAGCAGAAGGCCGATGCCGCCGCCGATGATGCACAGCACCGCCGCCTCGACCAGGAACTGGTTGCGGATGTCGCTGCGCTTGGCGCCCAGCGCCATGCGCAGCCCGATCTCGCGGGTGCGTTCGGTGACGCTGACCAACATGATGTTCATGATGCCGATACCGCCGACCAGCAGCGAGATCGACGCGATCGCCACCAGCACCGCCTGGAAGATCTGCGTCACCTCGCCCGAGGTTTCCGCAATTTCCTTGGTAGTGCGCACCGTGAACGGCGTGATCTTGCCCTTGGAGACGCGATAGCGCGCGCGCAACAGGCTCTTGATCTCGCGGTCGCCGGCGACCAGCGTGTCCTCGTCCTCGAAGCCGACGAACAGCAAGGTGACATCGTCAGGCCCCTGCGCGGTGGCGGTGGACAGGCGCTGGCGCAACGTGGTGATCGGCACGACGATCTGGTCGTCATTGTCGTTTCCGAGGTTGCTGCCCTTGCTTTCGAGCAGGCCGATCACGGTGAACGGCACGCGGTTGATCCGCACCTTCTCCCCGATCGGATTGACGTCGACGAATAGCTTGTCGGCCACAGTCTGGCCGATCACCACCACCCGCGCCGCCGATCCGACATCGCTCTTGGTGATGAAGCGACCATCGGACGTGCCGAGATTGGAGATGCTGCCAAAGGCCTCGGTAGAGCCGACCGCCTGGGTCGAGGCGCTGCGCCCGCCGGTGACCAGCTGCACGCTGGTGCGGATCTGCGGGGCGACCGCCACCACCCCCGGAACCTGGCGCGCGATCGCCTCGCCGTCGCGCTCGGTCAGGCGGCCGCGATCGCCGGGGCGCGGCGGGCCGTTGGCGCGTTCGGGCTCGGGCACCACAATCGCCATGTTCGAGCCCAGCGTCGCGATCTGCTCGGTCACCGAAACTTGTGCGCCATTGCCGACGGCGACCGCCAGGATCACCGAGAACACGCCGATCATCACGCCCAGCGTGGTCAGGATCGAGCGCATGAGGTTAGTGCGCAGCGCCGTGAACGCGATCGCGACATTGACGCCCCAGCCCGCCAGCGTGCCGAGCAGCCCGTTCATGCCGGCTCGGCCCGGCGGCGCGAGGTCACCGCAGCGTCCTCGATGACCTTGCCGTCGCGGAACACGATCCGCCGCGCGGCATATTCGGCGATATCGGGCTCGTGCGTGACCACGACCAGCGTGATGCCCTCGTCGTTGAGCTTCTGGAAGATGCCCATGATGTCGAGCGAGGTCTGCGTGTCGAGCGCGCCGGTCGGCTCGTCGGCGAGCAGGATCAGCGGATTGGTGACCAGCGCCCGCGCGATCGCCACGCGCTGCTGCTGCCCGCCCGATAGCTTGGCCGGGGTGTTGAGCAGCCGGTTGCCCAGCCCCATCGCCTCGAGCCGCGCCTGCGCGCGCTGGCGGCGTTCGGCAGGCCCGACCCCGGCATAGATCAGCGGCACCGCGACATTGTCCAGTGCGCTGGTCCGCGCGAGAAGGTTGAACTGCTGGAAGACGAAGCCGATCTTGCGGTTGCGGATCTCGGCGAGCTCGTCGCTGTTCAGCGTGCGCGTATCGATGCCGTCGAGCCTGAGCACGCCCGACGTCGGCACGTCGAGACAGCCGATCATGTTCATGAAGGTCGACTTGCCCGATCCGCTCGCGCCCATGATCGCGACGAATTCGCCCTGATCGATGCGCAGCGACACGCCGTTGACGGCGTGGACCATCTCTCCACCGATCACATAGTTCTTGATGAGATCCTGGGTCTCAAGAAGCGGCGCTGTCATCTTCGTCCGCATCTTCGCTCGGGGTCCTGGGCTTCAGCGACTTGGTACGCACCAGCACCTTGTCGCCCGGCTTGGTGCCCGACAGGATTTCCGTATAGTCGTCGCCCTCCAGCCCGATCTTCACCTGCTTGCGGACCGGACGATACGGGTCCGTTCCCGCCAGATAGACGAAATGCCGCGGCGCCTGCTTGCGATCCGGATCGCCCGGCTGCGGCTCCTCCTGCGCCTGACGGTCGGCCGCCTTGGGTCGGAAGCGCAGCGCACTGGTCGGCACGCGCACCACATTGGCCTTGGCCCCGGTGATGATCTCGACATTCGCGGTCATGCCCGGCAGCAGCTTGCCATCGAGATTGTCGACATCGATGATGACGAGATAGCTCACCACATTCTGCGTTTCGACCGGCGCCTTGCGGATCTGGCGGACGCGCGCGCGGAAAACGTCATCGGGATAGCTGTCGACCGTGAAGGTCACGTCCTGGCCTTCGCGGATCTGGCCGATATCGGCCTCGTCGACCGAAGCCTCGACCTGCATCTTGGTGATGTCGGCGGCGATCTCGAACAGATTGGGCGTCTGGAAGCTTGCAGCCACGGTGGTCCCCGGCTCGACCAGCTTGTTGATGATCACGCCGCTGGCGGGCGCGATGATGACAGTGCGGTTGAGATCGAGCCGCGCCGAGGAAAGCTCGGCATTGGCCTGACGGATCTGCGCATCGCCGCTCTCGGTCTGTGCGGTGGCGACCTCCAGGGCATTGCGCGCGCTGTTGAGCCGGGTCTGCGCGGCGTCGAGATTGGCCTTGGACACGAACCCGCGCTCGGCCAGCGATTTCTGCCGCGCGTAATCGCGTTCCTGGATCTGCAACTCGGCCCTGGCGCGCGCCACATTGGCGGCGGTCTGCTGCAATCCGGCACGGGCGAGCGCGACCTGCGCCTCGATCTGCTGCACCCGCGCGCGCACCCGGGTCGGGTCGATCTCGGCGAGCACCTGCCCCTTGGTCACCGGCGAATTGAAATCGACATAGACCTTGGTGATCTGCCCCGACACCTCGGTGCCGACCTTGATCGTGTTGAGCGCGCGCACCTTGCCGCTGGCCGAGACCACGCGCTCCACCGATCCGCGCGCCACGGTTTCGCCGAGATATTCGTAATCATGCTGGACCGGGCGCACGGCCAGATAAGCAACATAGAGAAGGACAAGCGCGATCAGGGCGGACCAGATCTTGTGGCGCCCTATCCATGAACGCAATTTGCTCAGCATCTATATTGGCCCCATCCTGCCCTGTACCTGCGAACATAGAAGCTCGTCACGGGCATGGCCAGCGATGATGCGTGAAGATGCGGCACGGAAAAGAAATAGTCGCATTGGCCAGGAAATGCCGCGACGTGCGATCAGTCGCCCAGATCGATAGCGATGGGGTCGATGCGGGGCCGGCTTCCCAGGTTGAGGAAATACATCGCGGTCATCCACGACACTTCCTCGACAATCCTGTCCTCGTCGAGCAGCGGATCCTCGAGCAGCATCTCGATCGCCGTATAGGTCATCTGCTCGGACAGCCGCACGGCAGCCTTGAGAGTCTCGATCGGTACTTCGGGATAGATCTGCGCGACATGGCCGACATGCAGGTCGAGCACCTTGTCGCGCGAATCGTTACGGACTTCCTGCAGCACCGGCACCGAGCGGATCGCGCGCAGGATCCACAGGCCGCCCGGCTGCGCTCGGGTGACCCGGATCAGTTCCTTGCGCAACGCGATGTTCCACGCCACGACCTCGTCGAGCGAACGCGAGCCATAGGCCTCGTTGCGCATGAACCTGTCGACAACGGCATCCTGCGCCGCCATCAGCCGCTTGGCGAGTTCGGTCAGCAGCGCATATTTGTTGGGAAAATAGCGGTAGAGCGCGGGCGGCGTCATCCCCGCGCGTTCGCACACCAGATTGGTGGTCAGCTTTTCGAACCCGACTTCGGACAGGAGGTCGCCCGCCGTCGCCAGGATCATCTCGAACGTGTCCTTGCCCCGCTGGCGCTGGGGCGTCTTGGTGTCGAGATCAGGCCGCGTGGCCAGCCTTGTCGAAGATCCTTGGGTGACCATCCAGCGTCCATTTGGTTCAACGATGTCAATGTCATAACACCGTGCGATCGGCTCGCAAGCCAAAGCTGGACGGGCCGCCCCCTGGGTCGGCCGGATGCCAGCCCCATCGCTATGCGGCTCTGCTGCCAAGGCAAGACCAGCGTGCCAGGCGGACCTGACACACTGGTTTGCTGGGGCGCGACCCTCCAGGGCTATATCAATCGTCGATATTGCGGCGGAAGGTTTCCGGCAGGAAGATCAGGCCAATCACGACCGTCGCCGCTGCCACCACCACCGGATACCACAGGCCGTAATAGATGTTGCCGGTGGCCGCGACCATCGCGAAGGCCGTGGTGGGCAGGAAACCGCCGAACCAGCCGTTGCCGATATGATAGGGCAGCGACATCGAGGTGTAGCGGATACGGCTGGGGAAGAGCTCGACCAGCATCGCGGCGATGGGGCCGTAGACCATGGTCACCAGCATTGCCAGTGCCCAGAGGATCGCTATCACGGCGACCTTGTTGATCTTGGCCGTATCCGCCTTTTCGGGATAGCCCGCCGCGATGAGGCCGGCTTTCAGCTCGTCCTGGAACGCCTTGATCGCCGCCTTCTTGTCCTCGCCCGACAGCTTGCCGGCATCAGGCGCGGTGAAGGTCTTGTCGCCAATCCTCACCATCGCCACCGTTCCGGCTGCTGCCTCGGTATTGGCATAGCTGATGCCCGCCTTGGCAAGATAGGTCTTGGCGATATCGCAGCTCGTCGTGTCGAAGCTGTTCTTGCCGACCGGATCGAACTGGAACGAACACTCGTCCTGGTGCGCGCTGATCGTCACCGGGGCTGAGGCCTGGGCAGCGGCGAGCGCGGGATTGGCGGCCTGGGTCAGCGCGCCGAACAGCGGGAAGTAGAGCATCGCCGCCAGCGCGCAGCCGCCCAGGATGATCGGCTTGCGGCCGATCTTGTCCGACAGCCAGCCGAAGAAAACGAAGAAGGGCGTGGCAAGCGCAAGCGCGATCGCGATCAGGATATTGGCGGTGGCGCCATCGACCCGCAGCGTTTTTTCCAGGAAGAACAGCGCATAGAACTGCCCTGCGTACCAGACCACCGCCTGGCCCGCGACCGCGCCCAGCAGCGCGACCAGCACCCAGCGCAGATTGCCCCATTGGCCGAAGGCTTCGGTCAGCGGCGCCTTAGAAGTGGTGCCCTCTTCCTTCATCTTCTGGAAGACCGGGCTTTCGTTGAGCTGCAGCCGGATCCACATCGACACCGCGAGCAGCACGATCGAGATCAGGAACGGCAGACGCCAGCCCCAGGCGGCGAACGCCTCTTCGCCCAGCGCGAAGCGGAAGCCGATGACCACCAGAAGCGCCGCGAACAACCCGAAGGTCGCCGTGGTCTGGATCCAGCTGGTATAGAGCCCGCGCTTTCCTTCGGGCGCATGTTCGGCGACATAGGTGGCAGCGCCGCCATATTCGCCGCCCAGCGCCAGCCCTTGGGCGAGGCGCATGAGGATCAGGATGATCGGGGCGGCCACCCCGATCGAGGCATAGCTGGGCAGCAGGCCGACCGCGAAGGTCGAAAGCCCCATGATGCCCATGGTGACAAGGAACGTGTTCTTGCGCCCGACCAGATCGCCGATCCGGCCGAAGACGAGCGCGCCGAAGGGTCGTACCGCAAAGCCCGCGGCAAAGGCGGCAAGCGCGAAGATGAAGCCGGTCGTCTCGTTCACGCCCGAGAAGAACTGGGCGGATATGTACGTCGCCAGCAGGCCGTACAGGTAGAAATCATACCATTCGAACACCGTGCCCAGCGAGGAAGCGGCGATGACCATCTTCTCCCCCTGGGTCGCTTGGTGATGCTTGGGTAAAGCATCCTCGTACACCGTAGCCATTGTACCCACTCCTCTGCTTGTGTCGTTAGAAGGTGTATTTCGCCGCCATCTCGACGCGGTCCATCTGCCCCTTCAATCCATTGGCCACTTCCCGCTCGGCGTGACGCACTTCGATGCCGATGTCGAGATTCTTGACCGGGGACCAGAACAGGTTGACCGCCGCGCTGTACGCGGCAACGTTCGCGAGCCCCGGAACGATGACGCCGCCGGGATAGTCGGCATGTTGATAGCCCGCCGCGATCGTCGAGCGCAGATTGCCGGTCCAGCCGAGCTTCAATGAGCCGAAAGCCGCGAAATTCTCGACCTTCAGCAGCCGGTTGCCCAGCGCAATGCGGTCGTACAGCGCATCGGGCGCATAGCCGAGGCCGAGATAGCGGCCGATGCCGTCGCCATAGGTGGCGCTGAAGCGGATATCGTGGCGCTTGTCCGGGCCGAAGGCGAGCTTCCCGCCCGCCGAGATGCCCCAGCCGAGCGCGTCGTCGTCATTGCCGCCATCGTGCACCGAAAGCTGGCGCACCAGCCCTGCGACATGCAGGTCCAGGTTCGGCTGCTTGTAGACCAGCTTGGCGACCAGATCGGGCACGCGGTCCTGATCGTTGTCGGCCAATGCGGCGTTGGTGGTGTTGACCGTTTCGGTCTGCGGATTTTCCAGCGCGAGATGCAGTTCAAGGCCTTTCGCCAGCGGCTGGCGATACTGGACGATCATCTGGCGGACGAACACCGTGCCCTCGAGCGGACCGACGAAATCGGTGCTTTCGGGGAGCAGCGCGGGGTTCTGGAACGTGGTCCATTCCTGGCCGATCAGGAACTTGTCATAGGTCAGGAAAGCGCGGCGCAGCGTCGGCGTATAGGCATTGGTCGCACGCTGCGCGCCCGGCGGCGCGGTGGCGAGCGCGAAGTCGAATTCGATATGGCTTTTCAGTTCCTTGCCGCCCAGCGGGGTCGAGCTGGTGAAGAACAGTCGCGTCTGGCGCGCATTGGCCATGAAGTCGCGGGTCGAGGTGCCACCGACCGGGATCTGCTGCGGCAGGTAGAATTCCTTGCCCAGCGATCCGCCTGCCAGCATGCCGTCGTCATAGCGCGTCGCGCTCGCGACCGCCTTGACGAAGCCGCCCAGCTTGAACGTGGTGCTGCCGACGCGGAAACCCTCGGCCGGCGCGGTCGGCTTGGCCTCGAGCGCGGCGACGCGGGTCACCGCTTCCTCGCTGCGCGTCGTCGCCTGGGTGGCAGCGACGGCCATCTCCGCCTGTGCATTGCGTGCCGCATTCAGGTCCGCGCGCAGCGCCTGCATTTCTGCCTCGAGCCGTGCGAGCCGTTCTTCCAGCGCCGCCTCGCGCGCGGTCTGGGCCATGGCCAGCTCCGGCGCCATCAGCGCGCTTGCGGCCAGCAAGGCCGCCCCCATCGATCGATAACCCCTCGGCATCGCTCTCTCCTCAACCTGCGCCGGGTACTCCCGGTCGCAGCCTCAGTCTTTGCCGATTGGCCCTCGCCTTCCAGAGCGACCATGGTCGGATATCTACGACCTTCGTCTAATGGCCTGCCCCCCGCCTCCGGGCTTATCATACCCCCAGCCCTGCGCCCTCAGACGCAGCCCAATGAGGAGAGTGACCATGGCCGATGCCGTCTATCCCGTGCCCGCCGACTGGGCCGCCAACGCGCTGATCACCGCGCCGGTGTACGAAGAGCGCTACCGCAATTCGATCGAGCAGCCCGACGCCTTCTGGCGCGAGGAAGCGCAGCGGATCGACTGGATCAGGCCGTTCACCAGGGTCAGCGAGGCGAGCTTTCACGAGGCCGATTTCGGTATCAGCTGGTTCGCCGACGGCACGCTCAACCTCGCTGCCAACTGCCTCGACCGGCACCTGGCCGAACGCGGCGAGCAGGTCGCGATCCTGTGGGAGCCCGACAGCCCCAACGAGGCGTCGCGCGCGATCACCTATCGCGAATTGCACGAGCAGGTCTGCCGCTTCGCCAACCTGCTCAAGGCACAAGGCGTGCGCAAGGGCGAGCGCGTGACGCTGTACCTGCCGATGGTGCCCGAGGCCGCGGTCGCGATGCTTGCCTGCGCGCGCATCGGCGCGATCCACTCGGTGGTGTTCGCCGGCTTCTCGCCCGAGGCGCTGGCCGGGCGCATTCAGGATTGCGATAGCCGCATCGTCGTCACCGCCGATGAAGGGCTGCGCGGCGGCAAGAAGGTTCCATTGAAGGCCAATGTCGATGCCGCGCTCGGCCATCATTGCGAGGCCGTGGATACCGTCATCGTGCTGAAGCGCACCGGCGCGGACGTGCCGATGACGCCAGGCCGCGACATCGACTGGGCGCTGGGCGTCGCTGGCCAGTCCGCCGATTGCCCGGCAGAGGAAATGGGCGCGGAGGACCCGCTGTTCATCCTCTATACCTCGGGCTCGACCGGCAAGCCCAAGGGCGTGCTGCACACCACCGGCGGCTACAGCGTCTGGGCCTCGATGACCTTCCAATATGTCTTCGACTATCGCCCCGGCCAGATCTACTGGTGCGCCGCCGATGTCGGCTGGGTCACCGGGCACAGCTATGTCGTCTATGCGCCGCTGATGACCGGCGCGACGACGGTGATGTTCGAAGGCGTGCCGACCTGGCCCGATCCTTCGCGCTTCTGGCAGATCGTCGACAAGTTCGGCGTCGAGATTTTCTACGGCGCACCCACTGCCCTTCGCGCGCTGATGCGCGAGGGCGACGACTGGGTCACGAAGACCAGCCGCAAGTCGCTGCGCCTGCTCGGATCGGTCGGCGAGCCGATCAATCCCGAGGCCTGGGAATGGTATCACCGCGTCGTCGGCGAGGGCCGTTGCCCGATCGTCGACACCTGGTGGCAGACCGAGACGGGCGCGTGCATGATGACCCCGCTGCCCGGCGCGCATGCGCTCAAGCCCGGTTCGGCCGCCAAGCCGATGTTCGGGGTCAAGCCGCTGCTGCTCGACAATGAGGGCCAGGTCATCGAGGGCGCGGGCGAAGGCTGTCTGGTGATCGATCGCAGCTGGCCGGGCCAGATGCGCACCGTCTGGGGCGATCACGAGCGCTTCTTCCAGACCTATTTCACCACCTTCAAGGGCCTGTATTTCACCGGCGACGGCTGCAGGCGCGACAAGGATGGCTATTACTGGATCACCGGCCGTATCGACGACGTCATCAACGTCTCGGGCCATCGCATGGGCACCGCAGAGGTCGAGAGCGCGCTGGTCGCGCATCCCAAGGTGGCCGAGGCCGCGGTGGTCGGCATGCCGCACGCGGTCAAGGGCCAGGGCATCTATGCGTTCGTCACCACCAATGTCGAGGTCGAGCCCGACGAGCAACTGCGCCGCGATCTGGTGCAATGGGTGCGCCGCGAGATCGGGCCGATCGCGACGCCCGACATCATCCAGTTCACCCCCGCGCTGCCCAAGACCCGCTCGGGCAAGATCATGCGCCGCATCCTCCGCAAGATCGGCGAGAACGACCTGTCGAACCTCGGCGATATCTCGACGCTTGCCGATCCGCAGGTTGTCGAGCATCTTGTCGCGGGCAGACCGCAAATGGCAGATGCGACATAGAAACGATCCTGATCGCGGATGACCACCCGCTGTTCCGCCAGGCGCTGATCCTGGCGGTCAGCCGGGTCGCTCCGCAGGCGCAGATTCTGGAGACCGGAACGCTGGCCGCAGCGGCCGCCGCCGCCAGCACCGCGCAAGGGCTGCGCCTCATCCTGCTCGACCTGAAGATGCCGGGCGCAATGGGCTATTCGGGCATTGCCATGCTCCATGCCGAGCGACCCGAGGTGCCGATCCTGGTCGTCTCCAGCGCGGAAGGCGCGGCAGTGGCGGAAGAGGCGCGACAGCTCGGCGCGGTCGGCTTCCTCTCCAAGGACAGCGATCTCGGTACGATCGAGGCCGCGATCGCCCGCGCACTGGGCGGCCGCGCACCTGCTGCTGCCGCATCGAACGCGCCGGAACCACTGCCGCAGGACGTCGCGGGCCTCACCCCCACCCAGCTGCGCGTGCTGCGCGAGGTGATCGACGGCAAGCTCAACAAGCAGATCGCGCACGACCTCGCGATGAGCGAGGCGACGGTCAAGGCGCACATGACCACGATCATGCGCAAGCTGGGCGTGCAGAACCGCACCCAGGCCGCACTGGTCGCCCGCTCGCTAGGGCTCGACCTCAAGCACTAGGCGGGTTCGCGCGCGCCTGCAGCGACATTGGCGAGGAAACCGCCGATCAGCTCCGCCCCCGCCGGCTTGGCGATCAGCACCACGCCCATGCTCGCTGCGCGCCGTGCCAGCGCGGGCGAACCCTGCGCGGTGACGAGCGCAGCAGGCAGGCCCGGATGCTTCTCGCGCAGCGCAGCAATCAGCACGAGCCCGTCGATCGATGCGCCGAGCTGATAGTCGACCAGCGCTGCATCGAACGGCCCCGGCTCGGCCAAAGCTGCCTCCGGACCATCAGCCCCGTGCGGATCGTGTCCCAGCAGGGCGAGCAGGCTGGTGGTGCCCTCGACGATCAGCGGATCGTTGTCGATCACCAGCACCTTGAGCGCGCGATCGGGCCAGATGGCGGGCGCGGGGCGAGCCCCGATCTTCGGCGCTTCGCCCCCTCCGGCGGCGGGCAGCGACAGGCTGAACCGGCTGCCCCTGCCCGGCACCGACTTCACCTCGATTACCCCGCCGAGCAGCCGTGCGATCCGCTCGGACAGCGCAAGACCCAGCCCCAGCCCCTCGGCCTCGACCGTGCCAAGCCGGGTGAATTCGGCGAAGATCGCCTCGATCTGGTCTTCGGCAATGCCGACCCCGGTATCGATGATGTCGATGCGGATGCGGCTGCCGCGTCGCCGCGTGCCGACCAGAACCCCGCCTTCGGGCGTGTAGCGCAGCGCGTTGGACAGGAAGTTCTGCAGGATCGAGCGCAGCAGCCCCGGATCGGTATGGACATGCCCGAAGAGCGCGCCGGTGCGCAGCGAAAGCACCTTGTCCTCGGCCATCGGCGCGAAGCTTTCGACCAGATCGGTGAGGAACGGTTGCAGCGCCACCGGCTCGGGGCTCGGCTCCACCCCGCCGGCATCGAGCCGGCTGATATCGAGCAGCGCACGGATCAACCCATCGGCCGCGCCGATCGCGCTGTCGATCCGCTGGGCGAGCTGCTGCGTGCCCGGCTCGGCATCACGGGTCAGCGCGGCGGTGAACAGCCGCGCGGCGTGGAGCGGCTGAAGCAGGTCGTGGCTCGCGGCGGCGAGGAAGCGCGTCTTGTCTCGCGTCGCCTGGGCGAGCTGGCGGTTGGCGCTGCTCAGTTCCTGCGTGCGGTCGGCGACACGCTGCTCCAGCTCGGCCAGGGTGCGTTCGAGCTCGTCGCGCATCTGCGCTTCGGCGGTGATGTCGGTGAAGCTGGTGACATAGCCGCCACCCGGCATCGGCCCGCCCACGGTCTTGATGACGCGCCCGTCCTTGCGCTGCCGCTCGAAGCTGTGCGGCTGGCCGCGGCGCATGTGCATCAGCCGTTTGGCGACATGATGCTCGATATCCTCGGAGCCGAAATCGCCGAGCCGGGCATTGTAGCGGATCAGGTCCGCGATCGGCGTGCCCACGCGCACCAGGCCGGGCGGATAGCCGAATATGTCGAGATACTGGCTGTTCCACGCGACCAGGTTCATCTCGGCATCGACCACGCTGATTCCCGCATCGACATTCTCGAACGTGGCGGCGAGCAGCTCGCGCGAGAAGCGCAGCGACTGGCCGCGCTCGCCGAGCAGGCGCGTCACATCGGCAAGGCTCATCTGGCTGCCCGCCAGCGCCGAGGCGACCAGCGCGCGCGCCGACGATGCGCCGACGACGCGCGCGATCAGATCCCGCGCGCGCTGCGCGGCGGCGCGGTTGATCGGCACGCCGGGGGCGGCATCGGGAAATTCGGAGCTCGCCCGCTCGGTGCCGACAAAGCTGGCGGTCAGCCGCGCGAGATCGTCGAGATCGCTGATCTTCTGCGCGCCGCGCAGCTGCCACAGCAGCGGGCGTCCCTGCACCTTGCGCGCCGCGACCAGGCTATAGGCGACAAGATTGCACCCCAGGCTCCACGCCACGCCATGCACGAGCGGCGAGGCATTGCCGATGCCGAACAGCCGCATCGGATCGGCGAATGTCCCTTCCAGCACCGCCAGCCAGGCATCGGGCAGGATCGGCGGCAGCGCCAGCGTATAGAGCCACAAGCCAAAGCCGATCGACAGGCTGACCCGCGCCGCCAGCGCATCGCGCCCGCCGCCCTGCGTCGCGAGGATCAGGTGCGGGGTGAACTGCGCCATCGCGGCGAAGGCAACCAGCCCGATCGAGGCCAGGGTGTTTTCCGCCGGGATCAGCAGCGCCCAGGCGAGCGAGGCGGCGACGATGCCGAGGATCGAGGCGCGCCGCACGCGGAGCATCCGCCGCCCGAACGCGCCTTCCGCCGCATCCGAGCGGTCGCGCTGCAGCAGCGCGGGGAAGATCAGGTCGTTCGAGACCATGGTGGCAAGCGCGGTGGAATCGACGATCACCATCGATGCCGCCGCGCTGATCCCGCCGATCAGCGCGAGCACGAGCACCCCGCCATTGCCCGCCAGCGCGGGAATCTGCAGCACGTACAGATCGGCACCGGTATCCACTTGCACCAGGCTGGCACCGGCGAGCGCGATCGGCAGCGCCATGATCGCCATCACCGCAAGATAGGCAGCCAAGCCGAAGCGCGCGCGGTGCAGCGCGCCTGCATCCTGCGCCTCGACCAGCCCCATATAGAATTGCCGGGGCAGCGCGACGATCGCCATCAGCGAAATGAGAAAGATCACCGCGAACTCGACCGATAGTCGTTCGGGCCGGAAATTCTCCGCGATCAGTGTCGTGCCGCGATCGACGGCATCGGCATCTGCACCGGCGAGCAACACCACGGCCACCGCCGCGACCGCGGTGAGCGCAATGATCTTGATCACCGATTCGAGCCCGATCGCATAGACCAGCCCCTCGCTGCGCCCGGCCAGCTCGTAGCGGCGCGCGCCGAACAGGATCGCGAACAGCGCCAGCAGCACCGCCGCGCCGATCATCGCCGCATCGGCCATTGGCCTGCCCGAAGCGAGCGAAAGCGCGCCGCCGATCGAGCGGAATTGCAGCGCGACATAGGGGATGGTGCCGACCAGCGCGATCAGCGTCACCAGCCGCGCGACGCCATTGTCGTGCCCGAAGCGCGCGGCGATGAAATCGGAAACGGTGGTCGCCTGCTCTTCCGCCACGGCCTGGGCCAGCCGCCTGAGGAAGCGCGGGGCGAACAGCAACAGGCAGATCGGCGCGAGATAGATCGGCAGGTAGAACCAGCCATCGCGCACGATCGAACCGACCGCGCCATAAAAGGTCCAGCTCGAGCAATAGACGCCGAGCGCCAGCGTATAGGCGAGTTGTCTGAGCCAGGGCCGCCGTTCCGCCTCGCCCGCGCGCCGCTCGACAAAGGCCGCCACCGCAAACAGCAGCAGGATGACCGCAAGCCCGATCAATGCCGCCGACGGCAGGCTCATAAGCTCCCGCGCTCCTCCCCCGGCCCGACAGGGCTCGTGAGGCTTAGTCTATGTCAGGGGCGCAAGCCCGGTCAATCGCGCCCGACGAACAGCTCCGCCATCGCATCGATGATCGCATCACGGTCGAGCCGGTAGGTGCGGTAGAGGTCGGGCAGGTCGCCGGTCTGGCCGAACCGGTCGGTGCCCAAGGGGCTGACGCGCTGGCCGCGCACGCCGCCGAGCCACGAGAGCGCGGCGGGCGAACCGTCGAGCACGGTGACCAGACCTGCGCTGGGCGAGAGCTGGCCGAGCAGCCGGGCGACATGGCTCTGGCCGCCGGGGGTGCCGGTCCAGCGCGCCGACCTGTGCGCCGACCAGTCGCGGTGCAGCCGGTCGGGCGAGGTGACGGCGAGCAGGCCGAGGCCGGGAATGTCGTCCTTCAGCGCCTCCCAGGCGGCGAGCGCCTCGGGCGCGACCGCGCCGCAATAGGCGATCGCGGCCTCTGCCCCCGGCGCGGGCTCGCGGAGCCAATAGGCTCCCGCAAGCGCATCCGCCTCCCAGGCGTCGTCCACGCGGGCGACCTGTTCGATGACGCGGGTGGTGAGCCTGAGATAGACCGACGCGCCGTCCTGCGCCTGCATGTGCCGGAACGCGAAGCCCATCATCAGCGCGACCTCGTCGGCGAACGCCGGCTCGAAGCTTTCCAGCCCCGGCTGGCCCATGCCGATCAGCGGGGTGTTGATCGACTGGTGCGCGCCGCCCTCGCCCGCCAGCGTGATGCCCGAGGGCGTGCCGACCAGCAGGAATCGCGAATCCTGATAGCAACCGTAATTGAGCGCATCGAGCCCGCGCGCGATGAACGGATCATAGACCGTGCCCACCGGCATCAGCCGCGTGCCGAAATGCGGTGCCGAAAGGCCCAGGGCGGCGAGCGCGAGGAAGAAATTGTTCTCCGCGATGCCGAGCTCGATATGCTGGCCCGCCTGGTGCGCCGCCCATTTCTGCGCCGAGGGGATCTTCACGCGCTGGAACACATCGGCCAGCTCCTGACGGCGGAACAGCCCGCGCTGGTTGACGAACGCGCCGAGGTTCGTTGTCTGCGTGACATCGGGCGCGGTGGTGACCAGCCGGTCGGCAAGCGGCGCGTCCGACTTGGCGAGATCGTGAAGGATCTTGCCGAACGCTCCTTGCGTCGATTGCTCCGCGCCCTCGGGCACCGGCAGCCGATCGGGCAGCGGGATCGCTGGCGCGGCATGCTCTGCCTGTTTGCGCGCGATCGGGCTGTCCGCGACGAAGGCCTGGAGCGCGCTGGCGAGATTGTCGCCAAGCCCCGCCCATTTGCCCCATTCCTCGCCCGGCGCGATGCCGAGGGCCTCGCGGAAGCCCTCGATCTGCGCGCCGTTCATCATGCCCGAATGGTTGTCCTTGTGCCCGGCGAGCGGAAGGCCATAGCCCTTGACGGTATAGGCGATCAGCAGCGTCGGGCGCTCGTCATCCATGCTGTCGAACGCGTCGAGCAAAGTCTCGATGCAGTGGCCGCCCAGATTGGTCATCAGCTGCGCGAGGCCCGCATCGTCGAACGAGCCGATCAGTTCGGCCACACCGCGCTTCTTGCCGATATCGTGCATCAGCCGCTCGCGCCAGGCCGCGCCGCCCAGATAGGTGAGTGCCGCAAAATCGGCATTGGGACAGGTCTCGATCCAGTCCTCCAGCGCCTTGCCGCCGGGGCGCTGGAACGCCGCGCGCTGCAGCTTGCCGTGCTTCAAGGTCACGACGCGCCAGCCGCAGGTCTCGAATATGTCGTCGAAGCGGCGGAACATGCGGTCCGCCGTGGTGGCATCGAGTGACTGGCGGTTATAGTCGACGATCCACCAGCAATTGCGCAGGTCGTGCTTGTAGCCCTCGATCAGGCATTCGTAGATATTGCCCTCGTCGAGCTCGGCATCGCCCATCAGCGCGATCATCCGCCCCGCCTGCTCCTCGCGCAGCTGGCCGTGCGCGATCAGATAATCCTGCACCAGCGACGAAAACGCGGTGATCGCGACGCCCAGGCCCACCGATCCGGTGGAGAAATCGACCGGGATGCTGTCCTTGGTGCGCGAAGGATAGCTCTGCACCCCGCCGAGCCCGCGAAACCGCTCCATCTTCTCGCGCGTCTGTTCGTCGAGCAGATAATGGATCGCGTGCAGCACGGGTCCGGCATGCGGCTTCACCGCCACCTTGTCCTGCGGGCGCAACGCGTGGAAATAGAGCGCAGCCATGATCGCGGTCATCGAGGCGCAGCTGGCCTGGTGCCCGCCGACCTTGAGCCCGTCGCGCTTTTCGCGGATGTTGTTGGCATTGTGGATCATCCACGAGGAGAGCCAGCGCAGCCGCTGCTCGATCTCGGTGAGCAGCCGGACGGTCTCGGCGCGGCTTTCGGTGGTTACGGTATCGATGACCATGGGGGCCTCTGCGTCAAATCGGGGGGAATCGTGCTTTCCCCCATGCCCGAAAGCCATGAGTGTCATCCAGCATTTTCGTGCGGCGGGCGCCAATGCGGAAACGCCGCCGGTTGAACCCCCCGCGGCTAGCTGCTAGCTGCGCGGCGGACTCGCCGGGGTCGCCTGCGCGCGGCCCGATCTCGCCTCTTGCCGCAAGGACAGCTTATGGTCCCCCGTTATGCCCGCCCGCAAATGACTGCCATCTGGGAGCCGGAAGCCAAGTTTCGCATCTGGTTCGAGATCGAGGCGCACGCCACCGACGCGCTCGCCGAAATCGGCGTGGTGCCCAAGTCCGCCGCCAAGGCGCTCTGGGCCTGGTGGGCGACCAACCCGGCGATCGATGTTGCCGCGATCGACGCGATCGAGGCGGTGACCAAGCACGACGTCATAGCCTTCCTCACCTGGGTGGCGGAGCAGGTCGGCGACGAGGCGCGCTTCATGCACCAGGGCATGACCAGCTCGGACGTGCTCGACACCTGCCTCGCCGTCCAGCTCGCGCGCGCGACCGACATCCTGCTCGCGGACATGGACGCGCTGCTCGAAGCGATCGAGCGCCGCGCGATGGAGCACAAGTACACGCCGACCATCGGCCGCAGCCACGGCATTCATGGTGAGCCGACCACCTTCGGCCTCAAGCTCGCCCAGGCCTATGCCGAATTCGACCGTTGCCGCGCTCGCCTCAAGGCCGCGCGCGCGGAAATCGCGACCTGCGCGATTTCGGGCGCGATCGGCACCTTCGCGAATATCGACCCGCGCGTCGAGGCGCATGTCGCCAAGAAGCTGGGCCTGGCGCTCGAGCCCGTCTCGACCCAGGTCATCCCGCGCGACCGTCATGCGATGTATTTCGCGACCCTCGGCGTCATCGCTTCGTCGATCGAGCGGCTGGCGACCGAAATCCGCCATTTGCAGCGCACCGAGGTGCTCGAGGCCGAGGAATATTTCTCGCCCGGCCAGAAGGGTTCGTCGGCCATGCCGCACAAGCGCAATCCGGTACTGACCGAGAACCTGACCGGCCTTGCGCGCATGGTGCGCAGCGCGACCATCCCGGCGATGGAAAATGTCGCCTTGTGGCACGAGCGCGATATCTCGCACAGCTCGGTCGAGCGCTATATCGGCCCCGATGCGACGATCACGCTCGACTTCGCCCTCGCGCGGCTCACCGGCGTGGTCGACAAGCTGCTCGTCTACCCTGAACGGATGCAGAAGAATCTCGACAAGATGGGCGGGCTTGTCCACTCGCAGCGCGTGCTGCTGGCGCTGACCCAGGCGGGCGTGAGCCGCGAGGACGCCTATCGCCTGGTCCAGCGCAACGCGATGAAGGTGTGGGAAGCGGACGGCGCGCTGTCGCTGCTCGACCTGCTCAAGGGCGATGCAGAGGTCACCGCGGCGCTGTCGCCGGAAGAGATCGAGGAGAAGTTCAACCTCGATTATCACTTCAAGCATGTCGACACGATCTTCGCACGCGTTTTCGGCTGAACATCGAGGGGCGTAACGCCCCCACGGCATCGGACGAACCGCGATGGCCGGGCTGCGCGCCCGGCGTCAGGAGGTTCGTCGATGGTCCGTGCAGTGTCTTATGGTGTGAGCGCGCCACTGACAGTGGCCTTTCATGCCGGTTCGCAGGGCGAATGGCGGGTGGTGCGGCAAACGACCCGGATCGGCGGGGAGCTGCCGGTTGCCGCGCGCATCGGCACCGGCAGTCCCGTGGACACGCCGCTGTGGACGCTGACCGGCTTCACCTCGAACCTGCGCTATACCACGGCCTCCGAACGCCAGCGTCTCGATGCCCGCTCGGCACCGCTGGGGCGCAGCGAAGCACGCATGGCGGCGCTGATCCCGATCCGCAAGTCTGCCGCCTGGTGGGCGATGGCGCAGGACGAGCGGCGCGCGGTCTATGAGCGCTCGGGCCACACCCCCATTGGCCTCGGCTATCTGCCCGGCATCGCGCGCCGCCTGCATCACTGCCGCGACCTTGGCGAACCGTTCGACTTCCTCACCTGGTTCGAGTTCGAACCCGAGCTGGAAGGCGAGTTCGACGATCTGCTCGCGCGGCTGCGCATCACCGAGGAATGGCGCTATATCGATCGCGAGATCGACATCCGGCTAATCCGCACCGACTGACCGGGCCATTGTCCGCTGGGACAGCGGACTGGCCAAGCCGCAATTATCCTCCTATGCTGGCCGTCGACCGCCGGGACGCGGGCTGGCTTGAGGGAGAATGCGCTTGAGGGAGACTGGGCGGTCATGCAGTTTCTGAAGACACTTGTGCTCATCATGATCGCGGTGGTGTTCGTCGTGTTCGCCTATAACAACTGGCAGGCGGTGACGGTGGACCTGTGGGGCGGGCTGGAGCTGGTGACCAAGCTGCCGGTGCTGCTGCTGCTCACGTTCCTGGCAGGTGTACTGCCCGCATGGGCCTATCATCGCACCGCGATGTGGCGGCTGAAGCGCAGGCTGGCAACGCTGGAGGCGAACCAGGCGCGCACGGCAGCGACACCTGTGGCAGCACCGGCACCGTCGCCAGCCACGGAATTTGCAGACCATGCCGAGCCTGAACCGGTATTGCGGTCGGTCTGAAGGATCATAATAGGGGCCCGTTTTCCATCATGTCCAATCCCATCTATCTCGCGGTCGATCTTCCCGATCTGGCCCGCGCCACCGCTCTGGTGCAGCAGGTGCGCAGCCATATCGGCGGGGTGAAGCTGGGGCTGGAATTCTTCTGCGCGCATGGCCATCACGGCGTGCACGAGATCGCGAAGATCGGCTTGCCGATCTTTCTCGACCTCAAGCTGCACGACATCCCCAACACTGTCGCGGCAGCGATGCAGGCGATCCATGTGCTCGAACCCGCGATCGTGACGATCCATGCCGCAGGAGGTCGCGCCATGATGGAGGACGCCAAGGCCGCCGCCGGAACGAACACGAAGGTCGTCGCGGTCACGATGCTCACCAGCCTCGACGACAATGACATTTCGCGGATCGGCTATTCGGGCAGCGCGCACGACAATGTGCTGCGGCTTGCCGAGCTGGCGCACGAGGCCGGGCTCGACGGCATCGTCTGTTCGGGCCAGGAGGTCGGCGCGGTGCGGCAGCAATGGCGCGACGGCTTTTTCGTCGTCCCCGGCGTGCGCCCCGCCAGCGCCGCGATGGGCGACCAGAAGCGCGCCGTCACCCCGCGCCAGGCGCGCGATGCAGGCGCATCGGTGCTGGTCATAGGCCGTCCGATCGCCCGCGCCGAAGACCCTGACCAGGCCGCACGCGATATCATGGCGACATTGTAGAATATCCCCCATATTACCGTCACCCCCGCGAAGGCGGGGGTCCCGCTTTTGCGCCAGGTAGCAGCAAAGCGGGATTCCCGCGTTCGCGGGAATGACGAGACACGGGAAACGAAGGTAACATGACAACCCTCATCAAGATCTGCGGGCTTTCCACCGAAGCGGCGATCGATACCGCCGCGCGCGAGGGCGCGACGCATATCGGGCTCGTCCATTTCGAGAAGAGCCCGCGCCATGTCACGCTCGAACAGGCCGCCGAGCTGCGTCGCCGCACGCCTTCCCATGTCAAGGTCGTGCTGCTGCTGGTCAACGCCTCGCCAGAGCTGACGCAGCGCGCGCAGCGCACCGTACGGCCCGATGTCATCCAGTTCCACGGATCGGAAAAGCCCGAATGGCTGCGGATCGTGAAGCAGCACATGCCGGTCGAAGCGTGGAAGGCGCTGGGATTGCGCAGTGCAGACACGCTGACCAATGCCCGCAGGTTCGATGGCAGCGCCGACCGGTTGCTGTTCGATGCCCCAGCCCAGGCGCTGCCCGGCGGAAACGGATCGGTGGTCGACTGGTCGCTGCTGGTGGGCCATCATCACGCCCTGCCCTGGGGGCTGGCAGGCGGGCTCAACCCCGATAACGTGCGCGAAGCACTGGCCGCGACCCAGGCCCCGCTGGTCGATGTCTCCTCGGGCGTGGAAAGCGCGCCGGGAGTCAAAGATATGGACAAGATCGCCCGCTTTTGCCAAGCGGTTCGCGACCATGACCAACACCGCAACCCAGCTTAACAGCTATCGCAATCAACCCGACGCACAGGGCCATTTCGGCCAGTTCGGCGGGCGCTATGTTGCCGAAACCCTGATGCCCCTGGTGCTCGATCTGGAGAAGCACTATCGGGCCGCGAAAGCCGATCCCGCGTTCCAGGCGCAGTTCGACGACCTGCTCGAACATTATGTCGGAAGGCCCAGCCCGCTCTATTATGCCGAGCGGCTGACCGAGGAACTGCGCAAGGCCGCCCCCGAGGGTAAGGGCGCACAGGTCTGGTTCAAGCGCGACGAACTGAACCATACCGGCGCGCACAAGATCAACAACTGCATCGGCCAGATCCTGCTCGCGATGCGCATGGGCAAGACGCGGATCATCGCCGAGACCGGCGCGGGCCAGCACGGCGTCGCCACCGCGACCGTCTGCGCCCGCTTCGGCCTGCCTTGCGTGATCTATATGGGCGCAACCGATGTCGCGCGGCAGCAGCCCAATGTGTTCCGCATGAAGCTGCTCGGCGCGGAGGTCGTACCGGTGACCAGCGGCGCCGCGACGCTCAAGGATGCGATGAACGAGGGGCTGCGCGACTGGGTCGCGAACGTCCACGACACCTTCTACATCATCGGCACCGCCGCCGGCCCGCACCCCTATCCCGAACTGGTCCGCGATTTCCAGAGCGTGATCGGCAAGGAAGCGCGCGAACAGATGCTGGCGCGCACCGGCCGCCTGCCCGACCTGCTGGTCGCGGCGATCGGCGGCGGATCGAACGCGCTCGGGCTGTTCCACCCGTTCCTCGACGACCAGGTCAAGATGCTCGGCGTCGAGGCGGCAGGCTATGGCCTCGATGGCGACCAGCATGCTGCCAGCCTGCTCGGCGGCTTTCCCGGCATCCTGCACGGCAACAAGACCTATCTGCTGCAGGACGAGGACGGCCAGATCACCGAGGGCCATTCGATCAGTGCGGGCCTCGATTATCCCGGCATCGGCCCCGAACATGCCTGGCTCAAGGACATGGGCCGCGTCGAATATACCGCGATCACCGATGACGAGGCGCTGGACGCCTTCCAGCTGCTCTGCCGCACCGAGGGGATCATCCCCGCGCTGGAGCCCAGCCACGCCATCGCGGCGGTCGCCAAGGTCGCCGCGACCATGGACCGCGACCAGATCATCCTCGCCAACCTGTGCGGCCGCGGCGACAAGGACATCTTCACCGTGGCGGACAAGCTGGGAGTGGAGATGTGAGCGCGCGCCTCGCTAACGCCTTCCCCGCCGACCGCGCGGCGCTGGTGTGCTTCGTCACCGCGGGCGATCCCACACCCGCCGCCACGCCCGCGATCCTCGACGCGCTGGTCGAGGGCGGCGCGGATGTGATCGAGCTGGGCATGCCGTTCACCGATCCGATGGCCGATGGCCCCGCGATCCAGGCGGCGAACCTGCGCTCGCTGGCAGCTGGCACGAAAACCGCCGACATCTTGGCAATCGCGACCGATTTCCGTAGCCGCCACCCGAACGTACCGCTGGTGCTGATGGGCTATGCCAACCCGATGACCCGGCGCGGTCCCGAATGGTTTGCCGAGGCCTGCGCATCCGCCGGCGTCGATGGCGTCATCTGCGTCGATATTCCGGCGGAGGAAGACGCGGCGCTTGGCCCGGCGCTGCGCGCCAAGGGCATCGCGCCGATCCGGCTCGCGACGCCGACCACCGATGCCGCGCGGTTGCCCGCCGTGCTCAAAGGCGCGGGCGGGTTCCTCTATTATGTCTCGGTCGCCGGGATCACCGGCAAGCAGCAGGCGGCGCAGGCGAGCATCGAGGAAGCGGTGACGCGGCTCAAGGCCTCGACCGACCTGCCCGTCGCCGTGGGCTTTGGCGTGCGCACGCCGCAGCAGGCCGCCGCCATCGCGCGCGTCGCCGATGGCGTCGTCGTCGGCAGCGCGATCGTCGACATTGTTGCGCAGCATGGCAGCGATGCTGCGGCGCCGGTGCGCGACTATATCCGCAGCCTCAGCACCGCCATCGCCGCCGCCCGCCAAACCACGAACGCCTGACAGGAGCATCCCCCATGAGCTGGTTCAGCCGTGTCCGCAATTCCATCCCGCTGATCGCCAAGCGCGACACCACGCCCGACAATCTCTGGCACAAGTGCAAGGCTTGCGGCGAAATGGTGTTCGCCAAGGAATTCGAGGACAATCTGTCGGTCTGCCCGAAATGCGGCCATCACGAACGCATCGGCGCACAGGCGCGCTTTGCGATGCTGTTCGACGACAAGATCTGGGAAGAGCTGCCCGCACCGGTGGTCAAGGAAGACCCGCTCAAGTTCCGCGACAGCAAGAAATATGTCGACCGCATCAAGGCCGCGCGCGCGGCGGGCACCGCCACCGACGCGTTGACCAATGCGCTGGGCCGCATCCAGGGGCACAAGGCGGTAGTCGGCGTGCAGGATTTCGCCTTCATGGGCGGATCGATGGGCATGGCGGTGGGCGAGGCGTTCATCCGCGGCACCGAGCGCGCGATTGCCGAGAAATGCCCCTATGTCATCTTCACCGCAGCAGGCGGCGCGCGCATGCAGGAGGGCATCCTCTCGCTGATGCAGATGCCGCGCAGCACCGTGGCGATCAGCCGCCTGCACGCGGCGGGCCTGCCCTATATCGTCGTACTGACCGATCCGACCACCGGCGGCGTTACCGCCAGCTACGCGATGCTCGGCGACATCCAGATGGCCGAGCCCAATGCGCTGATCGGCTTTGCCGGGCAGCGGGTGATCGAGCAGACGATCCGCGAAAAGCTGCCCGAAGGCTTCCAGCGCTCCGAATATCTGCTCGAGCACGGGATGCTCGACATGGTGGTCGAGCGCAAGGACCTGCGCGAACGACTGGGCAGCGTGATCGACTATCTGATGGCGGCCAAGGCGGCGGCGTGACCCAAAAGCCCCTCCCCTTCAGGGGAGGGGTTGGGGTGGGGCCCGGATTGCGCCTTACGCCCTGGGGGGGG
>NZ_VDES01000001.1:1098072-1306894 GCF_013607875.1 Blastomonas ursincola
CCCCGGATTGCGCCTTACGCCCTTCCCCACCCCCAGCCCCTCCCCTCAAGGGGAGGGGTGAGGCATGCCTGACCACGCCATCTCCGCCCATCCCGGCGTCCAGACCCAGCTCGACCGACTTGCCGCATTATCGCCGGGGCGCGATGTGCTGGGGCTGGAGCGGATCACCGCCTTGCTCGATCGCCTCGGCAACCCGCATCTGCGCCTGCCGCCGGTCTTCCATGTCGCTGGCACCAACGGCAAGGGATCGACCTGCGCGTTCCTGCGCGCGGCGATCGAGGCTTCGGGCCATGTCGCCCATGTCTATACCAGCCCGCATCTGGTGCGCTTCAACGAGCGCATCCGGCTCGCCGGGCGGCTGATCGCGGACGAGGCGCTCGCCGATTATCTCGCTCGCGTGCTCGACATCGCCGAGGGCATCAACGCCAGCTTTTTCGAGGTCACCACCGCTGCCGCGTTCCTCGCCTTTGCCGAGACGCCTGCGGATGCCTGCGTGATCGAGGTCGGCCTCGGCGGCAGGCTCGATGCGACGAACGTGCTGCCCGCGCCCGCCGTGTGCGGTATCGCGGCTTTGGGCATCGATCATGAGGCGTTCCTGCTCGCACCGGAGGAAGGCACGCCGGATATTCCGCTCGAACGGATCGCGTTCGAGAAGGCGGGAATCGCCAAGCAGGGCGTGCCGCTCGTCATCCAGAAATATGCCATCGGCATGATGGGCGCGATCGCGGGCCAAGCGATGCGCGCGGGCGCCTATGTCAAGGCGCGCGGCGAGGATTGGGACGCGGCGCTCTATCAGGGGCGGCTGCATTATCGCGATGTCGACGGCAAGCTCAACCTGCCCGTCCCGCGGCTGCCCGGCGCGCACCAGGCGGACAATGCCGCGCTCGCGGTCGCGATGATCCGCCACCAGAGCGCGCTCAGCATCCCCGACAGCGCCTTGAGCGCCGCGATGGGCTGGGCGGAATGGCCCGCGCGGATGCAGCGGCTCGCCGACGGACCGCTGGTCGCGCTGCTCGGCACCGACGAGCCGGTCTGGCTCGATGGCGGGCACAATCCCGACGCCGGAGCGGCATTGGCGCGGCATGTGTCCGCGATGGGCGGCAAGGCGCACCTGATCATCGGTATGCTGAGCAACAAGCAGCCCGGCGCCCTGCTCGGGCCGTTGGAGGCGCACCTCGCCAGCGTCACCGCGCTGCCGGTGCCGGGGCATGAATGGCACGATGCCGATGCCTTCCAGCAATGCCTTACCTCGGGAATCGAGGTGCAAGCGGCGGCAGATGTGCGCGCGGCGATGGCGCTGCTGGCGGAGCGCGAGGCGGCGCCGGTGCTGATCGCGGGTTCGCTCTATCTCGCGGGCGAGGTGCTCAGGGCGAACGGGCAGGAGCCGGATTGATCGGCGATCAGCCAAATCTCAATCCGTTTGTCCCGAGCCCTTCGACTGGCTGGCAAGCCAGCCGCTCAGGATAAACTTCTCGGCAAAGCCGAGAAGTCGAGGGACGCTTGTCCGAACGGTAGCGCGTAGGTCCCTCGACTTCGCTCGGGACAAACGGCAGGGGTTTAGCGCCGGATTTTACTCCCCGCTCTCCTCGGTTCCCGCCGTGCCGAGCGAGCGATCGACCAGTCCGCTTGCCATCATCCACCAGAACAGCAGCACGCCCGGAAGCGCGGCGACGGTCGTAACAAGATAGAAATTGGTGAAACCCAGCGACTCGATCATGCCGCCGGCAAGCGTGCCGGTGAGGAAGCGCCCGGTGATGCTCGCCGCCGCCGAGAGCAGCGCGAACTGGGTTGCGGTGAACTCCAGATTGCACAGCGCCGAGAGATAGGCGACCACGCACACCCCGCCGATGCCGCTGGCGAAATTCTCGAAGCCCATCGCGCCCGCCATCGCCCAAGTGCTGTGCCCGACCGTGGCGAGCCCGGCAAAGGCAAGGTTCGAAACGGCCATCAGGATCAGGCTGATCAACACCGAACGCTTCATGCCCAGCCGCGCATAAAGCATCCCACCGACGAAAATTCCCGCGAGCAGCGCCCAGAAGCCGAGGCCCACGTCATAGATGGCGAGCTCGTCATTGGTGAAGCCCAGATCCTCGAACAGCAGCCGCAGCGTGAGGTTGGCGAGCGTGTCGCCGATCTTGTGGACGAGGACGAACAGCAGCACGACCAGCGCGCCCTGGCGCTTGAAGAACTCGGCAAGCGGGCTGACATAGGCGATCGCGGCAGCGACCGGCCCCTTGAGCGGCTTGGGCTCCTGCCGCCGCGCGGGCTCGCCCATGACGAGGCCGGTGATCACCGCGAACAGTCCGAAGAACGAGACCGCGATATAGGCCGTGGTCCAATCGCTGCGCGCCGCGACGATCAACGCCACCGATCCGGCAAGCGCCGCGCCGATGCGCCAGCCATACTGGCTCATGCCCGATCCGACGCCAAGCTGGTGCGGTTCGAGCAGCTCGATGCGATAGGCGTCGATCACGATATCGAAGGTCGCACCCGCGACCCCGACCAGGATCGCGGCGACCGCCACGCTGGCAATGTCCGCCTCCGGATCGGCGAGCCCCAGATTCATGATCGCGACCATCACCAGCACCGCGCAAAGGATCAGCCATGAGACACGCTGGCCCAGCCGTCCGAGCAACGGCAGCTTCACCGCATCGATGATCGGGGCCCAGAGCCATTTGAAATTATAGGCCAGAAAGGTGAGCGCAAAGGCGGTGACGGTCGATTTCTCGATTCCCGATTGCGCCAGCCGGGTGGAGAGCGTCGCCGCGATCATCGCAAAGGGAAAGCCCGAGGAGATGCCCAGGAACAGCGCGGCGAGCGGCGCGGCCTCGGTATAGGGGCGCAGGCCCACCGGCAGCGACGCGCGCCAGCCCGTTGCCTCGGGGGCGATCCCGGCGGTGTGTTCGGTCATTCAGCTTCCCTTCCCGTGTCCCGGGCAGGAAACTAGCGGCACCAGCGATTTACGCCAGAGGCTTTTGCGCGCGCTGGCCCGGTCAGATCACTGCCGAGCCGATCACCGGCCCGCCTGGCCCCTTGCGGACCAGCACCGCATGCCGGTCCGCGCCGGTCACGCGGAGCAGGTCGAGGGTGATCGGAACGCGCAGCGCGCCGCCGCTCCAGCGCCCGAGAGCGCGCTCGGCCAGCACGACATTGGTATAATGCACCTTGCGCCCGCCATTCTCGCCCGCGCCGATGCTGACCGTGCGCCCGGACGCGAGAGCGACAAGCACCAGTTCGGCCTGTTGATCCTTGGGCCCATCGATCAGCACCTGCCTGCCGGTCCCATCGGCGGCGATGCGGACGCTCAATCCCGCTTTCCGCCGCGCAGCCGCTGCGGTGGCGAGAAGGCTGCGGACCTTGGCTTCCTGCGATCCGACCGCCTGGGCCCGGCCGTCGACCACCAGCTGCGGGGTATAGATATTCGCGCCGGCAAAGGCCCTGTCGCCATATTGGCGCTGGAGCCGGGTGTTTTCCTCGCGGCCCAGGCTGTCCTTCCAGCCAAGCCGGTCCCAATAGGTGACCGGGCGGCTGATCACCAGCACGCCGGGATCGCGCGCCAGCCTGGCCGCCACCACATCGGCGGGCGGACAGGACGAACAGCCCTGGCTGGTGAACAGTTCGGCCACGACGGGGCCGGCGGCGCTCTGCGCCAGCGCGGCGGGCGCTGCGCTGTTCTGCGGACGGGCGGCCGCCTGCGACGTGTCGGCACGGCCTTCGACCAGCACGAAGGCGGTCAATGCGGCCAGCGCAGCCATCGGAATCCAGATTTTCAGCATTTGCATGTCCTCGCGCGCAACGATTGCGCTCCATGGCCGCGAGGTTCGACGGATGTCGGCGCGGGGTTACGCCGCCGAATAGAGGTTGAGCGGCTTGGGCATGGCCTTGGGCGTCTGGCCGCGGATCAGCAGGTCGACCGCGTGGATCGCCTTGACCAGCTCGGCAGCGCTGTAAGGCTTGATCAGACAGCCGATCGCATATTGTTTCGCATGGCCGGGGCACGTGCCGGTCGCGAACAGCACCGGGATGTCGCGCTCACTCGCCACGCGGGCGACTTCGACCCCGCTGCCGCCGCGCGACAGGTTGACGTCCGCGAGCACCAGATGGATCGGCTCGCGCTCCAGCACCGCGATCGCCTCGGCCTCGGTATCGACCGTCGCGACCACGCGATAGCCCGCATCGACCACGCGCAGCTCGTTGTCGAAAGCGACCAGCGGCTCATCCTCGACGATCAGGATGGTTTCGATCGACCGGGTAAACCGCGAAAACAGCATGGAGGAACCTTCTGAACGGGCGAGCGGCGGGAAAGGCAAATACGCCGGGTGCAATTCTTGCGTTCCCGCGCGCCCGCTTCGACGTTATAGCAGCGCGCATGCCCCCCCGGAAACCGAAATTCGATCCGCTCGACGACAGCCCGTCGCCGCGCGCCGCACAACCCAAGGCCCGCACCTCCACGCTCGGCGAAGGCCAGCGCATCGCCAAGCTGCTCGCGCGCGCCGGCATCGCCTCGCGCCGCGAGATCGAGCGGATGATCGAGGGCGGCCGCGTCGCGCGCGATGGTGTCGCCATCACCACGCCCGCCACGGTGCTGACCAGCCTCAACGGCATCACCGTCGACGGCAAGCCGGTCAAGGAACCTGCGCCGGCCAAATTGTGGCGCTTCCACAAGCCTGCCGGTCTGCTCACCGCCGAGCGCGACTTTACCGGGCGCCCCACCATCTACGAGCATCTCGCCAAGGTCGCCCCCGATGCGCCGCGGATGATGCCGGTCGGTCGGCTCGACCTCAACACCGAGGGTCTGCTGCTGATGACCAATGACGGCGAACTCAAGCGCCAGATGGAGCTGCCCGCGACCGGGGTCGAGCGGACCTATCGCGCGCGTGCGTTCGGCGAGGTCAGCCAGGCGCAGCTCGAGGACCTGATCCACGGCATCACCATCGAGGGCGTTCGCTACGGCAAGATCGACGCCAATCTGGAACGCCGCACCGGGCGTAACGGCTGGATCGAGATGACGCTGACCGAGGGCAAGAACCGCGAGGTGCGCCGCGTGCTCGAACATCTCGGCCTCAAGGTCTCGCGCCTCATCCGCACCCGCTATGGCCCGTTCCTGCTTGAAGGACTCGATGTCGGCGCGATCGACGAGGTGCGCAGGCATGATGTCGTCGCGTTCCGGAAGACGCTGAAATGAGGGTGAACATCTGAATATGCTGCGCATTATCTCGGGCGAATGGCGGGGGCGCAAGCTCAAGGCCCCGCCGGGCGACACCACCCGCCCCACCGCCGACCGCACCCGCGAGACGCTGTTCTCGATGCTCACCAGCCGCCTCGGCTCGTTCGAGGAGCTGAGCGTGCTCGACCTGTTTGCAGGATCGGGCGCGCTGGGGCTCGAGGCGCTTTCGCGTGGCGCGGGACGCTGCATGTTCGTCGAGCAGGACCGGCCTGCGATCGATGTGCTCAAGGGCAATATCCGCCTGCTCGGCGCCGATGCGCGCTGCGAGGTGCGGCCGAGTTCCGCACTGTCGCTCGGCCCGGCGATCAAGCCGTTCGACCTGGTGCTGCTCGACCCGCCTTATGGCACCGGCGCGGGCGCGGTGGCGCTCGACAAACTCGGCCGCCTGGGCTGGTTCGCGCCCTCGAGCTGGATCAGCGTGGAAACCTCGGCCAAGGAAAGCCTCGACGTGGCCGGCTTCGACATCGACACCGAACGCGTCGTCGGCAAGGCGAAGCTCACGCTGTTGCGGCCGGCGGCAAGCGGGTCGGCCTAGTCATGGCCGTTTTTCGGCGAAAGCGGGAATCCAAAGCGACACGAGCGCAACCTGACTCCTGGACTCCGGCGTTCGCCGGAGAGCGAGCGAGCCAGAATTCAACCTACCGCCCGCCCCCGTTGCGCCCATAAACCGGCAAGGCTGACCAGCCCCGCTGCCGCCAGATACAGGCCGACAGCGTCCGCGCCGCCCATGTCCGCCAGTGCCTGCGCGGCGATCGGGGCGACTGCGCCGCCGATGATGCCGCCGCCGTTGAACGCCACCGACGCGCCGGTATAGCGCACGCGCGCCGGAAATTGCTGCGGCAGCCAAGCGCCCAGAGGGCCATAGACGAAGCCCATCACCAGCAGCGCGACCGACAAGGCGATCCAGGCGAGCCAGAGCGAACCCGAACCCAGCAGCGGCCCGAACATCAGGCCGACGCCGACGGTCGCCGCGCAGCCGATCATCAGCACGCGGCCGCTGCTCGTCGCGTCCGATCGATAGCCCGAAATGACGATGCCCAGCGCCAGGAACAGGATCGCACCCAGCTGGACGATCAGGAAGCTCGTCCGGTCATGACCCAGCGCGGTAGTGGCATAGCCGAGCGCGAAGGCGGTCGAGAGGTAGAAGATCGCAAAGCACGCGACGACCGCGAAGGTCCCCGCCAATGTCGCGCGGAGATGATGGCGCAGCAGTTCCACCACCGGCACCGGTGCAGGGCGTTCCGCCTCGAGCACGCGCGCGAAATCGGGCGTCTCGCTGATCTTGAGCCGCACCCACAGGCCAAGCCCCACCAGGATGCCGCTCGCCAGGAACGGCACGCGCCAGCCCCAGGCGACGAACTGCTCTTCGTTCAGATTGAGCCCCAGCAGCAGGAACAAACCATTGGCGGCGATGAAACCCACCGGCGCACCGAGCTGCGGCGCCATGCCGAAGCGCGCTGCCCAGCCCGGGGGTGCGTTTTCCACCGCCAGCAGTGCCGCGCCGCCCCATTCGCCGCCAAGGCCGAAGCCCTGGCCAAACCGCAGGATGCACAGAAGCAGCGGCGCGACCCAGCCGACCATCTGCCAGGTCGGCAGGAAGGCGATCAGCAGCGTCGATCCGCCCATGAGCAGCAGCGAGGCGACGAGCGTCGACTTGCGCCCGATCCGGTCGCCGAAATGCCCGAAGGCGATCGCGCCGACGGGCCGCGCAAAAAAGGCGAGGCCAAAGCTCATATAGCTCAGCATCAGCTGAGCAGAGGCGCTTTCGGAGGGGAAGAACAGCGGTCCGAACACCAGCGCGGCGGCGGTGGCATAGATATAGAAATCGTAGAATTCGACCGCCGTGCCGACCAGCGAAGCGGTCAGCACCCGCGCATGCGTACGATATGGATGCGTCATTCGGCCCTCCCCGGCGCGCGACCGTTAACGTCGAGGCCCGGCTTGGCAAGCAAAAGCGCGCATCTGCATCGCCTGGCGAACAGCCAAAAGGGGCCGCGGTTGCCCGCGACCCCTTTATGGAAGAGAAGGAAGTGTGAAGGGTAGTTCAGGAGTAATCAGGCGGCGATTACCTCGCCATCGGCCTCCGGATCGCGCAGCACATAGCCGCGGCCCCAGACGGTCTCGATATAATTCTCGCCCCCGCAGGCCAGCGCCAGCTTCTTGCGCAGCTTGCAGATGAAGACGTCGATGATCTTGAGTTCGGGTTCGTCCATGCCGCCATAAAGGTGGTTCAGGAACATTTCCTTGGTCAGCGTGGTGCCCTTGCGCAGCGAAAGCAGCTCGAGCATCGCATATTCCTTGCCGGTCAGATGGACGCGGGCACCATCGACCTCGACGGTCTTGGCATCGAGGTTGACCGCCAGCTTGCCGGTGCGGATGACGCTTTGCGAATGGCCCTTGGAGCGGCGGACCACGGCGTGGATGCGGGCGATCAGCTCTTCGCGGTGGAACGGCTTGGTGACATAATCATCGGCGCCAAAACCGAACGAGCGCACCTTGCTGTCCATTTCCGAAATGCCGGACAGGATGAGCACCGGCGTCTGCACCTTGGCGACGCGCAGCTTCTTCAGCACGTCATAGCCGTGCATGTCGGGCAGGTTCAGGTCCAGCAGGATGATGTCGTAATCATAGAGCTTGCCGAGGTCGAGGCCTTCCTCACCCAGGTCGGTGGTGTAGACATTGAAACCCTCGGTCGTGAGCATCAGCTCGATTGCCTTGGCCGTGGTCGGCTCATCTTCGATCAAAAGCACCCGCATGTGCAGCCCCTTTTCGCCCGTGCCATCGGCACCGTTCAGTCATCTGGACCCAAGAACGGATCGACGAGGAAAACATTAACCATATTTTTTTGGGGGCAAAAGGTTAATTTTGAATTAACCGGCCTGACTCCACGAGTCGCCGAAGCCTGCAAGGGCGCGAAGGGGCTCAAAAGACTCCCATTTCCGGCACTTAGACGGTCCTTTTCGGTTCGTCGCTTTTGACCGATTAGCGCCAATTGGTTTCCAATTGGTAACGGAGATGAAACGCGAATTTACTCCCCTTGCAAACCTTTACGCAGCCAGGCGATCAGAGCCTCGACCCGCGCTGGGCGGTGCGGCGAGGGCGGCGTGACGATGCTGAGCGTCAGCGGTTCGAACCGCCATTCGGGCAGCAGGTGCACCAGCCGCCCGTCAGAAAGACCGTCCATGCAAAAGAAATCGGGCAAGGCGGCGATGCACTGACCGTCGAAAACGGCGGGCATCGCGGCATCGGCATTGTTGACGATCAGCGCAGGCTGTGAACGGGCGAGCACGCGCGTCCCGTCGGGTCCCGTCAGCGGCCAGAGTCCCGGCTGCGGACTGTTGGCATAATGAACCGCCTTGTGCGCCTCCAGCTCTGCGGGATGGTGCGGCGTGCCGTGGCGCGCACAATAGCCGGGGGCGGCAATCAGGTAGAGACTGACGGTGCGCAGCCGGATCGCGCGCAGGCTGCTGTCGGGCAGCACCGCGATGCGCAGCGCCATGTCGAAACCCTGATCGACCAGATCGACCCGCGCGTCGGACAGGTGCATGTCGATCAATATGCCGGGGTGCAGCGCCATGAACTGCGCGATCAGCGGCGCGACAGCGCTGAGGCCGAAGCTCATCGGCACCGCGATGCGCACGGTTCCGCTCAGGAGCACCGCCTCGTCGCGCGCCGCCTCGACCGCCGCCTCGCCGTCCATGCGGATGCGCCGCGCATGATCGACCAGCGAACGCCCTGCCGCCGACAGCGATAGCCGCCGCGAGGTGCGGTGGAACAGTACCGTGCCCAGTTCCGCCTCGAGCCGCGAGACCGCCTTGGACACCTTGGCCTTGGACAGGCTGAGCGCATCGGCTGCTCCGGTGAAGCTGCCGGTATCGGCAACCGCTGCGAAAACCGCCCAGGCCTCGAAATCGGGAAGTCGCATATCCGGAAACAATCCTTTTCCAAACTGGCTATTTTGGAAACGATAGCTCAGGACTATCTGTAGCTCAAGCCAAGGCGTCGGCAACGGTCCGATGCCAGCAAGGAGCAAGTGACATGATCGAGAAACGCGATTTTTCCACCCTGGGTCACGCCAATCACGGTTGGCTCAATGCCCGCCACCATTTCTCGTTCGGCGGCTATCACGATCCGGCCCGCATGGGTTGGGGTAGCTTGCGCGTCTGGAACGACGACGAGATCGCCCCCCGGAGCGGCTTCCCCACCCATCCGCACCGCGACATGGAGATCATCACCTATGTCCGCACCGGCGCGATCACCCATCGCGACAGCCTGGGCAACGAAGGCCGCACGGAAGCGGGCGACGTCCAGGTGATGAGCGCGGGAACCGGCGTGGCGCATAGCGAGTTCAACCTGGAGGATGAGGAAACCCGGCTGTTCCAGATCTGGATCATCCCCGATGAAGCGGGCGGTGCTCCGCGCTGGGATGCCAAGCAGTTCCCCAAGGGTGAGCGTTCGGGCAAGCTGGAAGTTCTGGCCAGCGGCCGTGACGAGGACATCCTGGCGGGCGCGCTGATGATCCGGGCCGATGCAAGGCTGTCCGGGGCGACACTCGCCAAGGGCGACAGCATCACCCACCGGATCGACCCGGCTTATGCCGCCTATCTGGTGGTGTCGGCAGGCAGCGTGAGCGTTAATGGCGTCGAGATCGGCGAACGCGATGCTGCCGCGATCACCCGCGAACCCGAGATCACGATCACGGCGCTGGAAGACGCCGAATTCCTGATCGCGGAGACCCGCACCCACTGATCCCTCCCCCGCCCCGCCGCCTTCCCCCTCGGGCGGCGGGACACCCTTTCATTCCCATATCCCGCAAAGGAGAATTCCCATGGCAAAGGTTCTGGTGCTCTATTACTCGACTTATGGTCATATCGAGACGATGGCCGAAGCGGTCGCCGAAGGTGCGCGCAGCGAAGGCGCCGAAGTGACGATCAAGCGCGTCCCCGAAACCGTTCCCGAAGAGATTGCCCGCGCGAGCCACTTCAAGCTCGACCAGGCTGCCGAGATCGCGACGCCCGAGGAACTGGCCGATTATGACGCGATCATCGTCGGTACCGGCACGCGCTTCGGCCGCATGTCGAGCCAGATGGCAGCCTTCTGGGACCGCACCGGCGGCCTATGGGCCAAGGGCGCACTCGTCGGCAAGGTCGGTGCATCGTTCACCGCGACCGCAAGCCAGCATGGCGGCCAGGAGACCACCCATTTCTCGATCCTCACCAACCTTCTGCACCACGGCCTGACCGTGGTCGGGCTCGACTATGGCTTCCAGGGTCAGCTGAGCAATGACGAGGTGATCGGCGGATCCCCTTATGGTGCCAGCACGATCGCCGGTGGCGACGGATCGCGCCAGCCGCACCAGGCCGATCTGGATGGCGCGCGCTATCTGGGCGCCAAGGTCGCGCGCACTGCGGCCAAGCTGACCGCCTGACCGCCTGACCCCCTCCCCCGCCCGCTCGGGAGCAGCCGCCCGCGTCCCCCATGTTTGGGGGATTGCGGGCGGTTTGGCATCTGCCTAGCCTCGGCCCCTGTTCTGGGGAGAGCGATGATGGTGCGGGTTGCGTTGCGGCGGATGGCGTTCATCCTGTCGATGGTCTGGGTCGCCGCAGCCCCGGCCAGGGCCGAATGGCGCGAAGCCTCGAGCCCCAATTTTCTGGTCTATGCCGATCAGAGCGAAGGCGACATTCGCGAATTCACCGACATGCTCGAGCGGTACCGTTCGGCGATGCGCTATATCTACAAGCTGCCCGAAGAAGCGACTTCGCCCTCGAATCGGCTGACCGTGTTTGTCGTGCGCGACGCCAATCAGGTGCGCAAGCTGATGGGCACCAACAACCGCTATGTGCTGGGCTTCTACCAGTCGCGCGCCGGCGGGTCGGTGGCGTTCGTCCCGCGGGTCGATGACAATAGCCAGAGCGACCGCGTGTCGCAGGGCGAGCAGATATTGCTTCACGAATATGCGCATCATTTCATGTTCAGCGTGTTCGCCGGTTCCCCGCCGCTGTGGCTGCAGGAAGGCTTTGCCGAATTCTATTCCACCGCGAAGTTCGATAGCGCGGGCGGCGTCGGCCTGGGGCTGCCGGCCGATCATCGCGCGGCCGAACTGGCGCTGGCCCAGGAAGTTCCGCTCGACATGCTGCTGAGCACCCGAAAATACCGGGAAAATGCCTCGAAGCGTTACGACGCCTTTTATGGACGCAGCTGGCTGCTGTTCCACTACCTCACCTTTTCCGAAGCGCGCGCCGGCCAGATGGCCGATTATCTCCAGCGCATCAACGCCGGCGAAGGCGAAGAGGCCGCAGCGACCCAGGCCTTTGGCGATCTGGGCGTGCTCGACAAGGAATTGGGCGCCTATATGAAACGGCGTCGGCTGACCTATCTCAATCTGGGCGCAAGCAAGATCGCCAGCGCGCCGATCGCGATCCGCATGCTCGGCAAGGGCGAAGCCGCCATTCTACCGGTCATGATGCGGTCGAAACGCGGCGTGAACGAGGAAACCGCGACCGAGGTTCTGGCGGACGCGCAGAAGGTGGCGGCACAATATCCCGACGATGCCTTCGTGCTGAGCGCGCTCGCCGAGGCCGAGTTCGATGCGGGCAACGACGAGGCTGCCATCGCGGCTGCGGACAAGGCGATCGCCAAGAACCCGCAGGCCGTGGGCGCGATGATCCAGAAGATATATGCGCTGTTTCGCAAGGCTGGGGATGACGACGCGCTCTGGCCCAAGGTGCGCGCGGCGATCTCGGCCGCCAATCGGATCGAGAACGACAACCCCATCCCCCTGGCCTATTTCTTTCGCAGCTATGCGGCAGAGGGAAAGAAGCCGCCCGAGATGGCCGTCCAAGGCCTGCGAAAGGCGCTGCAGCTGGCGCCTTATGATACGGGCAACCGGCTGACGCTGGCGGATTACTTCATCCGCACCGGCGACAAGCAGGCTGCTGAGACGACCCTTGCCCCGCTGCTCAACCACCCGCACGATACCCAGCTCGCTGAGCTGGCGCGCAAGCTGCTGGACCGGGGCAGTGCGCAGGCCGAGCCGAGTTCCGCTGACGACAGCAGTTCGTGATCGCTTAGACCGCGAGCACATTCCACAGGACGAGCAGCGCCACCAGCAGCACCATCGCCGCAAAAAGCCGGCGCGCGATGAGCACCTTGCGCGCCAGCGCCCGCGCCAGGAAAATGCCCGGCACCGTGCCCATCGCGCCGCCCGCCACCATGGCCGCGAGGATCGGTCCATCGATCTGGCCCGACATCGCATAGCTGGCGCTGGTCGATGCGCCGAACAGGCTCACCGAAACCAGCGACGAGGCGGCGGCATTGGACAGCGTCATCCCGGTCGCCGCCATCAGCCCCGGCGCGATCAGGAAGCCCCCGCCAATGCCGAAGAATCCGGCCGCCAGCCCGACCAGCAGACCGATCGGCGCGAGCTTCATCGTGCGCACGGCATCGAGCCGCACCAGCGGATCGCCGGTGCTGCGCGGGGTGCGCATCATCGACAGCGCCACCAGCGCCATGGCAATCGCGAACCAGCCGAGCAGCGCCTGGCCATCGACCTGCTTGGCGACATGCGCACCGATCAGGGCGCCGCTCACCCCTGCCACGGCGAACACGCTGGCGCAGGGCCATTTGACCGCACCTGCGCGCGCCTGACCCAGCAATCCGGCGAGCGCATTGAGCGCGACGGCGGCGGCGGATGTTCCGATCGCGACATGCACATCGGCGATGCCGACGACATAGATCAGCCAGGGTGTCGCGAGCACCGACCCGCCGCCCCCGAAAGCCGCCAGCAACAGGCCGACGATCGCGCCTCCCAGCGCGGCAAGAGCGAGCGTCTCGATCATTGGATCAGCCCAAGGCGCGCCGGTTCCACGGCATCAGCGCGAGCAGCCGCGCCATGCCGCAAAAGCCGCTCAGCCCTGCAAAGGTCAGACCCAGCCCGACAAAGGCGGTGAGCGCGACAAAGGCGGGCGCGACCAGCCACGCGAGCAGGAGACCGGTCAGGATCAGCACGCCCGCCGCAATCTGCACCTGACGTATCAGCTCCAAGGGTGCACGCGCATTGCGCACGACCGGTTGCCCGGCCGCTTCCCAGGCCTTCAGCCCGCCCTTGAGGACGAGCGTGTCGACCGGCCATTGCCGGGCCAGCCGTTCCTGGTGCAGCCCTGTGCGCATGCCGCTGGCGCACATCAGGATCGGCAGCACACCGTCTTCCAGCACCACCGGTTCTGTGGTGGCTGCCGAGGCGGGGCGCAGGATCGCCCCTGGAATGTGAGCGCGCGCGAACTCGTCCGGCTCGCGAATGTCGATCAGCCGCGCAAGGCCCCGATCGAGCAGTTGGTGCGCCTCACGCGCATCGATGGTCGTGATCGCCATGGCAAGATTCCTCAGCTTTCAGGGGGACAATAGATCGCGGCAAGCACCTGCATGATCTGCAGCACCGCAGGGTCGGCGATCCGGTAGAAAATGCTGGTGCCTTCGCGCCGGGTCTCCACTAGCCCCTGCTCGCGCAGGCGGGCCAGATGCTGCGACAGTGCGGATTGCGACAGCGCGACCTGCTGCTGAATTGCCCTCACCGACAATTCGCCATCCACGAGCAGGCAGAGCACCTGCAGCCGGTGCGGATTGGCGAGCAGGCGCAACATGTGCGCGGCCTCGTCGGCCTTGGCGGCCATCGCCTCGGGCAGAGGCTTGGTGAAGGAGATATCAGACATGGGGCGCATATATTCCTTGAATCTAAATTAGACAAGACTAAATTAGATATATCTGATATAGGAGTTCGACATGCCCATCGCCATCCATCCGCATTTCGATACCGTGACCAACACGGTCAGCTATGTCGTGATAGATCCGGCCAGCGCGCGCGCGGCGATCATCGATCCGGTGTTGGATTTCGAGGCCAAGGCAGCGACCATTGCCACGACCATCGCCGACAGGCTGCTCGCCATCGTCGATGAGCAAGGCGCGACACTCGACTATGTGCTGGAAACACATGCGCATGCCGATCACCTGACCGCCGCCCATTACATCCGTGCGCGCACAGGAGCGAAGGTCGTGATCGGTGCGCATATCCGCAACGTCCAGTCGATCTTCACCCCGGTCTTTGCGGCCGAGACGATCGAAACCGGCGAGGTGTTCGACATGCTGGTCGACGAGGGCGACACGCTGGCATTGGGTGAAACCGAGATCCGAGTGCTGCACACGCCGGGGCATACGCCCGCCTGCCTCACCTATCGGATCGAAGATGCAGCGTTTGTCGGAGATACGCTGTTCATGCCCGATTACGGCACCGCGCGCGCCGACTTTCCAGGCGGCGATGCGGCGACGCTGTTTCGTTCGATCCGCAAGATCCTGGCGCTGCCCGAGCAGACGCGCATCTTTGTCGGGCATGATTATCTGCCCAGGGGCCGCAGCGATTTCCGTTGGGAAACGACCGTCGCGGAACAGCGCGCGGCCAATGTGCATGTGCATGACGGTGTGAGCGAGGCCGAATTCGTCGCGATGCGTGAAGCCCGCGATGCCACGCTCGATGCGCCCACGCTGATCCTGCCCAGTCTGCAGGTCAATATCCAGGGCGGAAAACTGCCCAGCCCGGATGCCCAGGGCCGTGCCTTCCTGCGCCTGCCCATCAACGCGCTGGGCAGGCACAGTCCCCTGCCCGCCGAACTGTTCGAATAAGACTATGGGCGGCGTGCCGGTACGCTATGAATACAAGCCGATAGTGGCGAGGGAGGCGGCGATGCAATATGGTGTTGGGAAGTCGGTGATCGGTCTGATGGCCTTGGCGGGGCTTGCAGCCGCGCTACCGGCACACGCACAGGACAGCCTGCGCCCCGGCTTTCACGCCGGGACCGCCATCCCGGAATTCGGCCCCGTCGCCAGCGCCGAGGGCCATATGCCGATCCCCGCCGAAGCGACCTTCAGCATCGCGTTCGATGTCAGCGAGGCGGGCAAGCCCGGCAGCCTCAACCGCACGATCGAAAGCGCGGCCCGGTTCATCAACATGCATGTCGAGGCGGGCGTGCCGCGCGAGGCCATCCGCATTGCGGTGGTCGCGCACGGCCAGGCGTCGTTCGACCTGACCAATGCCGCCACCTATGCGGCGAAGCATGACGGTGCCGCCAATGCCAACCTCGCTGCGATCGCGGCGCTGCTGCAGCACGATGTGCAGTTCATCCTGTGCGGCCAGAGTGCCGCAGCGCTGGGCATCAAGCTCGAGCAGCTGGCCCCCGGCGTCAAGCTGGCACTCTCCGCGATGACCGCGCACGCACAGCTGCAACAGCAGGGCTACACGCTCAACCCGTTCTGACGCTGCCGGTCATTCGGCGGGCGCAACCGATCTCTCTGTCTGGGCGGCTGACCGTCTGACCGCGACATGGCGCGCGGAGCGCTTGCGCCACCAGATCATCAGGCCGGTGACGACGAACGTGCACAGCGCGATGCCGGACAGGAAAATCGCGATCCGCCCCGCCCAGCCGAAGGCCTTGCCGCTGTGCAACGGGAACTGCCAGGCCACCACGACGTCACCCGCGCTTCCCTCGCTGAAATGCCGATCGCCGACTACCGCACCACTGCGGGCGTCGACGAACAGCCAGCGGTTGCCGTTGCTGTCGATGTCGCGCGGATCGAACAGGCGCAGCCAATAGATTCCCTTCGCAGGATTGTACGAAAGGCTGTCCACCCTGGCGGCACCCGCCAGGGCCAATGCCTGATCGGCGCTGACCGGCGGACGGTCCAGCGGCTCGGCCAGCGCCGCCGCGGCCTGGTCGGGTCGCTTGGTCAAAGGCGAGATCCGATCGATCGCCATCAGGACATCATCAGACCAATTGAAATATACACCCGTCGCCGCGAGCGTCAGTGTTACCGGGAAAAGCCAGAGGCCTACGGCCCGATGCAGATCGAACACCCGCTTGTGCCCCGCCGCTCGGCGACGGATGCGGAAGCTTTCCTTCCAGCGCGCGGCATTGGGAAAGGACAGCACAGCAGACGCGATATGGTCGATGATCCAGACAAGGCCGACCAGGCCAAGGATCCAGGTCATCCACGCGCCCAGGTGCAGCGAGTAATGGAAGGTGTAGAGGAAGCTCATGATCCCGCGCCGCGACAGATCGATCGCATTGGCGTCGCGCGCGCCCAGCACCTTGGCGGTCGCCGGGTCAACGAACACCTGCCAGTAGGACGGGCTGACTGCCGATTGGCCTGCACTGGCAATGGGCTCGAGATAGACCGTGACGACGTCGCCCGGTTCGTCGGGCAGATCGATATAGCCGGGTCGATTGCCTGGGTGCGCCCCGATTGCGGCCCCGACCAGCTGGCTGACAGGGAGCGTCGGTCCCGGACTAGCGGTGAACCAGTCCGCATTCAGGCCATGGTCAATTTCCTCGTAGAAGACGAGAATCGACCCGGTTGCACCCAGCAGGAACAACCATAGCGCCCCCAGCAGGCCGAACCAGCGATGCCACAGCACCAGAGCGGGTCTGAGCCGCATCGGGCGTCAGGCCCTTCGCCAGGACATCAGAAGGACCACGATACCGTACCCTCGAAGGTGCGCGGCGTCCCATAGGTCACCCGGCCCGGGCCAAAGGCATCGAAGGCGAAGCTGTCGGTCAGGTTCCGCGCGTTGAGCGCAAAGCGCCAGCCGTCTATCTCATAGGAAATGACGGCATCGAGCAGCGTATAGCCCGGCAATGTCAGCGTGTTGGCATTGTTCACCGGGCGCTTGTCGACAAGCGTCACGCCGCCGCCGAAGCCGAGGCCCTTGAGCGGCCCGGATTGCACCTCATAGCTCGACCAGATATTGGCGCTATGCGGCGACGTCCGCTGCACCTGGCGCCCCTGAAAGGCTGCCGTGTTGGTGCGGGTGATCTCTGCGTCTAGATAGGCATAGCTCGCCTGGATGCTCCAGCCGGGCAAGATCGTGCCTGCCAGCGACAATTCGACACCCTGGCTGCGCTGTTCACCATCGAGCACCGAAAAACCGACATTCACCGGATCGGGCGTCGCGACATTGGTCTGGTCGATGCGATAGACGGCGAGCGAACCGGTCAGTCCTTCGGTCAGGTTGACCTTTGCGCCGAGTTCCAGCTGCTCGCCACGCGTGGGGGCAAAGGCCTCGCCCGTGACCGTCCTGCCGATCTGCGGCTGGAAGGACTTGCTGTAGCTGGCATAGAGCGACACGGCCTCGCGCGGTTTGAAGATCAGGCCGACACGCGGGCTGAAGGCGCTGCCGGTCTGGCGGGCACGTGTATTTGCGGCAAGGTCGGTATCGACCTGCTCGAACGAGTCATAGCGGCCGCCGAGAACAAGGCTCCACTGATCGCTGAAGACGATCCTGTCCTGCAGGAAGAGCCCGAGTTCGCGCAGCGTGTTGCCCGCATCATAGGTGTAGTTCAGCGCCCCGCGCCGCACGCTGTAAACGGGACTGAATATATCGATCGGCGCGGAAGGATCGAATTCCCGATAGCGGAAATCGGCCGTCGAGCGCGAAAGGTCCAGGCCGGCGATCAGCTCATGACGGACCGCGCCGGTCGCGAAGCGGCCCCGCAGCGTCGTCTGCATCTGGGTCTCGCCATACGTGTCGAAGGAATCGAACGGGGTTCGTGATAGGGTTCGCCCATCGGCAGCCAGCGCGCCCGGAAGTTCTGCCCCCACCGCAGCATAATCGGTATCGACGAAGCGCAGGATGCTGCTGACCGACCAGTCGTCGCTAAATTCGTGCACGAGGCGGGCACCGATGCGATGCTGCTCCACTTCCACGCTGCCGGTATTGACGTTGCGTCGCCGGGATATCCGGCCATTGGGATTGGCGAGGATCGTCCCCACTGCAGGCAGCCCGAAATTCTGCCGGTCGAGATCGAGAAGCTTGTAGGCTCCCTCGACCGTCAGGCTGGTCCGATCGCCCAGCATCGCCCGCACCGACGGCATGATCACCGAATTGCGCGTGCTCGCCCCTTCCAGAAACGATCCCTGGTCGCGCACCGACGTGCTCAGCCGATAGCTGATCTTCCCCGACTGATCCAAAGGTCCGGTGAGATCGGCCTCCGCACGGAAGAAGTCATAGCTGCCCAGCGTTGCCGTCACGAAATAGCCGGGCTCGGCTTCGGGTTGCTTGGTGATGAAGTTGATCGTCCCGCCCGGCGAGGAATTGCCGAACAGCAAAGAGGCGGGGCCGAGCAGCACCTCGATCCGTTCGATCCCGGTCAGGTCCGGCCCCAGATTGGCCGCCGGGCCGTTGCCGACCTTGGACAGCATGCCATCGAGCGCCGTCGGTGCAAAGAAACCGCGGACCTGCACGCGGAGGCCATCGAAATTGGCGGGAGCCGAATTGCGGACGCTGGGGACATTGGCGAGCGCGCTGAAAGTATCCGCTCGCTGGTCGCGCAGCAGGTCTTCGGTCAGCACCTGCACCGATTGCGGTGTATCGAGCAACGCCGCTCCGTCGCGCGTGCCTACCGCGTCGAGCGCCTGATAGCCCGATGCGCGTCCTGTGACGATGATCTCTCGCCGCGCCTGTTGTTCGGCTTCTGCATCCTGCGGCTCGGCCTGCGCATGGACTGGCGATGCAGCGATCGCCAGCGGCAGCGACAGCAGAGCCAGACGGAAAAGGTGTCGGGGTGCAGTCACGGCCGCCTCATCAAATGTTAATGCGAGGCGTTCCTAACAATTCCGAAATGCGAGTCAATTGCAATAATTGGCATGGCGTCAGCTTGGGGGAATTTGCTGCGCCAAGCCCCCGAATGATCCCCACATCCCGCATTCGCCCGAGCAGCGGACAACAAAAACCCCGCCGGAAAGCGCTTCCGGCGGGGTCTTGTCGTGTCGGTTCCCCGGGTGTGGGCGGGAGGAAAAACGCGAGGCTTATTCGGCGTCGCTGTCCACCGCTTCGGCTTCGGCAGCAACCGGTGCCGGGGCGGGAGCCGCCTCGACCTCGTTCGCTGCTGCCATCGCCTTTTGCAGCGCGCGCTGCTGGGCGCGGAGCGCGGCATCGCGGCTGTTCGCGGCGATGCGGATGCGCGCCATGCCCGCACCGGTACCTGCCGGGATCAGACGACCGACGATCACGTTTTCCTTCAGGCCGATCAGCGAGTCGCGCTTGCCTTCCACGGCCGCCTGGGTGAGCACCCGGGTGGTTTCCTGGAACGACGCGGCCGAGATGAACGAACGCGTCTGCAGCGAAGCCTTGGTGATGCCAAGCAGCACCGGCTTGCCTTCCGCGGGCTTCTTGCCCTCGGGAAGACGGGCGTTGACCTCGTTCATTTCCTCGGCATCGAGCTGTTCGCCCGGCAGCAGCGTGGTATCGCCACCATCGGTGATCTCGACCTTCTGCAGCATCTGGCGAACGATCACCTCGATGTGCTTGTCGTTGATCTTCACGCCCTGCAAGCGGTAGACTTCCTGGATTTCGCTGACCAGATATTCGGCCAGCGCTTCCACGCCCAGCACTTCCAGAATGTCGTGCGGATCGGGCGAGCCCGAGATCAGGTTGTCGCCCTTCTTGACATAGTCGCCTTCCTGGACGTCGATGACCTTCGACTTGGGCACCAGATACTCGACCGGATCCCCCTCTTCCGGGTGGATCGCGATCTTGCGCTTGGCCTTGTAGTCGCGGACGAACTCGATGCGGCCCGAAACCTTGGCGATGATCGCATTGTCCTTGGGCTTGCGCGCCTCGAACAGCTCGGCCACGCGCGGCAGACCGCCGGTGATGTCGCGGGTCTTGGCGGCTTCGCGGCTGACGCGGGCGAGAACATCGCCGGCTTCGACCTTCTGGCCATCCTCGACCGAGAGCATCGCGCCCACGGCAAGCATGTAGCGCGCCGCTTCGCCCGAATCCTCATCCAGCAGGGTGAGGCGGGGACGCAGGTCTTCCTTGGACTTCGCCTTGCTCGATCCGCGGAATTCCACGACCACGCGCTGCGCGATACCGGTGGCATCGTCGGTCTGCTCGACCAGCGTCTTGCCGTCGATCAGGTCCTGATACTTCACGACACCGCTGGTATCGGTGATCACCGGCATGGTGAACGGATCCCATTCGGCAATCCGATCGCCGATGTTCACCTCGCCATTGTCGTCGACCAGCAGCACCGTGCCGTATGGGATACGGTGGACCGCACGCTCGCGGCCTTCCTTGTCGACGATCGCGATTTCGCCATTACGGGCGAGCGACAGGCGCTGGCCGCGCTTGTTCACGATGGTCGGGATATCCCGGTACTGCAGCGTGCCATCGGCCACCGCTTCGAGGTTCGACTGCTCGTTGAGCTGCGCCGCACCGCCGATATGGAAGGTACGCATGGTGAGCTGGGTACCCGGTTCACCGATCGACTGCGCGGCGATGACGCCGACAGCCTCGCCGATGTTCACCGGAGTACCACGCGCCAGGTCACGGCCATAGCACTTGCCGCACACGCCCTGGGTCGCTTCGCAGATCAGCGGCGAACGGATGCGCGCTGCCTGGATGCCCAGAGCCTCGATCGATGCCACGGCGGCTTCGTCGAGCAGCGTGTCCTTGGCAACGACGACATCGCCGGACTTCGCGTCGACGATATCCTCGGCCAGGGTACGGCCCAGGATGCGCTCGCCAAGCGAAGCGATGACCGAGCCACCCTGCACGATCGCACGCATTTCCAGCGCCCGTTCGGTGCCGCAGTCTTCTTGCACGATGACGCAATCCTGCGACACGTCGACCAGACGGCGGGTCAGGTAACCCGAGTTCGCCGTCTTGAGCGCCGTATCCGCCAGACCCTTGCGCGCGCCGTGGGTGGAGTTGAAATACTCCAGAACGGTCAGGCCTTCCTTGAAGTTCGAGATGATCGGCGTTTCGATGATCTCGCCCGACGGCTTGGCCATCAGACCACGCATACCGGCAAGCTGCTTCATCTGCGCTGGCGAACCACGCGCACCCGAATGGCTCATCATGTAGATCGAGTTGACCGGGGCTTCGCGGCCATGCTCGTCCTTCGGCGTCGCCTTGATCTCTTCCATCATGGCGTTCGCGACCTGGTCGCCGCAACGGCTCCAAGCGTCGATCACCTTGTTGTACTTTTCCTGCTGGGTGATCAGACCATCCTGGTACTGCTGCTCATAGTCGGCAACCAGCGCGCGCGTTTCATCAACCAGACGCTCCTTGCTGTCCGGAATGATCATGTCGTCCTTGCCGAACGAGATGCCGGCGCGGCAGGCGTGACGGAAGCCCAGGCCCATGATCGCGTCGGCGAACAGGACGGTGTCCTTCTGGCCGGTGTGACGATAGACCTGGTCGATGACGTCGCCGATTTCCTTCTTGGTGAGAAGGCGGTTGACGACATCGAAGGGCACCTTGTGGCTCTTGGGCAGACATTCGCCGATGAGCATGCGGCCCGGCGTCGTCTGGTAGCGCTTCAGATACTGGTTGCCCTGTTCGTCGGTCTGCGGAACGCGCGCGATGACCTTCGAGTGGAGCGTGACCGCACCCACTTCGAGCGCCTGATGCACTTCGGCGATATCGGCCATCAGCATGCCTTCGCCCGGCTCGCCTTCGCGGTCCATCGAAAGGTAATACAGGCCCAGCACCATGTCCTGCGAGGGCACGATGATCGGCTTGCCGTTGGCGGGCGACAGGATGTTGTTGGTCGACATCATCAGCACGCGCGCTTCCAGCTGGGCTTCCAGCGAGAGCGGAACGTGGACGGCCATCTGGTCACCGTCGAAGTCGGCGTTGAAGGCCGAGCAGACCAGCGGGTGCAGCTGGATCGCCTTGCCCTCGATCAGCACGGGCTCGAACGCCTGGATGCCCAGACGGTGCAGCGTCGGTGCGCGGTTGAGCATCACCGGGTGCTCGCGGATTACCTCGTCCAGGATGTCCCAGACTTCCTTGCGCTCCTTCTCCACCCACTTCTTGGCCTGCTTCAGGGTCATCGACAGACCCTTGGCGTCGAGACGCGCGTAGATGAACGGCTTGAAAAGCTCGAGCGCCATCTTCTTGGGCAGACCGCACTGGTGCAGCTTGAGTTCCGGACCGGTCACGATGACCGAACGGCCCGAATAGTCGACGCGCTTGCCGAGCAGGTTCTGACGGAAGCGGCCCTGCTTGCCCTTGAGCATGTCGGACAGCGACTTCAGGGGACGCTTGTTCGCACCGGTGATGATGCGGCCGCGACGGCCATTGTCGAACAGCGCGTCCACGGCTTCCTGCAGCATGCGCTTTTCGTTACGCACGATGATGTCCGGCGCGCGCAGTTCCATCAGCCGCTTCAGACGGTTGTTGCGGTTGATGACGCGGCGATACAGGTCGTTGAGGTCCGAGGTCGCGAAGCGGCCACCGTCCAGCGGCACCAGCGGGCGCAGCTCGGGCGGGATCACGGGGATGACTTCCAGGATCATCCATTCGGGACGATTACCGGAATCGATGAACGATTCCACGACCTTGAGGCGCTTGATGATCTTCTTGGGCTTGAGCTCCGACTTGGTCGTCTCAAGCTCCTGCAGCAGGTCGGCGCGCTCCTGCTCGAGGTCCAGATCCATCAGCATCTGGCGTACGGCTTCGGCACCGATACCGGCCGAGAAGGCGTCCTCGCCGAACTCGTCCTGCGCATCGAGCAGCTCGTCTTCGGTGAGCAGCTGATATTTTTCCAGGCTGGTCAGGCCCGGCTCGATCACGACATAGCTTTCGAAATACAGCACGCGCTCAAGCTGCTTGAGCTGCATGTCGAGCAGCAGGCCGATACGCGAGGGCAGCGACTTCAGGAACCAGATGTGCGCGACCGGCGCGGCAAGCTCGATATGGCCCATGCGCTCGCGGCGGACCTTGGTGACGGTCACTTCCACGCCGCACTTTTCGCAGACGATGCCCTTGTACTTCATGCGCTTGTACTTGCCGCACAGGCACTCGTAGTCCTTTACCGGACCGAAGATGCGCGCGCAGAACAGGCCATCACGCTCGGGCTTGAACGTGCGATAGTTGATCGTTTCGGGCTTCTTGATCTCGCCGAAGGACCAAGACCGGATACGCTCGGGGGAAGCGAGGCCGATCTGGATCTCGTCAAAGGTTTCCGGCTTCACGGCGGGATTGTTGAATTTGGTCAGTTCGTTCATTTTCTGCTCCATTTAAGCCCTCTCCCCTTCGCAGGGAGAGGGTTGGGAGAGGGGCTTTCGCCGAGGGAAGTCTGTGACTCCCCCTCTCCCCGGCCCTCTCCCCTGAAGGGGAGAGGGAGGGACAATCTTACTCCGCGGCTTCCGGCAGCGCGTCCGGGCCTTCGTCCGGATCGGGCAGCGCGTCGAGCGAGTTCAGCTCGACGTTCAGGCCCAGCGAGCGCATTTCCTTGACCAGCACGTTGAAGCTTTCAGGGATACCGGCCTCGAACGTGTCGTCACCCTTGACGATCGCCTCATAGACCTTGGTGCGGCCGACCACGTCGTCGGACTTCACCGTCAGCATTTCCTGCAGCGTATAGGCCGCGCCATAGGCCTGGAGCGCCCAGACCTCCATTTCCCCGAAGCGCTGGCCACCGAACTGGGCCTTGCCGCCCAGCGGCTGCTGGGTGACGAGGCTGTAGGGACCGATCGAACGCGCGTGGATCTTATCGTCGACCAGGTGGTGCAGCTTGAGCATGTAGATATAGCCCACGGTCACCTTGCGGTCGAACTTGTCGCCGGTACGGCCGTCGTACAGATCGACCTGGCCCGACGGGTCGAGACCCGCCCGCTCCAGCATCCGCGACACGTCCGCCTCGCGCGCACCGTCGAACACCGGGGTGCCCATCGGAACGCCGTTGCGCAGCAGGCCCGCCAGCTCGACCACGCCATCATCCGAACGGCTGTCGATCTCGGCATGATATTCGGGGCCGTAAACGTACTTCAGCTTCTCGCGCACGGCATCGGGCGGCGGGCCCGCTTCCGGGTTCGGATTGGCCTCGCGCCATTCGTCGAGCGCCTTCGAGATTTGCTGGCCCAGACCGCGCGCGGCCCAGCCCAGATGCGTTTCGAAGATCTGACCCACGTTCATGCGGCTCGGCACACCCAGCGGGTTGAGCACGAAATCGACATGCGTGCCGTCTTCGAGGAACGGCATGTCCTCGATCGGCAGGATGCGGCTGATGATCCCCTTGTTGCCGTGACGTCCGGCCATCTTGTCGCCCGGCTGCAGCTTGCGCTTCACCGCGACGAACACCTTGACCATCTTTAGCACGCCAGGCGCCAGCTCGTCGCCGCGCTCCAGCTTCTCGCGGCGGTCGTCGAACTTCTCGGTGATGCGGGTCACGGCTTCGTCATACTGGGCCTTGACCGCTTCGAGATCGGCCTGAACCGCATCGTCCTCGACCGCGAACTTCCACCACAAGTGCTTCTCGACCTCATCGAGCAGCGCCTCGTCGATGGCCACACCCTTCTTCACGCCCTTGGGCGCAGCCGACGCGACCTGACCGACCAGCATTTCGCGCAGACGGTTATAGGTGGCACGGTTGAGAATGGCGCGCTCGTCCTCGCGGTCCTTGGTCAGACGCTCGATTTCCTCGCGTTCGATCGCCAGCGCACGCTCGTCCTTGTCGATGCCGTGACGGTTGAACACGCGGACCTCGACCACGGTGCCCGACACGCCCGGCGACAGACGGAGCGAGGTGTCGCGCACGTCGCTCGCCTTTTCGCCGAAGATCGCGCGCAGCAGCTTTTCTTCCGGCGTCATCGGGCTTTCGCCCTTGGGCGTGATCTTGCCGACCAGGATGTCGCCAGGATGCACTTCCGCGCCGATATAGACGATGCCCGCCTCGTCGAGGTTGCGCAGCGCTTCCTCGCCGACATTCGGAATATCGCGGGTGATGTCCTCGGGGCCCAGCTTGGTATCGCGTGCCATGACCTCGAACTCCTCGATATGGATCGAGGTGAACACGTCATCCTTCACGATGCGTTCGCTGATGAGGATCGAGTCCTCATAGTTGTAGCCGTTCCAGGGCATGAACGCGACGAGCGCGTTGCGGCCCAGCGCCAGCTCACCCAGATCGGTCGACGGGCCGTCGGCGATGATGTCGCCTTCGTTGATCACGTCGCCCACCTTCACCAGCGGACGCTGGTTGATGCAGGTGTTCTGGTTCGAGCGCTGGAACTTCATCAGCGTGTAGATGTCGACGCCCGACTTGCCCGAATCCACCGAACCGGTGGCGCGGATCACGATACGGGTCGCGTCGACCTGATCGACGATGCCGGCGCGCTTGGCGGCGATCGCGGCGCCCGAATCGCGCGCCACGGTCTCTTCCATGCCGGTGCCGACGAACGGCGCTTCGGCGCGCACAAGCGGCACGGCCTGACGCTGCATGTTCGATCCCATCAGCGCGCGGTTGGCGTCATCGTTTTCCAGGAACGGAATGAGCGATGCCGCGACCGAGACGAGCTGCTTGGGGCTGACGTCCATCAGCGTGATGATGTCGCGCGGCGCCATCAGGAATTCGCCGGCCTGGCGGGCCGAAACGATGTCCTCGGCAAAGCTGCCATCGTCGTTCAGCTCGGCGTTCGCCTGCGCGATCGTGTGCTTGGCCTCTTCCATCGCGGAGAGATATACGACCTCATCGGTCACCTTGCCGTCGATCACCTTGCGGTACGGGGTCTCGATGAAGCCGTACTTGTTGACGCGGCTGAACGAGGCGAGCGAGTTGATCAGACCGATGTTCGGGCCTTCGGGCGTTTCGATCGGGCAGATACGGCCATAATGGGTCGGGTGAACGTCGCGGACTTCGAAGCCCGCGCGCTCGCGGGTGAGACCACCCGGGCCAAGCGCCGAAACGCGGCGCTTGTGGGTGACTTCGGCGAGCGGGTTGGTCTGGTCCATGAACTGCGACAGCTGCGACGAGCCGAAGAATTCGCGAACGGCAGCGACCGCCGGCTTGGCGTTGATCAGGTCATTCGGCATGACGGTCGACACGTCGACCGAGCTCATGCGCTCCTTGACCGCGCGCTCCATGCGCAGCAGGCCGACGCGATACTGGTTTTCCAGCAGCTCGCCCACCGAGCGGACGCGGCGGTTGCCGAGATTGTCGATATCGTCGACTTCGCCCTTGCCGTCCTTGAGATCGACCAGCGTCTTGACGACCGCCAGGATGTCCTCGCGGCGCAGCGTGGTGACGGTGTCCTCGCAGTCGAGCTCGAGGCGCATGTTGAGCTTCACGCGGCCCACGGCCGAGAGGTCATAGCGCTCGGGATCGAAGAACAGGCCTTCGAACAGCGCATCGGCGGTTTCGCGCGTCGGCGGCTCGCCGGGGCGCATGACGCGATAGATCGCATCGAGACCCATGTCGCGGCTGTCGGCCTTGTCGGCCTTCATCGTGTTGCGGATCCACGGACCAGTGGTGACATGGTCGATGTCGAGCAGAACCAGCTGGTCGATTCCGGCCTTGTCGAGCTTTTCCAGATTCTCGGCGGTGACCTCGTCGCCCGCTTCGATATAGATTTCGCCGGTCTGCTCGTTGATCAGGTCATAGGCGCTGTACCGGCCGAAGATTTCCTCGGTCGGGATCAGCAGGCTGGCCAGGCCATCCTTGGCGGCCTTGGCGGCGGCGCGCGGGGTGATCTTGTCGCCTGCCTTGAATGCGACTTCGCCGGTTGCGGCATCGACGATGTCGAACGCCGGCTTCATGCCGCGCCACTGTTCGGCGACGAACGGGATTTTCCAGCCGCCGGTGCCGCGCTCATAGGTCACGGTCTCGTAGAAATAGTCGAGGATTTCCTCGTCGTTGAGGCCCAGCGCGTACAGCAGCGAGGTGACCGGCAGCTTGCGCTTGCGGTCGATGCGCACGTTGACGATGTCCTTGGCGTCGAATTCGAAATCGAGCCACGAACCGCGATAGGGGATGACGCGCGCGGCGAAGAGATACTTGCCCGACGAGTGGGTCTTGCCGCGGTCATGATCGAACAGCACGCCCGGCGAACGGTGCATCTGGCTGACGATCACGCGCTCGGTGCCGTTGATCACGAACGTGCCGTTCGCGGTCATCAGCGGCATGTCGCCCATGTACACGTCCTGCTCCTTGATATCGAGCACGGAGCGGCTTTCGGTCTCGGCATCGACCTCGAACACGATCAGGCGCAGCGTCACTTTCATCGGCGCCGCATAGGTGATGCCGCGCTGACGGCATTCCTCGACATCGTATTTGGGCGATTCGAGTTCATAGTGCACGAAGTCGAGTTCGGCAGTTCCGGCGAAGTCGCGGATCGGGAAAACGCTGCGCAGCGTCTTTTCCAGGCCCGAAACATAACCGATCGAGGGATCCGAACGCAGGAACTGTTCGTAGCTCTCGCGCTGGACCTCGATGAGGTTCGGCATTTCGCTGACTTCGTGAATGTCACCGAAGATCTTGCGGATACGCTTCATCGGGGTCGGCTTGGTAGCGGCCGATGCTCGTGCGGAAGTTGCCATAAACGTGTCTTCGCCTTTTCGTGTCTGTCGATTCGGGGCGCACAAAGACGTCAAAAGGCCGCAAGCTCATGAGAACCCCATGAACCGCAGCCTATCGCGTCAGATTATCCCTGAAGCTTCCTTCGTTCGGCAGGTCCGCGCAAACCTGTCATGTCTCGAAGCGTCCGGTGTTGCAGCGCGATATAAGCAGCGCTGTTGGACTTGTCAAACCGCCGCGCACGGCTTTGCGACGGATGACACCGCCCTGCCCCGCACGCTATGCGAGGCAGATGACACGTTACCAGCGCCATCACTGGCTGCTCGCAGCCACGCTCGCCGGACTTGCGGGCTTTGTCGATGCGATCGGCTTTCTAGAAACGGGCGGCTTCTTCACCGCCTTCATGTCGGGCAACTCGACCCGCATGGCGGTGGGCGCGGTGCACGATGCATCGGCGGCGGGGATCGCGGTGGCAATGATCGCGACCTTCGTTACCGGGGTGACGCTGGGCGCGGTTCTCGGCAACCACTGCGAGGCGCGCACGCGGCTGCCGGTGACGGTGCTGCTGGTCGCGACGTTGCTCGCACTGGCGGCGGGCCTGGCGATGGCGAGGTTGCAGGTCGCCGCGATCGGCTGCACCCTGCTCGCCATGGGTGCGGAGAACACTGCGTTCCAGCGCGAAGGCCAGGTAAGCATCGGCCTCACCTATATGACGGGCACGCTGGTCAAGCTCGGCCAGGCGCTGGCGCGGGTGCACCAGCGCGGGCATCGCGGCGAGTGGCTGCCCTATCTGCTGCTCTGGGCCGGGCTGGTGACAGGAGCGCTGCTGGGGGCGCTGGCCTTCCAGGCCTGGGGGCTGAGTGCCTTGTGGGTATCGGCAGGCCTGGGGCTGGCGCTCGCAGGCATCGCAACCCTGCCCCAGTTCGCGATGGAATAGGCTGCAAATCAGGTCAGCTTTCCAGACCCATTAAATCGGTCTGACGGTAACTTACGTCATCTCAACGGCAAAACCCGGCGATGGGCTGAACGCTTTTGCGCTTGCCGAGCGTTGCCGCCTTACCATGACAAACCTATCGCACCCCATTCGCCCGGCAAGGGCCGCGATTGCCGCCGTTCTTGCCCTGACCGCAACCCCGCTGATGGCGCAGGACATGGCTCCCGCCACCGCACCCACTGTGGCACCGACGCTGCCGCAGGCGCAGCCGGCCCAGCCTTCGGTGCCGACGACGACGCTTCCCGGTGCCGGCGCTCCGGCGGCCACGACACAGGCCCCGACCGTCCAGGCTCAGCCGCCCGCTGCCGCGCTGCCCGGCACGCCGCTTGCGAGCCCCGTTGCACCCCCCGCCGTGACAGATGTGCCGGTGGCTGCGATCGCACCGACGGCCGAGGTTGAAGCGGCCCCGGCTCCGCGCGCGGCCCGCCCCCAGACAGCGGAACGCGCAGCACCGCCGCGCGTGGCCCAGGCCGAGCCCACCAATCCGAGTCCTGCGACCGGCGCGGACATCGCCGATCCGGTTGAAACCCTGGCAGGCGAAGATCTGACGGCGGTTCCGCCGATGACCAATGGCGGCACGGTGAACGAAGTGCCGACATCCGAAGTGACAGCTCCCCCGCCCGCCCCGACCGAAGGCGATGGCGAGGTCTGGGGCTGGATGGCCGCCCTGCTGGCCGCTCTGGGCGTGGGCGGCGGCGCGATCGCGCTGCGCCGCACCCGGACGCGCAAGAGCGCCGCGATGATGGCCGAAGCGCGCGCATCGGACGCAGAATACGACCGCCGCCTGGCGTCGCCACATGCGCGTCCGCCGGTGGCACCCACCATGGCTGCCGCAGCACCCGCGACGGCCAGCTTTGTGCAGCCGGTGATCCATCCTGCGCCTGCTCGGCCCGCCGCACGCACCGTTAATCCGGACAGCCCGATCGACCATCGCCGTCTCGAAGCACTGATCGCGCAGCGCCCGAACCGCGACAACCCCTTCAAGACCAGGGCCAATCGCAAGCGCCGCGCGCTGTTCCTGATGCGCAACGGCTATGGGATGCAGAGCGCGGCCTGATAATCCAAAGAGGAACGACACTTGCGCATATCGGGGAGGCGGTCATTCGCCTCCCCTCTTTTTGCCTCAGGCCGCGCGGTAGCGTGCCAGCCAGTGCGCATAGGGCGCAGGCAGCGTCCAGCTGGCATTGTCGATACCGAGCTCGCGCGCGGCCTGATAGGGCCAGTGCGGATTCTCGAGCAGCGGGCGGCCCATCATCACCAGATCGACATCGCCATCGGCGACCATGCGGTTGGCGTTTTCGGAGCTGCCGATATACCAGCTGGTGGCATTGGGCAGGCCGGTCTCGTCGCGGACCCGGCGCGCGATCGGCGCCATGAACGCGGGCCCCCAGGGGATCTGCGCGGCGGGCGTCGAAAAGCCGATGCTGACATCGATGAAATCGAGCCCGCGCGCCTTCATCTCGCCGACCAGCGCGATCGATTCCTTGAGCGTCTCCTCATCCTGCCCATCATATTCGAGCACGCCGAAACGGGCGGAAAGCGGCAGATGGTCGGGCCATACTGCGCGCACCGCCTCCAGCGTCTCGAGCAGGAAGCGCCCGCGATTTTCGGCGCTGCCGCCATATTGGTCGGTGCGCTGGTTCGAATGACGCGACCAGAAGCTCTGCGCAAGATAGCCATGCGCGAAGTGCAGCATCAGCCATTCGAACCCGGCATCGCGCGCGCGGATCGCCGCGGCGACGAAATCGGCCTTCACCCGCTCGATATCGTCCAGCGTCATCTCGCGCGGGGTGCGGTTGAGGCCACCGCCGAACGCAACCGCCGACGGCGCGATCGGCTCCCAGCCGCGCGGATCGCCTTCGGCGATATGGTCGTCGCCCTCCCAGGGCACATTGGCGCTGGCCTTGCGCCCGGCATGCGCGATCTGGATGCCGGGGACCGCGCCCGCCGCCTTGATCTCGGCGACGATCGGCGCGAGCGCATCGCGTTGTTCGTCGTTCCACAGGCCGAGGCACGCCGGGGTGATCCGGCCTTCGGGCGACACGCCCGAGGCCTCGACCACCACCAGCCCCGCGCCGCCGCGCGCGAACGAGACAAGATGCGAGCGATGCCAGTCGTTGGCGACGCCGTCGGTCGCGGAATACTGGCACATCGGCGAGACCGCGATGCGGTTGCGCAACGTCACCGACTTGAGCGTGAACGGCGTGAACAGCGGCGTATCGGTGCTGGGGCTCGGATTGGTCATAGGGGGATCGTCCTTGGCTTGGGGATGTTTGATAGTTCGTATATAATCGAACTATAGGAATTACAAGCCCGGCCTGCTATATGGGTGCGCATGAGGAACTATGCGCATCCCGATCTTGCCGACGTTACCATCGAGCACGCGCTGCACGCGCTGAGCGATCCGGTGCGGCTCGACATCGTCCGCCAACTCGACCGCGCGGGCGAAGCAAGCTGCGCCGCATTGGACGGCGGCCGCCCGAAATCGAGCATGTCGCATCATTTCCGCGTCCTGCGCTCTGCGGGCCTGGTGCACACGCGCATCGCCGGGGTGCAGCACATGAACACGCTGCGCCGCGAGGAGGTGGACAAGCGGTTTCCGGGGCTGCTCGATGCGGTGCTGGGGGTGGAGGTATAGGGTTGGGGCTTGTTGGCTGCTTTCGGGCTGTTCAAATTTTGCGTGGAATGGCAGACGATTGGTACACAATCGCCACAGACTTCGATTATAATTAATGCACGTTTAGAACAGTCAGTTGAGATAACATGGGCCACCCCCCAATTCAAAGGTACAGCATAGTGAGGGGTCGCAGTCTTTAGAGAGACTGATCAAGACTCGCGTTCCAGACGGCAGCGCCGTGCTCATGTGCATCGACACCCTCGAAAAATGATTCCAGTGCGGCCTCTAGATCTAAATCGTCCCAGTTCTTCCAATGCACCAACTTAGGCCTATACACCAAAAATTTTACCGATGAACTTTTTGAGCGATAAGGGATAAATAATACAGCTTCTGGATATAATTGCGAATACGATCTAATCTCCACAATTATGGCATCAATTTTCTCAGCTCCCAGCTGAACTCGCCCATCGTATAGAAGCACTGCATTAATTGCACCATACTGATTTGCCTCAAGATTTCGCTTTCCAAGTGCAACAGAAACTTCATGATTTTCTAGCTCAATCCGTTCAAGCCGGCGCTCGCCGTTGGCCATCATGTAACCAAAAATCGGAATCAAGACCTCTCCGTCCTCAATGCACCAAATGGCATGCGCTGAGAGAAAACCCGCCAGATTGAATGCATCGATCACAGAATTATCCTAATGAGTTTACGGCAGCGAAGCGGAGGTTCGGCAAACACTCGATGAGGTCAACTAAATTTTCGGGGCACGGAATGATAACACATCTGGAGAGAATGCTCACAATGCCCAAAAATCTCAACGGGAAGTGTACAGGATTGCAGGTTTATCTGCGAAGTCCCACTAACTACCGCCCTCTGCTCAGCCCGAGCTTGTCCTGAACTTGTTTCAGAAATGAACGGAGGTGGTCAAGGGCTTTTGCGCCAAGCCAGGAACAGCAGACACGCGGCAAAGGCGATCGGTCCGTACATCAGGACCATGAACGCAAGCCAGCTCAGGGCTTCCCCGGAAGCGAGCAACTCCATGTCCGGAGCGAAAACCACCTTTCCCGCCCAACCTGCGATAAAGGCCCAGATAAGCGCCGTGGCTGCCAGCGATAGGATGGCGAGGCTGAGATAGATCGCGCGCATGGCGGTGAACACTGCGCGCGACGAGAATGAACGGTAAGAACGCACTCCCCTCCCCGCTTGCCTGCGCAGGCAGGCATCCATCTCCTGCGCTGGCTCCCGGCGCAACGCTCGGGAGATGGGCCCCTGCCTTCGCAGGGGAGCGGTCATGTGGCGGGCGGGTTTGCGCGGCTGGCGCGACCTCTTCGCGGCTTCGCGTCTTCGCGTGAAACCCCTTTTGGCACGCGAAGGCGCGAAGGCGCGAAGGGGTTGGGCATGGCCGATGGGGTTCGCGTTCCCCTCCCTGCAAGGGAGGGGTTAGGGGTGGGTCGGCGGTGCGCTGCTCGCGGTCGATGGCGCGCTGCGCGCGCTTACCCACCCCCTGCCCCTCCCTTGCAGGGAGGGGGGTTTGATGGTGCGCTAGCGGGAGGCAAGATAGAGCCCTCTCCCCTTCAGGGGGGAGGGTTGGGAGGGGGGATGCGCGACGGAGGCGCTCGACACGCCCCTCTCAGCTGCGACTAGGCAGCAAGCTGCCAAGTCTCGCGTCTCTCCCCCAAGGGGGAGAGAGCAGGCATTACGTCAATGCACCCAAGCGAGCAGCGCCGCCGCGCCTGCGCCCGCGCCGATCACCAGCGCCGCAACGTGGCTCCAGAAGCCGCCGCCACCGCGCGCGCGGCGTTTGCGGTCCCAGATCAGCGGGATTTTCGGCACCGGCGGCGGTTCGGGGGCGCCACCCTTTTTCGGCACGCGCTCCTCGAGGCGGCGGATCAGGTCGGGCAGGCGTAGCAGGGTCGCGACATCGGTGTTGATCCGGTCGGCGAGCAGCGTCTCAGGCCCCAGCTCGCCACGGATCCAGTCGCGCACATACGGCGCTGCGACATCCCACATGTTGATATTGGGGTCGAGCTGGGTCGCGACGCCCTCGACCATTACCATCGTCTTCTGCAGCAGCAGCAGGTGCGGCTGGGTCTTCATGTCGAAATCGCGCGTGATCGCGAACAGCCCGTCGAGCATCTGCCCGACCGACAGCTCGCTTACCGGCTTGCCGCGCATCGGCTCGCCCACCGCGCGCAGTGCGGTCGCGAACTCATCGACATTGTGATAGCTCGGCACGTACTGCGCCTCGAAATGGATCTCGGCGACGCGACGGTAATTGCCGGTGGTCAGGCCATAAAGGATCTCCGCCAGCCAGAAACGCGCCTGGCGGTTGATGCGGCCCATAATGCCGAAATCGATCGCGACGATGGTGCCGTCGGGGGCGACGAACAGATTGCCCTGGTGCATGTCGGCATGGAAGAAGCCGCCCGCAATCGCCTGGCGCAGAAAGGCGAGCACCAGCCGCCGCGCCAGATCGGGCAGATCATGCCCGGCAGCGATCAAGGCCTCGCGGTTCGAGATCTTGATGCCGTCGATCCATTCGAGCGTCATCACCGTGCCGCAGGTGCGGTCCCAGTCGATCGCGGGAACGCGATAGCCCGGATGGCCGTCCATCGCGCTGGCAAGCTCGGACGCGCTCGCCGCCTCGCGCCGCAAGTCGAGCTCGCGCAATGTCCAGCGCTTGAAATTGGCGATGGTGAGCTGCGGGCGCAGCCGCGTCGCCTCGCCGCCCAGCGATTCCAGATGTGCGGCGGCCCATTCATAGGTGTCGATGTCGCGCGCGAAATTCTTGCGTACGCCGGGGCGCAGCACCTTGATCGCGACATCGCGCCCGTCGGTCGTGCGCCCGCGATGCACCTGCGCGACCGAGGCCGCGCCGACCGGCATGGGTTCGACGAATTCGAAGAATTTTTCGAGCGGGCCGCCCAGCCCCTGTTCGATCTCGGCGCGGATATCCTCGAACGGCACCGGCGGCAGGCTGTCCTGCAACGTCAGCAGATTGTTCGCGGCTTCCTCGCCGACCAGATCGGGCCGGGTGGCGAGCGTCTGGCCGAGCTTGATCGCTGCCGGGCCGATCGCGCGGAAGGCCCCGGCATAGTCGGGAACGGCAGGCACGCTCGCGCCGAAGCGCGCGAGGCGGAACAGGCGGCGGACCTCGGGCGGGGTCTGCGGCGCGGCCTCCAGACCTTTCAGCGCCCCATGACGCGCAAGGATGCGACCCCATTTCAGGAGCCGCAGGATATGCGTGCGCGGACGGGTCATGGACGGATGCCGAACCCCCGCCGCTGCGCCGGCCCTGCCCCCATCACGCCTTCCAGCCGCTATGGATGTTGACCGCGCCGCCCAGGATCGGCTCGACCCTGGTGGCGGTGAACCCGGCGTCCTTGATCATCTGTTCGAATACCGGCGGCTTGGGGAAGCGGCGGATCGATTCGGCGAGATAGCGATAGCTGTCGGCATCGCCCGCGATCATCTGGCCCAGGCGCGGCATCAGATGGTGCGAATAGGCATCGTAGACCTCGCCGAAGACCGGCCATTCGGTCGTCGCGAATTCCATGCAGAAGAAGCGCCCGCCATAGCGGAGCACGCGGTGCGCCTCGGCCAGTGCCTTGTCGATATAGGTGACGTTGCGGATGCCGAAGACGATGGTGTAGGCGTGGAAGCTGCGATCGGGGAATTTCAGGGCTTCCGCATTCTGGCACGACCAGACCAGCCGGTCCTCGCCGCGCGCGACCGCGCGTTCGATGCCGACATCGAGCATGTCCTGGTTGATGTCCGCGACGGTGACGTTCGCGCCCGACTGGACCATGCGGAAGGCGATGTCGCCGGTGCCGCCGGCCATGTCGAGAATGTCCTCGCCCGCGCGCGGCTTCACGCGGCGGACGAAGCGGTCCTTCCACAGCCGATGCATGCCGCCCGACATGACATCGTTCATGATGTCATATTTGCCCGCGACGTTCGAAAAGATGCCGCCAACCCGGCCCTGCTTTTCCGCCGGGTCGATATCCTGATAGCCAAAGGGCACTGTCTCGGTCATGGCCGCCATGTAAGCATCTTTGTGGCTGGCGCAAAGCCTGATAGCAGCGCTTTTTATGCCAGAGCTTCCCGAAGTCGAAACCACCGTGCGCGGGCTTGCCGCCGTGCTGCAGGACGTGCGCCTGACCAGCGTTGTCGCGCGCCGCGCGGACCTGCGCCGCGCGTTTCCGGTCGATCTGGGCCAGCGGATGACGGGAGCCAGGATCATCTCGCTCGGCCGCCGCGCCAAATACGGGCTGCTGGGCACCGACCGGGGCGATTCGATGGTGTTCCATCTCGGCATGTCGGGGCGGTGGCGGATCGATCCCGAAGAGATCGGCACCCACGACCATCTGGTGCTCGAGACCGAATCGGGGCATCGGCTATCACTGTTCGATCCGCGCCGCTTCGGCTCGGTCGACCTGGTGACCACCGATGCGCTGGCGAGCTTCCCCTCCTTCGCCGCTATGGGTCCGGAACCGCTGGGCGACGAATTCACCCCCGCCTATTTGCGCGAGCGCCTGGCGGGCCGCGCCTCTCCGATCAAGGCGATGCTGCTCGACCAGCGAATCGTCGCGGGCCTGGGCAACATCTATGTCTGCGAGGCGCTCAACATGGCGCGAATCTCGCCGCTGCGCGCCGCCGGGCAGATCGGCCCCGCCAAGCTGAAACCGCTGGTCGCCGCGATCAAGGCGGTGCTGACCGACGCGATTCTGGCGGGTGGATCGACGCTGCGCGATTATGCCCGGCCCGACGGACAGCTGGGCTATTTCGCCAAGCAATGGCGCGTTTACGGGCGCGAGGGCGAGACCTGCCCGTGCGGCGGCACGGTCGAGCGGGTGGTACAATCGGGCCGGTCGACCTTCTGGTGCCGTTCCTGCCAGAAATAGCCGCGATCGCGCCACCGGGCGGCATTGAGACATTGACGTGGGCCATGAGAATCGCTAACGGCAGCGGCTTCAAAGCGCTGGCACCGCCACCGGGCGGCCAATCTGCTTTACCCCAAATCCGCCGATCAGCCGTGATCGCCAATTGAAAGACGTGTGAGAAACTATGGCCAATACGCCGCAAGCCAAGAAGCGCATCCGCCGGAACGAGCGTCGTGCCGTCGTCAACGGCAACCGCATCGGTCGCATCCGCACCTTCGTCAAGAAGGTCGAATCGGCCCTCGACGCCGGTGACAAGGAAGCGGCCAAGGCGGCTCTCGCCAGCGCGCAGCCCGAGCTGGCCCGCGGCGTCGCCAAGGGCGTGCTGCACAAGAACACCGCCTCGCGCAAGTTCTCGCGCCTGACCAAGCGGCTCGCCGCTCTGGCCTGACGGCGAATCGGGTGGCGGCGCCAACGCCCCGCCCGTTTCCAGTCTTTTGGACACGATGATCCGCCGCCCGTCAGGGCAGGCGGATTTTTCGTGCGTCCAGTGTTCTTGACAGTATTTGCAACATCGCGTCAGCTTTGTGACATAACGGTAATGGATCCGTCACACGCCCCGTCCGGCAACTGACGCATTTCCTGCGATTCGGCTCGGCAGGGGTAACATGCCTCCGGCTAAGTCATTGAATCTGAATTATAATCAATGTGAATCCAGCAATATCCTCGCGTTAACCGAGTCAAGCGCCATTATTTCATTTTTTTTACCCGGCGGCTCTTGCTCGACTCGTTTTTCCACGGCTACATCAGGGTCGAGAGCCGAGCGATCAGCCAGGTTCTCCATTGCACAAACTGGTGGATACATTGATCGAAAGACCCATGTGTTTTTCGGTGAACACCTTTTGTGCCCCAGATTTGGGACGGTTTCCCGTGCTGACCAAGGGGTTGGGCGGCACACAGGGAAGATCATTGCGCCAGGGATAGGCCCTGATGCGATGCGAGCGAGGGGGAGGTAGCAGGTTTTGCGTAACTGGGTCGGATTGCCACTGCACTGGATGGACCGGGATCATCCCGGATGTGACTCCGCACGCCTGCCCGGCTATGCCGCCCGGCATGCCGCCTGTGTCAGCTCGCGCTGGCCGGACCCTGGCCGAGGGCGCCTGAACTAGCATTCCGCAACGGCTGGGGTGCAACCGAAGTCAAGGGTTGCCCGCCGTTTTCCGTCCCATCCGGCAGAGCCATCAGGTTCCGCCGGACCCCTTGTCAGCGATGACCGGCGGTACCGGTGCTGACCAAGATACAAGAAGTGGCATTCAGGCATGATCGAACTCAGCGATTCGAGCGGCGCGGCAGACTGGGCGGCCGACTGGAACGAGATCAGCGAAGGTCTGCGCAAGGATCTGGGTGCACAGATCCACACCCAGTGGATCCGCCCCATCCGTCCCGGCAGCTTCGAGCCCGCCTCCGGCCAGCTGCACCTGCACCTGCCTTCCGAATTTTCCGCCAACTGGGTGCGGGAGCGCTTTGCCGACCGACTGGCGTTGGCGTGGAAGATCGTGCGTCCCGAAGTGCGCAGCGTTGCCATTGCCGCCGCGCCGCGCGAAGCCGAGATCGCACGTCCGCGCATGCCCGCCCCGGTGGCGCCGATCCCGGCCGCGCCGCGCGCTGCCGAAAGCGGCAACCGCATCGCGCTTGATCCCTCGCAGCTCTTCTCGGGCTTCATCACCGGTCAGTCGAACGTGCTCGCGTTCAACGCCGCGCAGCGCATGGCCGCAGCGGAAAAGCCGCTGTTCAGCCCGCTCTATCTCAAGGCCGCCACCGGCCAGGGCAAGACGCACCTGCTCCATGCTATCGGCAATGCCTATGCCGAGGCCAATCCCCAGGCGCGCATCTGCTACTGCCCGGCGGAAAAGTTCATGAACGATTTCGTCAGCGCCATCCAGCGCGGCGATTCGATGGCGTTCAAGGCACGGCTGCGCAGCTTCGACATGCTGCTGGTCGACGACATCCAGTTCATCATCGGCAAGAATTCGACCCAGGAGGAATTCCTCCACACGATCGACGCGATCCTGGGCGCGGGCAAGCGCCTGGTCGTCACCTCGGACCGCGCGCCCCAGGCGCTCGACGGTGTCGACCAGCGGCTGCTCTCGCGGCTCGCCATGGGCCTGGTCGCCGACATCCAGCCTGCCGATATCGAACTGCGCCGCGCAATCCTGCGCGCCCGGGTCGAACAGATGCGGATGGGCGAGATTCCCGAAGAGGTCACCGAATTTCTCGCACGCACGATCAGCCGCAATGTCCGCGAGCTGGTCGGCGGGCTCAACAAGCTGATGGCCTATGCCCAGATCACCGGGCAGAAGGTGACGCTGGCGCTGGCCGAGGAGCAGCTGTCCGATCTGCTCAGCGCCAATCGCCGCCGGATCACCATCGACGAGATCCAGCGCGCCGTCTGCCAGTTCTACAAGGTCGATCGCGCCGAAATGTCGTCCAAGCGCCGCGCGCGCGCCGTGGTGCGCCCGCGCCAGGTCGCGATGTATCTCGCCAAGGTGCTGACCCCGCGCTCCTATCCCGAGATCGGCCGCAAGTTCGGCGGACGCGATCATTCGACGGTGATCCACGCTGTCCGCCTGATCGAGGACCTGCGCACCCGCGATGCCGATATGGATGGCGACGTGCGCGCGCTGCTGCAGCAGCTGGAAAGCTGAAGCGGCACTAGCCCAACAATTTCGTCATTCCCGCGAAGGCGGAAATCCCGCTATAGCGCCGACCCGAGCGGGATTCCCGCTTTCGCGGGAATGACGATGGTGTTTTCGGCATTCGCGCGGTCATTGAGGACGTTCGCCGCATGCCCCTTTCCCCCACCCAGCTCGAACGCCATGCCCGGCACATCGTGCTGCCCGAGATCGGCGGCGTCGGCGTCGCGAAGCTCGCTGCCGCGCATGTCGTGCTCGTCGGCATGGGCGGGATCGGCTGTCCGGCGCTGCAATATCTCGCCGCCGCCGGTATCGGTCTGCTGACGCTGATCGATGGCGATGCGGTGGATCTGTCCAATCTCCAGCGCCAGACGCTGTTCACGCCTGCAGATGTCGGGCAATCCAAGGCCGAGGTCGCGGCCGCCTGGGTGCGCCGCTTCGACTCCGAATTGCAGGTCACGGGCCTGGCCCAACGGCTGACGCCGGACAATGCCGCAACCCTGCTCGCCGGGGCCGATGTCGTGCTCGACGGCACCGACAATTTCGCGACGCGCCTGCTGGTGTCCGACACGCTGACCGCGCTGCACATCCCGCTGGTCAGCGCGGCGATCGGGCGGTTCCAGGGGCAGATCGGCACGTTTCGCGGCTGGTTGCCGGATGCGCCCTGCTATCGCTGCTTCGTCGGCGATGCCTTCGATGCCGAGGATTGCGACACCTGCGCCGAACAAGGCGTGCTGGGCGCGATGGTCGGGCTGGTCGGATCGCTCGCCGCGATGGAGGTCGTGCGCGCGATCACCGGCTTTGGCGACGATCCGCGCGGCAAGCTGCACCTGATCGACGGCCTCAGCCCGCTCTGGCGCACGCTCAGGATCGCCAAGGACCCCGAGTGCAAGGCTTGCGGGGGCGCGGGCTCGGCGGCATAGTCGGCTCCTCATCTGGGAGGATGCCGATGACCCTGCCCGTTACCGCGCTGACCGCTGCAATCTGCGCGATCATGCTGCTCGCCACCGCCATCGCCACCGTCCGCGCGCGCTTCCGCACCCAGGCCTCGTTCGGCGATGCGGGCGATGCCGGGCTGATCAGCTCGAGCCGCGCGCACGGCAATCTCGCCGAGCACGCGCCGCTGTTCGTGATCCTGATCGGGCTGCTGGAGCAATCGAACGCCAGCCACTGGCCGCTCACGGGGCTTGCGGTGCTGTTCCTGGCGGCACGCGCCGCGCACATCATCGGCCTGCACCAGCCGCATGGCCCCGGCAAGCCGCCGCAGCTGCGCGCGCTGGGCGTCATCGGCACCTGGATCGCCTATGCCATCGCCATCGCCTGGACGCTGTTCCTGGTGGTGACGGTGAACGGCTAGGCCTCTCCCCTCCCCTTGGGGAAGGGCAAAGCGTGCGCGTTACCCGCCTCTCCCTCGATGGGAGAGGCAGCGAGACTTGGCGACGAAGGAGCCTAGTCGCAGCGGTGAGGGTGAGCGTGCCGGTTGGCGCGCAGGCATGAGCCCGCACCATCACCCCCTCCCAAACCCTCCCCCATCCAGGGGGAGGGCTATTACTGCGCCTGATTACTGCCCCAGCATCTCGCCGACCCATTCGGGCACCAGCTTCGTCGCCGGGCCGTGGCGCGATTCGTGGAAGAAATAGCTGCCCTGGCTCGGCTCCAGATTGAGCTCGAGCGTCATCGCGCCGCGCGCCCGCGCCTCGCGCACGAGGCCCGCAGCAGGATAGACCGCGCCCGAGGTACCGATCGAGACGAACAGGTCGCACGCGCCGACGGCTTCGTAGATCCGTTCCATCTCGTACGGCATCTCGCCGAACCAGACGATATCGGGCCGCAGCTGCCCCGCCACGCCGCATTCGGGACAGGCGGGCCGGTCGATCAGCGGCCCCAGCCATTCGGGCCGCGCGTCGCAGGCGAGGCACCAGGCAGTGAGATGCGTCCCGTGCATGTGCAGCAGCCGGCTCGCGCCGGCGCGTTCGTGCAGGTCGTCGACATTCTGCGTGATGATCAACAGCTCGCCCGGCCATTCGCGGTCGAGCCGGGCCAGCGCCTCGTGCGCGGCATTGGGCTGCTTGGTCTGGATCGCGGCGCGGCGCATGTCGTAGAAGCGCAGCACGAGATCGGGATCGCGCGCGAACGCCTCGGGCGTGGCGACATCCTCCACCCGGTGCTGCTCCCACAGACCGCCCTCGGCGCGGAAGGTATCGATGCCGCTTTCCGCGCTCACGCCGGCGCCGGTGAGGATGACGATGCTGGGAATCTTTGCCATGAGCCAGGCAATAGGGCATTGGCCAGGCGAATTACAGTCTGAGGAAAGACGGATGACGCGGATCGGGATTATCGGGCTTGCGGGCCGCATGGGCCAGGCGCTGGAAAGTGCGATCGTCGAGGCAGGCGCGAGTGTATCGGGCGGGATCGACAAGGGCGGCGATCCACTGACGCTGGCGAAGGAGAGCGACGTGCTGGTCGATTTCTCGGTGCCCGCCGCACTCGAAGCGAACCTCGACGCGGCCATCGCGGCGAACATTCCGATCGTCATCGGCACCACCGGGCTCGAGGAACGGCACCATTGGCTGATCGACAGCGCGGCGGACAGCATCGCGGTGCTGCAGACCGGCAATACCTCGCTCGGCGTCACCCTGCTCGCGCATCTGGTGCACGAGGCGGCAACGCGCCTTGGCGAGGATTGGGATATCGAGATTGCCGAGATGCACCACCGTCACAAGGTCGACGCGCCATCGGGCACCGCATTGCTGCTCGGCGAGGCGGCGGCGCGCGCGCGTGGGCTCGACCTCGCACGCGACAGCGAGCGCGGGCGCGATGGCGTGACCGGGGCGCGAGCGCGCGGCGCGATCGGCTTTGCGTCTCTGCGCGGCGGATCGGTGGCGGGCGACCACACCGTGTTCCTGGCGGGCGACAACGAGCGGATCGAACTCACCCATCGCGCCGAAAGCCGAATGGTGTTCGCGCGCGGGGCAGTCAAGGCGTGCCTGTGGCTGCACAACCAGCCGGCAGGGCGCTACGCCATGCCGCAGGTGCTGGGGCTCGCCTGATCCCGTCGGCTTGACGACCGCTGCGCTGCCGCCTAAACCTGTATTATACAACCAATACAGCGGGGCGCAGCATGGCATTCGATCCGGAAGCGGCAACCAGGGCCTATATCGACGGGCTGGGCGCGGAAGCGCTCGCGAAATCCGCTGCCTATACCGCGTCGAGCGAATGGATGATCCTGGGCGGACTGGTCGTCACTTTGGTCATTACCGTCATCCTCGTGCGGCTGCAGCTCACCGATCGCATCTGGGCGCGCCTCGCACGGCGGGGCTGGGCGCTGCGTACCCTGTTGACGGTCGCGGGCTTCTCGGTGGCCTCCACCGTGATCGGCCTGCCCTGGACGATCTATGCGGACTGGTGGCACGAGAAGAGCTATGGCCTGACCAGCCAGCCGCTCGGCGATTTCCTGAGCCAGGGCGCGATCGCGATGACGATCAGCACCGTGATGGGCAGCCTTTTCCTGCTCGGCGTCTATGCGCTGATGCGGCGGACGGGCAGGACCTGGTGGCTCTGGTCCGCCGGCTTTGCCGCGGCGGCGGTATCGGCAGGCCTGCTGCTCGCGCCGACGCTGATCGAGCCGCTGTTCAACCAGTACAGGCCGATTCCCGAGGGCCCGGTGCGCGAGGCGGTGCTCGATATGGCCAAGCAGGTCGATATCCCGGCGGATCGGATCTTCATCTATGACGGATCGCGCCAGTCGAACAATTTCACTGCGAACGTCTCCGGCATCGGCAGCGCCGCGCGGATCGCCATCTCGGATGTCGCGCTGAAACAGGCCTCGCTCGACGAGGTGCGCGCGGTGACTGGACACGAGATCGGCCATTATGTGCTCGGTCATGTCTGGCGCTCGGTCGGGGTGCTGAGCGTGCTGGTGGTGGCGCTGTTTTTCCTCGCCGATCGCCTGCACCCGCGCCTTGCCAGGGCGCTGGGCAACCCGACCACCGAGATATCCGATCCGCGCGGGCTGCCGGTGCTGATGCTGGTGCTGTCGATCCTGGGCACACTGGCCTTGCCGGTGACCAATGCGCTCACCCGGATCGGCGAGAGCGAGGCCGATGCCTATTCGTTGCAGATGGTGAACCTGCCCGATGCGCTGGCGGGCGCGCTCGTCAAGACCGCCGAATATCGCTATCCGCGCCCGCATCCGCTGCAGGAAATGCTCTTCTACACGCACCCCTCGGTCGAGCGCCGCGTGCGCAGCGCAATGGAATGGAAGGCGAAACACCCCGCAGGCAAGCCAGCGACCGCCCCGGTCAACCCCTGATGCGCACCATCGGCCTGCTCGGCGGAATGAGCTGGGAAAGCTCGGCCCATTATTATCGCCTGATCAACCAGGCAGTGCGCGAGCGGCTCGGCGGCATGCACAGCGCGGCGAGCGTGATGGTCTCGGTCGATTTTGCCGAGATCGAGGCGCTGCAGCACGCAGGCGACTGGGACGCGCTGACCGAACGGATGATCGCCGCTGCGCGCCAGGCCGAAGCCGGCGGGGCCGAACTGCTGCTCGTCTGCACCAACACGATGCACCGCATGGCCGATGCGGTACAGGCGGCGATCGGCATTCCGCTGCTGCACATTGCCGATCCGGTCGGCTCCGCCATCGCTGCGCAGGGGCTGGCCAAAGTCGGGCTGCTCGGCACCGCTTTCACCATGGAACAGCCGTTCCTGCGCAATCGCCTCGCGCAGCGGCACGGGCTGGAGGTGATCGTCCCCGAAGCGGCGGACCGGCAGGACGTGCACCGCATCATCTATGACGAACTGGTGCGGGGGATCGTGACCGAAGAGTCGCGCGCCACATATCGCGCGATCATGGCACGGCTGGCGGCGGCGGGCGCGCAGGCGATCATCCTGGGCTGTACCGAGATCATGCTGCTGGTGCGCGAGGAAGACAGCTCCGTGCCGCTGTTCGACACGACCGCGCTGCACGCCCTTGCCGCGGTGGACATGGCTCTGGCACAAGGCGCGGCATGAACAAGGCCGACACTTTCGAATTCTACCGCCGCCTCGCCGAGACCAATCCCGCGCCAGTGACTGAACTGGAATATGGCAACCATTTCCAGCTGCTCGTCGCGGTGGTGCTTTCGGCCCAGGCGACGGATGTCGGCGTGAACAAGGCGACGCGCGCGCTGTTCGAGATCGTGAAGACGCCCGAGCAGATGGTCGCGCTCGGCGAAGAGGGCTTGAAGCAGCACATCAAGACGATCGGACTGTTCAACAGCAAGGCGAAGAATGTCATCGCGCTGTCCGAGGCGCTGATCGAGCGGCACGGCAGCGAAGTGCCGGAGGATCGCGATGCGCTCACCGCATTGCCCGGCGTCGGGCGCAAGACCGCCAATGTCGTGCTCAATGCCGCGTTCGGGGCGGAAACCTTTGCGGTCGATACGCATATCTTCCGCGTCGGCAACCGCACCGGCCTCGCGCCAGGTCGCACGGTGATCGACGTTGAAAAGGCGCTCGACAAGGGCACGCCGGGGCCGTTCCGCGTACACGGCCATCACTGGCTGATCCTGCACGGCCGCTATATCTGCAAGGCGCGAAAGCCCGAATGCTGGCGTTGCCCGGTGGCCGATCTGTGCCGCTTCAAGCCCAAGCCCGACGGCCCCGATGCGCCGATCCCCAAGGCCGCCAAGAAGCACCGCGCCAACAAGCCCGCGCCCGCGCGAAGGAAGCGTGTGCCCGCCAAGACAGCGGCACCAATCGCATCCGGCTGACCCACCGATTTCGGGCGCATTGCGCGCCGATCCGGTCTATGGTTCCAGTCCGGGCGCTCCGCCTGGACAAGGAACAGACCATGGCTAAGGGCCAGAAGAAATCGAACCGCGAAGTCCGCAAGCCCAAGGCCGAAAAGCCCAAGCCCCAGAACGCCTCCAATCCGTCGACCAAGCCCGGTGGACTGAACATCGTTACCCTGAAGAGCTAAAAGAGCGCCCATGTCGACACCCGATGGCGAGGACTATGTCTATGACGAGGCGAGCGGCGAATGGATCGCGCCCGGCGAAGCGGTCGCCGCGGCGGGCGAAGAGGGCATCGAGGTCCGCGATGCGGTCGGCAACCTGCTCGCCGATGGCGACCAGGTTACGCTGATCAAGGACCTGAAGGTCAAGGGCGCGGGCCAGACGCTGAAGCGCGGCACCTTGATCAAGTCTATCCGACTGACCGGCGACGCGCAGGAAATCGACTGCCGCTTCGACGGCATCAAGGGCCTGGTGCTCCGCGCCGAGTTCGTCCGCAAGCGGTAGACGCCCCGTGCCTCGGCAATCTCCCGTCCGCACGGGCTTTCGCTGGCTGCTGGCGCTGATCTATCTCGCGGCGGGCGTGATCCATATCCGTTCGCCCGGCGGCTTTGTCGCGATCACGCCCGATTGGGTGCCCAGCCCGCACGCGGTGGTGTTCTGGACCGGGGTCGCGGAAATCGCAGGCGCGATCGGGCTGATGATCCCGCGCCTGCGCCGGGCCGCGGGCATCGGGCTGGCGCTTTACGCGCTGTGCGTTTGGCCCGCCAATCTCAACCATGCGATCAATGACATCGCCATCGGCGGCAACCGCCTGCCCTGGGCTTATCACGGCCCGCGCCTGATGCTGCAGCCGCTGATCATCTGGTGGGCGTTGTGGGTCGGCGGGGTGACCGACTGGCCGTTCAGGAAACGCCGCTGAGCGCGGTCAGCCGGCCCCGCCAGGCGCAGCCAGCATAGCCACCAGCTTGCGAACGCCTTCGCGAAGCTGGTCGAGCCCCTCGGGCGAGCGACCGCCTGCGATCGTTTCGGGCACGTGCAGCGCGTCGGCGCGCAGCGCCCTGCCCCGCTCGGTCAGGCCGATCAGCACGCGCCGCTCATCCTCGGCATCGCGGGTGCGCCTGACAAGGCCGGCCTGCTCCATCCGCTTGAGCAGCGGGGTCAGCGTCCCGCTGTCCAGATAGAGCCGCGCGCCCAGCGCTCCGACCGTCTGCGGCTCCTCTTCCCACAGCACCAGCATGACCAGATATTGCGGGTAGGTGAGACCCAGCGGCCTCAGCACCGGGCCGTAAAGCCGGTTCAGCAGGTTGGTGGCAGCGTAGAGCGGAAAGCACACCTGCCGATCGAGCAGAAGCGGATCATCGCCCGGCGCTGCCACCTTACCGGTCATTGCGCGAACACGCTGATCTTGACGTCGACATTGCCGCGGATCGCGTTCGAATAGGGGCAGACCGCGTGCGCCGCCTGGACGATCTCCTCGGCCTTCGCCTGGTCGACCCCGGTGATCTCGACCTCGAGCGCGACCGCGAGCTGGAAGCCGCCCTGTTCGGTCGGCAGCAGACTGACCTCGGCCGCGACCTCGATATCGCTATCCTTGACCTTGTCGGCCTTGCCGCGCGTCACATGGATGACGGCGTTCTCGAAACAGGCGGCATAGCCTGCGGCGAACAGCTGTTCGGGATTGGTCGCGCCGCCCTTGCCGCCCAGCTCCTTGGGCATGGCGAGTGCGAGGTCGAGAATGCCGTCCTCGCTCTTGATGGTACCGCTGCGGCCACCATAGGCGTTGACGCGCGTGGTGTAGAGAGTGCTCATGGTCTGCTCCTTGTTGTCCGTGTATGACCGATAGATAGGAAGCAATTATATTGTGTGCAATATAATTGCTCGCGAAGAGGTCACATTTTTTTCGATCAATCCCTTCGCGTGATCGTCTCGTGCAGCCGGGCGACCAGAATGCCCGATTTGCGGATCGACATGCGGTTCTGGACCGTGCGGCCATCGGGCATGGCGAACAGCCATTGGTGCGCGGTCAGATCGCCCTTCATGCGAAAGCGCAGTTCGAGGCAATTGCCGCGCACCGCGCCCTCGACCGGACCTGCCGCATCGGACAGACTGCCGGCATAGCGCCCCGGCGCGACCTCGCGCAGCCGCCACTGGCGCGTGGTGGCCTTGCGGCCTGGCTCGGTGATGATCTGGTCGACCACGATCGTTCCGTCTTCTGCCTGGTGACCGGTGCTTTGGACATGCACCGGACGTGTCTTGCGGAACGCGATTTTGAGCCGCCCCTCGCCCGCACTCGCTCCAACAAAGGCGCGCGCGACATCGAAGGTGGGCGCATCGCTCGCGAGGCCTGGGCGCCCCGATGCGCCGACGCAGCCGGTCAGCGCGATCAGGACTGGAAGCAGCGAGAGATGTACGCGCGTCATCGGGCCAGGCTAACCGAGATCGGGAGACGGCTCCAGCCTATCGCCATTCGGAATTTTCGTGATCTGCCCCGTTGATCTCGTGCGGCGCTTGCGTCACTAGGCGGCAGGCGCCTGCCGCTACGGCTATCACGCTGGAGGAGGCAAGGCGCGACCGGGGGTAGGATGACCAAGGCAAGCCAGGCGTCGCGCTCGCGCGAGCCTTCGACCGCGCATCTCGGCTGGATGGCGCGCACGCTCTATGCGCTGCTGATGTTCATCTATCGCCGCCACCGGTTCACGGCAGTGGGCACGCCGCCGCTCGACCGGCGTTATGTCATCATCGCGGTGCCGCATACCAGCAACTGGGATTTTCCCAATTACATGGGGGTGACGCGCGAACTGGGGCTGCAGACGCATTTCATGGCCAAGACCTCGCTGTTCCGCTGGCCGTTCGGCAATTTCATGCGGCAGATGGGTGGCGTCCCCGTCGATCGCAGCGCGGCGGGCGACATGGTGCAGCAGATGATCGCCGAATTCGCCACCCGCGAGGACTTCATCCTGACGATCGCGCCCGAAGGCACGCGCAAGACCGTCGACGCCTGGCGCACCGGATTCTACCGCATCGCGCATGGCGCGGGCGTGCCGATCGTCTGCGGGTTCATGGATTATGGCAACCGGCGCGCAGGCCTGGGCCCGGTCATCCACCCGACCGGCGATTACGAGAAGGACATGGCCCCCGCCTTCGCCTTCTATTCGGCGATGGCGGGGCGCAATGCGGTGCACAAATAGCGCCTGAGGCGCCAGGGCTGATCAGCCCTGATGCGCGAGATCGGGGCGGCCGAGATCGCCCTGCCCCACCGTGCTGCTCGCCATTTCGAGCATCCGGTCGAGCGACTTCTTCGCCTGGAGGCGCAGTTCCTCGTCCAGCTCGATCCGCGGCTCCAGGTCGCGCAGCGCGACATAGAGCTTTTCCATCGTGTTGAGCGCCATGTACGGGCAGATATTGCAGTTGCAGTTGCCGTCCGCGCCCGGCGCGCCGATGAACGTCTTTTCCGGCACCGCCTTTTCCATCTGGTGGATGATGTGCGGTTCGGTCGCAACGATCACCACCTCGCTCGGCGTTTCCTTGGCGAATTTCAGGATCGCACTGGTCGATCCGACCATATCGGCATGGTCGATGATATGCGCGGGGCATTCGGGATGCGCGGCGACTGGCGCGTCGGGATATTGCGCCTTGAGCTTGAGCAGCTCGGTCTCGCTGAACGCCTCGTGCACGATGCACACGCCCGGCCAGAGCAGCATCTCGCGGCCCAGCTTGCGCTGGAGATAACCGCCCAGATGCTTGTCGGGGCCGAAGATGATCTTCTGATCTACCGGGATCTGGCTCAGGATCTTTTCCGCCGAGGACGAGGTGACGATGATGTCGCTCAGCGCCTTCACCTCGGTCGAACAGTTGATGTACGTCAGCGCGATATGGTCGGGATGCTGCGCGCGGAAGGCGGCGAACTTGTCCGGCGGGCAGCTGTCCTCGAGCGAACAGCCCGCGTCCAGGTCCGGCAGCACGACGATCTTGTCGGGCGAGAGGATCTTGGCGGTCTCGGCCATGAACTTGACGCCGCAAAAGGCGATAACGTCCGCATCGGTCTCCGCCGCGATCCGCGACAGTTCCAGCGAATCCCCGACGAAATCGGCGAGATCCTGAAGTTCGGGCTTCTGGTAGTAATGCGCCAGGATGACCGCGTTCTTCTCCTTGCGCAGCCGGTCGATTTCGGCGCGCAGGTCGAGGCCTGAGAGATTTTCGCGGGGTTGTGCAGTCATGGCATTTCCTCAACACGGGGCACCGATGCCCCTCGCGCCCCTGTCTAGACGTGCGGCAAGCCAAGGGCAAATGGTCGATGGCGCGTTACATGGGGGGCGGCGGCGGAAATGCCATACCTGCAATAACTTCGCCCGGATGCCCTGCGACCGTCCAGGCATAGATCGCATCGCCCAGCGCGGTCGGCGCGATCAGGTTGACCACCGGGATCGGCAGCGCGATCGCGACCATGCCCCACAGATAGGCGGGATGGAAACGGATGCCGTGCCGCCAATCGCGGACGATCCCCGCCACCGGAAAGATCAATGCGACCAGCAGCGGGATTTCCCAGGCGTGCGGGACCAGCAGCGGTGTCGGCAGCAGGCGGCCAAGGCCGGGGTTGAGCAGGCTGGTCATGGCGCAGAGCTGCAGCCGCATATGCCAGTCCGGCTGATGCCGCAGCCGAAGCGCCGCGACGATCAGACATCCGAACATCAGCAGGTTGAACGGATTGGCGATCAGGAAATGCTGCGGCTGGAAGAAGAACGGGGTGATGCCGCGCTGCACCACATCGATGGTGATCCAGAAACCTAGCGCCATCATCAGCACCACCCAGACGGCGGTGATCCGCCCGAGCAGGCGGTGCGCGCTGTGCGGCCCCTGCACCGCCAGCCAGGCCTGGGCAGTGAACAGCAGCACCCAGCCCATGAACACCACGCCGTGCACATGGACCAGCGGCCGTGCGGCAAAGGTCGATCGCCCCATGGCGAGGTGCAGGCTGAAGCCCGCAACCACGACCAACGCCATGATGGTCGCCGACCAGGCATAAAAGGGTTCGGCCTCAGCCGAACGTTGTCGCAGAACGCCGGTAACCGCCATGTTTCGACTCCCCCCGGACCCGGCGAGAGCATAACGCGGAACCAGCGATTTACGAAATGCTGTTTGCGGCCTCGGGCGCGCCTGCGACCAGCCGCCACAGATCGCCATCGCGCGCCACCGCGCCGCGATGTTCCAGGTCGATCAGATGCGCCAGCACCGACCGGCCCGCCGCGCCATGGAGCCGCGCATCAATGCCCTTGTACATGTCGGGCACCATCGCTGGGATGGTCTGCGGTCCCGCCTCGAGCTGGCGCAGCACCTGGCGCTCGCGCTGCTTGCGATGCCCCATCATGCCGCGCACCAGCTGTGCAGGGTTTTCCACCGCAGGCCCGTGCGCAGGATAGTAGATGCGGTCGGAGCGTTCCTGCAGTTTCGCGAGGCTCTGCATATAGGCCGCCATGTCGCCATCGGGCGGCGAGATGACGCTGGTCGACCAACCCATCACATGATCACCCGTGAACAGCGCGCCGCTTTCGACCAGCGCGAGGCACAGATGGTTGCTGGTATGGCCAGGCGTCGCCACCGCCTCGATCGTCCAGCCGGTGCCCGAAACGCGCTCGCCATCGGTCAGCACCCGGTCGGGCGAATAGGTCGTGTCGAACGCCTCATCGGCGCGCGGGCCTTCGTCGGACAGGATCAGCGGCGCGCAACCGACGATCGGTGCGCCAGAGCGAGCCTTGAGCGGCGCGGCGGCGGGGCTGTGGTCCCGATGCGTGTGCGTGCACATGATGGCCGCGATGCGCGCCTCGCCCACCGTCGCCAGGATCGCCGCGATATGGTCCTCGTCCGCCGGACCCGGATCGATCACCGCGACATCGGGGCCGTTGCCGACCACATAGGTCTGCGTGCCGGTATAGGTGAACGGCGAGGGATTGCCCGCCAGCACACGGCGAACAAGCGGTTCTATCGTCTCGGCAAGGCCGGTCGGCAGGTCAGCGGGCAGTTCCATGCGCTCTAGTTGGCACCTCTGGCACTCAAACGAAAGGGGCTGCGCAACTTTTGCCGCGCAGCCCCTTTTGGTGGGTCGATCGGTAGCGCTTACCAGGTCCGCGCCGGAGGAGCGGGCGGTTCGGGCGCTTCGGGCGGCTCCGGAATACGGCTCATCTCGCGCCTGACCTCTCCCATGTCGCGGCGGACATCCCGGCGAACCTGACGGCGCGCCTCGGCCAGGCCAGCCCGCATTTCGCGCAGGCCTTCATCCAACCCGCGCAGCGCTTCGGCGCGGTCCTCGGCGCTCAGGTTCGGGTTGCGACGGATTTCGGCGCGCGCGCGTTCCATCGACTTGCGGCCTTCGGCCATGCCGCGCTCGATCTGCGCTGCGATCTCGGCCTCGTCGGGCATCACCTGGCCGCAGGTGACAACCTTGGTGCGCGTCACCTGGCCATTGCGCGTTTCGGTCTGGGTCATGAACGCGGCCGACTTCGATCTGCCTTCGCAATCGGTGGTCTGGATGCGCAGCGTATGATTGTCACCCAGCTCGATGATGTTTTCGCCAGGCTTGCCATTGCGCACCATGACCCGCGAGGCATGCGCATAGGCGCTGGCGCTGCGGCGCTCTGCCTCGCTGGCAGCCCAGGCCGCCTGCCCTGCGGCACGGTCCGCTTCGGCGCGTGCGCGATCCGCCTCGGCCAGAGCACGATCCGCGCCGGCAAGCGCGCGGTCGGCCTCGGCGCGCGAGCGTTCGGCTTCGGCGGCCATGCGGTCGAGTTCCTTCTGGCGCGCCGGGCGGTTGAGGCGGAGCACCACCTTCTTCCCGTCGTCACGACGCAGCGTGTACACATAGACGCCGTCATCGACCTTGACCGACGGTGCTGCAGGCGCCTCCGGCGCGTCAGGCGCATCCGGAGCGAGCGGCGCTTCGGGCGTTTCGGGCTCGACCGGCTGAACCGCATAGCTCACCGTCGCGGTCATCGCCATCGCGGTAACCAGACCGCCACCGATCAGCGATCCGCCCAGCCATTTGCGGCCTTTCGACGTTTCCGACTGCTTCATGATCTTGAGCCGCTCGACGATCTTTTCCTTGGGGTTCAGGGGGCTGGCAAAGGCCAGCGTGTGGCCGGTCGCCGCCTTGGCGATGGCGCGGGCATAGGCCAGCCGCTCGGCGCTGGTGCGGCGACGCAGCACGCGGGCATCGCACGCCGCTTCCTGATCGAAGCGGAAGGCGCGCCAGGCCATCCAGGCGATCGGGTTGAACCAGTGCAGCGACAGCATCGCCAGCGCGGCGAAATTCGCCCAGAGGTCGCCGGCGCGGTGGTGGCTGCGTTCATGTGCCAGCGCCAGCTCGCGCTCGACCGGGTTGTAATCGCGGGTGAAGCCGATCGGCAGCGCGATATAACGCTGCCACAGGCCGAAGGCGAAGGGGCCGGAAATGCCCGCAATCTCGATCACACGAATGTCGTCGATCCGCGCGACCTCGACCGCATCCTCGAGCAGCTCGCGCCGGTTCTGCAGATAGGCGGAAAGCTGCGCGATCAGGAAGATCGCTGCGCCGCACAGCCACACCGTCACGCCGATCGCGAACCAGTCGGCATCGGCGAGCAGGCTTTGCACCAGGCTGGGCTCGGGCATCGCATCGGCGGGGGCGGCCATGGCCGCAGGGATGATGCTTCCGGCACTCTCGACCGCCTCGGTCGCGACCGGCGCGGCTGGCGCGCTCACCTTCACCTCGATGGTCCTCGTCAGCGGCGGCATGAACAGCCGCGCGAGCGGGATCGCCCAGAGCGAATAGGCCAATTCGGCACCGAAATGCTTCGCCACCGGACGGCGCAGCACCAGCACCAAAGCCATCAGCGCGGCGGTGACGATCAATGTGTCGACCATCCATTGCCCGGCCACGCCGTGCGCAAAATCGCTGAGCGATTGAAATGCGAGCCATTCCCCGATCATGACTTCAACTCCCCGATCAGCCGTTCGATTTCGGCCAGGTCCTCCGCCGTGAATTTCTGCTGTTCTGCCAGATGCGCGATAAGCGGCGCGGCGCGACCGCCGAACAGCCGATCGACCAACCGCCGCGATTCATCGCCGACATAATCCTCGCGCGCCAAAATGGGGCTGTAGAGATAGCGGCGGCCGTCCTGATCATAGGAAACCGCACCCTTGTTGGTGAGCCGAGACAGCAGCGTCTTGACCGTCTGCAACGACCATTCGCGCGCATCGGCCAGCGCGTCCGCGACCTCGGTCGCGGTAAGCGGCGCGCGCTGCCACAGCACCTCCATCACCGCATGTTCCGCATCACTGATCCGTTCGGGAGCCATCGAGTCGCCTTCGCCTTGTTGCAGGAGATACGACTACGGGTGTAATCGATTCGACTACGGGTGTAAACGGTGAATTTGATCGGGTCGCGGCGAGGGTGGTTTTGCAGGCGCTGACCCACCCCTAACCCCTCCCTTTCAGGGAGGGGAACGCGCATCGGTTCAACGTCGGCGCCTTCTGCTCCTGCTTTGTATAGTGGGAAGCACGCATACGCTTACTCCTTGCGCCTCCTGCTCCCCTCCCTAGAAGGGAGGGGCCGGGGGTGGGTCCCGCCAAGACGGTGCGCGGTGTGATCGAGTACGGCCTCAGCGACCGCATAGGGGTCTTCCAGCACCTCATGGTTCCAGAAGCGCACCACCGCCCACCCTTGCGCCTCCAGATAGCGCGTCCGCAAGAGATCGTCCGCGTTGTCGAGATGCTGCTCGCCGTCGAGCTCGATCACCAGACGCGCGATGCGGTGGGCGATGTCGGCGATATAGGGGCCGATGACCAGCTGCCGGGTATAGCGTGGACGATAAGGCGCGAGGATCTGCCACAGCTTGTATTCTGGCAGCGTCGGATCATTGCGCAACGCGCGCGCATTGCGGGTCATGTGCGGCGGGACGCGCTTGGTCATGGGGCTAGACTATAGCGGTTTCTCATGGCCGCCTACCCACCCCCAGCCCCTCCCTTCCAGGGAAGAGAGCAGGTTACGCAAGGGGCCAGTGTATGCGCGTTCCCCTCCCTGAAAGGGAGGGGTTAGGGGTGGGTCCTTCGCAACCTGTAAACGCTTACAACCCCGCCTTGCCCAGCGCCCGGTCCAGGTCCTCGATCACGTCGTCAACATCCTCGAGGCCGACATTGAGCCGCAGCATGTCCTCGGTGATGCCGACCGCGAGCCGCGCCTCCTCGCCCAGGCCATGGTGCGTGGTCGAGCTCGGGTGCGTCATCAGCGAGCGCGAGTCGCCGATATTGTTCGAGATATCGACCAGCTCGAGCGCATTCAGCAGCGCGTGGGCGCGTGCCCTGCCACCGCCGACATAGAGCGAGAAAATCGGCCCTGCGGCCTCCATCTGCGACATCGCAAGGTTATGCTGCGGATGGCTTGCCAGGCCCGGATAGTTGACCCGTTCCACCCGGCCCTCAAGAAAGCGCGCGACCTTCAGCGCATTGTCGCTCTGGCGGCGGATGCGCAGGTCGAGCGTCTCGAGCCCCTTGAGCACCACCCAGGCGTTGAACGCGCTCAGCGTCGGGCCGGTATTGCGGGTGAAGGGCAGCAGCGTGTTGGTGATGAAATCCTCGGTGCCGCAGACCGCGCCGGCGAGCACGCGGCCCTGCCCGTCCATCATCTTGGTCGCGCTATAGGCGACGACATCCGCGCCATATTCCATCGGCCGCTGCAGCACGTTGGTGGCAAAGGCATTGTCAACGACGCTCACGATCCCGTGCGCGCGGGCAATGTCGCACACGGCCTTGAGGTCGATGATATCCATCGTCGGATTGGCGGGGGTTTCGAAGAAGAACACCTTCGTGTTCGGGCGGATCGCGGCCTCCCACTGGTCGAGCTCGCGCCCGTCGATGATCGTGGTCTCGATGCCGAACCTGGGCAGCAGCGTGTCGGTGAGCCAGCGGCACGATCCGAACAGCGCGCGGCTGGCGACGACATGGTCGCCCATCTTGAGCTGGCAAAGCAGGGCGGCCGTCATCGCGGCCATGCCGCTCGCCATGCAGCGCGTGGCCTCCGCGCCCTCCATCAGCGAGATGCGCTTTTCCAGCATCTCGACCGTGGGGTTCTGCAGCCGGCTGTAGGTCATGCCGTCCTGCTTGCCATTGAAGCGCGCGGCGGCATCCTCGGCGCAGTCATAGGCAAAGCCCGAGCTGAGGAACAGCGCCTCGGAGGTTTCGCCGAACTCGCTGCGCGCGGTGCCACCGCGGATCGCGCGGGTGGCGGGGCGCCAGCGGCTGGTGATGGCGGGGTCTTGTCCGGATCTGCGCTTCATGGGGATAGCCTGTGAACGATGAAAAACCGGGCGCTATATGCGCGCGGATGCGGGCGGGGGGAAGCGGGAATGTGAGGCGATGCTTCGCGTAACGTCGCTCAACTGGGCTGGGGAACGTGGAAAGAATCGTGGCATGGTGCCGCCCACCCGTTTTTCCCGAGCGAAGTCGAGGGACGTACGCGCAAGCGTTATCGGGTCGAGGTCCGCCCCCGCTCCGGCGCTTCCTCGGATGCGATCGCCTGCGGGCTGATCGAAACGCCATGCAACCGCCAGCGCCCCTCAACCCACTGGAAATAGAAGTCGAAGAAGATCGCGGTGGGCCTCAGGCCGAAATAGCCGCGCACGCGGATCACACCCGGCTCCACCACCGAGGGCGGCTCGGTATAGGTGGGGGCGAGCAGCAGCGCGTTGGACAGATCGACGCGGCTTGCGCGAATGCTGGCGAAGATCTCGCCCAGCCGCGCGGCATTGTTCATCACCTGAAAGCCCGGCGAGGAAATGTCGCGCAGCACCGAGTAGTTGCCCGAAAGATTGGCATGGTGCACCGCCGTCATGGTCGACCAGAGCAGCTTGGCGAGTTCGAGCTCGCTCGGCACGGGTTCGACCGAGATTGGCGGTTGCGCAGCCTGGGGCGCAGTCTGCGCCATGGCTGTAGCGGGCAGCACCAGCGCCGCAGCGGCAAGCAAAAAGGCCGGGACAAAACGCCCCGGCCAGAAGTTCAAACCTGTCATACCCGTCCTTACCAGGCGATCTGGAAGCCGCCGCGCGCGCCCACCGAACCGCTGTTGAAGCCGGTACCGATACCGGCGGAAACCGAAGCGTTCTCCCCGACCCGGGCGGTGATCGCCATGGTCAGCGAGGCCTGGTCCTCATAATAGCCGACACCGCCCGACAGCGCAAAGTTGGTGCCCGCCGGCAGCGCGGGCGATTCCATCGCCAGCGCCATGGCGACGCCCTCGTTCGCCCGGTTGATCGCCCGCCGGTTGATCTCGGTCAGGTCGAACAGCGTGTTCACCTGGCCGGTGAGCGCAGTGACCTGCGCATTGGTGGCGAAATTGCTCACCGCAGGCCCTGCGCCCAGCGTGCCGCTGGCATCGGTGGTGACGATCGAGGTGGTGCCCGATTGCGCCGCGGTGCTGGCAGCAAGATCGCCGATCGTCACCGAGCTTCCCGTGCCGCCCAGCTTGATCTGGTTGGCGCGGTTGGCGGTGGCACCATTGCCGATCGCGACCGAGTTGGTGAACGCCGCCGAGCTCTGATTGCCGATGGCGATCGCACCGGAGCCCGAGGCGATCGCCGCTTCACCCACCGCGACCGAGCGGACCCCCGATGCCACGGCGAGATGGCCGAGCGCGGTGGCGCGTTCCGCCGTTGCTTCCGATCGCCAGCCATAGGCGGTGGCCGCCGTTGCCGTCGCCAGCGCCTGGCCGCCGACGGCGGTGGTCGATGCACCAGCGGCCTGGGTCGCGCGGCCCGAAGCACCGTCGCGATTGCCGCCGATGGCGATCGCATCGCCGCCGCTGGCAATCGCAGTGTTGCCGATGGCGACCGAATTGGTGCCGCTGGCGACCGAGAGATTGCCCATCGCGACGCTGACCTCGCCCGAGGCCGTGGCCGAGGAACCGACTGCTGTCGAACGCACGCCGGTCGCATTGGCGAGATGACCGAGCGCGGTGGCACGTTCGGCCACCGCATTGGCCTGCCAGCCAAAAGCGGTCGCACCTTGCGCCGTGGCCGTTGCCCGGCCGCCTATCGCGGTCGCATTGGCGGCGGTGGCCGAGGCGCTCAGCCCCATCGCCACCGCCTCTAGACCGGTCGAGCGCGCGTCGTTGCCGATGGCGATGGCGCCGGTACCCGATGCCACTGCCCCCAGCCCATCGGCATCGTCACCGTCCTCGCCGATCGCGATCGAACGCGCGCCGGTCGCGCGCGAGTTGGAGCCATAGGCCGCCGATCCAGCACCGAGCGCCTGGGCGTCCGCGCCGACGGCGGTCGAGCCCGACGCGATCGCACCCGCACCGATCGCGGTCGCTCCGGGGCTCAGCGCCTGCGCGTCAGTGCCGACGGCTGTTGCATCGACCGCGCTGGCCACGGCGCTGTTGCCCACGGCCACCGCGTCTTCCGCGCTTGCCCGCGCACCGACGCCCACTTGCGTACTGTCGACACCCGTGCCGATGCCTGCACCCGGAGGCGCGGAGGCGACCGCGATCAGATTGCCCGCCGAATCGATGGTCAGGAAGAACTGCTGGCCTGCCGGGACGATCCCGGCCAGACCGGCAAAGCGATAGCTGTGATTGGCTGCGCCAAGAACGAACTGGTTGTTCGCGGTTGCGACCGATCCATTGCCGATGGCGACAGAGTTGATAAAGGCTCCGGTCGAAGCCAGATTGCCGATCGCGATCGAGAAATCGCCGCTTGCCGTCGCGCTCTTGCCCAGCGCTAGCGAGCGCACGCCGCCTGCCACTGCCTGGTGCCCGACCGCCAGCGACAGCTCGCCGGTCGCCCGCGCCTGCCAGCCGAAGGTCTGCGATCCCCGGCCCGAAGCCACCGCTTCGCCGCCGACCGCTGTGGCGTGGAAGCCCGAGGCATTGGCCTGGTCACCGATCGCCACCGAATCCTCATCGCCTGCGCTCGCCAGGTTGCCGATCGCCACCGACGTGCCGAGCGACGCGGTGTTGGCGCTGTCGGTCGTGGCCTGGTTGCCGATGGCGACCGAATTGGTGGCCGAGGCGACGGCGCTCTTGCCGACGGCGGTCGAACGCACGCCCGTCGCCTGGGCCTGGTGCCCTGCCGCGAGTGAGAGTTCGCCCGAGGCGCGTGCCTGCCAGCCGAAACTCTGCGCCCCACGGCCCGATGCGACCGACTCACCGCCCACCGCCGTGGCGTGGAAGCCGCTGGCATTGGCGAGATCGCCGACCGCCACCGAATCCTCGTCGGTAGCGCTGGCCTGATTGCCGACAGCAACGCTGGTCAGCGCGGTCGCGTTGGCGGCCTCACCCACCGCCAGCGATCGTACGCCCGTGGCATTGGCAAGGTGGCCCAGCGCATGCGCGCGCTCGGCATCGGCATTGGAGCGCCAGCCAAAGGCGGTCGCACCGGGGCCGAAGGCATCCGCCTCGCCGCCAATCGCGACGGTCGAATTGCCGATCGCCCGTGCGCCCGTTCCGGCATCGTCGCCGCCGATGGCAAGCGCGTCGATCCCTTCGGCCCGGGCATTGTCGCCCGCCGCGATCGCCGATGCGCCGGTGGCCGTTGCGCCTGCCTGGGTGCTGTTGACCGCAAAATAGTTGAGCCGCGCGGCATTGGCCGTGGTGGTGGCGGCGACCGCGTTGAGCTGGCCGACATTGACCGCATCAGTCAGCGCCGTGCCCGCCGCAACATTGGTGATCTGGCGCTCGGCGCCCGCCGCCCCTACCGAGATGGTATTGGCGCGATCGGCCACCGATCCCGATCCCAGCGCGACCGCATTGGCCGCCGTGGCACTCGCCGCATTGCCCAGCGCAACGCTGTTATCGGCAGCGGCATTGGCGCGGCTGCCGAGCGACGTGGCATTGGCCCCGCCCGCCTGCGCGCTCTTGCCGACCGAGGTCGCCTCCAGCCCGGCGGCATTGGCCTGATGACCGACCGCCACAGCGGTACGGCCCGAGGCATTGGCCTGCCAGCCGAAGGCCTGGCTGCCGACGCCCGAGGCGACCGATTCGCCGCCGATCGCGGTTGCGTGGAAGCCCGAGGCGTTGGCGAGGTCGCCCAGCGCCACCGCATCTTCCGCCGTCGCGCGCGCGCCATTGCCGATGGCCACCGCGGTGCCCGTCGAGGCGGCACCCGAAGGCGTGGTACCGTCCGCCGTCACCGCGCCGTTGCCGATCGCCACCGAGTTGAGACCTGCCGCATTGGCGCGGCTGCCCACCGACGTCGCATTCGCACCGCCCGCCTGGGCGCTCTTGCCCACCGAGGTGGCCTCGAAGCCCGCAGCATTCGCCTGGTGCCCGACCGCAACGGCCGTGCGACCCGAGGCATTGGCTTGCCAGCCGAACGCCTGGCTGCCGACGCCCGAGGCAACCGACTCCCCGCCGATCGCTGTCGCGTGGAAACCGCTCGCATTGGCCAGATCACCCAGCGCCACGGCATCCTCGGCAGTGGCCTGTGCGGCATTGCCGATGGCGACCGCTGTGCCCGTCGAGGCCGCACCCGAAGGCGTGGTGCCGTCCGCGGTTACCGCGCCGTTGCCGATCGCGACCGAGTTGATGCCGGCAGACACGGCCGCGTTGCCCGCCGCGAGCGAGTTCACGCCTGAGGCGTTGGCGCGACTGCCCAGCGCCGAGGCGTTGGCCCCGCCGGCTTGTGCACTCTTGCCGACCGAGGTCGCTTCGAAGCCGGCAGCATTGGCTTGATGACCCACTGCAACGGCGGTGCGTCCCGACGCGTTCGCCTGCCAGCCGAAGGCCTGGCTGCCGACGCCCGAGGCGACCGATTCCCCACCGATCGCGGTCGCATGGAAACCGCTTGCATTGGCCTGATCGCCCAGCGCCACGGCATCTTCAGCCGTCGCCTGCGCCAGATTGCCGACAGCCACCGCGGTTCCCGTCGAAGCCGCGCCCGAGGGCGTCGTGCCGTCCGCAGTCACTGCGCCATTGCCGATCGCGACCGAATTGATGCCGGCTGCATTGGCGCGACTGCCCAGAGCCGCCGAATTGGTGCCGCCCGCCTGCGCGCTCTTGCCGACCGACGTCGCCTCGAACCCGGCAGCATTGGCCTGATGACCCACTGCAACGGCGGTGCGCCCCGAGGCGTTGGCCTGCCAGCCGAACGCCTGGCTGCCGACGCCCGAGGCGACCGATTCGCCGCCGATCGCGGTCGCGTGGAAACCGCTCGCATTGGCAAGATCGCCCAGCGCCACCGCATCTTCTGCCGTTGCCCGTGCGGCGTTGCCGATCGCGACTGCGGTTCCGGTCGAAGCCGCGCCCGAGGGCGTCGTGCCGTCCGCCGTCACCGCGCCGTTGCCGATCGCGACCGAACTGATCCCTGCGGCATTGGCGCGGCTGCCAACGGCGGTAGCATTGGCGCCGCCCGCCTGGGTGCTCTTGCCCACCGATGTCGCTTCCAGCCCGGCGGCATTCGCCTGATGACCGACTGCAACGGCGGTGCGTCCCGAGGCATTGGCCTGCCAGCCGAACGCCTGGCTGCCGACGCCCGAGGCGACCGATTCGCCGCCGATCGCCGTCGCGTGGAAGCCCGAGGCATTGGCGAGGTCGCCCAAGGCGACCGCGTCTTCCTGCGTGGCCCGTGCGGCATTGCCGATGGCCACCGCCGTGCCCAGCGATGCTGCGCCCGAGGGGGTGGTGCCGATGGTTGCGGTGGTCGAATTCGCGCCGATGGCGATGCTGCTCAGCGACGAGGAGGCGGCCGCCGTACCGATGGCGATCGCGAAATTGGCAGACGCGTTGGCCGAGTCACCCAGGGCATGCGATTGCAGTGCGGAAGCGGTCGCGAACGTGCCGACCGCAGTCGAGAAATTGCCCGAGGCAGTGGCTGCGGCACCGACCGCCGACGACTGGATCCCCGAGGAAACCGAGCGCGCGCCCAGGGCCGTGCTGAAGCTTCCCGAGGCGAGGGACTGGTTGCCGACCGTGGTGGCCCCATCGCCCGACGCGGTCGAGGCCGCCCCGATGGCGGTCGATTCGGGGTTCAGCGCGCGCGCGGTGTGCCCGACAGCGGTCGATCCGAACCCGCTTGCGACGGAATTGACGCCGCATTCGGTGGATTGCGCCGGGTCATCGGCATTGCCTGCGATCCCGTCAGGTCCGGCATTGGCGTTGCAAGGTGCGGTGGCATCGGCATAAGCCGGGCTCGCGATGGCGATGGCTGCAGCACTTGAGGCCAGAAAAAGCGTGGCACGCAACGCTTTTGCGTTGTTGGGGAAAGATTTCATGGGACCGCTCCTTGCTCGATGACAAGGCGGGTTTGCCCCCGGCTATAACTTTACTCATGCGACCCTGTTCGCCGAGTGGTCGTTAACCAGCCGTAGCGAAATCTATCAGAGCGACCGCGATGCGCAACCCCAAGAAATCGCCACAAATTTGTCACCATGGCGTTCAACGGTTTCCGCCGCGTTCATAACTTGCTATCGGGGGTTCCAGGTTCGCACAACCGGTCATGAACTGCTCGCCAGAAAGCGTGAAATTGCCTGAACTTGTCTCCTTCGAGCCTGCAAGCGGTGCCCGGCTCTGGTCCGGCCCGCACGGCGATGTCGATGCCGAAGTCGCAACCGCGCGTGCGGCCTTTCCCGAATGGGTGGCGATGGCGGTCACCAAGCGGATCGAGCTTTGCCGCCGCTTTGCCAATCAGGTGCGCGCGCGCGCCGAGGAAATGGCCGAGCTGATTGCGCGCGAAACCGGCAAGCCGATGTGGGAATCGCGGACCGAGGTGGAATCGGTCGTCGCCAAGGTGGATATTTCGGTCGCCGCCTATGCCGAGCGCACCTCGCAGCGCAAACTTGACAGCGCGCTGGGCGGCACCATGGCGCTCAGGCACAAGCCGCATGGCGTGATGGCGGTGCTGGGGCCTTACAATTTCCCCGCGCATCTGCCCAACGGGCATATCATCCCCGCGCTGATCGCGGGCAATGCCGTGGTGTTCAAGCCTTCGGAAAAGACGCCTGCCGTCGGCGCGATGCTGGTCGAGTGCCTGCACCAGGCTGGGATCCCTGAAGGCGTGGTGCGGCTGCTGATCGGCGGTGCGGACGAGGGCAAGGCGCTGGTCGCGCACGAAGACGTCGATGGCGTGCTGTTCACCGGCTCTGCCACCACCGGCATCGCGATCAACCGCACGCTCGCCAGCCGCCCGGACAAGATCGTGGCGCTGGAAATGGGCGGCAACAATCCCATGGTGGTCTGGGATACGCCATGCATCGCCGATGCGGCGGTGCTGATCATCCAGTCGGCCTTCACCTCGGCGGGGCAGCGCTGCTCGGCGGCCAGCCGTCTGATCGTTCGTGACACCATCTACGATGCGGTGATCGCCGAAACCAAGAAGCTGGCCGACCGGCTGGTCGTCGGCAAGCCGTTCGACGATCCGCAGCCGTTCATGGGGCCGGTAATCGACAATGCCACTGCCGATGGGCTGACCGAAAGCTTCCTCTATTTTCTCAGCAACGGTGGCCGCGTCATCAAGCATCTGGTGCGGCTCGACGACAGCCTGCCCTTCCTGTCGCCCGCGATCATCGACGTCACCAATGTCAAGGATCGGCCCGATATCGAGCTGTTCGGCCCGCTGCTGCAGGTGGTCAAGGTCAGCTCGTTCGAGGAAGCGGTGGCCGAGGCGAACAATACGCGCTTCGGCCTGTCCGCTGCTCTGGTCGGCGGCAGTCCCCAGCATTACAAGCAGTTCTGGGCCAACATCCGCGCCGGCATCGTCAACTGGAACCGACCGACCAACGGGGCCTCGTCCAAGGCACCGTTCGGCGGGGTCGGACTTTCGGGCAACCACCGCCCCAGCGCCTATTACGCCGCCGATTACTGCGCCTATCCGGTCGTCTCGAACGAGATGGAACAGCCGCGCGCGACCATCGGCATCGGCCTGAAATCGGACTGAAACGGGACCGGGGGACCAGGTTCCTTCGCAGCCGCAAAAGCAAATCTAACCCCTGCCCAAGGGGTTCTGCTTTGCATCCGAGGCCTCCAAATATCAGATGCACCGTTGGAAAGGACCAACGGCATGACGCATCCCACTTCTGTCCCGCAAACGGCGCCCGGCACGGTGTGGCTGGTCGGTGCAGGCCCCGGCGATCCCGATCTGCTCACCGTCAAGGCCGCGCGGATCATCGCGCGCGCCCGGCTGATCGTGCATGACGGTCTGGTCGATGACGCCATCCTGGCGCTCGCCCGGCCCGATGCGCAGCTGATCTCGGTCGCTAAGCAGCGCGCCCGGCACACGCTGCCGCAACAGGACATCAATGCGCTGCTGATCGAACAGGCGCGCGCGGGCCATGATGTCGTGCGCCTGAAAGGCGGCGATCCGTTCATCTTCGGCCGCGGCGGCGAGGAAGTCGATGACTGCCGCGCCGCTGGTGTCCACGTCGAGGTGATCCCCGGCATCAGCGCCGCCAATGGCGCCGCTGCCGCAGCCCAACTGCCGCTCACTCATCGCGACCTTGCGAGTGCGGTGACGTTCGTCGCGGGCCAGTGCAAGGGGCTGACCGAACAGGACTGGTCCGGCCTGGCCGGAAAGGGCCGCACGCTCGTCATCTATATGGGCGTCGCCACCGGCGATGCGATCGCCGAGAAGCTGATCGCCGACGGCCTGTCGCCCGATACGCCGGTGGCCGTGCTCGAGAAAGGCACGCGCGCCGATATGCGCACCCTGCGCACGCTGCTGACCGATCTCGGGCCCATGATCGCGCGCGAGAAGGTGGTGAGCCCCGCGCTGATCGTGATCGGCGATGTCGTCACCCGCGCCAAGGCCATCGACTGCCTGCCCACGCTCTTTGCCCAGCATCTGGAGCCGATTTCATGAAGATTCTCACCGGTAATGACCTGAAGACCGGCGACGTCATCTGGTGGGCGGGCGATACACGCTGGTCACGCCACCTCGCCGACAGCGTCGATGCAGGCGACGAGGCCGAAGCGATCCTCAAGCGCGAGGAAGCCGCGTTGCGCGTCAATGTCCCCTATATCGTCGATGGCAGGCAGACCGATCAGGGTCCGATGCCGCTGCACATCAAGGAACGCATCCGTGCCTTCGGACCGACGGTGCGCACCGACCTTGCCATCAACACCAGCATCCCGATCGTGAGGGCCTGAAACCATGCCCTCGCGCCGTGACGCCCTGGCGGGAATGGCGGGCCTGGCCATGCTGGGCGGGGTGGCCGCGCCTGCGCTCGCCGCGAGCCCGCGCCCGACCGTGGTGGTCGAACAGACACTGCTCAAGGCGCTGCCGGGCAAGGCCGATGCGCTGGGCCGGTTTCTCGCCGCCAACTGGCTGGTGATGGACCAGAAGGCGCTCGACCAGGGGCTGTTCACCGGCTTCTGGCTGGCGCGCTCCGCCCCGGGGTTCGAGGCGTGGGATTATGCGATGCAGGTCGGTTACCCGACCGCACAGGGTTATGACGACCCTGCCACGGCAAAGGGTTTCGAGGCGATCCGCAAGGTCCACAAGACCGTGCTGATCGAGGGCGAAGGCCTGGCGCAGCTGGGCCGCATCGTCGGCAGCCAGCGTCTCGACATGGTCGCCGTTCGCGGCTTTGCCGCACAGGTTTGAGATTTTTCGGAAGGGTACGCGATGTATCAGTATGACCAATACGACCAGGCGATGGTCGATGCGCGCGTCGCGGAATTCCGCGACCAGGTGCGCCGCCGCCTCGATGGCAGCCTGCCCGAGGACGAGTTCCGCCATCTGCGCCTGAAGAACGGCCTCTATCTGCAGCTGCACGCCTATATGCTGCGCGTCGCCATTCCCTATGGCACGCTCAATTCGAAGCAGATGCACATGCTCGCCCATATCGCGCGCAAGTACGACAAGGGCTATGGCCATTTCACCACCCGGCAGAACATCCAGTATAACTGGATCAAGCTAGAGGATGCGCCCGACATTCTTGCCGAGCTGGCGACGGTCGAGATGCACGCGATCCAGACCAGCGGCAACTGCATCCGCAATATCAGCTCGGACCAGTTCGCGGGCGCTGCCGCCGACGAGATTGCCGATCCGCGCCCCTGGGCCGAATTGCTGCGGCAATGGTCGACCTTCCACCCCGAATTCCAGCTGCTGCCGCGCAAGTTCAAGATCGCGGTGATCGCCTCGCCCAATGACCGCGCGGCGATGCGGCTGCACGATATCGGCATCGAGCTGGTCAAGAATGCCGACGGTGTGCTCGGCGCACGGTTCTTTGCCGGTGGCGGCATGGGCCGCACCCCGATGATCGCGCCGATGATCCGCGAATGGGTGCCGATAGAGGAGCTGATCAGCTATGCTGAGGCCTGCCTGCGCGTCTACAACCGCCATGGCCGCCGCGACAACAAGTACAAGGCGCGCATCAAGATCCTGGTGCACGAACTCGGCGCGGCGGAATATATCCGCCAGGTCGAGGAAGAATTCGCGCACATGAAGACGCGGGGGCTCAACCCGCCCGCAGCCGAGCTCGAGCGGATCAGCGCATTCTTCCGCGACCCGCCGTTCGAGCAGGGGCTGAGCGACGAAATCGACCGGTCGGACCCCGATTTCGCGGTCTGGGTCGATCAGAACACGCACCCGCACCGCGTGCCGGGCTACACGTCGCTGACCATCAGCCTCAAGCCTGCGGGCGGCATTCCCGGCGACGCCACGGCGGAGCAGATCGACCTGATGGCCGAACTGGCGCGCGACTATGCGTTCGACGAGCTGCGCGTGACGCATGCGCAGAACATCGTGCTGGCGCATGTTCGCAAGGCCGATCTCTACGCGATCTGGCAGAAGCTCGATGCCGCAGGCCTCGCCACCGCGAATCTGGACCTGATCGGCGACATGATCGCCTGCCCCGGGCTCGATTATTGCAGCCTCGCCAATGCCCGCTCGATCCCGGTGGCGCAGAAGATTTCGGAGCGGTTCGCCGATACCGGCCGTCAGCGCGATCTGGGCGAGCTCAAGCTCAAGATCTCGGGCTGCATCAACGCGTGCGGCCACCACCATGCCGGGCATATCGGCATCCTGGGCGTCGACAAGAAGGGGCTGGAAAACTACCAGCTGCTGCTCGGCGGATCGGGGGCGGAGGACGTGTCGCTCGCCAGGATCGTCGGCCCGGGCTTTGACGAGGACGGCATCGTCAACGCGGTCGAGACTGTCACCAACGTGTATCTCGGCGCACGCGAACCGGGCGAACGCTTTGTCGATACCTATCGCCGCATCGGCATGCAGCCGTTCAAGGAGGCGCTTTATGGCTGACGCATCCCAGGCCCATCTCCCTTCCCCGTTTGTCCCGAGCCCTTCGACGCCGCCTGTCGGCGTCTCTCAGGATGAACTTCAGCCTCTGGCTGAAGTCGAGGGACGTGATCGCTACCGTTTCGCCGACGTCCCTCGACACGCTCGGGACAAACGGATTTGGGTGCGCACTGCAGGAGAAGCGGCATGACCACACCCCAGATCCTCTATCGTGACGAACCTGCGGTCACCGATACCGCCATCCCGCTCGCCGAGTTTACGACCGGCACCAATTCGGCTGCGGTGCGCATCGAGCCGGGCGAGGACGCGCGCGCACTTCTTCCGCAGCTCGATCAGCTTCGCCTTGTCGAGGTGAACTTTCCGAGCTTCGGCGACGGACGCGGCTTTTCCAGCGCACAGATCCTGCGCGAAGCCGGATACAAGGGCGAACTGCGCGCGGTCGGCGATGTGCTGGTCGACCAGTTCGTCTTCCTGCGCCGCTGTGGCTTCGACAGCTTCGCGCCCCGCAAGCCGCTCAATCCGGACGATGTGAAGGCGGCCGAGGGCTTTTTCCCCGAATTCTACCAGAAGACCAGCGACGGCGTCGCCGCGATCTGGGCGAAGCGGCATCAGGTGGCATCATGAAGCAGACCGAAGTCAACGCGCAGCCCGCTGCCAGTGCTGCCCCCCGCCAGCGCGACCGCATCGATGCCGGGCCCCGCTTCACCGAGCGCGACGCGATCCGCCTGAACAACATGTTCCGCGGCACCGATACGGCGGAGATGATGCGCACCGTGATCCGCGACGGGCTGGTCGGCGATCTTGCGATCGTCTCGTCCTTCGGCGCGGAGAGCGCGGTGCTGCTGCACATGATCGCCTCGGTCGATCCCTCGCTGCCGGTGCTGTTCCTCGATACCGGCAAGCATTTCCCCGAGACGCTGGCCTATCGCGACACCCTGGTCGAGCGGCTGGGGCTGACCAACCTGATCGTGCTGTCGCCCGATGCAGAAGACCTGGAAAAGCAGGACGCCAACGGCCTGCGCTGGTCCTACGATCCCGATGGCTGCTGCGAGATCCGCAAGGTCCGCCCGCTGGCCAAGGCGCTGCTCGCTTATGACGGCTCGATCACCGGTCGCAAGGGCTTCCAGTCGGCAACGCGCCAAGGCCTGCCGCGGTTCGAGATCGACACGTCCGACGCGCAGGGCCGGTTCAAGCTCAATCCGCTCGCGAGCTGGACCAAGGAGATGCTCGACAGCTATTTCGCCGAACACGACCTTCCGCGCCATCCGCTCGAGGCGCAGGGCTATCCCTCGATCGGCTGCGCGCCGTGCACCAGCAAGGTCGCGCCCGGCGAAGATCCGCGCTCGGGGCGCTGGAAGGGCTGGGACAAGACCGAATGCGGCATCCATAGCGAGGTAACGCCGCTCCCCGGTGCCCAGGATGACAATGGAGCGAATGATCCTGTCTTCTGATCGACAGTAAACTCCAGAAAAATTCGGAGCAATTCGATCCGATTCAGGGCATTTTAACCATGCTGCAGCAATCTGCGGTCATGTCAGAGCGCACCGATCTTTTGCAGATCCTGTATATCAGCACGGTTTCTCCAAGAGAAACCGTCGATCTGGAATCGATCCTCGCGGTGGCCCGGCGCAACAACCGCGCGCACGACATTACCGGCCTGCTGATGTTCAACGGCAAGCGCTTTCTGCAAGTGCTCGAAGGGCCGTCGGGTGCGGTGGAGAACACGTTCGAGCGCATTCGGCGCGATACGCGGCATCGCGCGCAGGTGATGCTCAGCCGCCGGACCGTGGGCAGACGCGAGTTCGGCGACTGGTCGATGGCGTTTCGCGACGGGCATGCCGGCGAGGTCTATGACCTCATCTGTGCCAGGACCGCAGATGCCCACCCCAATCTGCGTGCCGAACTGACGGCCTTCGCCAGACAGATCTGAGGGCATAGTCTGCGTCTATTGCTGCGCAGCATGAACGTCTTTCGCGCTGTAGTTGACAGACGGGCTTGCCGACCCCATTCTCGACCGCAGCAGGCCGGGCCCCTCTGGCGCAGCAATTTCCAATGCTGCGTGATGTCGGACTGCTACGGGATGCGCACCATCCCGGGCTTCCGGCCCGGTCAATCGATCGAAATCCCGCGCATCCCGACCAATGCACATCCATTGGAAAGGACAATGCCATGAAAAATATAAAGGCCGCCACGATCGCGGCTCTGTCAGTTGCAGGACTTTCGATCCCCGCCAGCGCTTCTGAATTTCAGCACATCCGCCATCAGGTGCAGGTGCCACACGGAGAGCGCGAAGTGACCGCCGTCTATCAGCCCAAGACGATGGTCAGCTATCGCCAGATCGGCAATATGAGCCCGAACCGGCCCAGCACCGCCCGCTGCCTGTGGAAGGCGGAAGTCATGGTCGAACGGCATCTCCAGGCCCCGGCCGGACAGGGCAGCCATGTCGTGCGCACGCTGGTACCGGCCAAGCTGATCGAAGGATCGACCAACGGCCGCTGCGCCCAGGGCAAGGAGCAGGTCAGCGACACGCTCGCCCGCCGCGCCGATGAGGTGCAGGCGCATGTACTGGCGGTCGCCGCCGAAGACCGCAACGCGCTGATGGCCGAACTCAGCATCGCCACGGGCAACCCGGCGAGCTGATATATCCCAATCCTCTCCCAGCTTGCCTGGGGGAGGTGGCAGCCCGCAAGGCTGACGGAGGGGCCAGTGCGCCGCAGGTGGTGCGGCGCCCCTCCACCCTTCGCATTGCGACCGCCTCCCTCCCGGGCATGCTCCGGGAGCATTTCGCGCGTTGCCGCCGCTTGCCATCCCCTTCCCGCTAGCCCATTGTCTGCGCAGATAAAAATCCTCGCAGGGAAGGACTGGCCGTGGCCGCTAAAGCACTGAAATTCGGTTCCATCGCGCTCGCGCTCGCGATCGCCCCGTTGGGCATGCCCGCACAGGCACAAGATTCGACCGAGAATTTCACCGTCATCATCGGCGGGACCAATGTCGGCCATCTCGATGTCGTGCGCAGCGGCGACACGGTGAAGATCGATTACGACTACAAGAACAACGGTCGCGGCCCGACGATGAAGGAAGAGCTGAAGCTCGATGCCAAGGGCATGCCGGTTGCCTGGAAGATCACCGGCAACTCGACCTTCGGCAACGCGATCAACGAGAGCTTCACGATGCAGCGCGGCACCGCGCGCTGGACCGATTCAACCGGTTCAGGAACCGCCAAGCCCAAGGGCCAGGCCATCTATGTCGCGCAGGAAGGCAGCCCCTGGTCGGCAGGGCTTTATGCCCGCGCACTGCTCGCCGATGACGACCGTTCCATCCCGGCACTGCCCGGCGGCGCGCTGAGCCTCGCCGAGCTCGAGAAGGTGCAGGTGACCGGCAGCGGCGGGGCGATGACCGTCACCGCTTATGCGCTGTCGGGCAACGATCTCGACCCCGGCTATTTCCTGCTCGACGACAAGGGCGCGCTGTTCGCCGCGATTTCCCCGCGCGCCGTGTTCGTGCGCAAGGGCTTCGAGGGCGAGGACATCAAGCTGCGCGATCTGGCGGTCAAATATTCGACCGAGCGCTTCGTCAAGATGCAGGCCAAGGCGGCGAACAGCTACAAGGCGCCGGTGCGCATCACCAATGTGCGCGTGTTCGACCCGGTGGCGATGAAGCTGACCGAACCGAAAAGCGTGCTGGTCAGCGGGCGCCATATCTCCGCAGTACTGCCCGCCAGCAGCCCCGCCACGCCAGGCGAGGTGACGATCGACGGCGAAGGCGGCACACTGGTTCCGGGCCTGTACGAGATGCACGGGCATATCGGCCAGGAAGACGCGATGCTCAACGTGCTGGCAGGCATCACCTCGGTGCGAGACATGGGCAACGAGATCGACGTGCTCGACGGGCTGATCGAGCGGATCGATAGCGGCGTGCTGGCGGGTCCGCGCATCATCAAGTCGGGCTTTATCGAGGGCAAGTCGCCGTTCAGCTCGAACAACGGCATATTGGTGAACAGCCAGCAGGAGGCGATCGACGCCGCGCGCTTCTATGCGGCGCGCGATTACCAGGCGATCAAGATCTACAACAGCATGAACCCCGAATGGATTCCGGCTTTGGTCAAGGAGGCCAAGGCGCTGGGGCTGCACGTAATGGGCCATGTGCCAGCCTTCACCAATGCCGATGCGATGATCGCGGCGGGCTATGACGAGATGACGCACATCAACCAGGTGATGCTGGGCTGGGTGCTCGAACCGGGCGAGGACACGCGCACCCTGCTGCGCCTCACCGCGCTCAAGCGGCTGCCCGCGCTCGACCTCAACAGCGGCCGCGTCAACGCCACGATCCGCGCGATGGTCGATCGGAAGGTCACGATCGACCCCACCTTCGCCATCCATGAATCGCTGCTGCTCTCGCGCAACGGCATGATCAATCCCGGCATGGTCGATTATGTCGACCACATGCCCGTCGGCGTGCAGCGCAGCGCGAAACAGGCCTGGGCCAAGATTGCCGATGCGGCGGACGACAAGGCCTATCGCGGCGCGTTCGATCAGGTCGCGGCGACGATCCGCAAGATGCACGAATCGGGCATCTTCCTCATCCCCGGCACCGATATGGGCGGCAGCTTCACCTATCATCGCGAGCTGGAACTGTACCAGAAGGCGGGCATGACCCCCGCGCAGATCCTGCGCCGCGCGACCTATGACATGGCGCAGTATCTGAAGCAGGACCAATCGCTGGGCAGCATCGAGAAGGGCAAGTACGCCGATTTCTTCCTGATCCAGGGCGACCCGACCAGGGACCTGAAGGCGATCAAGGCGATCCGCCTCGTCGCCAAGGACGGCGTGTTCTACTATCCGAGCGAGGTCTATCCCGAATTCGGCATCAAGCCGTTCGCGACCAAGCCCAAGGTGAAGCTGCCGAAATAAGCAAGGAGGAGAGAGCCATCTCTCTTCGTCACCCCCGCGAAAGCGGGGGTCCCGCTGCTGCGCCAGCGCTGCACCTATAGCGGGATTCCCGCGTTCGCGGGAATGACGGGCAGAGGCCTAGAGCTCGCGCGCCCAGAACTGCATCAGGTGCGGAGTCTCTTGCGCCTCGCCGTTGTCGAGCCAGTCGAAGCTGGTCACCAGCCCGTCGACCTTCGCATAGCCGCGCTTGGTCCAGAACGCGTCGAGCGGGCGATAGTCTGCCGGGCGCAGCCTATGGTCGGCAGGGCGCTGCACCGCGCAGAAGGTCGCCACTGTCGCGCCCGCCGCCCGGCTGGCCGACTCGCGATGGTCGAAGAACGCATGTCCGATGCCCTGCCCGCGATAGCCGGGTAGCAGCACCGACTCCCCGAAATAAAAGGTCCGCGCGACATCCCATCCCGCGGTGACAAACGGCGCCATGAATTCAGGTTTTTGCGCCGCGAGCGGCGAAGCGGTAGCGGCGCCGACGATCCCATCGCCATCCCGCGCGATCACCAGCGCCGCATGGGGCGCGGCGGCAAATTCGGCGAGATAGTTGCGCTCGTAATCCGCATCGCCTTCATAGAGATACGGCCATTCGGCGAACACCGCGATGCGCAATAGCGCCAGCGCTTCGATCGCTTCTGCTATGCGGTGGGCGGGCAATGTCTCGACCGTCACCGCCATCGCATCAGGCCGCCTTGCGAATGACCACCGAGCCCGCGGAATAACCCGCGCCGAACGAGCAGATGATCCCGGTATCGCCGGGCTTCAGATCCTCGCTGTTGAGGTGGAAGGCGATGATCGATCCGGCGGACGAGGTATTCGCATAGGTGTCGAGCACCGTCGGACTCTCGTCATCGCTCGCCTCGTGCCCGAGCACGCGCTGCGCGATCAGCCGGTTCATCCCCGCATTGGCCTGGTGCAGCCACAGGCGGCGCAGATCCGCAGGCGCGATGCCGAGCCGCGCGATATGATCGGTGATGAGATCCCCGACCATCGGCACGACCTCCTTGAACACCTTGCGGCCTTCCTGGACGAACAGCTTGTCGGCGCTGTCACGGCTCTCCGGCGCGGTGCGGTTGAGGAAACCGAAATTGTTGCGGATGTTGTTGGAAAAGCGCGTCTTGAGCTGCGTGCCCAATATGTCCCAGTGCCCGGCAGGCGCGAAATCCGACGCTTCGACCAGTACGGCGGTCGCCACATCGCCGAAGATGAAATGGCTGTCGCGATCGCGCCAGTTGAGATGGCCCGAGCAGATTTCCGGGCTCACGACGAGAACCGAGCGTGCATTGCCGGCGCGGATGAAATCGGCGGCGGTCTGGATGCCGAAGGTCGCCGAGGAGCAGGCGACGTTCATGTCGAAGCCGAAGCCCTCGATGCCCAGCGCATCCTGTACCTCGATCGCAATGGCGGGATAGGCGCGCTGCAGGTTCGAGCAGGCGACCAGCACTGCATCGACATCCTTGGCATCGCGGCCTGCCCGTTCCAGCGCATCGCGCGCGGCAGCGACGCCGATTTCGGCGAGCACCGAGATCTGGTCGTTGGGCCGCTCCTCGAAGCGCGGGCACATGATGTCGGTGTCGAGGATCGAAGCCTTGGACAGCACCTTGCGCGCCTTGATGCCGCTCGCCTTTTCGATGAACTCGACCGAGCTCGGCTGCAGCGCGACCATCTCTCCCGCTTCGATCGCTGCGGCATGCTGCGCGTTATGCTGCGCAACATAAGCGTTGAAGCTGGCAACCAGCTCTTCATTGCTGATGCTGTCGGCGGGGGTGAAAAGGCCGGTCGAGGAGATGACCGGGCGGGCTTGGTCGTAAGCGGAAGTCATGTATCCGTAGGGTCCTGCACTATAGCTGGAGCGGGCTGGCGTCTTACTGCGGCAACACGGCCTTGGCAAGGGTGGTGCGGCAAGCGGAAACACAGATCTGGGGGTATTTTTCCTGCTTGCGGATTTCTGCGGACCACCCTTTGATATCGCAAACACCAATGGGAGCAGGATGCATGGAATATTCGGGCAAGGTCATCTGGATCACCGGGGCTTCGTCGGGGATTGGCGAGGCGCTCGCCGAGGCGCTGGCCGCGCGCGGCGCGCACATCATCCTTTCGGGCCGCCGCACCGATGCGTTACAGGCAGTCGCCGATCGGCTACCGACCGAGAGCCTGATCCTGCCTTTCGAGACCACGCATCAGGCCGCTTTGCCCGGCATCGTCGAACGGGCGATCGCGTGGAAGGGCCAGGTCGATGGCCTCGTCAACAATGCCGGCATCAGCCAGCGCGCGCTCGCGGTGGACAGTGCGCTCGAAGTCTATGACCGGATCATCGCTGTCGATCTGCTGGCGCCGATCTGGCTGACCCAGCTGCTGCTACCGCACATGACCGCGCGCAAGTCAGGACTGGTCGTCGGCATCTCCTCGGTCGCAGGCCGCGCCGGGGTGCCGCTGCGCACCGCCTATTGCGCCGCCAAGCACGGGCTGATCGGCTATCTCGACGCACTGCGCGCAGAGACCGAAACGCATTACGGGATGAAGGTGCACACCGTGCTCCCCGGATCGATTCGCACTGCCGTCTCGGCCAATGCCTTGTCGGGCGATGGCAGCGCCTTCGGCCATACCGACAGCGCCATCGCCAATGGCATGGACCCGGCGGAATGCGCCTCCCGGATCATCGCCGGAATCGATGCGGGCGAACCAGAAATCCTGGTCGCCGAAGGCATGGAGGACATGATCGCCAAGCTGCGCATGAACGATCCGCTCAAGGCGTTCGAACTGATCGGGTCGATCGGCGCGCAGATGGCGGCCAAGCGCGACGCGGAGCGCGGCGGATGAGCGACGCGGCGCGCGCGCTGATCGAGACGCTGGGGCTGGCTCCGCATCCCGAAGGCGGCTGGTTCAAGGAAACCTGGCGCGGCGCCGCCGGTGCCGATGGCCGCGCCAGCGAGACGCTGATCTACTTCCTGCTCGAAGCTGGGCAGCGCTCGCACTGGCACACCGTCGATGCGACCGAGATCTGGTGCTGGCATGCCGGTCACGCCATCGCCCTCGGCCATGCGCCAGGCGATGCCGGGCCTGTGCAATGGCACCGGCTGGGCGCGGACATATTGGACGGAGAGACCGCGCAGGTCGTCATTCCGCCCGGCCACTGGCAGGCCGCGCATGCCGACCAGGGCTGGGCGCTGGTCAGCTGCATGGTCTCGCCCGGCTTCGAGTTCAGCGGCTTCGTGCTGGCCGAGCCGGGCTGGGAGCCGGGTTGAGCAGATTGCTGGTTCAGTCGAGCCGCGTGACCGTTGCCCGCAGACCAACACTGCTAACAGTGGCCATGACATTGTCATAACTGATGGAAAATGTTGTGCTGGCCAGCTTGGCCAGCATTGCTGTCTTATCGATAGGAAGCGAGTAGTTGCCGAATTTACTGTCCGTTTTCCTCCCGATTTCAGCACCATCCTGGCTCAGCGAAATATAGGCACTATTGCCTTCGCCGGTCTTTACCCCAGCATGCCAGGCATGGATCTCAACCTTTGAGTCCCAAAGAAAGGGCCCGATGACGAGCGCGTCGATATTGTCTCCTCCGATCATACGGCTTTGCCCAGCTTCGAGATCATCAAAAGGTCCGGCCATTGCAGCATTCCTCCTACCAAAGGCATGCTGCAGCCTTACGCGACCTCGAGCGCGTCACATAATTACGACTTGTTAATCTGTCGCCGCAACCTGCGAAGACCGCCAACCAGACTATCCCGGCGTCTTGTCGAATTTCACCGCGTCGTCGGCAAAGCGCACCCAGGGCTGGGCACTGACCGTCCAGAAATGCAGCTTGGGCTCCAGCCCGCTCACGTCGTCGAGCGTGCCCGCCTTGACGAAATGCAGACCTTGCTGACTCGGCAGGTCGGACAGGATCGGTGATCCGCAATTGCCGCAGAAGCGCCGCCAGACGGGATCGCCGCTTTCGCCCCTGTCCTCATAGGTCTTGAGCTCACCGGTGATCGTCATCTGTGCATCGGCTACCCCGATCAGCACCGACATCGCGCTGCCAGCCTGTTTCTGGCAATTGCGGCAATGGCAGACCGCGCTCAGCAGCGGATCGCCCTCGATCTCGTACCGCACAGCGCCGCACAAGCATCCCCCCGTTGTCGTCATGATCGTCTCTCCCGTTTCAACCGCTGGCTGCATCGACCGCAGCAAATTCCTGTCGCAGCAACTTGGTGCTGTCCTCGAGCATCAGGCTCTCGACCATCGCGGCGACCATCGGCGCGCGCGATTGCACGCTGACGATTGCCGCGCAGGTCGCGCCGCCATCAGCATTGCCAGTAAGCGTGAGCAGGCACTGGCCTTCCGCCGACAATCCCTTGGGCTTGGCATCGCGGACTGCGCTCCAGCTGCCATCGGCGGCTCGCGTCCAGACATCGCGCTGGGTCAGGTCGAGCCACGAGCCGATGACCGCACGGATCATCGCGGGCGCATCGACTGGCACCTGACGGGTGATCGCGACCTGGATTTGATCGGACGACAGATGCTCTACCGTGACCGAAATCTCGCGCGAGCCCTGGTCCTGCATCATCCCGGTCAAAAAGTCCGCGTCGGTCCAGCGTGCGACCACCGCCTCGACAGGCGCGGCAAAGACATGATTTTCCTCGCGTTTCAGCATGCCCGCCCCTCTTTCCACGATGATTGCGCTTCTACCATCATACACTAGGCTGGCGGGCGATGTTGACAAGCTATCTTGCCACGGTGCTGCTGATCGAGCTCACCCCGGGTCCGAACATGGCCTATCTCGCGGCGCTGACGCTGGGCCATGGACGGCGCGCCGGGCTGGCGGCAGTCGCGGGGGTGGCGCTGGGCCTCGCGCTGATCGGCCTTGCTGCTGCCATGGGATTTGCCGCGCTGGTCGCTGCGAGCCCCATGCTTTGGAACGCACTGCGCTGGGCAGGTACGGCCTATCTGTTCTACCTCGCCTGGGAGACCTGGCGCGACGAGAAGGAGACATCGCCCGCCGGCATTGCCGGTGGACCGTCCGGCAAACACCGCTTCTTCCTGCGCGGACTGATGACCAACGTGCTGAATCCCAAGGCGGCGCTGTTCTATGTCGCGATCTTGCCGCGTTTCCTGCCCGAACAGAACGCGAGCCTGCACGATGGCCTGCTGCTGACCGGGATCAGCGTGGCCGTGGCGACGGCGGTGCACCTCGCCATCGTGCTGCTCGCCGCGACGCTGCACCCCTTGCTCAGCCAGCCCGAGCGGCTGCGCGGAACGCGCCGGGTGCTCGCGATCAGCCTTGCGGGTATCGCCCTCTGGTTCCTGCGGTCGAGCGCGCTACCGACCGGCTGAAGGGAACCAACGCTGCCAGCTTCCGTAATCCCGGCAGACATTTATGGAGGCGAGCAATGATCCGACATGGCGAAGAGGTCGAAATGACCAGCGAAGAGGCGAGCGCAGGGCAGAAGCGTCATATCGTGCGCTATGTGCTGATGATCTCGCTCGCGCTGATCGTCATCGCCTTTGCGATCATCGTGTTCACCGGCTCGGCCAATGCTCCCGACAATCCCGCGCCCGATCCGCAGGAATCGGTGTCCGATCCGGTCGAGGCGCCTGAAGGCCAGGCTCCATTGCCCAACCCCAATCCCTGATATTGACGCGTATCAGCGCGCGAGCGCCGCTTCGGTCTCGTCCATCAAGGCGGCGATGATCTCGGCGGCGCTTTCCTCGCGCGTGACCATGCCGACCGACTGGCCCGCCATCAGCGATCCGTTCTCGACATCGCCGTCGATCACCGCGCGGCGCAGCGCGCCTGCCCAGAAATGCTCGATCTGCAGCTGCGCCTCGGCCATGTCGATGCCGCCAGCGTCGAGCAGGGCGGCGACCTCGCGCTGCTTGGCAGTGAACTCTTCGGTGCCCTTGTTCTTGAGTGCGCGCACCGGGATCACCGGAAGGCGCGGATCGACCTGGACGCTGGCCACCGCATCGCGGGCATTGCCGCGCAGGAACGCCTTTTTGAACGCCGGGTGCGCGATCGATTCATGCGCGCAGACAAAGCGGGTGCCAAGCTGCACGCCCGCCGCGCCCATTTCCAGATAGGCGGCGATTGCGCTGCCGCGGCCGATGCCGCCTGCGACGAACACCGGAACCTCGTGCGCGACTTCGGGCAGGATTTCCTGCGCGAGCACGCTGGTCGCCACCGGACCGATATGGCCGCCTGCCTCCATCCCCTCGATCACCAGCGCATCGACGCCCGAACGGATGAACTTCTTGGCGAGCGTCAGCGCGGGTGCGAAACACACGACCTTGGCGCCCATCTCCTTGATCGCCTCGATGCTGCCCTTGGGCGGCAGCCCGCCTGCCAGCACGACATGGCCGACCTGATGCTTGGCGCACACCGCGATCAGCTCCATCAGCTGCGGGTGCATGGTGATGAGGTTGACGCCGAACGGCTTGGTAGCAAGCGCCTTGGTCGCGGCGATCTCGGCATCGAGCAGTTCGGGGGTCATCGCCCCGCAGGCAATCACGCCAAAGCCGCCTGCATTCGAGATGGCCGAGACGAGATTGCGCTCTGACACCCAGCTCATCGCCCCGCAAAGGATCGCGGTCTCGCTGCCCAGAAAGGCGGTGCCGCGCGCCATGGCGGCAGCGGTGAGCGGGTGGTTCATGCTCAAGCCTCTACCGCGTCCAGCCCATAGGCCGTGTGCAGCACGCGCACCGCGAGTTCGGTGTAATCCTCTTCGATCAGCACGCTGACCTTGATCTCGCTGGTCGAGATCGCCTGGATGTTGACGCCGCGATCGGCAAGCGCCTTGAACATGGTCGAGGCAACGCCCGCATGGCTCTTCATGCCCACGCCGACGACCGAAATCTTGGCGACATTGGTGTCGGGGATGATGCGGTTGAAGCCGATCGATTCCTTGGCGCCTTCGAGCAGGTCGAGCGAACGCGCCAGATCCGCGGCGGGCACGGTGAAGGTCACATCAGTCTCGCCCTTGTCGCGGCCGACATTCTGGATGATCATGTCGACATTGATCGCGGCCTCGGCCAGCGGGCCGAAGATGTTCGCCACCGCACCCGGCTTGTCGGGCACGCGGGTCAGCGTGATCTTCGCCTCGTTCTTGTCGTGCGCGATGCCGGTAATCAGCTGGCGTTCCATGTCCATTCCTTCCAGTTCTTCGTCGCTGACGATCATCGTTCCGGGGATCGTGTCCGCTGCCGGCGCATCATCGTCGATGAACGAGGAGAGCACCTGCACGCGCACGCCTTCCTTCATCGCCAGGCCCACCGAGCGGGTCTGCAGCACCTTGGCCCCGACGCTCGCCAGTTCGAGCATTTCCTCATAGGTCACATTGGCAAGCTTGCGCGCCTTGGCGACGATGCGCGGGTCGGTCGTGTAGACACCGTCGACATCGGTATAGATGTCGCAGCGGTCGGCCTTGACCGCCGCTGCCACCGCCACCGCCGACGTATCCGATCCGCCACGGCCCAGCGTGGTCACACGGCCATCCTCGCTCATTCCCTGGAAGCCGGGGATCACGGCAATGACGCCCCTCTGCATCTCGGCGATCAGCGCTTCGGCATCGATGCTGTCGATGCGCGCCTTGGCATGCGCCTCGACGGTCTTGATCGGCAGCTGCCAGCCCAGCCAGCTGCGCGCGTTGGCGCCGAGCGCCTGCAGCGCGATGGCGAGCAGCCCGCTCGTCACCTGCTCGCCGCTGGCGACGACCACGTCATATTCCGCCGGATCGTAGAGCGAGTTGGCCTCGCGGCAGAAATTGACCAGCCGGTCGGTCTCCCCCGCCATCGCGGAGACGACCACCGCGACCTCGTGCCCGGCATCCTGCTGGCGCTTGACGATGCGCGCGACCCTGCGGATGCGCTCTGTCCCGGCCATCGATGTGCCGCCGAATTTCATGACGATCCGTGCCATTGCCCGTTCGTGCTTTCCCTTATGCGAAGTTCGCCCCTATAACCGGGCGCTGCCATAGAGAGGCCCCATCATGAACGCAAGCACCGGAACCGTGGAAACTCGTAGCGGAACCCCAGCCCCGCGCAGCGGTACCATCGACCCGAAAGAGGCCGCCCATTTCGGGCGTCTTGCGGCCGAGTGGTGGGATCCCAGGGGCGAATCGGCGATGCTGCACAAGCTGAACCCCGTGCGCCTGGCCTATATCCGCGCGGCGATCGACCGGCACTGGGCAGAGGCGGGCGCAGCGCGCAAGCCGCTGGCGGGGCGCAGCGCGATCGATGTTGGCTGCGGCGCGGGGCTGCTGGCAGAACCGCTCGCCCGGCTCGGCGCACGCGTGACTGGGCTCGATGCGGCGGCAGAAAATGTCGCGGCGGCGCAAGCGCATGCCGAGGCAGTCGGGCTGACGATCGACTATCGCAATGTCGATGTCGAAAAGCTCGAGGGCGAGACGTTCGACCTGGTCACCTCAATGGAGGTGATCGAGCATGTCACCGATCCTGCCGCATTCATCGCCGCGCTCGAGCGCGCGCTCGCGCCCGGCGGGCTGATGCTGCTCTCCACCCCCAATCGCACGCCCATGTCCCGGTTGATGCTGGTCGAGGCGGCAGAACGGCTCGGCCAGGTGCCGCGCGGCACGCACGACTGGCACAAGTTCCTCACCCCGGAAGAGCTGACCGCGCTGCTGAAGGACGCCGGCCTCACCGTCACCGACACGCGCGGCATCGCCTGGGACCCGCTCAAGGGCCTGCACCTTAGCGACAACCTGGCGCTGAATTATCTGATGACGGTGGTGCGGGGTTAGGCCTTGCAGGCTTGTATCAATTCTGATACGTTATGGCGATGAAGCGGATCGCGTTTCTGGGCGACAGTCTTGCCTGTTTGCGGGATTTTCCTGAAGAAGCACGCATGGATGCCGGTCATCAGCTGTATCGCGTCCAGAACGGGCTGGATCCGGATGACTGGAAACCGATGAAATCCATCGGTCCAGGCGTCCGCGAAATCCGGATCAGGGAACGATCCGGCGCTTACAGGATCATCTATCTGGCTACATTGCCCGATGCGGTATTGGTGCTGCACGCATTCCAGAAGAAGACCCAGGCCACTGCCCAAAAGGATATCGATCTGGCTACGCGACGATTGAAGAATTGGAGAGATTGACCGATGGTGCCCGAGATTTTCGACAATGTGTTTGATGCTCTGGCAGATACGCCTGCTGAAGCGGCCAATCTCAAGGCCCGCTCCACTCTTATGATAGCCATTATATGTCAGATCGAAAGCTGGGGTCTGACCCAGGAGGCCGCCTCCGCTCGGCTGGGCATCACCCGCCCGAGACTGAATGATCTGTTGCGCGGCAAGATGAGCAAGTTCTCCCTCGACGCGCTGGTCAATATCGCCACAGCTGCAGGTCTGGTGTTCGAGATCAACGTCGCGCAGGCGGCTTGAACTCATTCCCCTATTCGTCAAACCCGCCTTCCATATAATCCTCGCGGGCCAGATCGCTGAACTTGGTATATTCGCTCTCGAAGCGCAGCTGGACATTGCCGGTCGAACCATGGCGCTGCTTCGCGACGACCACGGTCGCCTTGCCCTGCACCTTGAGATGGCGTTCCTCCCAGATGCGATATTTCTCGACCTCTTCTGGCGTGCTGTTGTCGTCGGGAACGGTCGGCTGGAGCGCCTGATTGTAATATTCGTCGCGATAGATGAAGAGCACGATATCGGCGTCCTGCTCGATCGAGCCGGATTCGCGAAGGTCCGACAGCTGGGGCCGCTTGTCCTCGCGGCTTTCGACCGCACGGCTGAGCTGCGACAGCGCCATCACCGGCAGCTGAAGCTCCTTGGCGAGCGTCTTGAGGCCTCGGCTGATCTCCGAAATCTCGTTGACGCGGCCTTCGTTGCGGCCCGTGCCCTGGAGCAGCTGGAGATAGTCGACCACGATGAAGCCGATATCGTGCTTGCGCTTGAGGCGGCGCGCGCGGGCGCGCAGCGCGGCGATCGTCAGGCCCGGGGTATCGTCGATGAACAGCGGCAGGTCCTCGAGCTCTTGCGAAGCCGCAACCAGCCGCTGGAACTCGTTGCGCGCGATCTGCCCCATGCGCAGCTTTTCCGAGCTGATCCGCGATTGCTCGGCCAGGATACGCGTGGCGAGCTGGTCGGCGGACATTTCGAGGCTGAAGAACGCGGTCTTCGCGCCGACATTCTTGTCGTCGGCGACGCCCGCCGCCTTGTCGAGCCGCCAGCGCGCGGCGGCATTGAAGGCGATGTTAGTGGCGAGCGAGGTCTTGCCCATGCCGGGACGTCCGGCGAGGATCAGCAGGTCCGACGGATGCAGGCCGCCGATCTTGGCGTTGAGATCGGTGAGACCCGTGGTCACGCCCGAGACATGGCCGCCGCTATTCAGCGCCTTTTCGACCATCGACAGCGCGGTGCGCGTGGCGACGTTGAACTGCACCGCGCCGCTGGTATCGCCCTCGCCCTGCGCGACATTGTAGAGCGCCGCTTCGGCGAGCTCGATCTGGCCCATAGGGTCGACCGCCTCGCTGGTGTCCATCGCCTTCTCGACCAGCGAGCGGCCAACCTGGATCAGCTCGCGCAGCAGCGCGAGATTGTAGATCTGCTCGGCAAAGTCGCGCGCGCCGATCAGCCCGCCGGCATCGCCGGTCAGCCGCGCGAGATAGCGCATGCCGCCCAGTTCGCCCAGGCCCGGATCATTCTCGAAGAACGGCTTGAGCGTCACCGGGGTGACGGTCACGTTCTTGTCGATCAGCTTCATGATCTGCGCGTAGAGCCGCTGGTGAACGCTTTCGAAGAAATGCTCGGCCTTGAGCCGCGCGCCGACCTCTTCCGCAATGCGGTTGTCGATCAGCAGCGCGCCCAGGAACGCGGCCTCGGCCTCGATATTGCGCGGCAGCCGCGCTTCGGCGGATTCGCGCGCACTCGGCGCGGCAATCTGGGGCGGCAGCGCCGGCGGCGGTGCGGCTTGGAGCAGGATATCTTCGGGCATCCGGCCATAATCGCCGCAGCCGCCCTGGCGCGCAAGCCGCCTGTACCAATAATCGTGTGGACAAGGCCGGGGAGAGCGGAACCGACGGGCTTTTTCCGCTTGCCCCGATGCACGGCATAGGGAAAGACGGGAGGATCATGTCCAATCCGCGCATCATCCATGTCGAGCTCGACGAGCAGACGATTCTGTGGCGCAACGCGGATATCGAGCAGGAACGGCGCATCGCCATTTTCGACCTGATCGAGGACAATTATTTCAAGCCGCTGAAAGCCTATCCTGACGGCTATGCCGGCCCCTTCCGTCTGCATCTGGCGGTGTTCGAAGGCCGGCTGGCGATCACCATCTCGCGCGAGGACGGCAGCCATCTGGAAACGCTGGTGCTGGCGCTGGGCCGCTTCCGCCGCCCGATCCGCGAATATTTTGCGATCTGCGACAGCTATTACCAGGCGATCCGCAAGGCGACGGCGCAGGAGATCGAGACAATCGACATGGCACGGCGCGGGGTCCACAATGATGCCGCCGAGCTGCTGGTCGAGCGGCTGCAGGACAAGATCGAGATCGATTTTGCCACCGCGCGCCGCCTGTTCACGCTGATCTGCGTGCTGCACATCAAGGGCTGAGCCAAAGCGACATGCGCCCTTCGACCCTGAAACGCTGGACCATCGGCCTTGTCCTGCTCGCGCTGCTGCTGGCGGTGCTCGGCGGGCTGGTCTGGGGCGGCATCACCGGATGGACCCCTTCGCGCAAGGATTACCCTGTGCAGGGCCTGTATGTCAGCGCCGCCGATGGCGACCTGGCCTGGCCGACACTGGCGACCATGGGTGCGGATTTTGCCTATGTCCGCGCGAGCGCGGGCGGATCGTTGCGTGACCCGCGCTTTGCCGCGAACATCAAGGGCGCGCGCGCGGCGGGCATGCGCTACGGCGCGGTGCATGAGTTCAGCCTGTGCGCCAGCGAGGAATCGCAGGCGCAGCAGTTCATCACCACCGTTCCGCGCGATCCCGACATGCTGCCCCCCGTTGTCAGCCTGGAGCTGAGCGAGGCCTGCAAGAACAGGCCTGATCGCGCCATGCTGCTTGGCGAACTCAACACCCTGCTCAACCAGATCGAGAACCATGCGGGCAAGCCGGCGCTGCTGCGCATCGGCCGCGATTTCGAGGATGCGTATCAGGTCAGCGAAGGGCTGGCGCGCACCGTCTGGCTGATCGGCGATTTCGTGCCACCCGACTATGCCGCCAAGCGCTGGGTGATGTGGCAATCGAGCAGTTTCTACCGGATCAACGGTGCGCCGGACGGCGTGCGCTGGAATGTGGTGCGACCATGAATGACAATATAGGCAGAACCGAATTGCTGGAGGCAGCGCGGGCAGCGGCGCTGACGGCCTATGCCCCCTATTCGGGCTTTCATGTCGGCGCGGCCTTCCGCTTTGCCGATGGCACGATCGTGACCGGCAGCAATTTCGAGAATGCAAGCTATGGCCTCGCCATCTGCGCCGAGACCAGCGCCGCGATCGCCGCGAACCTGCAGGGCCGCCGCACCGGGCTGATCGAGGTCGCGATCATGGGCGGGCCACTTGGGCCCGATGGCCAGCTTGCGCCGGGTCCGCATCCGGTGACGCCCTGCGGCCGCTGCCGCCAGGTGATGAACGAACTGGCGCAACTGGGCGGGACTGATCCGATCGTCTATTCGGGCCACGCGACGGGCGCAATCGAGCACCGGCTGTCGGTGCTCTTGCCAGCCGCGTTCGGCCCGGCCAATCTGGAATGATGCCGCCATCCCGTCACCCCCGCGCACGCGGGGGTCCCGCTTTGCAGCGCTAGCGGGATTCCCGCTTTCGCGGGAATGACGAAGTTAGAAGGAACGAGAATGTCCATCCTTTCCGACAAATGGATCCGCACCCAGGCGCAGGAACACGGCATGATCGAGCCGTTCGTGGAAGCCCAGCGGCGCGATGGCTGCATCTCCTACGGCCTGTCCTCCTATGGCTATGACGCGCGGGTGGCGGACGAGTTTAAGATCTTCACCAACGTCAACTCCTCGGTGGTCGACCCCAAGGAATTCGATCCGGCGAGCTTTGTCGATCGCAAGACCGATGTCTGCATCATCCCGCCCAACAGCTTCGCCCTCGCCCGCACGGTCGAATATTTCCGCGTGCCGCGCGACGTGCTGGTCATTTGCCTTGGCAAATCGACCTATGCGCGCTGCGGCATCATCGTCAACGTCACCCCGCTCGAGCCGGGCTGGGAGGGACATGTGACGCTGGAATTCAGCAACACCACGCCGCTGCCCGCCAAGATCTACGCCAACGAGGGCGCGTGCCAGTTCCTGTTCCTCAAGGGCAACGAGCCGTGCGAGACCAGCTATGCCGACCGCGCGGGCAAATATATGGGCCAGCGCGGCGTGACATTGCCCCGGCTTTGACCCACAAGCACGCACTATAACATCACAGCAGGAGAGAGCCTCATGTCCGCACGCGATTCGCGCGAGTTCGACGTCATCGTCTATGGTGCCAGCGGCTTTACCGGGCGTCTGGTCGCCGAATATCTGCAAAACACCTATGGCCAGGGCGGCGATGCGCCCAAATGGGCGGTCGCGGCGCGCTCTGCCGACAAGATGGCAGCGGTGCTTGCAGAGATGGGCCTGCCCGCCGACACCCCGATCGTCGTTGCCAATGCCGACGAGCCCGAGACCATTGACGCGATGGCCAAGCGGACGAAGGTCGTGCTGACCACGGTCGGTCCGTACCAGCTCTATGGCGAGCCGCTGGTCGCCGCCTGCGCCGCCAATGGCACCGATTATGTCGACCTTTGCGGCGAACCCGCCTGGATGCGCCAGATGATCGACAAGTATGACGCCGCGGCAAAGGAAAGCGGCGCGCGAATCGTGTTCTCCACCGGCTTCGATTCGATCCCGTTCGATCTCGGCGTGCTGATGCTGCAGAAGGAATGCGTCAGCCGCTTCGGCAAGCCCGCCCCGCGCGTCAAGGGCCGGGTCCGCGCGATGCAGGGCACCTTTTCGGGCGGCACCGCCGCCTCGCTCAAGGCGACCATGGCCGCGGTCGGGCGCAATCCCGAACTGCTCGGCTATCTCACCAATCCGTTCAGCCTGGCGGGCGGCTTCGAAGGCCCGGCCCAGCCCAAGGGCAACAAGCCCGAGCATGACGACAAGCTCGGCAGCTGGGCCGCGCCGTTCATCATGGCGCCGATCAACACCAAGAATGTCCATCGCACCAATGCGCTGCTCGGCCACCCTTATGGGCAGGATTTCGTCTATGACGAGATGATGCTGACCGGCCCCGGCGAGAAGGGCGAGGCGATCGCCAAGCATATTGCCAGCACCGACATGATGGGCGGCGAAGGCGGCCCCAAGCCCGGAGAAGGCCCGAGCAAGGAAGAGCGCGAGAACGGCTTCTACGACGTGCTTTTCGTTGCCGAGATGCCCGATGGCCAGGTGCAGCTCTATGGCGTCAAGGGCGACAAGGACCCCGGATACGGCTCCACCAGCAAGATGATCGCCGAAAGCGCACTCGGGCTGATCGACGACGTGCCCGAAGGCCCCGGAGGCATCACCACCCCCGGCGCGGTGCTGGGCGAGCATCTCGTCAAGCGGCTGGTCGCCCGGGCCGGATTGAGCTTCGCGGCGGAGTGATCCTGATTCCCCCTCCCCGTCGGGAGGGGGAAATGTTGCGCCATTGCGACACAGCGCAGGAATTGCTGCACTTGCGAACACAGGCCCATTGCACTTTGGGCAGATTGGCGCATATAGCAGCCGCACGGGGCGACGCACGATCACGACAAGAGAAGAAGCGGAAGCATCATGCTGAAGGCCTTGCTGCGCAGAAAGCCCAAACCGGCAGCGCCCATCGATACCGCCACCCTGCCCGACGGCCAGCGCGTCTATGCGATCGGCGACATCCATGGCCGGCGCGATCTGCTCGACCAGCTGCTCGACAAGATCGTCATGGACGACCGCATGCGTGGCCCTGCAGACACGCATATCGTGTTTCTGGGTGACCTGATGGATCGCGGCCCGGACAGCGCCGGGGTGATCGATCGCGCGATCGAACTGTCCGAAACGCTGGGCGACAATGTCCATTTCCTGATGGGCAATCACGAGGAAGTGTATCTCGCCGCCGCCGATGGCGACGAGAAGCTGGTGCGCTTCTTCTGCAAGATCGGCGGGCGCGAGACGATCCTGAGCTATGACATCAGCCCACAGGAATATAATTCGCTGAGCATGGAGGAGCTGACCGAGCGGCTCACCACGCTGCTGCCACAAAGGCACCTCGAATTCGTGCGCGGCTTCAAGGACCGGATCGTGATGGGCGACTATGCCTTTGTCCATGCCGGCATCCGTCCGGGCAAGTCGATCGAGGAACAGCGCCCCAAGGACCTGCGCTGGATCCGCGAGGATTTCATTCTCGACGAAACACCGCATGACAAGCTGATCGTGCATGGTCACACCATCACCGACGATGTCGAGGAATGCTCCAACCGCATTGGCATCGATACCGGCGCCTATATGAGCGGTATGCTGACCGCCTTGTGCCTGGAAGGCCGGGAGCGCTGGTATCTCAAAACGGGCGGCTGACACGCAGCCAAAGCCTTGCGCTGGCAAGGGATTTGCGTCAGCTTGAGCGCATGCTCAAAATCGCAACGCTGGTCGCCGCCCTTTCCCTTTCCGTCAGCCCGGCGCTCGCCGCGCCCGAGGCCGACGCCGCGCGGTTGCGCGCCGATGTCGAGAAGCTGGTGAGCTTCGGCACGCGCCACACATTATCCTCGCCCGACCATCCCACGCGCGGCATCGGTGCGGCAAGACGCTGGGCGGCGACGGAATTCGCGAAGATCGGCAAGGCGTGCGGCGGCTGCATCACGGTCGAGCAGATCGACCGGCGCTTCACCGGCCCGCGCGCGCCCAATGGCGTCAATGTCGTCAACGTGCTGGGCGTGCAGGCCGGCACGGGCAATCCCGATGACGTGATCATCATCTCCGCGCATATCGACAGCCGCGTGTCGGACGTTGCCGATTTCACCAGCGACGCACCCGGCGCGAACGACGACGGATCGGGCGTCGCGCTGGTGCTCGAGGCCGCACGCACCTTGAGCAAGGAAAGGTTCGCGCCGACGATCATCTATGCGGTGCTCTCGGGCGAGGAGCAGGGGCTGTGGGGCGGACGGCTGATCGCCGAAACGGCACGCGCGCGCGGCTGGCAGGTGCGCGCGCTGCTCAACAATGACATTGTCGGCAACACCGAGGGCCAGGACGGCCGCCGCGTGACCGACCGGGTACGCGTGTTCAGCGAGGGCATCCGCGCTTCGGAATCGCTGGCCGAGGCGATGGCGCGGCGCGGCAGCGGTGCGGAGGACGACGGTCCCTCGCGCGCCGTCATGCGTGCCGCGCAGCGCGTCGGCAAGGCGCGCAGCGACCTGGGACTCGAGGTGTTCGGCGTGCGCCGCCCCGACCGCTTCTCGCGCGGCGGCGACCATCTGCCCGCGCTCGAGCTGGGCTATCCCGCGATCCGCTTCACCGTGGGGGTCGAGAATTACGACCACCAGCATCAGGACCTTCGCGAGGAAAACGGCCGCAAGTTCGGCGACACCATCGACGAGATGGATTTCCCCTATCTCGCCCGCGTCACCGCGCTCAACATCGCGGTCATCCGCGAACTCGCCAGTGCCCCGCCTGCGCCCGCCAGCGCGGTGCTGGGCGGGGCGCTGAGCAGCGACACCCAGGTCAGCTGGCCCGAGGTCCCGGGCGCGGCGCGCTACAAGGTCTATTGGCGCAGGGCCGATGCGCGCGACTGGGAACAGTCGCAGGAGACCACCGATACCAAGCTGACGCTGCCCGGCGTGATCGTTGACGATCATTTTGCCGGCGTGGCGGCGATTGCCGAAAATGGCGCCGAAAGCGCGGTTACCTTCGCGGGGCTACCCCCCCGCCAATAAGAATGTTATGTCCAAGACACAGCTTTCTGGTTAGGGACGAGCCATGAACGACTGTTCTTCCTGCATCGTGCGGAACCGCGCGATCTGTTCAAGCCTGACACCGGATGAGTTGCTGATTCTGGGCAAGATGGGGCGTCGCCAGAAGGTCAAGGCGGGGCACACCCTGCTCTGGGAGGGCGACGACGCGCCTGTCGTCGCCAATGTGCTCGAGGGCGTGCTCAAGCTGGTCGTGGCCGCGTCGGACGGGCGCGAACAGATTGTCGGGATCGTGTTCCCGTCCGATTTCATCGGCCGTCCGTTCGGCAAGGAAAGCCCGTACAGCGTCACCGCGATGACCGATGCCGAGGTGTGCATCTTCAACCGCAACGCCTTCGACGATTTCGCCAGCGAGCATCCCGACCTGCAGCAGAAGCTGCTGCGCCGCACCCTCGACGAACTCGACCGCGCGCGCCACTGGATGATGCTGCTGGGTCGCAAGTCGGCGACCGAGAAGGTCGCCTCGTTCCTGCTCGAAATGTCCGATCGCCTGTCCGGCCAGGGCTGCAACGCCGACGGATCCTTGAACGGCTTCGAGCTGCCATTCGGGCGTCAGCAGATTGCCGACATTCTGGGCCTCACCATCGAGACCACCAGCCGCCAGCTCACCCGGATGAAGAGCGACGGGCTGCTTTCCCTGCCATCGCGACGCGAGATCGTGATCCGAAACCGCGCCGCGATGGAAGAGATGGCGGGCTGATCCACCCGCCCCCCCGCTTCAGAAGCGGAAGCCGATTCCGGCGCTGATCACCCAGGGATCGAGCTCGTGCCGGGTGCGCAGCACCTCGACGCCATTGGCGCGCCAGCTGGCCAGCGGCCGCAGGAAATAGCGCTTCACGTCCGCCGAGACGAACAGCCCCTTGTCGTTGACCGGGATATCAATACCCGCCTGAAGCGCCGCACCGACGGTATCGTTGATCTTCTGGCTGGTGGCACCGAGCGCCCGTGTCGTCGCGCCCGGCTTTTCGTTGATGAAGATGAAATAGCTGGGGCCCGCGCCGATATAGGGACGGATGCCGCCCGGCTTGCCGAAATGATATTTCAGCGTGACCGTGGCGGGAACGATCTTGGCGTTCGAGACCAGCCCGGCCCCGGCGAGCGCGCCGCGCCCGTCGACATCATGCTCGGTCACGCCGGCAATGGTTTCGACCGACAGCGAATCGGCGAGGAAATATTCGATCGCGACCGTCGGCACGAAATTGTCGTTCGCCTTGGTCTGGGTGCCTGCAGGCAGGCCGATGCGGTCGACCTTGACGTCCTTGATCTTGCCATCGGGCGCGACCAGCGTGCCCAGCACCTTGAAATGCACTTCGCCCGCCTGTGCCATCGCCTGGCCGGGAAGGGCCAGCGCAGCTGCCGTGAGAGCCAGCGGGATAATCTTGGTTTTCATGATGATCACTCCTCCTTGAGTGATCGCATCCCTGCCCCGCGCCTCGGTTCGTCGCATTGATGCGGCGCAAAAATTTCTTTGACCCGGATCAATGTCTTGCCCCGCCACTCGGGGCAAACCCCAGCGGAGGAAGCGCGGATTCTGCTGTGAAGCCGCGTGCACGGGGACAAGCGTTATGGATGGTTTGGTTTTGAAGGCCGGGGGCTGGCTGGGCCTCGCCCTGCTGGCACTGGCAATGGCGGTAATGGCCGTCGATACGCCCTTTGCGGTGCACATGACGATCATGATGATCGCCGCGCTGCTCGCCTTGTGGTTCACCATGAGCCGCGCTGATTATGGCGCGATCGCGCGCGGGATCCTGAAATCCCCCGCCGACCAGGGGCAATATGATGACGACCCCATCCGCTGGGGTGTCATCGCGACCCTGTTCTGGGGCACGGCGGGGCTTGCCGCCGGCCTGTTCATCGCGCTGCAGCTCGCCTATCCCGCGCTCAACTTCAATCTGGAGTTCACGACCTTCGGGCGCTTGCGGCCACTGCACACCTCGGCGGTGATCTTCGCGTTCGGTGGAAATGCGTTGATCGCGACCAGCTTTTATGTCGTGCAGCGCACCTGCCGCGCGCGCCTGGCCTTCCCTGCCCTCGCCCGCTTCGTCTTCTGGGGATATCAGCTGTTCATCGTGCTCGCCGCCACGGGCTACCTCATGGGCGTGACCGAGGCGAAGGAATATGCCGAGCCCGAATGGTATGTCGATCTGTGGCTGACCATCGTCTGGCTCGCCTATCTGGCGGTGTTCGTTGGCACGATCGTCCGTCGGCGCGAACCGCATATCTATGTCGCCAACTGGTTCTATCTGAGCTTCATCATCACCATCGCCATGCTGCACGTGGTGAACAACCTGTCGCTGCCTGCCAGCATCTTCGGATCGAAGAGCTATGCCGCCTTTGCAGGCGTGCAGGATGCGCTGACCCAGTGGTGGTACGGCCATAACGCCGTTGGCTTCTTCCTGACCGCCGGCTTCCTGGCGATGATGTATTACTTCGTGCCCAAGCAGGCCGAGCGTCCGGTCTACAGCTATCGGCTGTCGATCATCCACTTCTGGTCGCTGATCTTCCTCTATATCTGGGCGGGTCCGCACCACCTCCATTACACCGCGCTGCCCGACTGGGCGCAGACCCTGGGCATGGTCTTCTCGATCATGCTGTGGATGCCGAGCTGGGGCGGCATGATCAACGGCCTGATGACGCTCAACGGCGCATGGGACAAAATCCGCACCGATCCCATCATCCGCATGATGGTCATGGCGCTCGCCTTCTACGGCATGAGCACCTTCGAAGGCCCGATGATGTCGATCAAGTCGGTCAACAGCCTGTCGCACTATACCGACTGGACCATCGGCCACGTCCATAGCGGCGCGCTGGGCTGGAACGGCATGATCACCTTTGCCTGCATGTACTATCTGGTTCCGCGGCTCTGGGGTCGCCAGCGGCTCTATTCGCTGCGGATGGTCAACTGGCACTTCTGGCTCGCGAGCGCCGGCATCGTCTTCTACGCCGCGTCGATGTGGGTCGCGGGCATCATGCAGGGCCTGATGTGGCGCGAATACGGTGCCGACGGATATCTGGTCTACAGCTTCGTCGAAACCGTCGCCGCGATGCACCCGATGTACCTGATGCGCGCCTTTGGCGGCCTGCTCTACCTCAGCGGCTTCATCATCATGATCGTCAACGTCTGGGCGACGCTGGCCGGCAAGGTCCGCGACGAGAAGCCGATGACCGAAACGCCGCACAATCCCGCCGCCGACCGTCCGCTGGTCGCCGTGCCCGCCGAATAAGGAGCCAAGATCATGGCCGAACCCATTGCCGAACCGCGCTTCAGCCACAAGAAGCTGGAACGCAACATCACCCTGCTGGGTCTGGGCGCGCTCGCCGCCGTCGTCGTCGGCGGCATCGTCGAGATCGCCCCGCTTTTCTGGATCGACAACACGATCGAGAAGGTCGAGGGGATGCGCCCCTATACCCCGCTCGAGCTGTCCGGGCGCAACATCTACATGCGCGAAGGCTGCTATACCTGCCACAGCCAGATGATCCGTCCGTTCCGCGACGAGGTCGAGCGCTATGGCCATTACAGCCTGGCGGCCGAGAGCATGTACGACCACCCATTCCAATGGGGGTCCAAGCGCACCGGGCCCGACCTGGCGCGCGTCGGCAAGCGCTATTCGGACGAGTGGCACCGCGCGCATCTCGCCGATCCGCGCAGCGTGGTGCCTGAATCGATCATGCCGCCTTATGCGTTTCTCGCCGAGCGCGATCTCGATGCGGGCGACATGAGCGACGACCTGACCGCATTGTCGCGGGTCGGCGTGCCGTACAGCAAGGCCGCGATCGCCGCCGCCAATGCCGACTTGAAGGCGCAGGCCGACCCCAATGCCGAGGGCGCTGCCGAATTGCAGGCGCGCTATCCCAAGGCGCAGGTGCGCGATTTCGACGGCGATCCTTCGCGGATCACCGAGATGGATGCGCTGATCGCCTATCTGCAGATGCTGGGTACTTTGGTCGATGTCGAAAAGGCCGCGCCGCAGGATCAGGGCGATGCGCCCGTGGCCGCCAAGGTCGCCGCTGCCGCTCCGAAGGGAGCCAATCCATGACCTATGACGATCTGCGCCACTTCGCTGACAGCTGGGGCCTGCTCGCCATGACCGTGCTGTTCATCGGCCTGATCGCCTGGCCCTTCCGCAAGGGCGCGCGCCAGCACCATCACGACGCCGCCAACATGATCTTCAGGGAAGACGACAATGTCTGACAAGAGCCGCATCGACGAACCCACCGGCACCGCCACCGTCGGCCATGAATGGGACGGGATCGAGGAGCTGAACACCCCGCTGCCGCGCTGGTGGCTGTGGACCTTCTACGCGACCATCGCCTGGGCGGCGGTCTATGTCGTGCTGTTCCCGGCCTGGCCGATGGTCAACAGCGCGACGCGCGGCATGCTCGAATGGTCGAGCCGGGGAGACCTCAAGGCTGAGCTGGCCGCACAGGACGCCAAGCGCGCACCGATCGCGAAGGCCATTGCCGCTACCTCCATCACCGATCTGGCCGCGAAGCCCGAACTGCTCGAAGCCGCGATCCAGGGCGGCAGCGCCGCCTTCAAGGTGCATTGCGTGCAATGTCATGGCGCGGGCGGTGCGGGCGTTGTCGGTGCCTATCCCAGCCTGACCGATGACGACTGGCTCTGGGGCGGCGACCTTGCCGCGATCGAGACCACGCTGACGCACGGCATCCGCAACCCCGATCATGACGAAACGCGGCTCAACATGATGCCCGCCTTCGGCAAGGACGGCATTCTCGATGCCGCCGCGATCAACGATCTAGTCAGCCATGTCCGCGTCATCAGCCGCCAGGAAAAGCCCAGCGCCTCCTCGGCGCGCGGTGCGGCCTTGTTCGAGGCCAATTGCGTCGCCTGTCATGGTCCCGCGGGCCAGGGCATTCGCGAACTGGGCGGCCCCAAGCTGACCGATGCGGTCTGGCTCTATGGCGGCAGCCGCGAGGCGATCGCCAGGACCATCTACGCGCCGCGCAACGGCGTGATGCCGCGCTGGAACGACAAGCTCGACGCGGTGACCATCAAGATGCTCAGCGCTTATGTCCATTCTTTGGGCGGCGGAGAGGACGCTCCCGCTCCTGTCCTCACCGCTCAGCCCAAAGGGGAGGCCGATAATGGCTAACCCCGACGCCCTTGCGACCGTCGAAGGCCCGCTCTACGCCGCGCGCAAGGGCGTCTACCCCAAGAAGGTGGACGGCCATTTCCGACGCCTGAAATGGCTGATCATGGCCGTCACCCTGGCGATCTATTACGGGACGCCGTGGATCCGCTGGGATCGCGGGCCCTATGCGCCCGATCAGGCGGTGCTCGTCGACCTGGCCAATCGCCGCTTCTACATGTTCCAGATCGAGATCTGGCCGCACGAATTCTATTATGTCGCGGGCCTGCTGATCATGGCGGGCATCGGGCTGTTCCTGGTGACCAGCGCGGTCGGCCGGGCCTGGTGCGGCTATGCCTGCCCGCAGACCGTCTGGACCGATCTTTTCCAGCATGTCGACCGGCTGATCGATGGCGACCGCAATGCGCAGATCCGCCTCGCCAACGGCCCGTGGACCGCGGAGAAGATCGGAAAGCGCGCGCTCAAATACGGGCTCTATCTCGCCATCGCCTTCTGGACCGGCGGCGCGTGGATCATGTATTTCGCCGATGCGCCCACGCTCACGCGTGAATTCTGGACCGGCGAGGCGGCTTATGTCGCCTATGCGACCGTCGGCGTGCTCACCGCGACGACCTTCGTGCTCGGCGGTTTCATGCGCGAACAGGTGTGCATCTACATGTGCCCTTGGCCGCGCATCCAGACCGCGATGATGGACGAAAAGTCGCTGCTGGTGACCTACAAGGACTGGCGCGGCGAACCGCGCGGCAGCCTGAAGACCGCGCTCGCGCATCCGGGCAGCGTCGGCGATTGCGTCGACTGCAACCAGTGCGTCGCGGTCTGCCCGACCGGCATCGACATCCGCACCGGGCCGCAGATCGGCTGCATCACCTGCGCGCTGTGCATCGACGCGTGCGACAAGGTGATGGCGCAGGTCGGTCGCCCGCGCGGGCTGATCGACTATTGCGCGCTCGACGATGTCGCGGTGGAGCGCGCGGGCGGCACCGCACAGCCGGTGCTCAAGACGCTGCTGCGCCCGCGGCTGATGGTCTATCTCGCCATCTGGTGCGCGATCGGCCTCGCGATGTTGTTCACGCTAGGTCAGCGCACCCGGCTCGACCTGGCCGTGCAGCACGAGCGCAGCCCGCTCTATGTCCAGCTGTCCGACGGCATGATCCGCAACAACTACACGCTCAAGCTGCGCAACATGGAAGCCCGCCCGCGTAAGGTGGCGATCAGCGTCAGCGGCCTGCCCGGCGCGCAGCTGTGGACCGAGACCGGATCGCGCGAAAAGGCAAGCCAGCGGGTCGAGATGACCATCTCGCCCGACAGCGTCACCCGCGTCCGCCTGTTCGTCGCCGCGCCCGCCAAGGGGCCGGCGCGCCAGGACTTCACCATCGCGACGCAAGGCCGGGATGGCGACCCGCGCGGCGATAGCGACACCATCCAGTTCGACCGTCCGGAGGCCTAGCAATGACCACGCGTACCGCCCCTCGCCCGTTTACCGGCTGGCACATGACCGCGATTCTCGTCGGGTTCTTCGTGATCGTGATGGCGGTCAATTTCGCCATGGCCCGGTTCGCGCTGTCGAGCTTCGGTGGCACGGTGGTCGACAACAGCTATGTCGCCAGCCAGCACTATAACGAGCTGCTCGCAAAGGCAGAGGCGCAGGACCGGCTCGGCTGGCAGCCCTCGGTCTGGCTCGACCGCACCCGGCATGTCCGCGTGACATTGGCGCATGAGGACGCGAAGCTTCCGATCGAAAGCGCCAAGGCGATGATCCACCACCCGCTCGGCCGCCTCCCCTCGCAGGCGCTGGTCATGGTCGGCGACGGCCAGGGCGGGATGATCTCGACCAGGATGTTGCCCCAGGGTCGCTGGCGGATCGAGCTCGCGGTGCACCATGGCGGCGACGAGGCACGCTATCGGAGGGACCTCAAGTGAACGTGATGACCCGTCTCGCGCCTGACACGGCGCTGATCGAGCGCGATTTTGCCGTGCCCGATATCCGCTGCGCCGGCTGCATCTCCAAGCTCGAGCAGGGGCTGGTGCGCGATGCCCGGATCCGGAGCGCGCGCGTCAACTTCACCGAGAAGCGCGTGCACCTGGCGCATACCGCCGATGCCGAAATGCCCGACCTGCTCGGCGCGTTCACCTCATTGGGGTTCGAGGCGCACCCGATCGGCGAGGGGCCGAAGGACGTCGATGGCGAAGCGGCGACGAGCAAGGAGCTGGTGCGCGCGGTCGCGGTCAGTGGCTTTGCGATGATGAACATCATGCTGCTGTCGGTCTCGGTCTGGTCGGGCGCGACCGGGGTGACGCGCGACCTGTTCCACTGGCTTTCGGCGCTGATCGCGCTGCCGACCATCGCCTATGCCGGTCGGCCCTTCTTCCGCTCGGCCTGGCGCGCGCTGAAACATGGCCACACCAATATGGACGTGCCGATCAGCATCGGCGTGACGCTCGCCACCGCGCTCAGCCTGTACGAGACCGCAACCCACGGCGCGCATGCCTATTTCGACAGCGCGGTGATGCTGCTGTTCTTCCTGCTGTGCGGCCGCTGGCTCGACAGCGTGATGCGCGATCGCGCGCGCGGCGGCGTCACCGCGTTGCTGCGCAACATGGGCACCGGCGCGATGGTCGTCGGGCCAGATGGCAGCACCCACTGGACCGATGCGACTGCGCTGCAGCCCGGCATGGTGATGCTGGTGGCCGCCGGCGAGCGCCTCGCCGCCGACGGCGTGATCGTCCAGGGCAGCACCCGGATCGACCTGTCGCTGCTCACCGGCGAGAGCGCGCCGCAGGAGGCGGCGCTCGATGATGTGGTGCATGCAGGCACGCTCAACATCGATGCGCCGGTGCGCGTGCGCGTCACCGCCGCCGGAACCGATACCGCGATCGCCGATATTGCCCGGCTGATGGGTGAAGCCTCGCAGGGCAAGTCGCGCTATGTCCGCATCGCCGACCGCGCCGCGCGGCTCTATGCCCCGGCGGTGCACGGGCTGGCGCTCACCGCCTTTGCCGGATGGATGGTCGCGGGTGCAGGTTGGCACGAGGCGCTGCTGATCGCGGTGGCGGTGTTGATCATCACCTGCCCCTGCGCGCTCGGCCTCGCCGTGCCCGCAGCGCAGATCGTCGCGGCGGGCGCGCTGATGAAGCGCGGCGTGCTGATCAAGGACGGGTCGGCGCTCGAGCGCATGGCCGAGATCGACCGCGCGCTGATCGACAAGACCGGAACGCTCACGCTCGGCCGGCCGGTCGCGAGCAATCTGGCCGAGATCGCGGCGGAGCATCGCCCGGTACTGCTGGCGCTGGCGCAGATGAGCCGCCATCCGCTCAGCGCTGCGCTTACCCGCGACCTGACCGCGCAGGGCGTACACGCCGCGCAGATCGACGAAGTCCAGGAAACGCCCGGTTTCGGCGTCGCCGCGCTGTGGCAGGGCCAGCCGGTCACACTGGGCAGGCCGCAAGGTCCGGAAGCGGGCAGCGAACTGGCGAGCGAGCTGAGCATCGATGGGCATCCCGTCGCGCTGGTGCGCTTTGCCGATGCGCTGCGCCCCGATACCGTGGAAGCCATCACGGCGCTGAGGGCCGAAGGGGTCGATGCGATGATCCTATCGGGCGATCGCACCGAAGCCGTCGCTCCGGTCGCGCGCACGCTGGGTCTTACCGCGATGACTGGGCTCAGCCCGCAGGACAAGCTCGCCGCCATCGCGCGGAGCAGCGGCGCGGGCCACAAGGTGCTGATGATCGGCGACGGGTTGAACGATGGCCCCGCGCTCGCCGCCGGCCACGCCTCGATGGCCCCCGGATCGGCCAGTGATGTCGGCAAGAACGCTTCGGACTGTATCTTCATGGGCGATCGGCTGATGCCCGTGGTCGACACCATCCGCATGGCCCGCCGCACCCAGGCCATCGTTCGCCAGAATTTCGCGCTGGCGATCGGATACAATGTCATCGCGGTGCCGCTGGCCTTTGCCGGACTGGTCACGCCGCTGGTCGCCGCGATCGCCATGTCGGGATCGTCGCTGATCGTGGTGGGCAACGCGCTGCGTCTCAAGGGATCCCTGAAATGAACGGCCTGCTGTTGCTGATCCCCATCGCCCTCTGCCTCGGGCTACTGGGCCTGGGGGCGTTCTTCTGGTCGGTCCAGGGCGGTCAGTATGAAGACATGGATGGCGCAGCGCTGCGCATTCTGGTCGAGGACGAGGCCGACCGCTCTCGGATGCAGCCATGAACGCGCTGCGCCGGCCCGGCGGAATGGCCTCGCTCTGCGCGCTCCTGGTGGCGCTTGCGCTGGTCAACGCCCCGCTTGCCCGCGCGCAGGGGCGGGTGCTGGTCATGGAGAATTGCAATGGCGGAACGACGACGATCGTCATTCCCGAACGCGACGACGGCCTGCCGAAAAAGCAAGGCGATTGCGCGAAAGCCTGTCACGCCATGACCGACCGGCGCACCAAGGGGCTTGCAGGCAAATCCGGTTCGCACTGCTGAGGCGCGTGCAGCGATGCAAGGGCGGTGACTGTCAGCCACCGCCCTGATCCGCTGTCTTGTCAGGCAAGCGTGCCGCTGCGCGCGCCGGTGGAATTGTAACCGCCCGCGCCAAACAGGATATCGCGCACGTGCATCGGCGAGACACCTGCGGAATCGGCATCGACCGAAACGAAGATGCCGCCCTGGGTCATGCGCTCTTCATAGAAGCGTGCCTCGTCCTCGTCGACGCCATGGCTGGTGAGCACGCCGATCAATCCGCCAGCGGCAGCGCCCACGACAGTCCCGGTAACCGCTGCGCCGCCAATGGCGGCCTCGGCTATCGCGCCGGCGGCTATGAACGGTCCGACCCCGGGAATGGCGAGCGCAGCAATACCGAACAGCGCGCCCAGCCCTGCGCCCGCAGCGGCCGTGCCCAGAACGTCCCGGGTTTGCTCTTCACCCGCCCCATCGGTGGTGGTGGCCTTGCCATTGTCCGATCTGGCGACGATCGAGATCGCGCTATCCGGCACGCCTGCAGTGCGGAGCTGTTCGACCGCCTGTCCGGCCTGGCGCTCGTTGTCGAAAATGGCGGATACAAAACTGTTATGCATGGGGTTTCTCCTGTGTCACCCGGCCCGACAGGAAGCATACGAGGCGACGCACGGGTCCGTTCCCCGCCTGGCACGGGTCGCGAGCGCACGAGACCTGGCTGGGTTCTCGCGCGAATTACATCCGATTCGGAGGAAATTTGCGCCAATCAGCGCTTTTCTGCGGGTTTGCGGCCATGTCCCCGCAAAATTTACAACTCCATTTCAAAAGGCGCGCCGTTAACCCAAATCTGAAGATGTTAACCATTTCGATTTGTCGTTTGCGTCAACCGGCAGGCCAACCCCTGCTGGCCGCGACCAGCCAACAAAAACATTGATAAACATTGATTATTGGCCTGCTGAAGCAAGCACGTCCCGCATCTGCAATCGTTGGCCGCGCCGTTACCGCGATCCGTTTGTGTCAATCTTTCTTTACGCCACACCCCCCTGAAACAGGGGGTGATCGGTCCAGATCTGCTGCGGAACAGGGCCGTCGTTAACCATTGCTTGAGCAGTCCGGTCGTACGGGAGGCCACCCCCAAAACAGGGGGATCGAAGCTTATTGCAACGGTGTTCGCAATCGTTTGTGCGTGCGCCGGGTCGCCAATGATAGGAGCGCGGACGATGGATCTGAAAAAGGCAACACTTATCGGGTCCGCAGTCATCTTCTCCACCGTTGCTGTCGCGGCGCTCTATGTCGGCACGGCGCTAGGCACGATCAGTGTCGGCGGCCCCGTCGTTGCCGCAAACCAGCAGGCATCGGATCTGGTCGCCGATATCCTGCCGCCGCCCGTCTATATCCTGGAATCCTACCTGGAAGCGCGCCTTGCGATGGTCGAGCCGCGCGCGATGCGGCGCCATGCCGATCGACTGGCAAAACTGCAGGGCGAATATGAGACCCGCCAGGCGCACTGGACCGCCTCGACCCTGCCCGATCCGCTCAAGGCGCAGCTGAACAGGGTGGATGCGCCAGCGCAACAGTTCTTTGCAGAGGTCGAAAGCCGCTTTCTCCCGAGCCTGAAGCGCGGCGACATGGCGGCGGCATCGGCCAGCATCGATGCCTTGGGCCGCGCCTATGCCGCGCATCGCCGCGAAATCGACGAGTTGGTCGAGCAGACGTCCGCCTATCAGGCTGAAACGCGCGAAGCTGGCGCGGCTCAGGCCAGCTTTGCGTATTGGAGCATGGCGCTGGCGGGGCTCATCCTTGCACTGGTGCTCGCAGCCGCCAATGGGCTGCTGTCGCGCTATGCAATCACTCCGCTCAAATCGGTCGCCGATGCCATGCGGCGGATGGCGGGCGGCGATCTCGACGCGCGGGCCGAGGTCGACAAGCCGGTCGACGAGATCGCCGACATGATCGCCGCGATCGAGGTCTTCCGCGAAGCCTCGCGGTCGCGGCTCGCCGCCGAGCAGAAACAGGCGTTCATCGTCCGCGAGCTGACCGGCGGGCTGGACGCGCTCGCTGCCAAGCAGCTGACCCGTCGAATCGACGCGCGTTTCCCCGAAGAGTATGAAGCACTGCGCACCAGCTTCAACCAGACCATGGCAGAGCTGGCCGAGGTCCTGAGCCATAGCGTCGCATCGGCCGGCCATGTGCTGAACGGCGCGGCGGAGATCCGCTCCGCCTCGAACGATCTCGCCCAGCGCACCGAGCAGCAGGCCGCCAATCTGGAGGAAAGTGCTGCCGCGATGCGCGAAGTCACCGAGATGGTGCACCAGACCGCGCGCAACGCGACCGATGTCGGCCGCGACATTTCCGAAGCGCATGCGAGCGCTGCCGATGGCGGCAAGGTGGTCGCGCGCGCGGTGGCGGCGATGGACAGCATCCAGAAATCGGCGAGCCAGATCACCAGCATCATCGACGTGATCGACGGCATCGCCTTCCAGACCAACCTGCTCGCGCTCAACGCCGGGGTCGAGGCGGCGCGCGCGGGCGAGGCAGGCAAGGGCTTTGCCGTGGTCGCCAACGAGGTGCGCGCGCTCGCCCAGCGCTCCGCCGACGCAGCGCATGACATCAAGGACCTGATCACCACGTCGCACCAGTCGGTGGCCGAAGGCGTGGCGCTGGTCGACGAGACCGGCGCGGTCCTGCTGCAGATCGGCGAGCGCGTGGCGACGATCAACGCGCGCATTGCCGATATCGCGGACTCCGCACAGATGCAGGCAGTGCGGTTGCAGCAGGTCAATATCGCGGTCGGCGACATGGACAAGATGACGCAGCAGAATGCCGCCATGGTCGAACAATCGAACGCTGCCGCACGCAGCCTGGCAGATGAAGCGAGCGAACTGGCGACGCTGGTCGAAGCCTTTGAAACCGGTCGGCCACACGCCGCAGCAGCAAATGCGCAAAGACGCGCAGCTCATCGCCTGCCGGTGACTTCGGGCAATCTTGCCCTCAAGTCCGATGACGGCGCCTGGGCGAATTGTTGAACCGGCCAGAGATAGACCGGAGGTCATGCCTCGATCCAGGATCAGTTCTATTCATTGTTACTCAAGCATAATTCGGCATTAACCTTAAATTCAGCGCTTTGCGCGACGCTTCTGCTCATTCGCTATTCCAGACGGCCTTGTGGGAAGGCCGACACCCATCTCACGGCTCTCGATTGACGCGGGGACCGGGCGATCTGGCTGGCGCGAAAGGGCAGGACAGATGCAGATCGGCAAGGCCACGCTGGCAGGCACCGGCGTCATTTTCGCAACCCTGGCAGCGACCGCGCTATTCGTCGGCGCAGCGATGGCCACGATCAGCGTCGGCGGCCCGATCTCGAACGACAACCAGCAGGCGTCCGATCTGGTCGCCGATATCCTGCCGCCTCCGGTCTATATCCTCGAATCCTATCTCGAAGCGCGGCTCGCGATGGCCGAGCCACAGCGGCTCGACCATCATGCGGCACGGCTGAAGAAGCTGCATGGCGAATTCGACGCGCGTCAGAAGCACTGGGCCGCATCCACCCTGCCCGATGACCTGAAGGCCCAGGTCCACAAGGTCGATGCGCCTGCCCGCCGCTTCTATACCGAGCTCGAACTGCGTTTCCTGCCCAGCCTGAAACGCGGCGACGAGGTCGCCGCCCGGCAGAGCGTCGCGCGGCTTGCTGCTGCCTATGCCGATCACCGGCGCGAGATCGACCAGCTGGTCGAGCAGACCGCCGTCTATCAGGCCGCGACCCGGCAGACCGGCGACAGCTATGTCACCATGGCCTTTGTCGCGATGGCGGTGGCGGGGCTTGTCCTGCTGCTGGTGTTGACCGCCGCCAATCTGCTGCTGCGCCGCCATCTGGTCGATCCATTGAAGGCCGTTTCCGCGGTCATGTGGCGCATGGCCGAGGGCGATCTCAAGGCCGAGGCCAGGCTCGACAAGCCGGTAGACGAGATAGCCGACATGATGCGCGCGATCGAAGTCTTCCGCAAATCGTCACAGGCCTGCCTTGCCGCCGACGTCCAGGCCGGCGTGGTGCGCGAGCTCACCATGGGGCTCGAGGCGCTGGCCAGCCGCAACCTTGCCTATCGCATCACCGCCAGCTTCCCGCCCGAGTTCGAACCGCTGCGAATCAGCTTCAACAGCGCGACCGAGACGTTGTGCGCGGTGGTCACCCGCACCGCCGCTTCGGCCGGCAATGTGCTCAATGGCTCCGCCGAAATCCGCTCGGCCTCGGGCGATCTCGCCCAGCGCACCGAGCAGCAGGCGGCGAATATCGAGGAAAGCGCAGCGGCCATGCGCGAGGTCACCGGCATGGTGCAGCAGACCGCCAGGAATGCCCGCGAGGTCGGCGAGCAGGTCTCCGACGCGCATGGCAGCGCGACCGAGGGCGGCATCGTCGTCACCCGCGCGGTCCAAGCCATGGGACAAATCCAGAAGTCGTCGAGCGAGATCACCAGCATCATTGACGTGATCGACGGTATCGCCTTCCAGACCAACCTGCTCGCGCTCAACGCAGGTGTCGAAGCCGCGCGCGCAGGCGAATCGGGCAAGGGCTTTGCGGTCGTCGCCAACGAGGTCCGGGCGCTTGCGCAGCGCTCGGCCGATGCCGCCAGCGACATCAAGGCATTGATCGGCGCATCGCACGCATCGGTGGCCGAAGGCGTGGCGCTGGTCGACGAAACCGGCACCGTGCTGACCCGCATCGGCGAGCGGGTCGCCGCGATCAACGACCGCATCGCCGAGATCGCCGATTCCGCCCAGGCCCAGGCACTGCGCCTGCAGCAGGTCAACCAGGCGGTGAGCGACATGGACAAGATGACGCAGCAGAATGCCGCGATGGTCGAACAGTCCAACGCCGCCGCGCGCAGCCTGGCTGACGAGGCCAACGACCTCGCCCGGCTGGTCGAGGGCTTCGACACCGGCCACCGCACCAGACAGCCAGCCCCGCGCGCCGCGCCGCCCAAGCATCGCCCCGCCCCGGTGGCCGGCAATCTGGCGCTGAAGGCCGATCCCGACGATGCGAACTGGGCAAGCTTCTGACCGAATTCGGCGCGGTGCGAAGGTCTTTCAGGGAACTTTGACCTCCATCAATGTTGCCTGGCCTGAAGCGGCATAATCTGCGGGCATGTGGACATATCACCCCGATCTGCTCAGCCGCCCTGTGCCGCGCTATACGAGCTATCCCACCGCTGCCGATTTCGGCGAGGATGTGGGGGCTCAGCATTATATGCGCGCGCTCGATGCGGTGGAATCGGGGGCCCCTCTCTCGCTCTATGTCCACATACCCTATTGCGAGCAGATCTGCTGGTATTGCGGCTGCAACACCGGCGCTGCCAACCGCAAGCACCGGCTGACCGATTATCTCACCGCGCTGCGTGCCGAGATCGCGATGGTGGCCAAAAGGCTGGGCGGGCGCGGACGCGTCCAGCATATCGCCTTTGGCGGCGGCAGCCCCAATGCGATCGCGCCGGTCGAGTTCGTCCGGCTGCTCGACCGGATCATGACGGTGTTCGACTGCTCGCGCCCCGAGGTGTCGATCGAGATCGACCCGCGCAATTTCACCTCCGAATGGGCGCTGGTTCTCGCCTCGTCGCGGGTCAGCCGGGTGAGCATGGGGGTGCAGACCTTCGCGCCGCACATCCAGGCGGCGATCGGCCGCATCCAGCCGCTCGACCATATCGAGACCGCGATGACCTCGCTGCGCATGCGCGGCATCGATGCGATCAATTTCGACCTGATGTACGGCCTGCCCGGCCAGCATCTCGACGATCTCGACGCGACGCTGCAGCAGACGATCCGGCTTGCGCCCAGCCGCATCGCGCTGTTCGGCTATGCGCATCTGCCCGACATGATCCCGCGGCAGAAGCGGATCGATGCGCGCGACCTGCCCGACGATCGCGAGCGGTTCGAGCAGGCGGCCTATGGCTATCTGACCCTGACCCAGGCCGGCTATGTGCCGGTCGGATTCGACCACTTCGCGCTGCCCGGCGATCCGCTAGCCGCCGCGGCACGCGAAGGCCGGGTAAACCGCAATTTCCAGGGCTTCACGCACGATGGTGCGTCGACATTGCTGGGCTTCGGTGCCAGCGCGATCAGCATCTTTCCTGACCTGATCGTGCAGAACGAGAAGAATGCGGGCCCCTATCGCAAGCTGGTGGGCGAAGGCCGGCTGACGCCGACGCGCGGTGTCGCACTCAATGCCGACGACATCCGCCGCGGCGATATCATCAACGCGCTGCTCTGCCGTGGCCGCGCGAGCCTGAACGACGAGTTCCTCCCTACTGCCCGCGCCGTCCTGACCGAGTTCGAACGGCGCGGGCTCCTTTTCTGGGAGGATCACGACCTCGTGCTGGCCCAGGGTTCGGAACCTTATGCGCGGGTGATCGCTGCGCAGTTCGACGGTTTTCGCGGGCAAATTCATCCGCATGGCGGAGCCCAGCGCTTGCATTCCGCCGCGCCAGCCTGTTGAGCTTGGCCCCTTAAGACAGCGCATCCGCGAATCAGCAGGGAACGGCGGCAAAGGGGGTCTGGCCATGACGGAATCGCAAGCGGCATCGAACTATGCGGGCGTGTTCGGCAACCGCATCGGCTTCGGCCACCGCCCCGCCCTGCTGCTGATCGATTTCGTCCAAGCCTATTTCGATCCGGAATGTCCGCTCTATGCCGGCGTCGAGGATGCGCTGGCGAGCGCGATCCGGGTGCGCGATGCTGCCCGTGCGGCGGGCATCCCGATCATCTACACCAACGTCGTCTATCACCCCAGCATGGTCGATGGCGGCCGCTTCAAGCAGAAGACGCCGCTGCTCGCGGTGTTCAAGGCAGGATCACCGATGGGCGCATGGCCGCAGGGGCTGGAGCCGAACGCCGACGAGCTGGTGATCTCCAAGCAATATCCGAGCGCGTTTTTCGGCACGTCGCTCGCCGCGACGCTGACCGCGATGGGCGTCGATACGGTGCTGCTCACCGGGCTTTCGACCAGCGGCTGCGTGCGCGCGACCTGTGTCGACACGTCGAGCCATGGCTTCATCCCGATCGTCATCGCCGATGCCTGCGGCGACCGGCACCAGGCGCCGCACGAGGCGAACCTGTTCGATATGGACGCCAAATATGCCGATGTCGTGCGCGAGGGCGAGGCGCTCGACTATCTGGCAGGGCTGAAGGGCTGAGCGAGGTTACGCCTGCCTGTCCCTTTTCCGTCACCCCGGCGAAGGCGGGGGTCCCGCATGTACGCAAGGTACAGAAAGAAGCGGGATTCCCGCTTTCGTGGGAATGACGGAGCAACTTGGCTGGATCAGATCGCGCCGGCCGCCTTCAGATTGTCGATCGTCTGCTGGTCCATGCCGAGCAATGTCCCATAGATCTCGTCATTATGCTCGCCGATGCTCTGCGGGGCGAGGCTGCGGATGGAGCTCGGCGTGTCGGACAGCTTGGGAAAGCTGTTCTGCATGGCGAACTTGCCCCAGCGCGGGCTGTCGACCTCGACCAGCGCCTCGCGCGCCTTGAAATGCTCGTCCGCCAGCATGTCCGCCGCACCGTAGATCCTGCCTGCGGGCACGCTGTACTCGATCATCAGTGCCTCGACCTCGGCGACGGTCAGCGTCCTCGTCCAGGCCTCGATCAGGTCATCGAGCTCCTTCTGGTTCTGCCCACGCGCGACATGGCTGACATAGCGCGGATCGGTCGCAAGCTCGGGTCGCCCCATCGCCTGGCACAGCCGCGCGAACACCGCGTCCTGATTGGCACCGATCAGATATTCACCGTCGCTGCACTGGTACACGTTGCTGGGCGCGATGCCTTCGAGGATCGATCCGGTGCGTTTGCGGACATGGCCGCTGACCATATATTCGGGCACCAGGCTTTCCATCACCTGCAGCACCGCCTCGTACAGCGCGCTGTCGACGACCTGGCCCTTGCCGGTGCGTTCGCGCGCATGCAGCGCAGCGAGCGCCCCCATGCAGCCATAGGTCGCCGCCAGGCTGTCGCCGATCGACACGCCCATGCGGCTGGGGGGACGGTCGGGATCGCCGACGATCGCGCGCCATCCGCCCATCGCCTCGCCAATGCCGCCAAAGCCCGCACGGCTCGAATAGGGCCCGGTCTGACCATAGCCGGAGACGCGCACGATGATCAGGCGCGGGTTGATGGCGTGCAGCGCATCGGGCCCCAGCCCCCATTTCTCGATCGTGCCGGGCTTGAAATTCTCGATCAGGATGTCGGCATGCGCGGCAAGCTTGCGCACGACCTCCTGCCCTTCGGCGATACGCAGATTGGCGCTCACCGACTTCTTGTTGCGCGAGACGACCTCCCACCACAATTTGTGCTCGCCATGGCCCCAGTTCCGCATGGGGTCGCCGCCGCCTTTTCCGTCGACGGCCGGGGGTTCGACCTTGATCACTTCCGCGCCCATGTCGCCGAGCAGCTGGCCGCAGAACGGGCCTGCAATCAACTGCCCCAGTTCGACGACACGAATGCCGGCCAATGCCCCCCGGTTTTCCTGGCTCATCTCATCCGTCCCTTATTCTGCAGCAATGGCGTAATTGGCCCAGCGCGGCTGGATCGGCGCAGGCAGCCCGGTTTCGGCCTCGCAATTGGCGCGCAAGGTCTCGATGCCAGGCCCGTAATCGAACAGCGGCAGGTCGCCGCGACCGGCACGGATCTCCGCCCGCAGGGCCTCGGTCGCGGCCAGATCGACCACGCCTTCGCCATCGGCGACGACGCCATAGGCCTTGGCCCCTGCAGGCGTGACCAGCCCCTGGCGGATTTCCTTGCCCACCAGCTCTGGATCGCGCTCGAGCGGGTCGCCCCAACCGCCGCCGCCCCAGGTGATGAAATGGAGGACATCGCCCGCTTCGATGGCGACATCCTCCACCTTGTTGCCGACGATGGTTTGCGACCCGTCGGGCTTTTCGAGGATCTTGCGCGCGCGGGCGCCCGGCTTGCCGCCATTGACGCCCCAGGGCGGCACGAACCAGCGGTCGTCATGAATGGCGATGACGCCCGGCTCGAGGAAACGATAGGTCATGACGATGCCATTGCCGCCGCGATGCAGCCCCGCGCCGCCCGAGTCCGCCACGGTCTCGTAGCGTTCGATGACCAGCGGGAAATAGCGCTCCAGAAACTCGTTGGGCACGTTGGTGAAGCCCGGCCAGAGCGAATGACCGTCGGGGCCATCGCCCATCGGACGGCCCGGAATGCCGCCAAAGCCGATCTGGAACAGCTGGAACCAGTCGCCCTTCTTGTCTGTCCCCGCATAGAACAGGTGCGGACTCGACGAGAACCCGGCGGCGTTGAGGAATTCGGGCGTCTTCTGACCGAGCAATCCGCCGAGGATGTCGAAGATCCGGCCCAGCGCATGGGTGCGGCCCGAAAGCGCGGCGGGATAACGCGGCTTCAGCAGCGATCCTTCCGGAATGCGCACCTCGATCAGGTCGTAGAAGCCATCGTTGAACAGGATTTGCGGGTCGAAGACCATGATCATGTAGATGCCGAAGAACATCTTGAACATGTTCTCGTTGAGCAGGAAATTGATCGAGGCTTGGCTCTGCGGATCGGTGCCGTCGAAATCGAGAATGACGGTATCGCCTTCGCGCCACATCGTGCACTTGAGCTTGTACGGGCCATAGCCCATGCCGTCGTCGCAGATATAATCCTCGAAGCTCACCGGCTCCTCGCTGATCGCCTGGGCGAGCAAGGTCTTCATCGCGCGGTGGTTGCGCGCGAGCAGTTCCTGCGTCGCCGAGACATAGGTATCGACGCCGAAGCGCTCGCTCATCTCGATCACGCGGCGCGCGGCGACACGGCACGAGGCGATCAGCGCGTTCAGGTCCGCTGCGCACCAGGCGGGCGTGCGGCTCTGGTGCAGCACCAGCTTGACCAGATCCTCGTTGTACACGCCCTTCTTCCAGATCTTCACCGGCGGAATGCGTACGCCTTCCTGGAAGATGTTGGTCGCGTCGATCGGCATCGATCCGGGGACCTTGCCGCCGATATCGCTCTGATGGCCGAACATCGCGGTATAGGCGAGCAGGCGGCCGTCCTTGAACACCGGCAGCAGCACCAGCCAGTCGTTGCAATGGCTGATCGCGCCGCCGACCGAATAGGGGTCGGACAGGAAGATCATGTCGCCGTCCTCGAGCGTGCCGTTATAGCCTTCAAGAAAGCCACCGATGAAGCTGCCGAACTGGCCTACGATCATCCGGCCTTCATGGTCGGCGATCAGCGGAAAGGCATCGCCCTGTTCGCGGATGCCGGGCGACATGGCGGTGCGCACGAGCGTCGCGTCCATCTCGATCCGCGCATTGCGCAGGGCGTTTTCGATGATGTCGAGCGTGACCGGATCGATCGCCTTCTTCTCGAACGGGGTGGTGTCGCTCTGGATGATGGTCGCGGGCATGGTTTTCAGTTCCCCGTCTTCAGCGTGATCAGGATGTTGCCGACACTGTCCACGGTGCCGGTGCAGTCCGCCTCGATCAGCGTGGTGGAATCCATTTCGATGACGATGGCCGGCCCGGGGATGACATCCCCGGCGAGCAGCTTCGACCGGTCGTAGATGATCGCGGGCACCATCGCCCCGTCCATCCACAGCTCGTGATCGCGCAGCTTCGCCGCCGATGGATCGCCATTGCCCTCAGCCAGCTTGGCGGCGGGAAGGTCGAGCGCCTTGCCCATCGCCACCGCACGCAGGTTCACGATCTCGTGCTCCGAGTCCATGTTGAAGGTGAACAACCGGTGATGCTCCTCGTCGAAACGTCCGGTCAGCCATTCGATGCCATGGGTGTGCAGGTCGTCGCGGGTGACCGACATGGGTACCTCGAACGCCTGGCCGGCATAGCGGACATCGACCTCGAAGGTGATCGTGACATCGTCCTTCGCCACGCCCTCGGCGACCAGCTCGTCGCCGATCTGCGCCGCCATCTCGTCGAGAATGCCGCCCAGTTCCTCGAGCGTCGTCTGCGAAGCGAGGCGCGAGAAGCTGCGCGCGGTTTCGGTGCGCATCCGCGTCGTCGCATCGCCGAGCGCGCAGAGCACGCCGGGCGAGACCGGCGAGATCGCGGGCCAGCTGCCCATCAGCCGGGCGACCGCGTTGACGTGCAGCGGCCCTGCCCCGCCAAAGCCCATCAGCGCAAAGTCGCGCGGGTCATAGCCCTGCTGCACCGAGATCATGCGCAGCGCGCCGAACATGTTCTCGTTGACGATGTCGATGATGCCGCGCGCGGCGGCATAGAGGTCGATCCCCAGCGCATCGGCAATAGTCTGCACCGCCTTTTTCGCTCCCTCGCGGTCGAGCTTGAAGGTACCGCCGAGCAATGCCTCGGGCAGATAGCCTAGCACGACATTGGCGTCGGTCACGGTGGGCAGTTCGCCACCCTTGCCATAGGCGACAGGGCCCGGCACCGCGCCCGCCGATTGCGGGCCGACGCGCAGCGCGCCGGTCAGTTCGGGCACATAGGCGATCGATCCGCCGCCCGCGCCCACGGTCTTGACGTCGAGCGCCGAGGCACGGACCGACAGATGCCCGACCTCGGTGGTGCGCACGCGGCGCGCCTCCAGATTCTCGATCAGCGCGACATCGGTCGAGGTACCGCCGACATCGAGCGTCAGGATGTTCTTGATCCCGGCATTCTTGCCGACCCAGATCGCGCCGGTCACGCCGCCTGCAGGCCCCGACATCAGCAGCGAGACGGGATGCTCCTCGGACTTTTCGGAAGACATGAGGCCACCGTCCGAGCGGAGCAGCGCGAGCTTGCCCGCCATGCCGGCATCGCGCAGACGGCTGCGCAGGTTGCGGACATAGCGGCCCACGACCGGGCGCACCGCGGCGTTGGCGACGGTGGTGAGCGTGCGCTCATATTCCTGCATCTCGGGCAGAACGATATGGCTCAGCGAGATCGGCACATCGGGCAGGATCTCGGCGGCCAGTTCCGCCACCCGCTTTTCATGCGCGCCGTTGAGATAGGCGTTCATCAGGCTGACGGTCAGCGCCTCGATCCCCTGGCCCTTCAGCTTTTCGAGAGCGGCGCGGATATCAGCATCATCGGTCGGGCGGATTTCCGAGCCTTGCGCCGACATGCGGCCCTTGATCTCGACCGTGTCTTCCAATGCTGCGAGCGGGGTCGGCTTGGGCCAGACGATCCAGCCGGCAAGACCACCGGGCACGAAGCTGCGCGCGATCTGCATTACCTGGCGATAGCCCTCGGTAACGATCAGGCCGACGCGTGCGCCCTTGCCCTCCAGCACCGCATTGGTGGCGACCGTCGTGCCGTGCAGGAAGATCTCGACATCCGCCGGCGTGATCCCGGCATTGGCGCAGATCGCCTGCACGCCGATCAGGATGCCTTCGGAACTGTCATGCGGGGTCGAAGGGGTCTTGTGCCGCCAGAAGGCGCCCGATTGTTCGTCGAACAGCAGCAGATCGGTAAATGTGCCGCCGACATCGACACCCAGCCTGTAACTCATTCATTCACCCCTTCGCTTGTCGGCGCTGTCGCCGACACGATTGATGTGTTGGCCTTCCCGTCAGGCTGCCGCGCGGGCAACCAGAGAGGGCAGCTCCCGACCGAGAATCCCGGCCATCCAGCGATTGGCGGCAATGGCCGCATCCAGATTCATGCCATGATCCAGCCCCGACCGCTCGGCGAGATAGATCAACTCTTCGGTCGCGATATTGCCGGTCGCCCTGGGCGCGAACGGGCAGCCGCCAAGCCCACCCAGGCTGGCGTCGAGCACGGAAACACCCGCCTGGATCGCCGCCCAGGCATTGGCGATGCCGGTGCCGCGCGTGTTGTGAAAATGCGCGCGCAGCGGAATATCGGCGGGCACGAATTCGCGCAGACGTCCGTACAGGTCCGTCACCTGCGCGGGCACCCCGACGCCGATCGTGTCGGCGAGCGCAATCTCGGAAGGCCCTGCCTCGAGCACGGCCCTGGCGATATCGACGATCCGCTGCGCCGGCACATCGCCCTCGAACGGGCAGCCAAACGCGGCGGAGATGGTCACCTGCGCGATCAGGCCGTTCTCCTTGGCAAAGCGGATCATCTCGCTCGCTTCGGCAATGCCCTCGGCGACGGTCTGGCCCTGGTTCTTCTGCCCGAACGTGTCGGTGGCGACGATGACGCAGCCGATCTCGTCGACCCCGCGCCTGCCGCCCTCCTTCGTCGCCAGCGCGCGCAGCACGCCGCGCTTGTTCAGCGTCAGGCCGATATAGGAAACGTCGTTACGGTCGGGCAGCCCGGCGATCACGGCTTCGGCATCGGCCATCTGCGGCACGCGCTGCGGGTGGACGAAGCTCGCCACCTCGAGCCGCCGCGCACCGGCGTCGATCATCCGCCCTATCATCTCCAGCTTGTCGGCGGTGGAGACGATGTCCGGTTCGTTCTGCAGGCCGTCACGCGGGCCGACTTCGACAATCTGGATGCTGTTCATGGCGATGTTTGTATACATTTGTGGGGAGCCCGTCCAGCCGCTCGGGAAAATGCCTCAGTCATTGGCCTGGCGCTGCTCCTTGTGGCGCTTGGCGGTGCTGCTGAAGACATGGAAGGCGCGGCGGATATGGCTGGTCATCACCGCGCGGGCCCAGTGCGAATCGCGTGCGGTGAACGCTGCGATCAGTTCGCGATGCTCGCGCGCCGATTGCAGCAGCTCTTCGGTCTTGTACTGCGCGGCCGTGCGGCGGACCACGGGCTGCTCGACCAGCATCGGCAGCATGGCGGACAGGCGCGGCGAGCGGGCAGCCTCCAGAATGATCTCGTGAAAGCGCCGGTTCTGCGCAAGGAAAGCGGTGACATCGGGCGGACTGCACCGCACCGCCGCGTCGAGAAGATCCGAAATCCGGCCAAGTTCCTCGATCTGACGGGCCGAGATATTGCGCGCGGCGCGGCTGGCGGCATGACCCTCGAGCATGCCGCGCAGCACGAACATCTCGTCGATATCGTCGGCCGACCAGTCGGCGACGAACAGCCGCTTCGAATCGCTGCGCACGATCAGCAGCTCGTTCTCGAGCCGCCGCACCGCCTCGCGCACCGGAGTGCGCGACACGCCAGATATGCGCGCGAGCTGCTCCTCCGTCAGCTGCTGGCCTGGTTCCGCGCGGCCCGAAAGCACGAACTGACGGATCTTGTCATAGGCGATATCCGATGCCCGCGGCGATGCTGCCTTTTCCATTGCCTGCCATCCCGTCCCGGGGTCACGCACCGCTCCGGCGTCCCATGCCCGGTGCGTGCCCAATTGCGCCGATCTTGCGCCAATCCAATTTCGTTCTTGACGATAGACATTTGTATACAATACCGTCAAGCCATGGATCGCGGTCGGACCAACCGATGCAGACGATCCCGAAAGGTGGGGTAGCGTATGGCAGATGATCGCCGCATCAAGGTGATAGTACCCATTCCCATGGACGAGGCCGGTGTCGCCGCCCGTGCTGCACAGCTGCCTTCCGATTTCGTCCGCTCCGGATTTTCACCCGAATTCGTCGCCGTCCCCTGGGGCGCGGCGCTGGGCGACAGCTATCACGACATGCTGCTGATGGACTGGACCGTGTTCCAGACCGGCATCACCGCCGAAGACGAGGGCTATGCCGGAGTGCTGATCGACACGGTCAGCGATTCGGGTCTGCGCGCGCTGCGCTCGCGCCTGACGATCCCGGTGATCGGCCCGGGCGAGGCGGCATTCGCTGCCGCGATGATGCTGGGCAAGAAGTTCACGGTGCTCACCATGTGGCCCGAATGGTTTCCGCTCTACCAGAAGACGCTCACCGAATACGGCTTCTGGGACCGCGTCGCCTCGCTGCGGTCGATCGACACCCGGCCCGATGTCACCGAACTGCTCGCGGGCAAGGAAGAGGTGATCTTCGACAAGCTCAAGGCCGAAGCGACGCGCGCGATGGAAGAAGACGGTGCGGACGTCATCGTGCTCGGCTCCACCACCATGCACCAGTCGGCCGCGTTCCTGGCGGCCAACCTGCCGATCCCGGTGATCAACCCCGGCCAGGTCGCATGGAAATTTCTCGAAGGGCTGATCGAGTGCGGCCTCACCCACAGCAAGAAGGCATTTCCCACCCCGGAAGTGCCCAAGGATGCAGATATCAGAAAGGGTTGGTTCTGATGACAGACTGGTCACCTGGCGGCGCAGGACAGGCCCCGCTGCCCTATCCGTTCTATGTCGACATCGTCACCAAGCGCTATTTCGATGGCGTCGACAACAAGAACATGGACGAGGTGCTCAACTGCTTCGCGCCCGATGCGCGGCTGACCGAGGTCACATCGAACACCGTGCATGACGGACGCGAAGCGATCCGTGCGATGTTCGTCAAGCTGTTCGCCGATTTCGAGCAGATCTGGCACGGCAATTTCGTGCATGTCGCCGATCCGCAATCGAACGCGGTCTGCTCGCAGTTCACCGTGCTGATCACCCCGAATGGCGGCGAGCAGCTGCGCTACGAGAACTGCAACCGCTTCTACCTCAAGGACCGGCTGTTCCAGGAGGTGTTCGTCTATATGAGCGGCGACAACCTGCTCAAAGAGGGGGATCTCTGATGCAATATGCCCCGACAATGCGCCGCGACGAACTGATCGCGTTCGCAACGCAGAGCTATTTCGCCAGCGTCGACCGCAAGGACATGGCTGCGACGCTCGCCTGCTTCCATGACGAGGCGCTGTTCACCGTCCAGACCAGCTTCACCACCCATGCCGGCAAGGCTGCGATCGAGCGGATGTTCACCGATTTCTTCGGTGCCTGGGACAAGATCGTCCACCGCGATTTCACCTGCACGGTCGATGAAACCAATGGCCGGATCGCGGCAAGCTTCATTGCCGAACTGACCGCCGCCGATGGCAGCGTCACGACCTTGCACAACACCAATTTCTGGCGCCTGCGCGACGGAAAGTTCCAAGAAGTCTACGTCTATATGAGCGGGGCCAATGTGCTGGTCTGAAGACCGGCCGAAACAACACCCGCCAAGCAAAATATAGGGTTCGGGGGAACCCACATAAATCAGGGAGTTCACAGCATGCGCTTACCCAGTCTGTTTGCCGCAGCATCGGCCACCGTCCTCGCCAGCGCGCTGGCGACACCCGCTTTCGCCCAGGATTCGGCCCAGGCGGAACCGGCGGACGATGTGATCATAGTTACCGCTCGCCGCCAGAACGAAAGCCTGGCCGAGGTTCCGGCATCGGTGACCGTGCTCACCGCCGATGCGATCCAGAAGACCGGGGTCGAGACCGCCGACCAGTTCGTGCAGCTGACGCCCGGCGTCACCATCGTCACCGGCACGGCCGAGGCGGGTGACACCCAGATCAACATCCGCGGTATCAACGGCGCGCGCGACGCGGAAAGCTCGGTCGCGCTGGTCGTCGACGGCATCCTCAAGACCAATACCGCGCAGCTCAACCAGAACCAGGGCACCATTCGTCAGATCGAAATCCTCAAAGGACCGCAGGGCGCACTCTATGGCCGCAACGCGGCGGCGGGCGCGATCGTCATCCAGACGATGAAGCCGAGCGACCGGCTCGAGGCCGGTATCGAGCTCAGCGCCGCCGAACAGCAAACCTACAGAGGCAATGCGTTCATCTCGGTCCCGCTGGGCGAGAATGCCGGTTTCGTCCTGTCGGGCAGCTATCTCAAGACCGATGGCTTCTACCGCAACATCTTCCTCAACAATTCCAAGACCATCGACGATCAGGAAGTCTGGTCGGTCGACGGCCGCTTCGTCGCACAGCTCGGCGACCGGACCGAGATCGACGCCAAGGCACGCTATTCGGACCTGACCGGCGCGTCGATCGCGTTCAACGCGGCCTTCCACCTGCCCAATTTCGCGGCGGCAAACCCGGCCTTTTTCGAGGATGTGAACCGCCACCCGTTCAACTTCTACAGCAATATCCGCCCGACCAACGACCAGACATCGTTCGATGCCTCGATCAAACTCGAGCATGAATTCGACTTTGCCAAGCTGACCCTGTGGGGCCTGTACAGCGATGTCGACCAGTCGCTGACCGCCGACGGCACCTCGGCCGACTTCGCCCGCTTCACCTTCCCCGGCGCGACGCCCGCATCGGTGGCAGCATCGAACGCCTGCTTCCGCAGCACCGCGCAGCTCACCGGCTTCCCGGTCAACCAGCCCGGTTTCATCGGCGCAACGCCGGTGCCGTTCATCTTCGCCCCCGCCACCGGATCGACCTTCGGCCCGTACAGCCCGACGACCTGCGACGGCACGCAGTACCAGATCCGCCAACAGGAAGACTTCAGCGGCGAAATCCGCCTGTCCTCGAACGGCGACGGGCCGTTCAACTGGCAGCTCGGTGCCTATTATCTCAACATCAGCCGCGATGTCGGCGTGAGCCTGGGCGCGGACCTCGGTCAGGGCATCATCCGCCGGCTCTACAACGCGCCGGGCACGACCAACCCCACGACCCAGCTCTATTTCGACAGCTTCAGCACCGATGTGTATGCTGCCTTCGGTTCGGCGGAATATAACTGGAACGACCGGATCAACCTGGGCCTCGCGTTGCGCTACGATATCGAGGATCGCAGCGTCTCCAACAATGTGCCTCTGGTGCTCGATCCGTTTACCGGAGGACCGATCAACCCCGGCCAGACCGCGGGCGCCATCCCCGACAAGTCGGAGAGCTACAAGCAGCTTCAGCCCAAGCTGACCTTCCGCTGGTCGGTGGCTGACAATTTCAACGTCTATGCAAACTGGGGAATCGGCTTCAAGGCGGGCGGCTTCAACAATTCGGGCTCGGCCGCGATCGTCCGCCAGTCGTTCAACCAGTTCATCGGATCGCAGGTCACGATCAACGACGATTACCGCAAGGAACGCTCGAGCGCGTTCGAGGGCGGCTTCAAGGGATCGGCGTTCGACGGCAAGCTGACCTTCGACCTCGCGGGCTATTATACCGATGTCAGGGACATGCAGTTCTTCGAATTCTTCGTCGGCGGCTTCGGCCTGCTGCGCGTGGTGTCGAACATCGACAAGGTCGAGCTGTATGGCGCGGAACTGAACCTCAATGCCGAGGTGACGCCGGGCTGGACGATCTTTGGCGCGTTCAACGTCACCGAAAGCGAGATCAAGCAGAACCGTTCGCGTCCGCAGACCGTGGGCAACAAGTCGCCCTCGACCGCCGACTACACGATCAACCTGGGCACCCAGATCGTTGCCCCCATTGCCAAGAGCTTCGATCTGGTCGCGCGCGCCGACTATCGCATCACCGGCCCGACCTGGTTCCACACGCTGCAGAACAACACCGTGCCGACGATCTTCAGCGGTTTGCTGCCCGGATCGGCGCTGGCGCTGCCCGCCTTTGTTGGCGACGCCAATTATGCGGTGACGCGGCGCGATGCGTTCGGCGTGCTCGACGTGCGCGCGGGACTGGAAGGCGAGCAGTGGCGCGTGACCCTGTTTGCGGACAATGTGCTCAACCGCCGTTACCTGAACGAAGTGATCACCGCGGCCGAATTCGGCGGATCGTTCATCTCGCCCGGCGGTCTGCGCCGGATCGGGGTGGAAGTCGGCTACAAGTTTTGACCGGCCCAGCCGTCACCACCTGCGCTGCGGCGCGGGTGGTGACGGTCTTTTTTTTTAAGCCTTCAACCCCTGGCGTAGATCCACGCTGCCCACAGCCATCCGCCGATCAGCAGCGTGCCGCCGATCGGCGTCACCGCCCCCAGCCAGCGCGGCGCGCCCAAAGCCATCGCATAGAGCGTCACCGCGAAGATCGCCGCGCCCGCCAGCAGGGTCCAGGCGGCACCGGGCGCGCGTCCCATGATCGCGAGCGCCGCGACCGCGTGCACCAGCTGATACATCCCGCCGGTGCGGAGCCATTCGGCCTGCTGCTCACCCGCCGCAGCATGCGCGCCGAACGCGCCTGCCGCCACTGCGAGCGCGGCAGAAACGGCCGCCAGAACCCCGATCATCATTGCCCGTTTCCTCCGCTCAAAGACCCAGCAGCGCGGCGATCCGCTCTGCCGCCGGTTGCCAGGCCAGCCCGCTCTGCGCGAGCCAGGCGTCGTCGTAATAGCTGGTATGATAGCGATCGCCGCCATCGCACAGCAGAGTGACTACGCTGCCGCTGGTGCCCGATGCCGCCATTTCCTCGATCAGCGCCGCGCAGGCGACCAGGTTGGTGCCGGTCGATCCACCGACCCGCCGCCCCAGCCGGTCGGACAGCGCTCGCATCGCGCCGATGCTGTCGCCATCTTCGACCGCGATCATCCGGTCGATCACCCCGGGGATGAAGCTCGGCTCCACCCGGGGCCGCCCGATGCCCTCGATCCGGCTCGCGCAGCCTTCGGGGAGTGAGGTCGCGTTTCGGTCGGCATAATGCCGGTGGAACACCGAATGGACCGGATCGGCAACGCACAGCCGCGTGGCATAGCGCTGATAGCGAAGGTACCGCCCGATCGTCGCCGACGTACCGCCGGTGCCTGCGCCGCAGACGATCCATTCGGGCACGGGATATTCCTCCTCGGCCATCTGCGCGAAGATGCTCTCGGCGATATTGTTGTTGCCGCGCCAGTCGGTCGCCCGCTCGGCATAGGTGAACTGGTCGAGATAATGGCCGCCGGTTTCCGCCGCGAGCCGGTGCGCGACATCATAGACAGTGCGCGGATCGTCGACCTTGTGAATCTCGCCGCCCTGGAAGCGGATGGCGTCGAGCTTGGCGGGCGCGGTGGTCGCGGGCACCACCGCGATGAAGCGCAGTCCCAGCATTCGAGCGAAATAGGCCTCGCTGACCGCCGTCGATCCCGACGAGGCCTCGATCACGCAGGTCTCCGGGCCGATCCACTCGTTGCACAGGGCATAGAGGAACAGCGATCGCGCCAGCCGGTGCTTGAGGCTGCCGGTCGGGTGCGAGCTTTCGTCTTTCAGGTACAGCGTGATGCCGGGAAAGCGCGGCAGGTCGAGCCGGATCAGATGCGTGTCGGCGGAGCGGTTATAGTCCGCCTCGATGCGCCGGATGGCCTCGTTCAGCCAGCCGCGCGGGCACAGCTCGCTCATCCCTCGGCGTCCACCAGACCGTGGCGCACCAGCATCGCGCGCGGGTCGGGGTCGCGGCCCCGGAACGCGCGGAAGCTCTCCGCTGCCGGCCGGGTCGCGCCGCGCGCCAGCACCTCGGCGCGGAAGCGGTCGCCGGTCGCACGATCAAGCAGCCCGGCCTCCACGAACGCCATGAAGCCGTCGGCGGCGAGCAGTTCGGCCCAGAGATAGCTGTAATAGCCCGAGGCATAGCCGCCTGCGAAGATGTGCGAAAAGGCATGCGGAAAGCGGTGCCATTCGGGCGGGCGGATCACTGCCACCTCGTCGCGCACCGCGTTGATCACCTCGACGGGATCGCTGCCCATCGTGCCCAGGTGCAGCAGCATGTCGAACAGCGCGAACTCGATCTGGCGGATCAGGAACAGCCCTGCCTGGAAATGCCGCGCGCGCAGCAGCCGGTCGAACAGCTCGTCCGGCAGCGGCTCGCCGGTCTTGTAATGGCCCGACATGGCGGTGAGCACCTGCCGGTCCCAGGCGAAATCCTCCATCAGCTGGCTGGGCAGCTCGACCGCATCCCATTCGAACCCGCTGGTGCCCGCGATGCTCGGGCGGTTGACCTCGGTCAGCAGCAGGTGGAGGCAATGGCCGGTCTCGTGTAGCAGCGTGCCGACATCCGAATGGCTGAGCAGCGAGGGCGCTTCGGGCCCGGCGGGCGAGAAATTGCACACCATATAGGCGACCGGCAGCTGGACGTGATCGCCATCGTTGCGGCGCGGACGCGCCTCGCCCATCCATGCGCCGCCGCGCTTGCCGGACCGCGCGAACAGGTCGAGATACAGGCCCGCAATCGGCTGGCCGCTCTCATCGACGACATCGTAGAAGCGCGCATCGGCATGGTAGAGCGAGGCATCGCTGCGCTGTTGCAGCCGGATGCCGAACAGCCGTTCGAGCAAAGCCTGCCAGCCCTGCATCACCTTCTCGACCGGGAAATAGCCGCGAATCTCGGCCTCGTCGACCGCATAGAGCGCCTGGCGCAAACGGTTCGAGGCAAAGCCGACATCCCAGGGCTGAAGGTCCGCGATACCCAGCTTCTCGGCGGCAAAGGCTTTCAGTTCATCGAGGTCGCGCTGCGCCGCCGGCTTGGCGCGGCTGGCAAGATCGCGCAGGAACGCGAGCACCGCGCCGCCGTCCGACGCCATCTTGGTGGCGAGCGACCATTCGACCGGATCGGCAAAGTCGAGCAGCCCCGCCGCCTCGCGCCGCAGCTCGAGGATGCGCGCGATGCGTTCCGAATTGTCGAACTGCCCGGCATGCGGCCCCTGATCCGAGGCGCGGGTCCCGTAGGCCTGATAGACGCGCGCGCGCAGGTCGCGATTCTCGGCAAAGGTCAGGATGGCGTTGACCGAGGGCGCCTGCAGCGTCACGCGCCAGCCGGTCTGGCCCTTGGCCTCGGCAGCGGCGGCGAACATCGCCTTGTCGGTCTCCGACACGCCCACAAGGTCGGCCTCGTCGGTGATCAGCTCTTCCCAGGCATCGGTCGCATCGAGCACCGCGCTGCCGAATTCGTTGGAAAGCGTCGCGAGCTCGACCGACACCTGCTTGAACCGCTCGCGCGCGGCCTCGTCGAGCGCCACGCCCGAGAGCCGGAAATCGCGCAACGCGTGCTCCACCGCCACCCGGTCGGCCTGGGACAGGGCGGCGAACTCGGGCGTCGCGGCGAGCGCCTCGAACACCTCATAGAGCGCGCGATTCTGCCCGACCATGATGCTGTTGGTGACGAGCCGCTGCTCGCCCTCCTGATAGGCGGTGCGCAGCTCGGGGCTGTCGGCGACCGAATGCAGGTGCGATACCGCCGCCCAGATCGCGCCCAGTTCCGCCTCTGCGCGCTCGAACGGCAGCCAGGCGTCGGCGAACGTGACAGGCTTGTCGCGCACCAGCGTCTCGATCGTAGCGGCATGGCGGGCGAGCGCGTCATCGAGCGCGGGCGCGATATGATCGGCGGTGATTTCGGCAAAGCGCGGCAGCGCGCGCGTATCGAGCAGGGGGTTGGTCGTATCGGTCATCCCTGCCCTTTAGCGGAATTTGGCGCAGGGTCAGGCAAAAATGTGCGGGCGCTCAGCTCCGTCCCTGCAGATCGCGCAGCATCGCGGCCGCCTGGGCTCGCTCGGGAAACGCCCCCAGCGAGAGCGAGGCGCGCAGCGCGCCCATCGCCCGGCCCGGCTTGCCCGCAGCGGCATAGGCCTGGGCCAGGTGATAGCGCAGCCACGGGTTGCGCGGTTGCAGGGCTTGCGCCTTTTCGAGCATCTCGACCGCCAGCATCGGGCGGTCGCTGGCCTCGGTCAGTGCCATGCCGCGGACATGCGCGACCAGCGGGCTGGAAGGCTGAACGCGATAGGCGAGCCGCGAATCATGCGCCGCACGCGCCGGATCACCCGCGCGCAGACGGGCGAGTGCCAGATCGGTGAGCAGCATCGGCTGGCTGCTGCCGAGCTGCGCGTGCAGCGCCGACAGCATCGCCACCGCCCCGCCCCATTCGCCGCGATCGATATAGGCATTGGCCAGCAGGCGCAGCCCGCCGGTATTGGCCGGGCTCATGTCGACGAAGCTTTCGAGCAGCGCGTCCGCTTGATCGCGGCGGCCGAGTTCGCGCAGCACCAGCGACAGGCGGCGCACCACGGGCTCAGCGAGGCGGATACGCGCCGCGCGCTCGTAATAGGGCAAGGCTGCGCGCGCATTGCCCGAGGCATAGAGCACGTCGCCCAGCAGCATCTGCGCGTCGGGTACGCCGGGATTGGCATCGGCCAGCGGGCCGGCGAATTCCTCTGCCTGCACAAAATCCCCGCGCGCCACCAGCATGCGGACATAGGGCACCACCGCGCGCGCATCGCGCGGCGCGGCGCGGGCGGCATCGGCGAGCAGCCAGGGTTCGTCGTCCTGATCGAGCCGCAGCAGCGGCGCAGGATCGGGGGTCGCGGCACGCGCAAGATATTCGAGCGCCGCATCGCGCTCGCCCATCGCCTCAAGCGAGCGTCCGACCAGGGTCAGCAGATAGGCGCTCGTCCCAGCGCGGTTGGCGACGGGCCGAAAGCGTTCGAGCAGCGCTTCGTGCTCGCCCTCGGCATAGAGCGCGCGCGCAAGCAGTTCGGCGGCGCGGCGGTTGAAAGGCTGGGCATCGGCGAGCTTTTCGAACCGGTCGATCGCCTGGCGATAGTTGCCAAGCTGGAACTCGACCACCCCCTCGACCTGCATCGCCGCCGGCACGCCTTCCAGCGCGCCTCCGGTCTTCTGCATCAAGGTGCGCGCCAGATCGTAGCGCCCCGCGCGCGCCGCGAGCACGGCTTGCAGGAAATAGCCGCGCGGGTTGTTGGGCTCGAGCGCGACAATCTGCCGCGCCGCCTTCAGCATCGCGCGCATCCGGCCCATATCGCCCAAAGTCGCGGCATATTCGCCGAGCACCGCGGTATCATTGGGGTCGATCGCCAGCGCGCGCTCGAACCACGGCAAGGCGGCAGCGAGCCCGGTCTGGCTGCGCGTCAGTTCGCCGCGCAGCTGCAAGGCGCGGACATTGCTGGCGTCGAGCGCAACCGCATGGTCGGCTGCTTCCAGCCCGCCCGCCTGATCGCCCGATGCGGTGCGGAAGCGCGCGATATCGGTCCACAACAGGCTGTCGTCGGGGGTAAACTGCAAGGCCCGGTCGAACGCCGCGCGCGCCTCGTCATACTGACCGAGCGCCAAATGCGCCCGCCCCTGCGTGCGCGCGGCATAGCCCATGTCCGCCTTGGCCACCGATCCTTCACCCAGCCAGCGCAGCGCATCGCCGGCCCGGCCCTGCAGCACCATCGCCTCGGCCATCGGCGCGCGGACAAGCGCGCGATCGGCGCCGAGTTCGAGCGCGCGCTGCAGCTCGCCCTCGGCCCCATCGGCATCGAACAGCGCCAGGAACACCCGCGCCTGCGCGAGCCGCGCCTCCTTCATCTTCGGCGCGGCCTTGATCGCATTCATCAGCTCGATCCGCGCCGCGCGATTGTCACCGCGCGCACGATAGTCGGCAGCGCGCGCCATCGCCTCGCGCGCCGCGCCCATGTCTTCCGCGCGCAGGCCTGCGCCCGCGCCGCCCAGCAGCAAGGCAGCGGCGGCAAGCGCCGACCACAGCCTGTTGCCGGGACGAGGATCAGCTCTGGATGTCATATTGCCGGAGCAGATCATACAACGTCGGGCGGCTGATGCCGAGCAGCTTGGCCGCGCCCGAGATATTGCCCTCGGTCCGCGCCAGCGCATGGCGGATCGCCTTTCGGTCGGCCAGTTCGCGCACCGCCTTCAGGTTGAGGAACTCCGCCGTCTGCGGTTCGGCGCGCTCCAGATCGAGATCCTCGGCGGTCACCAGCCGGCTTTCTGCCATGATCACCGCGCGCTTCACCCGGTTCTCGAGCTCGCGGACATTGCCCGGCCAGTGCCAGGCATCGAGCATCTTCAGCGCATCGGGGGCAAAACCCTTGACCGCCGGGTTCATCTCGGCGGCGAAGCGGGCGAGGAAATGCTTGGCGAGCAGCACCGCATCGCCCGGTCGTTCGGCGAGCGAGGGGATGTGCACCACAATCTCGGCAAGGCGATAGAACAGGTCCTCACGGAACCGCTCCTCGGCGATCATCTTCTCGAGATTCTGGTGGGTCGCGCAGACCACGCGGGTATCAACCGGGATCGGGCTGCGACCACCGACCCGCTCGATCACGCGTTCCTGCAGGAAGCGCAGCAGCTTGACCTGGAGCGGCAGCGGAATGTCGCCGACCTCGTCGAGGAAAAGGGTGCCGCCGGCTGCCTGCTCGATCTTGCCGATCGTGGTCTTGATCGCGCCGGTAAACGCGCCCTTCTCATGCCCGAACAACTCGGATTCGAGCAGGTTTTCGGGGATCGCGGCGCAGTTGATCGCGATGAACGCGCCGCCGCGGCGGTTGCTCTTCTCGTGCAGGCCGCGCGCGAACAGCTCCTTGCCGGTCCCGCTCGCACCGAGCAGCATGACCGAGACATTGGTGTTGGCGACACGCTCGATCGTGCGCGCGGCCTTCACCATCTGCGCATCGCCAGTGATCATGCCGCCGAGCACCGTATGGTCCTCACCCGATTTCTGGCTCAATCGCGCATTTTCGCGCTCGATCTGCTGCACGTTGAGCGCGCGGCGGACGATCAGCGCGAGATCGTCGATCTCAACCGGCTTGCGGTAGAAATCATAGGCGCCTTGCGCGATCGCATCGCGCGCGCTCTGCCGCTCGCCGTGACCCGAGGCGATGATCACCTTGGTATCGGGCTTCAGCCGAAGGATTTCCGCCAAGGTCGCAAAGCCCTCGCTGACGCCATCGGGATCGGGCGGCAGGCCGAGATCGAGCGTCACGACATCGGGCTCCTCATAGCGCAGCAGGTCGATCGCGCTCGCCCGATCGCCCGCGCACAGCACCTCGAAATCGTCGAACGCCCATTTGAGCTGGCGCTGCAGCCCGGCATCGTCCTCCACCACCAGCAGGCGCGGCAGCCGGTTGGCGCCCTTGCCGCCACCGTTCATCGCGGGATTGGGGGAAAGGTCGGTCATCGGTCAGGCTACCTTTTCAGCAATGGGCACGGGCTGCGCCGCCGGATCATCGGAATCGATCCGGGTGGCGAGCGGAAGATGGATGGAAAAACGGCTGCCCTCGCCCTCGCGGCTCTCGACCTCGATGCGGCCGTGCATCGCCTCGACCAGCAGCCGCGCCTCATAGGCGCCGATGCCGAAGCCGTCGGTCTTGCTCGAAATGAAGGGCTTGAACAGCTTGGACCGCACGAACTCGGCGGACATGCCCGCGCCATGGTCGACAATCTCGATCACGCCATTCAGGCCATCGCGCGCCATGCTGACATAAACCGGCGTATCCCTGGGGCTGGCATCGATCGCGTTCTGGATCAGATGGCCCAGCACCTGTTCGAGCTGTGCCGGATCGGCCATCAGCATCAGCCGCTGCGCGGCGCTGGCGATCACCGGATGGGCAGCCTGCTTGCTGGCGATCACCGTGCGCACCACGCGCTCGGCATCGATCGCGCGGACTCCCTCGCCCGCCGATCGCGCATATCCGGTGAGCCTACGGATCAGCGTGTTCATCTTGCCGACCGAATTCTGCAGCGTCGCGATCATGTCCTTGCGGAACTCGGGATTGTCGGCGTGCCGTTCGGCGTTGCGCGCGACCAGGCTCAACTGGCTGACCAGGTTCTTGATGTCGTGCATCACGAAGGCCATGCGGCGGTTGAACTCGTCGAACTGGTCGGCCTCGCGCAGCGCCTCCTGGCTGCGCGCCTCGGCGAGATAGCTGGCGAGCTGCCGCCCGACCAGGCGCAGTAGGTCGAGATCTTCCCAGTCCAGCCGCCGTTCGACGAGCGGACGCGAGAGCACGACCAGGCCTGCGAGCCGGTCGAAATGCACCAGAGGCACGATCGCCCAGGCGTTGGGTTCGTCGAGCACCCAGTCGGGGATCGCGCGCCGATCGGTGTCGCGGTCGCGGCCAGAGCGCAGCGCGTCGAGCTCGACGATCCGCCCAGTCGTCTGGAAATAGCCGATCGTTGCGGCCGTGCAGGCCTGGGCGGGGACGTCGGCGGTCGGCCAGTTGAACCGCGCCTGCAGCTGCATGCGACCATTGTCGCCGGGCGCGAGCAGCAGGCCTGCGGGGCTGTCGCTGATATCGGCGGCGGCCTTGATCACGCGTTCGTGGAACGGCGCGGTGCCATCGCCCGGTCGCCCGATCGTCTCGGTGAAGCGTATCCATTCGGCGCGATAATCATAGCGGTGCTGGAAGAAATGCTTGGTCGCCTTGACCTTGAACCAGGCGCGGAACCGGTCCGAGGGCAGCAGGATCAGCGCCGCCAGCGACATGCCGAGCACCAGCAGCATCTGCGCACCTGACGCCACCGCTCCGCCGACCGCACGCAGCAGCTGCGCCACCGCGATCATCGTGACGAGATAGCCCAGGATCGCGAACAGCGAGAGCGAGCGATAGGCGATCTTGCGAGACAAGGTGAGCTTCCATCCGCCGGGCCGGTTGGCGGCGAGCGCGAAGAACGGCACCGCAAAGATCATCAGCACCCCGCGCAGCGCCAGCATGTCGGCGCTGAGGCGGTCGTTCAGATACCCCATGGTGTAGAGGTTGAGATCGTACAGCCACATCGCGGCCAGCGCGGTCAGCGGAACCCTGAGGCTCGTGCGCGTCTCGGCATCGGCGACGCTGTAAAGATTGTTCGCCAGCACCAGCGCGCCGACCACGAAGATCATCCTGAGCAGCATCGCACTGCCCTGAACCAGGCTTTCCAGCCCCTGATGCCCGGCGAGCAGGGCCAGCCCGCTTTCCACCACGGGCTGCGCGGCCAGCACCAGCGTCAGCACCAGATAGACCGCAGTCACCGTGCCCGGCTGGGCGCGTGCCGAGCGCACCATCTGGAACAGGAAGGCCAGCCAGGCGAGGTTTCGCAGCGACTCGGCCAGCCCTGCAATCGGGTGGACGGGGCCGAGCACCGCGACAGCGAACGCCCAGAGACTGGTCGAGAGCAGAGCCAGCAGCAGCGCGGCATCGCCCAGCGACGGGCGCGCATCGCGCAGCCTTGCCCAGCGCTGAACCACCCAGGCGGCCACCAGTAGGGTCAGCGCCGCCGCGCCGCTATGGGCCCAGAGGCTTATATCGGCCCAGTTGGCCATGGGATCAGCGCGCACCATCCGGCCACAGCACGACGCGCAGCGTCTGCAGGATGATCAGCAGGTCGAGAAAGGGCGTGTAGTTCTTGGCGTAATAAAGGTCATATTCCAGCTTGTGCCGGGCATCCTCGACCGAAGCGCCATAGGGATAGTTGATCTGTGCCCAACCGGTAATGCCAGGCTTCACCATGTGCCGCTCGTTGTAATAGCGCATCTTGGTTTCCAGATCGGCGACGAATTCGGGCCGCTCGGGGCGGGGTCCGACAAAGCTCATGTCGCCCTTGAGCACGCTCCAGGCCTGGGGAAGTTCGTCGATCCGCACCTTGCGGATGAAACGGCCGAGGCGCGTGACGCGCGGGTCGTTCTTTTGCGCCCATTGCGCACCATCGACCTCAGCATCGGTGCGCATCGACCGCAGCTTGACGATCTCGAACGGCTGACCGTACAACCCCACCCGCTCCTGCTTGAAAAAGGCCGGCCCCTTGCTGTCGAGCTTTACCAGCAGCGCGAAGAGCAGGATGATCGGCGCCGTCAGCACCAGCAGGATCGAACTGACGACCAGGTCGAACATGCGCTTGGCGATGGTCGAGATGCGCCGTCCCGCCGAAAATCCGTCGGAAAAGATCAGCCAGCTGGGATTGACGGTGTCGAGATCGACCCGGCCCGTCTCGCGTTCCAGAAAGGTCGAAAGATCGTTGACGTGGACGCCGGTGGTCTTGATGCGCAACAGGTCGTTGAGCGGCAGGGCGTTGCGCCGTTCCTCCAGCGCCAGCACCACCTCGGTCACGTTGAGATTCTCGACATGCTTGGCGAGATTCTTGATCGCGTCGCGGTTGATCGCCTCTTCGACCACCAGCGGGCCGTCGTTCATGGCGACGAAGCCGACAAGCACGAACCCGGCATCGGGGCGTTCGGACAGGTCCTGCACCCGCTGCGCGCGCTTGCCGGCGCCCAGCACCATCAGCCTGCGCTTGAACGCGGTGGTGCCCAGCAGTCCGCCGAGAATGATGCGGTTGCCGATCAAGAAGACGATCGACAGACCCATCGCATACAGGCTGTTCGAGCGCCACAAGGTGGTGCCCGGCAGGATGAAATAGGTGACCGACAGCAATATGACGCCCAGCGAGATCGCGACGAGCAGCCGTGCCGCAGCGAACCGCAGCGATTGCAGGGAGTCGGGCCCGTACACACCGACCGCAATCATCGCCATGTGCACGAGCAGCGCGAAGGTGGCTATCGGCAGCGGCCGCTGGCTGAGCGGTTCGACCGCCATGCCGATCTCGTGCGCGCGCCAGACCCAGCCGATTTCGGCGGCAAGGCCCAGCAGCGCGAGATCGAAAAAGCCGAGCAGCAGCACCGCATGCGGCACATAATGTTTGAACAGCCTGAACATGCTGCCCGTTATAGCCGGGCAATGGTCAAGTGTCGGTTAATTTTACAGCCACATTGACGCTGAGCCCCAGAAATTCCGGCACATTGTCAAAGCTTTTTACGCCCCGGCGATGGCCCGACGGTGCTTATTCGCCGATCTTCTGCGCGGCATCCTGAGCGGCGTCGCCGACCTTCTGCGCCGCGGCGCCGACCTCATTGGCGGCGCCCGCGACGGCGTCGGTGCGGACCTCGCCCTGCTGCAGGAACTGCCAGGCAAAGAAGCCGCCAACGACCAGGATCAGCAGCAGGATCGCCATCATCAGCCCGCTACCGCCTCCCGAGCGGCGTTCGACGACGGTGGTGTGAGTCTGCACCGGCTCGACCGGGCGATCGGTCACGGTGGTCGTGGTATATTCCGTCATGGCATTTCCCCTAAGCGGTTGTTCTGGGGCGTGTACGGCCATGCGCGCCAGGGGTTCCGGAAACCGGCAGTGCCTAGTCGGTGACGAAATCGAACGGCGTCACCCCGCGTTCGCGATCGTCGAACTTCAGCCGGATGCCCAGCGGCGGCTTGGATCGCTGCGGACAATCGCCGCGCTTGCACATCGCGCAGCCCGGGCCGATGCGCGTCGCGCCTGCCGCGCTCAGGTCCATGCCACGCGCATAGCAGAGCGTGGCGGCCTGATCGACCGGCACGCCAAGGCCGATCGCGAACTCCGCCGTCGTGCCGCCCGCGCCATAGCCCGCGCCCTGCACGCTGCGCGCCAGCGTCAGCCAGCGGCTCGCATCCTCCAGCTCGACGAGCTGTACCTGAACCTGGCTGGGGCGCGAAAACGCCTGGTGCAGGTGCCACAAAGGGCAGGTCACCTCGGTATCGGCGAGCGGCGCGCGTGCGGCTCCGCCGAAGCGCTTCGACACCTGACCAGCGCGGTCGACGCGGATCATGAAAAAGCCGAGGCCGCGCTGGCCCACCCGCTGCAAGGTCGTGAGCCGGTGCGCGACATGCTCGAACCCGGCACCAAAGCGCCGCTGGAGCAGCAGCATGTCATAGCCCGATTGCTCGCAGGCGCGCAGGAAGCGGCCATAGGGCATCATCACCGCAGCGGCGAAATAGCTGAAGATATGCCGCTGGTAGAGCCGCTCGGCGGTGCGGTCGCCGAACTGCGCGCCGGCGACCAGCGCGTTGATGTCCGCCCGAAATTCGAGCTGGCCGAGCAGATAGGCCGCCTGGAAGGTGCGCGAAGCCATGTCGAGCATCTCGGACAGCTGCAACTGGCGCGCATGCAGGTCGAGCCGGCGCAGGCGTCCCGGCATCACGTTTTCGGGGAGGATACGGATCGAGAGCTGGTGCTTGGTGCGCAACCGTTCGGCAATCGCGGAATAGAGGTCGCCGCTCTGCAACCGCAGCGCATCGGCCAGTTCCTCGGCGGCATGGTCGAGATCGGCGAAATGATTGCGCCAGCGTTCGATCTCGCCGCGCACGCGCGCCACCGGATCATCGACGGCGGCCCCCGGCACTGCGCTTCCTGCGCCACCCTGCACCCGGTCGTACAGCCGCGCAAAGGCCGCCGCGGTGCCGGGCGATGCCGCCAGCCAGTCCTCGATCTCGCCGGGCTCGACACCGAGATCGGCAAAGATCGGATCGGCCATGCGCCGCCGCATCGGCCCCAGCCCGCCTCCCGGCTCATCCCCGGTCAGATCGCGCGGATCGACATCGAAGCGCTCGGCCAGAGTCAGCATCAGGCGTGCGCTAACCGGGCGCAGGTTGCGCTCGAGCAGGTTGAGATAGCTCGGCGAGATGTCGAGCCGCTCGGCCATGGCGGCCTGGGTGAGACCGGCATTGCGGCGGAGGCGACGCAGCGCGGGCCCGGCGTGAAGCGAAGGTTCGACCATGGCGCAGCTTTGTAACAATCATGACAAACTGACAAGGCTTTCGCCGGTACCAGTGGCGATATCCGCCGATTTTTTGTCAATTTGTGCTGCCAAAGCCGGTTTATGCCATTAGCGATGAAGCGACACAGCTGGGACGATCTAGCAGGAGAGGATTTGGGTGAGCGGGGCAATCCCGCCACCCTGCCTTTCTGCCGGACCATAAGAGTTTGCACGAGCTTTCCTGGGGAGGAAAGACATGCCGCCGGAAGCTTCGGTTTTCGGCGGCATTTTCGTGGCCTGGCTAATTATCTTACAGATCGGCACCGAATGTTAACCGCTCGCTGCGATGCTTGGCAGCAATGGCGGCACAATGAGGGTAATGCGCAGTGCTCAAACAAGTCATGCTGGGATCGGGCGGCATCATGCTGGCCGCAGCAATCTTTGCGTCATCCGTCAATATGGGGAGCCGCCCCGCCGAACCCGCAGCCGAAGCCCTGTCGCCCCCAACCGTGGCTGATGCTCCGACCACAACGATTTCGGATGGCACGGCACACACGGTGCAACCTCCACCATTCATCGATCAACCGACAGGCGACTCACAATTCGGTGCACCAATGGTCTCTGCACAGCCCGTTGGCGACGGCGTGGCTCCCCCACCGATTGGCGGGGGAATTTCGGAACCGGAAGTCATCACACCTGACAAGTGAGCCGGACGGTCTGAACGAAGGATTGGCGAAAGGGCCGAACCGCCAGCATCCTCACTAAAGGCAGGCGCGCGTGAGATAGCTGCGCGTATCCGCATTGATCAGCGCGGCATGGCCGTAATTCGGGTGGGTGATCTGCACCATCGCGACATTGCCCGCATCGTGCCAGGCCGCGATCGCGGCATCGTCGAGCGGGAAGTGCAGGAAATGCACCGCGCTCGCCTTGCCCGAGGCGCTGGTGCGCTCGACATCCTGTTCGGGCACGGCGGCGATGCGGATGGCGCCGATGGTCAGGAAGATATGCTCCTCGACCCCGCCGATCGTGCGCAGGAACGCGTCGCGCCGCTCGGGATTCTCGATCTCGAACATCAGCGTCGCGGTCAGCTCGCGGCCATTGGGCACCATCGGGTTATAGGCTGCCAGTTCGTCGGCCAGCTGCTCCTCGCCGCCCTTCTCGATGCGCAGCATCTCCTGGATCTGCAGCCACATGCTGTCCCAGCTTTCGAAGGTGATCATCGCATGCGGGCCGATCGCCAGGCGCGAGAATTTCTTGGTCAGGATGCTTTCCTGGCGCTTGTCCTTGCGGATCAGCTCGTAGTCGGCGAGGTCCATGATGTCCTCGCGGGTGATGGAACGGCGGTCCCTGGGCATCGTCTTTTCCATATCCGTTAGAGTCCGTAAGCCTTGGCCATCAGTTCAACGGGATGGCCGATCCGTTCGGGCAGTTTTGCCGCCCCGCCCTGCTCCATCACCTGCTTGAGGTGCGATCCGGCGAGCGGGCACTCGCTGACCATGTAATCGGGCGCGGTCTTTTCGAGCGAGCGCACCGTCGGGCGCGCGAGCTTCACTGCCGTGTCGAAATTCTGCTGGTAGATGCCCCATTTGCCGCCATGGCCGGAGCAGCGCTCGGTCAGCACCGGCTTGGCCTCGGGGATGAGCTTCAGCATCTCCATCGCCTTGGGGCCCATGTTCTGCGCGCGCGAATGGCAGGCGAAATGCACGCCGATGCTGGCGTCCATCGCCTCGACCGGAGTGAGCCCCGCCTGTTTCGACAGCTTGACGATATATTCGCTGATATCGTGCGTCGCGGCGGAGAGCTTCTTGATGTCCTCGTTGTCCGGTTCGATCAGCGGCCATTCGAACTTCATCATCAGCGCGCAGCTCGCGGTGATTGCGACCACGTCATAGCCCTGGTCGATCAGCGGCGCGAAATGCGCGGCGACGCGCGCGGCAGCACTGGCGACGGCGGGAATGTCGCCATTCTCCAGCTTGGGCATCGCGCAGCATTCGGGATGCTCGATCCGCACTTCGACACCGTTATGCGCCAGCACCTTGACCGCCGCCTCGCCCGGCGTCTGGTCGTTGAACTGGTCATAGCAGCTGGCATAGAGCGCGACGCGACGACCAAAGCCGGGTGCATCCGGATTGGGCGCAGGCACCAGCGCAGCGGCGCGGTTGGTCAGCGGGATGTCGGCGAACTTGGGCAGGTGCGCGCGCTTGTCGATGCCCAGCATCGACTGCATGATGCCGCGCGTCGTCTCGCTCTTGCCGTCGGTCGCCCAGTTGGCGACGTCGGACAGCACGCTGCCGAGCTTGCCGTTGCGATCGGTCTCGGCGAGCAGCGTATCGGCCTTGGACGTCATGCCTTTTCGATGTTCGACCGCGCGATAACGCAGCATCAGATGCGGAAAATCGAGGTTGAACTCGTGCGGCGGCACATAGGGGCACTTCACCATGAAGCACATGTCGCACAGCGTGCAGGCGTCCACGACCTGCTTGATCTGCCCGGCGGACAGGTCCTCGACCTCCTCGTTCGGGCTTTCGTCGATCATGTCGAACAGCTTGGGGAAGCTGTCGCACAGGTTGAAGCAGCGGCGGCAGCCGTGGCAGATGTCGAACACGCGGCGCAGCTCGGCATCGAGCGCGGCCTCGTCATACCAGGATTCCTCGCGCCACGGCAGCACATGCCGCGTCGGCGCATCGAGGCTGCCTTCCTTGTACTCGGTTGCCATCGCGGATCCCCTGTCAGGCTAGAATGACGTGATTGCTCTCCCCCCGCGAGCGGGGGTTTGGACTGGACAGAAAAATGGCCTGCGCTTCGTGCCGAAGCACGAAGACGCAGGCCGAGTTGTCGTTCAACTGAAACTCAGGCTTCGGCCAGCAGCGCGTCGAGCGTCTTCTGGAACTTGCCGGCATGGCTCTTTTCCGCCTTGGCCAGCGTTTCGAACCAGTCTGCAATCTCGTCGAAACCTTCGTCGCGGGCGGTCTTGGCCATGCCCGGATACATGTCGGTATACTCGTGGGTTTCGCCCGCGATCGCCGACTTCAAGTTGTCGGCGGTGGTGCCGATCGGCTCGCCGGTAGCGGGATCGCCGCAGGCTTCGAGGAATTCGAGATGGCCGTGCGCATGGCCGGTTTCGCCTTCCGCGGTCGAGCGGAACACGGCGGCAACGTCGTTATGCCCTTCGATATCGGCCTTCTGGGCGAAATACAGATAGCGGCGGTTGGCCTGGCTTTCGCCGGCAAACGCATCCTTGAGGCACTGTTCGGTCTTCGATCCCTTGAGTTCCATGGTCATCCCTCTTCGTGTGATTCAAAACCCTGATACGCCAAGGGTTAAGGCCATGCCGGGCGGCACGCCATGTGATTTTCTTGAACAGAATAATCGATAAAATCGATCAGCGTGATTGATAATGTTTCTCAATTACCGGCAATCATCGCCATTTTGGGGGAAAACTTCCGCAATCCCCGTGACGAACGCAAAAACTGCCGTTAAACCGCCGCCACCGAAATCATATCAGAAGGGACGTTTCCTCATGAACAATGCTGAACTTGCAGAGAAAATTGCCGCCGACCACGGCGTGACCAAGGCGGATGCCCGCAAGCTGGTCGATGGCGTTTTCGCTGCAATCGCTGATGCTGCTGCTGCTGGCGAAGAAATCTCGATCAACGGCTTCGGCAAGTTCAAGGTCAAGGCGACCCCGGAGCGCGAAGGTCGCAACCCGGGCACCGGCGCCACCATCACCATCAAGGCCTCCAAGAAGCTCGGCTTCACCCCCGCAAAGGCGGTGAAGGACAAGCTGAACGGCTGATCCGTTCCGGCCTGCGCCGAACGACAAAGGCCTCGCCCCGATCGGGCGGGGCCTTTTCATTTGCCCCCCAGCATTTGGCCGCGCGCCCGTTGCAACCGCCGGTTCAAGGCGATAGGGCCTCAACCCGTGGGCGCATCGATCGACATAGGTCTGGATGAGACAGGGCGGCCTGTCGGCATCGATATCGAGGAATTGCTGGCGACCAGGCTTCTGGTTCAGGGCAATTCCGGATCGGGCAAGTCGCATCTGCTGCGCCGCCTGCTCGAGGAGAGCGCCGGGCTCGTACAGCAGGTGATCATCGACCCCGAAGGCGATTTTGCGACACTGTCGGACGCCTTTTCGCATCTGGTCATCGATGCGGGCGACTATAACGAGCGCGAGATCGCGCGCATCGCCGCGCGCATTCGCGAGCACCGCGCTTCGGTGATCCTCAATCTCGAATCGCTCGAACTCGAAGCGCAGATGACCTGCGCCGCGACTTTCCTCAACGCCATGTTCGATGCCCCGCGCGAACACTGGTATCCCGCGCTCGTCGTGGTCGACGAAGCGCAGATGTTCGCGCCTTCGGTCGCGGGCGACGTGCCCGATCCGGTGCGCCGGGCCAGCCTGTCGGCGATGACCAACCTGATGTGCCGCGGACGCAAGCGCGGCCTTGCCGGCGCGATCGCGACGCAGCGCCTGGCCAAGCTCGCCAAGAATGTCGCCGCCGAGGCGAGCAACTTCCTGATGGGGCGCACCTTCCTGGACATCGACATGGCGCGCGCCGCCGACCTGCTGGGCATGGAGCGCCGCCAGGCCGAACGCATCCGCGATCTGGAGCGCGGCTGCTTTCTGGGCCTGGGTCCGGCCATCTCGCGCCGCCCGGTGACCACGCGGATCGGCGCCACCCGCACCACCAGCCGCACCGGCACGCACAAGCTGCTGCCGATGCCCGAAGCGCAGGGCGAGGATCTGCGCGACATGCTGCTCGCCGCCGGTGCCAATGATGCGCCGGTGCCGATGCCGCCGCCGCGTCCCGCGCCGGTCGCGGCCGACGAGCTGATCGGCAGCATCGCGCCTGCCCCTCTGCCGATGCCGGAGCAATCCGCCATGTTCGCCGCGCGCAAGGAGGCGGAGGACGCCGCCGACGCGATCGATGCCGAAGCGGTGGTGGTCGCGGTGCTCACCGACATGCTCGCCGATGGCAACATTGCGAACCAGACCGAGGCGCTGCTCTATCAGGATTTCTCGGTGCGCTGCCGGATGCAGCGGCTGATCCGCCCGCCGCTCGACATGGAAGGCTTTCGCCAGCGGTTGGCGCTGGCGCGCGGCGGCATCCTGGACCCGGCGGACCCGGCGTGCGCGCCGCTGCTCGAGGCTGCGACCCGGTTGCCGCAGGAAATGTATGCGCCCTTCCTGCTGATCGCGCGCGCGGCGATGGATGGCCAGCCCTGCCCCGACGATGCCGCTCTGGGCCGCGCCTATGGCACCAGCTCACCTGGGCGCATCCGGCGGCTGATCGAATATATGGAAAAGCAGGGCGTCATCGTCGTCCGCGCCGATTTCGGCGGACGGCGATCGATCGGCATTCCCGACCTGGGGCTGAGCACCGGGGCGGAGTAGCGCTCTCCGCGCCCAAGGAAATCGTCACCCCCGCGCAGGCGGGGGTCCCGCTTCTCAATCAACGGTGCGCGTTGAAGCGGGATTCCCGCTTTTGCTGGAATGACGATGGAAGGGATAGTCTCTGATCAGAACTCCGTCGCCTCGAAGCGCACCGGCTCGCCGATCGCGCTGTCGGCCAGCGTATCTTCCCACATCACCCGGTGCCCGCGGATGATCGTGCCGATTGGCTTGCCGGTCAGCTCCATGCCGGTGAACGGGCTCCAGCCGCAGCGCGACTGCAGCCAGTCCTCGGTCACCGTCCAGAGCTTCTTGAGATCGACGATGGTGAAATCCGCATCATACCCTGCCGCGATCCGCCCCTTGCCGACCAGCCCGAAGATCCGCTGCGCCCCCGCCGAGGTCAGATCGATCAGCCGCTGCATCGACAGCCGCCCATGGTGCATGTGATCGAGCAGCAACGGCAGCAGCGTCTGCACGCCCGGCATGCCGCTCGGCGTATCGGGATAGGTCTTGGACTTCTCCTCGATCGTGTGCGGCGCATGATCGGAGCCGATGACATCGGGCACGCCCTGCGCCAGCCAGTGCCACAGGCCGTCGCGATGCGCACCGCTGCGGATCGGCGGGTTCATCTGCGCATAGGTGCCGAGCCGGGGATAGGCCTCCTCGCCCGCCAATGTCAGATGCTGCGGCGTCACCTCGCAGGTGGCGATGTCCTTGTGCTGCGCGATCAGCTCGAGCTCTGCCGGCGTCGTGATGTGCAGGATGTGGATGCGCCGCTTCGCCTCGCGTGCGAGGCGGAGGATGCGCCGCGTCGCCAGGATCGCGCTCTCGTCGTCGCGCCAGACCGGGTGCGACGAGGGATCGCCGGTAACGCGCAGATCGGCGCGCTCGTTCATGCGGAACTCGTCTTCGGCATGGATCGCCACGCGGCGTTTGCCGTTCGCCAGCACACGGGCGAGCGCGCCATCGTCGGCCACCAGAAGATCGCCGGTCGAAGCGCCCATGAAGATCTTCACCCCCGCCGTGCCGGGGAGGCGCTCCAGCTCCTTGAGCGACTCGGCGTTGGACGAGGTCGCGCCGACATAGAAGGCATGGTCGCACCACATGCGGTGATGCGCGCGCGCAAGCTTGTCGGCGACGCGATCGGCGGTATCGGTATTGGGCTTGGTGTTGGGCATTTCGAACACCGCGGTTACGCCGCCCATCACCGCGGCGCGGCTGCCCGATTCCAGGTCCTCCTTGTGCTCGAGCCCCGGCTCGCGGAAATGCACCTGGCTGTCGATCACGCCGGGCAGCACATGCAGGCCGGTGCAGTCGATCACCTCGCCCGCATCGCCGCCAAGCACACCGATGTTGGCGATCCTGCCGCCGATGACGCCGATATCGGCGGAGACCGGTCCGCCGGGCAGATACACGGTGCCGTTCTTGACGATCAGGTCATAGCTCGCTGTCATCGCATCTCTCCGCTTGAAACTGGCTGAGCGATACGCATGTTGAGCGCCATGTCCACCCCTACCCTGCTCGCCCGCCGCGCCCTTATCCGCCTGTCGCCCACCGACCCGCAAGAGGATGTCCGCGGCTTCCTGCAGGGGCTGGTGACGCAGGACACGAAGGCGGTAGCGCCCGGAAAGCCGCAATATTCCGCACTGTTGACCGCGCAGGGCAAGGCGATGTTCGATTTCCTGCTATGGGACGATGGCAGTGATGTGCTGATCGACTGTGAGGCGGAACACGCGGATGCGCTCGCCAAGCGGCTGACAATCTATCGCCTGCGCCGGAAGATTTCTATCGCGCGCGACGCGGCGCTGTCGGTGCACTGGTCGCCCGAGCCCGTACAAGGTGCTACGCCCGATCCTCGCCTGGCTGCGCTCGGCTGGCGTTGGCTGGCACCGGCAAGCGACGCCCCCTGTGCCGATGACGCCTGGAAGGCACACCGGCTGGCTCTGGGTGTCCCCGAGGGCGCGGAGGAGCTCGGCGATATCCTCTGGCTCGAAACAAATGCGGTGGAATTGAACGGCGTCAGCTTCACCAAGGGTTGTTATGTCGGACAGGAAAATACCGCACGGATGAACTGGCGGCAGAAGGTCAACCGCCGCATCGTGGTGCTGCCGATCGCCGAGGCCGACGCAAAACGCCAGAAAATCGGCTATCCCGAACTCGGCTGGAGCGTCGAGCACCGCCGCGTCGAGGATCTGGACCCGGCGCGGTTGCCCAGCTGGTTGCAAACCGCGCAAGCCTGAATGCAGCATTTGATAAAGTACAAAATTTATTGTATAACTGTTATAGCTCCCCAACTCAGCAAGGCTGAAACCGATGTCGCGTCCGCTCAACGACCATGAAGCCATCCGCTCTCAGCTGATGGACGCAGCCGAGGACATGGTCCGCACGCGCGGCGCGATCAACCTTTCGCTGACCGAGGTCGCAGCGGCCTGCGGCATGTCGCAGTCGAGCTTCTATCGCTATTTCGCATCGAAAGAGGCGTTTTTCGAGGCGATTGCCGGGCGCTGGTTCGAGGAATTGAACCAGATCATGGAGGACGTCGTCGCCTCCGACCTGCCCCCGCGCGAGAAGCTGTTTGAATTCTTCGCGCGCCGCGTCGCGGTCAAGCGCGCGCGGTTCGAGGCCGACCCCAACCTGTTCCGCGCCAATATGGACCTGGGCGAGGAGCATTGGGAGGTGATCCGCGGCTATGTCGACCTGGCCGACCATTATATGGCGGTGATCCTGGGCGAGGCGATGGCCGAGGGCTATTTCCCGGGCTATGACCTCGACCATGTCGTGTCGCTGACCAATCTGGTGATGCAGCCGTTCTGCAACCCGTTCGTGATGATGGACATGATCCGCACCGCGACGCCGGACAATCTGCGCATCGTCATCAACACATTGTTCGACGGCCTGGGCACCGCACAGGCGATCGCCGATGCCGAGAACGTGACGCCGCTGCGCGCGATTTCCTGACCGGCCCGCACGGCGCACCGCAGCACTTGCCAACGCCCCGCGCTTCTGGCAATGGGGCGCTCCGCACGACACCGCAGAGCCGGTGATTCCGTGACCGGGCGCGTAGCTCAGTGGTAGAGCACACCCTTCACACGGGTGGGGTCGCAGGTTCAATCCCTGCCGCGCCCACCATCTTTTCCCGGAACGTGAGAAAAGATGGCGTTCGCAGCCCCGATGGGCTCTCGCACAGGGACGTTCTGCTTACTTGACCTTCGCGGCCGTCGCCTCGATCTCGATCAGGAATTGCGGGCCGGCGAGCGCAGCCACCTGGACCGTGGAACGGGCGACCAGATTGGGGTTGGCCGCGGTGCCGAAGAACTCGCGATAGCCTGCGTTGAAGCCGGCAAAATCCATCTTGCCGCCGAGCTTGGGGTCGCCGACGACGAACACGGTGAGCTTGACGACGTCGGACATCGCATAGCCCTGCTTGGCGAGCGCCGCCTCGATCTTCTTGAAGGTGCTGATCGTCTGCGTTTTCGTGTCACCATAGGCCTCGATCCCTTCGGTCTTCGCCGGGTCGATCGGGCTGGCGAGCTGGCCGCTGAGCATCAGGATTTCCGCGCCCGGCGGGATGGTGACGCCGCCCAGGATGATGGCTGGGGGCGGATTGGTGTGGCGCACGATGCCTTGCGCCAGGGCAGGAGCGCAGCACAGGCTGGCGGCGATCGAGGTCAGCAGGACTTTGCGGATCAAGAAGATTTCCTTTCGTGTGACAGGAGGAACGACCCCGGCAGAAGCTGCTCCGCCGAGGCCGGGAACGAACGTCAGAAGCTCACGGTGCCCCGGACATACCAGAAGCCGCCCGCCCAGCCGAGCGGCGATGTATCGGGATAGAGCGAGCCGTTGGCCGCGCCGCCGGTCTGCGGATAGATGTTGCGGGTCTCGCGCTCGGGATAATTGTCGAAGATGTTCTGCCCGCCCACCGCGATGCGGTATTTCTCGGCAAAGGTGATCCCGACTTCCAGATCGGCCCAGACCTCCGCATCGAAGGTCTTGGGCCAGGGATTGGGATAGAGCGAGGCGAAGGCGGGGTCGAAACCGGTCGCGGGCGCGAAATAGGTGGTGATACTGCTCGCATAGTTCACCCGCGCGGTCACGTCGAACATGCCGCTGGTGAACGTCTCCGAGAGCACCGCCCGCCAGCGTGGCAGCGATTCCTCGATATTGCCCTCGCGCACGCGGTCGATCAGCGGAGCCGATGCACCGCCGATCGCAGCCGACTGGACGACCGAGCGGATGCTGGTCACCTCGGTCTTGTTCCAGTTGACCGCGAGGCTGGTGTTGAAATTGCCGATGCCAGTCGCCGCCTTGTGGGTCAGCACCGCATCGATGCCCTGCGTGCGCGTGGCAAAGCCGTTGGTGAAGAAGTTGATCTGCCCCAGATCAAGCGCATTGGCGACGCCGAGCGCCAGCAGCGCGGTGCGGTTGGCGGCGGTCACGTTGAAATTGCCCGTGATGCCGATGCGGTCCTTCACCTTGATGTTGTAATAGTCGAGCGTGAAGGTGAAGCCGCCACCCGGCGTCAGCACGAGACCGCCCGAAAAGCTCGTCGATTTCTCGGGCTTGAGCGGCGAGGAACCATAAGCGATGCCGACGATGCTGTCGGGCCGCACCGTGGCGACCGCGACCGGTACCGGGCTGCCATTGGGAAAGGCGGTCTGCACGTTCTGCGTGAACTGCTGACCTGGCGTCGGCGCGCGGAAGCCGGTGTTGAAATTGCCGCGCACCGCTATCGCATCGGCAATCGCCCAGCGCGCCGAAATCTTGCCGTTGATCGTGTCGCCGAAATCGGTGAACCGGTCATAGCGCAGCGCGCCCGACAGGGTGAAGCTCTCGACGATATCGGCTTCGAGGTCGAGATAGGCCGACACGCTGTTGCGCCCGCCCGAGGTCACCGAATCCGGGCCGAAACCGGGAAAGCCGTTCGCGCCCACAGGCTTGGTCGACAGGAAGGTGGTGCCGTTGGCGCGCTGCACCGTCTGCGCGGCGAAGGGCCCTGTGACCCAGGATGCCCGGTCGCCAAGCCCCACCTCATAGCTCTCGCGCCGGAATTCGAAACCGCCTGCGACGTTGAGCGGGCTCGCCAGCCCGATCTCCCAGGGATAGCTGAGATCGAGATTGAGGTTGGTTTCGGTCTGCACCAGCTTGCCGAGATAGAAGCTGGTCGGGCTGTCCGGCCCCAGCGAGGGGTTGAGCGTGTTGCTCATGAAATAGCGGATCTTGTTGGTGCCGGTCGACCCCGACAGGTCATAGGTCATCCCGAAGCCGGTCTCGCCCTTGTAGCCGCCGACGATCGCGAAATCCTCGTTCTCGGCCTCGAAGAACGGGGTGAAGCCATTCGGGAAGATCTGGCTCGCCTCGAAGGTCCGGCCGGTCTCGCTGAAATTGCCGTTGGGCAGCCGGTCGAGATAGGTGGTGTTGATCGACTTGCCGAACGATCCGGTATTGCCGAAGCTGGGCCCGCGACCGGGAATGGCGGTGGTGGTGACGCCGATCGGGCGGCGATAGTTGAAGTCATTGCCCTGGCGCTGTGTGCCCCAGTTGCCGAACAGGTACAGCTCGTCCTTGTCCCCCAGCGGCAGCGAGGCGTTCAGCACGACGCGATAGGCGCGGTTCTCGGGCTGGCCCAGGCGGTTACCCTTGGCGATCGGCGGGCGGATTCCGGCGGCGACGAGCGGCGCGATTTCGGGGCGCGGGGCCGAACGGTCCCAGATATTCTGGTCGATGAACTCGCCGGTCACGTTGAAGAAGCCGCCATCGCTGCCGAGCTTGAACCCGGCAATCGCGGATATCTGCGTGTCCTGGCCGTCGCCCGCATAGGTCTGGCCATAGCGCGCCTGCATGTCGATGCCGCTGTCCTTGGTGCTGAGCCCCAGGTTGATCACGCCGGCGATCGCGTCCGATCCGTAGAGCGCCGATGCGCCATCGCGCAGCACCTCGATGCGGCCGAGCGCCTGGCCGGGAATCTGCGACAGGTCGGGTCCTTGCGAGCCCTGCGCCAGCTGGCCGCCGGCGACCTGGACCAAAGCCGAGCGGTGCATGCGCTTGCCGTTGATCAGCACCAGGATCTGGTCGGGCGGAAGGCCGCGCAGCGTCGGCGGGCGGACAAAGGCCGAGGCATCGCCGAGCAGGTTGCGCTGCTGGTTGAACGAGGGCACCAGCGTCTGCAGGATGGTCTGCAATTGCGGGCTGGACTGGGTCGCCAGATCCTCGTTGGTGAAGACGTCGATCGGCACCGAGGATTCGATCACAGTGCGGTCGGTGCGCCGCGTTCCGGTGACGACGATATCGGCCCTTTCGGGCGCATCGTCTTCCTGTGCTGCGGCGTCGGCTAGCGGCTGCTCGCCCGCATCGGCCAGGTTTGCGGCCCAGCCGGTCTGCGGCGCGGCGAGCAATGCTGTCACGAGCACGGCCCGCGAAATACCTCCATTCATTCTCATCGAAAGCCCCCTTTTCGCGTTTGGGCCTTCAGATCATCATCTTCCCAATGCCCGGGCTCTTTGGTCCGGATGTGTTGGTTCGTTCCTGCGATGACGTTTTATGAGATTATGTCTGGACTTCCGTTTCGGGTGCGGCCTCCTGTTGCGAGGGTTGAAAAAGCGTCTTGCGCATCGGCACGAAGCGCAGCGCGATGCCGTCATAATGCTGCACGACCTCGCTTTGGGCACGATAGCCATAGGCGGTGTAGAAGGGCACGCCGGGCAGCGTCGCCATCAGCTCGGCCTGGGTGAAACCTGCCGCCCGCGCCGCCGCTTCGCAGGCGTCGAGCAACGCCGCGCCGACGCCGCGCCGCGCGAATTCAGGCGCGATGAAGAATGCCCTGATCTTTGCCGGAGCCTGCGCTGGATCGACAAAGCCTATCTGCCGCTGGGCGAACCGATCGGACCCGAACAGGGTCGCGCGCCGACTCCATCCCCCACACCCGGCAATCCGTCCGTCCAGCTCGACCACCAGATAGGTGCCGTCGCCGACCAGCTCGCTATCGACCCCGAACACATGCTTGATTGCCGCCTCGGTCTCTTGCGGTGAATAGAAGCCGATGCTGAGCTTCCGTGCCGAAGCGGCAATCAGCCGCTCAAGCGCGGGTATCTCGTCAGGTCGGGCGGGGCGGATGATCATGCGGCCTGGGCACTCCTGGTCGGTTCGGTCAGCGCCCGGGCACGCATCTGGTCGACCAGCGCGGCAACGGTCGCATGTGCGGATTGCAGCGCGCCCTCCTGCCAGCCGGGCGTCTGGCTGAGCGCGGCGCTGGCGAAGAAGATGCGGCCATCGGGCTGATTGAGCAAGCGGAAGGCGGGCGTGTCGGTCATCGGATGCTCGCCGCGATCGCGCACGCCGGGGTTCCAGTTGGGCCAGGGCCCAAGGCTATAGGGAATCTTGCGCCAGTTGACGACCAGCGGCGCGATGCAATCGGCACCATGGCCGGGATGGACGCTCTCGATCGCGGCGCGTGCCATCGCGATCTGCTCGGCAATCGGCCTTTTGGCAAAGGCCTTGCCCGGCTCGCCCGAGCTGTAACAGCCCAGGATCATCCCCCTTTCGCCGTGCAGGCCCCAGGACGGATACCAGATCAGGCTGGTCTCGCCGCCGACAAAGGTGAGGCCGCCATAAATCTGGTCGCGCTCCCAGAAACGTGGGGCCTCGAACGCGACCTTGTTCGAATCCTCGTAGAGCACGCTTGCTATCGCGCTGGCGACGGGCTTGGCGAAATTGGCCTCGATCTTCGCCAGCACCGGAAAGGGGATGGTGCACACGCAATAATCGGCCTTGATGACCCGCGCCGCGCCGCTGGCCGTGTCGATATAGGCGATCTCGACCCCGGCCTCGCTCTGGCGGATGCGCTGGACATCGGCGTTCAGCACCGCGCGTTTCTTGAGGTTGCGCTCGATGCCGACCGATATCTGATCCATGCCGCCGACCGGCTGGAACATCGTCGCCTGCATATAGAGATTGTCCTCGAAGCCCATCATGCCAAGCTGCTCGTTGGCGAGCAGATCGGCGAGCGGCACCGGTGCATTGGCGGTCTCGAAGCTCGATATCCCGGCCCCTGGCCCCGTTTTGAAGCCTGAGCGCGTGGTGCCCTTGAACGCATAATCGCCCTGCAGGTCGCCATAGGCTTTCAAGAAAGGCAGCAGCTTCGCCTTTTCCTCTACGCTGAGCGCGGTATCGAGCGCACCCTGGTTGACCGCCTTGGCGAGCAGTTCGGAAACATGACCGCGCATGTCGTTGATCGCGGTGCGCATGCGCAATTTGCTGCCGTTCTTCGCGACCAGATAGGCCGAGCGGCTCGAATTGACCTCGACCTCGAGCGGCACGCCGAAGCGCTTGGCATAGCCGAGCACACCCTGATGGAAACTGGGCAGTCGCGCCGGACCGGCGTTGAAATACAGGCCTTCGGAGAAGCGCGCGATCTGATCGTCCTCGCCCTGCATCGCGATGCGATCACCATCGCGCACTGTCCAGGCTTTGCCGCCGACGCGCCCACGCGCTTCGAGCAGGGTGACCGCAAATCCGCGCTGTTCGAGCTCATAGGCCGCAACCAGCCCGGCAAATCCGGCACCGAGTACCACCACCGAGCGGCCGTTGCCCATATCGCCCGGCATCGGTTCGAGCGCCGCAGCCTCAGCCACTCCGAACCAGCCCATTGACTGCATTGCGCCCGCGACGGCCGCAACTCCCCCGGCCGCACCGATCCGGTGCAGCATCGTTCTGCGTGTGATCACCTCGTGAATGCCCCCATTCGAAAATGCAGGCCTTGTCGACACCCTCACCCGTCGCGGCCAGGCCATCCCGTCGCAGCGCTTTCCCTGGCCAATGCGCAGGGTTGCGCCGCCCTTTTCGGGTGGCCGCCTTGTTGTGCGATGCAAAATAACTGGTGAAACCAGACCAAGCGTGCCTGCAATAAAATGCGCAGAAACCGCTCGTTCTTAACCGAAAACGTCTATTCTCAGCTGATCTACGAATAGAAACATCGTTTGCAAACGTGCGCAAGAGGATTCTTCGCATGTGCAAAAAATTCTTTTGCGTTGCGGCGCAAGCCCTCCATCGTGACCTTGGCCAAGCTCGCTCAGGCTGTGCTGCAATCAGGCGACCCGGCTGCGCGCATACCAGCCATATCCGCCGATCACCGCATAGCACAGCGCCGGCAGCACCAGAGCCAGGCCGAGCTGGCCCGAAAGGTCGGCGATCGCGCCGGTGGCGAGCGGGATAACCGCCCCGCCGAAGATCGCGATGTTGATGATGCCCGATCCATCCGCCGCACGCGGGCCCAGGTCCTCGCACGCCAGGCTGAAGATGGTCGGGAACATGATCGCGTTCATGAGGCCGATGGCGAGCAGGCTATAGCCGGAGACCATGCCTTGCGTGCTCGTCGAGACGAGGATCAGCGTGATCGCGCCTGCGGCCACCGCCGCGAGCAGCTTGCCGGGGCTGACGAAGCGCATCACGCCCGATCCGATGAAGCGCCCGACCATCGCGCCCCCCCAGTACAGGCCGATCAGCTTGCCTGCCGCCTGTTCGCCCAGCGCCATGACATGCGCCTGCATCAGATAGTTGACGATCAGCGATCCGATCGCGACCTCGGCGCCGACATAGAGGAAGATGCACAGCGCGCCGAAGCCGAAGCGCGGGCGCGCGAGCAGGTCGAACCCGGCCAGACCGCTGCTCGCCTCGTGCGTCTCGCCCTTCAGCCGGTTGCGGAACAGCCAGACCACGCCGGCCACCACCGCAATCGCGGCGGCGATGCCGAGATAGCCGTTCACGATCGCCTGGCTTTCGGCGGTGCGATAGGCATCGAGCGCGGGGCCGGAAAGCTGGTCCGCGCTGAGGCTGGCGAGGCTGCCGAGGATCAGCGCCGAACCGACGATCGGGAAGACGGTGGTGCCAAGCGAGTTGAACGCCTGCGCGAAGGTCAGGCGGCTGTGCGCGGTCTGCGGCTTGCCCAGCATCGAGATCAGCGGATTGGCGACGACCTGCACGATCACGACGCCGCTCGCCAGCACGAACAGCGCAAACAGGAACAGGCCATAGGTGGCGTTGCGCGAGGCGGGGATGAACAGCAGGCAGCCGAGCATCATCAGCAGCAGCCCGCACACCGCACCGCGCATGTATCCGACCTTCTTGACCAGCTTTGCGCCGGGAATGCCGATCAGCAGATAGGCGGTAAAGAAGCAGAACTGCACCAGCATCGCCTGGGTGTAGTTGAGCGTGAACAGCTCTTTGAGCTTGGGGATGATCACGTCGTTGAGCGAGGTGATGCCGCCGAAGATGAAGAACAGCCCGAACACGAACAGCCTGAGCTCGGGCGCGTCGACATGGTCGGTCGCGACGCCGGGTTTGCCGTTCATGTTCTGCGGTGCAAGCGCCATTCGATCATCCTCACATTATCGGCGGGGCATCGCCCGCCTCGCCTTGAATAGAGCAATTGCGGAACCCGCCAAGCGCGATCACGCATCGTGCGGCAGGCTGAGCAGCAGCAGCGCCGCCGCCAGCGCCAATAGGGCGAGCACCAGGAACAGGCTGGCATAGCCGAAATCGGGCACCATCGTGATCGCGATCCAGGGCATGATCAGCGACGGCGCGGTGTTGGTGAGATTGAACAGCCCGATGCCCAGGCCGCGCGAGGCGGCATCGGGCAGGATGCGCAGCGTCTGGCTGGCATGCAGCGCCAGGAAGGCGGCATTGGCGGTGACGAACGCCAGATAGGCCAGCTTGGCGGTGGCAGGGGTTCCGGCCAGCGCCATGACCAGCAACCCCGCCGCGGCGACCAGCGCGGTCAACGCCAGCGCCAGGAACGGACGGCCATGGCGGTCGCTCCAGCGGCCCAGCAGCAGCGCCGCCCCCACCGACAGGCCGAGCCCGGTCGCATAGAGCAGCATCTTGGCCGCATCGTCCATCATGGGGTCGAGGCTGCGAAGCCAGAAATAGAGATAGGCGGCCAGCGCCGCGCCCGAGAGCTGCATCAGCAGCCGCGCCAGCCACACGCGCTGGACGACGGATGCGGCGCGCGCGATCGCGGCGGACTGGCGGGTGGAACGATCTGCGTCCGGAAAGGGTCCTGATCGCGCGAACAGCAGCAGCGGCAGCACCAGCACCAATGTCATGGCGGCGATGGTCGCGGTGCGGCCCGCGAGCCCCTGTTCCGCCGCTTCCGGCAGCAACATCGCCGAAAGCGCGCCCAGCGGCGGGGCGAGCGACAGCAGGCCGCCGAGCAGGCCCTTGCGGTCATCGGGCACCACGTCGCCCGCCCATGCGATCAGTGGCGTCAGCATCAGGTTGAGCGCGATCTGCCATGCAACGACCAGCCAGAGAAGGACCATGACCGTGTCGCACCAGACGATCGCCAGTTGCAGCAGGACCGTTGCGGCAAGCCCGGCCGCGACCCAGGTGCGGCGACGGCGCGTGACATCGCTCAGCCAGCCTGATGCCACGCCCGCCAGGCTTGCCGACAGCGCGCCAGCAAACACGATATAGCCCAGCCAGCGCACATCATCGCCGCCGGCCAGTTCGGTCACCCGTGCAGGCAGCACCAGCATCAGGAAGGGCGTATAGGCGATCACGCCGCCGGCATAGGCGAGCGCATAGAGCGGAAGGAACGCCGGCGAAAGGCGTGCAGGTGGCACGGTCACAATATCAGCCGCCCACCGCTCATGTCCTGTTCCTGCAACCTCTGCCTTCATCCGCCTTGCATCAGGCCCGCCCTTCCGGATCGTCCGTCCTGATGGGCGAACGATCCGGGCGTGGCCCCCTTATGCTAGAAGTCGACGCGAACGCGAAGACCGTAACTGCGCGCATCGTTGAGGAATCGGATGTTGAGCGACGATCCGACCAGCGCCTTTTGCGACACCTCCTCGTCGAGGAAATTGCTCGCCCAAGCCTCGATCCTGAAGTTCTTGATCGTATAGCCCATGCCGAGGTTGAGCGTCGAAAAGCCCTTCTGCCGATCGGGGAATCCTGCCGACAATGCGGTCTGGCGCGTGCCGTTCAGGAAGACGATATCGTCCTCGTTGAACTGGCTGAGGAAATAGGACGAGCGATAGTTGAGCAAAGCCTGCCAGTCGAACCGGCCCGGTCCTGCCTGGAAGGATTGCGACAGGCGCGCGCTGATATTGATCTTCGACGCCAGGGGCAGCCGGTTGCCGACCAGGCTGATCAGCGGCGAATTGCCGCCTGCGCCGAAATCCTGCGCACGCGCATCGGCCACGGTGCCGCGCGTGATCTTGGTATCGAGGAACGCGGCGTTCAGATCGACCGAGAAATTGCCCGGCAGCTTGAAGCGCAGCTCGGCCTCTGCACCATAGATCCGCGACGCGCCGATATTGCGGTTGACCAGCGAATAGCCGTTGCACACCGGCGGCGCCTGGGTGGTATCGAGATTGATGCAGGTCAGGTCCTGAAAGACCTGGTTGTTATAGTCGTAATAGAAGCCGGTCAGGTTGAACACCGCCGGGCGGTTGAACAGATCGAAGGCGTTGCGGCTGCCGACCTCGTAGACCAGCAGATCCTCCGGCCGGAATTCCTCCGGAATCGGCGAGCCGTTGAAGCTGTCGTTGAAACCGCCCGATTTGTGCCCGGTCGAGACCTTGGCATAGAGCATGTGGTCGTCGTCGATGTCGAACTCCACGCCCACGCGCCAGTCGATGAAGTCGAACTTGGCGCGCCCGATCTGCTGGCCGGGAATGGTAAGGTTCGCATAGCTGAAGCCACCATTGGTGTTAGAGGGGTTGAGCCTCGGGCAGTTGACGAAGCCATTGTCGATATCGGGCCGGTCGATACAGGTGCCGTTGGGATTGGTGCCGTTGGCGATCGACCCGATCTGCGCGATCAGCGTGTCGCGCAGACCCGGCCGCGCAATGCCCTCGATCAGGAACTGCGCCTGGCCGCGCGGCGTGGTGATGTTCGACACGTTGAAATTGGGCCGGTCGAGCAGCGCCGGGCGGAAGCCTTCGGTGCCGACGCGCGTCGCGAAGCAGCAGGCGAAATCCTCGCCGCCGAGCGTCAGCGCCCAGTTTCCGCCGATGCCGAAGCGCGATTTCTTCTCTTCGGTATAGCGGATGCCCGCGATCAGCCGCAGCCGGTCCGCCACGTCATAGGTGCCGTCAGCATAGAAGGCGAAGCTCTCGCCCTTCACGTCGGGCATCACGAATTCGGTCGCCGAATAGCAGCAATAGCCGCGATCGGCGAGCGCGAGATAGCCGACCGCCTGGTCCTCGTTGAAATAGAAGCCGCCCAGATTCCAGCGGAACGGCTGGTCCTCGTTGGCGAAGATGCGCGCCTCATAGACCTGGCTCTTGGACTTGGTCTGCCAGAAATTGCCCGAGAAATTGTCGTACTGCACCGCCGACAGATCGCGGCCCGGGAAGTCGATACCGTCGCTCGAGGCATTGACCTGGTAGAAATCGACCGAACGGTAGCTGCCGGTCAGCTCCGCGCCGAACGTGCCGAAATCATAGGCGATCTTGCCCTGCACGCCCCATAGCTCGTTGGTCATGTCGCCCTGCAGCCCGCGATAGACGACGTCCTTGAGGTTGAGCTTGTCGGGCCGGATGCCCGTTGCGGCGACCGCGCTGAAGATGTTCGCGCCGGGATAGCCGGTGCCGGTTTCCTTGCCGTAATCGCCGACGATCGAGATGCTGAGACGGTCGCTCGGCTCCCACAGGAACGAGAGGCGCCCGGCGTAATTCTCTTCAAGGCCCGCAGGCTTCAGCGTATTGGCCGGCGCACCGGTCGAGACGTTGTTGAAGCCGTAATCACGGTTGATGTAATAGGCCGCAGCCCTCAGCGCCGCGGTGCTGCCCAGCGGCACGTTGATCGCGCCTTCCGCCGCATAGGACGAGCGGTTGGACACTTCCGCCTGCGCATAGCCGCCGAACTGGCCGAGCTTCGGCTTGGCGGTGATGATGTTGAGCGTTCCCGCCAGCGCGTTGCGGCCATAAAGCGTGCCCTGCGGCCCCTTGTTCACCTCGACGCGTTCGAGGTCATAGAACATCAGGCCGAGGCCGCGCGGACGCGGGATATAGGTGCCGTTGAGATGCGGCGCCGCACCGGGATCGCCAAGCTCGGTATTGTTGGCCGAGCCGACGCCGCGGATGAAGATTTCGACATTGCCTTCCTGGTTGGCGATGCTGAGCCCCGGCACCGCAAGCTGCAACTGGCGCAGCTCGACAATGCCGTCCTGCCGCAACTGTTCTGCCCCCAGCGACTGGACGACACCCGAGACGTCCTGCGAATTCTCCTCGCGCCGGTTGGCGGTGACGATGATCTCGTCCTTGTCGTTGTCCGCGCCATCGGCGGGACGATCCTGCGCATAGGCGGGCATCGCCGCCGTGGCCGACAGCAGCGCAAACAGCGCGGCGCGTGCGAACTGGTTCCTCTTCATGACATCCTCCCTAATCCTGATATTATTTGCATTGAATGACGGGTCCGGTCGGCGAGACGATTTTCGCCGAGGACATGACAATTTCGAGCTTTCCTGCGGTCGCGAGGCTGAGCGGCGTTTCGACCCGGGTCATGTCGACCCCGGCCCTCGCAAAGCAGCTCAGCGGCACCGCGATGCGGGTCCATTTGCCGGTCTTCGCGGCGGCAGTGAGCATGGGGGCGAGCGGGAAGCCGCCAGCACACTGCGCGCCGCACCCCATGACCAGGCTGACATCAGCCGTGGGCGGGGTATCGACCCTGAGTTCGATTTCGAGCGCGAGTTCGCCGTTCGACTGGCGCGACAGGTCTTCCGCCTCACCCATCACGATTGCGGCGACCGCCGGTCCGGCGCCGGTCCAGCGCAGCCGCACCGAATCCTCCTGCGCGATGCGGTCTGCCGCCCGCACCTCGATCAGATCGGGGCCGGGATTGGTCGAAAGCGCGCCGGGCGGACCGATCAGCAACCGGCGGCCCGCGCCCGGTTTGCCCGCGGCGAACAGCACGCCGGGATCGGCCGCAGCAACGCTGGCGCGCATCTCGGGCAGCGGCGCAAGATCGCCCTTGTCGGCGAGCGTCAGGCCGAAGCCGTAAGCAAATAGCGGGTCGTAACCGGCGTCGCCGATATTGACCGCGGTCTGGTCGCTCGACTTCGGCCAGCTATAGGGCAGCTTGCCGCGAAAATCGGCCTTGCCGAAAAGCATGTCGGCCACGCCGCCGCCTTCCGATCCCGGCAGCCAGGCAGCGACGAACGCATCCGAGGCGTTGAGGAACGGGTTGACCCACATCGCCCGGCCCGAAAGGAAGACCGAGACGGTGGGAATGCCCGCTGCCTTGAGCTTGCGCAGCAGCGCGAGCGCCTTGGCATCGTCAAAACCGACATCGGGCCGGTCGCCCTGGAACTCGGCATAAGGCTCCTCGCCGAACACCACGATTGCGACATCGGGCTTGCTCGCAAAGCTGCCATCGGGCGAGAGCGTCGCGGTGCCGCCTGCGGCCCTGACCTGCTCGTCGATGCCTTCCCAGATCGATTGCGCATTGGGGAAATCGCTGCGCTTCGTCCCCGTGCCCTGCCAGCTCAGCGTCCAGCCGCCCGTCTGCTTGGTGAGGTTGTCCGCGCCGTCGCCCGCGACCAGGATCTTCGCGCCGGGCTTGAGCGGCAGGACGCTGCCCGCATTCTTGAGCAGCACCAGCGATTCGCGCACCGCCTGCCGCGCCAGCGCGCGATGCTCGGCGCTGCCCAGCAGCTCGAACCGTCCGCCATAGGGCCGCGCGGAAGGCTTGCCCGCCTCGAACAGCCCGGCGCGCAGCTTGACGCGCAGGATGCGGCGCACCGCATCGTCGAGCCGCGCCATCGGCAGCGTCCCGTCCTTCGCATGCGCCAGCGTGGTGCGCCAGAGCGTCTTCCAGCTGTCCGGCGCCATGTACATGTCGAGCCCTGCGACGGCCGAAGCGGCGCAATCGGTCGCGGAGCAGCCTTCGACCTGGCCATGACCGTTCCAGTCACCGACCAGGAAGCCGTCGAAATTCCAGCGGTCCTTGACCACATCGGTCAGCAGCGAGCGGTTGCCGTGCATCTTCACGCCGTTCCAGCTCGAGAAGCTGACCATCACCGATTGCACCCCGGCGTCGAGCGCGGGGAGATAGGGCGGGCTGAACAGATCGCGCAAGGATGCCTCGGCCATCTGGGCATCGCCCTGGTCCTTGCCGGCATGCGTGCCGCCATCGCCCAGGAAATGCTTGGCGGTGGCGATGATATGCGGCCCGCGCAGCCAGTCGGGATCGCCGACCTTGCCCTGCAGCCCCTCGATCAGCGGCGCGGCATAGCTGGTCGCGATCTCGGGGCTTTCGCCAAAGCCCTCATAGGTGCGGCCCCAGCGATCGTCGCGCACCACGGCGAGCGTCGGCGCAAAGGTCCAGTCGAGCCCGGTGACGCGCATCTCGATCGCGGTCGCCTCGCCGATCTTGCGGACGAGCTCGGGGTTCCGCGCGGCCCCCAGGCCGATATTGTGGGGAAACAGCGTCGCGCCGACGACATTATTGTGCCCGTGCACCGCATCGCTGCCCCAGATGATCGGGATGCGCGGCAGTTTGCCATTGGGCTTCATCGACGCGGCGTAGAAGGCATCGGCAGCGGCGAGCCAGTCCCTGGCGGGCGCGTTGTAGCGATTGCCGGGGTCCGAATTGCCGCCGTTGAGCACGGAGCCCAGATGATAGCGATGGACGTCGTCGGGGGTGACGCTGGCAATATCGGCCTGGATGATCTGCCCGACCTTCTGCTCGATCGACATCGCCGCGATCAGCGCGTCGATCCGGCGTTCGATCTCGGCATCGGGGCTCAGCTTCGATTCGCGCTGCGGCCAGAGCTCGGCATGCGCTTCGGCGCTGGCGGCTGCCGCAGCGGTGGTGGCATCGGTAGCGGCGGCAAGCGGCGCGATCCCCAGCGCCAGGGGCCAGGCGAGCGCCGCAAGCGACACAGCACGCAATGCAAGGACAGCCCCACGCGGCACGATCATCATCCCTCCCATCCTGTCGGCGGTTGATACGCCTGACAACGTTTACCGATTCTCGGTCAACGTTTACCGCTATCCATCGACACAAGTCAAGAGAGGCGCTAAGAGAAGCTGGGTCGCAGCGGTTCCGCCAGTTCCGGGGGGGCCATCCAACCGCCTGGAGGGGACGATTTCAAAGCGAACCACGATCGTCGACATCGCAAGGGTCGCCGGGGTCACGCCCAAGACCGTCTCGCGCGCGCTCAACGATGCTCCCCATGTCAGCGCCGCCGTGCGGCAGAAGGTGAAGGAGGCCGCCGAGGCGCTCGACTATCACCCCAATCTGGCGGCGCAGAGCCTGATCGCGCGCCGCTCGTTCCTGATCGGGCTGACCTATGAACGGCCCAGCCCCAGCTATGTCGTCGAGCTGCAGAACGGCGCGCTCAGCCGGCTCGACGATGGCCGCTACCGGCTGGTGGTGCTGCCCTTCGCGCATGTCGCGAGCCGCCCCGAGGAGCTGGGCAAGCTGCTGCTGCGCGCCGGGCTCGACGGGGTGCTGCTCGCGCCGCCCGCCAGCGACCAGCCGCTGCTGCTCGACATGCTCGAACGCCAGCGCCTGCCTTATGCGCGGATCACCCCGCACAGCGATCTCGATCGCGGTCTGGTGGTAGCGATGGACGAGAGCGCGGCGGGCCATGCGGTGGCGCAGCATCTGCTGGCGCTCGGGCATCGTCGGATCGGCATCATCCTGGGCGATCCCTCGCACGCCGCCAGCATCGGCCGTCTCGAGGGCTATCGCCGCGCCTTTGCCGAGGCAGGTGTCGGAATCGACGACGATCTGATCGTCACCGGCGATTTCACCTATGCCGTGGGCTATGAGGTGGCGCGCACGCTGCTGGCCAGCGCGAAACGCCCGACTGCGGTCCTGGCGCAGAATGACGACATGGCCGTGGCAGCGATCGCGGCGGCACGAGAACTGGGCCTCTCGGTGCCGCAGGACCTGTCGGTCGCCGGGTTCGACAATTCGGAGGTCTCGCGCACCGCCTGGCCGCCGCTGACCACGGTCAACCAGCCGGTCGCGCAAATGGCCTGGGATGCCGCCGACCGGCTGATCGCGATGCTCGACGGCAAGACGGTGCCCGAGCTGCCGCAGCGCCGCGACCATGCGCACGAGCTGCTCGTGCGCGCCTCCACCGCTGCCCCGGCCGCCTGATCGATCCGTTATTCCCGCTTCAACGGCGGCTCGGCGCGCTCGATCAGCTCGCGCGCCTGGCTTGCGAACCACTGACCCGCCGCCGGTGCTTTCACCCCGCGCTCGGGATCGATCGGGCCGGCGGTGCCGCGCAGGCACTCTCCGTCCGATTCGCCCGGCACCTTGATCCACAGAAAGCCATCGACATAGGCTTCGCGCGTGATCAGCGTCGGGCGGCGTCCCAGCCCCCGGCCCGGCGGGTTGCACCAGACCTCGGCATCGCGATAGCGCCCGGCCGGCGGCTTCCACGAACCCAGGCCGTTGCGGCTGGTATCGATCAGCGCGTGCTTCTGCGACTTCGGCGTGCGCTTCAGGCCTCGCTCGGCGAACAGCCGGTCATAGGCGGCATCGATCTGCCTGCGATTGCCGGGCCTTTCAAACGGTTCGGCCGAGAACTGGCTGGGGCAGGCCCGCGGGTCCAGTCCGCCCTGCGTCACCAGCGCGATGCAATTGCTGACCCAGTGCGCATAGGGCACGACGCGCGCATCGCTCTCGAAATTGGAAACGTTGAGGAAGAAGCCCGCGACCTTGTCCACATCGGCGCGGATCAGGCGGCTCGCAATCTCGCCGGGCGCAAGCCAGCTGCTGCCGGTGCCGTCGAGATAGACGCGCGCTCGTGGAAGCGCGCCCAGGATTGCGACCGCGCCGCGCAGCTGGTCGTAGCGCCGCGACGCCGCCGCCTCGTCCTGCCCTTCCGGACGGCACCCTTCGAGATCGCCCGCCAGATTGCGGTGCCAGGGAATGACGCCGAGGCCATCGGGCTCTAGCACGATGATCGCCTGACGGTTGCCGACCCCCCTGGCCAGCCCGGCGACCCAGGCGAGATAGGCCACGCCATCCGCCGCGCCGCCCGCCGAATAGAGCGCACAGTCGCGATAGGGGATGTTGTACGCCACCAGCACCGGAATCTGCCCCTTCGCCGCCGCACGCTCGGTGACGTCGCGGGCCTGGGCCTCGACGATCTCGGGCGTTCCGTAAGCGAGCCAGGTCGCCGAGGGAATGCGCGCCAGAAGCAGCGCGTCCTCGCGGGCAGCGCCCTCGAGCTTCTCGGCAGCTTGAACCGTTGTGCTGCGCTCATCGACGAAGAGCGTCGGCGGTTTGACGGCCGCAGGCGCGATCGCTGCCGGGGCCAGCAGCGCCAGCGCAAAGGCGAGGAATTTCAGTCGCATCACCGCTCCCAGGGGATTTTTATTCTCGCGCGCGAGGATCGGGCCATTGCAGCGGCAAATCAACCGGCGCGCGCCATCAACCACATCCGCTCCGGAGCGATCAGCCCGAAAGGCGCGGTGTTCTCGGGGTGCGCGCCCGCATCGCGATCACCAGCCCGATCATGCCGAGCGCCGCGCCCGCGCCCGCGAGCAGGCTCCAGCGATAGCCCTCGAACAGGGTCGACAGCACCATCGCCACCACCGGCACCAGCACGCTGCTATAAGCCGCGCGTGCCGCGCCGATATCGCGGATCAGCGCGAAATACATCGGGAAGGTGACCACCGACCCCATCAGCCCGAGATAGACGATGCCGCCGAGATAGGCCGGGCGGCTTTCGAACACCGGCGCGCCATAAAGTGCCCAGCCGAGCGCCGCGTTGCCCAGCGCGCCCCACAGCATCGCCCAGGCGAGCAAGCTGAGGATCGGCATCGCCTTCACCCGCTCGGCCGATTGCATGACATTGGCGATCGAGGCGCACAGGATCGCACACAGCGCGAGGCCCAGTCCCTTCATCACGTCCGACAGATCGGCGGGCATCGCGCGATATTCCTGCACGAACAGCAGCGCGATCCCCGCCAGCGCCACCGCCGTACCGACAATGAACCCGCCCGCGATCCGCGCGCCGAGGAAGATGCGCGAGAGCAGCGCGTTGGGCACCATCAGCATCGCGAACAGCACCGCGAGGAGACCCGAGGTGATATAGGCTTCCGAGCGGTAGACGAAGTTGAAATTGGCCGAGAACTGGAACAGCCCCAGCGCCAGCGCGATCAGCTGACCCTGGCGGTCGAGCCGCAGCGGTGCCTTGCGCCACCAGGCGAGCGCGAACATGCCAATCGCCGCCACCGCGAAGCGATAGCTGACCGACCATGTCGGCGGGACGCTGGAAATCTGGTCCTTGATCACCAGCCAGGTCGAGCCCCAGATCAGCGAGACGAGCAGGAACGGCACCAGCACCCGTGCCGAGAGCATCGACGGTTCTTCGGGCGTGTCTGACGCAGAAGCGGGCGCGCTGCTCGCCATTAGAGCGCAGCGATGGCGGCGGCGAGCGGAGCGACGGTCTCGGCGTCCTGATCCCAGGCAGTGACGAAGCGCGCCTCGCCGCCCTCTGCCGTCATCTCGCCCCAGTCGTAGAATTCGAAGCCCTGGCTCCGCAACGATGCTGCCTCGGTCGCGCTCAGCTTGACGAACACCTCGTTCGCCTGAACCGGGTAGAGCAGCCGGTCGCCCGCCGCCTCGGCGATCGCCTGCGCGCCTGCATTGGCGGCGCGCGCATTGGCGAGCCACAGGTCATCGTCGAGCATCGCCAGCAGCTGCGCCGCAAGGAACCGCCCCTTGGATTGAAGCTGCCCGGCGCGCTTGCGCAAATAGGGCAGCTCGCGCGCGAGGCAATTGTCGAACACGATGATCGCCTCGGCGTTCATGCCGCCGTTCTTGACGCAGCCGAAGCTCAGCATGTCGACGCCTGCGCGCCAGGTGATATCGGCCGGATCCACCTCGGTCGAGGCGATGGCATTGGCGAAGCGCGCGCCGTCCATGTGCAGCTTGAGCCCGCGCGCCTTGCAGACCTCGCCGATCGCGGCGACCTCTTTCGGAGAATAGGTCAGGCCATATTCGCTGGCATTGGTGATCGAGACGGCGGCGGGCTGCACCTGGTGGACATCGTCGCGAATCTGGCCAGCGACGCGCGCCACCTCGTCCGCGCTCAGCTTCGCGCCCTCGCCATCGGCCAGGATCAGCTTCGCCCCATGCATGAAAAAGCCCGGCGCGCCACATTCGTCCTGCTCGATATGCGCCATGCGGTGGCAGATCACGCCCTTGTGCGGCGGGCACAGGGCCGAGAGCGCAAGCGCATTGGCCGCAGTCCCGGTCGCCACCCACAAAGCCTTGACCCGGGTGCCGAACAGCTGACTGAACCGGTCGTCGAGCGCCTGGCTGAGCGCATCGCCGTCATAAGGCGAATCGAGCCGGTTGGCAGCGGCGATGGCGTCCATCACGCGCGGGTGAACCGCGGCGGCATTGTCGGAGAAGAATTTCATGGCCGCGTGTGGTAATGCCGCGCGGGCCAAGGTCAAGCGGCTGAAATGTCAGAACCGGTGGTTCCAGCTGAGCGCGAACGACAGCCCGTCATCCTGCACGTCGCGGCTGCCGGTGACCGGCGCATCGATCAGTGCTGCGCCATAGGTCAGCCGCGCCGAGAGCGAGGGCGAGGGCGTCCAGCTAAGCGATGCGCCGATGCTCGCGATCTCGCCCGGCTGCGGCTGGAAGGCGCGCGTCGCGTTGCGCATCACCGCGCCATCGACGAAGACCGAGGGGGTGAAGCTGCCCCAGCGCAGCCCCAGGGCGCCAAGCGCACCCGATCCGATCGTCACTGGCCGCGCCAGCTCGACCGATCCAAGCACGCCGCGATCGGCGAGCACCAGGCTCTCGCGATAACCGCGCACGGTGGCGCTGCCGCCCGCGACGAAACGCTCGCCGGCATAGAGTATGCCGGTGCCATATTGCCCCGCGAGCCGCGCGCGCAGCTCCCAGCCCTTGTCGCCGATTCGCCGGGCATGGCTGATCTGGCCCGAAAAGCTGCGAAAGCGCGGCGAGGGTGCGGCGATGCCGACAATGTCCGATCGGCTGCCGTCGATGCCTTGCGTGAAGCGCGCCTGCGCGATCCACACCGTGCCCGAGCTGCGCCGCGTCCATTCCATGCCGAGCCGCAGCGCCGAATATTCGGCGAGCCCCCGCACCGATCCGGGGCTGAACGAAAAGGGCTCGCCCAGCAGGAAGGTGCGCGTCTCGCGGTGGATCACGCCGGTGCTCAACGTCACCGACTGCGCGCTGATCTCGGGCGTGCCGTCGAGCGCGGCGGGGCTCAGCGGGCGCTGCCACACGGTCAGCGCGAAGCCGCCTTCGACGAACCAGTCGCGCGCGCGGATCAGAAGGTCACGCAAGGGCGCATCGACCACCGCCGCGCGGTTGTATCCGCCGCGCGCCTCGATCCGGAGCGCAGGGTGGAGGAACGGGGCGGCATAATCGACCTGCGCATCGGGGCGACCCGCCGTGAGCCCGGCGTCGAACGCGATACGGTCGCCTGCGAACAGCGCGTTGCGCATGGCCAGACCGCTGCCGAAGCGCCAGCCTCCGACCGCCGGAGACCTGCTGTTGGCAACGCTCGCATACACCGCAAAGCGCGGTGCGGGATCGACCAGCAAGGCGAGCCGCGCCTCGCCGGGGCGCGCGCCGGGCTGGAGATCGGCCTTGACCGTGGCGATCGCATCATCGCTTGCCAGGGTCCGGAAATCGCGCTCGATCGCAAGACCGTTGAGCGGGATCGCGCGTGCCGAGGGCATACGGCGCAGCACATAGGCGTCGCTCAGCCCGCGCCGCTTGCCATCCTGCCATTCGACCGTCGCGCCACCGTCGGTCAGCCTGCCCGCCACCAGCCGCAGCACCAGCGGCGATGCGCCCGCCGGGTCGGTCACGGAATCGATCAGCACGCCCGAATTGACATAGCCGTTGCGGACATAGGCGAGGCTGATCTGCTGCACCGCCGCCGCGATCCGGTCGAGCGGTACCGGCGCGCCGATGAGGCCGTTGGCGATCGCCTGTTGCCGCACCCACTCCCCGTCGAGCCGCTCGCCCTTTGAGTAGCGCACGACAAATCCGCCGAAATCGTGGCCGGTGCTGTCCGCCGTCGCGATCGCGGCGATGTCCGGCTCGGCCTGCACCTCGACCGCGCAATAGGTGACGATGCCGCTCGCCGCCGCATCGGGTGAGGGCGCGCAAGCGGGTGCAGCGCCCTGCAGCACCAGCGCGAGCATCAGGCTCAACGGCAAGCTCCCGAAGGCGCCACGTCAAGCGCATCGAGCGCGAGCGGGCCGACCTGATCGATGGAAAGGCGGCTCACCGACCCGCTGCTGCGCGCCGCGCGGCACTGGCCCGCGAGCACGCCTGCCGCATCGCCGAAGCTGATATCGGGCGTGTCGATGCCGCTGCTGACATTGCCGACCTGGCTGTCGACGACCAGATCGCCATCGACCAGCAGCAGGTTGCTGTTGTCGGCCGAACGGATGAAGAAATCGGTTGCAAGCTGCACGTTCGCGCCGCGCTGCTGGCCCAGCGCCTCGATCCGCGCGCCATCGGCGATCAGCGCATAGGGACGGCTGATGCTGATGCGCCCGCCGGTGCCGGGGCCCGACGAGGTGGCGATCGCCGCAGGCATCGCGCCGCCTGCCAAACGCAGCAGACCGGTCTCGGGCAATGCCAGCTCGATTTGCCCCGCAGCGCCGGTCAGCGCGCTGGTGGTGATCGTGCCGCCCGGCCCCAGGGTGATGCGCGGCGCGCCGATGCTGATATTGCCCGCCGCGCCGCCGCTGCTGGCGGTGTTCGTGCTGGCGATACGACTGCCCTGACCGGTGACAAGCAGCTCCTCCTCCGCCGCAAGTGCGATGCCGCCCGCCGTGGTGGCATTGGCCGAGCTGGTGTTCACTTCCGCACCGTCGCTGAGCATGATCTGGCGGGCAATGAGCGCCACCGTGCCCGCCTGGCCCGGCGCGAGATCGCCCGCATCCGAGCTGATCCGGCTGCCCCGTCCCATCACGATACGGTCGGCGACCACGGTCACCTCGCCTGCTGCACCAAAGCCCTCGGTCGCGGTGGAGATCGTCCCGCCGTTCATGGTCAGCGTTCCGGTGGCCGCGATCAGGACGCGTCCCGCGCGTCCCGGGCCAGGCAGTTCTCGCAGCGAGGGAATGAGATCGGGATCGGCCTCGAAATCCTCGTTGCTGGGCGGAACCAGCAGCTTGCGCGCCGCAGAGCTGATTTCCGCCTCGCCCGACAGCACGATCCGTCCCGCCGAGATCAGGATATCCCCGCCATTGCCGAGGCTCGAGCTGGAGGTAGTGATCGAGGTGATCCCGTCCATCTCCAGGCTGTCGGTCTGGATCACGATCCGCCCGGCATTGCCGGTATAGTCGGCGAGCCGCGTGAACTCCTGTGCGCGCGGCAGTTCGGTTTCCGACGAGATGCTGGGTCCGCCGAACCCGTTGTTGATCAATCGCAGCGTGCCCGCCCGGATCGCGATCGCGCCCGCATCGCCCAGGCCCTGGCTGACCGACTGGATGCCGCCGATCCCGCTCAGCTCCAGCAGGCCCGTGACCGTGATGTCGATGGGTCCCGCTGCGGTCGCACTGTCGGTACTGGTCGAGATGAGGCCGATCTGGACCGCCATGGTGTTCGCGCGGATGGTGATGCTGCCCGGACCCGATGCCGTGCTCGACGAGCTCGAGGCTAGGATCAGCCCCTGGCTTGCCATTTCGAGCCGGTCGACATCGATCAGGATGTTGCCGGTGGTGCCGGTCGGCATGAATGCCCCGCGCGCCTGGAACAGCGTGGTGGAAAGCAGCCCCGTATTGGTCAGCCGCAACAGACCGCCGCGCACCTGGATGTCGCCGACCGAGCGCCCCGGCGCGGACAGACCGGTCGCGGTGACGATGCCCTCGTCGATCTCGATCCGGTCGCCTTCCAGAAAGATCGTGCCGCCGCCGCCCGCCAGCCGGCTTTCGGTGCGGATCGCCCCGCGTTCGCGCACGACAATCTGCCCGGCCCGCACTCGAATGTCGCCGCTGCGCTCGGCAAGGCCCTCGATGCCGCTGACGCGCAATTCGCCGCTGACAAGATCGACAAGATCGGCGCGCAGGTTGATGGCGGGCAGCGCGCCCGCGCTCGCGGTCACGCCAATCTCGCTGAACCTGTCGAACCGTATCGTCCCGGCGACCAGATCGATGCGGCCATCGTCCTGCAGCAGAATGCGGCTGTCGTTAAGCGCAATCCGCCCGCCGCGCAGGCCCTGGTCGGGCGCGGCGGCAATATCCAGCGCGCCCCTGTTCTGGCCGACGGCGCGCAGGCTCGCTTCCGCCGCAAACAGGCTGCTGCTTTCCATGACGATATCGCTCGCCGACAGCGCGATGCGCCCGGCACCGACGCCGCGCGCCACCGCATCGCCCGGGCCCGCGCTAGCTCGCAAGGTTATTGGCGCATTGCCGCCCAGAAAGCCGAAGCGAACGGGATCGGCCATGCTGAAGCTCGACCCCGATGCGGTGCCCGAAACCAGCATCGTGCCATCGGCAAAGCCCAGTTGCTGCGCGGTCGAGAAATGCGCGGTGCCGCCGACATCGATGGCAGCACCATCCCCGAACATGATGCCTGCAGGATTGAGGAAGAAGAAATCCGCGCCCGGCATGGCACTGGTGTCGATCGTGCCTGCAATGAACGAGGTTTCTCCGCCGGTGACCCGATTGATGACGTTGCGGATAGTGAGCGCATCGCTGGCGGTCCAGCGCGCGATATCGCCGGGGCCGAGGTTGAAGCGGGTGAAGCTGTGGAACAGATTGTCGCCCGCGCGCACGCCGCCGCCGATCGTCGTCACCGCGCCTTCAGTGGTTGCAGTGGTGCCGGTGGACAGTTGAGGCAGCGTGTCAGGGGTAATCGTGGTCGGCGGCGCGCCTGCGTCCTGTGCAAAGGCCGGAATGCAGACCAGGGCCAGCGCGGCGCATCCGGAAAGCCAAGCTCTCATCGCCAGCTCCCCACCAACGTGAACGCGCTCCAGATGCCGGGATCGGTCCATTGCCCGTCACTGCCACGCGCCAGCTCGATCTGCGCGAGTTGCAGCGAACGCGCCCGGCCCTCGCCTGCGCGATAATGCCGGTAGAACGCCTCCATCAGCGCCGCCGTGCCCGCATCGCTGACCTCCCAGAGCGAGGCGAGCGCGCTCGCCGCGCCCGCCTCGACTGCCGCGCCCGCCAGCCCCATCGCCTGGTCGTCATCGCCCACTGCGGTCTCGCAGGCGCTCAGCACCAGCAGTTGCAGCCCCTGGCCGCGCAAGCTGTTGGCGCTCAGCATCGCGCGCAGCTCGGGCAGGCTGATCGCCTCACCATTGGCGACGACGAACGAACGTTCGGTGCGCCCGTTGAACGCGGCATGTGTGGCCAGATGCAGCACGCTCGCCGGACGCTTCGCGAGCGCCGCCGCGAGGTCCGCACGGTCGAAATCGGCGAGCAGCACGCCATCGCGCCCCGCCGCCATTGCTGCTTCGGACGCGGTGCCTTCCAGCCGGGTGAAGCGGCCCACGGGCAGGTCGAGTTCCTTTTCCAGCGAGGCGGCGATGATCTCGGGATCGGTATCGCGCGTGCCGGGCGCGGCAAAGCTGAGCGCAGGCACGACCGCGAGCCGCGCCCGCTCCATCAGGAACGTGCCTTGCGCATCCATCAGCGCGGCAAAGCTGATCTGGCGCAAGGGGCCATCGGGCACGACGATCAGCGTCGCGTCCGGCCCGAGCAGCGGCATCATCGGCGCGATCAGCGCGGCATGCAGTTCGCGCGAGGCCGCCTCCCAGTCGCTGCTCGCGCCGCTGAGCGAGGCGGTCATGCGCTGCGCCAGCGCGCCAATGCTGGCGCGATTGCGGCTGCGATCGGGCGGCATCCGGCGATAGCCGCGCGACCTGTCGTCGCCGGTCGCATAAAGCAGCTCGATCCGGTCCTCGAGCAGCAGCGGATAAAGCAGCACCTCGCCCGGCTTGAGGTCGGCAGGGGTGACCGGGTTGCGCAGCGGCACGCATTCCGCGCCCAGGCTGTTCTGCAGTTCGGCGCTGCGATAGGCCTCGGCGATGCGCTGCGCCTGGTCGAGCGTGTTGGTATCGCTGCCCGCCACCGCGAGCGTGGTGCCGATCGCGCGTTCGAACACCGGGCGGACGAGCAGGTCGAACCGGCTCTCCTCAGTCAGCGGATCGACCGGCATCAGCACCGGACGCACCCGTTCCAGCGCGCGATAGGCGGCGATCACATGCTCGCCTGCGCGCTCGGGCTCGGCATCGGCGAGCAGCAGCGCATATTGCGGCAGGTTCTGCGGCAGAGCCTTCTGGCTTTCGAGGAAGATCGCGCGGCGGATCGCGGCATGCGCGGCCTTGCGTTCCCCCCGGGCCAAGGCGACCCGCCCCTGGAGCGCCGCGAGCGTCGCCGCATCGGCTGCGTCCTGACGTGCCAGATCGGCATAGAGTTCGACCGCATCGCGAACCATTTTGGTTGCACCCAACCCCGCATCGTCGGCCAGTATGACCAGCGCGCGGTGCAGCGAGGCGCGATCGCCGGGCTTTTCCACCCGCGCCGACGCCGCCAGCCCCAGCGCGATGCGCGGCGCGATATCGGCCTTGCGCGCCTTTTCCAGCCGCGCCAGCCGCAGCGCCGACAGAGCAATCAGCGCGGGATCATCGGCCTTCACTGCGCGGTCGAGTGCGCAGGCAAAGGCGGCTTCCAGCCTGCGCCTCTGTCCCTCGATATCGGCAGGCGCGCAGCCCTGCGGTGCAGGCGCCAGTGGTGCCGACGCGGCCGAGCGCCGCCGCGTGCCCGGTGCGGCCGGTGGCGCGCCGCCCGCCAGCGCCAGCGCCGCCTCCCACGCAGCGCGCGCGGCGAGCACTCGGTCGCCCGCCTGCTCGGCCAGCACCTGGGCGGTGCGGAGGAAATCCTGCGCGCGCGACTGGCTGCCCGATCGCGCGCGCCGCATCGCCTCGCCCGCGACCAGGCAATATTCGGCAAGTTGCGCAGCGCTGCTGCCCCCGTCCTGCGCTGAGAAAGCGGATGGAGGGTGATCGCCAGGGGCGAGCAGCAATTCGAGCGCCGCGTCTGCGCCGTCATCACCACCGCGCAACAGGCTGCGCGCCCGGCTGGCACGCTCGCTCGCCAGCGGCAGTGCAGCAGCGGGAAGATCGAGCACCGGCCGATCGCACAGGGTGATCGCATCGGGCAGGCGCGCCTCGGCTGTTCCTGGCGCGGCCAGGGCATATGCAACTGCCAGTATCCCGATGCCCGCCATGATCGCCCCTGCCTGGTAACGGCTTGCAGGATAACCGGATTTTCGCTCCGAATGAACGCCTAATGCGAACCTTCGCCGAGCATGGCCTTCAAGCGATAGAGCGCATCGAGAGCATCGCGCGGGCTGAGATTATCGACATCGAGCGCCTGGAGCGCCTCGCGCAGTTCGTCCTTGGCCTCGGGCTCCCTTGCGGCAGCGGCGGCGAACAGCGGCAGATCGTCGAGCCCCGCCGCCAGCCCCCCGGTCGCCTCTCGCCCGGCTTCCAGCTTCGCCAGCACCGATTTCGCGCGCGCGACCACCACCGGCGGCACGCCCGCGAGCTTGGCGACGGCCAGGCCATAGCTGCGATCCGCCGGGCCATCGGCAAGCTCGTGCAGCAACACCAGATCGCCCTTCCACTCGCGCGCGCGGACATGGTGCAGCGACAGCGCGTCGAGCCGCCCGGCGAGCCGGGTCAGCTCGTGATAATGCGTCGCGAACAGGCAGCGGCAGCGGTTGCTGTCATGCACCGCCTCGGCAATCGCCCAGGCCAGCGCCAGCCCGTCATAGGTCGAGGTGCCGCGCCCGACCTCGTCCAGGATCACGAACGAACGCTCGGTCGCCTGAGCAAGGATCGCGGCGGTCTCGACCATCTCGACCATGAAGGTCGAGCGGCCGCGCGCCAGATTGTCCGATGCGCCGACGCGGCTGAACAGCCGGTCGACAATGCCGATCCGCGCCGATCGGGCGGGCACGAAAGCGCCTGCCTGGGCGAGCAGCACGATGAGCGCGGTCTGGCGCAGGAAGGTCGATTTGCCGCCCATGTTGGGGCCGGAGACGAGCCACAGCCGGTCGCGTTCGGACAGGTTCGCGTCGTTGGCGACGAACGCCTGGCCGGATTTTCGCAAAGCTGCCTCGACCACCGGGTGCCGCCCGCCCTCGATCGCGATCTCGGGCGCCTCGGTGAGTTCCGGGCAGCAATAATCGCCCTCCGCCGCCATCTGGGCATGGCCGCAGGCGACATCGATGCGTGCGATCGCAGCGGCGGTGCGCGCGATGCCGTCACGCGCGGCGATGACTTCCTCGCACAAACCTTCGAAATGCGCTTCCTCCGCCGCCTGGGCGTGCGTTCCCGCCTGCGCGATGCGCATCGCCTCTTCGTGCAGCGCGGGCGAATTGAAGCGCACTGCGCCCGCCATGGTCTGGCGATGGGCAAAGCCGCTATCCGCCTTCATCAGCGCATCGGCGCGCGCGGCGGGCACCTCGATGAAATAGCCGAGCACCGCATTGTGCCGGATCTTGAGCGCCTGCACCCCGGTCTGAGCCTTGTAGTCGGCTTCAAGCGCGGCGATCGCGCGGCGGGCATTGCCGGAGGTATCGCGCAAAGCATCGAGCGCGGCATCATAGCCGCGCGCGATATAGCCGCCCTGTTGACGCTCGGTCGGTGGGCTCTCGACCAAGGCGCGTGTCAGATGCTCGACCAGCGCGCCATGGCCCTGCATGTCGGGCAGCAGGCGCTTCAGCAGATCAGGCAGGTCGGCAGCCTTGCCGAGCCGTTCGCGCAACGTCCGCGCCGCACTCAGGCCATCGCGCAACTGGCCAAGATCGCGCGGGGAACCGCGCCCGGCGACGACGCGGCCCAGGGCGCGGGCCAGATCGGGGATCGCCTTCAGCGCCTCGCGCACGCTCTCGCGCAGCAGCGGATCGGCATGGAACCATTGCACCAGCGCCAGCCGGTCGCGGATCGCATGAATATCGGTCAGCGGCGCGCCGAGATCGCTGGCGAGCAGCCGCGCGCCCGCGCCGGTCACCGTGCGGTCGATCGCATGGACGAGCGAGCCGACCCGCCCGCCCTGCTGCGAACTCAGGATCTCGAGACTGTCGCGCGTGGCGGCATCGACCGCCATATGCTGCGCGACCTCGTGCCGGCGCGGCGGCGCGAGGAACGGCATTTGCCCGCGCGAGACATGCTCGAGATAGGCGAGCAGGCCGCCTGCCGCCGCCAGCTCGGCGCGGCTGAAGCTGCCGAAGCCGTCGAGCGTCGCGACGCCGAAATGCGCCTTCAGTCGGCGCTCGCCTTCCAGGCTGGAGAAATCATGGCCGGGGCGCAGGATCGCGGTCTCGGCGAACGGGTCGGCGCGGTCCGATTGGACGAGTTCGCTCGGGGCCAATCGCGCGATTTCGGCGGAAAGATCGGCAGCGCTCGCCTGCATGAGCTCGAACCGGCCGGTCGAGATGTCGCACATCGCCAGGCCATAGCCGCCCTCCGCACTGGCGAGCGCGACCAGCCGGTTCTCGCTGCGCGAATCGAGCAAAGCCTCTTCGGTCAACGTACCGGCGGTGACGAAGCGCACGATCGCGCGCTGGACCAGCGCCTTCGAGCCCGCGCGCGCCTTGGCCTCGGCGGGCGTCTCGGTCTGCTCGGCGATCGCGACGCGGTGCCCCGCCTTAATCAGCCGCGCGAGATAGCCCTCCGCGCTGTGCACCGGCACGCCGCACATCGGCACCGGATCGCCGCCATGCGCGCCGCGCGAGGTCAGCGCGATATCGAGCACCGCAGCCGCGGCCTTGGCATCATCGAAGAAAAGCTCGAAGAAATCGCCCATCCGGTAGAACAGCAGGCAATCGGGCGCCTCGGCCTTGAGCGCATGATATTGCGCCATCATCGGCGTTGCAGCGGGATCGGAAGAGGCGCTCATCGGCTTTCCGTTACCCGAGCCGGAAGCAGCACGGAAGCGCGAGTTTTCCCCAGAACGGATCAAAACCCAAATCCTCCCCCAGCAAGCCGGGGGAGGATTTTAAGGTTGCTTACGCCGCGACCAGCAGCTTCGCCTTCACATCCTCGGCGACGAACGCCGCGCAGCGTTCGCCGATCATGATGCTGGGCGCATTGGTGTTGCCGCTGACGATCTTGGGCATGATGCTGGCATCGGCGACATAGAGCCCGTCCACCCCGCGCAGCCGCAGGCGCGGATCGACCACGCTGGCCTCGTCCGATCCCATGCGGCAGGTACCGACCGGGTGATAGACGGTGTCCGCGCGGTTGCGGATCAGCTCGTCGAGCGCGGCGTCGTTGTAGAGATCGACCGGGTGACGATCGACCGGATCGTAATCCGACATCGGCTGCGTCTCAAAGATGCGGTGCATGAAGCGCACCCCTGCGCGCAGCACTGCCATGTCACGTTCGTCCGCCAGGAAATTGGGGTCGATGCGCGGCGGTGCGGCGGGATCGGCGCTGTTCAGCGTCACCGTGCCCTTGCTTTCGGGGCGCAGCACGCAGGCATGGCACGAGAAGCCATGGCCCTTCACATTCTCGCGGCCATGATCCTCGAGCACGGCGGGCACGAAATGGAACTGCACATCGGGCGCGGGGGCATCGGGCATCATCTTCCAGAAGCCGCCCGCTTCCGCCCAGCAGGTGGTGAGGATGCCAGTGCGCTTGCGGCGATGCTCGAGCACCGCGCGCGCCATGCGGGTGACCCCGGTGAGCGAGCTGCCGAAACTGTCGGTCGATTTGGTCGCGAAACCCGAGACATAATCGATATGGTCCTGCAGGTTCGCGCCGACCTCGCCGCGATCGACCAGCACCGGAATGCCATGCTCTTTCAGCATGCCGCCCGGGCCGATGCCGGAGAGCTGCAGGATCTGCGGTGACCCGAACGCGCCGGCAGAGAGCACGACAGCGGCGCGCGCGAACACCTGCACCACTTTTCCAGCGCGTTCGAACTCGACGCCCTTCGCCCGGCCGTTCTCGACGATGATCCGCCGCACCAGCGCATGCGTGCGCACGTCGAGATTCGCGCGGTCCGCCGCCGGCTCGACATAGGCGCGCGCCGCGCTCCAGCGTTCGCCGTTCTTCTGCGTGGTCTGGTAGATGCCGAAGCCTTCCTGCTTCGCGCCGTTGAAATCGTCGTTCAGCGGCAGCTGCAGCCGCCGTGCCGCCTCGACAAAGGCGTGGCTACCGGGATTGGCCCATTTCTGGTCGACCACCGAAAGCGGACCATCGCCGCCATGATGCGCATCGAATTCGTGCGACGAGCCATAGCGCGCATTGCCTTCCGATTTGCGGAACCAGGGCAGCACGTCCTTGTGGCTCCACCCGGTCGCTCCAAGCGCTTCCCAGTTGTCGTAATCCCAGTGGTTGCCGCGAATATAGACCATCGCGTTGATCGCCGAGGAGCCGCCCAGCCCCTTGCCGCGCGGCTGATACCCGGTGCGCCCATTGAGCCCCGGCTGCGGCACGGTTTCGAACTTCCAGTTGGTGTTCTTCGGCAGGAAAGGCATGAAGCCGGGGGTCTTTACCCGCACGCCGTTGTTGCGCCCGCCCGCCTCGATCAGACAGACCGACAGCGAGGGGTCTTCCGTGAGACGCCCGGCGACCGCACAGCCTGCGGACCCGCCACCGATCACGATGATGTCATATTCGCTCATGCTCTCTCCCATTTTCGTTCTTGGTGCCGATCACGGCAGGGTATTCAATCGCCTCCGCTGGATGACCACCAGATGACCGGCCTCGTCGCTCTCGACCCCGGCAATGTGAAACCCAGCCGTCAGATTGACGATGATCATGCGATTGTTGCTGGCGCGGGTGCGCGTTTCAACGAAGTCGTAGCCTTGCGCCGCCGCCCATTCATGCTGGACCTGCATCAGCCGCGCGGCGATGCCCCGGCCGCGCGCTTCGGGAACGATGCCGCCGAGCCAGGAATAGAGCAGGCTGGGCCCGCGCCGATAGCCGATCTTGAAGCCCAGGACCGCGCCATCATCACCGTGCGCGACGTGCAGCACCGGATCGGCCAGCAGCGGCAGACGGCGCGCGAGATAATCGGGATCGAAGCTGTCGAATATCCGGGCGCACAAGTCGGCGAGCATGGCTTGCTGGCCTCTCACGCTCGCCCCTTCGAAAAGGGTGATAGCCGGCTCGTCGCCCCCGCGCGCCATGCGCCTATTCCGCCGGCTCTAGAGTGACATCGCCGGTTACGCGCGATGGCAACTGCCGTCCCTGCCGCGCGGCCCAGGCGGCCTTGATGCTGTCGCTGGTCTCGCGGCTGTTGTCATGGCTCCAGCCAGGCGGACGGAGCAGATAGGCAAGCTTGTTGCTGAGCCCCGGCGCCGACCACATGTCGCGCGCGATGCCCACCCATTCGTGAAACGCCGCCCAGAGCAGGTTGAAGCTGCCCAGCTGCTTGACGATGCCATAGCGGATTGGCTCGTCGTCGCGCTCGGGCACGAAGGTGCCGAACATCTTGTCCCAGACGATGAACACCCCGGCATAGTTCGAATCGAGATAGCGCGGGTTGATCGCGTGATGCACGCGGTGGTGCGACGGCGTGTTCATCACCGCCTCGAACCAGCGCGGCATCCGCTTCACCGCCTCGGTATGGATCCAGAACTGGTAGATGAGATTGATGCCACCGCAAAAGGCGATCATCAGCGGGTGGAACCCCAGCCAGAACAGCGGCAGGCTGACCAGCAGCCCCGGCGTGAAGAACCCGGTCCAGGTCTGCCGGAGCGCGGTCGACAGGTTATAATGTTGGCTGGAATGATGGATGACATGCGCCGCCCACATCCAGCGGACGCGGTGGCCGAGCCGGTGCACCCAGTAATAGGCGAAATCGTCAAACACGAAAGCGATCGGCCAGGCCCACCAGACGAAACCGATGTCGAACAGGCGATACTGGTACACCCAGAAAGCGATCGCGAGGGCAAGCCCCCCCGTCAGCGCGCCCGCCACGGTGCTGCCCAGCCCCAGGGCGAGCGAGGTCAGCGTGTCGCGCGGTTCATAGGCCCTGCGATCGCGGCGGCGCACCCACCAGATCTCGACCAGCATCAACAGCACGAAAGCCGGGATGGCAAGCTCGGTCGGATTGGGCAGGTCTGGTATCATTGCAAAAGCTTGCTTACATCATTGTCAGCAGCCTGTCAGCATCCTGTTTTGACAGTGCAAGTGAAACATGTCCGAAGCGCGGATCGCCGGTTTCGACTTTCCAGCCCTCGCTGCAACGGTGCGCGCGCAGCGGCCTGGGCAGCACGCGTCCGGCGCAATGCGCGCCATGGCGCTTGAGGATGACGACGCGGCCATCGGTGCCTTCGACGAGCGCCGCCTCGCCATCGTTCGACATCAGCACCGGCCCCGATTCGAAGCCCGCGATCTGCTCCTCGGCGATGCGTGCGGCGTCCGCGGCATCGCCGATCCGGTTCTCGCCCAGCTGGAGCAGCCAGACCAGGCCCGCGACCGCCAGGATCGCGGCGAGCGAAGCGAAAAGCAGCATCAGGTTCATCGGCCATCGTCCCCTATGGCGCCGGTTCTGTGTCCGGTCGGGGTGCAGGATAGCACCGCAGGCGCACGCATGAAAAGGCCAGCAAAGCGCGGCAGGGCTTGATTTGTGCAGCGGGGCATGACAGCGGCTCGCGGACATTTTTCTCGCATATGTGGAAGACCGGGCCGTGGCCGATATTGAACAATTGCAGCAGGATTATCTGGCGCGCATCGCCACTGCCGATCTTGCCGCGCTGGAAGACATCCGCATCGCAGCTTTGGGCAAGCAGGGCGCGATCACCGGGCTGCTCAAGACGCTGGGCGGCATGAGCCCCGAAGAGCGCCAGGAACAGGGCCCGCGCATCAACGGCGCGCGCGAAGCTGTCACCGCCGCGATCGCCGCGCGCAAGGACGCGCTGGAAAGCGCGGCGCTCAACGAACGGCTCGCCGCCGAAGCGATCGACCTGACGCTGCCGGTCGCGCCCTCGCCCCAGGGCTCGGTGCACCCGGTCGCGCAGGTGATGGACGAGCTGGCCGAGATTTTCGCGGATCTGGGCTTTGCCGTCGCGACTGGACCCGAGATCGAATCGGGCTGGTACAATTTCACCGCATTGAACATGCCCGAGACGCATCCGGCGCGCGCGATGCACGACACCTTCTATTTCCCCGATACCGGCCCCGATGGCGAGCCGATGCTGCTGCGCACGCATACCTCTCCGGTGCAGATCCGCACGATGATGGCGCAGAAGCCGCCGATCCGCATCATCGCGCCGGGCCGCACCTATCGCAGCGATTCGGACGCGACGCACACGCCGATGTTCCACCAGGTCGAAGGCCTGGTCATCGACAAGGGCATTACCATGGCGCATCTCAAATGGACGCTGGAGACCTTCGTCCGCGCGTTCTTCGAGCGCGATGATATCGTGCTGCGCCTGCGCCCGAGCTATTTCCCGTTCACCGAGCCCTCGGCCGAGGTCGATGTCGGCTTCACCGTCGAAAAGGGCAAGCGCGTGATCGGTGGCGATCCCACCGGCCCCAATGGCGGCTGGATGGAGATCCTGGGCAGCGGCATGGTCAACCCGAAGGTGATCGAGCATTGCGGGCTCGATCCCGATGAGTGGCAGGGCTTTGCCTTCGGCTGCGGCATCGACCGCCTGGCGATGCTGAAATACGGCATGGACGACCTGCGCGCGTTCTTCGATGGCGATCTCAGGTGGCTGAAGCATTACGGCTTCTCGTCGCTCGATGTCCCCACGCTGAGCGGAGGAGTCGGCGCATGAAGTTCACCCTCTCCTGGCTGAAAGAGCATCTCGACACCGATGCGAGCCTCAATGAAATCACCGACCGGCTGACCGCGATCGGGCTCGAGCTCGAAGGCGTGGAAAACCCCGCCGATGCGCTGCGCCCGTTCCGCGTGGCGAAAGTGCTCGAGGCCGGCCCCCATCCCAATGCGGACAAGCTGCGGCTGCTCAAGGTCGATGACGGTTCGGGCGAACCCTGGCAGGTCGTGTGCGGCGCGCCCAATGCAAGGCAAGGCCTGGTCGGCGTGTTCGGCCCGCCGGGAACCTATGTCCCCGGCCCCGCCTTCACGCTGAAGCCCGCGAAGATCCGCGATGTCGAGAGCTTCGGCATGATGTGCTCGTATCGCGAGCTCGAGCTCGGCGAGGACCATGACGGCATCATCGAGCTGCCCGAGGACGCGCCGGTAGGCACCAGCTTTGCCGATTATGCCGGGCTCGACGATCCGGTGATCGAGGTCTCGGTCACGCCCAATAAGCAGGACTGCATGGGCGTGCGCGGAATCGCGCGCGATCTCGCCGCATCGGGCATCGGCACGCTGAAGCCGCTGTCCGAGGTCTATCGCTCGGGCGTCGATCCGGTCGAGGGCAGCGGCGAAGCGCCCGATGTGCGCACCGACGATAGCGCCGGTTGCCCGGCCTTCTATGCGCAGAACGTCTCGGGCCTGAAGAACGGTGCAGCGCCCAAATGGATGGCGGACCGGCTGAAGGCGATCGGGCAGAAGCCGATCTCGGTGCTGGTCGATATCACCAATTTCGTCTCGATCGACCTCGGCCGCCCACTGCACGTCTATGACCGCGCCAAGCTCTCGGGCGGTCTCGTCGCGCGCAAGGCGAAGGACGGCGAAGAAGTGCTCGCGCTCAACGGCAAGACCTATGCGCTCGACGCCAGCATGACCGTGATCGCCGACAGCGCGCAGGTGCACGATATCGGCGGCATCATGGGCGGCGAGGATTCAGGCGTGTCCGACGACACCACCGACGTGCTGATCGAGTGCGCCTATTTCGACCCCGAGCATATCGCCCGCACCGGCCAGAAGCTGATGCTGACCAGCGACGCGCGCCAGCGGTTCGAGCGTGGGGTCGACCCGGCGTTCCTCGAACAGGGCCTCGCCATCGCGACACGGCTGGTGCTCGAGCATTGCGGTGGCACGGCGAGCCCGGTGACCCGCTCGGGTGCCGCGCCGGTCGAACCGCGCACGGTTGCTTACGACCCCGCCTATTGCGCGGCTTTGGGCGGCATCGATGTGCCCGCCAGCGAGCAGCAGGCGATCCTCGAGCGGCTGGGCTTCGGTATCGACAGCAGCGCCACCCCCTGGACGATCACTGTCCCGAGCTGGCGACGCGATGTCGCGGGCAAGGCGGATATCGTCGAGGAAGTGGTGCGCATCACCGGCATCGATGCGATCCCCTCGACCCCGCTGCCGCGCCTGCCCGGCGTCGCCCGGCCGACCGCCAGCCCCGCGCAGTTGCAGGAGCGCCGCGTGCGCCGTCTCGCCGCCGCGCGCGGGCTCAACGAGGCGGTGAACTGGTCGTTCATCTCGGACAAGGAAGCCGCGCCCTTTGGCGGCGGCGGCTGGGTGCTGGCCAACCCGATCAGCGAGGACCTGAAGGTCATGCGCCCGTCGCTGCTGCCCGGCCTGCTCTCGGCCGCCAAGCGCAATCTCGATCGCGGCGCGGGCTCGGTCCGGCTGTTCGAACTCGGCCGTCGCTATTTCAAGGCCGAGGATGGCACCAGCCTCGAACGCACCACGCTGGGCATCGTGCTGTCGGGCGACAAGACCCCGCGCGACTGGCGCAGCGGCAAGGCGCAGGCCTTCACTGCGCATGACGTGAAGGCCGAGGTGCTGGCATTGCTCGATGCCGCAGGAGCCCCGGCGGCCAAGCTGATGGACTTCGCTCCCGATTCCGCAGGCCCAGGCGATCACTATCACCCGGGGCAAGCGGCGACGCTGCGGCTGGGGCCGAAGAACGTGCTCGCCGCGTACGGCACGCTGCACCCCTCAACCGCGCGCGCGTTCGGCTTCAAGCCGGTGCACGGGCCGGTGATCGTGGCCGAGCTGTTCCTCGACACGATCCCGCTGAAAGCCCGCGGCTCGGCGATGCGCGAAGCCTATGCGCCACCCGCACTGCAGGCGGTGACGCGCGATTTCGCCTTCCTGGTGGATGCCAAGCTGCCCGCTGGCGATCTGGTGCGCGCGGTGAAAGGCGCGGACAAGAAGCACATCACCGATGCCCGCGTGTTCGACAGCTTTGCAGGCCAGGGCGTGCCCGAGGGCAAGCTCTCGCTCGCCATCGAGGTGACGCTGCAGCCGGTGGACAAGAGCTTCGGCGACGATGAGCTGAAAGCCATTGCCGATGCGGTGGTCAAGGCGGCGGCCAAGCTCGGGGCGGAGCTGCGTGGCTGACCTGGTCACACTGCGCTCCGACGCGCTGACCGCCAGCATCCACCCGCTGGGGGCGGAGCTGTGGTCGCTCAGGGACGCAGAAGGCCGCGAGCTGATGACTGATGCCGACCCGGCCTTCTGGGCGGGCCACGCGCCTCTGCTCTTCCCGATCGTCGGCGCGCTGGCGGGGGATGAATATCGGCTCGGCGAGCGCCACTTCGCGATGCCGCGGCATGGCTTTGCCCGGCGGTCGGAATTCGCGCTAGTCGAGGCGGATGCATCGAGCGCGCTGTTCCGGCTCGAGGCGAGCGAAGCCAGCCGCGCTATCTATCCGTTCGACTTCCGGCTCGACATGGCCTTCGCGCTGACCGGCGCGACACTTGCAATGACCGCGACGGTGAGCAATCGCGGCGATACCCCGATGCCGTTCAGCTTCGGCTATCACCCGGCCTTTGCCTGGCCGCTGCCCTATGGCGGCGCGGCGGAGGATCACCGGATCGTCTTCGACTGCGACGAACCCGCCCCGATCCGGCGGCTCGACCCCGCCACCGGCCTCGTCGCGCCCGAACCGCAGCCCGGCCCGGTCGAGGGCAAGGTCTACGCGCCGACATATGCCGATTTTGAGGCCGACGCGCTGATCTGGGACGAACTGCAAAGCCGCTCGCTGATCTATGGCTTACCCGGCCAGACGCGCCTCCGCATCGATTTTCCCGACGCGCCGATGCTCGGCATCTGGCAGAAGCCCGGCGCGCGCTTCCTGTGCATCGAACCCTGGGCCGGGATCGCCGACCCGCTGGGCTTCACCGGCGATTTTGCCGACAAGCCCGGCGTGATGACGCTGGCACCAGACGCACAGCAGCGTTTGCGGATGGATGTGACGCTGCTAGAGAGCTAGCCCATTCCGGTCCCCTGCGCATGCAGGGGCCCATCTTCTGCCCCTTGTTTCCGGATGAGCCGTCCGGAGATGGGTCCCCGCCTTCGCGGGGAACCGACATCAGCAAAGCCCCGATATGACCGCCCTCAACCGCCGCACCTTCGCCATCATCTCGCATCCAGACGCAGGGAAAACCACGCTCACCGAAAAGCTACTGCTCACCGGCGGCGCGATCCATCTGGCGGGCGAGGTCAAGGCACGCGGCGCGGCGCGGCGGGCGCGGTCGGACTGGATGAAGATCGAGCAGCAGCGCGGCATCTCGGTCACCTCGTCGGTCATGACCTTCGAGCGCCAGGGCATCACCTTCAATCTGCTCGACACGCCGGGCCATGAAGACTTTTCTGAAGACACCTATCGGACGCTGACCGCAGTCGATTCCGCGATCATGGTGATCGACGCCGCCAAGGGCATCGAGCCGCAGACGCGCAAGCTCTTCGAGGTGTGCCGCTTGCGCTCGGTGCCGATCATCACCTTCGTCAACAAGGTCGACCGCGAGGGCCGCGACCCGTTCGAGCTGCTCGACGAGGTCGCCGATGCGCTGGCACTGGATGTCTGCCCGATGAGCTGGCCGGTCGGCATGGGCGGCCAGTTCGAGGGCGTGTACGATTTCGCCCGAAACCAGCTGATGCAGCCCGAAGGCCCGTCGCGCGAATACGACGGATCGGTCACGCAGCTTTCCGGTCTCGATGATCCGGCGCTGGCCGACAAGCTTTCCGCGCAGGCGCTCGAACGGCTGACCGAGGAAGCTGAGCTCGCCCAGGGCGGCTATGCAAGCTTCGACCTCGAAGCCTATCGCCATGGCGACCTCACCCCGGTCTATTTCGGCTCGGCGCTCAAGCGCTTCGGCATCGAGGAGCTGATCGACGCGATCGCGACGCACGCTCCGCCGCCGCGCAGCCAGCCCGCCGAACCCGAATCGGTCGATCCCACGCGCAAGGACGTGACCGGCTTCATCTTCAAGGTGCAGGCGAACATGGACCCGCAGCACCGCGACCGCATCGCGTTCATGCGGCTGGTCTCGGGCACGTTCAGGCGCGGCATGAAGCTGGTGCCCTCGGGCCATGGCAAGCCGATCGCGGTGCACTCGCCGATCCTGTTCTTCGCGCAGGACCGCGAGCTCGCCGACGAGGCGCTGCCCGGCGACATTATCGGCATTCCCAATCATGGCACGCTGCGCGTCGGCGATACGCTGTCCGAGAAGAACGACGTGCGCTTTACCGGCCTGCCCAATTTCGCACCGGAAATCCTGCGCCGTGTCCAATTGAGGGACCCGACCAAGACCAAGCAGCTGCGCAAGGCGTTGGACGATCTGTCCGAAGAGGGCGTGATCCAGGTCTTCTATCCCGAGATCGGCAGCCAGTGGATCGTCGGCGTGGTCGGCCAGCTGCAGCTCGAGGTGCTGATCAGCCGGCTCGAGGCCGAGTACAAGGTCGAGGCGGTGCTCGAAATGGCGCCGTTCGATACCGCGCGCTGGCTGAACGGCCCGGCCGAGGCTCTGGAAGCATTCAAGCGCATCTCGATGAACAACATGGCCAAGGACCGCGACGGCAACCCGGTGTTCATGGCGCGCTCCGCCTGGGATGTCGGCTATCAGCAGGAAAAGAACCCCGAGCTGACCTTCAGCGCGACGCGCGAGCGCTAAAACACGGTTGCAGCGCCGCAGCGCTGCGCTAAGGCAGGGCCATGGCGTCGCGCACCAAGGTTTCTCCCGACACGATCAAGCATATCGTCGAAGAGGCGAGCACCATCGCCATGGCCGCATTCGCGCGCGCGGGCGGCGATCTGCAGGTCTGGGACAAGGTGCCCGGCGAGCCGGTGAGCGAAACCGACCTTGCCGTCGACAATTTCCTGCGCGAGCGGCTGGGCGCGCTGGTCCCGGATGCGGGCTGGCTGTCCGAAGAGACGGCGGACGACACCGCCCGGCTCGATTGCGGGCGCATCTGGCTGGTCGATCCGATCGATGGCACCCGCGATTTCGTGCGTGGGCGCACCGGCTGGGCGATCTCGGTCGCCTTGGTCGAGGATGGGCATGTCGTGATGGGCGTGCTGGCCGCCCCGGCGCGTAACGAATACTGGATCGGCGCACGCGGACGCGGCGCGTTCCTCAACGGCAAGAGGCTGAAGGCCAGCCGCCGCACCGATTTTCCCGGCTCGCGCGTGCCGACCGACAGCCTGCCCAAGGCGGATATCGACCTGACGGTGGTGGAAAAGCCGAACAGCATCGCGCTGCGCATGGCGATGGTCGCCGACGACCGCGCCGACCTGCTCGCGACGCTGCGCTGGGGCTATGAATGGGATATCGGTGCCGCGGCGATCATTGCCGAAGAGGCGGGCGCGCGGGTCACCGATGCACTGGGCGGCGAACTGCGCTTCAACAAGCCGCGCGCCAATGCGTTCGGGGTGCTGTGCTGCGCACCGGGCATTCACGCCGCCGCTGTCGAGCGGTTGCGTGAACGCGCGGTGCGATTGTCGGCGGGCGGCGGTTAACCTTCCGTCAAAGCCTGCGGCTTCTCAGCCTCGTCATAAGGCGTGGTCAGATACAGGCCCGTCGTCCCGATCAGCGTCAGCACGATGAACCCGGCCTGGGTGAGGCTGATCGACTGGCGGAACACCAGCCAGCCGATCACCGCCACTGCCACCACGCCGACGCCCGACCAGATCGCATAGGCGATGCCCATCGGAATGCGGGTGAAGGCAAAGGCGAGCAGCCAGAAGCACAGGCCATAGCAGCTCATCGAGGCCATGCCGAACAACGGCTTGCTGAACCCCTGCGAGGCCTTGAGCAGGCTGGTGCCTGCAATCTCGCAAAGGATGGCCAATGCCAGCAGCACCCATGCATTCATTATCCGCTCCTCCTCATTGCGCCCTTGGCGTGGCAATCCTGTCCCCAGCCAGCATCCGCGCGGCCGTCGCCTGTTTCATGAACGCCCAGACCTCGGCATCGAAGCCGGGATCGGCCTGGACCGGCCAGTTGGCCATGTCGTCGTACATCTTCATCGTGCCGGTCCACATGGCGGGGGTGGCGACATCGGTGAACGGCTTGAGCAGCGCGAACCAGCGCTGGACGAACGCTGCTGCCGCGTCGCCGGCGGGATCCATCGGCAGTGCGGCCTTGATCTCGTCGCCCAGCGCCTTCCATTGCGCGGCATAAGCGTCCTGATCGAAATCCTCGCCCAGCGCGCCCATCTTCTCGCCCCACTCGGCCCGCTCTTCCGGGGTAAAATAGCGGTCGGTCACCGCCTTCCATTGGTCCTGTGACATGCTCGTACTGTCCTGTTGTTCGGTGCGGATCAGCGAGCAGAAGGTCTCGGCATCGATGGGCTCGCCGCGATCGATGCGTGACTTGACGGAAATGAGCAGCGCCTGCGCCTCGGATATGCGGCGCGCTTGGGCCTCCAGATGGTCGAGCTGCGCGGTGATGAGACCGTGAAGATCGATCCGCCGGTGCGCGGTCAGCCGCTGGATCTGCGCCAGCGTCAGGCCCGCTTTCTTGAGCGAGAGGATGAGGTTCAGCCGTTCGAGCGCCGCCGCATCATAATGCCGCCGCCCCGACGCGGTTCGCAACGGCTCGACAAGCCCCCGCGCCTCATAGAAGCGCAGCGCGCGGGCGGTGAGACCGGTGAGCCGGGTAACGGCGGCAATGTCGAGCGAATCGGGCATGGATGGGGTTATGCCACTTGACGTAAGGTCAGCTTCAAGCGGAATTTCGGGAGGCAGCATAAGGCCGCTGCCGCGAGTGGGAGGGGAGAGCGCTGGCATTATCGCGCCCTATTAGCGCGCGAAGGCCACAATCTCGCATGGCTGGAACGCTGTCTGCGAGACAGCCGCAAACCAGTCCTGTCGAAAGCTAGCCAGGCCCGCCAGATGCGCCATCAACGCATCCCAGCCCGGCATCTCCTCGTGAAAGGTCCAGATCTGCCCGGAGGCCACCACCTCGCAGCAGATCAGGTCGGTCGTGATTTCGTCACGCTCGTAAAAGGTAACCCTTTCGACGCTGCCTAAAGGAATGTCAGTCAGCACATCCAAGGATGATCTGACTTTCACCTGTTGTGGCTCCTTCATCCACGCACGCATGCGCTTTTGTCCAACGTGAGCGAGATTCCTCGGGCTGTCGCCTTGACGACATCACCGACTCGACAATCCAGTTCCAGCTTCTTGACAGACTTCTTGCCTGAAAGACCCGTTTCATCCTGTGCCGTAACAACGAACCTGTCGTTGTTCAGTCGACTCTGCGATGACACGATACTGACGACCTTGGCGTCCACGGTTCTCTCAGGCAGCTGTGCACAAGCCAACATGTGCAACGCACCGGACAGCCCAAGAAGGTGGATGAAGCGCATGAGGCACAGGCTGCCATTCTGCGTCGGTTGAGGCAATGGCATTTGGAACGTGCTGTGCGGAATGGAATGTCACCCATTTTCCGCATGACGCCGTCCGCCCTATCCGCCATGGTCTCAGCCGATGCGCGCCCTCGTCCTTCGGCGGTTGTTGACCGCGATCCCGACATTGCTGCTCGTGCTGCTCGCCTCGTTCGCGCTGATGCGCTTTGCGCCCGGCGGGCCGTTCGATGGCGAGCGCCCGCTGGCGCCCGAGACGCGCGCGGCGCTGGAGGCGGCCTATGGCCTCAACCTGCCGATGGGCGAGCAGTTCGCGCTGTTCCTGCAGCGCACGCTTACCGGCGATTTCGGGCCGAGCCTGGTCTATCGCGACTTTACCGTCACGCAGCTGATCGCCGACAGCCTGCCGGTGTCGCTGACGTTGGGCGGACTCGCCATCCTGCTGGCGCTGGTGCTCGGGCTGGCAGCGGGGATGGTCGCGGCGCTGCGCCCCGGCGGCTGGGCGGACGAGACGCTGATGCTCGTCGCCACCATCGTCACCGCGCTGCCCAGCTTCGTCACCGGGCCGCTGCTCGCGCTGATCTTCGGGCTGTGGCTGGGACTGTTGCCGGTGGGCGGGCTGGGTGACGGGCTGCTGAGCGCGCCGCAATACTGGATCATGCCGGTGATCGCGCTGGCGCTTCCGGTGGCGGGCGCGATCGCCAAGCTGGCGCGCGCGGGGCTGGCGGCGGCGCTGGCGCAGGAGCATATCCGCACCGCGCGGGCGCGCGGGCTCGGCACCGGCGCCATCATTGCGCGCCATGCGTTGCGGCCTGCGCTGGTGCCGGTGGTGAGCTATCTTGGCCCGGCGGCGGCGGGGCTACTGACCGGCGCGGTGGTGATCGAGACGGTGTTCGCGCTGCCGGGCTTGGGCCGCTATTTCGTGCAGGGCGCGCTCAACCGCGATTATCCGCTAATCATGGCGGTGATCCTGCTTTATGCGGCGCTCATCATCGCGTTCAACCTTATCGCCGATCTGCTCTACGGCTGGCTCGATCCCCGGAGCAGGGCATGAAGCGCATCGCTCTGCCCGCCGCGATCGTCGCGCTGATCGCGCTCGCAGCGCTTGTGCTGCCGATGCTGCTCCCATGGAGCCATGACGCGATCGACTGGGACCATGTCCGCGCCGCGCCCGCCACGGCAGGGCACTGGCTCGGCACCGACGAGCTGGGGCGCGACCGGCTGGCGCGGCTGGCGGTGGCAACGCGGATCACGCTCGCCGTGGCGCTGGCGGCGGCTTTGGTGTCGATGCTGGTCGGCATCGGCTGGGGCATGATCGCGGGCTGGGCGGGCGGACGCACCGACGAGCTGATGATGCGGATCGTCGATGCGCTCTATGCGCTGCCGTTCATGTTCATCGTCATCGTGCTGATGGTGGTGTTCGGCCGCTCGATCCTGTTGGTCTTCGTCGGCATCGGGCTGGTCGAATGGCTGACCATGGCGCGGATCGTGCGCGGCCAGGTGATGACGCTGCGCCACCGCCCGTTCGTGCTGGCGGCAGAAGCGAGCGGCGTGCCGGTGCGCGTGATCCTGGCGCGCCACATATTGCCCAATATCGCGGGGGTGGCGCTTGCCTATCTGACGCTCACCCTGCCCGGCATCATCATGATCGAGAGCTTCCTCTCGTTCCTCGGCCTCGGCGTGCAGGAGCCGCTGACCTCGCTCGGTATCCTGGTCAAGGAGGGCGCGGACGACATGGATGTCGCACCCATGGGGCTGCTGGTGCCCGGCGGGGTGATGGTGACGCTGCTCGTCTGCCTGACGCTGGTCGGTGAGCGCCTTAGGGACCGGTTCGCATGAGCCTGTACCGGCTGGACGCCATGGGTGTGACCATCGACGGGCGCGATCTGGTGCGCGGGGTTTCGCTCGAGATTGCGCCCGGAGAATGCGTCGCGCTGGCGGGTGCATCGGGATCGGGCAAGAGCCTGACCAGCCTGACGCCTTTCGGGCTTTCCGCCGGGACGATCACCGGATCGGCGATGCTGGAAGGGCAGGAGCTGGCGGGGCTCGACGAGGCGGACCTGCGAAAGGTGCGGCGCGCGTCGGTCGGCTTCGTGTTCCAGCAGCCGCTCACCGCGCTGACCCCGCACCGCACTGCGGCGCAGCACCTCACCGAAAGCGCAATGCAGGCGGGGGGAGCGCGTCCGGACCGGAACACGCTGGTCGCGATGCTGGACGCGGTCGGCCTGGCCGATCCGGCGATCAAGTTGAGGCGTTATCCGCACCAGCTTTCGGGCGGCGAGCGCCAGCGGCTGATGATCGCCTGCGCCATCGCGCATCGCCCGAAACTGCTGATCGCCGACGAGCCGGTGTCCGCGCTCGATGCGCATCTGCGTGCCGAGATCATGGCACTACTGACGCGGCTGCGGCGCGAGACCGGCATGGGGCTGCTGCTGGTCAGCCACGATCTCGCCTCGCTCGAACATCATGCCGACCGGGTGCTGGTGATGCAGGGCGGCCAGGTGGTGGAGGCTGGCGCGGCGCAGGCCATCGCACGCGCGCCACAGCACGCTTACAGTCAGGCGCTTTGGGCGGCGACGCCCAGCCTGAATGCCGCGCTACCCGACGACCTGCATGTGCCGGGCGCGCCGCTGGTCGAGGCGCAAGACCTCACCGTGCGTTTTGCCGGGAATGGCCTTTTCACGCGGCCCGTGATCGCCGTCGATGCGGTGGACCTGACTGTGCATCAGGGCGAGGCGGTGGCGCTGATCGGCGGCTCGGGCTCGGGCAAGTCCACCATCGGCCGCGCGATTGCCGGGCTGGGGCCAGTCAGCGCGGGTGCGATGCTGTGGAAGGGCGCGCCGCTACCCGCGCGCCGCAGTCGCGAGCAGCGGCGAATGATACAACCGGTGTTCCAGGACCCGGTCGCCAGCCTCGATCCGCGCTGGCGCGTGTCCGACATCATCGCCGAACCCTTGGTGCATCTGCGTCCCGACCTGACGAGTTGGGGCCGCGCCGGGCTGGTCAAGAAGGCGCTGCAGATGGTTGAGCTGGATGGCGCGCTAGCTGACCGGACACCGGCGGGGCTGTCGGGTGGCCAGGCGCAGCGCGTCGCCATCGCCCGCGCGCTGGTGGCCGAGCCCCAGATGCTGGTGCTCGACGAGGCTACCTCGGCGCTCGACCCGTTGGTGGCCGTGCAGATCGTCGCGCTGCTGAAGCGACTGCAGCGCGATCAGGGGATCGCGATGCTCGTCATCACGCACGATCTCGCGCTGGCGGCGCAATTCTGCCACCGCGCTGCCGTGCTCGAAGCGGGGCGTATCGTCGAGCAGGGGCCGATGGCGCAGCTCATCGCCGAGCCTCAGGCCGCGATGACCATAAAGCTGGTGGCCGCAAGCTGACGCTTACGGCCACCTCCCCCTTTATGTCGAGCGAACCGGCGCGCTTCAGAACTTGACGGCGGCGGTCACGAACACCTGACGCGGATTGCCGTAGAACGCGGTCGCAACGCCTTCGGTACCCAGCGTGGGGATGAGATTGCCCGCCGCGTTGCGCGTCGGCGTGCCATCGGGCGCGGTCGCGAGGAACTGATAGCCCGACGTGATATACTGCTTGTCCAGAATGTTCTTGGCGTTGAGGCCGAAGCTGAACCGGTCCTCGTCGTCGCGCCAGATCAGCGAGGCATCCCAGAGCGCATAGCCGGGCTGATCGAGGAACGGGCTGGGCGTTTCGAACTGGAAGGTCTTGCTGCGATAGCTGACCGTGGTCGAAGCGGTGATGTTGCCCGAAAAGGCCGGGAAGACACCCGAGAAGGTGCCCGACATCGTCCATTTCGGCGTGTTCTGGATACGACGCAGATTGGCGACGTCGATGTTGCGCGCATCGATGAAGCGCTTGTACTCGCCATCGATATAGCCGAGCGTCGCGTTGAAGCTCAGGAACGAGCCCGAGCCTGCGAATTCGCGCGCGAACACGGCATTGCCTTCGAACTCGATACCCTTGAACTCGGCCTTGCCGGCATTGGTGGTGACGCCGATAAAGGTGTCGTTGACGCCGTCGCCGTTAGAGTCGAAGCCGGCGGAACCGGGCACCTGGACGTTGGTGTAATCGGCATAGAAACCGGTCAGCGCCAGGTTGATGGCATTGTCGGCAAAGCTGCCCTTCCAGCCCAGCTCATAGCTGTCGACCGTTTCGGGCTCGAAGCTCAGGAAGTCGAAGATTTCCTGCTGGCTGCGCACGCCATCGCGGTTGGTATCGGGCGCGGCGGTCGAAAGCCCGCGCGGGTCGAAGCCGCCGCCCTTGAAGCCCTGCGAATAGCCGGCGAAGAACAGATGGTCCTCGTTCGGCTTGAAGCTCAGCGAGGCGCGCGGGTTGAAATCGGTAAAGCGTGCCTCGCCGTTGAAGTTCGACGTGGTCGCCAGCACCACCGGCGTACCGCCGAACTCGGCAGAGCGGCCCAGCTTGGTCTGGCGCAGAATGGTCGAGTTGCGCTTGTCTACCGTGTAACGGCCGCCTAGCGACAGCGAGAGCTGATCGGTGAAATCATAGGTGAAATCGCCGAACACCGACCAGGTATCGGTGCGCACATCACCCGCGGTGAAGGCGTTCAGGTTGTTCAGCGTGGTGAACAGCAGCACGTCGAACGCGGTCGAGGCCTTGGCATCGAGATAATAGAATCCGACCAGACCCTTGAGGCGCTCGCCTTCGTACAGCAGCTGGAATTCCTGGCTGACCTGCTCGTTGCGATAGACTGCGGGCACATCGACATCGATCGCGGGCAGCGCGTCGAAATCGATCGGGGTGAAGCTGTCATCCTTGCGCCAGGCGCTGATCGAACGCAGCGTCAGATTGTCGGTGAGCTCGGCGGAGATGTTCATCGCGAGACCATAGGCCTCGATATCCTGCCGCGGATTGTTGAGGCCCGCGCGGGTGTCATAGACATCGTTCAGCACCGGCGTACCGCTGCGGATGCCGGGGATCAGGCGATGGCCGTTGCGCGGATCGGACTTGTCGCGGGTATAATCGCCCGAGATGCGGATCAGCACCGGCGCGCCATAACCGCCGATTTCCAACGTGCCGCGCCCTGCCCAGACATCGCGGTTATAGTTTTCGAGCCCGCGGATGTTGAGATTGTCGCCGAAGCCGCCGCGCGACAGCCGCGCCAGCGTGCCGCCGACGCGGACGATATCGCCGAGCGGTGCGGACACGGTGACCACGCCTTCGGCCTGGTCATAGGTGCCATAGGTGCCGCGAAGCTTCAGGCTGAAATCCTGCGGCAGCATCTTGGTGACATATTTGACCGCACCGCCGATGGTGTTGCGGCCATAGAGCGTGCCCTGCGGTCCGCGCAGCACCTCGATCCGCTCGACTTCGTAAATGTCGAGCACCGCCGCCTGCGGGCGATTGAGATACACGTCGTCCAGATAGATGCCGACGCCCGCCTCGAAGCCGGGAACCGGGTCCTGCTGGCCCACGCCGCGGATGAAGGCGGTGAGCGTCGAGTTGGTGCCGCGCGAGTTTTCGAGCGTGGTGTTGGGCGTGATCTGCGAGATGTCGGTGATGTCGAGCGCGCCCTGGTTTTCCAGCCGCTCGGCGGAAAAAGCGCTGATCGCGATCGGAACGTCCTGCAGGTTTTCTGCCCGGCGACGGGCGGTAACGACGATCACGCTACCGTCATCGGCGGTGGTCGCTTCCTGTTCCTGCGCTTCCTGCGCGATCGCGACAGGAGCAAGTGCCGTAAGAGCTGCGGCGGCGACGCCCAGCGCGAGCGCAGTGCGCGTGGCGGCGAAACGGGTGAACCCGAAAACGGACATGAACTTCCTCCCTGCATCCTGACCTGTTCGCGGTGCACCGGTTCGTCTCACTGACCGGCCTTGCGCAGAACGTGTTTGTCCATTAGTGAAAGTTGAACCAGCTTTCAACTCTTATCGCATGAGGGGAGACAGCGAGGGCAAAATCGGCCAGATGTGTTGCGCGCACGCATCATGTCCGGCAGCGGGAGTGGATCATGGCGGCAAAACCATCGGCAGCGGAAGAACCGCCCGCGAACGCGGGCGCGGAAAGCGCGCGCCCGGACAAGACGCCGCGCACGGCGCGTGGCCGCGCGACGCTGCGCAAGCTGCTCGATGCGGCAGCGATCGAATTTGGCGAGCGCGGTTTTCACGAAGCCTCGATCAGCGGCATCACCCGGCGCGCGGGCACCGCGCTGGGCAGCTTCTACACTTATTTCGATTCGAAGGACGAAATCTTCCGCGCGCTGGTGCAGGACATGTCCGCCCAGGTCGGCAAGCATGCCGCCGCCGCGATGCAGGAGGCGAGCGGCGCGCTCGACCGCGAACGCGCGGCGCTTAAGGGATTTCTCGAATTCGCCCGCGAGCACAAGGAAATCTACCGGATCATCGACGAGGCCGAATTCGTCGATTCCGAGAGCTATCGCGCGCATTATCAGGTGACCGCGACACGCATTCTCAGCCGCTTGCAGGCGGGCGCGGCAGCGGGCGAAATCCGCGGCGATGTCAGCGAGCTGCACGCCTGGGCAGTGATGGGAATGAACGTGTTCCTGGGCCTGCGCTACGGCATCTGGAACGAGGACATGACCCCGGACGCGATCGCCAGCGCCGCGAACGACTTCATCACGCGGGGGCTGAAACCCTAGTCAACTCACAGCTCACGTTCGTCACCCCCGCGAACGCGGGGGTCCCGCTTTCAAGGCGAGCGAAGAAAGCGAGAATCCCGCGTTCGCGGGAATGATGGGAAAGAGCTGACCTGGGCTCCCGAGGGCAAAGCTATCAATCGCTCGCCATCAGCAGTTCGGGCAGGTCACCGCTCGTCCCCCGCGCCTCATCGATGATGAACCGCCGGATCAGCCCGGTACGCCCGACCAGCTGCATGCCGATGCGCCGCACCAGCGAGGGCGCCTTGCCCGGCAGGCCGTAGAGCCGGTTGAGCACATCGGTGGCCGAAGCCATCATCGCATTGTCGAGCATCCGCCATTGCTGGTACCGCTTGAGCTGCGCCAGATCGCCCGGATCGAGCCCCAGCCGCGCGCCCTCGCCCAGTACATCGGCGAGCGCCGCGACATCGCGCAGCCCCAGGTTCAGCCCCTGTCCCGCAATCGGGTGGATGATGTGCGCGCTATCGCCCACCAGCGCGATGCGCGGAGCGACCATGTCGCTCGCCTGGCACAGGGTCAGCGGCCAGCTGCTGCGCGGGGCGATGGGCGTGATTGCCCCAAGAAACCCACCGCTCGCCTCGGTCAGCGCCCCCCCGAAGGCGCGGTCGGACAGCGAGGTCCAGGCATCAGCCTTGCCCTCGGGCACCGTCCAGACGATCGAGGCCATCGCACGGCCCTCGTCATCGTCGTTGAGCGGCAGGATGGCAAGCGGACCATCGGGATAGAAAATCTCGAACGCGGTGTTCTGATGCGATTTTTCCAGCGTCACGGCGGTAACAATGCCGCGTTGGCGATAGGACCATTGGCTGAGACCAATCCCGGCCAGATCGCGCGTCGGCGATACGCGCCCTTCCGCGCCGACCAGCAGCGATGCGGTGAACACGCGTCCATCGGCCAGCGTGATCGTCGCGCGGTGCGCATCGACTGCGCGGTGCGCGACTTCGGCCGCCATGATCAGGTCGATATCGGAATCGGCGCTCGCGGCCTGATAGAGCGCGGCGCGCAACAGGCTGTTGGGCAGCATCACGCCCATGCCGTCAACCCCGGCATCGAAATCGAGCGAACCCCGGCGCAGGCCATCGCTGACCGCGATCCGGTCGATCGGACAGGCATCGCGCCACAGGCTGTTGGCCAGCCCGAGATTCTGCAGCATCTGCCAGCTGGTCGAAGCGAGCGCCGAGGCGCGGCCATCGAACGCGGTATCGGCCAGCGTCTCGGGGGTGATCCGGTCGATCACCCGGACGCTGAGACCATGCCGCGCGACCGCCAGCGCGAGCGAAATCCCCGCCGGTCCTGCGCCCATGATGAGGATGTCGCTGTGGTTGCCCAAGGTGATGCTGCCTGTCATGCTGGCCAATGTAGGCGGTCTGCAGACGACTGAACAGGGGCTAGCTGCGCGGAGTCCGTACCAAGTCCTTGCTTGACGCGGAGTCCATGGTCTGCGCAAAATAGGCGGCATTTACCATATTGCCGGAGAATTCAAGGTTATGGCCAGCCGCGCCGCCACCAGAAACGCGCCCGACTGGCGCGACCTGATGCGTCAGAGTCTGATGCGCAGCGGCAGCCTGATCCTGGCGCTGGTGCTGTTCGCGCTCGTCGCCTTCACCACCATCGCGCTGCTGACCTATCACCAGACCGACCCCTCATTCAACACGGCCGCAGGCGGCGGCGTCGACAACTGGATGGGCGCAAGCGGCGCGTGGATTGCCGATTTCATGCTGTTCCTGGGCGGGCCGGCGAGCGCGCTGCTGCTGCCGATCACGGCGGTTCAGGCGCACCGGCTGTGGATCAACCAGCCGCTCGGCCACTGGCGCCGCTCGGTCATCGCGACGCTGCTCAGCATGCTGTTCCTGGCGATCGCGGCTGCGGTCCTGTTCGGTGAATCCGCGCCGCATTTCCCGGCTGGCCCAGGCGGCCTTTTTGGCATGATGGGCGCGCGGGGCATCCAGTTCCTTGCCGCCTTCCTGCCGCCTGCTGGCGCCTCCTGGGCGCTCTATGGCAGCGCTTCGCTGCTGGGGCTGGTCGGCGCGGCGCTTGGCTGGAAGGCGCTGGGTCTGGAGCGCGGGTTGCTGCGGATGCCGTCGATCAAGGTGAGCATGCCAGAAGCGCTGTTCCGCCGCCCGATCGGTCCGGTGATCGACGAAGATGAGCTCGATGCCCTTGACGATACGGTCGAGCCAAGCCGTCCGGCGCTGGCCGCACCGCGCAAGGAAGCCGTGCCCGACAACCGACCGCCGCCGGAAATCACTGAGCCCTCGCTGCGTCCGGCCAAGGCGCAGCTTGGCCCGAAGAGCAAGCAGGGCGACTTCTTCGGCCCCTATGAGCTGCCTTCGGTCGATCTGCTCGACCCGCCGCCGTCGAGCACAGGCCCCGCGCTGGACAAGATTGCCCTCGAGCGCAACGCCCGGCTGCTCGAGACCGTGCTGAGCGATTTCAACGTGAAGGGCGAGATCACGGCGGTGCGCCCCGGCCCGGTGGTCACCCGCTATGAGCTGCTGCCCGCGCCGGGCATCAAGGCCAACCGCGTCATCCAGCTCGCCGACGATATCGCGCGCAACATGTCGGCGCGCTCGGCGCGCGTCGCGGCGATCCCGTGCCGCAAGGAGCTGGGCATCGAGCTGCCCAACCAGCATCGCGACGCCGTCGTGCTGCACGAGATGATCGGATCGAGCCATTTTGCCGAGAATAGCGGCCAGCTGCCGGTCATCCTGGGCAAGAACATCTCGGGCGATCCGGTGATCGCCGACCTCGCGCCGATGCCGCACCTGCTGATCGCGGGCACCACCGGATCGGGCAAGTCGGTCGGCCTTAACGCGATGATCCTTTCGCTGCTTTACCGGATGACGCCGGAGACGCTGCGCATGATCATGATCGATCCCAAGATGCTTGAACTGTCGATCTATGACGACATTCCGCACCTTCTCTCTCCCGTGGTGACCGAGCCCGCAAAGGCGGTGCGCGCACTGAAATGGGCGGTGGAGCAAATGGAGGAGCGCTATCGGATGATGAGCGAGCTCAAGGTCCGCAGCCTCGTCAATTTCAACGACAAGGTGCGCGTCGCCAAGGCCAAGGGCCTGCCGCTGGGCGAAGAGGTCCAGACCGGCTGGGATCCGGTCAGCGGCCAACCGCAATACGAGAAGAAGCAGCTCGATTACGAGCCGATGCCGCAGATCGTGGTGATCGTCGACGAGCTGGCAGACCTGATGATGACGGCGGGCAAGGAGGTCGAATTCCTCATCCAGCGGCTCGCACAGAAGGCGCGTGCGGCGGGCATCCACCTGATCATGGCGACGCAGCGTCCTTCGGTCGACGTCATCACCGGCGTGATCAAGGCCAACCTGCCGACCCGCATCAGCTTCCACGTCACCAGCAAGATCGATTCGCGCACCATCCTGGGCGAACAGGGCGCGGAGCAGCTGCTCGGCAAGGGCGACATGCTCTACATGTCCGGCGGCAAGCAGGTCGAGCGCGTGCACGGGCCCTTCGTCTCGGATGAGGAGGTGCGCCGTGTCGCCGACCACTGGCGCGGCCAGGGCCAGCCCGACTACATCCAGGCAGTGACCGAGGAACCTGAGGACGGCGGCTTCGCGCTCGATGGCGCGAGCCTCGACGACAGCCCCGAGGAGCAGATGTACCGCGCCGCCTGCCAGATCGTGTTCGAGAGCCAGAAGGCCTCGACCAGCTGGCTGCAGCGGCAGTTGCGCATCGGCTATAACAGCGCCGCGCGACTGGTCGAACGAATGGAAGAGGACGGCTATATCAGCGCGCCCAACCATGTCGGCCGGCGCGAGGTGTTCCGCGACAAGGACGGCAATCCGCTCTGATTGGGGTCGCTCTGATTGGGGCCGCTCTGACCTTCGAGCAACGGCCGGGCGGGATCAGTCCTGCCCGGCGATCCGGATCGGCTTGCCGAGCAGAGTTTTCACATAGAGCCGCTGAACCATGACATAGGTCACTACCGTCAGCGGCGCTGAGAGCAGCACGCCCAGAAAGCCGAAGACGAGCCCGAAGGCAACGACCGCAAACAACAGCACCGCAGGCGGTACGTCGACGGCCTGTTTCTGGATCATCGGCTGCAGGAAATTGCCCTGGATCTGCTGAACGATCAGGAACAGGACGACCGTCCACAAGGCCGTTGTCGGCGACACGGTGAAAGCGAGCAGAACCGCCGGGACACCGGCAATGACCGGTCCGACCATCGGAATGATGTCGAGCAGGCCGGCGATGATGGCTAGGCCTCCCGATGCGGGGACCCCCAGCGCCCAGAGTCCGCCTCCGGTCAATACCGCAACGACAATCGACGAGACGCCTTGGCCCATCATCCAGCCGCGCAGGCCCCGCGACGCGTCGTCCAGTGCGTCCGAAACCGGCTGCTCGGCGCGCTTGGGCAGAAGCAGCAGCAGCCCGCGTCGATAGACATTGGGGTCGCTGGCGATGAAGATCGCGCCGACGAAGACGAGCACGAAATTGGCAATGGCATTGGTGGCCGTCATCGCAAAGCCGCCCAGCCGCGAGGCCAGGCTGGAAAGATCGCCGCTGCCCTGTTGCACGATTTTCCGGGCCTGTTCGCCAAGCCCCACCTCGTCCAGCTGGGCCTCGACCCGGTCGATCGCGGGCGGAATGCTCTGCTGGATCGTGTCGAACTCGTCCGCAATCTGCGATCCGAACAGCGTGAAGGCTCCGGCGAAGACCGCCAGCAGCAGAAACACGGAGATCGCCAGCGCGGGTCCGCGCTTCATGCCGGTCAGGTCGCATACCCGGCGCGCGATGGACGAGAAGATTGCCGCAAGAACCAGCGCTGCGAAGACGAGCAGCAGGAACTGCGTCAGCTCCATCAGCAACCAGGCGACACCAACCACAGCGAGCACGGTGAGGGTGATGCCGGCAACCCGGCCCGCTTCCAGCCGCGTCATGGCATGCGGGCTGATATGATCCGGAGCTTCGGGGTCGCGATGCTGCGCGTCGGTCGCCATGGCGGGATCGATCACGCCTGGTCCCCTCGATCGATGGTGATCTTTCGCAGCGATCGAGCGACGATCGCATGATGCTGGCTGGATTTCATGTGCACCCCCGGTCCTATGCCTTGCCGCTCAATACGAAATCCGGCGGTTCGGGTTCCCCATAAGGCCAGCAGGCATTCAGATCGAGAAACTGGAACCACAGCCGCATCCGGATGCAGCGTTGGGGTTGGTCACCTGGAATGCCGACCCGCCAAGCGATTCCACGAAATCCACTGCGCTGCCGCGAACCAGATCGAGGCTGATATCGTCAACGACCAGCGAGACGCCATCGGTTTCAGTGACGGTATCGTCGGGCTCGGGCGCATCGGCAAGGCCGAAACGGTACTGGAAACCGGAGCAACCGCCTCCCTCCACCGCGAGACGCAGGATGGCGGGCTTTTGCTGCTTGGCAGCAATCGCGGCCACGCGCTTGGCCGCAGCGGGTGTCAGGGTGATGTCGGCTGCTGGATTGTCCATGCGCCCTACATAAGCGCGACGCGGTCCTTGGGCAAGCAGGCGACATGCCAACCATAGCGCCCCAGCAAAAAAGGGCCGGTCCGAAGACCGACCCTCTTTGTTACCAGACCCGTAGGTCCAGCGTTTGGCTTACATGCCCGAACCCGGACCGTAGGTGATTTCCACGCGACGGTTCTGCAGTTCACGAACGCCATCGGCGGTCTGAACGCGGTTGCGGGTTTCACCGAACGCCTGGGTGCTGATGGCGCTGGCCGGGATGTTCCGCGAGACCAGATAGGCCTTGACGGAGTCGGCACGACGCTGGGACAGACCCACGTTGTAGGTGGCTGCACCCGAACGGTCAGCGTGACCTGCCAGCATGACCGGCACCGAACCGCAGCTGCCGTAAGCGGCAACGGCGTTGTCCAGAATGGTCGCAGCTTCCGGCGTGATGTTCGACTTGTCGAAGTCGAAGAACACGATGTACGGACCCTTTTCGCAAACCGGCGGCGGAGGCGGCGGCGGAGGCGGCGGGGGCGGGGGCGGCGGGGGCGGCGGCGGAGGCGGCGGGGGCGGCGGCGGAGCCGCTTCTTCACCACCGAAGTTGTAGATGATGCTGCCCAGGATCGAGTGGCTGCGGAAGCGGCCGTCGAACTCGCGTCCGTTGACGCTCAGCAGATCGACCGAGTCGCTGTTGAAGAAGCGATACTTCAGACCCACGTCCCAGCTGTCGCTGATCGGAGCACGAATGCCCGCCAGAACCTGCCAGGCAAAGCCGGTGTCCGAATCGTCGATATAGGGGCCAGTGCCCGGCTGGGTCGAACCGTTGAAGTCGGTGCGAGCGACGCCGACGCCGCCACCGACAAAGCCCTGAAGGCCGTCATCGGGACCGAAGTCGATCAGGCCGTTGACCATGAATGCCAGCGCATTGGCGCTGCCAACCGAGGCAAAACGACCAATAGCGGTCGGAGCAGCACCGCGCGAGATGCCAACCTGCGTCTGAACGTCGGTCAGATCCGCTTCACGGTAGCTGACTTCCGCTTCCAGACGGAACGGACCGAAGTCGTAACCGACGACCGCACCGACATCGTATCCGGTGTCCGAATCAACGATGGTGGCATTGCTCAGAGCGCCGACATCGAATTCGATGTCTTCGACGATCATGGCGCCGCCTTCGACACCGACATACCACTGACCGTCGCGGGCGAAAGCCGGCGTCGTCAGGGCGGTAGATGCCAACGCCAGTCCAACGACTAACTTGCGCATAGATTTTCCCCTTATAAGTAGGATTTGGAACGACAACTCGGCAACGTTACTAACGCCAAGACAGTTGCCACGCAAGCGCGGTTTTGGCCGGACTGTTGCCAAAATGTCGCCATTTCAGGGGGTGCCACGCAAAAAATGCACCTCTGCTGCAGCCTGTCGGACAAGGCAGCGCGACTGAGAGTAACACACCGAATCATAAACGCATAATAGGCTTGAGATCAATCACGTAACGCTGGCCAGACCCGCCTGCTGTAGCGCTGCGAGCACCGCGGCAAGCGTCGCGCGAGCCTCGGCGTCGACAATCGATCCGCCCACCGGCGGGGCGATCGGGGGATAGGCAGACCATGCGCTGCCATCGAACCTTCGGCAGATCGCCGCCATGTCATCGTGCAACTGCATCCCGACTGGCGCTGTCGCAAAACGCCACCCCCCATCTGTGCAGACTGCGATCTTCCCTGCATGGCCGACCCAGGCACCGACGGGGGCGGGGCCAACGATCCACGCCTGACCGGATGCAGGCGCGAGCGGCGCAGGGTCGTTCAGCATGGCCTTCACGCCACCGCGCAACAACGCGTCCACCAGCACCAGAGCCTCGTTGTGGGTGATTTCCTTCTGTGCCTGTGCGGCAGGCATGGCTGTGCTCGGGACCGCGCAACCCCTCGGGCTCGGCGGCGGAAAACAGCACCGCCTGCGCCCCGCCCGGCCAGCGCAACCGGCGCAGCGAGGGCTCCCAGTGCGGCCGCGTCGACTGGGGCGCGATCGCCAGCAGCCCACTCTGCCCCTCAACCATCACGCTGCGCGCTTCGGCCAGGTTCGCCGCGACCAGCGCGATGCGCGCATCGGACACGCCCTCGCCGATCTGCCGCACCCATTCCGCCCCCGCGCGCGTCTTGCCGAAGCCGCGCCCGGCGAGGATCAGCCAGGTGCGCCAGTCACCCGGCGGTGCCAGCTGCTCGGGTCGCGCCCAGAATGGCCAGTGGTGCGCGAGCGCTGCCACCGCGCCATCGGAAAGGCCGTCCAGATACAGCCGCATAGCCTCGCCCGGCATGGCCGCCAGCCGTTCGGCCAGCGAAAAATCCGTCATGTGCTGCCAGGTACAGTTGAATCCGGGCCAGCCTTGTCTGCTGCGCCCGCATCCAGCCGTTGCCGAATCTGCTCCAGTGTCGCCGCGAGCTGCTCACGCGCGCCCCTCGCCGCCAGCGGATCGGCGGGCGGATCGCTGCGGCTCTTCTCGGCGCTCTGCTTGTACGCCATCAGCAGCTTTAGGCCCTGTGCATCGTCGAATTCGGTTGCCCGGCCGATGCTGCCATCGGGGCGCTTGACCGGCTTGATCGTGCCGAACCGCGCGGTCTTGAGCATGCGGAATTCGAGCTCGTCATAGCCGGTAGCGATCGCCATCTGCCAGCCATGGCTGAATGCCGGGCAGCTCGCCCGCAGCCGATAGACTGCCGAGCGTGACACACCGGCGCGCTTGGCCGAGACCGAAACGTTCGACGTCTCGGCAAGATGGTCGAGGAACGCGCACAGGCTTTCCTCCGACAGGCTGTCGAACAAGGCAGTCTCCGCAGGGCACAGGATAAGTGAGAGAGCCTGTCGCCGGGTCACTCCCGACTCGCTCCATCTCGATGTTCCTGATTTGTACCCAATCAGCGTGACGATGTCAAGGTAAAAGTACCAATGCGGTCAATAGACCTCGTCGGGTGGCGGCGGGTCAAGCATGAGGTTCAACCGCCGCAGCGCCAGGGCGGCCAGGCGCTGGGTCTCGCTCTTGCGCCGGGCAGCCGCCAGCGGACGCGTGGCAGCGGGACGGATGATCTCGGCATCATAGGCATCGGCGACGATCAGCCCGGTGACATCGGGCAAGAACGCCTCGCCGCTGACCAGCCCCGCATCGAGCGCCGGGCACAGCCCCCAGTAGAATCGGTCGCAATGGTCGAGATACTCGCCCCATTTGGCATCGCCCAGCAGATCGGCACGCGCCACCTTGATCTCGACGATCACGATCTGCCCGCGCGCATCGATCCCCATAAGGTCGGCCCGGCGGCCATTGGGCAGCGCGACCTCTGGGGCCACCCAGATCTGGTTGCGCCGGAACAACCGGGCAATGCCGCGCGCGACCGCTGCTGCGCCGGCTGGCGGGCCGCCGGGCGAGGCGATGGGCATGATCGGCAGATCGCTCGGGTCAGTCGAGCGCAGGGATTGGGGCAGGCGCGTTTCCATGCCACGTGCTAATACAAAACGGGAACAAAAGAAAGCGTGCGGTCAGCTTCAGCAATATTCGGGATGGGCGATTGTCGGCTTCAGCACGTCCGCAAAGGCTTCGCGCGATTCGCGATACAGCAGGGCCGCTGCCGCTTCGGCGCGATGCCCGCGCCCACGCGCCTGTTCGAGCGCCGCAAGACCCGACTGCAGGGCCGCGCAGATCGCGTCGAGCTCGGTCACCATTCGGGCGGTGATCTCGGGCTCGACCTGGGTCAGCCAGGCCGCCAGCGTTGCGCGTTCGCTCAGTCCGGAAACGGGGTCGGCCGCCGGGCGACCCGACCATCGCGCCAGAACGGCGAGCACGGTGCCGATCGCATCGATTCGCGCAAGCAGCGAATCGATCGCCGCGCTGGCGCGCGAATCGGACTGGATCGGCAGGAGCGGAGCAAACATCGCGTAATACCATGATGCCATCCGGTTAACATCGCGATAAAGGTCCGCAACGGATCATTTCCGTGGCGCGAAAGACACAATCTTTCACAATAGCCGCATATATTAGCATTTTTCTCTTGTGCACCGCAGCACAGCGGGGCAGCATTGCTGTCGCTGATTGTGAGCACTCCATATGTGGCGCCAAGGGACGCCAGCAAAAATAGAGAGTAGCCATTGCAGCGCAGGCGGGACGAAACGCATCCAGTTGAAAGGAAAAACATGCGTACGTCCAAATTCCACCGGGGCCTTGCGGGCCTCGCCCTCCTCGCGTCGTCGACTGTCGCCACCCCTGCTCTTGCGCAGGAAGAGGAGTCCAAGCCGATCACGATCACGGGCTCTGTCGGTCTGGTGTCCGACTATCGCTTCCGCGGCGTTTCGCAGTCCGACGAGGGCGTGGCAGTCCAGGGCGGCTTCACCGTCAACCACGAATCGGGTTTCTACGTCGGCACATGGGGGTCCAACCTGGCCGGCTGGGGCACTTTTGGCGGCCCCAATCTCGAGGTCGACCTGTTCGCCGGTTATGCCACCACCGTCGGCTCGGCCGGCATCGATGTCGGCGTGACCTGGTACATGTATCCCGATGGCTTCGACAACACCGACTTTTTCGAAGGCTATGCCAAGCTGAAGGGCACCGCCGGGCCGGTTTCGCTGACCGCAGCGGTCTATTACGCGCCCAAGCAGGAAGCGCTCGGCAACTTCTCGAACACGCCATTCAGCCGCGGCCAGAAGCAGGACAATCTGTACCTGGCTGGCGATGCCAGCGTCGCCATCCCCGACACGCCCGTGACGATCAACGCGCATATCGGCTATTCGGAGGGCAATCCCGGTCTCGGCCCCAACGGTACCAGCGTGACGCCCACCGGCGAATACTGGGATTATTCGATCGGCGCGGCAGTGAACGTCTATGGGCCGCTGACGCTCAGCGTGTCCTATGTCGATACGGACATCACCCGCGCGGAATCGGCCTATCTGTTGCCGAACTTCCAGAAGTTCCGCAACGGCGGCGGCCAGATCGCAGACGGCACCATCGTGTTCGGGGTGACCGCCGCCTTCTGACGACCGTCTGATTTTCCGGGGGGCTGTGGCCGCATCCGTTGCTCACGGGTGCGGCCACATCTTTTTGGCTTTCGGCCGCAAATTGGGCTAAGGGCGCCCGCGCATGACCCGATTGCGTCTCGCCACCGTCCGTCCGGGAGAGCCCGAGATCTTTCATTCGCTGCAGGGCGAAGGGATATCCTTGGGCAGGCCGTCGGTGTTCGTCCGCCTTTCCGGCTGCAACCTCGCCTGCCACTGGTGCGACACGCCCTATACCTGGTTTTTCGAAGGCCATGCCGGGCCGCATCGCGGCGACCGCCAGTACGATCGGCGCGCCAACAGCGTAACGCTGGACATTGCCGAGGTTGCCGCTGCGGTCCGGCAATATGAATGCCCGCATATCGTCTTCACCGGCGGCGAGCCGCTGCTCCAGCAGCCCGCATTGGCGGCGCTCTGCGATCTGCTGGGGCCGGCCTATCATATCGAGATCGAGAGCAACGGCACCGTGGCGCTGACCGCTGACTTTGCGCCGCATGTCCACCAGCTCAACCTGTCGCCCAAGCTTGGTCATTCGGGCAATTCCGAAAGCACCCGGCGCAAGGAGGATGTGCTCGCCGCTTATGCCAGCGACCACCGCGCCTGGTTCAAGTTCGTGATCGCCGATCCTGCCGATGCCGTTGAGGTCGCAGCGCTGTCAGAGCGATTTGCGATTCCCGCAGAACGCATCATCCTGATGCCCGAAGGTACCGACAGCGCCACCTTGCGTTCACGGACCGCCTGGCTGGCACCGTTATGCCTTGATCGCGGCTGGCGTTTCACCGACCGGCTGCACATCCACCTCTACGGCGACACCCGCGGCACCTGATCCGCGCGGCGAAACGACGGCCGCTCAGCGACCGCCGTTCAGATTGTCCTTGTTGCGCCAGCGGGCAATGACGCGCGCGACCATCTCGCTCTCGCCGCCCTGTTCCTTCCACAGCGCGCTGAATGCCGGGTCGTCCGAGGCCGGACGGCGCGCCTCGGCAAGATCATCGAACGCCACGCGGATCGGGATCGCGACACCCTCGCCGCAGATGATGCATTCGCGATTGCGCAGCGCCGGAATCGAATCGAGGAATCCGCGCGCACCTTCGGGCATGGCCGACCGCACATGCGCCTGGTCGCGATCATTGTTAAGGCGCATGGCGATGATCGTGCCGCATTGCGACAGCACGCCTTCCGAAAGGTCCGAGGGGCGCTGGGTGATCAGCCCCAGCGAGACGCCGTACTTGCGGCCTTCCTTGGCGATCCGGCTCAGCACGTCGCGCACCGCGCTGTGCTCGTTGACCCGGTCGGAAGGGATGTAGCGATGCGCCTCTTCGCACACCAGCAGCACCGGCTTGGTCCGCTCCTTGCGGCTCCAGATGGCGAAGTCGAAGATCATCCGGCTGAGCACTGCCACCACGGTTGCGGTGATGTCTGACGGCACGCTCGACACGTCGATGACCGAAATCGGCTTGCCGTTGGCGGGCAGCCGGAAAATCTTGGTGATGAAATCGAGCATGGTGTCGCCGACCAGCATGCCGGAGAACATGAAGCTGTAGCGCGGGTCGGACTTGACCTCCTCGATCTTGCCCTTGATCCGCAGGAACGGCGCACTTGACGTCGCCTTGTCGAGCTTGCCCATCTCGTTCTGGATGTTCGCCACCAGGTCGGACAGCATGTACGGGATCGGCGTATCCACGGTCACGCGGGCATTGCCGAGCGCCTGCTTGCTCTTCATCCGCGCCGCCAGCAGGCACTTGGCGAGAATTTCAGCATCGGTCTGCCGGTCGGCGCCGTGCGAGGTAAGGAAGACCTCGCAATGCTCCTCGAAGTTCATCAGCCAATAGGGCATCGCGAGATTGCCGACATCGAACAGTTCGCCATTCTGCGCGAATGCGCTCGAATATTCGCCATGCGGGTCGATCATCACGATATGGCCATCGGGCATCATGTCGCAGATACGGTGCAGGATCAGCGCGGCGGCGGTCGATTTGCCGGTACCGGTCGATCCCAGCAGCGCGAAATGCTTGCCCAGCAGCGCATCGACATAGAGCGCGCCGCGCGTGTCGCTGGTCGGATAGACGGTCCCGATCTCGATATGCGGCCGGGCATCGGCGGCATAGACCTGTTTGAGGTCTGCGCTGGTCATCGCATAGAGCGGCGTACCGGGAACCGGATAGCGCGTCACCCCGCGGCGGAAGTTGAAGATGCGCCCGGTGAGCTTTTCCTCCTCGCCCTCACCGAGAAAGTCGATCTGGCAGACGATCAGCCCGGCTTCGCGCTGGTGCATGCGCTGGGTGCGGACATTGGCGACCAGCCAGCGATTGCCCATGCGGATTTTGACCTGGCTCCCGACCTGCCCCGCCATCGATACGCTGGGATCGTTGTGATCGACCAGCACCTGCAGACGGGCGGCGTCGAGCAGCACCTGCGAGCTCGATCCGGCAATTTCCACGACCTCGCCGATGCGCAGATGTTCGACCGGGCGCTGGATCACCAGGGGAATGTCCGGACGCTCGGCAGAACTGGCGGGCATGCGCCCCTGGAAGCTGCGCGGGTTGAGATCGACCATCGGGCTGTCTGTGCCTTTTGCTTTGCGTATTCGCAGCAAGGCATAGGCGCATAGGGTAAATTTTCCCTCTATGCCGAAGTCATTGTCGGCGCCGTCAAATCTTGCGGAAGATCACGCCGCCAATCCAGCCCAGTAGCAACGAAATCAACACGGCGCAGACGCCATAGGCAAAGGGCTGATATTCGGCGACCGTCGCGACGAACAGTTCGAAACCGAACTTGCGCACCTCGATCTCGCGCACCGCCGCAGCGAGCACCTGGCCATCGCGCACGAGAAAGGTTTCCGCCGTATAGGTGCCGGTGGGCACGCTGGCCGGGATCGAGAGCCGCGCCTGATACAGCACGCCTTCGAGGATTTCGACGCTGCCTTCCTGCTGCTTGTAGAGACCCTCGCGCCGGTTGAGATCGACCAGCCCCGAGAGGAACCGCCGCTGTTCGGCTGGATCGATGGTTCCGGCGGGCGAAAGCTGCAGATTGTCGAGGCCGAATTCGTAGATGGCGGCCGTCCGCTTGTCGACGATCTTGTCGATCGGGCGCGAGGAGGCGACGGCATAATAGGCGGGCGCCGAACGGAATTCGGTGCTCGCAGCGTTGAGCCATATGCCGGCAATCTGCTGCTTTTCGCGCAGGATGATCGACTGCGGCGGACCTTTGAGGATCACGACGATATCGCTGTCGCGCGCAGGCGGGGTGCCGCCGGGATAGACGATCGCGCCGAACAGCAGCAATTCCGCGCCGGTAAAGCCGTACTGGATCTGGATGTCGCGCTGCGAGACTTCGGGCACCAGCACCGGCTCGCTCGCCCCGCCGAGCAGCAAGGCCGCGAAAAACGCGGCGATCAGCCGCGCCAGCCTCATTTGAGCAGCTCGACCGTGTAGATTTCCGCCGGGCGAAAACCGAGGCCGATCGCGAGCCGTGCCGCGACCAGCAGCACCAGCGTCGCCAGCAGCAGCCGCAGATATTCGGGCGGCAGTTTCTGCGCGAAGCGCGCGCCGATCTGCGCGCCGGTGACGCTGCCGATCAGCAGCAGCACCGCCAGCACGATGTCGACCGCCTTGGTGGTGAGGCTGTGCACCATGGTCGAGGCAAGCGTCACGAACAGGATCTGGAACAGCGAGGTGCCGACCACGACCTGTGCGCCCATGCCGAGCAGATAGAGCATCGCGGGCACCATCACGAAGCCGCCGCCGACACCCAGCAGGATGGTCAGCATGCCGGTGACAAAGCCCAGGATCAGTGGCGCAAGCGGCGAGATGTACAGGCCCGAGCGATAGAAGCGCCAGCGCAACGGCAGATTGGCGACCAGCGGATGATGGCGCCGCTTCTTGGGCGGCAGCGTCTCGCCGCGCCGCATCGCCCGCACGCTGGCCAGGCTTTCGCGCGCCATCAGCCCGCCGATCGAGCCGAGCAGCAGCACATAGACGATGTTGATGACGGTATCGATCTGACCGAGCTGCTGAAGCACCCGGAACACCCCAGCCCCCGCCAGCGTGCCGAATATGCCGCCGACCACCAGCACGCCGCCCATCTGGTAATCGACCCCATTGCGCCGGCTGTGCGCGATGACGCCCGACACGCTGGAGCCGGTGACCTGGGTGGAAGCGGAAGCCGCCGCGACCGTCGGGGGAATGCCGTAGAAGATCAGCAGCGGCGTGGTGAGAAAGCCTCCGCCCACGCCGAACATCCCCGACAAAATGCCCACAAGCCCGCCAAGCCCGATGATGACGAGCGCGTTGACCGAAAGATTCGCGATGGGAAGATAGACATCCATGGGTTGGAAAGTGCTAGCCGCTTTGGCGCATCAGCAGAAGGGGCAAGCGACCGAATGGGCAGGGTCCGGCTTAAAAACCCGCGGATAAGGTCAGCGCCACACCCGATGACGGGCGCGCCTGGCCATCCATGCGCTGCCGCCAGTCTAGCGCGAAGGTCAGCGCACCGCGCTCGACCGGCACGGTCAGCATGGCACGCGGCCCCAGATCGACGCGGTGCAGCCAGGGCTTGCCCCCCTGCCCGTCAGGCTCCTGCTGCCCTCCCGCCCAAAGCCCCCCACCCAATGCGAGTGTCGTGCCACCGCGCTTGAGGACGGGCTGGGTCAGGCTCGCCTGCAGGTCGAAAAATGCCTGGGATTGCGCCAACCCCACTAACCCGGCCTGACCATGGACCGACAGTTGCGCTCCGCTGCGCCCGACCGCCCTGTCTCCCCCGGCGACCGCCAGAAGCGCCCAGCGGTCGCGCTGTCCTTCAACGAGCGCGAGACGGCGCTCGACCGCGAGATCGAATGGCAGCCGCGGCACAGGTCGAACCGACAGGCCGAGCGCCAGCGTACGCTCGTCGCGCGTTGCGAGTGCCCCCGTCGCCCGGGCATAGAGCGCGGGACGGTATGCCGCGCTGCCCATCGCCCAGCGCACCACCAGCCCGGCCTGGCTGCCGCCATATTGCCCGCCCGGCGCCAATATGCTGCCCGAGGTGCCCTGCCGGACGAGCGACCAGCCATAGACCGACCAGCGCCCGGCATGAGCGCGGGAACCGTCTGCCCCGCTCGGCACGGGCGGCAGCCACGCCCCCGGCGCTGGCGGCAGCGGTACCTGGTCCGCCGCACGCGGCGGCGCTGGCAGCAGCGGTAGCAACGAGAGCTCGGCATCTTGCGGTTGCACTTGCCATCCTGGCGGTTCGACCACCGATCCGGCACTGCCGCCTCGCGGCTTGGCGCGACCGGCCCCTTGCGCGAGACGCAGTGCGCGCGGCGCATCGCCGGCAGACAGGGCGCGCCGGTGAGCGCTGACACGCAATCGCGGCGCGGCGTCGGCCTGGGCTTGCGACGTCATAGGCACGGGCACCGATGCGCTTGGTGTCGGATCGATCACGGGCCAGTGATGGATCACCCGGGCTGCGGACCAGGCACACAGCACGGTCAGCAGGAAAACCAGCGGCTGGCCGCGTCGGCGGTGAGCGATCCCCGACCCGGCAGCCTGGCCCAGATCAGCCACGACCCTCGCCGATCATGGCAGGGCGCGCCGCTGCGGGTTCGCCCCGTTGCGCTCCGATCGCCGCCGGGATCCGGTGCCGGGTCTTGTCCCAGGCCAGCGGCGCTCCGTTGAGGCTGGCAATATAGGCCTGCAGCGCCCGCCGCGCCGCCATGACCGCGATGACATTGCTGACCAGCGCCCGGGGCAGCGACCACAGGGCTTCGCGTGCGCCATGGTTCCATCCGGTACAGGCGGCGCGCACGATCAGCCGCCAGACCAACGTGGAACCGGTCGCCACCAGCAGGACGCGTGAAGCGGGATCGGGCGGGGCTGGCTGGTAAAGGCCCAGCGTTTCCGCAATCGCGACGACCAGCCACAGCAACAGGCCAAGATACCCCGCGACAATCACCAGTGCCGCCAGTGCCGACCGGCGGTCGCGGGCGCGCATCCAGATTTCGGCGATCGATCCGCCCCATCCGGTCCGGTCCCAGCCGGAAAGCGCGATGCCGATCATCCAGCGCGTCTTCTGGCGCACGGCTGCGCGCAGATCGCCCGGAAAATAGGCGCGCGTCGCCACCAGCTCGCCCGCCCCATCGCGTTCCCGAACGAAGGCGCCGCGACCGCCCTGTTCGTGGATCCGGATGCCGAGCTCGTAATCCTCGGTCAGGCTGTCGGTGGCAAAGGGTGCGTTGCCGCCAGAAGCCCCGGCCAGCCGCTGCAATGTCGCTCGCCGGAAGGCGCACCCGACCCCGGCACAGGGCATGGCGACCCCCATGCGCGCGCGCACCGGCATCTTGCGCAGATGGGCCTCGGCGAATTCATCGGCATAATGCCCGCCAACCAGGCGGGACGCGCGATCGATCAACGGGCGCACCGGGATCTGGACGAAATCATGATCGCTCAGCCAGCGGCGATAGACCTGAAACTCGGCGGCATGCACAACATCCTCGGCATCGTGCAGCGCGATCGCATCGAAGCGCCAGCCCTGCCCCGTCTCGTCTTCGGTCATTGCCTGCCATATCCGGTTGAGGCAATCGGCCTTCGAGCTTGGGCCCGTCGTGGACATTGTCACGAGCCGCAGACGCGTATCGCCCGCTGCACCACGCCGCGCCGCATCGGCGGTCGCAGGGTCGTTGGCATAGACGCCGACATAGAGCCGGTAATCGTCGTCCGGCCAGCGCGCCAGGCAGTGCGCCACCATGTCGCCGATCACCTCGGCCTCATCCCAGGCGGGAACGAACACGGCATAGCGCCAGGGCTGCCCGCCATCGGCATGATCGCGCTCGCGCGCCTGGCCTCTGCCGCGCAACAGATTGATCAACCAGACAAAATCGAGCGCGAGGTCGTCGACCGCCCCAATCAGGAACCAGATACCGGCGAATAACAGCAGCTCGTTGGCGAAAAGATCGGCGGCAGAAAACAATGCTGTCAGCAGCGCATTGGCAATGCCTTCAACACTGGCTGCATCCTGTGCGCCCAATTGCTTGCCCCCCGGCAGTCATCACGGAGCTCCGGTCTGGAACGCCCAGGCAAGGCGGACATCTGCGCTGGAGATCGATGAGTCGTTGCTTGTTGCAGAAATGCCCGCTTCGGAAAGTTTCGTCAAAACAATTTGCGATTGATTTGCACGCCCCGATACGGTGAGCGCCAGGCCTGTCCTGCGCGCGGCCCAGATTGCCAGTGCAAGATTGGCCTCACCCTCGTCGCCCAGCTCTTCGCCATCGAGCGAAATGTCGGGAAGCGGCAGCGGCGGAGGGATAAGCTGCAGCGTCCATTGCGGTTCGGCAGCCGAAAGCCGCTGTTCCAGCGCACGATAGGTGGCGAGCGTCGCGCCAGGCAGCGGGTTCGCGCGCACCTGCGCCAGTCGCTTGTCGCGATCGACCAGCACCGCTTCGGCGGGGACGCCCGCCAGCAGCGCCAGCTCGCGCCCGACCAGCGCCGCGTTCTCGCGTTCCTTGAGCGAGGCGGCGCTGGCCGATGCCGATGCCAGCTGCGCGGCTTCCGCATCGCCTGCCGCCGTGCCGACGCGGAACTGGTCGAGGCTGAGCTTGACCGGGCGGCCCAGCGCCTTGGCCAGCCGGGCCTCTCCCAGCGCACCCGCGCGGCTGCGGAACTGGGGCGTGAGCACGGTTGCAAGGATCGTCAGAGGGTCGCCCGCGAAATCGATGTCGAGCTGGTCGATCTTCGCCTGGCGCGGAAACTGTTCGGCCAGCACCTCACGTGCCTGGCGCTGCGCGCGCGCCTCCCACGCGATCTGGCTGAGCGAATAGCCGAGCGGGATGGCCAGTGCCAGAAACACCACGATGATCACGCCCGCCTGCATCCCGCTCTGCCGGCTGGTCAGCTTGGGACCGAAGCCATAGAGCCGCGCCATCACCGCAGCCGCGATGGCAATGGTCATCAGGTTGGTGACGAACAGCAGCAGCGCGCCGAAGAAAACCGTGGCGTTGAGCGTGGCCAGGCCGAAGCCCACCGTCGCCAGCGGCGGCATCAGCGCAGTCGCGATCGCCACGCCGACGATCGTGCCCTCGCGCCCCCGGATCATCGCATAGGCCCCCGCAAGCGCCGAGAACAGCGCGACCATCAGGTCGAACAGATTGGGCCGGGTGCGTGCGGCGATCTCGGAGGTGACGTCCTTGATCGGCGAGAAGAAGACCACCAGCGCGGTGAACAGCACGGCCATCACGATCCCTGCCGCCAGCGTCATCGCGGTACGGCGGATCTCGTTGCCATCGATGGTCGCGATGCCGAAGCCCAATCCGATGATCGGCCCCATCAGCGGCGAGATCAGCATCGCGCCGATCACCACCGCCGGGGAAGACAGGAGAAGCCCGAGCACCGCAATCCCCGCCGACATCAGGATCATGAAGGCATAGCGCGGGGTCAGGCTGGCCTCGTCATCGACCTTGGCGATCACCGCGCGATGCTCGATGCCGGGGATCACGCTGCCCCGCCACCAGCTGCCCAGCGGCCCGGTCAGCCGCGCGGCAAAGCGACCCAGGCGCGATCCTCCACCAGAAGTGGGCGCTAGCCCTCGAGCGGCGGGAGCGGATTGGGACATGGCACGTTACCCTTGGGTTACCCGGCCAGGGGTGGACCCCACCGGTCTTTGCAGATAGATGCCCGAACATCGTCGCGCCATGCAACGGCAGCCATCATGGCCCCGGTGCGTTGGTACTGGCTCAAGCGGACTGCCCCCCGGCCGGGGGAATGCCCTTCAAGGGCAGGCGCGGTCAAGCGCATTAGGGCAACAACATATGGGAGCAGACATGGGCGCACAGGGGATACCGGGCGGCAGCGAGACATCGGCGCTGCGCAAGTTCCTCAGCAGCGAGGCAGCGGGCGGCATCATCCTGATCTTGTCGGCGGCGATCGCGATGATCATCGCCAACAGCCCGCTCTATGATCTGTACCATCATGTGCTGCACGATATCCAAGGCCCGGTGCTGACCAAGAAGCTGGGCCCGATGACCCCGCATCTGTGGATCAATGACGGCCTGATGGTCATCTTCTTCCTCTATGTCGGGCTCGAGATCAAACGCGAGCTGGTCGACGGGCGGCTTTCGACCTGGGACAAGCGCCGCCTGCCAGTGATCGCGGCGATTGCCGGCATGGCGATGCCCGCGATCATCTATCTCGTCGAAACCGGCGGCGATCCTGCGGTCGTCAATGGCTGGGCCATCCCCGCCGCCACCGACATCGCCTTTGCGATGGGCGTGCTCGCGCTGCTCGGCAAGCGCGCGCCGACGTCGCTCAAGCTGTTCCTGGTCACCGTTGCGATCGTCGACGACATGGGCGCGGTGGCGATCATCGCGCTGTTCTATACCGAAGGCCTGGCCCCGGTCTGGCTGGGCGCAGCGGCGGCCGTGATGGCAGCGATGTATGCGCTCAACCGCTTCCGGGTGATGAACCTCATCCCCTATCTGCTGCTGACCGTCGTGCTGTGGTACGCGATCCTGCAATCGGGCGTTCATGCGACGATCGCGGGCGTGCTCGCCGCGTTCATGATCCCGATCATCAAGACGCCGGGAGCCCCGGACGCGCACGACAGCCCGCTGCACCGGCTGGAGCACGCGATCTCGCCATGGAGCAGCTTTTTCATCATCCCGCTGTTCGGCTTTGCCAATGCCGGCGTGTCGCTGGAGGGCGTCGGCCTTGGTGAAGCGTTCGCGCCGGTGCCGCTCGGCATTGCCTCGGGCCTGTTCCTGGGCAAGCAGATCGGCATTTTCGGCAGCGTCTGGCTGGCAGTGAAGCTCGGCATTGCCAGCCGGTTGCGCGGCGCCACCTGGCTGCAGGTCTATGCCGTCGCCGCCCTGTGCGGAATCGGCTTTACCATGAGCCTGTTCATCGGTGCGCTAGCGTTCCCGGGCAATGCGCTGCTCATCGACGAAGCGAAGATCGGCGTGATCATGGGCTCTGTCGCTTCCGCGCTGCTCGGCTATACGATCTTGCGCGTCTGCCCGCTTCATCCGCAGCATTACGAGGAGGAACTGGAGCAGGAAGAGGAAGTCCGGGTCGATGGCGATGTCGAGAGCCTCGAGGACGACGAGGAAGAGGAAGTGGTCCGCACATGAGGATGATCACCCGTTTCGGCCTGCTGGCGCTGGTGCTGGCCTGCGCCGCCTGTGGCGCCAAGCCCGCGCCCCAGGCGAGCAAGCCCGCCGATCCGCTCAACGACATCGCACGCCAATATGTGCTGCTGTCGCTCGAGATCGGCACGCACGAGGATGGCTATATCGATGCCTATTACGGCCCGGCCGAGTGGAAGACGCAGGCCGAGGCGAACCCGCGCGATCTTGCCGCGCTCGCCCAGGCGGTCGATGCGCTCGACGCCAGCCTGATGGCCGTCGATGTTTCGGGCCGCGAGATCATGGTCAAGCGCCGGGCGAAGTTCCTCCACGCGCAGCTCAACGCCGCACGCACGCGGCTGAAGATGCTGCGCGGCGAGAAGCTGTCGTTCCGGCAGGAATCGCTCGGCCTGTTCGGTGCGACGCCGGACATCCAGCCGCTTGCGAGCTATGATCCGGTACTTGCCGAGATCGAGGCGCTGCTGCCCGGCCCCGGTACGCTCGCCGAGCGCGTCGATGCCTTTCAGGAACGCTTCATCATTCCCGCCGACCGGCTGAAACCGGTGTTCGACCGCGCCATCGCCGAATGCCGTGCGCGCACCGCCGCCCACATCCCGCTGCCCAAGGGCGAGAGCTTCCGCATGGAATTCGTCACCGGCAAGCCGTGGAGCGGGTATAACTATTACCAGGGCAATCTCGCCAGTCTGATCCAGATCAACACCGACCTGCCGATCCGCATCACCCGCGCGGTCGATCTGGGCTGTCACGAGGGATATCCCGGCCATCATGCGCTCAACTACCTGCTCGAACAGAAGCTGACGCGCGGGCGCGGCTGGGTCGAATTCAGCGTCTATCCGCTCTACAGCCCGCAAAGCCTGATCGCCGAAGGTTCGGCCAATTTCGGCATCGATCTCGCCTTTCCGGGCGACGAGAAGCTGGCGTTCGAGACGCGCGAACTCTACCCGCTCGCAGGCCTTTCCACCGCCGATGCCGCGCGGCTGGCACAGCTGCAAAAGGCGCTTTCGGGGCTGCGTGGCGCCCGCTTCACCATCGCGCAAATGTACCTCGACGGGCAGATCGACCGCAATCAGGCGATCGTGCTGACGCAGAAATACCAGCTGATGAGCGAAGCGCGGGCGAAACAGTCGGTCGGCTTTACCGATGCCTATCGCAGCTATGTGATCAACTATGGCCTCGGCCAGGACATGGTGCAGGCCCATGTCGAGGCCGCCGGACCTGATGCGAAAGCGCGCTGGGCGGCGATGGAGCGCGTGATCAGCGAGCCGACCCTGCCGGTCGATCTGGCTGTCCGATAGGGCCTCCCCACGCAACCTTGCTCGTCATTTCCGCGAAAGCGGGAATTCCGCTGCAGCGCGAAACGCTGAAATGAAAGCGGGACCCCCGCCTTCGCGGGGGTGACGAATCAACTGCGGGCGAAATCAGCTCGCGAACAGCATCGCGTCGTCGGCGAACGCCTTGAACTCGAGCGCATTGCCCGCCGGATCGTGGAAGAACATCGTCGCCTGCTCGCCCACCTGCCCCGCAAAGCGGATATGCGGCTCGATCACGAAGCGCGTCCCCGCCGCCTTGAGCCGGTCGGCCAGCGCGTGAAAATCGTCCATCGTCAACACCACGCCGAAATGTGGCACCGGCACGTCATGCCCGTCGACCGGATTGTGGTGCGCGCGCCGCGTACCGGCATCGGGATCGAGATGCGCGACGATCTGATGACCGAACAGGTCGAAATCGATCCAGTGATCCGACGACCGCCCCTCGCCGCAGCCCAGCACCTCGCGATAGAAATGCCGCGCAGCCGCGAGGTCATCGACCGGGAAAGCGAGATGAAACGGCCGGATGGTCATCGGACGGAGCCTCGGATCAGAAACCGGTCAGGGCGGCGTCGAGACCGGTCGGCACCACGTTGATCACGATCGGCTTGCCCTCGAGGTCGAGAAAGACGAGCTCGAGCTTCTTGGCCTTCTTGAAATTAGCGATATCGGTCGGGCCCAGCGGCTTTTCACCGATACAGCCCTCGGGCAGGCAGCGGCTGAACACGATCTTGTCGATCGCCTTGGTCTGGTCGCCATCGACCTGGATCAGCGCGCCGGTATCGAGCCGCACGCCCAGCGGCACCTTGACCAGCAGCCCGGTCTTGCCCGTGGTCTTCTGGCGGGCGATCGCGACGCGGATCACTTCCTTGTTGTTGCCCTCGTCGATCAGCGACTGGACGGCGTCGCAGATTTCCTGTTCGCCGGTGCCCTTGCAGCCTGCGGTCCAGGGCTTGGCGCCATTGGTCCCCATCTTCGGCGTGATCGCCTGGGGTGCAGCGGGGGCGGTGGCAGCGGGTGCAGCCGGGGTCGCAGGCTTGGCGGTCTGCGCGGCGAGCGGGGCGGAGACCAGAGCTGCGGCCAGCGCGAGCGCGGCCGAACGGAACACCAGATTCATCGCAATCATACTTTCTTCACTGGGCCGGCTGCCATGTCCACAAGGGGGGCTCCGTGCCGTTGCACAGGCTGATATACTCGCAGCCGCCGGGCTGTCCATCGCCCAGAGGCACACCGTTGCGATCGCCATCTTCTGCGGGACGCAGTTCGGGCGAAAGCAGCACGGGCAGCGGCGCGGCAAGGCCCTGCAGCAGCTGCAAGGGCGTGGTGCTGTCGGGCGAGACTGGCAGATTCACGCTGCCCTGCGGCGGCATGGCGATGATCGGCGGCACGGCAACGCTGGGCGTCGGATCGGCCGGAGAGGGCGGTGCTGCTGCACCGCCCGGCGGGGTGCTGCTGCTCGGCGGGGTGCCGTTTCCACCGGCAATCGGCAGTGTCACGGGTGGAACGGTGATAATCACCGGCGGAGTGGTTCCGGCAGGTGGGGTCGGCGGGCCGCCGGTGCCCGGCGGATCCTGCGCAGGAGGCGTGACGGCGGGAAGCACCGTCATCACGCCGGGGCGATAGGTGATCTGGTAATTGCGCGCGGTGCCGCGCGAGGCGTTGATGATATACTGGCCCGGTGCTGCATTGGCGCCGCCCGATGCGCGCAGCACCAGCCCGGTTACCACCGATGCGCTATCGCCGTTGCGCAGCCCCGAATAGCTGACCGTCAGCGTCGGTTCGCTGCCGCCCTGCATCATGGTCTTGTTGTCGGCGGTGATCAGCAACTGGGCCTGGGTGATGGTCAGGCGGCCGGGGATATAGCTGAAATCATAGTTGAGGGCCGATCCGCCCGAAGCGGTGATCGCATAGAGGCCGACATCCGACCCGATGGTCGCAGTCGTGCCAAAGGTCAGCCCGGTGACCACGCTGGCATTCTCGCCGTTGCGGAAGCCGCTGATGCTGGCGGTGAAGGTCGGGTTCGCAAGGCCATATTCGCGGCGCGCATCGTTGACCCGCACCTGCAGCAACGCCTTGGTGATGGTCAGTGCGCCGGGCACGTAATCGAACCGGTAATTGGCCGCAGTCGCACCCGATCCGGTGATCACATAGCTGCCGACATTGCTGCGCGCATTGGCTCCGGTCGTCAATCTGAGCCCGGTGACGCCCTGTTCGGTATCGCCATTGCGGAAGCCGGTGATGCTCGCCGTCAGCGCCGGATTGGGCGCGCCATAGGTCCGCGTCTTGTCGTCAATGGCAACGGTGAGCGTGGCCGGATTAATGACGAGCGTGCCGGGAACATAGGCAAAGTCATAGTTGAGCGCGCTGCCACCCGAAGCCGTGATCGCGTAGCTGCCGACGCCCGAGGCCTGGGTCGCGGGCGTAGCGAGCACCAGCCCGCTGACGACGCTGGCCGTATCGCCGTTGCGCAGGCCGCTGATCGTGCTGGTCAGCGCCGGGTTGGCAAGGCCATATTCGCGCACCTTGCCATCGGCGGTCACGGTGAGCAGCGCCCGGGTGATCGTCAGCGTTCCAGGGACATAGGCAAAGTCATAATTCGCAGCGCTGGCGCCCGATGCGGTGATGGCATAGGTGCCGACATTCGAACCGGTGCCCGCGCTGGTGCCATAGACGAGGCCGCTGACGACGCTGGCGGTATCGCCATTGCGCAAGCCCGAGATCGAACCGGTAAGGACCGGGTTGGCCAGGCCATATTCGCGCGTGGCATTGTCGGCAGTGACCGTCAGCAGCGCCCGGGTGATCGTCAGCGTGCCGGGCACATAGGCAAAGTCGTAATTGGTGGCAGATGCGCCGGAACCGGTAATCGCATAGCTGCCGACCGACGCGCCGCTGGTCGCGCTGCTGCCATAGACCAGACCGGTGATCACGCTGGCGGTATCGCCATTGCGCAAGCCGGTGACCGTGCCCGTGAATGCCGGGTTGGCCAGGCCATATTCACGCGTGGCATTGTCGGCGGTAACCGTCAGCAGCGCCCTGGTGATCGTCAGCGTGCCGGGCACATAGGCAAAGTCGTAATTGGTGGCAGATGCGCCGGAACCGGTGATGGCATAGCTGCCGACGTTGCTCGCGATCGTGGCGACCGATCCAAAGACCAGACCGGTGATCACGCTGGCATTATCGCCATTGCGGAAGCCGGTGATGCTGCCGGTAAAGGAGGGGTTGGCGAGCCCGTATTCGCGCGTGGCATTGTCCGCGGTGACCGTCAGGAGCGCCTTGGTGATCGTCAGCGTGCCCGGAACATAGCTGAAATCGTAATTGGTCGCGGTGGCGCCGGATCCGGTGATCGCATAGGTTCCGGCATTGCTCGCGATCGT
>NZ_VDES01000011.1 GCF_013607875.1 Blastomonas ursincola
GATCACCAGGGCGTTGCTTACGGTGACCGCCGACAATGCAACGCGGGAGTACGGCCTCGCCAATCCGGCGTTCACCGGCACGATCAGCGGCCTGCGTGCGGGCGATACCGCCAGCGTGGTTTCGGGCCTGGCTTATGGTACCGCGGCCAACACCGGATCGGCCGTTGGCAGTTATGCGATCACAGCGTCGGGTGGCAGCGCGACCAATTATGACTTCGCCTACGTCCCCGGCACGCTGACGATCACCAAGGCGCTGCTGACGGTTACGGCGGACAACGCGACGCGTGAATACGGGCTCGCCAACCCCGCCTTTACCGGCAGCATCACCGGCTTCCGCAATGGCGATACCGCCAGCGTCGTCTCAGGCCTCACCTATGGTTCGGTCGCGACGATCGCGAGCAATGCCGGAACCTATGCGATCACCGGATCCGGCGCCACCGCGACCAAT
>NZ_VDES01000012.1 GCF_013607875.1 Blastomonas ursincola
CGCTTTCTTCCCGCGACCAAGGCCATCCCCAAGGAGATGCTGCCGATCGTCGACCGCCCGCTGATCCAGTATGCGGTGGACGAGGCGCGCGAGGCCGGGATCGAGCAGATGATCTTCGTCACCGGCCGCGGGAAGAGCGCGATCGAGGACCATTTCGATATCGCGTTCGAGCTGGAAAAAACGATGAGCGAGCGCGGCAAGTCGCTCGCGGTGCTCGAGCCCACCAGGCTGGGCCCCGGCAATTGCGCCTATGTGCGCCAGCAGGAGCCGCTGGGCCTGGGCCATGCGATCTGGTGCGCGCGCGATATCGTCGGTGACGAACCGTTCGCGATCTTCCTGCCCGACGAATTCATGGTCGGATCGCCCGGCTGCATGAAGCAGATGGTCGAGGCCTATAACCGGCTGGGCGGCAATCTGATCAGCGTGCTCGAGGTACC
>NZ_VDES01000002.1:0-1041121 GCF_013607875.1 Blastomonas ursincola
ACGAAGATCATCTGCTCGATCCCGGCCTCGCGCGCCTCGTCCACCGCATACTGGATCAGCGGGCGGTCGACGATCGGCAGCATCTCCTTGGGGATGGCCTTGGTCGCGGGAAGAAAGCGGGTGCCGAGACCGGCAACCGGAAACACAGCCTTACGAATGGGCTTCACGTTCCGCCTCCTGTTGCCGCCAAAGCCCAATACCAATTGCATTCTGATACATGCTATTTATCCCAGAAAATACGGAATATTCATAACTCATGATCTCTAGGCAGTTCGCCGCAAAATTGGGTTTGGCCCCATCTCCAAGCTGAAGTTTCGATATACCTCAACGAACTCATCAACGGCTATCCTACAGCCCCCGTAATCATTATAGTCATCAATGATGATATTGCCGCCAACGCTTACAACGCCTGCGCTCTTTTCCAAACAGAATTTTACCGGGTCATACCAGTCACAATCGATATGAACCAGCGATACGCACTCAACACTGGCTACGCCCCAGGTTTCTTCAAAAAGCCCTTTATGCAGTATTATATCTCTGTCATTTACTGAAGCACCGTGACGATAGAAGGATTTTCTTACATCGGAAATTAAGTCCGATCGATATCCGTAATATTCCTCACCATCGATGCCTTCTGACTGACCGGACTTGATGACATCGTAGCGTTGCTTGGATTTAAGATCGTCCTTATCGGATGTTGGCTCGGGTATCATCCCGAACACATCGAATCCATGAAACTTCTTTTCTGAACCTCTAGCTGCATGCGCGAGAATGATTCCCGACCCGCCCAAGGCAACACCAAATTCGACTATATCGCCTGGAACATGCGCCGTCTCGGTGATGGCCGCCTGGATTCTCTTGAGCTTCGCGACAGACAAATATGTCAATCGGTCTTTCATCACCCGCCGCGTTTGCGGCCACAAACCAAAGTTTTCAAAATGTGCCCTAGCTTTACCAATAAGCGACATAAACGCCTCCGCTAACGTACTACATTAGAGCGACAGACAACTATCTGATTTTGAGCCCATTTACGGCAACGGAGACTATACGACTCTCGAAATTTCAAATCTTTATAGCAAATATTTATTCTAAGTTCCTGACTGACCTTTACCTTACAGCTGGGACAAACCAGAGGGCTCGCTTATGCGATGAGCAGAGGCTACCCCCGTCGGTCCAGAAGTCAACTTCCCGGATTAGAATGGCCCAAGCGATGGTGATGATATCGACCTCACGCCATCGCCCCCCCTTCACGTACGCTCCACCCTCATTTGCAGCACTGCATCCGAGGCCCGATCTACCTCGATGCTCGTGCCCCGCTAGCAAAACAGCCGCGAAGCAGCGGACATACGTACAGACGATATGCAATCAGTCGTGACTCGACGCGCCAGCCCGGAGCAAAAGCTCGCGACAAGATGGGCTGCGAGGCATTCCGTGGCATGATCGGTTGCGATGGCATGACCGCCGCAAAGCAACAGTGCGATGATACAGGCACCTCGCAAGATCATTGCAAAAGAGCCCCGCTAGACGCTTTCGTTGACAAGAAAAGTCGTTGAGCATGGCGGCAGCAAAGGGAACATCAGTCTGAGCTTCACGCGGATATCACCAGCAACGCCAACCCCTTCAAGAAAGATCGCCAGCCTGTCCTAAGCAACCATATTCGCACCGGGCCCGTCTCAGGACCCGGATCTGGAGCCTTGACGCGCCATCGCTCGATCCGATCGGCATATTCAGCATGATCCGACACCGATTGCCTCTACAAGGCCCGCTAGGATGGGACGGTGATCCGGGCGAGGTGGGAACAGGTCGTACCTAGGAAAGTGCGACCCGCAACTCTGCGAACCCTTTCAGACGACAAGCTCTTCGTACCGGCATCCATGACCTGCCCCGCTCCTCCAACGCGGCAAAGCTCAGGCCATCGGCGAGTGTGACACGGGCCTAAAGCCTCCTATTGGGAGCGATCCTATCGATTATGGCAGAGTGGATTCGACGCGCCAGCAGAACGAACTCGGCTTCCGGGCCACCCGGCCTGCCCATCACAATCCATAGTCCATACAGGATGACAACATAGAGCGACACGCCGATGACAACGAGATTACAAACCTCAAAGAAATTACCAGCTTCGCGATTCAGGGCCACGATCTGCGGCACGCACAGGAAACATATTGCCATTACAGCTGTTGCGCAGAGAGCCCGGCAATTGACCCAAATTTGATCCAATAGAGATAGACCTATGAGCTTTCTCACAAGAAGCATGTTCACGACAATGCCGATTATGCCACTCATTACTCGCGCATATACTGCCCCAAGCAAGCCTGCATATAATATACCGGTAACGATCAGTGGCATCCTGACTGTAAAATTGATAACACTAATCTCAAAAAGAGATTTTGTTTGCCCCATCGCCATCGCGAGGGGCTGGGCCGAACTTGCAAGAGCTTGCAGTGCGAAAACGCCAGAAAGCGCTTGAATCACGACCACTGCGGGCAGCCATTTCACGCCTACGGTCAAAATCACCAGAGGCTCCGCCAGCAGCGCAAATCCGACCCCTATCGGAAACGCAATCACACACAAAAGCGCCTGCGACCGCTGGTAAGCACTGCGCAATCTAGCAAGATCATCACTCAGGCGAGAAAATGCAGGGAATAATGTCTGCGCCACCGGGGCGGTAGCCTCGCGGGTCGGCATCGAAGCGAGATTGTCACCGAAACTATAATAACCGAGCGGTTGGTTCCCAAGAACATATCCAATTACCATACTGTCCGAGCGCCAATTAAGTGTATTGACCGCCTGAGCAAACGAAACCCAGACCGAAAATCCGATGAGTTCGCGCCATTGAGAAAGCTGGATCCTTGGCCTGTATCGCACCATAAGATACGAGACCATAACGCTCTGAATTTGAACTGCAACGGCACTGATTACCAGCGCCCAGTAACTCTTATAGAACCACGCGATGACCAATCCGACAGCGAAGCCAGTCAGCTTTGACGAAACATTCAGGACAAAATCCTGCCAAAAGACAAGATTTCTTGTATAGACAACCAGCTTTGGGTTTTGGAGGCCTGATACGAAAACGCCGCCAGCAATCACGATCAGGATAGCAATCAGCCGGGCATCGCCATAGATTTCGGAGATGGGGATGCTCAAGCCCGCCAGAAGCATGGCCAGCGCCGCCGAACGCATCGCATTCAAGGTAAAGGCCGTGTCGTAGTGCGCCGCATCGGGGCTATCATGCTGGACCAATGCTGATGCCAAAGACAATTCAGTTATGGAGCCAGCGATCGCAACCACGGTCATCGCTATTGCCACCAATCCGAAATCGGCAGGCACTAGAAGGCGCGCCAACAACAGCGTGCTGGCAAATCCAATTATGCCAACGAGCACCCGCGCGCTAACGACCCACAGGGCACCCCGTGCCAGCTTGTCCTTCATGACATTCAATCACCTTGTTGGTGAGGGTCGCGTAGTGCACTGCAGCAAAACGCACAACCGACATAGTTCGCTCGGCTAGGCCGCGAGGGATTCAAACTCGGATCCGCCCCGCGCGAAGGCATCTTGCAATTCTCAATCGATGAAGTTCGCCTACCCGAAGCGCCGACGTACCGCGACGGCACTAAAGCGACGCTGTATGCAAAACATCCGATGCACAGCTCAACCTGAACGGCCGCATCCGCCTCGACATAAGCCAGCCGATACAGCAAGGGCTCAGAGGTGAGCGGCAGCTCAGATCCGCTAAGCCAATTGACGAATGACGGGTTTGGGTGATAGCCTATCCATTAACCATCAAAGAATGGTAGTCTGTAGGAGAGGTCGCGCCATGGCAATGGTACAATCGCGTTGGTCCAGGCCAGCCTGGATGTCTTTTTCTCGTCGCGCATGCTTCATGCTGGCCCTTGCCATCACCACATGGGCTGTCTTGCTTGATGTGCTCACCTGACATCGCTCCCAGGATGAATTGGGTAGCGTACTAGGTGTGATGGCGCCAGCACCGGCGCCACCCTTTCACATTTTGCGCTCATTTGAAGGCGCCAAATCCCCACCGACTACTTGCCATGATGCCAATGGCCATGGTGGCATAGCGCCCAAACTCGCCAAATTATTCCTTCGCCGGAAGAGGATGCCGGCTTGTAGCAGCGATACTTCACCGTTCGAATCCAACTCGAAATTCTGGCGTATTGCGCTGCAATGCCAGGAGTCGACGAGATTGCGAGCGCCTCCCCTCAAATGGTCAGCGAACAGCGGGTCTCGAGAGTTTCCGGCGCCCGCAGACCATTCGCGGACACACTGCTTCTCGGAGACACAAAATCGTTTCCGCGATTTCCGCTTCATGGATCCAACGACTGGCCCGCGCCATCAGTCCATCCTGCTTGCCAATGGGGGTGCAATTGCGCCGCCGACATGGCCGCAAGTTCTAGCATCACACCCTGAATCTTTCTGACTAACGCCGGATCCAATCATCAGAAGCCGTGAGTTTACGGATAACGCGCGCAGGCACACCCGCGATCAAGACACGATCCTCAAAAGAGCGAGTCACAACTGAGCCTGCCGCAACAACACTATGATCTCCGATGGAGACGCCAGGCATTATAGTAGCATTATTGGCAACCCAGACATTTTTGCCGAGTTTTATTGGCTCCATCTTTATATCTGAGGTCTGGTCGATAGAATGATGAGAACAGTCGTCTATTACGACATTTTCGCCGATTAAGCAATAATCCCCGATTTCAATCCGTTTTGTTGCATGGAAATTACAGTTGCTGTTTATAAATGATCGCTTGCCAATCAACAGCAGGCCGTCAGGACCTGTGCTCAGACGAACCCTCCCATGAGTGGCACGGAACAGCACGCGTTGTCCCATTACAATCCGCCCCTCATTGTGGACAGTTGGACTGCGGCCCTGTAGCACCACCCTTCCCTGAAACCGAACACCAGCAAGCCACCAAAACGGCATTGTGCATAGGCCTTTCAGGGAACGGGCTACTCGGGTAATTCTGGCCATGAGTTCATGCCACCTGTTGCATTGACTGTCTCGATGTGGCGGAGAGCTGGGATCCACCGGCTACCCCTAGGTTCGAAAAGCCCTCTCGCCTTCCATGCAGTGAAGCATTATGCCTGCAGAGGCAATTATCGGCTAATATTGTCCTGGGTGCCGCCCCTCGATTTCATTGGACACGTCATGCTCAAATTTATGTTGCTGAGTGCCCCTGCTTGCGCCGCGGGCATTGCCGTTTTCAATGTGATGCTCTGGCAACCCTCCCCCCTCGCCCCACGCCCGGCCACAGACAATGAGGCAGCCGCCCCCATAACCGCTGAACCCGCTTTATTTGGTCCGGAAGCCTTCGCAGGCGGTTCGCGATATCCCTCACCGGTTAAGGTCAATCTCGGCAATACGCAGATCAGCGCAGGCGAGAGGGAGGCAAGGATATCGGTATCGATCTCTGGCCCAACCGCGAACACCGTCGTGGCTTATGTACGTTGTACCTGGGGCGATGGCGCAGGCCCCATCCGCGATCAGACCAAATCCGTGATTTTCCGGCCTGGTGACCCGCTTGCAAGATCGGTCGCATGTGCGATTCGACCCGCAAAGTCGGGCACTTCGGTGCGATTTGTGCAGAGCAATGTTCCCGATGGCGCTGAACGTGGCATAGCGGAAGCATCGGCAATTGTCGTCGCTAGGGCACCACAGGAAGGTGCCACCCGAACTGGTTTCCGCCAGCCATTCCGTTTTCAGCCATTTGGTGAGCTGGTTTACGCCGCGGACGGTGCGGCCCTCCAAGTCAACGATGTCGGGGGGCCACAAACGTGGTCAACCTCATTGTTTCATGGGCGTGTGCAGCCATCGAACGGCGAAACTGGCTTCTATGGCGAATGGGCCCTCGGCGGATTCCAGCGCCGGCAAGGCGAACTTGTCATGACAACGCGACGGTTGGAGAAGCCTGTCTCTCGAGGGTTTGATGGCAAGCCATATCCCTTTCTCTCGGTTGCTCTTTCGGCTCATAAAATGCCGGAGGCGCAGTTCCGTTATGGTTCGGTTGAGTGGGTTGTGCGGATGCCAAATCGTCGTCACAGTTGGCCTGCACTCTGGCTTCTCCCGGAGCAAGGCTGGCCACCCGAGATCGATGTATATGAAGGATTTGGCTATAACTCGGATTGGAACTTCTCGAGCCACCTCTCAACCAATCTCCACGGCGGCAAATCAGGCCAGCGGACGTTCACTCGTCTGATGATGCGGATGGAAATGGGAGATTTCGGTCTGCGCAACACCTTGGACACGGAGTTCCACAGCTTTCAGGCACGCGTGGAGCCTGGCTGGATCACCATCTTTGTCGACGGCATAGAGACCGTCCGATATGCCAATCCCTTCCAAGGAACAAAATGGTACCCGTTGATGACCGTCGCGGTCAAAGCGCCGCCAAATTCCGCTTATGATGATGGCTCAGGCGCAATGGAGATCAGGTCCGTCAGGATTTGGCGGCAGGAATGATGTCTGCCAGGCCCTCATTGCTGTCAAACCCATAGCGGGGTTTTGGAGGTGCCGATGCCCTCAGCCGCTCACGAAAATAACCGGCACCCCATGCCATGTGCATGATTGCAGCCGCAAGCCCGCTGAGCAAACCCCAATAACTCTTGCTGGCGGTGCCGATGGCAAGCCCCGCAGCAAACATGAGACTTGCCCATATGCCCAGCGGCACCAGGAACACCCAATGAATGGGCGCCAGAAAAGCTAAAGCAAACGCAATGGGCACGAGCAGGGGAAGCCGCTGGCGCAAGGCGGGGCGAATGCGATGCCGGCGCAGCGTTCTCGCGCGACCCATTCCATAGTTGAAATATTGCCTCCACAGCGACGCCACGCTCGAGCGCGGGAAATATCCGATTGCTGCCGATGGCTCCAGCCATATGCTGTTTCCATTACGAGCGAGCCGATGATCAAGCTCCGCATCTTCATTGCACGGCATGGCTTCGCAATAGCCCCCGACAGTGATGAATGCGTTCATGTTGATCAGGGCATGATGGCCATGATCAACAAAACGGCCCGCACCAAGGTGACGGTGCGGCGATCCCCCAGTTCCGATCACGCTGTTCTGCGCTGTAGCAACGGCCTTCTGAAACCCTGAATTGGCTTTCGTCAGCATTGGGACGACGACGGCTTGAGCGCCTGTCCGCGCTGCTGCAGCGATAAGCTTGGAGGCGTAACCATCAGGGTAACTGCAGTGAGCGTCCACTCTCAGCAACCAGTCATATCCTTGTCCATACTTCTTCACGGCAAGATTTACGCCAGCACTCTGGATACGCGCGGGATTATCCATAAGCCTCAGGCTTGGGTAGCGCTCAGCCATTTCATCGACGATAGCGCGGCTACCATCTGTGCTGCCGCCATCGGCAACCACGACAAGGGATATCTCGGGTTCCGCGACCAACCGTGCAAGAAGCTCACGCAAATGAGGCGCTTCGTTCAGACAGGGGACAACAGCGAGAACGCCGCTCATTTGCAAATTGACTCAATGGTGTCGACAAGCCGGACGCAGTCACGATCATCTGCAACGACATCTTCTCGTGGCAATCGATCCAGTTGCTGGACCCAGATTTCGTAATCGCTTCGCTGTATCGCGGTCAGAGCGCTGCGGGCCTGGTCAGCCGAGTCCACAACCAGGCCAACGCCTCGGGACCTTAGCCAGCGCCCGGCTTCCACGCTGGCCAACGCTATCGGGACGGTACCATGGGCCAAAGACTCATAAATCCGGTTGGGCAACAGCCAACTGCTGTTGAGCCCCTCTTCGAACCAGTCGATTGCCCACGCGAAATGACATTGCCCATAAAGCCCAATCAGATCGTTATACTGGTAGGGCCCAGTGTATTGCATGTTTGGAGCCGCTTCGACACTCTCAACGAAATCAGGAAACTCCGCAGATGAAGGCTTGCCGCTTATCAGCACCTCAATTTCGCCTTCAGAATGGCTTGCCAGCTCAGCAAGGAAATTGAATGTCTGGCGGCATCGGAGCATTCCGAACCAACCAATTCGCCATGGCGGTCCAGCAGCGGTGGGTTGAGCAAACTGCATCCCATCGTAACTCAGCAGCTTGTTCTCCAGAAGCACAGCCTTCCCCCGAAATGGGCGATTGTCGAAATGTTCCCGCAAGAAGGCCGGAGATGACGTCAACAGCAGCTTAACGTGCGGCAGCAGCGAAGCCTCCAAAGCCCGGACAACGCGAGACGCCACCGACGTTCCGAGCAATAATCTATGGAGATCAAGACATTCGTAGATGACCGGCCGCCCTCTGGCCATGGTTCGAACTATTGCCAGCTGCTCCAGATTTCGGGCGAGAAGCACATCACAATTTTTGAAATGGCGACGAAGCGCTTGACTGGATGCCGCAACGCGAACTGCGCCAAAAGCTCGGCCAGCAAAATCCGCATCGCGCGTTCGCCCGACAACAAGTGGATTGCGCATCGCTATATCCGCACGCACATGTTCATCGCGCAGGAAGCCAGCAACCGCAACCGCCGCGCCGCCCCGCTCAAGCATCTGGCAACGCCTTTCCACGGCGGGATCGTTCAGATTGTGAACCAAATACCCAATTTTCATCACAGCACAAATCTCTGAATTTGACACCGCGCGTGTTAGCAGCCTAGCAGCACAAAGGCGATCACCAGCATCCATGTCTCTTTCGCATGATTCTGCCAACCCTATCCACTGCGATCTCAGCTGGGTGAAAATATGTCATCAGACAGTCCATGCGTATCGGTCATCATTGCGGCGTATAATGCGGAACAGACTGTTGCGATCGCGGTAAAGAGCGCTCTTGATGAGCCGCAGGTTGGAGAGGTCGTCCTGGTGGATGACTGCTCTTCCGATGAGACTTGTGCACGGGCGTTGGCGGTAGCGGGCGGAGATGCACGCTTGAAAGTGGTGCCGCGATCGATGAATCACGGGCCAGCTTCGGCCCGCAACCTCGCACTCTCTAAAGCAACGATGCCACTGATCGCGCTGCTTGATGCAGACGATGCATTCGTACCTGGCAGGCTTGCCAGGCTGCCAGATCCAACGCTGGAATGGGACTTCTGGGCTGACAATCTACTCTTTGTAAAAAAGTCCGAGAACTTGGTTGCCGATCTTGGCACATACTTTGATATTGACGAAAGGTATGTTCTAGATACCTCATCCTTCATTCAAGGAAACATTCCGAAACGAGGGATGCTTCGCGCCGAACTTGGCTTTCTGAAGCCAGTTTTTCGAAGGTCCTTCGTACAAAACCTTGGCCTTCTTTATAGAGAGAATTGCAGGCTGGGGGAAGATTTTCTTTTTTATACCGAGGCTCTTTCCGCTGGAGCAAAGTTTATCATCGATGGCCGTTGTGGCTACCGCGCGCTCCACAGGAGCAATTCATTGAGCGGCCTGCACAGCGTGCAGGACCTGGTTGCGCTATATGATGGGGTTAGTGAGCTCCTTGAGAGGTTGGCGATTACACGTGGAGAGCGCTCCGCTCTCGAGCGGCACCGCAGATCGCTAGAAGGCCGCATCGCTCACCGACAGGTTCTCACCCGGCGCGCTCAATTCGGCCTCCTGCGAGGAATAGCCTCGCTTGTTTCGAAGCCTGGCGTCGTGTTTGCAATATTGAACGATTGGTTCAACCCCATCACGGTGGACAACGCTGAGCTGCGCCCCCTTCTAACGCAGGCCAATCTTCAAAATCTGCACCATTTCGATTGATAGAGCGCGGTGGGGGTCGGACCTAAGAACGAGCCCTGCGCAAGATCTGCACGGTTGTCGCCGCAACAGACAAGCGAAGGATGGAGGCAACCCGGTTGACCTGGAACAGCAGGCAACGCGGACAGCGAGATTCACCAATTTCAAAGCATCGCACTCACCTCGTGGCGATCTGCTTGACAGCACAGCTAGCAACCCGAATAAAAACGGCTATATGGGAAGCTCAGCTTGATTGCGCTTTGCGTCAATAATTGCGTACCCTAAAGGGGCAGGTGAGCCGGGAGCCCCCCGCTCGAACAGCATGCGTTCTTCGCGTGTATGTACTAGAATCGGTAGCGCAAGGAGACTTTAAAGCGATTCTGATTGAACGCGAACAAACCCTCACGTTCAAAATGTTCCAGCCGGCCCGTTACTACCCACCGCCTGCTCAAGAGATATCGCGCTTCGAGAGCCGCCGTCCATTCGGTTGCGTCAGCTCCTATCCCAGACTGGTCAAACCGCGCTACGCGCCCTGTAGCCGTGACAATGAGATTGCGCAGAAGTTCATGATCGATACGGACGAACGCCTCGGTGCGGACAAGGCCGGCAGAAAGTGGATTGCTGGTCGTGTCGATCGCTCTAACCGCTGTCGCCTTGATCGTGGTCAGTGGAGTGGGATTATAGGTCGCGGAAGCTTGTAGCGACAAGCCAGACGCCGAGCGCAAAGTAGGGTCATCGAAACTCTGCTTAAGATACCCCACGCGGGCGTCGATCATGAGCAGATCCGTTACCTGTCGCGCCAAACCAATTTCTGCCCGATAACCGTCGGAGGAGCGATCTAATCTGAGAAAATCGGGTAGCGCCAAGTTCTGAGAGGGCGCCGAAAAATTTTGACTGTTGGCTTCGAACGAGACGAATACACGCTGGTTGGGAGATTGAGAATAGGACAACTGAGCACGCCCCACGTAGTTCTCGAAATCCCTGAAGCCTACGTCCAGAAGTTGATTATCAAACAGTATATCGCCGTCGAATTGCGTTCGCGCTGCACGGCCCTCCATATCAAGAGTAAAGGGCCCGAAATCTCGTTCCAGGCCGATGCCGCTGCGATAGCTTGTGATTGCGATCGGTTGAGCGATGAACAGAAAATCATCGACGGCGTCACGGCCGCGCGTCGAGTTGCGGGCTACGCCAAAGCTCACATATGGCCTGGTCAGGCGCCCCTGGCGGAGCCGCAAGCGTCCCTCGAGCGATCCCAAGAACTGATCATCTATTGTTCCCGACGCGTAGGTTTCGACGCCTATCTTTGCCTGGAGAAAAAGGTCACGGTCAGGGCGCTGCTCACGGACAATCAAGCTCGGAGCCAAGGAAAATACGACATCATCCACAGGTGCCGTCGGCGCCGCGAAAATGTTGTCGCTATACTCGGCATCGAGCTGAATGGACGGAAATATGTCAAGAGAGCCCAACTTCAAAGGCTCCTGACGATATTCCGACTGCGTCCGATCCGATACAGAAGCACCTTGGGCCGGCGCGTTTTGAGCGTGGGCGTGTTGGGACAGAGCGCCGGCAGCAGCTGCACTCATCATTGCCATACGAATGCAATCAGTCTTGATCATATCGAAACCACCCCATCGCCCCAATATCACAATACACTTTCGCGCAAATCTGATCAAAAGCGAATTCTAAACTAAAAAAATCCGACTCAGTTGGTATAATAGCCACGAAACTTTTTCGTGTAAGCGTAGACATCGCCATCGCCCGTGCTCGCATACTTTCGGATGTCGACTTGCGTCAATGCCATGCCCGTGATCTTTGCTCCGGCATCCAGGAGCATATCAATCGTAGCTTCCACCGCTCGCACGGAAGTCCTGCGCCAGTGAGTTATCAACAGCACGCGGTCTGCAGCCATCGCCAATATTCGGCCTTCGGCAACCCCGAGAATGGGCGCGGTGTCCACAATGGCAACGTCGTAGAGGTCTCGCAGTTCGTCGAGCACCTCCTTCACTCGTTCGATGGTCATGGGGTTGCGAGCGGCGTCCGGGGAGCGGTTTACCCCAAGGATATGCAGACCCGTTACCTCGTCCCGCATCAAACACGCAGACAGTGGCTGGCGACGCTCAAGATAATCAATAATATCGAATTCCGATTCGTAACCCAGCAAGGCGCTAGCTCCGCGGCGACGCAGATCTCCATCGACCAGAATAGTTCTTGCTCCCTCAGCGGCCGTTGTTTGCGCCAGGCAAACGGAGGTCGTGGTCTTTCCTTCGCGCGGCAGGGCAGAGGTGATGGCGATAACCCTAGGCCGCGCTCCCGGCGACAATGTGAGGAATGTGCGGATCGATCTGAATGCTTCCGAAAACAGCGAAAACGGATGTTCGAGTACATAAATGTGTGGCGGTTGCAACAGCTTGCGGCTCTTCACCGTGGACCGCAGGGACGGGACCGCGCCTGCATATCGCAGCCGAAGCCGACGCTCGATATCACGCTTGGTCTGAACCCCGCGACGAAGATATTCCGAGACAACCACAGTTAGCATGCCGGCAAGCATCGCCCCCACCCCAGCGAAAAGGATCGTCAAGGGGTAATTGGGGCTGAACGGTTGAGCCGGAACATCTGCCCGCTGTGCAAATCGGGCGTCGGGCATTGCGCTGTCTCTCAACGCACCGGCTTCTTGAGACCTTTGCAGAAACGCTTGATATACAGTCGCAGCGGCCTGTGCACGCGCTTCCAGTTCACTCAAGCGGGTCTGCGCCCGGGCATTCTGCGCAAGTGATCCAGCCGCATTACCTCGGCTGCCCGACAGCGACGCAACGCGGGACTGGGCGGTCTGGACATCAGCCTGCAAGCTCGAGAGCACCCTGTTGATTTCTTCCTGGATACGCTGCCTGACATCCTCGAGCTCGCGCTCTTTTTGCTGACGCTCAGGATGGAGGGGGCCGAGACGCGAAGCCAAAACTGCATAGTCGGCACTGGCACGAGCCTCTTGCTGTCGCAGACTTGCTATGGTGCCAGATCCGAGGGCAGCTCCGACGTCTGCTCCTCCGCCTCCCCTGAGAAGCTGTTCGCGCGCCGCATTATAACGCCCCTGCTTCTCGGCGAGATCTGCCCGTGCACTGGCAAGCTGCTGATTGAGATTGGAGACCTCCTGCTCGGCGTTGGTCGATCCGTTCGCGCTCGCTAGACCATTGGCGGCCCTGAAGTTGTCAACGGCGGCCTGAGTTCTCAGAGCGTTGCCTTCCAGCTCCTGTAGGCGGGCATTCACAAAATTCTTGGTGCTGTCGTTTACCGATGTCTTGGCTTCGACCTGAGCATTCAAATACGCCTCTGCCAACAGATTGGCCGCAGTCGCAGCGAAGTTCCGATCGTCAGAAACCGCTGTGATGTCGATGACCCGGGTTTGTCCGCTGCGAGAAACACGTGTGCTGGCGCGGATCCGCTTAGCCAGTGCGCGCACTTCAATCGGGCTGAAACGATCGCCATCAGGGGACGCAAAGCGCTCGGCGTAAAGCTGTGCCGCGCGCTCGGCGACCAGTGTTGAAGCCAGCAGCCGTATTTCCGTATCCACCTGATCTGCATCGACGAACGGCTTGCCGATGTTTGCCGAAGGCGACTTCACTGGCTCCGACACCGGATCGATCAATAAGCTGGCCTCGGCACGATAAAGGGGCTGTTGCAAAGCCAGATATGCCGCGGCCAACAGGAGAACAATGAGCCCTGCAACAATGAAGCGGCCAAAATTTCGTCGAAATACCTGCCAGATCAAACCCGGATCCGGCAACAGTTGGGTTTTGGCTTCTGCCGCTCCAACGCTGTCGGCGTCATCACGAAATTCAGTCTGCTCTGTCATGATCAATCCAAGCGGGTACGTGGCCGTTCAGCGTCGTTGTGTCGCGTTGCAGGCATGATGTCGAGTGAGAAAGAAGTCGGAACGGGAGCTATGTCCTCGTAAACCACTGAGCGAGGCGACTTCTTGTGGGACAGCACCTCCTCGTACGAGCCCAACTCGGGTGAAGCCTGATATATCGCACCAGCGCTGCGTGAGACAGGGAATGGCAATCTTGGACGCTAATGGAAAAAACGTTAAACCACGATGGTTGGCCATGGATCCGGCTGAACAATCCCGAGCTTCAATATCATGAAAAAAACCGCTCATGTTGCGAGACCCTAAAGTATCAGATATCAGCGCGAATGAGGCAGAGAATATTGACAGACAACGTTTCCGCGCCCCTACAATGTGTCCATTAGCAGCGCTCATCCGCCACATGTGTGTTGCAGCGCAGCACAGCTTCGGGCAATATCGTCTTGCTGCGGGCGTAACAATAGGCCCGCCCACCCCTCCAGCCGAAAAACCGCACCGACAGAAACCTAGGTATAAATGGAGCGCATGCATCAGCCTGTTTTTGTCGACTGTCTGGACCCAAATCTAAGAGCCCTCCGTGCCATGGGTCGGTTCGTTCTCATGGTTCGAGCTGCTGTTTGCAACCATGACCTAAATGCCCAAACGGCACCAAACACGGATTCACTTCGATGAGCTCCCCTATCAAAACTGCACCGGCAACAGCTAGCACGGCAAAGACCCATCTTCAGGTGATCGCAAAACTTCAGCACCTGATTGATCAGGCGCTAGCCCCTAGCTTAGCCGCATTACTGAGCCGGCCTTACGCTTTATTGGACATGCCAGACCACGGCAATGTCGGTGATAGCGCCATCTGGGCAGGCGAAATTGCTTGGTTGCAAAAAAACCTGGGCCGCAATCCAGCGCTCATCGCCGATTATAGAGAATCGCTTGAAGAGATATGCCGTCGGCTATCGGGAAAATCGCTGTTGTTCCATGGCGGCGGCAATTTCGGAGATGTCTGGCCAATGCATCAAGCGTTTCGGGAATCCATCATCGCAGCAAATCGGAGTGCCGTGATGATCCAGTTTCCGCAATCCATTCACTACGACAATCTCAATAGCGTCGCTGCGACCGCCACCAGCCTCAAGGGAGCGAAGTCCCTCAGGCTTTTGGTGCGAGACCATGAAAGCTATGAACTGGCCACGCAGGCGTTTGATTGCGAGGTTGTTTTGTGCCCTGACATGGCATTTGCTTTAGGCCCGTTACAAAGGTGCTGTGCACCCGATCTCGATGTGCTGCTCTTGCTGCGCACAGACAAAGAGCGCGTAGGGTATACGCTACCGGCTTGGCCTGAGGGCTGGGCGCAGGACGACTGGCTCGAAGATGTCCCGAATCTCCACCGACAAACAGCGCATGATGTACGGATAGAGGCAATCAAAAGCCTAAGCGTGTCTCGAATGTCCCGGGCTGCGCGTCGGAGTTCTTACTATAACAAGCTGGCCGAGCAACGAGTGAAGCGCGGCCTGCGCCAGCTATCGCGAGCACGTTTTGTGATTACTGACCGATTGCATGTGCATATCCTCAGTACGCTCATGGGCATTCCGCATTGCTTTCTCGACAACCATTACGGTAAGATATCCCGGTTTTCGTCAGCATTTTCAACCCGATGGCATGACTGCTATCAGGCCAAAACTCTGGCTGAGGCCGTCGCCTGTGCTCAAGCTTGGCTCGGCAAATGTCCATCGGACCCTAATTGAGGCGCTTTTATGCTGCTCGGGCGCTCGGTCAGATGCCTGCGAACACGGGCCCAAACGGCCCGAACGCGGAATTTTGCGGCTCAATCAATTCCAGCAGCTGTCACGCGACCTTTGCTACTACTTCGCCTGTTGTCATGCCCATGGATTCCGTAATGCAGCCTCGATTACAACAGATCGCGTTGGCACGGATACTAGATCACGAGGAGGTACTTCTCAGGATTTCTTTCTAGTATCTTAGACAGCTCATTTTCCTCCCCAATGGCTCATGACGTTGAACTATGACCACCCACATGGCGACAAAACTTCTGACCGGCCCAAGAGATTGATCCATATGCAATATGGTATGATACAGCCGTTCAGGTTGGGGGCGAATCATCCTGCTTGGCCTGACCCCAGTTTGAGATTAATTCGGAAGAGCGCTGTCTCTTCGACCTGGCCGCAAAATTGGCCCCACAAGGGAGGAACTGGCTCAGAATGCTCATCACCGTTATAGTCTGCACTCGTAATCGAGCTCGACAGCTCCGCAACTTGCTAGAAAGCTTTTTAGCTCTTGACCCACCTGCTCAGGCTGAGTGGGAGATGATAATCGTTGATAACGGCAGCACGGATGACACTGCCCGCGTGATTGACGAGTTTGGCTCCCACCTTCCGCTGCGCCGCGTTTGGGAACCCCGAGCAGGCCTGTCGAATGCGCGCAATGCAGGTGTAGCTGCGAGCAAAGGCGACTATATATGCTGGACCGATGATGACGTAGAAGTTCATCAACAATGGCTCTCGGCCTATGCACAAGCCTTTCATCGCCACCCCGATGGTACAATTTTTGGCGGTGTGGTTGAGCCAGTCTATGAGGAATCGCCGCCACATTGGATGGTCGAGAACGCAGACAAGCTGGTCGATGTGCTGGCAAAACGCGATCACGGGCTGCAAGAGTGTCGATTGACGACAGACTTGCACCTGCTGCCCTACGGCGCCAACTTCGCGGTGCGCGCGGAGGAGCAGCGCCGGTTCCTGTACGATCCGCACCTCGGAGTAAGCCCTGAGCAAAAGCGGCTGGGCGAGGAAACCGTACTGCTAGTTTCCGTTGCCAGCTTGGGCGGCGCACATTACTGGGTCCCTGATAGTAGGGTCCGTCATCTGATTCCGACTAGTCGCATGACCTTTGACTACATCGGAACCTACTTCCAATCCGTTGGCGAGACATGGGCTTACTTAAGTACATCCGACGGCGTTCCAATCATGGGACAACCCATTCCAATGTATGGCCGCAGATTTGGTGGCGTACCACTCTGGATTTGGCGTCAATCGGTTGTTGCCGAAATCGTTTATCGTATCAAGCGGACATTAAGGCCTTCCCCATCTCGCTGGCTTGATGACCTTATAAACAAAAGTCGACTGGCAGGCGCCCGCAACTTTCTATGGCGTCACCACCGGAGTTTGACCCAAATCAAGACCTCCAACTGAAATAATGGCTTCACGATTTATTCTTGGATCGAATAGCTTGCATCATTGTCAACTCAAGCTGAGTGATCTGGCGATCAGGGTTTGCCCCCGGACGCTGGGAATGCTGAAATGCAGAAGCGGATAATCTTCGATACAGCTCTTCATTCTTGAGCATCTCTCCCAACGCATTGATCCACACGCTAATCGGGGCATTGGAAGGCAAGGTTATTCCCCCTGGACCAATCGCCTCAACAAGGCCGCCAATACGGGATCCCAGAACGGGAATACCACTGCATTGTGCTTCAGATGCCACCCTCCCCCATGCTTCCGCCCATTGACTCGGCGCAATCAAAATTTTGGTCTTGCTGTAAATCTCGCGCATGTCCGATGTCGGCTGAACAACCGATATGTTGCCCCGACCTCGACATGCTTGATCCAGCTTATCTTCCTGCTCAGCACTCAAATCCCAGCTTCTAACAAAAAGAAAAGGGATATGCGGAAAACATTCCGCCAATTCTGCTGCAATATTCAACCCTTTCTTTTCTATTGGATTGATAAATGTAACAAAATCGCCTCGGGCATTGCATGCGTACCGGTCGCATTCAATAATAGGCGGAACAACATCCGAAACAATCCCAAATTCATCTTCGAATCTCTTAGCCGTAAAATGGGAATTCGAAATATAATGGTTAATACCCGGTAGTCTAGGACACCCCCCAAGCTCATTGAACTCGACATTATGGAAATAGGGAACGACCGCAGCATTGGAAGCCCCCATGATCGAATGAGCAATAGGAACTGTCTGATGGCACTGCGGCACTACGATGTCCGCTTGCAAATGCCTCGCCAGTTGGCCTGCAATACTTTCTACATTCCATGCCCGGAAGACAGGATATCCCAGCCGGGTGTCACAAACCCAGGGCATGCGACTGATCTTCAGCTTTGCTCGAGAGAGCAATCCAAACCGACCGCGACCAAATAGGGAGCAAAGCACTGAAACTTCGTGGCCGCGTTGCTGGAGTGCCCGCGCCAGATAGTCAGTATTTGACTGCACGCCCCCGCTGAACTCTGGCCAATGACCGTTCTTAAATGCAAATAGAACTTTCATCGCCTCAGGCACCACCCTTCATTAGCGACCACGACTTTAACTTCATCACGAAGAAATAGAACGGAACCATAAGCAAAGAAATTGGAGAAATAAATAAAAATACCGGCGCCTTGACACGTAGATCATTGAGCGCTTCTGAGACCATGTTCTTGCCATGACGCAGGTTCCAGAATATCACAAACCACAAATGGGTCAGTTTTGCGACACCACTCCACATGAGCTTGATTTTTGATCTGATCGGTATCCTAAGATCTCTGAAGATCATACTTCTATAGGCAAGCTCCTCAATCATTCGTGCCGGCCCATTGCTAGATGACCACGCCATAGTCTCGCGATAAATGGAGATTCCCGCCCCTCGCTCGCCAGCCACCGAGTTGGACATTGTGACCATTTTTGATGCAAGAGCTGCATTAAGAAAAAAAAGCTGATCCTCGCATGCCCTACGAAATCGAGTGTCGAAACGTACATGGCTAAGTATACTAGAATCAAATACTGATGCGGAAATATGCGGCCAACATTCAGCCGCGATGATTTCGACTGCGATTTCGCGCTTGAGATTAACGCAATCCATACCCTTTGCAGCACATGAATTTAGAAACTTTTTCGCTCTAGGCCAACCACCAAGAGATGAAACTCCATCATTTAGGATATCAGAAAAGTACCAGTCCGACCCCTCCCTGGACATGCATCTCAAGGCACTCTGTATATGAAGAGGATCCCACACATCATCAGAATCGATGAATGCTACAAACGTAGCCCTGTGCTGGAGAGCTATTTCGATTCCTCGGTTTCGCGCAGAACCAGGACCACCGTTCTCCTGACGATCTAATATTATTTCAACTTCTTTATCGAGTTTCAATGCATCTATCTCTTGCATCGCTGACACAGGCGAACTGTCATCCACGACGATCACAATGAATTCTGCCTCAGAATCGACCTGAGCAACAATAGATGATATGGCTTTCTGAAGCAGACCCTTTTGAACTTGATAAAATGGTATGATGACGGCAACCCTTGGGATCATCAGCTGGGCCTTCATTGTTTGACAGGTTCGGCGGTTGCGAGGAGCCCATCCTCACTTGGCTGGATTTCGCTGAGCCAGTACGAGACGCTAACGCTTGCGGTCGAAAATGCCAAGAAGTGTCCTTCCCTGTGCCGGAATGGCTGGGCTTGGTTTGAGCTCATGCCATCTGCGATGGAGGCGTGCAAAGTCACACGAAGCCAGCTGCTACACCTACCGTCCGCCTACCCACTCTCAGATTGGCCAGAGAGACTGAATTGGCTAGTCTTGTCCAGAGCTCATTGGCTGCGATGCCTTGCTCGACGGATCAAGTTCGTTCACGGTCAGTTTGGCTGAGTGAGGCGTCGGGAGCGAAAGTACGGGGCACCTTTTTGGCCGGGTCGATTGGCGAGCGCGGTGCACGAAGCTCGCCACATCAGTTGCTATCAGGCGCTATAAATTGCCCAAGGTTCGAACCAGCCCTGCGTTCTCCACTTCTAACAAACGGCCATGCTCCGAAAGCGAAGGGTGGAAGCCGATGGGTGGTGGGCCGGTCGGGCAGCAACAGTTGGCAGCAACCAGTTCGGTAGGACAAAATTACATAGCTCCCTAGGGGGCTTGAACCGCGGCGGGACACTTTTCCCGCCAGATCGACTGTCAAGTCTGCTTCGGTTAGCTTATGGCTGACCGACGCATCCGATCCTTATCAGAATGAACGAGTGTCTCGAACGATCATGAGCTTCAGACTTTACAGCTTGTGCATCGCACTTTTGGTTCTTGCACTGGCGAGCCTTGTAACCCTGATAAACCTGCGCCTCGAAGGAACATCGCAGCCGTTGGAAATTGCGAGCCTTAGCCGCGAGCCTGCTCCGCCTTTGCCGATGGCTGGATCACCAACGGACGTTGCTGCCTCGCCGCCTGCATCGATCTCGTTGCAGCAAGCTATAGCAATCAATACGGCTCGCCCCGACTCCTCCGCCCCCAAACCAGCAGCCAAGGCATTTAAAGCCAGCTTGCTGGATGCTGATCGCGCACGAGCCATAACGTGCCTCGCAGTCGCTGCTGTTTATGAAGCCGGTGGAGGGCAGAGCGATCAACAGGCGGTGATGCAGGTCATCCTGAACCGTGTGCGCCACCCCGCCTATCCCAAAACCATCTGCGGCGTCGTCTTCCAGGGCTCCGAAAGATCGACTGGCTGCCAGTTCACCTTCACTTGCGATGGATCCATGCTCCGCTGGAAGCCCTCGGCGAAGACACTGCAACAAGCCAAAACCTTAGCTTCTGCCATGATGGATTACAGAGTGGACGCAAGAGTAGGGCTTGCAACGCACTATCATACGAACTGGGTTCTCCCAGCCTGGAGCCCGAAGCTCGACAAGATCACATCGGTAGCAACCCACATTTTTTTGCGATGGAATGGCTATTGGGGGAAGCCTGCAGCGTTCAGGGGTCGACATGCGGGTGCAGAGCCCGCAATCCCGATGCTTTCCGGGTTTGACGTCAGCCATTCTCCTGCAACAGCTGCTGACGAGGTAAGTCCGGTCATGCCAACCACCAGTACAGCACCAGTGCCACAGACCGCGACGGCGAGTACAGCCACGACATCGCTGGCTAGACCGCCGGTCCTTATACGGATCACTGCCCTGCAGCCTCTCAATCAGCCAGGACGATGGGCCCTGGATGCAGTTAGGCAATGCGAGGGAAAAGCCGAATGCAGGGTCATAGGATGGCAGGATCCAACGCAAGCTCCCGTCGATTTGACCGCGACATCGCTCGCTGGCTCGCCCCCAGATTTCGTGTACGTCCAGATTCTGCGCAACCGGGTACAGCAGGCCTATTGGGATTGCAGAATCTGGCCCAAATCTGCCACGGGGCGTTGTATCGGCAGCACTGGAGACTTGCTGAACTCGCTTGGAATGGTGGCGGGCTGAGTCGTCAGCCCCCTTCGGATCGCACATGAAGTGGGGTTATGACATCATCCTCGATGCAAATGCAGGACAGAACGCCCGTTCTGTATGCTCCGGTGTCGCAGGCAACCCGATTGCTGTGGATTTCCACGCGATCGACTATGCTGTGGCCATGAACCACCACAGCTCCGTGCCACAGCTGTGATCGCGTGAACTTGTCCCTGATTGAGAGCAATGTTCGCTCTTGCTGGCGATCCAGCGCCACACCAGGTTCAACACCCGCATGGACAAACAGATAATCTCCGCAGCGCCAGCTAGGGACAGTGGCGTGCAGCATTCTCCATATTTCGGGCGCAACCCCAGCCGTCAAGCGTTCGGCAAAATCGATGGAATCTTCGCCCGGCCTTGGAGGATCAATCTCGAAGCTGTCGAGCGTTGCATAGCCTCCGTTGGCGAGCCAAGCAATCTGAGCTGCAGGATTACCTGCAGCCGCTTCGATCATCATGTCTTCATGGTTCCCGCGCAGGACAATCACGCCGCTGCTGCCCCATAACCGAGACAAGAGATCCAGACACTCCCGGCTTTGCGCCCCCCGATCTACTACGTCCCCGAGAAAGATCAGGGTAGTGCGGACCCCTCCCTGGGTGCCAGCGGACCAGTGACGCTTGATTTCCTGAATCAGAGCCTTCATGAGATCGAAACGACCGTGGATGTCGCCAATTGCGTAAACACGTTGGCCCTTGGCCAGCCTTGGCCTTGCAGGTCTGGCTTTCTTGAAGTGCAGCATCGCTCACAATATGGTGCAACCGCTGCGGCATGTCATCCATCAAACCCCTGACCGAGCAAACTTCCATGGTACAAAGGCCGGTTGAAATCAGTTTCGCAATAGCATGCTTTAATGGCCTGCCCCATTTGCGACCGGCCGTTCAGTCTGCGCTGTCGCAAACCGATATCGAGGTAGAGGTCATCGTTGTCGATGACGGCAGCAGCGATGGCAGCATTGCCTATATCCGCGATCTGGCTTTGAGCGACCCGAGAGTTGTTCTCTTGCAAACACCCTCCAATATGGGGCCCGGGGGCGCGCGCAACCTTGCGATCGAGGAAATGAAAGGGGATTGGCTTTCCGTACTGGATGCCGACGATCTGATAGAGCCGTATCGGAGCCGCAGGCTTATCGATGCCGCCCAGCGCTTGGGTGCCGACCTTGTAGCAGATGATCTGCTTGTCTTTGGCGAGGACGTCGCCGAAACACGCTTCCTCTCCGGCAACTGGCCAATTTCCGGGGATTGGATGACTTTCGAACGCTATCTGACAGACTCGGTACTATTTGGCAAAGCCCCCAATCCCGGCTTTCTCAAGCCGATCTTCCACCGCAGATTGTTCGCCGACCACACTATGCGATACAACCCGGAACTCCGCATCGGGGAAGATGACGAGCTTGTTATGCGAATGCTGCACTCGGGAGCCCGCTACCTGATTGTCCCGGAACCTGGCTACCGATACCGCAAGCACGAAGCATCCATCTCTCACCGCCTCTCGCCAGCCAATTGCGGCCGCATGGTCGAGGCAGAAAAAGCTCTTCGCCAGCGTTTTGAAGCATCCGGCCCGTTGCCACGCGCTTATCACAAGCGATGGAAAGCTCTGCTCGAGGCACAATCCTTCGTATGCTCGATCGAGCAGCTGCAGAACCGCCGCTTCTTCGCTGCGGCAAAAACACTGCTGGCGCATCCATCGGCCATCCGTCTATACCGAATGCCGATCTTCGCCAGATTCCAGCGACTTGTATCTCGTCTGTTGCCACAGAAAACCGACGAGATCCCCGGGCTTGCTGATTGACGGCGCTGGCATTAGGCTTCTGCCAACACAAAAGGGATTCCTTCTGACATGCCCCGCGTTCTTCATGCGATCGCTATCTTGAGTGTTCTGGTCCTGGGGGGCTGCGCGGCCGCATTGCCGCCGTTGGCAACGGACAGGTACGAGGCACCTGCATACCGGCTTGCTGCAGGCGACAGACTGCGAATCCAGGTGTTCGGCGAAGAGGCGTTGAGCCGAGAATATGTCATCACGTCCGCCGGCGATTTGTCGTTTCCCCTGCTTGGCGACCTGGCAGCCGCCGGAAAGACACCCACAGAATTGCAGCAGGTTATCGGTCAGGGCCTTGCCCAGGGATATCTCAACGATCCGCGGGTAAATGTAGAGGTGCTGAACCTCAGGCCATTTTACATTCTAGGCGAAGTCAGCAAAGCAGGCGAATACCCTTATGCATCGAACCTGTCGGTGTTTCAGGCAGTAGCCTTGGCAGGCGGATACACTTATCGGGCCGATCGCTCTCGCGTGTTCATCCGCAAGGCTGGCTCGGACAGGGAGTACACCTACAAGCTGTCGGATAGCAAAACGGTCTATATTCAGCCAGGCGACACCATCAGGATCGGTGAGCGCTATTTCTGACCCAGGCTCCGCCTAGAATGCAGCGCATTCCGATCCGCAACAGGCGTTCACTGGAAGAGCGACCTGTCTTCTTCGTCGATCGGCAAGCAGAATGGCTGGAAATTGCATGGGTTGCGATGATTGTCGCGGCCCTTACATTGAATCTCGTCATCGGACCGCTTACCCCCCTGACATTCATTGCCGCCCTGCCCGCGCTTGTGGTGCTGCGCTGGGAGCAATTGCCCGCCGCGCTCGGTCGCTGCTGGCCGCTGCTCACCCTCCCGGGTTTCGCCCTGATGTCAGCTGCCTGGTCTTCCGTGCCTGGCACAACATTATACTATGGATCGCTCTATCTTCTCACCGTTTTGAACGGGATCGCCATTGGGGCAGTGATGCGCGGAAGCGCGATGATCAAGGGGCTATTCATCGGGTTTGCGGTATATGCCTTGCTGACCGTCATAAGCGGCCAGTGGACGAGCTGGAACGGTCCGGGCGGGATAGCATTTCGCGGCCTGGCCGGATCGAAGAATTCAGCAGGCGATACCGCAGGGCTGACGATCATCGTGACCTGCGTCATGCTGGCATGGGCAGCGAAGCAGCGAAGCATTGGTTACGCATCGATTGCCATCGCCACTCTTCCACTGGCGCTCTTTGCCTTGTGGTTCAGTCGCGCGACCGGAGCCTTGCTGGCCACGGTTATCGCGACAGTCATGCTGGCCATACTTATGGCCTCCAGAACCGTTCCCACTCAGGCCAGGACAGGCATTGCGATTGCAGCAATCATGACCCTGCTCCTGGCTATGTTGTTGTCGGAATTCTGGCTGCCCGCCCTGTTCGACCTTATTCTTGCCGAGTCCGGCAAGGATGCAGGTCTGACGGGCCGCGCCGACTTGTGGCGCAAGGCAGATCAGCTGATATCGGATAAACCCTGGCTGGGACTGGGCTATCATGCCTTCTGGCTGCACAACAATCTCGATGCCGAATATCTCTGGCGTTTGATGGGCATTGGCTCGCGCATGGGCTTCAACTTCCACAATACATTTCGCGAGATCCTCGTGCACCTCGGTTATGTGGGACTGGTTCTCTATGGGGTGGTCGCTGTGGCCGGATGCGTCAGGCTCATCGCCAAGACCGTCATCTCGGCGGATCTGCCCAGCATTCTGATGACGACATTCATGGCCTTTCTGTTCCCAAAGCTGGCATTTGAGGTGATCGGCTTTGGCGACATTCATTTTTCCACGGTGATCGCTTTTGCGATTCTCGCGTCGGGCTATAGCGCGCGGTTCGAGCGTCGATCAGGGGATCAGCGGAGATTCCGCTCCGTCAGCTAATGCGGGTTGAGGTGTGATATCAGACGTCGTCAGTCTGGGTCTGCATTCAGCCATTGCCTCAAATCCTTGTGGACCGGCTCGACAGCAAAATGCTCGCGAACAACGCCTAGCGCTTTGGCGCCCATCCGCTTGCGCTCGCAGGGATCCACAACCAATGCTGCCACCAGATCGGCAAACTTGCTGGCGCAAGAGGTGCTGTGGACCGCTCCCTCGCAATGCTGCTCGACGCCTTGCAGTGTTATGGGGGTCGCGACGACAGCCTTCCCTTTCGCCATCGCTTCGATGAGCTTGATCTTCAGCCCGGACCCGAATGTCAACGGCGAGATGACAACCCCGGCTTCACGATAGGCTTCACCAAGATCTGGGATCAGGCCAGCAAAATTGACGCCTGCGACCGGCTCAGCAAATGCCCGGGACACGGTTCCCGCCACAAGCAGTTGGGCATGCGGGCGCGAAGCGCGGACCTGGGGCCAGACTTCCGAAAGAAACCAGCGCAGGCCCACCACATTGGGAGCGGTCAGGCTACCCACAAACAGGATTCGGTCATCCAGACCAGGCTCCGGCTTCTCGACCGGATCTGCCGGCATAGGCACCAGTATCGAACGCGTTCCTGGCACATGCTGTTCGACAAAGGCCTTTTCGTTCGCCTGAATGGCAAACACGGCCTGTGCTTGCCCAAGCAGGAAAATCTCCTCTGCTTTACTCAGCATGGCAACGCTATCCTCACCCTTGCCGTCCCTTGAGTGAAACAGATCGTGCATCAAGATGGCTGTCCGGGCAGCCGGGGGCGCGAACTCGAGGCCAGGGGCACAGAAGGCATAGTCGGCAATGACAAGATCGGTATCTGTCTTGATCGAACGGCGCACGAAATCGAGATCCGCTCGAGTCCAGGGAGTTGCGACCGCATAGGCTGCCGGGCGGTCCTGGGCCCAGTCAGCCGTGATGCCCGCCCGTCGGATCACGCGACGAGCGAACCCGAGCAACCCAGCAAACCAGATCGATGGCGAGGCAAAAAGGAACGTTCGCCCAAAATGAAGAGCACTGCGCACATGATGGCTGGCAAAGACATCCATGTCACCAGTTGTTCGAAGCGCAGGTGTCCGGCCCGCAATCGCGGGCGTAGGCTGGACAAGATCGACCGTGTATCCGCAGGCCTTGAGCGTGCGCGCCACTGCAAGAAGATAGGCCGAACTTCCGTTGGTTGCTCCGATCAAACGCTGGCGACTGATGAAAACAGCAGTTCTCGTGCCGGACCGGGCATCCGATCCGCGCTTCAGCCCCTCTCCGGGTCGCATTGATTCAGACCCTTGCATCAGATCGATACGCTGTTCGGTCCGAGGATAGAAGCGAGATAGCTATCGCTTCTGGACGCAAGCGAGGCAAATGGGCCAGCTTCGACCACCTTCCCTTCGGAAAACGCGATCACGTCATCTGCCAAACTGACCATGGATGGACGATGTGCGATGGTGACAATGGTCATCAAACCCCTGAGCTTCTCGATGGTACGGACTATAATGGCCTCATTTTCCCAATCCAGCGCACTTGTAGCCTCATCGAGAATCAATAGGTCGGGCTGACGGATCAGGGCACGGGCGAGAACCAGGCGCTGACGCTCACCGCCCGAAAATCGGATACCTCTATCGCCCACCACCGTCTGAATGCCGTCGGGCAGCGCTTCGACCAGCTGCGCAATGTTGGCCAGTTCCAGTGCATGCCATATCTGGCCTTCCCGCGCTTCGGGATTTGCCAGCCGCAGATTTGCCTCTATCGTGTCATGAAACAAGAAAGGGTCCTGCTGAACGAACGCGACCCTGTTGCGCCACGCACGCCTGTTCTTGTCATCAAGCGCTATATCATCGATGGCGATGGTCCCGTGAGAGGGCCGGGTGAGGCCGAGCAACAAATCAGCCATAGTGCTTTTTCCGCTACCCGATGGCCCGACAAGCGCCGTGATGGCCCCGGCTCGCAGAAACACGTCATCCACATGGAGAGACGGCTTGCCACTACCCGGATAGCTCTTTGCAACATCCACCAATCGAATCCCCTTGCCGAGGGTTGGCGGCACAGCTGGTGTCGTCGCTGATACCTCTGCCTCGGCAGAAAAAAACTCGATTGTATCGCGAAACTTATCATAGGCCGAGAGGCAGCTTAGAAATTGCTCCGAATATTGCTGCAATACAAGAAATCGTGGAACGAGCCTCAAGAAAATCAATATGAGGAATGCAATATTGATGATATCCAGCCGCAGAACGGATATAGCCATCCATACAAAGGCTACACCGATGACCGCTGAACCGACCTGAAATGCGAAGGTCCCATTTGAGGTCACCTTGATATATGTCATCATCCTGCTGCGGCTATCGGCGAGATGCTGCTTGAAACGCCCAACATACTCCTCTTCTGCCGAATAGGACTTCGCAACTCGCATTCCTGTCAGAAATTCAAGAATTACCGAGCTTCTATCCTGGAAGATGTAGCTCAGATCCTTGCCATAAGAGGCTGATTTTTTTCGAATTGGGTAAAGCATCACAAAAAGCAAGCCACCGGAAACCAGGGCGAAAATCGTCATCTGCCATGAGACCAACAAGGCCAGACCAGAATAAATGAGCAGGAGTAGGCACGCCTGGATCAGAACCTGCAAGCTACTTGCAGCGGCCATGATCCGATCGATATCGGAGATCAGCACGCTATTCAGGTCTGACATTCTTGTGATGCTGTGAGCCTCCCATTTGGCCATGCCCAAAGACTTGAAGAGCGACAGCCGTGCCCTATCCACGGCCACCTGCATTATGCGACTGTTGTACAAGTTTTTCTGACGCAAAAGCCATGCTTGAACAATAACAACCAGCAGGAGCAGGGCTATGAGCACCGACAAGCTTGGCCTGAAATCACTCATGAACCGGCCGATGACCGGAACGCCATCGAGAGCAACGCTGCCATCGGCCCCCGACATGGCAAGGATCGGAATGAGCAAAACCAGGGAAAGCCCTTCGGTGAGACCGGCAGCCAGAGTGAGCAAAGTTCCTAGCAGGATCTGCCCATCGGTGGCCTGCCACAAGAACCGATAGAAGCTCTTGAAACTACCCATGAGGCAAATCTCTTCCAAGATCCTGCAACACCAGGTCGACCACTGCGTCGAGCGCTTCGAGCCGGGCTGGCACCTCGAGTATTGCAACCCCGCCCTGACGGGCAATCGCAGCGCAAGCCTGAAAATGCCGCGCACGCTTTTCCGGATCTGCGGGCGCGCTGGCAAACCGGACCGAATAGCTGAACCGCATAAGGGCAACCATGGCTTGTGCTGGCGACATCGGCTTGATGCCTGGTAACTGAGCTCCGCGTTCCAGGATGAACAGCCGATCAAGCCTTGTAGCACGCTGCTCCATTTCGGTCAGGCGATGCTGGCGCTTTGGAAAGCCGTCGAAAACCAGCGGCAGGGGCTGCGAACCCGGCACAGCAATCTCCGTGGCTGCGTCATCAGCCAGTTTCAGCTGCGCGAAGGCCGGACGGACGATGGCATCTCCGCTATCCGGAAGCTCGATTGCCAGAAGATCGTCCGTGATCAGACGGGCCCCGCGCCGCAAGAACGCAGCGGCCGTGGTCGACTTTCCGGCCATCTTATCACCGAGAAACGCAATGCACGCACCATCCACGACAACTCCGCTGGCGTGAAGCACCAACAGCCCCCTGCACTCCAGCAGCCAACCGAAGACGGGGCCGAGGATAGGAAATGCGAGAAAATGACGCGGAATGTCGGGATAGGGCATCACCTCTATTCTACTATTATCGGCGATGAGGAAGGCAGCAACTCCCGGCCAGATCATCTCGATCCCCCGGGGCGAGCAATAATCGAAAATCGGAGGCTGCCCGGGATCCGGTAGAGTGCCAAGCCATTCTGCCAGAACGATAGTCACATCGGGCGTCGCCTGGCCCGTAACGGCCTCAAGCTCAGACAGCTCGATGTCGCTGTCGATAACGAGACCAAAAGCCCTATATTTGTACGCGCTGTCGTCAGACATATCGAAGCCATTCATGTTCTGTCAGAGCGGGCGGGACGGCACGATGCCGCTGCTATGATCCTGATCGACCAGATCCAACCACATGTCGGCGACAATGAGACGCCAGACCGCCATCGCCGCGGGAATGTCGATCTTTGCCCCCCGACCTGACACCTGGGCCTGCAGATCCTCGATCGCCTTTGCATTGATCATGCCCCCAAGACGCTCTTTTGCCCTGGCCAGCCTGGTGCAGATCAAAGTTGGATTGCGCATCAGGCCGGCGGCGAAGTTGCCACCGAAATCGAACTTATCCCCTCGCGTCCGGACAGACTCGGGTACCCGTCCTCGCATCGCTTCACGCAGGATGAAGCGCGTGAAGCCACCTCCCAGCTTGGCATGGGAAGGAAGGCCAAGAGAAAACTCAACCAGATCTCTGTCTGCAAACGGCATCCGCGTTTCTACACCTAGAGTTCGACTGGCATGAGCAAAAACCTCAAAGGCCCGGGCCTGAATGGGCGATGACAGGGCCGCCTCATGCAGCATCCGCTCGTCATGATGCAGGCTCTGGATCGCCAATGTCGGAGACGGACCAAAGGCATCATGCACAAGAGCGAGGGCGTTTTCGCTCAGCAGGTTTTGCGCAGCTTGCCCGCCTGACTTGAGATTCGGCAACCGCCGCCACCGCTTTCGCAACGCCCGTACTGGACGAATATGATCAAGATAGAATGAAAATACGTCCCAACGGCTTTCGTGCCGCAAGGCTGCGGCCACAGGCGCAAGACGCCATAGATCATACCACCTGCCGGCCATGGCGAGTTCATTCAACCTGCCAAAGCCATAGCCGATCACTTCGTCGCCAGCATGACCATTGAGGATTACAGCGCACCCCTCCTGCGCTGCGCGGTTCATGACGTGGAGGGTAACGGAATGACCATAGGAAATCCATGGACCATCCATTGCCGCAAGCTGACTGGAGAGATCCGACAACGGATCGTGCTCGTCGCATGGAACATCAAAAAAGCTGAACGGCAGCCAGCTTCTCAGAGCATCAAGGTGTGGACCATCGTGCCATCCCTTCGTCTGCCGGTAGGTCATTGACACCGCAGTCACGTCGGAACCACCACCGATCACCTTGGACAGCGAGCCTGCAATCATGCTCGAATCCAGACCTCCACTCAGCAACAGCCCCGTTCGGCCCGGAACATATGCGTGGCCGACAGCTTTATCGAAAAGCATCGCGAAACGGGCAACGAGTTCATCAAACTCGCCGTTTATTGCAGGTGCGCGAGCAGGCGACCAATAAGTGCCGATTTCCAGTCCATCCTGTCGGAACTCCAGCCAGCATCCTGGCGGCAGTCGACTGATGCCCTCGAAAAAGGTGCGGCTGGTATCGCCTTCGCCGCCGGCGATATAGCTGGCCAGCTGAGCATTATCCAAGACATGGGCTGCCCCTGTCATGGCCCGGATTGTTCGACTCCCTTCAGCGACGACAAGTTTGCCATCTGTGATTGCGTAGCAAACCGGAATGACGCCAAGAGCATCACGAGCGAAATAGACCCTTCTTTGGCGCCGATCGATGACGGCCACCGCACAGGGGCCGCGCAGCCGATCGGCAAGGTCGTCCCCCCAGCGCAACCACCCCTCACGGACCAGCTCCGCACAGCTCCAATCAGACGACAGTCCAAGCGACCGGATGAGTTCTGCGCGGTTGGAGAGCTTGCCGGCAACTCCCACAGAGACGCCGCTTGCATCCTCATCAGCAAATGCGCCGCCCGCACACCGCCAGTCGAAGGACAGAGAACCATCGCCGCAAAACTCAGCGTGTAGTGCAAATGCCGTCATCGAATGTCGGCTGCCAGATCGACAATGGGGGTGTAGCGGCTTATCTCCTCTGCTGTCCCTCCCATGATGACCCCACCTTCGTAGAGGACCCAGGCGTGAGCCTCGAACACCGCAACATCGGATTGCGCCACGCCGACGCGGATAATGCTGCCATGACCGTTGCGGCCTAGCAGATATTGCAGAACAAGCGCTCTTGTCAGGCAGTTTGCGCGCGGGACAATTCGCGAGGCATGCTCCACCGCCCATACAATCAGATAGACTGGCCTGCGCCCTTCCGGACCATGATTATCGACCCGCACATACTTGGCAATGCGATGATAAGTGGTCGTGTAAAGCGCGATCCGAACGGCCGCGAGCAACACGAAACTGTGCACCAGCAAACCGGCATGGCGGCCCGCCAGCCGCATTTGCCTAACGAACTTCCCGAACCTCAATTTCAACTAACCCGGCCTTGCTGAACGCGTTTAGGATGGCAATCACATCAGCGACACAACGATCAACATCAACCTCGAACCGCTCCATGATCTTGTTCACTATGTCGTCTCGGGTTGCCCCTTGCTCGATGGCGGCCCACGCAACCTTGCCCGACTCATTCAGCCTGAAATACCGATTGGTCGTGAGGTTGAGGAGCGCCTTGCCATCACCCAGATCGCACGCCACGACCTTGTCTGCAGGGCGAAACAGAGCATTTTGCGAGATATCGTCTGTCATCGTGTCAAATCCGACGCATTAAAAGCCATCGAGGCATGAAAAAGGGTGGCACGCACCGCGTGCCACCCTTCTTGGTTTTCGTGCAAAACCTTACGAGAAGGTCAGCTGCGAAAACGGCGTTCCGACCGGGAAGTTAGCGTCGATCGCAGAGCCGGTCGAGGCTCCCTGCGTGATTTCCTCGAATGCGCCGAGATCTTCGATTTCGGGAGCAGTATACGCGATCTTTTCCATAGGGATCTCCAATTAACTTGATGAATGGGTCATAAAGTTGCTAACAGCCATGCGACCAGCGTTAACAAATTACCATGCTGGATCGCGGTGAGTCAAACCGTTTATCCCGCACTGCAGCATCGAACGCATAGGCAAACCGCCGGGCTCATCGAGGTTTGCCGAGCCCCACCAATCTCGAAGGCATCTGCAACAGAAAGAATGGAATTCGTTAACAAGCCTGACGTTCAGCCGATACGAGAGGCCTGGTCGGGTAGATGACGAAAGGCGAGGCCAAATGAAAATCCCCAGATTTGAGCTGCCAACTGAAGCATAAAGATAATAATTTTTCAACATATTTGTGATGTTACAGAAATTGCAAAGTCGGGCTTGATAATGTTGTTTGAGAGAATCGATTCTGACAATGAAGAACTTGACTCCGCCACGCTAGCACTCGCCAGCGTGCTGGCATCGGCATTGCGTCATTTCCCGCCTGCCAACCCCGGCCCAGTCCCAAATTCGGACAGATTGTGGGAGGCTGCCCAAGGCGCCAGATGCACCGGGCTAATGCGACTCGCAGGGGCGGCATCGATCCAGCCCGGCTCGGCAATGGGCGAAAAACTGGCGTTGGACCAGATTGCCACATTACGATCCAATCTCGCTCAGTTGGCTGAGACGATGGAATGCCAAATGCTGCTCGAGCAGCACGGGATCAGCTCGCGGGCGTTCAAGGGGGTGGTGCGCCAGCAACAGCTGTTTCATCGAGCGGATATACGCAGATCATCCGATATCGACCTCCTCGTCACTTCAGCTGACTATCCCAGGGCCCGTGCTGTTTTGACCGCCGCAGGCTACAGGCCCGGCGTCAGCGCTGACAGCCGCTGGTGGCATCAATGCCTCGGCGAGTCGCCCTATCTCCCTGCGGCGCCGCGACGATTCATCGTCGATCTCCATCACCAAGTGCAGCAGCCGGGCGGCCCATCGCCAAGGCAGATGGCCGCTCTGTTTCAAATGTCTGCCCAGATCAGCTTCGGTGGCGGAAGCATCACCACACTGACGCCACACGCCAGTCTACTCGTCACGATGATCAGCTACAGCAAGGCAGTCCGGGACCTTGCGCCATGGGCGATTTATGCCCACGAGATCGAGGTCGCACGGGAAGGCTTCTCACCGGCTGATTATCAAGCGTTCTTGGGCTTATCCGCCTCGCAAGGGCTGCGTCGCCTTGCGGAGGAAGCCTTTCGCAATGCGGAGCTTTTCTGGGACAGCCTCGCAAGCCTTGCGTCTGGCAGATCATTGAGCCCGTCGCAGATCGCGTTAGTGCGCAGTGGACTGGGCAAATCTCGGCGCCAGCTGTTTCGGCGCACCGCGTTGAGATGGGCCTGGGCTGACGGAGAGCGCCTCCACCGTACTCGTCACGCGTTCCAAATGGCGCTCAGTGAGTATAGAAGCAATTATATCAGACGCCAGGAAGAGCGTGCTGCTCTATCCGATGCGTGATTCTGATCCAGCGGCCAGAGGAATGCGAGCGGTGTCTGGCACAGCTCGCTCATTCGGAAAGAAACTTGCCTTGTCCATGAGCGACACACCCTCCACGACCGCTTCATGCCTGCCCCTTGACTCAAAACAGATCGAGGATTGAAATCACGGTGCCCGTGACGGATGCAGCCCAATCCCAGACTGATAACTGCCGGCATGACCTGCTCGGTCGCAGAGCAAGTATGGTGAAGGACCTGTATCTGATCGCCGGCCTGATAATCTGGTGCCTGCCGGCGATATTGGCGCTTGCGGGGCAAAGCTGGCAGACCGAAACGGGATCGCTTTCGCCCGTCGTCATGGCCCTCGGCCTATGGACATTGTGGCAAACCCTGCGCACCAGCCAGACATCGCGAAGCCAAGTTCCGGCAGGCCTGGCGATCCTGGCCATAATGCTGTTGCTTCCACTTCATCTTGCTGGCGCCATCCTGGATATGAGCGCTCTACTAGGGCTTACAGCCTGGGCTGGATTATGTGTCGTTTTCACCGCCAGCCAGGGATTGGCGCGGACCAGGGAAGCGGCGTTTGCGCTCTTGTTCATCGGGTTGATCATCCCGTTGCCCTATTCGCTATCGCTACCGATGACGTTGCGGCTGCGGGAAGCAATAGCGGACTGGGCAACCGACGTGGCATGGCTCGCCGGGATGGATGTAGCGCTCGATCGCGACACAATCATCATTGGCGGTTATGAACTGGCGGTCGACGCAGCCTGTTCAGGCCTCAACTCCACACTCAGCCTGACCGCGATCGGACTTCTCTACGCCTATTGGTCTCGCAATCATGGCTGGCACAGAATGGCCATCATCTGCTGCCTGAGCATACCCATTGCCCTGGCGGCCAACATTTTGCGTGTGGTGTTTCTGATGCTCCTGGTGACATGGACCGGACTGGATGTACTTTCGTCATATCTTCATCCGCTTTCAGGCATTGTCAGTTTCATGGCGGCAATGATGCTGCTCTGGTCATGTGACAGATTGCTGGATCAGCTCGGACTTTACGCGCGGCCCTGGATTGCGAGAGAAGGATGAACCGCCGAGATTTCACGCTTGGCGCTTTGCTGGGACTGGGCGGCCTTGGCGGATTCTATCTGCGACATCATTCCGCCAAGCCGGTTCGTCGCCCGCCCGATCTGGCTCGACTGATTCCCAAAATGGTCGGCCCGTGGCAGCAAATAGGCGTTCACGATGTCATCCTGCCGCCCGCCGATGCACTTTCGCAATCCCTGTATGACAGGTTTCTTGTGCGTGGTTACCGGATGCAGCAGCGCCCGCCTCTCACCCTCGTGATCGCCTATGGTGCAGTGCAAAGCTACCGACTTCAGCTTCACCGGCCAGAAAGCTGCTACCCCGCATCGGGGTTTGCCCTGAAGTCAAGGCAGGACATCACCCTCGATGGAATATCGGCATCCTTCCTGATGGCAGAGCGAGACCTGACAACCGAAGCAGTCCTCTATTGGTCGCGGATTGGAGACAGGTTTCCGCGCAACATAAGTGAGCAGCGGTTGGCCATTGCTCGAGCCGCTCTGCGACTGCAGCTAACCGATGGCATCCTCGTGCGTATTGCGATCCGGAATGCAGATCCCGCCGATGCATTGGCGGCAATGAGGGAATTTGTCTCCGCGCTCGATAACGCTATGCCCCCCACCGGCAGGATGCTTTTGTTCGGGGGACGATTCAGCCCACCCTGAAGGGCTTGATCAAATAAAGAAATATTCCCGTCGCACAAATCACTGCTACGGTTGCCAGATAATCGCGACCATCATTGCCCAACCAGTTGGCGAGTGCCAGCAAAGCTGCAGGAGCAATATAATGAGCAATCCTGTCACCGGGCACCACTTCGCCTATCGACCGGTTAAGGTACGTAATCGCCAAGCCTATAAAAATAGAAACTGTTAGCCAGTCCCACAACGTTACCATAATAGTGAGAACCTATTAGCATGATATCTTGTTCAAGGCGATGTCTGGAAGGAGCAATAGCATTGCTTTTTTTGGCCATGACAGCGTGTAATCCATCCGGTATGAATGAGCAAGCTCTGGCAACGGTGGATGGATCGGAGATAACCTACCGAGATGTCAATGAGAACCTCGGCGATTACGCGGCAGATCCGGCATGGCGCACCGACCCTGCCAAGCTCAACCTGACCCTCGAAAGCTTGGTTCAGCGACGCCTTCTTGCCCAGGAAGCGAGGCACCAGGACCTCGAGAAGGACGCCACATTCCATTTTGCAATGCGCCGGGCTGAAGAGCTACTGTTGATAGAGGCTTTGCAACGCAAACTCGCCAAGAAGTTAGGAAAACCTGATCCAGCAAAGGTGTCCGCCTATATTCGGCGCCAACCGTGGCGCTTTGCAGATCGCTATCGGCTGGTGCTGGACGATGGTACCATGCGCTCAGAGCTTGACTCGTTCACATTGTCCCCTGACAACAGTCTGTTAGCAAAAACCGAAGTCGGTAAGGAAATTGTCATCAAGGGCCGCAGTTGGACGGTGGTAGGTCGCGTCAAGGATCCAATTGATCCCGTGGACGCCCGAAAACTGGCTGAAGACGAGATCGTCCAGCGGCAGGTTCGAAATTCGCTAGCTGCGCTCGAAAGGCAGCGCCGGCGCCAGAGCCTTGTGCGCTATCGCACAGGCTGGGGCCCCGCAGGGCAGTAGCCAGCGAAAAAGGAGAGGAAAATATGGCGACAGAAGCCATGTCACCTGCGGGAGACCGCCCCAGAAAGCTGCGCACCGTTACAATCGGTTCCATCACGCTTGCCTGGGCCATTTTCCTTGTCTCTATCATGGCATATCAAACCTATGCCTATACGGGCGTGATGGCCGTGCTTGCCGAATGGCAGTTCCGCACTTTCGATCGCTTCTTCCCTGTCGCAACCATTGCCCTTCTGACGGGCTTGCTGGCCTTGCCATTGGCCATCGTACTGTTGTTGCGACTGCGCCAGATCGGCAGAAGTCCCGTCATCACCCGTACCGAGGCGATCCGCAGGGCAAGGGTCGGGCAGAACTTTCATATATTCGTAATCGCCTTCACTCTGCTTGGCGCCACCCTGCTTTTTGCGATCGGCATGACCTCGGTAGGAATCAATGAAAAACCCTATCGCCTGTCGGTTACGGCGGAGCCACCAGCAGACATGTCAGGCTTGGCTTCGTTGACTGCAACGGTCCGCTATGACCGGCTCGGATATTATCAGGATCGGTTTCTGTTTCTCGGAAGAGACCTTTGGCTAGCCCCTGCAGTTTCCAAGGATTCTAAATCCATCCGTTATCTCGTGCAGGTGCGCCCTCAGCGAGCTCGTGCCAGCGCGCGACAGACAGTGTCGGGCTATCTCCGACCACGGGCGCTTCCTGGCGGATTGAAGCGATTATACGAGAATGCCGGATACAGCTTCACCGAGCCAACTTATTTACTGTTCCGGTCCAAATGGGACGTCAGGTGGCCTTGGTTCAGCGCAGCCGGGCAGTTGGCCGCGCTGGGCATATTCTCTTCTGTATTCTGGCTGCTCGGTCGCCGACAGCTGAAAGCATTGAATCAGCAACCTGAGGAACATATTTCATCGCCAGATTAACCCATATTCAATCGATGTGCCCGATGGTGAAGCGGTATGGGTACATTCACCGAGATAGTCTGCGTGGCGGCGTCACTGGGTCTGGGGCTGGGAGCCTTAGGAGTAGACTGGCACGTCTACGGCAGCCCCTCGGAACCGCCTCCCCCAAGAATACTCGGAAACCTGGCACAAACTCCGGCAGAAGCTGGGGAAGACGGCCGCATGTTTGTGAATGGGCAGGTCAATGGCACACCCATCCGATTCATGGTCGACACAGGGTCAACTGTAACCATTCTCAATGCCAGGGATGCACAGCGTGCAGGCTTGGCCGATCAGGGACATTACATCCCGATTGCAGGCTTGGCAGGTCGCGTCGAGGCGATACAGACATCGGTGGACGAGCTTGTGATCGGCCAGGCCCGGAAGCGCAATGTCGATCTATTCGTCGTCAAGGATCTTGAGCACAGCCTTCTGGGGATCGACATGTTGCGGCATGCTGGCCCATTGCACTTGCGCTTTGATGTGCCAGCCAGCTAGGCAGCACAACCCTTTCTTGCTTCAACACGTCCAATTGCACGTGAATGCCTGAGCGCAGCGCCAAGAAGACCTGTGCCCAATATCATCAAAATCCAGCTTGAAGGCTCGGGAATGGCGGGGACTTGAGGCGTCACAGGCGCAGCGGCCAGCAAAGTCGTTGCACCAACAACGGCGGGCGAAAATCCGACACCTGGCCCGGCGGGCAGGCCGCCCGTTGCCGAACTGGCTTGCGACCCGTTGCTGGCCGCAGAGGGTACCGGCCCAGCAAGTGGCGATGCTTGAGGCAGCGTCAAAGCGCCACCCGGGGCACCTCCGGTAGAAGGATCGCCCACTGGGCTCGGCCCTATTGTCGCAAAGCCCCCCCTCGGTATGCCAGTACGGCCAGGACGCCCTGTTGCACCCAAAATGGCCAGCCCCGTTCCCAGACCGGCAGGCGCATCGGTGCCGACGTCAGCGATCAACGCTTCAGGTGAATTCCAAACCAGCAATCCTCGACGCTCGCTGTCCGGGAGCGACGACAGCACCGCTACCACCCCGAACACAATGAGCGTTCGCTGCTGAAATTTGTTCAGTCGCAACGCCTGCGCACTGAAATTTGCCATCCTCGCCTAATCCTCACCTTTGAGTTGCGTCGAACTGCAGAGCTAGTAGCAAGGATCGACTGCAAAAAACTTGGCCGCCGGGACACCGCGCTCCCGCATCTCTCTAGATTAATATGAACCTCGACTAGCCACAACGCTGGGAACCGTCAGCAGCAGAATTTTTACATTGGCCATAGCAGTGCCCTTGCGGGCATAGATGACGTCAAACGCCACTCTGCGTCGGTAATCGACATCATTACGCCCGCTGATCTGCCAAAGGCCCGTAATCCCCGGACGGACCGCGCAATAATGTGAGAAGTAACGGCCATATCGGCCGATTTCCTCAGCCACAATCGGACGCGGGCCTACAAGGCTCATTTCACCACGAAGAACATTGAAGAGCTGTGGCAATTCATCAAGGCTGCTCTTGCGGAGAAAATGCCCGATGCCGACAATTCTCGGATCTTTTCTCAACTTCTGATCTCGATCCCACTCCGCTCGAGCGATAGGATCGTTTGCAAGAAGATGGGCAAGCCGGTGTTCGGCATCCACTGTCATGGTACGAAATTTGAGGCAGTCGAACTGGTGCCCACCGCGCCCTATGCGCTTCTGCCTAAATACAACCGGCCCTGGATCACTGACGAACACTCCGATTGCCACCAGCACCATCAAAGGGCCAAACAGGATGAGCAAGAGTACAGCACCGATGGCATCCAGGGTGCGCACCTCAGGAGGATCGGCTGCAACGAGCCTGGATCGCGGCCTCACCTCCGACACAACGTAGACCCGACTCGCGGCGATCTCCGACATTGAAAAGCTCCGATCATGCTGCGTTGCACAAAACAGCCTTATCAAATCTTTACAGCGTTTTGAACTCGGATTCCGCGGTCAGCACGTGCCCATTGCAGCCATGTGTCAATGTGAAACAGGACCAACACGCAAGATTAATACATTATTTTAGTACAAAAACACCAGAAGCAATACATAAATAGAGGCCGATATAAATCTCTCGTCACAGAACCTGATTTTAGCACAAATTAAGCTTGAGACATTAAAAACAAAATTGCTTAAAACTGCGAAATATAAATGACTTCTGTCCGATGGATATCAAATAGGATCTTTTTACTATATTTTTATGTCCCTAGCTTTTACATGATAACAAAATATTCGAGATTCTCGATTACTATACGCCATCACTATATATGATATTAGGTCAGCAAAAATGTTATGATCAACCATATCATCGATCACCTCATCGTTATATTCTGACAATTTCATTTATTGAAAGCATGTCTAGCCTCAACATCCTGCTGATGCAGACGGGCATCCGCATCGGAATTGATTTTTCAGAACTGTGCCGACCAACAAGGACCCCCGACCAACAATTTCCGGCACAGACGTAGTCATGCCTGGGGGCCGGGCGACCAACGCTGCGGGATGCATCCAAGACCCTCGTCGCAGATCGCTTGCGACGTATCGGATGATCGACATAGGTCCTGCATTGATGATGGCCTGGTCGGATGCCTGACGCTTCTTGCCAAGCCGATGCGATGGCCGGCCAAGCCTATTCGCGGCGCAAGGACTGACAGCGCGCATGGGGAGGTTCACACGCCTTGCCTGCCATCGTGAATGCCGAAGAGAGGCCAGAAAGCCCCAACAAGCCCGTTGCAGCAGATGACGGCGCAGGCGCAGTGACTCACCTCGGCGCAAATGCGCTCGATCAGCTTCGGGCCACCTGCAAGCGCCTCCATCAGCCGGATATCAGCGCTGTATGCCAATTTGTGGCATATGCCCCCGAACCAGGTTCAGCTGGCGCATGTGTTCGGCCTCATGGGCATCCCCCTTTACGAAATCAGACACCCAAAAACAGACATGCCGCCCCTCGGCGATCTTCGCCGCATTCACGTCGCCAAAATTAGGCTCAGACACGCAAGCTCTTGGACTCTAGTATATTATCAGCACCCTCAAGCAGCATTGACTTGTAGATCTTACGACAATCCAAATAGTGATCCACATGCACACCTAGCTCACGGAGGCGCCTGGTAACCTCGGGCTTGGTCCAATCCAGCTTCGGCCCAGTTCTCCTTACTCTGTTTATAAACTCGGCATCACTCTCTGATTGGATTGCGGCTCTAGATATAATCTGTGCGAACCATTCCCCTGGCGCGGGGTCAAACAGACATCCAAACTGGACGCGCTCTCGACCGCTCGATGCGAGAGTCGCAACGCGATATCGGGTGACCAAGATTGTTGGCGGCTCAAAGCGAGTCAAACGCACGCAATCAAATTCATTTCCGCTGGGCCAGCATCTGACCCCTTGCACAAGGGGTCCATTGCGAAATCTAGACTTGCTTAGAAAGCTGCCATCTGCAAGTTCAGTCCGGCCGTCGCGATCATCTTGGCAAGCGACAAGCGCCAATACCCCCAAAATTCCATAAAGAAGTTTTGCGCCAGCCATGGATGCCTTGCTGCCTGAAAAAGAATCGGGAGTCATCCCCAAATGACCTGAGATGCGCGCAGTATCCAATCATGTGGTCCAGCCGATAGGTCGGCCAACGTGACTGTCGCCTTTGATACCGCTGCCCAATGCTCGCGCAAAATTACGTCGTGGAGAGAACGTGCCACCAAATGCCGAAAGACCGAAAGCAAATCTGGGCGCAGCAATGCTCTCCATGACAAGCTTGCTTCGCGTTGCGGTCCAGCTGGCCGCCATCCCATTGCTAGCGAGAATTCTGGGCCCCTATCCCTATGGTGTTATGGCTATTGCGATGCCCATTGCAAATACACTGGCATCTATCTGCGATTTTGGGCTCAGCTCAATAATAATCCGATATAGTGATCGAATATATGAAAATACCGGGTTCTGGATTGCCGCGGCCGTCACATCTATCACACTGACTGCTCTTGCAATTACCTCATATTTTCTTGGCGCATTTGTTCATCCAGATACTGGTAGAGCATTAATTGCTCTCGGGATGATGCTACCCTTAAGCTGCTTCATGTCGATTCCCATTGCACGATTAACACGAAACAGGCGACTTGGCATTATCGCGCTGGGCGATGGCCTTGGCATTACACTTGGACTGGTTGCTGCTTTATATTTCGCGGTAAATAATTTTGGCTTCTGGAGTCTGGTAATCCAGCAGCTGGTCATTCTTTTTATGAGAGCGGCAATTTATATCTCATTTTCGGGATTTTGGCCACGACTCAGCATCAATACAAGACTGGCATCTTTATTGATATCCGAAGGAGCGCGCGTTACAGGCTCCAACCTGTTTGAAACGGCGGCACGGACGGTTGACAACATGCTGACGGGCATATTGCTTGGCCCACGCCCGGCAGGTGCCTACACCATGGCATTCCAATTCGCCAGGCTGCCAGAGATGGTTTTGGGCGGCCCCCTTTCGATGTCGATCATGGGCAAGGCAGCAGCTGTCCATGAGACCAAGCCCGACGCAAAGGAGATCTATTGCTCTCATCTGCGTGGGTTAGCTTTCATAGTTGTTCCCGCCATGACCGGCCTGGCTGCAATTTCTGACGATTTCACTGAGGTAATCTTGGGACCACAGTGGAGCGGGACAGGATCGATTTTGAGAGGACTTTGTGGCGCGGGCGCATTCCTTGCTCTTGGCACAGTGAACCAGGCCGCACTAACTTCTCTAGGCGCTTATAAAGATCGGCTAATCCTCAGCATGATATTGCTGATCGGCGTTCTTGCTGCCGTGGCCCTCGGATCGCTATTTGATGTCATTTATTTGTCATACTTCATTTCGGTCGCTTATTTTTGTCAATTTTTGGTTGGAGTTCGGCTCGTGTCACGTCGATCTGCCGCCGCGATCTTACCAACAGCCCTAGATTTGACTATCACCGCTCTCAGTAGCGCCCTTATGTTTATATGTATCACCGTGTTACAGGCAAGTGCCATGCTAAAAACGACGCCGATTTTTGATTTGTCTGTTGCCATTCCATTTGGCGTAGCAACTTTTTTGATTACCAGCCTGATACTTAGAGGAAGAAGCTTTTTTAACCAAGTCGCTAATTTGAAGAACTTATTCTCTTCTTAAATTTTTGCGTTTGAATATATTTCATATTTAGAGCAATTAATAGAAGCAAAAATTTCGTTTTATGCGCAGGTGCTGAAAACGATTCGACGACTTGCATCGGAGGAGGATGACGAATTTGCCTCGAGCTCAATGATTACGCTGGAATCATATGAACCTTTTGGCAGTCATGGTCCGTCAGTAGTAATCGACTTCCATGCTAGCATTGCCCCATAGTGAGCCGGGAACGCTAAAACGTTTGGGGAAACCTAGATTTTGCAGAAGCAGCGACAGCACCCACTGTGGCAGACTTGCCGCGAGCGCAGGGTATGCAATCATGCCAAATCGACTATGTCCGCATGCGCGCGAGCACTCCAGCTGGCGATACCGCCTTGGCTCCCTCAAGGGCGATTAGCGAACAATAAATAGGCAACAACCCATGGGATGGTTGCGCCTGCAATCCAGATCAATGCACGAATTCTGCGAGGGTAGCGCTGCTGATCTTCGTCCTCGGGGTGATATCCTGCCTTGCCGCCGTCCACCCTTGGCTCTGCCTTGAGCCTGGCAACCGCGAGCTCAGCGCGCGATAGGTTGCGTTCAAATTTGCATCCGGATCGGCTACCCTTCTGCCAGACAATCCTTGCATTGATCTGCGTGGCATCAGGAAGATTGACGGTAATCAGATCGCCGACATTCAACTGCCGGCGGAGCTGTACGGAAAAGCCCCCCGCGGACAAATCATCGACAAGAATGTCAAGCCAGTCACCGTCACCACTCTCGCCGCTCAAGCCAAGACTCAACCGGTGCCGATCACTGGCTCGCCGGGAAGCGCGAGCGCTTGTGTCAGGTTGCCGATTTAGGATCGCCATTATGCTGACCTCTCACCCTTGATGCGCTGCTGCCATTCACAGACTAGCCCCCACATGATTAACAAAGTTCTAAATTTGGAACCCTCACCCTCCATGCCCCGATTATCTTCCGGTCACATTCACTCAGGCATAGGCCCAAGCCGAGCGCGAAGAACGAAGTCAATTTCAGCCCCATTTGAGGGGACTTCAATTACCAAAAGCATCTAAAGTACCAGATTTTTCCATTACAATCAATCAAGTCCATAATTTTCCTTATATTTTTGAATCCAGGCGCCAAGTCAAAATCATTCGGCAATCACCCAGTAATCACGCCTTCGTAGGCGACCGGAATTGTTGAAGTTGATACTACGGCGGCATCATCTGCGTTTCCAACGAGGGCTCACAGAGCGATAAGCCGAATGCGCTTGTTTGCCCGAGCGGTGCGGGGCTGGTGCCGTGCTCTTTTCCGCAGGCTTTTCGTCCTGCTCCTGAGGGCACGACTTCTTTTGTTTCTGGGCCCCGCACGCACACTGAACCGGGGTATCTTGCTGTGATCGTCAGACGTTGAAAGCCGACATGTCCCGTCTTTCCGTCTGTCTTGACGCTTGTTGCATTGAGCCCCTTGTTCAGGGTGCAGCCTTGATGGTTTGGTTCAAGCGAAGGTCGCTTTGTGGGCATGTAAGCGCATTCGGGGAGAGGAAGAGCTTGGCGGCTTTGCCGTGACGGAGTGAGAATTGGGAGAGAGGCTCCTGGTGCTCCGTCATGGAGAATGCTCATGAACATGCAGGCTTTTGGGTCAGCTGATGCTACGGCTGCAGGCTACAAGGTGGATGTGTCGCGCGGGGAGCGGGTGGCACGCGTTTCGTCCGAATGGTTCTCCCGGCCGGACGATCAGCGTTTCCTGTCGCTGGACGAGCTCGCACGCTCGGTTCGGCAGCGTTCCGACCGCAGTCGGACACGCGTCGTGGAGACAGCGTCCATCCAGGTCGAAGCCAGTCGCAACGATCCCGAGCGCCTGCTCCTGATGTTTCCCGGCAGCGATGCCCCCGTTGCGCCGACACACTGGAGTTTCGGGCAGCTCGCAGCCCAAGCCACAGCCCCTGCCGCCTATCTACGCCAGCTTCCCGCGCCGCTTGCTGCCATCAATCTGCAATATGGCCTGAGCTCCAGTCGCAGCGAGCATATCAAGACTCTCGAGACCGTAGATGACACCGACGGCCGGACGCAGCTTCGTGCCGTTACCGGCCCCGACTATGGGCGCATCTTCGATCACGAACTGGTCGAGGCGGTGCAGCGCATCGCTGGCAACGGTACAGGCGATACCCGCTGGAAGGTGCCCGGCGTGCTCGACTGGTCGACCGGGATCTACAACCCGCATGTCGATATCAGCCGCGACACGACAACGCTGTATGCTTCGGACCGCGATGTCTTCCTCTTCCTGGTCGATGATCTCAATCCGATCGAGGCCGGTCGCTTGCCCGATGGCTCGCCCGACCTGTTCTTTCGCGGCTTTTATTGCTGGAACTCCGAAGTCAGCGCGCGCACGCTCGGGATTGCCAGCTTCTACCTGCGCGCCGTGTGTCAGAACCGAAACCTGTGGGGCGTGGAGGATTTTCAGGAGATCAGCATCCGGCACAGCAAATATGCTGCCAACCGCTTTGCGCATGAAGCGGCCCCTGCCCTGCTCAACTTCGCCAATTCCTCGGCACAGCCGTTCATCAACGGCATTCGCCAGGCACGCGAGCGGATAGTGGCGCGCAGCGACGAGGATCGCAGCCAGTTTCTGAAGGCACGCGGTTTTTCGCGGAGCGAATCCGCCAGGATCATCGAGACCGTGCTCGCGGAAGAGGGCAGACCACCCGAATCGATTTTTGACTTCGTACAGGGCATCACCGCCCTTGCCCGGACTAAGACCCATCAGGATGTCCGGCTCGACCTCGAGACCCGCGCCAAGCGACTGCTGGACCGGGTGCACTGAAAGCCGTCCCTTCGCATGCATCCCCCAAGCGTGGCGCCGTCTTCTCCAGAGCGAGAGGGCGGCGCTTTGCTGTGTGGCGTTTGCGGATCCAGGGGAGAGAGGCTCCCATGGCGCTGCGCCATGGAGACCCGTCATGACCAAGTCGCTTCCCAAGCTGGTGCTTAGTTCTTCGCGCGATATTCCGTTCTCGCAGCTGGTGCTCAGTCAGAAGAATGTTCGCCGCGTCAAATCCGGCCTGTCGATCGAAGAACTTGCCGAAGACATTTTTCGCCGCACGCTGCTCCAAAGCCTGAACGTCCGGGCGATGCTCGACGATACCGGCCAGCCAACCGGTCTGTTCGAGGTGCCCGCCGGTGGGCGCCGTTACCGCGCGCTCGAACTGCTGGTGAAAACCAGGCGCATGGCCAAGGACCAGCCCGTGCCCTGCGTCATCCGCGAATCAGGCATGGCCGAGGAAGATTCGCTGGCGGAGAACGTGATGCGGGTCAGCTTGCATCCGCTCGACCAATTCCGGGCTTTCAGCGCATTGATCGAACAAGGCCTCTCCGAGGAGGACATTGCCGCGCGCTTCTTCGTTCCTGTCACAACCGTGCGCCAGCGCCTCCGGCTTGTCTCGGTCTCGCCCAGTCTGCTCGAAGCATATGGCGAGGATCGGATGACGCTCGAGCAGCTGATGGCCTTTTCCGTGACCGCCAACCAGCTTCGCCAGGAGCAGGTCTGGGCGCAGATCGGACAGGCGAGCCATATGCCTGCCTATCAGATCCGGCGGCTGCTCACCGAGGACGCGATCGCCTGTTCGGACCGGCGTGCGCGCCTGATCGGTTTGGACGCCTATGTCGCGGCAGGAGGCCATGTGATGCGCGACCTGTTCTCGGCGGCCGAGGATGGCTGGCTGCAGGACGTGGAGCTCGTCGACAGGTTGGTCAGTGTCAAGCTGGAGGAAAAGGCCGCTGAATTGAGGTCCGAAGGCTGGAAATGGGTCGAAGCTGCTGTCGATCTGCCGTTCGGCTGCGAGAACGGGAAGCGGCGTCTTGCTGGAGCCAAGCCCGAACTCACCGAAGACGAGCGTTTGCACCTCGCCACCCTCATGGCCGAGGATGACGCGCTCGCCGAAGGATATGACGATGCGATCGACCTTCCTGCGGATGTCGAACAGCAACTGCTGACGCTGGATGGCCAGATCGCGGCCCTGAGCGATCGCCCCCTCGTCTATGAGGCTACCGACATGGCCAGGGCAGGCGTTTTTGTCTCGCTTGCCTGGGATGGCAGCTTGCGCATCGACAAAGGCTATGTTCGGGCGGAAGATGATGGTGATGCCGATCGCACGGCCTGTGATGGCGACACTGCGGGTTCAGCCGTTTGCGGGCTCGGCCAACCGGCTGCATCAGCGCCTTCGCTGGCGGAAGCTGAGGAACACGCAGCGATCCGTGCGCTACCTGACAGGCTGGTCGGTGAACTGACCGCTGTCCGCACTGTTGCGCTGCGCGATGCGCTCGCGACGCAACCGCAAACGGCGTTTCTGGCCATGCTGCACGCATTGTGCCTGTCGGTTTTCGCCACGGGCGTGCACAGCGGCTGTGTCGGGATTCGTGTCGATCAGGTCTGGCTGGGACATGTCGCTCCTGCGCTTCGCGAATCCATCTGGTGCTCGCGCATCCAGCAGCGCCACGAACGCTGGCAGCAACGCTTGCCCGAAAACATGGATGATCTCTGGGCCTTCCTCTCCTCACTCAGCGTCAGGGACCAGCTCGATCTCCTCGCACATTGCGTTTCCCTCGGCGTCAATGCTCTGAAGGAATCGGCCAAGGACCCTCATGCAGGCCCCAGCGCAGCAGCCCAGCGCATTGCGGCTGCAGACCTGCTGGCCCGCGAGGTCGCTCTCGACATGGCGCAAGAAGGCTGGGCTCCTCACGTCGACAACTATCTGGGCCATGTCACCAAGGCGCATATCCTGGCTGCGGTGCGCGAAGCGAAGGGCGAAGATGTTGCCGGAAGAATCGCTCATCTGAAGAAGGCCGACATGGCGCGCGAGGCCGAGCTGCTGCTGGCTGGTACCGGTTGGCTGCCTGCGCCGCTGCGCCTTGCTCCGGCATGTCCTGCAGCCGAAGAAGATGATCAATCTGAACCCGAGGCGCAGATGGGCGCCGAGCCATCCGGCATCGCTATCGCCTGACCAGCTTGCGGGGCGGTGCCGGCCGCCCCGCACCTGGCCCGTCTCTCCCATCATGAATGCTGTTCAGCGGGAACCTGCTCGCCCATGACTGTCGGCACCCTTGCTCGGCAGTATGAATTCTGGTGTCGATGCAGCACGCCCGCGGCACCAGCCAGGCCAATCTTTGCTCCAGAGCAGCCAATGATGCTCCAGAAGGCATTTGCTGCCTTCTGAGGCCTTGGCCAGCCAGTTCTTTGATGCATTCGATAACACGGCAAAGAGCGTTTCTGGGTCACACGTGTCTCAGGGACGGCACCAGCGGGTGATCGCGACCTGGATGTCCTTGGCCTGGAGCTGAGCCTTCGCGCTCTGGCCGGCACGGCCGCTAATGCCCCCCCAATGAAAGGCACGTTTCATGGAACAGGGACCACTCAGCGCTGCCGACATTGCGCAGCGGCTTGCCCAAAAGGCTCTTTCAGTATGCCAGCATTATCTTCCCGCAGGGCGGCGCGAGGGCCGCTACTGGCAGGTCGGCAATATCCATGGCGAACCCGGGCGCAGCCTGTATGTCCGTTTGGAGGCAGGTGGACGCGGCAAGGCCGGAAACTGGGTCGATGCGGCCACTGGCGAGCATGGCGACCTGCTTGACCTCATTCGCTGCAATATGGGCTACTCGACGCTGCAGGAGGCCAAGACCGAAGCCCAGCGCTTTTTGCGTCTGCCGCAGCCCTCGAACCGCCATGGCTCGAGGCCCTGCCGGGCCAAATCGGACCACGAGGCGAGCGTGAAAATCGCAAAACGCCTGTTCTCAGCCAGCGTGCCCCTGCCCGGCTCGCTTGCGGCGCGGTATCTGCGATCACGCGGCATCACCCGGATCGAAGACCTTTCATCGGTCCGCTACCACCCGCGCTGCCCTTATCGTGCTTTGCAAGGCGATCGGCGGACAATAGGCTTCCATTATCCTGCCATCATCTGCGCGGTTACAGACAAGGACGGCATCATCACCGGCATCCATCGCACCTGGCTAAAGGCGTGTGGCACTGGCAAGGCCGATGTCACAGCGCCCCGCAAGTCCCTAGGCATGATCGCCGGGCACGGAGTCCGGATCGGGCAGTGCAAAGGCGTGCTTGCCATTGGCGAGGGACTGGAGACCATGCTGTCGCTGCGCGAGGCGTTTCCGGCCCTACCCGTTGTTGCTGCGACTTCCGCATCGCACCTTTCCGCATTGCTGTTTCCTCCAGGTGTGCAGCGAATCTATGTTGCACGCGAGTACGACGCTGCGGGCGATGCCGCCTGGGTCCGGTTATGTGCGCGATCCGATGCACAATCGATCGAGCTCGTCCCGCTGGAGCCAAGGCGCAAGGACCTTAACGACGATCTCATGGCAGATGGCCTCAAAAGGTTTGCAGATCGCCTGCTTGGCCAGTTGCATCCTGATGACCGGCAGCGATTTGTGCGCGTATGATGCAGTGTCCGCGCAGAGGCCAAAATGCGAGGTAGCATGATGGTCCGCCTCGACCTTTGCCGGGCAGCCCCGCCTTCCCCGGGCGCGATCCGTCTGACCGGCAGGCGCAAAGTGCGCAATGGCTCTGCCAAGGCTATTTTCCGGCGGCGACGATGAGCGGCCAAGGGCAGCCATGTTCGACGCCTTTCCAGCGCGAAGCAAAATAGCCTTGGGCGTCGCCCTCCTTCGCTGCGCTGCGGTCCCTCGAACAGATGCCAAGGCCTGTCGATTGGCCTGTCTTCGGGATGCGCACCGACGCCTGCCGGTCGGAGGGATCGCAGGAAGGCCGGGCAGTGTGCCCGGCACCGGCACAGCAAGGACCAGCGCCATGGCACTCGAATCTTTCCCCGAACCGCCCCATCAAGCCTCCGCCACCGCACACCTTCTCGATGAACTTGCCCTTTTCGGCTACAGACCCTTTTGCGACGAAGCCGATCCCAGACCTCTGCCCGACGAGCGCCTGGCAACAGGTGCCATGGCCGACATGTTCGATGCCCTCATCTCGACGCTGATCGACACGCGGCTCGAGCCCGATCTGGAGGATCTGTGCTGGCAGCTTACCAATCTCTTCCACCGCGCCCAGGATCGCATTCAGCGCGAACTCGATGATAACGAGGATGCCCAGAAACGGGGTCAGCGCGAACAGGACGGCTCCGAGGTCAAGTCGGTCGAACTTGAACGGCTCATCAATCAGGGCATTTCGCTGATCGAGCGCCGCAACACGCTGGAATTTCTGCGCGAGGCCGCCGCTGAACAGTTCGAGACCCATTTCCGAAAGGCCTGGACACCACGCAGCGGGTCGCTGGTGCACCACCGCACGCTCACCGCCGCGATGATCGACAGCCGCGACTATCTTGCTGCCAAGCGCCGCGCGGAAACCGAACCGCTGCTTCCGAGCGGCACCTGCATCGCGTTTACCTCGGGACCAGCTTACCAGGACCACCAGCGGATCTGGAGCGTACTGGACAAGGTGCTCGCCAAGTACCCCGACATGGTTCTGTTGCACGGCGGCAATCCTACGGGCGGTGAGCATATAGCAACGCTCTGGGCTCGCAACCGCAAGGTCACACATATAGCCTTCCGGCCCGATTGGGCCAGGTTCCAGAAGGCTGCGCCCTTTCGGCGAAACGATGAGATGCTTGCTGCCTTGCCCAAGGCTGTCATCGCCTGCCCGGGCAATGGGATCAATGCCAATCTCGTAGACAAGGCGCGCAAAATGGGCATTCGCCTCTGGAGGATCGAGTAATCGGTCCTAAAAATTGCCACCTCGCTGGCGCGCTGCGTCCCCGCGTGCTGCGCCAGCGTTACGTTTGGCGCAATCGACCCTGCCGACGCTTTCTCTGTTTGATCTCGCAGTGCAGTCAGCGTCGCCCCCATTTCGAGGCCTGGCAATCGTGCTTCGCCATCAGATGGCAGCAACTTGTTAACCATATTTAAGTTTTCGTGCATTTAGATGGCGGCGATCTGCTGGCCTGCCCGTTGCTGGACCGGGCATGGGGGTATGGATGAGCATCGCCAACTGGAATCCTGCGAAGCTGACGCTGGTTGTCGATCTCGACGACACGCTGATCCGTACCGACAGCCTGCTCGAGAATTTCTGGGGCGCCTGGTCGGTGCGATGGCACACGCCGCTCGAGGCGGTGCGCACGCTCGCCCGGGGCAAGGTCGCCCTCAAGCAGAAACTGGGCGAGATCAGCCGGGTCGATCCGGCGCGGCTGCCCTATAATCCGCACGTTCTCGAGATGATCGAGCAATGGCGCGCGCGCGGCGGGCGCACGGCGCTGGTCACCGGCGCCACTCAGCAGATGGCCGATGCGGTGGCCGGCCATCTTGGCCTGTTCGACGCCGCCTATGGATCGAAGGACGGCATCAACCTGACCGGAGCCCGCAAGGCGCAGTTTCTCGAGCAGACCTACGGCCCTGCAGGCTATAGCTATATCGGCGATGCACCGGCCGATTTTGCGGTCTGGCAAGGTGCGGCGGCGGCCGTGACGATCAATTCCAGCAAGGCATTCCAGGCCAGGGTCGAGAAACTCGTCGCCGATGCTACGCACCTTCCGGCAGATCGTGCGGGCCTGCGCGACTATCTCGAGGCCATGCGCCCGCACCAATGGCTCAAGAATGTCCTCGTCTTCCTGCCGATGCTGGCCGCGCACGCGCTCGATCTGGCGACCGCATTGCAGGCGGTGCTGGCCTTTGTCGCGTTCAGCCTGGTGGCATCGGCGACCTATATCCTCAACGACCTGCTCGACCTGTCGGCGGACCGCGCCCACCCGCGCAAGTGCCAGCGCCCGTTCGCCTCCGGACGCGTCCGGCTGATCCACGGAACCTGGATGGTGCCGCTGCTCGCTCTGGCAGGCGCGGCAACCGCGCTGGCGGGCGGGATCGAGCTGTTTGCCGTGCTGCTGATCTATGCGGGTGTCACCCTGCTCTATTCGGTCAAGCTCAAGCGGCTTGCGATGATCGACATATGCGCGCTCGCCCTGCTCTATACGCTGCGCGTCCTGGCAGGCAGCGCGGCGACCGGCATTCCCTCCTCGCTCTGGCTTCTCGCCTTTGCGACCTTCTTCTTCTTCTCGCTGGCGGCGGTCAAACGCTATGCCGAGCTGGTCGACGGAGCGGCATCGGGCCGGACGATGGCCACAGGCCGCGGCTACCAGGTGGATGACCGCATCATCGTCGGCAATATCATGGTCTCGTCAGGGCTCGTCTCGGTGCTGGTGCTCGCGCTCTATGCCAATTCCGAACCGGTGCAGACGCTCTACCATTATCCCGAATTCCTCTGGGGCGTGTGTCTTGTGCTGCTGTTCTGGACCAACCGTATCGCACTGCTCACCCATCGCGGCGAAATGCACGACGATCCGGTCGTGTTCGCGATGCGCGACCGGGTGAGCCTGTGCTGCGGCCTGGTCGTCGGCCTGCTCGCGCTGGCAGGAGCGCTGGCGTGACCGGATCAATGCTCGTCCTGTCCTATGCGGGGTTCGCGCTGCTCGCGACACTCGCCAATCTGGCGAGCCAGCGCGCGGTGCTCGCGCTCTGGCCAGGCGGGCTGCTGGCCGCGCTCGCTTTGGGGACGCTGGTCGGCCTGGTCGTCAAATACTGGCTCGACCGGACCTGGATCTTTGCAGGCGCGAGCAAGGCGCGCGCGAGCGAAGCGGGCACGTTCGGGCTTTATGCCGCAACGGGGGTCATCACCACGCTGATCTTCTGGGGGTTCGAAAGCGCCGCCTGGCTGATCTGGCATTCGCATCTCGCGCGCGAGGCGGGCGCGATTACGGGTCTCGCGATCGGCTATCTGGTCAAGTACCGGCTCGACCGGCGCTACGTGTTCGCACCGGCGAGGCCGGCATGATGCCGCATGTCGAGCCGCTTTCGGGCTGGGGCCGCTATCCGGTGCGCGACTGCGCCGTGTGGCAGCCAGTCACCGCCGAGGCGCTGCATGCCACCCTGCCCCCGCTCGGGCGCAGCATCGCGCGCGGCAATGGCCGGTCCTATGGCGATGCCAGCCTCAACCCCGAAGCCACCATCGACATGCGGCGGCTCGACCGGCTGATCGCGTTCGATGATGCGAGCGGCGAACTGGTCTGCGAGGCGGGCGTCCTGCTGTCCGACATCATCGATGCCTTCGTGCCGCGCGGGTGGTTCGTCCCGGTGACGCCGGGCACGCGCATGGTGACGATCGGCGGCATGATCGCGAGCGACGTGCACGGCAAGAACCATCACGGCACAGGCTCATTCTGCGAACACCTGCTCTGGCTCGATCTCGATCTCGGCGATGGCCGGGTGCTGCGCTGCTCGCATCAGGAGAATGCCGATCTGTTCGCCGCGAGCTGTGGCGGCATGGGGCTGACCGGGATGATCGTGCGCGCCGCTTTCCGCCTCATGCCGATCGAGAGCGCCTGGATGCGGCAGCAGACGGTGCGCGCGCGCGACCTGGGCGAGGCCATGGCGGTGTTCGAACGGTCGCACGCATGGACCTATTCGGTCGCCTGGATCGACTGCCTGGCGCGCGGCCGCGACCTTGGCCGATCCGCGATCCTGCTCGCCGACCATGCACCCGCCGATGCGCTGGATGCCACTCGCCGCGCCGAGCCCCTGGCAAGGCCGCCGCGCCAGCCCCGTGCGGTGCCGGTCGATCTGCCAGGCTTCGCCTTGAGCAGCTTCAACGTCCGCGCGTTCAACCAGCTCTATTACGCGATGCAGCGCCCCGGCGAGGCACTTGTCGCGCTCGACCCCTATTTCTATCCGCTCGATGCCCTGACCGACTGGAACCGGATCTATGGGCGCCGGGGCTTCGTGCAATATCAGTGCGTGCTGCCGCTGGCCGAGAGCGAACGCGGCCTTCGCCGCCTGCTCGAGGCGATCGCGACCGCAGGCAGCGGCTCGTTTCTCGCGGTGCTCAAGCGCATGGGCCCGGCATCGTTCGGCCTGCTGAGCTTTCCGATGCCCGGCTACACGCTCGCGCTCGATTTTCCTGCGACGCCCGCCAATCTTGCGCTGCTCGACCGGCTAGATGCCATTGTCGCCGATCATGGCGGGCGCATCTATCTGACCAAGGACGCCAGGCTTTCGGCGCCCATGCTGGCGCTCGGCTATCCCGGGCTCGCCCGGTTTCGCGAGCTGCGCGCGCAACACGGGCTCGACCGCCGCTTTTCCTCGCTTCTTTCGCAACGTCTGGAGCTTTGACGATGATCGCTTCTCCTGTCCTCATCCTTGGAGCCCGGTCCGATATCGGCAAGGCACTGGCGCGTGGCTATGCGGCGCAGGGCTGCGAGGTTATCCTGGCCGCGCGCAACGACATTGCCGCCGATGCGACCGACCTTGCGCTGCGCACCGGCGTCCAGGCGCGCGCGGTTCTGTTCGATGTTACCGATGGCGAGCCAGACCGTTTCTTCGAGGGCCTTGGCGCCATTCCGGGCACGGTCGTGATGGTTGCGGGCCTGCTCGGCGATCAGGCCGAATCGGCTGCCGTCGACGCTGCGGCGCAGCAGGTCATGGACAGCAACTATAACGGCCCGGCGCGCTATCTGCTCGCGGCAGCGCGGCGCATGGCGGGCGTGCCGGGCGGCTGCATCATCGGCATCAGCTCGGTGGCGGGAGAGCGCGGCCGAGCCTCCAATTTCGTCTATGGATCGGCCAAGGCCGGGTTCACCGCCTTTCTGTCCGGTCTGCGCAATGCGCATGCCAGGGCCGGGCTGCATGTCATGACGGTGAAGCCCGGCTTTGTCCGCACGCAGATGACGGCAGGACTGAAGCTGCCCCCGGCAGTGACCGCAGAACCCGGGCAGGTCGCCGATGCGATCATCCGCGCCCACCGGGCCCGGCGCGATGTCATCTACACGCTCGGGCGCTGGCGGCCGATCATGGCGATCATCCGCGCGATACCCGAAAGCGTGTTCAAGAAGCTCTCGCTCTGAGGGATAGGCATATCACGCGCAACTCGGATAGCGGTAACTATAGTTTAGGGATCGCTATCTTGACCCGGCACCGTGGTATTTTAACTAGCTTGCACGAGCCGCTGCTGGCATTCTAACCGCCTGAAAACGCAGACATCATCCCCCCATTCGAACGATAGGAGGGGTCGCGTTGAAACTCGCACCGCAGCCGGAGAAGAAGCCATGCCCCCGCATAGTGGTCAGTCTGTCGAGCTTGATCCCAAGGTCACACCCTTGCAGGACCGCGCCCGCGCGACGTACGAGCAGATCATCCAGGCGACCGGTGAACTGCTGCCCGAAGTCGGCATCGAGCGCCTCTCGACAAACATGATCGCCGAGCGGGCGGGGCTGACGCCACCTGCGCTCTATCGCTATTTTCCTAATAAATACGCTATTTTGAGCGAGATGGGTCGCCGCCTGATCACCGCCGAGAACGAAACCGTCGAGCAATGGCTGCGCAGCGACGAATTTGCGATCGGCAGCGATCTGCAGGCGGAGATCGAAAGCTTTGCCGCCCTGCTCGATCGCTTGCGCGATGTGGTGCTGGCGCATCCTGGCGGCGCCTGGATCTACCGCGCGATGAGCGCGGTGCCCGTGCTGCAGGAGATGCGGCGGCGCGCGTCGAAGGATTTCATCAAGGTGATCCTCGCAGCGGTCATCGACGATTTCCCCAAGATCGATCAGGAGCGCGTCCGCGGGGCTGTCATGCTGACCTCGATCGTCAACCATGCCGTCACCGAAACCATGGCCGATGATTATCCGACTGCCGAGCTGCTGCGCCGGGAGGCCGCCAAAATGATGAGTCTCTATTATCGTGATGTCGTGATTTCACGGGCTTCAACGGCCTCGACATCGGGCGCTTAGCCCGGAGCGCCGCCAGAAACCGATTGACAGTATACGATTCTAGATTTTAATAGTTCTCGCTAACAGGGCGGGACTTTGATGCACGAATTTTCAGCGTGTTGGTGCGTGTGCGAGCACGTCAGACCTCACCGATCGACGGGCGCTACAGCAGCATTTATTCGGGCTTGGCGAAATGCCTTGGCCGAAGAAGCCGCATGCGGCCTGCCGAGGCAAGTCCTGGACCCGGTTCACGCCTCCCCGCGCTTTTGCGAACACGCCTAGACCATGGCCCGTATCTCGAGCGCCGCACGGCGCACCACAATGCGCTTAGCGCTCCGCGCTCGCCGCCCCGCTAGAACCGTCCAGGCCGGGCCGGGCAACGGCGTGGATGCCAATGCGAATGGTGCAGAAACGGCCAGCGAAGTCGGACCGGACCAAAGCTCTCATCGGAACCAGCTGCAGCGCAAGCGGATCAAGGCGGCGCGCGCGACGCTGCGCGCGCAGGGGCGGCGCGCCGGCTTCGGCAAGGCGCTGCGCAGTGAGGTTCGCGCGAAGCATCGCGCATCGGCGCGTCGAGCACGGCTCCGTGCAGCTGCCCTGCGGCAGACGCAAGTCTAGCTCGAGACGAACTGCCCCGAGCCGGCAGCATTGCGCGTTGCGCCGAACCGCTGCTAAGCCTTGGCGATGCCTGCTCTGGACCTGATACCCCGCAAGCTGCCGCAACAGAGCCGAAGCCGCGAAACGATGCAGCGTGTGCTCGATATGGCCGAAACCTTGCTGGTCGAACTGGGCGTGGACGGCTTCAACACCAATATTCTGGCGGAGCGTGCGAACGTCGGCGTGCGCGCGATCTATCGCTATTATCCTAACAAATGGGCGATCCTGGTCGAACTGGTTGATCGATCCTATGCGCGCGAGCGCGAATGGGTCGGCCATCTCGGCGCACTAAAGCCGGGCGACGACTGGCGAAACGCCGCCGACCGGATGATTGATGGCTTCTTTGCCGGGGCCAGCAGAAGTCCGAGCTATGCCGTGCTGCGCGCCGCATGCCAGGTTTCGCCGCAATTGCGCGAGGTGGAGGCACGCAACGTTGCGCGCTTCGAGGCCGATGTCGCCGAAACGCTGGTCGCGCTGGGCATGGCGGACGAACCGCGTCGCTTGCGGATCATTGCCCAGATCGTGATCGAGGTGTCGGGACGGCTGATCGACCTCGCGTTGCGGGCGGACGATCCGGCCGAGGCAGGGCTGCTGCTCGGTGAGCTCAAGCGGATGCTGCACGACCTGCTGGGGCCGCATTTGCCCGACTGACCCACAGATATACGCCTCAAATGTCGAGAAGGGGCAATCCGTGGCTTTGCCGCTGCCGTCATCAATTCCTATGTCATCATGATCTATATGGGTGGCGGTGGAATTCCTCTTTCCAGGTCTTCGTTCGGACAGGCCTTTCCGGTTCGGGCTTGATGGTTCCCCTTGCTGCGGATCCGAGGCGCCATCCCGGCCTCAGTGATGGCCTGGTCTTGCAGAGAATCGGCGGAGCCTCTTTGGTCGCATGGCAACGCTGCCGCTATCGCCATTCTTCCCCATGGCCATAACGGCCATTCCTCGCGCGACAAGAATGGCGCCTGGACAGCGTCCTCCACGCATGTTGCGGCCCTTCGGGTGCCACGAACCAAAGCCTCTGCCTTCAGACCGCCATCGAGGCTGCGATGGGCGCAGTTTCGGAAAGCAAGAAGGAACGGATCATGGCAACCATCGGAACATTCACTCGCGAGAACAATACCTATCAGGGCAGGATCTCCACGCTCATGCTGCAGCTCCCAGACATCCGCATCGTTCCCGACGGAACGGGCAGCGCCAACGCTCCTACCCACCGGGTCTTTTCCGGTTCGATCGAGATAGGAGCAGCCTGGGCCAAGCAATCCGGTGAAGGCAGGCCCTATGTTTCGGTCAAGCTCGACGATCCCAGCCTGCCGGTCGCGATCTTTGCAAACCTGTTCGAGGATGATGACGCCGAGACTCACAGCCTTATCTGGTCCCGTCCGAGAAGGTCGCCCCGCGAATGACTGCGCTTCGCCCACCCGGCTTCGCGCCGGGTGGGTCCAGCTCCGCCACTACGCTAGGGCGTCGATGGCGCCCATTGTCCCCATCTGGGTATAAGCATGCTGCCCGACCGGATACTTCCGGCAGAGCCGGCCTGGTCCAACTATCACCCCATGGCGCTTGGCAATCAACCATGGCAGGACCCTGAAGCGGATGCTTTTTGCAGCCATGACTTTGCCGATTTCGCCCAGGAATTCTTGCGGCGAAACCCTGCCTATCGCCAGCTTGTCTCCCGTTGGCGCGGCCAAGCGGATCTGATGCAGAGCAGCGTACATGAAGCGCTAGCCTATCCGTGGGGGCTTTGCCGTGTCTTCGATCCTGACGCATCGCCCAGAGCAACACCGGCGCTGTGGCGGCCTGCCTGCCATCCTGCGATTCTGGAGATCAGATGCTCGACCAACAGCGCCCCGGCGATGTTCCCACAGGGCTATGACCCACTCGCCGAGTTCAAGTGCGGAAATGCTCATCATCTGGTGCTTGCAAATGCGGCATACCGCTTGCGTCTGTGCCTTTGGCAAGCACCCGGCCAGCAGTCGCCAGCGATGATCCTGCTCAAGGACGATAGCCTGGCTGTCCGGCTTGCCGCAGCGGGTCATTATGCAAGGATATGCAAAAAGCACATGGCCCCGCCAAGCCCGCCTTGCCAACCCACCCCTTATCAGCGCCTTGCGCTCGTGCGTTTGCTCCAGATCAACGATGCCATGGCAGCGGGAGCCACGTGCCGGGACATTGCATGGACCATCGTGTTCCCCAAACATGAGTGCCTAAGCGGCATGGCCTGGAAAGGCTCTGCCGAGCGGCGGCATTGCTGGAGGTTGATTGGCCAAGCCAAGCGTCTGCAGCATGGTGGGCACTTGCGCCTACTGGCGCTGACGCGCTCGGTTGGCAAAGGGTGACGAACAGGTCGCAATCCAGTCTGTCACTCCCCGCAAGGACCGCTGCTGCGCCATAGATGGAGGCCACTAGCACCGACACGATACTGGTCGATGCTTTCACCGGAGCCTTTCCATGAACGCCATTCCCACTCCAATTGTCGCCAGATTTCTCAGAACACCCGATGCAGCTGTCCATCTCGGCCTTTCGGCCCGCACCCTCGAAAAGCATCGCTGTTATGGCACAGGGCCTGCTTACCGCAAGCTAGGGGGCCGCATCGTCTATGCCATCAGCGACCTCGACGCTTGGGCGGAAAAAGGGCGGCGCCAGTCGACAAGCGATCCCGGCAAGGGGACCGTCCATCCCGCAAAGCGGCTTGATGGCTACACCCCGCCAGTGCGGCGCTAACGCATAGAATCCTCTTCGTCAGTAGTCGCGCAAACGCCCTGTCGCCCCGATCAGCAAAGCTCCGCGCACAAGCGATATCCTTTATGGCTTGGCTCCATGCCACCCCTTTGCCGATACCGCGGTTCTGGCGCTGGCGGGCAATCCACATCCCTTCCCTGCAACCCATCAGCTTGAGGACCAGCAGCGATGTCCAGAGAACCCCCGGCCATAGCCGAACCCGGACGATCACACGCACCGGCTTTAGACTTGGAGAATGCTGCGTACAGAGCGGACCGGCTCGCTCACGCAGAGGCAGCCGACGCGCCAGCGGATGAGGGGCATCCAGATCGATTGGTGTGCCGCAGTTGCGAGGACAGCCATATCGCAGAGCACTGCACATGTCTGAACACCAGCAGCGCGTCAGACGCACACAGCGAACTTGCTTTGGCAGTCGTCGAATTCTCGCGGCACGGCAGACCCTTTGCGATGTGGATGCGTTTCGGCAAACCGCATCTGACACGGTTTCCGACACCAGGATGTCTTGCCGAGTGCTATGCACCCGGGCAGATTTTCGGGCTGGCAAAGTCAGTCTCGCACAGCGACGGTGATGCACAGTCGACCTTCGATGTCTTCGAAGTTGGCCAGCCCGGCGATGCCGTGATGGCACACCCTGATGTCCGTCCAGGCGCCCGTGTCCTCCTGTCGGCAAAGGGTTGGCGCACAGTGTCACGGGTGTTGGCCCTCATCGATGCGATCGAGGCCCTCGGTATTGATCCGTGTTGTCTTGCACCTGCATTCTGGGCCGACATCCAGTCACATCTGCCGCCCTGCCGGCGACACGATCCTGACGCACCGACACCAACGGCGAGCCCTGCTGTTATGGCAAGATCGCAGCCATGAGCCGCCGGTACTGGCTTCCAGCCAGCGCGGCAGTAGCACTGACCTTGGCATCAGCGGTGCTGCCCGAACGCCGGTTGCTGATCTGGAACGTAAGCGCATCTTTGCCGACCGGCCTGTACTGGCTTGTTGCCGACAAGCCCCTGAAGATCGGCCATTGTGTTGCGATCACTCCTGTGTCGCAGATCCGCCAGTGGATGGCCTCAAGAGGCTATCTCCCGCCCGGCGTCCCCCTCATCAAGCGCGTTGCGGCGCTCGATGGGCAGAAAGTCTGCCGGTTTCGGCACGGGATCACGATTGATGGCAAACTGGTTGCACTGGCACGCGCGCGTGACACGCTCGGCCGCCCGCTGCCAGTTTGGAGCGGATGCCGCACCCTTGGCCCCGATACATTCTTTGCATTGAACGAGCACCGCGCCGACAGCCTGGATGGCCGATATTTCGGCCCTATGCCGCGCTCCGTCGTGATCGGCAGAGCCATTCCTGTGCGCCGCGATCTACGGCCCTGGATACACTCTCGACACCAGGCGGGTCGCAGCAGCGCATGCTCCAACTCCCCGCAACAGGAGGATTGATGCCGTGCCTGCATACAGCCAGATAGCGAGCGTCTGCGCAGCGCTCGCAACAGCAATTTCCCTGCCAGTTCATGCACAAGCGACGCGCCTGCCCGCCGCTTTGGATTTCACCACGCTGGATTCGCATGTGCGCGAGGCATCCCGGACGTTCGGCTTGCCAGAGACATGGATCCATGCAGTGATCAGACAGGAGAGCCGCGGCAGACCGAACGCCGTATCGCGTGCAGGGGCCATGGGCCTCATGCAGCTGATGCCGAAAACCTGGCAACGGCAACGCACGCGCTATGCGCTCGGACATGACCCCTTTGATCCGCGCAGCAACATCCTTGCTGGTACTTCCTACCTTCGCGAAATGTACGATGCCTTCGGCATGCCCGGATGTCTGGCCGCCTATAATGCGGGTCCGGCCCGGTTTCTGCAATGGCGCAACCATGGCAGGGCTCTGCCCGCCGAGACACGTTCCTATGTTGCCGCCATTGCATCGAATATACGACGCTCGGCGGGGCCGATCGTGCAGGCTCAAGGCATCAGGGCAACGATGTCGTGGACACAGTCACACCTCTTTCCAGGCATGTCGACCACACAAATGCTGCACGACCAAGACTTTGGCCATGGCCAAGCAAGCGCTGCGGACACAATCGGGCCAAAGGGTCAGGACCAGCTCTTTGCAGACATTATCCATGACCAGATTCCCTGAGGACTGCGGCCATTGCTGATCGCGCCATGGCGGATTGCAGCGAACACCAGGCGGACGCGCTTGGCAGATTGGAGCAAAGACGAGCGGATGGCGAGATAAAAGCGGCGATGGCGCCGTGGCGCTATCCTCAAGGTATTCCATGCTAAAATGCGACGGCGCATCAATGCCCTCGCTGTCGCTAGTGGTAAAATTCGGCGCGAAACTGCCGCTGTCAGGCGCCATCGGCCAACTCGGGAGCCTTGCGATGGACAGCGAATTTGACATTGAGATGCACCAGGGGCCAAATCGGCGCGGTCTGGTCCACGCTGGGGGAAAGTCGCTGATCGGGCAGGTTGTCATGGCATCCAAACGCCATGCCAGGACCAGCCTTGAAAGGAGGTCGGCAAGAGCCCAGGGAACTGGTCGCCATGGACGTGGAAGGGACGCGGCGCTTCGCTTCCGGGCGACGGATAAAGCCCGAAGGGTCGTGATCAAGGCGCGCATTGTGCGCCATACCGGCAAAGCCTTTGCCTCAGGCCCAATGTCTCGCCACATCGCCTATCTGCGACGCGAAGGCGTGACGCGCGACCAGCAGCACGGGGACCTATTCGATGGCGATAGGGACAGAGCCGATGGCGATGCGTTTGCCTCGCGCTGCCATGATGACCGCCACCATTTTCGGTTCATCATCTCTCCCGAGGACGCCACCGAGCTGGCAGACCTGAGAGTTTTCACGCGCGAGTTGATCCTCGACATGGCCCGGGATCTCGGTACCGGCCTGGACTGGATCGGCGCCGATCATTGGAATACCGACAACCCACATGTGCATGTCCTTGTCAGGGGCAGAACCGATCAGGGCACAGATCTGATCGTGGACCGCGAATACATGCGTCACGGACTGAGGTTTCGCGCCGAGCAGCGGGCTACGCTCGAATTGGGAATGCGCACCGACCGGGACATTCTGTCAGCGCGCCACCGCGAGGTCGCTGCAGAGCGATGGACAAGCCTGGATGCAAGTCTCGCGCAACTGCAGGATCGCGACGGACTGATCGATCTTCGATTCGATCCCAAAGGTGACCGCCGACATCAGACGCTACTGGCTGGTCGGATCGAAACCCTGGCCAAAATGGAACTCGCATCTGCGCTGGCACCCGGACTCTGGACGCTGTCGGGCAATGCTGAGGACGTTTTACGGCAGATCGAACTGCGCGGCGACATCATCAAGTCGATGCATGCGGGTCTGGAGCGTCGCCCGAATGCTGTGGACCAACAGCGGGTGCCGACGGACGTATCTGATTGGCGGGGTCAGGACATCGCGTCACCGATGGGCCAGGACAATGGCCGAGAGCGGCTGCTGCGACCAGGGAACAGCGGAGCCAATCCGGGCGATCAAGCTGTGTACGGAGTCCAAAGACCGGATGAGCTTGTCCCGACCCACGAGAAGCAGCGATCAGCAACACTCGATGGTGTTCCAGGTCCAGCGATGGATAGCTTGGCTGACCCCGGTCCGATATCGGTCAGTCAGCACATCTCGGCAGACGGACCTACATGGCTGGACGAGCAGCTGATCCTTGGCAGGCCTGGCAAGGCTGATGCTGGGCTGAGCTTGGAAGTCAGGCAAGCCCTGCACGACCGCATGGCGCATCTTGTCAGGCAAGGCATCGCGAGCCAGCAGGACGGTCAGGTGCTTCTCCCATCCAATCTGCTCGATCGTCTGCACCGGCATGAGTTCGAAAAGGTCCAGGAATCCATCAGCAAAACAACGGGCAAACCCATGCTGCCAAACCAGTTCGGCGAGTCCGTCGAGGGTATTTATCGAGGACAATTCCGGCTCAGCGCAGGCCGATTTGCGCTCATCGACAACGGCTTTGCTTTACAGCTCGTTCCATGGCAGCGGGAACTCGAACGTCATCTGGGGGACACGGTCTCAGGCTTGGTGAATGAGCATGGCCGTGTGGACTGGACCTTCTCGCGAGAACGGTCAATCGGGCTCTGAAGGACGTCCCTGCGCCAGCGCGCATCCTTGCGCTGCTTGCAACCGCCCAGTTTTGCACTAGAAACATCCAAAATGGATACATTGAGGTGAATGCAGATGGAGCACGATCAGGCACTAGTCACGCTGACCGCAGACATTGTGGTTGCGCATGTCAGCAACAATCATGTTGCGCAAGCCGAGCTGCCGCAACTGATTGCGGCGGTCCATGGCGCGCTCAGCCGAATCCGGAATCCGGAGCCTGAATCTTCACAGACCCCGCAGGAGCCTGCAGTTCCAATCCGCTCGTCGGTAAAGCCTGACCATCTTGTATGTCTCGAGGACGGGAAGAAGCTGAGGATGCTCAAACGCCACCTCATGGTCCATTACAATCTCACCCCTGAGGCGTATCGGGCCAAGTGGAATCTTCCGAAAGACTATCCGATGGTTGCGCCGAATTATGCGGCGCGTCGGCGGGAACTCGCGCTCGAGATCGGCCTCGGTAGAACCGGTCGCAGCGAAACACCGGCGGCCGAACCCGCACCCGCTCCCACACCTGCACCTGCTGAGGAACCGCAGGACTGACGATTCTGCAGATGAGACCCGCAAGAGGGGCAAGGCTAGCAGAACTTGCCCCCCTTGCACGGTCCCCCCGGCGCTGACGAACATGTCAGTCCGGGCAACAGAGGTGTTGAAGCCGTCTGTTGCCCTGGTCAAGATAGCAGCTTGTTGCTCTGCCCAGGGATGCCAGAGCAAGCTTCTCCACAACTCAGTAACAACGAGAACGTACCCGATCAGAGCCACAAGTCATCGCAAGATTTGCACCGCCTCCAGTGTTTGGGGAATTTCCAGCCCCAACCATGCAAGCGAGCAGCATGCGCGGCCCATCCAGGTCGGAAGATGCCTACGGCCCGGGCGCGAACCGCTTTTGCACTGGAGTGCCCGTACCTACCGACAGCGTGTGGCACAACAGCGATCAAGTTCATGGCCCCGCTCCGGCGGTTCCTCACCCAGACGATGGAAAAACGCTTCGATGCTGAAATGAAGGGCCTCTGGCGGCAACACCGGCCCGTTCTTGAGCTTGAAACCAGCTGCAAAAGCCTCGGGCGGTCTTGAGCCCGCCGTTTGCACGCCATGATTCCCCTGTTCTTCCGTCCCCCTTGATCCGGCCCAGTGTCTGCGATGATGTTTGAGGTGAGGAGTGCTGCCATGTCCGGAAGCCGTGTTCTGTGGGGGGCCATAATCTCCGTAGCCGCAACCGTGCTTCTGGGTGTCTGGGCTGCCACCCAGTGGACGGCTGCAGCACTGGCCTACCAGCCCGAACTCGGCACCCCCCTTGGCCAGATCTTCGGCTGGCCCATCTACCCACCTTATGCCCTGTTTTGGTGGTGGTTCAGCTTTGACGCGTATGCGCCGGACATCTTTGATACCGCAGGCATGATGGCAGCTGGCAGCGGACTGGCTTCGGTAGCCGTCGCGATCGGCCTGTCGCTTTGGCGCGCGAGAGACCTGAAAAAGCTCGACACTTACGGCTCTGCGCGCTGGGCGGGAGCGTCCGAAATCGGCGCTGCGCATCTTCTGGACGATCAGGGCACGGTACTCGGGCGCTGGCACAAACAATATCTCCGCCATGACGGCCCGGAACATGTCCTGTGCTTTGCACCCACCCGCAGCGGCAAGGGGGTTGGCCTGGTGGTGCCGACACTGCTGACATGGCCTGAATCGGCGATCGTCCACGATATCAAGGGCGAAAACTGGAACCTGACCGCGGGCTTCCGCTCGAAATTCGGAAGAGTACTGCTGTTCGACCCGACCAACCCGGCATCTGCCGCTTTCAATCCGTTGCTCGAAGTGCGCAGAGGCATCACCGAAGTCAGGGATGTCCAGAACATCGCCGATGTACTCGTGGACCCGGAAGGCTCGCTCGAGCGCCGCAACCATTGGGAAAAGACGAGCCACGCGCTGCTGGTCGGCACAATCCTGCATGTACTTTATGCCGAGCACGACAAGACCCTGGCCGGCGTCGCTGCATTCCTGTCCGATCCCAGTCGTACCTTCCATGCAACACTGACGGTCATGATGGTGACCCGGCACCTGGGCGACGCCGGTGTTCACCCCGTTATTGCCAGCGCGGCGCGTGAGCTGTTGAACAAGTCGGAAAACGAGCGGTCTGGCGTCCTGTCCACGGCGATGTCATTCTTGGGTTTGTATCGTGATCCGGTCATTGCCAGGGTGACCCGGCAATGCGACTGGCATATTGCCGATCTCGTCGCGGGCCGACGACCATCGACGCTGTATCTCGTGGTCCCCCCTTCAGACATCAGCCGCACCAAACCGCTCATTCGTCTGATCCTCAATCAGATCGGCAGGCGCCTGACGGAGGAGCTCGAGACAGCGCACACAAAGCATCGCCTGTTGTTGATGCTCGATGAATTCCCAGCGCTAGGTCGACTCGACTTTTTCGAAAGCGCCCTCGCATTCATGGCTGGCTACGGGCTCAAGGCTTTTCTGATAGCCCAGTCGCTCAATCAGATCGAGAAGGCCTATGGCCAGAACAACGCGATTCTCGACAACTGCCATGTCCGGGTGTGCTTCGCGACCAATGACGAGCGGACGGCCAAGCGTATTTCGGACTCGCTGGGAACCGCGACCGAATTGCGGACCATGAAAAATTATGCCGGTCACAGGCTCGCGCCCTGGCTCGGACATCTGATGGTCTCCCGGACCGATACGGCCAGACCGCTTCTGACCCCTGGCGAAATCATGCAGCTGCCCGATGACGAGGAGATCATCATGCTGGCGGGCGTTCATCCGGTGCGGGCGAAAAAGGTGAAATACTATCGTGACAGGCGGCTGAGCGAGCGCATCCTGCCCCCTCCAAGCACCGAAGCTGCACAGGTCAACACCTCCCATCCCAATGATTGGCCTCGGCCAAAGCCTGCCCAGGAGACCAACATCATGGCCCCGCCGCAAACACCGCCCGCAATCATGGAAGACGAAGGCGGACATCAGCTGACGCTCCCTCTCGAGCATCCGGTCGAGCCCAAGGTCCAACCGCCGCCAGACGAGTTCGATTATTCGGACAGAACGGAACCGCCTGCCCGTCAGGCAGCCGCACGGCAACGTAGGATCGAGTTGAAGGCACAGACTGCGCGACAGGTCACGCTCGACCCGACAGACGGGATGCCGCTATGAAACGCACACGCCATACCTTTCGGCTACGCCCCGAGCTTGCCGACCGGCTTACCGATTTCGCTGCTCGCAAGCGTGTCTCGCAAGCCGCCGTCGTCGAAGCGGCCTTGGTTGCCTTTTTGTCCCCGGATGGCCCAGAGCGACTGGAAGCAGCCTTTGCTCGCAGGCTCGACAGGATGACAAAGCAGCTCGACAAGCTCTGCTATCACGTCGAGGTTGGCAATGAGGCGCTTGCCCTGTTCGTGCTGACCTGGCTTACCCAGAATCCAGCGCTTGCAGCTGATGAACTGCCGGCAGCACAGGCGCAGGCCAAGAAGAGGTTCTCGGCTTTCGTCGCTGCCCTGGCTCGGCGGATGGAAACCGACCAGCGGCTTTCGCCTGGATCCTGATCGGCAACCATCCTGTCGCATGGTTGGGGCTCGGCAAACCGACCGCCGTGCCACGGGCGACTCGCGGTCGCTACCTATCGTCACATGCTGGTGTCTTCACTCCATCCAGGAGGAAGCGCCACCACGGCCTGAGCCGTTTCTTTCCGAATATTCGCTGCGCTACGCTGTGATGAAAATGCTGTTGCCGAACATCGCCAGCATGTCTTCTTAGTCTGCCTCGGACATCCATGCGGCACCCGGCCGCACACTCAGAGGCGCAGATGAACGTCATTCCTCTTCTCTCGGCAAGCAACGAGCGCGGCGCGCGCATGCTTCGCACAGCGCTCGGTCCGCACATTGCAGTCTGGCTCGATGATCCTCGGATCGTGGAAATCATGCTCAATCCCGATGGCCGTCTGTGGACCGACAGTTATGCAGGCGGGTTGAAGGACTCGGGCGTCACGATGAGCGCACAGACCGGCGAACGCATCATTCGCCTGCTTGCCCATCATGCTAGCGAGCAAATCCATTTCGATGCACCTCGCCTGTCGACCGAACTGCCTGTCACCGGCGAGCGGTTCGAAGGGCTGCTGCCCCCGCTCGTGACAGCGCCGAGCTTCGCCATCCGCAAACCGGCATCGCAGATCTTCAGCCTCGAGGACTATGTTCGGTCCGGGATCATGTCCGCGAGGGCAGCATCCGTCCTGGCGACCGGCGTCCGGCAGCGCGCCAATATCCTGGTGGCGGGCGGCACGTCATCCGGCAAAACCACCCTCGTCAATGCGCTGCTTGCCGAGATTGCCAAGACGCAGCACCGGGTAGTCCTCATCGAAGACACGCGCGAGCTTCAGTGCGATGCCCCCAATCTCGTTGCGTTGCGCACCCGCGCGGGCATCGCAACACTGGCTGATCTCGTGCGTTCGGCCCTGCGACTGAGGCCGGATCGCATTCCGATCGGAGAAGTGCGCGGTGCTGAAGCCCTCGACCTCATCAAGGCCTGGGGAACAGGCCATCCGGGCGGCGTTGGCACCATCCACGCAGGATCCGCCTCCGGCACTTTGCGGCGGCTCGAACAACTGATCCAGGAAGCCGTCGTGACAGTGCCCAGAGCGCTTATCGCAGAGACCATCGACATCATCGCAGTGCTGACGCGCGACCATCAGGGCCGCAAGCTGACCGAGCTCGTACAGGTTCAAGGGCTCGATGCATCGGGCGAATACCAGCTCTGCTCGCTGATCGACACACCGCAAGGAGAAGGACGATGACTGTTGTGAAAAGACGCCATCTGCATGCCGTTCTGGCGATGGGAGCCAGTGCCGCTCTGATCATCCTCCCGGTCCAGGCTGCTGGCTCTTCTATGCCCTGGGAAGCTCCGCTCCAGGCCATTCTGGAATCGATCCAGGGACCGGTCGCCAAGATCATCGCTGTCATGATCATCATTGCAACAGGCCTTGCGCTGGCCTTTGGCGATACTTCGGGCGGAGCCCGACGCATGATCCAGATCGTCTTTGGCTTGTCGATCGCCTTTGCTGCCTCCTCCTTCTTCCTGTCCTTTTTCTCGTTTGGCGGCGGGGCGCTGATCTGATGGCCGATCGCGAGCCTTTGATAACTGCTCCGCTTGCTGCAGCTGTCCACCGAGCGCTCAGCGAACCCATCCTTCTGGGAGGGGCACCACGTAGCCTCGCCATCGCCAATGCGACACTGGCCAGTGCGATCGGGCTGGGCCTGCGGCTCTGGCTTGCAGGTGTCGTGCTCCTCATTCTGGGCCATTCGGCGTCAGTCTGGGCTGCGCGGCACGATCCCCAATTTGTCGAAGTCACACGGCGGCATCTGCGTCTGCCGGGCTATTTCAGGGTCTGACAGTCATGATGTCTCTGCGCGAATATCGCAACAACGCCGACAGGCTCGCCGACTTCCTGCCCTGGGCAGCTCTGATTGCACCGGGAGTTGTGCTCAACAAGGATGGCAGTTTCCAGAGATCGGCGAGATTCAGGGGACCGGATCTCGACAGCGCAACGCCGTCGGAACTTGGCGTGGCAGCAGCGAGAATCAACAATGCCTTCCGTCGCCTGGGATCATCCTGGGCCGTCTTTGTCGAAGCTGCACGCAGCCCGGCGCAGGACTATCCCCCTCGAACCTTCCCCGATCCGGTATCTGCCCTCGTGGATGAAGAGCGCGCAGCCCAGTTTGCCGAACATGGCGCGCATTTCGAGAGTCGCTATTTTCTGACCTTCGTCTGGATGCCTCCCGCCGAGGAGGCTGCACGGCTCGAAGGCTGGCTCTATGAAGGCCGGGCCAGGGCCGGGATCGATCCCCGGCAGATGCTGGCATTGTTCACAGACCAAACCAGTCGATTGCTCAATCTGCTGGAAGCCATGTTCCCCGAAGCGGCCTGGTTGGACGACAAGGAAACCCTGAGCTATCTGCATAGCTGCATCTCGACCCGACGGCAAAGCGTTGCTGTTCCTGAGATACCCATGCATCTCGATGGGCTGCTGGCAGACATGCCGCTTTCCGGGGGACTCGAGCCGAGGTTGGGCAAGGCATATTTGCGCACTGCCACCATCAACGGGTTTCCAAGCGCCACATTCCCCGGAATGCTGGAAGAGCTCAACACGCTAGCATTCGAGTATTGCTGGATGACCCGCGCGATCATGCTCGACAAGATCGATGCGGCGCGGATTCTGGGCAAGATACGGCGGCAATGGTTTGCCAAGCGCAAATCACTCGCTGCCATGCTCAAGGAGGTCATGACCAACGAGGCTTCGGTCCTGCTCGACAGTGATGCTGCAAACAAGGCCGACGATGCTGATCTGGCTCTCCAGGAGCTTGGCGCCGACCTCCACGGCATGGCGTATGTCACAGCCACCTTGACGGTCTGGGACGAAGACCCTGCCCTCGCGGCGGAGAAGCTGCGGCAGGTTGAGAAGATCGTCCAGGGCCGCGACTTCACCATGGTAACGGAAGGCGCCAATGCAGTGGAGGCGTGGCTTGGCTCGCTTCCTGGACACCTGTACGCAAACGTGCGCCAGCCGCCGATAACTACCATGAACCTGGCGCATATCGTGCCCGCAGCCGCCATCTGGGCTGGTCCGGCATGCGACCAGCATCTCGGCGCGCCAGCACTGCTCTATGCGCGAACGCAAGGATCGACACCCTTTCGGCTATCGCTGCACGTGGGGGATGTCGGACATTGTCTTGTGGTCGGGCCCACAGGTGCGGGCAAGTCGGTACTGCTGGCCCTGATGGCCCTCCAGTTCCGCCGCTATGCCGATGCGCAGGTGTTCGCATTCGATTTCGGCGGCTCGATGCGGGCTGCCACCCTGGGGTGCGGCGGTGACTGGCAGATTCTCGACTCTGGTGACGCATCGGCGCACCCAGACATCCAGTTGCATCCCTTGGCACATATCGACGAGCAAGGCGAACGCACCTGGGCCAGCGAATGGCTGATAGCGGTCCTTTCCGGCCTGGGCGTCGCGGTCGACGCCTCGGACAAGGAGCAGCTCTGGTCCGCCCTCACATCGCTGAGTTCCGCTCCCCCTCAGGAGCGAACCCTGACAGGACTCACCGTTCTCCTCCAATCTGCCAAACTCAAGCAGGCGCTCCTGCCCTTCTGTGTCGGCGGAGCCTATGGCCATCTGCTCGACGGAGAATGCGAGCATCTCGGGGAAAGTCGTTTCCGCACATTCGAAACCGAGGGCCTGATCAACTCGGCTGCCGCCGCTGCCGTCCTTTTGTATCTCTTTCACCGGATCGAAGCACGGCTCGATGGCTCGCCCACCCTTATCCTCATTGATGAGGGCTGGCTCGTGCTCGATACCCCTGAATTCTCGGCACGACTGCGCGAATGGCTCAAGACACTGCGCAAGAAGAATGCCAGCGTGCTGTTCGCGACCCAGAGCCTCGCCGATATCGAGACATCCGGCATCGCGCCGGCGATCGTGGAAAGCTGTCCGACCCGCATCTTCCTGCCAAACGAGCGGGCTGCAGAGCCCCAGATCATGAGCGTCTATCGTCGCTTCGGTCTCAACGACCGGCAAATCGAGATCATTTCCCAGGCCGTACCCAAGCGAGACTATTACTGTCAGTCTGCACAAGGCAACCGCTTGTTCGATCTCGGGCTGAATGAAGTCGCGCTCGCCTTTTGCGCCGCGTCCTCCAAGGCGGATCAACGCGCGATAACCCAGATTGTCGCAGAGCATGGCCCGCATGATTTCGGCCAGCGCTGGTTGATGCACCTCGGACTTGGCTGGGCTGCAGACCTCCTCGCTCCCAAGATGACTTCCGCTCTCTGACCGATGTTTCGCTGTCCTGCCTTGTGGAGACCTGAACATGCCTGCTGCACATGACCGATCCGCCTGCTCTCGGCATATTGCGCACAGCCTCTTGCTCACGGTCACTGTGGCTGTCCTCAACTGGGCCGAACCGGTCCAGGCTCAATTCGGCCTTGGCGGAATTGTCTATGACCCCTCCAACTATGCGCAAAATGTTCTCACTGCGGCCCGAACGCTCGAACAGATCAACAACCAGATCCGCATGCTGCAGAACCAGGCAGCACAGCTCCTCAATGAAGCGCGCAATCTTGAACCGCTTCCCTTGAGTGTGCTGGAGCCGTTGCAACAACAGATGCGCCAGACACAGCAGCTGCTGGCGAAAGCCAGGGGTATTGCGCTTGACGTGCAGGCCATCGAACGAGATTTCGGGCGGACCTATCGCGACATCGACCTGAGTGCCAGCCAGCGCCAGATGATGTCGCGTGCACATCAGCGCTGGCAGGCGTCTGTCGCAGCCTTTGAAGATGCACTGAGGGTTCAGGCCGGTGCCGCCACCAATATCGAGGGATCGAGGCAAGCGATCGATGTTCTGGTTTCCGCGAGCCAATCCTCAACCGGAGCACTGCAGGCCGCACAGGCTGGCAACCAGCTTCTGGCTCTTCAGGCGCAACAGCTGTCCGACCTCATTGCCACTTTTGCCGCAATGGCGCGTGCCCAGACCCTCGATGCTGCCAACGCCGCCGCGGCCAAGGCTCAGGCGCGAGAGCAACTGCGTCGCTTTCTGAACGCCGCGACGCCAAATCAGGCAGCAGCTCCTGTTCAACCGAAGGAGCGCTGAGCATGGGCGGGACCGGGGTTGTAGACAGGTTTCTCGAGGTCTTTACCCGATACATCGATTCCGGCTTCGGGCTCGTGGCAGGAGAAGTGTCCTTCATCGCGACGACCCTGATCGTGATCGACGTCACGCTGGCCGCACTGTTCTGGGCGTGGGGCGAAACTGACGACGTGCTCGCCCGCTTGATCAAGAAGACCCTGTTCATCGGGACATTTGCCTATGTCATCGGCAATTGGGGTACGCTGGCGCAAATCGTGTTGCAGAGCTTTGCGGGCCTGGGCCTGAAGGCAAGCGGCACCGGTTTGGATGCAAGCGAGCTTCTCGCGCCGGGCAGGGTCGCTGAGGTCGGGCTTGAAGCAGCTCGGCCCATGCTCGATGCCATTGCCGATCTGCTCGGCTTTGTCAGCTTCTTCGAGAACTTCCTTCAAATTGTCATTCTGCTGGCTGCCTGGGCCCTGGTCGTTGCTGCCTTCTTCATCCTGTCGATCCAGCTCTTCGTGACCCTCATAGAGTTCAAGCTGACAACGCTTGCAGGCTTCGTGCTGATCCCGTTCGGACTGTTCGGAAAAACAGCCTTCATGGCCGAGCGCGTTCTCGGGAATGTCGTGTCCAGCGGCATCAAGGTTCTCGTGCTCGCAGTCATTGTGGGGATTGGATCGACGCTGTTCGCGCAGTTTGCAGATGCTATCCCTCAAGAGCCGACGATTGATGATGCTCTCGCAATAGTGCTCGCCAGCCTGACACTGATGGCGCTCGGCATCTTCGGCCCTGGTGTAGCCAATGGCATAGTAGCGGGCGGACCGCAGCTTGGCGCAGGCGCAGCAGCAGGAACGGCAATGCTCGCGACAGGAGGTGCATCGCTCGGATTGGGCGCGGCGCGACTGGCTACAGGGACAACTGCATCGCTGGTGACTGCAACTGCGCAAACCGCCTCCAAGGCTTCTGGAGGAGCACTGACAGCTTATGCCATGGGCTCTGCAGGCCGCGAAGGCAGCCAGGCAGTTCGCGCCGGACTGACCGCCGTTGGTGAAGCTGCCTTCGGAACTGCGGTGTCCCCCTTGCGCAACATGGGGAAGGCATTGCGCTCTTCTTTCCGCGATGGAGGGCGTGCCGCCATCATCAATGCAGGTGGCACCATCAAGTCTCCATCGAACGGCGTTGCGCAAAATTCTTCCCCATCCTCCTCCAACATGCCTTCATGGGCAAAGTCGATGCGCCTGCGACAGAGCCTAGCGCATGGTTCCAGCGTGGCTGCCCACGCGCTGCGATCGGGAGATAGTGGAGGACTGGGGGCCTCGATCGATCTCACGCAAAGGGACTGACCATGTTCAAACGATCATCGATCCGCTACGGCAAGACGCCAGAACCGCAAACGCCCTACCAGAGCGCCTTCCAGCTCTGGGATGAACGCATAGGGTCGTCACGCGTCCAGGCGCGCAACTGGCGCTATGCCTGTTTAGGTGCATTGGGTCTATCAGCCGTGCTCGCCGGAGGCCTGGTCTGGCAGTCATCACAAGGAGCGATAGTTCCCTGGGTCGTCCAGATCGACAAGCTGGGCGATGCCCAGGTGGTGGCAAAGGCCGATCGTGACTACACTCCATCGGATCCGCAGATCGCGTTCCATCTGGCCAGGTTCATAGAACAGGTGCGCAGCCTCCCGGAAGATGCGGTTGTCGTTCGTCAGAATTGGCTGCGCGCCTATGATTTCGTCACCGATCAAGGCGCCCTTGCGCTGAACGAACATGCGCGGAATGAGAACCCGTTCCAGCGTGTCGGCAAGGAGCAGACTGCCGTCGAGATCACCAGCGTTATCCGCGCCTCGCCCTCAAGCTTCCGCGTTGCATGGATAGAACGCACCTACCGCGCAGGCAGCCTCTCCGACACCAGCCGTTGGAGCGCGATCATGACGGTCGTCATTCAGCCGCCTAGGCAGCCCGAACAGTTGCGCAAGAATCCCCTCGGTATCCTGGTCAATGCGATCAACTGGTCGAAGGAGCTCGGATCATGACATTTCTCACCTGCCCGTTAAGCGCGGCCACTGCGCTGGCTTGCCTCCTCCCGGCATCCGGCTTCTCACCGGCTCAGCCCATCCTGCCGGTGTCGGCCACCTCTCAGGCCCCTTTAGGCCGTGACCATTTACAGATCGCCTCCGATCCGTGGCACGTGCTGCCCGCAACGATCACCACTGCCCGGCGGACGCCAGCCGTTCTGGCTCCGGTCGAGAGAGTGGGAGCTGCGAACCTTGCCGCTCGTATCGAACCTGACCAGGGCAGCTTTGCCAATGCCATCCAGCGGTACCCATTTGTCGAAGGCTCATTGTACCAGATCTATACAAAGCCTGGCCAAGTCACCGATATCGCGCTCCAGATCGGTGAAAAGCTGGTTGGCCCTGGCCCGGTGGCAGCAGGCGACACGGCCCGATGGATGATCGGAAACACAATCAGCGGGACGGGAGCTGCCCAGCAAGTCCATATCCTCGTCAAACCTACGCGCAGCGATATCGCGACCAATCTGGTGATCAATACCGACCGTAGGACGTATCATATCGAGCTGCGATCCAATGCGCAGACCTATATGGCATCTGTGTCTTGGAGTTATCCGCAAGACGATCTCATAGCACTGCGCCAGGCCGCTATCGCGGAGGAGCGCACAGCACCCATTGCCTCTGGCCTCGACATCACACGACTGGATTTCGGCTATGCCATTTCGGGTGACAAGCCGGAGTGGAGACCAATCCGGGCCTTTGACGACGGTATTCGGGTTTATGTCGAATTTCCCCAGGCTGCCGCCCAGACCGAACTTCCACCTCTGTTCGCAATAGGAGCAGGCGGCCGTGCGGAGATCGTCAACTATCGTGTGGCTGGGCGGTACATGATTGTCGACAGACTGTTCCCATCAGCCGAACTGCGGCTCGGAGATGGCAAGCGGCAGCTCAAGGTGCGCATAACATCCGCTCGCAGGAAGACATCATGACGTCGGTGGAATCACCCAAACCGTTGCAGCCCGCCGAGCTGGCGCCGGAAACGGTTGTCAGGCTTCGGCACGATCCGCCGCGCGTCACGCGCCTGTCTAGAAGGGTCATTGTTTCAGCAGCCGGGATCGCCAGCGCAGTCGTGATCGCGACGGCGGTCTATGCTCTTCTGCCGGAGCAGGATGCACCCCCAAGGGAATTGTTCAAGACCGGCGCAGTTGCCCTGCCAGAACAACTCACCAGCGGCCCTCGCGACTATGGCGGGGCGCCCAAACTCGGCCCCCCCCTGCCCGGCGATCTCGGCAAACCGATCCTCGATGCCGGCAATCCGTTGCCTGGGGTCGATCCACCGCCAACTGCCATGCCCTCGTTGCAACCATACGCAGTGCCGGAAGTGCAAGCATCCACCGGACAGGCTGACGCATTGCGGCAGCAGCGCGATGCCGCCCGTGCCAGTCAGCTGTTCTTTCCCAGCCGGGCACAGCCAGAACCGCAAGCCGCCGGCCCTTACCCACCTGCTTCGGACGCCATGACAGGCCAGAACCGATTGGCGGCGACCAGCAAGGAGGACTCAGATGGCCGGCTCGGTACACCAGCCAACCCGAGAGTCATTCAGGCAGGCACAGTGATTGCTGCGGCGCTGATCACCGGAATCCAGTCTGATCTGCCGGGCATGGTCATCGCGCAGGTGACAGAAAATGTCTATGATAGCCCTAGCGGCAGCATGCTGCTTATTCCCCAAGGGGCCCGGCTGATTGGCGATTACTCGGCAGATGTCGGTTTTGGGCAGAACCGTGTCCAGCTTCAATGGACGCGCCTTATCATGCCTGATGGCCGATCCCAGCAGCTTGCAAGCTTCCCGGCGACGGATACTGCCGGATACTCCGGACTGAAGGACAAGACCGACTACCATTGGGCAGGCGTGTTCAAGGCTGCGATGATCTCGACCCTGCTGGGCGCGGGAGCAGAATTCGGGGCAGGCGACGACAGGAATCTGGTCCGTGCCTTGCGCAGGGGCTCGCAAGACAGCATCAACCGGGCCGGCGAGCAGATTGTTTCGCGCGAATTGAGCATTCGTCCGAGCCTTACCATCCGTCCTGGATTTCCAGTCCGGGTCATGGTGACCCGCGATCTCATAATGGACGACGCACGATGACCAGAATTTCACTTGCTGATATCACCGACGAGAAGCCCGTGAGGCTGACTGTGGAAATGCCCGCAAAACTGCACCGGGACCTACAGGATTACTGCATTGCGCTGAGCAAGGGCGCGACGGCAGCGGTCCCCTCACCCGAGCGGGTCATACCGGCGATGATCGAACGGTTCATTGCATCTGATCGCTCCTACGCCCGGGAAAGAAGGCAGCTCCGCCGCTGATAATCGCGCGAGCCGATCTGAGGCCAAGCCATACAACTGCGCCTGCCTGATGCCTCAGTGAGTCCGAGCTCTAGCGGCGGCGGGTTACCGGTGGACGCAGCCGGATGGCAAGCGACAGGACGGCAGGCCACAATAGGGTGTTGAGAACGTCCATCGACGTGTCCGGCCACCGCCACGACCCGTAATGAAGCCGGTCCATGATCTCATTGCCAAGCTCGGCAACAACGACAAAAGCCAGCGGAACGAGAGAACCCAGCGACTTTCTGGTCAGAAGCCGGGCGAGCAGCAGGACCGCCATGCCGGCATGAATGTGCAGGATGGTATCGGGCAGACCGGTTCCATCCCCGATCCATTGGATAAACTCGATATAAAGGGACAAAAGATCTGAACTTTGGCGCGTCATCGGCAACCATCCTGTCGGTTTCAGGCGCACAACGGGCATTTGTCTCTCTGGCGCTCACATAGGGACGAACAGGGCCAAGGTCCTGAACGGAGGCGGCCTATACACGATTGCGGGGCTCTGGGCAGCAGAACTAGGCGGACCCAGCGCCAGAGCGGTCAGCCATGACCTGCGCTGTCGATATCGGATCCGATGCTCTTCTGCTGCACGGGCTGCGGATTACCGGCCCGATCACCGACTGCAGGACCACCAGCAACGATGCTTCGCAGACTGTGCAGCAAGGGGTTGGTGTTGCCAGGGCTCCAGTACAGCGCATGCCCTTTGCCAACAGGCCTGTAGCCGCCCGCCTCGAGCGACGGCTGAGCAAAGATCTGGCTCGACCAACGCACGTCGGGGTGACCTTCGGGCGCAATCACTGCATCTACATATTTGGCTTCAAGTACGGCGAACAGGGTCTCCGGTCTGCGCTCGTGTCCTTCCAGGCGTACATCCGGATGCAGCGTGAGAAAGTCGCAAACGGCCTGGCGGCCTGCCCCAGAAAACAGATCTCCGACATAGCCGAGCGAAAGTCTGGGCATGGCAGCACGCCGGAGGGCCAGGGCCTGCTGCTCCAGTCGGCCCGCGCGATCCAGCAGCTCCCTGGCTTCCGCCAGAAACAATCGAGCACGCGGGGTGGGCCTGGCTCCGCGCGTTGTCCGTTCGAAAAGTCGGAATCCCAGCTGATCTTCGAGCCTTGCAACCTTGCGGCTCAGCGTCGACTGCTTGACCTGGAAACCCCCTGCGGCCCGCGAAAAGCTGCGCTGTTCGGCTGCGGCCAGAACATAGGCGAGATGACTAAGGTCAATCATGCGCACATGCGGCCATGCCGCAGCAGGTCAGGTGAAAGGCTGGCGTTCATGGTTCACCACAATTTCATCGACTTGCAGCCCTTGCCAAGCCGCTCAGCTGAAAAACTCAGGCCTGGCCGGGCTCGGTTGCGCCGACCGATGGCATCCCCCCGCATCTCGCCGAAAATCCGCCGATGGCGCTGCTTTGGTCCGCAAGAACTGCCGTGTTCGCACCTGAATCTGGCGAATCGCACAACACTACGTTTGTTTTCGGTCGTCGCGGTCCACGACGCTGGTCATTTGCACCTTGTTGGCGGGGGAACCGTCAGCTTCAGGCAGTATGCCCGACAAAATCTGGCGGAAACAGTTCATACTCGCCGCATCATCGCCTTGCGCACTGCATTTTTTCAGACTGTCCGCTTGCGTGACTCGCTTGGCAACGGACTGCTGCTAAGTCCGTTTCGCCGGGTGCCGTGAAATAGCGCCAGATGCTGAGAGCCGGGGGGCCTGTGGCTTTAAGCCCGTTGGCCGGCAGCGCAACTGGGGCAAATAGCGGGCCTTCATGTGCAGGAGGTTCCAACACCCGGCCCCTGTTTTGACCTTTCGGCAGGGATTGCTTCAGCCCATAATTCGCGCAAGCGTCGATGTGTTGCCGGTCGTTCCGGCAGCGGGGCGTGGAAACCCCTGTACACTCGCCAGGTAGAAGCAGGTTGCTGGCTCCGAGCCGGCATGATTCATCTCAGGCGGCATGGATGCAAGGCGAGGCATTTGCCACGCCTGTCTCCCACACAGGCTTCCTGCCTGCCCGATCGGCAGGCTTTGAAAGCGCCCCTCACCAAGAGGGATTGCTGCTGCCATGCCTGATCGCCCTTCCTGCTCGATGCCGCCCGAAGCTCACCAAGCCTCGGCAGCGCAATCCGGCCTGGAATTGCTCTATCGAAATCATTGCGAATGGCTGCGAAGGGCTTTGCGCTACCGGCTGCGCGGAGCGAACATCGAGATCGAGGATGTCGTGCAAGACACCTATGTGCGCATCACCCGCTATGACAGCAGCAAAGCGCAGCATAAACCGAAGGCCCTGCTCTTGCGTATCGCGCTCAATCTGGCGCGAGATCAATTTCGCCGGCAGTCGCGGCAGGCGGCCAATGACGTTTGCGCTCTGGAAAACGTCTCAGAGGAGGGTGATCAGGAATATCTCCTAGCGCTCAAGGAAGCGATTCTGGGATTACCGCCTGATTTGCAAAAGGTGTTCCTACTGGCGCGATTTACGCCATTGTCGAACGCACAGATTGCCAAACAACTGGGTGTATCTGTAAAGACGGTAGAGTATCGGATGCACCAAGCCATGATGCTCTGCTCGCAAAGGGTTGAACGATGAGCACCCCGTTTTCCGAAGAACCGGGGTCTCCATCAGATCGTAGCGAAAGCGAAGCAGCTACCTGGCTCGTACGCCTGAATGCACGGACGGTCGATACTACCGAACTCGAGGCGTTCTTTGCCTGGCGCCGCAGCCCCGCCAATGCAGCGGCCTATGACCGACTGGAGGCACAATGGCGGGAGAGTCGGCGACTGGCAGACGATCCGGATATTCAATCTGCCATTCGCGTCGCTCTGGAACCCGGACCAACAAGATCCAGGCGGCTGATCGCTATAGCACTCGCTGCAGGCATTGTGTCGCTGCTCGCCACCATGGCCTTCCTGTACCTTTCACGAGAAGCGGTTTTCGAAACCGACATCGGCGAGCAGAGGCTCGTCCGACTCGACGATGGCAGCAGGATCCATCTGGATACTGGCACCAGGGTCCGCATCAACAACGCGAACAGGCGTGCTCTTATGCTCGACCGCGGCAGAGCATTATTTGATGTCGCCCGAGATCCGTCTCACCCGTTCACCGTAACCGCCGATGGCACGGAAATTCTGGCCTTGGGCACCCGTTTCGAAGTCGAGCAAACTGCCTTGGGTGTGTCGGTTGCCTTGCTGGAGGGGCATGTTCGTGTGCAGAAGGAAATTTCCGGGGCTGAGATTAAAGCTCTGGACCTCTATCCAGGGCAATCGGTGACAATAGGGCGGACAGGTCCAGGCGAGGTGCGTCCTGCCAACCCGGACATTGTAACCGCCTGGACCGAGGGACGCCTCGAGTTCAATGAGACTCTCCTTCGTGAAGCAATTGTCCAGGTCAATCGCTACAGCCGCATGAAACTTCGGATCAGTACCAATCGCTGGGCAAACGAACGTGTGACGGGCAGCTTTGCCGTGGGCGACACCGCAGCCTTCGTGGATGCCGTCACCGCACTTTATCCTCTTGTGCCGATCCAACGTCCCGATGGCACGCTGGAGTTGAAGGAGCGATAGCTTGCCATTCGGGAAAATATTGGCGAGGCTTTAGGGTCACCCCCCCTCCGGATCGTTGAATACAGAGAGGGGGTCATCAGCAAAACCGCGAACTCCCTGGAACAACGATATGGGAGGCCCTGCACATGACTTGCCGACGAGCATCAATAACAGCACCATGGCGGATAATGGCGCCGGTTTTGTTGGCGAGCAGTGCGCTCACAGTTCTTGCAGCCGCGCCGCTGCACGCAAAGACTCAAGCCGAAGTCTTCCAGTTCGACATCCCTGCCGGCTCGCTGGATCAGTGCCTCCGCCGCTATATTGCACAGACGGGCCGGCAGCTGCTGTATCCCTCGGCACTTGTGTCGGAACGCCAGGTGCGCGGCATAAAAGGCGAAATGGATGCAGATCGGGCCCTGCAGCTGCTGCTCGCGGGTCAACCCATCTCATACCGCAAACGCGGTCGCAACGTCATCGTCCTGCTGGCTGCCAAGCCGCCCGCTCCCAGCACCCCTTCGGTCCGCAGGCCGCGGGAAACCACACGGGCAAAACCGGCCGCATCCCTGCCTCAAGCACCCGTCCAAGCCGATGAGCTGCAAGAGCTGCCTATCGTTGTGACGGGAAGCAACATCCGGTCATCCGGAGCAGGTGTTTCGCCACTGATCGAACTGTCCGCAGAGGATGTCGAACGGACAGGCAGCGGCACGATTGCAGAAGCGCTGGCTCTGCTACCGCAGAATTTTGGCGGGACTGGCAACGAGGATACCAGCCTGACCGGCAGTGACCGGACCATCAACAATCTGGGACTGGGCGCAAGCGTCAACCTGCGCGGCCTCGGTTCCGATGCGACCTTGACCCTGGTAAATGGCCGCAGAGTAGCTGGCTCTGGTGGCCGCGGCGACTTCACGGATCTTTCGACCATCCCCCTTGGTGCGGTAGAAAAAATAGAGGTGCTCCCCGATGGCGCCTCAGCTCTTTACGGCTCGGACGCTGTTGGTGGGGTGGTCAATCTGCTGCTGCGGCGAGACTATGACGGGGCGGAAACCCGGTACCGGATCGGAAGCGTGACACGGGGGGCCAGCCAGGATGTCCAGTTCGGCCAGCTCATCGGCACACGCTGGGACACAGGGCATGTGCTTGCAGCCTATGAGTTTCAGCGTCGCGAGGCTCTGAACGCAGCATCGCGCGCCTATACACGGTCGGCGGACCTGCGGTCTCTAGGTGGCAATGACTATCGGCTGTTCTTCGCCTCGCCTGGCACCATTGTAGCGCTGGACCCCGTCCGGCGAACATTTGTCCCAGCCTTTGCCATTCCAGCCGGTCAGAACGGCATAGGGCTGTCGCCAGCAAGCCTGACCCCAGGCCAGAACCTCTCGAGTCCCCGCGAACAGGTCGATCTGCTTCCTCAGCAAACCCGTCACAGCGTCTACATTACAGGCGAGCAGAAGCTGACCAATGGGGTGACAGCCTATGCCGAGGGTCGATACACCGACCGCGCTTTTCGTCACCTCGCCCAACCATCACTGACAGTCATGTCCGTCACACGGGCAAACCCTTTCTTCGTCTCGCCCAACGGAACGTCGGTCACGAACATTGCCTATCTGTTCGACAAGGATCTTGGCCCCCTTGAGACGCGCGGCAATGTCGAAGCCTGGTCGATGACCGGCGGTATCCGCGCCGAACTCGGCGGCGACTGGCAGCTTGACGGGTTTGTGTCACTGGCGCGGCAGAGCGACTATCGGCGCAATGACAATATCCTCAACGCGACCGCATTGAACGAGGCGCTCGGCACCACTCCCGACGATCCGCTGACATCATTCAGCACCGCGCGTGATGGCTTCTTCAATCCTTTCGGACAGGGACGCAGCAACACGGCTGCCGTACTCGACTTCATTGGGAGCGGCTTTATCGAGGAGCGCTTTGAAAACGGCCTGCTCAATGGCAGCATCACGGCTGACGGGACCCTGTTTGATGGTCCGGGCGGTGCCATCAAGATTGCGCTGGGCGTTCAGGCGCGGCGCGAAGACTTCTCTCGCGACACGCTCAGCTTTATTTCCGGGAGATCGCCGACTCCGGGCACACCCGTCGATGCTGATCGTTGGGTTGCATCGGCATTTGCCGAGATTGCCGCGCCCATTGTTGGGCCCGACAATGCCGCACCGGGTATCGAGCGGCTCAACCTGTCGGCAGCTGTCCGGGCAGAGCACTATTCGGATTTTGGGACGACGATCAATCCAAAGCTTGGCCTCTCGTGGCAGCCAGTCGCAGGTCTTCTCCTCCGGGCAAGCGCTGGCACCTCATTTCGTGCCCCCGCTCTGCTGGAGGTGCGCGATGCCTTCCGCATATCCAATACCCAGCTGCCAGCCATAGGTGGTGGGAACCGACAGGTCATCTCACTTGGGGGAGGCAATGCCGATCTTGAACCTGAATCCGCACGATCGCTGACCATCAGCGCCACGGTGGCGCCACCACGCATGCCAGGCCTGTCGCTCGAGGCCAGCTATTTTCAGACGCAGTTTCGAGACCGCATCGGTCAGCCTGCAAACGAAAACATCCTCCAGGCACTTACCAATCCCATTTTTGCTCCCTTCGTGACCTTTATCGATCCGGTCGCCAATTCCGAAGACAGAGGAAGGGTGATCGCCCTGATAGGCAACCCGAACTCGACCATCCAGCCGACGATAAATCCTACGGTTTTCAGCGCCATCGTCGACGGACGGTTCGTGAATTCGGCGCGTGTGGACATCCGCGGGTTCGACCTCGCTGCCCGCTACCGGGTCAGCATTGGCGAGCACCGACTGGCTTTCAGTGCCAGCGCAGCAATTCTGGTCGATTTCAAGGACCAGATCACGCCAGTATCCCCGCTGATCGAGAGGGTTGGCACCCTCGGCAATCCGGTTGATTTCCGGCTTCGGGCGACAGCGGACTGGTCTTGGCACGAGCTTGGGGTCAACCTGGCCCTGAACCATGTCGGTCCCTATACGGACAATATCAGCCTTCCTTCGCGTCCGATCAGCGCATGGACAAGCATCGACCTTCAGCTGAGACTGTCCTCGGCAGACAAAACAGGCCTGGCAAGGGGTCTCAGCGCAGCTCTGACGATACAAAACGTCTTTGACCGCGACCCGCCTTTTGTCGATCGGTCGCTGGGTTTCGGCTACGATCCAGCAAATGCCGATGTGCTTGGCAGGTTCATCGCCCTCCAGATCAAGAAGCAGTGGTAGTCGCGCGCCGAACCTAGCCATCTTCCCAGTTCGATGAAGGACAAGCCATGCGTGTTTCATGGATTGCTGCGCTGTGCCTGCTGGCGGCAGGTCCAGCAGCGACTAAGCCCTATCAGATCGAAGATATGCTCAAGCTGCAAAGCTATGGCAAAGCCCAGCTCTCGCCTGACGGCCAATGGGCGGTAATCGAGCGCTTCAGGCCTTACGACAGCGCTGCGGCCTATGGCTTCGATGTCTTCAACAAGCGGATGCTGGGCCAGATATGGAAAGTGGATTTGAAAGACGGAAGGCCACCAGAGCTTCTGTTCGAACAAGATCCTGATGCTGGCTACTGGGCGGGCAGCCTGTCTCCCGACGGGCAGCACCTGACCGTGTTCCGGCTGGAAACAGACAAACTGTCTCTTGGCATCGTACGCACCGCCGATCGATCGGTCCGATGGCTCGATATCAATCCAGTCCCTGCCCTGCTCAATCCGGTGCCCATCTGGCGCGGAAACAGCCGGCTGATCGTCCTGGCCAGCGAGGCAGACGAAATTGCCTACCCTCTCGATTCGGGCAACAGATTGCAGCGCAGGCTTCCCGTCCTATGGCAGCGCACAGCGTCCGGTCAGATCCCGGGCATGACCTTGACTACCAGCAAATCCATAAACCCATCTGGCCAGCGCTCCCATCGCCAGGTAATGGAGATAGACCTTGCGAGCCATGGCCAGCGTCTTCTCGCCAGGGGCCAGGTCGTCGATCTGGCGGTTTCAGCCGACGGAAACTGGCTCGCCTTGCTCGAGGAAACGTCAGATGCTGCGCCGGCCCCAGCAGAACCGGTTTCCCCCAGCGCACGTCCAAGGCACCATCGCGTCCGGCTGATATCGCTGGCCGACGGCCAAGTGATACAACCCTGCCCAACATGCGATATCCTACCCGGCCTCTTGGCATGGTCGGACCGGAGTTCCGCGCTGGTCGTCTCGGTCGGTTCCGCGCAGTCGCCCCAAGGCCAGTTCATACGCATCGATCCGGACAAAGGCTCGGTCGTTGCGCTCACCGATAAGACGAGTCAGCCTTGGGTTGCAGACAATGACAGCGGGGCAAGGATCGTCCGCGCCGGGTGGCACCAGGGAATACCTCGGATGCTGCTCAGAGCAAAGGACGGCCAACCGATATGGTCCAAACCGGGCGAGGCCGGGGCACCGAAGGAAACGCTACCATGTTCCGCTCTGCAAATCGCGAGCAATGGACGCGCGCTTCTGGTGCCCTGTTCTTCCGGGCTGTGGCGAATATTCCCTGGCGGCAAGCCCGAACAACTGATCGGTGGTGCAGCGCGCCTCGACCAGCCTTTCGAAGAGACATTCGATACAGGCATAACCGAGCGCTACCGAGCCATTGTACCAGCCAGCGATCGCAGCTTCTGGGTGCAAAAGACACAGGAAGCAGCAGCCATCACGCCAAATGGCAGAAGGGTGTTAACGGCAAAGCTGCCATTGCGCACAAGCCGCCTGCTCCTTTTCTCTGCCAAAAGCGGCAAGGGACTGGCGGTTTCCAGAACCGGTAGCGGGGCCAGCCAATTATGGCGCATAGGCACCAACAGGGCACCAGAGCTGCTCGACACGATCAACGGCCATCTGGAAAACGTCGAACCCCCGGAGGCCATAGCATTGCCATCGCAGGTTCCGGATCGCGTCCACTGGCTGCTGTTGCCTGTACATGCAAGGCCTGGCGAGCGTGTTCCGATGGTGATCATGCCCTATCCGGGCGCACAATATGCCAGGGTCAGCGGACCGCCGATCACACCCGACTCCGTAGTCAGTGTCGCAAATCCCCTGCTGGCACTGCAGTTGGGTTATGCCGTGCTTCTGCCCAGCCTGCGCCATGACCGATTTTCTGGCGAGCCAGCTGAGGGATTGGTTGACCAGATCGAGGCAGCAACCGATCGCGCAGTTGCGTCCGGTCGCATCGACAGGGACCGGATTGCAGTCTTCGGTCACAGCTTCGGAGGCTATACCGCCTTACTTACTGCCAGCCGAAGCAAGCGCTTCCAGGCCTTCATCGCTGCCGCTGCGGTGCCTGATCTCTTTCTGCAACATGGGTCGTTGCTGCCTTATGACACTGTGGGCCTTGAACAGGGCTATCCGCTGGGCAGCGCTTATGGATGGGCGGAGCTTGGTCAGGCGGGCCTGCAAGCAGCGCCGTGGCACCAGCCCGACCGGTACATCCGTAACAGCCCCTATTTCTCGCTGCACCATATCGCCTCGCCAGTCCTTCTGATCCACGGTGATCTTGACCCTGTCTCGCAGCAAGGTGCTGAAAGGATGTTTTCAGGGCTCTACCGCGAGGGAAAGGACGTCTCGCTCCTTCGCTTCTGGGGTGAAGGGCATGTCGTCCGCAGCCCCGCCAACATTCGGGCCATGTGGCAGCATATCGACCAATGGCTTGCCGACAAGCTCATGAACAAGAGGCATGCCTCCCCACACAGCATGGAAAAGCGGCGAGCAGATCCGTTCAGCGTGGATACGGACAAAGGCCCTGGGGCAATTGAGCCCGCACCATCGGGCAATCTTTGACGCGCGCACGAAATCGGCCAACACAACTTGTTGGCTTCGGATTCAGATACTCTGTCAACGGTAAACACAAGACGATAATGCTCTCTCGGGCATTGGCGAGCAAATCACCAACAATGGATTCAAGGGCTATGGCTCCCGCTTTTTTGGTCAAACGGCGATCCGTGCATGGGATGATGGTTCGAGATCAGTGATATCACTGCGATCAGGAGGTCACGAAGGGCCGCAGGTGGCCGCTTCTTGGCCTTTTCACGGAAAGACAGTTTGGAACGGCGAGCACGTTTCCACAGTTTTTCGATCAATTGCTAAAAAAGGCGTCGTCTATCGCATCATGATAGCTTAGACCGACTACAATTGGAACAAAAGTCGGAGGCATGCACATGAACGATCAGCCCGAAGAACACTTGATCACCCTCACGGCGGATATCGTTGCCGCACATGTCGCAAATAACAGCGTTGCCTTGGCTGATATCCCTAATCTTATTGGAAGCGTCCATGCTGCGCTGGCGGGATTGTCGATGACAGAGGCGCCGGCACCAGTCGCGGAACGACCGCAGCCTGCTGTGTCGATCCGCTCATCTGTCAAGAACGACTATCTCGTATGCCTCGAGGATGGCAAGAAAATGAAGATGCTCAAGCGATACCTCGCCGTGCAGTACAACATGACACCGGACGAGTACCGTGAGCGTTGGGGTCTGCCTAAAGATTATCCCATGGTCGCCCCGGCCTATGCGGCCAAACGCCGTGAACTTGCCAAGACGATTGGTCTCGGCCGCAGCCCAAATGCGGGGCGGGGTCGAAAGAAAGCCTGAGGGCACCTTAGCAAGGGGCGACGCCCGCCATGTGTTCCGGCAAGAGCGCGTTCAGGAAGCCTTTGGCTTGAAATTCGATCGAACAGGCTGTGCGGCTTGCCGGACCATCTTCGGAGCTTTCGCCTCCAACCAGTTTTCTGCGAAAGTATCTCGCTTCCGGACATGCTCCGCCAAATCACGGCAAAGCCGTGTAATGCCGCCGATGATGGTGCGTGACTGCAGATAAACGATATCCGGACCCAGATCTTCGTTGAGATCGCGCAGAGCAAGCAGGACAATATGCATCAGCTTGTTGTCCGCACAGCGTTCGGCAAATTCGACAGAGCCCATCGGCACGACAGCCAGCAATGCCACTGGGTCGCAGTTCGCCACTTCGGCAAACCGCTTCAGACGATCATATGTGATTTTACCCTGGCCCGCCTCGAGATGTTCATACGATCGCAACGGCATGCCCATCGCGCGAGCGACTTCGGATGTGCGAAGGCGTCGGGCCTTGCGTATCTTGCGCAGTGCCTCGGCTACAAGAGCATTCTCGGGCAAGCTGTCTTCCGATTTTTCTTCCATCCGTCCACCTGCCTTGTCTGACCCGAAGGAAATTAGGACCACGATGTAAAGCGCTAATGATAGCCGAGAGCGTGTTAATTTCAAAGTTTGAAATATTCCGCCATAATTTGGTTCTAAAATCGCAACTTATCTCGAAAAAACGTAAATTCGAGGGTAAATATCGGCAGAACAAGGAATATTCCATACCGCAATTTTGGATGATGTGCCTACTACGGCTGCTTGCCTGATCAAGACAGAGACTTGTGATTCGCTCATGCCACAATGGACATTCCAGTCCAAGCAAGGGAGATCACTATGGCCCTGTCCAAGCCGCCTGCGTTTGAGCAGGCTTACGCGTTTCTACATTATCGCCTACGAAACGGGGACTACATGCCTGGATCCAGGGTCCAGGCAGGAGATGTTGTCTCTGTGTTGGGCATTAGCGCTACTCCAGTCCGCGAAGCGCTGTCGAGACTGGCAGGTCAAGGCTTGCTGATTGATCGCCGCGCCATGGGGTATTTTGTACCGCCCGTTGATCCAGTCGACCTTCGTGATCTGTACTCACTAGCGTCCATGCTGGCGGTGTCTGCAATGCGATCGATCAATCTGCCATCGCTCGACAGGCAACGCTACGGTACGGGTGCAGAGCTTCCGTGCGGATGCGCCGGCGAACTCCTGGTGACGATCGCATCGCTGACCGCGAACTCTGCGCTCTGCTTGGTTGCAGCCAATGTCGATGATCGGCTGGCTCCGTTTGCAGCAGTGGAAAAAGCCATGTTCGGCGAGGTAGATCGCGAGCAAGGCGAGTTTGTGCATTGGCTGGCCAGCTGTGACCAGCGACAGTGCGTCTTGAATGTTGCGCGCTTCTATCGCCGCCGAATGCGATCGACGATGGATATCGCGGCGTCGGCAAGCGCATCGATGTCAGCGCGCGAGAATATATTCTGAATATGATTTGAGTAGATCAAGCATGCAGCCTTCAATGACATTGTCGCAAACGCGGCATTTCAACAAAGGAGGCTGAAATGATGAATGTCACTCAACCCAAGCTGATCCGTCTCGGAAGCATCCGGCGCGATACCAAGGCCATCGTCACGGCTGGCCAGCAGGAAGAATTCCTGCCGATCCTCTCCTACAATTGACCTTGGAACGGGGTGGCGGCCTCGCCGCCCCGCTTCTCGATCATGCCCATCAGACCATCTGACCATGTCCGAATTGCCGATGTCGCGGGGGACCTCGTCCTGCTCGACCTGCGGCAGGATGATTATCTGGCACTATCCAGCTGCCATGCGGGACCCGTTTTTGCCGCATTGGAGGGCAAGGACCATGACCCTGCCGATCCGATCTTGCAGGAGCTGCTGGAAAACCGGTTGGTTCAGATGGCAGCTGAACCTTGGGAACAGGCCGACTCGATCCACGTTCTGCCATTGCCCGAGCCAGCACGCTCCAACAGCCTCTACAAGGGGTGGATGCTGCTGGCGTTTGCACTGGCGGTGCTCTTGACCCTCGCTTCCTACTATCGCTCGACCAAAGCCCTGGCTAGCCAAGCATTCAGCTGTGGCAACCGATCCGAATTTTCGCCCGAGCGCATGGCAGGTATTGTCCGATGGTTCGAGAGTTTGCGGATTTTCATACCTCGAACCGGCAGATGCCTCGTCCAATCGCTGCTTCTACTTCACTTCCTGCGTCTGCTACGTATTCCTTCTGAGCTGGTATTCGGCGTTCGAACGCATCCTTTCGAAGCCCATTGCTGGGTGGAATGGAACTCGCGCGTGCTCAACGACAGTGTCGATCATGTCTGCTGGTACACTGTCATTGCCCGCTTCTGAGCAGGCCTCGTTCTGTGCGATCGTCGCAATGAACGCAGGCTGCCAAGCGCTTGAAGAAAAAAGAGCTGCAACCCTTCGTCTACAAGGCAAATGTGCGGACATGCGTCCCGTGATGCACAGCCCGCAAGCTACATTGCTTGCCGAGAAAGCGTTGCCCCTCCTCATATCTCCAGATCAAGGCGTCGCATTGCTTGGCGAAGCGTTTCCCAGGAAGCATAAAACCCTGGAGGAGACCGTGCAGTCGCTCGAGGGTGATCGACCCAAAGCTGCGGCTGTAACGGTCAGCGAAAGCCTCTGGGGTAGATACACTCTCTTTTGCATCGACCGTCATTCTGGGGGCTGCGCCTGGTACCGCGAGCCCTCTGGTGGCCAAAGGCTTTACACCTGGCGTGTTGGCGCCATCAGCATCGTGACGGATTGCCTATCATCCGAGATCATCGCAGCGATCGGCCGTCGCCCCAGCATCAACTGGGAACGGGTGGCCCAGTTGATACGCCAAACAGAAATGTCGGCATCGTTCTGCGCGCTGAACGAGATTGAGATTGTTCAGCCGGGCATGTTGGGGACATGCTCGGACAGCCGGATCGCATCAACAACAATCTGGTCTCCCGAACGCTTCTGCGCCGCCAGCAGGATAGAGGAAGCAGAACAACTTCCCAAACTTGCCGCGGAGTGTGTCTCGCGTTGGCTGGATGGTCACTCCCGGGTGACTATTGAACTCTCGGGCGGCCTCGACTCTTCGATTGTGGCTGGCCTCCTGGCGAACGATCCGAAATCGCCATTCATCCAGGGACTCACAATCATTCCCGAGTCTCCGGGCGGTGACGAACGTGCCTATGCTCGAAGCGTCGCTAGGAAGTGGAACTTTGGCCTTGTGGAAACCCGCGTAACACCCGAGCAGCTCAACTACCTCGAGTTGCTAGCTGCAACCCCCACCGTGGAGCCGGCCGTATACGGGTTGGACGTGCTGGCCGACCGCCTATCGTCAGATTTAGCCGACACATTCGGGGCGACGCGCATATTCAGCGGACAGGGGGGAGATGCCATTTTCTTCCAGCCGCAAGTCGCCGCCATTGCAGCTGATTATTTCCAGTCCGAGGGACTCACCCAAAGGTTCTTCAGGATCGCATCCAGCATAGCCCTAGCGACCAACACATCACTATGGACTGTCCTTCGGAGCGCATTGAGTTCCGCTGCATCATTCGAGCAGAGAGAGATACCTGCTGCCATCGGAGGTCCTATTGGAAGGCACGTGTGGGACGGCGAAAGACTCTTGCACCCTTGGAATGCTGAAAGTCAGCATCTGCCCGCGGGGAAGAGATTGCAGATCGCCATGCTCACTCATTGCCAGCTGTTTCACAGGGCAACCCGCACAGCGGCCAATCGCCGGCTTGTTCACCCTCTGCTCTCCCAACCGATTGTCGAAGCGTGCTTGGGCATACCGACTTGGGAACTTGTGCCCGATCGACGCGAGCGTGGATTAGCACGGGACCTGTTCGGCAAATTGCTACCGCAGCAGGTTCGGGCCAGAAGGGGCAAAGGTGAGGCGTCTGGATTTTACAACCGCGTTATCAACGCGCATTTGCCGGAGCTTCGCCCATTGCTCATGGATGGTGCTCTGGCAAGCGCAGGCGTCATAGCGCCCGGGTTGCTTGATAGCTGGCTGACGACCGAGCACCTACTCTGGAAGGACGATCATCCCACAATCGGTGCGTTGATCTCGCTCGAACTATGGGCGCGACAATGGATGTAGGGAGCCCAACGATAGTAATAATGTTCCAGACAAGCATCAAAAGCACTTTCACGAATATCACGGCGCCGGTGCAATTCCTGTAACTTGAATTTATAGCTCGGGAACCAGAAGAATTCCAACCTGCCCAGGTATTTATGCTCCTTGCCTTATCGCGCGCGCAACATGCTCATTCCACAAACTCATCGCTTCGCGTTTTTCTGGCTTCCAATCATGCCGCTGGTAAATACCGGCGACTCCGGCTCGAGCACCGCCCACATGGTTCAGTATTGCCTCGGTGACTTCGAAGCGCACCCCTAGTCTTTGGAAGCCTGTAGCAAGCGTGCGGCGCAAATCGTGCAGACGCCAGGCAGGCATAGGCTCACCACCGTCAGTCGCAATAAGGCTATCAAGCTTGGATTTGCCCTTATGGTACCCTGTAAAGCCCTTGCCTGATGATGTCGCAAAAACCCTTCCATGTAGGGGCCATGCCCCTCCATCTGCCAGATCATCGAGCACCTCAGCCGCTAGCGCGTTCAATGGGACTATGTTGGGCTCGCCATTCTTCGACCGATTGCTTGGAATGGTCCAGACATGCTCATCTTGATCGAGCTCTTCCCATGACATTGAGGCGACTTCCTCGCGACGCTGGCCTGTTGCGATGAGCAGTCTGATTATGGGACCAAAGCATCGATGGACATGATAGGATTGCCGCCAAATCCTACCGAGCTCACTATCGGATAACCAGCGGTCCCGTGGCTTCACAGCTGGCGGTGTCTCCATGCCATCCATAGGGCTGCGGTCCAGATCTCCCCTGCTCACCGCCCAACGGAACAATCTGCGCAAAACGGCGAAAACATTGCGTCGATTCGCGATTTGTGCAGGCGGCATGCGATCAAAGACGACAACGATGTCATGCCGCTTGATCTTCGGCAGAGGTTTTTTTCCGAGGACAGGTATGACGTGGAGCTTGAGCGACCGACTGACGAGATTTCGCCATTTTTGTTTCACCAGCGATTGCTCAAACTTCGCAGCATAATTGGCAAAAGCGAGATCTACCGCTTCGCGCCGACGTTGTCGGTCGGCTTCTGCTGGATCGGTGCCCTGCGCGATCAGAATCAAGAGCCGCTGGGCTTCTTCTCTTGCCGTCGTCGGCGTCCACGGTGAACCGTGACTGCCGATTGTGTATCGGCGCGTGCTCGCCTCCCTACCGCCCATCCTGAACTGGAGAACATACACGACGGCTCCGCTTCTGGAGAATTTGGCACCAAATCCCTTGATCCCATCGTCCCAAACGAAGCCCACAAAGTGCGCAGCGATCGCAGCGTCAATTGACCGCTTTGTAATTTTTCCACTGGCCATCCGGGTTCTCCTGGCTCTCGCTCAGCAATCACCCAGCAATCACCGAGCAATCACCGAAGCGGAAATCACCGCCAATGAGCGAAAACCTTAGGCGACCTAAACTCTTGGAAAAACAGACTTTTCGTACTCTAGGCTACGCTCAAATTCGACGATACCTAAAGTACCAGACCTCGTGCCCCTGCACGCGGGCCTTGGCCTCGTAGCGCGTCTCGGGCCAGCCGCCGGGGCGGGTGAGAAAATCCTTCGGCCGCTCGCACAGCCAGTCGAACGCGGGGTGATCGTTCATCACCATCATCGCATGCGCGACATAGATGGGGTGATCGGTGCCGAAGCGGAATTCGCCGCCGGGTTTCAGCTTGGACGCAATCAGGTCGACCGGCCCCTTGTTCATCATCCGCCGCTTGGCATGGCGCGCCTTGGGCCAGGGATCGGGGTGCAGCAGATAGACGAAGCTCAGTGCGCCGTCGGGCACGCGCTCGAGCACGTCGATGGCATTGCCCATGTGCAGCCGGACGTTGAACAGATGCTGCTCGCGCACATGCTGCAACGCGCCGACCACGCCGTTGAGAAACGGTTCCGCTCCGATGAAACCGTGATCGGGCAGCATATCGGCGCGATAGGCCATGTGCTCGCCCGCGCCGAAGCCGATCTCGAAATGCAGCGGGCGATCGTCGCCGAACAGCCGGCGCGAGGTGATCTCGCCGTCTTCCGGCACGCTGATCTGCGGCAGCAGCTTCTCGACCAGCTCGGCCTGGCCTAGGCGCAGCTTGTGGTTCTGCTGACGGCCATAAAGCCGCCGCACCGATACGGGGTCTCCGGGTTTGTACGCGGTCATGGGCAACGCGCCTAGCAAAGCCGCGCCGCGATGCAAGCGGCAGGTTGGTGATTGACGCAATCTATCGGGCGCTATCGACCGGTTGAATGGCAAGCGGCTTGTGCGGTGCGCGTCGCTTATTTACAGTGATGTCAATGACTGACGCTCCCGCCTCCGCTTCGCCCGCCCTTTCCGCCGCTGCCGATGGTGCAGAGCCGATCTGGAAGACGCATTACAACCATCCCTGCGCCTGGGATCAGACCTTTGCGCCGCTATCGCTTCCGCAGATGTTCTTCGCGTCGGCTGAGCGCAAGGGATCGGCGCCGCTGCTCGACTTCATGGGTCGCAAATACGGCTATGACGAGGTCGCCAGCGGTGTCGCCAGGGTGGCCAAGGGGCTACAGGCGCTGGGCATCGGCAAGGGCGACCGCGTTGGCCTGTTCCTGCCCAACGTGCCGCATTATGTCGCGGCCTATTATGGCGCGATGGCGGCCGGGGCGACCGTGGTCAATTTCTCGCCGCTCTACACCGTCGACGAGCTGGCGCATCAGGTCGAGGACAGCGGCACGACGATCCTGTTCACGCTGTCGGCCACCGCCTTGCTGCCCACCGCGCTCAAGGTGCTCGACAAGTCGGGGCTCGAACGGCTGGTGGTGGGATCGGTCGCGGGCGGGCTTTCGCCGGTCAAGTCGCTGCTGTTCCGGATGTTCAAGGGCAAGGAGACCAGCGCGCTCCCGAACGATCCGCGGATCACGCGCTTTTCGAAGCTGATCGCCAATGACGGCCGCTACACGCCGGTGCCGATCGATGCGGAGCGCGACATCGCGCTGTTCCAATATACCGGCGGCACCACCGGCACGCCCAAGGGCGCGATGCTTAGCCACCAGAACCTCTCGGCCAATGCGCGCCAGGTCAATGCGATCGACCCGCGCAACGACAGCGAGCATGACCGCATCCTGGGCGTTCTGCCCTTCTTCCACGTCTTCGCCAACACCTGCGTGCTCAACCGCACCGTGCTCAACGGCGGCGAGATCGTGATGCTGCCGCGCTTCGAGGCGGAAGCGGCGCTCAAGGCGATCACGCGCACCCAGGTGACCGCGCTGCCCGGCGTTCCGACCATGTACCAGGCGCTGCTCGACAATCCGGAAATTGCCAACACCCGGTTCGCATCGCTTCGCGCCTGCATTTCGGGCGGCGCGCCGCTCGCCGCCGAGGTGAAGGCCCGGTTCGAGGAGGTCACGGGTGCCAATGTCGTCGAGGGCTATGGCCTGACCGAGAGCAGCGGCGTCGTTTCGACCAATCCCTATGAGGGGCTGAACAAGCCCGGCACCATCGGCCAGCCGCTGCCCGGCACGCTGGTTCGTCTGGTCGACAAGGAAGACCCGACCAAGGATGTGGCCCCCGGCGAGCCGGGCGAGATCATCTTTGCCGGACCCCAGGTGATGCGCGGCTACTGGAACCGCCCCGATGCCGATGCCGAGGTGTTCATCGGCGGATTCCTGCGCACCGGCGATGTCGGGCAGATCGACGAGGACGGCTATATCCGCATCGTCGACCGCATCAAGGACATGATCGCGGTGGGCGGCTTCAAGGTCTTTCCGAGCCAGATCGAGGAAATCCTCTATCGTCACCCTGCGGTGAAGGAGGCGCTGGTGATCGGCGTGCCCGATCCCTATCGCGGCGAGAGCCCCAAGGCGTTCGTGGCGCTGCAGGAGGATGCCCAAGCCGACGGCGCTGCACTGATGGCCTGGCTCAACCCGCAGCTGGGCAAGCACGAACGCGTGATCGCGGTCGATATCCGCGACTCGCTGCCCAAGACGCTGATCGGCAAGCTCGACCGCAAGGAGCTGCGGAAAGCCGAGGGAATCACCGCCTGAGGCATGCGGTTAACGCCCCTTGCCAAGCTGTCACGTCAATGACACACTCCCCGTAAATGCAGGGGTGGGGCCTGCATTGGCAAGGCAGGGGAACGCATATGCCCAATGCACTCGAAAAGCGGTTCGAGGCCGCACGCTTCAATGCCGATATCGTCAAGCCGGTCGCACCCGAAAGCGTGTGGGAAAAGCGGATCAGCAACCAGGTCGCTTATGCGCTGCTGATGTATACCGGCCTGCAGATTTTCGTGGTGATGCAGGCGATCCGGGGCGAAGGCGCGTCGATCCTGCCGTATATGGGCCTGGTGGCGCTGGTCGGGATCGTCATCCCGCTGTGCCGCCGCATGGAAAAGCGCTGGCAGCGGCTCGCGCGCAGCGGCGCTTCCGACGACGCCCTGCTTTCTACCTATCGCGGCGATCGCCTGGGCATCTGGCTGTTCGCCATCGGCTTTCCCTTCGGTTTCGTTGCTCTTTTCAAGGGCCTGCAGTCGCTGATCTGACGCGGCAGGCTCGATTGACCCTGGCCTGCCCGCGCCCTACATCGCGCTGATGCAGACCCCCAATCAAGCCAGAGACCTGGCGCAAGACCTTGTTTCCCGCGCCATGGCCGCTGGTGCGACCGCCGCCGATGCGGTGTTCGCCTGCGATGCTTCCACCGATGTGCAGATGCGGCTCGGCGCGCTCGAGGACGTTCAGCGCTCCGAAAGCGCTTCGATCGGCCTGCGTGTGTTTCACGGGAAACAGTCGGCGAGCGTTTCGGGCGCGGACGTCAGCCCCCAGGGCCTTGCGACGCTGGCCGAGCGCGCGGTGGCGATGGCACGGCTTGCGCCCGAAGATGCCTATGCGGGCCTCGCTCCCGAAGACCGACTGATGCGCGCGCCCCTGCCCGATCTCGAACTCGATGACGGCGGCGATCCCGACCCGGCGCTCTTGCGCGGACTCGCGCTCGCCTGCGAGGAGGCCGCACGCGCGGTGCCCGGCGTCACCAACAGCGAGGGCGGGTCCGCCAGCGCGGTGCGCTCGGTGATGGCGCTCGCCACCAGCCACGGCTTTTGCGGCAGCTATGGTGGCAGCCGCTATGGCGTTGCCGCGAGCGTGCTCGCCGCGCGCGACGGGCAGATGGAGCGCGACTCCGCCTCGCACAGCACGCGCTTCCTCGCCGATCTCGAATCAGCCGAAGATGTCGGCCGCCGCGCCGGCGAACGCGCGGTCGGGCGGCTGGGCACGGGAAAGATCGAGAGCGGACCGATGCCGGTCGTCTATGATCGCCGCGCGGGCGGATCGCTGCTCGGGCCATTGCTGGGCGCGATCTCGGGAAGCGCGATCGCGCGCAAGACCAGCTTCCTGCTCGATCGGCGCGGCCAGCCGGTATTCGATTCAAGTGTGTCGATCGTCGACGATCCGCACCGGCGGCGCGGACAGCGTTCGCGCGCCTTCGATGGCGAGGGCCTGCCCACCGCGCCCTGGCGGATCATCGATCATGGCGTGCTGAGCGGCTGGATGATGGACAGCGCATCGGCCCGCCAGCTGGGCGAAGCGCCCACCGGCCATGCGGCGCGCGGCGTGAGCGGCGCGCCTTCGACCGGCTCCAGCAACGTGCACATGGAAGCGGGTGGGCAGAGCCCCGAGGCGCTGATGGCGGACATCAGGCTGGGGCTCTATGTCACCCAGCTGATCGGCATGGGCGTCAACGGCGTCACCGGCGACTATAGCCGGGGCGCGAGCGGCTTCATCATTCGCGACGGCCAGCTCGCCGAACCGATCAGCGAGATCACCATCGCGGGGAACCTGAAGGACATGTTCGCAGCACTGATCCCGGCGGACGATCTCGAGTTCCGCTACGGCGTCAACGTGCCGACGCTGCGCATCGACGGCATGGTCGTGGCGAGCAGCTGATGCGCATCGCCGCCTGCGCGCTCGCATTTGCCGGGCTGGTGCTGCTGGTCGGCTGCGGCGGCTGGCGCGACGAAGGGCGCCCGCCACGCACCGATGATGCGATCACGGTGCCGCCCCAGGCGTCGCTCGTTTCGGTGCCGGTCGAGGCCGATCTCGGCAATCTCGCGCGCGCGATGGAGCGGCAGGTGCCGCGCCGCCTGTGGAGCATCGACGAGAAGGACCAGGTCTGCGTCGCCAGCGAGAAGGTCGATCTCGGCATCGCCAAGGTCAAGACACCCAAGATCAAGTGCCGCATCGTCGGGGAAGTCACGCGGGGAGCAATCTCCGTCGCGGGGTCGGGCCAGCGCATCCGTCTGTCGATCCCGATCACCGCGGTGGTGCGCGCAGAGGATATCGCCGGCATCCTGAAGCGCGAGACCGCGACCGCGCGCGCGATGGTGCATGCCGATATCCGCATGGTCATCGCCCGCGACTGGACCCCGCGCGGCACGCTCGACCTCAGCTATTCGTGGACCTCCGAGCCGCATATCGAGTTCCTCGGCCAGAAGATCCGCTTCACCCGGGAAGCCGAGCGCGAACTCGCGCCGATCATCGCCAGGCTCGAACGCGAGCTGCCCGGCGAGCTGGGCAGGCTCGAGCTGCGCCGCCAGATCGAGAAGGCCTGGGCCTCGGCCTTTACCTCGGTGGTGCTCAACGAGCGCAACCCCGAGGTGTGGATGCGCATCACCCCGCGCGAGCTGCAATATGGCGGGTACGAGATCGTGCAGGGCAGGCTCAGGCTGAAGCTCGGCATGCGCGCGCTCACCGAAACCTATGTCGGCAAGAAGCCCCGTCCGCGCAGGCCGATCGCGCTGCCGCCGATGCAGAAGCTCGAGGCTGACACCGGCGAGCTGGCCTTCTTCCTCCCCGTATTCGGCGACTATCGCGAGTTGCAGCCGGTGCTGCTCGAAGCGTTGCAGAAGCGCGCGCGCCGGCCGTTCGTGGTGCCGGGGCTGAACCCGGTCGACGCGACCTTCAAGGCGGCAACCATCTATGGGACCAGCGGCGGGAAGATCGCCGTGGGGCTCACCTTCAGCGCGCATGAACGCGGCAGCAAGACGCCGACGACGGGCACTGTCTGGATGACGGGCAAGCCGGTCAATGCCGAGGATTCGCGGCGCGTCGGCTTCGAGGATTTCGAGGTCACCGGCACCACCGACATGACCGGCGGCGACCTGATCCTCGACATGATCAACGCGCCCGGCGTCGCGCCGATGGTGGCAGAGATGCTCGCGCAGAATTTCGAGCGCGACTATGCCGAACTGCTCGGCAAGATCGATGCGGCGATCGAGACCAAGCGCACCGGCGACCTGATCATCCACGCCAGGGTCAAGCGCGCGAAGACCGGCCAGCTTCAGGCGGCCGGGGCCGGGCTGTACCTGCCGGTCTGGGCGAGCGGCACGGCGAGCGTCACCATTCAGCCCTGACCGGCGTCGCTCAGCCCTTCAACCGCGCGGCGTGCCAGCGCAGGTGATCCTCCATGAAGGTGGAGATGAAATAATAGCTGTGGTCATAGCCCGGCTGCATCCGCAGCGTCAGGTCAATGCCCGCCTTGTCGCAAGCCTCCGCGAGCAGCTGCGGCTTGAGCTGTTCGGCCAGGAAGCTGTCGGCATCGCCCTGATCGACCAGCAGCGCGGGCACGCGCGCGCCATCCTCGATCAGCGCGACCGCATCGTGCTTGCGCCACGCGGCGCGGTCCTCGCCCAGATAGCCGGTCAGCGCCTTGACGCCCCAGGGCACCTGCGAGGGCGCGACGATCGGCGCAAAGGCCGAGACCGCACGAAACCGCTCGGCATGCGTCAGCCCGATGGTCAGCGCGCCATGGCCACCCATCGAATGGCCCATGATCGACTGGCGCGTGAGGTCCGCCGGGAAGCAGTCGCCGATGATCTCGGACAGTTCCTCGGTGACATAGCTCCACATCCTGTAGTGCTGCGCAAACGGGTCCTCGGTCGCATCGACGTAGAAGCCTGCCCCCAGGCCGAAATCGTACGCACCTTCTGGGTCATCCGCGACGCCCTCGCCCCTCGGGCTGGTATCAGGCGCGACGAAGATCAGGCCAAGCTCGGCGCACGCGCGGCGGAAATCGCCCTTTTCGGTGACATTGGCGTGGGTGCAGGTGAGGCCCGAAAGATACCAGACCACCGGCAGCTTCGCGCCCTCTTCATGATCGGGCACGAAGACCGAGAAGGTCATGTCGGTGCCGGTGACCTCCGAGGCATGGCGCAGCACCGCCTGTTCGCCGCCGAAGCTCTTGGCCGAGGAGACGGTTTCCACCGCGACCGGCATCAGAACACCACCACGGAGCGGATCGACTTGCCCGCGTGCATCAGGTCGAACGCGGTGTTGATCTCTTCCAGACCCATGACATGCGTGATCATCGGGTCGATCTCGATCTTGCCCTGCATGTACATGTCGACGATCTTGGGCACGTCGGTGCGGCCTTTGGCGCCGCCGAACGCGGTGCCGCGCCAGTTGCGCCCGGTCACCAGCTGGAACGGCCGCGTCGCGATCTCCTTGCCCGCTTCGGCCACGCCGATGATGATCGAGGTGCCCCAGCCGCGATGGCAGGCCTCGAGCGCGGTGCGCATGACGTCGGTATTGCCCGTCGCGTCGAAGGTATAGTCCGCGCCGCCATCGGTCATCTCGACGATTTTCGCGACGACATCCTCGCGGCTCATGCCCTTGGAGTTGAGGAACGCGGTCATGCCGAACTTGCGGCCCCATTCCTCGCGATCGGGATTGATATCGACACCGATGATCCTGTCCGCACCCGCCAGCCGCGCACCCTGAATGACGTTGAGGCCGATGCCGCCCAGGCCGAACACCACGACATTGTCGCCGACCTGGACCTTGGCGGTGTTGATCACCGCGCCGACCCCGGTGGTGACACCGCAGCCGATATAGCAGCTGGTCTGGAACGGCGCGTCCTCGCGAATTTTGGCGACCGCGATCTCGGGCAGCACGGTGAAGTTCGAGAAGGTCGAGCAGCCCATGTAATGGTAGATCGGCTGGCCCTTGTAGCTGAACCGGGTGGTACCGTCGGGCATCAGCCCCTTGCCCTGGGTCGCGCGGATCGCGGTGCACAGGTTGGTCTTGCCCGAAAGGCAGCTTTTGCACTGGCGGCATTCAGGGGTGTACAAGGGGATGACATGATCGCCCGGCTTGACCGACGTCACGCCCGCGCCGACCTCGCGCACGATCCCGGCGCCTTCATGGCCGAGCACGCTGGGGAAGATTCCCTCGCTGTCGAATCCGTCGAGCGTATAGGCATCGGTATGGCAGATGCCCGTCGCCATGATCTCGACCAGAACCTCGCCCGCCTTGGGACCTTCCAGGTCGAGCTCGACGATTTCCAGCGGCTTCTTCGCTTCAAAGGCAACGGCGGCACGGGTCTTCATGGGTCGCAGACTTTCTGTTGATGGGGTCGCAGCGCCTCTAGCACCCTCGCGTGCCTGCGTTAACCCCGCAACGGGACGGCGGGGTGGAAGAAATGCTCGGCTTCGTCTGGCGCTTGGCGCATCCGGGCCTATATTGCGCAAAACCTGATGCGCGGCATGCCTCGCGCGTCTATGGACGGGTCGATGCTGCTCAACCTCAGCCAGGCGAATTTCCGCAATGACGATGATGCCGCGCGGCTGGCCGCGCTGCGCGCCTATCAATTGACCCCCGACGATCCCGATAACGGCCTTTATGCCGATCTGGTCGGGCTGGCCCGGTCGCTGGGCGGCACCGAAACCGCGTTCATCTCGATCGTCGAGCAGGATCGGCAATGGTTCAAGGCGTCGCAGGGGCTCGACGTGACCGAAACGCCGCGCTCGATCGCCTTTTGCGACCATGCCATCCGCCAGAGCGAGGTGATGGTGGTGCCCGATGCGCTGGCCGATCCGCGCTTCGCCGACAACCCGCTGGTCACCGGCCATCCGCATATCCGCTTCTATGCCGGCGCCCCGATCATCAACGGCGATGGCTTTGCGCTGGGCACGATCTGCCTGTCCGACAGCCGGCCGCGTGAGGCGTTCGAGGGTACCGAGCAGCTCGCCGCGCTTGCGCGTCAGGTCGCGGCGCTGCTCGAGCTGCGCAAGCAGCTGATCCATCAGCAGCTCGCTGCCGACCTTGCCGCCGATCAGCGCGACCGGTTGTGGGACTCGTCGCTCGACATGATGCTCATCACCACCACCGACGGGCTGCTGGTGGCGGGCAATCCGGCCTGGGAAAAGGCATTCGGCCCGGTTCCCGGCGACGGCAAGGGGCATATCCGCGACTATTTCGCCAGACCCGACGAGGCCGAAGTGGTCCAGCTTGCCAGCGGCCAGACCGACGTCCAGCTCGAGCGCGAGATGCGCGGGCGCGACGGCCAGCAGATCTATGCCAGCTGGAGCCTGGCGCGCGAGGGCGAGCTGATCTTCGGCATCGCGCGCGACATTACCCGCGCCCGCGCCGCCGAGGCGCAGCTGGCGCAGGTGCAGCGGATGGAATCGATCGGCCAGCTGACCGGCGGCATCGCGCATGATTTCAACAATCTGCTCACCATCATCTCGGGCAATCTCGATATCGCGCAGAAGCGCATCGCCACAGGCCAGGTCGACCGCGCCGAGGCCGCCATAGCCAACGCGCGCGACGGGGCGAGCCGCGCCGCCAACCTGACCCAGCGCCTGCTCGCCTATGCCCGGCGCCAGTCGCTCACCCCGACGCTGATCAAGCCGACCGAACTCATCCGCGATCTCGAACCGCTCGCAGCCCAGGCGCTCGACGAACGCCACGAGCTCGCGGTCGACTGCCCCGACAGCCTGTGGCCGATCACCGTCGATGCCAGCCAGCTGGAAAACGCGCTGCTGAACCTCGTGGTCAACGCGCGCGATGCCATGGACCAACCGGGCACGATCACCATCCACGCCGCCAACGCGCTGCGCAACGAGGAGGACATGGCCGACGGGCACGACGCGCCGCCGGGCCGCTATGTCCGCTTCTGCGTCAACGATACCGGATCGGGCATTCCGGCCGATATCGCCGCGCATATCTTCGAGCCGTTCTTCACCACCAAGGAGATCGGCAAGGGCACCGGGCTCGGCCTCAGCCAGGTGCAGGGCTTTGTCGCGCAATCGGGCGGGTTCGTCACGCTGAAGACCGCGCCCGGCGAAGGCACGACGTTGAGCCTGTGGCTGCCGGTCACGGCAGATGCGTTCGACGACCTGCCCGGCCGCGATGGCACCGGCGATGCCGAGGCGATGTGTCGCGCGGGCTGCACGATCCTTCTCGCCGAAGACAATGCGGCATTGCGCGCGCATGTCAGCGACGTGCTGCAGGAAGCCGGTTTCCGCGTTGTCGAGGCCGAGGACGGTCAGGCCGCGCTCGATATGATGCGCGCCGCCGAGGAGCGCCCCGATCTGCTGCTGAGCGACATCACCATGCCGCGGCTCGACGGCAAGGCGCTCGCCGCAGAAGTGCACCAGTCCTGGCCCGAAATCCCGATCGTGCTGATGACCGGCTATGCCGGCGGCGCGATCGACAGCTGCCCGTACAATGTGCTGATCACCAAGCCGTTCGCGCCCGACGATCTGGTGGCTTTGGTGCGGCGAACGCTCGCCGCCGCACCGGCAGCCTGATCGGACAAGGTCAGCCGACCACGCCCGCCGAGGCGAGCAGCGCCAGCGTGAGCAGATCGCCCGCGGTCGAGGACATCGAGGCGATCTGCACCGGCTTTTCCATGCCGATCAGCATCGGGCCGATCATCGCATCGCCACCCAGTTCGCGCAGCAGCTTGGCCGAGAGATTGGCCGATTGCAGCCCGGGCATGATCAGCACATTGGCCGGTGCCGACAGGCGGCAGAACGGATAATTGGCCATCAGCTTCGGGTTGAGCGCGACATCGGGCGACATCTCGCCTTCATATTCGAACGCGACCCCGCGCTGGTCGAGAATGCTCACCGCATCGCGGATATTGTCGAGCCAGCGTCCCGAGGGATTGCCGAAATTCGAATAGGACAGGAACGCGACGCGCGGCTCGTGCCCCAGCCGCCGGGCGACATGCGCGGTATTTTCCGCGATGCACGCCAGTTCCTCGGCATCGGGGCGTTCGTTGACCGTGGTATCGGCCAGGAACACGGTATGGCTCTTGCCGACCATGACATGGATGCCGAACGGCGTCTGGCCCGGCTTGGGATCGAGCACGCGGCGGATTTCGCGCATCGACTGGCCGAAAGTGCGGGTGATGCCGGTCAGCATCGCATCGGCCTCGCCCAGATGGAGCAGCGCCGAACCGAAGATGTTGCGGTCCTGATTGACCATGCGCTTGACGTCGCGCTTCAGATAGCCGCGCCGCTGCAGCCGTTCGTAGAGCACGTCGACCATGTGCGGCACCAGCGGCGAGTTGGTGCTGTTGTGCACCTCGAACGCCATCGGATCGTCGACCGCCAGTTCCTTCAGCTTGTCGCGCACGCGCTGCTCGCGGCCGACCAGCACCGGCGTGCCATAGCCGCCATCGCGGAACTGGATGGCAGCGCGCAGCACCACCTCTTCTTCCGCCTCGGCAAAGACGACGCGCTTGGGATTGGCACGCGCATCGCTGTACACCTGGGTCAGCACCGCGGTGGTCGGGTTGAGCCTCGACTTGAGCGAATGGCGATAGGCCGCCATGTCCTCGATGCGCTTCTGCGCGACGCCGGTGTCCATCGCCGCCTGCGCCACTGCCGCCGAAACCCGCTCCATCAGGCGCGGATCGAACGGGGCGGGAATGATGTAATCGACGCCGAATTTCTGCGTCGCGCCGCCATAGGCCGCCGCCACCTCTTCGGGCACCTGCTCGCGCGCGAGTTCGGCAATCGCCTTGGCGGCGGCGATCTTCATCTCCTCGTTGATCGCCGTCGCGCGCACGTCGAGCGCGCCGCGGAAGATGAACGGGAAGCCGAGCACGTTGTTGACCTGGTTCGGATAATCCGACCGGCCGGTGGCGATGATCGCATCGGGCCGCGCCGCCTTGGCATCGGGCGGGGTGATTTCGGGATCGGGATTGGCCATGGCGAAGATGATCGGCTGCGGTGCCATCTTCATCACCATGTCGGGCTTCAATGCCCCGGCGGCCGAAAGCCCGAGGAAGATGTCTGCCCCGTCGAGCGCCTCTTCGAGCGTGCGCCGGTCGGTCTTGGCGGCATGCGCCGACTTCCACTGGTCCAGATCGTCGCGGCCCTGATAGATCACGCCCGAACGGTCGCACATCAGCACGTTGTCGTGCGGTACGCCCATCGCCTTGATCAGCTCGGTGCACGCGATCGCTGCAGCGCCCGCGCCGTTGACCACCATCTTCACGTCCTTGAGCTCGCGCCCGGTCAGATAGCAGGCGTTGAGCAGGCCAGCGGCGGAGATGATCGCGGTGCCATGCTGGTCATCGTGCATGACCGGGATGTTCATCCGCTCCTTCAGCGCCTGTTCGATGATGAAACAGGCCGGCGCCCCGATATCCTCGAGGTTGATCCCGCCGAAGCTGGGTTCGAGCAGCTCGACGCATTCGATAAAGCGGTCGACATCCTCGGTATTCACCTCGATATCGATCGAGTCCACATCGGCGAAGCGCTTGAACAGCACCGCCTTGCCTTCCATCACCGGCTTGGAGGCAAGCGCACCGAGATTGCCCAGACCCAGGATCGCGGTACCGTTCGAGATGACGGCCACCAGATTGCCCTTGGCGGTATAGTCATAGGCGGTCGCCGGGTCCTCGGCGATCGCGCGCACCGGCACGGCCACGCCCGGCGAATAGGCGAGGCTCAGGTCGCGCTGCGTCGCCATCGGCTTCGAGGCGATGATCTCGATCTTGCCGGGACGCCCCGCCGAATGGAAGTGCAGCGCCTCGCGCTCGGTGAACTGGACGTTGCTCTTATCGCTCATCGACAGGCCCTTGTCTGGCGAACGCATGGGCCGCGTCCGCTGGTTGATCGAAATGTGTTCTGCCGCTTGCCCGGCCCGATGGTTTGATGACGCCCCGCTGGGTCTTGCATAGACGTGACCGCAAGCGTTGGGCAAGCCTTGACGCTACGAAATGTTGCGCAGCATGGCGCTTCAGCCATCGTCCTCGCCGCGCAGCGCGGCCGCGACCAGGTCGGGCCGCTGGAACAGCAGCATGCGCCCGGTGCCGGGCACGATCGCGGCGCGCGAACCCGGCCAGAGCCCCTGCCAATAGGGCACGGAATCGGATGCGGCGTACATCGTGTCCTCGGCCCCACACAGGATCGTGATACGGCTGCCATCAGCGAGCGGGCGCACCGTATCATGCGGTTCGCAGCGCGCGATGGCGAGGAAGCCCGCCCCGCCCTGCATCGCGCTCTGCTGGGTCGAACGGACATAGGCGGCGAGGATATCGCGATCGGCCAGCGTGGCGCGGTCCGCTTCCGATCCGCCGACCACCTGCAGCACCAGCCGCTCGACCGTGCGTGCCGAGGCGCGGCGCGACAGGTGCGTGGCGAGCGGCGCGACCAGCCCGGGGCGCGAATAGACCAGCCGCTTGACATGGCCCTGCAACCCGCCGAGCCGACCGTCGGCCAGCGGCGGCGGCTCGGGGTTGAGCACCACTGCACGGTCGAACCGGTCGGCATGCTGCACCGCGAAATGCGCCAGCACCATCGTGCCGCCGCGCGCAAGAATGCACGTCCGGGCGATCCCCAGCGCATCGAGGATCTCCAGGATGTCGCGCATGTTGTGGTCGAGATAATCGCCCTCGATCATCGAGGTGAGGCCGAAGCCGGGTCGGTCGAGCGTGATCGGGCGGACGCCGCCGGCCTGCAGCGCGGCGATCGCCTTTGCAGGCAGGTGCCGCCCGGTGGTTGCGGTGTGCAGGCAGATGAGCGGGATGCCGTCGCGCGGCCCGTGATCGGCAAAGGCGATGCGCCCCGGCCGGTCGCGGCGCGGTAGCAGCCGCAGCGGTTCGGCGCCGCGCGTTGCCACCGACAGGTCGATATCGGTCGCCTCGGCGAGGGCCGCCACTGCCTGGATATGCCCGACCAGCGTGGTCAGCTGCACCACGGATTGCAGCTCGCACTGCGCGAAGATCGCCTTCAGTTCCGACTTGACGATGTTGACCGACAGCCCCAGCCGCAGCGCGCATTCCTCGCGCGTCAGCCCGCGCGCGATCGTGTCGGCGATGCGTGCCTGGCGTTCGGACAGCCCGAAGATGTCGCGCAGCACCGGCTCGATCGCGAGATCGCCTGGCTGCTCGCCGCTCTCGATCTGCAGGCACAGCGCAACGAACTCGCCTTGGCGGTGGCAGCCCGCCTTGGCCATCGCGGACTTGATCGCATCGCGCCCGGTCTCATAGCCGATGCCCTCCATCCGCGCCGCCTCGCGCACATCGCCGCCGCGCACCAAGGCTTCGGCCATGCTGACCTCGCGCGCGGAAAAGCCGAACAGCCGCGCCGCTGTCGCCAGCCCGCGCGGTTGCAGCGTCGGCGGCAGATGCGCGACCAGCGCATAGCAGGCCTCGCCGCGTTCGAGCGCGCGGCGCACCTCGGCTGCCAGCGGCCAGTGGCGCGCGGCGGCGAGCGGGGCGGCGGCCACCGCGATGAACTTGCCCCGGTCCTCGAGCAGGTACGACACGCTCGCGCGCCCTGCCCTCAGCGCGCCGAGCTCTGCCCGGCCGCGGTTGAGCGGCGCGGCCCAAGCGGCAAAGGCCGGGTCGGCGATCACGATCGCGCCGTCGGCGTCGCAGGCGGCCGAGGCATAGGCGCGCGGATTGACGAAGGCGGGGCCCGCAGGCGCGCGATCGGCATCGTACATCAGCGCTTTGGCCAACGCCTCGGGCGCTTCGGCAAGCACCGCGCCAAAGCCTTCGCTATCCTCGTGCAGCATGTCGAGCGGATTATGCGCATCGTCCGCAGCGCGGAAGCGTTCCAGAAAGCGCTGAGCGCGGGACATGGGCATGCCCTCCTGCCTTTGGCGCGACCCCCCGGCAGGGACAATGTGTCGAAAGGCCCGCGCCGAGGCAAGCCCCGGCGCGGCAAGGGGAAACGTAGAGCCCTTTCCGACCAATCTGGATCACCGGGACGGAGCCGATTTTGGCCGACTGCAAGGATCGAGGAGGGAGCCATGCTGATGCATAGTGACCGACGAGAGACGCAGCAATCGGCCAAAAGGGGCCCGCCCCTTCGGGGTTGCCGCAGGAGGCCCCACGGACGGCGTCGCCTTGCTTGGACGGGCCACCAGCCCGCCCCGCGCAACGCTCCTTGCCGAGACGCCTCCTGCGGCAATCACGGTGACCCAGATTGGTCGGAAAGGGCTCTAGCTCGGCACGGTCGGGGCGCTGGCCGGTTGCGGCGGCGCGACGGTGAGGTCGATCTGCTCGAAGCGTTTCAGCCCCGCACGACGGCGGATCAGCGAGCGACCGGGAACAACGAAATCCGCCGTCAGCGTGTAACGTTCCACGCGATAGCGCCCCGCAAGATCATCCGGCTCGACCGCAGGCGTGTAACGCCGCTGCGCAATCGCCTTGACGATCGGTTTGGCCCATCCCGTCAATTCCGATCCTCGCAGGATTTCGGCCGACTCGACGTGACCATCGGCTCCGATCGAGAAGCCGACATCCACCCAGTAGATTGGAAAGACCTCTGAAGAACTGCCTGACGAGGGCGCATCCCTTTCGATCGGTGGCGCATTGCCGGGTCCGTACGGAGTGGGCCTGGGTGGGGCCCAGACCAGCATCGGGCCATGACGCTTCTGCTCTTCGCTGAGCTTGGCAATCAAGGCTTCGATTGCTGCGGGGTCGCCCGAACTGGCGTCGAGCCGCATCGCCAGAATTTGCGCCGCCGTCCGCAGGGCCACCGCATTCGGCAGGTCGCTGGCTTCAATCTTCGCCAGCAATGCCATTGCTTCCTGGCGCTGATTGACCCGATACAACATCGCCGCGCGCCCCAGATCGGCGCGCATCGCGATCAGCGGCTGGTTCGCAGCTTCTGCCCGCTGCGACAGGTTATCCAGTTCGCGGATGTTCACCGATGGGCCATCCAGCTGATATTGCGCCTGGATCAGGCGCAGCCGCGCCATCAGCGCGTTGGGCGATTCCGGTGCATGGCGATCGAGCAGCCGCGTCTGCGCCCCCGTGGCGCGCAGCGCTTCGCGCTGATCGCCGAAATGCCAGGCGACGGTCGCGCGCGCGGTGTGCAGTTCGGCGACGGCAAAGGGATCGCTATCGGCCTGTTGCTTGGTGCGCGACACCGCCCTGCCCAGCGCCTTGCGGGCATCGTGATAATTGCCTTCGCGGAACTCGGCTTCGGCATAGCGGACGGTGGCGATGACATCCTCGCGCACGCCGCAGCCGCCCGCCTCGCAGCGCGCGACATCCGCCTTCAGATCCGCCAGTCTGGCCCCGATCACGACGATCTCGTCGCGCTTCAGCGGGCCTGGAACCTGGGGCGTCGGGTTCAGGGGGACGGGGGCTTGCGCCAGCCCGGCAGTGGACAGCCATGCCAGCGCGGTGGCGGCGAACAGACGATAGGCCATGCGTTACTCCGTCGTAAGAAACAACACCCGAATCGGAGAGTATCACGGACCTCCCGACGGCCCTAGGCAAATAATCTGACAATAGCCGATAGAAACGACCGATAATAAACTTCAAAATGACGGGAAATATGGGTCACTACCCCAATCAACCTGTGCGTCGGCCTTGGTACAGCGAGGCGAAACTCAGCCTGGCCCGGCGGGGGCCAAGGCCGGTTGCGGTGGGGCGGCGGTAAGGTCGATCCGCTCGAACCGGGGCGTGCCCGCACGCCGGCGGATCAGCGAGCCTGTGGGCGTGATGAAATCCGCGGTGAGCGTGTATCGCTCGACGCGATAGCGCCCGGCAAGGTCGTCGGTATCGACTGCAGGCGTGTAGCGCCGTTGCGCAATCACCTCGACCAGGGGCCTTGCCCAGATCGCACGCGGCGATCCGCGCAGGATCTGTACGTCCTCCACCCGGCCATCGGGTCCGATCTGATAGCCGATATCGACCCAGCGCAGGTGCATCAGATCGGAGGAATAGCCCTGCACTTGCAACAGCCGGGCATTGTCGGGCGCAGATGTGCTGCCGTCCGGAGCCGGCATCTCGGGTGACCAGACCAGCAAGGGGCCGATGCTCTTTTGCTCGTCGGACAGTCTTGCGATCAGCCGGTCGACAGCTTCCGTGTCGCCGTCCCGCAGCGCAAGCCGCATTTCCGTGATCTCTGCGGCCAGCCGCAAACCCGCCCCCCTGGGATGGTCGTTCGCCTTGATGCTGGCGAGCAGCGCCCTGGCTTCTTCGCGGCGGTTGATGCGATGGAGCATGGTCGCCCGGCTGATGTCCGCGCGCATCGCGACCAACGGCTGGTCGGCGGCTTTTGCCCGTTCGGCCAGCCACTTGATCTGCGCGATGTTCGTCGATGGGCCATCGAGCTGAAACTGCGCCTGGATCAACCGCATCCGCGCCATCAGCGCGTTGACGGAATCCGGCGCATGACGATCGAGCAGCCGCGACGTCGCGGCCGTGGCGCGCAGCGCCTCGCGCTGGTCGCCGAAATGCCAGGCGACGGTTGCGCGCGCGGTGTGCAATTCGGCGACGGCAAAGGGATCGCTGTCCGCCCTGCTCTTGGTGCGCGACACCGCCTTACCCAGCGCTGTGCGCGCATCGTGATAATTGCCTTCGCGGAACTCGGCTTCGGCATAGCGGACGGTGGCGACGACATCCTCGCGCACGCTGCAGCCGCCGGCTTCGCAGCGCTCGACCTCGGCCTTCAGATCCTTGAGCTTCACGCCGACCACGACGATCTCGTCGCGTTGCAGCGGGCCCGGGGCGGCAGGGTTGAGGGGAGCGGGGGTTTGCGCTAGCCCGGCAGTGGAAAGCCATGCCAGGGCCGTGGCGGCCAACAGACGATGAGCCATGCGTTACTCCGTCGGAAGAAATAACACTCGAATCGAAAATTATCACGGAGAGCCAGGCTGCTCAAACTGCATGTTCACAGGCACCACGATAGAAAAGATCGATAATTGACTTCACAATGGAGGGGAAAATGCCGCTCGTTACCACGGACATTGCCAAAGGTGTCGCCATCGTCACGCTGAACCGGCCCGAAGCGATGAATGCGCTGTCCAAGTCGCTGCGCGCCGAACTGGCCGAGGCGATGCTGGCGGTGGCGAGCGACGATGCGGTGCGCGCGGTGGTGCTGACCGGGGCGGGGCAGCGCGCGTTCACCGCCGGGCTCGACCTCAAGGAACTGGGCGCGAGCACCGAGGGGCTGGGCGCGGCCAACGCCACCGACCCGCGCGACAATCCGGTCAAGGCGGTCGAGCAATGCGCCAAGCCGGTGATCGGCGCAATCAACGGCGTCGCGATTACCGGCGGCTTCGAACTCGCGCTCGCCTGCGACGTGCTGATCGCATCGACCAATGCCCGCTTTGCCGATACCCATGCCCGGGTCGGCATCATGCCCGGCTGGGGTCTGTCGCAGAAGCTTTCGCGGATGATCGGCATCTCGCGCGCCAAGGAGCTGTCGTTCACCGGCAATTTCCTCGATGCCGACACCGCCGAGCGCTGGGGGCTGGTCAATCGCGTGGTCGAGCCGGACGCGCTGCTCCCCGCCGCCACCGCGCTGGCGCGCGACATGGCGAATATCGATCCCGCCATGCTCGCCGCCTACAAGAGGCTGATCGACGACGGCTATGCGATGAGCTTCGGACAGGGCCTTGCCCTAGAGGCGGAGCGGTCAACCGCCGCCAATGGTCAGGTCGCGCCGGAATCGGTCGAGCAGGCGCGGCTGGCGGTAATGGCACGTGGGCGAGCGCAGAGCTGACGCCGCTTTAACCGAACGATTAAATAGCGATTGACGTTTACGTCAACGCAGCGCTAGACCTTGGTGCACCGCCGCGCGGCATGAATCGCGCGGCCGAGAATTCACCGGAGAGAAGCCATGTCGCTCGATGCCCTTGCCCGCACCGCCTATACCGCCGATCACGAGGCCTTCCGCCAGACCGTGCGCCGCTTCATGCAGGAAGAGGTCGCGCCCAATGCGGTGAAATGGGACGAGGAAAAGATCGTTCCACGTGAAATCTGGCCCAAGGCAGGCGAGCTCGGCATGCTGTGCCCGACCGTTCCGGAAGAATATGGCGGCCTGGGCCTCGACTTCGGCTATAATGCCATCGTCAACGAGGAAGCGGCGTATTTCGGCGGATCGCCGCTCGGCTTCTCGTTGCAGTCGGACATCGTGGTCAACTATCTCGTCCAGTACGGTTCCGAAGAGCAGAAGCAGAAATGGCTGCCGCGCCTCGTCTCGGGTGAGACCATCACCGCGATCGCGATGACCGAGCCGGGCACGGGATCGGACCTTCAAGGCATCCGCACCACCGCCCGCAAGGATGGCAACCATTATGTCATCAACGGATCGAAGACCTATATCACCAACGGCCAGAATGCCGACCTGATCCTGGTCTGCGCCAAGACCGATACCGAGGTGCAGCCGGCCTGGAAGGGCGTGTCGATCATCCTGGTCGAAGCCGATCGCGAGGGCTTTGCGCGCGGGCGCAACCTCGACAAGATCGGCCAGGACGCTGCCGACACGTCGGAGCTGTTCTTCAACGACGTGCGCGTGCCGATGACCAACTGCCTCGGCGAAGAGGGCAAGGGCTTCATCTATCTGATGAGCGAGCTGCCGCAGGAGCGCCTGTCGATCGCCGTCTCGGCCCAGGCTTCGGCACAGAAGGCCTATGACGATACCGTCGCGTTCGTGAAGGACCGCAAGGCCTTCGGCAAGACGGTGTTCGATTTCCAGAACACCCGCTTCGTGCTCGCGGACCTCAAGACCAAGCTGCAGGTCGGCTGGGCGCATCTCGACTGGGCGCTCAACCGCCACGCCAAGAAGGAACTGACCGCGGTCGAGGGCGCGGCCGCCAAGCTGTGGCACACCGAATTGCAGTGGGAAATCATGGACAAGTGCCTCCAGCTGCACGGCGGCGCCGGTTACATGAACGAATATCCGATCGCCCGGGCCTGGCGCGGTGCGCGCGTGACGCGCATCTTCGGCGGCACCAACGAGATCATGAAGGAACTGATCGGCCGTTCGCTCTGAGCAGCTGACCAGGAACCATCGAATGCCCAAAGCAGAAGCCTGGCAGCGCGATCCGGAGAGCTATCCGTTCAGCACGGTCACCGAAACGCGCTTCCAGGATCTGGACCCGCTCGGCCATATCAACAATGTCGCGATGGCGGCGCTGTTCGAGAATGGCCGGGTGCGGTTCAACCGCAATCTGGGGCTCGAACGCCGTCAGCCGGGCGAGCGCTGGCTGATCGCGGCGGTCTCGATCGATTATGTCGCCGAAGCGCATTTCCCCGACCCGGTCGAGGTGATGAGCGGCATCGGGCGGATCGGCTCGTCGAGCTGGGACATCTATTCGGCCGCCTTTCAGCAGGGCGTGTGCGTCGCGACCTGCGTCTCGACGCTCGTGCTGACCGACAAGAACGGGCCCAAACCGATCCCCGAGCCGTTGCGCAAGCGCTACGAAGAGCTGTTCGTGCGCAAGCCGGGATGAGAAAAGGGCCAGAGCATCGCTGCTCCGGCCCTTTCGTCCTTACCAGTAAGGCTGGACCTGCCAGTAATTGTAGACGCTCGACTGATAGTCGCGGTCATAGGCGCGGTCACGATCGCTTTCGGAAAAGCGCGGCGCGTCCTTGAGCTGGTCGGCGGTCACGTTGACCAGATAGCCGCCAAGATCGGTGTCATAGCTGAGCTTCGACCAAGGCAGGCTGTGCAGTTCGCTGCCGATGCCCAGAAAGCCGCCGACCGAGACGATGACGTCGGTGACGCGCCCTTCGCGCTTGCTGATCAGCATGTTGGTGACGGTGCCGATCTTCTCGCGATCCGCGCCATAGACCGCGGTGCCATCGACGCGGTCGCTCGAGATGGTGTCATAGCCGCGTTCGAGCGTGCTGTCGGTCATGTTCATGGGGGTTCTCCTCGTGCTGTCCGCCGGTTCGCCGCTTCCGTTGGGGAATGGGGCGCTGACCGGGCCATGAGGCGGTTTGGGGGGCGGCCCGGCCAGCAGGGCATCAAGGGTTGAACCCGCAAAGCGTTGCTCGCCTCGTCGCAAATTGCGCTGCCAATACCGATACTTCTGTTTTTGCTGGGGCTGGGCTAGGGTTGGGCGACAATCGCGCGGGGACCAATGCCCCGGAGGGGATGATGGGTGACGCTGGAGCCTGATCACGAGCATGCGGATGGCAGTTTGCGCGACTGGATGCAGTCGGGTCTGTTCGCGGGCGTCGACCAGGCGGCGATCGACGCGCTGAGCGACCGCGCCCACCGGCTCGAGCTGCCAGCCGGCAACATTCTGGTGCGCCAGGGCGATCCTGCCGATTCGCTCTATTTCCTCGAGACCGGCCGCTTGCGCGTGCTGATCGAGACGCCGACCGGCAACAAGGCGGTGGCGCAGATCGAGGCGGGCGAGCCGGTGGGCGAGCTCGCCTTTTTCGGCGGCGGCACGCGCACCGCGACGCTGCAGGCGAGCCGCGACAGCGTGGTGATGGTGCTCGACCGCGCGAGCTACGACGCCGTGGTCGCCGCCTATCCGCAGCTCGTCCCTGCCATCCTCACCGCCGTGACCCAGCGGCTTGCCGCAGTCACCGCCAAGACCCCGCCGATGGAGGCGCGGCTGCCGCGCGTCATCGCGGTGGTGCCATGCGGGTCGAGCCGGGTCGATCCGGCGCTGCTCGGCCGCCTGACCGATGCCATTCGCAAGACGGTGCCCGACGATCGTCAGGTGATGCTGGTGCGCGAAAGCGACGTGCCGCCCGGTCCCGCCAGCGCCTATCAGGCCTGGCTGCGCGAGCACGAGGCGCGGCGCGGCTATCTGCTGATCGATGCCTCGGGCGATCCCGAATGGGGCTCGCTGGTGTGCCGCAATGCAGACGGCCTGCTGATGATCGCCGAATCAGGCGCGAATCCGGCGATGAACCCGCTCGAACAGGCGGGCTGCGCGGCGATCGAACCACCCAATCGCACCTTGCTCGTCCTCCGCGCCGAGGCCAGGCAGCCGATCCGGGGCACGGCCGCCTGGCTCGCCGGACGCGACCCGCATCTGCACCATCATGTGGCGCTCGACAGCGAGGCCGATTTCCGCCGCGTCGCGCGCTTCCTTACCGGACGCGCGGTGGGGCTGGTGCTTGCGGGTGGCGGCGCGCTGGGCTGCGCGCATCTGGGCATCGTGCGCGGGTTGCAGCGCTCGGGCGTGCCGATCGACCTGATCGGCGGCACCAGCGCGGGCGCGGCGATGGGCGCGGCGATCGCGCAAGGACTGTCGGTCGACCAGACGCTCGACCAGATGGAAGCTATGTTCATCGGCGCCAAGGCGATGCGGCGGTTTACCGTGCCGATCCATTCGCTGCTCGACCCCGCCGTGTTCGATGCCGAGCTCGAGGCGCGCTACGGCAATGCCGATATTGCCGACCAGCCGATCAATTTCTTCGCGATCTCCACCAACCTGTCGACCAACGACCTGCACGTCCATCGGCGCGGGGCGCTCTGGCACGCGGTGCGGGCCTCGGGATCGCTGCCGACCATCCTGCCGCCGTTCATCGATACCGACGGTAATATCCTGGTCGATGGCGGCGTGCTCGACAATGTGCCCGTCGTGACGATGCGCGCGCTCAAGTCCGGCCCCAATATCGTCGTGACGCTGGGCGAGGCGGGACAGGTCTGGCGGATCAAGGCCGCGTACCAGTCGCTGAGAAGGCGCGGGCAACTGGTCCGCGACCTGCTGCTGCGGCGCAAGTCGGACAGCGATTTCCCCTCGATCGTCGAGATCATGCAGCGTTCGATGGTGGTGGCGAGCCGCATCGCCTCTCGCTCGATGCTGCGCGAGGGCGACATCTTGTTGAGCCCGCCGATCGTGCCGGGCATGCAGATTCTCGACTGGCATCTGGGGCGCAAGCAGGCCGAGCAGGCCGCGCATTATGCCGAGCAGCAGGTCGCGTCGTATCCGGACCTGCGCGCGCTGGCCGATCCGCCGGGCTGATCGTCAGCTGGTAGGATCAAGCCTTTCCGCAACCTCTCCGGTCTTGCGCTTCGGGAGCGCGATCATGCCCAGGATGAACAGCGCAAAGCACAGGCAGATCGCGTTGGGGATGATCAAGGCCCATTCGCCCTTGAGCAGCCCGAAGGTCGTCCAGGCGAGAAACGCGAGGCTGGTCAGCGCGAACATGCCGAGCGACAGGCCCTCGGTCGATCGTTCGCGGATGATCTTCCACGCCTGCGGGGTGAAGCTCGCCACCGAAGCGCAAGCGCCTACGGTGCCGACAACGGATATCCAGTCGAGGGTCATGAAAGCTCCAGGGGTTCGAGCGCCAGGCGGCTGCGGTTGAGAGAATTGGGAAGTTCATTGGCCATGAAGCGCGCCACCGCCTCGCGCACGTCGCAGCGCAGGTCGAACAGTTCGCCGCCATTGCGCGCGCTCATCAGTACGCGCAGTTCGAGAATGTCAGCGGTCATGTCGGTCACCTGGAGCAGCGCGACGCGGCCATCCCACAGCCGGTGCCCGCGCACCGCGTCGAGCGCGACCTTGCGCACGCTCTCGACATCGGCGGCATGATCGGCATGGATCATCACCGTGCCCAGCAGATGGCTGGTCTGCAGCGTCCAGTTCTCGATCGGCTCCTCGAGCAGCTTCGAGACCGGAATGACCAGGCGGCGGTCGTCCCAGATCTTCAGCACGACATAGGTGAGCGTGATCCGTTCGACCCGGCCCCATTCGCCGCGATAGACCAGCACATCGTCGATCCGCACCGGCTCGGTAAAGGCAAGCTGGATGCCCGCGACCAGGTTCTTGAGCAGCGGCTGCGCGGCGACGCCGAAGGCCAAGCCGGCGAGGCCCGCCGAGGCGACCAGCGCAACACCGATCTCTCGTACCGCCGGAATCTTGAGCAGCAACAGGCCGATGCTGACCAGCCCGACGATGACAATCGCGATGCGGGCGAGAATGTCCGCGCGCGTTCGCCTGCGCCGCGCGGCGAGATTGTCCTCGGCGCTGACATCGGATCGCGCTTCGATATAGCCATGGACGAAACGGATGATCGCGATGACCAGCCAGCCCCAGAGCAGCGGCATGATCACCCGCACCGCGCCGGTCAGCGCGGCGGCGGCCTCGTCACCGCGCACCGCCAGGCTGTCGGTGCCGAGCAGCACCAGCGCGACCATGATCCAGCGCGAAGGCTGGCGGATCGAGGAAACCAGGGCCTCGTCCTGCAGCGTGCTGGTGCGCCGCGCGATGCGGTTGGCGATCGCCATGACAACGGCATGTGCAACCAGCGCAACCGCAACCAGTGCCGCCGCCAGCGCGGGCGTGCGCAGCACTTCCCAGAGATCGGATTGGTCCATCAAGGGGTAACGGCGCACGCCCGATCGGGTTCAGCCATGGGTTCAGAAAAGCGGCTGGTAATTGACCTGGTCGGCCAGTTCCTCGCGATCGAGGATCTCGAGACGGCAATTGACGAGGCGGATGACGCCGTCGGCGCGCATCTGCTGCAGCGTCCGGTTGACGTGCACCGACGAGATGCCGACGAGATCGGCGAGCAGTTCCTGGGTCAGCGGCATGTGATAGCTGTCGGCCTCGCCCTGGCCGCGCATCGCCAGCCGTTCGCCCAGCTCGAGGAACAGATGCGCCATGCGCTCATAGGCGCTCAGGCAGCCGAGGCGGAAGATGCTGTTCTCGAGCTGGCGCTCGATCAGCGCGCATTCCAGCTCGACCACGTCCGATTCGGGCAGCGAGCCGAACTCGATCAGCTGCAGACGGCTGATCGACATGACCGCGTGGTAGAAGCTGGGCTGGTTGCTGCGCCAGACGCCGATGATCTCGCCGGGCAGATACAGGTTGGTCAGCTGGCGCCGACCATCAAAGGTGATGCGATATCCCGCCGCCCAGCCTTCCAGGACGAGTCGCGGCCGGACGACGGTGTCGCCCTGCTGGATGAAATCGCAACGCGGCTCGATGGAACTGGGGGAGTGGCGGGGTTGAGACGGAAACGCGATCGGCAAGCTCGCATGGATGTTCATGATTACGGTGTCTCTCTGCTAGGTCCCTCCACTCGCACCCTTTCAGTTGGCTGAACGCCCGTCCTTATACTGGTATATGTTAGTGCCGGATTCGCGACGAGATGAAAAAAACGGGGGGGCGAAATGCCCCCCAAGTGTCTGAATTACCGCCAGAATTAACCCATGTTAAGTCTTGGGCTTCTCGGTCTTGCCCAGGCCGGAGGGCGAGTTGGACGCGCTGGCACCATCGCGCTCGTCATCCTGCCGGTTCTTCGAGCGCCATTCGCTGAACTCCTGGTCGAACTGGCTCTGGCGCTGCTGGTTGAAGCGGTCATAGTCGCTGTCGAGCTGCTCGATCTGCTTCTGGCGCCAGCTCGAATAATGCGGATCGTGCTGATGCCGGTGTCCCGAGCTGTCGCCCTGCTGGCCCCAACCTTGCAGTCCGCCGCCCTGCTGGTCATAGCCGCTGGGCTGGCCATAGCCCTGATTCGACTGACCATAGCCCTGGCCCGACTGGCCATAGCCCGACGAACGGTTCTGCTGGCCCTGGCCTGCGCCGCCCCAGCCGCCACCCTGGGCGAAGCCGCCGACCTGGGCATAGTCCTGACCCGACTGGCCGAAGCCGCTGCCGCCGCCCTGGCCCGAGCCCCCACCGCCATATTGCGCGGGATCGGCGAAATGGCCGCCATGCTGCCAGTTGCTGCCCCCCTGCTGGTGCGACTGGCCCGACGAGCCGGACTGGCCCCAGCCGCCGCCCTGGTTGTTGCCGCCCTGCTGGCCGCGCTGGTAATCACCCTGGCCGCGCTGGCCCCAGTTATCGGCTTGCTGCTGCGGCTGGCCCTGCCCGGCATAGCCGGATTGATGGCTCGCCGAGCGCGCATAGTCGTTTTCCTGTCGGCGCTGGCCTTGCTGATTGCTGTCACTGTCGTTCCAGTTCTGATTGTTATCAGCCACTTGAGACTTCCTTTCCTGCATTGCGGTTGCGCTTCTCGGGGAAGCAGAAGCGCTCCGGACCGCTGCGGCCATTGTCAGGACGCAGGATGGCAGCGGCCCTTGCACAGGTTAGGAACGGCGCGGCTCGTCGCACCGCTCGCCGCAAATCAGCTGCCGACGATCACCCCTCCATTGGGGTGCAGCACCTGCCCGCTCATGTAACTCGAATCCTCGCAGGCGAGGAACAGGAAGCACGGCGCGACCTCGTTCGGCTGGCCGGGGCGTCCCATCGGGGTCGATTCGCCGAAATGCTCGAGCTTCTCCTCGCTCGCGCCGCCGCAGGGGTTGAGGGGAGTCCAGATCGGTCCCGGCGCGACGCCGTTCACGCGGATGCCCTTTTCGACCAGATTCTGCGACAGGCTGCGCGTGAACGCGGTGATCGCACCCTTGGTCGCCGAATAGTCGAGCAGCTCGTCCGCGCCCTTGTACATCGTCACCGAGGTGCAGTTGATGATTGTCGCGCCGGATTTGAGATGCGGCATCGCGGCCTGGACCATGTAGAACATGCCATAGACATTGGTCTGGAAGGTGCGCTTGAGCTGCTTGTCCGAAATGTCGGTAATCTCCTTGTCGGGATGCTGCTCGCCGGCATTGTTCACCAGAATGTCGATCTGGCCGAACTTGCGGATGGCAAGGTCGATGACCTCGCGGCAATGGTCGCGCTCGCCGATATCGCCCGCGATGATCACCGCCTTGCCGCCTTCTTCCTCGACCATCTCGGCCGTGGCCTCGGCATCGGTGTCCTCCTCGAGATAGCTGATCACGACATTCGCGCCCTCGCGCGCGAACAGCACCGCAACGGCACGGCCGATCCCCGAATCGCCGCCAGTGACGACCGCGACCTTGCCCTCAAGCCGGCCCGATCCGGGATAGCGCGGCTGCCATTCGGGCTTGGGGTCGAGCTCGGCCTCGAGGCCGGGCAGTTCGGCTTCCTGCATCTTCGATACGGTCTTGGTCTTGGTCATGGGGAAGATCCTTTGATGAGGGGAGGGTGCGTGCCCGGCTCAACCCAGGGTCACGTCGAGAAACATCATGATCGCCAAACCCGCCATCAGCGCAGGGGTTGCCGATCCGTGCTCGATCCGGCGGCTGGTTCCGGGGATGATGTCAGCCATCACGACGAACAGCATCGCGCCAGCGGAAAAGCCCAGCGCCCAGGGAAGCGCCGCTGTCGAGGTCTGGACGATGGCGACGCCGATCGCCCCGCCGAACGGTTCGATGAGCCCGGTCATGAGCGCCGCGAGAATGCAGCGCGCGCGGCTCCATCCCAAGGTCGAGAGCGCGGCCGCCACCGCCATCCCTTCCGGAATGTTCTGGATGCCGATGCCAAGCGCGGTCGCCCAGCCCAGGCTGGCATCGCCCGACATGAAGCTGACGCCGACCGCAGTGCCTTCGGGGATGTTGTGCAATGTCACCGCGAGGATGAACAGCAGGATGCGCCGATGTTCGGCATCGTCGGCAAGCCAGCCGGGCAGCTTCGCCAGCCGGGCGCGCGCGATCCGATCGATGCCGCGACCGAGCTGCGCCATCGCCAGCGCACCGAGCAGCACCGCGCCGATCACGATCACCGCCGCCATCTCGCGCGACGATCCGGTGGCCTCGGCCCGCGCGATGCCGGGGATGATCAGCGAAAAGAACGCGGCCGCGATCATCACCCCGGCGGCAAAACCCATCAGCAGGTTCTGCCGCCGGGCATCGGGCGCGCGCCCGAGCATGACCACCACCCCGCCCAGCCCGGTCAGCGCGCCTGCGACCAGGCTGGCGGCGATCCCTGTCCATGCGATTTCAGGCATGAACAGGGGGCCTTGCGGGGTGGCCTGTGGCCGTCATCGCGTCTGTGCGATCACTTGCCCATGCCGAGCTCGGCCCCGGTCACCGGATCGATTCCGGGGTCGGACGCCGTCCGCTCGGCCAGTGCCTTCACGCTGCCCAGCTGATCCTTCGGAAGCTTGACCTCGGCAGTGCCGTCGCCGCCATCGACCGGACCATGCGCCTCGACATCGTCGATCCGCTCCCACTTGTCGCCGCTGTTCCACGGTCCATCGGCATCGCCAGGGCCGGTCGAGGCGTTGATGTAGAGCGAATCATACTCGCTCATCCCGGCGAGCTTGCCCGGCGGAAAATTGTCCTCGATCGAATAGAGCGCCTTTTCGAACGATTTCTGGTGGGCGATCTCGCGCGTCATCAGAAAGCCCAGCGCGTCCTTGATGCCCGGATCGTCGGTGACGTTGATCAGCCGCTCATAGACGATCTTGGCGCGCGATTCAGCGGCGATGTTGCTGCGCAGGTCGCAGGTCGGGTCGCCGCGCGAATCGACATAGGCCGCGGTCCATGGCACGCCCGACGAGTTGGTGAGCGCGGGGCCGCCGCCATAGAGGATCGCCTGGGTGTGGCTGTTGCCGCCCGCGGTGAGCGAGCGGTACAGGTCTGCCTCTTCCATCGCGGCTTCGGCCAGATCGCCCTTCGCCCCCTTGTTGAGCATCGCGACGATCGATCCGATCACCTCGAGATGACTCAGCTCCTCGGTGGCGATGTCGAGCAGCATGTCCTTGCGGCCGGGGTCCTCCTCGGCCAGGCCCTGCGTGAAATAGCGCATCGCGGCGGCAAGCTCGCCATCGGGGCCGCCGAACTGTTCGAGCAGCAGCGAACCGAGCACCGGGTTGGGCTCGGACACGCGGACGGTATATTGCAGGCGTTTGTTATGGGTGAACATGCTGGGGTTCCTTGGGAAAAGGGCACGCCCCGGAGCGCGACGATCCGGGGCTTGCGATCAGGTGGCGGTGGTCGTGGGATGCGCCGTCGTCACGGTGGCGGCATTGCCGACACGCTCGTCGCGGCGCAGCGTGCGCGGGATGGTGTTGTGCTTCGGCGCAGGCAGCGCGAGCGTGATCAGCGCACCGATCAGCGGCACGCCCATGATCCACAAGGGCAGCAGCGGAAAGCCGAGAAAATAGGTCATGGCGGGGTCTCCATCATCGCCGGGGCGGGGTGTCCCGGCAGGATGGCGCAAGGCTGGGCCTCGATCGGTCCGCGCCCAATAACATGGGTCAGCTTCCCCCAAATTGGCCGGAAGCGCGGGGCCTCACCTATGTAAGATTGCCGGGAGCCACGCTCGGCTAGGTGCCGGATCAGTCCGCTAGCGACACGCCCGTCCGTTCCAGGACCGGCGGCCACCTTCGATCCGGAGATACCCGATGCACCGCCCGTTCCAGCACAGCCAGACCCCTGCCCTTTCGGCGCGCCCGGTGATCGTCTGTTTTTCGCACCTTCGCTGGGACCTGGTGTTCCAGCGGCCGCAGCACATCATGACCCGTCTCGCCGGCCAGTTCGACGTGACCTATTGGGAGGAGCCGCGCTTCGATGCGGCCTGCGACGCCCCGCGTCTCGACCGCAGCAGCGTCGAGGGCGGCGTGACGCGGCTGGTTCCGGTGTTGCCCGAAGGGCTGGACGGCACCGCCATTGATCGGGCGCTCGGCGCGTTGCTCGAGGCCGAGGTCGCAGGGCACCGGGGGCCTCTGGTCTTCTGGTACTATACCCCGATGATGCTGGCGTTCAGCGCCGGCCTGCAGCCCGATTTCACCGTCTATGACTGCATGGACGAGCTCGCCAATTTCGCCTTCGCGCCCGCCGATATCGCCCAGCGCGAGGCGAGCCTGATGGCGCGTGCCGACCTGGTGCTGTGCGGCGGACGCAGCCTCTACGAGGCGCGGCGCACCCGCCATCCCAACGTGCACTGCTATCCATCGGGCGTCGACATCGCGCATTTCGCGCGCGATGCGAGGACCACGGCAGAGCCCGGGGATCAGGCGCATCTGCCGCGCCCGCGCCTCGGCTTTTATGGCGTGATCGACGAGCGCATGGACCTCGCGCTGCTCGCCGAGCTCGCGGCGCTGCGCCCCGACTGGGCGTTCGTGATGATCGGCCCGGTGGTCAAGATCAGCCCCGACGATCTGCCCCGCGCGGCCAATATCCATTGGCTGGGCGGGCGCGATTATGCGCGGCTGCCCGATTATGCCGTGCACTGGGACATCGCGCTGATGCCGTTCGCGCTCAACGCCTCAACGCGCTTTATCAGCCCGACCAAGACCCCCGAATATATGGCGAGCGGGCTTCCGGTGGTCTCGACCTCGATTGCCGATGTCGTCGCCACTTACGGAACGCTAGGCAGCATCCGCATTGCCGAGGACGCGCGCGGGTTCGTGTCGGCCTGCGAGGCTTTGCTCGGCGCCGATTCGCGCACCCGCGCCGCGTGGAAGGCCGAGGCGCAAACGTGCCTTGCCGACAAGAGCTGGGACGGCACCGTCGCCCGCATCGCGCGCCAGCTGCAGGACGGTCTCTTCGCGCGGCAGGTCGCGCGGATTTCGAGCGCACGGCCGGCGAACCGCGCGCGTCATTACGACGTGCTCGTCGTCGGCGCGGGCTTCGCCGGTGCGGTCATGGCCGAGCGGATTGCTTCGGGATCGGGCAAGTCGGTGCTGGTCATCGACAAGCGGCCGCATATCGCGGGCAATGCCTATGACCATCACGACGATGCGGGCATCCTGGTCCACAAATACGGGCCGCATATCTTCCACACCAACAGCCGCGACATTCTCGACTATCTGTCGCGCTTCACCGGCTGGCGGCCCTATGAGCATCGCGTGCTCGCCTATGTCGACGGCCAGCTGGTGCCGATGCCGATCAACCGGACCACGCTCAATGCGCTCTACGGCATGAACCTCGAGACCGAGGAGGAGGCCGCCGCGTATCTGCAATCGGTCGCGATCGATGTCGGCGAGGTGCGCAATTCGCGCGATACCGTGGTGTCGCAGGTGGGACAGGACCTCTATGCCAAGTTCTTCGAAGGCTATACCCGCAAGCAATGGGGCGTCGATCCGCGCGAGCTCGACAAGTCCGTCGCGGCGCGCGTGCCGGCACGGACGAATACCGATGACCGATATTTTACCGATGCGCATCAGTGCATGCCCGACAAGGGCTATACCAGGATGTTTCGCAAGATGCTGAACCACCCGCAGATCGACGTGCTGACCGGCCAGGGCTATGACGATCTGCCCGAGACGATCAGCTGGGAACATCTGGTCTGGACCGGACCGATCGACGAATATTTCCACCATCGCCTCGGGCATCTGCCCTATCGTTCGCTGCGCTTCGAGCACGAGACGCTGCCCCAGGAACAGGTGCAGCCGGTCGCGACGGTCAACTATCCGGATTATGATGTGCCCCATACCCGCATCACCGAGTTCAAGCATCTGACCGGGCAGCAGGCCGAGGTGACCAGCATCATGCGCGAATATCCCGCGGACGAGGGCGATCCCTATTATCCTGTCCCCAACCCGGCGGCGCAGGACATGTACCGGCGCTATGCTGCGCTGGCGCGCGATTGCCCGGAGGTGACCTTTGTCGGGCGGCTCGCCACCTATCGCTATTACAATATGGACCAGATCGTCGGCCAGGCGCTGGCGACCTGGCGCAGGCTCGATGCGCGCTGGCGGCTCGAATCGCTCTCGGCCCTGGGCGTGGTGGCCGCCGAATGAAGCCTATCGCCGAGCTCGAACCGGCCGCGATCCGCCGCGTTTCCGCCCCGCACCCCGAACGGGACTGGGTGCGGTGCGCTGCCAACGCGCCCTATTTCCAGACCGAATCGGGCGCGGCCTGGGCACCGGTCGGGCATAACGAGGCTATCACCTGGCCGCATCTCGCGCCGCTCTATCGCCGGCAGGATGTCGCATCGGTCGACCGGCATTTCGCCGCGCTGAAAGCGAGCGGGGTCAATTGCCTGCGCCTGATGCTCGATTACAACCAGGTCCGCTACCGCCATCTGGAAAGCCGCTGCGGCCATTTCAGCCCGGCGATGGTGCGGCTGTGGGACGATCTGATCCAGCTCGGCGAGCGGCACGACATCCGCTTCCTGCTCACCCCGTTCGACACCTTCTTCATGGCGCGGCGCTGGAAGACGCACCCTTATGCGCAGGCGACCGGCGGCCCGTGCAAGTCGCCGCGCCACATGTTCACCTGCGAAGCCACGCGCGCAGCGATCATCAACCGGCTGCTGTTCGCCACCCGCCGCTGGGGGCACAGCGAGGCGGTGTTCGGCTGGGACCTGTGGAACGAGATCGACAGCTTCTATGCCGGCGGCGACATGGCGGCGGTGCACGATTTTGTCGGCGAGGTTTCGGCAGCGCTGAGGGCCGAGGAGCTGCGCGTGCATGGCCGCAGCCATCCGCAGACGGTGTCGGTCTATCTCCCCAACCTGCTGCTCCGCCCCGATCTGGGCGAAGTGATCTTCCGCCACCCCTCGCTCGATTTCGCCAGCGTGCACCTGTACGAAAAGGGCACGATCGACCATCCGCGCGGTACGCTCGCGCCGGCCGAGGCGACCGCGCGGCTGATGACGGCGGCGGTCGAGCAATGCCCGGTCGATCGCCCGCTGCTCGATACCGAGCACGGCCCGATCCATGCCTTCAAGGACCGGCACATCACGCTGCCGGACGATTTCGACACCGAGCTGTTCCGCCGCATGCAATGGGCGCATCTGGCGAGCGGCGGCGCAGGCGGCGGCATGCGCTGGCCCTATCGCCACCCGCATGTGCTGCTGCCCGCGATGCACGAGGCGCAGGGCGTGCTTGCGCGCTTCCTGCCGCTGATCGACTGGTCGGACTTCCGCCGCCAGCCGCTCGGCGAACGGTTGCGCGCACCGGGCTTCGATGGCCTTGCGACCGGCTGCGGAGACGCCCATCAGGCGATCGTGGTGCTGATGGCCAATCGCGCGCAATGCGGCCATGCATCGACGCTCGACATTCAGGGCCTGGAGCCCGGCGTGTACAGCGTCACCCAGATGAACACCCTGACCGGCGAGCTGGAAGCCGCGCAGCTGCAGACGATGCAGGATGGCACATTGACAGTTCTCGCAGGCGGCACCGGGCAGGATGTCGCGCTGGCAATCACGCGCGCCAGCTAGGAAAGGCTGCGGTCCTTAGCTGTGCGCAGCCCTATCGCGAGCGCGGCGAGCGTGACCATGTTGCGGATGTCGCGCCGCGGCCGCTCGCCGTAATCGACGCGATACACCCAGGACTGGTCGGGCACCGCGACGCCGATATAGGCAACGCCCGCGCCCTCGCTTTCGTCAGGGTCGGACGCTCCCGCAAAGCCGGTAATGCCGAGCGAAAGCTGCGCGTCGGCAAGGCAGATGCTGTTCTCGGCGAGCGCGCGCGCCACCGGCTCGCTCACCGCGCCCTGCTCGTCGATCAGACCGGGGTCGATGCCCAGCATGTCGTGCTTGGCCGCAACCGAATAGCAGACATAGCCCCGATCGAGGCAATGGCTCAGCCCCTCGACATCGGTGAGCAGCGACGACAGGAAGCCGCCGGTGCAGCTTTCCGCCGTCGCCAGCTTCCATTCCATCCGGTCGAGCATCGCGAGCAGCGCCCGCGCGGCCGCGGTCAGCTGCGCGGAATCGGGCACCACACGTTCGTCGCGCTCCTGTTCGGGCGCTTCGCTCATGCCCGGCCCGTGCGTTCAGCTCGCCAGCGCGACCAGTTCGGGCCGGGGCAGACCTTCGGCCTTGGCCTGGGCGAGCAGTCGCTGCTTCAGCTCGGCCATCTGCCCGCCCAATGCGACCAGGTCGATCTCCGCCTTGCGCACCTGCGCAAAGATGCTGCCGCGCTGGCGCTCCTCCTCATAGACGTGATGCTCGACCTGCTCCTTCAGCACGCTGACCTTGGCGTCATAATAGGCGTCCGAGGGCGTGCCCTGTTGCAGCGAGAGGATCAGCATCTTGGCGCTGTCATGCTCGACCTGCGCCTCGTCCATCATGTCGTCGTCGACCGCCTCGCGGATCGCAGGATAGAAGACCTGTTCCTCGATCATCGCGTGGATGGTCAGCTCCTGGCAGATCTGCTGCACGATCTTCTGCTGCGCCGCCTCGCCGCGCGCATTGTCGTATTTCTCGAACAAGGCTTCCACCGTGCGGTGATCGTCGGCGAGCATCTGCAACGCGTCGCGGCTTTCCTTCTGGGCCATGTCTCTCTCCTTTGTCGAACGGGTCAGGCGAGGATCAGCCCGGCCATGTTCATCTCGCGGCTGAGCTTCTTGTTCTCCTCGTCGCTCAGGCGCTCGCGCAGCGCGGGGAACAGCTCCTGCTCTTCCTGGCGCATATGTTCCTCGAGCGCGCTGCGCAGGCGGCCGAGCGTTTCATTGAACGCCGGATCGCCCTTTTCCATATGGCCGAGCTCGTAGAGCATCACCTTGACCTCGCCATGGTCGCTGTTGAGCGCCTTGGCCGCATCACCCTCGCCGCCCTGGGCCAGCACGGGATAGATCACATTCTCTTCCTGCATCGCGTGCTTGGTGATCATGTGCTTGAGATTCATCAGCAGCATCGAGCGGCGATCGGTCTGCTCGGGCGAGAGCTGCTCGAGCTTGTCGATCGCGGCCAGCGTCGCCTTGTGCTCCTTGATCAGGCCTTCGCACCAGTCCTGCGCCATGGCAGTCGGGGCCTGGACCGCCATCTTGCGGCCGATATTGGCGATCGCCGCCACGCCTGCGGTGAGCAGCAAGCCCTTGACCGAGCTGCTCAGGATCGAGCTTCCGCCCTGTCCATTGGGGGTGCGTCCATTGTGCGTTCGTGAATGGGCCATGGCTATTCCTCTCGATGGGGGCCGCCGATTCGGGGAGGGGGCGGCTTCGGACCCTGTGTCGCGCAGCTGCGAACAACCCACACCGGCCTATGTTAGCGCACCGCGCAATTGCCGCGCCTAGTCCTTGCAGCCTCATTTTCGAGGAGGACGGAGCCATGACCGACAAGAAGCGTATCCCCGACGACATGGAAGCGCGGACCGGCAAGGGCGGTGCGGGGGAATCGGGTGGCGGCGCCTATCCCAACCCGCATACCGGCAAGGAGCTGCGCGGCGAAAAACGGGGTTTCATCGAAGGTGGACAGAGCGAGAACCGCTATTACGGGCCGAAAGATGCGCAAGGCAATGCCGCCAAGAATGCCGGGCGCGACGATCTGGCAGGCGACAAGGACCATGAGGGCATGTGATCTGCCCGGCGCGCCTGCCCGATGAGCAAGGAAGGCGCGCTGGTCTTCACGACCGACGACATGCCCGGCATCACCCGCAAGCGGCGCGGCAAGGGCTTCAGCTATCATGACAACAAGGGCAGGCTGATCCGCGACAAGGCGGTGCGTAAGCGCATCGACAGCCTCGCCATCCCGCCGGCCTATGAGCAGGTGTGGATCTGTCCCGACCCGAACGGCCATCTGCAGGCGACCGGGCGCGATGCGCGCGGGCGCAAGCAGTATCGCTATCACCCCGCCTATCGCGAGCGGCAAGATGCCGCCAAGTTCGCGCGGCTTGCCAGTTTCGGCGCGAAGCTTCCCGCGATCCGCGAGCAGGTTGAAAAGGATATCTCGAAGCGCGGTACGTCGCGAACCTGCGTGATGGCGACGATCATCCATCTGCTCGACTGCACCGCGATCCGCATCGGCAATGCGCTGTACGCCAAGCAGAACCGCTCCTATGGCCTGACGACGCTGCACTGCCGCCATGTCGCGCTCGAGGCCTCGCAGATCCGATTCCGCTTCAACGGCAAGAGCGGGCGCAAATGGGACGTGTCCTTGCGCCACCGACGCGTCGCCAAGGTGCTGCGCGGCCTGCAGGAGCTGCCCGGACAGCAGCTCTTCCGGTACAGGGATGGTGACGAGCTGCGCAGCGTCACCTCGGACGATATCAACGCCTATCTGCGCGAGATCGGCGGCGAGGATTTCTCGGCCAAGGATTTCCGCACCTGGTGCGGCACCGTCACCGCCTGTTCGGCATTGTGCGAGCTGCGCCAGCAGGAACAGCCGCCGGCGACCGAGAAGGCGATTCGCGAGGCGGTGGCGCGCGCCGCCGATGCGCTGGGCAACACGCCGACGATCTGCCGTCAGTCCTATATCCACCCGCAGCTGCTCGAAGCCTATCGCGACGATGACCCGATGTTCCGCCGCACCGACCCTGACGAGGCCGAACCGGCGGTGCTCAAGCTGCTGAAAAAGCGCCGTTGAGGGGAACCTGCACGGCGTTGGCGCGTGTCCCTTGCACACCTTCATGGATGGACCCGAAAAGGAGCCGCAGCCGCGTGCCTGACAGCCTTGTGCATTTGATCGTCCCCGCCGAGACCCATCAGGAGGCAAGGCCATTGGCGCTGCTGCTCGATTTTGACGGGACGCTGGTCGAGATCGGCGACACGCCCGAAGCTGTCGCGATCAGCCCGGCGATGGCCGACACGCTGGCCGAGGCGTCGCGCACCCTGTCCGGCCGCATCGCGGTGGTCAGCGGCCGCTCGCTCGAACAGCTGCACCACTTGCTGCCTCCCGCACTGGCAGGCGGCGTGATCGCGGCCAGCCATGGCCAGGAGCTGAGCGTCGATGGCGCGGTCCAGGCCCCTCGCCGCACACGGCTGTTCGTCGATCTCGCCTTCGAGGCGGCACTGCATTTCGAGGACTTTCCAGGGATCGTCATCGAGGAGAAGAGCTTCGGGCTGGGTGTGCACTACCGATTGATGCCGCAGTTGCGCGACCGGGCGGAACAATGGGCGATGGCCCAGGCCGCGTCGCACGGGCTGATCGTGCAGCAGGGCGACATGGTGTTCGAACTGCGACCCGGCGGATCGGACAAGGGCGATGCGGTGCGCGCCATCATGGCGCTGGATCGCTTTGCCGGGAGCGTGCCGGTGTTCATCGGCGATGATCTGACCGACATTCCTGCGTTCGAGGCGACGCGCGCGCTGGGCGGCCAGGCGATCAGCGTCGGCTCGCGCACGGCCGATCACAGCGACGAGCGTCTCGACAGCGTCGAGGGCGTGCGTCGGCGTATCGCGGCGCTGATCGCGTGAGTGCGGCGATGAAGGACGCCATGAACCTCTGGCCCATCGGCAATTGCGAGATCGCCGCTCTGGTCGATCCCAATGCGCGCATCGCGTGGGGATGCCTTCCGCGTTTCGATGGCGACCCGGTGTTCTGCTCGCTGCTCGAGCCGAAGCAGGACCATGGCTATTGGGACATCGTGCTCGAGAATTGCGCGCATACCGAGCAGCGCTATATCCGCAACACCCCCGTGCTGCTGACGCGCATGTCGTGTAACGCGGGCAATGTCATCGAGGTCATCGATTTCATGCCGCGCTTCCCGCGTCATGGCCGCATGTTCCGCCCGGTGGCGATCGCGCGCATCGTCCGCGTGATCAGCGGGTCCCCCCGCATCTCGGTCCGGCTGCGCCCCGCTTATGCCTGGGGCGAGGGTTCGCCCCGGCTCACATCGGGCTCCAATCACATACGCTATATCCTGGGCGAGCAGGTCCAGCGATTGACCTCGAACGCCCCTTTGGGGTGGATCCGGGACGAGCGCATGTTCAGGGCAGAACGCGACCTCTATTTCTATTTCGGCCCCGACGAGGGGTTCGACGCGCAGCTAGAGGCGCGGATGGAAGCGATGTTGGACGAGACCGTCTCGACCTGGCAGCACTGGGTGCGCGGGCTCAACCTGCCGCTCGAATGGCAGGAGGCGGTGATCCGGTCTGCGATCACGCTGAAGCTGTGCCAGTACGAGCAGACCGGCGCGATCGTAGCGGCGCTGACCACGTCGCTGCCCGAGCATGCCGATTCGGGTCGCAACTGGGACTATCGCTTCTGCTGGATCCGCGATGCCTATTTCACCGTGCAGGCGCTCAATCGCCTGGGCGCGCTCGACGTGCTCGAATCGTACCTGCACTATCTGCGCAACATCGTCGATGCGGCGCGCGGCGGGCATATCCAGCCGCTCTACGGCATCGGCGGCGAGGCAACGCTGACTGAGCATGTCATGCCCGGCCTTGCCGGTTTTGCCGGCATGGGGCCGGTGCGGTCGGGCAACCAGGCCTATGAGCAGATCCAGCACGACGCCTATGGCCAGATCGTGCTGTCGAGCGTGCAGGCGTTTTTCGACCAGCGGCTGCTGCGCCAGGCGACGGTGCAGGATTTCGAGGCGCTCGAAGTCGTCGGCCACCGCGCCTTTGCGATGTTCAACGAACCCGATGCTGGCCTATGGGAGCTGCGCACCCGCGCGCATGTGCATACCTATTCCGCCGCGATGTGCTGGGCGGCGTGCGATCGGCTCGCCAATGCGGCGGGCGCGATCGGACGGCCCAAGGCGGCGATGTTCTGGGGCGAACGCGCCGAGCATATCCGCCAGCATATCGACGCCCATGCCTGGAGCCATGCGGGCAACCATTATTCGGCGGTGCTCGGCGAACGCACGCTCGATGCCAGCCTGTTGCAGCTGCTCGACCTCAAGTTCATCCGCGCCGACGATCCGCGCTTCATCGCGACGCTCGATGCGATCGAGGGCGGTCTGCGCCGGGGGAGCCATATGCTGCGCTATGCCGATGAGGACGATTTCGGGCCGCCGCAATCGGCGTTCAACGTATGCACCTTCTGGTTGATCGAGGCGCTGCACGCCACCGGCCGGTATGGCGATGCGCGCGCGCTGTTCGAGGAAATGCTGAGCCGGCGCACCCCTGCCGGGCTGCTGTCCGAAGATATCGACCCCAGCACAGGCGCGCTGTGGGGCAATTACCCGCAAACCTATTCGCTGGTGGGGCTGATCCAGTGCGCAGGCCTGCTCTCCCGGCCCTGGAGTGACGCACGATGAACCGTCTGATCTGCATATCCAACCGCGTCCAGGCCGCCAATGGCGGCGCGAGCAGCAACCGCGGCGGGCTGGCGGTCGCGCTGTCCGCCGCGCTGCGCGAAAGCAACGGCATCTGGTTCGGCTGGTCGGGCGAGCAGACCGACCATTTCACCGGCCAGATCAGCTTCCGTCGCCAGGACGGGGTCGCCACCGCGACGATCGACCTGGAGGCGCAGGATATCGAGGAATATTATAACGGCTTTGCCAACCGCACTTTGTGGCCGCTCTTCCACTACCGGCTCGATCTGACCGAGATCGCGCGCGACTTTGCCGGGGGCTACGCCCGCGTCAATCAGCGCTTTGCCGAGACGGTGGCGCCGCTGATCGAGCCCGACGACATGATCTGGGTGCACGATTATCACTTGATGCCGCTCGGCCAGCGCTTACGCGAGCGCGGCTTTGCCAACCGGCTCGGCTTCTTCTTGCACACCCCCTGGCCGCCCGCCAGCCTGATGATGTCGCTGCCCGGCCATCGCGAGCTGGTGAAGAGCCTGCTCAGCTATGACGTGATCGGCTTTCACACCGACGAATGGCGCGCCTCGTTCATCGACTATATCGTCACGCATCTCGGCGCCGAGCTCGACGGCGATCATGCGCTGCTCGACGGGCGATCGACCCGGCTGCTGATCTGCCCGATCGGGCTCGATACCGCCGAATTTACCTCGGCGCTGGGCACGCCCGCCGCGCGCGATGCCGAACAGCGGCTGATCACCAGCGCGGTCGGACGGCAGGTGATCGTCGGCGTCGACCGGCTCGATTATTCCAAGGGGCTGCAGGAGCGCTTCCTGGCCTATGAGCAGCTGCTCGCCACCCGGCCCGAATTGCGCGAGAAGCTGTTCCTGCTGCAGATCGCGCCGCCCTCGCGCGGCGACGTGCCGAGCTATCAGCAGATCCGCGCAGAGCTCAACGCGCTGTCGGGCGGGATCAACGGCGAGTTCGCCTCGATCGACTGGGTGCCGGTGCGCTATGTCAACAAGGGCTATGCGCGCGAGGAGCTGTTCGGGATCTACCGCGCCTCGCGCGTCGGGCTGGTCACGCCCTTGCGCGACGGGATGAACCTGGTCGCCAAGGAATATGTCGCGGCGCAGGACCCCGAGGACCCCGGCGTGCTCGTGCTTTCGCGCTTTGCCGGAGCCTCGGTGCAGCTCGATGCCGCGCTGATCATCAACCCGCACAGCAGCGAGGACATGGCCGATGCCATCGCGCGCGCGCTCACCATGCCGCTCGAGGAACGCCGCGAGCGGCATGCCGCGATGCTCGCTTCGGTGGTCAAGCAGGACGTGCGCTGGTGGAGCGCGCGCTTCATCGCCGCGCTGCAACCGCCCCAGCCGAGCGAGGACCGGCCCCGGCTGGCGATCGCCGGCGGCAAGGGCTGAACACCGACGCCCATCCCTGCCTCAAAAAAAATGGCGACCCGAAGACCGCCAGTGAGGTGGAGAGAAGGAGCAGATCCGCTCTGCCAATCCGCCGTTACTGATCGGTGGTGGAACCGGTCGCGCGCGGGGCGCGGTTGGCGCTCGACGATTCGTTCGCCGTACCCATGCTGCCGTCCTGCATCGTGCCGCTGCGATTGCCCGTGCCCACCCCTGCGGTCGTGCCATTTGCACCCTGGCCATTCTGTTCCAGCCAGTCGTGATGTTTCTGGATGACCGGGATGACCTGCGTCGCAAAGCCCTTGAGCTCGGTATTGTCGCCGCTCTGGGCATAGCCCTGATGCAGCGCCAGCGCCTTGCGGTGCGCTGCCATCTGCTGGGTCATGTATTCGCGGTCGAACGCTTCGCCCTTGGCCGACTTCAGCCGATCGATCATCGCCTGATGCTCGGCATCGAGCCGCGCCGGGGGCTGGGTGCCCAGATTGGCGCGCGTCACCATCGCCTTCATGTCCTGCGAGGACTTGGTGTGGTCGGTGACCATCATCCGGCCGAAATCCTTGACCTGCTGCGACTGGCCGTTCTTTGCTGCCAGCTCGCCCGCCTGGATTTCGTACATGTCCGAATTCGCCGCCTGCGCGACATAGGCTCCGGTCGAAACCGGCGCGGCCGCCATGGCCGGGTCATCGGCGGCGTTGGTCGCCATGTCGCCCTGCTGCATGTCGGCGGCATCGCCATCCGCCGTATCCGACCGTGCCCCATCGGGTGCATTGCAGGCCGCCACCAGCAGCGCCGCCGTCAAGATTGCCATATTCCGCATAACCCCATCCTTTCGAAGATTGGTGCGGCAGGGATAGGCAGGCTCGAGCGAAGGTGAACTTACATAGGAGGGTCCGCACAGCGCCCTGACGGGCTTTCAGCGCAGCGGTCCGCCGCGCGGGCCCTGCATCAGCCGCGCGATCATCTGCACCATCTCGGCAAAGCCCTGATGCGACAACGGCTTTTCGAAGCGGGTGACCTCGCGAAAGCAATCGGCAATCGGGTCTTCGCCATAGCCGGTACAGAAGAGAAAGGGGATGCCCGCCGCATAGAGATGCCGGGCCAGCGGGAAGACCAGCGTTCCGCGCAATTTGACGTCGAGCACCGCAATGTCGATGCGCTGGCCAGCGACATCGACCAGATCGCGCGCGCCCTCCAGCGTCGCCGCCGGTCCGACGATCTCGGCCCCTTGCGCGGCCAGGCGCCGGGAGAAGTCATCCGCTATCAGGAAATCGTCTTCCACCACGAGCACGCGGCAACCGCACAGCAGGGCTTGGTCGGCAGGCGGAGATGTCATTGAACTCTCTAGGTTATCGGACCGGAACAGGTGCGAGAAACGCTCATGCAACATACTCGCCAACGGTGCGTAGGTTCCCCCGAACGATGTCATGGGAGGCTAGGAAAAGTTGACGCCGCACGTCACCCTGAAGCTGCGTGGCTTCGGCGATCTGAACGACGCCTCGCAGACCTGGCTGGCCGACCAGGTGCAGCGGAATGTGCGCAGCCTGCCGCCCCGTGTCGATTTGCTGTGCCAGGGCGGAGGCACCGGCCCCTTGCACGTACTGATCGAAGGCTGGGCGATCCGCTACAAGACGCTCGAAGACGGTCGCCGCCAGATTCTGTCGGTGCTGATCCCCGGCGACATGTTCGATATCAACGGCCACCTCGCCAAGTCCATGGACCACAGCATCGCCACGCTGACCCCGGCGCGGGTGGCACTGCTCGCAGACGATTTTCTCGATACCGCCCGCAAGCTTCATCCCGATCTCGAAAAGCTCCTCTGGTGCGACATGCACGTGTCGTCGGCGATCCAGCGCGAACGGTCGACCTCGCTCGGACAGCGCACCGCGCGCGAACGCATGGCTCATATCCTGTGTGAGTTATTCATGCGGCAAAGGTCCGTACGATTGGCGGAAGGAGGAAGCTGTGCCTTCCATCTGACACAGACGGAACTGGCCGAGGCGCTGGGCATGACCCCGGTCTATGTCAACCGCACCCTGCAGGATCTGCGCCGCGACGGCCTGATCCAGCTCGAACAGAAGTGCCTGACGATACTCGATTTGACGCGTCTCGAAGCAACCGCGCTGTTCGATGGCGATTATCTCAAGATCTGCGATGCCGATGGCGGGGCAGGTGCGCACAAGGAGAATGCCCATGCCTTCTAGCTGGTCCGGCCCGGTCCAGACGCTCAACCATTTCATCGCCACGCTGCCGCTGCTCGTCTGGCGCGCGGACCGCGATGGCGCATGGTTGTGGGCAAGCCCGCAATGGGAGGCGTTCACTGGCCAGAGCGAGGCCGATTATGTAGGCGATGGCTGGCTCCGCGTCGTCCATCCCGACGATCGCGAAGCGGCGCAGACCGCGTGGAGCCTGGCCTCCGACCGGCAGAGCTTCGAGGTCGAATTCCGCATCCGCAACGCGGAGGAGGATCGCTATTACTGGCACAAGACCCGCGCCGGTCCGGTCCATGGCGATGACGGAACGATCATCGAATGGCTGGGCACATCGACCGATATCGACGACCTCAAGCGACTGCGCGACCAGGAGCGGTCGCTGCTGGGGGAGTTGCAGCATCGCGTCCGCAACACGCTGGGCGTGGTGCGGGCGCTGTCGCGGCGCACGGCAGACCATTGCGATACCATTGAGGAATTCGTCGCCAAGTTCGACGGGCGCATCAACACCTTCGCGCGCACCCAGTCGCTGTCCACCCGATCGGCGAGCGGACAGGTCAATCTGGCCGATCTGGTCCATGACGAGCTGCTGAGCCACCACCTGAGCGACGAGGATCAGGTCCGCGCCGAAGGGCCGGACATCATGCTGGGGGTGAAGGCCGCGAACATGCTGGGCCTGGCCATCCACGAGCTGGCGAGCCATGCGGTGACCTTTGGCGATCCGGGCGATCCGCCGCCCCGGCTCCGGGTGCGCTGGGGCATCGACGACAGCGCCGCCAAACCGTTGCTCACCCTGGTGTGGAAGGAGGAGGGCCGCAATCTGGCCGATCCCGACCAGGCGCTGGGTGCGCTCGCCCGCGACTTTGTCGAACGCGCGCTGCATTACGAGATGGACGCGGAGACCGCGATCCAGACCTTGCCCGGCGGGCTGGTGTTCGATGTGCGGCTGCCGCTCGCGCGCGCGCAGGATCGCGACAGCTGACCGAGGAATGTGCGGATTTTATCGGCACTTACCAACCCATGTGATGATCGCGGGCGGCCTCGGCGCCTACTCCTGACCCCGACACGGTGCCTTTACCCACCCCCCGACGAGCCTTGAGGGGCACCGTGTCACCATTGCTCGCAACCAGGGACACAGGCCATGACCATCGCCAACTGGGCCCGATACGGGCTCGCCGCCACGCTTGCCACTGCGGCAGGCGGGGTCCTGATCTATCGCCGCAAGCCGGGCATCAACCATGATGCCGCCCCCGCGCGCAGCGCCCGGCATCGCCGACGCTTCGGCGATTATCGCGTCACCGGCGCCACTGTCACCATCCGCGCCACCCCCGAGCAGATCCGCGCCTGCTGGCAAGGCAACGCGCAGCTCTGGTCGGCGCTCGAATATCTGCCCTTTCCCGAAGGCAACCAGCCCGACCTGCTGCTGCCGCCGTCCGAGCTGCGCGACATGGCCTCGCGCCCGCTGCTCACCCGGATCGTCGCCGAGCGCGAGGACGAGCTGATCGCCTGGCGCTCCGAGGGCGAAGGCCATGCCGACATGCACGGCCGCCTGCGCTTTCGCGACAACGGGTCGAAGGGCACGGCGGTCGAGGTGATCATGGCGGTGCGTCCGCAGCATTTCGCCAGCGCGTGGAAGACCGAGGCGATGATGGCCGAAGCGCTCAAGCTCGGCCTGCTGCGCGACCTGCGCCGGATGAAGATGCTGATCGAGACGGGCGAGATCGCCACCGCCCGGATGCGCCCCGACGCGGCCTGAGCCGCGGCGTATCGCCGACCCAGCAAGACAGAGGAATCCAAGCCATGCGAGCTGCCACCTTCCAGGGCAAGGGCGATATCGACGTCCGCCAGATGCCCGATCCCGCCATCGTCAACCCGCGCGACTGCATCATCGAGGTCACCTCCACCGCGATCTGCGGGTCGGACTTGCACCTGTATGACGGCGTCATTCCCGGCGTCGCAAAGGACGACATTCTGGGCCATGAGTTCATGGGCCGCGTCGTCGCGACCGGCAAGGAAAGCACGCTCGAAGTCGGCCAGCGCGTCGTCGTGCCCTTCACCATCTTCTGCGGCCAGTGCTTCCATTGTTCGGAGCAGCGCTACAGCAACTGTGACAACAGCTGCCCGGTCGAGGACCAGGAGGTTGCCGAAAAGGCCTTTGGCCACCCGATGGCGGGCATGTTCGGCTATTCGCACCTGACCGGCGGCTTTGCCGGGGGCCAGGCCGAATATGTCCGCATCCCCTATTCGGACGTCGTGCCGCTGGTGGTCCCCGAGGACATTCCCGACGAGCGGCTGCTGTTCCTCTCGGACATCCTGCCCACCGGCTGGATGGCCGCGCTCAATGCCGAGATCGCGCCGGGGGACACCATCGCGGTCTGGGGCTGCGGCCCGGTGGGGCTGTTCGCGATCCTCAGCGCCTTCCAGCAAAAGGCCGGGCGCGTCATCGCGATCGACGGGGTCAAGGGCCGGCTCGACATGGCCGAGCAGCTGGGCGCCGAGCCGGTCAATTTCCACGAAACCGACATTCTCGATGCGCTCAAGCAGATGACCGGCGGCGTCGGCCCCGATGCGGTGATCGACGCGGTCGGCATGGAAGCGCACGGGTTTGCGATCGACAATATCGCCGACCGGATCAAGCAGACCGTCGGCATCGGTCAGGACCGTGCGCATGTGCTGCGCCAGGCGATCATGGCCTGCCGCAAGGGCGGGCGCGTCTCGGTTCCCGGCGTCTATGGCGGCAAGGCCGATCTGTTTCCGCTGGGCGCGCTGATGCAGAAGGGGCTGCAGCTGCGCACCGGCCAGACGCATGTCCGGCGTTTTACGGCGGAACTGCTCGACCTCATCGAGCGTGATGTCATCGATCCCAGTTTCCTGATCAGCCACCGCCTGCCGCTCGACGAGGCAGCGACCGGTTATCGCAATTTCCGGGACCATCAGGACGAATGGATCAAGGTGGTCATGCACCCCTGATCCCCACGCAAGGAACCCAAGCCATGGAATACAGCATTTTCGGCATCGTCATCCTGATCCTGGATGTGATTGCGCTGTTCAGCGTCTGGGCCAGCGGTGCCACCACCGCGACCAAATTGCTCTGGACGCTGCTCATCGTCATCCTTCCGGTGATCGGCCTGATCGCCTGGTTCTTCCTCGGCCCCAAGCGCGGGCGGGTCTGACCCGGAGCACGCCTAGCGGGGCGGCAGAATGAACGCTCCCAGCGCACGCCAGGCTTCGGCCTTGGCGGCGAGGGGCAGCGTATAGGCCGGGCTGCTCGACGGCAACGCCAGGATCGGCAGATCCAGCCCGGCAAGCGCGCGCATCGCGCCCTTCGCCGCCAGCGCACCGTTGCAGCCGATCGCGCGCAGATGCGGCAGGCTCTCGACCAGCGGGCGGAGCGGATTGGCCACGGCATCCCGGATATCGCCATCCAGGCTCGATCCGCGCCGCGCCGAGCCAATCACATCCCAAAGCCCGACCCCGCGCGCGCCGAGCCGCGCGAGCCGCTCCGGATAATCGAGCGCAACCAGCGATTCGCCGATCACCCCTTCCATCAGCGTCCAGAAATGGTTGCGCGGATGCCCGTAATAGCGCGACGCCGCCAGCGAGGCGCGCCCGGGCAGGCTACCCAGCACCAGCAATGTGCAAACATCCGGGATAACCGGCGGCAGGCCGATCAGCCGCTCGGGCCCGGTCATGTCAGGTCGAGCCGGCTGACCTGCTGTCCGATGGCGAACACGCGCTTTCCGCCGCCATGCTCGACGATGCGGATCTTGTTGACCGCCGGGCCCATCGCATCGACGCGCGTCCAGCTCTGCCCACCGTCGCGCGTCTCGAAGCCGCAGGCGCGCGTCCCCACCCAGCCATGCTCGGCATCGGCAAAGCCGATACCGAAGGTGCGGGTGCCGGGCACCTGGGTCAGCGCGATCTCCTGCCAGCTCGCACCGCCATCGGTCGTCTTGATGACCAGCCGCACCGGATTGCTCTCGTCATAGGACTGGACGGTGGCATAGCCGACCAGCGGCGTCGGGAAGCTCATCTTCCAGATGTTCTCGAAAGCGCGCGTGCCGCGATAGGCGGTCTGCCAGCTATTGCCGCCGTCGCGGGTGCGCAGGATCAGCGCCTGGCCCTTCTCCACTTCCGCCGATGTGCTCGCGGCGATCAGCCCATGCTGCGCATCGTGGAAATGCACGTCGAGGATCATCCCCGCCTGCGCGCTCAGATCGATCGTCCGCCAGCTTTCGCCGCCATCTTCGGAGCGCAGCACGAAGGCGGGACCTCCGACGCGCCCTGCGGCGTGGATCACCGGGACGTTGCGCGTCTCCCCCTGGAAGATGCGGCGCTGCGGCAGGATATGGATGGCACAGATGCCGCCATTGGCCGGAAAGCCGCTGACGGGCACCGGCGTCCAGCTGATGCCTCCGTCGCGCGTGCGATAGAGCGGGTTCTGATCGGTGACGCCGGGATAATAGCCGGTGCCGACATTGCCGAGAAACCCGTTTTCGGCATCGACAAAGCCGAGCGCGCGGATGAACGTGCCCGGCCGGTCCCAGAGCTTCTCCCAGCTCTCGCCGCCATCGCGCGTTGCAAAGAGCTTGCCCGCGCCGTTGCCGTACCACGCCAGCTCGCCCCCGGGCAGCGCCGAGAGATCATCCTGCTTGCCCTTGTACACCTCGGTCGCGAGCGTCTTCCAGCCCGATGCTGCCGACTCGGCGCTGAGGCGCGCGGGCAAGGCCAGCAGGGCGGCAAGCCCCAGCGCGGAGCGACGGGTGCACGAGGTCATGCTGGGCTGCGCGGCGAGCGGAGCAAACTGATCGGGAAAACGGGTCATGCGCGATCCTCCAGGCTAGGGGCAAAGCCCGAAGGTGTTGGGCCGCCCGCGGCCGCGCCACGATTATTCGACAGACGGCATTGCCCGACACGGAGTCAGTTACAACGGAGCGATCCGAGTGCGGCGATGGTGGAGAATGGATGCCCCCCAAGGATTCGAACCTTGATTAACGGAGTCAGAGTCCGTGGTCTTACCATTAGACGAAGGGGCAATAGGCGGTCGCAATTAGGCGCGTCGGCGAACGCGGTCAAGACCCAAATCGCGACGAATTTGTGCCAAGCTTGCGCATTCGTCGCATATTGGCTAGCCTTTGCCCCAAGTACCGGCGAAGCGTGGACATATCGGCCGCGCGGGCATGCCCGGATGAGAAAAAGAGCGATTTTGGCATGGTGGAGCGACCCACATCCATGCCGCAGGCCGAATCCCCCGCAATCACGCCGCCTGATGGTGGCAAGGTTGCCAAGGAACTGGCCAATCCCGCCAGAAATGGCCGGAATGCGGCACGACAGCGAGGCAGATCCAAGACTGCCGTCCAGCAGGGCCAGCGCGGCCCGGGGCCCGCACCGACGCGAATCACCGAATCAAGGCCGGCAAGGAATGGGCAGGGCGATCGTGGCGGCTGGAACGCCCGGCGCGCCTATGCCGCGATCGACCTGGGCACCAACAACTGCCGGTTGCTGATCGCCAAACCGGCGGCCGACGGGTTCGTTGTCGTCGATGCGTTTTCGCGCGTCGTGCGGCTGGGCGAGGGCTTGGGCCAGAGCGGACGGCTGAGCGACGCGGCAATGGACCGCGCGGTCGCCGCATTGTCGATCTGCGCCGACAAGCTGCGCCGCCGTCATGTCGCGCTGGCGCGGTCGGTGGCGACCGAGGCGTGCCGCAAGGCGAGCAACGGCCCAGCGTTCATTGAGCGCGTGCGGCGCGAGACCGGGATCGTGCTCGACATCATCACCGCCGAGGAAGAGGCGCGGCTCGCGGTCCTCGGCTGTCATATCCTGCTCGAACCTGGCGACGGCCCGGCACTGATCTTCGATATCGGCGGCGGATCGACCGAGCTGGTGCTGGTCGACAGCTCGGGCCCGGTGCCCGACATTCTCGACTGGATGAGCGTGCCCTGGGGCGTGGTGACGCTGACCGAGAGCGAGCGCTTCGATCATGACGATCCCGAATCGCGCGCGGCCGCCTATGCGCGCATGCGAGCGCGGGTGATGGACGGCTTTGCCCCCTTTGCCCGCCGGTTGCCGGAGCTGCCCGATGCAGAGCGGCGGCTGCTCGGCACCAGCGGCACGGTGACGACGCTCGCCAGTCTGCATCTCGACCTGCCCTGCTACAATCGCGACGCGATCGACGGGCTGATCGTGCCGTCCGAATCGATGCGCGCCATCAGCGCGCGGCTGGCAGGCATGAGCCTGAACCAGCGGCGCGAACTGCCCTGCATCGGCAAGGAGCGCGCCGATCTGGTGGTGGCGGGCTGCGCCATTCTCGAATCGATCCTCGACATCTGGCCCGCCATGCGGCTGGGCGTCGCCGATCGCGGCATTCGCGAGGGCATCTTGCGCGCATTGATGGGCAAGGATGCGCCGCAGCCGCGCTCCGCGCACGAGCAACGCGCATGAGCGGCGACGGCAAGCAGGGTAGCGGTTCCGGAGGCTCTGGCGGCAAAGGCGGATCGGGCGGGGGCAGGATCCCCGGCGACAGCCGGCGCAAGGCGACCGGAAAATATGGCGATGGCCTCAAGCAGCGGGTCAAGACCGCGCGCGGGCGCACCGCCTCGTCCAACCGCTGGCTCGAGCGCCAGCTCAACGATCCCTATGTCCGCAAGGCCAAGGCCGAAGGCTATCGCAGCCGCGCGGTGTACAAGCTGGTCGAGCTCGACGAGAAATTCGCCATCGTGCGCAAGGCGCGGCATGTGGTCGATCTCGGCATCGCGCCGGGCGGCTGGTCGCAGCTGGTGCGCCGGGTCAATCCCAAGGCGGCGGTGGTCGGCATCGATCTGCTGCCGGTCGACCCGATCGAGGGTGTCACCATCTTCCAGATGGACTTCATGGCCGATGAGGCGCCGGACAAGCTCATCGATGCGCTCGGCGGCAGGCCCGATCTGGTGCTGTCCGACATGGCGGCGAACACCGTCGGCCACAAGCAGACCGATCATCTGCGCACCATGGGGCTGGTCGAGGCGGCGGCGCATTTCGCGGTCGATCAGCTGGTCGAGGGTGGGACCTTCGTCGCCAAGGTGCTGGCCGGCGGCACCGACAACGATCTGCTCACCCTGCTCAAGCAGCATTTCAAGACCGTGAAGCACGCCAAGCCGCCTGCCAGCCGCAAGGGCAGCAACGAATGGTATGTCGTGGCGCAAGGTCGCAAACCGCGAGCAGCGTCTGCGGGCGGCGACGAACTGGCCTGAAACTGGGGGTGATTCGCCTTGCCCCGCGGGGCGGAATGGCGATGCTGGGGGCTGATGCAGCCTGAACGATGCGCTGCCATGGACGCGGGGGCGGCATGATCAATCGCAATTTGCTGGTTCTGGCGTCGATCGTGTTCATCGACATGGCCGGTATCGGCCTGATCGTGCCGGTCATGCCGTCGCTGATCCAGTCGCTGACAGGGCAAGGTCTCGATCATGCCGCGACCTGGGGCGGCTGGCTGCTGTTCACCTATGCCCTGATGCAGTTCCTGTTCGCGCCCGTCATCGGCGGGCTGAGCGACCGGTTCGGGCGCCGTCCGGTGCTGCTGGCGACACTGGCGCTGCTGGGGGTCGACTATGCGCTGATGGCTTTTGCCCCGAGCCTGGCCTGGCTGTTCGCAGGCCGCGCCATCTCGGGCGTGATGGGCGCAAGCTATGCCGCCGCGAACAGCTGCATCGCCGACAGCATTCCGGCAGAGCGGCGCGGGGCGGCGTTCGGCATGCTCGGCGGCGCGGGCGCAGCGGGCTTCGTGCTCGGCCCGGCGATCGGCGGGCTGATCGGCCAGTTCGGCGACCGGCTGCCGTTCGTGGCGGCCGCGCTGCTGTGTGCGGCGGGCACGGTCTTCGGCTGGCTGCGTTTTGCCGAAACGCTCGATCCCGACAAGCGGCGGCGCTTCGATCCGTTCCGCTCCAACCCGCTGGGCATGATCGTGCGCATGGCGCGCATTCCGCTGGTCATCGGCTGCCTGGCTGCGATCTTCCTGATGCAGCTCGCCAGCCAGGCACAGCTATCGGTCTGGGCCTATTATGGCACGGCGAAGTTCCAGTGGACCCCGGCGATGACCGGAATGACGATCGCTTTGTTCGGCGTGATGATCGTGCTCACCCAGGGCGTGCTGTCGGGCAAGGCCATCGCCCGCTTCGGCGCGGTGCGCACCGCGACGATCAGCCTGCTGTTCTCGATCCCCTCGTTTCTGACGCTCGCCTTTGCGCCGAGCACGCCCGTCGTGATCCTGGGGGTGATCATCGGTGCCATCCCGGGCATGTGCTTCCCGGCGATGCAGCAGCTGATGAGCCCCTGCGTGGCCGAGGACGCGCAGGGCGAGTTGCAGGGTGCGATCGCCAGCACGATCAGCCTGACCGCGATCATCGGACCGCCGCTGATGACCTGGGTGTTCGCCGCTTATGCCGATGCCCGGGGCATCTTCTTCCCCGGCGCACCCTTTGTCGTTGCAGCAGGGCTAATGGCGGGCGCGGTGACGGTGCTGACAGTCACGCTCCTTCGCCATGCCGGGCAACCCTCCGCAGCCTGAGCGCAGCAAAAAGCCCCGCCCGCGCGATGCGGACGGGGCTGTTTCGCGTTACCCTAGCAGAGCGATCAGAAGCGGCCGCGCAGGGTGATGCCATAGGTGCGCGGTTCGCCCAGGAAGGCCGAGAAGATCTGGCGTCCACCGGGGAACTGCGGATCGACGAACGGCGCTGCGGTCGTACCGGCCTGGAACGGGCTGTTGAACGCGACCTGGGTGAAGTCCTCGTTGAAAAGGTTCTGCGCCCAGAGCTCGATCGCCCAGGCCTGTTCCGGACCGCGCAGGCCGACGCGTGCGTTGACCACCACGAAGCTCGGCTGTTCCTTTTGCGGGAACAGGTCCGATCCGGTGTTGAAGGCATCGGTCACGCGGGTGTCGAGATAGAGCAGACCCGAAAGGCCGTTATTGCCGATATCCGGCGTCCAGGCCATCGATCCGGTCAGCGTCAGCTCGGGCGCGTTCGACAGGTTGTCGCCGGGCAGCTTGCGCAGCGCCGGATCGAGCGGCGCGCCGTTGCGGTTGCCGATCAGGTTGTTGCGATAGCTGGTATCGGCATAGGTCAGACCGCCATTGACCGTGAAGGTGCGCGACGGACGGATCGAGGCTTCGAGTTCGACACCCTGGGCGACCACGCCATAGGTCACGTCGCCGCGGGCACAGCCGCCGGTCGTGGCGCTGAGATCGCGGTCGGCGCCGGCGAGATCGGTCGAGCAGCCGTTGACCGTCTGAACCAGGAAGACGGTGCCGTTGAAGGTGTTGAGCTGGAAATTCTCGAACTGCTGGCGGAACAGCGCGAGGTTGATGGTCAGCGGACCGCGCGAATATTTCGCGCCCAGTTCGAACGCATCGACGATTTCCTGGTCGAACTGCAGGTTGCGCACCAGCGCCTGGGCGCCGCCGACCGCCGCGAAGGTGGTCACCGGAGCGCCGCCCAGCGGAGCGACGACCGGACCCTTGAGCGCCGAACGGTCGAGGTTGAAGCCGCCTGCCTTGTAGCCGCGCGAATAGCTGCCGTAGAGCAGCAGATCGTCGGTGGGCTTCCACGACAGCACCGCGGTGCCGGTGAACTCGTTCTCGCTGCGACGATCACGGATCGACACCCCGTTGAGCTCTGCGGTCGAGTTGCCCTGGCAGCCCAGGCCGACCAGAGCGCCAGCCAGCGCGCGTGCGGTGGCATTGGGGCTGATCAGATCGTCGGTGAGCGATGCCTGCAGGCGGGTACAGACCGTGTTGTCGTTGCTGAAGGTCGCGTTGAAGCGCTTGCGCTCGTTGGTGTAGCGCAGGCCGACCGTCAGATCGAGATTGTCGGTGATGTGGAAGATATTGTGCGTGAAGAACGCATAGTTGCGGCTGTTCTGGAAATAGCGATCGCTGATCGAGCCCAGATTGTTGAGCGTATCGAGCAGCGCGAAGCCGTTGGCGATATCCGCGCCGGTCTGGCCGCCGCCGGTGGCTGCAGCCAGCGTGGCCGGGCCAACACCGGGTGCGACGCAGCCCGGCGAGGTCGGCGAATACAGGCCGGCCAGACCACCGCCCGAGATGATGCGGCAGGTGGCGAAGCGGCCATACTGGTTGCCGAAGCGCAGATTGTCGCGCACGGTCAGGTCTTCGTCGGCGAAATAGCCGCCGACGAGCCAGTCGAGCTTGCCGTCGAACGCCTCGCCCTGCAGGCGCAGTTCCTGGGTGAAGGTCTTGAACTGGCGGAACTGGGCGTCGGTATTGTCGGCGCGATACAGAATGTCGACCGCGCTGTAATCGGTGTCCGATGCCTGGCTGTTCTTGTAATAGCGATAGCCGGTGATCGAGGTCAGCGTCGCGCCGCCCATGTCCCAGTTCACTTCGAGCGAGAGACCGCCATCCTTGGTCTTGCCGTTATAGGTGCGGCCACGGGTGACGAAGGTGTTGCGGCTGAACGGATCGTTGAACGAACCGATCGGCTGGCCGAGGTCACGCAGCACGTTGATGATGTTGTTGCCCGTGGTCTGGAGCGGCGCGAGGGGGGTCGACGGGTTGTTGAGGTCGCCGATCAGCGGGTTGAAATCGCGGCCCAGATAGACCGCACCGCAGCAGCGCTCGTCGCGATTGGTATAGTCGGCGATGAAGCGGAACGAGACGGTGTCGACCGGCTCCCACAGCAGCTGACCCTTGACGAAATAGCGGTCGCGATTGTTCAGGTCGATATTGTTGTTCACGTCGCGCAGGAAGCCGTCGCGCTTTTCGTACACGCCGTCGAAGCGTGCCGCGAGCGTTTCGCTCAACGGGCCGGTGAGACCGGCCTGCAGGCGGATATTATCGTAATTGCCATAGGTCGCCTCGCCAAAGCCGCCGAATTCGAACTCGGGCTTTTTGGAATAGATCGACAGGATCCCGGCGGAGGCGTTGCGGCCGAACAAGGTGCCCTGCGGACCGCGCAGCACTTCCACCCGGTCGAGCTCGCCCAGTTCGTTGAGACCGATGCCCGAGCGCGAGCGATAGACGCCGTCAATGAACACCGCGACCGAGCTTTCCAGGCCCGGATTGTCACCGACGGTACCGATACCGCGGATACGCGCCGATCCGTTCGCCTCGTTGCCGGTCGACGACACGAGCAGCGACGGGACGACCTGGTTCAGCTGGCGGATGTCGTTGGCGCCGGTATTCTCCAGCGTTTCGGCGTTGACGGCCGACACCGCGACCGGAACGTCGGAGAGCAGCTGCTCGCGGCCCTGGGCCACGACGACGATGGTGTTGCTGTCGTTGACGCCTTCCTGTTCAGCCTCCTGCGCCAGGGCGGGGCTTGCCATGGCCACCAGGCCGGCTGAAAGCATGAGGGACACACGGCTGGCTTTGCCGAAACGCATGGGCATATCTCTCTCCTGATTGTGGTCTCTCTGGCGGTCATTCGCCGCCTTGACGTGAACGTTAGACCAAAATCGGCGGGATTCCAGCGGTTGCGCGGACTTCCCGCAAAAATGCAGAGCGTTGTCGCGAAAACGCAACACCAGTTATGCAAGTGACTTTATCGCCGAAATTCTGCCGTTTTTTGCAAGTCGAAGCGCAACGCCGCGCTTTCCGTAGCGACAAAGGCATGAGGTCCTGCGCCCAGCACGGAAAGAATGGCCGGGTCGTCGGCATCGAGCCCCCCGGTCAATGCCCCGAAGGCGGGCAGGATCAGCCGGTCGGAACAGGCGACGAAACAGGGACGCGAGACCGTCCGCCCTCGCAGCCGCACCCTGAGGCGCGGATGGAAATGGCCCGAAAGTTCGGGCACGCTCCTGCGCGATTCGGCCTTGTGGCGCAGCGCCAGCCCGGCAAGTTCGGCCTCTTCGACCACGCTGCCGCCAAAACCGGTTTCGAGCGCGCTGTCATGGTTGCCGGTGATCCAGTGCAGCGCGACGCGTTGCGCCAGTCGCTCAAGCCGATCGACCAGAGCGGGGTCGAGCCGCGAGGCGCCGTCGCTGTCGTGAAAATTGTCGCCTAGGCACCACAGGCTGGTCGCGCCCGAGGCCTCGAGCGCGCGCTCGAGCCGGTCGAGTGTCGCCGCGCTGTCATAGGGCGGGAGCATCTGCCCCGAACGGGCATACCAGCTCGCCTTTTCGAAATGCAGGTCGGCCACGAACAGCGCCTTTTCGCGCGGCCAGTAGAGCGCGGCGCGATCGACGATGACGAAATCCTGCCCGGCGAACGAAAGGGGAACCATTATCCCGCCATGCCGCAGACATCGGGGTGTTGCAAGCCCGGTGCTTGGCAGACCGTCGCACGCCGATTATGGGGCAGCGCATGACCTTGCCCACCGACTATCCGCTGACCGTCGCGGCGCTCTATCATTTCGCGCCGATCGCGGAGCCTCAGGCCGTGCGCGATGCGCTGCACGCGCTGTGCGAGGGCGAGGCGCTGTGCGGCACGCTGCTGATCGCGCACGAGGGCGTCAACGGCACGCTGGCGGGGCCTGGAGCCGGGATCGCAGCTTTGGTCGATGCCATCCGCGCGATGCCGGGCTTTGCCGCCATCGAGGTCAAATATTCGGGCGCGCATATGCCCCCGTTCAAACGGCTCAAGGTCAAGGTGAAACGCGAGATCGTGACGATGGGCGTGCCCGATATCGATCCGGTGCACGGCCAGGGCGCCTATGTCGAACCCAAGGACTGGAACGCGCTGATCGCCGATCCCGATACGGTGGTGATCGACACGCGCAACAGCTTCGAGTTCGCGCAAGGCACCTTCACGGGCTCGGTCGATCCGGGCACCGAGCGGTTCACCCAGTTTCCCGCCTGGTTCGACGCGCAAGCGGAGGAATTGCGGCAATCGGGCAAGAAGATCGCGATGTTCTGCACCGGCGGCATCCGCTGCGAGAAGGCGACCGCCTATGTCCGCGCGCAGGGCTTTGACGAGGTCTATCACCTCAGGGGCGGCATCCTGAAATATCTGGAACAGGTGCCCGCCGAGCAATCGCTGTTCGAGGGGGGATGCTTCGTCTTCGATGAGCGCGTTGCCCTCGGCCAGGGGCTCGAGCTGCTCGATGTCGAGCGTGCGGTAGCCAAGGGCGGGGAGTAATCCTGCATCCCTTGCACCGTCATTCCCGCGAAAGCGGGAATCCGGCTCCTGCGCTGACGATGAAGGGTGAAGCGAGACCCCGCCTTCGCGGGCGTGACGAAATTCAGCCGCGCGCCCTGCTTCCGAAACTGCTCTTCACCAGCCGCGTCACCAGCCCAGCAAGGCTGCGATAATTCGCCAGCTGGTAGGTCGATTCCACGCCGAGTTCGCGCACCAGGCGGCGGTGCGCCTCGGGCAGCGCGTGATAGGGCACGCCGGGCAGCAGATGGTGCAGCGCGTGGTAGCGCAGTCCCACCGGCGCCCAGAGCTCGGGCAGCAGGCCCGGCGGCGGCACGTTGACGCTGTCGAGATATTGCGCGGTCACGCTCATCGGCTCGTCCTCGTTCTCCCACAGATGCGCGACCAGCGTGCGTATCTGGTTGAGCACCATCGTGCCCGAGACGATGGCGAGACCGATCAGGAAGGCGCGCAGCGGCAGGGTGCCGGTCGCGACCAGCGCGATCAGCGTCATCGCCCAGGCGCTGGCGAGCGTTTCGAGTACTAGCCAGTGCCGGCGCGCCTCGCCCTCGGGCATGACGCGGCGAAAGGCGGGATTGATGACGAGCCCCGAATAGCGCTCGACCACGATGCGGCGCAGCGGCGGGATGATCAGCGAGAGCGGCGACAGCACGCCATAACGGATGATGAGGCCGATCGGGCCCAGGGCCGCGACCAGCACAAACAGCGGCACCGTCCACGGCTTCATCAGCGCGAGTGGCAGATATTCTGGGTCCTTGACCGTGCCATAGCGCAGCCGCTGGTGGTGCAGGTTGTGCACGCCCTCGTACATGAAGCTGGGAATCAGCAGCGGAATGCCGACCAGCGCGTTCCAGCCGGCATTGAATCCGGGAACGGCATCGGGGCGAAGATGCGTCAGTTCGTGAATGAAGCTGCCCGCGCGGTAGAGCGCCAGGATCGCGACCAGCGCGCACAGCAGCGCCAGGCCAACGCCATCGACCAGGATCGCACCGGCAAGCGCGCCATAGCCGACCGTGACCGAGGCGAGCATGTCCGCCCAATAGACACCCGGCTTCGCGGCATTGAGATCGCGCGTCAGCGAAGCCGCAGCGCGGATCATCGCCATGTCGTCGGGCACCTGGCCGCTGGCGCGCGCAAGCGTCGCGCCCTGGGTGGCGCTGCGACCGGAATCGGAAAGGGGGAAACTGCTAGCCATGATGTTCCTGTACTGATCGCCCGCTTAAGCCACGGCAACGTGGCAGCATGATGGCAATATCTGGCCCGCAATTCCTTGACACAGATCATGGCAGAGCGACAAAGGGCACGGCCCTTTGGGGCTTCCATGACGATGAAGGATGAGTTTTGGCGGACCAGCAGCAGATAAGCGTCAGCCCGGTAAACGACAAGGCCGCCCTCAAGGCGTTCGTCGATATCGCCTATGATCTGAATGCCTCCGACCCGGCCTGGGTGCCGCCCCTGCGCGCCGAAGTCTACGAGATGTTCAATCCGGCCAAGAACCCGTTTTATGGCCATGCCACCGTTCAGCCGATGATCGCACGTCGCGGCGGCAAGGTGGTGGGTCGCATTTCGGCGCATATCGATCATCTCGCGCTGACCCAGCCGGTCGATCAGGGCATGGGCCCGGGCACCGGCAATTTCGGCATGTTCGAGGCGGCGGACGAGGCCGTGGCCCGCGCGCTGCTGAACGCCGCCGAGCAATGGCTGCGCGACCAGGGCATGACGCGCGCGCTCGGCCCGCTGAGCCTGTCGATCTGGGACGAGCCGGGGCTGCTCACCTTCGGCCATGACCGCCCGCCGATCATCATGATGGGGCACCACAATGCCGCCTATCAGGGCTGGATCGAGCGCGCCGGCTATACGGTCGCCAAGAAGCTGCTGAGCTATGAATTGCCGATCGTCGAGGGCTTTTCGCCGCTGGTCCAGCGCATCGTCGCCGCCGGGCGCAAGAACGAGCGCATCCGGCTGCGCAAGGTCGACAAGAGCCGGTTCGACGAGGATGCCGCGACGATCCTGGCGATCCTCAACGATGCCTGGGGCGAGAACTGGGGCTTCGTGCCGATCACAGACGAAGAGGTCGCCTATATCGGCAAGAAGCTGCGCCCGCTGGTGCGCGAGGACCTGATCATGATCGCCGAATATGACGGCCGTCCTGTCGCGTTCCTGATGACGCTGCCCGATATCAACACCGTCACCGCACCGCTCAACGGATCGCTCTTCCCGTTCGGCTGGGCCAAGCTGCTCTGGTGGCTGCGCACCTGCCGTTCGCCCAGCGTGCGCGTGCCGTTGATGGGCGTGGTCAAGGACCTGCAGAACACGCGCATGGCCGCACAGCTTGCCTTCATGCTGATCGAGACGATCCGCGTCGAGGCGGTGAAGAATTACGGCACGGTGCGCGGCGAGATCGGCTGGGTGCTCGAAGACAATCAGGGCATGAACGCGATCGCCGATGCGATCGAGAGCAAGGTCAACCGCGAGTATCTGATCTACGAAAAGCCGCTCTGATCGCCTGGCCGCGCTGCCGGGCGTTCAGACCATTGCAACATTCGCGCGTTATGGCGCTCGACCGGCCCGGCGCGGCGGGGATTTGACGCCCCGTTTTCCGCCCACTAGACGACACGCAAACGCTGTGGAGCTTATCCCCCTATGAAGATCGCGATGATTGGTTCGGGCTATGTCGGCCTGGTGTCGGGCGCCTGTTTCGCCGATTTCGGCCATGACGTGGTCTGTGTCGACAAGGATCCGGCCAAGATCGAATCGCTGCTCGCCGGCAAGATGCCGATCTACGAGCCGGGGCTGGAAGGGCTGGTGGCCGCCAATGTGCGCGCTGGCCGCCTGTCCTTTTCGACCGATCTGCCCTCGAGCGTCGCCGATGCCGATGCGGTCTTCATCGCGGTGGGCACGCCCTCGCGCCGCGGCGACGGTTTTGCGGACCTCAGCTATGTGCGCGATGCCGCACGCGAGATCGGCGAATCGATCCGCAAGCGCTGCGTCGTCGTCACCAAGTCGACCGTTCCGGTGGGCACCGGCGACGAGGTCGAGAAGATCATCCGCCAGACCGCGCCGGACGCCGATTTCGAGGTCGTCTCCAACCCCGAATTCCTGCGCGAGGGCGCGGCGATCGGCGATTTCAAGCGGCCCGACCGCATTGTCGTCGGCACCGAGGTCGAATGGGCGCGCGAATACATGCGCGAGATCTACCAACCGCTGTTCCTCAACGAATCGCCGATCCTGTTCGTCTCGCGCCGCACCTCCGAGGTGATCAAGTACGCCGCCAATGCGTTCCTCGCGACCAAGATCACCTTCATCAACGAAATGGCGGATCTGTGCGAGAAGGTCGGCGCGAACGTGCAGGACGTCTCGCGCGGCATCGGCCTCGACGGACGGATCGGATCGAAGTTCCTGCATGCAGGCCCCGGCTATGGCGGCAGCTGCTTCCCCAAGGACACGCTCGCGCTGATGAAGACCGCGCAGGACCATGAGGCGCCGCTGCAGATCGTCGAGGCCGTGGTGCGCGTCAACGACCTGCGCAAGCGCGCGATGGCGCGCAAGGTGATCGCGGCGATGGGCGGCGATGTCGAGGGCAAGCGCATCGCGATGCTGGGCCTGACCTTCAAGCCCAATACCGACGACATGCGCGATGCCCCCGCGATCGTCATCGCCCAGGGGCTGATCGACGCGGGCGCCGAAGTCATCGCCTATGATCCCGAGGGCATGGAGGCAGCCGCCGCGCTGATGCCCGGCGTGACGATGGCCGAAGGCGCCTATCAGGCATTGCAGGACGCCGATTGCGCGGTGATCGTCACCGAATGGGACGTGTTCCGCGCGCTCGCGCTGCCGCGCGTGCTCGCGACGATGCGCGGCAACACGCTGGTCGACCTGCGCAACATCTACAAGCCCGAGCAGATGAAGGCGGCGGGCTTCCATTATGTGAGCGTCGGCCGCTGAGCTGACAGGCGGGGGGAGACAAGGGCATGGCACGGCGGATTGCGGTAATCTTCGGCACGCGGCCCGAAGCGATCAAGCTCTTCCCGGTGGTGGCCGCGCTCCAGGCCGCGCCCGATCTGGAGCCGGCGGTGCTGGTCACCGGCCAGCATCGCGAGATGCTCGACCAGGTGCTGGAAATCGCAGGGCTGGTGCCCGATCATGACCTCGCGCTGATGCAGCCGGGCCAAAGCCTCGACGAGATCAGCGCGCGGCTGCTCACCGGCATCGGCAGCGTGCTCGATGCCGAAAAGCCCGATATGGTGATCGTGCAGGGCGATACCGCGACCGCGATGTGCGGCGCGCTCGCCGCCTATTATCGCAAGATCCCGGTCGCGCATGTCGAGGCCGGCTTGCGCAGCGGGAATATCTATCACCCCTGGCCCGAAGAGGTGAACCGCAAGATCATCGGAACCTTCGCCGACCTGCACTTCGCGCCGACGGGAACCGCGGCCGATGCGCTGCGCCGAGAGGCGGTGGACGAGGCGAAGATTCTGGTCACCGGAAACACGGTGATCGACGCGCTCCACTGGGTGACCGGAAAGCTCGCCGCCGATCCCGGCCGGGCAGGCCTGCTCGCGCCCGTAGAGGCGCGCTTTGCGGGCAAGCGGATCATCGGCGTCACGACGCACCGGCGCGAGAATTTCGGCAGCGGCATGGACGACATCGCGCACGCCATCCGCGATCTGGCCGCGCGCGACGATGTCGCGATCATCTTCCCGGTGCATCTCAATCCGCAGGTGCGTGCCGCGATGTTGCCGATCCTGGGCGGGCTGGACAATGTCGCGCTGCTCGAACCGCTCGACTATCTCAACTTCACCCGGCTGCTGCAGATTGCCGAGCTGATGCTGACCGATAGCGGCGGCGTGCAGGAAGAGGCGCCAGCGCTCGGCAAGCCCGTGCTGGTGATGCGCGACACCACCGAGCGGCCCGAGGGCGTCGCAGCAGGCACGGCGAAGCTGGTCGGCACCGACCGCGCGACGATCATCGCCGAAGCGACCCGGCTGCTCGACGATGCACAAGCCTATGCCGCGATGGCCCAGGCGCACAACCCGTTCGGCGACGGCAAGAGCTCAGGCAGGATCGCCGGAGCGATATCGGACTGGTTCGCCCGGCTATAACCAGCCCTGGCTGCGCAGCACCGGCTGCATCGCCCGGCTGACGGGCGCGCTGATGTCGCCGGGCAGCGCCAGTTCCATCCGGCCCGATTGCTGGCGCACCGCCTGCACCGCATCGCGCGCAACCCACCAGCTGCGATGCACCCGCGCGCCTGCCGAATCGTCGAGCAGCGCACAGGCATCGGCCATGCGCATCAGCACCAGATCGCTGCCCAGATCGGTGTGCACGCGCAGATAATGGTCCTCCGCCTCGATCGCGAGCAGCCGCCCGGCGCGCAACCGGTGCGGCAGCTTCTCGGCGAGCAGCGGCGGAAGTGCGGAGCGATCGGTCACAGGGGATTCGGCAGAGGTCGGTTTGGGCGCAGGCTCGGGCACAGGCTGCGGCATGGGCACGACCGCCGCCTGGGCGACCTGGTGTCCAGTCGCAAGATAGTTGATCGTGGTGAGCACCACCGAGATGAGCAGTACCGCCAGCCAGAATTCGAGCACCACCATCGGTGTGATCAGACCGATGCCGAAGAACAACGCGCTGACCACGATGACGACGAAACTGTGCGGGAGCGACACCAGCAGCGCGACCAGCCCCGCCTCCGCCCAGCGGTGCGCCGCGAGGCCGCCCCAGCCGCGCACCAGCGCATTGACCCCCAGGCCGAGCAGCGATCCGGGCAAAATCACCGCTGCCCAATAGGCGAAACGCTGAACGAAGGGCGCGGCCTGCGTGCCCATCGCACCCAGATAGGCGAGCACCGCTGCGGCAATCATGCCGATGACAAGTCCCCGCAATGCCTGGCTTTTCGCATCCCAGGCATTTCGCGAAGCGTGAACGGCAGGGGGTGACAACTCACGCATCAGGGCGGGCAACTCGCGTAACCGGACAGGACAGCCGGGTCTACCTGCGCCAGGGTGAGGGGGTCAAGCATGGCCCCGTCGTCATCGCAACCCATCAGGAGAACCAGACCCATGAAAGCCCTGTATCTCGCCACCACGCTCGCGCTTGCCACTGCCGGAAGCGGCATCGCCTGGGCGCAGAACGCCGCCGCCGCGACCACCCCCGCACCCGATGCCTCGCTGACCGTCACCTTCGAGCAGATCGAGATGCCCGAGGGCCAGATCCTGCTCAGCCTGTATGACAATGAGGCCGCGCACGATGCGGGCGGCAAGCCGGTGCGCGCCGCGATGGCCAAGGTGGAAGGCAAGACCGTCTCGGTCGTTTTCGAGGGCCTGGCCCCCGGCCGTTATGCGATCAAGGCGTTTCACGATGTCGATGGCGACGGCAAGATGAAGACCAACCCCTTCGGCATGCCGCTCGAACCCTTTGCCTTTTCGAACAACGCCAAGCCCGTGGGCGGACCTGCGCGCTGGGAAGCGGCAAGCTTCGATGTGCCCGTCGGCGCCTCCGAAACCCGCATCGCGATCCAGTAAGGGCACGATCTCATGAACCGTCGTGATCTGCTGATCGGTGGGGGCCTGGCCGCGCTCGGCACCCTGGTCCCCGCCACCGCCCGCGCCGCCGCCGCCGCCGCCGCTGCCGCCGCCAAGCCCGACTGGACTTTGGGCGTCACTGACATCCTGGAAGACATCGCCCCGCGCAGCCTTCGCCGCATCCACGGCCGCGCGCCCGATCTGGGCGGCACGCTCTACCGCAACGGCCCGGCGCGCTTCCGCCGCGGCGACAGCGCCTCGGGCCACTGGTTCGACGGCGACGGACTGATCCGCGCCTGGCAGGTGCGCGGCAACGAGGCACGGCTGGCGGCGCGCTTCGTCGACACGCCCAAGCGGCGGCTCGAGGAAAAGCTCGGCCGCATCGTCCAGCCGGGCTTCGGCACGCTCGAGCAGCCCGGCGCGATCGTCGGCAGCTCGGATGATACCAATGCCGCCAACACGCATGTGATCAAGGCTGGCAACCGCCTGCTGGCGCTCTGGGAGGCAGGCTCTGCCACCGCGCTCGATCCGGCCAGCCTCGAGACGCAGGGCCAGGTCACCTTTCGCGACGACCTGAAGCACATGCCGTTCCTCGCGCATCCGCGCATCGAGCCCGATGGCCGCATCTGGAACATAGGATCGGGCGGGGCGGCGGTCTATGTCTGGCGGCTGTCGAAGGACGGCATGTTCGAGGCGGGCGAGGCGGTCAAGCTGCCGATGGCGAGCTATATCCATGATTTTACCGCGACCGCGCGCCATCTGGTGATCCTGTGCCAGCCCTGGATCGCAGGCGCGATGAAGCTGCCCTTCTCGAAGAGCCTGACCTGGCAGCCCGAGCTGGGATCGAAGGTGCTGGTGCTCGACAAGGACGACCTGTCGAAGCGCCGCGTTTACGATCTGCCGCCGCTCTCCTTCTTCCATCTCGGCGATGCCTGGGAAGAGAAGGACGGGACGATCCGTTTCGACGGCTGCTTCCACAAGGACGTGACCTTCGCGGTCGAAGGCGCGCCGGGGCTGGTCGAGGGACGCTATGTGCATGCCGAAAGGCCCGAGCTCAACCTGGTCGCGCTGCACCCCGATGGCCGCGCCACGCTGACGCCCGCCGGCATCACCGCCGAATTCCCGCGCAGCGCGCCCGAGCTCGCCGGATTGCCCCGATCGGCGACGGTGCATGTCGGCGGCTATACCGGCGACCGGCCGTTCGCGCGCAGCGTCGGCAGCTGGGACTGGACCAGCGGACGCCATGACAGCTTCGATTTCGGCGCACGCCATCTGGTCGAGGAATTCGTCCCCGCCGGACCGCATCACCTGATCGGCACCACGCTCAACCTCGACGCCAGGGCCACCGAGCTGCACCTGTTCGACGCGCGCCGCATCTCGGATGGCCCGGTGACGAGCTGGCGCAGCGACGTCGCGCTGCCGGTCAGCTTCCATGGCAGCTGGGTCAGCGCCTGACGGGTGCGACCAAAGGCGGGTCAAGCCACTGGTCGCGTCGCGATGCGTGCGTTAGAGCAGGGAAATGTCCTCTGCCTTCATTGCGCTCCAGCATCTCGTACCGCAGCACGCGCTGACCCGTCTCGCCGGACGGCTGGCGGCGAGCGAGAGCCCCTGGCTGCGCGACCGGATGATCCGCCGCTTCGCCGCCGCCTATGATGTCGACATGGGCGAGGCGGCGCGCGGCTTCGGCCAGTTTTCCAGCTTCAACGACTTCTTCACCCGCGAGCTCAAGCCCGGAGCGCGTCCGCTGGCCGATGCCGAGCGTTTCATCCTCAGCCCCGCCGACGGCGCGGTCAGCCAGGCGGGCCCGATCCGCGACGGGCGCATCATTCAGGCCAAGGGGCGCGACTACAGCGTCGAGGAGCTGCTCGGCGGCCAGGGCGGCGACGCGCACCGGTTCGATGGCGGGCAGTTCGTCACCATCTATCTCAGCCCGCGCGACTACCACCGCGTGCACATGCCCGCCGCCGGCACGCTGCAATCGACCGTGTACCTTCCCGGCAAGCTGTTCTCGGTCAATCCGGGCACCGCTGCTGGGGTCGACCGGCTGTTCGCGCGCAACGAGCGGCTCGCATGCCTGTTCGACGGACCCGACGGGATGTTCGCCAGCGTGATGGTCGGCGCGATGATCGTCGCAGGGATCGACACGGTCTGGCCGCACCGCTTTGCCGACCATGAAACCGCACCGGTCGCCGAGGAGTTCACCGGCAGCACCCACAGCTTCGCAGCAGGCGACGAGATGGGCCGCTTCTATCTGGGATCGACCGTGGTGCTGCTATTCGAGCCGGGCCGTGTCGCCTGGCACGATGCGCTTCAGCCCGGCGCGCCCTTGCGCATGGGCCAGGCGATCGGGCAGCGGTTGTCGGGGATCTGAGGGGCCGCCCGGGCGGCGGGCCCCTGGATGACTGGTGCGGTCAAGAAGACTCGAACTTCCACGGGCTTTCGCCCACAACGACCTCAACGTTGCGCGTCTACCAATTCCGCCATGACCGCACAGTCCAGCAATTCGCGGGGATTTCGGCTGTTTCGACGGCCCTGCCCGCGTGGCAGGCCGCGCCATTAGCAAAGCGTAACGCCCATAGCAACAAGGGAATCTCGTGTGCCTGTCAGGCAGCGCGTGCGATCAGTTGCGCTTGGCCCAGGCGATCTCGGCCGAGGTGGCAGAGCGCGGAACGTCGACCATCGCCTGGCGGAAATCGGCCGACTGGCCGGGCTCCAGCTTCTCGACCGGCGGGTTGATGATCCAGTTGAACACCACCCGGTCCTGCGCATCGCGCAGCACCACCAGCATCGGCGGCACGTTCTGCGCGCGCTGGCTCAGATTCCGGATCGTGCCCGACGCACTGAAATATTCGGTGCCGTTGGGCAGCGTGCGCCGTTCCTGCTTCTTGGGCGGGAAATCGATCACCAGATCGGGCTCCACCTCGGCAAAGGGCAGGCTGTAATCGGCGATGAAGCCTGGCAGGCCGAAGGTCTGGATCGCGACGGCCGCGCCCGATGCGAGCAGCGCAAAGGCGACCGCGCCGATCATCCACAGCTTGGCCGGGTTGCGGCGCGGGCGGAAGGGCGGTTCGTGGCTGAAGCTGCTCGGCCGATCGGCGAGCGCATCATCGGCATAGCTCGCCACGATCGGACGGTCGACCGGAGGAACCGGCCGGGGCAATGGCGGCAACTCGGGTTCCGGCTCGCGCGCGGATTCGGGCTCGACCGGCACCGGCGCGACCATCGGCGGCTCCGGGCTAGCTGCCGGCGGCGGCGCAGGCACTGGGGCAGCAGGTCTCGGCTCGGATTCAACCGGCGCTGCTGCCGAAGCGGCTGGTGCTGCCGGTTCCGCGACCGGCGGAGGTGTGGGCGTGGGCGCAGGCTGCACTGCCGGGTCGGCGACCGACTCCGGCGCGGGAATGTCGGGACCATGCTGGAACCAGCTATGCCCGCACTTGGCGCAACGCACCGATCGTCCATCGATACCGATGGCGCTGTCGGGAACCGCATAGCGGGTGTTGCACGCAGGGCACGCAATAATCATGGCGTTTCTAACCATGATGGGCGAATCGCCGCAAGGGGCTTGGACCGCCTGCAAAGGTGGTCACCCCATGTTTTCCACTGCTGATTGCGCGCAAGGGCGGTTTTTCAATGGCTTGACGCCATGGCAGCGGGATTTGGCAGTGCGGGTGACGTGAGGGTGCGCATTCCCATTGCCTGTTTGGGCCGCGCCGCGCTATCGCCGCTGCATGAGCGCCCCGCAGATGGCCCCTTCGGTCGAAAGCATCGTCCAGTTCGAGAATGTGGGGCTGCGCTATGGCACCGGGCCCGAGGCGCTGATCGACCTCTCGTTCACGCTGTTCTCGGGCCAGTTCTATTTCCTCACCGGACCGTCGGGCGCGGGCAAGTCCTCGCTGCTCAAGCTGCTCTATCTGGCGCAGCGGCCTAGCCGCGGCATGATCCGGCTGTTCGGCAGCGACCTCATGACGCTGGCGCGCGACCGGTTGCCGGGCTTTCGCCGCCGCATCGGCGTCGTCTTCCAGGATTTCCGGCTGGTGCCGCACCTGTCCGCGTTCGACAATATCGCGCTGCCGCTGCGCATCGCGGGGATGCGCGATGCCGATATCGCGACGCCCGTACGCGAAATCCTCGACTGGGTGGGATTGAGCGCACGCGGCGATGCCCTGCCCGCGACGCTTTCGGGCGGCGAGCAGCAGCGCGTCGCGATCGCGCGCGCGGTCATCACCCGGCCCGACATTCTCGTCGCCGACGAACCCACGGGCAATGTCGATCCCGATATGGCGGTCAAGCTGCTGCGGCTGTTCGAGGCGCTCAATCGCATGGGCACCACGATCATCGTCGCGACGCACGACGTGCACCTGATGACGCGGATCAAGCGCGCGCAGATGATGCGGCTGGAAGGCGGGCGCCTGTCCGACCCCACCGGCGCACTGCGCTATCCGCCGCGCCCGTCCGACATGACCGGCTGGGCCGACATGCCCGGCAAGCCCGGCGAGACACGCTGATGCTCGGCGCGCTCTTCCCCACCGGCCATGACCGGCGGCTGATCCCGCAGGCGCGGCTAACCGGGCCGATGCCCTGGGTGATCGCGGTGATGCTGTTCCTGACGCTGCTCGCGGCCGCCGCCGCGCTGGCGCTGGGCAGCGCGGCGCGGCAGGTCAATGCCGATCTGGCCGGGCGCGCGACGGTGCAGATCGTCAATGCCGATGCCGAGGCGCGGCAGAAACAGGCACTGGCGGCCGAGGCGCTGCTGCGCTCCGACCGGGCGATTGCCGGGGTCACCCAGGTGAGCGAGGCCGAGGTTCGCGCGCTGCTGACGCCATGGCTGGGCAGCGGCGCGGTCAACCGCGATATTCCCCTGCCCGCGCTGATCGATGTCGATTTTCGCGCCGAGGCCGATGGTGCCACGCTGACCCGGCTGCGCCGCGCGATGAGGTCCGTCGCGCCCGATGCGCGGATCGATGCGCATGGCCAGTGGCTGAAACCGGTGTTCGATCTGATCGGGACGCTGCGCTGGCTGGCGATCGCGCTGGTCGCGCTGCTCGCGCTCGCCACCACCGCTTCGGTCATGCTCTCGGCCCGCAGCAGCTTTGCCGCGCATTCCGAGACGATCGACATCATGCACCTGCTCGGCAGCACACATCAGCAGATCGCGCGGCTGTTCCAGCGTCGCATCGCGCTCGATGCCGCCATGGGGGCGCTGATCGGCTGCCTGCTTGCCGCGCCGGTGCTCTGGATGCTTGGGCGCGCCGCCGCCAGGCTCGATTCGGGGCTGATTTCTGCCGGATCGTTCGGCCCGATCGACTGGCTGCAGCTTGCAACTGTGCCGATAGCGGGTATTGCGCTCGCTGTGTTCACCGCGCGGGTGACGGTGCTCGGCGCGCTCAGGAAGAAGCTGTGATCGTTCGCCTGTTGTCATCGGTGCTGCTGGCCTGGATCCTGGGCTTTGCCTGGTTCGCGATCCTGCTGCCCCAGCCATTGGGCGACCAGCAGACCGACGCCGTCGTCGTGCCGACCGGCGGCCCGCTGCGCATTGATCGCGGGCTGGAGGCGCTGCGCAACAAATGGGCCGAGCGCATGCTGATTTCGGGCGTCGACCGCGATGTTCGTCCGGCAGAGCTCAGCGCGCGCTTTCCCGGATCGGTGGCGCTATTCGACTGCTGCGTGGACCTCGGCTTTCGCGCCTATGACACGCGCTCGAATGGGCTGGAGACCGCACGCTGGGCCAAGCAGCGCAAGGTCAAATCGGTTCGGCTGGTCACCACCGACTGGCACATGCGCCGCGCCGAATACGAGCTGCACCGCGCGCTGCCCGACGATATCGCCATCTATCCCGATGCGGTCGCGAGCAAGCCCAGCCTGATGACGCTGTGGCGCGAATATAACAAGCTGGTGCTGCGCGTCATCGCCGGGCTGTTCGGGGTTTGATCATGGCACGCACGCTGCTGGCGATCCTCCGGTCGATCCTGTTCACCATCGCCTTTTACGGCGGATCGGTGTTCATCGTCATCATCGCCTTCATCATCCTGCCCTTCTCACGCCACCGGCTGCAGAGCATGGCGCGCGGCTGGGGCATGTATCATTATTGCTGCGCCCGGACGTTTCTGGGTATCCGCGTGCGCATCGAAGGGCCGATACCGCAGGGCCAGGTGCTCTATGCCATCAAGCACGAGAGCTTTTTCGAGACGATCGAACTGCTGCGCATCTTCAACCGGCCGGCCGTCGTCGCCAAGATCGAGCTGTCGCGCATTCCGCTATGGAGCCATATCGCGCGAACCTATGGCATGATCTTCATCGATCGGGCGGGCGGCGCGGTGGCGCTGCGCAACATGATGGCAGAGGTGCGCCGTTTCGTCGCCGAAGGGCGATCGATCGTGATCTATCCCGAAGGCACCAGCACCCCGCCAGGCGAGCAGCCGCCGCTCCAGGCGGGCTTTGCCGGGCTGTACAAGCTCGCCAAGCTGCCGGTGGTGCCGATCGCGCTGGCGAGCGGGCATCTCTATCCCCGGCGCGGCTTCATCAAACGCCCCGGCGTAATCATCTACAAGTTCGGCGAGATGATTCCTGCAGGGCTTTCGCGCGAGGAGATCGAGGCGCGGGTGCACACGGCGATCAACGAGCTGAATGTGGTCGAGCGGGGCTGAAGGTTCTTCCCCTGCCCCTTTCCATCGTCACACCCGCGCAGGCGGGGGTCCCGCTGCCTTGAACGTTCGCACTTGAAGCGGGATTCCCGCGTTCGCGGGAATGACAGCTTAAATATTTGTAATAATTAAATAATCTCACCCGAGAGGCGCTGGCATATCAGGTCGAGCTGGTCGAGATTGCCATAGCGGATGGTGACGCTGCCGCTGCGCTGGTTCGCCTCGCTGCTGATCTTGACCTTCAGGCCGAGCAGGTCTTCCAGATGCCGCTCGACCGCCTCGATATCGGCATTGCTCGCCGGATCGCCCGCTCCGCCAGAACGCACCTTGCCGCCCGACTTGCCGCCCGCATCGCTGCGCGCACGGCGCACCAGTTTCTCGACCTCGCGCACCGAAAGCCCGCGATCGACCACTTCCGCCGCGATGGTCTCGGCATCGGGCACGTTGATCAGCGCGCGGGCATGGCCCATGCTCAGGCTCTTGTCGGCGACCATCTTGAGCACCGGCTGCGGCAACGCGAGCAGGCGCATCAGGTTTGCGATATGGCTGCGCGACTTGTCGACCATCCGCGCGACCTCGACCGGGGTATAGCCCTGATCGCCGACCAGCCGCTGATAGGCTTCGGCCTCTTCTACGGGATTGAGGTCCTCGCGCTGGATGTTCTCGATCAGCGCCAGTGCCAGCGTATCGGGATCGCTGAGCTCGCGGACGATCGCCGGGATCTCGTGCAGCCGGGCGCGCTGCGCCGCGCGCCAGCGGCGTTCGCCCGCGACCAGCTCGTAGCCCCCGCCCTTGCGCGGGCGGACGATGACCGGCTGGATCACCCCGCGCTGCGCGATCGAGCGCGCGAGATCGTCGAGCGCTTCCTCGTCGAAATAGCGGCGCGGCTGGCCGGGGTGCGGGCGGATATCGGCCAGCGGCAGCGTGCGCAGGCCGGTAGCAGAACCGGGCTGTCCCTCGCCGCCCTCGTCGCGCCGCACCAGCGGCTCCTCGCGCCCGACTTCGCCGAGCAGCGCATTGAGGCCCCGCCCCAGCCCGCTCGGCCGCTTGCGTCCCAGCGCCTTGGCGATATCGGGCAGACCGCTATTGTCTTCGGCCATCAGGCTGCTTCCTCTTCCATGCGCGGCATGCGGGTGATGAATTCGCGTGCGAGCGCGATATAGGCTTCCGATCCGACGCAGCGGTGGTCGTAGATCAGCGCCGGCATGCCATGGCTCGGCGCTTCGGACAGCCGCACATTGCGCGGGATGACGGTATCGAAGACCAGCCGCCCAAGCACCGCGCGCACGTCGTCCGATACCTGATCGGTCAACCGGTTGCGGCGATCGTACATGGTCAGCACCACGCCGATGATCGACAAGTCCGGATTGAACCGCTGCTGCACCCGTTCGACCGTCTGCAGCAGCTGGCTCAGTCCTTCGAGCGCGAAGAACTCGCACTGCAGCGGGACCAGCACCTGATCGGTGGCGACCAGCGCGTTCAGCGTCAGCAGACCAAGCGAGGGCGGACAATCGATCAGGCATACCTGCCAGCGATCTTCGGGCGCGTTGTCCATCGCCGCCTTCAGCCGGTGCGTGCGCATTTCCAGATCGACCATCTCGATCTCGGCACCCGACAGATCGACCGTTGCCGGAATCACGTCGAGCCCGGGAATCTGCGTCGGGACGCAGCATTGGACCAGCGAGCTTTCGTTGGTGAGCAGATCATAGCTCGAATATTCGCGATCATTGCGCGCGATGCCCAGCCCGGTCGAGGCATTGCCCTGCGGGTCGAGATCGATCAGCAGCACCGACAGACCCGTCGCCGCCAGCGCCGTCGCCAGGTTGATCGCGGTCGTGGTCTTGCCCACCCCGCCCTTCTGATTCGCGACCGCAATGCGGATCATCACTTGCTCCTGTGTCTGCGCTCGGTCTTGCGGCGCGGCGCCTTCGGGCTGGCCAGCGGTGCCGCGCGTCCGGTTCCGACGAGAATCGCGGCGTCGGCATCGGTGAGGCTCTGTTCCACGTGGAACAGTTTCTGCCACGGCGCGGCGATGCTTTCCAGTTCCGCGCGCGCATTGCGTCCCTTTGGCAGCAACCAGCGCGTCTTTTCTGTGGAAAAGCGCCCTGCGCCTTCCAGCAGACGCGGCAGCGGTGCAAACGCACGCGCGGAAATATAATCAGCGGCGAAGCCCTCGACCTTGTCGAGCGCGCTGCCCGCGACTTCGACCCTGCCCCTCAACCCGAACCGATCGATGGCCCTGTCGAGATAGGCGATACGCAAGGCCCGCGATTCGACCAGCGTCACCCGGCACGGCGCGAGCAGTGCAATGACCAGTCCTGGAAAGCCGGCGCCGCTACCCAGATCGACCCAATGCTCATCCGGCTGCGGCTCGACAAAGCGCAGCAGCTGCGCGCTGTCGGCGATGTGCCGCTGCCACATCGAAGCGAGCGTGGCAGCAGAGACAAGGTTCTGGTGCCGCGCCTCGTCCGCGACGAAGGCGGCGAGCGCCTCGAGTCGGTCCTTTGTTTCACGTGAAACACCGGGCAGCGCGGCGACCCAGGCGCGCGCATCTTCCTCGCTATGCAGGATCATGCGGCGCGCTTGCGGGCGTGCACGAGAATGGCAGCCAGAGCCGCAGGCGTGACACCGCGAACGCGCCCCGCCTCCGCCAGCGTTTCGGGCCGGGCGAAATCGAGCCGCTCGACCATCTCGTTCGAAAGCCCGGTGATCGCGCGATAATCGATATCCGCACCCAGCAGCACCTTCTGGTTCGCGCGAAGATCGCGCAGCTCGGCATCCTGCCGCGCGAGATAGGGCGCGTAGACCGCATCCTCCTCGATCTCGGCACGGAGGTCTTTCGGCAACTGCGCCATAGATTCGGGCAGCAGCGGGGTGAGGGAAGCCAGATCGATCGCGGGAAAACGCAGCCAGTCGTACAGGCTCTGGCGGCTGCCATCGGCTTTTACCGGCAGACCGAGCGCCGCGAGCTCGGTGCAGCTCGCCTGGCGCTCGAGCGCCGAAAGCGCGGCGGCCTTGTCCGACTGGCGCTGCTCGAACCAGCGCTGGCGCTCCTGCCCCACCGCTCCGTTCGCAATGGCCATGGCGGTCAACCGATCGCTGGCATTGTTGGCGCGCAGCCTCAACCGATATTCGGCGCGCGCGGTGAGCATGCGATAGGGCTCGGTGACGCCCTGCAGCACCAGGTCGTCGATCATGACCGCGAGATAGCTGCTCGCGCGATCGGGCAGCGCGATGTCGCGTTCGAGCACCGCGCCCGCAGCCGCCATGCCGGCGACCAAGCCTTGTGCCGCGGCTTCCTCGTATCCCGTGGTGCCGTTGATCTGGCCCGCGCAATAGAGGCCTGGGATCGCACGCACTTCGAGCCGATGGTCGAGCGCGCGCGGATCGATATGGTCATACTCGACCGCATAGCCCGGCACCACGATTTCGGCGCGCTCGAGCCCCGCCATGCTGCGCACAAGGGCGAGCTGCACATCGGTGGGCAGCGAGGTCGAGATGCCGTTGGGATAGACCAGATGCGTGTCCAGCCCCTCGGGCTCGAGAAACACCTGGTGCCCGTCGCGATCGCCGAAGCGGTGAATCTTGTCCTCGATCGAGGGGCAGTAGCGCGGTCCCTGAGCCCCGATCGCGCCGCTGAACAGCGGCGAGCGGTCGAGATTCGCGCGGATGATATCGTGCGTCTGCTGGCTCGTCCGCGTGATCGCGCAGAACACCTGCGGCACCGTGCGCCCGTCGCTCAGCGGCGACATGGTCCAGGCCTCGCCATCGCTCGGTTGTTCGTCGAGCTGCGCCCAGTCGATCGTGCGACCGTCGATGCGCGGCGGTGTGCCGGTCTTGAGCCGCGCCATCGGCAGATCGGCCGCGCGGAGCTGTTGCGCCAGCAGGCTCGCGCCGGGTTCGCCAATTCGGCCGCCCTCGAGCCGTTCTTCGCCGCGGAACAGCCGGCCTCCCAGAAAGGTCCCGGTCGCCAGCACCACGGCGCGCGCGGCAATCGCGCTACCATCAGCAAGATCGACGCCCGCCACCCGGCCCTGCTCAAGCCGCAGCGCCGCAACCTCGCCCTCGACGATCGACAGGTTGCGCTGTGCGGCCAGCATGGTCTGGATCGCGGCCTTGTACAGCTTGCGATCCGCCTGGACGCGCGGGCCCTGCACCGCGCTACCCTTCGAGCTGTTGAGCATGCGATAATGGATCGCGGCCTGGTCCGCCGCCCGCGCGATCAGTCCGTCAAAGGCATCGACCTCGCGCACCAGATGGCCCTTGCCGAGCCCGCCGATCGCCGGATTGCACGACATCGCGCCGATCGCTTCGCGCGTGAAGCTGACCAGTGCGACACGCGCGCCCATGCGTGCGGCGACGGCCGCCGCCTCGCACCCGGCATGACCGCCGCCGACCACCAGAACATCAAATTGCTGCATGGAGCGCCGCATACAGCAAATGCAGGATTCGGTCGAGGGGGTGACTGCCGCTCTCCTTGGGGAGGGGTGCCTTAAAGCCGGGGTGGGGCAGCACGTCCGTCGGAAAAACGGAACTCCCCCACCCCGTCTTCGCCTGGGGCTCAGCCTCCCCTCCCGCACGCGGGAGGGGAGATCCTATTTCCCAATACAAAACGCGCCAAACAGCGCGTCGAGCATGTCCTCGACATGCGTGCGCCCGAGCAGCTGATCGAGCGCATGCCGCGCCAGACGCAGACCTTCGGCACGGAGCAACAGGTCCGTCTGTGCCTCGGCTCCGTGGAGAGCAAAGGCGCATTCGCCGAGCAGCCGGTGCTGGCGCGCATTGAGCGCGACCTCGTTGCTCGCAGGCAGTAACGTCTGCGCTGTCGCGACCATGTCGGCGACCAGCACATCGAGCCCCTGCCCCGTCTTCGCCGAAAGCCGATGGCGTGCCACCTGCTTTGTTTCACGTGGAACACCCGTGCGATCAATCTGCGCCTCGATCTCCCACAGGGCAGGATGAGAGGGCCCGTCGCCTTCTGCACCCAACCACAGGACGATGTCTGCCGCCGCTATCGCATCTTGTGCCCGGGCGATCCCGATGCTCTCGATCTCCTCGGCCCCCTCGTCGCGCAGCCCCGCCGTATCGGTCAGCACGAAAGGTATCCCGCCCAAGGCCACCGGTGCTTCGATCACGTCACGCGTGGTGCCAGCGATGTCGGATACGATGGCCGCCTCGCGTTGCAGCAGCGCGTTGAGCAATGTCGACTTGCCGGCATTGGGCGGCCCGGCGAGCACCACGCGGATGCCGTCGCGCAACCGTTCCGAGCGCGGTCTTGCCAGCGCAAGATCGATCTCGCCCGCGAGCGCGCCGATCCCCTCACCCACCGCATCGACGGCATGCTCGGGCACATCATCCTCATCGGAAAAGTCGAGCTCGGCCTCGACCAACGCGGAGAGCCGCAGCACCTCGCGCCGCCACGCCTCGACCTGGCGCGACAGGTGCCCGCTCGCCATGCGGATCGCGGCGACGCGCTGCGCTTCGGTTTCGGCGAAGAGCAGGTCGGACAGGCCCTCGGCCTCGGCCAGGTCCATGCGTCCGTTGAGAAAGGCGCGGCGGGTGAATTCCCCAGGCTCGGCGAGCCGCAGCCCTTCAATCCCTGCAAGCGCCGCCTCGACCGCACGGACCACCGCCCTGCCCCCGTGCAGATGCAGTTCGGCGAGATCCTCGCCGGTGGCCGTGTCCGGACCCGGAAACCACAGGACAAGCGCGCGGTCGAGAATATCAGTCGACGCGGGATCGCGCAGGTTTCGCAACGAGGCACGGCGCGGTTCGGGCAACTTGCCCGCCAGCGCCGTCAGCGCTACGCCCGCATCGGGTCCGCTGATCCGGATGATCGCCAGGGCTGCGGGTGGTGCGCCGCTCGACAGCGCATAGATCGTCGCACCCGCAGTCATGGTTCAATATGGGGCGGTGTCAGTCCGAGGACTTCTTGCCGCTAGCCCCGGCGGCAGCGGCATCCATGATCTGCTGGAAGAAGCGCAGGCCCATCTCGCCCATCGGCGCGATATTCTTGGCGATGGTCTGCAGCTGGTCGACATTGCTGGTGCCCTTCATCGCACTCACGACACCGTCGACATAGGTCTTGTTCACGTCGGAGACATCGGGCAGCCCCATGAATCGGCGCATCTCTTCCGGGGAACAATCGACTTCGATATTCACTTTCATGGCATTACCCTCTTGTCAGCGCAAAGGCCCCCAAGCCCCGGATTCACGCTTATCAGCACGGGCAAAGTGGGTATAAACGGGTCACAAATCAATCGAATTGATGATGGAGAGTAGAATGGGTTCGACGCACAGCATCGCCACTTTCGACCACGACGCCAGCTTCGACGCCTATGTCGCCGCGCCCGAAGGCACGCCAAAGGCCGCGATCATCGTGATCCAGGAGATTTTCGGCGTGAACCCTGGCATTCGCCAGAAGTGCGATGGCTGGGCCGCGCAGGGCTATCTCGCGGTCGCGCCCGATCTGTTCTGGCGGATCAAGCCGGGTATCGAGCTCGACCCCGATATCGAGGCCGAGCTGCAGGAAGCGTTCGGCTATTTCGGCCAATATGATCCCAATGACGGCGTCAAGGATATCGAGGCGACGATCCGCGCGATCCGTTCCGGCATCGGCGGGCTGGACGGCGTCGCCAAGGTCGGCGCGGTCGGATACTGTCTCGGCGGAAAGCTCGCCTATATGGTCGCCGCGCGCACCGATATCGACGCCAGCGTCGGCTATTATGGCGTGATGATCGACCAGATGCTCGGGGAAGCGCACGCGATCGCCAATCCCCTGATGCTGCACATCCCTACCGCCGACCATCTTGTCGGGCCCGAGGCGCAGGCGGCGATCCATGCCGGGCTGGACGATCACCCCAAGGTGACGTTGCACGACTATGAAGGGCTCGATCACGGCTTTGCCGCCGAGATGGGCAACCGCCGCGACGAGGCCGGCGCGCAGCTCGCCGACGGCCGCACCGCCGCCTTTTTCGCGGAGCATCTGGCATGAGCATCGCACAAGCCGGAATCGCCGCCTGGCACGATTACATGCATGGCGGCTCGGACCCCGAAAAGCTGAGCGCAATGCTGGCAGACGACGCGGTGTTCCACTCGCCCGTCGTCCACACCCCGCAGGAAGGCAAGGCCAAGGTCTTCGCCTATCTCCACGCCGCCGCGCATGTGCTGGGCAATGACAGCTTCCATTATGTCCGCCAGATCGTCGACGGCGACACCGCCGTGCTCGAATTCGCGCTCGTGCTCGATGGTATCCAGGTCAACGGAGTCGACATGGTCCGCTGGAATGCGGAAGGAAAGATCGAGGACTTCAAGGTGATGGTGCGGCCCTTGAAGGCGGTGAACAAGGTCTGGGAGAAGATGGGCGAGATGCTGGCCAAGGCGAGCTGATTCAGGCACCCATGCTCGTCATTCCCGCGAACGCGGGAATTCCGCTTTGGGCCTTCGGTTTCAGGCAAGCGGGCCCCCCGCCTTCGCGGGGGTGACGAATTTGCTTAACCTTATCGGTTATTTTTCTCCAATCAGATAGGCGATGATTGCTGCACGCTCCTCGGCCTTGCGCAAGCCGAAAAAGCCCATCTGGTTGCCCGGCACCAGCGCCTCGGGATCGGTGAGGAGGCGGTCGAGCAGCTCGGGTGTCCAGCGTGGATTCGCGGCGGCAAAGGTCTTGAAAGCCTTGGAATAGGCAAAGGTCCTGTCGCCGGCGATCGGGCGTTTGCTCAACTGATCGAGATTAGGCCCGCTTAGACCCTTCTCACCCTTCTTGACCGAATGGCAGCTATAGCAGCGCTGGAAAGCGCGTTCACCATCCTGGTTCGCAGCCTGGGCCAGTGCAACACCTGGCGATACGGCCAGCACGGCCAGCAACAGCGTCCAGAGCTTCATTTTTCGGTCCGGATGACCATCAGCCGTTCGGTGCCCGATTCAGGCAGGAACACCTCGCCCTTGCGGCCCAGGATCTGGCGGACATTCGCCCCCTCGCCACTGCCGGGATAGCGCTGGACGAATTTTTGGCTGCGCGGATCGAACACCCGGGTCGAATTGTCGCCGAAATCGCTGACCCAGACCATGTCGCGCTCGTCGACATAGACCGCATAGGCCTTGGCGGCGGCTCCCGGCAGCTTCCAGCTCTTCCAGCTCTTGGCCGAAGGCCGGTAACGATAGAGCTCGCCGCTGTTCCACCCGGTGATCCACAGATCGCCCTTGCTGTCCCCCCAGACGCGGCGCAGCCCCGCATCTTTCGTCGGCGGCTCGATCACGCTGATCTCGCCGGTGGCGCTGTCGATCTTTGCCAGATGGCTGCCCGCGAGCGAGACATACCAGACATTGCCATCGGGCGCGGTGGCGATGCCATAGGGGCCGCGGCCCTTGGGGTCCTTCCAGACCTGCACCTTGCCGTCAGCGGCGCTCACGCGCCCGTAAATGCCATTCTGGCCGGTGAACCAGTGCGTGCCCTGCCGGTCGAAGGCACCGGTATTGAGGTTGGTATAGCCCGTGTCCTCGGGGAGCTTCCATATATCGAGCTTGCCACTTGCGGGGTTGTAGCGGACGATCGCGTTCTGCCCGCCATCGGTGATCCAGGCCATGCCGTCTGGCCCCTGGATGACCCCATGGGGGGCCGAGTCCTGGCCGAGCGGCACCTGCACGACCTGCCCGGTGGCAGGATCGAGAATGCCGAGCGCGCCCTGTTTCTGTGCGGTGTACCAGATCTTGCCATCGGGCGCAGGCGCAACATCGTGCGGGCGCGACCCCTTGGGAAGCTCGAACAGAGTGATGTTTCGCCCGATTTCGGCCGAGGCGGCGATCTGCGCCTTCTCCCTGGCGATCAGCGGACCGCTCGCGAGACAGGCCAGCACCATTCCTGAAAGCCATACCCGCTTCATGCAAAAATCCTCCCCGACCGATGGCGCGATCCTATCAGGGATCGAACACCGGCGGGGAGGAAATTTTTCGCGTTACCGAATGATCAGCTGAACAGCGTCACCACGCCGACGCCGGGATCGACGAACCCGTCATAGATCATCTTGCCCGCGACATAGAGGATCACGGCCAGGCCGATATAGGCGATCCAGCGATAGCGCTCGATATATTTGGCGATGAAATTGGCCGCGATGCCCATCAGCGCGACCGACAGGATCAGGCCGACGATGAGGATGCCGGGATGTTCGCGCGCCGCGCCTGCCACCGCGAGCACATTGTCGAGGCTCATGCTGACATCGGCCACCGCAACCGCCCAGGCGGCAGCGGCAAAGCTCTTGGCCGGTGCGACGCCGCTATGCTCGTCGCCCTCGATCTCGGGTGAGCCACCGTTCGCGCCCGCCGGTTGCAGCTCGCGGTACATCTTCCACGAAACCCAGAGCAGCAACAGTCCGCCGGCGAAGATCAGCCCGACGATCTGCATGAGCTGGGTGACGACCAGCGCGAAGCCGATGCGAAGCACCAGAGCGGCGATGATGCCGATCAGGATCACCTTCTTGCGCTGATCGGCAGGCAGGCCCGCCGCCAGCGCACCGACGACGATGGCATTGTCACCCGCCAGCAGCACGTCGATCATCAGCACCTGGCCGAAGGCGGCCAGGGCGGACGGGGAGCCGATATTCGAGAAATCGGCAACGATATGGTTCCAAAGTTCCATCATGATGGGTGTCGCAGCCCTGAAGGATTACTGGTTCATGGAATCGAAGAAGTCTTCGTTGGTCTTCGAATCCTTCATCTTGTCGAGCAGGAACTCCATCGCGTCGACGGTGCCCATCTGCATGAGGATGCGGCGCAGCACCCACATCTTGGAAAGGATGTCCTTCTCCACCAGCAGTTCCTCCTTGCGCGTGCCGGACTTTCCGACATCGAGCGCGGGGAAGATACGCTTGTCGGCCACCTTGCGATCCAGCACGATTTCGCTGTTGCCGGTGCCCTTGAACTCTTCGAAGATGACCTCATCCATGCGGCTGCCGGTATCGATCAGCGCGGTGGCGATGATCGAGAGCGAACCGCCTTCCTCGATGTTGCGCGCGGCACCGAAGAAGCGCTTGGGACGCTGCAAGGCGTTGGCATCAACACCGCCGGTCAGCACCTTGCCCGACGAGGGGACGACGGTGTTGTAGGCACGGCCCAGACGGGTGATCGAGTCGAGCAGGATGACGACATCCTTCTTGTGCTCGACCAGACGCTTGGCCTTCTCGATCACCATTTCGGCGACCTGGACGTGGCGCTGTGCAGGCTCGTCGAAGGTCGAGCTGATGACCTCGCCCTTCACGCTGCGCTGCATGTCGGTGACTTCTTCCGGGCGCTCGTCGATCAGCAGCACGATCAGGAAGACTTCGGGATGGTTGTCGGTGATCGCCTTGGCGATGTTCTGCAGCAGCACGGTCTTGCCGACGCGCGGCGGCGCGACGATCAGCGCGCGCTGGCCCTTGCCCTGCGGCGAGACGATGTCGATGACCCGCGCCGACTTGTCCTTGACCGTCGGGTCGAGCGTGTCGAGCCGCAGCTTCTCGTTCGGATAGAGCGGGGTCAGGTTGTCGAAATTGACGCGGTGGCGCACGACATCGGGATCGTCGAAATTCACCGCGGTCAGTTTGGTCAGGGCAAAATAGCGCTCGCCGTCGCGCGGTGCGCGGATTTCGCCTTCCACCGTGTCACCGGTGCGCAGGCCGAAGCGGCGCACCTGGTTCGGCGAGACGTAGATGTCGTCGGGCCCGGCGAGATAGTTCGCCTCGGGGCTGCGCAGGAACCCGAAACCGTCGGACAGCACCTCGATGGTGCCCAGACCCATGATCTGCTCGCCGTCTTCGGCGAGTTCCTTGAGGATCGCGAACATCAGGTCCTGGCGGCGGAGCGTCGATGCGCCCTCGACGCCCAGCTCTTCGGCCATGGTGACGAGTTCAGCGGGGGTTTTCTGCTTGAGTTCTTTAAGGTGCATGAGGTGCAGGATTCCGTGGGAAGGGTGCCGCCAAAAATGGAAACGCGGCAGTCTGGAAAGAGATGCGGGACGCCCAACCGGTAATCCGGTCAATGGTGAAGCGGGTCGTCGAAGGTCCCGGACGGGACGGGAGCGGAGATAAGCGGGGACTGCGCAAAAGTCAATCCGGCCTGCGATGAGGCGATGACGGCCAGTCCGCATCCCGCTGCTGCCACCTCCGCTCAGCCTGAGCCTGTCGAAGGCCCGGCGCTCGTGGTCCAAACCATAAACTCGTCAACCCCGCTAAGGCGGGGGTCCGGCTTGCAGCGAAAGTGCAGATCGCATAGCGGGATTCCCGCTTCCGCGGGAATGACGATGAATTGAAGCAGCTCTCGGCGCGTAGCCTTCGACGGGGTCAGACCGAGCGGGACAGGTTATCGTCGCACGCGCAACCGCGAGGTTTGGCCGCAGACAGCCCTCAGAACGGCTTCACGATCACCAGGATCACGATCACCGCCGCAGCGATGCCGGGAACCTCGTTGATCAGCCGTAGCTGCTTGCCGGTGAGCTTGCGCTCGCCGCGCGCCAGCTTCTTCGAATAGCCGATCATCCAGCCGTGATAGCCGCTCAAGAGCAGCACGAAGAGCAGCTTGGCGTGCAGCCAGCCGGCGGTCCACCAGTTGCCCTGGCTCGCCAGCACCAGCCCCAGCACCCAGACGATGATCAGCGAAGGGTTGAGGATGATCTTTCGCAGCTTGTTCTCACGGTCGATCCAGCGCGTCGCCTCTTCCGAGCCATGCTCGGCCTCCTGATGGTAGACCAGAAAGCGCGGCATCATGAACAGGCCGGCCATCCAGAAGATGACGAAAATGAGGTGCGCCGCTTTCAGCCAGAGATAGAGCATGGAGAGAACATAATCCATTGTCAGAAGAAGCTCGTTCATGGGTTCTGCCGTGGATCCGGCAGGGCGGTCATACGCCCTGCTTCACCAGTGTAAGCAGTGCATGCACGTGTTCAATGGGGGTCTGCTGCAATATGCCATGGCCGAGGTTGAAAATATGCGGCCGCCCCTCGAACGTGCGCAGGATATGGCGGACCGCATTTTCCATCTGCTCGCCGCCCGCCAGCAGCGCCAGCGGATCGAGATTGCCCTGGACGGGCAAATGCGCGGGGATGTTGGCGGCAGCCCAGACCGGATCGATCGTCTCGTCGAGCCCCAGCGCATCGACGCCGGTTTCGCGTGCATAGGCGGCAAGCTTTTCGCCCGCGCCCTTGGGGAAACCGATCACCGGCACGCCGGGCCGCGCCTCGTGGATGGCGGCGGCGATACGCGCATTGGGGGCGATCACCCAGCGTTCGAACTGCGCCGGGGCAAGCGAACCCGACCAGCTGTCGAAAATCTGGACAGCATCGACGCCGGCATCGATCTGGCCGATCAGATATTCAATGGTGAGATCGACGATCCCGTCGATGAGCGCCTGGAAGCCGGCGGGATCGCGATAGGCATATTCGCGTGTTGCGTGCTGGTCCTTGCTGCCCTCGCCGTTGACCATATAGGTCGCAACGGTCCAGGCCGACCCTGCAAAGCCCAGAAACGTCTTTTCAGGCGCAAGCTCGGCCTTCACCAGACGCACGGTCTCGTAGATCGCCTCAAGGCGCTCAGGGACCGGCTGCAGGCTCTCCAGCGCATGATCGAGCAACCGGGGCGACAGATGTGGCCCCTCGCCCACCAGGAATTTCAGATCCTGGCCCATCGCATAGGGCACGATCAGGATGTCGGAAAACAGGATCGCGGCATCGAGCGCGAACCGGCGCAGCGGCTGCAGCGTGATCTCGGCAGCGGCAGGGCTGTCATAGACCAGCTCGAGAAAGCCGCCCTTTTCCGCACGCAGCGCGCGATATTCCGGAAGGTAGCGCCCGGCCTGGCGCATCATCCACATCGGCGGCACCTCGGCCACATGTCCGTTCAGGCAATCGAGCAAGGGCGCCTTGCGCGCCGTCGTCAGAGTTGTGTCCCCACCCATCTTAATTCTTATATCCTTTATATAGGGATTCTGTTGAAGAAGGCCGCTGGAAAACCGGCATGACGCTTTCTTGCCCTATGTATCGACAGATTGACAGTCGCCAAATCGCAGCTGCCTGACGAGTCGGCAAATTTGTGCCCACTATCAACAGCCTGTGGGTAAAGCTTTCCCTTGTGGACAAGCCCTGTGAGGAATCTCCGGTCAGGGGGGAGCAAAACCATCCCCGGTTTTGCCCACAATATCATGCCTTGATTTATCCCCGCGCTGCCCACAGACCATGGCCATGAGCCGCATTCACCTGCATCTGCTGTCGGATTCCACGGGCGAGACCCTGGAGAATATCGCCAAGGCGGCGCTGGCGCAGTTCGATGCGGTCGAGGTCATCAAGCATTTCTGGCCGATGGTGCGCTCCGAAACGCATCTCGACCGGATTCTGGACGAGGTCGCGGCCAATCCGGGGCTCGTGCTGTTCACCTTGGTCAATCCCGATATCCGCGCCAAGCTCGAGCGGCGCTGCCGCGTGCTCGGGCTGCCGATGGTGCCCGCGCTCGATGCGGTGAGCGATGCCTTGTCCAATCTGCTTGGCCAGGCGGCAAAGGCGCGGCCAGGCCGACAGCATGTTCTGGATGCGGCCTATTTCGCACGCGTGGAAGCGATCCAGTTCACGATCGCGCATGACGACGGGCAGAATTGGGAGAATTGGGAAGCCGCGGACATCGTGCTTGCCGGCGTCTCGCGCTCGTCCAAGACGCCGACCTCGATCTATCTCGCCAATCGCGGCTACAAGACCGCGAACATCCCGATCGTGATCGAATCCCCGCCGCCTTCCGCGCTGTTCACGCTCAGGCATCCGCTCGTGGTGGGGCTGACGACCAATCCCGAACGGCTGATCGCGGTGCGCCGCAACCGGCTGTTGTCCTTGAACCAGGCCCCCGAAACCGATTATGTGAATGACGAGAAGGTGAAGGCCGAGCTGGCCTTTGCCAGGCGGATGTTTGCGGATAATGGTTGGCCGGTGATCGACGTGACGCGCCGGTCGATCGAGGAATCGGCGGCGGCGATCATCAACCTGTTCAACGAGCGCGAAGCCGCGCGCGAGAACAGGCGGCAGACGAACGAGCCAGTGGATAAAGCCTAATTGCACCGGGCATAAGGACGATGGAAATGCTGATACTCGCATCGCAGAGCACCGCACGCCGGGCCATGCTCGATGCTGCCGATGTGCCCTTCTCGGTCGTGGCCGCGCATATCGACGAATCGTCGATCCGCGCGTCGCTCCATGCCGAGGGCACATCCCCGCGCGATATTGCCGATGCGCTCGCCGAGGCGAAGGCGATGCGGGTCGGCACGCGGCGGCCCGAGGCGATGGTGCTCGGCTCCGACCAGATCCTGGAAACCAGCGAAGGCGAGATGCTGAGCAAGCCGCAAACGCCCGACGATGCGATCCGTCAGCTCGAATCGCTGTCGGGCAAGCCGCACAAATTGTGGAGCGCCGCCGTCATCGTCGAGGGCGGTCGCCCGATCTGGCGGCATGTCGACAAGGCGGTGATGCACGTGCGTCCGCTGGGCACCGCCTTTGTGCGTGATTATGTGGAAAAGCACTGGGAAACCATCGGATATACGGTGGGTTGCTACGAGATCGAGGGCGCCGGAGCCCAGCTTTTCAGCCATATCGAGGGCGATGTGTTCACGGTGCAAGGAATGCCGCTGCTGCCGCTACTCGGCTTCCTGCGCCAGCGCGAATTGATGCCGAGCTGAGCAGACCCGGTGACACAATCTGGCAAGCCCTATGCCGAGGTGATCGGCGACCCGATCGCGCACAGCAAATCGCCGCTGATCCATGGCTTCTGGCTCAAGGCGCTGGGCATGGACGCGGACTATCGTGCCTGTCATGTCACGCCCGACGCGCTGGCGGATTATATCGCCAATCGCCGTGAGGATCCGCTCTGGCGCGGGTGCAATGTCACCATTCCGCACAAGATCGCGGTGATCGAGCATGTCGCCGATCCGGGCGATGTCCGCAGCAGCATTGGCGCGATGAACACGATCGCGCGCGATGAACAGGGCGCGCTGTTCGGCACCAATACCGATGCGGGCGGGTTCTACGCGCCGCTCGGGCAGAGCGACTTTACCGGCGCGGACGTCGCGGTGATCGGCGCAGGCGGGGCCTCGCGCGCGGTGCTGTTCGCGCTTGCGCGGATGGAGGTCGCCAGCGTCACCATCCATGCGCGCAACCCGCTCAAGGCGATGGGATTGCTCGCGAGCTTCGCCCTCAAGGGCCAGGTGCGCGGCATGGACGATCCGCTGGGCGAGGTCGATCTGCTGGTCAACACGAGTCCCTTGGGCATGAAGGGCTTCGACCCGCTCGTTCTCGACCTGTCGCCGCTGCCCGAAAGCGCCTTGGTCTATGACATCGTCTACAATCCGCTCGAAACCGGGCTGCTCAAGGCGGCGCGCGCGCGCGGGCTCGAGACGGTTGACGGGCTCGAGATGCTGATCGGCCAGGCGGCGCTCGCCTTCGAGATCTTCTTCGGTGCCGCTCCTCCGCGGAACCGCGACGATGAGCTCCGGGCATTGCTGCTGGCATGATGTCGCCGATCAAGCGCCTGCCGCCGCACCACCGTCACCGTCCGATGGTGCTGGGGCTGACCGGATCGATCGGCATGGGCAAATCGGCGGTGGCGAAGATGCTGCGCGCCGAGGGCGTGCCGGTGTTCGATGCCGATGCCGAGGTGCATGTGCTGCAGGGACCGGGCGGCGCGCTGCTGCCCGCGATCGAGGCGGCATTTCCCGGCACCACCGGGCCGCAAGGCGTCGACCGGGCGAAGCTGGGTGCGGCGGTGTTCGGCAATCCAGCGGCGCTGAAGAGGCTGGAGCATATCGTGCATCCGGCGGTGGCGCGGTCGCGCGCGGCATTCGTCCGCGCCCACCGGTCGCGCCGGATCATCGTGTTCGATATCCCGCTGCTGTTCGAGAAGGGCGGCACCCAGAATGTCGATGGTATCGTGGTCGTCTCCGCGGCGCTGTGGCAGCAGCGCAAGCGCGTGCTCGCCCGCCCGGGCATGACCGCGGCACGCCTGCGCCATATCCGTCACCTGCAGATGGCTGATCACCACAAGCGCGCGCATGCCGATTGGGTGATCCCCACCGGCGGCACCAAATTGGCGACGCGACAGGCGGTGCGCAGGCTGCTTCAGAATTTACGTTCGGCCCTTGCACGATGAGCAAATCGGTCCAATAGTATCGGAAATGAGAGAGATCATTTTCGATACCGAAACCACCGGCCTGTCCCCTGATGAAGGACACAGGATGGTGGAAATCGGGTGTATCGAGATGGTCGGTCGCAGCCTGACGGGCCGCACCTTCCACGCCTATTTCAATCCCGAAATCCCGATGCCGCCCGAAGCCGAGAAGGTGCATGGCCTGGGCGATGCGTTTCTCGCCGACAAGCCGCTGTTCGGCGCAGGCGTCGAGGATCTGCTCGAGTTTCTCGGCGATGCGACCCTGGTCGCGCACAATGCCGGGTTCGACATGCGCTTTCTGAATGCGGAACTGGCCATGGTCGGCAAGCCCGCCATTGCGATGAGCCGGGTGATCGACACCGTCGCGATGGCGCGCGCCAAGTTTCCCGGATCGCCCGCCAGCCTCGATGCATTGTGCAAGCGCTTCGGCGTCGACCGCAGCCACCGCGTGCTGCACGGCGCGCTGCTCGATGCCGAGCTGCTGGCGCAGGTCTATATCGAGCTGACCGGGGGTCGCCAGATCGGGCTCGGTCTCGCCGACGACAGCGCGGAAACCGTCATCGTCCCCGGTGCACGGCCTCGCCTCATTCCCAGTGTCCAGCGTCCGCACCGCCTGCCGCGCCCGTTTGCCGCCAGCGAGGAAGAGCTGGCCGCGCATGCCGAGTTCCTGGGCAAGATCAAGCAGCCGCTCTGGCTGTCGACACGCTAACCTTTGTACTGAAAATCATTCCGGAAAGGAGGTCTTTACCCGAATCGTCACCCGATCCTTAGCGTTGGACGCCAAGGATATATCGATCCGGCCCGTCGCGGCAGTGATCCTGCGGCTGGCCCCAAAAAATGGAGAATATCATGGACATTCGTATTTCTGGTCATCAGGTCGATACTGGCGAAGCGCTCAAGGTGCACGTCGCGGACCGACTCAATGCGATTGTCGAAAAGTATTTTTCCAAGGCGATATCCAGCCAGGTCACCTTCAGCCGAGGGCCTCACGACCAGTTCCAGTGCGATATCGTCACGCATGTGATGCAGGGCCTGATCCTCAAGGGCCATGGCCTGGCGCAGGATGCGCATGTCGGCTTCGACGGCGCTGCGGACAAGATCGAGAAGCAGCTGCGCCGCTATATGGGCCGCCTCAAGGGCCGCCATGAACAGTTCCAGCATGCCGCGCGCGAGGAAGAAGCCGCCTATGTCGTGTTCGACAGCGGCAATGAGGAAGAGGAGGTCGTGGGCGATGCCCCGGTCGTGATCGCCGAAACCCGCGTCGACGTGCCCACCGCCACCGTATCCGACGCGGTGATGATGCTCGACCTGCGCAACACCAATGCGCTGTTCTTCAAGAATACCGGCACCGGGCGGCACAACATGGTCTATCGCCGCCCCGATGGTTCGATCGGCTGGGTCGAACCGCGCGTCTGAATATTTTCGGCGCGTTGTGCGCCCGTGCATCGCATGGCTTGGTTTTTCGGGCGATATGGTGCATGGGCGCGGCAGCAATGCGTCGGCGGGATGAGGCAACCCCCTCCCGGCAGGGCCGACGGTGATCCTTTGAACATTCGTGCGCGCCGCCTCGGCAACGATCGGGGGCGGCGCGACAGAATCGAGAATTTTGACTGTCATGGCATGGTTCGAACTCCATAAGCAGGCGGTGCTGATCTCGGCGCGCGTCGCGGACAAGCACCAGGCGCTTGAGCTGGCCGCCGAACAGTTCGGTCATTGCTACGGGCTCGATCCAGACAAGGTGCTTGGCTGCCTGCTCGAGCGCGAGCAGCTCGGTTCGACCGGCTTCGGGCGCCGCGTCGCCATCCCGCATGGCAAGATGGACGGGCTGGACCATTCGGTGGCGGTGGTGCTGCGGCTGGGCAAGCCGATCGAGTTCGGTTCGATCGACAATCTTCCGGTTGATCTGGTGATTGCGCTGCTCTCGCCGGTGGCCACGGGTGCGATGCACCTTCAGGCGCTTGCGCATATCTCGCGGCTGACGCGCGACGAAAAGACGCTCGCCAAGATCAAGGGCGCGGATGACCCTGATGCGATCTATGCGCTGGTCACCGCCGAGCTGGATCGTGACGCTGCCTGACCGGGCGACAGGGCCGGGTGAAGAGGCGCATTTCCGCGCGCTCGAACGCCTTTATGCCGCTGCCGCGATCAATCGGCTGTTCCCTTCCCGGCTGACGATCACGGCAGCGGGCAAGGCGCGGATCGATTTCGATGTGACACCTGAACATTTCCATGCGGCCGGTGCGGCGCATGGCACCTTGTATTTCAAGATGCTCGACGATGCCGCCTTCTATGCGTGCAACGCGCTGGTCACCGACCGATTCCTGCTCACCACGGCGTTCAACCTGCATTTCACCGCGCCGGTGCGCGCGGGGCCGGTCTATGCCGAGGGCCATTGGGTAAGCGGCCGCCGGCGCGTCTGGGTGGGCGAATCCCGGCTGGTGGACAGCCATGGCGAGGAGATCGCGCGCGGCACGGGCACGTTCATGCGCTCGCACATCGCGCTGTCGGGGCTGGAAGGCTACAAGCCGCCGATCGCGGACAGCCCGTGATCGAGCCTCGGCTGGCGACGCATGTACGGATCGAGGCGCTCAAGCGGCTCACCGCTGCATCAGGCGGCTTTGCCACGATCATCGCCAAAGGGGACCCGGTATCGGGCGCGATCCTTATCGCGCGGACGGTTCGCGGACAGGACAATGCGCTGTTCGAACTGTTCCGCGGGCTCGATGGCCAGGCGGAGTGGCAGGAGGTGTGGAGCGACGATTCCGGCTCGCTGGCGCGCCAGGGCAGCATGGACGAATATGTCGAGCGACGCCGTCTTCGCGATGCGGACTTGTGGATTATCGAACTGGATGTCGCCAGCCGCGCACAGTTCAACGCGATAATGGGTCAGACGAGTTGACTCATTATCCCGGCTGCTAGAGGGGCCGCTGCACCGATCAACGCGCAGGCGGCTCATATGGTTCCCCGGCTTTTCAAGGCCAGAGAAGAACAGGGCTAGCACGCAGACGGGGGGTTTCCCTTCCGGAACCGGCCGGGCTTTCATGCCTGATCCCAGTTCCGGCCGTGGTGATCCACCGCACAGTCAAAGTTTGTAATGAGTAAGATCCTCAAGGTCGCCAGCATGGCCGCCATGACAGTTTATTCGATTGTCACCTTCTCTCTCACCGACGCGTCAGCCGCCCTTGCATCGCCGCTGATTGCCGACATGATCCAGCCGGTTCCCGCCCAGACGAGCGAAACCACCGCCTCCAGCGCTGATGAAGCCGCTGTCGTAGCCGGTGCTGCCTCGGCCGAAACCGCTCCCCAGCAGATCGACACCCAGACCGCCCAGCCGCCGCTCAAGGCTGAAAGCCTGGCGCAGCTCGTGTCGATGTCCGACATGCCCGCCGAAATCGACGAGGAAACCCGTTGTCTCGCGGGTGCCGTCTATTTCGAATCCAAGGGCGAGACCCTCAACGGCCAGCTCGCCGTCGCCAAGGTGGTGATCGCGCGCCGCGATTCGGGCCGCTTCGCCAGCAGCCTGTGCGGCGTGGTCTATCAGCCCAGCCAGTTCTCGTTCGTTCGCGGCGGCCGCATGCCCGCCATTCCCACCGCCAGCCAGGACTGGAAGGAAGCCGTCGCCATCGCGCAGATCGCGATGAAGGACAGCTGGGACAGCCCGGTCGAAGGCGCGCTGTTCTTCCATGCGCGTCATGTCTCGCCGGGCTGGCGCATGCAGCGCCTCGCCGCGGTCGACAATCACGTCTTCTATCGCTGATCGCCTGGCCTCAGGGCCAGCCACGACAGCTTCAGAGCTAGTCCTTTGGGTCGCAAAGGACTGAGGCGGGCGCTCCTCTAGCGTCCGCCTCGACCTTTTTGCGCGTAGGGAAAGCGCATGAAGAAAGGACCGGCAGCTTGGGGGCTACCGGTCCAGTCGGGTTTCTACCAAGGGTGTGGTAAAGGCTTGGCGCGTCAGCTGCCGACGGCGATGCGTTCGCCGGGCTTGAAGGTCTCGCCGGCTTCGGCGCGGGCGATCAGCGTGACCATAGCGCGCTGGCCGCTCTCTTCGGTTTCGCGGACGCAATTCTTGTAATCGCTCACTTCACGCAGCGGGCCGCGCGGCAGGCTGCCGCAGACCTGGGTGGTGGCGGCACGCAGCCGGTGCTCGAGCGTCGCTGCGCCCTCGGGCGTGGTGAGGTCGAGATCGACGAACGGCACTTCGATGCTGCGAACGACGCGGTTGCCGCTGACCTGCTCGGTCACGACCGGCTTGGCCTGGACGGCGGCGGAAAACACGATGGCCGAAGCGGCAGCAGCGGCGAGTGTGCGGGTGGCAATGGGGGCAAGAGCACGGGCGAACATGGGGGGGTCCTTTCTGGGGCAAGCTCACTGAACGATGTGGCCGGTCCTGGGGTAAGGGTCCCTTCAGGACCGGCCTTGTTGTTGTTTGCCGCCGATGTCCGGCCTGGGGAGCTATGGAGCATCGGCGACATCATCTGGATAGGGCAGGGCGCGCCGACGCGCGCGCCGCGCTCGACAAGGGCGCAGCAGATGTCGCTCAACGACTACAGCTGTCGACGAACGACACAGCCGCATCGACCAATGTAACATATGCAAAGAAAGCGTCACCGAATCGGCAAGAAACGGTCATTCTTCCGCTACGGAAAGCTGGGGGCCGTCATCCAATACGGGATTTCGCGAGCGATTCCTCCGGATTCTCCGCGCGGGGTTCCACGTGGAACCCGGTCAGATCAGCCCGGCGAGAGGGCTGGAGGGATCGGCGTATTTGCGCGTGCCCATGCGGCCGGCAAGATAGGCCTCCCGGCCGGCTTCGACCGCCAGCTTCATCGCGCGCGCCATGCGGATCGGGTCCTTCGCTTCGGCGATCGCGGTGTTCATCAGCACGCCATCGCAGCCCAGTTCCATCGCGATCGCGGCATCGGACGCGGTGCCGACGCCAGCATCGACCAGGACGGGCACCTTGGCGTTCTCGACGATCAGCCGGATGGTGACCCGGTTCTGGATGCCCAGCCCCGATCCGATCGGCGCGCCGAGCGGCATGATCGCGACCGCGCCGGCATCTTCCAGCCGTTTCGCGCCAATGGGATCGTCAACGCAATAGACCATCGGCTTGAAGCCTTCCTTGGCCAGGATCTCGGTCGCGCGCAGCGTCTCGTGCATGTCGGGATAAAGCGTCTTCGCCTCGCCCAGAACCTCGAGCTTGACCAGATCCCAACCGCCTGCCTCGCGCGCCAGGCGCAGCGTTCGGATAGCCTCCTCGCCGGTGAAACAGCCGGCGGTGTTGGGCAGATAGGTGATCTTCTTCGGGTCGATAAAGTCGGTCAGCATCGGTGCGCCCGGATCCGACACGTTGACGCGGCGCACCGCGACGGTGACGATCTCGGCTCCTGACGCCTCAACCGCAGCGGCGTTCTGCGCGAAATCCTTGTACTTGCCGGTGCCGACGATGAGCCGCGAGCGGAAGGTGTGACCCGCGACGGTCCAGCTGTCATCGGCAACAGCCGCCTGATGATCGCCGCCGCCGACGAAATGCACGATCTCCAGCCGGTCGCCATCCTGCACGGTGACATCGCCGAGCGTCGAGCGCGGCACAATCTCCAGATTGCGCTCGACCGCGACCTTGGCGGCATCGAGCCCCAGCGTGCCGACGAGCGCGGCGATGCTCTGGCCGGCGGCAACGCGGCGCGGCTCGCCGTTGATATAGATGCTGATCTGGGCGGTTTCGGTGGAGGTGCTGGTCATAGGGCGCGACTCTTGGCGCGGATCAAGGGGCTAGGGCAAGCCCCAATATTGGCAATCGTGATTGCGTTCAGTGCTGACGCGCGGCGCGATAGTTCAGCAGATGTGCAATGCTGAGCAGCGCGACGCCGGTGAGCGTCAGCGCATATTCCCATGAACCGCCATGCGGCACGGTCATCGCGGCGAGCATCGCGGCAATGCCGGTCGAACCGATGGCGAGCGGTGTCCAGGCCCCGTGCAGCCGGACGCCATGGCCCAGCGCCAGCGCCGCCATGATCGCTGCCAGAGCAAAGCCGATCTCGTGCACCCAGGGAGAGAGGAAGATGCCGCCCATCGAGGCGAATCCCGCCACCAGCCACAGGCCTGCCGCGCAATGCACCATGCACAGCGCAGACAGCGCAATCGCGGCCGAATCGAGCTGGCCGGACCGGGTGATACGAGACAACATGGCCTGCACATAGGTGATATGATATCATTGCGCAATCCGGCTTTACCAACAATCTCGCCACGACGCGATGAGCCGTGCCGAAAAACCCCTTGCAAGCGGGGCATCGCCGTCCGAAATGCGTGCATCATGACCAGCCTGTCGCACCCCCGGATCGCCACGCCGCTGTCGCCCGACCGCAGCACGCCCAATGCCATCGCCATCTGGCTCTACGGTGTCGCCCTGCTGGTCTTCTGCATGGTGGTCGTGGGCGGGATCACCCGGCTGACCGAATCGGGCCTGTCGATCACCGAATGGAATGTGGTCACCGGTACCCTGCCGCCGCTGTCCGAGGCGGCCTGGGTCGCCGAGTTCGAGAAATACAAGCGCATCCCCGAATATATCGAGGTCAATGCCGGCATGTCGCTGGCCGAGTTCAAGACCATCTATTTCTGGGAATATGTCCACCGGCTGCTCGGGCGGCTCGTCGGAGTCGCCTTCGCCCTGCCCTTCGCCTGGTTCGCCGTCCGCCGCGCGATTCCGCAGGGCTATGGCTGGCGGCTGTTCGCGCTGTTCGCGCTGGGCGGTCTGCAGGGGGCGATCGGCTGGTGGATGGTCGCCTCCGGGCTGACCGAGCGTACCGATGTCAGCCATTTCCGGCTCGCGGTGCACCTGCTCAACGCGCTGTTCATCATGGCCGGGCTGATCTGGACCGCGCGCGACCTGCAGGTGCTCGCGCGCGATCCTGAAGCGCGGCCGGCGCGCATGACCGGGCTGGCGCTGGTGACGATCCTGGTCCTCTTCGTGCAGCTGCTGCTCGGCGCCTGGGTCGCCGGGCTCAACGCGGGCTATGCCGCCAAGAGCTGGCCGCTGATGAACGGCAGCTTCGTTCCCGTCGATATCGACTGGTCGCAGGGGATATTGCATGCGCTGACCCATGACCCGTTCCTGCTGCATTTCCTGCACCGCTGGTGGGCCTTTGTCGCGGTCGCTGCGCTGGTCGTGATGGCGCGTGCGGTGCGCAAGGCCGATCGGCCTGCCTCGGTCGCGATCCACAGCGCGTTCGGCGTGCAGGTGCTGCTCGGCATCGCCACGGTGATGAGCAGCGTCGATCTGCACCTGGCCGTGCTGCACCAGGCGGTGGGCGCGATCCTGGTCGGCACCGTCGCCTGGGGTGCGCACAGCCTGGGCCGTCAGGGTGCGACGCGCCCGGCATGATCGGCGATTCGATGATCGACTCCAGCGCGATCCGGCTGGTCTACTGCCCCTTTGCCGACAAGGAGGAGGCGCAGACGATCGCACGCACCGTGGTGCGCGAACAGCTTGCCGCCTGCGCCAATGTGCTGGGGACGGTCCAGTCGATCTATCACTGGAATGGTGAGCTGACCGAACAGGCCGAGGTGCCGGTGCTGTTCAAGACCGCGCTGCCCCAGTCCAAGGCGCTGGTCGCCCGGATCGTGCATCTGCACAGCTATGACGAGCCGGCAGTGCTGGTGCTGCCGGTCGAATATTGTCCGCCCAGCTTTCGCGCCTGGGTGCTTGGCCAGACCTTGGCGATCGATTGAGCCGCGCCGGGCGACGGCTCCTTCGGATGGTGCGAATCGAGGCTTTTCCCGGACTCCTCTGGGGTCGGAAAGCCGATGGTATCATGATACCCTACGCCAAAACCCCCAAAATGCTTGACGAATCGGGACCTGATCGTCATTAGCCGCGCTTCGTTCAGGCCTGCTGACCAGCGGCCTGTCGTGTCACGGAAATCTGTCAGCCGGTCGCACTTCACGATCCATCCGATCGAGAACCGCAGCGGAGGACGTTTTGGAAGGTTGAAGGCCATGAAGGCTTTGCTCAAGACCACCAAGTCGATCAAGCCGGCTGAGGTGGAAAAGAAATGGCATATTATCGATGCCGATGGACTGGTGGTCGGCCGCGTCGCGGTGATCATCGCCAACATCCTGCGCGGCAAGCACAAGCCGAGCTACACCCCGCATGTCGATTGCGGTGACCATGTCATCGTCATCAACGCCGGCAAGGTCCAGCTGACCGGCAACAAGCGCAGCGACAAGGTCTATTACAAGCACACCGGCTATATCGGTGGCATCAAGGAAGTGACCGCCGCCAAGGTGCTGGACGGCCGCTTCCCCGAGCGTGTGCTTGAAAAGGCGGTGGAGCGCATGGTTCCCCGTGGTCCGCTGGGTCGCCAGCAGATGCGCAACCTGCACCTCTTCACCGGAACCGAACATCCGCATGCCGGCCAGCAGCCCGAAGTGCTCGACGTGGCCTCGCTCAACCGCAAGAACAAGGTGGGTGCATAATGTCTGATACCGTGCAATCCCTGTCCGACATCAAGGACATCGCCGCCGACATCGAAACCACCGACGCGCCCGTCGCCAAGGTTTCGAACGCCCCGCTGCGCGAGCAGGAGCTCGACAAGCAGGGCCGCGCCTATGCCACCGGTCGCCGCAAGGACGCCGTGGCCCGCGTGTGGCTGAAGCCCGGCACCGGCAAGATCATCGTGAACAAGCGCGATCAGGCCGTGTATTTCGCCCGCCCGACGCTGCGTCTCGTGATCAACCAGGTGTTCGACATCACCGACCGCAAGGATCAGTATGACGTGATCTGCACCGTCAAGGGCGGCGGTCTTTCGGGCCAGGCTGGCGCGGTCAAGCACGGCATCAGCCAGGCGCTGACCAAGTACGAACCGGCGCTGCGCAGCACGGTCAAGCAGGCAGGCTTCCTGACCCGCGACAGCCGCACCGTCGAGCGCAAGAAGTACGGCAAGGCCAAGGCGCGCAAGAGCTTCCAGTTCTCGAAGCGCTGATGCGTCTGGTCGCCGGGGTCTTCGGACTCCGTGCGATGCCGCTATGAAAAACGGGGTGATCGCCCCCCTTGGATCGCGCTTTCAAGCGTCTCCATCGGGGCAGCGATCGCCCCGATTTTCATTTCAGGCCGCCCGATCGGTGCAGCAGCGCTTGCACAGTGCGGTTGCACCCGCTAAGGGCGTCGCCTGCCCGCGAAGGAGTGTAGCTCAGCTGGTAGAGCGTCGGTCTCCAAAACCGAATGCCGGGGGTTCGAGTCCCTCCACTCCTGCCAGCGGCGATCAGTGCCTCCCCCAAGCGGGGCATCCCCTTCCATTGAATCCCCTTGCTTCTGCGGATTTGCGCGGCTATGGGGCTGTCTTTCTCCGACAGGGTGCATATATCGCGTTTCAGCCGGGCAAGGCTGGCGGCGATGTGTCTGCCGAAGCGGATATGCCCGCCCATCGGAGCAAGGAAAGTGAAGGCCATGGCCAGCGAAGGAAAGAAGACCAGCCCCGGCGAGTTCGTGCGACAGGTGCGCACCGAAGCCTCGAAGGTCGTCTGGCCGAGCCGCCAGGAAACGGTGACCACCTCGATCATGGTGTTCATCCTGATGACCATCCTGGCGATCTTCTTCCTGACCGTCGATTCGATCTTCGGCGCCATCGTCAAGTGGCTGCTCACCCTGGCCTGATCGCCAGTCCGCTGTTTTGAAAGAGAGTTGAATGTCGCGCTGGTACATCATTCACGCTTATTCTGGCTTTGAGAACAAGGTCCGCGACGCGATTCTCGCCGATGCCGAGCGCATGGGCCTGTCGGCGCTGGTCGAGCAGGTCGAGGTGCCGACCGAGACCGTGACCGAAGTGCGCCGCGGCAAGAAGGTGCAGACCGAGCGCAAGTTCTTCCCCGGCTATGTGCTGGCCAAGCTCAAGATGACCGACGATGTCTATCACGTCGTCAAGAACACGCCCAAGGTCACCGGTTTTCTCGGCCCCAACGGCAAGCCCCAAGCGATCAGCGATGCCGAGGCCGCGCGCATCCTGAACACCAAGGAAGAAGCCGCCAACGCGCCGCGCGCCCGCATCGATGTCGATTACGAGATCGGCGATTCGGTCAAGGTGCTCGAAGGACCGTTCGCCAGCTTCAACGGCATCGTCGAGGAACTCGATTTCGACAAGGCCCGCGTCAAGGTCTCGGTCTCGATCTTCGGCCGCGCAACGCCGGTCGATCTCGATTTCGAGCATGTCGAGCTGGCGAAATAAGGGAGCATCGCAGGAAAAGTGGGAACCGGTTTTCCGGTTCGCGATGCGACCCACATGGAATTTTGCCCTCACCCCTTCAGGGGAGAGGGCAACGAGACTTGGCAGCTTGCTGCCTAGTCGCAGTGGGAGCGGGGCTCAGGCGTTCGATCCGGACGCATCCCCTCTCAACTCCGCGTAACCGGCAAGCCGGTAACGCTCCGTATCCTCTCCCCTGAAGGAGAGAGGATGCACCGTGCGGGAGATGCACCCTTCGGGTGGATCGCTTGACCGCTTAATTTGAGGGCGACGGGCACCTGCCTTTCGCCTGACAGAATGAAGGAGTGCCATCATGGCAAAGAAGATTGAAGGCTATATCAAGCTGCAGGTGGCCGCTGGTGCCGCCAACCCCTCGCCGCCGATCGGCCCTGCCCTGGGTCAGCGCGGCGTCAACATCATGGAATTCTGCAAGCAGTTCAACGCTGCCACGCAGGACATGGAAAAGGGCACCCCGCTGCCGACCGTCATCACCGTGTACGGCGACCGCAGCTTCACCTTCGTGACCAAGACGCCGCCGGCGAGCTACCTGATCAAGAAGGCAGCGAACCTCAAGAGCGGTTCCAAGCTTCCGGGCAAGGAAAGCGCGGGCACCATCAAGCGTTCGCAGCTCGCGGAAATCGCGCAGGTGAAGATGGCCGACCTCAATGCCAACGACATTGAAGCGGCAACGAAGATTATCGAAGGCTCGGCGACGTCGATGGGCCTTGAAGTGGTGGAGGGCTGAGATCATGGCAAAGGTGACCAAGAAGGCAAAGGCTCTCGCCGCCAAGCTCGACGCTGAAAAGCTGTATGGCGTCGATGAAGCCATCAAGACCATCAAGGAACTGGCGAGCGCCAAGTTCGACGAGACCATCGAAGTCGCGCTGAACCTGGGCGTCGACCCGCGTCATGCCGACCAGATGGTCCGCGGCGTCGTGTCGCTGCCCTCGGGCACCGGCAAGGACGTGCGCGTCGCCGTGTTCGCGCGCGGTGACAAGGCCGAAGCGGCTCTGGCTGCCGGGGCCGAGCGTGCGGGTGCCGAAGACCTGATGGAAGAAATCCAGAACGGCAAGATCGACTATGATCGCATCATCGCCACCCCCGACATGATGGGTGTGGTCGGCCGTCTCGGCAAGCTGCTGGGTCCCAAGGGCCTGATGCCGAACCCGAAGCTGGGCACCGTGACCCCGAACGTCGCCGAAGCCGTCAAGGCGGCCAAGGGCGGCCAGGTGGAATTCCGCGTCGAAAAGGCCGGCATCATCCATTCGGGCATCGGCAAGGCGAGCTTCTCGGATGAAGCGCTGCGCGCCAATTTCGACGCGTTCGTCGATGCGATCGTCAAGGCGAAGCCTTCGGGCTCCAAGGGCAAGTATCTGCGCAAGATCTCGGTCAGCTCGTCAATGGGCCCCGGCCTGAAGGTCGACGTGTCGGAAGTGCACGCAGGCTGATCGTCACAATCTGCTGCTAAGCCTTTCAGGGGCCGGAGGGGAACCTTCGGCCCCTTTTTGGTGTCTGGCTTCGACAGCCAACCCCCATCGCCTTCCCTCTCTGGCCGGAGCCGCACCCCATGACCCTCGATCTGCACGTCACGCTGACCTATGACATGGAGGTTCCCACCGACATCCTGCTCCAGGTAGAGGCGGCGGCCATCCCCGAACAGCGGATCGAATCGGCGCATATCCAGGCATCGCATTGCGACCATTTCGTACGGGTGGCCGCGCTCGACGGGATCGGCGACCGCATCTGGCTGCGCACCAGCGGACGGCTCAGCATCGATTATCGCGCGCGGATGACGGTGCTGCGCGATCTCGCCGATGTCGCCACGCTGCCGCAGATGCCGCTGCACCAGCTGCCCGGCGAGACGGTGCAATATCTGTTCGATTCGCATTATTGCCCGGCGACCAAGTTCCACAGCTTTGTCGATACCGAGTTTGGCGAGCTGTCGGGCGGCGCGCGGATCGCGGCGATGCAGGGCTGGATCGCCGAGCATTTCACCTATCAATCGGGCAGCTCGGACGCCACGACCACCGCGCTCGACAGCTTCGTCACGCGCCACGGGGTGTGCCGCGACTATGCGCACGTCATGATCGTGCTCGCGCGCGCGTGCTCGATCCCCGCGCGCTTCGCCAGCGTCTATGCGCCCGATGTCACCCCGCAGGATTTCCATGCGGTGGCCGAGGTCTTTCTCGCCAATCCGGACGGCGCGGGCGGCGCCTGGCATCTGGTCGACCCCACTGGCATGGCGACCGCCGCCGACATGGTGAAGATCGGCGTCGGTCGCGACGCGCTCGACGTGGCGTTTCTCACCGCCTTCGGCACCGTCGAGCTGGTCGAGCAGCAGGTCAGCGTGAAACGCGCCTGACCCTCACTCGGTCAGGTCGGGCCGCCAGTCGGCCGCCAGTCGGCGGAGCGGGGCAGGGGGATAGTGCCCGGCCTCGCCCGAAAGTTCCGCGACGTCGAGCAATCGCGCCAGCAGCCTCTGTCCGAACGGCCAGTCGCCTAGGTCCGAATCGGCGTTGATATGCCCAGCGCGGCCTGCATCGACATGGTCCGCGCCCCAGAAGCTGGCGAGGCGATAGGCGCGGTCGGGGCTGATATACGGGTCGTCGCGGCTGCTCACCAACAGGCTGGGGAAGGGGAGCACCCCGCGCGCCGAGGGGGCGAAGCTGTTGAGACGCGGATCGGCCGGCGCATTGTCGACTTCCGGAGGGGCGACGAGCAGCGCGCCTGCCACCTTGCCGCCCGCGTGCGGCCGCTCGAGCGCCGCCCACCATGCGACCGCATGGCAGCCCAGCGAATGCGCGACCAGCACGATCGGCCCTTCGGTCTGACGGATCGCGAGATTCAGCCGGTTGACCCAGGCGTTGCGGTTGGGGGTGTGCCAGTTGCCCATGTCGACGCGGTGGCAGTTCAGCCACTGGCGCTCCCACAGGCTCTGCCAATGCGCGGGGCCGCTATTGTCGAGTCCGGGGACGAGCAGGATCGTGGGGTCGGTATGCGGAGCGAATGCAGTCATGGGGCACCTTCCGTTTCGAGTCGGTCCGTCCGGGGAGCGGCGAACCATGGCATCAAAATAACTCAACTAAAATGATAGACAAGTGATCTGCGCCACATGGATGGCGGCTTGCGCCGGACCGAAAACCCGATGGCGCTTGACTCTGGGCCCCACACTGCTAATGGCCTGCGCGACCGGACGTGCCGCGAGGCGTGTCCGATCGCCGTCCGAGACAGTTGGTGCGGGGGATCTGCCCCGCTTAATTCCCAGCCTAGACGGGGACATGTTTTTCACTGTCGTGCGCTCGTCGCACCACAGACGCTGCCATTTTCGTCCCTCTGACGCACAGGCGCAGCAGGGGCTTCGGCTCGGCAAACACCCCCACGGACAGACGGAGCAGAGCGGCCAGGACCGGCAACGGCCCTTTTCGCGCTGCACAAGCAACCGGGCGCACCGGTGGATGGTCTTCGATCGTCCATAAGCCGATGCGCTCATGTGGAAGGAGAACGGCATGGATCGTGCTGAAAAAGAAGCCGCTGTTGCCTCGCTGAACGCAACCTTCGGTGAAGCCGGTGTGGTGGTGGTGACCCGTAATCTGGGTCTGACCGTTGCCAAGTCGACCGAGCTTCGCACGAAGATGCGCGCGGAAGGCGCCAGCTACAAAGTGACCAAGAACCGGCTGGCCAAGCTTGCCGCTCAGGGCACGCCTTATGCCTCGATCGCCGACCTGTTCACCGGCCCCGTCGCGCTTGCGACTTCGGGCGACCCGGTGGCAGCGGCCAAGGTCGCGGTCAATTTCGCCAAGGATAACGAGAAGCTCGAGATCGTTGGCGGCGCGATGGGCGATGTGGTCCTCGATGCCGAAGGTGTGAAGGCGCTTGCCTCGATGCCCTCGCTCGACGAACTGCGCGCCAAGATCATTGGTCTCGTCAATGCCCCGGCCACCAAGGTGGTTCAGGTCATTCAGGCTCCCGCCGGGCAGCTCGCCCGCGTGTTCGGCGCCTATGCGGCCAAGGAAGACGCATAAGTTTTTGTACCTCCGCCGCACGCCTGGACCGGCTGCGGCAAGCAACATGTTTAGAATTGGAGACTTAAAATGGCAGATATCGCAAACCTGGTCGAAGAACTCTCGAAGCTGACCGTTCTGGAAGCCGCTGAACTCTCGAAGGCCCTGGAAGAAGCATGGGGCGTTTCGGCCGCTGCTGCTGTGGCTGTTGCTGCTCCCGCCGCTGGCGGCGCTGCTCCGGCTGCTGAAGAGCAGACCGAATTCGACGTCATCCTGACCGGCGACGGCGGCAAGAAGATCCAGGTCATCAAGGAAGTCCGCGCGATCACCAACCTGGGCCTGACCGAAGCCAAGACCCTGGTCGAAAGCGCTCCCAAGGCGATCAAGGAAGGCGTCAGCAAGGCTGAAGCCGAAGACATCAAGGCGAAGATCGAAGCAGCCGGCGGTACCGTCGAGCTCAAGTAATCTTCTGCTCCCGCGCTTTCGGGCACGGGGATGAAGAAAAGGGCGGCCTGCCATGCGCAGGTCGCCCTTTTTCGTTTGGGCTGAGCGGGTTGTTTCACGTGAAGCCGCGTCATGCCGCCGCCCGTTCCTCGTCACCCGCCGCGCGCGCGGGAATGACGGGTTTGCGCGCCCACCCCTTCCCTAACGCCCCCCGAGCGCGCATATGTCTGCGATGACCCAGACAGACCCCCGCTCGTTCCTCTACCGCGCTGATGCGCTCGACCCCGATACCGCGCAGGCAATCACGCGCGATGCGCTGAAAGCCTGCGACGATGGCGAGCTCTACCTGCAATATTCGGCGAGCGAGAGCTTCGTCTTCGACGATGGCCGGCTGAAGACCGCCGACTATTCGACCGATTCGGGCTTCGGCCTGCGCGGCGTCTCGGGCGAGATGACCGGCTTTGCGCATGCCAATGATGTCAGCGCCGCAGGGATCCGCCGCGCTGCGGAAACCTTGAAGTTGCTCGACCCGGCCAAGGGCGAGGCCGCGCCGCCGCCGCGCAGGAACAACCGGCATTTGTACACCGATGGCAATCCGCTCGAATCGATCCCGTTCGAGGCGAAGATCGCGCTACTCGAGAAGATCGATGCCGCCGCGCGCGCGCGCGATCCGCGCGTCGCACAGGTCACCGCAAGCCTGGTCGGCAGCTGGTCGGTGGTCGAGGTGGTGCGCGCCGACGGCTTCGTCGCCACCGATGTGCGGCCGCTGGTCCGGCTCAACGTGTCGATCGTCGCGCAGAATGGCGACCGGCGCGAGGTCGGCAGTTTCGGCATGGGTGGCCGCTATCTCTATGACAGCATGTTCGAGGACGCGGTCTGGAACCGCGCGATCGACGAGGCACTCGCCCAGGCGCTGACCAATCTGGAAAGCGTCGCCGCGCCTGCGGGCGAGATGACCGTGCTGCTCGGCCCCGGCTGGCCCGGTATCATCCTGCACGAGGCGATCGGGCATGGCCTGGAGGGCGATTTCAACCGCAAGGGCACCAGCGCGTTCTCAGGCCGCATTGGCCAGCGCGTCGCCGCCGATGGCGTCACCGTGGTTGACGATGGCTCGATCATGGACCGGCGCGGTTCGCTCAGCATCGATGACGAGGGCACGCCAACGCAGGAAAATGTGCTGATCGAGAACGGCATATTGCGCGGATACATGCAGGACCGGCTCAACGCCCGGCTGATGGGCGTCGCCCCCACCGGCAACGGCCGCCGCCAGTCCTATGCCCATGCCCCGATGCCGCGCATGACCAACACCTTCATGCGCGCCGGCAATGACGACCCGGCGGAGCTGCTGAGCCGCGTCAAGAACGGCATCTACGCCAGGAGCTTCGGCGGCGGCCAGGTCGATATCGTTTCGGGCAAGTTCGTCTTCACCTGCACCGAGGCCTATCGCGTCGAGAACGGCAAGCTGGGCGCCCCGATCAAGGGCGCAACGCTGATCGGCGATGGCCCGACCGTGCTCACCAAGGTCACCGGCATCGGCAACGACTTCGCGCTCGACGAAGGCGTCGGCGTCTGCGGCAAGGCGGGGCAGGGCGTGCCCGCAGGCGTGGGACAGCCGACGCTGCTGGTCGGCGGGCTGACGGTGGGGGGGACTGGGGGATAAATCGAGGATTCCCAGCCTCAGTTACCGACCTCCGTCAACTGCCGACGGCTCATGGCTGACCGTGCCAAATCGTCGCGAAATTTGACGTGCCCTTATCGAGGGATCAGGAGATAGCTTCCGCCACTGAGGGAATGGCGTTGATTCATCCGGGTTCTGACCAGAACATAATCCGGGTTAGACCAATCAATTGCCCCGATCCTTTGCCCTTGAAAGGGAGCAAAATCGGGCTCGGTTACTCCAACGAATTGATACACGCCATCCGACGCAACAGCAAAGGCTCTGTCGCCCGTGCGCGCGGGGGCCAGCGCATGAAAGGCGACGCTCTCCCGATTGTCTTCATCGATTTTTCCTGCCCAACGCCAGTTGGGGTCGAGCGTATAGGGTTTGGCATAGATCATTGAAAGATCATTCCCGCAAACCTGCACGACGCCACCACGCGACATCATATGAACCAGGCCGATGGTCGCCAGCATGCAATTCGGTTTAGCGGGATCGGGGGCCAACCCGGTGACCGGATCACAATTAGGGTTCAGTTTGCCGCCGCACGGGGAGGCAGGATCGATATGGGAAGGGCTATCCACCGTGCCATCGCTAAGACGAATCCGGTGCAGTCCTCCGCCCCATTCGCCCGAATTGAAGCCCAACCACAGCATGCCATCCTGGACGTAAGACACCACCAAGGCTGGATGGGTCGACATCTGCCTGGCCAGTTCTACCGCACTTCCGGACACCGGCATGATGGCGCGATTACCGGCGACCAGAACCGGTTCCCTGCTGGAACAATCTAGGACCAGAGCCTCGTTGCCGCCGTTTCTGGTAAAGCTGCCAACTCTCTGCCATTCACCGCCATTGGGTCCGGCTTGGCTGGGCAATTGCCTCGTCCATAACATCACTGACTTGCCACGCTTGCCTTTCGTCGCAGCCCACAGGTTCTTTTCCATCAGACAAAAGCTGAGCACCGACCCCGGAACTTTGAAAGGCCTGCCAGTGCGGCTCTCTTCCGACCAGACCTGCATCGCGCCGCTGTCATCGAGAAGATAAAGGGCCTTGTCGTGATACACCCCCTTCACGATATCCCGCTGCTCTTGGTCAGTGTGTTCCGCTTGAACCTCAACCGATGGTCCAACGACATCAGAGAGCTCGGTTACATTGCCGGGAAGTGCGAACCGACTTCGATCGATAGTTTCGAAACTGACTTGCGTCAGGGACAGTTCACCAAAAAACGATAGGACGCCGCGTGAAGCAATCAGCGGGCGAAAGGCAGCGAGGTCAGACTCATGGCCGCTGGATTCCATCTGTGCAAACAGGTGATCGATAGCTCTGCCGAGCGGCTTGAGTTCGGGCGCATCGCTGACGACTACCGATTCTGCTGAGCCGTTGGCCAAGGAATATCGGGTCCCAGTATAGCCAGCGATCTGCACCTGTTCTTGTTTCACCACCTCCGGCTTGTGCAGCGAACGGGGGGATTTGTCAGAAGGAACAATCTCACCGCGGCTAACGCCTTGACGAAACATGTAGTCGGCCGCCTCGGCGGATATTGCGACTGGGCCACCGGGACCGGGCGAAACCTCATAATATTTACCGGCGCGGATCAGCGTGTATCCCGCTTCGAAATCGCCCCTGCTTTTTTCCGTTATTCGGATGGGCCCATCTGCCGCAACCTCGATCACGAACTGCCAACCTTGATCGCTTGCGAACACCGCCGTGACGTCGGCTACCGCTGGTTTTGAGCTCAAGCCGCAAAAAATAACCAGGGTGAGAAGGCCCAGATTCATCAAAGTTCTGCGCAGCACAGTCTGTCCTAATGGAACGTTTTGATCATCAATAACTGAAGCGAAGAAAAATGCCAATCCAAGCGGAACGGAGCATCATTTGTATATGTTCGAGCGACGCTTTGGTAGGCTCGGCGAGGCAATTGTGGGGGCACGGCACAAGCGCATCACCCCACCTTCCTCGGCCTGCCCCCCTTCTTCCCATTCACCCTCGAAGCCTCCGCCTTGGCCCTTGACGTCGCCTGCCCCGCCCGAGCTGCCATCCATCGTGCGGTGCCGAACACGCCGTTCATCAGGCCGGGCACGGTATAGTCGACGTCCAGCGTCTCCCAGTGCAGCCCGAAGCCCGCGCCCTGCACCTCGACCTCGGCGAGCTGCTCGGGCGTGGCGTCCTGCAGGAACTCGACCAGCGCGGGCGGGAAGGCGAAGGTTGCTCCGCTCGCCAGATCGACGATGATGCGGTCCGTTTCGGCGTCGTAGCGCGCCGCGACCGCGCGCGGTTCGGCGACCAGTTTCGCCTTGCCGCGCTCCTTGGCAGCGGGGGCTTGCGCATCGGACCAGTGGGTATCGGTGGTCACGTCATTCACTCCCGTGTATCTCTTGCCAGCGCTTGAGGAAGTCGGCGCGGTGGCGCTGGATAATGTCCATCGCGCGCCTGTGGTCATTGGTCTTCATGGCGATGCTATAGTCGATCACCGGCCGCCCTTCAGGGCCGAACAGGAAGACCTTCATCTCGCCACCCTGACCGATCACATGGACATGCGGCGGATCGTGATCATCGACATAGATCACGAACCGCATCCCGGCTTCTCGGTGGACGACGACCATGGACCGTAGCGATAACCCAACGAGCTGGGTTTTTCAATACGCCCAACCCCCTTCCCCCCCGCAGAACCTTGCGCTAAGGGCTTGGCCGACTTATCGGTTGATGCATCGGCCCGCCGGTTCCGCGCACAAAAAATGGTCGCGCGCGTCCCCATCCGGCCCGTCGGTGACGAACCGCCATAGGCGGGGCACCGCTCCGGTGCCTTGGGACATACATAACTGGAAGGGACACCTCATGACCGCTGTTGGACAGGACACGCTCGGCACCCGGGCGACGATGGAAGTGGGCGGACGCACCATCGCCTATTATTCGCTGGCCAAGGCGGCGGAAAAGCTGGGCGATATCTCGCGCCTGCCGTTCAGCATGAAGGTGCTGCTTGAGAACATGCTGCGCTTCGAGGATGGCGGCTTCACCGTCTCCACCGCTGACGCCCAGGCGATCGTCGACTGGCAGAAGAACCCCTCGTCCGACGCGGAAATCCAGTATCGCCCCGCGCGCGTGCTGCTGCAGGATTTCACCGGCGTGCCCTGCGTCGTCGATCTGGCGGCCATGCGCGATGCGATCGCCAAGCTCGGCGGCGATACCAGCAAGATCAATCCGCTGGTCCCCGTCCACCTCGTCATCGACCATTCGGTGATGGTCGACGAATTCGGCCACCCCAAGGCGTTCGAACAGAATGTCGAGATCGAATATTATCGCAACGGCGAGCGCTATGACTTCCTGAAATGGGGATCGAAGAGCCTCGACAATTTCAAGGCGGTCCCTCCCGGCACTGGCATCTGCCACCAGGTGAACCTGGAGAATATCGCGCAGGCGGTGTGGACCAGCACCGATGAGAGCGGCGCGCTCGTCGCCTATCCCGATACCTGTGTCGGCACCGACAGCCACACCACGATGATCAACGGCCTGGGCGTGCTCGGCTGGGGCGTCGGCGGGATCGAGGCGGAAGCCGCGATGCTCGGTCAGCCGGTCTCGATGCTGATCCCCGAAGTCGTCGGCTTCAAGCTGACCGGTCAGCTGCGTGAAGGCGTCACCGCGACCGACCTGGTGCTCACCTGCACCAACATGCTGCGCAAGCACGGCGTGGTCGGTCGCTTCGTCGAATATTACGGCCCGGGCCTCGCCTCGCTGAGCCTGGCCGACCGTGCGACGCTTGCCAATATGGCGCCCGAATATGGCGCGACCTGCGGTTTCTTCGGCATTGACGACAAGACCATCGATTACATGCGCCTCACCGGCCGCGACGAGGAGCTGCTCGCATTGGTCGAGGCCTATGCCAAGGAGCAGGGCTTCTGGATCGATCCGAACGCGGTCGACCCGGTGTTCACCAGCACGCTCGAGCTCGACATGTCGACCGTCGTTCCCTCGCTCGCCGGCCCCAAGCGCCCGCAGGACCGCGTCGACCTGACGGAAGTCGACGATGTCTTCGCCAAGGACATGGCCGAGACCTACAAGAAGGCCAACGAGCGCGTCGCGGTCGAGGGCAAGGATTTCGACATCGGCGATGGCGACGTGATGATCGCTGCGATCACCAGCTGCACCAACACCTCGAACCCCGGCGTCCTGGTGGCGGCGGGCCTCGTCGCCAAGAAGGCCGATGAGCTGGGCCTCAAGCCCAAGCCCTGGGTCAAGACCTCGCTCGCGCCCGGATCGCAGGTGGTAACCGACTATCTGGTCAAGGCCGGGCTACAGACGCATCTCGACAATGTCGGCTTCAACCTGGTCGGCTATGGCTGCACCACCTGTATCGGCAATTCGGGCCCGCTGGCCGAGCCGATCAGCAAGGCGATCAACGACAACGGCCTGGTCGCTGCCGCCGTCATCTCGGGCAACCGCAATTTCGAAGGCCGCGTCTCGCCCGACGTGCGCGCCAACTTCCTGGCCTCGCCGCCGCTGGTCGTGGCTTACGCGCTCAAGGGCACGGTGATCGAGGATTTCACCACCACCCCGATCGGCACCGGCAAGAACGGCCAGGACGTGTTCCTCAAGGACATCTGGCCGACCAATCTCGAAGTCGCCGACACCATGGCATCGTGCATGGACCGCTCGATGTTCCAGGCGCGCTATGCCAATGTCTACAAGGGCGACGAGCACTGGCAGGCGATCAATGTCGAGGGATCGGAAACCTATAGCTGGCGCGCCGGTTCGACCTATGTCGCCAACCCGCCGTATTTCGAGGGCATGAGCATGACGCCTGCGCCGGTGGGCGACATCATCGAGGCCAAGCCGCTCGCGATCCTGGGCGATTCGATCACCACCGACCACATCTCGCCTGCCGGTTCGATCAAGGCCGACAGCCCGGCGGGCAAGTGGCTGATGGAGCATCAGGTCGCCAAGGCCGATTTCAACAGCTATGGCGCGCGCCGCGGCCATCACGAGGTGATGATGCGCGGCACCTTCGCCAATATCCGCATCAAGAACGAGATGGTGCCGGGGATCGAAGGCGGCATGAGCCGCTATGGCCAGGAAGTGATGCCGATCTACGACGCTGCCATGCGCCACAAGGCTGATGGCACGCCGCTGGTGGTGATCGCAGGGAAAGAATATGGCACCGGATCGTCGCGCGACTGGGCGGCCAAGGGCACCAACCTGCTCGGCGTCAAGGCGGTGATCGTCGAAAGCTTCGAGCGCATCCACCGTTCCAACCTGGTCGGCATGGGCGTGCTGCCGCTGCAGTTCCAGAATGGCGATACGCGCGAGAGCCTGGGCCTGACCGGTGATGACAGCTTCACCATCAAGGGCATTGCCGATCTGAAGCCGCGCCAGCAGGTGACGGTCGAAGTGACGCGCGCCGATGGCAGCACCTTCACCTTTGACGCGCTGTGCCGCATCGATACCGCCAACGAGATCGAGTATTTCATGAACGGCGGGATCCTCCACTACGTGCTGCGCAAGCTCGCGGCATGATCCGGATCGTGTCCAAGGCCGTCGCTGCGCTCGCCAGCGCCGCGATGGCCCTTGGCGCGGCCCCGATGGCGGGCGCCCAGGCGCCCGCCCGTCAGGCGAGGCTGGCCACCGATCCGCAAGAGGCCGGTCTCACCTGTTTCTACGCGGCGGTGGTGACCGGCGGCGGCAAGACCGAGGCCCTGGCCGAGGCGAGCTGGTTCCTGTTCGACCTGACTCGTCAGCAGACAGAAGCGGCGCCCGAAACCTTTGCGGAAAAGCTCGAGGCGACGGCCAGCCTTCCCCCGCCCAATCTCGATACGCTCGCCGCCGATGCGCAGACCCTGCTGCCGCAATGCGCCAGCCGCTATCCACTGATCAGCTCGAAGCGCGTCGTCACCCTGCCCGCCGATCCGTTCACGCGCGAGATGCAGTGCTTTGCGCTGACCAGCTATCTCGCCGGCATGGCCGAAAGCGAGCTCGAGGACTCGGGCGAGAGCCCGTTCGGCAAGCGCGTCGGCGCGCTGGCGGACAGGCTCGCGGCGAAGCTGACCGAGGAGCGCGCCAAGGCCGCAGGCATTGCCGATGAAGCCGGGATGATCCGGCAATTCTCGCTGGCGCTGCGCGATATCAGCCCGCTCGGCAACCCGATGAAGGTGCTCGAAGCCTGCGAGGCGATGAAGTGACCGGCGCGGCTCGCTCTGCCCGCCAGCAGAGGAGCCGCTGATGCCGCGTCTGCGCCAGGTCCCGCGCGATTCTGCGGATGACTATGCTCGCAAGCTTTACACCGCGCTGTTCGGGGACCGCGATCCGGTCGAGCAGCCCGGTACCGCGACGGGCACGCCGGGCAACTGGTGGACCGTGTTCGCGCTGGTCCCCGATGCGTTCCGCCACACGACCGAGGGCTTCGGCTTCTACCGTTCCGACCGGCGCAAGCTCGATCCGGTGTTGCGCGAACTCGGCCAGACGCGCGCGGGCTATGCGGTGGGATCGCGCTTCGTCTATTCTCAGCACATGAAGGCGGCGCGCTTTGCCGGGCTCAGCGAGGAGCAGGTCCAGGCGATCGCGCACTGGCAGGTCGCCGATTGCTTCACGCCCGTGCAGCGCGCGGTGCTCGCCTATGCCGACGCGCTGGTGCTCCAGCATGGCCGCGTCCCCGACGGCGTGTTCGCCGCGTTGAAGGCCGAGCTTTCCGACGAGGAGATTCTCGAACTGACCTATGTCACCGCGACCTATATGATGCATGCCGTGATGAGCCGCGCGCTGCGGCTGGAATATGACGATGTCGATGATCCCGTGACCGAGGTGCCCGCGCCCGAAGGCGCGACAGCCGATGTCATGGGCATGGTCGACCGGCGGAAACGGGACTGACATGAGCTATCACCACCTCGCCATGGCCGCGCGCGACATGACCGCGATCCACGATTTCTACGAACGGATCACCGGGTTCGAGCTGGTCAAGGTCGAGATCGCGCCGATGATGGGCGGCGGCTGGGGCAAGCATTTCTTCTACCGGATGGACGGCGACGACAGCAGCTTCATCGCCTTCTGGGAACTGAACGAGGTGCCGGGGGCCGAGGCGCACGAGTTCAACCTCAACAAGGCCGCGCACATGCCGCCGGGCACCAACCATTTCGCCTTTGCGGTGCACAGCGCCGAAGAGCTCGACGCGCGGCGCGACCAGTGGAATGCGGCCGGACTCGACGTGCTCGAGATCGATCACAACTGGTGCCGGTCGATCTATACCCGCGACCCCAATGGCAATATGGTCGAATTCTGCCTGACGACCGGTACATTCACCGAGGCGGACCGGGCAAGAGCGCTCGCCGCGCTGGACGAGCGGACGATGAACCCCTCGCCGCCGCCCGCATCGATGCGGCAATGGCTGGCAAGGGATCGCGCGCAGGCGGAAACCCGAAGCGCCTGAATGCGCCGCGCGCGCTTGACTTTCCACAGCCCGCCCCTTATGCGCCCAGCTTTCGCGGGGACGGCCCGGCCGGTTTCCGCAGCGAATCATTCAAACCCGTATTTCAGGAGTGCCGCATGAAGCGCACATTTCAGCCCAGCAATCTCGTGCGCGCGCGTCGCCATGGTTTCCGTTCGCGCATGGCGACCCCGGGTGGCCGCGCCGTGCTGCGTGCACGCCGTGCCCGTGGCCGCAAGCGCCTGAGCGCCTGATCGGGCCGCCGCCCGTGATTGCGGGCGCGCACGACAGCACCGAAACTGACAGCACGGGCGCTCCGGAGCCTTCCGGGGCGCCCGTTGTCATGCGGCAGCGGTCCGATTTCCTGGCCGCCAATGGGGGCTTGCGCGTCGGTACCCCGGGCTTCGTGCTGCTGGTCAAGCCGCGCGCGGACCAGCGCGCGCAGGTGCGGATCGGCTATACCGTCACCAAGAAGACCGGCAATGCCGTGGTGCGCAATCGCATAAAGAGGCGCTTTCGCGAACTCGCGCGCGCGCTGCTGCCCGAACACGGGATTGCCGGTGCAGACCATGTGCTGATCGGGCGGACCGAGGCGCTGACCCGCGATTTTGCAGCGATGAAGGCCGATCTTGAGCGAGCTCTCGCCCGGGTGCGCGAAGGCAAGGCGAGCTCCGACCGCCGTCCGCCGCGTGCCAAGCCGCGCAGGCGCTGATGCATCGCCGGTCGTCTGCCCTTGCATGTCCGTCTAACGCCGCTGGCATGTCCGGCATGTTTCGGGTGAGGGCAGGGGACATGGAGCATAAATGCGCCAGATCCTGATCATCATCGCCCGCGCCTGGCAGCTCGGCCCCTCGCGGGTGCTGCCGCCCAGCTGCCGTTACAGCCCGAGTTGCTCGCAATATGCCATCGAGGCGCTGACGAAATACGGTGCGATTAAGGGTGGCTGGCTGGCGATGAAGCGGCTATTGCGCTGTCACCCATGGGGCGGGCACGGCCATGATCCAGTGCCCTGACAGATATGCGCCCCCTTATGAATTGCCGGAAGAAGGTTTGAAGCGTGGAGAATCAGCGTAACGTTATCCTGGCCATCGGCTTGATGGCTCTGGTTCTGTTCGGATGGCCCTATGCGCTGGAAGTCTTCTATCCGGCGCGCCCCGCGACCATCGAGGATGCGGTCGAAGCGCCGCGTCCCGGCCTCAAGAACAGCAATGCCGTGCCCGATACCGGCACCGCGCCCAAGGTGATCCGCGAGCGCAAGGCGGTGATCGCCGGTAGCGCGCGCATCCCCATCGACGCGCCGCGCGTCGCCGGATCGATCAACCTCACCGGTGCGCGGCTCGATGACCTGGTGCTCAAGGACTATCGCGAGAAGCTCGACAAGAATTCGGACCGGGTCCACCTGTTCTCGCCGGCGGGGACCGAGGATCAGTATTTCGCGCAGTTCGGCTGGATCGGCGAGGGAGTCACCGTCCCCACCAGCCAGACCGTATGGACCGCCAATGGCACCAAGCTGACGCAGAAGACGCCGGTGACGCTGAGCTGGACGAATCCTGCGGGCCAGCGCTTCGAGATCGCCTACGCCATCGATGCCAACTACCTCATCACCGTCACCCAGCGCTTCGTCAATTCGGGCACGACGCCCGCGATCGTGCGCCCGCTCGGGCTGATCAACCGCACCAGCGCCAATGCCGATCCCAGCACCTGGACGGTGCGCAACGGGCCGCTCGGCGTGTTCGACGATGTCGCCGATTTCGACGTGCATTATGACGATCTCGACGAGAACCCGAAAAAGCTGGTCGAATATAACGGCAATATCGATTGGCTCGGCTTTACCGACCACTACTGGCTCTCTGCGCTGATCCCCGCGCCCGACACCAAGGGCAAGATGGCGGGCAATTTCCGCGCGCTGGGTGGCAAGCTGTACCAGTCCGAGCTGCTGTTCGACACTACGGTCGTCGCGCCGGGCAAGCAGATCCAGACGAAATCGATGCTGTTTGCCGGGGCCAAGGAAACCGAGCTGCTCGACGATTATGTCGATGCCAAGGGGATCAAGCTGCTCGACCGCGCGGTCGACTGGGGCTGGTTCATCTGGTTCGAGAAGCCGATCTTCAAGCTGCTCAACTGGCTGTTCGAGCAGGTCGGCAATTTCGGCGTCGCGATCATCCTGCTGACGATCATCATCCGCGGGCTGATGTTCCCGATCGCGCAGAAGCAGTTCGCCTCGATGGCGGCGATGCGCGCGGTGCAGCCCAAGATGAAGGCGCTGCAGGAGCGCTACAAGGACGACAAGCAGAAGCTTCAGACGGAAATGATGGAGCTTTACCGCAAGGAAAAGGTCAACCCGCTCGCCGGATGTCTGCCCATGTTCCTGCAGATCCCGGTCTTCTTCGCGCTGTACAAGGTGCTGCTGCTCGCGATCGAGATGCGCCACCAGCCCTTCGCTTTGTGGATCAAGGACCTGTCCGCACCCGACCCGCTGACCCCGGTCAACCTGTTCGGCCTGCTGCCGTTCGATCCGCCCAGCATGATCGCGATCGGCGTGCTGCCGATCATCCTGGGCGTCACCATGTGGCTGCAGTTCAAGCTCAATCCCGCGCCGATGGACCCGGTCCAGCAGCAGGTCTTCTCGATCATGCCCTGGGTGCTGATGTTCGTGATGGCGCCGTTTGCCGCGGGCCTGCAGCTCTACTGGGCGATGTCGAACGTGCTCACCATCGCGCAGCAGAAATGGCTCTACAGCCGTCATCCGCAACTGAAGGAACTGGCGGCCAAGGAAGCGGCAGAGAAGGCGGCCAAGGCCGACGGCAAGGGCAAGGCGTGACCGACGAAGCCCAGCCCATCATCCACCCGCTGCTGCAGGAAGCGAACCGGCTGTTTTCCGGCTCGGTGACCTTCCTCAAGTCCGCGCCCTCGCTCGAATTCCTGCCGCCACCGACCGTGCCTGAAATCGCCTTTGCGGGCCGGTCGAATGTCGGCAAGTCCTCGCTGCTCAATGCCCTGGTGGGCAGGCGGGCGATCGCGCGCACCTCGGTGACGCCGGGGCGCACGCAGGAATTGAACTTCTTCGATATCGGCGACCCGCCGCGCTTTCGCGTGGTCGACATGCCCGGCTATGGCTTTGCCAAGGCCCCCAAGGATGTCGTCAAGAAGTGGCGCTTCCTGATCAACGACTATCTGCGCGGCCGCGCGGCGCTCAAGCGCACGCTGGTGCTGATCGACAGCCGCCATGGGGTAAAGCCGGTCGATCTCGATGTGATGAAGATGCTCGACGAGGCGGCGGTCAGCTATCGCCTCGTGCTGACCAAGGCGGACAAGATCAAGGCGAGCGAGCTCGAGCGCATCGCCGACCTGACTCGCGCCGAAGCGCGCAAGCATCCAGCCGCTTTTCCCGATGTGATCATCACCTCGTCCGAAAAGCGGATGGGCATTGACGACCTGCGCGGCTTTGTGATGGACAGCATCAGCGAGTGAATCGGCCCGGCGCAGCCGGAACGCATTCTCCTTCTTTGCTTCGCGCCTTCGCGTCTTCGCGTGAATTATTCGGGTTCACGCGAAGACGCGAAGACACGAAGCGTGTGGAACAGCCGATCGATTGGGGCAGATATGAAGCTGTACATTGGCAACAAGAACTATTCGAGCTGGTCGCTGCGCGGCTGGCTGGCGTGCAAGCAATCGGGGCTGCCGTTCGAGGAAGTGGTTGTGCCGCTGTACGACGAGGCCTGGCCCGAGCGGCGGCAGGCGCCCGAATTCCAGCCCTCCGCCGGCAAGGTGCCGGTGCTGTGGGATGGCGAGGCGGTGGTGTGGGATTCGCTCGCCATCATCGACTGGCTGGCCGATCGCACCCATCGCGACCGCTTCTGGCCCAAGGACCCCGTCGCCGCTGCGCTTGCCCGCTCTATGGCGGCAGAAATGCACGCCGGCTTCCTGCCGCTGCGGCGCGAATGCGGCATGAACCTGCGCCAGCGCTATGACGATTTCGAGGTCAGCCCCGAAGTGCACCAGGACGTGATGCGCATCCTCTCGCTCTGGGCCGAGGCGCGCGCGCGGTTCGGGCGCGGCGGGCCGTTCCTGTTCGGCAGCTTCAGCGCGGCGGACATCATGTTCGCGCCGGTCATCACCCGCTTTCAGACCTATGCCATCACGCTGCCCGGCTTTGCCCAGGCCTATAGCGAGGCGATCCTGGGGCACGAATGGATGGTCGACTGGGCGGAGGCCGCGAAGGCCGAACCCTGGGTGATCGAGCGGTTCGAGCGCTAAAGGCTCAGCCGCCACCGCGAAGGATCGCGGCCAGCCCCGCCTCGTAATCGGGATAGGCGAGCTGCCAGCCGAGCAGCCGCTTTGCCTTGCCATTGGCGACGCGCCGGTTCTCCGCATAGAAGCCCAGGGCCATTGGCGACAGGTTCGCCTCCTCGAGCGATTGCAGCGCCGGCAGCGGCGCGCCCAGCAACCGGCACGCCGCCTCGATCACCCGGTTCTGCGAGCAGGGCAGGTCGTCGCCCAGATTGTACACGCCCGCAGGCCCATCGAACGAGGCGATCACGCCGCCCGCGATATCCTCGACATGCACCCGGCTGAACACCTGACCCGGCATCGCGATGCGCTTCGCTGAGCCATCGCGCACCCGGTCGAGCGCGCTGCGGCCGGGGCCATAGATGCCGGGCAGGCGGAGCACGCGGACGCGCGTATCGAGCGCCTGCCACACCAGGTCCGCCTCGGTGCGCGCATTGCGCCTGCCGGTGCCGACGACGGACGTTTCATCCACCCACGCCCCGCCTGCATCGCCATAGACGCCGGTCGAGGACAGGTAACCGATCCACTGGGCGGGCGCGGCCCGCACGATGTCGCCATAATGCGTGAGCACCGGATCGAGCCCGGTCGCGCGGTCGGGCGGGACACTGGAGAGCACGTGCGTCGCCTCGGCCAGCGCAGCGTGGACCGAGGCGGAATCGGCGAAATCCATATCGCCCCCGCGCCCCGTCCCGCGCACTTGCCAACCTTGCGCTCGCAGCCTCGCCGCGAGGTGCGAGGCCGAATAGCCCATGCCGAAGATGAAGAGATGGCTCATGCGCGCGAACCTAGCGAGGGGGGAGGGGGATGCAAGTCGTTAACCGGGGGCGGGTCCTCCAAATCCTCCCCCAGCTCGCTGGGGGAGGGAGACCGCCCGCGCAGCGGGTGGTGGAGGGGCAGCGGGTCTGCGTATACGGCGAGCCGCCGTGTCATCCCGCKGCCCCTCCACCACCGCCCCTTGGGCGGCGGTCCCCCTCCCCGAGACAAGCTCGGGGAGGATTTTCTCGTGCCAAAGCCGGACGCCCGCACTAGACTCGCGCCCATGGCCGACATCCAGACCGCAACCGCCAGCCCGGCAGTCCACGAACCCCCGGTGATCTACCGCGCGGATTATCAGCCGCCCGACTGGCGGGTGGAGACGGTCAGCCTTGAATTCGATCTCGACCTGTCGGCGACCGAGGTGCACGCGACGCTCGGTATTGTCCGCAACGGCGATCACGACCGCGCGGTGCGGCTCGATTGCGACGGCGCGCTGCCGCAGACGCTCGCCGTCGATGGCCAGCCGGTCAATTGGAGGCAGGAGGGCAGTAGAATCGCCTTCGACGTCCAGGGTGAACGCGCGATCGTCACGCTCAGCACCCGCATCGCGCCCGATACCAACACCCAGCTGATGGGGCTGTTCGCCTCGAACGGCATGCTGTGCACCCAGTGCGAGGCCGAAGGCTTTCGCCGCATCATCCCGTTCGTCGACCGGCCCGACAACATGTCGGTCTACGAGGTGCTGCTGCGCGCGGACAAAAGCCGGTTTCCGGTGCTGCTGAGCAACGGCGCGCTGGTCGAATCGGGCGATCTGGACGGCGGGCGGCATTATGCCCGCTGGCGCGATCCGCACCCCAAGCCGAGCTATCTGTTCGCGCTCGTCGCGGGCGATCTGGTTGCGACGCGCGACAGCTTCACGACGAAGAGCGGGACGCATGTCGATCTCGCCATCTTCGTGCGCGCAGGCGACGAGGGGCGCACCGCGCATGCGATGCAGGCGCTCAAGGCCTCGATGGCCTGGGACGAGCGCGTCTACGGCCTCGAATACGATCTGCCGGTGTTCAACATCGTCGCGGTCAGCGATTTCAACATGGGGGCGATGGAGAACAAGGGCCTCAACATCTTCAATTCGCGCTATATCCTCGCCGATCCGGATACGGCCACCGATTACGACTATGACGCGATCGAGGGCGTGGTCGCGCACGAATATTTCCACAACTGGTCGGGCAACCGCGTCACCTGCCGCGACTGGTTCCAGCTGAGCCTCAAGGAAGGTTTCACCGTCTATCGCGACCAGTGTTTTTCCGCCGACATGGGGTCCGAAGCGGTCAAGCGGATCGAGGACGTGCGGATGCTGCGCGCGGCGCAGTTTCCCGAGGATGCAGGGCCGCTCGCGCACCCGATCCGCCCCGACAGCTATATGGAGATCAGCAACTTCTACACCTCCACCGTCTATAACAAGGGCGCGGAGGTGATCCGCATGATGGCGACCATGGCGGGGCCCGAACGTTTCCGTGCAGGGTGCGACCTGTACTTCGCGCGGCATGACGGCGAGGCGGCGACCTGCGAGGATTTCGTGCGCGCGATGGAGGAGGGGGCCGGGCTCGACCTCGGCCAGTTCCGCCGCTGGTACGAACAGGCGGGCACGCCGCAGGTCCAGGCGCGGCTGGAGCATGATGCCGCCACCGGCACCGCTACGCTACACCTGCGGCAGAATTTCACGCCCACGCCGGGCCAGCCCGCCAAGCCGCTGATGCCGATCCCCTTGCGCACCGCCCTGATCGACCGCGACATGAAGGCGCATCGCGGTGAGATGCTGGTGGTGCTGACCGAGGCCGAGCAGGCGCTGAGCTTTACCGGCTATGCGCGCGCGCCAGTGCTGTCGATCAATCGCGGCTTTTCCGCGCCGGTGAATCTCGATGTCGCGCGCGCGAGCGGCGACCTTCCCTTTCTGGTGCGGCACGATGACGATCCGTTCGCGCGCTACGAGGCGCTGCAGCAGCTCGTCATCGACCGGCTGATCGCCGACATTGCCGATATGGACGGCCCCGGTGCGGCGCAGGGTCATGCGGTCTCGCTCGACGAGATCATCGCGGTGTTCGGGGATCTGGTCAGCGACCAGCGGCTCGACGATTCGATGCGCGCCGAGATCCTGAGCCTGCCGACAGAAGCGTTTCTGGGCGAGCAGATGCTGATCGTGCGCCCCGAGGCGATCCATGTGGCGCGCAAGAGCCTGCGCAAGGCGATCGGGTCGCGGCTGCTGAACCAGTGGCGGATTGTGCACGAGCGCGCCTCTTCCGTACCCTATTCGCTGAGCCGCGAGGCGCGCGGCGCGCGCAAGATCAAGTCGCTGGCGTTGGGGTACATTGCCTCGGCAGAAGCCGGCGATGCCGCAATGGTGGCTTTCGACCAGTTCGCGCGCGCAGACAACATGACCGATCGCCAGGGCGCGCTCGCGGTGCTCGCCAGCATGCAGGCAGACCAGCGCGAAACCGCGCTCGACAGCTTCTACAACCGCTATCAGGGCAATGCGCTGGTCATCGACAAATGGTTCTCGCTGCAGACCGGCTCGGCGCATCCACGCGTGCACGAGCAGATGCTCGAGCTCATCCGGCACAAGGATTTCACGCTGACCAACCCCAACCGGGTGCGCGCGCTCTACTGGCCGTTCGTGTCGAACCAGGCGGTGTTCCATGAGGCGAGCGGGCGCGGCTACGAGCTGCTGACCGATCTGGTGCTGAAGCTCGATCCGCTGAACCCGCAGACCACCGCGCGCTTCATTGCGCCGCTGGGACGCTGGCGGCGGTTCGACGAGGCGCGCGCCGCGAAGATGCGCGACTGCCTCGAGCGGATCCTGGCGCAGCCGGGATTGTCCAAGGATGTGACCGAACAGGTGGTGAAGAGCCTTGAATAACGAACAATACGCTCCCCGCATGACGCACATCCCCATCCTCACCTCGCCCGCGCTCGAAGGCATCGCGCACGGCTTTACCGGGCGGCGCGGCGGGGTTTCGACCGGGCTGGTTGCGGGGCTCAATGTCGGGCTGGGATCGGATGACGATCCGGCGGCGGTGCGCGAGAACCGCAGGCGCGCGGCCGAGGCGATCCTGCCCGGATCGACGCTGGTGACATTGCACCAGGTGCACAGTGCGGACGTGGTGCGGGTGAATTCCGCCATTCCGGTCGAGGACCGGCCAAAGGCCGACGCGATGGTTACCGATCGACCGGGGTTGCTGCTCGGCGTACTCGGCGCCGATTGCCCGCCGATCCTGTTCGCTGACACGCGTGCGCAGATCATCGGCGCGGCGCATTCGGGCTGGAAGGGGGCGTTTGCCGGGGTCGGCGAGGCGACGGTGGCGGCGATGGAGCGCATGGGCGCGCATCGCGAGCATATCGTCGCGGCGATCGGCCCGTGCATCCAGCAGAAAAGCTATGAGGTGGACGCCGGTTTCTTCCGCCGCTTCTGCGAGGCCGCGCCCGAAAACGAGCGCTTCTTCCGCGAGGGCCGGGCCGACCATTATCAGTTCGATCTGGAAGGCTATATCGCGGCGAGGCTCGCGGCGTTCGGCATCGGCACGGTGCATATGAGCGGGGTCGATACCTATTCGGACGAGGCGGGCTATTTCAGCTTCCGCCGCGCGACGCACCGCGGCGAGCCCGATTACGGGCGGCAGATGGGGGCGATTGGGCTTGCCTCCTGAACGGCCTGGTTGGTTTCCTTTGTAATCAGTTGCACGCTCGGGCATAGATGAGGGCATGGAAGGGATGGGAAAAAGCCCGCCCAATCGCAGGAACCCCGCATATGACCGACACCCCGATCAAGCCGATCGCCACCCCCACCCCGCGCCGCAAGCCCAAGCCGCAGGTCGAGATGCTGGGCGGGCGCAAGCTCAAGCCTGCGACGCTGATGATGGGCCATGGCTTCGACCCCGTATTGTCCGAAGGCTCGCTGAAGGCGCCGATCTTCCTGACGAGCACCTTCGCGTTCGAGAATGCGGCGGCGGGCAAGCGCCATTTCGAAGGGCTGACCGGCAAGCGCCCGGGCGGCGCCGAAGGCCTGGTCTATTCGCGCTTCAACGGCCCCAATCAGGAGATCCTCGAAGACCGGCTGAGCATCTGGGACGATGCCGAAGACGCGCTGGTGTTCTCGAGCGGCATGTCCGCGATCGCCACGCTGCTGCTCGCCTATTGCAGCAACAATGACGTGATCGTGCATTCGGGTCCGCTCTATGCCGCGACCGAGGCGATGATCGCACGCATTCTCTCGCGCTTCGGCATCACCTATCTCGACTTCCCCGCCGGCGCGACCCGCGCGGAAATCGACGCGGTGCTCGAAAAGGCGAAGGACATGGCAGCGAAGCAGGGCGGCCGCGTGGCGATGATCTATCTCGAAAGCCCCGCCAACCCGACCAATGCGCTGGTCGATATCGAGGCGGTGGCCGAAGCGCGCGATGCCGTGCTGGGTAACGAAGCCGTGCCGACGCCGATCGCGATCGACAACACCTTCCTCGGACCGCTGTGGCAGCAGCCGCTGCACCATGGCGCGGATATCGTGGTCTATAGCCTCACCAAATATGTCGGCGGGCACAGCGATCTGGTCGCGGGCGGACTGTCCGGACCCAAGAAGTGGATGGACCCGGTGCGCGCGCTGCGCAACACCATCGGTACGATCTGCGACCCCAATACCGCCTGGATGCTAATGCGCTCGCTCGAAACGGTCGAGCTGCGCATGACCCGCGCGGGCGAGAATGCCGCCAAGGTCTGCGCCTTCCTGGCGCAGCACCCCAAGGTCGAGGGGCTGGGCTATCTCGGCATGATCCACGATGCGCGCCAGCAGGATATTTTCGATCGCCACTGTTCGGGCGCGGGATCGACCTTCTCGCTGTTCATCAAGGGCGGCGAGGCGGAGAGCTTCCGCTTTCTCGACAGTCTGCGTCTCGCCAAGCTGGCGGTGAGCCTGGGCGGCACCGAGACGCTGGCCAGCCATCCCGCCGCAATGACGCATCTTTCGGTGCCCGATGCGCGCAAACTGGCGCTCGGCATCACCGACAATCTGGTGCGCATCTCGATCGGCGTGGAGGATCCCGACGATCTGATCGCCGATTTCGAACAGGCGCTCGAGCAGGTCTGACCAACCGATGGCCCCCGGAGGAATCCGGGGGCCGATACCGGATCAGCGAATCGCGCGATAGGGCACGCCGCCGCTGCCCGACTGGCGCTGGCGGATGAGGCGGATATAGGTTTCAGCAAGACCCCGGTTGATCCGGTCCCAGCTGTATTTCTCGCTGCGCTTGAGGCCCGCCTGGCCATGGCGTGCGCGCAGATCGGCGTCTCCGCAATAGGCCTGGAGCGCATCGGCGAACTCGACCGTCGCGCCGGGACGCACCAGCTGGCCGGTGACATTGTGCTCGACCAGGCTCTCGCTGCCCGTCGCGCGGGCGGCGACCACGGGCACGCCGCAGGCCATGGCCTCGAGCGTCACATTGCCGAAGGTCTCGGTGATCGACGGGTTGAAGAACAGGTCCATGCTCGCGACCGCACGGCCGAGATCGGTGCCGCCCTGAAAGCCTGCGAACACCGCCCCGGGTAACCGCGATTCGAACCAGCCGCGCGCGGGCCCTTCGCCCACCACCAGCACCTGATGCGGAACCTGACGCCGCACCAGCCGGTCGATCGAATCGGAAAAGACGTCGAGCCCCTTTTCCATCACCAGCCGCCCGAGAAAGCCGATCACCGGCACGTCGTCGGCCAGGCCCAGCGAGCGCCGCCAGTCCATGTCGCGCATGCCGGGGTTGAAGATGTGCTTGTCCACCCCGCGCGACCAGATGCCGACATCATAGCTCATCCGCTGTTCGCGCAGCACCTGCGCCATCGAATCGGACGGCGCGACAATGGCGTCGCACTTGCGGTAGAGGCGGCGCAGGATGGCCTCGAGCACCGGCTCGAGAAACGCCATGTTGTAATAGCGCGGATAGGTCTCGAACCGCGTGTGCACCGATCCGAGCACCGGGATATTGTGCCGCTGCGCCCAGCGCACGGCGCTATGCCCGGCGCTGTCGGGGCTGGAAATGTGCACGACATTGGGTGCGAACCGGTTCAGGTCCTTCTTGATCCTGGGCGGCAGGATCGTCGTCACGCGATATTCGGCGCGGCCGGGGATCGGCAGCGAGGGCAGGCTGATCAGATCGCCCGCCGGCTCGAACGCGGGGGTTTTCGTGGTCGGCGAATAGACGCGGACCTGCGCGCCATTGTCGAGCAGCCAGCCGACCAGCCGGTTGAGCGCCTGGTTCGCGCCATCGCGCACGTAATTGTAGTTGCCGCTGAACAGCGCAATGCGGAGATCGGAAATGTCCATGATCGGCCCGCCTTAGGCCCGCTTTGATGCAAAAGCCAGTATTTGCGGGATTTGCACTCAACTTCCCCTTCGTCACCCCCGCGAAGGCGGGAATGACGGGTCATTGAGATGAGGGCCCGATCAGGCTTCCGCCGCGACCGGCTCGGGCGGCGGCAGCAGGCGGATGCGCGTCACGCGGCGCTCGTCGCCGTCGACGATCTCCAGCCGCCAGCCGCTGTCATGCTCGAGCATGCGTCCGGGAGCTGGCACCTCGCCCGCCAGCATGAAGGCCAGCCCGCCCAAGGTATCGACCTCGTCGTCGATCTCGCCGAGCGCCGCATCGACCAGCTTGGCGACATCGGCGAGTTCAGCGCGGGCATCGGCCTCCCAGGCGCCGTTCTCGCCGGGCGTCACCAGCGTTTCGGGCTCGTCGTCATGCTCGTCCTCGATATCGCCGACGATTTCCTCGACCAGATCCTCGATCGTCACCAGCCCTTCCGTGCCCGAATATTCGTCGATGACGATCGCGAGGTGCGTGCGCGTCTGGCGCATCTCGGCGAGCAGGTCGAGCACGCCCATGGTTTCGGGCACGAAACGCGGCTGGCGGATCAGATTTTCCCAGCTGTCCGGGCGCGGGCCATCGGCGGCGATGATCGGGAAGACGTCCTTGATGTGCACCATGCCGACGATGTGATCGAGCGAGCCGTCATAGACCGGTACGCGGCTGTGCCCGTGCTCTGCAAAGATCTGGACCAGCGCGTCGAAGCTCGCGTGCCGGTCGATCGCGATGATGTCGCTGCGCGGCACCGCGACATCGTCGACATCATGCTCGCTGAAATGCAGCAGGTTGCGCAGCATCTCGCGCTCGATGCGCGACAGGTCGCCACGCGACGATGCACCATCGGCATCGTCATCATCCTCGTGCTCGTCGATCGCCTCTTCAAGCTGGGCGCGCAACGACTGGTCGTGTTGTTCTCCGAACAGCAGGGCCTTCAAGCCCCGCCATATTCGCCCCGAACCTTCGTCTTGTGCGGTGGATTTCCCCCCGCCATTACTGTCTCCGTCTGCCATGACTGGCTGAATCTTAACCCCGCTCTTGGATTTGATGGGAAGGCAGCATCTGAACTTGCACTGCTAATATGGATTGTCGATGCCCAGATTGGCAAGCGCTTTCACCTCCAGCGCTTCCATGATCTCCGCATCGGCCTCGTCGATATGGTCGTGCCCCAGCAGGTGGAGCATGCCGTGCAGCGCCAGATGGGTGGCATGGGCGCCAAGCGCAATGCCCTTTTCCTCCGCCTCGCGCGCGCAGGTCTGATAGGCGAGCATGATGTCGCCGAGCAGCACCTCGCCCCCAAAATCGTCGGCGCCGGTGTTCGCCAGCGCAGTGAAATCGTCGGGATCGATCATGGGAAAGGACAGCACATTGGTCGGCTTGTCCTTGTGCCGATAATCGCGGTTGAGCGCCTGCACCTCGTCATCGGTGCCGAAATGCACGCTGACCGAGACGGTGAACGGCGCGCTGGCGAGCGACCCCTGCGCGCTGACGGCCAATGCTGCGGAAATGGCGCGCGCAGCGAGCGCCTCCCAGTCGGTATCGCCGGGCCAGATGGGGTCGATGGAGGTTTCGGTTTCTATCATGGGGCTATCCCCCTCCGTTTGTCCCGAGCGAAGTCGAGGGACGTTGCGCTGCGTCCCTCGACTTCGCTCGGGACAAACGGGGTGGGTCAGAGGTTAACGTGCCTGTGGCTAATCACGCATCCTTGCCCTCATAGGCCTCGACGATGCGCCCGACGATCGGGTGGCGCACCACGTCCGCTGTGGTGAAGCGCACGGTGCCGATGCCCTGCACGCCCTCGAGCCGCCCGACCGCATCGGCGAGCCCCGAGGCTCCGACGCCGCCGGGCAGGTCGACCTGCTTGGGGTCGCCGCAGATCACCATGCGGCTGTTCATGCCGAAGCGGGTGAGGAACATCTTCATCTGCGCCGGAGTGGTGTTCTGCGCCTCGTCGAGGATGATGAAGCTGTCCGCCAATGTGCGCCCGCGCATGAAGGCGAGTGGGGCGATCTCGATCTCGCCGCTGGCAATCCGCCGCTCGACCTGTTCGGCGGGCAGCGTGTCGTAGAGCGCGTCGTAGAGCGGGCGAAGGTACGGATCGACCTTTTCCTTCATGTCGCCGGGCAGGAAGCCCAGTCGCTCGCCCGCCTCGACCGCCGGGCGCGACAGGATCAGCCGGTTGACGGTGCCGGTGATCAGCTGGCTCACCGCCTGCGCCACCGCGAGATAGGTCTTGCCGGTGCCCGCAGGCCCCAATGCGAAGATCACGTCGTCGCGCACCAGCGAGCGCATATATTCGGTCTGCGTCGCCGAACGCGGCACGATCGTCTTCTTGCGCGTGCGGATCATGATCGCTGGCGGATCGGCCACCTCGCTCCGCACGATGCCTTCCAGCGTCGGTTCGGCGGACATGGTGATCAGCGCATCGACCGCGCCCTCGTCGATATCCAGCCCCTGTTCGATCCTTTTGTGCAGGCCGACCAGCACGTCGCGTGCGCGCGCCGCGCTTTCCGCCTCGCCCTCGATCTGGATGCGGTTGCCGCGCGCCTGGATATACACGCCCAGCCGGTTCTCGATCGCCACCAGATTCTTGTCGAACTGGCCGAACAGCGGGCCGAGCAAGGTCGGCTCGTCGAACTCGACCCCGATCCGCGCCTTATTGGCGGGCTCGGGCCGATTGAACGGAAAGTCGCTGCCATAGACCGGAGACAGCTGCGTCGATTGCGGGTCGCGCTTGCCGCGAAACTTGGTCGAATCGCCGCCGCGTCCGCCGCTACCCTTCTTGTGCGCCATCAGGCCGCCACCAGTGCCAGCGGCTCGCCCGCCAGGCTGTTGGGTCCGGCTGAAACGATCTCGACCTCGATCAGGTCGCCGATCTTCGCGCTTTCGTCGGTCACGTGCACCGATTGCAGCCAGGGCGACTTGCCCACCAGCTGGCCCGGCTTGCGACCGGTGCGTTCGAGCAGCACCTTCATGCGCTTGCCGACCGTGGCCATGTTGAAGGCGTGCTGCTGGCTGTTGAGCAGGTCCTGCAGGCGCTGCAGCCGCTCGTCCATGATCTCGGGCGCGATCTGATCCTCCATATCGGCGGCGGGGGTGCCGGGGCGGGGCGAATATTTGAAGCTGAACGCCTGAGCGTAGTTCGTGTCGCGCACGATATCGAGCGTCGCCTGGAAATCGGCCTCGGTCTCGCCGGGAAAGCCGACGATGAAATCGCCCGACATCGCGATATCGGGCTTCGCGGCGCGGATCCGGTCGATCAGCTTGAGATAGCTCGCCGCTGTATGGCTGCGGTTCATCGCCTTCAGGATGCGGTCGCTTCCTGCCTGCACGGGCAGGTGAAGGTACGGCATCAGCTTGGGGATGTCGCGGTGCGCCGCGATCAGCGCGTCGGTCATGTCATTGGGATGGCTGGTGGTATAGCGGATGCGCTCGAGCCCCGCCATGTCGGCCAGCGCCTCGATCAGCCCTTCGAGCCCCTTGGCCCGGCCCCTGTCGTCCTGCCCGGTCCAGGCGTTGACGTTCTGGCCGAGCAGCGTGATCTCCTTCACCCCGGCTTCGACCAGCGCGCGCGCCTCGGCCACCAGATCGGCATAGGGGCGGCTGATTTCCGCGCCGCGCGTATAGGGCACCACGCAATAGGTGCAGAACTTGTCGCAGCCTTCCTGCACCGTCAGGAACGCCGATGGTCGCTGCTGGCGCGCGCGATCAGGCAGCGCGCCGAATTTGGTGGCTGCGGGCATGTCGGTATCGATCGCAGTTTCGCCGCGCCGCGCCTGCTCGATCAGCTCGGGCAGCCGGTGATAGGCCTGCGGTCCGACGACGATATCGACGCTGCGTGCGCGCTTTGCGATTTCCTCGCCCTCGGCCTGGGCGACGCAGCCTGCGACCGCGATCATCGGCTTCGATCCGTCCTCGCGCTTGAGGCGGCCGATGTCGGAATAGACCCGCGCCACCGCCTTTTCGCGGATATGGCAGGTGTTGAGGATGACGAGATCGGCCTCGTCGCGACTTTCGGCCTGGCTCATGCCCTGCGCGGCGAGCATCTCGCCCATGCGCTCGCCGTCATAGACGTTCATCTGGCAGCCGAACGAGGTCACGAAATAGCGGCGGGGCGCGTCCCCGGCGGATTCGGGGGCGGGCACGGGCGATGTATCGATGCTGTGGGTCATGAATGCCAAAGGCTATACAGCCGGTTCGCGCCCCAAGGAAGCACAAAGCGCCGCATCGATCCTCGCCCGCGCCTCGGCCGCGATCGCCTTGCGCCCCGGGAAATCGGCCGGGCTGAACGGTTCGAGGAAATGCATCGTCACCCAGAAGCTGCCCTGCCGGGTGAACAGCCGCAGCGCATTGTTCGGCGCGGTTTCTTCGCCCACCCAGGCGATGTCATGCGCTTGGGCGCCGTAATCGAGATAGATCGGCTGGACGAGCACGCCGGGCGGCGGCGGATCGAGCACCTGAAGCAGCGGTGACTTGAACGGCAGCAGCTTGCTGCCATCGGTGGTGGTGCCTTCGGGAAAGATGGTGATCGCCCAGGTCTCGGCGAGCGCATCGCGCAGCTCGTTGATCTGACCGGCAATGCCGAGCCGGTTGGTGCGCGAGACGAACACGGTGTCGTTGAGATTGCACAGCCAGCCGATGACGGGCCAGCTCTTGATCCCGTCCTGCGCCACAAATGCACTGCCGTTGCGCCCGGCAATGACCGGAATGTCGAGCCAGCTCAGATGATTGGCAATATAGAACACATCGCGCTTGAGCGGGGTGCCGACCACGCGGACCTTCGCCCCGCAGGCGCGCCCGACGCCGCGCAGGAACAGCTTGGGCCAGGGATTGGAGAGCCGAAGCGTGCGCCAGACATAATAGAGCGGCACGCAGACGATCAGCATCAGCACGATCAGCAGCACGCGCAAGGCAAGCCGGACGCGCCCGATCAGCCCCGGATCGCGCCAGTGCAGATGCGCCATATCGGGCGTATCGGGATAGAGCGGCGGCGGCGGTGCGGGCGCCGGGCTGGCCTCGCTCATGGAAAGGCTCAATCCTTGCGGTCGAGCGCGACGCCGTAAAGCTCCATGCGATGGTCGACCAGCCGATAGCCAAGTCTCTCGGCGATCAGCTTCTGCAGCGCCTCGAGCTCGGGGTCGACGAACTCTAGCACCTTGCCGGTCTCGACATCGATCAGATGGTCGTGATGCGCTTCGGGCGCAGCCTCATAGCGCGCGCGGCCATCGCCGAAATCGTGCCGGTCGAGAATGCCGGCCTCTTCGAACAGCCGCACGGTGCGATACACGGTCGCGATGGAGATGCGCGGATCGATGGCCGAGGCACGTTCATGCAGCCGCTCGACATCGGGATGATCATCGGCTTCGGACAGCACGCGCGCGATCACGCGCCGCTGATCGGTGATCCGCAGACCACGATCGGCGCACAACGCCTCCAGGTCGATTTTCTGGCGCATGCTGCCCCTTTTGCAATGCCGTTGCTGGTTGAGGCCAGTCCGCCGCATGATGAAAGGCGATGGCTGGCGGGCGCCGGGACAGGTCCCTTGCGCCTTCCAGCCAATTTATCGTGCCATGCCGCAAATGCAACCGCTCGCGATGCCGGATGGCTCCGGATCAGCGATTAGCTGCCGCTGCGCCGGCTTGGCCCCAGGATTACTTGCCTGTCCGCTTGCCAGGCTTGCGGCCCAGGCCGATCTTCTTGGCGAGCTCGCGGCGGGTCGCGGCGTAATTGGGTGCAACCATCGGGTAATCGGCGGGCAGGTTCCAGCGCGCGCGATATTCCTCGGGCGTCATGTTGTAGTGGGTCATCAGATGGCGCTTGAGCATTTTCAGCTTTTTGCCGTCTTCCAGACAGATGATGTAATCCGGCTTGACCGACGCGCGTACGGAGACTGCGGGTTCGGGCAGCTCAGGCTCGGCCGCGGCTTCTCCGGGCGTCAGGCTATTCAGCGCGCGATGAACATTTTCGATCAGGCCGGGAATATCGGAAACCGACACGCTATTGTTGCTTACATGCGCAGCGACAATATCCGCCGTGAGCGTAATGAGCGTTTCACGCATATCAAGTTCTGCTTCTGCCATCGTCCTTCATCCCTTTTTCTTGTTCTAGTGTGCGACCACTAATCCCGCAAAGTGGCAGGGCACCGGCGGTATGCAAGGGCAAATCATCCCCGTCAATAGCTAAAGTCTATCACAAAAAACGGATAGTGAATGCTAACATTTTTGGCAGATAAATGCGATTCTATTTTTTACAAGTCGAGCGCTAACGTGAGTGCATCGTAGTGATGACTACCGGCACCTTTGTAGTAACCTTTCCGTAAACCTACGGATTGAAAGCCGAATTTTGAATAAAGATGAATGGCAGGGTTATTTGACCGCATTTCGAGATGGAGTCGCGACACGCCGGCTTGACGCGAATTTTCAACCACTTGATTCAGGAGTGTGGTCGCAGCGCCAAATTGACGCCAATTTGGGGCGACCGCGATCAGCAAGAGTTCTTCTTCCTCTGCCACGCGCCGGGTCATGGCAAAACCGACCGGCTCGCCTGCCGTGTCGGGCGTCGTGGGGGCAATCTCGAGCAGCAGCACATGCGTGAGCGGCATCGCCAGCATCGACCGGGTCTGGCTGTGGTTCCAGGCCTCGCCATAGAGCGGATCGAACGCCTGCTGCATGATGTGCATGACGGGTCCGATCGCATCTTCTGCCGCCAGTCCGGCGAGGAGCTGAAAGGCCGGAGCCGCACGCGGCGCGAATGGGTCGTCCTGGGGCATGGTCAGCCAGTGCCCTGCACGGCCATCGGCTTGGCATCGGCGCCGCGACCATAGACCGGATCGGCCGTCAGCCCGCGCGATGGTGCAGGCAGCAACAGCGCGCGCCTGGCATCGGGCAGCAGCGTCAATGCCACCCCGTGACCGCGCGCGGCCACCAGCGGCTCGGCCATGCTGCCAGCCACCAGGTCGTGCACGCACGCCGCGCTTGCCGCCTCGGGCGGGAGCGAGCCGAGCGCGCTCAGCGCTGCGCCGTCGCGCGCGAAGCTCTGGACGAAATATTCGCCATGGCCGCCGGTCATGGCGACATCGAGTGCCTGGGCGTCGGGATGCGCCTCGAACGCCATCGCGGCGACCAGCGAATGGGTCGAATAGCCGTTTACCGGCACGCCCCAGGCAAGACCCAGCGCGCGTGCTGCCGCCAGGCCCACGCGCACGCCGGTAAAGCTGCCCGGGCCGCAATTGACCAGAATCGCCCTGGCGCGGCCGCGATCGGGCAGCGCGGCGATCATCGGGACCAGCCTTTCGGCATGGCCGCGGCCCATGACCGCATGGTCGCTGGCGATCAGTTCGGAATCCTCGAACAACGCCACCGAACAGGCTTCGGTCGCGGTATCGATGACCAGCAATGTTTCATGATCGGGCAGCATACCCGATGGCCGCTAGCTGATTGTGTTGAACCGGTCAAAACCCGGACGCGGGCTGCGACCGAAAATCGTCGACGGGTCGCCATAGCCCAGCGTCGAGATGAAGTTCGACTTCACATGGGGCTGGTCGGCGAAGAAGGCCTGGTCGACCGCGGCATTGTCGAACCCCGACATCGGACCGGTATCGAGCCCCAGCGCGCGCGCCGCGAGGATGAAATAGGCGCCCTGCAGCGAGGAATTGCGCAACGCCGAGATGCGGCGGAATTCGGCCTTGTCATCGCCGGTGAACCAGCTGCGCGCGTCGGTGTGCGGGAAGAGTTCGGGCAAGAGCTCGTGGAATTCCAGGTCCATGCCGATGACGACGCTGACTGGCGCGGCCAGGATCTTCTTGGCATTGGCCTCCATGCAGCAGGCGGCGAGCTTCTGCTTGGCCTCGTCGGACACGCACCAGACTAGACGCGCGGGCAGCATGTTGGCCGAGGTCGGGCCCATCTTCATCAGGTCCCAGATGGCGTGCAGCTGTTCTGTGCTCACCGGCTGGTCGGTATAGCCGTTATAGGTGCGCGCGGTGCGGAACAGCTGGTCAAGCGCGGCATCGTCGAGCGGTGCGGACATGGGAGAGCTTTCTGGGTCTGGGGAGGAAGAGGAGCCGTCAGGCGGCGCGGACTTCGGTCACTTCGGGCACATAATGCTTGAGCAGCGATTCGATGCCGTGCTTGAGCGTCGCGCTCGACGAAGGGCAGCCCGAACAGGCACCCTGCATCTGCAGATAGACCACGCCCTTGTCGAAGCCGCGATAGACGATGTCGCCGCCGTCATTGGCGACGGCAGGGCGCACGCGCGTCTCGATCAGTTCCTTGATCTGCGCGACGATATCGGCGTCCTCGGGATTGCTCGGCCAGTCGGAATCCTCGGGCGGAACCGAGATGCCCGCAGCGCTGGCGGCGCGGAACAGCGGCATGTCGGCGGAGAAATGGTCGAGCAGCACCGAAAGCACGTCGCCCTTCAGGCTCGACCAGTCGGCGCCGGGCCCCGACGTCACCGAGATGAAATTGTGGCCGAAGAACACGCCGGTGACATCGCCGAGCGAAAAGATCGCTTCGGCCAGTGGCGACGCTTCGGCCTCTTCGGGCGAGGCGAAATCGCGGGTGCCCATTTCCATGACCGTGCGTCCGGGCAGGAACTTGAGCGTGGCGGGGTTGGGCGTGGTTTCGGTCTCTATCAGCATGCAGGCTATCTGGTGCAGCGCAGGGCCGGGCGCAAGGCCGATTTTGTCGATGCCCCCTGCGTCGCTGTGCATGCCATATTCACTGGCCAGTCAGGATGGCGCTGCCTATACATCGGCGCATGACCTTTCCCCTGATGCGCTGTGCGCCCGTGGCCGCTGCTCTGGCGGCGCTTTCGCTGGTAATCTCCCCGCCGCTGCTCGCCAATCTGCCCGGCGAACCGGTCGCCAGCGGCAAGGATGCCAATGGCAAGCCGCTGCGTCCGCCCAATCTGGAGCCGGGCGAAAAGACCCCCTGGCTGTACAAGGGCAGCAACGTGCCGGTCGACAAGGGCTGGACTTTCGGCGAGCTGAGCAACGGCGTTCGCTACGCCGTCCGCCGCAACGGCGTGCCGCCGGGCCAGGTGGCGATCCGCGTGCGCATCGATGCCGGGTCGATGATGGAGACCGATCCCGAACAGGGCTATGCGCACCTGCTCGAGCATCTGACCTTCCGCGGCTCCAAATATGTCCCCGATGGCGAGGCGATCCGCATCTGGCAGCGGCTGGGCGCGAGCTTCGGCAGCGACAGCAATGCCGAAACCACGCCGACGCACACCGTCTACAAGCTCGACCTGCCCGCCGCGACCCCCGCCGGGCTCGACGAGAGCATGAAGATCCTGTCGGGCATGATCCGCGAGCCGGGGCTCACCGCAGATGCGGTCAAGGCCGAGGTGCCGGTGGTGATGGCCGAATTGCGCGAACGGTCGGGCGCGCAGGTGCGCGTCGGCGATGCAACCCGCAACCTGTTCTTCGCCGGGCAGAAGCTCGCCGAACGCTCCCCCATCGGCAAGATCGAGACGCTGAACGCGGCGACGTCCGAGGCGGTGCGCGCCTTTCACCAGCGCTGGTACCGGCCCGAGAACACCGTGATCTCGATCGCGGGCGATGTCGATCCGGCGACGCTCGAACAGCTGATCAAGACCTATTATGGCGACTGGAAGGTTGCCGGAAAGCAGGCGCCCTATCCCGGTTTCGGTGCGCCTGATCCCAAGCTTCCGATCGCGCGAACGATCGTCGAGCCGGGCTTCCCCTATCTCATCAGCATGGCGATCCTGAGGCCCTGGAAGCCGGTCAACGACACGATCGAATATAACCAGCAGCTGCTGATCGATCTGGTCGCGACCCAGCTGATCAACCGCCGACTCGAAGGCCGGGCGCGCGGCGGCGGCAGCTTCCTGCAGGCGCAGGTCAACCAGGAGGATGTCAGCCGTTCGGTCGATGGCACGTTCATTTCTGTCGTGCCGATTGGTGACGACTGGCAGGCGGCGCTCGCCGATGTGCGCGGCGTGCTCGCCGACGCGCTCGCCACCCCGCCGACGCCCGAGGAAATCGCGCGCGAGATGGCCGAGTTCGATGCCGCGCTGGCGGTGCGCGTCGAAAGCGCCGCGACCGAGGCGGGGGCCAAGCAGGCCGACGATATCGTCGGCGCGGTCGATATCCGCGAGACCATCGCCTCGCCGCAGACCGCGCTGGACGTGTTCCGTGGCATGAAGGACCTGTACACGGCCGAAAGGCTGCTCGAATCGACCCGGCGCCAGTTTACCGGCGTCACCACCCGCGCGATCCTGGTCTCGCCCAAGCCGGTCGACAATGGCGAAGCACTGCTCAACGCGGCGCTGACGCGTGATGTCAGCGCCGATGCCAGCGCGCGTCTCGCTGCCGCCAAGGTAACCTTCGATGATCTTCCAAAGCTTGGCGCGCCGGGCACGGTCGCGGCGACCACCGATCTCCAGCTGCTCGACATCGAGATGATCGAGCTGTCGAACGGGGTGAAGGCGATCCTCTATCCCAATGACGCCGAAGTCTCGAAGATCATGGTCAAGATCCGCTTCGGCAACGGCTATCAGGCATTTCCGGCGGACAAGCCGTCGCTGGTCTGGGCGGGCCAATCGGCACTGGTGGCGAGCGGCATCGGCGAGATCGGCCAGGAAGGGCTCGACCGGCTGACCAATGGCCGCCGCATCGGTTTCGGCTTCGACGTCGAGAACGACGCGTTCTCGTTCTCCGCCGACACCCGCCGCGCCGATCTGGAGGACCAGCTCAAGCTGTTCGCGACCAAGCTGGCCGCGCCGCGCTGGGATGCGAACCCCGTCCGCCGCGCCAAGGCGGGGACGGAGCTTGCCTATCGCAGCTTCTCGATGTCGCCGCAGACCGTGCTGGAACGCGATCTCAACTATCTCACCCGCGACCGCGATCCGCGCTGGAAGGTGCCGGGGCCGGAAGAAGCCGCGCAGCTGACCCCCGAGGCGTTCCGTGCGACCTGGGAACCGCTGCTGCAACAGGGGCCGATCGAGGTGCTGCTGTTCGGCGATTTCGACCGGGCAGAGGCGATTGCCGCGCTGGAAAAGACCTTTGGTGCGCTGCCGCCACGCCAGCCGGTGCCGGTGGTGGCGGGCCCCTCGACGGTGCGCTTCCCGGCGCCGAACAGCGAGCCGGTGGTCGTGCGGCACGAAGGCGCGCCCGATCAGGCGGCGGCGTTCATCGGCTGGCCGACCGGTGGCGGGCTCGAGGGCGTGCAGGAAAGCCGCCAGCTCGAGATCCTGACCGCGATCTTCAACAGCCGTCTGTTCGACCAGTTGAGGGCGCAAGCCGGCGCGAGCTATGCACCTCAGGTGGTCAACAACTGGCCGATCGCCTTCGACCAGGGCGGCTATATCGGCGTGATCGGGCAACTTGCGCCGGAAAATGTCGCCAAGTTCTTCGAGATCGCCAATGCCATCGCGGCGGATCTTGCGGCAAAGCCGGTGGATGCGGACGAACTGGCTCGTGCGACCGAACCGCTGCGGCAGCTCGTCTCGCGCGCGAGCACGGGCAACAATTTCTGGCTCAACCAGCTGCAGGGCGCCACGCGCGATCCGCGCCGGATTTCGGCGCTGCGCACGATCCTGCCCGATTACACGGTGACTACGCCTGAAAAGATGCAGGCGCTTGCCGCCAAATATCTGCTGCGCGACAAGGCCTGGTCGTTCGTGGTGCTGCCCGAGGAGGCACCTGCCCCCTCGGGTCGGTGATGCGGCCGATCAGCTCGTCGGCATCTCGTCGGGCCCGCGGCCGGGCTCGACGATATCCGGGCCGACCGGATCGATCTCGGGCGGCTGCTGCACCGGGTCTTCCATCGGCGGCTCATTGACCGGCAGTTCGGGCGGGCTCTGCGGCTCGATTCGGTCGGGGGCGGGGATCTTGGGGTCGTCGGGACGTGTGGCCATGAAAAGGCTCCTTTCGTTCGACCTACGCGCCGCCGGTACAGCGGTTGCGGGGGAGACATCGCGCGGGATGCGCCCCCTTGCCCTTTGCGGCAACCTTCTTTAGACGCGCACGCTTGATTACCGCGACGCGGGCGTGGCGAAACTGGTAGACGCGCCAGATTTAGGTTCTGGTATCGAAAGATGTGGGGGTTCAAGTCCCTTCGCCCGCACCATCGCATGGATGGCCGGGAAAGGGTGGGATTGCCCTTTCTTATTATGGAAAGACAAGAGTTTAAGCCGATGCAGATTGTCGAGACGCTGAACGAGGGCCTGAAGCGGGCCTATACCATCACCATCCCCGCCAAGGATCTGGACGCCCGGGTCGATGCGGAGGTGAAGAAGATCGCGCCGCAGGTGCGCATGCCCGGTTTCCGCCCCGGCAAGGTGCCCGCCAACCTGATTCGCAAGATGCACGGCGAATCGATTCACGCCGATGCACTCAACGCGACGATCCAGGAAAGCGTCGACAAGGCGATCCGCGACAACAATCTGCGCCCCGCCATCCAGCCCTCGGTCGACCTCAATGAGGATTATGCCGCCGGCAAGGATGCCGAGGTCAAGGTCTCGCTCGAAGTGCTGCCCCAGGTTCCCACCCCGGCGATCGATTCGATCACGCTCGAGCGCCTGACGGTCGAGCCTGCCGAGGAAGCCGTGACCGAGGCGCTGCAGCGCATCGCCGACGGCCAGAAGAGCTATGACACCGCGCCCAAGAGCTACAAGGCCAAGGAAGGCGACCAGGTCGTCATCGACTTCGAAGGCAAGGTCGATGGCGTGCCGTTCGAAGGCGGCAAGGGCGAAGGCATGGCCGTGGTCATCGGTTCGGGCCAGCTCATCCCCGGTTTCGAGGACCAGCTCGTCGGCCTGAAGGCCAATGACGAAGCCGTGATCAACGTGACCTTCCCCGAAAATTACGGTGCCAAGGATCTCGCAGGCAAGGCCGCGACCTTCGACATCGTCGTCGGCGAGGTGAAGAAGCCGGGCGAGACCAAGCTCGACGACGATTTCGCCAAGTCGCTCGGCCTCGAAAGCCTCGAGCAGCTGACCGGCCTGATCAAGGGCCAGCTCGAGCAGGAACTGAACGGCCTGACCCGCACGCACATGAAGCGCCGCCTGCTCGACCAGCTGGCCGCCAATCATGACTTCGAGGTTCCGCCCTCGATGGTCGAAGCCGAGTTCAACCAGATCTGGGCGCAGCTCGAACAGGAAGCCGCGCAGGAAGAGGATGTCGAGGCTGCTCGCGCCGAGATGGAAAAGGACCGCGACGAATATCACGCGATCGCGGTGCGCCGCGTGCGCCTCGGCCTGCTGCTCTCCGAGATCGGCCAGGCCAATGGCGTCGAGGTGTCGGCGCAGGAAATGAACATGCTGATCGCGCAGGCCGCGCAGCAGTATCGCCAGGAAGACCGTCAGCGCTTCGCGGAATATATCCGCAACACGCCGATGGCCGCTGCCCAGCTGCGCGCGCCGCTTTATGAGGACAAGGTCGTCGACTTCCTGTTCGACAAGGCGACGATCACCGACCGCAAGGTCACCCGCGAGGAGCTGGAAGCGGCGATCGAGGCGGACGAGGACGGCCATGTCCATGGTCCCGATTGCGGCCATGACCACAGCCACGACGAAAAGCCCAAGGCCAAGAAGGCCGCGCCGAAAAAGGCTGCGGTGAAGAAGGACGCCGAAGCCGCTCCGGCTGAAGCGGCTGAAGAAGCCAAGCCCGCCAAAAAGGCTCCGGCCAAGAAGGCAGCCGCGAAGAAGGAAGAGGCTCCGGCAGAAGCCGCAGAAGCTGCCGAAAAGCCTGCCAAGAAGGCCCCGGCGAAAAAGGCCGCTGCCAAGAAGGCCTGAGCCTTCTGCGCTGAGAACAGAGCAAAGCCCCCGCGAGCCCGTCTCGCGGGGGCTTTTTCATATCCGCCGCCAGCGCCGGTCGGCGAGGATCGCGCGCGCGGCATTGTGCCCCGGCGCGCCGGTGACGCCGCCGCCCGGATGCGTGCCCGATCCGCACATGTACAGGCCCTTCAAGGGCCCGCGATAATCGGCATGGCCCAGCACCGGCCGCGCCGCCCAGAGCTGGTCGAGGCTCATACGTCCGTGGAAGATATCGCCGCCGACCAGCCCGAATTTGCGCTCCAGGCCTTTCGGGCTGAGTATCTGCCGCCCCAGGATCGAAGCGCGAAAGCCGGGCGCGTGCGCCTCCACGGTGCCGATGATCGTGTCCGCCGCCGCAGCTTCCTGCTCTTCCGTCCAGGCGAGCGCGGGATCGAACTGCTGGCAGAACAGGCTCGCGACATGATGTCCCGCCGGCGCGAGGCTGTCGTCGACTTGGGAGGGAATCAGCATCTCGACAATCGGTTCGCGCGACCATCCGTGCGCCTTGGCGTCGGTGAACGCCCGGTCCATGTAATCGAGGCTGGGTGCGATCACGATCCCCGCACGCAGATGCTCGCCCGCTCCGGGCAGGCTGGCAAAGTTGGGCAACCGATCGAGCGCGACATTCATGCGGAAGCTGCCTGACCCGGTGGCATAGCCGCGCATCCGCCGCGCGAAATCGTCAGGCAGCGCGGCTTCGGGCACCAGCCGCCCATAGAGCAGTTTCGGCCCGACATTGGCGATGATCCGGCTGCTCCACATCTCCTCGCCGCTCGCCAGTCGCACCCCGACCGCGCGTCCGCCCTCGACCAGCACCTGATCGACCGGGCTGTTCAGGCGGATGTCCACGCCCTGTTCGGCGCAGGCCTCGGCCATCATCCGCGTGATGCTGCCCATGCCGCCGACGACATGCCCCCAGCTGCCCTTGTTGCCGTTCACCTCGCCGAAGACATGGTGGAGCAGCACATAGGCCGATCCCGGCGTATCGGGGCTGGCATAGTTACCGACCACCGCATCGAAGCCGAACGCGGCTTGCACCGGCGCGCTCTCGAACCATTGGCTGAGGAACTCGCGCGCCGATTTGGTGAACAGCTCGAGCACGTCGCGCTGCACGTCGCGCGACAGCCGTGAGAGCAGCCGCCCGGTGGTCAGCGCTTCCACCAAACCGGCGATGCCACTGCCGATATTGGGCGGCGGCCGCAGCGCCAGATCGCGCAGCACATCCGCGACTCGGTCGAGCATCGCGTAATAGCCCGGCAGCGCCTCGGCATCGCGCTTCGAGAAGCGCGCGAACTCGGCCTGCGTCCGCTCGAGCCCCCCGCCCAGGATCAGATGGTCGCCTTGGGGCAGCGGCAGGAAATTGGAAACGGGCCGCTCGATGACGCGATAGCCGCGCTGCACCAGCCCCATGTCCGCGATGACGCGCGGCTGCAGCAGGCTGACGGTATAGCTCGCCACTGAATTGCGGAAACCGGGATGGAACTCCTCGGTCACCGCCGCGCCGCCGACGACGCCCCGCGCCTCGACGATGCGCACGTTCATGCCCGAACGCGCGAGATAGAAGGCGCAGGTCAGTCCGTTATGCCCGCCCCCGATGATGATCGCATCCGGCTGTGTGTCGCTCTTCGCCATGGATTGAAGGCCTAGCCCAGCCTTGCGCCCTCGCCAACCGCGTACGGCCCCAAGAAATCGCTGGCGTGGGCTTGCGGATATTGATAGCGGTTCGCAAAACCATGCTTCTTGACCAGCTTCCCACCGGCCAGCGCGCGGAGATTGCCGCGATCGACTGGAGCATCCTGCCTCCAGACGAAGGCAAGCGCCTGCGCGCGCTCGGCGTCGACGAAGGCGCGATGGTCTCGATCCGCCAGCGCGGCATCTTTTTCGGCCGCGATCCGATCGCGCTCGATATCGGGCGGATGACCGTGGCGATCCGCCGCGTCCATGCCCGCGCGATCACGCTGCGCGAACCGGAGCCTATCGCATGACCCGCCATCAGCCGCTGATCGCGCTGGTCGGCAACCCCAATGCCGGCAAGAGCGCGCTGTTCAACGCGCTCACCGGGGCGCGGCAGAAGATCGCCAACTATCCCGGCGTCACCGTCGAGCGCAAATCGGGCCGCTTCGCCTTTGCCGATGGCCGCCCCGCCGAGCTGATCGACCTGCCCGGCAGCTACAGCCTCGACCCCACCAGCCCCGACGAGGCGGTGACCCGCAACGTGGTGATGGGTGCCCAAGCGGGCGAGCGCCAGCCCGATGCGCTGGTGATCGTGCTCGATTCGGCCAATCTCGACCAGCATTTGGTCTTCGCGCTCGAACTGCTGCAGCTTGGCTTGCCGACCGTCATCGCGCTCAACATGGTCGATCTCGCCGAACGCGACGGGCTCACGCTCGATGCGGCGCGGCTCGCGGCCGATCTCGGCGTTCCCGTCATCCCCACCGTGGCGGTGCGCCGCCGTGGCCTGACCGAACTGGCGGGAGCGCTCGATGCGGTGATCCTAGCGAAACAGGTGCCGCACGCGCCGCTCGGTGAGCCCGATATGCGCGCGCGGCGCCGCCGGGCCGAGCATATCGCGACTGCCGCGATCGTCAGCCAGACGCAGAGCCGCCGCTGGACCGACCGCGCCGATGCCGTGCTGCTCCACCCCTTTGCCGGCCCGCTGATCCTGTTCGCGCTGCTGTTCGTGATCTTCCAGGCGGTGTTCAGCTGGGCATCGCCCTTTGCCGATGCGCTCGAGGCGGGCGCGGGCGCGCTGAGCGAGCTGGCCACGGCGGTCATTCCCGAAGGCTTTTTCCGCTCGCTGGTGGTCGATGGGGCGATTGCGGGCGTCGGCGCGGTCGTCGTCTTCCTGCCGCAGATCGTCATCCTGTTCTTCTTCATCCTGATGATGGAGGCGACCGGATATATGGCGCGCGCCGCGTTCATCATGGACCGGCTGATGGCGAGTGTCGGGCTGTCGGGCCGCTCGTTCATCCCGCTGCTCTCCAGCTTTGCCTGCGCGATCCCCGGCATCATGGCGACGCGAAGCATCTCGGACGAGAAGGACCGGCTCACCACCATCCTGATCGCGCCGCTGATGACCTGTTCGGCGCGGCTGCCCGTCTACACCGTGATCATCGCCGCGTTCATCCCTGAAATCGCGGTCGGACCCGGCATCGGGCTGCAGGGGCTGGTGCTGTTCGGCCTCTATGTCTTCGGCATCATCGGCGCGATGGTGGTCGCGCTCGTGCTGCGCTCGACCGTCGCCAAGGGCGGGGCGAGCGGTTTCCTGATGGAAATGCCCAAATACCAGATGCCGCGCCTCGCCGATCTTGCGCTCGGCCTGTGGCAGCGCGCCTGGCTGTTCCTGCGCCGCGCGGGCACGATCATCTTCGCGGTCACCATCGGCCTGTGGCTGCTGCTCAGCTATCCGCAGGTGCCCGAAGGCAGCAGCATGAGCCAATCCGAATATTCGGCCGCCGGGCGGATCGCGAGCGTGCTCGAACCCGTGGTCGCGCCGATCGGCTTTTCGCGCGACATTGCGCTAGCGCTGATCCCCGCGATGGCAGCGCGCGAGGTCGCGGTCTCGGCGCTCGCCACCACTTACGCGATCGACGCGACCGACGAGGACGAACAGGCCCAGGCGCTGGGTGAGCGGCTTGCCGGGCGCTGGTCGCTGCCGACCGCGCTCGCCTTTCTCGCCTGGTTCGTGTTCGCGCCGCAATGCATCTCGACGATCGCGGTGACGCGGCGCGAGACCAATGGCTGGAAATGGCCGATGTTCATGGTCGGCTATCTGTTCGGCCTGGCCTGGATCGCGGCTGGCATCACGTTCTGGACTGCGACGGCATTCGGTCTATAGACGCGTCATCGCGCCATCGGCATAGTGCCGGGCAACACTCATCACAGCATCAAAATCCTGAGGAAAGCATATGTCGGGCAGCGTCAACAAGGTCATCCTGATCGGCAATCTGGGGGCCGATCCCGAGGTCCGCAGCTTCGCCAATGGCGGCAAGGTCGCCAATCTCCGCCTCGCCACCACCGAGAGCTGGAAGGACCGCAATACCGGCGAGAAGCAGGAGCGCACCGACTGGCACACTGTCGCGGTGTTCGGCGATGGCCTGGCGGGCGTGGCCGAGCGCTTCCTGCGCAAGGGCAGCAAGATCTATGTCGAAGGCCAGTTGCGCACCCGCAAGTGGCAGGACCAGCAAGGCAATGACCGCTACACAACCGAAGTGGTGCTGCAGGGCCCCGGCGCGGTGCTGACCATGCTCGACAGCGCGCAGGGCCGTGGCGGCGGTGGCGGCGGCATGGGCGGCGGCGGCGACTTTGGCGGCGGTGGCTCGCGCGGCGGGTCGTCGGGCGGAAGCTCGGGCAGCTCGCGCGGCTTCAACGACGGCGGCTCGTCGAGCGGCTGGGGCGGCGGCGGCTTCGACGACGATCTCAACGACGACGTTCCGTTCTGATCGGTCGCTGACGGCGGGTCGGTGCGATGACGGACAAGGCCGAGGCGCTCAAGACGCTGCTGATCCGAAACTTCGATACCGTTCCGCTCGAGCATCGTACCCGCACCGCAAGCGTCGATTTCCGCCATGCGCGGGTCACCGAGGGGACGGCGGCGAGCAAATTGGGCGCGGCGGTGCTGGTCGTGGCACCGGGCAAGATCGCCTGTCCCTATCATCTGCACCATGCCCAGGAAGAGATGTTCGTCATCCTCGAAGGCAGCGGTACGCTGAGGGTGGCGGGCGAGCACGTTCCCATTGGTGCTGGCGATGTCATCACCGTGCCGCCGGGGCCGGATTACCCGCGCCAGATCATCAACACGTCAGACGCGCCGCTCAAATATCTCGCGATCAGTACGCAGGACGACCCGGAAATCTACGAATATCCCGATTCGGGAAAGTTCATGGCCGAAGCTGGCTTGTTTCGGGAGCATCCCTTCGAGGTGATCCAGCGCAGCCGCGAAAGCCTGGACTATTGGGATGGCGAGCCCTGAAATCAAACAACCGGACACGAGGCCAACATGCGCTTTACCATTTACCACAACCCCAAATGCGGCACCTCGCGCAACGTGTTGGCTGCGATCCGCGAGGCGGGGCATGAGCCTGAGGTCATCGAATATCTCAAGACCCCGCCCTCGCGCGAGACGCTGGAAAGCCTGATCGCAAGGGCGGGCGAGGGCGCACGCGGCCTGCTGCGCGCCAAGGAGCCGCTGGTGAAGGAACTCGGCCTCGACGGGGCCGATGTCACCGATGCGGCGATCGTCGACGCGATGATGGCGCACCCGATCCTGATCAACCGCCCGATCGTGGTGACCGACAGCGCGGTGAAGCTCTGCCGCCCCAGCGAGACGGTGCAGGAACTGCTCTGACACGAAACCCCGGCGCAGCGATCGCCACGCCGGGTTCGGGAGTGTTCGCTTGCAGCCCGATCAGCCCAGATAGTCGTGCAGCACGCGGCCATAAGGCAGCGTCATGTCGGTGACGAGGTGCAAGCCCCCGACATGCTCGAGCACCGGCAGGTCGGCGAGCGGGCAGTTGACCGAATCGATCAGCTCGACCCGCGCCCGGCCGGTCCAGGCACCCTTGACCACGATATTCTCGAAATTGATGCCGACCAGCTGCGCAATGGCAGGCGTACCGTCGATGTCCGGGATCAGCTTCAGCGTCACCTGGGTGCGTTTCAGCAGGGCCTCGATCTCGCCAAGATCGGTCGGGCCGCTATGCTTGTACACCATGGTGCCGCTGGCGACGGTCTGGCCCGAATAGGTCAGCTCGCCGGTCAATGTGTCGCCCACGGTCTTGAGCTTCGCGATGCCGTATTTCATCGGATAGCCCCAGATCTCGCGGCCCCCGGCGAGCGGCGGGCAGTTGTCGACGTACATCTGGGTCAGGAAATTGCACTTCTCGCCGTTGAAGGTGCACGGGATCACCTGCGCCACCGCCGAATAGGCCCCGAAGCCCTCGCCATCGGGCAGGTCGAGCCACTGGACCGAGACAATATCGCCATCGGGCTCGAGCGGTTCGGGCAGCATCTTGCGGATCTTCGCCGGATCGGTGCGATAGCTGACGATCATGTACTGGCGTTCGAAGAACTTGTACGGGCCCACCGGATAGGTCGGGCTCTGCAGCGGCATCGAGCTGAGTTTCAGCACATCCTGCTTTTTCATGACTGCGTCCTCCCTCAGCCTGCGGCGTCTTTGATATAGTCGAACAGCACCCGGCCGTGCGGCAGGGTGAGGTCGCTGACGAAATGCTTGCCGCCGACGATGCGCAGGATCGGCAGGTCCGCGACCGGCGCGTTGACATGCGGGATCAGCTGCAGCCGCGCGGGGCTGACCCAGCAGCCCTTCACCGTGATATTCTCCAGATTGTACGCGACGAGCTGGCAGATCTTGGGGCTGCCATCGACATCGGGGATGATCTTGAGATTGCACGAAGTCTTGGTCATCGACTTGGCCTGCGCCTCGCACCCGCCGGGCGCTTCCTGCCACTTGTACGCCATGGTGCCCATCGCGACGGTCTGGCCGGCATAGCTCAGCGTACCGGTCAGCGTGTCCGATGCGACCAGCAGTTTCGGCAGCGCATATTTCTTGGGAAAGCCCCAGATCTCGCGCCCGCCGTCGATCGGTGGCTGGTCGTCGAGATACATCTGCGCGGTATAGTTGATCGGCTCGCCGTTGAAGGTGCAGGGGATGACGATGCCGCTTTCGGTATAATCGCCGAAGCCCGAACTGTCGGGCATCTTGATCCACTCGTAGAGGACGAGATTTTCCTCGTTCGGCACCAGCGGCTCGGGCACCGCGGCGCGCAGCGCGACCGGATCGGTCTCGTAGGTGACGATCATGAATTCGCGGTTGATGAAGCGATACGGCCCCAGCGGATAGCTGGGCGCGGCCGCCGGCATCGAAGGCAGTTTCAGGATTTCTTCAGGCGTCATGGCAGGACAGCCCCTTTTTGGTGGAGATCAGAGGAAGAAGGATTTGATATCCGTCGATGATGTCACCCCGACATCGTCGAAGTGATTTTCCAGCCACTGGCTGGCACAGGCGCGACCCACATCTCTCAGTTTCTGCATGAACGACCAGTCCGGGTTCAGCTTGCTGGTGACCCCCAGGCTTTCCATGAACACCTCGTCCTGGATCGAATGGATCAGCATCCGCCGGTGCTTGTCGTCGTTGAGCTGGCCGTCGTCGATCAGGTGCGTGACGAAGGCGATCGCGCGCATCTCGCGCATCAGGCTGGAATTGAAGCTGATCTCGTTGATGCGGTTGAGGATGTCCTTGGCTGTCTTCGGCACTTCCTCGCGGTTGAGCGGGTTGATGTGCACGATCACCACGTCGCTGGTCTGGCTGCCATAGATCAGCGGGAAGATCGCCGGATTGCCCATGTAACCGCCGTCCCAATAGGCCTCGCCATCGATCTCGATGGTCTGGAACATGAAGGGCAGGCAGCCCGAGGCAAGCACCTGATCGGGGCCGATCTCGTGGTTCTCGAACATGCGCACCTTGCCCGTGCGGACATTGGTGGCCGACAGGAACAGCTTGATCGGACAGCCTTCGCGCAGCACGTCGAAATCGACGCTGCTTTCGAGCACCTGGCGCAACGGATTGAAATTGAACGGGTTGAGCTCATAGGGCGACATGACCCGCGAAAGGATGTCCATGAACACGAAAGCAGGGCTGAAATCGAGGCTGTGATTGCCCAGCGCCTTGTCGATCCAGCTCGGCTGGAGCGGGCCCTTCGCGCCCTCGTCGCTGATCTTCTTCCAGAATTTGGCGAGCTCCTCGCGCGCGCCTTCCGCGCCGCCGATGGTCAGGCCATAACCGAGCACGGTGGCGTTCATCGCACCTGCGCTGGTCGCGCTCACCGCATCGAAATGGAGCCGCCCGTCCTCGAGCAGCTTGTCGAGCACGCCCCAGGCAAAGGCGCCATGCGCGCCTCCACCCTGCAAGGCCAGATTGACCGGCTTGCTGTTCGCCGCGGCAACATATCTGTCACTTTTCGGTTTCGCATCCGCAGCATAAGCCGCCGACGACGGACCAGCCTTGGCCATCGTAGTTCCCCCAGAAACAGTCGCGAAACCCGAGTTTTTCCGTTGGAACCTAGGGGTAACTCACGTTAGACGAGTCGGCAAGAGTGATTCGCTGCAACTGCGAACATCGCCCGGGCCGCGTCGTGCAACCGCATTGAAATTGAAGAGGATCTTTTATGCTCAAGGGTTTGAATGCCATCGTCACCGGCTCGACCAGCGGGATCGGCCTGGGCATCGCGAACGTTCTGGCGTCCAAGGGCGCGAATCTGGTCATCACCGGTTTCGGCGATGCCGACGCGATCGAGAAGGAGCGCGCCGGCCTGGCCGAGAAATACGGCGTCGAGGTCGTCTACAGCAATGCCGACATGTCGAAGCCCGATGACGTGCGCGCGATGGTCGAATTGTGCGTCGAGAAGCTCGGCTCGGTCGACATTCTCGTCAACAATGCCGGCATCCAGCACACCGCATCGGTCGAGGAATTCCCGGAAGAAAAGTGGCACCAGGTGATCGCGATCAACCTGTCGGGCATCTTCTTCGCCATCCAGGCCGCGCTGCCACAAATGAAGAAGAAGGGCTTTGGCCGCATCATCAATATCGGTTCGGTGCACGGCCTGATCGCCAGCAAGCACAAGGCCGCCTATGTCGCCGCCAAACACGGCGTGGTTGGCCTCAGCAAGGTGGTCGCGCTGGAAAACGCGGGCACCGGCATCACCAGCAACACCATCTGCCCCGGCTGGGTCCACACCCCGCTGGTCCAGAAGCAGATCGAGGCAATGGCCGAGGAACAGGGCATCAGCGTCGAGGCCGCGACCGAAAAGCTGCTGATCGAAAAGCAGCCGAGCAAGCAGTTCGCCACCCCCGAACAGATGGGCGAGCTCGCCGCGTTCCTCTCGAGCGAAGCCGCCGCGCAGATCACCGGCGTGGCGATCCCGGTCGACGGCGGCTGGACCGCGCAATGACGCGATGATGGCGGTGGGGCCGAGAGGCTCTGCCGGGTCAGGTTTGGACACAGCTAAACGGCGGGGCGCAAGCTCCGCCGTTTCTGTTACAGCCCTTTGCGGTTGAGCATATCTACGACCCTGCGCCATCCTTGATAGCGGGCCCAGCGGCCCAAGGTCATACCATCAGCTGGCCGTACAGCTTCAAGGTCAGCGCCGTGCGCGATCAGCACCATCGCCACATCGTCATCGGATATGCCGAACAGAATGTGCTCACCTTCATCGTCACGAAAATTGGGATTAGCGCCAGCCTTGATCAACATTTCGGCTATGACTGGGTCGGAAACATTGAACAGAGCGGTCTCGCAATAATGGTTCTGACAAGTCTGAGCTTCTGCTCCTGACTTCAGCAATATGGCTACGGTATTGCGCCGGTCGACAGGCGAATGGCTTGTTTCAACGTATGATCCAGCACTCGCTGCTTCGAAAAGCGGTCGGAAAGGCACCGTCTGTTCACTCATCGTACCGCGCGGATTGGCACCTGACGCGAGAAGATCTTTCACTATGGCCACATCGGCGTTCCCTGCCGCAGACGCCAATAATCGCGATTTGAAGTCGATATCTAGCGCTGCAATCCGGAAAGCGGCGCTGATGCGCTTATAAGCCTGGTGATTGTCCATCCCAATTGCGATGGACAAGGCATCCTTCAGGGCCTCCTGATCGCTCGCTGCACCATTCTTCAAAAGCCATGCCATGGCATCGGGTTGGCGCGCTGTGATGGCAGACCGTAGCGGATTGATCGCCCAACCCGACTGCGGTTTCGGCAAATCCCGACTGTTCAGTGGTGCGCCCAGCGCCTTCAGCCGGACCATTGTGGCAATGTCATTTCGTTCGGCAGCCGCATCCATCAGTTCCAGCCCGATTACACCGGAAAAGTCGGTATCCAGCGCCTTTAGAAGGGGGATGACATCGGGCGTACCCTTGATCCAGCGATAGGTCCCAGCAGCCTCGTCAATCGCGTCTTCCAGTCGCGTCACCGCTGCTGGCATACCGACATCTTCGCCTGCATAATCAACAACTGATTTTTTGCCATTGCCGGTATCGATCGAAACAACATATGTCGGATTGTCTGTTACTTGAGAAACATATTCGTCTTCGAGTTCGAAAAAGCCAACGTTCTGAAACTGGGTTATGATCGCATCGACTTGTTCGCCGGTTATCCTGGTCTGGTATTTCCCTGCCACCCTGACGCCAGTATCTATTGAATAGTCCTGCCCGTCGCCGAACCCCATCTCTTTCGACGTAGGGCCGGTGTCAAAGACGACATTACCTTGGCCGTCGATGCTTACCTGGTAGCGTGGGCAAGAGTCTAAACATCCCGTGCGTTCCAACTTGATCCGCAGCTTGGCCCTGTCAATCTCAGGGAATGGCTTTTGCTCGGGGCCACACCCGGCTGCTCCCAACGCTGACAGGGCAACCAGCACGAAAACAGCCAACCTCCTCAAAAGAGATGGCATTCGACGTCCTGACGCGTTTCTCATTCGCTCCCTCACCCCACCGGCGCCCGTCTGCGATAGCTCAGCGCCTCGGCGACATGCACCCGGCCCACCGTCTCCGCGCCGCTGAGGTCTGCGATCGTGCGGGCAACCCTCAGCACCCTCGTATAGCCGCGCGCGGACAGGCGCATCGCTTCGGCGGCGCGGGCGAGGAGTTGGCGCGCGGGTTCGTCGGGGGTGGCGAAGCGTTCGAGGGCCTCGCCGTCGATCTCGGCATTGGTGCGGGCCTTGATATTGGCATAGCGTTGGGTCTGCAGCGCGCGGGCGGCCGCGACCCTTGCCGCGACTTCTTTCGATCCCTCAGCGGGCGGGGGCAGGGTCAGGTCGGCGGCGGTGACGGCCTCGACCTCGACATGCAGGTCGATGCGGTCGAGCAGCGGGCCCGACACCTTGGCCTGATAGTCCGCCGCGCATCTGGGCGCGCGCGAGCAGCCGAGCGCCGGATCGCCCAGATGGCCGCAGCGGCACGGGTTCATCGCCGCGATCATCTGCACCCGCGCCGGAAAGGTGACATGCGCATTGGCGCGCGCGACGCTGACCTCGCCGGTCTCGAGCGGCTGGCGCAGCGAATCGAGCACGGTGCGCTGGAATTCGGGCAGTTCGTCGAGGAACAGCACGCCCAGATGCGCCATCGACACCTCGCCGGGGCGCACCTTCAACCCCCCGCCGACGAGCGCGGCCATCGAGGCGCTATGATGCGGGGCGCGAAAGGGGCGGGCGCGGCTGATCCGGCCATCGACCAAGGTGCCCGCGACGCTCGCCACCATCGAGACCTCGAGCGCTTCCTGCGGGGTGAGCGGCGGCAAGATTCCAGGCAGGCACGAGGCCATCAGCGACTTGCCCGCGCCCGGCGGGCCGACCATCACCATATTGTGCCCACCGGCCGCCGCGATCTCGAGCGCGCGCTTGGCGGTCTCCTGGCCCTTGACCTGTTTGAGGTCCGGCCCCGGCGCGGGCTCTTCGGCCACCCCCGGTTTCGGCGGGCTGAGGCGGCCATTGCCCTTGAGATGGTTGAGCAATGTGAGCAGGTCGGGCGCGGCGATCACGTCGATGCCGCCCGCCCAGGCGGCCTCCGCGCCCTGTGCCGCCGGGCAGATCAGCCCCTTGCCAGTCGCCGAGGCGTGCAAGGCGGCGAGCAGCACGCCGGGCGAGGCGGCGATGCGCCCGTCGAGCGCGAGTTCGCCCACCGCGACATATTCGCCGACCAGCTCGGCATCGATGATCCCCATCGCCGCGAGCAGCGCGAGCGCGATCGGCAGGTCGTAATGCGACCCTTCCTTGGGCAGGTCGGCCGGCGAGAGGTTCACGGTGATGCGCTTGGGCGGCAGCGACAGGCCGAGTGAAGCGATCGCGGCGCGCACCCGCTCGCGGCTTTCGCCCACCGCCTTGTCGGGCAGGCCGACCACCGCGATGCCCTTTTGCATGCCGGGCGCGATCTGAACCTGCGCCTCGACGCTGCGCGCTTCGAGCCCCAGATAGGCCACGGTCTGGACAATGGCGACCATCAGCGCCCCCCTTTTGTTCCAGCGAGAGCCTGACGCGCCGAGGTTAAGGAGTCGAGCGGAATCGGCAGAATCGCGTCATTCCGGAGGCAATTCCACCCGCTCGGGCAAGGGAAACAGCGTGAGGAAGCGCGCAACCAGCGCCGGATCGCCCTCGGCGCGGAGCAGCCCCTCACCTGCCAGCACGTCGAGCGGCACCCCGCCATAGACCGCGCCGGCGAGCGCGTGCGGGGTGCCGGTAAAGATCAGGTCGCAGCCCTGCGCCGCGCCGCGCGCGATCGCGATGCCGCTGGCGTCGAGCTGGCCGACATAGCTCATGTCGCCGAAGACGAAGCCCACCCGCACCTTCATGTCGCCCACGCGCGCGCGGTCGATCATGGTGCGGAAGGAGAGCATCACCGAGACCCCGCTGATCGGCAAGCTGGGGTCGTGCCAGGGCGATCGCGCTGCCCATCGGCCCAGCATCTGCACCAGCGGTTCGGCCTCGTATCCCCATTCGGTCAGCTCATAGACCTGCGCGGAAGTCGGCGGCGGCAGGCGGCGGCGGACGAGCAGGCGCTTTTCCTCCAGCCCTTCGAGCCGCTGGGTCAGCACATTGGCGCTGATGCCGGGAAGATCGGCGCGCAGCTCGCTGAACCGGCGTGGCCCGAGCATCAGCTCGCGCATCACCAGCAGCGCCCAGCGCTCGCCGATCAGTTCCAGCGCATGCGCGGTCCCGCATGCATCGTCATACAGCCTTTTGGGCAATGTTACTCCCTTTGAGGTTATAAATAATAACTAAGCAGTTGCTTTTTGTAACACGGTCAATCACGCTCGGCAATGACAGCCCCGAGTCGCAGAAACAGGCGGCCGGGCCAAGCGAGGATGTGCCGGATGAGCGAGACAGCCCCCAAGATCGCGCCCTGTCTGTGGTTCGATGGCGCGGCAGAAGAGGCCGCACGTTTTTACACCGGGCTCCTCCCCGACAGCCGGATCGACCGCGTGGTGCGCGCGCCGTCTGGCAACCCTTCGACAGCTGAAGGCGCGGTGATCCTCGTCGAGTTCACGCTGGCCGGCCAGGCGTGGGTCGCGCTCAACGGCGGGCCGGGCAAGCCGCATGGCGATGCGATCTCGTTCCAGATCTATACCGACGACCAGGCCGAGACCGATCGGCTCTGGGACGCCATCGTCACCGAGGGCGGCGCGGAAATCGCCTGCAGCTGGTGCCACGACCGCTGGGGCGTGCGCTGGCAGATCGTGCCGCGGCGGATGATGGAACTGCTCTCCGACCCCGATCCGGCGCGCGCCAAGGCGGCGTTCGATGCGATGTCGGCGATGGTGAAGATCGATATCGCCGCGATCGAGGCCGCCGCCGACGCTGCCTGAAAACTGCTTTCCCTTCTGCGACAAGGAGCAACACCCATGACCTATATCGACGGTTTCGTCATTCCCTGCCCCGAGGCCAATCGGGACAGGTTCATCGAGCATGCGCGCCAGGGCGATGCGGTGTTCATGGAGCTGGGCGCGCTGCGCATCGTCGAATGCTGGGGCGACGACGTGCCCGACGGCCACACCACCGATTTTCGCCGTGCCGTGAAGGCGGAAGATGGCGAGGCGGTGCTGTTCAGCTGGATCGAATGGCCTGACAAGGCGACGCGCGATGCCGCCATGGCGAAGATGCGCGAAATGATGGAAGACCCCTCCAAGGTCGATCCGCGCATGGACCCCGACAAGAACCCGATGCCCTTCGACGGCAGGCGGCTGATCTTCGGCGGCTTTGTCCCCGTTGTCGAACTGACCGCCTGAAGGGAGCGAGAGCATGACCAACCAACAGGGCGAATTCGTCTGGTACGAACTGATGACCCGCGATGCCGATGGCGCACAGGCCTTCTACGCCGCGCTGCTCGGCTGGACCTATGGCGATTCGCAGCAGCCCGATATCGACTATCGCACCATCCGCGCTGGGAACGAGGACATCGGCGGCATCCTCGCGCTGAGCCCGGACATGCTCGCTGGCGGCGCGCAGCCCGCCTGGCTGGGCTATGTCGCGGTCGACGATATCGATGCCTCGCTCGCCAGCCTGCGCTCGCTTGGCGGTACGGTGCATATGGGGCCGCGCGACCTGCCCGCCACCGGGCGCCTTGCCATGGTCGCCGATCCGCAGGGCGTTCCCTTCTACCTGATGCAGGACCGGTCGGGTCAAACGTCGCGCGCCTATGTCTGCAATGGCGGCAAGCCCGGCCACTGCGCCTGGAACGAGCTCACCACCACCGATCAGGCGGGGGCCATGGCCTTCTATTCCACGCTGTTCGGCTGGGTGAAGGACGGCGAGATGGATATGGGGCCGATGGGGGCATATGAGTTCCTCCGCCATGGCGAGCTGATCGGGGCGATGATGACCAAGCCCGATGACATGCCGCACCCCGGCTGGGGCTATTATTTCTATGTCGAGGATATCGACGCCGCCGCGCGCACCATCCCGGTCCGCCAGGGCGAAATTCTGTTCGGCCCGTCCGAGATTCCGGGCGGCGACTATATCATCACCGGGCGCGATCCGCAGGGCGCGGTCTTCTCGCTGGTCGGGCCCAGAAAGGCTGCGCAATGACGCTGCAGCTCTTCGCGCATCCCTTCTCGTCCTATTGCCAGAAGGTGCTGATCGCGCTGTACGAGAACGACACGCCGTTCGAGTTCCGCATGCTCGGCCCCGATCAGCCGAAGAACCAGGCCGAATTGCGCCGCCTCTGGCCGGTCGGCAAGTTTCCGGTGCTGCGCGATGGCGCGCAGACGGTGATCGAAGCGAGCACGATCATCGAGCATCTGCAGATCGCGCATCCCGGCCCCGCGCCGATGATCCCCGCCGATGCGGCAGCAGCGATCGAGGTGCGGATGCTCGACCGGATCATCGACAATTACGTGATGAGTCCGCAGCAGAAGACGGTGTTCGATGCGCTCAGGCCAGAAGACCAGCGCGATCCTGCCGGGCTCGCCGATGCCAGGGCGATGCTCGATACCATCTATGGCTGGCTGGACGCGCATATGCAGGACCGCGTCTGGGCGGCGGGAGACGCGTTCACGCTGGCCGATTGCGGCGCGGCCCCCGCGCTCTTCTATGCCGACTGGTCGCACCCCATTCCCGAGCATTTCGCCGCCCTCAAAGGTTATCGCGCCCGGCTGATCGCACGACCATCCTTTGCCCGCTGTATCGAGGAGGCGCGCCCCTATCGCGGCTTTTTCCCGCTGGGCGCGCCCGACCGCGATTGAGTTCGAGGAGACAGGACCATGACCGAAGCCACAGACGAACCCGGTTACCCCCTTCGCGTTACCCGGCACATTGCCGCGCCGCCCGAACGGGTCTGGCAGGTGATGACCGGCCAGCTGGAAGATTACTGGTGCCCGCGCCCCTGGCGGACCGAGATCGTCGAGATCGACTGGCGGTCGGGCGGGCGGATGGCGACGATCATGCGCGGTCCCGATGGCGAGAGCCACGAAGGCGATGGCGTGCTGCTCGAGGTGACGCCGGGCAAGCGCATCGTCTTCACCGATGCGTTCCGCGCCGGCTGGATTCCGCAGGCCGCGTTCATGGTCGGCTGCCTGGAGATCGCGCCCGAGGGCGAGGGCACGCGTTACACCGCCACCACCTGGCACTGGACGAAAGAGGCGTGCGAGCAGCACAGGACGATGGGGTTCGAAACAGGCTGGGCGACCATGGCGGACCAGCTGGCCGAGCTGGCCGAGGCGCGCTAACCAATTTGAGGCGGCCCAAGCTCTTATAGAAAAAGGATTTTCTTGAGAGTAGGGCGAGCAGGTAAGCCCGGCTTAACGGTCTGCCCTGACCATGTTTCGCAACTCTCCGGCAAATCGGCAGGCGCATCGGTGGAGCATCATCCACCCCCGTCCGATGCCCGCTCATGCCGCTGCCACGATTCCTGCCCGCCATTGCCCTGTTCGGTCTCTTGCTGTGCCCCGATCGCATCGAGGCGCGCGAGATCACCCTCGGCGGCGCGGCGCTGGCGCTCGACACCGCCGCGATCGCCTGGCACGAGGAGCTCAGCTGGACCGAAATTGCGGTCCCGGAGACCGAGGCGCAGGCGAAACCCGCGCTCGCCAGTTTCGGCCCGTTCCGCGTGACCGATCCGCGCAGCGCGGACATGATCGGCGTGGTCGATTCGCGCACGCCGGGCCAGTTCGCCGCCATGCTGAAAGCCTATCCGGGCATCGCGACATTGCGCATGATCGAATGCCCTGGATCCGACGATGACGAGGCCAATCTGCGCCTTGCGCGGATGGTGCGGCATGCCGGCATCGAAACTCTGGTCCCCGCCGGTGGTTCGGTGCGTTCGGGCGCGGTCGAGCTGTTCCTGGCGGGTGTGCGCCGCCGCGCCGATTCGCGCGCAGAGTTCGCCGTTCACAGCTGGCGCGACGACCTGGGCCGCGAGGCCGGCGATCTCCCGGATAGCGACCCGGTGCATCGCGAGTATATTGATTTTTACCGTGAAATGGGGATGAGCGACGATAGCGCCCGGCGATTTTACGCGCTGACCAATAGCGTATCGTTCGATGATGCGGTTTATCTTGCGCCGTTACAGATGGCGGCCATGGGTTTGCTCGATCTGTTGTAAAGACTTCAAATCCCCCAAAAACTGCGGTGAATTTCCGGATAATTGCGCTGAACGCATGTTGCATTTGCTAAGCAGCTGTGGAATATGGCGGTCGCTAGCAGCATGTCTGAAGGGACAATCCTATGAAACTTGCAAAGACCGCACTGGCTGCGCTTGCTCTGACCGCAATGGTCGGCGCTCCGGTTCTGGCACAGGCTGCGACCTCCGCAGCTCGCGCCAGCGCTTCGGGCGAAGAGAGCGACGCAGAAGGCAGCACCGGCATCATCATTGGTGTCGTGGCAGCCGCCGCCGTGATCGGTGGCATCATCGTCATCGCTGATGACGATGAGCCCAACAGCCCCTGATAGCCGCAAGGCAATCAGGTACTGATTCGGGAAAGGGCGGTCGGCAACGGTCGCCCTTTTTCGTTGCGCGGTCATCGCGAGGCGATGCCCTTGACTGAGTCTTACGCACCGCCATCTTGATCGGCGACGCCCCTGTCGTCGCGATCCGGCCTGTCGAATCGCGACACCATCGCGAAAGGCCCGATCCATGACCAACTTCCCCGAAGATTACACCCCGCCCGCCATCTGGACCTGGAACAAGGACAATGGCGGCGCCTTTGCCAATATCAACCGCCCCATCGCCGGTGCGACGCACGACAAGGAGCTTCCGGTCGGCAAGCATCCGCTGCAGCTCTATTCGATGGCGACGCCCAATGGCGTGAAGGTTACCGTGATGCTCGAGGAATTGCTCGCTGCCGGGCATTCGGGCGCGGAATATGACGCCTGGCTGATCGACATCCGCCAGGGCGGCCAGTTCGGCAGCGATTTCGTGGCCATCAACCCTAACAGCAAGATCCCCGCGCTGATGGATCGCAGCGGTGCAGAGCCGGTGCGGTTGTTCGAATCGGGTTCGATCCTGCTCTACCTCGCCGAAAAGTTCGGCGCCTTCCTGCCCAGTGATCCGATGAAGCGCACCGAAGCGCTCAACTGGCTGTTCTGGCAGATGGGCAGCGCGCCCTATCTCGGCGGCGGCTTCGGGCATTTCTATGCCTATGCCCCGCTCAAGATCGAATATTGCATCGACCGCTTCACGATGGAGACGAAGCGCCAGCTCGACGTGCTCAACCGGCACCTGGCGGACAACGAATATATGGCGGGCAGCGACTATTCGATCGCCGATATCGCGATCTGGCCCTGGTATGGCGGCGTCGCGACCGGGCAGGTCTATAACGCGGCCGAATTCCTCCAGGCGCACGAATATACGCATCTGCTGCGCTGGGCCGAACAGATCGGCGAGCGCCCGGCGGTCAAGCGCGGCCGGATCGTCAATCGCGGCTTTGGCGATGACCTCAGCCAGCAGCTGCTCGAGCGGCATGACGCGAGCGATTTCGAGCTGCGCACCCAGGACAAGCTCGCCGCCGCGCCGGCCGAATAAGCCGGGTTACAGAAGGTCCGCCGCGAGCAGGAATGCACCCGCCAGCCCCGATATGGGTGCGAGTGCGGGGCGGCGGATCACCTTTTCGGCGCTCAGCGCGAAATAGCCCCCGTCGCACGTACCCGCTTCGGCGACGATCCGCTCGAACAGGCCCGGCGTGCCCATCACCCCGCCGCCCAGCGCGATGGCATCGGGGGCGAGCGCGGCGCGCAACGTGTTGCACATTTCTGCGAGATAGCCCGCAATAATGCCATGCGCGTCATGATCGGGCGCGAGGTGGGAGAGCGACTGGCCCCAGCGCGCGATGATCGCAGGCCCGCTCGCCAGCCCTTCGAGGCAATCGCCATGAAACGGGCAATGGCCTGCGAATTCACGGTCGTCCGGCGCGCGGCGCGGGCGCATATGGCCTAGCTCGGGATGGCCGGTGCCGCCGACGATCCGGCCATCGGCGATCACGCCTCCCCCAATGCCGGTGCCGATGGTGACATAAACGCTGACCTTCGCATCGCGTGCTGCGCCCAGCCGCGCCTCGGCCAGCGCGGCGGCGTTGACATCGGTATCGAAGGCGACCGGAACGCCAAGCGCGCGTGCGATCGTTCCGGCAAGGTCGCAATCGCTCCAGCCGGGCTTGGGGGTCGCCAGGATATGCCCCCATTTCGCCGCGCTGCGATCCCGTTCCAGCGGGCCGAACGAGCCGATGCCGATCGCGGCAAGGCCGGGATGTTTGCGGAAGAAGGCGATCGTCTCGGCGAGCGTGGTTTCGGGATCGCGGGTGGGAATCTGCACCTGGTCGACGATCGCATCGGCACCGGTACCGACGCCCAGCACGAACTTGGTGCCGCCCGCCTCGATGGCGCCGAGCAGCGGAGCCTCAGCCGGCATCGCAGACCGCATGGAGCCGGTCCATCGCGAAGACCTCGACGATGGACGAGCGGTCTTTATCGAGCGCGATCCGCACCATCGGTGCGGGTGTGCCGCCGAACGTCTCCGCCGCTACCAGCGCGCTGTCCGAAGGCTTGCGGCCCTTGAGCCCCCAATGATCGACAAAGCTGCACACCAGCAGGTCCGATGTCGCGAACCAGCTATAGGTCTGCATCGGCTCCTCGTCCGGATTGGCGATGACCAGCCCGGTGCCATTGAGCGGCCGCCAGGGCCCGTTCAGCGAATCGGCGACCATGCCGTAGAAGCCGGTCGGCCCGGTAGGACCACCGGGGTTGAACACCGAGCGTTGCGTGGACCAGAAGGCATAATAGAGCCCCTGATGCGCGATGATCTGCGCGCGCTCAAGCTCGTTGTTGAGCGTGTCGGCATGGATGATCGGCGGCATCAGCTGCCAGGCGCCCGTTTCGTCCTTCCGTGCCAGCCCTACCGCACCGTTGAACGCGTGATCCGATGCGGCGAGCGTGCCGGTGAATACCAGATAGCGCGCGCCATCCTTGGGATCGATGAAGAAAGCCGGGTCGCGGAACGCCTTTACGGTGCCGGGAGCGCCCTCGTGCTTGTCGGCAGCAAGATAGACCGCGCCATCGGCGACCACGCTTTCGCGGACTGCCGACCAGTCGGTGATGCGGCCATCGGGCTGCAAAGTGCCGCTCGTCTCTGCCAGCCGTTGCTGGAAACCGCCGGGCCGGTCGGCATAGCCTGCTGCGGTGAAGAACAGCGTCACCTGGTCGCCTTCGAGCAATGCCGAGCCCGACCATTCGCGCTCGAAATCGCCCAGGCCTTGCGGAAGCATGTCGCCCAGATCGTGCCAGCCGCCAGCGTCCAGGTGCAGCAGCCGGATCTTCGCCTCGAAATGGCGCAGGATCGGATCGCCCCGGTCAAGCGCGCCGAGCACCATCCACAGGCTGCCGCCGTTCACCTCGGCCAGGCGACCGTCCGCCCGCTGCAGCGGCCACATGTCCCACAGCAGCAGATCGGGCAGGATGCGCCGCGCATCGTCCTCGCCGATCAGCCCCGGCACCGGCAGGGGCTGGCCTTCGAGAGCGGCGATATGCGCGGCGGTCCAGGCGGTGGTCATTCTCAGAAGTCGTAACGCAGCGTGGCCGAAATGGTGCGCCCGTTGATCGAGCGCGCGCGCACGATGCCATTGGCCGGGATCGCGCCCTCTTCCGCCTCGGTAAAGCCGCGCGTGTCGAACAGGTTGTTGGCGTTGAGCGACAGCTGTACCCGATCGAACGGACGCACCGCGACGAACGCGTTCACCTGGGCAAAGCCGGGCAGCACGAGCAGGTTGTTATCCTGCGCGAAGCTGTCGGTGGTGCCGACCATGTTGGCGCCGAGCGTGAACATGTCCTCTTCATACTGGCCGCTCAGCTGATAGATGAAATCGGCCTGACGACGCGGCTTGTTGCCCTGGTTGCCGGGATTGATGCGGTCGCGGCTGATTTCGGCATCGGTATAGGTGCCGCCCGCGCTGAAGGTGAAGCCGCCGGTGCGGTACGAGGCTTCGAGCTCGATGCCGTGCGCCTTGAACTGGCGGTCGAAGGTCTGGCGGCTGGTCGCCTCGAAATTGGTTTCCTCGGTCTCGGCATAGAAGCCGGTGGCATAGAGCGCGAGACCGCCCGAGCGATACTTGATGCCGGCTTCGGCCTGCTTGACGAAATCGACCGCGATGCCTTCGCTGCGGATGTCGCCGGTGACGAAGTTGACGTTATCGTTGTTGAACAGGATGCGGTCGGCATTGGCGCGGCCGCCCTTGCTGTAGCGGGCGAACAGCGCGAGATCATTCGAGACGCGATAGTTCACGCCCAGCGAGTAGCTGAAATAATCATAGCTGTAATCGACCAGCGCGGGCGCATTCAGCGGGATGGTCGCGGTCTGCGCCTCGGCCGGGCTGATCGCGCCGTTGCGGTTGAAATCGAAGCTGGTGATGCCGACGCGGCCGCCGCCCAGATCCGATCCGAAGGTGCGGCCCGAAGCATCGCCGAAATCGTAGCGGATGCTGCCGTCGAGCGTCAGCTTGTCGAATTCGAGCGAAAGCGAGGCGAAGGGCGCGTTGGTATCATATTGCAGGTCATAGCTGCGGCGGCAGCAATTGCCGAAGAAGCTTGCCGAATAGGCGACGGTGCCACCGTCGCTGCGGCGCTGGCCATTGGCGGCGACCACGTCGATCAGCGCGGCATTGCCGCCCCCGCGCACCTCGAGCAGGTGCGAGGTCCACAGCCAGTCGGTGTTGATGTCCTGGCGCGACTTGTAGAAGCCGGCGGTCAGCGTCGCCTTGCCGCTGCCGATGTCGAAATCGCCGGTGATGCGCAGGTCGTTGGTGATGTTGTCCAGGCTGTTGAGCCGCGTGTTGAACAGCACCACGCTGGCGACGAGCGCATTGCCTGGAACGTTCTGCCCGGCCTGCAGGCCATTGGCGAAGACCAGGCGCGATCCGGCACCGGCGAGCGCGGTCGCGGTGTTGGCGGCGGTATCGACAGAGCCCGGGAAGGGCGAGGCGAAGCTTCCCGAAACGTCGGAGAAGCGGAAGCGGTTGGTCACCGTCCAGCCATCGGCGACCTCGAATTCGCCCTCGAAGCCGAACGCCTTGACCAGCGGGCGCTGCCCGGCGGTGATGTCGTAGCGCTGCGGCTGGTTGTTGCCGTTCAGGCTGAGCGCCGAGCGGAAGAAGCGCGAATGCAGGCTGTCGCCGCTGATATCGAAGCCGGGAACGTTGCGATAATTGGGGTTGGCGTTGGTGCCGGTCACCTGCACCGGGTTGGGCAGATAGGCGACCGCGCGGTCGTCCAGATACTTGCCGTAGAAGCGGATGAAGCCGCCGGTGAATTCCTTGGTGATGTTGATCTTGAACTGGCCGCCGCGATTGCCGTCATAGCCGATGTCGCGCGGGCCTTCGCCCTGGCGGACGAAGCCGCCCATGTGGAAATAGAGGTCGTCGGCCAGCGCGCCGCCATAATCGAAATCGAAGCGCTTCTCGTCATAGTCGAGGCCGAGCGTCGCCTGGATCGTGCCGCCGTCCTGACCCTTGCCGGTCTTCGAGATCATGTTGATCACGCCGCCGGGCGAGTTGGAGGCGAAGGTCGAGGCCGAACCGCCGCGAATCGCCTCGACCCGCGCGATGTTGAGGTCCGAACGAAGGAAGATGTCCGAGTTGCCGAAGGTGATGTCGCCGAATTCGAGGATCGGCAGACCGTCTTCCTGCAGCTGCAGGAACTTGGCACCACCCGAGGCGATCGGCAGGCCGCGCACCGCGATATTGGCATTGCCTTCGCCGCCCGACGATTCGGAGCGGATGCCGGGGATGTTGCGGAAGATTTCCGCCGCGCTGCGCGGCGCGGTGGTGGCGATCTGGTCGGCATCGATCGCGCTGACCGAAACCGAGCTGTCGAGGACATTGGCGCCGCGCGCCACGGCGGTCACGACGATGACGTCGCTCTCGGCGCTGTCGTCCTGCGCAGCGGTGTCCTGCGCGAAGGCGGCGGGAACGAGGAAAAGGGTGGAGGCGGCAAGCGCCGCGGTGGCGCTGGATGCGCGCAGAGCCTTGGAAATCGTCATGACATCTCTCCTGAACCTGCCGGTTGATCGGCTATGACCATCGACGCTAGCAAGTTAGCAAACGATTGCAAGCAGAATGTGCAATCGTTTGCAAAAAAGCTTGCCAAGCGGTGCCAGCTGGGCATAGCATCGCGGCCAAGGCGCTAGGCAAGACGCCGCTTTCACGACAAGGAGAGGGTGATGACCAGCGCCACGCACGCTTCCGCCGCCGATTTCGCCGCGCCGCGCACCGCGCCGCCGCGGCTGTCGCTGCCGCGAATCGTCGAAATGAATCTCGGCTTTTTCGGGCTGCAGTTCAGCTTCGGCCTGCAACAGGCGAACATGACGCCGATCTACACCTTTCTCGGCGCGGACGAGGCGACGATGCCCCTGCTGTGGCTGGCGGGGCCGATGACGGGCCTTCTGATCCAGCCGATCGTGGGTGCCCTGTCCGACCGCACCCGGTCGAAACTCGGCCGCCGCACGCCCTATTTCCTGATCGGCGCTGTGATCTGTTCGCTCTGCCTTTTCCTGATGCCCTATTCGAGCACGCTGTGGATGGCCGCGAGCCTGCTCTGGCTGCTCGATGCCGGCAACAACATCACCATGGAGCCCTATCGCGCCTATGTCGCCGACCGGCTCGAGCCGGGGCAGAGACCTGCGGGCTTCCTGGTGCAGAGCGCGTTCACCGGCCTCGCGCAATGCCTGTCCTATGCCGCGCCCAGCCTGCTCGTCGGCTTCGGCATCAGCCAGAACCTGGTCGACATGAACGGCATTCCGGTGATCGTCCGCATCGCCTTTGTCATCGGCGCTATCCTGTCGATCTCGACCATCGTCTGGTCGGTGCTGCGCGTGCCCGAATTGAAGCTGAGCGAGGCCGAGCTCGCAGAAATGGCCGCCAAGCCCATGGGCGCGGGCGCGGCGCTTGCCGAAATTCGCGATGCCTTCATCGCCATGCCTCGCCCGATGCGCCAGCTCGCCTGGGCGATGCTGTGTCAATGGTATGCGATGTTCGTCTACTGGCAGTTCATCGCGCTCTCGGTCTCGCGCACATTGTTTCCGGCGGGCGAGGGCGCGAAGGCTTCGAGCGCGGACTTCATCTCCGCCTCGCTTACCGCGCAGCAGATGGGCGTCGCCTATAATGCGGTGTCGTTCGTCGGTGCGCTGGCGCTGATCCCGATCGTGCGCAAGTTCGGCGCAAGGCCGGTGCACGCGCTGTGCCTCGTCGCCTCGGGCCTGGCGATGCTCAGCCTGCCGATGCTCGACAATCGCATCGCGATGTTCGTGCCGATGATCGGCATCGGCCTGGGCTGGGCAGGCATGATGGGCAATACCTATGTGATGCTGGCCGATTGCATCCCGCCCGAACGCACCGGGGTTTATATGGGCATTTTCAACATGTTCATCGTCATCCCCATGTTGATCGAGACGGTGACCATGCCGCTGATCTATGCGCCGCTGCTCGGCTCCGATCCGCGCAACGCCATATTGCTCGCCGGCGTGCTGATGCTGTGCGGCGCGATCGCCACGCTGATGGTCGGGCGGGGGCAACGCATCGGGGCTTGAACTTGCGCGCAAACAGGCCGATTTAGGCGGTCGAAACAAAAGCGCAGAAAGAAGGCTTCCTTATGTACGATACCGTCCGCGATGCCCTGGTCCCGATTGTCATCGAACAGTCGAATCGCGGGGAGCGCAGCTTTGACATCTTCTCGCGGCTGCTGCGTGAACGGATCGTGTTCGTGACCGGCGAGATCGAGGACAACATGGCCTCGCTGATCGTCGCGCAGCTGCTGTTCCTGGAATCGGAAAATCCGAAAAAGGACATCTTCATGTACATCAACTCGCCGGGCGGCGTGGTGACGGCGGGCATGGCGATCTATGATACCATGCAGTATATCCGTCCGCGCGTCGGTACGGTGTGCATCGGCCAGGCGGCGTCGATGGGCAGCTTCCTGCTCGCGGCGGGCGAACCCGGCATGCGCACCGCGCTCGCCAATGCGCGCATCATGGTGCACCAGCCTTCGGGCGGCGCGCGCGGCATGGCATCGGATATCGAGATCCAGGCGCGCGAGATTCTGCGCATTCGCAAGCGGATGAACGACCTGTACGTCAAGTTCACCGGCCGCAAGCTCGAGGAAATCGAGAAGGCGATGGACCGCGACACCTTCCTCGAAGCGGAAGAGGCCAAGGAATTCGGGCTGGTCGATCATGTCATGGACAAGCGTCCCGCTCCATCGGACGAGGCAGGAAATTAACAAGGATTGCGCCCTATCACGGGCGCTGCAGGCCGTGGCCCAAGCCGGATTCGCCGCAATGCCCGTCCACAGGGCGGGTGTTGCGTGTTGAATTTCGCATTTTAGGCACTAGGCTGAAACGTTACGTTCCGGGCATAATGCAGCCGGAACAGAAGGAAATGCTATGACTAAGCTGAGCGGTTCCGATTCGAAGAGCACCTTGTATTGCTCTTTCTGCGGAAAATCGCAGCACGAAGTGCGCAAGCTCATCGCCGGACCGACGGTGTTCATCTGCGACGAGTGCGTCGAGCTGTGCAACGACATCATCCGCGAGGAATCCAAGGCCGGTCTTGCTGGCAAGAAGGATGGCGGGGTACCGACGCCGCAGGAAATCTGCGACGTGCTCAACGATTATGTCATCGGCCAGGACCGCGCCAAGCGCGTGCTTTCGGTCGCGGTGCACAATCACTACAAGCGCCTCAACCATTCGGGCAAGGGCTCGGGCGAGGTCGAGCTGGCCAAGTCGAACATCCTGCTCGTCGGCCCCACCGGCTGCGGCAAGACGCTGCTCGCGCAGACGCTCGCAAAGACCTTCGACGTGCCGTTCACCATGGCCGATGCGACGACGCTGACCGAAGCGGGCTATGTCGGCGAGGATGTCGAGAACATCATTTTGAAGCTGCTCCAGGCCTCGGACTATAATGTCGAGAAGGCGCAGCGCGGCATCGTCTATATCGACGAGATCGACAAGATCAGCCGCAAGGCCGAAAATCCCTCGATCACGCGTGACGTGTCGGGCGAAGGTGTGCAGCAGGCCCTGCTCAAGCTGATGGAAGGCACCACCGCCTCCGTCCCGCCCCAGGGTGGCCGCAAGCATCCGCAGCAGGAATTCCTCCAGGTCGACACGACCAACATCCTGTTCATCTGCGGCGGCGCGTTCGCAGGTCTGGAAAAGATCATCGGCGACCGTTTGCAGGGCAAGTCGATCGGCTTCGGCGCGCATGTCGCCGCGCCCGAAGAGCGCAAGACCGGCGAGCTGTTACGCCAAGGCGAGCCCGAGGATCTGCTGAAATTCGGCCTGATCCCCGAATTCGTCGGGCGTCTGCCGGTCATCGCGACGCTCGAGGACCTCGACGTCACCGCGCTGGTGAAGATCCTCAAGGAACCCAAGAACGCGCTGATCAAGCAGTATCAGAAGCTGTTCGAGCTCGAGGATGTGGAGCTCAGCTTCACCGACGACGCGCTCGAGGCGATCGCGAAAAAGGCCATTGAACGCAAGACCGGCGCGCGCGGCCTGCGCTCGATCGTCGAGGCGATGCTGCTCGACACCATGTTCGAGCTGCCCGGCATGAAGGGCGTCGCCGAGATCGTGGTCGACCGCGAGGTGGTCGAAGGCCGCAAGGACCCGGTCCAGGTGTTCGCCGCCAAGGACAAGATCGAGGCGGGCGACGCAGCCTGACGACATCGCCCGGTCGGTATCGGCCGGGTTTATCGAGGTTCTTCAAGGGGACGCGAGGCGACAGGCCACGCGTCCCCTTTTGCGTGGCACCGACTCGAAACCAGATTGGGGCAATTGGCGCGCCACTGACCGGCGGCATGGTTACCAGCGTGTCATTTATGCCGCAGTTGCGAAGAAAACGTCAGGACGCGTTGAAGCGCATCGCGCACCAAGCGCACCGCCACTCGGCATTGGGCGCACTTTATTCTTTTTAAAACAAGTGTTTAACGCAGTTGCGAACGATTTCCAGTTGGGTCGTAACATCGTGACTTAAATCTGTCACATTTCCTTCACATTCGTTTCGCTTTTCTGTCCTTAGCGCCGCCTAGTGCGCCGCTCATCTCTTGATTTTTGAGAGCGCTTTCATCGCCGCCAGTGTCCCAAGGGTGGCAAGAAACGGGGAAAGACACATGCAGATTCGCTATTATCTCGCGGCGAGCGCCGCGGCGCTTTCGCTGGCCACCGTGATGGCCGCGCCGGCGCACGCCCAGGAAACGACCTCGTCGATCCGTGGTTCCGTCACCGGCGACGGCGCGCCGCTGGCGGGCGCCGAAGTCAAGATCATCCACACGCCCTCGGGCACGACCGCCACCACCACGACCGACAGCGACGGCAATTTCAGCGCCGTCGGCCTGCGTCTGGGTGGCCCCTTCACGGTTGAAGTCAACGCTTCGGGCTTCGAGCAGTCCTCGGTCACCGACATCTTCCTCCAGGCCGGCCAGCACTTCCGCGTTCCGGTCGAGCTGCAGTCTCAGGCCGTGATCGTCGTGACCGCATCGTCGGTCGCTGCCGTCACCCCGCTCGAATCGGGTGCGGGCACCGTGCTGAGCGCGCGTGACATCGCCGGCGTCTCGAACGTCAACCGCGACATCCGCAACCTCGCCGCGCGCGACCCGCGCGTGAACCTTGACCCGACCAATGGCGGTGCGATCTCGATCGCGGGACAGAACAACCGTTTCAACCGCTTCACCGTCGATGGCGTCGCCTTCGGCGATCCCTTCGGTCTCGAAGCGGGCGGCCTGGTTTCGACCCGTGGCCCGGTTCCGCTCGATGCGATCGGCGAATTCTCGGTCGAAGTCGCCCCCGTCGATATCCAGCAGGGCTTTTTCCAGGGCGGCGCGCTCAACGCACAGCTCAAGTCGGGTAGCAACAGCTTCTCGGGCCTGGCCGGTTTCTATTACGGCGATGACAGCCTGCGCGGTGATACCGCCCGCGGCGTCGTTCGCACCGGTGCCTATGAATCGAAGATCTACACCGCTCAGCTGGCGGGCCCGATCATCAAGGACAAGCTGTTCTTCGCCGTGACCTATGAGCGGCTGCGGGACATCATTCCTGCCCCGATCCTGCCTGGTGCGCTCGGTATTACCGATGCCCAGCTCAGCAACATCAGCGCGATCGCCCAGAGCGCCTATAATTTCGACACCCAGGGCATTGGCGGCAACATTCCCGAAAAGGACGACAAGCTCGTCGCCAAGGTCGACTGGAACATCGCCGATGGCCACCGCGCGACTTTCACCTATATCTACAACAAGGGCAACGTGACCGCAGGCCAGACCGGCATCGGTGCGTTGACTGCGACTAACCCGACCTTCTCGTACCTGTCGAACAACTATAACCAGGGTGCGACCAACCATTTCGGCATCGTTCAGTTCAACGACCAGTGGACCGACAGTTTCTCGACCCAGCTGCGCGTGTCCTATGCCGATTATCTGCGCATTCAGCAGCCTTTTGGCGCAGCGTCCTTTGGTGAGTTCCGCACCTGTCTCGACCCGACCTCGCCTGCGCCGATTACTGGCCAGACCGTGGCTGCGGCAGCGCTCGCCTGTACTGTTGGCCAGCGTCAGCTCACCTTCGGCCCGGACATCAGCCGCCAGGCAAACGAACTCGACGCACAGTCGCTGAATATCGAGTTCCAGGCGACACTGCAGCTCAACAACCACACGCTCAAGCTGATCGCCGAGCGCCGGACCCAGGATATCCGCAACCTGTTCGCCCAGCGCGTCTCGGGTGCCTGGTATTTCGACTCGATCGCCGGTCTTCAGGCGCGCCAGGCGAACGAGCTGAACTTCTCGGCACCGCTGCGTGGCGGTATCGAGACGGTCGCGGCCAATTTCGAGAATAACAGCTGGACCTTCGGTCTGCAGGATACCGTGGACGTCACCGACACGCTGGTGGTGACTGCTGGCTTCCGCTGGGACCTGTTCGACACGCCCGATCGTCCGTTCGTCAACAACGACTTCTTCAACCGCTACGGCTTCACCAACGCCCAGACCCTCAATGGTCGCCAGCTGTTCCAGCCGCGCTTCGGCCTGAACTGGAAGCCCACCGATCGCCTGACCTTCCGTGGTTCGGCGGGTCTGTTCGGTGGCGGCAACCCCAACGTCTGGATTTCGAACAGTTATTCGAACCCCGGTCCGACGCTGGGCAACGTCCAGGTCCGTCGCGTTCCCGGCGTGAACGGTGCTCCTGATACGTTCACCGTCTCGGGCATCGCCGGGCTGTCGGCAGCGCAGCAGAACGCGATTGGCGCAGCTACGCTGAACAACGTTTCGGGAGGCACCGGCATTCCGCAGGCGCTGATCGACGCGATCCGCACCACCGGCACCGCGCAGGCACCGACCAACGCGCTCGATCCGAACTACAAGATCCCGTCGCAGTGGCGCGTTTCGGGTACGCTCGAATATAACGCAAATCTCGGCTTCCTCGGTGACGACTGGCAGTTCGGCGTCGATGTCATCTGGTCGAAGGTCAAGGACGCTCTGACCTGGACCGATCTGCGCTCGGTGGCGACCGGCGTGCTCCCCGATGGCCGCCCGCGCTACAGTGCCCTGCCTGGCCAGGGCACGACCACCAATACCGATATCCTGCTGACCAACGACGGTCGTGGTTACAGCTGGAACGTGGTGGCGCGGGTCGACAAGCGTTGGGACAACGGTTTCCGTCTGGGCGCTTCGTACACCTATCAGCGTGCCAAGGACACCAACTCGGGCACCTCGTCGGTGGCGTTCTCGAACTACACCAACGCGGCCGTCATTGATCCCAATTTCGCAGCTTATGGCATCTCCAACTACCAGCGTGACGACGCCTTCCGCATCGTGATGGGTTATGATGCCAAGCTGTTCGGTGACAATACCACCCGGTTCGAGCTGTTCTTCAACTCGCAGTCGGGTCAGCGTTACAGCTATACCTTTGCCGACCAGGCATCGGGCAACCTGCGTTCGGCGGTCTTCGGTGTCACCGGCACCAACAACCGCTACCTGATGTACGTGCCCAATGTCTCGTCGCGTACGGCTGATCCGCTTGTCACCTATGCAGCGAACTTCGACTTTGCCGGGTTCCAGAACTTCGTCCAGAATTCGGAACTGAACAAGTATCAGGGCCGCATTGCGCCGAAAAATATCGGCAAGTCGCCGCGCTACAACAAGCTAGACCTGTCGCTGCGTCAGGAAGTTCCGTTCTTCCTGGGCACCAAGGTCGAACTGCTGGCGGACGTCGAGAATGTGCTCAACCTTCTCGACTCCGATTGGGGTACCATCCGTCAGGTCGGTTTCCCCTATTACGGTACGCTGGCCAACGTGACCTGCGTAGCACAGGGCACCAACACCTGCGCTCAGTATCAGTTCGCCAACCGCACCGGCACGACCTTCACGGCTCCGGCCGAGGCGGTTGACCTGCGCGGTTCGCTCTGGGCGGTGCGCTTCGGGGTTCGCCTCACTTTCTAATATTCCCCTCGGGGAGAGGATCGGGGGCGCGGTGGGTGACCATCGCGCCCTTTTTCCTGGACGGAACCCCGCGGAGCGCAGGCACGAAAAAGCCCCCTGATCCGGTCCGGGATCAGGGGGCTTTTGCGTACTTTCCATCAAAGCTTGGAAGCTAGCGCAGAGCGTCTGGATGAGGTCGGCTGGTTCCGTCAAAACAATCCCCACGCGAGCATCCCGGATGCCGGGCAAAGTGCTCGACATGGGCTCTCATGCCATTCGATGCGGCCGAATGTATGCGGACGCGGCCATGGCATTCCGGGCATCGCTTGATGCGGGTTTTGCTCATGCGCAGGGCTAACGTCAGGTCTATGCCCTGCCATACCTTGTGAGCATAGACCTCGCAGGCCACTTCATGGATCGCATCAGACATGCGTGCGGATCAGCCCTTGAGATCGGGCGGCAGCGCCTCGTTCTTCAGCATCGCCACCGCCTCGTCGAGCGACAGGAACTGCTGCTGCTGTTCGCCCAGGCGCCGCAGCGCCACGGTGCGCTTCTCGGCCTCCTGCTTGCCGACGACGAGGATATTGGGCACGCGGCCCACCGAATGCTCGCGCACCTTGTAGTTGATCTTCTCGTTGCGCAGATCCTCCTCGACGCGGATGCCCGCCGCCTGAAGCTCTGCGACGACCTCGCGCGCATAATCGTCGGCGTCCGAGACGATGGTCGCGACCACCGCCTGGACCGGCGCGAGCCAGAGCGGGAACTTGCCCGCATAATGCTCGATCAATATGCCGATAAAGCGTTCGTAGCTGCCCAGGATCGCGCGGTGCAGCATGATCGGGCGGTGGCGGTTGCCATCCTCGGCGACATAGCTCGCATCGAGCCGCTCGGGCAGCACGGTATCGGTCTGGATCGTGCCCACCTGCCAGGTGCGGCCGATCGCGTCGGTCAGGTGGAATTCGAGCTTGGGCGCATAGAAGGCGCCTTCGCCGGGCAGCTCTTCCCAACCCCATTCGGGCGTGTTGCGACCGGTCGCGGCGACGGCATCGCGCATCGACTGTTCGGACCAGTCCCACATCTCGTCCGAGCCGAAGCGCTTTTCGGGGCGCAGCGCGAGCTTGATGGCATAGTCGCCAAAGCCCAGATCCTTGTACACCACGTCGAGAAGGTCGCAGAAGCGGCTGATCTCGTCGACCAGCTGGTCCTCGCGGCAGAAGATATGCGCATCGTCCTGCGTGAACTGGCGCACGCGCATCAGGCCGTGCAGCGCGCCGTGCGGCTCGTTGCGGTGGCAGCAGCCCATTTCGGCGAGGCGCAGCGGCAGGTCGCGATAGCTCTTGATCCCCTGGCGGAAGATCAGGACATGCGCCGGGCAGTTCATCGGCTTGAGCGCCATCCACGCGGCGTCGTTCGACACCACCGGGCCCTCGTCCTCGGTGTTCGGCACCTCGTCGGGGATGACGAACATGTTCTCGCGATACTTGCCCCAATGGCCCGACTGCTCCCATTGGCGCGCGTCCATCACCTGCGGGGTCTTGACCTCGAGATAGCCTGCCGCGTCGAGCCGGCGGCGCATATAGGCCTCGAGCGCGCGATAGATCACGAAGCCGCGCGGGTGCCAGAAGACGCTCCCATGCGCTTCCTGCTGCAGGTGGAACAGGTCCATTTCCTGGCCGATCTTGCGATGGTCGCGCTTGGCGGCTTCCTCGAGGCGGAGCAGATGCGCATCGAGTTGCTTCTTGTTGAGCCAGCCGGTGCCGTAGATGCGCGACAATTGCGGGTTGCGCTGGTCGCCGCGCCAATAGGCGCCCGACACGCGCGTCAGCTTGAACGCGGCAGGGTCGAGCCTGCCGGTGGAGGCGAGATGCGGGCCGCGGCACATGTCCATCCAGTCGTCACCCGACCAGTAGACGCTGATCTCTTCGCCCTGGGGCAGCTCGGCCGCCCATTCGGCCTTGAACGTCTCGCCCTGCTCGCGCCAGCGCGCGATCAGCGCGTCGCGGTCCCACACCTCGCGGCGCAAGGGCTTGTTCGCGGCGATGATGCGGCGCATTTCGGCCTCGATTCCCGGAAGGTCCTCGTCGGTGAACGGCCGCTGCTTTCCATCGATGTTTGGGGGCGCGAAATCGTAATAGAAGCCGTCATCGGTCGAGGGGCCGAAGGTGATCTGCGTGCCCGGGAACAGGTTCTGCACCGCTTCGGCGAGCACATGCGCAAAATCGTGCCGCGCGAGCTCCAGCGCATCGGCTTCGTCCTTCGCAGTGACCAGGGCCAGCGTCGCATCGCCGGTGAACGGGCGAGTGATGTCGCGCAGCTCGCCATCGACGCGCGCCGCGATCGCCGCCTTGGCAAGGCCGGGGCCGATCGCGGCGGCGACATCGGCAGGGGTGGACCCTTGCGGCATCTCGCGCACCGAACCATCGGGCAGGCTGATCTTCAAAAGCTGGGACATGGCCGTGTTTCCTGTTGTTCCGCCCATTCGTGTCGCAGCGCCATGGCACAAACCGCCGCGCCCCAAAAGGGGTTACGCGCCTGTGTGTCGTGCCGGAATGTGCGGGGAGGAGCCGACGCCGCGCCACCCGCTCCGGGTGGCTGGCTCCGCGTGTTCAGCCCACGCAGCCCCGCCCCCGGAAACCCGGAGTGGTGGTGCTAGTGAGGGTGCGGATGCTCGCCATGGCGGAGGATATAGCGATGAAGGGTGAAGGAGTCACTAGCGAAGGGGCCGCCTACCGAAGCCCTACCCCTCGATGGGGGAGGGTGGGGTGGGGGTGATCGCTCGGGATCATGCCATAGTGCCAGGACGCACCCTCACCCTCACCGCTGCGGCTAGGCTCCTGCGTCGCCAAGCCTCGCTGCCTCTCCCATGGAGGGAGAGGCGGACTTCCCCCTCTTCCCCTCCCGCGTGCGGGAGGGGAAGACGCTTGGCTAGCCACGCTGCCGCCACTCGGCTAAGCCGCAGCCCATGACCAACACCCTCTCGTTTCTCGACCGCGCCGATCGGCCGCGCCTTGTCTATTCACACCGCCGCGCTGCGCCCGAGCGCGCGGGTGCCCCGACACTCGTCTTCCTGCCCGGCTATGCCAGCGACATGACCGGGACCAAGGCGCTGGCGCTCGACGCCTGGGCGGGGGAGACCGGCCATGCGATGCTGCGCTTCGATTATGCCGGGTGCGGGGCGAGCAGCGGCAAGTTCGAGGATCAGGCGCTGGCCGACTGGCGCGATGACGTACTGGCGTTGATCGACACGGTGGTCAGCGGCCCGGTGCTGCTGGTCGGTTCGTCGATGGGCGGCTGGCTGGCGCTGCTGGTCGCGCTTGCCCGGCCGCAGCGCGTCGCAGGCATTGTCGGCATCGCCGCCGCGCCCGATTTCACCATGTGGGGCTTTTCCCAGGAGGAGAAGATGACGATCCTCACCGAAGGACGGCTTGAGCGCGCGAGCGAATACGGTCCCGAGCCGATGGTGACCACGCGCCGCTTCTGGCAGTCGGGCGAGGGCAACCGCGTGCTGATCGGCGAGATCGCCTATGACGGCCCGGTGCGGCTGATCCAGGGGCAGAACGACCCCGACGTGCCGTGGCAATATGCGCTGGAGACTACGAAGCAGCTGCGATCGGCCGACGTGCAGCTTCTGCTGATCAAGGACGGCGACCACCGCCTCTCGCGTGATGGCGACATCGCGCTGCTGGTGCAGACGGTGGGGAATCTGCTGATACAGCTTTCATCCACCTGACCCGTCACCCCCGCGAAAGCGGGGTCCCGCTTTTGCGCGCCCGTTGCTGAAGAAGAGGGATTCCCGCGTTCGCGGGAATGACGATTATGCGAGCGGCGCTTCCCTGACGATCGGCCTCGGGCGGTGGTTCTCGTCCAGCGCGACGAAGGTGAAGAGCCCGCTGGTCACGCGCACTTCCTCCGCGCCGCGCCCGCGCGTGGCGATCACGTCGAGCCGGATCGCGATCGAGGTGCGGCCCACCCGCTCGACCTCGCCATAGATCGAGATGATGTCGCGCAGCAGGATTGGCGCGAGGAACTGCATCGTCTCGATCGCGACGGTGGCGCAGGGCCCCTGCACTTCGCGGCCCGCGACGATGCCGCCTGCGATATCCATCTGCGCCAGCACCCAGCCGCCGAAGATATGGCCGTTCGAGTTGATGTCGGCAGGCGCGGGCACCACGCGCAGCACGGGTTCGCGTCCCGCGGTCAGCGATCCGGTCGGTTCGGACATGAAAAAGACCCCCTCAAGGCGCGTCGGGATCGAGCGCGTCGTCTATCGATTCGTCATGGCCGGTGCCGCTGGAAAGGAACACCAGCCCCATCAGCGCCGCCGTCAGCAGCATCGTAAAGCCGATGCCGAGCGCTGCGGCAATATAGAGATGGATCGAGACCAGCCCGTGCAGCAGGAACAGCGTGCCCAGGATGAGCCCGATCGCCAGTGTGGTCACTGCCGCCATCCAACCCATGACGCGCCAATAGCGGCCCCAGGCGAAACGGGCATAAGCGGGATCGTCCAGATTCGAATAGCGCGGCATGGGCAGGGATATAGGTCCTCGCGGCTTTTCTTTCCAAGCATTTCGTGGGACGATGCTTCTGCCTTGAGTCGCTCTGGCGGCGCTCATGTTTCGGCGCTGCCTCCCTAGAAGGCGACCGGGCCGTGCCCAAGGAGAGCGCCTGCCATGACCATTGCCCATATCCTTTCCGGCCGCGACGGAACCGTCCACCAGTGCGCGTGCAGTGCCACGGTGCGCGATGCCGCCAATCTGCTCGCGGAGAAACGCATCGGCGCGCTGCCCATCGTGCGCGACGGCGAGGTGGTGGGCATCTTTTCCGAGCGCGACCTGGTCTACAAGCTGCACGCCCAAGGGCCAGAGGTGCTCGATCAGCCGGTCGAGGCGGCGATGACCGCGCCGGCGATCACGGTCACGCCCGATACCCAGGTCATGTCCGCGCTGTCGCTGATGACCCGGCGGCGCATCCGCCACCTGCCGGTGGTGGAGGGGACGACGCTGATCGGCTTCGTGTCGATCGGCGATCTGGTCAAGTATCGCATCGACAAGATCGAAAGCGAGGCGGCGGCGCTCAGGGATTATATCCAGAGCGTTTGAACCGGGGGATTGGGTGCCGACGTCCCTCGACTTCGCTCGGGAACTCGGAAAAGGTCGTTCAAAGGCGAGACGCACCCCCTCCGTTTGTCCCGAGCCCTTCGACTGGCTGGCCAGCCAGCCGCTCAGGATGAACTAAAGTCGAGGGACGTGTGCGCAACCCTCGCTGCGTAAGCCTATCGCATCAGTCCGCCGAGCAGGTTGCGCGCGAAGCGGCCCAGGCCCGGAAAGCCGAACGCCTTGCCGATTTCGGTCGCGACCTCGCCCGCTGCTGCCGTCGCCGCCGACGCGACCGGACGCGCGCTGCTCTTCTTGCCGCGCAGCGCGCCCGCGATCACCGCGCCCGCCGAAGCCGCCGCTGCGCCTGCCGCCGCATTGCCTGCCTTGGCCCAGACCGATGTCGTCTTGCGCGGCTGCTTTGCGACCTCTTCTTTGCCCTTGGCCTCGACCTCCTCGGCCACGGCAGCGGCATCGGCAGCCTTGTGCGCCAGCACCTCCATCGCCGACTCGCGCTCCACGCGCGTGTCATACTTGCCGTCGTGCGGCGAGACCGACTGGATGATCGCGCGCTCCTTGGGCGTCAGCGGCCCCAGCCGCGAGCGCGGCGGGCGGATCAGCGTGCGCTGGGTGATCGAGGGCGATCCGTCCTCCAGCAGCGTCGAGACCAAGGCTTCGCCGACCTTGAGCTCGGTGATCGCGGTGGCGACATCGAGATCGGGGTTGATGCGGAAGGTATCGGCGGCGGCGCGGATCGCCTTCTGGTCGCGCGGGGTGAAGGCGCGCAGCGCGTGCTGCACCCGGTTGCCGAGCTGGCCGGCGACCTTTTCGGGAATGTCGATCGGGTTCTGCGTGACGAAATAGACGCCGACGCCCTTGGAGCGGATCAGGCGCACGACCTGCTCGATCTTCTCTTCCAGCGCTTCCGGCACGTCATCGAACAGCAGATGCGCCTCGTCGAAGAAGAAGACGAGCTTCGGCTTTTCGGGGTCGCCGACTTCCGGAAGCGTCTCGAACAGTTCGGACAGCAGCCAGAGCAGGAAGGTGGCGTAGAGCTTGGGGCTCTGCATCAGCTTGTCGGCGGCGAGCACGTTGATATAGCCGCGCCCCTGATCGTCGCAGCGCAGGAAATCGTCGATCTCCAGCGCCGGTTCGCCGAAGAACTGGCCTGCGCCCTGGCTTTCCAGCTGGAGCAGCTGGCGCTGGATCGTGCCGACGCTGGCCTTGGTGACATTGCCGAACCGCGCGGACAGCTCGCTCGCGTTTTCGGCGGTATAGGCGAGCACTGATTGCAGGTCGGCGAGGTCGAGCAGCAGCAGCCCTTGTTCGTCGGCAAAGCGGAAGGCGATGTTGAGCACGCCTTCCTGCGTGTCATTGAGGCCCATGAGCCGCGCGAGCAGCAGCGGCCCCATCTCGCTGATCGTGGTGCGGATCGGGTGACCCTGTTCGCCATAGAGGTCCCAGAACACGGCGGGATTGTCCGAATAGGCAAAACCTTCGAGCCCGATCTCGGCCGCGCGCGCGACGAGTTTTTCGTGCGCCTTGTGGGCCGGCGATCCGGGCATCGCGATGCCGGCCAGGTCGCCCTTCACATCGGCGACGAACACCGGCACGCCTTCGGCGGAGAAGCTTTCGGCAATGCCCTGCAGGGTCACCGTCTTGCCGGTGCCGGTCGCCCCCGCGATCATCCCGTGCCGGTTGGCGCGCGACAGGATCAGCATCTGCTTCTCGCCGCCGCCCAGGCCTAGAAAGATGTCGGACATGCCATTCCCCTGCTGATCGTGCTGGTGCCGGTATGCCGCGCCGATGGGGGCAAGTCGAGGGCGAGGGTGTGTAAACTGTGACCACCGCCGCTCAGCCTGAGCCTGCCGAAGGCCCCGCGCCAAGGGTTCCAATCACACCATCGTCATTCCCGCGAATGCGGGAATCCCGCTTGCTTGTGCCGATCGATCCGAGAAAGCGGGACCCCCGCCTGCGCGGGGGTGACGTGTGGATTGGTCGGAGCGGCGGTGGAGGCCTTCGACAGGCTCAGGCTGAGCGGGCGGGGGTGAAGGGCCAGGCGCTGCGGGATTCGCTCAAACCCAGCCCGCCTCAAATCCAGCCCGCGAGCTCCCGCCGCACCAGCGTCTCGAGCATGTCCATCCCCTCGGCGCTGGCATTGAGGCACGGCAGGTAGGCGAATTTCTCGCCGCCTGCGTGCTCGAACTGCTCGCGGCCCTGGATCGCCAGCTCCTCGAGCGTCTCGAGGCAATCGACCGAAAAACCCGGCGCGACGATGGCGATGCGCTTGACGCCCTTCCTGCCGAGCGCCTCGAGCGTCGCGTCGGTGGCCGGTTCCAGCCATTTGGCGCGGCCGAAGCGCGACTGGAACGAGACGATCAGGTTGCGCCCCATCGCCTCGCTCAAGAGGCGCGCGGTCTTGCGGCACTGGCAGTGATAGGGATCGCCCAGATGCAGCGTGCGCAGCGGCATGCCGTGAAAGCTGGTGACGATCTCCTCGGGCTCGAAATCGAGCGAGGCGATCGCGTGCTCGATATTGCGCTTCAAGGCATCGATATGCGCCGGATCGTCATGATAGGCGGGCAGGGTGCGGATCGCGGGCTGCCAGCGCATCGCCTGCAGCACCTCGAACGCCTTGTCATTGGCGGTGCCGGTGGTCGCGCCCGAATATTGCGGGTAGAGCGGGGCGAGCAGGATGCGGTCGCACCCGGCGTCCTTCATCGCCTTGATCCGCGATTCGATCGAAGGCTGGCCATAGCGCATTGCCAGATCGACCAGCACGCCGTCGCCCAGCCGCTGCTGTAGCGCCTCGGTCTGGCGGCGCGAATAGACCATCAGCGGCGATCCGTGATCGGTCCATACCTCGGCATAGGCGGCGGCGGATTTCTGCGGCCGGGTGTTCAAGATGACGCCGCGCAGCAGCGGCTGCCAGACGATCGCGGGGATCTCGACCACGCGCTTGTCCGAGAGGAACTCGCCCAGATAATCGCGCACCGCCTTGGTCGTGGGAGCAGCGGGCGTGCCGAGGTTGATCAGCAGCACGCCGACCTTCGGCTTCAGGATCGGCGGATGCTCGGGCGGCGGTGCCGTGCCCGACCGGGAAATTTCGCTATCGCTCACAGGCCACCTGACAGCAGGGGCAGCTGGCGCAGGCGCAGGCCGGTTGCCGAAGCGAGCGCATTGGCGATGGCAGGCGCCACGGCGGGCACGCCGATTTCGCCCAGCCCCGCAGGCGGCTCCTGGCTTTCGATAAGGTCCACACGGATCTCCGGAATGTCCGCGAGCAGCGGCAGGGAAAGGTCATTGAGCGCTCTGGCATCGGGATAGCCATCGGTCCAGCCGGTGGCGCACCCCATCGCCATAGCAAGGCCGAATATCATGCCGCCCTCTATCTGTTGCAAGGCTATGTCGTGATTGATGATGCGTCCGGCATCGACCACGGCGGAAAGCCGCTCCACCCGGAAGCCGCCGCGCCCGGTGCCGCCCTGCGCGCCGTCGCTCGCGCGCGAGGCGCTGGCGATCACCGCGATATGCGCGCCGTTCCACGAACAGCAGGCGACGCCCTGGCCGCTATTGTCCATGCCGCCATCCCATTCGCCCAGCCCCGCGACGCGGGTGAGGCAATTGGCGAGGCGGATGTTCTGCCCCAGCATCTGCACCCGGTAGGACAAGGGCTCGCGCCGTCCGCGCGATGCCAGCTCGTCGATAAAGGTTTCGGTGACGAACACGCCATAGCTTGCCGCATTGCCGCGCCAGCGCCCCGTCGGCACGTCGATGCGCACCGGATAATGATCGATCGCGAGATGCGGGATGTCATAGGGCACCATCGCGCCTGCCACCGCCATGCGGTCGGCTTCGCCGCTGGTCGTCTCGATCGCGTCCGTCGGATGCGCGTCCTCGAACAGCCGCTGCGCGAATTCGCGTGCGCTGGGCGGGCAGGCAATCTTGATAGAAAGCGCGCGGATGTTCGCCTCGGTGTCGGTCAGCGCGGCGACGCGCGCGGCGGCGGGCGTGCGCACCGGGTCGCGCGCGGATTCTTCCAGGCGCGAGCGCATCAGCTGCACCGGGCGGCGCAGATCGCGCGCGAGGATCGCGGCAGGCGCCACCAGATCGTCGTCGAGCCTGCGGTCGAACGATCCGCCTGCAGGCATCGGATAGATCTGCACATTGGCGACCGGAATGCCGAGCGCGGCGGCGGCGCGGCGGCGCGCGACCTGCGGGGCCTGGCTCGCGACCCATAGCTCCAGCCGGTTGTCGGCAAAGCGCGCGGTGACCGCGCCTGTTTCCAGCGTCGCATGCGGCGCGGCGGCGATGGCGTAGCGCGCCGCCAGCCCCTTGGCGGAGGCAAAGCCTGCATCCTCCTCGCCGCGCGCGAACATCCGGTAGCCGGTTCGTCCGCCCTTGTCCGGCCCGTCGAGCGCCTTGTCGAGCCGCTCGGCAATCTGTTCGCCGCTAAGCTTTCCGCCGATATGCGCGAAGCGCGGGCGCAATAGCCGCACCGCCTTGTCCGCGCCCCACCAGCTGGTTGCGACCGCCGCCACCCAGTCCTCGCCCTGGACCACGTCGATCAGTCCGGTGACACCGTCCGCCGGCTTGCGGCTGACGCTTTCGAGACGCACCGCGCCGACCGGCCCCTGGCGGATCGCGGCATAGACCATGTCGGGCAGGCGCACATCACCCGCAAAGCTGGCGCTGCCATCGACCTTGGCGGGCAGGTCGAGCCGCGCGAACGGTGGCGCATCGCCGATCGGTTCGGCGCGGACATTGCCGGGCAGGGTGGTGCGCAACGGCGCCGGGCTGGGCACGGGATAGCCCACCGCTTCTTCGGCCAGCTCGGCAAAGCGCAGCTTCTCGTTGCCCCAGACGACGAACCCGTCGCGGGTATCGGTTTCCTCGACCGCAGCACCCCAGCGATCCGCCGCCGCCTGGCACAGCATCGCGCGCGCGGTCGCCGCTGCGGCACGATAGCTCGGCTCGTACGCGATCACTTCGGTATCGCCTGCGGTCACGACAAAATCGCGCATCGCCGCCCAGCGGCGGATCAGGATGTCGTTCTCGTCGGGCTGAAGCGTCCATCCGCTCGGCATCAGCAGTGGCATCCATTCGCTCGCCAGCCGGTTGTTGGCAAAGACCGGAACGGGCGGCGCGGGTTCGAGTGCGATCGTGCGCCAGTCCGCGCCCAGCTCTTCCGCCACGATCTGCGCGAGCACGGTACCCACGCCCTGGCCCATTTCGCAATGCGGATTGCCGACGATCACCGTGCCGTTGGTGGCGATGCGCAGGAACGCGCCGAAGGCCGCCTCGCCTTCGGCAAAGCCGGGCGAATCGTCATAGCGGCGCGGCCAAAGTGCCCAGGCGACGGTCAATCCCGCCCCGGCCGCCGCCGTGATCAGCAGCCCGCGCCGCGTGATCAGCGCCATGGTCGCTCAGCCCGCCTTACCGAAGCGGTTGTCGATCCAGGTCGAGATGCGCGCGGCGATGCTGCCGAACGCATCGGCGATCAGCCCCTCGCCCGAGGCCGGCGGCACGCCCGCGTCCGATGACTTGCGGATCGCCATGTCGAGCGGCACCCGGCCAAGAAACGGCAGGTTCATCGACTTGGCCGCCGCTTCCGCGCCGCCGATGCCGAACGGATCGGACAGCTCGCCGCAATGTGGGCAGACATAGCCCGCCATGTTCTCGATCAGCCCGATGATGGGAACGCTGCCCTGTTCGAACAGGCTGATCGCGCGCACCGCGTCCATCAGCGCCAGGTCCTGCGGGGTGGAGACGATCACCGCGCCGGCGGGCTTGTGCTTTTGCAGCATGGAAAGCTGCACGTCGCCCGTGCCCGGCGGCAGGTCGACGATGATGTCGGTCACGTCGCCCCAATGCGCGTCGATCAGCTGGCCCAGCGCATTGCCCGCCATCGGCCCGCGCCACGCGATCGCCTGGCCCGGCTGCACCAGATGCCCCATAGAGAGGATCGGCACGCCATAATCATTGGGCACTGGCACCAGCTTCTGGTCGCGCGCGGTGGGCTTCACATCCTCGCAATCGAACAGGCGCGGCTGCGACGGACCATAGATATCGGCATCGACCAGCCCGACCTTGCGCCCGGCACGGTGCAGTGCGACCGCGAGATTGGCCGAAAAGGTCGACTTGCCGACCCCGCCCTTGCCAGAGCCCACCACGATCAGCCGGGGCGGGCGACGCTCGGCGGTCATCGCGACCTGCACCTTGCTCACACCCTCGAGCTTGAGCAGCGCGCCCTTGACCGCAATCTCCAGTCTGTCGCGCGCAAGCGGCTCGAGCCCTGCCACGTCGAGCACCAGCGATACCACGCCGCCATCGCGCAGCTTGACCGCGCTGGCGCGTCCTTCGCTGGCGCCTGCCGCTACGGCCTCGATCTCGTTCAGCTCTGCCATCAGTTCCTCGCGCATGAAGCGGTGTGCGCCCCCGAGCCAGCTCTGCTCGTGATCGCTCCGCCCCGCCTAGACGAAATGCGGGTCAACGCACAATACAAGCGCACGAACCCCCTGTTTTTTGCGAAGGCACAACCTATAAAGGTCCTATGACAAGACTGACCGGGTGGTTCCCCCGCATATTGACGATGGCCAATAACAGCCCCTGGGGCAGCGGATCGGGAGGTTCGGGCGGCTCCGGCGATTCCGGTTCGGGTGGCAGCGATGGCGGCGGAACCGGCGGCGGTTCCAACGGCGGCGGTCCGCGCAACCCCTGGCAGCCTTCCGGCAATGGCGGCAGCGGCGGTCGCAAGCCCAACAATATCGAGGACCTGTTCAAGCGTCGCCCGGGCGGCGGAGGCGGCGGTGGTTTCCGCGGCGGCGGCTTTGGCGGCCTGCCCAAGCGTCCCAATGGCAAGAGCTATGTGCCGATCGCGGTCGGCGCGGTCGTCGTCGCCTGGCTGGTGCTGTCGAGCTTCCACCGCGTCGGCCCGCAGGAGCGCGGCGTCGTCACCTTCCTCGGCAGCTATTCGCGCACGGTCGAGCCCGGCATCGCGCTGACGCTGCCCGCGCCGATCGAATCGTTCGAGACGGTCGACGTGCAGAACATCCGCACCATCGACATTCCCGCCGCAGGCACGCAGGAAAACCTGATCCTCACCGGCGACCAGAATCTCGTCGATCTCGCCTATTCGGTGCGCTGGACGATCAAGGACCCCACGCTCTACCTGTTCCAGCTGGCCGACCCCGAAGCGACGATCCGCGAGGCCGCCGAAGCCGCGATGCGCGCCAGCGTCGCCGAAGTGACGCTCGACGATGCCATCGGCCCCGGCCGTATCGAGGTCGAGCAGAAGGTCGAGCAGCGGATGAAGGAGCTGCTCGACAGCTACCGTTCGGGCATCCAGGTGCAGGGCGTCGCGATCAAGAAGGCCGATCCGCCCGAAGCGGTGAACGAGGCGTTCAAGGCCGTGTCCGCCGCGCAGCAGGAAGCGCAGACCTATCTCAACGAGGCCCGCGCCTATGCGCAGCAGCTCACCGCCGCTGCCCAGGGCGAGGCCGCCGCGTTCGACAAGGTGTACGAGGAATATCGCCTCGCGCCCGAAGTGACGCGTCGCCGCATGTATTACGAGACCATGGAGCGGGTGCTGTCCAAGCTTGACAAAACGATCATCGAACCGGGCAATGTGACCCCGTATCTGCCGCTGCCCGAGCTGCGCAAGAAGATGCAGGAGAGCACAACCGTCGAAGCTCCTCGTGCGCAGGGAGGGTCGAACTGATGAACGGCCTGATGCAACGCCCCATGCTGCTGCTGGGCCTTCTCGCCCTGGTGCTGATCGTCATCGCCAGCTCGGTCGCGATCGTGCCCGAAACCAAGCAGGCGGTGATCGTCCGCTTCGGTCAGCCGGTGCGTACCTTCAATGTCTATCGCGACAATGAGGAATTCGGGAAGACCGGCGCGGGCCTGATCGCCCGCATTCCGTTTGCCGAACAGATCGTATGGGTCGACAAGCGGGTGATCGCGGTCGAGATGGAGCAGCAGCAGGTGCTATCCACCGACCAGCTGCGGCTCGAGGTCGACGCCTATGCCCGCTTCCGCATCGTCGATCCCGAGCGCATGTACGTCTCGGCCGGAAGCGTCGAGCGCGTCGCGGCGGAGCTCCGCCCGATCCTGGGTTCGGCGCTGCGTAACGAGCTCGGCAAGCGCCAGTTCGCCGCCTTGCTGAGCCCCGAACGCGGCGGCATCATGGACCGCATCCAGGCTGGGCTTGATCGCATTGCGGCGCAATACGGCGCGCAGATCGTCGACGTGCAGATCAAGCGCGCCGACCTGCCGCAGGGCACGCCGCTGCAGAGCGCGTTCCAGCGCATGCGCACCGCACGCGAGCAGGAAGCGCGCACGATCACGGCGCAGGGCCAGAAGAACGCCCAGATCATCCGGGCCGAGGCCGATGCATCCGCATCGCGTACCTACGCCAACAGCTTCGGCAAGGATGCGTCCTTCTATGAATTCTACCGCGCGATGCAGAGCTATGAGCGGACGTTCCTGGGAGGATCGGGCGAAACCTCGATCATCCTGTCGCCGAACAACGAATATCTGCGGGAATTTCAGGGTCGGGGGAACCGATAAGAGCCTGGGCGCGTGAATCCGCGCCCATCATTCAATCTGCGTTCAGGCGCGGATTGCAAACCGAATATTGCCATGGCGTGTGCCGGTTTTCCGGCGTTCTGGGGCACGCCGATGGTCGCTTCTTGTAGATGAAGAGGATTTGTACGTGCGATATGCCTATGCAGTGACGTCGGCCCTTTTGCTGGGTGGCAGCGCGATCGTTCTGGCGACGGGCCAGCCGCTGGGCGCGCAGGTGGCGCAGAACGACCAGAGCGCGATGCTCGCCGCAGCCCCCCGTCCCGGCGCGCCGATGAGCTTTGCCGATCTGACCGAGCAGTTGCAGCCCGCGGTGGTCAACATCTCGACGCGCCAGCGCGTGCGCGTGCCCAACAACCCGTTTGCCGGAACCCCGTTCGGCGGCCTTTTCGGCGCACCCGAAGGCGGTGGCGGCGGCACCCGCGAGGCGCAGTCGCTGGGATCGGGCTTCATCATCTCGGCCGATGGCTATGTCGTCACCAACAACCACGTGATCGCCGCCGAAGGCAATGCCTCGGTCGAATCGATCACCGTGACCATGCCCGACGGCACCGAATATCCCGCCCGGCTGATCGGCCGCGATCCGCAGTCCGACCTCGCGGTGCTCAAGATCAGCGGCACCAAGCCCTTCCCGTTCGTGCGCTTCGGCGATTCGACCAAGACCCGCGTCGGCGACTGGATCATCGCGATCGGCAACCCGTTCGGCCTCGGCGGCACGGTGACCTCGGGCATCATCTCGGCGGTCTATCGCAACACCGGCCAGGGCGGCGCCTATGACCGCTATCTGCAGACCGACGCCGCGATCAACCGCGGCAATTCGGGCGGCCCGATGTTCGACCTCAACGGCAATGTCATCGGCATCAACAACGCGATCATCTCGCCCACCGGCGGCAGCGTCGGCATCGGCTTCGCGATTCCCGCAGAGGTCGCAGCGCCCATCGTCGAGAAGCTGCGCAGCGGTTCGGCGATCGAGCGCGGCTATCTCGGCATCGGCATCAACCCGCTGACCGATGATCTCGCCGCATCGCTCGGCCTGCCCAAGCGCCGTGGCGAATTCGTCCAGCGCGTCGAGCCGGGTGAAGCCGCCGAAAAGGCTGGCATCAAGGCGGGCGACGTGGTCGTCTCGGTCGATGGCAAGGATGTTACCCCCGACCAGACGCTGTCGTTCATCGTCGCCAACACCGCGCCGGGCAAGCGCATCCCCGTCGTCGTCATCCGCAATGGCGAGCGGCTGACGCTCAACGCCACCGTGGGCCGCCGTCCGAGCGAGGAAGAGCTCGCCGCGCAGACCTTCAACCCCGAAGCGGCGGAAGACTTCTCCGACCAGGACGAACAGGACAGCGAAACCGCCACCCGCCAGGCGCTGGGCATGGCTGTGACCGAACTGACCCCGCAGATCGCGCGCCAGATCGGCGTGCCGCCCGAGCTCAAGGGCGTGGTCGTCGCGGCGGTCGATCCGTCGGGCGATGCCGCTACCAAGGGCATTCGCCGGGGCGACGTGATCCTCTCGATCAACAACCGCCCGGTCGCCACCTCGGCCGAGGTCGACCGCGTGATCGCCGAGGCACGTTCGGCCAATCGCGAGGCGGTGCTGCTGCGCGTCCAGCGCCGCACCGGCCAGCCGCAGTTCCTGCCTGTGCGCCTGCGCACCAAGTAACGGCGGGATCGATCGTCGAACCAAAGGGGCGGTGCCGCAAGGTGCCGCCCTTTTTGCGTTCGGCCTTCCTCCCCATTTCTCGTCACCCCCGCGAAGGGGGGGTCCCGCTTTCATATGAACCAGCGAGCGCCAAGCGTCATTCCCGCGTTCGCGGGAATGACGATAAAAGCCCCAACACTTCCCGTCCGCGTCAACTTGTCTTGCGCGCGACGCCTTCCTAGTGTGGCCGCGAATGCACCGATTTCCGGGCTATGGAGGAGGATGAAGATGGGCCGTATCGCAATCGTGACTGGCGGGACGCGCGGCATTGGCGAGGCGATCAGCCTGGCGCTCAAGGATGCCGGCGCGCATGTCATCGCCAGCTATGGCGGCAATGACGAGGCGGCAAAGGCCTTTTCCGATCGCACCGGAATCGCGGTGCAGAAATGGGATGTGGGCGATCACCAGCAGAGCATGGACGCGGTCGCCAGGATCGAGGCGGATCATGGCCCGGTCGACATCCTGGTCAACAACGCCGGCATCACCCGTGATGCCACGATGATGAAGATGACCTGGGAACAGTGGGACGAAGTGATTCGCGTCGACCTGTCCGGCTGTTTCAACATGGCCAAGGCGTGCTTCCCCGGCATGCGCACGCGTGGCTGGGGTCGCATCGTCAATATCGGCTCGGTCAACGGCCAGGGCGGGCAGATCGGCCAGGTCAACTATGCCGCCGCCAAGTCGGGCATCCACGGCTTCACCAAGTCGCTGGCGATGGAAGGCGCGAAATATGGCGTCACCGCGAACGCGATCGCGCCGGGCTATATCGCGACCGAAATGCTCTCGACCATTCCGCAGAACGTGATGGACAAGATCGTCGCGCAGATCCCGGTCGGACGGCTTGGCCAGGCTGAGGAAATCGCGCGCGGCGTTGTGTTCCTGACCGCCGAAGAGGCCGCGTTCATCACCGGATCGACGCTGTCGATCAACGGCGGCCAGCACATGTACTGATTTGGCTAGCAACCAGCAAAGGGGCCGCGCCGGGATGCCGTCGCGGCCCTTTTTGCGTCAGTTGCGCGCGAACATCCCTGCGATCAGCCCGCGCTTGCCGCCGCCCGATTTGAGCACGTTGCGGCGGAACAGCTTTGCCCCGAAGCGGATCAGCAGCAGCACCCAGAAGGCCTGCCAGCCAAGCGCGAGCAAGTGCTGCCACAGCAGTTCCTGCTGCGCCGCGCGCGCCAGCATCGCGAAGGGCGAGCTGAACGGGAAGATCGCCGCGACCAGCTCGATCGGCTCGCCCAGCCGGGTGACCGAGAACGAGGCGAGGAAGAAGAACACCAGCTGGCCCATGGTCGCGGGCATCGACAATGTCTGTACCTCGCGCACTGTGCTCGCCATCGATCCGATGCCGAGGAACAGCGAGCCGAGAAGCAGATAGGCCATGGCGAAATAGGCGACGCCCAAAGCCAGGAAGGTGGGCCAGCCGATCGCGGGCATCGGCAATGGCGGCAGGCCATTGGCCGCGAGCAGGATCGCGACGAACGCGAGCGAGGTCCAGCAGGCAATGCCGATCATCGCCATGCCCAGCATCGCGAACAGCTTGCCGAGGAAGATCGCGTCGATCGGCACTGCCGCGGCAAGAATCTCGATGATCTTGTTGGTCTTTTCCTCGACCAGGTTGGACAGCACCATCCCTGCGAGCAGCATGGTGAGCAGCACCAGCAGCGCTTGGCCGACCTGCGCGGTGACCAGCCGGCCCTGCTCGACCGAGCCGCTGCTTTCGGTGACCAGCCGCGTCGCGATCCGCGCCGGGGCGGCGCTATCGCCTTCGCGCGCGCGCTCGACCAGCAGTTCGAGCGGGCCTTTCCACCGCTCGACCTCGTCCTTCGTGCCGATCAGCCTCGGCTCGGCCAGGCTCCCGGTGAGCACGCCCAGATAGCGCGTATCCTCGCCCGATCTGATCACGCTGTCGGGAGCGTCGGTCTGGACCGCGACCAGCACCGGCACGCGCTGTTCGCCCAGCTGCTTTGCCAGGCTGGTGCGCGCCTTGAGCGCGGCGGCGCTGTCGGCCGCATCCATCACCAGCGCGAAGCTGTTCTTGTCGATGTCGCGCGCGACCTGCCCGCCGATGCTGCCCGCCGCGATGCCGATCGCGAGCGGGAAGATCGGGCCCAGGAGGAAGAAGAAGAACGCCTTGGAAAAGATGATCGCGGCAAAGTCGCGCCGGGCGATCACCCAGGAGGCGCGGAGCAATTCAGGCATCGGCGCTCTCCTGCTGCTGGTCTTCCTCGAGCTGGCGTGCGGCATCGGCCCCGGCGATGGCGACAAAGGCATCGTGCAGCCCGGGCCGCTCGATCGACAGCGACTGGATGCCGGCCTCGCCCTCGATCAGCGCGCGCAGCAGCGGCTCGACCCCGGTCTCGGGCAAGGTGAAATGCCAGAAATGCCCCTCAGGCACCGCATCGGCGGGCAGCGCCGCGCGCCAAGGCCCGTCGAGCGCGCGCGTCTCCAGCCGCACCTGCGGGCGCAGCCGGTCGCGGGCTTCGGATACCGATCCGGCAAAGGGCACCTTGCCGCCGGCGATGATCGCGATGCGCTCGCACAGCCGCTCGGCATGCGCGATGACGTGCGTGGAGAAGATCACGGTGACCCCGCGGGCAGCCTGGGCGCGGATCATCCGTTCGAGCTTGGCCTGGTTGAGCGCGTCGAGCCCGGAAAACGGCTCGTCGAGCACGATCAGCTCGGGATCGTGCACCAGAGTGCCGAGCAGTTGCACCGTCTGCGCCATGCCCTTGGAGAGCGTGCGCACCTCCTTGTCCGCCGCCTTGCCCAGGCCATGCTCCTCGAGCATCGCGCGGCCGCGCTTGCGCCCCTCGGCGAGCGGCAGCCCGCGCAGCGCGCCCATGAAGGCGATGGCGTCATAGGCCTTCATCGAAGGGTAGAGCCCGCGCTCCTCGGGCAGATAGCCGACCCGCCGCGCGACATCGAGCGGATGATCGGTGCCGAGCAGGGTGCGCGTCCCCTCGTCGGGATCGACAATGCCGAGCAACATGCGCAGCGTCGTGGTCTTGCCTGCACCATTGGGGCCGAGAATGCCGAAGATGCTGCCGGCGGGAACGGTCAGGTCCACCCCGTCCACCGCGCGCTGCCGCCCGAAAATTTTGACGAGGCCATGCGCTTCGATGGCGTTGGCGGTCACGGGCGATCCTTGCTCAAGCGTCTCTCCGGCGGGCCGTCGCACTTGGTTGCGGCCCGCCAATCGGGTAGCGGATGAGCATGGCGAGCGGCAAGCGAAACCTTGAGGCGGAAATAGCGGCGGAAGCGGCGAAGCTGGGCTTTGCCGATTGCGGCTTTGCGCCCGCGACGCTCGGCCCCGAGAATGCCGCGCGCTTCCAGCAATGGCTCGAGGGTGGATGCCATGGCGACATGCTGTGGATGGAAGGACGCGCCGACCAGCGCGCCGAGCCGAAGGTGCTGTGGAGCGATGTGCGCTCGGTGATCATGCTAGGGATGAGCTATGCGCCGGGACGCGATCCGTTCGCGCTGGCCGAGCATCCCGATCGCGCGCGCATCTCGGTCTATGCGCAAGGCGGCGACTATCACAAGACGGTCAAGTCCGCGCTCAAGGCGCTGGCGCGCTGGATCGTCGAGCAGGCGGATGACGTTCAAGTGAAGGTGTTCGTCGATACCGCGCCGGTGATGGAAAAGCCGCTCGCGATGGCCGCGGGCCTCGGCTGGCAGGGCAAGCATACCAACCTGGTCAGCCGCAGCCATGGCAGCTGGCTGTTCCTCGGCGCGGTCTATACCACGCTCGAGCTCGCGCCGAGCGGCGCGGGGCGCGACCGCTGCGGATCGTGCACCGCCTGCCAGACGGTGTGCCCGACCGATGCGTTTCCGGCGCCCTATCGGCTCGATGCCCGTCGCTGCATCTCGTATCTGACGATCGAGCATGCCGGGCCGATTCCGCTCGAGCTGCGCGAAGGCATCGGCAACCATGTGTACGGCTGCGACGATTGCCTCGCGGTCTGCCCGTGGAACAAGTTCGCCGATGCCGCGCACCGCAACCGGGCCTTCCTGCCGCGCGCCGAGCTGGTTGCGCCGTCGCTCGCCGATCTGCTGGCACTCGACGATGCCGGTTTCCGCGCGCTGTTCTCGGGCTCACCGATCAAGCGCAGCGGGCGCGGGCGGATGGTACGCAATGCGGCTGTCGCGGCGGGCAATAGCGGCGATGCGGCGCTGGTCGCGCCGGTCACCGCGCTGCTCGATGATCCCGATCCGGTGGTGCGCGGCGCGGCGGTCTGGGCACTGGGGCGGCTCGATCCGGCGCGGGCGATGGCGGAACGCGCCAACCGGGCAGCGAGCGAATCCGATCCGTCCGTGCAGGCCGAATGGCGGCTTGCCGATGCGCCTCAGCCGGTCTAGGCGCTTTGGCCATCATGCGCCCGCCCTTCGATCATGTCCGCACCTGGATCTTCGATCTGGACAACACGCTCTACCCGGCGGAGACCGACCTGTTCGCGCTGATCGACGAGCGCATGGGGCAATATGTGTCCGAGCTGATGAAGGTCGATCTGGTCGAGGCCCGGCGCATCCAGAAGGATTATTACTACCGGCACGGCACGACGCTGGCGGGTCTCATGCTCGACCATGGCGTCGATCCGCACCATTTCCTCGATTATGTGCACGATATCGACATGGGCCGCGTTTCGCCCTGCTCGATCACCGCGCAGGGCCTGTCTCGGCTGCCGGGGCGCAAGCTCATCTTCACCAATGGCGATGTAAAATATGCGTCGCGCGTGCTCGACCGGCTGGGGCTCGTGGACCAGTTCGAGGCGATCCACGACATTCACGCGACGCAATACCGGCCCAAGCCCGATGCCGCCGCCTATGCGAGCCTGGTCGATGCGCTCGACATCGATCCGGCGTCGGCCCTGTTTGTCGACGATCTGGCGCGCAACCTCAGGCCCGCCAAGCAGCTCGGCATGACCACGGTGTGGATGAACAACGGCTCGGACGGCGGCAATCACGAGCACGATCACGACTATATCGACCATGAAATTACCGCGCTGGGCGAGTGGCTCGCGGCGCTGACCGAGGAGACTTCTGCATGACCGATACCCTGCAAGCCCGTATCGAAGCCGCCTGGGATGGCCGCGACAGCCTCGACACCGGCGCCGACAGCCCCGTGCGCGCCGATGTGGCAGAAGCGCTGAACCTGCTCGACAGCGGTGCGGCGCGCGTCGCCGAGCCCGATGGTCAGGGCGGCTGGCAGGTCAACCAGTGGCTCAAGAAGGCGGTGCTGCTCTCGTTCCGCTTGAACCCGATGGACCTGATCAGCGGCGCGCCGGGCGGCGCGAGCTGGTGGGACAAGGTGCCGAGCAAGTTCGACGGCTGGAGCGCGGACGAATTCAAGGCGGCAGGATTCCGCGCTGTTCCCGGTGCCGTGGCACGCCGCGGTGCGTTCATCGCCAAGGACGCGGTGCTGATGCCCAGCTTCGTCAATATCGGTGCGCATGTCGGCGAAGGCACGATGGTCGATACCTGGGCCACCGTCGGCAGCTGCGCGCAGATCGGTCGCAACGTGCACATCTCGGGCGGCGTCGGCATCGGCGGCGTGCTCGAACCGCTCCAGGCCGGACCGGTGATCATCGAGGACAATTGCTTCATCGGCGCGCGGTCGGAAGTGGCCGAGGGCGTGATCGTCGGCGAGGGCGCGGTGCTCTCGATGGGCGTGTATCTGGGTGCGTCGACCAAGATCGTCGATCGCGCCACCGGCGAGGTGCATTACGGCAAGGTGCCGCCCTATGCGGTGGTCGTGCCCGGCGCGATGCCCGGCAAGCCGCTGCCCGATGGCACGCCGGGCCCCTCGCTCTATTGCGCGGTGATCGTCAAGACCGTGGACGCGCAGACCCGCTCCAAGACGGGCATCAACGAGCTGCTGCGCAGCTGATTGGCCGGGCGGCGCATACGTCCCTCGACTTGGCCCTTTGGCTCAAGTCGAGGGACCAAAAAGCCAAGCTATCCCCCCAGACGCTCGAGCGCCCGATCCTTGCCGATCAGCGGCAGCAGCTCCGCCATGTCGGGGCCATGGTCCATGCCGGTGAGCGCGCGGCGCAGCGGCAGGAACAGCGTCTTGCCCTTGCGTCCGGTGCTCGCTTTCAAGGCCTCGGTCCAGTCCTTCCAGACCGTGGGGCCGAATTCAAGACCTTCCAGAACGCTGCGCGCCTCGGCCAGATAGGCAGCGTCCTCCGGCTCGGGCGCGGGCGCATCGACCGGCCCGGTGATGATCCGCCAGTAATCGCCGACCTCGCCCAGATGCGCGATATTGGGGCGAATCGCATGCCAGATCGCCTCGTCGATCTCCGGCGGGAGCTGGTCGGCGACCAGAGCATGATCGGCGCTGTGGACGAGCTGGCGGTTGATCCGCTCCAGATCCTCCTCGGCAAAGCGCGCGGGCGCGCGGCCGAAGCGCGCGAAATCGAACGTCTCGAGCAGCGCGGCGCGATCATGCAGCGGCTCGACCGGGTCCGAGGTGCCCAGCCGCGCGAGCAGCGCGACGATCGCCTGCGGCAAGATGTGCTTTGCGCGCAGCTCGCCCACGCCCAGCGAGCCGAGCCGCTTCGAGAGCTTGCCCTCCGCGCCGGTCAGCAACGCCTCGTGCGCGAAGCGCGGCGGCGTGCTGCCCAAAGCGGTGAACATCTGCAGCTGGACGGCGGTGTTCGACACATGGTCCTCGCCGCGCACGACATGCGTGATGCCCATATCGACGTCATCGATCGCGGAAGGGAGCATGTAGAGCCAGCTGCCATCGGCGCGGCGGATGACGGGATCGGATAGGCTCGTAGCCTCGAATCTCTGGGGTCCGCGGACCAGGTCGTCCCAGGCGATGGCTTCGTCATGGTCAAGCTTGAACCGCCAGTGCGGTTTCAGCCCCTGCGCCTCCAGATCGGCGCGCTCGGCGTAGCTGAGGTTCAGCGCGGCGCGGTCGTACACCGGGGGCAGGCCGCGCCCGAGCGCGATCTTGCGCTTGAGGTCGAGCTCCTGCGCGGTCTCGTAGCACGGATAGACCCGGCCCGCGTCGCGCAGTCGCTCGAACGCCGCCTCGTACAGCGCGCTGCGCTCGGACTGGCGATATTCGGCATCGGGCGAGAGCCCCAGCCAGGCAAGATCGGCGCGGATGCCGGTGACATATTCCTCGCGGCTGCGCTCGGCATCGGTATCGTCGATGCGCAGGATGAACGTGCCGCCGGTCTTCTTCGCCCACATCCAGTTGTGCAGCGCGGTGCGGATATTGCCGATATGCAGATGCCCGGTGGGGGACGGGGCGAAACGGGTGATGGTCATTATGCAATCAATTCCAGCTTTTCGTGGCGTGCGGCCTTAGCCAGCGCCTTGTCGAGAGTCATCAACGGCGCTTCTGCCCGGATGGCAAGCTCCAGATAGGCCGCATCATAGGCGGTCAGATCATGACGTGCCGCCAGTTCCATGCACGCCCCCCATGCATGCCGGTTCGTGCCGTCGTCCAGATGGATGCGGTAGTCGGAGAGGATGCTCAGTGCTCTTTCGAGCCTTTGGGCATCGATTCGCTTCCGGCGCAGGGCCGTACGGCCAAGGTTCAAAACCTCAAGCCGCCAGTGTTGGGGAACCAGCGCGCGCCCCTCGACCATCACAGGCATAAGTTGCGGCGGAATGTCGGGGGCTTCGTCTGGGAGGATCATCGGGCCGACGACGCTTGCGTCGATGACGCAAAGCTTCAACGCCGACCCTCGTTCTTCCAGGCGATCATCTCCTCGATCGTCGCCGTCTTGCCCTCTGCGCGTAATTCTTCGCGCAATTGCGCGAGAGCCTCCCAGGCCTTGCGCCCGCGCTCCTCGACCTCATCCTGATCGATGATCGGCACCAGCTTGGCAGCGGCCTTGCCGTGACGCGTGATGACGATCTCATCACCCTGCTCGGCAGCTGCGATGAATTCGGACACCTTGTCCTTGAAGATGGCGACGGGCACGTGGCGCATAAGATTCCTTTCGGCCAGAATTCTAGCCGAAAATCGGCGCGGCGTCTACGCCGTCCGGAACCGGTTGGTGATCGGATAGCGCCGGTCGCGGCCGAAATTGCGGATGCCCAGCTTCACCCCCGGCGGGGCCTGGCGGCGCTTGTATTCGGCGAGGTAGAGCAATCGTTCGATCCGCGCGACGGTCGCCTCGTCAAAGCCGCGCGCGACGATCTCGGCGACGCTCAGTTCCTCCTCGACCAGGCCGTGCAGGATCGGGTCGAGGATTTCATAGGGCGGCAGGCTGTCGTCGTCGCGCTGGTCGGGGCGCAGTTCGGCGCTCGGCGGCTTGGTGATGACGCTTTCGGGCATGACCGGGCCATCGGGGCCAAGGCCCAGCGGCGGCTTGTTGGCGTTGCGCCAGCGCGACAGGTCGAACACCGTCAGCTTGTACGCGTCTTTCAGCACATTATAACCGCCCGACATGTCGCCATAGATGGTGGCATAGCCGACGCTCATCTCGCTCTTGTTGCCGGTGGTGAGCAGCATCGGGCCGAACTTGTTGCTCAGCCCCATCAGCGTGACCGCGCGGATACGCGACTGGATATTCTCTTCGGCGAGGTCGGGATCGCGCCCGGCAAAGCTGGGGGCAAGCATCGCATCGAAGGCATCGACCGCCGGCGCGATTCCGATCGTGTCGAGCCGACAGCCGAGCAGCCGTGCGCATTCGGCGGCATCGTCGAGGCTTGCCTGGCTCGTATAACGGCTGGGCAGCATCACGCACCAGACGCGGTCCGCGCCCAGTGCATCGACTGCGACGGCGGCAGACAGCGCGCTGTCGATGCCGCCTGACAGGCCCAGCACCACGCCGGGAAAGCCATTGGAATTCACGTAATCGCGCAAGCCCACGATCATCGCGTGATAGACATCCTGCGGGAACGGATCGAGCGCATGGATTTCGCCCGGCGCGCAATGCCAGCCGCTCTGCGTGCGCGTCCATTCGGTGCGCACCGTCGCGGCCTCCCAGTCGGGCAGCTGATGGGCCAGCGATCCATCGGCGTTGAGCACGAACGACGCGCCATCGAACACGAGCTCGTCCTGCCCGCCGATACGGTTGAGGAACACCAGCGGCAGCCCGGTTTCGGCGACGCGGGCGCGGGCGACATTGTGCAGGCGGCGGTCGTCCTTCTCGATCTCGTAAGGGCTGCCATGCGGCGCGATCAGCAGCTCAGCCCCCATCGCCTTCAGATGGCCGCATACCCTGGGGAACCAGATGTCCTCGCACAGCGGCAGGCCCAGCAGCACGCCGCGGAACGGCACCGGTGATTGCAGCGGGGCCGAGGCGAACAGCCGCTTCTCGTCGAACGTGCCATAGTTCGGCAGCTCGTGCTTCAGCCGCACCGCCGCGATCTGCCCGCCGTCGAGCAGCGCGATTCCGTTGTACAGCGCGCCCTCGCGCTGGAAGACGCTGCCCACCAGCATGGCCGGACCGCCATCGGCCGTGGCCGCTGCGAGCCGCTCGAGCTGCTCCTGCGCGCGGGCGATCAGCGCCGGTTTCAGCACCAGGTCTTCGGGCGGATAGCCGATCAGCTGCAACTCGGGAAAGACGACAAGGTCGCAATCCTGCGCCTCGGCGCGCGCCTGCAGCATCGCATCGGCATTGCGTGCCAGATCGCCCATGGTCTGCCTGCACTGGACAAGCGTGATGATAAGCCGGTCGGTCATGGCTGCGGGATAGGGGCTGGCCAGGGGAGCGGCAACAGCTTTTGATGGGAAGGGGCGAGCCGCCGCCTGCATTTCATCAAAGTTTCATCTTCCGGTTTGCGGACCATCTGGCTAAGGCGGGCGCGATCAAGGCAACGGGGAAGCCACATGAAAATCCTTTCCGGCAACAGCAATCTGCCGCTGGCGCGTTCCATCGCCGCCTATCTGGAAATGCCGCTGACCGATGCCAGCGTGCGCCGCTTTGCCGACGAGGAAATCTTCGTCGAGATTCACGAGAATGTGCGCGGCGAGGATGTGTTCGTCATCCAGTCGACCGGCTATCCCGCCAACGACAATCTGATGGAACTGCTGATCTGCATCGATGCGCTGAAACGGGCTTCGGCGCGGCGCATCACCGCGGTGATCCCCTATTTCGGCTATGCCCGGCAAGACCGCAAGCCGGGGCCGCGCACCCCGATCTCGGCCAAGCTGGTCGCCAACCTCATCACCGTGGCAGGCGCCGACCGCGTGCTGTCGGTCGATCTCCACGCCGGGCAGATCCAGGGCTTTTTCGATATCCCCACCGACAACCTCTATGCCGCGCCGGTGATGGCGGCGGACATCCAGGCGCGGTTCGGTGAGCACAAGCTGATGGTCGTCTCGCCCGACGTGGGTGGCGTGGTGCGCGCGCGTGCGCTCGCCAAGCGCCTCGACAACGCGCCGCTGGCGATCGTCGACAAGCGCCGCGAGCGCCCGGGCGAATCGGAAGTGATGAACATCATCGGCAATGTCGAGGGGCGCTTCTGCATCCTGATCGATGATATCGTCGACTCGGGCGGCACCCTGTGCAACGCGGCCCAGGCGCTCAAGGATGCGGGCGCGGTCGATGTGGTCAGCTATGTGACGCACGGCGTGCTCTCGGGCGGCGCCGTGGCACGCGTCAACAACAGCTCGTTGAAAGAGCTGGTGATCACCGATTCGATCCAGGCGACCGAGGCGGTTACCGAATCGAGCCGTATCCGCAGCCTGCCGATGGCGGCGCTGATCGGCGAGGCGATCCGCCGCATCGCCGACGAAAGCTCGGTCTCCAGCCTGTTCGACTGATCGGCCGATGCGCCCGAGCCTGCCCGTGCTGATCGCGCTGGCAGCGGGGCTCGGCGCTTGCGCTTCTCCCGGTTCTCAGGGTGTCGCGGTCTATCAGTCCGCGCCCGGCATAACCGAAGTCCTGTCCGGGCCGATCCAGGCCGCGCCGGGGCATCATCTGGTGACCGGCGATCTGAACATTCCCGCCAATGCCCCGATCCCGCGCCATTATCACCATGGCGAGGAATTTCTCTACATTTTGGGCGGCAGCACGGTGATCGTGCGCGAAGGGCTCGGCGAAATGACGCTGATGCCCGGTCAGGGCGTGCGCATAGCGCCGGGCACGGTGCATTGGGGCAAGGCGGGGCCCAAAGGCCTGCGCGCGGTTTCGAGCTGGGTCGTGCCCGATGGCCAGCCGCTGCGCGTGGCCGTGCCCGATCAGCCGGGCGGGGCGCATTGAGCGACTTTCTCGGCCGGTATCTCGCGCGGCTGGGGCTGGCGCAGCGGCCAGCGGCCGATCTCGCCGGGCTCGATGCGTTGCTCTGGGCGCAGCGGCTCGCCATTCCCTATGATGCGCTCGATGCGCGGCTCGGGCGCGGGGTGGATATCGCGCCCGAGGCGATTGCTGCCAAGCTGCTCTCCGGCACGCGCGGCGGCTATTGCTTCGAGCTCAACCCGCTGTTCCAGCGCGGGCTCGAAGCGCTGGGCTTCCGAGTCGATCCGCTGCTCGCCCGCGTCTGGTTCCGCCAGCAGCCGGGCGACCCGGTGCCGCCGCGCACGCACATCGTACTGGCCGTGTCGCTGGAGGGTGAACGCTGGCTCGCCGATGCGGGCTTTGGCGGCGGGCATGTGCCCGCGATGCGTCTGGCCGATGGCGCGGAGGCGGCGGGCAATGACGGTTCGGTCCACCGGCTGCGCCATGATGACGCATTCGGCTGGATGCTCGAACGGCATTTCGGCGGCGAGGTCCGCCCGCAATACAGCTTCACCGACGAGCTTGCCCAGCCTGCCGATCTGGCCATGTCGAACCACTGGACCGCGACCTCGCCCGAATCGCGCTTCATCCGCAACGTGCTGGTCAGCCAGGTGACGCGCGACGGGCTCAAGTCGATCACCAACGACCAGTTCAGCGTCCAGCGCGGGGCGGAGAGCGAGCGGATGCCGATTGCCGGTACGGCCGCGATGCGCGCACTGCTGGCGGACGAATTCGGCATCCTGCTGTCCGACGCCGAGGTGGCGGCGCTCGGCCTGTTCTGACGCCATCGCCTCTGGCCAAGCGCTCCGCCAGCCCCTAGCTAGACCATCATGATACACAGCAAGGATATCGAGCTCGCGCAGCGGCTCGCCGATGCGGCGGGGGAGGCGATCCGCCCCTTTTACCGCGCCGATTTCACTACCGACCGCAAGGCCGATGCCTCGCCTGTAACCGAGGCCGACCGCGCCGCCGAGGCCGCGATGCGCGCGATCCTCGATGCCGAGGCCCCGCGCGACGGCGTGATCGGCGAGGAATATGGCGAGAAACCCGGAACGACGGGACGCGTCTGGGTGCTCGATCCGATCGACGGAACGACGAGCTTCATCGCCGGCCGCCCGATCTTCGGGACGCTCATCGCGCTGATTTCGGACGAATGGCCGGTGCTCGGCGTGATCGACCAGCCGATCGGGCGCGAGCGCTGGGTGGGCGCGACCGGGCGCGGCACGACGTTCAACGGCAGGCCGGTCAAGGCGCGTCTCTGCCCCGAGATCGGCGATGCCGTGCTCGCCACCACCAGCCCGCACCTGTTCAGCGATCATGACGCGATGCATTTCATGGCGCTCGCCAAGCAGTGCGACACCCGGCGGCTGATCTGGGGCGGCGATTGCTATAATTACGCGCTGGTCGCGCAGGGCTCGGTCGATCTGGTCTGCGAAAGCGGCCTGAAACTGCACGATTTCGCCGCGCTCGTCCCCGTGGTCGAGGGCGCGGGCGGACATATGTGCGACTGGAACGGCGATCCGCTGCACAAGGGCAGCGACGGGCGCGTCGTCGCGATGGGCGATCCGGCACGACTGGAAGACGTGCTGGAAGCCCTGGCGCAGCACGACCACTGAACGCAATATCCCCCGCCCCGCCGTGTCCAGTCGGCGGGGCAGGGGAGTATCGGCGCCCCAACAGGGGGCGGGGCGCCGACGCTTAGCGACCGGCGCTTGCGACCTGCTTCGCGCCCGTCATCCGGGTATTGTCGTCGATGAGCTTGAGCGCTTCGGCTGTGCCCTTAGCCTCGGTCAGCTTGCCCTCGACAATCTCGTCGGCGATGGTCAGCAACCGCGCGCTGATGATGGTGCCGGCCTGCGCTTCCTCCTGGATGGCAATGCCGCCCTTGGTCGCCGCCACCTTGTCCCACCCGGCGCGGACCGCAGCCCAATAGCCCTTGGTGGCGGCCCAGTAATCGTCTGCGGCCTTGACGTTATAGCCGTCGAACTTGGTATAGGTATTGAGCACATATTCCTGGACGATCGGCTGCAGGCGGCCGTCCTTCATGCCCATCTTGATATTGTCCTGCCAGTGGACCCAGCCATCGGGGGTGGGCTGGTGGCGATTGATCGCATAATAGCGGTCGTACACGGGATTGCGCACCGCATCGCGCCGGGCGAGCGGTCGCCAGGTCCAGTTGGAACGCCAACGGCGAAGGCCGCCCTGCTGCTCGAACTGGCCCCAGCCGGCATAGCGCGGGCTGTCATCCACCTGCCAGACGGTCTGCGACCAGCGCCCGCGGCGCATCTTCTCGGGCACGTCCTCCCAGGTCCAGGCATTGCGGTCCGAATAGACCAGCACCCGGGCGGGCTCGTATTCCCAGTCCTGCCGCCAGTGCTTGGTGATATGCGGCTTGCCGTCGATCTCGCTGACCAGGATATGCTGCAGCACGATGCGGCGGCCGCTATCCTCGATCACGCGCACGACCTCATGCCCGCCCGAAATCTTGCGGTCGAGCGGGGCGTAGCCGCTCTGCCAGGGCGTCGCTTCCTGCATGTCGAAGCGCACCTTGAAATTGCCCGCCATCGCCAGAATGTCGGCGCGATCGGCCTCGAACGCGGCGGCTTCTTCTTGGGCGGGCCGTTCGGCGATCGGCGGATGGGCAAGCGCGGACGTGGAAGCCAGCGCGAACAGGCTGGCAGCAGCAAGCGAGACGATCTTTCTGTGCATGATCAAGACCCCTGTTTTGATTGATAACGGTATTGCGAATCAGAAGCGATAAGTCAACGAGACACTGCCGTTGCGGCCCGGCTGGGTAAAGGCATCGGCGATGGTGGTGTTGCTGGCGAGGCCGCGCACATCGGACCACCAGGCGTATTTGGCGTTGGTGAGGTTGAACAGGCCCGCGCGCAGCGTCACCGGGCCCAGCGCGACGAATGCCGTCGCGTCGAGGATGGTGAACGCCTCGGGCCGGAAGCACGACGGGGTGCACACGCCCGCACTGCGCGCCTCGGACTTTCGCGCGCTGTGCGTGGCGATCAGCTGCCCGCCGAACCGGCCCTGCGGGTCGCGCCAGCCGATTCCCGCGACCAGCTTCAAGGGATCGACCGTGGCGAGCGGCATGCGGGTGTTCGCCTGCGGATCGATGACGTCACCCTTGGCGTAGGACAGGGCCAGCTGCCCGTTGAGGCCGCCCTTGTCGCGCAGTTCGAGCCGCGCCTCGGCGCCTTCGACCTTTACCCGGTCGAGATTGATGAACTGGAAGATCGCGGGATTATTCGGCGTGAAGCCGCCACCCACGACCTCCTGGCTGATGAAGTCCTTGTAGCGCGCGCTGAACGCGGTGGCGCTGAGGCTCACGGCTTCGCTGGTAAAGCGGATGCCGCCTTCGATGCTCTCGCTGCGCTCCGGCCCCAGATCGGCATTGGGGCGCGAAGTATAGCCTTGTGCCAGATTCTCGAAGAACTGGTTGACCTGGGAGGGCTCGGGGGCGCGGAAGCCCTGGGCATAATTTGCGAACAGCCGCACCTCGCTGTTCAGCTTCAGCACCGCGCCCATTTTGGGGCTCAGCCGGCTGCCCGACTGGCCGGTGGTGACGAAGGTCGCCGGGAGCAGCGGATCGTTCTGGGGTGAGAGCTTGTAATGATCGAACCGCAGCGCAGGGAACAGGGTGAGTGGCCCCATGCTGATCTCGTCGCCGATGAACAGACCGGCGAGCGTGTAATCGGTCACCGGAAAGGCGGAGGACGGGAAGCGCTCGCCCGCTGGCGGCACGGTGCCGTCGCGCAGCCCCTGCTGCCGGGTAGAGCTCGCATCGCCGCCAAAGACCAGCTTGTGGCTCAAGGGCCCGGTGACGAAGCCTGCGCGCGCTTCGGCGGACAGGCCATAGACGCGGTTGTCGAAGGTGTTGAGCCGGGTGCGATCGGCTAGCGGCGTGCGGTCTTCCTGCGTGAACTGGCGGTCCTTGGCCGATTGCCAGTACAGGCTGGCCCGCGCCATCTCGAGCGTGCCGGTGCCTTCCCAGATCCAGTCGCCCGCTACCCGCCAGCGCTTGCCGCTGTCGCGCGCCACCAGATTGTCGACGCTCGCCGAGCGGCCCGAGAGCAGATCGGTGACCATGCGGTTGTCGAGATATTCGCCGGTCAGCCGGACCTTGTGGCCACCGGCGGGATCCCAGACCAGCCGCGCGGTGGCGGCATTGCTGTGCCCATCCTGCGGATTGGGCGTGGTCCGATTGGCCCCGAGCACATCGTTAGTGCCGCGGTTCTCCAGCTCCTGAAAATCGCGCCGCGTATAGGCGACCATCGCCGAGAGCTCGCCGCTGCGTCCAGCCAGGATCGCGGTTTCGGCAAATTCGTTGTCGGCGCTGGCATATTGGCCACGCACCAGCCCGGCGACCGACTGGCCCTTCAATATGTCCTCGGGGTCGCTCAGCGTGAAGCTGACCGCACCCGCCAGGCCGTCGCTGCCGTAGAGCGCGGAGGCCGGACCGCGCAGGATCTCGACCGATTTGACCAGCCCGATATCGACCGAATCCCCTCGGCCCACGCTTTGCGCGCCGAAGCTGAAGCCCATCGGCATGCGCACGCCATCGACCTGGATCAGCACGCGGTTGCCGCCGATGCCGCGAATGGTGAAATCCTCGTTGCCCGCGCGGCCGGTGCTGCCGAGCGCCGCACCGAACCGCGCGGGCTGACGGCGGACGCTGACACCGGGCTCGAAGCGCACCAGATCCTTGATGTCGGTCGCCAGCTCGTCGGCAATTTCCTCGTCGGTCTTCGCCGAAATGGTGGCAGGGGCCTCGTCGATGGTGATGGGCGTGCGCGTGGCGGAGACCACGATGGTGCGCCCGTCGGCAGCCTCGGCCTCGTCGAGCGTTTCGGTCTCTGCGCGCGCCGCCTCGGCGGCGCTGACCTGCAGCTGAGCGGCGGCAAGGCCGATCAGGGCGGCAGAGTTCAACCAGCGGTTCATGGATAATCCCCCAAATGATAATGCAAGCGATTCGCATTAGCCTAATAGGGATTTTGGCTGTTGGGTCAACCTGGCGCATGCAGCCTCAGTCACGTCAGGCGCGCGCGGGCCCGGCCCTCCTTCGGCCCATCGGGATGGTGCTGGGATATTCAGGAGCGAGGGAGGGTAGCCTCTTCGGCCAGTCAGAAGGCCGATCCGTCCTTGCGGCGTTTGTTGCCCGCGCCGTTCTCATGCATGTCGACATCGGGATAATGGCACGGGCCATTGACGCTTTGACCGATCACCAGGAACGCGCAATCTTCGTCGCTTTCGTTGACCAGGCAATGCGCGTTGGGCTCGCCCTTGGGAAAGGCTGCGATGTCGCCCGGCCCAAGAAGGGTGCGGCCGTGGTCGTCGACCAGGACCGCCTGGCCGGACAGGATGACGAGAATCTCGTCCTCGTTCTCGTGCCAGTGTCGCTGGGCAGACCAGGCACCGGGCTTGAGCACGACATGGCTTGCCCCGAAATCGCTGAGCCCCAGCGCGGGGGAGAGGCGGCGATACCAGCGCCCCTGCACGACATCCGCGAGGTGATCGGGATATCCGGTGGCGTTGGTTTGCGGAACCGCTTGCAGGTCGACTTTGGGCATGGCGCGATGTTAGAGCCAGATTTTGATGGAATCAAAAGCTGGCTCTATATTTCTGTTTTGCCGTGATTTCCGAGCCGTGAAATGTTCCATTTCACTCGAAATCACTCAAATGCGCCTGCGACCAACGAGAAAGCCCCGATGACCGATACCGCCACGATTGCCGCCGCCCCGCTGGATCTCGCCAGCCGCCTGATCGCCTGCGAGAGCGTCACGCCCGCCACCGGCGCGGTGTTCGATTGCCTCGAGGCGATGCTCGAGCCGCTGGGCTTTGCCGTCACGCGCTTCGTCTGCGGCGAGGCCCCCGATGGCCCGGTCGAGAATCTGTTCGCGATCCGGCGTCCGCTCGGCGATCCGGGGCGGCATTTCGCCTTTGCCGGGCATCTCGACGTGGTGCCGCCGGGCAAGGGCTGGGCGAGCGATCCGTTCGTGCCGGAGGTGCGCGGGGACCTGCTGCACGGGCGCGGCGCGGTCGACATGAAGGGATCGATTGCGAGCTTCGTCGCCGCGGCTGCCGACATCCCGCGCGAGGCGGGGACGCTGAGCCTGATCATCACCGGCGACGAGGAAGGGCCCGCGATCTACGGCACCCGCGCGCTGATCGACCTGATGCTGCGCGAGGGCACGGTGCCCGACCTGTGCCTGGTGGGCGAGCCAACCTCGGTCAATCGGCTGGGCGACATGGTGAAGATCGGGCGGCGCGGCTCGGTCAACATGTGGATCCGCGTGGCGGGCCAGCAGGGCCATGTCGCCTATCCGCATCTGGCCGACAATCCGATCCCGAAGCTGGTCGCGATCCTCTCGGCGATCGAGGCAGTGGTGCTGGACGAGGGCACCGACTGGTTCCAGCCGAGCAATATCGAGGTGACCGACCTGCATGTCGGCAACCCCGCGCACAATGTCATCCCCGCCGCCGCCGAGGCGCGGATCAGCATCCGCTTCAACGATCTGCACAGCGGCGAATCGCTGATCCAGCGCATTCGCGCGATCGCCGAGCCGCTGGGCGGGACGGTCGAGGCAAAGATTTCGGGCGAAGCCTTCCTCACCCCGCCGGGCGAGCTTTCAGGTCTGATCGTCGACGCGATCCGCGCGGAGACGGGTGTGGAGACGGAGCTGTCGACCACCGGCGGAACGTCCGACGCGCGCTTCCTCTCGCGCATCTGCCCGGTGGTGGAATTCGGCCTGTGCAACGCGACGATGCACAAGCTCGACGAGGCGGTGGCGGTAGCCGACCTGGACGTGCTGGCGCGCATCTACCGCCGCGTGGCGCTCGCCGCGCTGGTGGGGACGAGCTAGAAAGCACGTCATTCCCGCGAACGCGGGAATCCCGCTATCTTTCAACCCGTTGCGCAGAAGCGGGACCCCCGCTTTCGCGGGGGTGACGGTGATGTGGTCTCAGAACCGAGCCCTCAATGCGCGGCGTCGCCGCTCACCCATTCGACCCATTCGGGGAAGAAGACCGGTGCGCGCAGCGACCAGCCCGGAGCAGTGGCAGCCGCCTCGCTGATCGACTGGAGCAGCATCTTGCGCCGTTCGGGCTGGATCTGCGGCAGCGCCGCGGCGGCGCAATAGGCAGACGGCAGCCAGGGGCGCACATCGGCACCGAGCAGGCGTTCGTAGAGGAAGCGGAAGGCGGAGAAGCTCTCGATCCGGCCCTGCGCCAAATCGAACGCCGCCAGCCGCACCAGCAGCGCCATGAAATGCTCGAACCCGTCCTCATGCGGCGCATCGGGCACGTTGCCGCGCAACAGCTTGAGGTCCTGGTAGACCAGATAATGCATGCGGATCGAGGCGGTTTCCTCGGCGTTTCGTGCCCAGCGCTTGAACGCGTCCTCGCGCGCGAGCCCGATATCGAGCGCGCGCTTGATATAGCGCTGTGCCGCGGGTGAGAAGCTCGCGAACTCGCGCAGCTCGGCAAGCGTGAGTGCCGCTGCGGAATTGCCGGATGCCGCGCCGGGATGGCTGGCCATGCCCCATTCTCCTTGCATCGCCACCGCAGAGTCGCCGCGGTGGAACGAGGAAACATGGTCACAAGATGGTTATTATCGGGTTAACCATAAGCCCGGGGATCCTCCCACAGCTTGCCGGGGGGAGGATCTAATTCTGTCTCAGTCCGCCTGGCCCGAGAGTGCGTCGAGCATTGGGCGGATCGGGGTCAGGTCATAGCCGGCCTGCGCCGCGATGCGGGTGAGCTCGGCAGGGTTCTGCCCCTGCTTGGCCTGGGCGAGCGACCAGAGCAGCGTCGAGCGCGTGCCCGAGCGGCAATAGGCGAGCACCTTGCCGCCGCTTGCTTCGGCCTTGTCCAGCGCCGCGATCATCGCATCGACCTGCGGGGCCGAGAATCCGGCATGGGTGACGGGGATGGAGACATATTCGATCCCGGCAGCCTTTGCCGCCGCCTCGATCTCGGCGCTTTGCGGCGCGCTCGGGTCCTCGCCATCGGGGCGGTTGTTGATGATCAACGTCACGCCTTCCGCCTTTGCCGCCGCCACCTGATCGAGCGTGATCTGCGGCGAAACCTGAACATCATCGGTAAGCGGAGTGAACATGCTTGTCTCTTTCATGGCAGCAGGGGCGGCGGTGGCAGAGGCCAGGATCGGCGGCATCTGCACCGGGGAACGGTCGGACTGGTTGCGGTCCTTGCAGGCGGGCAGCGTCAGCAGAGCGGCGGCCAGCACAAGGGCGGAAATCCTGGAGAGCTTGTCACTCACGAAACGGCTCCCATGCTTTCTCGACCAGGGCGCGAGATGGCGCGTCGGTCGTCGGATCGGCCAGGATCGCGGTATAGCGTTCCTTCAGCCCCGCGCAGCTTTCATCCATCATCGCGTTCAGGAATTCGGCGCGCTCGGCATCATAGGGCGCTTCGCCGGCAAAATGAAGACAGGCTTGCGCGGCGTGCACGAACAGCCGCACGCGATAGGTCGCGCCGGGATGCTGGGGCTCGCCATACATGTCGTTCCATGCGCCGGTGCGCGTCGGTTGCTCCACCTCTGCCGCCTCGGCCTCGACCGGCGGATCGAGCGCTACGCCCTGCAGCGCCAGCGCCGCGAGAATTGCCGCCGTCATCGTCATGCCGCCACCTCTTCCTTCGCGCGTTCCTGCGCCTGGCGTTCCCACATCGCCGCATAGAGCCCGCCGCGGCGCAGCAGTTCGCGGTGTGATCCCTGCTCCGCCACCCGGCCCTTGTCCAGCACGAGGATGCTGTCGGCATGCGTGACTGTGGACAGCCGGTGCGCGATGATCAGCGTGGTGCGCCCTTCGGCCAGCGAGCGCAGCGTATCGAGGATCTCGGCCTCGGTGGCGCTGTCGAGCGCGCTCGTCGCCTCGTCGAAGATGGTCAGCGGCGGGTTCTTGAGCAAGGTGCGCGCGATCGCGACGCGCTGCTTCTCGCCCCCCGACAGCTTGAGCCCGCGCTCGCCGACCTCCGTATCATAGCCCTTGGGCAGCGATTCGATGAACGTGCCGATTGCCGCGCCATGCGCCGCGCGCTCGATCTCCTCCTGCGTCGCGCCCTCGCGGCCATAGCCGATATTATACCCGATGGTGTCGTTGAACAGCACCGTATCCTGCGGCACGATGCCGAGCGCGGCGCGCAGCGAGCCTTGCGTCACCTTGGCGATATCCTGCCCGCCGATCAGGATCTGCCCGGCTTGCGGATCGTAGAAGCGGAAGAGCAGCCGCGCGATCGTCGACTTGCCCGCGCCCGAGGGGCCGACCAGCGCCAGCGTCTGGCCCGGTTCGACCCGGAAGCTCAGACCGTGCAGGATCTGCCGGTCGGGATCATAGCCGAAATCGACATTGCGGAATTCGACCGAGGGCTGGCGGATGTCGAGCGCAGGCGCATTCGGGACATCGACGATCTCGGCGGGGGTATCGATCAGGTCGAACATCGCCGCCATATCCACCAGCCCCTGGCGGATTGTACGATAGACCATGCCGAGCAGGTCGAGCGGGCGGAACAGCTGCATCAGCAGCGTGTTGACGAGCACCAGATCGCCGACGGTGAACTGCCCCCGGCTCCAGCCCCAGATGGTATAGGCCATTGCGCCGGCCATCATCAGGTTGGTGATCAGCGACTGGCCGACATTGAGCAGCGCCAGCGAGTTTTCGGATTTGACCGCCGCATTGGCATAGGTGCGCGCGGCATCGCCATAGCGCTTGGCCTCGCGCTCCTCGGCGGTGAAATATTTGACCGTCTCGTAATTGAGCAGCGAATCGACCGCGCGGGCGAGCTGCTTGCCATCGAGCGTGTTCATCGCCTCGCGCAGATGGTTGCGCCAGTCGGTGATCTTGCGGGTGAAGACGATATAGATCGCCACCATCGCCACCGTTGCCAGCACCAGCCCGAAGCCGAAATTGATCCAGAAGATCACCAGCACCGCGATGAGTTCGAGCACCGTCGGGGCAATGTTGAACAGCAGGAAATAGAGCATCACGTCGATGCTCTTGGTGCCGCGCTCGATCACCTTGGTGACCTCGCCGGTGCGGCGGGCGAGGTGAAAGCGCAGCGACAGCCGGTGCAATTGCACGAAGACGTTCTCGGCGAGCGTCCGCGTTGCTTCCTGGCCGACGCGTTCGAAGACCACGTTGCGCAGATTGTCGAACAGCACCGATCCCAGCCGCGCCGCGCCATAAGCCAGCACCGCGATGATCGCCGCCATCGCCATCGTGGTGCCGTCGATTGTCATCCGGTCGACTGCGGCCTTGTAGGCAAAGGGCATGGAAAGAACCGCCGCCTTGCCCAGCAGCACCATCAGCATCGCGCCGCAGATGCGCAGCTTCAGATCGGGCCGGTCCGCTGGCCAGAGATAAGGCAGGAATCGTCCGAGCGTCTCGCGCAGGGCGGGCGGCGGCGTTCGATCGGCAGAGGAGGGGGTTTGCGGCGGCATGCTATGCCCTCGATAGGGGCGATGGTCGTCGGTTCCAACCCCTTGGCAACAAAAACCGCAATCGCCGATTGGACTGGTTGTTACCCGTAAAATGCAAGTTTTTCAGTGCTTCCGGCCATTTTCATGTCACGTTCGATTGCAAAGTTACATTTCGGCCTATATCCTCATGGAAGCAAACACGGACAAGATAACGGTTCCGGGCGCTTCATCCGTTGCTATCGACAATCCGCCAGCCCTGAAGGGATGACACGCAGGTGAGTGCGCAACCTGAAAGAAGCGCATTGCAGAATGAACTTGGTCTGGTGATGCGCTCGCCGGAGTTCGTCCGCTCACCCGTGTTGCGGCGTTTGCTCGAATATCTTGTCGAACAGACACTTGCGGGCAACGGGGAGCGGCTCAAGGCCTATCAGATTGCGGTCGACGGTCTGGGCCGCGACGACAGCTTCGATCCGCAGAGCGACAGCTATCCGCGCGTGCAGGTCGGGCGGCTGCGCAAGATGCTCGAACTGCATTATGCCGGGCTGTCCGCGCAGGAGGCCGCAGGCCGTCATCGCATCGTCATTCCTGTCGGGCGCTACAATGTCGAGCTGGCGCCCATGGCAGAGCCGGCCGCCGCCGCGCTGGGCGCAGCCGGGCCTCAGTCGCTGCCGAACCCGGGAGGCAATACAGGCGCCTTCGGGGGCGCTGCAGGTGCGGGAGAGATCCAGGGACACGCCCGCTCGCAGGCATCATCCCCGCCGCCATCGGGGATCGACCGGGGCTGGATCCTCTGGGTGGTGCGCATCCTGCTGCTGCTCGGCCTTCTCTACGTCATCTGGTTGCTGGCCAAGCCGGAAACCGCCAGCGAAGAGGCTGCACGGCGCGACATGCGCGGCCAGATTGCGCATGTCACGATCCTGACCGAGCCGGCGAGCGGCAATGATGCGCTCAACACCGCCGCGCAGATTGCCGAAATGCACTTGCAGCGCTTCGAGATGGTCGCGGTGACGAGCGCGGCGCACGAGGATGTCAGCGAGACGGAGAGGGCGCGCGCGTACCAGCTGGTCGTACGCGGCAGCAGTGCTGGTCCTGGAGCGAATGCGCCGATCTTCCTCGCGCTTCGCCACAAGGCGAGCGGGACGACCTTGTGGTCCTATGAGATAAACCATGACGGCACCGAGATCGCGGCGCCGGATGTCGAGCAGGCCATCGGGAACGGCATTTCGGAGGTCGCGCGTTCGGGTGGGGTGATCATCCAGCATCAGCGCAAGCTGCTGGGCGGCGACACGTCCCCCGGTTATCCATGCCTGATCGCCTATGACAGTTTCCGCCAGAGCCGCGATCCCGCGGAGCGGGCCGCGGTGAGCCAGTGCCTCGATGCATCGGCAAAGCTGTTCCCCAACGAATCGCTGGTGCTCCAGGCGCAATCGTTCCTCGAACTGTCGCGGCCGCGCGGCAAGAGCATGGTGCCGCTGACCCCGACCGCCAGGGGGCGTGATCTTGCAGAAGCTGCGTTGCGCAATAACGGAACATCGGCGCTGGCGCAGATCGCGGTGGCGCGCTCGGCCTGGGCGCGGGGCAATTGCCCGCGTGCGATCGCCTTTGCCCGCCGTGCGATCGAGAGCAATCCGCTCGAGCCCGACACGCTGGGTCTTGCAGGCAGCCTGCTCATGGCATGTGGCGACTATCCCGGCGCCGAACCCGTGCTCGAACGCGCGAGCGCGCTGAACGAACAGCCCGGGGGCTATCAGATCTCGTCGCTGGTGATCACGCGCGTCATCAACGGCAAGCGCCCCGAGGCGCTGCAGCTTGCGCTCAGCGCCGAAAAGCCCGAACTGGAGACGCAGCCCAATTTCCTGCTCGCGCGCGCGCTTGCACTCGCCGCCAACGGCCGTGTTGCGGAAGGCCGGGCCGATTGGCGCGCGCTCGAAAAGCTGGTGGGTGCGCCCTCCGGGGCCCCCGCTTCCGATGTGCTGGCGCGGTTCACCATTTCGCCCTTCTTCGCACGTCGCATGCAGGCCGAGGCCGAGGCGACCGGGTTGGTACCTTCGGCAGGCTGACGCGCCTGCAATCCCTGTACAGCGCCGATCCCGATTAATGGGAAATTTTCCCAATAGTCAGCATTCATTCATGTTCTGCGCAGGCCTGAAAAAGGCTAAACCGCTGGAATAGCGTGTCTTTTTCAGTTTGGCACGGCGTGTGCAGAGTATCTGGCATCTCCGGACACACCGACCGGAACCACCAGATACTCACGAAAGGACACCGCCATGACCCTCTTCTCGAACGCCCAGAGCCAGATCGCCGCCGTCGCTCTCGCCATCCTGACCTCCAGCCTGTTCATCGCCGCCAGCGTTGCTCCCGGCGTCGTCGCCTGATCTCCAGCCCGCACCTCAAACCGAAATCGAAAGGACCTTCCCCATGAACATTCTCGCCACCGCACTCGCCACCATCTGCTCGGTCATCCTCGTCGCTACCAGCGTCGGCCCCGGCATCATCGTCTGATCCGCATCGCTTCCAGACCGTCTCGAACACAGGGAACCACCATCATGAACGTCATCGCTTCCGCCCTCGCCGCCATCACCTCGGTCGTCTTCATCGCTGCCAGCATCGGCCCCGGCGTCATCGTCTGACCGCCCTTTCACTCCAACTCCAAGGAAAAGAAACAATGTCGCTCCAGCTTTCCAGCCAGATCGGTGCCGCAGCGCTCGCGATCCTGAGTTCGGCGCTGTTCCTCGCCGCGAGCATCGGCCCCGGCGCGATCGTCTGATCTTGAGCTGATCTGATCAGGCGGCCACAGCCGCCGCAAGCGCCCGGCCCGAGGCCCAGGCGCTCTCGATCCGGGGTCCGATCAGCCAGTCGCCGCTGACCCCCAGCCTCGAACCTTCATCCCACAGCATCGTCCGCCCGGCTGCGCCCGACAGCGCATAGCGCCAGCGATGTGCCTGCACGATCAGTGTTTCGGGAAGCGCGACACCTGTCGCCGCCGCCAGATCGGCGACCAGCGCCGCGATCACGCTGTCGGCCTCGTCCTCGAGATGCGCCGCCGACCAGGCGGGCGATCCCTGGACGACCCAGCTTTCCGGTCCCGTGCGCCCCGGCTTGGCGCTGTTGCGCGCCGCCCAACCGATCGTGCCTGCGTTGCGCAGGCAATCGGGACCAAAATCGACTCGTTCGGCAAAACTTGCCATGACCGTCCAGCACGGCTGCGATACCGTGGCCTCGGCCAGCGCCGCCCATTCGGGGGCATGGGAGGCCAGCAGCGGCGCGACCTGCTCTGCCGGGACGGCGACGATCGCGGTATCGAAACTCTCGCTGCCCGCGTCGTGCTCGAACCGCCAACTTGCGCCCTCGCGCACGATCCGCTCGATCCGGCAGTTCCAGCGGACATCGTGCGCTGCCGCCTCGGCCTTGATGATCGCGTTCATGCCCGGGGTACCGACCCAGGCATTGTCGCCCGCCGCCGCCCAGCGCGCCGCGACACCATCGGCCTCCCAGCGTTCGACCGTTTCGGCAAAACCGGCGTCGCGCACGGTGAAATATTGCGCGCCATGGTCGAAAAACGCCATGCCCTGCGCGGTTTCGGTCCGGCGGGTGGACATGCGGCCGCCCGGGCCGCGCGCCTTGTCGAACAATATGACCGCGTACCCCGCCTCTGCCAGCCCGCGCGCAGCGGTCAGCCCGGCCAGCCCGGCTCCGATGATCCCGATTCTCATGTCTCAGCGCCTCAGCAGGAAGACCGCGTGCTCGGCGAGCAGATTGGCCATGCCGCGCGATGTCGGCTTGCCGCCCGAAAGAAACCATTGCCCGTCGCAGGCCCAGCCGCGCGCCGCGATCAGATCACGGAAATCCTCGATGCTGACATGGTGGATATTGGGCGTGTCGTACCAGCTTTCGGGCAGCAGCCTGGTGACCGGCATCCGGCCCTGCGTCGCCAGCGACAGGCGGATGCGCCAATGCGCGAAATTGGGGAAGCTGACGAACGCCTGCCGCCCGATGCGCAGCAGCTGTTCCAGCACCAGATGCGGCGCGCGCGTGGTCTGCAGCGTCTGGCTGAGGATCGCGTAATCGACGCTGTCCGACGGATAATCGGCAAGATCGGTATCGGCATCGCCCTGGATCACCGAAAGGCCGCGCGCTACCGCGGCGCTCACATTGGCCGGGTCGAGCTCGAGCCCGCGCGCGCGCACCTGGCGCGTGTCGCGCAGTGCCGCCATCAGCGCGCCGTCGCCGCACCCGATATCGAGCACACGCGCGCCGGGCGTCACGTTCTGGGCGATGATCTGGAGGTCGGGGCGCAATCCGGTCACGCGTTCGCCCCGGCGCGCAGGAAACCATCGACGATGCGGTTCATCTCCGGGCATTCGAGCAGGAAGGCGTCATGGCCGAAGGGCGAGGACAGTTCGACAAAGCTCACCTCGGCTCCGGCGGCGTTGAGCGCGTGGACGATCCGCCGCGATTCCGCGGTGGGATACAGCCAGTCGGTATCGAAGCTGATCAGGCAGAAGCGCGTCCTGGTGCCCATGAACGCCTTGGCGAGCACCCCGTCATGCGGTTCGGCGAGGTCGAAATAGTCCATCGCACGGGTGATGTAGAGATAGCTGTTGGCATCGAACCGGTCGACGAAACTGATGCCCTGATGGCGCAGATAGGACTGGATCTGGAAATCCGCATCGAAGCCGAAGCTGCTGCCGCTGCAATCCTTGCCGCTCTTGTCCTGCAACCGGCGGCCGAATTTCTCGGTCAGTCCGGCTTCGGAGAGGTACGTGATATGCGCGGCCATGCGCGCGACGGCCAGGCCCGATGCGGGCACGTCGCCATCGGCATAATAGGCCCCCTTGCGCCAGCGCGGGTCGGCCATGATGGCCTGGCGGCCGACCTCGTGAAACGCGATGTTCTGCGCCGAGTGCCGCGCGGTCGAGGCGATGACGAGCGCGGCGCGGACACGGTCGGGATAAAGCACCGGCCAGCTGATCGCCTGCATGCCCCCCATCGAGCCGCCGATGACGGCGGACAGCACCGGAATGCCGAGATAATCGAGCAGCAGCGCCTGCGCGCGCACCATATCGGCGATCGACAGCACCGGAAAATCCATGCCCCAGGGCTCGCCGGTGGCAGGGTTCACCGTTGCCGGGCCCGATGAGCCCATGCAGCTGCCGATGACATTGGCGCAGATGATGAAGTCGCGCGACGGATCGACCGGCTTGCCTTCTCCCACCAGCCGCTGCCACCAGCCGGGCTTGCCGGTGATCGGGTGCGTCGAGGCGACATACTGGTCGCCGGTCAGCGCATGGCAGATCAGGATGGCATTGCTCTTGTCGGCATTGAGCGTGCCATAGGTCTCGTACGCGATCTGCACCGGCGCGAGCGCGGCACCGCAATCGAGCGGCAGCGGCCCGAGCAGCGTGATCCGCCGGTCGAGGCCGAACCGTTCGTCGGAAAGAGAGGCAGATGCGCTCGCCATGGGCGGCGGGCTTGGCGTCAAGCCGTGCGGCTGTCAATGGGGCGTGAATATCGGCGCGCGTTGCGACATTCAGAACAGCCCTTCGATCTCGCCCTGCGCGTCGAGACGGATCGTTTCGGCGGCGGGGATCCGGGGCAGCCCCGGCATGGTCATGATCTCGCCGCAGATCGCCACGACAAAGCCGGCACCCGCGCTCAGCCGCACCTCGCGCACCGGCAGGACATGGCCCGTCGGTGCACCGAGCAGCGTCGGATCGGCGGAGAAGCTGTACTGCGTCTTGGCCATGCACACCGGCAGGTGGCCGTATCCCGCCTCTTCCCAGCGCTGGAGCTGCGCCAGCACGGCGGGCGTCGCGGAAACGCCCTCGGCGCGGTAGATGCGCTTTGCCACCGTCTCGATCTTGTCGATCAGCGGCAGCGCATCGTCATAGAGCGGCTTGAACTGCGCCTCGCCGCCGGCTGCAATCCGCGCGACCGCGTGTGCCAGGCTCTCCGCGCCCGCACCGCCTTCGGCCCAGTGGCGGCACAGATGCGCTTCGCAGCCCTGCGCCTCGGCCACTTCGCGCAGCACCGCGATCTCGGCCTCGCTGTCGCTGTGGAAATGGTTGATCGCGACGACGACGGGCACGCCGAACTGGCGCACATTCTCGATATGGCGGATGAGGTTGACGCTGCCGCACCGCACCGCCTCGACATCCTCATGGCCAAGCTCGGCCTTGGCGATGCCGCCATTCATCTTGAGCGCGCGCACGGTCGCCACGATCACCGCCGCGGCCGGGGCGAGTCCGGCCTGGCGGCACTTGATGTCGAAGAATTTCTCCGCGCCCAGGTCCGCGCCGAACCCCGCCTCGGTTACCACGAAATCGCCCAGCGCCAGCGCGGCGCGCGTCGCGATCACCGAATTGCAGCCATGCGCGATATTGGCGAACGGCCCGCCGTGCAGCAGCGCCGGGTTGCCCTCGAGCGTCTGCACCAGATTGGGCTTGATCGCTTGGGCGAGCAGCACCGCCATCGCGCCTGCCGCCTTGAGGTCGCTCGCGGTGACCGGCTGACGCTGCCGCGTATAGCCGATGACGATGCGCCCCAGCCGTTCCTCCAGATCGTCGAGATCGCGCGCCAGGCACAGGATCGCCATCACCTCGGACGCGACGGTGATGTCGAAGCCGCTTTCGCGTGGGAAGCCGTTGCCGACGCCGCCTGTCGATTGGACGATCTGCCGCAGCGCGCGGTCGTTGATGTCGAGCACCCGCCGCCAGACGACGCGGCGCACGTCGATATCGAGCGCATTGCCCCAGTGGATATGGTTGTCGATCATTGCGGCGAGCAGATTGTGCGCCGAGGTGATCGCGTGGAAATCGCCGGTGAAATGCAGGTTGATGTCTTCCATCGGCCCGACCTGCGCATAGCCGCCGCCGGTCGCGCCGCCCTTGGTGCCGAAACAGGGGCCGAGCGAGGGTTCGCGCAGCGCGAGCACCGTCTTGTGGCCGATGCGGTTCAGGGCATCGGCGAGACCCACCGATGTCGTGGTCTTGCCCTCGCCCGCGGGCGTGGGATTGATCGCGGTGACCAGGATCAGCCTGCCTCTCGGTTCGGCGCCGTCGAGTCCGGCCGCCTTGAGGTCGATCTTGGCCTTGTAATGGCCATAAGGTTCGACCGCTGCTTCTTCGAGACCCAGCCTCTCGGCGATGACGGAGATGCGCTGCAAGCTGGCGGCGCGCGAAATCTGGATATCGGTGAGCATGAAGAGGGTGTCCGACGTTTCAGCAGGGTGCCGTTCTCCGGCGAAAGCCGGAGTCGAGGGCTAGGTTGCGCCCTGGCCGCTCTGGGCTCCGGCTTTCGCCGGAGAACGGCCGGGACGCGTTCAGCGCCTGTCTAGTGGTCCGATTCTGACCTTCGGTACCGTGTGAAGCCAGGCTGTGCTCGAATGTCAGAATCTCTTTGGACCACTAGATGTTTTTGGTTCTAGTGGATTTTACGATTTTGACATTTGCAGACCTATCCCAGCCGCAAAGGGATGCAAATGTCAAAATCAATCCACTAGACACAGCCACTCCGGCCAGGCAGGCGCCGCCGTTCAGCGGACGATGATTTCCACCCGGCGGTTGCCGCCATTCTCGGTCTCGTCGGGGGTGGGGAAGCGCAACTCGGTCTCGCCCCGTCCCGTCGTGGTGATGACCTCGGCCGGGAAGCCCAGCTGCACCAGCCGTCCCTTGATCTCGTCGGCGCGCTTCTGCGACAGGGTAAGGTTATACTCGGGCTTGCCGACGGTATCGGTATAGCCGATGATCTCGAGCTCCGCGCCGGGCCGCGCCTTGAAATGCTCGGCAAGGGCATCGATCATCCCTTCCGATCCTGGTGCCAGCACGGTCGTGTCGGGAATGAAATACATGGTGAAGCGCGCCGGTGGCGGCGGCAGATTGGCGATCAGGCTGCGCTCCTCGGGCTTGAGCGCCGCCTCGCCGACGCCCTTGGGACGCGGCGCACAGCCCGAAAGCCTGGTGCGGGTGAACGATCCCGCAATGGTCGATCCGTCGGGATTGCCGCATTTCTCGTCGATGACCGCCAGCGCACCCTCGTTCGAGCCGTCCTCGTTGTTCATCAGCAGCAGCGAAGGCCCGGCACAGCCGGCCAGGGTCAGCGCGACCAGCGCGATCGAAAGCCCCCTTGCGCGCATCATTCGGGCACGTTGATGATGAAGCGGGTGCCGCGCACGCCGAGCAACGAGGTCGGGGTGCGCACCTTCATCGCGTCGCGCCGCGACTTGGCGATCTGGCCCGAAACGACGCCCAGCGATCCGCGCTCGACCCGGGTCTCGAAGGCGCCGGAGCGGGTGGTGCGGTCGAAGTCGAACTTGTCGACCGCAATGCGGCTGTTGGGGCCGACCGAAAAACGGGTATTGTCGGCAAAGGCGACCGCGATCTGCCCGCCCTTGCCGGTGACGAGCACGTCGCCCGGCAGGAGCGAGGTGCCAACCGCGGCATTGATCCGCGTGCCCTTGCGTTCGATCTGCGCGGCGCCGGCAGTTTTCTTGACCCGGCCGATATCGGCCCAGGCGGGTTGAGCGGTCATGGCCAGCAGCGAAAGTGATACAAGCAGTACGCGTCTCATATTAGGCATCCCCACTTGCCCGCATACATGGCATAAACTGCGCCATGACGTCGCGCAATTTCAATCCGTATCGCTGCGATCTGGACGGCAATGGTCCCGAATCGATACATCGCGCGGTCGCGCAGGCGCAGGCTTTTGCCGAAGAACATAGCCTGTCCCCCATGCTCAGCGCAAAGCTTGCCGTTCTGGTCGAAGAAGCTGTTACGAATGTTTACGAGCATGGCGCGGTGGAAGGCGCGTTGTCCGGCTGGCTGGAGCTCTATCCTGACCCGGCGGGAATCTGCATCATCCTGGCCGACAATGGCCGTCCGTTTGACCCGCGCGAAGCTGACGAGTTCGACGCGCCGAACGCGGAGCGCGGTGGCGGAGCCGGGCTCGCGATGATCCGCGCGTGGGCAGAGATTGCCGATTACCGGCGCGAGGACGGCTTCAATCTGCTCGAACTCGTGCTGCTCGGCTGAGCGTCGGCGCGACAGGCGGCGTTCAGGTCTCTGCCACCAGCGGGTTGATCGCGCCCTTGAGCTGGCTGCGCTGGTCGATCAGCCGCGCCATCTCGCCCTCGCCGGTGCGCAGCCGGGTCGGTGTCGTGCCCGCAAACAGCTTGAGCTCGCGGATCATGTGCGACTGGTCGTAGAACGCGTCGCGCAGATAGTCTGCCTCGTCGGGCTCGGCATCGATCAGCGAACGCGCGGCGCGCGATATTTGCGCGACAGATATTTGGGCGGCATCCCGTAAAGCTGTTTCACCCGGCGGGTCAGCTGACGTTCGGAAAGATCGCTCTGGGCGTGCAGGTCGGTGACCATCGGCGATACGCTGGAGGCGAGCCAGGCATCGACCATGCGGGTGAATTCGACCATCTCAGGCGAGACCTGATCGACAAAGCCCTGGATGATCTCATCAGCGGCAGCCGTCATCTGCGGCAGGGTATCGAGAGTGCGCAGCAATGCCATGCGCTCTTCGATTCGTGGGAACACGGTGGCTGCAGGCACCACCTTGTCGACGAAATCGGCAGCGTTGGCATGGGTGAAGGCGCCCCATCCGGCGGCGGTAATGCCCATGCCGAACATGTGGAACGGCCCCTCGATCTCGAATCGCACCGCTGCGGTGGTTGGTCCGACCAGCACGGCCCCGGTGCACACGGTCGAACTGCCGTCGGGCATGTGCAGCGTCACGCGTCCGCCGGTCGCCATGCGCAGCTGAGCAATCGCCGCGCGCTCCCCGTCCACCACCAGGGGTTCGGGGCAGGTGAGGCGATAATAGACGGAGACGAACTCTCTCAGCGGTTCGCTGGGCAGCGCATATTCAAGATGTGGCATTGGCGACCCCAATCGGCCGTACGACAGGCGCGGCGTTTGCGCCGTCCTCCTCTCGCCGGATTTATCTTTCTGTCGACCCGGGCGAGGGTATAGCTCCAAATCGGACCAAAAAAAAGGCGACCCCGAAAAAATCAGGGTCGCCTGTTAGGAAAAGAACTCTCGGCGTCTCCGCCTTGAGCCCTTCGGGTCGCAAGGCGGTATATAATCGCAAGCGAGTCAGGGCGATTGGACAGATTCGACATTCTGAAAAATCGTGCAAAATCGGGCGCCTGCCCTGAAACGCCGCAAAACCGGGGTTTTCAGCCGCCCGCCTGGATCCAGGCGTCGATCCGCTCCTCGAGCACCGTCAGCGGCACCGGTCCGCTCCGCAGAACGGCATCGTGGAACCGCGCGAAACTGAACTTCGGTCCCAGCTGCTTTTGCGCCTTGTCGCGAAGCTCCATGATCTTGAGCTTGCCGATCATGTACGCGGTCGCCTGGCCGGGATAGACGACATAGCGCTCGATCGCCTTGGAGATGTCGCCCGGCGGATTGGGGGTGTTGTCGGTGAGATACTGGATCGCCTGTTCGCGGCTCCAGCGCTTGTGGTGAATGCCGGTATCGACCACCAGGCGGCAGGCGCGCCACAATTCCATGCCCAGTCGTCCGAAGTCCGAATAGGGATCTTCGTAAAAGCCCATGTCCTTGCCCAGCTCTTCCGAATAGAGCCCCCAGCCCTCGGTATAGGCGGTGACCCCGCCAAAGCGCCGGAAGGGCGGCAAGTCGCCGAGTTCCGTCTGCACGGCGCGCTGCAGGTGATGCCCGGGCAGCCCCTCGTGATAGGCCAGCGCCTCGAGCTCGGTCGAGGCCATGTCCTTGAGATTGTAGAGGTTCACATAATAGGTGCCGGGGCGCGAGCCATCGGGCGCGGGGCTTTGGTAGAAGGCCTTGCCTGCCGATTTCTCACGGAATGCCTCGACCGCCTTCACCGTCAGCGGGGCCTTGGGCAGCGTCGCGAAATAGTCTGGCAGTTTCGCCTGCATCGCCTTCAGCTTGGTATCGACCGTGGCGAGATAGTCCTCGCGCGTCTTGAAATAGAAGCGGTCGTCGGTGCGGACAAAGGCGAAGAACTCCTGCAGGCTGCCCTTGAACCCGACCTTCTTCATGATCTCGCGCATTTCCCCGTGAATGCGCGCAACATTGTCGAGCCCGATCTGGTGGATCTGGTCGGCAGAAAGGTCGGTGGTGGTGTAATTGGCGAGCAGCTGGGCGTAATAGGCCGCGCCGTCCTTGAGCCGCCAGATGCCGTCGTCGGTCGGTGCAATCGCCTGCTGCCGTTCCATTTCGGCGATCAGTCGCTCATAGGCCGGCTTGACGCTTGTGGTCAGCGCCTGTCGCCCCGCCTCGATCAGCGCCGCCTTTTCGGGCGCGGCGATGGCCAGCGCCTCGACCTTCTTGGTCAGGTCGGCAAGCAGCGTCGAGGGGGCACCGTTGTCGAACGGCGCGCCCTTGATGACGTTGCGCGCATCGTCGAGGACGAAAGGGTAGACCCATTTCGGCGGCATCACGCCCGCTTCCGAGCGTTGCCTGGCTTCGGCGACCAGCGCATCCATCTGCGGGCCCATGCCCTGCAGCCGCTGGACATAGGCCTCGGCATCGGCCCTGGTCTTGACGCTGTGGATGTTGATCAGGAACGCGGGCATCTGGCTCTGCGCGCCGTTCATCTGGTCGAAGATATAGTCGTTCTTGCGATACGGGTGCGCGCGCGCCGCACGCTCGGCCTGATATTCGAACAGGCGATAGCTCAGCCGGTCTTCGGGCGAGAGCTTTGCCGGGTCGAACCGCGCCTTCATCGTCGCCAGCGCCTTCTGGCCGCGCGCGAATGCCGCGGCCTCGGCGGCATCCGAGGGGTCGTTCCACTTGCCGTAATCACCGTCGCGAATGCCGCGATAGGCCTTGCCCTGCGGCGCGGCGGCGAGATTCTCGGCATCGACCTGGTCGAAGAACGCCTTGAGTTCGGCGTTCTGCGCAGCGGCCTCGGCAGGCGCGCTCTGGGCGCTTGCGGAGACGGTCAAGGCAAGCGGACTGGCCGCGAGAAAAAGGGCAAGGGCGATCGGGCGCAGGGTCATGAAGCGACTTTCCGTTATTTCGTGAAGGGTTAATGGCGAAGCTATCGGGAGTTACCGCATGCGTAAACCGTCTCGCCGCCGCTTGACCATCGGCCCGTCGCAAAGCCATAGGGCGGCATGCTGTTCTCGCTCGCCCGGCCCGCCCTTTTCCTGCTCGATGGCGAGGATGCCCATCGGCTGACCATCGCGGGCCTTCGCCTGATGCCCGCCTCTTCGCCGCCCCGGCCCGACCCGGTGCTGGCGATGCGCGTGGCCGGGCTCGATTTTCCGACACCGGTGGGGCTCGCACCCGGCTTCGACAAGAATGCCGAGGCACCGCACGCGATGTTCGGCTTCGGCTTCGGCTTTGTCGAGATCGGCACGGTGACGCCGCTGCCCCAGGCGGGCAATCCGCGGCCCAGGCTGTTCCGTCTTGCCGAGGACAAGGCGGTGATCAACCGCATGGGGTTCAACAATGACGGCGCGGAGGCCGTGGTCGCGCGGCTCAAGGCCGGGCAGGGGCGCAAGGGGATCATCGGCGTCAATATCGGCGCGAACAAGGAATCGGCCGATCGCATCGCCGATTATGCGGTGATGACGCGGACCATGGCGCCGCTCGCGCGCTATCTCACGGTGAACATTTCCTCGCCCAACACGCCGGGCCTGCGCGCGCTGCAGGACGCCGCTGCCCTTTCCGCCCTGCTCGATGCGGTGATCGAGGCGCGGGGCTCGCACGGCTGTCCGGTCTTCCTCAAGCTCGCGCCCGATCTGGAAGCGGCGGATATCGACGACATCACCCGCATCGCGATCGACAAGCGGCTTGATGCGCTGATCGTGTCGAACACCACGATCTCGCGCCCCGCCCTGCGCTCGCGGCATGCAGGCGAGGCGGGCGGGCTTTCGGGCGCGCCGTTGCGCGACTTGGCGCAGCAGCGGCTCAAGGATTTCCGGCAAGCCAGCGGCGGCGCGATCCCGCTGATCGGCGTCGGCGGCATTGCCAGCGCCGAGGACGCCTATGCCCGCATTCGGGCCGGAGCCTCGCTGGTGCAGCTCTACTCGGCGCTGGTCTATGAGGGGCCGGGCCTGGCCGCGCGGATCAACCGCGGGCTGAAGGCGTTGCTCCAGCGCGATGGCTTTGCGTCGCTGGCCGAGGCGGTCGGGACCGGCTGAAGGTTTTAGGGATCACGCGAAGACGCGAAGCCGCGAAGACGTTCTGAGCATTCCGTTCTCCGGCGAAAGCCGGAGCCCAAGAGTGGATGGACGAAAGCGTGCCTTCTGGATTCCGGCTTTCGCCGGAAAACGATGATCCTTCGCGCCTTCGCGCCTTCGCGTCTTCGCGTGAAACCCAGCGAACCTGCCGAGATTGATCGGCCCGCTCGATCAACATCGTGCAAAACCATCATTGGCAGTCTAAATTGCAAATGATTATCAATACTCATGTACACTCGACAGGAGTTTCGCCATGCCCCGCGATCTTGCCAAGACTCTCAGCTATCTCGCGGTGCACCTCACCGTGGGCTTTTCGGTCGCCTATGCGTTCACCGGGTCGATCGAGATCGCCAGCGGCCTCGCGATCATCGAACCGATGATCAACGCGGTCGCGTTCTTCTTCCACGAGAAGCTCTGGGCGCGTGGGGGATCCCCGCGACCGAGGGAGGTCTTGGCTGCCTGATGCGGTGCTTGCCGCATCGCACCATGGCGGTATAACGCTTGGCATGAGCTTCATCCCCCGCACCTTCGTTGCCGCCGCCGCGCTGGCTTTGTCTTCGCTCTCGATCGCCTGCAACGCGCAGAGCGCGCCGCCGGCCGAGACCTCCGCCACCGCGCCGCTGGGCAAGGGGGTGGTCTCCTCGGCCGATCCGCGCGCGACCGCTGCCGGGCAGGAGATTCTGCGCAAGGGCGGGTCTGCTGCCGATGCGGCCATGGCGATGATGCTCGCGCTGACCGTGGTCGAGCCGCAAAGCTCCGGGATCGGCGGCGGCGGGCTGCTGCTCCACCATGATGCGGCAACGGGCACGCTTGCGACCATCGACGGGCGCGAGATGGCCCCGGCCTCGGCGAGCGAGAAGCTGCTGCTCGGCGCGGATGGCAAGCCGCTGCCGTTCATCGAGGCGTTTCAGGGTGGGCGCAGCGTCGGCGTGCCGGGCAATATCCGGCTGATGGCGATGGCGCACCAGAAATGGGGCAAGCTGCCATGGGCCGATCTGTTTGGCCCGGCGATCCGGCTGGCGGAAGAGGGCTTTGTCGTCAACGATGCGCTGGCCCGGGCTCTCGCCCGGCTCGCGCCGATCTGGGCGCGCTTCCCCGATGCGCGCGCGATCTACTGGAACGCGACCGGTCCCAAGAAGGTCGGCGACCGCGTCACCAACCCGGCGCTCGCTGAGCTGCTGCGCGCGGTGGCGACGAACGGTCCCGATGCCTTCTACACCGGCAAGCACGGCCAGGCGCTGGCCGACGCGGTGAGCAAGGCCAGCGTCAATCCCGTACCCATGACCATGGCCGACCTTGCCGCCTACAAGGCGAAGGAGCGCCCGCCGGTCTGCTCGCGCTATCGCGGCTACAAGGTCTGCGGCATGGGCCCGCCCTCGTCTGGCGCGACCACGGTGCAGCAGATCCTGGGCATGCTCGAGCCGCACGATATCGGCGCGCTGGGGCCGAACGATGCGAAGACCTGGCACCTGATCGGCGAGGCGATGCAGCTCGCCTATGCCGACCGCGAAAGCTATCTGGGCGATGCGGACTTCGTCTCGGTCCCGGTCAACGGCCTGCTCGACCCGGCCTATGTGAAATCGCGCGCGGCGCTGATCGATCCCGACAAGGCACTGAACACATATGAGGCGGGCACCCCGCCGGGCTCTGAGCCGCGCACCGCCGCATTGTCGAGCGAAGTCGCGGGCACCACGCATTTTGTCGCGGTCGATGGTGCGGGCAATATCGTCAGCATGACCTCGACGGTCGAAGGCCCGTTCGGCAGCCAGCTGATCGCCAACGGCTATTTCCTCAACAACGAGCTGACCGATTTCACCTTCGCGCCCGAGAAGAACGGCAAGAAGGTTGCCAACCGGGTGCAGCCGGGCAAGCGCCCGCTGTCCTCGATGTCGCCGCATATCGTCTATGACGCTCAGGATCGCCCGGTGCTCGCGGTCGGCTCGGCTGGCGGCAAGCGCATCATCATGCACGTTACCAAGGCATTGATCGGGGTGATCGATTTCAAGCTGCCCGCCGGTGAGGCGCTGGCGCTGCCCAATATCTATTTCGGCAACGGTTCGCTGATCGTCGAGGGCAAGACGCCCTTGGGCGGCATGAACGAGGCGCTCGCCGCGTTCGGCCAGCCCGTCGTGGTCGACGAGCTCGGATCGAAGCTCAATGCCGCTGAGTTCACCGGCAAGGGCTGGACCGGCTATGCCGATCCGCGCAGCCCGGGCGTCGCGCTCGCCGAGTAAGGCGCGCTTTCGACCAAGGCGGCGCGGGCTTCGACCAGCACAAGGCCGCGGGGCAGACAGGCGGGTCATCGCAGGTTAAGACTGCGTGTGATGAAACTTCCTGTTCCCCGCGCCATAACCCGCCCGGCCCGCCCCCGTGTCGATCAGCAGGTCGCCCTGCTCTCGATCCTGGGCTTCTGGCTGTTCTACATGATCATCGTCACGCTGCGCGCGGCGGTGCTCGATTTCCCCGCGCAGCAGGAACTGGTAGTGCGCCGCATTGCGGTCACCTTGTTCGGCGTGCTCGTGAATGTGGTGCTGTATTTCGGCCTGCGCTGGTTCGAGGACAAGCCGCTCACCCCGCGCATCATCGCCGCGGTGGTCGGATCAATCCCGGCGGCGCTCGCCATCTCGGTGTTCAACTATTTCGCGTTCAACGTCTATGATCCGATGAGCGTGTTCCAGGACAATGAGCTGGCCGAGAAGATCGTCACGCTCGATCCGGTCGCCAACGTGCTCGAATTCGCCATTTCCAGCTATTATTTCCTGAGCTCCTGGGCGATGCTCTATCTCGCCTTGAGCTATGCCGCCGAGGTGCGCACAGCCGAGCGCAAGGCGGCGCGTTTCGCTCAGGCGGCGCAGCAGGCGGAGCTGCGGTCCCTGCGCTATCAGGTCAATCCGCACTTCCTGTTCAACACGCTCAATTCGCTCTCGACTCTGGTGCTGCGCAACCGGCCCGACGAGGCCGAATCGATGATCATGAACCTCTCGACCTTCTATCGCACCAGCCTGACCGGCGATCCGCTCGACGACGTGCGGCTGGAGGACGAGGTTCAGCTGCAGCAGCTCTATCTCGCGATCGAGGAGGTGCGCTTTCCTGATCGCCTGCGGATCGAGATCGATATTCCGGGTGAACTGATGGACTGCTGCGTGCCGGGGCTGATCCTGCAGCCTTTGGTCGAGAACGCGATCAAATACGGCGTCGCCCGCGCCACCCGTCCGGTCACCATCCGCATCGGCGCACGCGAGGTCGATGGCGTGCTGCACCTGACGGTCAGCGACGATGGCGATGTCATCCCGACCGATTCGGACAAGGGCAGCGGCATCGGGCTCGCCAATGTCCGCGACCGGCTCGACGCGCGCTATGGCAGCTCGGCACGGATCGAATGGCATGTCCCGTTTGAAGGAGGCTTTGTGGTGGAATTGACCTTGCCGGCGGTGCGCGATGACTGTTGAGAGCGACGCCGCCCCGCTGCGCACGATGATCGTCGACGACGAGCCGCTCGCGGTCGAACGGTTGCAGCTGCTGTGCGCGCGGCTGCCGCGGATCAGCCTGGTCGGCACTGCGAGCGATGGGGAATCCGCGCTGCGGCTTGCCGAACAGCTCAAGCCCGAGCTGGTGTTTCTCGACATCAACATGCCGCGGCTCGACGGCATGGGCGTCGCGCGCGCGCTGGGCAAGACCGGGCAGTCGCCCGCGATCATCTTCGTCACCGCCTATCAGGCGTTCGCGGTCGAGGCGTTCGACCTCGCCGCGATCGACTATCTGCTCAAGCCCGTCGCCACCGACCGGCTTGAACGCGCGGTCGCGCGCGTGCTCGAACGGCGCAGCGCGGTGCTCGCCAACCCGCCCGCTACTCCGCCCGCGCAGGGCGACTGGGTGCGCGAATTCTGGGTGCCGCACCGTAGCGAACTCAAGCGTATCGACGCGGACCTGATCGAGCGGATCGATGCCGAGCGCGATTACATGCGGCTGCATGTCGGCACGCGCAGCTATCTGATGCACGAGACGATCAAGACGCTCGAGGAACGGCTCGACCCGGCGCGCTTCGTCCGCCTCCACCGCTCGCACATCGTGCGCAACGATTATATCACGTCGCTCCGCCACAATGGCGGCGGCGTGTGGTTCGCGTGTCTCGCCGATGGCAGCGAGCTGAGGGTGGGGCGGACGTATCTGGCCCGGGTGAAGGAAATGGCGGGGCGCTAGGGTGACTGGCTCTCTCCCCCCTGGGGGAGAGATGCGAAGGCTTGGCAGCTCGCTGGCTAGCCGTAGCTGAGAGGGGCGTGGCGAGGCGCATTCCCCCTCCCAACCCTCGCCCCTAAAGGGGAGAGGGCTATCCGGCTGCACCAACTCACCCCCCGCACAAAACTCCCCTCCCTGAAAGGGAGGGGCAGGGGGTGGGTCAGCCACGCCTCATGGTCTGAACAGCCCCGGCGAGCACCGCCCAAACCCACCCCTAACCCCTCCCTTGCAGGGAGGGGAACGCGCTTGGTCTTACCGTGGGTGTCCGGCCTTCGATTCGTCTCGCCAAAGCACCCATTCGCCAACTCCGCTCATCCTGAGCAGCGGGCTTCAGCCCGCGTCGTCGAAGGACCCGCGCCCACGCCGGCCGTATAGCGGGGCCTTCGACAAGCTCAGGCTGAGCGGAGGAGTGGCAGCTAAGGAGCAGAGATGGACGAAAACTACTGTGCAAAAAAGACCCCGAAGCAGATGATTACCTTTGCTGTACCTCTGCTTCAGTCCACCAGCGCAAGCCGCGAACGCCTTTGCTGCCTCGCAGGATACGCTCGACGGCATCCCCAAGTCGCTCAACAGCTTGCTGCGTCGGTATGCGCTTGAGCCACTTCCGTACATACGGCTTTGATGGCTCGATAAAGCACAAGAAGCCGTCCTCATATTCCGGATACGAACCACAGCCGATCCAGAGCGGGAATGGATCGTGACGCAATCTGACCGACCATCCCCAGTCCTCCAAAATTAGGTCTTCGACCTCAAATCCGACACTGGGCAGCATGGATTTCAACAGGTCTGCAACCTTTTTACCTTGTGGCAAGTCAGAGCTGATTTGAGCATCAAAGAGATCATCTGATCGGAATTCTAAGTGGGTTCGCATAGCGGCAAGCTAAACAGCTTCCCGGTACAAATCCACCCAATGCCGTCATCAGCTGCCTACGGAAAACCCATTAAAAGCGGAAACTCGAAACCCCGCCCGGCCCCGCTCACCCGATCTCCAGCACCATCCCCGGCCGGAGCATCGGCAGCAGCGCCTGCATATCCGCCCGCGCGATCGCCACGCACCCTTCGGTGCTGCGCTCCGCCGCCGGCTTGGCCTCGTTCCACAAATGGAAGAAGATCGCGCTGCCCTCGCCGGGCACCGGGGGCGCGTCGTTATGGCCGAGCACCAGCACCACGTCGTAGAGCATGTCCTCGCGCTGGAGGGTTTCGGTGCTGAACGGGTGCGGCAGGCGGACGGGGCGGTTGTACGCCGGGTCGGCGGGGTCGTCGGACCAGCCGTCCGCAGCATGCGTCCAGCGCCAGGGCAGCGCGAAGCCCGGCGGAGGGGCGCTGCGGCCGGGGCGGAACAGCGCGGCGCGGATCGGCCAGCTGCCCTTGGGTGTGCAGCCATCGCCCTCGCGCTTGGCGTCGGCGGAGCAGGCGCCGCTGCGGCCGATGGTGCACGGCACGGTCCAGTCGCTTAAGCTGACGGTCAGCGCTGCCGTATCGACGCGGACGGTGTCGTTCACAGCTGGTGGCCGGTGCGGTCGCGCTTGGTGACCAGATAGCGCGCATTGTGCGGATTGGCCTCGATCTGCAGCGGCAGCCGCTCGGCAATCTCGACGCCCAGGCTGGCGAGCACCGCCTGCTTTTCGGGATTGTTGGTCATCAGCCGGATGGCGGGCACGCGCAGCGCCTTCAGCATCTCAGCCGCCACCGCGAAATCGCGCGCATCGGTGGGGAAGCCCAGCCGGTTGTTGGCATCGACCGTGTCATGCCCCTGGTCCTGCAGCTGATAGGCGCGCAGCTTGTTGATCAGCCCGATGCCGCGCCCTTCCTGGCGCAGATAGAGCAGGATGCCCCAGCGCGCGTGCGCCATCGCATGCAGCGCGCCGTTGAGCTGCGGCCCGCAATCGCATTTGAGGCTGCCGAACACGTCGCCGGTCAGGCACTCGCTGTGCAGCCGCACGACCGGGATGCTGTCATCGGGCGTGCCGACGATCAGCGCGACATGCTCGTGGAAATCGGCGTCGGAGCGGAAGGCGACGATCTCGGCGCTTTCGCTGGCGCTCACCGGCAGCCGCGCGCGCGCGGCGATGCGCAGCTGCGCCGGGTCGGCATAGGCGGCGACATCGGCGGGGGTGACGACAGGCGCGTCGAAATCGACCTCGCCATCGTCCAGCAAGTGATAGGCGGGCAGCAATCCCGCGAGCCGCGCGAGCTGCATCGCGGCTTCGGCGGCTTGCGGTGCGGGCAGGGGCTGGGCTGCAAACGGCCCCTTCATCGGCTGCGCAAGATCGAGCGAGGGATCGGCAATCGCGATCGCGCGGGCGCTGTCGAGCGCGCCGGGCACCGCGATCAGCACCGGCGCATCGGGGCGCGCGGCCTCTTTCTGGTTGGCGAGCTTGAGCGTGATCGCGCGCGCGGCGGAGATCAGCAGCTTGCGGCCCGTGCCCAGCGGCGCGCCACCGGTTTCGACCGGGCGCAGCGCGAGCCTGCCGGTTTCGCTCTCGACGATGATATCCCAGCCCCGGGCCAGCGCATCGAGCGCCCGGGCCGCAGCACGCGCGTTCATCGCGCCTGTCCCCCCGAAGCGCCTGGCATCAGAACAGGAACTCGCTGATCAGTGGGGCATGGTCCGAAGGCTGCGCCCAGCCGCGGCACGGCTCGACCACGCGGTGGCTCTTCACCGCCTCGACCAGATCGGGCGACACCCAGATATGGTCGAGCCGGCGGCCCTTGTCCGAGACCGACCAGTCGCGCGCGCGATAGCTCCACCAGGTGTAGAGCCGCTCGGGTGCGGGATAGAACTTCCGGCCGATATCGACCCAATTGTGCGCATCCTGCAGCGCCTTCAGCCGCTCGATCTCGATCGCGGTATGGCTGACGGTGTTGATCAGCTGCTTGTGGCTCCACACGTCCGATTCGAGCGGAGCGATGTTGAAATCGCCCAGGATGATCGTGCGCCCGTCGAGCCCGCGCGACCATTGCGTCATGCGTTCGAGGAAATCGAGCTTCTGGCCGAATTTGGGGTTGAGATCGCGGTCGGGAATCTCGCCGCCGGCGGGCACATAGACATTTTCCAGCCGCACCGTGCCGCCCAGGGGCCCGGTGATGCTCACCCCGATATGCCGCGCCTCGCCATTGGCCTGCCAGTCGAGCCGGTTGTCGTCGCTGAGCCGCATCTTGCTGATGATCGCTACGCCATGGTGCATCGGCTGGCCGTGAAGCTTCTGGAAATTATACCCGAGCTGGCGGAAGGGGCCTTCGGGAAAGTCGTTGTTGATGACCTTGGTTTCCTGAAGGCACAGGATGTCGGGCTGCTCTTCGGCCAGGAACCGCTGCACCGAGGCGAGCCGGAAACGGACCGAGTTGATGTTCCACGAAGCGATTTTGAGAGGGGCAGCCATGGGCAAGGCTCTAGCCAGCGATTCCTTCTAACCCAAGCCCTAAACGTTAGGCAGGCCGCAAAAAACCCTCGTCCCGGGGGCATTGGAACGAGGGTTCTTTGTTGCGTTCGTCACGCTTGGGTGAAGCCGGTGGTTCGACCAGGTAACAGGGGGAAACCTCGTCGCCGTCTTCGAAAACCGTTCTAACGGGAGAAGGCTTTCTCCCATGTGAACGGATTTGAGAATCTTTCGCAGTTCGTCGATGGCGCGCGTCGGTTCGTCAGGGGTCGAGTGCGATTTTCTCCAAAGACCTTCGTCATTCCCGCGAACGCGGGAATCCCGCTTTTGCTGTGCTGGTGAAAGACAAGCGGGACCCCCGCCTCCGCGGGGGTGACGAGAAAGGATGCACGATCGAAAGCCCTCCCCCTTGATGGGGTAGGGTGGGTTAGGGATGATGGTGCGGGATGAAGCCATAGGGTCAACGGGCGCAAAGGCTGCGTCCGGACGCGCCCTCACCCCCACCGCTGCGACTAGGCTCCTTTGTCGCCAAGTCTCGCTGCCTTCCCCCATCAAGGGGGAGGAGTGCTTAGTTCAGCGAGGCGACGCGCTCAGCTTGCGGGTCGATCAGCGTCGCGGGCCCTTGGCGCGGGGGTCGGTCCAGGCGAAGGCGGTGTCTGCCACGGCGACATTGTACTGCTGGCCCGAGAGGCGGATGGTCGTCCGCTTGTTCTGCGAATCGAGCGCGACCCAGCCGACCAGCGACAGCCCGCCCGGCGCGGAGCCGCTGCGGGTGAAGATCAGCGTGATGACGCCGTATTCGGGGCGCTTGGGATCGCGCACCTCGACGCTGACGACATTGGGGTCGCCCGTCGGCACCACCTTGCCGTACCGGGTGAGATCGCGGCTGGGATCGAGCAGCGCGCCGAGCGGCGAGTTGCGAATCGGCCAGCGCTGGACCTGTTTGACCTGATAGTCGATCATGGTGAGCGCGCGGCCGTCGCTGACGATCAGCAGCTGCGCGTCCTTCTGATATTCGAAGCGGATCTTGCCCGGCTGCTTGAGGGTCAGCGTGCCGGTGAGCGTCTGACCGCTGCGGTCGGTCTGGGTGAAGTTCGCGCGCAGCGACTGCATCGCCTTGAGATGCCGCGAAACCTGCGCAAGCTCGTCGCCCTGGGTGGCGGTCTGGCCGATCGCGGCGCTGGGCAGGGCGGCAGGCATGCCAAAAGCCGCGCTGGCGAGCAGCACGGCGGCAATCGGTTTGAAAGAGGTCTTCAGCATCGGGATTAGGCTTCCATAAAGCGGAAAATACGCCGAAACCCCTGGTCCGTTGCGATTGAACCGGCGCTGAATCGCCGGTTCATCGCGGACGGACCGACAAGATCACTTGATCTTGGCTTCCTTGAACTCGACGTGCTTGCGCGCGACGGGGTCATACTTGCGGAAGGTCATCTTCTCGGTGATGTTGCGCGGATTCTTCTTGGTGACATAGAAGAAGCCGGTGCCTTCGGTGCTGACCAGGCGGATCTTGACAGTGGCTGGCTTGGCCATGACCTGTTCCTTTGGGTTAGAAATCGGATGCAGGAAACGGCGGATGCCGGGGCCTGCTGAGAATCACAAACACAAAGAGCGGCACATGCGGCCGCCCTTCAAACGCGAAGGCGGCCCATGCCGGATGGCCGCTGGCTTGTCAAGCTGCGCCGCATATCGCGGACCCGTTGCGGGCACGCAAAGGCGCTTACCCGAAAATTAACTGATGCGTGCGAACCTTGTGCAAGACCGGCCGAATGCAGGCCGGTGCCTTGCAGGAGCGGATCGCCATGCAGCAGTTTTCGCCTTCGGACCCCGCGCAGGACCGGCTGAAGCTCGCGCGCCAGCAACTGCGCATGCAGGCCGGGCATATCCGTGCGCTCGCCCGCCGCGTCGCACGCACCGAACTGCAGCGCGAGCTGGGCAAGATGCGGCACATGGCAGAGGTCAATGCGCTGCCTTGCGTGAGCGATCTAGCGCACGGCCTTGAGCATCTGCTTGCGCAAGGCTGGAGCCGGACGATGGCCGCACATTATCTCGATGCGATGGACGAGGCGATCGCCTGCGATTCGGGCGATGGCGAGATGCGCGCGGCGATGCTGGCCTCGATTGCGGTGCGCGGCGTGCGCTGATTGGCGCTAACGTCGGCAGGGATGGAAGCCTTTCTCACCACATTGCTGCTGACCGCGATCGTTCAGACGGGCGACCGCGCGCAACTGCTGTGCGCCGCTCTGGGCCAGCGCTTTGCCCGGCCCGTGCTGCTGACGATCGGCGTCGCGCTGGCCTGCGGGCTGATGGCGCTGATCGGCGCACTGGGCGGCGTCGTGGTCGGAACCTGGATAAGCCTCGATGCGCTTCGGCTGTTCTATGCGCTGTCGCTGCTCTTTGCCGGGCTCGGCATGCTCGCTCCACGGCGGCCGGTCGATACGCTGCCGGGATGGCGTACGGGGCCGCTGCTCACCGGAATGCTCGGCCTGTTTATCCTGCAGTTCGGCGACAAGGGGCAGTTCATCGTCGCGGCGACCGCCGCGCGCAGCCATGACTGGGTCTGGCCGCTAATCGGTGGCTGGGCAGGGACGGTGCTGGGACTCATGCCCGCGATCATCTGGCAGGAGCGGCTTGCCGCCTGGCCCATCCGCCCGGCGCGGATCGCTGCCGGGCTAGTCATCACCGCCATCGGGCTTGCGCTCGCGCTCGGCGCCTTCGGGCTGGTGTGAGCCAAACACCCGCTGCATCGGCGCGAACCGACAAATCGCCATGGGAATCGCGCAAAACCAACCTATGTTAGCCGCATCCGCAGCAAGAACAGGAGCACGTCATGGGAAACAAGAAGGGCGACAATGCCGGCAAGGCACTGGCCGAAGCGATGAACGGCCTGCTGGCCGATGGCTTTGCGCTGTACCTCAAGACCAAGAATTTCCACTGGCATGTCGCGGGTCCGCATTTCCGCGAATATCACCTGCTGCTCGACGATCAGGCGACGCAGATCCTCGCCATTACCGACGCGATTGCCGAGCGCGTGCGCAAGAACGGATTCCGCACGCTGACCTCGATCGGCGATATCGCGCGCCGCAGCTCGATTGCCGACAATGACAAGTCGGGCGTGTCGGCCGAAGCGATGCTCAAGGAGCTGCGCGACGACAATCTCGCCTTTGTCGCCAAGCTGCGCGAGGTCAAGGAACTCGCCGGACAGGCCGGGGACAATGCCACTGACGGAATCGTCGACGACTGGACCGATCAGGCGCAGGAACGTGCCTGGTTTCTCACCGAAACGCTCGGCAAGTAATCGTCCGCACGATTACTCAACGGCCCCGGACCCCCTCATTCTGGGGGGTCGGGGCCGTTTTCATGCCGTTTCTGTAACAAAATGTGTCAAAGCGGCAACAGATCGCCACAATCGGAACGCACTTCAACGGCCTGCGTTGCCTTTCGTTCCGCTCCAGCTAATTTCCCCGATCAACAAAACGTTGATCAGGGGAAATTCATGACCTTCAAGACCTCCCACCTTCACAAGGCAATTCTGGGCGGAACCGCGGCAACGGCGATGGCCGTCGCGCTGGCTTCCGCTCCGGCGCTCGCCATTGTTCCGAACAACAACCAGACCCCGACGCAGATTATCGACAATGCGGGCGGCGTGAACGGCGTTGGCATGTTCTTCCGCAACGACGGCTTTGTCTGCACCGGCACGCTGATCAATCCGCGCACCGTGCTGTTCGCCGCGCACTGCGTCAACGATCGCCTCGCGACCGATTACAGCAGCATCGACGGCACCGTTCCGGCGGCCTTCTCGTTCAATGTCGACGCGCGCCCCGGTTTCCAGAACTGGGCCGCCAATGCTTTCCGTTCGAATTCCGCGCTGAACGTGTTCAACATCAGCCAGATCCAGTACGATCCGCGCTCGCTGCTCAACCCGCAGGCGCTCGGCTTCCTTGAAGCCGATATCGCGCTGGCGACGCTCGATACGCCGGCTGCCCGCATCCCCACCTGGGCGCTGCTGTTCTCGCCGCTTCCGACCCCGACCACGATCGATCCGGCTCGCGGCACCGGCTATCACGTCACCATCACCGGCTATGGCCGCTCGGGCAACGGCACCGCAGGCGCGACGCAGGGTGTCGACTTCCGCCGCCGTGCTGCGGAAAACATGCTGGGCGCGCTCGCCTCGCTCGACGACCGCAACGACTTCCTGTTCGGTCCCGCCGCGCCCGGAACGCCGCCGCTCGGCCAGAACCTCTACAATCTGGACTTTGACGATCCGCGTCGCGGCACTGCTGGTGCCAATCAGTTCGACATCAACATCCACCGCGACGATGCGCTTCCCGGCGAAGGCACCACCGCAGGTGGCGACTCGGGCGGTCCGCTGATCCTCACCGCATCGCGCAACACGCTGTCGACCAAGAACCTGCAGATCGGCGTGCTGTCGGGCGGCAGCCGCTTCTTCGGCCCGCAGGCGTTCAGCAGCTATGGCACGACCAGCTTCTACCAGCCGCTCTATCTCTATTGGGATTATATCGCTGCGACCAACCCCTATCGCTATGTCACCGCAGCCGCCGGCAACGGCAACTGGGAAGACGCCAGCCGCTGGGTGACGACGCTCGACCCCAACTACAACATCATCAATGCCAGCGGCCAGGTGGTCAACGGCATCCCGACCGGTCTGGGCCTCGGCATTGCCGGCGGTGATCCCGATTTCGGCCAGGTCTGCATCCAGGGCCTGGGCCTCAACGAGTGCCGTGATCTGGCGACCCGCCGCGACTTCACGCCGCCCGCTCGCACCACCGATGGTGCAGCGGTGGTCTCGGGCATCGGCCGCGCCGACCTCAACGGTCAGCTGAGCGGCGGTGCAGAACAGGTGGCGCTGAACACCACGGTCGGCACCGAGGCTGCTGCGGCAACCCCCGCCGCTGCCGCCACCGCGACCGAGGCTGCCCCGGCAGCGGCCGCGACCACGCTGACCCGCGCGGACATGATCAACTCGCTGAGCACGGGCGACAATGCTGTGGCCGGCCTGCAGAACCAGCTCGCAACGGCTGATCTCGGCACGCCGCTGAGCGCAGCCGCGAGCGCCGAAAGCCTGGCCGCGCTGCAGAAGCTGGCCGAAGAAGCCCAGCGCAACGGCAGCGGCATCTTCCGCACCGGACCGCTGCCCACCGCGACGCTGGCCAACGGTCTGCCGGGTGCGACCAATTTCGTGCCCAACAACATCAACCCCAACAACCGCACGGGCGTGGCCGGTCGCTATTTCGACGTGACCCTGAGCGCCGCCGGCACCACCACGCTGTCGAGCGTCGTCACTATCGACCGCCTGACCGTGGCCAACACCGCCGGTCTCACCATCGCTGCTGCGGGCAACCTCTCCAGCCTGATCGACGTCACCCAGACGGGTGGCACCGTCAACGTCAACGGTCGCCTGCGCTCGGTGGGTGACTACACGCTTGCGGCTGGCCTGCTGACCGGCACCGGCACCATCCAGGCGCCGTTCGTCACCAGCATCATGGGCACGATCGCGCCGGGCGGCGTCGGCAGCATCGGCACGCTGACCATCGACGGCAGCGCCGTGCTGTCCTCGGCGACGCAGTTTGCGGTCGATGTCGGCAACGGCGTGTCGGATCGCCTGGCGATCACCGGCGCAGCCAGCCTGGGTGGCCGCGTGATCGTCTCGCCGGTGTCCGGCTACACGATCAAGAATGGCGACACCTACCGCATCGTCACAACGGGCGGCGCGATCACGGCGGCGTTCAACTCCGCCGCTCCGATCAGCGCCATCCTGACGCCGGTGCTGACCACCAGCGCCAATGCCGTCGACATGCGCATCACCGCAGGTCTGTACCGCAACGTGATCGCCAGCGGTTCGGCCGTGCAGCGCTCCTATGCGGGCATTCTGGACAGCAACCGCAGCGCCGAGCGCACCTTCGCCGACGTCTATCTGCGCACCGACCTGATGTCGGCCGCCCAGATCCAGGCGACGTTCGAGCAGCTGGCTCCGTTCACCGAATCGGCCCGTCTGAACATCGGTGAAGCCATGCTGTCGGCCAGCTCGCGCTTCCACCGCACCCGCATGCAGTCGGCTCTGTCCGGCAACATGGGCGGCACGATCGCGATGATCGGCCAGCCGATGGGCATCGCCGCCACTGCCACCAACGGCATGGCGCTTCCGGGCGCGATGGCTGCGGCTGCCGCTGCACAGGATGGCCAGGAAGCTGCCGTGACCGATTCGACCTCGCTCGACAGCAGCTTTGCGCTGTATCTGGGCGGCGGTTACATCAACGGCAAGTCCACGGCGATGCCGACGGCGCTGACCACCGGTCGTCGCGACTTCTTCGACGGCTATTTCATCACCGGCGGTTTCGAATATCTGCCGCGCGATGGCGTGGTGCTCGGTATCTCGGGCAGCTATTCGGACGTCGATGCCAATGTCGTTCGCGGCCAGAGCGTAGCGGGCGAACTGCTGGAAGGCAGCATCTATGGCGCGGTCACCACGCCGGGCGGCCTGATCGTCGATGGCCGCATCAGCGCTGGCCGCTTCTCGGTCGATACGGCCCGTTCGGTGCTGGTCGGTCCCACCGTTTTCAACCTGGGAACCAGCGACGACAGCCTGGCACTGACGGCGGAACTGGGCCTGTCCAAGGCCTATGAGACCAAGACGATCGTCTTCACGCCGCGCATCGCCGCACAGTACCAGTATATCAACTATGGTGACGTGCGCGAAATCGGTGGCGGTCCCGCTCTGGACATCGACCGCGACAAGTTCGACAGCCTGCAGATCCGCGTCGGCGCATCGGCCAGTGCCAAGAAGACCGCGGTGTTCCGTCCGTACATCTATGCCGACTATGTCTATGATGTGCTGGAAGGCGACCGCTTCTTCGGTGCCAATTTCGCCGGAAGCACCACGGGCCGCTTCCCCTTCGCCTATCGTTCGGACGACCGGACCTGGGCCGAGGCGGGCGTCGGTCTGACCATCTCGCAGCCGACCTTCGATTTCACCGCGTCGATCGACACCACGGTGGGTCGCCAGGACTTCCAGGCGCAGCAATACTCGCTCTCGGCGCTGGTCCGCTTCTAAGCACCAGCCTGGGCGCAAGCCTCAACAAAAGCCCGTCAGCCGAAAGGCTGGCGGGTTTTTCGTAGGCAACGCGTCAAGCCGAGGCGACCGGAATTGCGGCAATTGTGTCTGGTGGTCACGGGATTTTCGGCGTGCAGGATGGCCACTTTCAGGGCCTTGTTGCTGCTCTTGTGGCGTCCGAAATTGGGGTGGGAAGCGGCCAATACAATTGCTATTCGCGTGTCTCGACCACATGAAGCGTGAACACTGATCCGGAAACATCCAGAGAACAACCCCAAGTCCGAGCCGCGCCAGACACTGCCGCCGGTCTCATTCGCATCAAATCTCCATAAGCAGGCTTAAGTTCGGGAAACATCGCTGCGATCGGTTCGAGCAAGAAACCAGTGTAGTTGCTACTTCTATCTTGGAACACTTTCGTGCTCCCTTTGTGAGACATTATGTATGTATAAAGGGGCATCGATTGCCTCGCCCTGGCTGCCATTATTGTACGATGAAGATACTGGTTTGATCATGGTCCGCAATGGGGTCGATTGCTGAATGGCAGCTTTTCTTCAAAAAGGCGCAGAAGCGGCTATCACTCGACCGCTCAGCCTGAGCTTGTCGAAGGCCCCGCGTCATGGGAACTGCGCAAGTCAACGTCATCCTGAACTCGTGTCAGGACCCATTATGCCCCAAAAGCCGAAAGTTGCTTGGGGAGAAATGGACCCTGAAACAAGTTCAGGGTGACGGACGATGGTAACGCTCTTCGCGGAGCATGGCCTTTGACGAGCGAGCCTCGCCCTCGCCCCACCACCTTACTGAAAACTGGCCCTCAGCCCGTCGATCACGAACTGCGCCGCCAGCGCGGCCAGCAGCACGCCGAGCAGGCGCGTGATCACGGCTTCGGCCTTGGCGCCGAGCAGCTTCATCAGCGGGCCTGCGGTCAGCAGCGCGACCAGGGTCAGCAGCAGCACCGCAAGCAGCGCGGCCAGGATGGTCAGTGCGCGGTCGAGCCCGGTATTTTGCGAGACCAGCAGCATCACCGAGGCAATCGAGCCGGGACCGGCGATCATCGGCATCGCCATCGGGAAGATCGAGACATCCTCGATCTCGGGCGTCTCCATCACCTTCTGCGCGCGCTGTTCGCGGCGTTCGGTGCGCTTTTCGAACACCATGTCGAGCGCGATCAGGAACAGCATGATGCCGCCCGCGATGCGGAAGCTGTTGAGTTCGATATGCAGCGCAGAGAGCAGCACCTCGCCGAACAGCGCGAAGACCAGCAGGATGCCGCCTGCGACGATCACCGCACGGAACGCCATGCTGCGCCGCTGCTGCGCGTTCGCGCCGGTGGTCATGCTGGCATAGATCGGCGCGCAGCCGGGCGGGTCGATCACCACGAACAGGGTGACGAAGGCGGAAACGAAAAGCTCGATCATGCGGCCTCCGCCGGAACGTCATCGCGCACCACGGTGTCGAAACCGGTGCCGTTCCACAATTCGATGCTGATCGTGCGGCTGCCATCGGCGCGCACGTCCCAGCGCCAGACCATCGTGCCATCGGCCGATGCGCGCGCGCCGCTGGTCGCCGGGGTCGCCGGTTTCTCTCCCTTTGGCGGCGGGCCGAACGGAATGGCGCCGAGTGCCGCCTTGGGGTTGCCTGTGCACACGGCGGTGCGCGAGGAGATCATCTCGTCGCCTGTGCGCGGTGCCGCCAGCGATGCGCCATGGTCGAGCACCCATTTCCAGTCGGGCTTCTTGGCGCGCGGCTTTTCCAGATTCTGCCAGACGGTGGTGTAATAGCCGACAGCGCCGCCGGGAAATTGCGAGGCCCCGGTCGAGGCGCCGGTGCGCCCGTCGCACGCCATGAACAGCTTTTGCGGCTGCCATTTCACCGCTTGTGCCGGATCGGCGCGGCCCTTGAGCCAGGCCTGTGCGAGCACCGGCTTGGGCACGAACATCAGCGCATCGTCCGATGCCGTTTCGCGGAACGCCGTCCACTGGCCCTTGTCCTGCGCCAGACGGGCAAAGGCGATCTCGGAGACGAGCACCGCGCTCGAATTGGCATAGGATTGCCCCGGAGGCCCCGGCGGCGGCCCGCGCCGATCCTCGCGCGGCGGCGGCCCGGACTGGGCATGCGCGATCGGGGTGCAGAGGGTGAGCAGCGCGAGGCTCGCGGCGGCCAAGCGCATCACAGCCCCTCCGGATCGCTCAGCCCTGTGCGGCGGTGCGCGGCGACGAGCGTATTGCGCAGCAGGCAGGCGATGGTCATCGGGCCGACACCGCCGGGCACCGGGGTGATCGCGCCGGCCACGGCAGCGCATTCGTCATAGGCGCAGTCGCCGACCAGCTTGGTCTTGCCGGGCTCGGCACCGGGAACCCGATTGATGCCGACATCGATGACTGTCGCGCCCGGCTTGATCCAGTCGCCGCGGACCATCTCTGCGCGGCCCACGGCAGCGACGACGATATCGGCGAGCCGCACGATGGCGGGCAGGTCCTTGGTGCGGCTGTGCGCGATGGTCACGGTGCAGCTCTGCTGGAGAAGGAGTTGTGCCATCGGCTTGCCGACGATGTTCGACCGCCCGATCACCACCGCGTGCAGCCCGGAAAGGTCGCCCAGCACATCCTGCAGCAGCATCAGCGAGCCGAGCGGCGTGCAGGGCACCAGCGCCTCTTCGCCGACCGCGAGCCGCCCTGCGTTGACGACATGAAAGCCGTCGACATCCTTGGCCGGATCAATCGCCGCCAGCACCGCCTTGTCGTCGATATGGTCCGGCAGCGGCAGCTGCACAAGAATGCCGTCGACATTGTCGTCCGCGTTGAGCGCGGCGACCAGGTCTAGCAGGTCCTGCTGGCTGGTTTCGGCGGGCAGGCGATGCTCGAAGCTTTGCATTCCGGCCTCGAGCGTCGCCTTGTGCTTGGAGCGAACATAGACCTGGCTCGCCGGGTCTTCGCCCACCAGCACCACGGCCAGGCCGGGCGCGCGGCCCGCCTGTTCGACAAAGCTGGGGACACGCGCGGCAAGACGCGCGCGCAAATCGGCCGCAAAGGCCTTTCCATCGATGATTTTGGCGCTGATCCGGGCTGTCATGCCCTCGGCCCTAGCGGCAAATGGCCGTCAATGCCACAGCCGAGCGCGGAAATGTGCGCTTTAGGCGAACTGTTCCCAGAGCCTGGGGATGATCGAGTTGCGCAGGATCATCACGATCAGGATCACCACCATCGGCGCCAGATCGATCATGCCGAGATCGGGCATGATCTTGCGCACCGGCCGATAGAGCGGCTCGGTGATCCGATGCAGCGATTCGACCAGCTGGCGAACCAGATCGTTCTGCATGCTGACGACGTTGAACGCGATCAGCCAGGACAGCACGATCTGGATGATGATGAACCAGGTCACCACCTGCAGGATGATATCCAGGATTTCGAGCACGATCTGCATGGGTCTCTCGCTATGGGCTTGTCGGAGATCTTGGGCCGGATATCTAGGACGATCCGGGGTGTATTACAAGACTAAAACGGTTACGCGCGGATCAGCGTGCCGGCCCCGCGCGAGGTGAAGATTTCGAGCAGCATCGCATGCGGCACGCGGCCGTCGAGCACCACCGCCGCATCGACTCCCTGTTCGACCGCATGGACGCAGGTCTCCAGCTTGGGGATCATGCCGCCGGTGATCGTGCCATCGGCGCGCAGCGCGGCAATGTCCTGCGGCGTGAGATCGGTGAGCAGCTGCTTGACCTTGTCGAGCACGCCCGCGACATCGGTGAGCAGGAACAGCCGCGATGCACCGAGCGCCGCCGCGACCGCGCCTGCCATGGTGTCGGCGTTGATATTGTAGGTCTGGCCGTCCGGCCCGACGCCGATCGGCGAGACCACGGGAATCATGCCCGCATCCGAAATGGTCTTGAGCACGGTGCAGTCGATCGCTTCGGGCTCGCCGACGAAACCGAGGTCGATCGCGCGCTCGATATTGCTGTCGGGGTCGCGCATCGTGCGCTCGACCTTGGACGCGCGGACAAAACCGGCGTCCTTGCCGCTGATGCCGATCGCCTTGCCGCCGGCGGCCGCGATCCAGGTCACCAGTTCCTTGTTGATCGCGCCCAGCACCATCTCGGCGACATTGGCAGTCTCGCTGTCGGTGACGCGCAGCCCGTCGATGAATTCGGACACCACGCCCAGCCGCTTGAGCATCGCGCCGATCTGCGGCCCGCCGCCGTGCACCACCACCGGGTTGATGCCCACCGCCTTCAGCAGCACGATGTCCTCGGCAAAATCGCGCGCCAGCTCGGGATCGCCCATCGCATGGCCGCCATATTTGACGACGAAGCTCTTGCCGGCATAGCGCTGCATGAACGGCAGCGCCTCGGTCAGCGTCTCTGCCTTGGCGAGCAGCGCGGGATCGTGAATGGTATCGCTCATGCGTCGAGCCTTTTGCCCAGCCGGACGAAGAACACAATCAGGAACGGCACCAGCGCGACCGAAAGCGCGACCTTGGCGACCATCTGGCCGACCAGCAGCTGGCCGATCGGGAACACGCCGTAAAAGGCGATGGTGACGAAGATCAGCGTGTCGACGATCTGCGAGAGCGCCGAGGCGATCACCCCGCGCACTGCGAGGAACCGGCCCGGCATGTTCTGCAGCTTGGAAAAGATATAGACGTTGAGAAACTGCGAGACGCCATAGGCGCACACCCCTGCGGCCCAGATCCGCCCCGTCGCGCCCAGGATCAGCTGGATGGCCTTGGCGTTCTCTTCCGCCATGTCGGGTGAGGGCGGCAGCGACCAGACGATCCACGACAGCAGCATCGAGAAGAGCAGCGGCACGAAGCCGAACTTCACCAGGCTGTTCGCCGTATCGCGCCCGTGCAGTTCGGCGATCGCGCTCGACACCACGACCAGCAGCAGAAAGGCGAAGATGCCCGCCTCGACCGCCAGCGGACCGATCGCCACCTGCTTGTTGCCGAGCACGCCCGCCAGGCATACCATGCCGCCATAGAAGACGGAGAGCACGAACAGCGAGCGGGGAATGCCGGGCGTTCCGGCAGGAGGAGAGGTCGTCATGGGCCTTGCGGTAACGGCTTTTTGGGCCGGGGGGAAGAGGCGGTCTTGCGCCGCCGAGGTCACTGCTTCACAATCGCCGCATGGCAGACTTTTCCGATGCGCTCAGCGAAAAACACCGCGCCTTCATCGCGCGCCAGCCGATCTTCTTCGTCGCGACCGCGGCCGATGGGGCGCGGATCAACCTGAGCCCCAAGGGCTATGATGCGTTTCGCGTGCTCAGCGACAAGCGCGTCGCCTATCTCGACCTCGGCGGATCGGGCAACGAGACGCACGCGCATCTGGTCGCCGATGGCCGCATCACCATCATGTTCTGCGCGTTCGAGAATCCGGCGCTGATCCTGCGTATCTATGGGCGCGGCCGCCCGGTGCTGCCGCAGGATGCGGAGTGGGACGAGCTTGCCGCGCATTTCACCCTGATGCCCGGAACCCGGCAGATTTTCGACATCAGCGTCGATAGCGTGCAGACCAGCTGCGGCTGGGGCGTGCCGGTCATGCAGATGGAACGCGAGCGCGAGACGCTGAAGAAGGCGCACCGGCAGATGGAGCCCGAGGCCTGGCTCGCCAGGACCGCGGGGCGCACCCGCTCGATCGACGGCCTGCCGACCACCCCGACCACGCGCTATTTCACCGATGCCCCGGAATTGACCGAACGGGCGGCGGATCGGGCGTGAGTCTCAAGGCGATTGCCGAATATAGCGACCGGATCGAGGCGGAGATGGCGCGGCTGGCGCTCGCCGCCGAGGGGATCGACGCGCATGTCTTCGATGGCGGCATGGCAGGCCTTGGCCTGGGCTTCATGACGCCCGCGCGCCTGATGGTGCTGCCCGAGGATGCCGCCGAGGCGCGCATCGTGCTCGAAAAGCACGGCCAGGCCTGATCTTTGCACCAAAGCCCGATTGCATGGGCCCGCCGGTTTTGATAATCGCGCAGCCATGATCACACCGCCCGAAACCGTCCGCACCACCTCTGCCCGTGTCGCCTGCGATGGCGCCAGCGATATTCGCGGTGGCGCAGCGCTGGGTCATCCGCGGGTCTGGCTACAGATCGACGAAAAGGGCTATGTCGAATGCGGCTATTGCGACCGCCGCTTCGTGCTGATCGGCGGCCCGGCGGACGCGCAGGAAGCCGCCTGATTCGCCAAGGCGCTCCGGCGTCCCGCGAATTTCCTTGCTATTTCGCGGGCTTTCCACCATATGCCGCTCCAAGCAGCGCGCCTTGGCACGGGAATCCTTCCCAATGCCCCTTATGAACCGGCAGCGTGAACTTCGTTCCAGCCCCGCCCCAAGGGCAGGCTGGCGATAGGCCGGGTCCTGAAACCCCGCTGCTTATATTCCCGAACATCCCAATTCACGCGGGGCGTTTTCCTGAAGTTTCCGGAACCTTCCGGCGGCTTCTGAACCCCGCAATGCGCGCGCCGCCCGATAGGGGCGAGGTTCGCGCGTTGCTCTTGTTGAAGAGTAAATATGTCCTATTTTCATGAACTTGGCCTGGCCGATCCGATCCTTCGTGCGCTCGATTCGAAGGGCTATGATACGCCCACGCCGATCCAGCGCGACGCCATCCCGGCCTTGCTCGAAGGCCGCGACCTGCTGGGCATCGCCCAGACCGGTACCGGCAAGACCGCAGCCTTTTCGCTGCCCTCGCTGCATCACCTGGCCAAGGAGGCCAAGGGCCGCAGCCATCGCGGTGTCCGCATGCTGGTCTTGTCGCCGACGCGCGAACTTGCCGCGCAGATTGCAGAGAACATGCGCGTCTATGCCCGCTATCTCAACCTTTCGGTCAATTGCGTTTTCGGCGGCGTGCCAATCAACCAGCAGAAGCGCAAGCTTCAGGCCGGCACCGACGTGCTCGTCGCGACGCCGGGCCGCCTGCTCGACCTGATCGAGCAGCGCGCGATCACGCTCGAGAATGTCGAGATCTTCGTGCTCGACGAGGCCGACCAGATGATGGATCTCGGGTTCATCGTGCCCCTGAAGCGCATCGCCTCGATGTTGCCCAAGCAGCGCCAGAGCCTGTTCTTCTCCGCGACCATGCCCAAGGCGATTGCCGAACTTGGCGCGCGCTTCCTCAACAACCCCGTGCGGGTCGAGGTCGCGCCGCAATCGACCACCGCCGAGCGGGTCGAGCAGTACGTGACCTTTGTCAGCCAGAGCGAGAAGCAAGCGCTGCTGACGCTGAAGCTGCGCGAGATCAAGCCCGAGCGCGCGCTCGTCTTCACCCGCACCAAGCATGGCGCGGACAAGGTGGTGCGCGTGCTGGCGGGGGCGGGCATCCGGTCTGCCGCGATCCATGGCAACAAGAGCCAGTCGCAGCGCACCGCCGCGCTCGCTGCGTTCAAGGATGGTGAGATCAAGGTGCTGATCGCGACCGATATCGCCGCGCGCGGGATCGACATTAACGGCGTCAGCCATGTGTTCAACTATGACCTGCCCAATGTGCCCGAGCAGTACGTCCACCGCATCGGTCGTACCGCGCGCAATGGTGCCGACGGCATCGCGATCGCGTTCGTTAGCAATGACGAGCGGCCGCTGCTCAAGGACATCGAGAAGCTGACCAAGGTCAAGCCGGTGCCGATGCCGTTGCCCAAGGGCTTTACCGAGGCCGCAGCCCAGCTGCCGCCCCCGGCCAAGGCGCCCGAGCGCCCGGCCCAGGGTCGCGGCGGCGAGCGCGGCGCGTCCGGCGGTCGCAACTATGGTCCCAAGCGCGATGGCGAGGGCGGCAATCGTCGCCGGCGTCGTCCCGGTGGCGGTGGCGGTCGTTCGGGTGGCGGTGGCCGTCCCGGCGGCGGTGGCGGTGGTGCCCGTGTCGGCGCGCACAAGGACAGCGTGAAGCGCGTGGGTTGATCTTAAATCCTCCCCGAGACAAGCTCGGGGAGGATTTTTATGTGGCACTCGGCCGGAACAGCATCGCATCGCCGTTCATGCAATAGCGCAGGCCCGTAGGCTTCGGCCCGTCCTCGAACACATGGCCGAGATGCCCGCCGCACCGCCTGCAGTGCACTTCGGTGCGCGGATAGCCGAGCAGCGTGTCGGTGCTGGTGCCCACAGCTCTGGGCAGCGGCGCGTAGAAGCTCGGCCAGCCGGTGCCGCTTTCATATTTGGTCTTGGAGGAAAACAGCGGCAGCTGGCATCCGGCGCACAGGAAGGTGCCTGCGCGCTTTTCCTTGTTCAGCGGGCTGGTGAAGGGCCGTTCGGTCCCTTCCTGGCGAAGCACATAATATTGATCCGCTGTCAGCTGCTGCTTCCACTGCGCATCGGTCTTGGTGATCTCGAACTTGCCCTTGGCGCGCGCGGTGGCAGCGCCGAAGGAGAAGTTCGCAAGACCGAACAGCCCGAGGCCGGCGGCCCCGAGCAGTCCGGCGTTCAGAAATTCGCGTCGTTGCATCGTCACGTCCCCGTGTCATCGTCCGGCCCGTTACGCCGGTCAGGATGCCATAGTTACGCGCGCGCCGCCAACGCGGCTTCAATATTTGCTTAAGGACACCTGCATCGAGCGATAGCCGTGGACGAAACAGGCGCGCACGCGCACCGGCTCCTCGAGCACGTTCACCCGCATCCGGCGCTTGGCCATTTCCTCGAGCAGGATGGCGATCTGCAGTTCGGCAAGGCGCGCGCCGACGCAGCGGTGAATGCCATAGCCGAACGCGAGGTGTCGCCGCGCATTCTCGCGATCGACGATGATCTTGTCGGCATCCTCGAACACGCTCTCGTCGCGATTGCCCGAAATGTACCACAAGGCGAGCTTGTCGCCCTTCTTGATGGTCTTGCCGAACAGGTCGTAATCCTCGAGCGCGGTGCGGCGCATATGCGCGAGCGGGGTCTGCCAGCGGATGATTTCCTGCACCGCATTGGGGATCAGTTCGGGATTCTGCTCGAGCTTCTCGCGCTGGTCGGGGAATTGCTGCAGGCCATAGACCAGCCCCGACATCGAATTGCGCGTCGTGTCGTTACCGCCGACGATCAGCAGGATGAGGTTCCCCATGAACTCGAACTCGTCCATCTCGCTCATCGCGTCCGAATGGATCATCATCGAGATGAGGTCGGGCGTGGGCTCGGCGTTGATCTTGGCATCCCACAGCTTCTTGAAATAGGCGCCCATCTCGTAAAGGTGCTTGAGCCGCTCCTGGCGCAGCTCCTCGCTGTGCACGAGCTCGATATCGCCCGCCCAGTCGGACCATTCGGTGAGCTTGCGGCGGTCCTCCCAGGGAAAGTCGAACAGGATCGCGAGCATCTGCGTGGTCAGCTCGATCGAGACCTTGTCGACCCAGTCGAACGGCTGGTCCCAGGGCAGGCCGTCGAGAATCTCGGCGGTGCGGCGGCGGATGTCGTCCGACATGCGCTTCATCTCGGTCGGGGTGAAGGCGGGCGCGACGGTTCGGCGCTGGCCGGTATGCTTGGGCCGGTCCATCGCGATGAACATCGGCATCACCAGCTCGGTGCCGTCATCGATCCGGTCGGCCAGCGTGATGCCGCCATGTTCGTAGGACGAGGAGAAGATCTCGGGCAGGGCCTCGACATGCTGGATCGCCTTGTGGCTGGTGACGTTCCAGAAATTGCCGAACATGCCGTTTTCGGTCCAGTGGATCGGATCGAGCTCGCGCATCTGGCGGAACGGCTCCTGCCAGCGGTCTTCGACATACCAGCTGGCATCGCTCATGTCGTAATTCAGCGCGGCGCCGGGTTCTTTCAAAACGGTGGCCATGGCTCTCTCCTTCGATGCAACCCGGCCCGACAGGGTCCGGTGCAATGTCGTCCGGGACCGGGGCTTGCGAAGTCCCCGCAGGTGCCGCGTTCTCGCGATCTGTCGGACGGAAGGTCTCACCTTGCTGACAGCTTTGTCAATAGGGTTTCGATCTGAAACCGATAAGGCGCCGCGAGCCATCGGCAAGGCCTTGGCGACGAACGCAAAAAAACGGCCGGGATGTTGCCATCCCGGCCTTGAGTTGTCAGTTCGCAGGAGGAACCTCTGGAGGTCTGCGCCGGGTGCTAGCTGTTCCCGCCGCAGACCAAACTCGTGAAATCAGTAGTTATAGGCGCGCTCTCCATGTTCGGAGATGTCGAGCCCGGCCTGCTCGACCTCTTCGGAGGGACGCAGACCGATGGTGAACTTGAGTGCGTAGAAGAGCACGGCGGAGACCAGGCCCGACCAGAGGATGGTGATGCCCACCGCCTTGATCTGGGTGATGACCTGTGCGGCCATGTCATATTCGCCCACGCCTGCCGGGAAGACGGTGTAGTCGAAGAAGCCCTGGCCACCGAGCGCCGGGTCGGCGACGATGCCGGTGCCGATCGCGCCGATGATGCCGCCGACACAGTGCACGCCGAACACATCGAGCGAGTCGTCATAGCCGAGCTTGTTCTTCACCGTGGTGACGAAGAAGAAGCAGACGATCGAGGCGGCGAAGCCGAGCAGGATCGAGGTCATCGGCGCGGCCAGACCCGAAGCCGGGGTGATGGCGACGAGGCCTGCAACCGCACCGGTGGCAGCGCCCAGCAACGAGGGCTTTTTGTGGACGATCTGTTCGATCACGGCCCAGGCGACGGTGGCGGCGGCAGTGGCGACGAAGGTGTTGATGAAGGCGACGGCGGTGACGCCATTGGCTTCCAGGTTGGAGCCGGCGTTGAAGCCGAACCAGCCCACCCACAGCAGCGAGGCACCGATCATGGTCATCACCAGCGAATGCGGCGGCATGTTCTCGGTGCGGTAGCCCAGGCGCTTGCCGATCACGAGGCAGCCGACGAGCCCTGCGATACCGGCATTGATGTGCACCACGGTGCCACCGGCGAAGTCGAGCGCACCCATGCCCCAGAGCAGACCGGTGTCGGTCGGCGCGTCAGGCAGGAAGTCCGGTCCAGCCCAGTACCACACCATGTGCGCGACCGGGAAATAGGCGAGCGTCAGCCACAGCACCGTGAAGATGATCAGCGGGGTGAACTTCACGCGCTCGGCAAAGGCCCCGACGATCAGCGCCGGCGTGATGCATGCGAAGGTCATCTGGAACACCACGAAGGCCAGCTCGGGAATATAGACGTTGTTCGAGAAGGTCGCGGCAAAGGTGGTGCCGTCGACGCCCGCCAGGAACGCCTTGGACAGGCCGCCAATATAGGGCGATCCGCTGGTGAAGGCGAGGCTGTAGCCCCAGCTGACCCAGACGAGCGCGGCGACCGACACGATGGTCAGCACCTGCATCAGCACCGAAAGCATGTTCTTGGTGCGCACCAGGCCGCCATAGAACAGCGCGAGGCCGGGGATCGACATCATCAGCACCAGCACCGCCGAAACGAGCATCCAGGTGGTGTCGCCCTTGTCGACCATGCCCGCCATCTGCTCGGCGGTCGGGGCCTTGATCGGGCCTTCGGCCACGGCGGTGACGGCCTCTTCGACCACTTCTGCAGCCGGGGCGGCGGTCGCAGCCCAGGCCTGGGCTGCGGTGAATACGCTAAGCGCTGTCGTTCCGACCACAGCGCCAATCTTGTGCAAAGGTTTCATCATTCCCCTTTCCCCTTACAGTGCCGTGTCGCCGGTCTCGCCGGTGCGGATGCGCGTCGCTGCCGCCAGGTCGAAAACGAAGATCTTGCCGTCACCGATGGAATCCGTGTTGGCGGCTGCCTGAATGGTTTCGACCACCTGCGGCGCGATATCGTCGCTGACCGCGATCTCCAGCTTCAGCTTGGGGACCATGTTGGTGGTATATTCGGCACCGCGATAAATTTCGGTCTGGCCCTTCTGGCGGCCGAAGCCCTTGACTTCGGTCACGGTCATGCCCGCGACGCCCAGGCTGGTAAGGGCTTCGCGCACCTCGTCGAGCCGGAAGGGTTTGATAATGGCAATGATGAATTTCATTACGCCCCCATTGGTTATTTTATTGCGGGGTTGGCCCCGTCACCGCAGCAAAGCTACGCAAGCCACGTGCCAAATGCTGGAATCGGGCGATTCCTAATGAATCGCTAACCGCGCGGCAGGCAGGCGCGCTCAAAATTTGTGCACATGCGAAGCGGTGCGTAAAATTTAGGCAGCATTTGTGCTGCACCTGCACACATCACGGGCAGGTGCACCTTTCCCTTTGCGCTCGGTTGCCCGTGCGGCTAATCCGCTTTTCGTGACGGAAGCTGCCATATCGATCGACAATCTGCGCAAGCTCTATGCGGGTGCAGGCAAGGCCCCCGACAAGCTGGCGCTCGACGGCGTCAGCTTCGATGTCCCGCGCGGGCAGATTTTCGGCCTGCTCGGCCCCAATGGCGCGGGCAAATCGACGCTGATTAACATATTGTCGGGCATGGTCCGCAAGACCTCCGGGTCGGCGCGCATCTGGGGCTTCGACATCGATGCCGATCCGCGCAACGCCAAGGCCTCGATCGGCATCGTGCCTCAGGAAATCGTGTTCGATCCCTTTTTTACCCCCGCCGAGGCGCTCGAGCTGCAGGCCGGATTGTTCGGCGTACCCAAGGCGGAGCGGCGCACCGCCGAGCTGCTGCGCGCGGTGCGGCTGGAGGACAAGGCCAATGCTTATGCCCGCACGCTCTCCGGCGGCATGAAGCGGCGGCTGCTCGTGGCCAAAGCCATGGTGCACTCGCCGCCGATCCTGGTGCTCGACGAGCCGACGGCGGGCGTCGATATCGATCTGCGCCAGCAGCTCTGGGATTATGTCCGCGAATTGAACCGCGCCGGGGTCACCATCGTGCTGACCACGCACTATCTCGAGGAAGCCGAAGAATTGTGCGATCGCATCGCGATCATCAACCATGGCAAATTGATTGCAAACAAGCCGACGGCCGAGCTGGTCGGCATGGCGCGCGAGAAGCTGATCGTGCTGACGCTCGACCAGGATGTGGTCGTGCTGCCCTCCGATCCTGATTTCGACAAGGTCAGCAAGCTCACCGACCGGGTGATCGAAATCGGCTATAGCAAGGACCGGCTCAATGCCGGCCAGGTGATGACCCGCGTGCGCGCCGCCGGATACGATATTGTCGATGTCTCGACCCGCGAGCCGGACCTGGAAGACGTGTTCCTCAACCTCACCAAGGCGGCGGCCTAGGCCATGGCGGGGGGCAAGCAGCATGATGTCCTGATCATCGGATCGGGCGCGGCGGGGCTCACCGCGGCGCTCAGCCTTGCGCGGCACTGCCGGGTGCTGGTGCTCGCCAAGGGTGACATTTCGGGCGGATCGACCGCCTGGGCACAGGGTGGCATCGCGGCGGTGCTCGAGGAAGGCGACACGTTCGAAAGCCATATCGAGGACACGATGGTCGCGGGCGCCGGGCTCAACCGGCGCGAGACGGTCGAGTTCGTGGTCGAGAACGCTCCGGCGGCGATCCAGCATCTGGTCGATCTCGGCGTACCGTTCAACCGCAACGGCGGCAGCGGCGACCATGCCGACGACCTGCACCTGACGCGCGAGGGCGGGCACAGCCATAGGCGCATCGTGCATGTCGACGATGCCACCGGCTGGGCGGTGCAGCAGGCGCTCGAGCGCGCGGCGCTCGCCAACCCGAACATCACATTGCTGCCCGACATGGTCGCGATCGACCTGATCGCCGACCGGCACCGCGTCTCGCCTGCGGGCGACAAGCGGATATGGGGGGCCTATGCGCTCAACCGCGCGACCGGCCATGTCGAGGCGCTGACCGCGCGCGCGACGCTGCTGGCGAGCGGCGGGGCGGGGCGCACCTATCTGTTCTCGACCGCGCCCAGGGGTGCCACCGGCGACGGCATTGCGATGGCCTGGCGCGCGGGCGCGCGCGTCTCGAACATGGAGTTCATGCAGTTCCACCCGACCTGCCTCTACAATCTCGACGTCAAGAACTTCCTGATCACCGAGGCGGTGCGCGGCGAGGGCGGGCACCTGCTGATCCCCGAAACCGGCTATCGCTTCATGGGCGATTTCGACGAGCGGCTCGAACTGGCTCCGCGCGATGTCGTCGCGCGCGCGATCGACCACGAGATCAAGCGGCTGGGCCTCGATTACGTGCACCTGGACATCAGCCACCAGCCGCCCGAATTCGTGAAGGGCCATTTCCCGACGATCTACGACAAGCTGCTGGGCCTCGGCATCGACATCACCCGCGATCCGATCCCTGTGGTGCCCGCGCAGCATTATACCTGCGGCGGCGTGCTGATCGATCTCAACGGCCGCACCGACCTGCCGGGGCTCTATGCCGCGGGCGAGGTCAGCCAGTCGGGGCTGCATGGCGCGAACCGGCTCGCATCCAACAGCCTGCTCGAATGCTTCGTCTTCGGCGATGCGGCGGCGAAGGACATTATCGAACATTGGGACGAGCTCGGCCCGCCGCCCGCCATCCTGCCCTGGGACGAGAGCCGCGTCACCGATTCGGACGAGGAGGTCGTCGTCCAGCACAACTGGCGCGAGATCCGCCGCTTCATGTGGGACTATGTCGGCATCGTGCGCACCACCAAGCGGCTGGAGCGGGCGCGGCATCGCATCGAACTGCTGCGCAGCGAGGTCGAGGAATATTACGGCAATTTCCGCGTCACTCCCGATCTGGTCGAGCTGCGCAACCTGATCGAGGTCGCCGACCTGATCGTCCGCTCGGCGCTCGAACGCAAGGAAAGCCGGGGGCTGCACTATAACAGCGATTATCCCGACCTGCTGCCGGTGGCCGAAGATACGGTGCTGGTTCCCTGACCCCAAAGCCCTCCCCCTTGATGGGGGAGGAGAGAGTGCTGCTATCGCGCCATAGCGAGGGAAAGGCACTGCTCATCGCGCCCAACGCCGGGTTCGCCGCAAAAGCGGCCCGGCATGCGGAACCCGTGGCTAGACCGCTTCAGCGCGGATACATCTGTCAGTCCGCATGGTCGCCAACCCGAAGATGCTGCTAGAAAGCCCTGCATGGTCGCCCGTCCGCTGGTCCTGATCCTCGCCACCGCTGCCTTGTCGGCATGCGTATCGACGCCGAAACAGGTTGCGCAGCCGCGCCCCGCGCCGCCTGCGCCCGCGCGCGTTCAGCCGGTGCCGCCGCCACTCGCGCCGCGCGCCGCCAATGTCGTGCCGCAGGGGCTGCGCGATGAACTGCAGGAGCTCTGGCGCACCTTTCCCGGCAAGACCGGCATCGCGGTGCGCCGCATCGATGGCGACTGGGTGGTGGGCCAGCGCGGCGGCGAGCTGTTCCCGCAGCAGAGCGTCTCGAAGCTCTGGGTAACGATGACCGTCCTGGAAAAGGTCGATCGCGGTGAACTGACGCTCGATCAGCAGGTGACGATCACACCCGATGACCTGACCCTGTTTCACCAGCCCCTTGCGGCACGCGTGTCGCGCGAGGGCGTGGTGCGCGAAACGGTGCGCTCGCTGATCAACGAGGCGCTCACCGCCAGCGACAACAGCGCCAATGATGCGCTGCTGCGTACCGCCGGGGGTCCGGCTGCGGTGCAGGATTTCCTCCGCCGCAAGGGCCTTGCCAACATCCGCTTCGGTCCTGGCGAGCGCCTGCTGCAGAGCTCGATCGCCGGCGTCGAATGGCGGCAGGAACTCTCGGCCGGGCGTGCCTTCCAGGCGGCGCGCGAGCGCGTCCCGCTCGACCGGCGGCGCAATCTGCTGTCGGCCTATGTCGCCGATCCGATCGACGGGGCGAGCCCCGAAGGCATTGTCGATGCGCTCGCGCGGCTGGCACGCGGCGAGTTGCTCTCGCAGAGCTCCACGCGGCTGATGCTCGACACGCTTGGCCGTACACGCAGCGGACCCAATCGGCTGAAAGCGGGGGTTCCTGCGGGCTGGCAGTTCCTCCACAAGACCGGGACCGGGCAGGATCTGCCCCCGGTGTCGACCGGCTATAACGATGTCGGCATCATGACCGCGCCTGATGGGACCCGCTATGCCGTAGCGGTCATGCTCGCCGAGACCACGGCGAGCATCCCGGCGCGCATGCAGCTGATGCAGGCGGTGTCGCGCGCGGTGGGGCGCTGGCACCAGCGCTGATCGGCGCGCGGTAATCAGCGCTACCGCTTCACGAAACATTGTGTTATCCGAAGGACGGGAGACATTTGTTTCGTTCGCCGCATCCGGCATTTGCGATTTGGGAATCGCGATAGACCGGGACGGCAGGAGAGCTGCGAACTCATGTCGTTCCCCCATCCCACCTGCCTGTCCAGGCCCGTCCTCTGACCGCCCCCCAGATGGTGGCATCGCCTGCCGTTCCGCCGCGCGCCAACCCGCTGACCGATTCGGCCAGCTGGACCGCCATGCGCAACGCGTGCATCGCCGATCCGGGCGGCTTTCATGGCGACCAGGCGCGATCGTCGATCTGCTGGTATCTGCCCGACCTCCAGACCTGGGGCTATTTCGACCGCGATGCCGGTGCATGGACCGGCTGGGACGCGACCACGGGCGCGCCGCTGAGTCTCGACCTGCCGGCCGACTATAACCCTTGGGAGCGCGGGCTCAATGCCGACAACCCGCCCAACTGGCGTTGGTTCGAGGGCGCGTTCACCAATAGCGGCTTCAACGAGGTCGACCGACACGTGCTCGCCGGGCACGGCGCGGAAACCGCGCTGATCTTCGAGGGCGACCGCTGGAACATGTCCAGCGACAACGGGCGCGGCGGACCGGTCGACTGCTTTCCCGTGTCGCGCAAGCAATTGATGCTGGAGGCGGCGAAATGCTCGCTGGCGCTGGCCGGTCTGGGCCTGAAGGCGGGCGACCGCATCGCGCTCAACATGCCGTCGATCCCGGCGCAGATCTACTGGACCGAAGGCGCCAAGCGCGCAGGCATCATCTACACCCCGGTCTTCGGTGGGTTCAGCGACAAGACCCTGTCCGATCGCATCGCCGATGCGGGCGCGCGCATCGTCATCACCGCCGATGGCAGCTATCGCAACGCGCAGATGGTGCCGTTCAAGACGAGCTATACCGACCCTGCGCTCGACAATTTCATCGGCGTGGGCACCGCGATGGATCTGCTCGCCGGCGCGCTGAACGATCCCGCGAACGAGGCCGATGACAAGGTGCGCGGCGCGATCACCGATGCGGTCACCGAATTGCTCGACGGCGAGGTCACGGTCGAACGGTCGGACGTGATGCGCGGCGTCGGGCGCGCGCTCGACGATCTGGCGCAGGGCTCGGCGCTCAATGCCGCGCAGGCGGCGAACCTGCGCATGGCGATCGCGTCTGCCCTGGTCGATTCGCCGCCGCGCGTCGAGGCGGTGGTGGTGGTGCGCCATACCGCGCAGCCCGACCTGGTGTGGAACGCGCAGCGCGACCACTGGAGCCATGACCTGACTGCAGCCGCGCTCGGGCAGATACTGGACGCCGCGCGCGCGCTCGGGCTCGATGTCGCCGATGAGGCGGCTTTGCTCGCGCTGCCCGATGCCGATTTCGTCCGCGCGATCTGGGCGGTGTCGAAGCCGCTGCCGGTCGATGCCGAATATCCCAATTTCATCATTTATACCTCGGGTTCGACCGGAAAGCCCAAGGGCGTCGTGCATGTGCATGGCGGCTATTGCGCCGGTGTCGCCGCGACCATGCCGGTGGCGTTCGATGCCGCGCCCGGCGATGTCATGTTCGTCGTCGCCGATCCGGGCTGGATCACCGGGCAGAGCTATCTGATCGCAGGATCGCTGCTGTGCCGGGTGACGACGATCATCACCGAAGGCTCGCCCGTCTTCCCGCATGCGGGTCGCTTCGCCTCGATCATCGAGCGGCACAAGGTGCAGATCTTCAAGGCGGGCGTCACCTTCCTGAAGAGCGTGATGCAGGACCCGGAGAATCTGAAGGACATCCAGGCGTACGACATGTCCTCGCTCAAGGTCGCGACCTTCTGCGCGGAGCCGACCTCGCCCTCGGTCCAGGCCTTCGCGATGGAGCATGTCACCCCCTGGTATATCAACAGCTACTGGGCGACCGAGCATGGCGGCATCGCCTGGACGCATTTCTACGGCAATGGCGATTTCCCGCTGCGTCCCGACGCGCACACCTATCCGCTGCCCTGGATCGTCGGCGATGTCTGGGTCGAAGACCCCGACGCGCCCGATCTCGAATTCGGGCTGGAACGCGAGGAGCCGGGCGGCGTCGCCTGGCGGCGCGCGAAAAATGGCGAGAAGGGCGAGATTGTCATCGCGCTCCCCTATCCCTATCTCACCCGCACCATCTGGGGCGATGCCGAGCAGTTTGCTCTCGAAGAGGTCGCGGGCGGCATCCGCGTCAACCCGCTCTGGCGCGGGGATGCCGCCCGTTACGCCAGCACCTATTGGGGCCGGTGGAAGGGCACCTGGGCGTACACCCAGGGCGATTTCGCGATCCGGCACGAGGACGGCTCGTTCTCGCTGCATGGCCGGTCGGACGATGTCATCAACGTGTCGGGCCATCGCATCGGCACCGAGGAGATCGAGGGCGCGATCCTGCGCGACAAGACGCTCGATCCGGGATCGCCGGTGGGCAATGTGCTGGTCGTCGGCGCGCCGCACCGCGAAAAGGGGGCGACGCCGATCGCGTTCGTCACCACGATTGCCGGGCGCAGGCTCACCCAGGACGACCGCCGCCGCCTCACCGACCTAGTCCGCACCGAAAAGGGCGCGGTCGCGGTGCCGCAGGATTTCCTTGAGGTCGCCGAATTTCCCGAGACGCGCTCGGGCAAGTACATGCGCCGCATGGTCCGCGCGATCGTAGAGGGCGGCGATATCGGCGACACCTCGACGCTGCGCAATCCCGAGAGCATCGATGCGCTGAAAGCCGCCGTCGCCGCCTGGCAGCGCAAGCAGCAGCTCGCCGAGGATCAGGCGCTGTTCGAGCGCTATCGCTATTTCCTCATCCAGTACAACGATCTGGGCGACGGCCGGCGTGTGGCGACGGTCACCGTCACCAACCCCCCGGTCAATGCGCTCAACGAACGCGCGATCGACGAGCTGGTCATCGTGGTCGAGCATCTCGCGCGCAAGGACGATGTGATCGCGGTGGTGTTTACAGGCCAGGGCACCGCCTCGTTCGTTGCGGGCGCGGACATCCGCCAGATGCTCGAAGAGGTGAACAGCGTCGAGGAAGCCGGCGTGCTGCCCAACAATGCGCAGCTGGCCTTCGCGAAGATCGAGACGATGGGCAAGCCGTGCATCGCGGCGATCCAGGGCGTGGCGCTGGGCGGCGGGATGGAATTCGCGCTCGCCTGCCATTATCGCATTGCAGAGCCCGTGGCGCGCTTTGGCCAGCCCGAGATCAACCTCAGGCTGCTGCCCGGCTATGGCGGGACGCAGCGGCTGCCGCGCCTGCTCGCCGAACGCCGCGCTGCCGATGGCCTGCGCGATGCGCTCGACCTGATCCTGGGCGGCCGCGCGATCGGAGCGCAGGAAGCGCTCGAGCTGGGCGCGATCGAGCAGATCGCCGATGGCAGCGACGATGTGCTGAGCATGGCGCACGCGATGGTGCGCGATTATGCGCGGCACGGCGCGGAAAGCACGCTGGGCAAGGCTTTTGCCGATCGCAAGGCGATGACCAAGCGCTGGGCGCATGCCGCGCATATCGATCTCGACGCGGTGCTCGAGGACGCGTTTCTCCAACGCATCCTCAAGCAGCTCGACTGGGCCGGTCGCGGCGAGGCGGGCAGGCGCGCGCTCGATGCGGTGCGCACTGGCTGGACGCAAGGCATGGCCGCAGGGCTCAAGCGCGAGGGCGAGCATTTTGCCGAGGCGATCATCGATCCCGAAGGCGGCAAGACCGGCATCCGCCAGTTCATGGACAAGCAATCGCCGCCGCTGCCCGTCCGGCGCAACGGCGTGTGGATCGACGAGGAGCATGAGGCGAACAAGGCGGCGATGATCGCGAACGGCCAGCTGCTCCCCGTCGGCGCGCCCTTCTATCCCGGGGTCACCGCGATCCCGCCCAAGCAGCTCGCCTTCGGCATCAGCCGCGACCCCGATACCGGCGCGCCCCGTTTTGGCCCGCCCGCCAGCCACGAGCGCGAGCATATCGTGCCCGTGGTCGCGCCCGAGCCCAACGAGGCTCTGGTCTACATGCTGACCAGCGAGGTCAATTTCAACGATATCTGGGCGCTCACCGGCATTCCCGTCTCCCCCTTCGACGCGCATGACGAGGACGTCCAGATTACAGGGTCAGGCGGGCTGGCGCTGGTCGCCTCATTGGGCAGCGAGGTGAAGGCCGAAGGGCGCTTGCGCGTCGGCGACCTGGTGGTCGTCTATTCGGGCACCTCGGACCTGTTGTCACCGCAAGCGGGCGACGACCCGATGTTCGCGGGCTTCGCGATCCAGGGATACGAGACGAAGACCGGCAGCCATGCCCAGTTCCTCAACGTCCAGGGGCCGCAGCTGCACCGCGTGCCGCCCGACCTGACGCTCGAACAGGCAGGAAGCTATGTGCTCAATCTGGGCACGATCACCCGCTGCCTGTTCACCACGCTGCAGATCGTGCCGGGCAAGACGATCTTCGTCGAGGGATCGGCCACCGGCACCGGGCTTGATGCGCTGAAATCGAGCATCAAGTCGGGCCTCAAGGCGACGGGCATGGTCTCGAGTGACAGCCGCGCGGCCTTCGTCAGGGAACAGGGCGCGGTCGGTGCCTTGAACCGCAAGGACCCGCGCTTTGCCGGAGCCTTCACCCCCGTGCCCGACGACCCCGAAGCGGCCAGGGCATGGGAGCGCGAAGGCGAAGGCATTCTCGAGGAATATCGCCGCATGAACGGCGGCAGGCTCGCCGATTTCGTCGTCAGCCATGCTGGCGAAAGCGCCTTTCCGCGCAGCTTCCAGCTGCTCGAGGAGCATGGCACGCTCGCCTTTTACGGGGCATCCTCGGGCTATCATTTCAGCTTCATGGGCAAGCCTGGCAGCGCCGCACCGTCGGACATGCTGGCGCGCGCGCAGCTGCGTGGTGGCGAATCGGTGCTGCTCTATTACGGCCCGGGCAGCCGTGATCTTGCCGATCCGCTGGGGCTGGAGATGATCGAGGCGGCGCGGCTGTACAAGGCGCGCACGGTGATCGTCACCACCACCGACGGGCAGCGCGAGTTCCTGCAATCCTTGGGGCTGGAGGAATCGGTCGAGGGCATTATCAGCCTGGAAGGGCTGAAGCGTCGCGATGCCGAGTTCGTCTGGCCCGACAGCCTGCCACGCCTGCCCGATGCCCGCGCGGATATCGAGCGGTTCAAGGAAGGCGTGCGCCGCTATCAGCAGCACACGATGAAGCCCTTCGGCACCGCGATCGGCAAGATCCTGGGATCGCCCGGCAATCCGCGCGGCGTGCCCGATCTGGTGATCGAGCGCGCCGGGCAGGATTCGCTCGGCGTGTCGACCTCGCTGGTGAAACCCTTTGGCGGCCGCGTGGTCTATGCCGAGGAGATGGCGGGCCGCCGCTACACCTTCTACGCGCCGCAGGTCTGGACCCGGCAGCGCCGCATCATCATGCCGACTGCCAACATCTTCGGCACGCACCTGTGCAACGCGCACGAGGTGACGGTGATGAACAATATGATCGCGGGCGGGCTGCTGAGCGTCACCGAGCCCTTGGTCGTCGACTGGGACGGCCTGCCCGAGGCGCATCAGGCGATGTGGGACAACCGGCACACCGGGGCGACCTATGTCGTCAACCACGCCCTGCCCGCGATGGGCCTGCGCAGCCGCGACGAGCTGCTCGAATATTGGGCCAGCACTTCCACCCTCCCCAGGGATTGACCGCACCACGATCGCCCTGGTCCGGCGTTGCAGGAGAGACATGAGATGACGGCAGGCAAGGGCAAGGGGGCCAAGGTGGACCCGGCGGGCGGCAAGGCGGCGACCGGCAGGCTGGCGGGCAAGGTGGCGCTGGTCACCGGGGCTGCGGGCAATCTGGGCGGCGCGATCATCCGCCGCTTCATCGCCGAGGGCGCGACCCTGGTGATGACCGGGCGCACGGCGGAGCGGCTGGCGGCGGCGAAGCAGGCGCTGCTCGACGAGACCGGGGTGGAGGAAGCGCGGGTGTTCACCGTGATCCTCGATGGTGCCGATCCGGATTCGGTGCGCGCCGGGATCGATCAGGTCAAGCAGGCGCTCGGCCGGATCGACGTGCTGGTCAACAATGCGGGTTCGGCCGGGCCGCGCCAGACACTCGAGAATGTGCCGCTGACCCGCGCCGAGATGGAGGCCAATGGCGATAGCGAGACCGTCGCCGATGCGATGCGCAACCTGCTCGGCGTCAGCTGGAACCTGACGCGCGCGGCAGCCCCGATCATGCCGGTGGGCGGCTCGGTCGTGAACATCTCGACCATCTTCTCGCACACCCGCTATTATGGGCGCACCGCCTATGTCGTGCCCAAGGCGGCATTGAATGCGCTGAGCCAGGAGCTGGCCAAGGAGCTCGGTGCACACGGCATCCGCGTCAACACCGTCTTTCCCGGTCCGATCGAGAGCGAGCGCATCCGCACCGTCTTCGCGGCGATGGACGCGCTGCAGGGCGAGCCGGAAAACACCACCGCGAACCATTTCATGGGCCGGATGACGCTCGAACGCGCGATCGGCGATGCGCCGAAACAGAAGACCTTGCCGGTTCCGGGCGATATTGCCGATGCGTGCCTGTTCCTCGCCAGCGATGAATCGGCGGCGCTCAACGGCAACGAGATCGACGTGACCCACGGCATGCAGGTGCGCAAGGATTCGCGCTCGACCTATATGACGCGACCGTCGATGCGCTCATTGGACGGCGCAGGGCTCACCGTGCTGATCGCGGCGGGCGAGGCTTGGGAAGACGCGCTCGACATGGCCAAGATCCAGGCGGCGTGCGGTGCGCGCGTATTGCTGGGCATGACGCGCCAGGTCGATGTCGCGCAGGCCGAGGCGCGGGTAAAGGCGCAGGGGGCCGAAGAAGGCCTCACGATCATGCGCTTCAACCGCGCCGAGCCCGACGGGATGGAGGCGGCGATCCGCGCCTATTCGGATGCGCATGGCGCGATCCACAGCGCGATCGTGCTGCCGGTCAAACCCGCAGGCCATTTCGGCAATTCGCTGGTCGAAGCAAGCGATGCCGAGGTCGATGCGCTGATCGATATCGAGCTCACCGGCACCATCGCGGTCGCGCGCACGTTGCGCCGCTACTGGAAGACATGCACCGACCTGATGCAGGACCCGCGCTTCGTGTTCATGTCGGGGCCCAGCGATGGCAAGGGCAACAAGGCGGGCCGCATCCTCACCGCCGCGGTCGCGCAGCTCATCACCATCTGGCGCGACGAATCGCGCGTCGATTTCGCGCAGCGCCGCCAGAAGCGCGCCGCCTGGGGCAACCAGATCGTGCGCTACACCAACGAGGAGGACGAGAACACGCGCTTTGCCGCAGGGCACGCGACGCGCATCGTCTTCAAGGAACAGAAGATCACCGAAACCTCGCTCTATCTCCCCGCCAATATCGGCGAGGAGACGGGCGCGCGCCGGGCGATGCTGGGCTTTGCCGAGAACATCACCGGGCTGCATCTGGGCAAAGTGGCGATGATCACCGGCGGTTCGGCCGGGATCGGCGGCCAGGTCGCGCGGTTGCTCGCGCTCGCCGGGGCGAAAGTCATGATGGTCGCGCGCCGCGCCAGCGAGCTCGAGGCCGCGCGCGAACGCATCGTCGGCGAGTTGCAGGATGTCGGCTTTGCCGGGGTCGAGCGCCGGGTGAAGATCATGGCCGATGTCGATGTCAGCGATTTCGATTCGCTGCGCCGCGCCGCTGATGCCACCATGGCCGAGTTCGGGCGCATCGATTATCTGATCAACAATGCCGGCGTCGCAGGCGCAGAGGACATGGTCATCGACATGAGCCTCGACATGTGGCGCTGGACCTTGGACGCGAACCTCATCAGCAACTATCTGCTGATGCATTATGTCGTGCCGATCATGAAGCGGCAGGGTTCGGGCTATATCCTCAACGTGTCGAGCTATTTCGGCGGCGAGAAGTTCCTCGCCGTCGCCTATCCCAACCGCGCCGATTACGCGGTGTCCAAGGCCGGGCAGCGCGCGATGGTGGAAAGCTTCTCGCGCTTTCTCGGCCCCGAGATCCAGGTCAACGCGATCGCGCCCGGCCCGGTCGATGGGGACCGCTTGTCCGGCACCGGTGGCAAGCCCGGCCTGTTCCTGCGGCGTGCGCGCCTGATCCTCGAGAACAAGCGGCTCAATGCCATCTATGCCGCGGTGATCGAATCGATCCGCGAGGGCGCGGAGGTGACGCATGTTCTCGGGCGTCTCGCGCGCAACGATACCGGCTATCTCAGCCACGACCGCTCGACCCCCGATCCGCTGAGGCTATTGTGCCTCGAACTCGCGCGCGAGGGCGACGGCATCTGCACCTGGGACCGCTATCTGCTCACCCCCGATATTGCCGGGCGCCTGCTGATGCGGCTCGCCTCGGCGGGCTATCTGCTCGCGCATGACGAATGGCAGCAGCGCAGCGCGAGCGCCGAGGGCCGCACCGGCTGGCTGCTGGCCCTGCCGCCCGACGACATGCCGTACCTGCCGCAGGAGCGCATCGGCAAGGAGGCGGACAAGGTCGGGCGCGGCGTGCTGTCGCAGCTGCACCTGGGCGCGATGCCCAAGGAGAGCGAGGTCGCGCAGGCCACCGTCTTCTACCTTGCCGACCGCGCGGTGAGCGGCGAGACCTTCATGCCCTCGGGCGGGCTCAGCGTCGAACGCTCGTACACCGAGCGCGAGATGTTCGGCAGCCCCAAGCAGGAGCGGCTCGAGCAGATGAAGGGCAAGACCGTGTGGGTGATCGGCGAGCATCTGGCCGATTATATCGCCGAGACCGCCAACCATCTGATCGGCGGGCTGGGCGTCGCGCGGATGGTGCTGCTCACCCGCAGCGAGGCGGGCGGCGCGAGCGTCCTTGCCCTGCTCGACCAGGAGATTGCCGACAAGGTTACCGTGCGCGTGTGCGGCGCGGATGTCGAAAGCGCGATGGACCAGGCGCTGACCGATTTCGGTCGTCCCACCACGGTCGTCTCGACCCCGATGGCGGGCCTGCCCGACCGGCTGTTCGAGGATGGTGCGATGCTCGAGCCCGAGGAATTCCGCACGCTGTGCGAGGAGAACCTTACCCAGCATTTCCGCGTCTCGCGCAAGGCCTCGCTCTATGACGGCTGCCAGCTGGTGCTGGTCTCGCCCGACGTGCCCTTCGGCCAGAGCGGCCCGGCGTTCGCGCTCGCCAATTTCGTCAAGACGACGCTGCACGCGTTCACCGCGACACTGGCGGTGGAAAACGAGCGGCTGGTGCACGATGTTCCGACCAACCAGATCAACCTTACCCGCCGCGTCCGCTCCGAAGAACCGCGCAATGCGGTGGAGCACCAGGAAGAGCTCAAGCGCTTCGCCCGCGCGGTCCTGCTGGTCGGCGCCCCGCTGCCCGACGCGCAGGATTCGCGGTACAGAGCGCGGATCTACAGGGGTACGTCGATGACGGTGTGATTGTGATCGACCCATGGTTGTGCTAGCTTGTGTACAATTGAACACACGAGGGGACTCATGAGTAGCACAACCATGACGATCCGGTTGCCACTGGACGTCAGCGACAAGCTCTCTCGCCTGGCCAAGGGTACCGACCGCAGCCGCTCCTATCTCGCCGCGGCTGCACTGTCGGCTTATGTGGATCGGGAGCTTGAGATTATCGAAGGCATCCAGCAGGGCCTGGCCGATGTGGATGCCGGCCGCGTCGTCCCGCATGAACAGGTCGTCGCAGAGGCCGAGGCCATTATCGCGCAAGCTCGCGAGGCCAGAACAAAGCGCTGATGCGGCGGGTGGTCTGGTCAGAACGCGCGAGGGCCGATTATCTCGCGGCGATCCGTTATTTTGCCGATGATGATCCGGACGCGGCGGAAAGAGTGGGCCGTGCCATTCACAGGACTGGCGAGCAATTGGGAGAATTTTCCACCGGCCATCCGGGCCGGATCATCGGCACGTACGAAAAATCGGTGCAGCGGTTTCCCTATATCATTGCCTATACCCTGGCAGACAATGGCCGGACAGTGGCCATCCTGCGCGTCATCCACACATCGCGCGACTGGCGCGAGGATGAGTCGCCAGGCTAGCTGCGGCGGCATCATCCTGGAAACGTGCCGTCCCTCGGCGTCGCTCGGGAAAAACGGAAGGGGTAAGGTGCCCCGTCAAGGGTCCGAGTTCCCGTGCGAAGTCGAGGGATCTGTGCGCCGATGGTCGCGAAAAGTCGCGGTCTCAACCCCCGCCCACCAGATACAGCCCGCGTCCGTGCGCTTTCAGCCAGCGGTCGGCGGACTTGCGGTCGCCTTCGAACAGGTGGTCGAGCCAGGCGTAGAAGTCGGGGCTGTGGTTCATGTGCTTGAGGTGCGCGACCTCGTGCGCGACGACCGAGCGGCGGACCAGGTCCGGCGCGAGGATCAGCCGCCAGTTGATGCGGATCGTGCCATTGGCCGAGCAGCTCCCCCAGCGGCGCGCGGCGCTGCTCAGGGCAAGCGATGGTGTCGCGACGCCCGCGCGGGCGCAATAATCGGCAAGATCGGCGGCGCAGAGCCTCTTGGCCTCGGCCTTGAGCCAGCGGGTGAGGCGCGGTTCGACCGAATCGCGCGCGCCGCCCAGCCGGATGACGCCATCGGCGGCGACCACCGTGCGGCCATGCGCGGCCTCCCAGTCGATCCGGTGCGGTGTCCCCCGAAAGGGAAGGACCGCGCCCGGTTCGATCGGCGTCGCGGTGCCGGCGTGCGCGAAGCTCGCCTCGATCCAATCGACCTGGGTGCGGGCGAAGGCGAGCCCCTCGCCGAGCCGCGCGTGGCGCGGCAAGGTCAGCAGCAGCGCGCCCTTGGCCGGATCGGTGCGCAGCCGGATCGTACGCGCACGCGGATGGCGGCGGATGACGAGCGCATAATCGCGGCCGTTGATCGTCAGCCGCTGCGGGGCTTCGGGCGCGTCGGGTCTGCGCAGCAGAAGGCGGGCTATCGGCATCGGCCGCTCGCCCTCACAGTTCTTCCTCGATGATATGGTTCTCGATGGGGCCTGCATGCACCTCGGAAATCACCCGGCCGATCACCGAATGGCCGCCCGCGTGCATCGCCGCCAGGCTTCCGGTCTTCAGATGGTGCCAATCGGGCAACGGCAGGCCGTCGGCGCGCAGGCGATAGGCGCAGGTCGAGGGCAACCAGGCGATCGAGCCGACATTGCCTTGGGTCAGCCGCAGGCAATCGGGCACCAGCGCGCGGCGGTGACGGTAGTCGGAACAGCGCGCGGTGCGCGTGTCGAGCAGGCGGCAGGCGACATTGGTGGGGTAGATATGCCCCGTATCCTCATCCTCCACCTTGTGAAGGCAGCATTTGCCGCAACCGTCGCACAAGGCCTCCCATTGCGCGCGGTCGAGGCTCGCCAGCGGCTGCTCCCAGAACGGGGTCAGCTGGTCCATTTGTCGATTTCGGCGGCGATCGCTTGCGGATCTTCGTCATAGGGCAGCAATGCAATCGGCTCGCCCTGCTTGCCCATGAGATAGGCCTGGCGGCTGTGGTCGACCAGATAGGCCTTGGGGTCCGCGCCGGCGGGCTTCTGCGCCTTGTACATGACGAGATACGCGTCCGCGACCGCCTTGATCTGCTCAGGGGTGCCGGTGAGGCCGATCAGCCGCGGGTGAAAGGCGCCGACATACTGCTTGAGCACCGCAGGCGTATCGCGCTCGGGATCGATGGTGATGAAGATCGGCTGGATCTGCTTGGCGCGCTCGGGCTGGTCCTTTTCGAACTTCGCGAAACCGGCGGCGACCTTCTGCAGGTCGACCGGGCACACATCGGGGCAATAGCTGTAGCCGAAATAGATGATGCGGAACTTGCCGGCGAAATCGGTGTCTTTCACCGGCTTGCCGTCCTGGTCGGTGAGCGTGAACGGCCCGCCGATCTTCGCGCCCTCGAGCGGGGCTTCGGGCTTGGTAGCAGTGCTGTCGCACGCGGTCAGGGACAGCGGAAGCACCAGGGCGAGCGCGGCGGCGAGGGCGGGAAAAAGGGATTTGTTCATGACAGGTTCGTCTCTGCTCTGCTATGCAGGCGCTTTCAAGGGGGCATTGCGGTCGGCAGCTCCACTGGCCGCGTTCCCGATGCCAGCATATCAAGGATCATGGACCCTGTGACACCCCGAATGAACCGTTTTTCGCGCCTGTGGTCGGCAGTTCTGGCCTTTGCGCTGCTCTTCCCCGTTGCTGCCCAGGCCCAGTTTTCGGACAGCTACAATTTCCTCAAGGCGGTGCGCGAGCGCGATGGCGACAAGGCGACGCAGATGCTCAACGAGCCGGGCAGCACCATCGTCAACACCAAGGACATTACCAGCGGCGAGACCGCGCTGCACATCGTCACCGCGCGACGCGACCTTACCTGGATGGGTTTTCTGCTCCAGCGCGGGGCGAACCCCAATGCGCGCGACAAGAACGGGGTGACGCCGCTGATGCTGGCAACCAACCTGCGCTTTGTGGACGGTGCCGAAACGCTGCTTGGCCGCAAGGCCCAGGTCGATGCCACCAACAATTCGGGTGAGACCGCGCTGATCCGCGCGGTGCAGCTGCGCGACCTCGCCATGGTCCGGCTGCTGCTCAAGAACGGTGCAAACCCGGACAAGCAGGACACGATCGCGGGCCAGTCGGCGCGCGATTATGCCAATGGCGATTTTCGCAATCCGCAGATTCTCGAGGCGATTACCGCCAGCGACAAGGACCGCAAGGCAGGCACCGGCGCGCCCAAGGTGTTCGGCCCGACGGGGTAAGTTTCCAATCCTCCCCGAGCTTGTCTCGGGGAGGGGCGGCGGGATAGAGCCCATTTCGAAGGGAAGCGCGAACCCGCTTCCCCTCCACCACCGACCTGCGGTCGGCGGTCCCCCTCCCCGAGACAAGCTCGGGGAGGAATTTACCCTTCCGGAAACCGCTCGAATTCGGGCAGTTCGTGCGCGCTTTTCATCCAGCCGATGCGGTCGGCCGTCTGGATATGCGCCATCGCCGGAAAGGCATCGGGATCGTCGAAGGTCGCGGTCTGAATATCGACCAGGCCAGGCAGCACCGCCTCGTTGACGTAGAACAGCCCCGTTCCGCAATTCGGACAGAAGCTGCGCTCGGCAGTCTCGGACGAATGATAGACGGCAGGCGTGCCCTTCAGCAGGTGAAAGGTCGTGCTCGCCACCGCGGTCCAGCCGACGGCAGGTGCTCCGGCGCAGCGGCGGCAATCGGTGCAATGGCACAAGGCGGTGCGTGCCGGTTCGTCCTGCTCGCCCGGGGCGTCGACGGCAAAGCGCACCGCGCCGCAATGGCATCCGCCTTCCTGCCGGGTCATGCGCTGGCTCCTTCGGCTTCGGCCTTGGCCTTGGCGATCAGTTCGTTGTCGATCGCCTTGCCCCGCTGATAGGCCGGGCGCGCGCGCAACCGTTCGGCATAGGCGGCGAATACCGGATGAGGGGGAAGCGTCCCGAACGCCTGGCCCCAGTCGACCTGCGCGCCGACATAGACATCGGCTGCGGTAAACCGGTCGCCGCAGACATAGTCGCGATCCGCCAGCCACCCGGCGAGAGTCTCGACGGCAAGCTCGTAGCTGCCATAGCCGAGCATCGCCTGCTTGTCCTCGGGGCTCTCCCATTTCATCGCATGGTTGATGATCGCCTGTTCAAGCGGTCCCGCGCCGAAGAACATCCAGCGATAATAATCCGCGCGCTCCTCGGCCGTCGGCGCCAGCCCGGCCTCGGGAAAGGCCTCGGCCAGATAGGCGCAGATCGCGGCGCATTCGGTGATGACCTTGCCATCGTGGACAATCGCGGGGACCTTGCCCATCGGGTTGATCGCCCGGTAATCCGGCCCCTTCATCTCGGGCCCGTATTGCACGATGCGCTGCTCGTACGGCGCGCCCAACTCTTCCAGCATCCAGCGGGCGATCTGCCCGCGCGACATAGGGTTGGTGTAGAATATCAACTCGCTCATGGCTTCATCCCCTTTGTTCCGACTCGAGGTCGCAGCTGGAACATAGCAGGAACACGGGCGCGCTCCAAGCCGGGTTAGCAGCCCTCGCCGGTGACCACCGCGCCGAGCAGCCCGCCAAGGCCACCCTTGCACTTTTTCTTTTTCTTCGGCGGTTCGGCTTCGCTGCTGTCGCCGCCGCGCATCATCGCGTCCATGTCCGGGCCGTTGAGCAGCCACATCGAGTTGGAGCGATAGCGCACGCGTGCCGTCCATTCGGGCTTCCACGGCGTCTTCGCATTGGCGGGACGCGGCGGATAGGCGAAATTCGCCTCAGGCCCATAGGCATAGAGGTTGCCCAGCGCGAACTCGCCGCCCGCTGCGGTCACCTCGGCGGGCACGGTGCAACTGGTCTGCGATGGCGGCATGACGACCTGCTGCTGGATCAGCTTCGCCACCTGCGCAGGCGCGATCCAGTCCCACAAGGCGCCGCCGAACTGGCGCGAGGCCGAGGACGACCACCAGACCATGTCCTGGAACTCGCCCTTGCTGTTCGCCTTGGCGGTCATCACCCAGGCATAATAGCCGGTGGCATTGGCGACGCTGTTCCAGCTGATCTGCGTCGCGCCCCCTGCCAGCGGCGAGGACTTGCCGGTGATCGCGGGCATGAAATCCTGCGCCAGCGCGAACTTGATCTCGGGCGAAAAATTGCCCGCGACGCGATGCTCGCCGAGCAGCGAGCTGTCACTGCTCAGCAGCTTGCGCGTTTCGGCATTGGGCCATTCGCCATAGGTGCGGCTGTTGCCCGCGGTGACGCTGCGGTCGACCGGCATCGCGCCTGCGAACAGGTCGGGCGGCACCTGGCCCGCCGTCAGCTTGGCGAAATCGATCACCACCGGCTGGCCGGGACCTGCCTTGGCGCCGCAGCCCCAATAGATCAGCAGACGGCCCTTGGGGCGCTGGAAGTCCTTGGGCAATTGCTCGGGCACATCGGTGCGCGTTCCCGGCTTGGGGCTGACCAGCGGGACCGATGCGCCAAGCTTGGCGACGGCGGGCATGAAATGATCGGCCTTGGGCGCGCCGCCCGCTGGAGCGCTGGAAGAACCCAGCCGCAGGATCAGCTCGTGCGCCTGCTTGTTGCCGCCGCCGCCGAACATCATCGAAAGCCCTGCGCCCATGCCGCTGCCCATTGCGGCGAGGCCCGTGACGGTGCCGACATCCATGTCGTATCGCGCGATGGGGCTGGCTGCCTGCTGGCTGCTGACCGGGCTGGCGACCAGGACCGCGATCGCGGCGACGGACAGGCTGAACACGGCGGAACGACGCGCGGGCAAGGGCATGATGGACTCCCGGTAAAACAAGGACATGCAGGCGAGTCGCCTGATAGCATCATCCTGTAGTTTCAGGGAGTCCTACGCGCAGTGCGCTGGGTCATAGGATGTCAGCCGATCGGCAATGTCGTCGGCGGAAACGCGCTCTTTGCCAGCTTGTTGATGGCATCGGGCACGAATCTCTCTGCAAATCCTGCCACAAAGGCATAGACCATGAGCTTGAACAGGTCGGCACGGGTGGAAAGGCCAAGTGCCTGATAGGTTTGATCCGCCCAATGGGAGCAGTTCTTGCCTAGCACGCAAACCGGAGGCAGCACATTCTGGTCGGTTGGCATACCGGCCAATTGCGGGATTAGCGTGTCGAGCAGCCCGGCTGAGATCAGAGCATAGACGAACAGCGCCGAGATCCCGCCAATGCCGATAGACATGATGATGCTGAGCCATCCTACGCGCAGGCTGATCAGTTCGAAGATGCCGTCATCCACCATGGCGTCGCGAGACGTCGCCTTCTGCAGCCGCTGTATGGTGGAGATCATGCCTCCCGCCATCCCGACGATGGTAATCAGCAGCAAGGCTTGCTGGGCTATCCGGGGAACGACAGCAGTCGCGGTCGCAGCGGAGATGGCGATGAGGACCAAGGCAAGCGCCGACACGATGAACATCAAGCGCCGGATTAGAAGTTCACGGTTGAAATTGACTTCGTAATTGCTGTGGATCACGCCGAGCAAAGCGCGTGCGCGCTGAAGCAGCACCTCCCCACCAGCGTTTGCAGGCCGGTCATCTTCGAGGCTGTCGATGAATGCGTCCGCCATGCTGCCGGGGACCACCCGCCTGAAACGGTTCTCGATAGTCCAGAACTGCTCTCGAAGGGCGACTTCCGGGATCAGGGACAGCAAGTCGATCTCGATCTTGAACAACTGACCCAGGGATGGATTTGCCCCTTTCAAGGGATCCAGGTCCTCGAATTCCTGGGTGATGATCCTGGCCATTTCCGCCTTCTGCATGCGGACAGGATTCATTTCGACCTCGCCCGAGGTTTCGGGTGGATAATAGGCTGCGAAACGTCCGCGCATGGTTTCGTAATAGGTTCGCGCGATCAAACTCTGATCGGAAAATACGGCCATAGCGCCACCTGCCCCAAGGAGATGCTATTGGACGCATTTCGGGCCAATTTCACCAGCGCTTGCCGCTCGGTTATGGAGCAGGTTGATCCCCAACCCCCTCCATTTCCGATCATTTCCCGCCGAACAGCTGCCGTCCGGCGAGGTCGAGCATGATCTCCTCCGATCCGCCGCCGATTGCGTTGACGCGGACCTCGCGATAGATGCGCTCGACCTTCGATCCGGTGATATAGCTCGCCCCGCCCAGGATCTGCGCGGCCTCGCGCGCGACATGCTCGAGCATCTGCGTCGCCTGCACCTTGAGCATCGCGAAATCCGCCGGCTGGTCGCGGCCGTTCTCGACCGCCCAGGCGCACTGATCGACCCAGGCCTGAGTCGCGGCGATGCGGCGCGCCATGTCGGCCAGCTTGATGCGGATCGACTGGTGCTTGACCAGCGGCTTGCCGAAGGTCTCGCGGCTCTGCGCCCATTCCGCCGCTTCCTTCAGGCACACCCGCGCATAGGCGCAGCAGCCCATCGCCATGCCAAGCCGCTCGCTGTTGAAATTGCGCATGATGCCGATGAAGCCGCCATTTTCCGGCCCGATCAGGTTCTCCGACGGTACCTTCACATCCTCGAAATAGATGGCGGCGGTGTCCGAGCAGCGCCAGCCCATCTTGTCGAGCCGGGTGCGAGTGACGCCGGGCGCGTCCATCTCGATCAGCAGCAGCGATATGCCGCCCGCGCCAGCACCTCCGGTGCGCACCGCGCAGGTCAGCCAGTCGGCGCGCATCCCTGAGGTGATGAACATCTTGGAGCCGTTGACGACATAATGGTCGCCCACGCGCTCGGCGCGGGTCTTGAGATTGGCGACGTCCGAGCCGCCCGAAGGCTCGGTAATGCCGAGTGCGATGATTTTCTCGCCCTGGAGCACCGGCGGGGCGACGCGCTGCTTCAGCGCCTCGCTGCCCAGCGCCAGCACCGGCGGCAGGCCGATGCCGTGCGTCATCAGCGAGGCCGAAAGCCCACCGGCGCCGACGGCCGCCAGCTCCTCGGTCTGGGTGAGGCCATGGAAGATATCGAAGCCGTCCGAATGCCCGCCATATTGTTCGGGGTAGCGCAGGCCGAGGATGCCGGCCTCGGCTGCCTTGCGGTGCAGCTCGCGCGGCAGCTCGCCATCGGCCTCCCATTGATCGATATGCGGCGCGATCTCGCGCGCGACGAAGCGGCGGACCGATTGCGCCAGCGCCTCATGGCTGTCGTCGTAAAAAGGCGAGCGCGCGCGCCAGCTGTCGAAATCGGTCAAATCATCCTCCCCTTCGTGTCGTTGCAGCCGAAATTCCGAGCCCGTTACAGCTTTGTCAATTCCTCGATGTTAATCGGAAGGGCGATGGCCGGGCCGCCAGGGCAGAGGGACCCATGATGCAGCAGGACGCAAACAGGCTGGAAATAGCGCGCTCGGGCACCGGGCGCTTTCTTGATTCCGCGCTCGAAGCGCGCTTCGTCACCGGCGAACGCCAGGCGCGCGTGGTCCACATGCGGCTGTTTGCGGGCTTTCTCGCGGCGATGCTGATCGGCTATGCGCTGGTCAATCCGCTCTATTTCTCGCGCGCCGACGAGCTCAAATTCTCGGTGTTGCTGCTGCCGACGCTCGCGATCCTGGCGGGCTTTGCCGGGGCGACCTTCTGGCGCGGCTATGCGGGCAAGCCGATCATCGACTTTGCCAGCCTATTGGGCATTGCCTTTCTCATCATGGCGGAAAACGCGCTGCTGTTTGAGGAAATGCACCGCGAGCATGTGCAACTGCATGCCCCGATCGCGATCAACGGCCTGATCGTCATGGCCTTTGCCGCGATCGCCTTTGCTGGGCAGACACGCTGGTTCGCGGCCTGGCTGGCCTCGCATGCGGCGGTGTATTTCACCGTGATGGTCGAAACCGGCAGCTCGATCGTGCCGGTAATCTATGGCACGATGACCTATATCACCAGCGCGTCGGTGATGGTGCTGCTCAACTGGTCGGTCGGCCAGGCGCACCGGCAGAGCTTCCTGCTGTCCGATGCGCTCTCGGCGGAAAAGGCCAAGACCGAGGAACTGCTGTTCAACGTGCTGCCGCCTGCGGTGGCCGAACGGCTTAAGGCTGGACAGGTGGTGGCCGATGCCTATCCCGATGTCTCGGTGGTGTTCATCGACATTTGCGGCTTTTCCGACCTGTCACGGCGGATTTCGCCGGGGCATCTGGTCGATCTGCTCAACGCCTTCTTCCTGCTCGCCGACAAGTGCGCGGCCGAGACCGGGGTGGAAAAGGTCAAGACCATCGGCGACGCGTATCTCGCAATCAGCGGCGGCAACAGCCCGTCGCACAACAGCGCCGATGCCGCGATCCGCTTCGGCGAGGCGGTCATCGCCGGGCTTCCCGCCCTGCGCGCCGCGACCGGCATCGACCTGCACATCCGCGTCGGCATCCATACCGGCCCGGTGGTCGGCGGTGTGATCGGCGAGACGCGCATGGCCTATGACTATTGGGGCGAGACGATGAACATCGCCGCCCGGATCGAGGGCACCGCGCATCCCGATGGCATTGCGGTGTCCGAGACCACCTGGCTGCGCGGGCGCGGCGACCGCCATTTCGAGCTGCCCGAAAAGATCACGCTCAAGGGTGTCGGCGAAGTGCCCGTCTTCCGGCTGGCCAGGGAACAGCCCGGCGCCGAGATTATCCGCCTCGCGATTTAACGCTTCGCGGGCGGGGCGTCCCGAAATCGTCCAGCCGCAATTCAGGGCTTTCATGGCGGGTGCGATTGGCGTTAGTTTAACGCCATGGCAACCATTCTCATCGTCTTTTGCGGCATCATCAACTTTGCGCTCCACCGCGCGACGATGGAATCGGCGCACCCCATGGCCGTGCAGATGCGCGCGCTGTTCCAGGGCTTCATGCGCGGCTATGGCAGCTACATGCTCGAATATCTGATCCTGCTGTCGGCGCTCAGCTTCGCGGCACTGGGCTACACGATCGCGCTGCCTGCCTATATCGTCTATACTGGCATGAACGGCCTTGCCGGCTGGGCGATCCTCACCGGGAAAATCTAGGCGGCGACCGCCTGCTCGCTGTCGGGCGAGGCGGCAGCCAGCAGCCGTTTTTCCAGCGTCTTCAGCCGCGACTTGCTGTCGATCTTGTCGCCCAGCAGATCGGTGACATAGAAGGTGTCGACCGCGCGTTCGCCATAGGTCGCGACATGCGCCGAATGGACGATGCATTTCAGGTCGAACAGCGCAAAGGCGAGGCGGTTGAGCAGCGCCGGCCGGTCGAGCGCGTTGACCTCGACCACGGTGAAACGGTTTGACGCCTTGTTGTCGACCAGCACATTGGGGGCGATGCTGAAGGCCTCGGCGCGTGGCCGGGCGACGGGCCGGGCAATCAGCCGGGGGGTCAGCGCGACGCGGTTGGCCAGCGCATCGGCGATCGCGGTCTTGAGCCGCGCGATCTGGCTTTCCTCCATGAACGGACGGCCCAGCGGGTCCTGCACCAGGAAATTGTCGAGCGCCATGCCGTCGCGCCGAGTGTGGATGCGCGCGTCGATGATGTTGCCGCCGGCAAGATGGATGCCGCCCGCGATGCGGTAGAAAAGCCCGGGATGGTCCGCCGCGCTTACCGTCACCAGCGTGGCGCCGCGCGCGGGATAGAATTCGGCCGCCACGGTCAGCGGTTCGCTGTCATGCGCATCGATCAGCTGCAGATTCTGTGCGATGATGTCCTCGGGCTCGGCGATCCAGTATGCATCGTCGAGCTTGCGCGCGAGCTGGACGAAGCGGCCCTCGTCGATGCCGAGCGCGGCGCGCGCCGCATCCTGCTTGGCGATCACGCGTTCGCGCCGGCCATGCTGCTTGTGGCCCAGCCGCAGCACCTCCTCGGTCGATTCGAACAGTGTGCCCAGCAGCTGGCGCTTCCAGCTGTTCCAGATGCCCGGACCCACCGCGCGGATATCGACCACGGTCAGCACCAGCAGCAGTTTCAGGCGCTCGGGGCTCTGCACCATGGCGGCAAAATCGGCGATGGTCTTGTAATCGGTGAGGTCGCGCTTGAACGCGGTGGCCGACATCAGCAGGTGATAGCGCACCAGCCAGGCGACCTGCTCGGTCTCCGCCTCGGTCATGCCCAGCCGCGGGCACAGCTTCATCGCGACCTCGGCACCCAGCACGCTGTGGTCGCCGCGCCGCCCCTTGGCGATATCGTGCAGCAGCGTGGCGACGAACAGCACGCGGCGGCTGATCAGTTTCTGCATCACGTCATAGGCGAGCGGATGGTCCTGCTTGAGCTCGCCCGACTCGATCTTCGCCAGCAGCCCGATCGCGCGGATCGAATGCTCGTCCACCGTATAATGGTGATACATGTCGAACTGCATCTGCGCCACGACGCGGCCGAAATCGGGCACGAAACGGCCGAACACGGTTGCCTCGTTCATCCAGCGCAGCACCAGCTCGGGATCGCGCGGGCTGCACAGCACGTCCATGAACAGCGAGTTGGCGCGCGGATCGGCGCGGACATGCCGGTCGATCAGATGCGCATCCATGCTCGCCTGCCGCATCGCGCTGGGGTGGATCTCGACCTTGTGCCGGTCGGCAAGCTGGAAGATCTCGATCAGCCGCACCGGGTCTTCGCGGAAGAAATCGGGCCGAGGCAAAGCCAGCCGCCCACGATCGAGAATGAAGCCCGAAAGCTTGCGTGGACGCCGCCGCAGGATCGAGGGGATGAAGCGTCGGTCGCGCGCGGCGAACTGGTCGTCGAGCTGCGCGAGGAACACGCCGGTGAGGTCACCGACGCGTTTGGCGTTGAGGAAGAAATACTGCATGAACCGCTCGACCGCCGACTTGCCCGGCCGATCGGCAAAGCGCATCCGCGTCGCAACCTCGCGCTGCAGGTCGAAGGTGAGCCGGTCTTCGGCGCGCCCGGTAATGTCGTGCAGATGGCAGCGCACCGCCCAGAGGAAATTGGCCGAGCGACGAAACCCGCGATATTCGGTCATGGTCAACAGGCCGGCATCGACCAACTCGGCGGCCGAGCGCACTTGGTGGATATACTTGCCGATCCAGTAGAGCGTGTGCAGGTCGCGCAGGCCGCCCTTGCCGTCCTTGACATTGGGTTCGACGACATAGCGGCTGTCGCCCATGCGCTTGTGCCGCTGGTCGCGCTCCTCGAGCTTCTGCGCCACGAAGTCGCGCGCGGTGCCGGTAACGACATCCTTCCCGAAGCGCACCGAGGCCTCGCGATAGATGTCCTGATCGCCCCAGACATAGCGCCCTTCGAGCAATGCGGTGCGGATGGTGAGGTCGCTGCGCGCCTGGCGGACCATCTCGTCGATCGAGCGGCTGGAATGCCCGACCTTGAGGCCGAGGTCCCACATCATGTAGAGCATCGCCTCGATCGCCTGCTCGGTCCAGCTGTTCTTGCGCAGCGGGGTGAGGAAGGCGATGTCGACATCGCTGTGCGGGGCCATCTCGCCCCGGCCATAGCCGCCCACCGCCGCGATGCAGAAATGCTCGCCCGCGCTGTGATTGGCGACCGGGTACTGGAAGCGCACGACATAATCGTGGATCAGCCGCACGATCTGGTCGATCAGGAACGACTGCGCCGCCGCGCAATCGTGCCCCGCCGCCGGATTGGCATGCAGCCGCGCGGCGATCTCCGCGCGCCCCGCCGCCAGCGCCTCGCGCAGGATCGTGACGACGGGCATGCGCGCCTTGTCGCCGAGTTCGGCGGCGAACTCGGCAATGCGCGCATCGAGCGCACGGCGATCGATGATCGCGCGCTGGTTGGCAACGGGGTTCATGGCAAGCAGCGATACAGGCGCAAGGTTAAGGTCAGGTGGCGGCTCCCGCTTCGGCCTTGGCGGCGGCCTGATAGGATTTGCGCAAGCTGACCTTGTCGATCTTGGCGGTGCCCAGGCGCGGCAGCGCCTCGGCGCTCTGCCACAGCCGCGCGGGCACCTTGAATGCGGCAAGCTGGCCCGCAAGGAACTCGGTGAGCTGCTCGTCGTTCAGGCTGGCGCCTTCGCGCACCACATAGACCGCGCCGACGATCTCGCCAAAGCGCTCGTCGGGAATGCCGAACACGCTCGCCTCGGCAATGTCGGGATGCGCGTAGATCGCCGATTCCACCTCGACACAGCTGATATTCTCGCCGCCGCGGATGATGATGTCCTTCTTGCGGTCGACGATGAACAGATAGCCGTCGGCGTCGAGATAGCCGAGGTCGCCGGTGCGGAAATAGCCATCGGGCATGATCGCGGCCTTCGTTGCCGCCTCGTTGTTCCAGTAACCGAGGAAATTGGCGACCGAGCGGATCGCGACCTCGCCCACCTGGCCCTGGGGCAGCGGGTGGCCATTATCGTCGAGGATCGCAAGGTCCACCAGCGGACGCGAGGCCTGGCCGGTGCTGTCGGGCTTGGCCATGTAATTCTCGTTGAAATTGCCGCAGCCCACGCCGTTGGTCTCGGTGAGGCCATAGCCCAGGATCGGGAAGGCCCAGTCCATCGTCTCCTTGATGCGCTTGACATGCTCGACCGGACGCGGCGCGCCGCCTGCGGCAAAGGTGACGCAGGTCTTGAGGTCGTACTTGTCGCGATTGGGGTGCTGTGCGATCTCGTAGCTCATCAGCGGAACGCCGACGAAATAGCTGATCTTCTCCTTCTCGATCAGCCGCATCGCCTCTTCGGCATCCCATTTGGGCATCAACACGAGCTTGCGCCCGATGACGAAGCTCTGCAACAGCACCGGCACCTCGGCGGTGACGTGGAAGAGCGGCACGTTGAGCAGCGTCGCGGGCTGGCCTTCGGGCGGCTTGCCCTGGCGGGTGACGATGTTCAAGGCCATCAGCGTCTGCGCGACATAGCTGAACACGCCCTGGACCACGCCGCGATGGTCGGAATAGGCCCCCTTGGACTGGCCGGTCGAACCCGAGGTGAACAATATGGTCGCAAGATCGTCGCCGGTCAGTTCGGGCAGTTCGGTGGCGGCATCGCCGCCGGCTTCGAGCACCGATGCCAGCCCCTTTTCGGGCGGACCGTCATGGCTGATCACGACCACGCGGGCATTGCCGGTAGCCCCGCATTCGGCGATCCGCTTTGCGCAGCGATCATCGGCAAGCACCAGCGTGCAATCGACATCGGTGATCCCGGCGCACAGTTCGGGGCCCTGCCACCAGCCGTTCAGGAGCGTCGCGACGCCGCCCGCCATCAATATGCCCATATAGGCGATGATCCAGTTGGCCGAGTTGCGCGCGGCAATGCCCACCCGGTCGCCCTTCTTGATGCCATGGCCCGCGACCAGCGCAGCGGCGACATGGCGCGCGGCGGCATAGCTCTGGCCGAAGGTCAGGCGCGTCTCGCCATCGACCAGAAACTCGGCATCGGCATGCTGCATGCAGAAATAGGCAAAGAAATGCGACAGCGCAGGCGGGGCCGACTCGATCATGGGCAGTTTCTGGCCGTATTTCTCGAATGTCGTCAGCGGGAGCATCCCTCCTTCGCCGGTCAGCGCCTGGATGGCTTCATCCATCATCTGGTCCAGCTCGGTCGCCATCAAAATCTCTCCTCTTTCGCTTGTGCTTGCCTGCCCTTATGAAGGGGAAAACCCTTGGGGAAAAGCCTTGATCCTGCCCATTTCGGCGCTAGCCGCCAACATTGCCGCCAGCGCGAGCGCCGCCGTCGCCAAGTCCGCGATCCGGTTCGAGGAGCTGGGCCTGTCGCCGGTCGCGCTGCAGATCGGGTCGTTCCAGCTCAAATGGTACAGCCTGGCCTATCTGTTCGGCATCCTGATCGGCTATTGGTACATGGGCAAGATGCTCAAACAGCCCGGCGCGCCGATGGCGCAGCGCCATGCTGACGACCTGATGCTCTATTGCACGCTCGGCATCATTCTGGGCGGCAGGCTGGGCTATGTCACCTTCTACCGCCCCGATCTCTACGCGACCCCGCTCGAGGTGTTCAAGGTCTGGGAGGGCGGCATGTCCTTCCATGGCGGGCTGATCGGCGTGCTGCTCGCGATCGCCTACCTGACCTGGCGCAACCGCTTAAGCTATCTGCGCGTCGGCGATTATGTCAGCTGCGTCGTGCCGCTCGGCCTGCTCTTCGGACGGCTCGCCAATTTCGTCAATGCAGAGCTCTGGGGCCGCCCGACCGACGTGCCCTGGGCGGTCATCTTCCCGACCGATCCCGACGGCCTGCCGCGCCATCCCAGCCAGCTGTACGAAGCGGGGCTCGAAGGGCTGGTGCTGGGCCTCGTGCTGATGGTGCTGTTCTGGAAGACCGATGTGCGCCACCGTCCAGGCTTTCTGGGCGGAGTGTTCCTGGCGGGCTATGGCGCCGCGCGTTTCATCGTCGAATATTTCCGCAATCCCGATGCGCACCTCATCGAATTTGCCGAACAGACGGGAATGAGCATGGGCCAGTGGCTGACCGTGCCGATGATCCTGATCGGCCTGTACCTGATGGTCTCCTCGCGCGGACGCACGGCCAAGCCGCTGCCCGCCACTGCCTGAACCGATGGACGAGACCGAAGGCGAGGGGGCAGCGCCGCAGGGGCTCGAGGCGGTGTTCCGTCGGCTGATCGGCACGACCGGCCCGATCAGCGTGGCGCATTACATGGCCGAGGCCAATGCGCATTACTACAACCGGGCCGATCCGCTCGGCACCACCGGCGATTTCATCACCGCGCCCGAGATCAGCCAGATGTTCGGCGAGATGATCGGTCTGTGGCTGGCCGATCAATGGCAGCAGGCGGGCAAGCCGGCGCTGTGCCATTATGTCGAATTCGGACCCGGCAGGGGCACGCTCGCCGCCGATGCACTGCGCGCGATGGAGCAGTTCGGCTTTCGTCCGAAGGTGCATCTGATCGAGGGCAGCACCGCGCTGCGCATGGCGCAGAAGCTGAGCGTGCCCGGTGCGACCTGGCATGACGGGCTGGACGGCGTCCCGCGCGAGGGGCCGCTGCTGATCGTCGCCAACGAATTTCTCGACGCATTGCCGGTGCGGCAGATCGTGCGCACCGAAAATGGCTGGCGCGAGCGGGTGGTGGTGCACAATGGCGAGCGCTTCCTGCCCGTCGCAGGCGCCAGGCCGATGGATTCGGTGGTCCCGGCGGAGCTCGCCGACAGCCCCGAGGGCACGATCCTGGAAAGCAGCCCGGCGGCAGCCGGCATGGCGTACGAGATCGCGGCGCGGCTGAAGGCGCAGGGCGGTGCGGCACTGTTCATCGATTACGGCTATGCCGAGCCCCGGACGGGAAGCACGCTGCAGGCGGTGCGCGCGCACCGGAAGGTCGATCCCTTCGCCGATCCGGGACTGGCCGATCTCACCGCTCTGGTAGATTTCCCGCAGCTGAAGCGCATCGCTCTGGCGGGCGATGTCGATTGCCATGGTCCGGTGGGGCAGGGCGACTGGCTGATGGCGCTGGGCATCGCGCAGCGCGCAGCGGTGCTCGCCAAGGGGCAGCCTGCCAAGGCGAACGAGATCATGACCGCGCTCGACCGGCTGGTCTCGCCTGAACAGATGGGGACGCTGTTCAAGGTCATCGCCTATCGCGGCCCAGGCTGGCCGGTGGGTGCGGGGTTTGGGGGAGCATTCTGACTTTATCGTCATTCCCGCGAAGGCGTGAATCCCGCTTTTTCAGCACGGCGCCCCAGTGGCAGGACCCCCGCGTGCGCAGGGGTGACGGGTGCAGATGGCAATTGGCCTAGGCCGCTGCGCGTTTCAGCCGGTCGTTGATCGCGTCGCCCATGCCGCCCATCGGGACCGGCGCGATGGCGATTCGCGCGTGGTCGCTTGCATCGGCGCGGTGGAGCGCGGCGTAGAGGTTCGCCGCTGCCTCGGCGAGATCGCCTGACGCCGAGAGCGTGTCATCGCCCACCACATTGCCGAACCCGATCAGCCACTCATCCGCATCCGCCGCCACAGCGCCCAGCCTGAGCGGCTTGCCCGGCGCATAATGGCTGGCGAGCTGGCCGGGGGCCTCGATGCGCTGGTCGGCGAGCGGGATCGGCGGTTCGCCGAGCAGCGCGGCGATCGCCTCCGGATCGATCGGGCCGGGGCGCAGCAGCTGCCAGCCCGCGGGTTCGTCGCCCAAGTTGCGCAGCGCAACTATGGTCGATTCGAGCCCGGCCCGAGCTGCACCGCCGTCGACGATCAGGTCCAGTCCCTCGCCCAGGCTCGCCGCGACATGCTCCGCCCGGGTCGGGCTGATCGCACCCGAGCGGTTGGCGGACGGCGCGGCGAGCCTCAGCCCGCTTGCCTCCAGCACCGCGCGCATCACCGGGTGCGCAGGACAGCGCAGCGCGATGGTCGAAAGCCCGGCGGTCACCGCCGGGGCGATTCCCGCCCCTTCCCGCAGCGGCAGAACCAGCGTCAGCGGACCCGGCCAGAAGGCGGCAGCCAGTTTTTCTGCGCGCGCATCAAAAATCGCAATCGCCCGTGCGCCGTCCAGGTCGGGCACATGCACGATCAGCGGGTTGAAATCAGGCCGGCCCTTGGTGCGATAGATGGCCGCTACGGCATCCGCGCGCGCGGCATCGGCGGCCAGGCCATAGACCGTTTCGGTTGGCAGTGCGACGGGCCTGCCCTCGCGCAGCATCGCCGCCGCGCGCGCGATCCCGGCGGCGTCGGCGGGCGCAATCCTCGGGTCAGAAGGCTTGGAAGCTGGCATGTTGCTGCCTATACAGCGCTCGAACGCAAGGGACAGCAGGGAATAGACCATGACCTTCACCGCACCGACCACCGAACAGCTGTTCGTCTTGAAGACGATCACCGGCATCGAAGAACTCGCAGGCCATGAGCGCTTTGCCGAGGCGACGCCCGATCTGGTCGAGGCGATCGTCGAGGGTGTGGGCGAATTTGCCGCTGGGGAATTCGCGCCGCTGTACCGGATCGGCGACACGGTCGGTGCGCGGCTGATCGACGGATCGGTGAAGATGCCCGAAGGCTACCGGGAGGCTTACCAGCATTATGTAGAAGCGGGTTGGAGTGCCTTGAGCGCGCCCGCCGATCATGGCGGCCAGGGCCTGCCGTTTTCTCTCGCCACCGTCGCGCTCGATTCGCTCGGCGCGGCGAACATGGCCTTCGCGCTCTGCCCGATCCTCACCGTCGGCGCGATCGAGGCGCTGCACCATCATGGCAGCGATCAACAGAAGGCGCTGTACCTGCCGAAACTGTCGACCGGCGAGTGGACCGGCACGATGAACCTCACCGAACCGCAGGCGGGCAGCGATGTCGGCGCCCTGCGCGCGACCGCGACGCCGCGCGGGGATGGCACCTATGCGATCCGCGGGCAGAAGATCTACATCTCGTTCGGCGATCATGACATGGCCGACAACATCATCCATCTGGTGCTTGCGCGCACCCCCGGTGCGCCTGCAGGGACCAAGGGCATCTCGCTGTTCCTGGTGCCCAAATACCGGCTCGATGCAGACGGCAATCCGGGCGAGGCGAACGGCATCAAGACCGTGTCGATCGAGCACAAGATGGGCATCAACGCCTCGCCCACCTGCGTGCTGCAGTTCGGCGAGGAAGGCGAGAGCATCGGCGAGCTGATCGGCCCCGAATTCGGCGGCATGCGCGCGATGTTCACGATGATGAACAATGCGCGGCTCAATGTCGGGCTGCAGGGCGTCCAGATTGCCGAGGGCGCGACGCAAAAGGCGCTGTGGTTCGCGCGCGAGCGCGTCCAGTCGGCGCGCGCAGGCGCAGGGCGCGATCCGGTCGCGATCATCGAGCATCCCGATGTCCGCCGCATGCTGCTGCGCATGAAGGCGGGGACCGAGGCGATCCGCGCGCTGCTCTATTATGCCTCGGGCCAAGTCGATCGCGCGAACCTCGGCGTGCCCGGCGCGCGCGAGATGGTCGATCTGCTGACCCCGCTCGCCAAGACCTATGGCACCGATCTGGGCAGCGAGATCGCCTCGCTCGGCGTGCAGATTCACGGCGGCATGGGCTATGTCGAAGAGACCGGTGCGGCGCAATATTATCGCGATATCCGCATCGCGCAGATCTACGAGGGCACCAACGGCATCCAGGCGGCCGACCTGGTCGGGCGCAAGCTCGGCATGGCGGGCGGCGATGTCGTGCGCGGCCTGATCGCCGAGGTCCAGGCCGATGCAGGCAACCACCCTGCGCTGGCCTCGCTCGCCGGCGATGTCGCGGAAGTGACCGAATATATGGTCGGCGCGAATGTCGATGACCGGCTGGCGGGCAGCTATCCCTATTGCACGATGATGGCCGTGATGACCGCAGGCTGGCTGATGCTCAGGCAGAGCCACGCCGCGCAGGCGATGCTCGATGCGGCAGAGGGGAATGCCGAGTTCCTGAAAGCCAAGCTGGTGACCACGCGCTTCTACCTCGAGCGCATGGTGCCCGAGGCGAGCGGCCTCAAGGCGGCGGCGATGGCGGGTGCGGACCTGCTCTACGCGCTCGACGCCGAGGCGCTGGCGGCTTGAGCGGTTGGTGAGCGCAACCTCCACGGCCGTTTGTCCCGAGCGTGTCGAGGGACGTATGCCCGAACGGTACCGAGTACGTCCCTCGACATGAGCCAAGGGCTCATGTTTATCCTGAGCGACGCCGAGAGGCGGCGTTGAAGGGCTCGGGACAAACGGGTAGGGGTACCCGGTCATGGATGAAACTGAGCTTATAGCCCGCATCGCGGCCGCGCTTGAGCGCCTTGCGCCGCCGCCGGTGCAGATGGCGGACTGGACCGCGCACCCGGCCTATGTGTGGAGCGCGCGCGGGGCCGAGGCCGTGCTTGAGCTGAAGGCCGTCCCGCTCGAGCGCTTGCGCGGCATCGACGCGCAAAAGGCGAGCTTCGTGGAAAATGTCCGCCGCCATGCCGCCGGCCAGGCGGCGCATGACGTGCTGCTCTGGGGATCGCGCGGCATGGGCAAGTCGGCTTTGGTCAAGGCAGCGGTCGCCGATGCGCAGGTCTCGGGTGCGCCGCTCGCGCTCGTCCAGACCGGGGGCGAGCCCGATGCGCTGACCGGGCTGCCCGCCTTGTTCGCCGCACTGGGAGCGGTCGAGCGCCGTTTCCTGGTGTTCATCGACGATATCGGCTTTGACGGTCCCGAAGCCGCCAGCGCCGCGCGCTCGCTGCGGTCGCTGCTCGAAGGCGGAGCGATGGCGCGTCCGGCCAATGCCCGGCTCGCGGTTACCTCGAACCGCCGCGCTATTGTCGAGCGATCGATGGCCGAACAGGACGATCCGATCAATCCGCGCGACGCGGTCGACGATCGGCTGGCGCTCGCCGACCGGTTCGGGCTGAGCCTCGGCTTTCCCGCCTGCGACCAGAATGCCTATCTCGCGATCATCGCCGGTTATGCTGATGCTCTTGGGCTCGATTTCGACCCCGAGGAAGCGCTGCTCTGGGCGCGGCAGCGCGGCGCGCGCTCTGGCCGGATCGCCTGGCATTATGTCACCGAACTGGCGGGCCGCGCGGGCCGCTCGCTCGATTGATCACCTGCGGCATGACGGCGCTGCCGATCCTCTACAGCTTCCGACGCTGTCCGTTCGCGATGCGCGCGCGCATGGCGCTGCTGGTGAGCGGCCGGAGTGTCGAGCTGCGCGAGATCCTGCTGCGCGCCAAGCCGCAGGCGATGCTCGACGCCTCGCCCAAGGGCACGGTACCGGTGCTGGTGCTTCCCGATACCCGAGTGATCGACCAGAGCCTCGATATCATGCGCTGGGCGCTGGCGCGGCACGATCCCGAGGGCTGGCTGCGGGGCGACGATGCGGAGCTGATCGAGCGCTTCGACGGCCCGTTCAAGCACCATCTTGACCGCTACAAATATCCGGGCCGCCATGGCAGCGACCCGATCGAGCATCGCACGGCGGGGCTGGAGCATCTGGAATCGCTCGAACAGCGTCTTGCCGCCAGCGCGTTCCTGTGCGGATCGACCCGGACGCTCGCCGACATCGCGCTCTTCCCGTTCATCCGCCAGTTCGCCGCGACCGACCAGGCCTGGTTCGATGCGCAGCCGCTGCCGCAGATGCACGGCTGGCTGGCAGGACTGATCGGTTCGGACCTGTTCGCATCCGTAATGCTGCGGCTTCCCCCGTGGCAGCCGGGCGATGCGCCTACCGTGTTTGCCACCGGTTAACCGGCCCGTGCTAGGTCCTGCCGCCATGCTGACCCGCTTTCTGCCCTATCGCCTGCAAACGCGCCTGGACAACTGGCGTCACGATCGGGCTTGTCGCCCGGTGCTGGAAACCGCGCCGATCCGTCCAGCCAATGACGGGCTTGTCATCTTCTCGATGATGGGGACGGCGGTGCTGCTGCCCTATCTGGTGGCGGTCAAGTCCTTCTGGGGGCAGTTGCGGCGGGGGCGCATCGTCATCCTGTCCGATGGCACGCTCACCACCGAAGACCGCGCGGTGCTCGCCTGGCATTGCGGCAAGCCCGAGATCATCGATATCGCCGATGTCGACCATAACGGCTTCCCAGCGGGCGGTGCCTGGGAGCGGTTCCTGTCGATCCTCGACCGGCGCGGCGACGATTATGTCATCCAGCTCGACAGCGACACGGTGACCCTGGGGCGTCCCGATGTCGTGGCGGATGCCATTGCCGCCAATCGCAGCTTTACCCTGCTTGGCGGTCCCGAATGGGACATCGGCGTCAAGACCTGTACCGACTATGTCCCGCCCGCGCCCGACAATCCGGGCGAGGCACGGCACATCCAGTCGCGGATGGAACGCGCGCTTGCCAGCATCCAGGGCGCCGAGCGCCATGGCTATATCCGCGGCTGCGCAGGCTTTGCCGGCTTCGCGCGCGGCGGCAACGGGCGCGAGACCGCGCGCTTCTTCCATGACGAGATGGCGCGGCTGCTGGGCCACGCGGCGATGGCCGAATGGGGCAGCGAGCAGGTGACCTCCAGCTTCGTGGTCGCGAACGATCCGGATCCCGTACTGCTGCCCTATCGCCAGTACGGCAATTACTGGGCCGAGCCCTGGGATGCCGATTGCCGCTTCATGCATTTTGTCGGCGCGCACCGTCATGACGGCACCGCCTATCGCGATGCGACGCGTGCCGCGCTTGCGCAGATGGACCGCTGAGCGCCGGTCTTCGACCGACAGCACTGGACAGCGCCGCTTCGCACCCCGATAGCGGCACCATGGCCAGCACCCCCGCCCCGCTTACCGTTGCCCCGCGCGCGCCGCTGCTGGCCTTTGTCGCCTGTGCCGGCGGCATGATGTTCTTCGGCGCCATGGACAGCGCGATGAAGGCGGTGACGATCGATATCGGCGTGATCGCGGCCTTGTTCTGGCGCTGCCTGATCGGTTCGGCGCTGGCAGGCGCGTTGTTCTGGTGGAAGGGCAACCGGCGGCTGCCGCGCGGCGCGGCGCTGCGGCTGCATCTGCTGCGCGGCACGGTGGTGGCAGGCATGGCGGTGCTGTTCTTCTGGGGGCTGGCACGCACGCCGATGGCCGAGACCGTGGCGATCACCTTCATCGCGCCGATCATCGCGCTGTTTCTCGCTGCGGTGCTGCTCAAAGAACGGATCGGGCGCGGCGCGGTGCTCGCATCGGTGCTCGGCTTTGGCGGGGTGCTGGTGATCGCCGCCGGCCGTCTCGGCTGGCTGGGCGGAGATGCGGTCGCCGACCAGGGCGAGGCCGGGTGGCAGGGCATCGCCGCGATCATGGCGTCGGCAGTGCTCTATGCCTGGAACCTGATCCTGCAGCGCCAGCAGGCGCAGATCGCTAGCCCGCAGGAAATCGTGCTGGTGCAGAATGTCATCATGGGCTTTTGGTTCGGCCTCGCCATGCCCTTTGCCGGTGCGGCGATGCCGGGCGACGCCGCGATGGCCGCGCCGATCGGCTGGGGCCTGCTGACGCTGGCGGCGATGCTGGCAATCCTGTCGCTCTCGCTGCTCTCCTGGGCCTATGCCCGCGCCGAGGCACAAGCGCTGGTGCCGCTCGAATATTCGATGTTCATCTGGGGCGCGCTGTTCGGTTGGCTGATCTTCAACGAGACGATCGGCTGGACGACGCTGGCAGGCGCGGCGCTGATCGTTACCGGCTGCTGGCAGGTGGCACGGCGGCAGGCCAGTTGACGACCCGCCGCACCCCGAGACAGTTCGCGCTTTCCCCGTCGCCCCATTGTGGCTAGGCAGAATCGGGGACAATCTTCAAATTCGATAGACGGGACACGGGCGCAGGGCATGACACGGATTTTGCTGGGGGTGGCAGGCATTGCGCTGATCCTGTCGATCGCATTGCTGCTCTCAAACAATCGCCGCGCCATCCGGCTGCGCGTGGTCGGCGCCGCCTTTGCGCTGCAGGCCGGCATCGCGGTGCTGGTGCTCTATGTGCCCGCCGGTCGCACCGCGATACAGGCGATGTCGCGCGGCGTTTCCAACCTGCTCGGCTATGCGCAGGCGGGCACCAACTTCATCTTCGGTCCGCTGGCCAGCCCCGATGTCGGCGGCAACAGCTTTGCCATCGCCGCGCTGCCGGTGATCATCTTCTTCTCGGCGCTCGTCTCGATCCTCTATTATCTCGGTATCATGCAGCGCGTGATCCAGTGGGTCGGCGGCGGCATCGAGAAGCTGATCGGCATCTCCAAGGTCGAAAGCCTGTGCGCGGCGGCAAACATCTTTGTCGGGCAGAGCGAATCGCCGCTGGTCATCCGCCCCTATCTCGCCGCCCTGAAGCCCGCGCAGTTGTTCACGGTGATGAGCGTTGGCATGGCCGGCGTTGCCGGCACGATCCTCGCCGCCTATGCCGCGATGGGCATCCGCATCGACTATCTGCTCGCCGCGGCCTTCATGTCCGCGCCGGGCGGCATCCTGATGGCCAAGATCATCATGCCCGACGATCCGGCGGATATCAGCAGCGAGGCGGTGATGCCGCTCGATGTCGAATATGAGGAAGAGCGCCCCGCCAATGTCATCATGGCCGCCGCGATGGGCGCGCAGACCGGCGTCAAGCTGGCGGTCGCGGTCGGCGCTATGGTGCTCGCCTTTGTCGCGCTGGTCGCGCTCGCCAACGGCATTTTCGGCGGCATCGGCGGCTGGTTCGGCCAGCCCGATCTCTCTTTCCAGCAGGTCGTGGGATATGTCTTCGCCCCCGTCATGTACCTGATCGGCGTGCCCTGGGACGAGGCGCTGCGCGCAGGCGGGCTGTTCGGTACCAAGATCGTGCTCAACGAATTCGTCGCGTTCATCGAGCTGAGCAAGCCCGAGGCCGGGCTATCGGCGCGGACGGTCGCAATCATCACCTTCGCCCTGTGCGGCTTTGCCAATTTCTCGTCGATCGCGATCCAGATGGCGGTGACCGGCGGCCTCGCGCCCAGCCAGCGCCCAATGATCGCGCGGCTTGGCCTCAAGGCGCTCGCCGCAGGCAGCCTGGCGAACCTGATGAGCGCGGCGCTGGCGGGCCTGCTGATCACGGTGTGAGGCGATGCGCCGTCCCGCTCTTGTTGCAGGACTGCGCTACGGCCTGGAAGCCTTCGCCCTCGGGTTCATCCTGGGTATAATTCGAACCATGATCGTCGCACCCGCAATCGGGGCATCAGCGGCCGTGATGATCGAGTTCCCCTTGCTGCTGCTGGCCATGGCCTGGCGAGCACGGACGATTGTCCGGCGGCCACCCGAGCTTTCAGGCACCGGAAACCTGGTCGTCATGGGGCTCACCGGATCGATCGTGCTGATGTTCGCCGAACTGCTGCTGGGCCTGGCCCTGGGGATCAATGCCCGGCAATGGTATGACGATCTTTTCCACATGCCCGGGATCGCCGGACTTGCGGGACAGGGGCCATTGGCGCTGTTCCCGCTGCTGTTCGGCAGGCGAAAGCCGATCAGGGCTGGGTGAAGGACGGCGGGTCCGAGGCGTCCATCGAATCGTCGAGCGCGTCGTCGAGCTCGTCTTCGCTGACATTGTCCTTGTCGACATCGGGTTCGGTCGGCTTGTCGGAATCGCCCCCGGCCTGATCGTTCAGGCTCGATGTCTTGGCGCCTGCGCGCTGCGCGGTCTCTTCGGTGCAGTCGACGGGATCGGTCGGCTTGGGGGTCGGGGTATCGGTCATGGAACTCTCCTTGCTGCCCGGACTACGCCGGGCCGCGCAAGGCGGTTCCCGTCAGGCGACCCCGGCGCGCCGCAGCTCCGGCCCCAGCCTGCCGGTCAGCCACAGCGCCCACATGCGGCAATCCGCCGCGAGCGACCAGAGCGGATAGGTGAAGGTGGCGGGCCGGTTGCGCTCGATCCGCCAATGGCTGATCCAGGCGAAGAAATAGCCCGCCACCGGCATCATCGCGAACAGCAGGAAATTGCCGGTGACAAGCGCCGCGAGCGCCAGCAGCACGACCAGCGACGTGCCCGTATAATGCCACGCGCGGGTCAGCGCCCGACTGTGTTCGCGCAGATAGAAGGGCCAGAATTCGGCGAAGCTGGTGTAACGCTGCATCTCGATTGTCTCCCGCGGCCATGATAGCCACAGATCATGTCCGCGATCCAGACCGACCTTCTCTTCGTCTACGGCACGCTGCGCCGGGGTAGCGATCATGAAAATGCGGCGCGTCTGTCAGCGGAAAGCGAATGGCTAGGCACGGGCACGCTGACCGGCACGCTCTACCGCGTCAGCTGGCACCCCGCGCTGGTGCTGGAGGGCGAGGACACCATCACCGGCGACCTGCTGCGCCTCACCGACCCCACCGCCAGCCTCCCCTGGCTCGACGCGTTCGAAAGCTGCGGCCCCGCCGACCCGCCCCCGCACGACTATCGCCGCGAGATCGCTGAGGTCTTGACGGCAAACGGCGCGGTGGAGGCAATGGTCTATGTCTGGAACTTGGGCGTCGAAGGACTGGAGCGGATGCCGGGCGGGGATTGGCTGGCGATTGCGCCATGATCGAGGTGCGCGTTCTGGGAAGCGACGAAGCGCAGGTCCTCGCCCATGTGGCAGCCGATGTCTTCGACAATCCGCTCGATCCGCAGCAGACTGCAGCCTTTCTCGCCGATCCGCGCCACCACATCGCGGTGGCAATCGGCGCCGGGCAGGTGGTCGGCTTTGCCTCGGGCGTCGACTATCTCCATCCCGACAAACCGCCCGAATTGTGGATCAACGAGGTCGGCGTGGCGCCGAGCCACCAGGGGCAAGGGCTGGCCAAGAGGCTGATGGCCTGTCTGCTCGCGCATGGCGAAACGCTCGGCTGCGCCAGCGCCTGGGTGCTGACCGAACAGGGCAATCGCCCGGCTCGGGCGCTGTACGAGGCAGCAGGCGGCGTGCGCGAGCCCGATGACAGCGACGCCGACGGGCAGGTGGTGCTTTATGCCTTCAGGACTTCGATAGCCTGAAGGGCAGCCTTACTGGCTGTCTGCAACACCATCATATTTGAGTTCGAGATAGCGCCCGCGGATGGCGAGCTTGTCGGCATCGCCCTCGGCAATCGTGCGGGTGGCGCTGGCGATTTCGCGTTCGATGACGCCAAGGCCATGGATCAGCTGCTCGTCGGGGGTGCGCTCGCCGCGCTTTTCCTGCCGCATGCTCGCCGGGATCTTGCGATAGCCGGTGATGAGTTCGGGCAGATGCTCGCCCACCAGCTTGCGAATCTCGCGCGCGGGCTCGCTGTTTTCCTCGAGCGTCTGGAGCTGCGGCGCGAGCATGTCGAGCTGCACGCCGATCTGGTCGATCAGCGTCACGGCCGGCGCGGGCAGCGCGGGGCGCTGGCTCTCCAGCCAGATCTCGGTCTTGCCGGCCAGCACCTTCAGCGGCTCCTTGGCGAGCCGTTCGGGCGTCGGCACCTTCAGCTTCATGCCGCTGCCGAGCACCACCGTGGCAACCACCGCCGCGAGCACGGTGAGCAGCACGCCATAGAAGCCGATGCCGTCGATGATCGCGCCGACAATGCCCGCCGCCACCAGGATGACGCCGATGCTGATCGCGATCGCCGCGATTTTCTTCCACAGATGCTCGCGCTTGAGCGCGCGCGACTTGCTGCCGATCGACGGGCCCATCTGGACGCGGCGCTTGACCGCCGCGGCATCGGCGAGGATCTGGTCGGACTGGCTGGTCAGCGATTTGGACATGCGCGTACCTGCTTCAAGCCTCCAGCGAGCTCAGCAGCGAGGGGCCGGACGATGCGCCGCCGCCGCCCTGCGAGGCACCCTCGGCGCGCGCGATATAGCCCTTGGACTTCTCGACTTCCTTGCTCAGCGTGTCGACCGTGGTCTTCATGCTGTCCAGCGCCTTGACCTTGAATGTGTCGATATTGTCCATCGTGTCGTAGATGTTCTGGAACGCGCGTTGCAGCGTTTCGACCGGAATGGTCGCCGAAGCCGCCTGTTCGTGGATCTTGGCGGTCTGGTCCTTGAGCATTGTGCCGGTGGAATCGATGATGTTCGCGGTGGTGGTGTTGAGCGCGGTGATCTGGTCGAGCACCAGCTTCTGCCCGACCAAAGCCTGCGCCACGGTAACAGCCGTGCGCAGTGCCGCGACGGTGGTCGTGCTGGCGCGATCGACGCCCTTGACCAGCTCGACATTGTTCTTCTTGACCAGATCGAGAGCGAGATAGCCCTGCACGGTCACCGCCATTTGCGTCAGCAGGTCCTGCGTGCGCTGGCGTACATAGAAGAGCGCGGTTTCCTTGATCGCCTTGGCCTTGGCCGGGTCGGTCATCTCGAGCTCGGCGGCCTTGGCCTCGAGCCGCGCGTCGAGCGTCTTCGACACGTGGATCATCTGCTCGAGCTTGCCCATGGCGGCCCAAAGGTTCTGGCGCTCGACGTCGATCGCGGCATTGTCCATCAGCAGCTCGTCCTTGCCGCTCTGCAAGGACGCGAGGATCGACTGGATATGCCCCTGGCTCGACTTGTAGCTGTCGAAATAGTCACGCATCTTGTTGCCGAAGGGGATGATGCCGAAAATCTTCTTGCGGGTGAACAGGTCGCCCTTCTTGCCGGGGTCGAGATCCTCGACCGTGCGGCGCAGCTGCGCGAGGTTCGCGCCGACAGAATTGTCATTGTCCATCGCGCGCACGGGGCGGTCGAGAAAGCGGTTCGACTGGCCCGCCGCGTCGGTGATTTCCTTGCGGCCCATATTGGTGATCTGGTCGACGCGCTTGCCGAACTCGGGCGAGTTGACGTCCTGCGCGACGAGATCGCTGATGAAGCCGTCGACCTTTTCGTCGAGCTTCGAGCGCACCTCTTCGGACACCGGAACCAGCCCCGTCGCCTCGGCTGCGGTGACGATCGGCACCGGTTCGGGCGCTTCCAGCGTCAGTTTCTTGTCCGCAATCGCAGTTTGCGTCGCCATGGCCTTTGCGCTCCCGTTCGCTCTTGTTCCCCAAAATGAGGGGAGATGCCCGTCAGGGCAAGAGATAAGTGTTACTGTGTTAAGATAACAATACAGCCGCAAAGTGCAAGGAAAATGGCGGGCCTGGCCCTCCATTGTCCATCACGGGCGTGGCGCGTGTCGCGCCTACGCCCCCATGTCCCATAATGCGACACAAACGCTCCCGACGAAGACGAAGATCGCCACCAGCGCCGCGATTTCCCATGGGCTGGCACCAAGCGCGCGGGCATTGGCGGCTTCGAATGCGGCGATGCGATAGCGCAGCGATTCGTCGCTTTTCAGCAGGCCGATATCGAGCACCGGTGCGGTGCGTAGATAGCGGACCATTTCGTCGCGTTCGGATGTGCTGATGTCGGGATAGCGCTGGAACAGGGTTTTCATGCGCTTGCGCCGCGCTTCATGGCTTGTGTCATTGGCGGCTTGCGCCTCGGTAATATCTTGCATGCTATGTCTTTCGTGAAACTGGTGGAGGGCGCGCTCAGAGGCTTTGGAGCAGCTCGACCATGCGCCGCGCGGTTTCCTGTTCGGCGCGGACGATGTGGCGCACGCCCAGACGGGCAAGGTGCGCGTATTCGTCCTCGGAATGCGCCCGGGCGATGACTTTCAGTTCCGGGTTCAATATTTGCGCGCGCTGGTGGATCGCGCCTGCCTCATAGCCTTCGGGTATGGCCAGGATGAGCGCGCTGGCGCGATCGATCCCCGCCCTTTCCAGGATACCGCTTTCCACCGCATCGCCGCGCACCGTGGTCAGGCCCTGATCGGCGGCCATGGCGAGATTTTCGGGATTGTCCTCGATCACCACCAGGCTGCCCGGTGCGGCCCTCAGCGCGGCGGCGACATGCCGACCGACACGACCATGGCCGATGATGATGATATGCCCCTTATCGGCGGGCGGATCTTGTGCGGGCGTGTCGTCGGAAAAGCGCTCCTGAATCCGCATGACCCAGCCGAACAGGAACGGGTTGAGGAAGATCGACAGGATCGCGCCGGCGAGGATCAGGTCGCGCGCATCCGCGGGCAGAACGCCCAGGCTGTTTCCAAGGCTTGCCAGGATGAACGAGAACTCGCCGATCTGCGCGAGGCTGCACGCGATGGTGAGGCTGGTCCGGTTCGATTTGCGGAACAGCCGCGCGATGGCATAGGCCGCGATCGACTTGCCGATCACGACGATCCCCAGCGTGGCGAGCAGCGGCAATGGCTGTTCGACCAGCACGAACGGGTTGAACAGCATGCCGACCGAGACGAAGAACAGCACCGCGAACGCATCGCGCAGTGGGAGCGTCTCCTCCGCCGCCCGCCTGCTGAGCGAGGTTTCGCCCAGGATCATGCCTGCGAAGAATGCGCCCAGCGCAAAGCTCACTTCGAACACGAAGGCTGCACCGAAGGCGACGCCAAGCGCGATCGCGAGCACCGCGAGGCGGAACAGCTCGCGCGATCCGGTATGCACCACCCAGTGCAGCACATGCGGAATCAGGCGGCGGCCGATCACCAGCATGAACACCACAAAGCCCGCGACCTTGAACAAGGTTGCGGCCATCGGCTGAGCGATGGCCATCAGGTCTGCGCCTTCGGGATTGGTGGCGATGCGCGCCAGCGGGGGCAGCATCACCAGCGCCAGCACCATCACGATGTCCTCGACGATGAGCCAGCCGATGGCGATCTGCCCGCGTTCGGTCTCGACCAGACCCCGCACCTGCAGCGCACGCAGCAGCACCACGGTGCTGGCGACCGACAGCGCGAGGCCAAAGATGAAGCCCGCGATCGGTGTCCAGCCCATGGCCCAGGACAGGCCCATGCCGAGCAAGGTGGCTGTGGCGATCTGGGCGAGCGCGCCGGGAATGGCGATATTCTTCACCGCCATCAGGTCGCGCAGCGAGAAATGCAGGCCGACGCCGAACATCAGCAGGATGACGCCGATCTCGGCGAGTTCGTTGGCGAGCTTGCCATCGGCGACGAAGCCGGGGGTGAACGGGCCAACCAGGACGCCGGCGAGCAGATAGCCGGCAATGGGAGATATCTTGAGCCTCTGGGCCAGCGCGCCCATCAGGAACGCGACGACCAGACCGGCAACGATGGTGCCGATCAGCGGAGTGGCATGATGCATGATCAGTCTCTCTTGGCGAGAGGGAAGGTCTCGGGCTGCGCCGCGGCCGGTGCCAGAGACACGGCGCGACACTACCCGGCGATCAGGCGCGACGGGCGGACAGGAGCAGCACGCCGATCCGCTAAGGGTTCAGCGTATCGATACCGCCAGCACGGTCGTCGCGCGGATCAGGCGGTCAGCGGAGGCGCGCGCGGGGCGGTGCCGGGGCGCACAGAAGCGGGATGGTCTGCCCAGGCGCGCGCGTATACGGGAATGGAAAGGAGGGTATCTGCCAGCGCTGCAGCAACGATCGCGGCCGGACTGGTCCAGGAATAGGCGGCCGCAGCATCGCCATCACCGCCCGAGGGCAGGCGCAGGCCATTGTCAACCGGTTCGGCGACCGTGATCGCCTCGCCCTCCTGGCGACTGAGCGCGACCTGCGTGGTGGCGGGGTTGAAGGCCGAACCGACCTGCTGGCTGGCGGGCAGCGAGCCTGGCAGCAACGCGCTGGCAAGCGCAATGAACAGCGCGATGATGATGCCGCTGACCCAGGCAGGACGCGACGGTGCGGCCATGGAGGCAGCGGCGGCATCGGGGCCTGTGGGGCGCGGCTGAGCGGTCATGCCTTGCCGATATAGGAAGCGGGGGCCGGGCGGTAAACCCGGCCATCGCCGCAAGACCTGTTCAGGCGGCCAGTTCGTAGGGCTGGATCTCGCCCGAAAGATACAGGTTGCGTGCCTTGGCGCGGCTCAACTTGCCCGACGAGGTGCGCGGCAGCGTGCGGGGTGGCACCAGTTCGATCACGCAGTTCATGCCGGTGATCGAGCGGACCTTCTCGCGGATCTCGTCGCGCAACCGGCGGCGTTCGGCCTCGTCGGTGGTGCGGCACTGGACCAGCACGGCGGGGGCCTCTTCCCCGGCAGGCGTGGTGATCGAGAAGGCGGCAATGTCGCCGGACTTGAAGCCGGGCAGCTGTTCCACCGCCCATTCGATATCCTGCGGCCAGTGGTTCTTGCCGTTGATGATGATCATGTCCTTGGCGCGGCCTACGATATAGAGATAGCCATCGACCATATAGCCCATGTCGCCGGTATCGAGCCAGCCATCGATCAGGCACGCCTCGGTCGCTTCGGGATCGCGGAAATAGCTGTGCATGATCGACGGGCCTGCGGTCCACACCTTGCCGATCTCGCGGTCGGGCAGCACCTTGCCGTCGGCATCGCGGATCTCGATGCTCATGTCGCGGCAAGCCTTGCCGCAATTGACGATCGAGCGGTAACGCTTGGGCTTGGAAGGATCGACCGGCGCACCCGACAGGCGCTGTTCCTCGACCAGATCGACGACAATGCCCTCGCCCGGCGGCATCAGCGTGACGGCAAGTGTCGCTTCGGCCAGGCCATAGCTCGGCAGGAAAGCGCTCGCCTTGAAGCCCGCCGGTGCGAACGCGTTGACGAAGGCCTGCATGACATCGGGACGGATCATGTCCGCGCCATTGCCCGCGAGCCGCCAGCGCGACAGGTCGAAGCGTTCCTCGACCCGCGACTGGCTGCCGATGCGGCGCGCGCAGATGTCATAGCCGAAGGTCGGCGAATAGCTGCACGAGGTGCCGGGGTTGCGGCTGATCAGGTCGAGCCATGCGAGCGGACGCCGCGCAAAATCCTCGGTCTTCAGGTAATCGGTCGAAACCTGGTTGGCGACCATCGAGAGCATGCAGCCGACCAGGCCCATGTCATGATACCAGGGGAGCCACGAGATGCAGCGATCGGTCTCGCACACATGCATGCCGTGCGAATGCGCGGCGAGGTTGCTCAGCAGCGCAGCGTGCGTGACCGCGACGCCATGCGGGAAGCGCGTCGATCCACTCGAATATTGCAGATAGCAGATATCGTCAGGGCTCGCAGCGGGCAGATCGGCTTCGGGTGCAGCTTCGGCAGCGAAGCTCTCCCAGTCGATCCCCTCGACGCCGCAGCGCTTGGCCGCCTCGCCGCCCATCTCGGCGAGTTCGGCCGGATAGAACAGGAATTTGGGGTCGCTCGAGCGCAGCTGGACGCTCAGCTGCTCGACATAGCTTTCCTTGCCGCCAAAGCTGGTGGGTAGGGGCAGCGGCACCGGCCAGGCGCCGGCATAGACCGCGCCGAAGAACAGCGAGGCGAATTCCGCGCCGGTTTCGGCAACGATGGCGATCCGGTCCTCGGGCTTCACGCCGCGCGCGATCAGCCGCCGGGCATGCTCGAGAGCATCGCTGCGCAGCTCGCTATAGGGATAGGGGCGCACCAATGTGCCGCGCGGATCGTGGAAGTTGAACCCGCGCACGCCCTGTGCCGCGTAGTCTAGTGCATCACCCAGTGTCGCGAAATCGGCGAACCGGCGCGGCAGCGCATCGGCGGTGGGAGTCGGCTGCAATTGCGTCATGCGTATTAACCCGTTGCTTTCCTTTGCGCGCGCCGGTGGCCCGGTCTGTCACGCCCACATGGACAAGACCCGCTAGCGTCTGCCCATGCCGTCATGGCCCAGAGATGAATGGTTCAGGCAGCGCCCGCTTCATCCCAGAATGCCCCATCTCGCCTCTAGCCGATGACAAGCGTTCTAAATTCGACCCGACTGTGGCACAAAAATGGCGCATGACCGCTCCCGATGATCGACGCAAGCGTGAAAAGCGCCCGCCAAAGCCGCTCGACGAGCGCGCGCTCAAGGATCTGGCGCTGCATTATCTCGGGCGGTTTGCGACGACGCGCGCGCGCCTCATCCAGTACATGCAACGCAAGGTGCGCGAGCGCGGATGGGCGGACGAGCGCGCACCCGATTACGACCAGCTGGCCGATCGCTGCGTGGAGCTGGGCTATGTCGACGATGCCGCTTTCGCCGCGATGAAGGGCGGCGCGTTGCTCAGGCGAGGCTATGGCGCGCGCCGGGTCGAGCAGGCGCTGGTCGCCGCCGGTGTCGGTGAGGCCGAGCGCGGCGAGGCCCGTGAGACCGCGAGCGATCAGGCGCTGAACGCCGCGATGGCCTTTGCCCGGCGCAAACGTATCGGCCCGTTTGCATCAGACCCGGCCGATCCCGACCGCAGGCGCAAGCAATTGCAGGCCTTTATCCGCGCAGGCCATGATTTTGCACTCGCCCGGGCCCTTGTTTTCGCCGATAGCATGGAGGAGATAGCGGGGCTGGACGAGCAATTCGGGAGAGAGACATGGTAACGAGATTCTGCGGGGCGATGCTGGCGACGCTGGCCTTGGTGGCGTGCAATGCCTCTGCCCCCAGCGATGCCGTGGCGCAGCGCCCTGCGGCGGAAAATCCTGCGCTGTCGCCCGCCGGGCTCGATCTGGTGCCGCTGACGATCAGGAGCGGCGCCAAGACGCACAAGTTTACCGTCGAGATGGCGCGCAGCTCGCAGGAACAGGCGCAGGGGCTGATGTTCCGCACCGAGCTGGCCCCCGATGCGGGCATGCTCTTTCCCTTCCCGACGCCGAAGCCCGCAAGCTTCTGGATGAAGAACACGGTCATCTCGCTCGACCTGCTGTTCATTCGCGCCGATGGCACCGTCGAGAGCATCGCGGCCAATGCGGTGCCCTATTCGCTCGACCCGATCAGCTCGGGCGAGCCGGTCGCGGCCGTGCTCGAGATCGCTGCGGGCCGAGCGGCCGAGCTCGGGATCAAGCCGGGCGATACCGTGACCTGGCGCGACAAGCGTTGAACCACCCGTGGCAGCAGCGCGCAAACGCGGCATGATCGCTCGCCTGATCGCACTGGTTTTCAAGCTGATCTTCGGCTTTGTGGCGCTATCGCTGCTGATGGTCGTGATCTATCGCTTCGTGCCGCCGCCGACGACGATCACGATGCTGAGCGATGCCAATGGCGCGACGCGCGACTGGACGCCGCTCGACCGGATCGATCGCAACATGGTCTCCGCCGCGATCGCCGCGGAGGACGGCAAGTTCTGCACGCATAACGGCTTCGATACCGAGGCGATCGAGCAGGCGATGCGGCGCAACATGGAAGGAGGGCGCATCCGCGGCGGATCGACGATCAGCCAGCAGACCGCGAAGAACGTGTTCCTCTGGCAGAATGGCGGCTTTTTCCGAAAAGGGCTGGAAGCCTGGTTCACCGTGCTGATCGAGGGCATCTGGGGCAAGCGCCGGATCATGGAAGTGTACTTGAACGTCGCCGAAACCGGCATCGGCACCTATGGCGTCGAGGCGGGGGCGGAGCGCTATTTCGGCAAGGGCGCAAGTTCGCTCACCCGCGACCAAGCCGCGCGCATGGCCGCAGCCTTGCCGCTGCCCAAGAAGCGTTCGGTCAAGAACCCCAGCGGTTTCGTGCGCCGCTATGGCAACAATATCGCGCGCCGCATCCGCATCGTCCAGCGCGACGGACTGGATAGCTGCGCGCGGCCTTGAGGCCGGGATTTTCCGCCCACATCATCGTCATTCCCGCGAAGGCGGGAATCCCGCTTGAATTCAAGGCTTTGTGCAAGAAGCGGGACCCCCGCGTGCGCGGGGGTGACGTTCAGTAGATGGGCCGGGAAGCGCGGGGCCTTCGACAGGCTCAGGCTGAGCGGGGGTTGGGTGACGAACTGGGATAATGCCAAGCGCAGCCGCGCCTCACCGCACCTGCCGCTTCTCCAGCTTGCGCGCCAGGGTGCGCCGATGCATCCCCAGCCGCCGCGCGGTTTCCGACACGTTGAAGCCGGTATCGACCAGCGTCTGGTGGATATGCTCCCATTCCACCGTCTTGATCGACGACTGGCGCGTGTCGAGCGCGGTGTCGGCATCGCCCTCGGTGCGCGCGAAGGCGGCTTCGATATCGTCGGTGTTCGATGGCTTGGCGAGATAATGGTCCGCGCCCAGCTTGATCGCCTCGACCGCGGTGGCGATGCTGGCAAAGCCAGTGAGCACCACGATCCGCGCATCGGGCGCGGCGGCGCGGACGGCCTGTACGCAGGTCAAGCCCGAGACGGAGCCGGCGAGCTTCAGGTCGATCACCGCGTGTGTCGGTTTGAGGCCCTTGTCGAGCAGAGCCACCAGCGCCTCATGGCCCGAGGCCGATTCGACCGCATAACCGCGCCGCTCGAACGACCGGCGCAGTGTGCGCGCGAAGGTCTCGTCATCCTCGACGATCAGCAACTGACGGGTCTCGGTCATGTCCGCGCTCCTGTCGAATAGGCGATGGCATCCAGCGGCAACCATATGGTGACTTCGGCGCCGCCCTGCTCGCGATTGCCCGCACGCACCTCTCCGCCCAGCTTGCGCATCACGTTGACGAGCAGGAACAGGCCCAGGCCCCCGCCGGGCTTGCCCTTGGTCGACCGGTACGGCTTGCCCAGGCCATCGAGAATCTCCTCCGCAAAGCCGGGGCCCCTGTCGGTCACGGTCAGCTCGAGCGCCTCGCCCTGGCGCGCGGCGCGGATGCCGACCCATTGCGGCGACACCTCGACCGCATTGTCGATGACATTGCCGATCACCTGGCGCAGCGCAGGGTCGGAGACGATCGCCACATCCTGGCCGAACCTGTCGTGATATTCGAGCGTATCGAGCCCGCGCGTCACCTGCCATTCGTCGACGATGTCGCGCAGGAAGGCACGCATCGTGGTGCGTTCGGTCGCCTCGCCGCGCGCCTCGCCGGCGGACATCAGGATGCCGCTGACGATCGTCTTGCAGCGCTGCACCGCGTTTTCCATGTCGTCGAGATCGGCGGAAAGATCGGCCACCGCGTTCAGTTCGGGCATCGCGCGGAAATCGTTGACGAGCACCGAAAGCGTCGCGAGCGGGGTGCCCAGTTCATGCGCCGCGCCCGAGGCGAGCAGGCCCATGCGCACGATATGGTCCTCTTCCGCCGCGCGCTGGCGGATCGCGGCGAGCGCGGAATCGCGTTCGCGCAGGTTGCGCGCGATGCGGGTAACGAAGGCGACCAGCAGCACCGCGATCAGCCCGAAACAGACGAAGCTGCCCTGCAGATACAGGCTGAACTCCTCGTCCTGCAGCTCGGGCGGCAGCGCGAGCGGGACGGGGTCGATCGCGAGCACAGCCAGTGCGCCGAGCGAAGCCGCGACCATCGCCCAGGATGCCGCCGGGCGCAGCACCATCGCGCCGATCACCACCTGCAGCAGGAACAAAGCCGCGAACGGATTGGCGAGACCGCCGGTGAAATGCAGCTGCCAGGTGAGCGCGGCGATATCGAACATCAGCGCAGTGAACAGCGCATATTCGAGCCCCGCATCGAACCGGTGCAGCATGTACAGCGTGACGATGTTGATGAACACGAGCAGGCTGATCGCCGCGAGCAGCGGGGCGAGCGGCAGCGCGATGCCCATCGGCCCATGCACGATCAGGATGGTCAGCAGCTGGCCCCCGACCGCGAGCCAGCGCAGCTGGATGAGCAGCGCCATGTTGCGCCGCACGGCATCGGTGATCTGGGGGGCAGGCGTGGCGATCATCGCCGCTGCCATACCAGCTTTGCGCCGAACAGGCACCCGAGCGCGAGCGCGAGCCAGGTGAAGGCGTAGACCGCATGATTGTCGCTGAAGCGGATGACGGTGAGCCCGCCGACCGGATAGCCGCCGGGATTGCGCGCCGCATCGGCGTCGATGAAATAGGGTGCGGTGTGATTCAGCCCGCGCACGGCAGCGATCGCAGCGATGTCTCGTGAATACCAGCGATCCGCGCCAGGGTCGTTGGAGCGCAGGAAGCCGCCGCCCGGTTCGGTGATCCGCAGCAGCCCGGTGATGCGGACCATTCCCGCCGGATTGCCCGCCGCCCGTGTGGCCGGATCGCGCCGGTCGGGGGGCACGAAGCCGCGATTGACCAGCACGGTGAAGCGCTCGCCCACCAGCGGTGTCAGCACCCAGTATCCGCCGCCGCGCGCCGTGACCGCCTGCACCAGCGTCTCGCGGTCATGCGCGAACCGTCCGGTGAAGGCGACCCGGCGATAGGCGTCGCGTTCTTGGCGGATGCGCGGCCATTGGTCCGGGCCAGGCGCGGCGACCGGCGCGGCGGTGCTGCGGCTGTCAACCGCCTCGATCAGCGCATGTTTCCAGGCGCGGCGCTGCACCTGCCAGGCGGCAAGGCCTAAGCCCGCCAGCGCCAGCGCAAGCAGCGAGACGACCAGCACGACCCGCGCGGCTGGTCGGGACCGGGTCACGGGATCTGGCTCATCTCTTCATGCGCCTGGGGCATCATGTTGGTGTTGAGGTTGCTCATCACCCACAGCGATCCCGACAGCATGATGCCTACGACGATGATCGTGAAGATCAGCGAGGTGATCGACCAGCCGCCCTCGGCCTTGGGGCTCATGTGCAGGAAATAGACCATGTGGACGACGATCTGCACGACGGCGAGGCCCAGGATCGCCACGCCGGTGACCGCAGGCGACAATGCGCCGGTCATCACCAGGCCGAACGGGATCGCGGTCAGGATGACCGAGAGGACGAAGCCGATGGTATAGTCGCGGTACGAGGCGTGCGGGATTTCGATGCCGTGGCTGTCGTGCTCGGCCTGTTCGGCATGGGTGGTGGCAGCGCTCATCACAGCATTCCCATCAGATAGACAAAGGTGAACACGCCGATCCAGATCACGTCGAGAAAGTGCCAGAACAGGCTAAGGCACGCAACGCGGCGCTGGTTGGCGGGGTTGAGGCCATGGCGGCCGAGCTGGACGATCAATGTCACCAGCCAGACCAGCCCGAAGGTGACGTGCAGCCCGTGCGTTCCGACCAGCGTGAAGAAGGCCGAGAGGAACGCGCTGCGCTGCGGCGTCGCGCCGATATGGATGAGGTGCGAGAATTCATAGAGCTCGATCGCGAGGAACGCCGCGCCGAACAGGCCGGTGACCGCGAGCCACATCTGCACATGGCGCAGGTTGCGGTTCTGCATCGCGATCATCGCCAGGCCATAGGTCAGCGACGAAAACAGCAGCATCGCCGTGTTGAGCGCGATGAGGTTGAGGTCGAACAGGTCCTTGGGGCCGGGACCCGCGGCGAAATTGCCGCCGAGCACCGCATAACAGGCAAACAGGATCGCGAAGATGAGACAGTCGCTCATCAGATAGATCCAGAAGCCCAGCAGCGTGCTGTGGCCTTCGGGATGCGGATGCTCGTCGATCTCGTAATAGACCGGCTTGTCGTTGCCGGCGGGCAGGGTGATGCTGCTCATGGGATCAGGCTCCTGCCGCTTGCAATTGGCTGAGGCGCGCCTTCTCGGTCGCGGCGACGGTGGCGGCCGGGATATGGAAATCGCGCTTGTAGTTGAACGTGTGCGCGATCGCCGCGCCGATCAGTCCGATCAGGCTCAGCCCTGCCAGCCACCAGATGTGCCAGACCAGCGCAAAGCCCGCGACGGTGCTGATGCCCGCCAGGATGACGCCGGCGCCGGTGTTGCTCGGCATGTGGATGTCCTTGTAGCCATCGGCAGGGTGCTCCACGCCCGCCGCCTTCATGTCGTACCAGGCATCGAGCGCGTGGATACGCGGAGTGAAGGCGAAATTATAGTCGGGCGGGGGCGAGCTGGTCGCCCATTCGAGCGTGCGGCCGTTCCACGGATCGCCCGTCGTCTCGGCCAGCGCCTCGCGCTTCCAGATGCTGACGGCGAACTGGATGAGCATGGCGGCAATGCCGGCAGCGATCATCAGCGCACCGACGGCGGCGATGGCGAACCAGATCTGCAAGCTGGGATCGTCGAACACCCGCATCCGGCGCGTCACGCCCATCAGGCCGAGGACATAGAGCGGCATGAACGCAACCCAGAAGCCGGGGACCCAGCACCAGAAGCTGACCTTGCCCCAGAACTTGTCGAGCTTGAAGCCGAACGCCTTGGGCCACCAGTAGTTGATCGCCGCGAAGATGCCGAACAGCACGCCGCCGATGATCACGTTGTGGAAATGCGCGATCAGGAACAGCGAGTTGTGCAATACGAAGTCGGCAGGCGGCACCGCGAGCAGCACGCCGGTCATCCCGCCGATGGTGAAGGTGAGCATGAACGCCACCGTCCACATCATCGGCAGCTCGTAGCGGATGCGTCCGCGATACATGGTGAACAGCCAGTTGAACAGCTTGGCCCCGGTGGGGATCGAGATCACCATCGTGGTGATGCCGAAGAAGCTGTTGACGCTCGCGCCCGAACCCATGGTGAAGAAATGGTGCAGCCACACGACGTAGGACAGGATGGTGATGACCACCGTCGCATAGACCATCGAGGTATAGCCGAAGAGCTTCTTGCCCGAGAAGGTGGAGGTCACCTCGCTGAACACGCCGAACAGCGGCAGGATGAGGATGTACACCTCCGGATGGCCCCAGATCCAGATGAGGTTGACGTACATCATCGACGACCCGCCAAAGTCGTTGGTGAAGAAATTGGTGCCGACATAGCGGTCGAGCGTCAGCAGCGCGAGAACCGCGGTGAGCACGGGGAAGCTGGCGACGATCAGGATGTTGGCGCACAGCGAGGTCCAGGTGAACACCGGCATCTTCATCAGGCCCATGCCCGGCGCGCGCATCTTGAGGATCGTCACGATCAGGTTGATGCCGGATAATGTCGTGCCGACGCCTGCGATCTGGAGCGCCCAGATATAATAATCCACCCCGACACTGGGGCTGTAGGCAATGCCGGAGAGCGGCGGATAGGCGAGCCATCCGGTCGCGGCGAACTCGCCGACGAACAGCGACACCATGGTCAACACCGCGCCTGATGTCGTCATCCAGAAGCTGAAATTGTTGAGGAAGGGGAAGGACACGTCGCGCGCACCGATCTGCAAGGGCACGACATAGTTCATCAGGCCGGTGATGAACGGCATCGCGACGAAGAAGATCATGATCACGCCATGCGCGGTGAATATCTGGTCGTAATGGTGCGCGTTCAGGTAACCCTCGGACCCGCCGAACGCCATGACCTGCTGCAGGCGCATCATGATCGCATCGGCAAAGCCGCGCAGGAACATGACGAGGCCCAGGATCATGTACATGATCCCGATCTTCTTGTGGTCCACGGTGGTGAACCACTCCTTCCACAGATAGCCCCACAGCTTGTAGCGGGTCACCAGCGCCAGCAGGCCCACGCCGCCGATGATGACGACGACCATGGTGCTGAGCACGATCGGATCGTGCGGCAGCGAGTTCCAGCCGAGCTTGCCCAGCAGGAAGGTCGGCTCGGCGGCGGAGGTGGAGGGAACGGCGTCGGTGCTCATGATACGGGGTCCATGGTGCCTGCCTGAGTCAGTTCAGGCGACTTGGTGTGTTCAGGCGACTGGGGAGAAGTTTCGCGCTTGCGGAACAGCGGGCCGCCGGGGCGCTTGAGGCCTGCGCCGGTCAGCGTGGAAAGATCGATCACGCGATCCTCCATCCGCGCGAGGCTGGCGCTCAGCAGCTCGGGATTGGTGCAGTTCTCGGCGATATAGCGGTCGCTGGCGGTATCGCCGGTGCCGCGCGCAGCGTGCTTGTCATAGGATAGCTGGCGCACATTGTGCAGGCCAGCGAGGCCCATGCCGCCGCGCGCGTCGATCGCCATCATGTCGTGCATGCACATCTTGCCCGGCTCGGCGCACATGTTGACGATGCGGTCGAACAGGTCGGGCTCGACGCTGGCATAATGGCGCACCGGCTCCTTCTCGCTCGGCCGCTCGAGCTTCAGGTACGTCGCGCGGTCGAGCGTCTGGCCCTGGCTACGCGCCTTCGCGGTCCATTTGGCGAAATCCTGCGGGCTCAGGCTGCGCACGCCGAAGCGCATGTTCGAAAAGCCCGCGCCCGAATAATTGGCCGAAAAGCCGGTGAAGCGCCCGGTCTCGTTGAACACCGCGTGCAGCTTGGTCTCCATGCCCGGCATCGCATAGATCTGGCCGGCCATCGCGGGGACATAGAAGCTGTTCATCACCGAGGACGAGGAGATGCGGAACCGCAAGGGTCGGCCTTCGGGCACCGCGAGCTCGTTCACCGTGGCGATGCCCTGTTCGGGATAGATGAACAGCCACTTCCAGTTGAGCGCGACCGCCTGCACCTCGAGCGGCTTGTCCTTTTCGGTCACGGCCTGTCCGGGCGCGGTGCGGGCGAGCGGGCGATAGGGGTCGAGCAGGTGCGTGCCGACCCAGGTCACCGCGCCCAGACAGATGATGATCAGCAGCGGGATCGCCCAGATGGCGAGCTCGAGCTGAGTCGAATGGTCCCAATCGGGCTTGTAGGTCGCGGTCTCGTTGGCCGCGCGATATTTCCAGGCGAAATATCCGGTCAGCGCCATGACGGGCACGATGATGATCAGCATCAGCAGCGTCGAGATGACGACCAGATCGCCCTGCTGCTGCGCGACATCGCCCGCCGGATCGAGCACGACCATGTTGCAACCGCCAAGCAGCGGCAGGAGGCAGACGGCGGCAATGGCCAGCGGGGGGCGGAGGCGAGTCATGGAGCGCGACATGACCGTCCAATTAGACCCCTATGCTGCAAGCGCACATAGGACATTTTGTCCAAGTGCATTGATCTGGATCAAAGTTGCATAAGGCACGTGTAGAAATTTATCCGCCCCCGAATCCAAGGAACTGCCCATGGTGGCCAACACCGTCCCCACGACCGAGGCCGAACGCGATGCCCGCGCGATCAACGACGATGGCCATTCGGTGGGGCCTGGCGAGATCGCGATTGGCGTGGTCATCGGGCGCACATCCGAATTCTTCGACTTTTTCGTCTATGCCATCGCCTCGGTGCTGGTCTTTCCCAAGCTGGTCTTCCCCTATCTCGATCCGCTCGAAGGCACGCTCTGGTCGTTCGCGATCTTTGCGCTCGCCTTTGTCGCCCGGCCCGCCGGAACGATGATCTTCACGGCGGTCGACCGCGCCTATGGCCGCGGCGCGAAGCTGACGATCGCGCTGTTCCTGCTCGGCGGATCGACCGCAGCGATCGCCTTTCTTCCCGGCCATGCGACGATCGGCATCGGCTCGGCGCTGCTGCTCGCGCTGTTCCGCATGGGCCAGGGCGTGGCGCTGGGCGGCTCGTGGGATGGGCTTGCATCGCTGCTCGCGCTCAATGCGCCCAAGGAAAAGCGCGGCTGGTACGCGATGATCCCGCAGCTCGGCGCACCGTTCGGCCTGATCGTCGCCAGCCTGCTCTTCGCCTTCCTGATCTCGGCGCTGCCTGCGGAGGATTTCCTCGCCTGGGGCTGGCGCTACCCGTTCTTCGTCGCCTTCGCGATCAACGTCGTCGCGCTGTTCGCCCGCCTGCGCATCGTGGTGACGCCCGAATATACCGAGCTGTTCGAAAGCCAGACGCTGCAGCCCGAGCCGGTGTTCTCGACCGTGCGCAGCGAGTGGAAGATCATCGTGCTGGGCGCCTTCGCCCCGCTCGCCAGCTTTGCCATGTTCCACATGGTGACCGTCTATCCCCTGAGCTGGGTGTTCCTGTTCACCGAGGAATCGCCGGTGCGCTTCCTGCTGATCGAGGCGGTGGCGGCCGCGCTGGGCGTGCTGGCGATCCTTGCCTCGGGCAGGCTGGCCGATGCCTATGGCCGCCGCACCTTGCTCGCCGCCACCGCGGTTGCAATCGCGGCGTTCAGCGGCTTCGCGCCGCAGCTGCTCGATGCCGGGGGCGCGGGCGAGGCGGCGTTCATGTTCGGCGGTTTCATCCTGCTGGGCCTCGCCTTCGGCCAGTCGTCGGGCGCGCTCTCGTCGTTCTTCCCGCTGAAGCACCGCTATACCGGATCGGCGCTGACCTCCGACCTGGCCTGGCTGTTCGGAGCGGGCTTTGCGCCGATGGTCGCATTGTGGCTCTCGGCCAATTACGGGCTGCTCGCCGCCGGGGCCTATCTGCTCTCGGGCGCGCTGGCGACGCTCACCGCCTTGTGGTTCAACCGCGAACTCGGCCAGCAGCAATAAGCGGGGGAGGCCAGCGATGTTCGTTCCATTCGACCCCGACTGGCCGCCCTTCGATCCTCCGCGCCGTACGCCGCCCCCGCCTCCGCGCCGGCTGAGCAGTGAGCAGGAAAAGCGGCTGATGCAGGCCATTGGCCTCAACCTGCTGCTCGCGATCGTCGCGCCCATCGGTGGCGCGACGGTGATCGGCGCGCTGCTCGGCTGGTGGGGTTAGCGGGTTCGATGCCCTAAAGCGCTGGACCCGAGCATGCAAAAGGGGAGCATCGCTGCTCCCCTTTCGTGTTTCCAGACCGGTCTGGCCAGGTTTCAGAAGCGCGTGCCGAGCTCGATGCCGATGATGCGCGGCTCGTTCACATAGGCGGTCAGATTGTTGAAATCGATGCCACCGGTGGCCGAGACATTGTTGGTGATGTTGCGCGCAAAGGCCGCGACATCGAACTTGCCGTCGCCGGTGCGATAGCCGAAGCGCAGGCCGCCCTCGATCAGGCTGTCGTCGCTGAATTCGACCGAATTGTAGAGGAAGAACTGGATGCGCGAGCGATAATACCAGTCGGTGAAGACATAGAGTTCGCCATTGCCGACCGGATGGGCATAGCCGGCGGTCCAGTTGACCGACCATTTCGGCGACTGCGGCAGGCGGTTGCCGTCGATCGAGAAGATGCCCGGGCGCCCTGCGATCGGAGCGTTGAGCACGGTGCACGGCGCGCCGCATCCGGCAACGCCCAGACCCGGCGACTTGATCTCGTTCTCGTTGAAGCCGACGCCGATGCTGAGATCGAGGCCATCGGTCGGGCGAGCAGCCAGCTCGGCCTCGAAGCCATAGCCCTCGACATCATCGGCATTGAGCAGCGCGGTGACGTTGCCGCCGCCGCCGACCGCGGTCAGCTGCAGGTCCTCGGTGTTGAAATAATAGCCGGTCAGGTTGAACCGCGCCGCGCCGTCGAACAGCACGGTCTTGATGCCGGTTTCATACGACATGGTGCGCTCGGCATCGGCGACCGAGAGCGCGCGGCCGAAGGCGAGGCGGCCCTGGATCGAAGGCGCGCGATAGCCGCGTGCGGCGCGGGCGAAGATGTTGACCGCATCGCTTACCGGATAGACCGCGCTCAGGTCCCAGGTCAGCAGGTTTGCCTTGGCCTCGGTGCGCAACGTGCCGACCGGCCCGCCAAAGCCCAGGAAACCGGGGCGCGTGTCGATCGGGCGCGCGGCGGCAAAGTCGCGGTCGTCGTCATTATAGCGCGCGCCGGCCTGCAGGATCAGGCCGTTATCGAACGTGTAGCTCAAGGTCCCGAACAGGCCGAAGGCATTGGTCACCTGGCGCTGCACCGCGACCGCCGCCGCAACGGTATCGGCGGGTGCGCCATAATCGAGCGTGGTGATGTTCAGCCGCTCGTTGAAGAAGAAGCCGCCGATCTGATAGCCGAGGCCGGTCTGGTTGTTCGAGGCGAGGCGCACTTCCTGCGTATACTGGTCGAGGCTGGGCACGTCGTCGCGGGTCTGGGCGGAGAACGGGATGAAGCCCGGACCCATGCTGGGCGCAAAGGCATTGCCGAAGCCGCCGTCGATATCGCCGCGGCTCTTGAGATTGCCGTTCCAGTAGGAGGTGACCGAGGTCAGCGTCGCCGGGCCGAAATCATAGTCGACGGTCAGGCCGACATTATAGGTGTTGAGCTCCTGGAAATTGATCCCGTCCGAACGGATCCGGTCGCGGCGGAACTCGGTGCCGGGGCCGCCCAGCCCGATCAGCTCGTTGCTGCCGCGCTGGAAAACGTTGGCGCGGAACAGGATCGCCGATCCGTCGAGCACGCGGACCTGGCCGGTCAGCCGCGCGGTGAGCGGGCCGTCCTCGTACTGCAGCTGCAGCCGTCCGGCGAAATCGTCATAGCCGCCGAGGTCATCGCCCGCGCCATTGTCGATATTGTCGACCCAGTGGTCGCGGTGCTGGTAGAAGCCCGAGGCGCGGAACGAGAAGCCATTGCCCAGGTTCGCGCCGACCGCGCCTTCGAGCTGGATGGTGTTGAACCGCGCCCAGCTGGCCTTGGCATAGCCGCCATCGACGCCTGGCTTGACGGTGTCGAACTTGACGATGCCCGCGGGCGTGTTACGGCCGAACAGCGTGCCCTGCGGTCCGCGCAGCACCTCGATCCGGTCGAGGTCGAAGATCGGGAAGCCCTTGAGGATCGGGTTTTCCAGCACGACATCGTCATAGACCAGGCTGACCGGCTGCGAGGCGTTGAGGTCGAAATCGGTATTGCCAAGGCCGCGGATGTAGAAGCGCGGGAAGCTGCGACCGAACGAGCTTTCGATATTGAGGTTGGGCACGCGTCCGGCGAGGCCGCGAATGTCGCCGCCGCCCGCCTGTACTGCCGCGAGCGCATCGCTGCTCAGCGTCGAGATCGACAGCGGAACGTCGCGCTGGTCCTGCTCGCGCTTCTGCGCGGTGACGACGATGACGCCGACGCCGCGCTCGGCGTCCTCGGCCTGGTCGCCCTCTGCCGTCTGTGCTGCAGCGGGGGAGGCGAGGGCGCAACCGAATGCGGCAGCAGACAGGGCGATCGACGAAACCAGGCGGCGGGACAGGACACGCATCGGAAATATCCTCGAAGTGGCGGATGTGGCGATAGGGTAACACCGGCGGAATCGCGCCGGATCTCTGCGTCCCTTCGCTGAGACGGGAGCCGAGGACAACACTCGCCATGCGCCGGCGCCAGATTTTTCACTGGTGTTGCCTATTTGAGACAGCAATGTGTCGCTGGCGACTCAACCGGTAGCTGGAGCGGCGCTCGGCTTTGCAATGGTTTTCAAGGGCTTGCTCTGCGCAACGACCGCGCTGGCGGTCAGTCCTCGACGATCGCGCTGGCAGTGCGGGTGTCGCGCATGCGGACATAGACGATCAGCGACAGCGCGATCATGCCCGTGACATACCAGTAGAAGCCGCGCTCCCATCCGGCCTGCTTGAAGCTGAGGGCGACATATTCCGCCGTACCGCCGAAGATGGTGTTCGCCAGCGCATAGGGCAGCGCGACGCCCAGCGCGCGGATATGCGCGGGGAAGAGCTCGGCCTTCACCACCGCGTTGATCGAGGTATAGCCGGTGACGATCACCAGTCCGCCGAGCACCAGGCAAAATGCGATGACCGGATCACGCGTGGTCTCCAGCGCGGCGAACAGCGGATAGGTGCACAGCACCCCCAGCACGCCGAAGCCGACCAGCAGCGGCTTGCGCCCCAGCCGGTCGCTGAGCGCGCCCGCCACCGGCTGCAGCAGCATGAACACGAACAGGCTGGCACCGTTGATCCGCGAGGCGATCTCGCGGTCGAAGCCCGAGGTGTTGACCAGGAATTTCTGCATGTAGATCGAGAACGCATAGAAGGCGAGCGTGCCGCCTGCGGTCATCAGCATCACCGTCAGCGCCTCGCGCGGGTGATGGCTGAACAATGCGAGCATGCCCGATTTCGGCGCATCGCTGGCTTGCGCATTGGCAAAGCTCTCGGTCTCGGCCAGCCCGCGCCGGATCCAGAATACCACCACCGCCAGCGCTGCGCCGATGGCAAAGGGAATGCGCCAGCCCCAGGCATCGAGCGCGGCTTCGCTCAGCACCGCCTGCAGCACCAGCAGCACGCCGATCGCCAGCAGCTGCCCGCCGATCAGCGTGACATATTGAAAGGACGAGAAGAAGCCGCGCCGTCCCTTGCCCGCCATTTCGGACAGATAGGTCGCGCTGGCGCCATATTCGCCGCCGACCGAAAGCCCCTGCATCAGCCGCGCCAGCACCAGCAGCGCGGGGGCGAGCAGGCCTGCGGTCTCATAGGTCGGCGCCGCCGCGATCAGCAGCGATCCGGCGCACATCAGCGAAACCGACAGCGCCAGCCCGCTCTTGCGCCCCTTGCGATCGGCATAGATGCCCATCGCCCAGGCCCCGATGGGGCGCATGAAGAAGCCCACCGCAAACACCGCCGCCGCGCCGAGCAGCTGCGCGGTGCTGTCCCCCGAGGGGAAGAAATGCGGCGCGAAATAGAGCGTGAACGCCGCATAGGCATACCAGTCGTACCATTCGACCAGATTGCCCGTGGACCCGCCGATGATCGCCCGCATCCGCTCGCGCGCGGTCGGGCCGTGGGCGGACGGCGCGATGCCTGCCGGCGGTCTGACAGGTGGCGGAGAGCTCGTCATTGGCGATGCTGGCTTTGCAATGGGTCAGGCATGGCGGACCTCAAAGCGGAAATATCGCCGACTCGATACGCAAGAATCTGGCGCACCCGACAGGATTCGAACCTGTGACCTCTGCCTTCGGAGGGCAGCGCTCTATCCAGCTGAGCTACGGGTGCATCGCCAAGGGGCAAGCCCTTAGCAAGCCGATTGCGCCGCCGCCAGCCCCTTTGTGCAGCGATCATTGACCCTGTGGCCCCTGCGGCGCTATAGCTTGGGCCCGCACGCTGGCGGCCCTGGTTCATGGGGTCGCCTTTTTACTTTTGGTGCCGTGGTCCCCGTGCACCGGGTGAATGCGCAAGGCGCGTGCTGTTTTTTTGAGGGACCCGCGAAGAAGGAAGGACAAGGCTGCCATGACGATCACGCCGCTGATGCCCGTTTACCCCCGGTGCGCTGTGCGCCCGGTGCGCGGCGAAGGCTGTTACCTGATCGGAGAGCGTGGCGAGCGATATCTGGACTTTGCCAGCGGCATCGCGGTCAACCTGCTCGGTCATGGCCATCCGCACCTGACCCAGGCGATCCAGAAACAGGCCGAGACGCTGATTCACGTGTCGAACCTTTACGGCAGCCCGCAGGGCGAGCATCTCGCGCAGCGGCTGGTCGATTCGACCTTTGCCGATACCGTGTTCTTCACCAATTCGGGCGCCGAGGCGGTGGAATGCGCGATCAAGACCGCGCGCGCCTATCACCAGTCCGAAGGCGGCGATGCCAATCGCACGGTGCTGGTGACGTTCAAGAACGCGTTCCACGGCCGCACCATGGCGACGATCAGCGCGTCGAACCAGGAGAAGATGCACAAGGGCTTCGCGCCGCTGCTTCCCGGCTTCCGCTATGTCGATTTCGACGATCTGGAAGGCGCCAAGGCAGCGATCGGCCCCGATGTCGCGGGGTTCCTGGTCGAGCCGGTCCAGGGCGAGGGCGGCGTGCGTCCGGCGTCGCCCGAGTTCATGCAGGGCCTGCGCGCGCTGTGCGACGAGCATGACCTGATGCTGGTGCTCGACGAGGTCCAGTGCGGCGTCGCACGCACCGGCACGCTCTATGCCTATGAGCAATACGGTATCGAGCCCGACATCATGGCGACCGCCAAGGGCATTGGCGGTGGCTTCCCGATGGGCGCATGCCTCGCCACCGAAAAGGCGGCGCGCGGCATGGTCATCGGCACGCACGGTTCGACCTATGGCGGCAATCCGCTGGCCATGGCAGCGGGCGAAGCGGTGCTCGACGTGGTCGACAATCCCGAGTTCCTGGCGCATGTCCGCACGATGAGCGAACGGCTGCGCGGCGCACTCGAGCAGCTGATCCCCAATCACGACGAGATTTTCGATTCGGTGCGGGGCATGGGGCTGATGCTGGGGCTGAAACTCAAGGACCGGGCGGAGAACCGCGCGTTCGTGGCGCATCTGCGCGATCATCACGGGCTGCTGACCGTCGCGGCGGGCGAGAATGTCGTGCGCATCCTCCCGCCGCTGGTGATCGAGCAGGTGCATGTCGACGAGTTCATCGAGCGCCTGTCGGCAGGCGCGCGAGACTTCGCGCTGCCCGAAGCGGCTTGACGCTAAGCTGGCCCTCTCTCCTTCAGGGGAGAGGGTTGGGAGAGGGGCAAGGGTGCCATATCGCATTCCCCTCTCCAACTTCGCCTAGGCAGCGCTGCTGCCAAGGCTCCGTATCCTCTCCCTGCGAAGGAGAGAGGAGGGGGAGACATTTCATGACCCGTCATTTCCTGAACCTGTCCGACGCCGGACACGATGCCATCGCCGCCATGCTCAACGACGCGATCGACCGCAAGGACGTGCGCCATGGTTGGCCCAGGGGCAAGGCCGATCCCGATGCGCCGCTTGAGGGGCATACCCTCGCCATGGTGTTCGAGAAGAACTCGACCCGCACGCGCGTGTCGTTCGACATGGCGATCCGCCAGCTGGGCGGCACCAGCCTGATCCTCGATGCGGGCAGCACCCAGCTGGGCCGCGGCGAGACCGTCGCCGATACCGCGCGCGTGCTCTCGCGCATGTGCGATGCCATCATGATCCGCACCGACGACCATGCCAAGATCGAGGAAATGGCGCATTTCGCGACCGTGCCCGTCATCAACGGCCTGACCGACCTGTCGCATCCGTGCCAGATCGTCGCGGACCTGCTCACCATCATCGAGCATCGCAAGGCGCTGCCCGGGCTTGTCGTCGCCTGGCTGGGCGATGGCAACAATGTGCTCAACTCGATCGTCGAGGCCGCCGGGCTGATGAAGTTCAGCGTGCGCATCGGCTGCCCCGACGGCTATGATCCGGACCCGGCGTTCGTCGCGGCCGCGCGCGCGGCGGGTGGCGCGATCAGCTTCCACCGCGATGCGGGCGAGGCGGCGTCGGGCGCGGACGTGATCGTCACCGATACGTGGATCTCGATGGGCCAGGCGCATGCGGAAGAGAAGCTGAAGGCGATGATGCCGTTCCAGGTCAACGATGCGCTGATGGCAAAGGCCAAGAAGGATGCATTGTTCCTGCACTGCCTGCCCGCGCATCGCGAGGAGGAGGTGACGGGAAGCGTCATCGACGGGCCGCAATCGGTGGTCTGGGACGAGGCGGAGAACCGGCTGCACGCGCAGAAATCGGTGCTGCGCTGGGTGTTCGGCCAGCTCTAACGAAAAGGCCCCGAAAGCATCGCGCTTCCGGGGCCTTTCTTGTTGGCAAAATCGGCGGGATCAGCTCGCGGTGATCAGGTCGCCGTGCTTTTCGGTGAGCTTGTAGGCGCGCTCGTACCAGTCCGAACCGGGATAGTTCGCGCCGAGCACGGCAGCGGATTTCTTGGCTTCGGCCGGGATGCCGAGCGCCAGATAGCATTCGGTCAGGCGATAGAGCGCCTCTGCGGTGTGGCTGGTGGTCTGGTACTTGTCGACCACCTCGCGGAAGCGCAGCGTCGCCGCCAGCCAGTTGGAGCTGCGCTGGTAATAGCGGCCGATCTCCATTTCCTTGCCGGCGAGGTGATCGTTGACCAGATCGACCTTGAGCCGCGCGTCGGAGGCATAGCGGGTATTGGGATAGCGCCGCATCACCTCGCCCAGCGCGGCGAGCGCCTGCTGGGTGATCTTCTGGTCGCGCGTCACGTCGCTGATCTGCTCGTAATAGTTGAGCGAGATCAGGTAATAGGCATAGGGCGCGTCCTTGTTGCCGGGATGGATGGCGAGGAAGCGCTGCGCCGACTGGATCGATTTGTTGTGATCCTTGGCGAGATAATAGCTGAACGCGCTCATCAGCTGCGCGCGGCGGGCCCAGGGCGAATAGGGATGCTGGCGCTCGACCTCGTCGAACAGCTCGGCGGCGATCTTGTTCTGGCCGCGATCGAGCCGGTCCTTGGCCGCCATGTACAGCGTGCTGACATCGCGCGCGATATAGTTGGTGTTGACCTTGTTCTTGCCGCCCGCGCAGCCGGACAGCACGGTCAGCGCAGCCGCGCTTGCCAGAGCCAGTGTGATCGCCTTGTTCATGGCCGCAACCCTTATCGGCTAAGCACCCGTGCGCCAAGCGCAAATCCTGGGGAGCGGGAAGGATTCGCCGCACGGGCCTTCGCGTAGGTTTTGCCGGCTGTATCGCGCATGAACCGCCGGGCGATCAGAAGCTGCCGTTGATGTCGAGCCGGACGACGGGTCCGAAAAAGCGGTCGCGATCCTCGACGAACGCCACCGGCCCGTCGCGCCGCGCGACATAGAAGGTGCGCCGGAACGCCTCGTTGGTGCCGATCAGGTTGGACAGGCCCAGCCGCACGGTCAGCCCGCGCACGTCCTTGTTCTCGACATAGAAGCCCAGGTCCCCGCCATCGATCGGGAATTCGGCAAGTTGGGCAAGGCGCACCTCGTCGGCCTGTGAAAAGTCGAAATAGTTCGCGCCGACAGCCCAGTTGCCGCCGGGAATGTCATAGCGGAACTCGGCGCTGAATTCGTGGATCAGGTCGCCCGAGATGCGGCGATTGATGCCGGTCAGCGGGTCGGGCAGGCTCGACTTGCGATAGGTATAGTCGATGTCGAAGCGCACCCCGGTCCAGCCGATCACGTCCATCTTGAAGGTGGAATCGATCGAGACGCCCCAGATGGTCGCGCTGTCGATATTGCCCGGCGCCTCGCCGGTGGCGCCGATCGGTACCTGGTCGACGATATCCTCGACGAAATTGACGAACGCCTTGAGGTTGATCGATCCCAGCGCGCCGAGGTTCTGCGTAGCCTGGAAATCGACATTCCAGCTCTGCTGCGGCACCAGATCGGGATTGCCGCTGTTCTGGTTCTCCGCGCCGAGGTCTGCCGACGCCACGAAATCGAAGAAGTTGAGCTGGCCGACATCGCGCTGGAGGCGCAAGCTCAGGTCGAGCGACTTGGCCGGCTTCCACGCCAGCGACACGAACCCCTTCGGGCGGATGAAGCTGCGGGTGAGGCCATTGGGGCCGCTCTGCATGATCTGCGAGTATTCGCCGCCGATCGAGGTCTGCAGCGTCAGGTTGGAGGCGAGCGGGCGGCCATAGCTGAGGCCGACTTCCGCGCGCTTTTCCTCGACCGTCGCGTCGGACCCGGGCAGCGCCACCGGGTTGAACTGTCCCGACGTGTCGAGCAGCTTCAGCTCGGCATCGGTGTCGAGCTTGTTGATCGCGCCTTCGAGGCTGAACTGCCAGTCGGCCTTGCCCGCCTTCCAGCCATATTCGGCGCGCGCGATCGTCTCGGTCTCGTCGATCCGGGTCGCCAGGCTGTTGCCCTCGCGCGGGCGGCGATCCTCGAAATCGAGGAAGATGCGGGTGAAGAACGGGCTGTGCTCGAACCGGCGCAGGCCGATGAGCTTGAGATTGCCGCCCCACAAGGGAAACAGGTAATCGCCGCCAATCTCGTAATTATATTCCTTCTCGGTCTCCAGATAGTCGCGGTCGCGCACCACCTCGCCGTCCGAATCCTCGGTGATCCGCACCCAGCGCCGCTGATAGGCGAGATTGAGATTGCCGATCTGGCCGCTGTCGCCGGTATATTTGATTCCCGCCGCAATCCGGGGTTCGTCGCCATTGACGTACAGCTCTTCATAGCGCCGGTCGGTGACATTGCCCGCAGCGTCAAGCACGCGCTCGGTCCCGGCATTGCCGTTGCGGAAGCTGTTATTGGCAAGGCTCAGCGTATAGGCGATCTTCCCTGCCTTGCCGCTCACCGAAACCTCGCCGTTCAGCACCTGCGGATCTGTGCGGCGGAAGCGCACGCGCGGGCTCCAGCGGAACTGGCCGGTCAGGCTGTCAACCTTGCTGACGATGTTCACCACCTGGCCGGTCAGCCCGGGCAGGTTCAGCGTCGCACCGTCGATCAGCTCGATGCGGATGACATTGGCCGCGCCGATGCGGCCGAGTTCGGAGACGACATCGTTGCTCTTGCCCGAAAAGCGCTCGCCATTGATCAGCACGTTGCTCGACACCTGGCCGAGACCGCGCCGGTCCTCGCCCTCGGCGATCGAGAAGCCGGGGATCTGGCGGACCATGTCGAGCGCGGTGCGCGGGGCGAACTGCGCGAAATAGACAGGATCGAAACTGCGCAGCGGGGTCGTCGTCTGGTCTGCAGGCGCGGGCGCGGCGGGCGCGGCATCCTGCGCCCAGGCCATCGCGGGAAGGCCCGCCAGGGCGATCGCCGCCACGGATGCAAGATACCGGATTTTCACGAAATTTCCCCTGCCTTATCCGGATGCCGCCCGATTGTCGCAGCTCTTCAACTACATCCGTAGTCGTTCCCTGCGTCCGATCCTGCCTGCAATGCTCTGCAGCTTCGACCGATGCACATTCGGCTTCGACGAGCGGCTTTTATGCTGCTCATGTGCAATCCCGTTTACCGCCGCCGCCTGGCCGGTTAAGACCTTGGCGTTCAGGGGAAGGACGCGCCATGGACCCGCATGACATTATCGAACACCGCCCGATCGAGCCGCGCAGCGCCGTGCGCCGCATGGAGGGCGTGCCGCGCATCGAGTTCCGCTCGTCGACCTTTGCCTGGCTGTTCCAGTCGGGCACCGGCTGGCTGATCCTGGCCGTCGCGCTCGCGGTGCTCGCGGGCGGCATCTATGCCGGCTATGGCTGGCAGACCGGTGCGGTGCTGGCGGTGGTGCTGGGCGCCTGGATCGGCTGGAACGCGATCGAGAACCGCGCGAGCCTGTTCTGGATCGACGACCAGAGGCTGTTCATGCGGCGCGGCATATTGATGCGCAGCGAGGAAGAGATCGAGCTGTATCGCATCAAGGACGTGAAGGTCGAATTCTCGATCATCCAGCAGATGTTCGACAACGGCACCATCTGCATCAGCTCCTCGGATTCGACCGGGCGCACGGCGTCGGCCGCGCCGCATCCGCGCACGATGATCGAGGTGACCAATGTGCGCGACGCGCGCGCGATCCGCGCCGAGCTGCGCGACCGGGTCGAGGCGATCCGCCAGCGGCGCGGCGTGCGCGAATTCGACATAGGTTAAGGGGTACAGTATGACGTTCCGGACATTCGCTCTCGCCGCCGCAACGGCTCTCGCCGTCGTTGCCACGCCCGCGCTCGCCAAGCTCAGCCCGCAAGAGGCGAAGATGGTCGCGGCGGTGGACAAGGATCATGACCGCTGGATCGGCGTGCTCGAGGCGATCACCCGGCAGAACAGCGGCAGCCGCAATCTGGCGGGCGTGAAGAAGGTGGCGGACATGGTGACGCCCGAGCTGGAAAAGCTGGGCTTCAAGGTCGAATGGGTCGACCAGAGCGCCGCCAAGCGCGCCGGGCACCTGATCGCGACGCGCACCGGCCGTGCGGGCAGCACCAAGATGCTGCTGATCGGCCATCTCGACACCGTGTTCGAACCCGATTCGCCGTTCCAGAATGTCCGCCGCATCGATGCCAACACGCTCGAAGGGCCGGGGATCGAGGACAACAAGGGCGGCGTCATCACCATGTTCGCGGCCCTCGACGCGATGCAGAAGGCGGGCACGCTGTCGGCCGCGACCATCACCATCGTGCTCACCGGCGACGAGGAGGATGCAGGCGATCCCATCGACATCGCGCGCGCCGACCTGATCAAATGGGGCCAATGGGCCGATGTCGCGCTCGATTTCGAGGGACTGTCCCAGGTCGACGGCAAGGACATGGGCTCGATCGCGCGCCGCTCCTCGTACAGCTGGCAGGTCAACGCCACCGGCAAGGAAGGGCACAGCTCGGGCATCTTCTCGGCCAGCGCGGGCCATGGCGCGATCTACGAGCTCGCGCGGATCATCGACCAGTTCCATGACGAGCTGCCCGAGGACAAGCTGACCTTCAATGTCGGCCTGATCGCGGGCGGAACGGTGGCGCAGCTCGATACCGATCTGGTCCGCGCGCAGGCCGCGGGCAAGACCAACATCATCCCCGCCCAGGCCATCGCGCGCGGCGATTTCCGCACGCTGAGCGACGAGCAGTCCGAGCGGGTCAAGGCCAAGATGCAGGCGATCGTGGCGCAGCATCTGCCCGGCACCAGCGCCGAGATCATCTTCGAACAGGGCTATCCCCCGATGGCCCCGACCGAAGGCAACCGCGCGCTGCTAAAGAAGCTCAACGGCATCAACGCGGACCTCGGCCTCGAACAGATGGCCGAACTCGATCCGCTGAAGCGCGGCGCGGGCGATATCTCGTTCGTCGCGCGCTATGTCGACGGTCTGGTCGGCATGGGCCCGGCAGGCGACGGCGCGCACGCACCGGGCGAAACCGTCGACCTGCCGAGCATCAAGCGCCAGGCGAAGAGGGCGGCGATTTTGATGAGCCGGTTGGCGATGGAGAAAAGGTGAGGGGTTGGATCTGGGCCTTGGTAGGCTGAATGGCGGAATTTGTGTGGTTAGCTGCCTCTAACAACGTTTCGGATAGCGCTAGGAATGCGCACCCAAGCTAGAAGCATATTTCCCCCATAAAGCCACCCAAAGACGAATAAGCAGACAGGCACGGCTGCCGCGAATCCGCGAAAAAAGCCAACAAAAACAAGAAATAACAATGCTCCGGCCAGACAAAACATCAGGCCATGCAAACTCCGCAGGTCATAACGAAGATGGCGGCCTTCGGGGGCCGGCTCAATACGAAAATTCCCTTGGTCGTACATTGCCAACACGAGCCCATTGTTCGCGATGAGTGGATTTTCCCAAAGTGGGGAATAGAAAGTTATTGACGAATTCGTATCATTACGCACGGGTTTGGCCTGCTTGACCAAAAATTCTTCTAGGCGTTCAATTGTAATTGCGTCTGTGACATCGGGAGGCAATTCCACGGAGCCTCTCAAATGCCATATGTTGTCGATCATCGGTAAACATTTAACCGATCAAGCCATGTCCGCAATGGGGTCAAGTTCTCAAAGCCAGCTTTGTCCGTACAATCGTAGATAGCAGAGCTTCGGGTTGCCTCCCTCTCGCCGTCATGGCGCCTTCGGCTTGCCTGGGAAGGCAGGCATCCATCCCCTGCCGTTGCGTCCACAAACATCCTTCGGGAGATGGGCCCCTGCCTCCGCAGGGGACCGGGAGAGGGGGCGGGTTTGCGAAAGGCCTACGCGGCTTCGCGTCTTCGCGCGAACCCATTTTCCTCGCGAAGGCGCCAGTGGATGTCGGAGGTAGCCAAAACCGTTTTGCGCACGTCCCTCGACTTCGCTCGGGAACTCGGGGAGGTTGAGGCGCACCGGAACCCAGCCGTTTGTCCCGAGCGAAGTCGAGGGACGCATGCGCATATCCGGAAACAGGCTAGTGGAAGCCGGATGCCCCGATTGCTAGCGGGCAACGAACGGGTGAGGCATCCGGCTTCCGCAACAGGGTTAACGATCGCTTCACCGATTCGCTGTGACGCAGTTCACACCCAATTCAGCTTTGCGCGCATAGCTGACCTGTGCATTTTCATCGATGAACCGTGAAGGGACCAGTGCACATGGCCAAGGAACGCAGCCCCGGCTTCAAGCTGGGCATGACCGTGCTGATCGGCGCGCTGCTCGCGATCCCGCTGTTCATGGTCTATGCGCTCGTCTGGGACCGGCAGAGCCAGTCGGAAACCGCGCGCGCCAGCGTCGCCGAGGGCTGGGGCGGGCCGCAGATGCTTGCAGGGCCGGTGATGGTCATCCCGTACCGCCAGCAATCGGTCGAGACCGTCACCGAGAACGGCAAGGCGATGACGCGCGCGGTGACGATCGAGCGCGAACTTTTCCTCGCGCCGGTCACCAATACCGCTTCGGTCGATGTCGAGCCCGATCGGCGGCCCAAGTCGATCTATGAGACGGTCGTCTATGAGGCGCGGGTCAAGGGCACGGCGCGGTTCGCGCTGCCTGAGGATCTCGCGCGCTTCGGGGTGCGGCCCGAGGAGCTGCTGCTCGACCGCGCCGAGATCCGCGTCGGCATTTCGGATGCGCGCGGGCTGCTCGCCGACAACAGCCTCGCGATGGCGGGCAAAGCATTGCCGCTCCGCCCCGGCAAGGGGCTGGGATCGACCAACGGATCGGGCTTCTTTGCCTTTGCCGACTGGTCGGACAGCGCCGGAGCGCCGGTGGACGTCGCCTATCGCTTCGGCGTGCGCGGCAATGGCCAGCTGATGCTGATCCCCGATGGCGAGGCGACCGACTGGAGCGTGCGCTCGCACTGGCCGCATCCGAGCTTTGCCGGACAGTTCCTGCCGAACAGCCGCCAGGTGTCGGACAAGGGCTTCACCGCGCGCTACAAGATCAGCAATCTCGCCTTGGGCCGCGCGATCGTGCAGCTGCCCCAGCCGGGCGAGCAGGTGGCTGCCGGCGGCCAGATGGCGCAGATCGACCTGATCGAACCGGTCAACCTCTACAGCCAGGTCGACCGCGCGGTGAAATACGGCTTCCTGTTCATCGGCTTCACCTTCCTCGCCTTCCTGATGTTCGACATCATCGCGGGCGCGCGCGTCGCGGCGGCGGAATATCTGCTCACCGGCGCCGGGCTGATCCTGTTCTTCGTGCTGCTGCTCGCCTTTGCCGAGATCATCGGCTTCACGCTGGCCTATCTGCTCGCTTCGGGCGCGATCATTGGGCTCATCTCGGCCTATAGCGCCGCGGTGCTGGGCAGCGCCAAGCGCGCCGGCTTTATCGGCGGGCTGCTGCTCGGGCTCTATGCGCTGCTCTATGTGCTGCTCAACCTAGAGGCCTATTCGCTGCTGATCGGATCGGTGCTGCTGTTCGTGGCGCTGGCGGCGGTGATGTATGTCACGCGCCGGGTCGACTGGTCGGGCCTCGGCCAGCGCGACCCTGCTAAAGGCTTGCCGGAAGCGTAAACCCGTCCATAGTGCATCCAAACGATAATATGAGGATGCACCTATGGATTTCACGCTTCCGGCGGAGCTGACCGCCTATCTGGCCGAGCTCGACGCGTTCATCGCGAAGGAGATCAAGCCGCTCGAGCAGGCGGACGACAATATCCGCTTTTTCGACCATCGCCGCGAATGGGCGCGGACCGATTTCGATAATGGGGGCCTGCCGCGCCACGACTGGGAAGAGCTGCTGCGCGAGGCGCAGCGCCGCGCCGATGCCGCCGGGCACTGGCGCTTTTCCGCGCCGAAGAAATACGGCGGCAAGGATGGATCGAACCTGTGGATGGCGGTGATCCGCGAGCATTTCGCGGCGCAGGGGCTTGGCCTGCACAACGACCTGCAGAACGAGCATTCGATCGTCGGCAACTTCCCTTTCGTCGCGATGTTCGAGGAATTCGGCACCGAGGAACAGAAGCAGGAGTTCATCCTGGGCGGGTTCGAGCGCAAGCGCATCACCGCTTTCGGGCTCACCGAACCGCATCACGGATCGGACGCCACGCATATGGAGACGCGCGCGGTCCGCGAGACGCGCGATGGCGTGCCCGGTTGGCGCATCGATGGCGAGAAGATGTGGATCACCGGCATGCATGTCGCGACGCATTGCGCGCTGTTTGCGCGGACCAGCGGCCAGGACGGCGACGCGCGCGGCATCACCTGCCTGCTGGTGCCCACCGACACGCCGGGCCTCAAGATCGAGGAGTATCTCTGGACCTTCAACATGCCCACCGATCACCCGCGCCTGTCATTCACCAATGTTTGGGTGCCCGAAAGCGCGATGCTGGGCGAGGAGGGGCGGGGGCTTTCGCTCGCGCAGAGCTTCGTCCACCAGAACCGCATCCGCCAGGCGGCATCGTCGCTGGGCGCGGCCGTGTTCTGCATCGAGGAAAGCGTGAAATATGCGCGCGAGCGGCGGCCGTTCGGCAAGGCGCTGGCCGAGAACCAGGCGATCCAGTTCCCGCTGGTCGAGCTCGCCACCCAGGCCGAGATGCTGCGGCTGCTGATCCGCAAGACCGCCTGGGACATGGACAATATGCCGCACAAGGCGATCGAGCGCGAGCTGTCGGACAAGGTCAGCATGTGCAACTACTGGGCGAACCGGCTGTGCTGCGAGGCGGCGGACCGCGCGATGCAGGTGCATGGCGGCATTGGCTATTCGCGGCACACGCCGTTCGAGCATATCTATCGCCACCACCGCCGCTATCGCATCACCGAAGGGTCGGAGGAAATCCAGATGCGCAAGGTGGCGGCCTATCTGTTCGGCTTTCTGGGCCCCAGGCGCGCGCTGTTCGAATAGCAGCGGGGGTGCGAGCCACCGTCCAACAAAACCTTGATTTCCGCATGCAAAACAGCCATCTCCTAATCGGAACGATTCACTCCGATTAGCGGGAGGCCCCGATGCGCCTGTCCAGTCTTGCCGATTATGCCGTGGTGCTGATGAGCGCCGCTGCGCGCCATTGCGGTGGCATGCGGTGCAACGCGCGGGCCTTGGCCGAAGAGACCGGCCTGCCGCTGCCCACCGCGCAGAAGCTGGTGAGCAAGCTGTCCGCCGCCGGGCTGATCGAATCGGTGCGCGGGGCAGGGGGCGGTTTCCGCCTGTCGCGCCCGCCCGCCGCGATCACGCTCGCCGATATCGTCGAGGCGGTCGATGGGCCGATCACCATCACCGTCTGCTCCGGAGAACATGCCAGCGACTGCGCCATCGAGGGCAGCTGTCACGTCCGCCCGCACTGGCAGATCGTCAACCGCACCATCCGCGCGGCGCTGGCCTCGGTCACGCTCGCCAGCCTGGGCCAGCACATCCCCGACCCCCGCCGCCCCGAACACCCGCTTGATTTCAAAAGGACCGTATCGTGACCGACAGCAGCAACACCGCTGAAAGCAAGCTGCGCGATGCCGATGCCTGGGCCGCGGCGGAAAAGGTGGGCACCTATGAATGGGGCTTTACCAGCGATATCGAACAGGAACTCGCGCCCAAGGGGCTGAACGAGGACACCGTCCGCTATATCAGCGCCAAGAAGAACGAGCCCGAATGGATGCTCGACTGGCGGCTCAAGGCTTTCCGCATCTGGCAGGAGCTGCCCGAGCCCGACTGGGCCAAGCTCAACTATCCGCCGATCGACTATCAGGACGCCTATTACTACGCCGCGCCCAAGGCCAAGCCCAAGCTCGGGTCGCTCGACGAGGTCGATCCGGAAATCCTGCGCGTCTATGAAAAGCTCGGCATCCCGATCGAGGAGCAGAAGGTGCTCGCAGGGGTCGAGGGCGCGCGCAAGGTCGCGGTCGATGCGGTGTTCGACAGCGTCTCGGTCGCCACCACCTTCCGCGAGGAGTTGTCCAGAGCGGGCGTGATCTTCATGTCGATCAGCGAGGCGATCCGCGAGCATCCCGAGCTGGTGAAAAAGTGGCTCGGCAAGGTCGTGCCGGTGCGCGACAATTATTTCGCGTGCTTGAACTGCGCGGTCTTTTCCGACGGCACCTTCGTCTACATCCCCGAGGGCGTGCGCTGCCCGATGGAGCTTTCCACCTATTTCCGCATCAACGCGGAAAATACCGGCCAGTTCGAACGCACGCTGATCGTCGCCGACAAGGGCAGCTATGTGTCCTATCTCGAAGGCTGCACCGCGCCGCAGCGCGACGAGAACCAGCTGCATGCCGCGGTGGTCGAGCTGGTCGCGCTCGACGATGCCGAGATCAAATACTCGACCGTGCAGAACTGGTATCCCGGCGATGCCGAGGGCAAGGGCGGCATCTACAATTTCGTCACCAAGCGCGGCCTGGCGCAGGGCGCGCGCTCGAAGATCAGCTGGACGCAGGTCGAGACCGGCTCTGCGGTGACGTGGAAATATCCGAGCTGCGTGCTCAACGGCGAGGACAGCGTCGGCGAATTCTATTCGGTCGCGGTCACCAACAATTACCAGCAGGCCGATACCGGCACCAAGATGATCCACAACGGACGAGGGTCCCGCTCGACCATCGTGTCCAAGGGGATCAGCGCGGGGAAGAGCAACAACACCTATCGCGGGCTCGTGCGCGTGGCCCCCGGTGCGGAGGGCGTGCGCAACTTCACCCAGTGCGATTCGCTGCTGCTTGGCGACCAGTGCGGCGCGCACACGGTGCCCTATATCGAGGTGCGCAATCCTTCCGCGACGATCGAGCACGAGGCGACGACCAGCAAGATCAGCGACGACCAGCTGTTCTACGCGATGCAGCGCGGGCTCGCCCAAGAAGACGCGGTGGCGCTGATCGTCAACGGCTTCGCGCGCGAGGTGCTCAAGCAGCTGCCGATGGAATTCGCGGTCGAGGCGCAGAAGCTGCTGGGCATTTCGCTTGAGGGGAGCGTGGGGTGATCGCGCTGCTCGCCCTTGCTGCGCTCCAGCCTGCCCTGGCTACGCCACCCCCGGCGAACGAGATCGTCGTGATTGCCGAGCGGATGAGCCGCATCAAGCTGCGCCTGTCGCGCAAGAAGGGCGTGCTGAAAAGCTGCCGCGTGCGCGCGTCGAGCGGCGATCCGGTCGTCGATGGCTATGCCTGCGAAGCAATTGGCGCATGCATGGCCGAAGGCGCGACCAAGCGCGGCCCGCTGGCCGATTGCGCCACCGACAAGGTGCTGGCGTTCTACATGGACCGCAAGCGCGGACCGGAGGCGAGCGAATGATCGGCTTCGCTGCAACAACCCCTTCTCCCCTCAAGGGAGAGGGATAGAACGGAATGACAATGCTCAAGATTGAAAACCTCCACGCCACGGTCGGCGAAACCGCGATCCTCAAGGGGCTGTCGCTCACCATCAACGCGGGCGAGATCCATGCGATCATGGGGCCCAATGGCGCGGGCAAGTCGACGCTCGCCTATACGCTGGGCGGACGGCCCGGCTATGAGGTGACCGAGGGTTCCGCGACCTTCGACGGGCAGGACCTGCTCGCCCTCGAGCCGTACGAGCGCGCGGCGGCCGGGCTGTTCCTGGGCTTCCAGTACCCGGTCGAGATACCCGGCGTCTCCAACCTGCAGTTCCTGCGCGAAAGCCTCAACGCCCAGCGCAAGGCGCGTGGGGAAGAGCCGCTTTCGGGCGCGGAGTTCATCAAGCTCGCCAGGGAAAAGGCGGCGCTGCTGCGCATGGACATGGAGATGCTCAAGCGCCCGGTGAATGTCGGCTTTTCGGGCGGCGAGAAGAAGCGCAACGAGATGGTGCAGATGGGGATCATCGATCCCAAGCTCGCGCTGCTCGACGAGACCGATAGCGGGCTCGACATCGACGCGCTGCGCATTGTCGGCGAAGGCATCAACGCGATCATGCGCAAGGGCGACAAGGCAGTGCTGCTGATCACCCACTATCAGCGGCTGCTCGATCTGGTGAAGCCCGATTTCGTCCACGTGCTGGCCGGCGGCCGCATCGTCCGCAGCGGCGGGCCCGAGCTGGCGCTGGAGTTGGAAGAGCAGGGTTACGAGGCCGTGGCGTGATGACCAACGTCATCCCCCTTCCCACCCGCAGGGACGAGGCGTGGCGCTATGCTGATCTCGATGCGCTGGCGCGCGTCTGGGGCGAAGTGCCGTTAGCGCCCGAGCGGATCGTGGTGCCCGCAGGCGAGACGCTTAGTCGGCAGATCGTGCTGCCGGTGGCGCTGTCGGGCGTGTCGATCACCGATCTCGATGTCGAGATTGAGGCGGGCGCGACCTTTGCGTTGCACCTGCTGGCGACCGACGCCGATTATGGCCGGATGAGCATCCATGTGCTGCTGCACGAAGGCGCGCATTTTGAGATGGGCGGGGCGATCCTGGGCCATTCGGACCAGACGCTCGAGATCGTCACCAGCGTGAACCACGCGCACCCCAATGCGACCAGCAACCAGGTGGTGCGCAGCGTGCTCGCGGGCCGGGCGACCGGATCGTTCCTCGGCAAGGTCGCGGTCGCGCGCCATGCGCAGAAGACCGATGCGTCGCAGTCGGTAAAGGCGATGCTGCTCGACCGCACCGCGACCGCCAATGCCAAGCCCGAGCTGGAAATCTATGCCGACGACGTGAAATGCGCGCACGGCGCGACTGTGGGCGAGCTCGACAAGCAGGCCCTGTTCTACATGGCCGCGCGGGGATTGCCGCCGCAGGTGGCGCGCAAGCTGATGCTGCAGGCGTTCATCGCCGACGCATTCGTGTCGCTGGACGACGATGCCGCGCGCGAGACGATCGAAACGCGCGCGCTCGCGGCGCTCGAGGGGCTGGCGTGATGGCCACGCTCACCGCACCCCGCCTGCTCGACCGTCGCACCGATTTTCCCGGCCTGGTCACCGCCTCGGGTGAGCCCTGGCATTATCTCGATTCCGCCGCCACCGCGCAGAAGCCGAAGGCGGTGATCGATGCGATCGCGCGGAGCTATGGCGGTGATTACGCCACCGTCCATCGCGGCGTCTATGCGCGCTCGGCGGACATGACGATCGCCTACGAGGCTGCGCGGCGCAAGGCGGCGGCGTTCATCGGTGGGCGCGAGGACGAAACCGTGTTCGTGCGCGGCGCGACCGAGGGGATCAACCTGGTCGCCTCGAGCTGGGGGGGCAAGAACCTCAAGTCCGGCGACCGCATACTGCTCAGCCAGCTCGAGCATCACAGCAATATCGTGCCCTGGCAGCTGGTCGCCGAGCGCACCGGCGCGGTCATCGATGTCGCGCCGCTGACCGAAGATGGCCAGATCGATCTCGAGGCGGTCGAGGCGATGCTGACGCCGGCGCACAAGATGGTCGCGCTCGCGCATGTGTCGAACGTGCTCGGCAGCGTGCTCGATGCGAAGCGCGCGGCGGCGCTGGCGCACAATGTCGGCGCGCTGCTGCTGCTCGATGGCTGCCAGGCGGTGCCGCGCATCCCCGTCGATGTCGCGGCTTTGGGCTGCGATTTCTATGTCTATAGTGCGCACAAGCTCTATGGCCCGACCGGCATCGGCGTGCTGTGGGGCCGGGCCGCGCTGCTCGATGCCATGCCCCCCTGGCAGGGCGGCGGCGCGATGATCGACCGGGTGACCTTCGAATGCACCAGCTATGCCCCGCCGCCGCAGCGGTTCGAGGCGGGTACGCCGCATATCACCGGCGCCATCGGGCTGGCGGCGGCAATCGATTATGTGCAAGCGATCGGCGTCGAGGCGATCCACGCACACGAATGCGCGCTGGTGGCAGAGGCGCAGGACGCGCTGTCGGGCATCAACGCGATCCGCCTGTTCGGGCCGAAGGACAGCGCGGGCATATTGTCGTTCGAGATGCAGGGGGTGCATCCGCACGATATCGGCACCATATTGGACGAGGCGAATGTCGCGATCCGCGCCGGGCATCATTGCGCGCAGCCGCTGATGGACCATCTGGGCGTGCCCGCGACCGCGCGCGCGAGCTTCGGGATTTACAGCAACAGCGAGGATGTCGCCGCCCTGGTGCGGGGACTGGAACGGGTCCGCAGGATTTTCGGGTGAGGCTTATGGAAGAGACGGGAAAGATCGTGATCGACGAGGTCGAGGCAGTGGCCAAGCCGCCCAAGGCGCGCGTGCAGGACGTGGTCGAGGACGCCGCGCCCGCGGAACCGCGCCGCCGCGACTATCTGGACGGCTTCCTCGCCGAAAAGCCGCAAGGTCAGGCTCCGAACGAGCCCGGCGGCGAGGTGTACGAGGCGGTGATCGACCGCTTGAAGGGCATTTACGATCCCGAAATTCCGGTGAACATTTACGACCTGGGGCTGATCTACGGCGTCGAGGTGAACGACGCGCATGCGGTCATCACCATGACGCTGACGACGCCACATTGCCCGGTCGCCGAATCCATGCCGGGTGAGGTCGAGATGCAGGTTTGCTCCGTCCCCGGCATCGCCGATGCCGAGGTCAATCTGGTCTGGGACCCGCCGTGGGATCCCGGCAAGATGAGCGACGAGGCCCGGCTCGAAATGGGGATGTTGTGATGTTTTCCCTTCTCCCTTGAGGGGAGAAGGATACGAAGCCTTGCTGGCGGAGCCAGCTAGGCGCAGTTGGATGAGGGTGATGTGCGCGGGGGTTGCGCATTCCCCCTCTCCCAGCTCCGACTAGGCAGCGATCTGCCAAGTCTTCGCCACCCTCTCCCTCGTGGGGAGAGGGGTAAAGTGAGGAAAAGACCGATGACCACCACCACCCGTGCCCGTCCCGCTGCGCTGACGCTCACCCCGTCGGCCGAGGCGCGCATCGCGCATCTGATGGCGAACGCGCCCGAAGGGGCGATCGGGGTCAAGCTGTCGACCCCGCGACGCGGCTGCTCAGGCCTCGCCTATTCGGTCGATTATGTCACCGAAGAGGTGAAGTTCGACGAGAAGATCGAGACCGCCGGTGGCACCTTCTACGTCGATGGCGGATCGGTGCTCTATCTGATCGGATCGATCATGGACTGGGTCGAGGACGATTTCACCGCCGGTTTCGTGTTCAACAATCCCAATGCCAAGGGCAGCTGCGGCTGCGGCGAGAGCTTCACGGTCTGAAGCCCTCGCTCGTTCGCCGCACCGGCGGTCATTCGGTCGGGATCGGGCGTTCGCCGACGATCGACAGGCCATAGCCGTCGAGCGCCACCAGGCTGTGGTGAGAGTTGGTCAGCAATTCCATCTCGTTCACGCCCATTTCGGTGAGGATCTGCGCGCCGATGCCATAATCGCGCAGCTCTTCCATATCGGGCACGGCCTCGCCCGATTTCATCCGTACGGCGTTGCTGAGGCTGTTGATGCCGTGCCGGTTGAGCAGCACGACAAGGCCTGCGCCTTCTTCGCCGATCAGGTCCATCGCCTTGCCCAGCACGCCCGAGCGCGCGCCGGTCTCGCCGAAAATGTCCGCAAACGGGCTCAGCACATGCATGCGCACCAACGTCGGCTTGTCGGGATCGACATGGCCCTTTTGCAGCACGATCTGCTCGTTCTTCTCGGCCTTGTTGTAGAAGACGATCGCCTTCCACTCGCCGCCGTGACGGCTGGTGAAGCGCGCTTCAGCGCGGCGTTCGACCAGATGGTCGTGACGGCGGCGATAGGCGATCAGATCGCGGATCGTGCCGATCTTCATGCCGTGGATGTGCGCGAACTCGATCAGGTCGTCGAGCCGCGCCATGGTGCCGTCGTCGTTCATGATCTCGCAGATCACGCCCGAGGGATTGAGCCCCGCGAGTCGCGATACATCCACCGCCGCCTCGGTATGCCCTGCGCGCACCAGCACGCCGCCATCGCGCGCCATCAGCGGGAAGACATGGCCGGGGGTGACGATCTCCTCGGGCCCCTTGCTGGGGTCGATCGCGACGGTGACGGTGCGCGAACGGTCCGCCGCGCTGATGCCGGTGGTGACGCCGTCGCGCGCCTCGATCGAGACGGTGAACGCGGTTTCGTGCCGCGTGCCGTTGTTGCGCGACATGAGGTTGAGGCCGAGTTGCTCGACACGGTCGCGCGTCATGGCGAGGCAGATCAGCCCGCGACCATATTTGGCCATGAAGTTGATCGCATCAGGGGTCGCCATCTGCGCCGGGATGATGAGATCGCCTTCGTTCTCGCGGTCCTCGTCATCGACCAGGATATACATGCGCCCGTTGCGCGCCTCGTTGATGATCTCTTCGGCGGTCGCCATCACGCCGGCGGGGTCGCGCGAGAGATAGCGTTCCAGCTTGCCCAGCGTCTCGGCGGTCGGGTTCCAGTCGGGTTCGCCCAGCTTGCGCAGCGAATTGGCGTGCAGCCCTGCGGCACGCGCCAGCCCGGCGCGGCTTTCCTGGCCGGTCTCGATGATTTCGACGATGCGTTCGATCAATTGCGCTGACATGGGAATATCCTTTCGGACACTCCAGTATCACATCACAATGTGAGTCGAAATCGGAAAATCACATCGAAAGCGATTTTGCCTCGTTCATTCGCATCAGATAGCGCGCCAGCACGTCGATTTCCAGATTGACCGGATCGCCGGGCTGCAACTCGCCCAGCGTGGTCATCTCCCAGGTGTGCGGGATGATGTTGAGGCCGAAATGCACGGTCCCATCGGACTGGTCGGCATGGGAATTGACGGTCAGCGACACGCCATCGACCGTGATCGATCCCTTGGCGGCGATATAGGGCGCGAGCGCGGCCGGGGCGGCGATGGTGAAGCGGATCGAATCGCCTTCGGCCTCGCGCGCAGCGACGGTCCCGACGCCATCGACATGGCCGGTGACGATATGCCCGCCCAGCTCGTCGCCGATCTTCAGCGCGCGTTCGAGGTTCAGCCGCTTGCCCTGGACCCAGCGGTTGGCGGCGGTCTTGCTGACCGTTTCGGCGGAAATATCGACGGTGAACCAGTCATCGCCCTTGCTCGTCACGGTCAGGCACGCGCCCGAACAGGCGATCGACGCGCCGATCGCGACGCTGGCCATGTCATATTGGCAGCGGATGCGCGCGTGCAGGTCGCCGCGCTGTTCGGCATGCTCGATGGTGCCGATATCGGTGATGATGCCTGTGAACATGAAATGGGTCCTCGATGCGGCGGGTCAGCGCACCCGCTGGTAGCTTTCCATCCGGTCCTTGCCAAGCAGCCGCGTGTCGGCGAGCCGCCAGCGGCCATGCGCGTGCGCCAGATCGCTTAGCCCGATATCGCCCAAAGCCGCCATGCCGCGCCCGATCAGCACCGGTGCGCGGTAGAGCAGCAGCCGGTCGACCATGTCGCGCGCCAGAAACGCGGCGGCGACTTCCGCCCCGCCCTCGACCATCAGCCAGTCGGTTCCGTCCAGCGTCGCGATGTCCTCCGGCGCGGCGATACCGGTCCAGCCCGGCGGCGCATCGCCCATGCGGCTCAGCAGCACGCGGCGGGGGGAGCGATGCTCGATCCCGGGCAGACGCACGTCGAGCCTGGGCGCATCGGCGCGGAAGGTGCCACCGCCGACCAGGATGGCGTCATGCCGTGCGCGCTCGACATGCGCATGCGCACGCGCCGCATCGCCGGTGATCCAGCGGCTGGTGCCATCGGCAAGCGCGATCTGCCCGTCGAGCGAGGTGGCGAGCTTGAGCGTGACGAACGGACGGCCGAGCGTCTGCCGGGCAAGAAAACCGGCGAGGCTGGCGCGTGCCTCGCTCTCGAGCAGCCCGGTCTCGACCGCGATGCCCGCCGCGCGCAGCCGGTCGATCCCGGCGCCGTTGGTTCGCGGGTCGGGGTCCTGGCAGCCGATCACGACGCGCGCCAAACCGGCGGCGATCAGCAGATCGGAACAGGCCGGGCCGCGCGTGCTTTCATGGGCGCAGGGTTCGAGCGTAACATAGGCGGTGGCACCGCGTGCGGCATCGCCTGCCTGCGCGAGCGCCATGGCTTCTCCATGCGGGCGGCCGCCAGCGGCCGTCCAGCCGCGGCCGATGACGCGACCGTCGCGCACGAGCACGCAGCCGACCGAGGGATTGGGGCTCGACAGCGAACGCCCACGCTCTGCCAGAGCAATGGCGATGCGCATCCAGTCGGCATCGGACCGGACGGTCGGGATCACTCGGTATCCATGCCCAGCTGTTCGGCGAGGCGGCGATATTGCGCCTTGCGCTCTTCCTCGCGCTTCAGCGCCTCGGCTTCGCGCTTCTCCTTGAGCAGCTGGTTGGCCTCGATTTCCTTGCGGATCTGTTCGTCGCTGCGCCCCGGCTCCAGGCTGGTCACCCAGGTGATCTCGGGGCGCTTCCACTGCACCTCGAAGCCGGATTCGCTGATGAACGCGCCGAAGATTGCGATCGTGCACGCCGCCGACAGCGCGAGAAAGCGCCATTTATGCTCCTGCTGGTCGAACCAATAGGCCTTCAGGTCCGATGCAGCGCGCACCGGCGATATGTCGCGAAAGAATCCCATAAGGGTCAAGATAGGCGCTTGCGTCCGTCTTGACCAGTGCAGGCCTATTTCAGCGCCCCTTAGTTCACCAGGGGCTTCGTCCCATCGCCGAGCAGGATGAACGCCGCCCAGTAATAGGGATGCGAGGTCAGCGGATCGTCCATCGCCGCGCGCTGCGCCCTGGCGAGCGATTCGTTCATCGCGGTGCCGGGGCTAGCCTTGAACAGCGAGGAGATCAGATTCTCGGTCGCGTTGAAGTCATCGGGCACCGGCCAGTGGCTCGCCAGCACCGAGCGTGCTCCGGCGCCGACGAAGGCGCGGACCAGACCATCGAGCGCGAAATTGCCCCCGGTCTCGATCCCCGCTTCGCGCGAGGCCGAAACGGTCGCCAGTCCCGCCGTGTCGCAGGCCGAGAGAATGACCAGATCGGCATCGAGCTTCAGGTCGAAAATCTCCTTGAAGCTGAGCAGCCCATCCGAGCTCGCATCGCCGAACGAGGTGACCAGGGCGGGGCGTGCCGGGCATTCGGGGCGCGGTGCGGTGACCAGACCGTGCGTGGCAAAATGCAGGATGCGATAATCGTCGAGATCGTCGCGGCCCAGCAGCGCGGTGTCGCTGAAGCTCTGCTGGGTGATCACATTCGCCCGGCCTGCGCCGAGCACGTTCTGCGCCAGCTTGAGCTCAGCCGGCGAGATCGGGTCCATCCAGGTCGCAACCGGCCATTCGCAATCGGCTTCGCGCTGCGCGGAGGCGAGCTGGATCCGCTCGGGCGGCGGAGCGTTCTCGCCGACCCCCAGATAGGTCTGCTTGCCGCGCGCCGGAGCGATGGTGCGGACATCGGCGAACGAGCGCGGCGACACCGCGATCGAGAAGCGCCGGTCGCGCCCGAACCAGGCGACGCCGGTAAAGTCGAACGGGTCGGCATCGATCGCGGCCGAACGTTCCAGATACGCATCGACGCCCTTCTGGTCCTCGACCAGCAGGCCCGGCGGCAATTGCAGCAGCGCGCCATCGGGCTCGTAGACGAGATGCTCGATTCCTGCGAGATCCTGCTTGAGCCCGGGGAACAGCGCCTCGTAGAGCTTGCGCGCCTCGACGACGTCGAACGGATAGTTGGTCGGCTGACCATTCTCGATGACGACGATCGAATCGCGCAGCTTGGCCACCACCTTGTCGAGGTCGGCCCGGGTCAGCGCGATGCTGACGGTGCGCACCCTGTCCGCGGTGATCAGCTGACCATAGACCGTCTGCCCGACAAAGCTGACCTTGTAATAGCCTTCGCGCGGGCCGAGCAGCTTCTGCAGCTCCGCGAGCGTCACCGATGTCGGCGAGAGCACGCGATATTGCGAATACTGGCCCAGCCGCGATTGCAGCGCGGTCTGCTCGTTCTGCTGGGTGGTCAGCGATTCGCGCGCCAGCGCCAGCGTGGCCAGATCCTCGGGCGTCGGCGCTGGCAGGGCTTCGAGCCGCTGGATCTCGGCACTGGTGCGCGCGATCTCGCGGGTGCGCGTCACTGCCAGGCGGAACAGCGCCGAGGCTTCGTCATTGCCTTCGGAAAGCTCGCGCGCGAGCACCGCCTGGGTCTGTGCGACGCCGGGGCGCTGGAGCAGCTGGCTGGCGGTGAACATCCGCGCGGCGACCGACGGATCATTGTCGGCGCGCGTGGCGAGCTGGGCAAAATAGGGCGCCAGCATCTCCTTCATCGCGGCGCGCGCGCTCGGCACGGCTTCGCCCTCGGCGACGATCTCGTCATAGAGCGCGATCGAGGCATCGGCTTCGCCGCGTCGCGCCAGGAATGCGGCAAGCCGTCCCTTGGCGCTGAGCAGCCCGGGCGATTGCGGATAGTCGAGCTTGTAGATGTCGAGCGCCTCGGTGAGCCCTGCGCGCGCGCCTGCGAAATCGCCGCGCGATTCCTGGATCAGCGCGCGCTGGGTCGCCACTTCCGCGCGCAGCCAGCCGGTCGAACTGATCCGTCCGTTGCGCACCGCGACAATGCTGTCGATGCCCTGTTGCAGTGCGACCAGCGCCTGATCGCTCTGGCCCGACAGGCGAAGCGCGGTGCCGCGCAGCAGCAGCGCCTGCCCGTCCAGAATCTGCGCGCGCTCGGCTCCGGTCAGGCTCGCATCGACACCGCCCAGCCGCTTGAGCCCTGCATTCTCGCGGTTGATCTGGTCGGCAAGCATCTTGGTGATCTCGCCCTGCGACAATCGCGTTTCGCCGACCATCTCGGTATCGACCGATACCTGCCGGTCGAGCACCTTGAGCGCTTCCAGCGGGTTGCGCTGGTTGATCGCATCGATCGCGCGGAAATTGCGGATCATCCGCTGGGTGACGCCGTCGCTGGCCGCGACCAGCCGGTCGGCGCGCGCGAACAGCGCACCGGCGGTGGCGAAATCGCCCATGTTGGACAGCTGTAGCGCCTGATTGGCCAGAAACTCGGCGCTGCGCTCGCTGCCGCCCTGTTCGCGCGCGGCGAGCGTCTCGAAAAATTCGGCGGACTCGGCATAGGCGCCGTAATTGTTGCGGATATAGGCCTCGACGCGTGCCGATTCCTCGTCGAGCGTGCCCGCCTGGATGCGGGCGAACGCGGCAGGATCGCTCACCTGGGTGGTCGCGACATCGACCGTGCCGGGCACGGCGCGGTCGGTCACCAGCGCCGCGAGCGCCAGCTTGAGCGCCGAGTCATAGCCCGCAAGCCCTTCTGCGACGAACACCGTGTCGCCGCGCACGGCGGCATAGATGCGATAATCGACCCCGGCCTTGGGATCGCTGCATTCGATCACGCTCGCGCCGCCTGCGGTCTCGACCTCGGTGACCTGCTTCGTGCCGCAGGACAGGCGCGTGGCCGCGGCCGCGAGATAGCGCTCCAGCCGGTCGCCCTCGCCCCCGCGCAGCGCGTAGAGCGAGGCGACCGGGCTGGCGGCATCGCGGCACACCACGCGATAGCCGCGATCAAACATGCTGGTCAGCGCCGGGTCGGTCGGACGGTATTGCGCCGTGCACAGCACGCCCGCCGAACCGACGCGGAAGCTGTCGCGCAGCGCGATCGATTCCTGCGTCTGCGCCAGCGCGGGCGAGCCCAGCCCCACTGCCAGAGCGACCAGGGCCGTGCCGCCATGCCACAACGCGCGGGCCAGGCCAGGCTGAAGGGACGAGGGGCGGATCATGGCTGTCCTCCGGTATCGGGCACGGTTTCGGCGAGCGGCACGTCGAGCTGCAGATTGGGGTTGCCGCCGCTGGTCACGGGCTCGTCGATGATCGGCTCGACGCCCAGGCGGCGCGTGTTGACGATGGTCACCGGCGGCATGATCGGCTTGCGCGGAGCGGCCTCGCCACGCGCGGCCTCTTCGGCGGCGGCTTCGGCTTCTTCCTGCTCTTTCTGCGCCTCGCGCTCGGCCGCCGGGGTCGGCGGCGGCGGACCGGCATGGCTGATCACGGTCGGACCGGTCTCGGTAATGCCGCCCCCGCCGCACGAGATCGCGCTCAGCAGACAGCCGTTGACGCTGGACGTGCTGGTAAAGCCGCTCGGGCCGCCGCTGTCCTGTCCGGTGCTGCTCGTCGAGCGCGGGAAGATCAGGTCGCGCACCGAGGTGCCGTTGCGCACCAGATCGCCGGTATCGAGCAGCTGGCCATAGATCACCAGATCGATCAGGTTGGGCGTGCCCTGGCTCTGCGAACTGCGCGGGGTCACCTGGAAGCTGCCGACGCGGCCGAAAAAGCCTGCATTGAGCAGCGAGGTGCCGGTGTTCTGGATCAGCAGCGTGCTACCCACCGTGAACCTCAGGCTCGAGGCCTGGATCACGCCATCGGGGCGCGCAGTCGCGATCGGCAGGCCGAGCGCGGTGTCGCGGCCGACGAAATTGACGTTATCCGCCAGCCGCTCGAGCAGCGAGGCGCTGGCGATATGGATGTTGTTGGCGTTGATCGAGAGGATGCCGCCCGGCGAGCTGCCGTTGAGGAAGAGACCGCCGGTATCGGCGTTGATCTCCACGCGGCCCGCATTGAGCGACACGCGGTTGGTGGCCGCCATCGCATTGAACACGGCATTGCCGTTGACCCGGATGGTCCCCGGCGTGTTGATCGTCAGGCTGCCCTCGGACCCGTTGAGGTTGACGCCGCTCGACGCGCTCGACCCGTTCATCGTCAGCGCGCGAATCTCGACGCCGGTGCCGGTCGACGAGACATTGGGCGCGTTGATGACGATGTTCTGCGCGCGGATGCGCGAGATCTCGCTGCCGTCGAGCGTGTAGCCGCTCTGCTGCGACTGGCTGTCGGCCGTGCCGCCAATGACCACCGCGCCGCTGCGGTTGGCGGTCAGCGTGATCGTGCCGGTATTGGCATTGCCCAGGCCGCCACCCTGCGAGAAGGCGATATCACCCGAGCTGATCGCGATGGTCGGGGCGACCGCGAGCCCGCCGAACACCGCCGTGCCGCCGACGTCCAGGCTGATCCGCGCCCCCGCGGTGATCGTGCTGTTGGCCGAGAAGGTTCCGGTCGAGGCGCCGAGCAGCGTTCCCGTCGTCGTCGCGCCGATCGACACGCTGCCGCCGACGCGCGCGGGGGTGGCCGCGAGCAGGGCGTTGAGGTCGATCTGCGAAAGGTTGGCGGTCGGCGCCAGGCCCGCGCTGCTGGCGAGCAGCGTCGTGCCGCTGGTGCCGGTGCCGATGCTGCCCGTGCTGATGCTCTGCGAGGCGAGCAGCAGCGCGTTGGTGCCGGTGGTGACGTTGCCGGTGTTGAGATTGCCGTTCAGCGCTGCGGCGAACACCGCATTGGTCGCCTGGAGCGCACCGGTGGTCACGCTGGCGCCGCGCACGCGGATCTCGTTGGTCGAGCTGATAGCGCCAGTCACGATGCCCTGGTTGGCGCGCGCCAGCACGGTTCCGCCTGCGGTGATCGCGCCGGTGGTGATGCTGGTGGCATTGCCGAAATTGCCCTGGCCGTCATCCGATCCGATGCCGAGCAGGCCGAAGCTGTTGATCGTGCCGGTGACAATATTGCCCTGCGCGCCGAGCCCGATGCTGAAGCCGTTGGGCGATGTGCCCGGCCCAGTGGTGCGCAGATTGCCCAGCGTCATGTTGCCGCCAACGGTGGTGCCGATCCAGCTGCCTGCCGTGATGTCGCCGCCCGTGACCGATCCGGTCGCGGTGAATTGGGTGTTGGCTGACGAGGTCAACGTGCCGAAGCTCAGGTTGCCTGCGCTCGCCGCCATGGCGATGGCTCCCGCCGTGCTGGTGACATTGGCCAGTGCAATAGCGGTGCCGCCGATGTTCACCGTGCCGCCGGTAATCGCCCCGGTCGCGGTGAAGGTGCCCGCGCGCGAGCGCAGCTGCGCCGCGCCGGTGGCCGTGACGCCGCCGATGCTGACCGCACCCTGGCCGTCGACACTGACCTGCGAGCCGCCCAGCGTGCCTGCAGTGATCGGCCCGGTATCCGCCAGCAGCGTCACCGCACCACCTGCCGTGACATTGCCCACCGAAAGATTGCCGCCGGTGGCATTGAGGAAGCTGAACAGCGTCGAGTTGATCGCCCCGGAGCTGATGTTGGCCGCCGTGATGCCGACGCGCCCGCCATTGGCGGTGATCGCGCCGGAGTTGAAGCCGGTCCCGACACCGGCAAGCACGTTGCTGGCCTGGATCGGGCCGTTCACACTCAGGCTGCCGGCGGTTCGTACCGGGGTCAGGGCAAAGAGAGGCGTCGGATCGAAATCCTGTCCCAAAGAGGTAACCATCGAGGTGTTGCCGACATAGAAATAGCGGCTGGCGGCATTTCCGGTGGTGACCGCGCCGTTGAACAGGATATTGCCCGTGCCCAGCGCGATGATGTTTTCGCCGCTGGTGAGCGAACCGGCGTTGATCGTGCCGCCTGCGATAAAGCCGATATTGCGGGCGCCGGTCAGGTTGCCGACCTGGATATTGCCGGTCTGCGACAACAGGCCCACACTATAACTGGTAGTCGGCAAGGCACCTGCGGCATTGACATTGCCACCCGTGATGCTGCCCAGCGCCTCGATGGCGAACTCCAGCCCGGTCACGGCATTGCCGAACTGGACCGAACCGGCTGCTTCAAGCTCGGTATCCTGGCCAGACTGGATATCACCCAGCGCCATGTTGCCGGCGCGCGTATCCAGCACGATATAAGTGCCTGCCGTCAGATTGCCGATGGTCATGTTGCCGGCATTGACCAGCAGGTCGATATAGCCGTTGGTCGCGGTGACGGCAGACAGGGTCAGCCCGTTTGCTGCCGTCATGGCGACGAAATTGGCGGCCGTGATCGTGCCCGCATTGATCGCGCCAGTGGTCGACGTCAGGTTGACATGGTTGCCCGATGTCAGGTTGCCGAGCTGCAGCGCGGCGCCCTGAATGCCGATGACCCCGCCTGCGTTGATGTTGCCCAGGTTGATCGCGCCGCCGCCGACGGCCGTGAGGCTGCCGGGCGTGGCCAGATTGGCGGTAACGATGATCGCGCCATCGGATCGCAGATCCATGGCATTGGCGGTGATCGTGCCGATGGCACCGGGCGCGGTCACCACCGTGTCGGCAACGAAGCTTCCTGCCTGCACGCCGAATGCGCCCGCATTGACCGAGCCATTGTTCACCAGCACCGAAAGCTGGACGGGGGTGATGAAGGTGAAGCTGCCCGTGACGTTCACCGCGGCATCGGTGACCCGGATGTAATCCTCGACGATCCCGGTCGGATCTGGCGCATCGCCGGCATTGCCGATGTTGAACACCAGACTGTTGGCCGACAGGTCGCCATTGACCGCACGGACGAACGATCCGGTCTCCTGGGTGGTCGTGCCGTTGATGGCCCCGGTTCCCGCCGTGCCCCTCGCAATCGCGATGATGTCGTTCGCGATCAGGGTGCCGCGGTTGGTGGGCGCCTGGAACTGCTCGGTGCTTTCCAGGCCGATCACGCCCCCGATCGCGTTGCCGCCATTGCCGCGCAGCGTTCCTGCACCGCCATTGCCGCCGCCGGCATTGGCCAGCATCGTCAGGTTGCCCACCCGGGTCAGCGATCCGCGCGTGGCGAAGAAGATGTCGCCGCCATCGCCCAGCCCGCCATTGCCGCCATTGCCGTTACCGGTGGTGCCGATGCCGCCATCGCCGCCGGCGCCGCCAAAGCCATTGGCCTGAAGTGAGGCATCGGTCATCACCATGAAGCCGGTCGGCGTGGGATTGGGCCCGGTGGTGATCGTGCTGCTGACCGTGCCGATCTGCGTGTTGCCGCCCGTGCCGATTCCGCCTGCGCCGCCATTGCCGCCCAGGCCTGCAGATCCTGTGCCGCCCGCGCCGCCTGCGCCGCCAAAACCGTTCATCGACACCTGCAGGTTCAGGATGTCGAGCTGGCCGCCGCGCGCCGTGCCGATCGCCTGGGTCCGCCCGCCCGTGGCATTGCCGCCCGCACCGCCCGCCCCGCCGACCGTGCCATTGGCACCTGCGCCACCCGCGCCGCCAAAGGCGTCGGCAAGCAGCGTCACATTGTCGAAATCGAGCAGCCGGGTGGCCTGGCTACCGCCGGAGATCAGGGTGGCGAGGCCCCCCGTTGCATCGCCGCCGCGTCCGCCCAGCGCGCCGTCACCGCCGCGCGCCACAGCCGCGACGAACATGTCGCCGCCGGTCATGTTGCTCTCGTTCGCGCCGATGCGCGAGGTACCGCCGGTACCGGCGCCGCCATTGCCCCCCACCAGCGCATTGCCGCCGGTGCCATTGGCCACCATCGAGATCAGGCCGCCGAAATTGAAGCTGCCGATCACCCCGATCGTGCCGGTTTCGGTCAGGCCGCCCGTGCCCACGCCGCCATTGCCGGTCTGCGCCGATCCGCCGATGCCGTTCGTCGCCATGGTCAGTGCGTTGCCGAACATCATCTGGCCGCCGCCCGTACCGAACACCACCGCTGCGGTGCGGCCGCCAGTGGCATTGCCGCCATTGCCGGTCAGCAGGCTGTTGCCGCCGAACGCGCCGGCATCGAGCGAGGTCGTGCCCAGGATGCTGATCGAGCCCGATTGCGCCTGAACCGCCACGGTGCCGCCCAGGGCATCGCCGATGGTGCCGGTGAATGCAGAACCCGAATCGCCGATCGCATCGGCGACGAGATTGGCCGCAATGGTGATGGCTCCGCCGCTGTCGCGCGATTCGACGATGGCCGAACCGCCGGTCGCGGCGCCCGAATTGCCCGCGCCGTCGCGCACGACGCCGCTCAGGCCCTGCGCCGACATGAACACATTCTGGCTGAGCGCGATCTGGCCATTGCCCAACGAGAGGATGTTGGCAAAACCGCCGGTCGCCGCACCGCTATTGCCGCCTGCCGCGCCCGATCCGCCGAATGCGGACGAGTTCATGTTCGTCTCGCCGGTAACGGTGACCCGTCCGTTGGCCTGCGCAAAGATCTGCGTATCGCCGCCATCGCCAAGGCCGCCCGAAGTGCCGACGCCCGCACCCTGGCCGCCAAAGCCCTGTGCGCTCAGTTCGGCGGTGCTGCCGATCTGGATGATGCCGCCCACGATCGATCCGATGATCGCCTGGCCGCCGGTGCCGATGCCGCCCGATCCATTGCCGCTGATCGCGCTGCCACCGGTGCCATCGGCATTGACCGTGCCGATGGCACCGATCGCCAGCGTGCCCGCGCCAGCACCCAGATTGGCGAGGCCGCCGGTGCCATTGCCGCCGCGCACGCCCCCGATGCTCGCGCCGCCGGTCCCGCGCGCGTCGGTGGTGGCATTGCCGGTGATGCTGATCGAGCGGTCGTTCACCGCAATGCGAACGTCGCCGCCCAGGCCATTACCCGCAATGCCGTCGCCGCCGCCCGTGTTGTCGCCGCCTATGCCGGTCGCGGCAACAAATGCATTGCCGGTGATCGTGATCTGACCGCCCGTATTCTGCGAGATCGACGCGCGCCCGCCCGTGCCGTTGCCGCCATCGACCCCGGTCAGCGAAGAGCTGAATGCGGCGCCATTGGCGTTGATATCGACATCGCCGGTGATGTTGATCGCCCCGTTGGCCAGCGCGGCGATCTGCGCCGTGCCGCCAGTGCCGTTGCCCGATCCGCCTTGGCCAGAGGTCGTCGCCGAACCCCCGACGCCGCCTGCGCTGATGAACAGGCCGTTGCCGAGCGTGATGACACCGCTGGTATTGGTGTTGACCAGCGCCGTGCCGCCGACGGCATTACCGCCGATCGTGCCCTGCCCGCCCGAGGCAAGGGCGCTGACATCCGATATTCCGGTGACGTTGAGCGAACCGCCCGCCGCGTTGATCACCATTTGCGCCTGGCCGCCAGTCGCGTCGCCGCCAACGCCGCCAGCGGTCTGGGCGCTGCCGCCATTGGCAAGCCCCTGCAGCGTGACATTGGCACCGGCGTTCAGAATGCCGCCCGCGCCGAAGATCTGCGCGAACGCGCGGCCGCCGATGCCATCGCCCCCCCGGCCAGTTGCCGAGGAGGTTGCGCCGCCAAGACCGATGCCGGTGACCAGCAGGTTGCCCAGAACACCGGCCGTGCCGCCGATACCCGCACCGAAGGCGGCGGTACCGCCCGTACCGTTCCCGCCCCGCCCGAAGGCCGATTCACCGCCAAAGCCATCAGCGTTGAGCGTTGCCGAACCGAAGATGATGAGCGCGTTGCCTGTCCCGGCGGCGGTCGAATTTCCTGCAGCGACCGAGACCTGTCCACCAAAGCCGTTGCCTGCCGTGCCTGAGCCGTAATCGGCGCTGCCGAAGCCGTTGGCGACCGCGTTGAGATTGCCGCTCAGGGAGATGCGCCCGTCCGTTCCGGTGCTGGATACGACCACCAGCCCGCCCCGACCGAAATTGCTGCCGACGACCGTCGAAGGTTCGCCGATACCGGCAAAGCCACTGGCCGACATGTCGACATTGCCGGCGATCGTGATCTGCCCGCCCGAATCGCTCTGCAGCAGGGCCGTCCCGCCGGTACCGCTGCCGACGCTGCCCGAGATGAAATTGTTGCCGCCAAAGGCGTCTGCGCTAACCCGGGCCGTTCCGCCGATGGTGATGACACCATTCTGGAATGCCCTGATCTGGGCGGTGCCAGCGGTGACATTCTCGCCTGCGGTGGCGGCAAAGCGGTCGGCGGATACCAGCACATTGCCCGCGACCGAGGCGGTCCGTCCGTTGCGCGCGGTCAGCCGGGCGTTGTTGGGCGAGCGCAGGGTGAGGTCGCTTGCAAAGCTGAGATCGGCATTGAACGCATCTGCCACCGCTTCGGTCACGCCCGCGCCCGTCAGCGACGAGGTGATCGTCGAATCGCTGATGAACAGGCGTGCCTGTTGCGCGGCATTGACTGCGGCGCTGTCGTCAATGGTATCGCCGAACACATTGTAGCCGGCTGAAAGGATGATCGAGTTGCCGACCACATTGGCGGCGCCCGCCACGTCGAAGCCCAGCTCGCTGCCGGCGCCGATTGCCATATAGATGGCGTTGTTCTTGGGCACGGCGACCATGTAGATGCGGTGATTGTCGCCGGCCCCGGCGCTTACCGGGCCACCCGTCTTGCCGTCGTGGAAGATAGCAGCGTTGCCGGTGATGGGATCGGTGGTCGCCGGATCGCCATTGGTGCCTGTCGTCACCTGAATGTCGAACAGCCCGCCGGTGCCGAAGGTGATCGTCGCCGCCTCGGCACCGACCATCAGCGCCGATCCATTGACATCGATCGTACCGCGCTGACGGACGATCGGCGAGACCATCGCGACATAGCTGTTTTCCGGCGTCGCCTGAACCAGCGCGCCCGGATCGATTTGCACATAGCTGGTCGCGGATGCCGCCGGGCCGAGGGTGAAGGAACCGCCCGCATTAATGAAATTGCCGCTGGCGTCGCGCACCGGATCGAGGCTGGTCAGCAGCAGCCCGCCGACATCGATCACCCCGGTCGATCCGATGACGATGCCGCCGGGGCTGTAGAACCAGACATTGCCGCCCGACACCAGACCCGCGCCGGTCTGCAGCTGGCTGATGACGGTGCCATTCATCGCGATCGCGCGATTGGGGTCGGTCGGGATGATGCGGTTGAGGACGGTGAACTGGTTCTGGATGGTCGGGTTGTTGCGGAAGAAGGCGGTCCGGCCATTGGGCAGGAAGTTGATCACCCCGCCGCCGATCGCGGTGTCGTTGGTGGTCCAGTTGATCACCGCCTGGTTGGTATCGACCCGGATATTGTCGGCACCCGGCGTGCGGTTGATGCCGACTCCGCCCGAGACCACGGTAGGCGTACCCTCGAAGGCCTGGGCATGAGCGGTGCCTGTCCCTCCGATCGCCAGGCCGGTAGCCAGCGCAAGCGCCGATGTCGCCTTGGCCAGCAGGATGCGGCGGGCGGTCAGGTTGCGGTCATAAGCCATCAGCGGGCTCCCCAGGGCAGTAGCAAGGTGGTGAGGGTGAACAGGATGCGCGGATCGGGCGTGTCGGTGCGCAGCCCTGCGGCCTCGGTCGGCACCGCGACGGTGACGTCGAGCCGGAACCGGTCGCTCAATCGCGCGCGCGCGCCGATGCCGACCGAGCTCAGCCGCTGCGGGTCGCCGGGGCGGCCATCGTCCCAGGTCCAGGCGACGTCCATGAAGGCGAACGGCTGGAACGAGAAATCGACATCCTTGATCGGCGTGATCTGCGGGCCGCGCAGTTCGGCCTGGAAACCGACGCCATCGTCGCCGACGATCGTGCCCGGATCATAGCCTCGGCCGATGGTGAAGTTGCCACCCGAATATTCCTCGAAACTGAGCACCGGATCGAAGGCAAGCTGGCCGCGGCCGCGGATGAAGATCGAGCCCTTGTCGCCGAACGCCGCCTCGGCGGACAGTTCGCCGCGGATCAGTGTCGAGGTCGGATCGCCATCGCCGCGCGTGGTCGGGGTGCGCACCAGTGCGCAGACGAAATTGCATGGATCGCTTGCACCCAGGATCGACAGGCCCTGGCGGAATTCGAGCAGCCCGGCCATGCGCCAGCGCGGCGAGGCGCCATTGGCCATGTCGATCGCCTCGCCCGACAGCTGGGCATAGGCGATGCGCAAGCGGTCGCGCGAGAGCGGGCCGATGAAATCGATGTCCTGATCGACATAATCCATCCCCACCGTGCTGTAGAGCGATCCGGCCTGGCTGCGCAGCAGCGGATAGCGCGCCTCCGCGCTGGCGAGCAGGGTGGTCGCGGTGATCTTGGCGGAGACCCCGGCAGGCAAGTTGATGTCCGGCTCGGTCCAGGCATAGGTGAAGCGCCCGGCCAGGGTCAGGCCTTCCGAACCTACGCGGAATTCGTGCCCCGCCTGGACGATCTGCTGTTCCTGGAAATCGAGCGTCGAATAGGCCGAGACATAGGTGCGGTCGCCCATGCCGGTCAGGCCATAGAATTGCGCGCGCAGCTGCGCGCCATAGGGGCCGGCATCGCGCGCCGCCAGGTTCTGGACGTTCAGGTCAACCTCGAACGGGGTGCGCCGCACCGTGACATCGCCGATCAGCTCGCCCGGGCCTGTGCCCGCAGGGACCAGCGTCAGCCGGATATCATAGCCGGGCAGATCGCGCGCGAGCAGCAGATAGCGTTCGGCCAGCTTCTGGTTGAACACCGTGCCTTCGGTCAGCCGCTCCAGATAGCTGGCGACCAGCTTCTCGCCATTGCCCGCATCGCCGCGCACGCGGATCTGCGTCAGCTTGGCATAGAGCACCTCGAACTGCACCACGCCATTGTCGATGCGCTGGGTGGGTACCTGCACGGCGGCGATATAGCCATCGCGGCGCAGCTTGGTGGCGACCGCATCGCGGATTTCGCAAAGCACCGCGACCGGCTGTTCGGTGCCGATATAGCGTTCGTACAGCGGACGCAGCTCGATCGGCGCGATGGGGCCCAGATTGTTGAAGCGCGCCTCGGTCAGCGTCAGTTTGACATTGGCATAGGCAGGGTCGGCCAGCGGGCAGGGCGCGCGCTCGATATCGCCTTCGACCGTCAGGCGCGCAGGCCGTTCGCTGCGCTGCTGCACCGGGCGCTCGATTTCCTCGCGTGTGGGGGGCGAGGGGACATTGACCTGCTGGGCATGGCTCGCGCTCGTCCACAACAGCCCGGCGCAGGTCGCGGTGCCCAGAATCAGCTGTCGCGTGCGGAAATGGCGTTGTCCCAAGATCACCCCCTGTAACCTGTGCGGATACCGAGGAGACGCGGACACCAATGCATCACCCCGGACCGTATTCTGGATCATGCTGCGGCTGTACCGCTCGCATTTTCCTGGGCGACCTTGGGCGATGTCTTAACGCAGCCTCATATCGGGGGCAAGTCGCAAAAGCCGTGCCGCCCAGAATTATCCAGACTTAACATATGCTTGCTCATGTCAGCCAAGGGTGCAGGCCTCGCTTGCATCGGTATTGATTTTGTTAAGCATTTACGCAGACTTGCAGGCAAGGCCCTGCCAGCTCGAACGGGTCTGGCGCTCGCGGCTTCCCCTGTCGCCCGACTCGCGCTATGCGCCCGGCCCATGACCAGCCAGCCCCAGCCCAAATCGTGGATCGCATCCATTCACGCCTATGTCCCCGGCAAGTCGGTCGGCGATGACGGCCGTCCGCTCGTCAAGCTCTCCGCCAACGAGAACCCGCTCGGCACCAGCCCGGCGGCGCTCCAGGCGCGCGCGCACGGTGCGGCGCTCGCCCCCTCGCTCTATCCCGATCCGGACAGCGCCGCGCTGCGCGAGGCGATCGGCAAGCTGCACGGGCTCGACCCGGCGCGGATCGTGTGTGGGACGGGATCGGACGAGCTGCTCAACCTCGCGGCGCAGGGCTATGCCGGGCAGGGCGACGAGGTCGTCTATGTCCGTTACGGCTTTTCGGTCTATGACATTGCCGCGCGGCGCTGCGGTGCGACGCCGGTAGTTGCGCCAGACAACTTCTACGCCACCGATGTCGATGCGCTGCTCGCCTGCGTGACCGATCGCACCCGCGTGGTCTATCTCGCCAATCCCAACAACCCCACAGGCACGCTGACACCCCGTGCGGAGATCGCGCGGCTGCATGCCGGTCTGCCGTCGGATGTGCTGCTGGTGCTCGACCAGGCCTATTCGGAATATCTGGACGCGGACGAGGACGATCATGGTCTCGAGCTCGCGGCCGGGCATTCCAACGTGCTGGTCACGCGCACCTTCTCCAAGATCTATGGCCTGGCCGGCGAACGCATCGGCTGGGGCTATGGCGCGCAAGGCATCATCGACACGCTCAACCGCATCCGGGGGCCCTTCAACGTCACGCTCACCGGTCAGGCCGCGGCGCTGGCAGCGCTGGCGGACGAGGAATTCGTCACCCGCTCGCGCGAGCATAACAGTTTCTGGCGGCAATGGCTGGCGGGCGAGCTCGCGCAGCTCGGCAATCATGGCGTGACCGTGGTGCCGAGCCATGCCAATTTCCTGCTGGTGCTGTTCGAGGGCGCGGTGAGTGCGGAGGCGGCCTATCAGGCGCTGATGCAGGCGGGCTATATCGTGCGCTGGCCCAAGGGCCAGGGGCTCGGCCATGCGCTGCGCATCACCATCGGCGAGGAAGCGCATATGCGCGCCATCGCGCAGGTGCTGCGGGATCTGGTGACCGCATGAGCGCACCCTTCGGCACCATCGCGATCGTCGGGCTGGGCCTGATCGGCTCGTCGATCGCGCGCGCCGTGCGCCAGGCGCTGCCCGATACGCGCATCCTGGGCTATGACCGCAGCGCCGATGTCTGCGCGCGGGCGCAAGCGATCGGGCTGTGCGACGGCTATAATGCCGGGTTCGGCCCCGAACTGGCGAGCGCCGAAATGGTCATCCTCTGCGTGCCCGTCGGCGCGATGGCTGCCGCCGCCACCGCCATGGCGCCGCATCTCTCGCCCGACACGATCATCAGCGATGTCGGCTCGTGCAAGGCGAGCGTGCTCACCGCCTTGCGCTCGGTGCTGCCCGAGGCCGTGATCGTGCCTGCGCACCCGGTGGCGGGCACCGAGAATAGCGGGCCGGAAGCAGGCTTTGCCTCCTTGTTCAAGGGCCGCTGGTGCATCCTCACCCCCGATGACGGCGCCGATGCGGCGGCGTGCGAGCGGGTCGCGGCGTTCTGGCAGGCGCTCGGCGCGAATGTCGAGACGATGGAGGCCGCGCATCACGATCTGGTGCTTGCGGTGACCAGCCATCTGCCGCACCTCATCGCCTATACGATCGTCGGCACCGCCAGCGATCTGGAAGGCGTGACGCAGAGCGAGGTGATCAAATATTCGGCCGGGGGTTTCCGCGATTTCACCCGCATCGCCGCCAGCGACCCGGTGATGTGGCGCGACGTGTTCCTCTCGAACAAGGACGCGGTGCTCGACATGCTCCAGCGCTTCTCGGAGGACCTGTCCGCGCTGCAGCGCGCGATCCGCTGGGACAAGGGCGACGAGCTCGAAGCGCTGTTCACCCGCACCCGCGCCATCCGCCGCTCGATCATCGAACAGGGCCAGGATGATGCCAAGCCCGATTTCGGGCGGGTGCATCAATAGGGGCATATGCATCACGCCCTCTCCCCTTGAGGGGAGAGGGAGGAGCCGCGTAGCGGCGGAGGGAGAGGGGAAAGCGCTGCCCTAGCCCCTCTCAACTCCGGCTAGCCAGACAAGCTGCCAAGCCTTCGTATCTCTCCCCTGAGCCGCAGGCGAGCGAAGCTCAACGGGAGAGAGCTGCTCGCCTTACTCGCCCGCATCCGCCACCGGCTCGGTCGGCAGTGCTTCGGGTTGGGGTGCGGGCTCGGTTGTCTCGGCCGGCGCGTCCGCTGCGCCGCGGATCAGGTGGAACCTGTCCTGCCGCCCGTCGAGATATGCGACCTTCTCGCCGTCGAAGAACATGTCCTCCTCGGTGCGGAAGGAAACCGCCTTGTCGCCCCATTCGGGCACGTTGTTGGTGACCGCGAGCTCGATCGACCAGGCGGTGCTGCCGCGGACGAGATAGCGGCCGGCGGGGCTGCTGTCCTGATTGTCCCAGAAGCCGATCGCCGGTCCCGCGCCGTGCCCGTGAAAACCGATGGGATGCGAATAGATGCTCGGCTGATAGCCCGATGCGATCGCCTTGGCGCGGGTGGCCGCGAGCAGGTCGTTGCCGGTCAGGCCGACACGGAATTCGCCGGTCAATATGTCCTGCACCGCATTGGCGGCAGCGAGCCCTTCCTTCAGGCCGGCCGGCGCGTCGGTCTCGCCGGGTTTGAGAACATAAGCGAGATGCTGGGTATCGGTGTTTAGCCCCAGATAGGTGATGCCGAAATCGGTCCACAGCATGTCACCGGGCTGGATAACGGCATCGCCGGTCAGCTCGCCCGCCTCGCTGGCGCGGAAAATGGCGAGCGAGGGATGGAACCAGGTCTTGAGGCCCAGCGCGCTGATCTTCTCGCGCATCCACCACTGCACATCCTCTGCCGTGGTCTGGCCCGGCGTGATGACCTTGTCGGACAGCGCCTCGGCGATGATCGCGTGCGCCAGGCGGACGATCGACGGATAGACCTCCATCTCGGCGGGGATGCGGCTTTCCAGCCAGCCGATGGCGAGCGGCCCGGCGGGCACGATTCGCTCGCGATATTCGGGCGGCAGCGCGGCGACGAAATCCTCGTACTGGCTGTGGCTGAGGCCATCGGCGAGCGCGGTCTGCGACGAGATGTTCATCGCGATCTTCTGCGGATTGCGCTCGGCGACGATCTCGGCAAGCCGCTTCCACTGGTCGGGCTGTTGCTCGGGCGTCCAGACGGGGGCGAACATTCCCGCGAGGCCATAACGGCTCACCGTCAGCCGCTCGACCGGCTTGCCCTCGCCCGGATCGAAGAACACCAGGATCGTCCGCCGCCGCGCATGCATCGAACGTGCATCGAGCATGGTCGCGACCACCGGGTCCTCGTCATATTCGCGCGCGATCAGCACCCACATGTCGACGCCCTGTTCGCGCATCAGCGCCGGGACGACGGTCTCTAGCCGCTGGGCGAGCCAGGCATCGCGCAACTTCGCCTGTTCGCGCAGGGGGAGGATGGCGGGATAATCGGGAGCTTCTGCCTCGGCGGTATTGCCGGCAGACTGGGCCGATACGGGCGAGGCCAGCATCAGCGAGGCGGCGAGCGCGGTGGACAGCAGGACGGCGACGGATTTCATGAGCTTCCCCGGGGTTGTTCGCAGGCGAGCTTTCTGCCTAGCCGGTGATGCCCGGTTGCGCCACCCTGTGCTGCGGCGCAAGCGCGCCGGGCCAGTCGATCTCGGGCCAGCCGCGTTCGCGCGCGACGATGCGCATCGGCATATGCGCATTGGTCACGAACGCCTCGTGCGCCAGTTCGAGCATCGGAATGTCCGAGACATGGTCAGAATAGCAGCGGATGCTGCACTCGGCCGGATCGAGCCCGTGTTCGGCCATCCAGGCGGCGATCATCTCCGCCTTGTGGATGCCGTAGCAATTGTGCCCGGCAATCTTGGGCTGCACGGTCCCGTGCGAGGAGACAAGGTCGGTCGCGATCACGTCGTCGATCCCAAGGCGCCGCGCGATCGCCTCGACATAGAGCCGGTAGGACGCCGTGGCGATGACGATGCGATAGCCTTCGGCGCGATCGGCGGCGATGCGCTCGAGCGCGCCGGGGCGGATATTGGTTGCAAAGACATGCTCGGCATGTGCTGCCATGGGTTCTGCCAGCCAGGCGACCCGAAGTTCGCCCAGCAGCAGCCTCTGGTTGATCTGCTTGAGCTGGTCGCGGCTGACCAGGCGCAGGACATAGCCGATCGCGGCGAGCAGCGAGAGCGGAAGCAGCACCAGCCGCCACGGCGCATGGCGCAGCGCCATCCACAGCAGGAAGCGCGCATAGGTCGGATGGACGGTAATCGTCCGATCCATATCGTAAAAGGCCAGCCTCTCCCCCACGCCCGCGAGCATTAACGCCAATGCGGCGGGAAACAAGCCGGTGCTTGCCGCGTATGGCCTGCATGATGGCAAATTCCGCTGCGACCAATTGTGCGCCAAGGTGCTTGTGATCGCACCGTTTATCGCACAAGAAGGGCGGCATATGGGTGCCCCGGCCGACTTTGCGATCGAAGAGCGCGGTGAAACCGGCGCGGTGCTGCGCTTTTCCGGCAATCTCGATATCACCACCATTGCCGCTCTCGACAAGCGGTTGAAGGCGATCGACCAGCCGATCGGGCTGATCGACATGGCCGATACCGGGCATATCGACACCGTCGGCGCCTGGGTGGTCTATCGGCTGGCACGCGACCAGCGCTGCGAGATCGTGAACCTCAGCGAATCGGGCAGCAGGTTGGTCGAGGCGGTGGGCCGATCGGACATCAGCGATATCGAGCCGCCGCACCGGCCCAATGTGGTCAGCCGGGTGCTCGCCAGCGTCGGCGAGGCGACGATGACCGCCTTGGGCTCGATGCTCGGCATGCTCGGCTTTTTCGGCGCGCTGGTGCGATCGCTGCTGTCGCTGATCGCGCATCCGCGCCGCATCCGCTGGGCCGCGACCGTACGCCATTTCGAGCTGGTCGGCGTCTCGGCGCTCGGCATTGTCGGGCTGATGAGCTTCCTCATCGGCATCGTCATCGCGCAGCAGGGCGCGGTGCAGCTGCGCCAGTTCGGCGCCGAGGTATTCACCGTCAACCTAGTCGGGCGACTGACCATTCGTGAACTGGGCGTGCTCATGACCGCAATCATGGTCGCGGGCCGGTCGGGCAGCGCGTTCGCGGCGCAGATCGGCACGATGAAGCTGACCGAGGAGGTCGACGCGATGCGCACGATCGGCGTCTCCCCGGTCGAGGCCCTGGTGCTGCCGCGCGTGACCGCTGCGGTGCTGATGATGCCGCTGCTCGGCTTCTATTCGATGATCGTCGCGATGATTGGCGGCGCGTTCCTGTGCTGGATCGTGCTCGAGATTCCGCCCGCCACCTTTGTCGTGCGCATCCAGGAGGTCGTCCCGATCACCGATTTCTATGTCGGCATGATCAAGGCTCCGGTCTTCGGGCTGATCATCGCGCTCGCCGGCTGCTATCAGGGCATGCAGGTGCGCGGCAATGCCGAGGAAGTCGGCATGCGCACCACCGCCGCCGTGGTCCAGGCGATCTTCATGGTCATCGTGCTCGACGCGTTCTTCGCGGTCTTCTTTACCGAAGTGGGCTGGGGATGAGCGCAGCGCGGGAAAAGGACTGCGATGTCGCCATTCGCATCACGGGGCTGACCAACAGCTTCGGCGAGCAGGTGGTGCACGAGGATCTGTCGCTCGACGTGCGGCATGGCGAGATCCTGGGCGTGGTCGGCGGATCGGGTACCGGCAAGTCAGTGCTGATGCGCTCGATCATCGGGCTGCAGCGGCCCGATGCCGGGCGCATCGAGGTGCTGGGCGAATCGATCCTCGACGGCGAGGAGGAGGATGTCTCGATCCGCAGCCGCTGGGGCGTGCTGTTCCAGGGCGGGGCGCTGTTCTCGACGCTCACCGTCGCCGAGAACGTGATGGTGCCGCTCGCCGAATTCTATCCGAATATCGATCGCAAGCTGCGGCGCGAGATCGCGCTCTACAAGATCGCGCTGTCGGGCCTGCCCGAGGACGCGGCCGACAAATATCCGTCCGAGCTTTCGGGCGGCATGAAGAAACGCGCAGGGCTTGCGCGGGCGCTTGCGCTCGATCCCGACGTGCTGTTCCTCGACGAACCCACTGCGGGGCTCGACCCGATCGGCGCGGCGCGCTTCGATGCGCTGACCCGCGAGCTGCAGCGGACGCTGGGGCTGACGGTGTTCCTGATCACGCACGACCTCGATACGCTGCACGAGATCTGCGACCGGGTGGCGGTGCTCGCCGACAAGAAGGTCATCGCCATCGGCACGATCCCCGAACTGCTCGCCACCGATCATCCGTGGATCCAGGAGTATTTCAACGGCCCGCGCGGCCGCGCTGCCGCCGTTAGCCATGCCGACGAGGAACTGAAGCGCAAGCGCCTTCCGGCCAGCAGCAAGAGCCGGGGGTTCCTGCGATGACCTTGCGGAACGCCGTCGCCGCTTTGGCGGTTTACACCATCAGAACATCAGGGGCATAACCAACGCCATGGAAACACGCGCCAATCATGTCTGGGTGGGGACCGTCACCCTGGTGCTGCTGGCGGGCATCGCCGCTTTTGTCATCTGGTTGGCGGGGCTGGGTGAGACCGATCGGCAGCCCTATGACATCTTCTTCAAGACCTCGGTCGACGGCATCGCCAAGGGGTCGGTCGTCGCCTATTCGGGCGTGCCCTCTGGTCAGGTGACCGAGATCGCGCTCTGGGCCAAGGACCCGCAGTTCGTGCGCGTGCGGATCGAGGTCGATGCGCATGTTCCGATCCTCGAAGGCACCACCGCCACCATCCAGGGCGTCGGCTTTACCGGCGTGTCGCAGATCCAGCTCGACGGTGCCAAGCAGGGCGCGCCCGCGATCACCGAGCCGGGACCCGAAGGCGTGCCTGTCATCCCGACCAAGCCCGGCGCGCTCGGTGAACTGCTCAACAATGCGCCGCTGCTGATCGAGCGGCTGGCGACATTGACCGAGCGCTTCACCCAGGTCCTGTCGGACGAGAACCAGAAGTCGATCTCGATCCTGCTCAAGAATTCGGGCCGGCTGACCGGCGAGCTGGCCGACAGCGCGCCCGAACTGCGCGCCGCGCTTGCCGAGCTGCGCGTGACGCTGACCAAGGCGGGGGTCGCCGCCGAGCAGCTCGGCATGACCGCGCAGTCGACCAAGGAAGTACTCGACAGCGAAGGCCGTCCGCTGGCACGGCAACTCGCCAAGACGCTGGCCGATACCGACAAGGCGCTGGTCAAGCTGACCGAGACGATGGACGAGGCCAAGCCGGGTCTGCGTCAGTTCTCGACCACCACCTTGCCCGAGACCGAGGCGCTGGTGCGCGACCTGCGCGTCACCGCGCGCGCGCTGTCGGCGATCACCGAGAAGATCGATCAGGAAGGCGCAGGCGGACTGCTCAGCGCGCCGCCGCTGCCCGATTACAAGCCGAAGAATTGAGAGGCTACGCCATGACCGCCACGTTCCGTTCATTGCTGGCCGCCGGCGCTGCCTGCGCCTTGCTCGCCGGTTGCGTCAGCTTCGGTTCCGAAGCGCCGCCGCAGTTGCTGACGCTGACCTCCAGCGCCACGCCGGGGGCGGGGTCGATGGCATCGGCGTCGGTGACCGATGCGATCGTGGTCGATACACCCACGGTCGAGCGCACGCTCGATCAGGTGCGCGTGCCGGTGCAGGTCAGCGACAGTGCCATCGCCTATGTCAAGGATGCGGTCTGGGCGGACAAGCCCGCGCGATTGTTCCGCACCGTGCTGGCCGAGACGCTGGCGGCGAAGAGCGGGCGGCTGGTGCTCGACCAGGTCGAGACCGGGGCCGAGCGCAGCACGATGCTCTCGGGCCAGCTCCAGCGCTTCGGCTATGACGAGGACAGGCGCGCTGCGATCGTCCGCTTCGACGCGGTGGTGCGCAAGCCCGGCAGCCCCTTGCGCAAGCAGCGCTTCGAGGCGAGCGTTCCGGTCGCGACGGTTGACGCGGTGACGGTGGGTGCGGCATTGAACCAGGCGGCAAACACGGTCGCGGCCGAGGTCGCGGCCTGGACCACTGGCTGATCGGCCTCTTTTTCCGCTTCATTACAGGATAATCGAACCATGGCGCATTTCCTCATCGTCGAGGCACGCTTCTACGATCATTTGAACGACCTGCTGCTCGAAGGCGCGCGCGCCGCGATCAAGGCGGCGGGGCACAGCCATGAAACGCTGACCGTTCCGGGGGCGCTGGAAATCCCGGCAGCCATCGCCATGGCATCGGAAACGCAGCGTTTTGACGGTTTTGTCGCGATCGGCGTGATCATCCGCGGCGAGACCTATCATTTCGAGGTGGTCTCGAACGAAAGCGCGCGCGCGATCATGGCGCTGACGCTCGACGGCCTGCCGATCGGCAATGGCATTCTCACCGTCGAGAACGAGGCCCAGGCGCTCACCCGGGCAAAGAAGGACGAGAAGGACAAGGGCGGCGACGCTGCCCGCGCCGCCATCGCCATGCTCGAGATTTCAGAGAAGCTCGCCGGCTGACGCTGCCGTCCCCGGCCCGACCGTTCCCCTATTTGGAGGGTAGCGGCGCGGGAACGGGCCGTGACGGCATGGCGCCGGGTGCCTTCGCGCCGCCCGGTGCACTCGCCGATCCTGCGGTCGGGTCGGTAAATGCCAGGGTAATCGAGATGCGGCGGTTGGCCGGGTCGTTGCGGTCCATCGGATTGTATGGCTCCTTGTCGGCCACGCCTTCGATGCGGTGCACCTGACCCGGATTTATCCCCCCGATCACCAGCGCCCTGCGCGTCGCCTCGGCGCGGCTGGTCGAGAGCATCCAGTTGTTCATCGTCTTGCCCGAGGCATAGGGCAGGGCATCGGTATGCCCGCGGATGATCACCGGATTGGGCATACCGTTGATGACCTGCGCGACCTCTTTCAGCAATTCGGCCGCCTTGGGAACCAGCTTGTCGGTCGACAGCGCGAACATGCTGAAATTGGCTTCGTCCACCAGGTCGATGCGCAGGCCTTCACGCGTATCGGTGAAGCGCACGTTCTTGAGCAGCTTGCTGAGCTGCTCGCTGCCGCCTAGCCGCTCCTCGAGCTGCTTCTTGAGCTTCTCGAACTGTTCCTTCTCGGCCAGCTGCTGCGCCTTCCGCATCGCCGCCCGCTGCTCTTCGGTCATGTTGCTATAGGGGCTCTTGCCGGCATCATCGGCGGTCCCGGTGGCATCCTGCGGAATGGTGATCGTCCGCGTTCCAGTCTGGCCGGCGCGGTTGGGATAATCGTCGCGCCCGACGATCGATTCCCCGCCGAACAGGCCGTTGGAGCCGGCGCTGCCCGATTTCAGCTCGACGATGGTCGGCGCGAAATAGTCGGCAATTGCCTTGCGGTCCTTTTCCTCGGTCGCGCCGAGCAGCCACATCAGCAGGAAGAAGGCCATCATTGCCGTCACGAAGTCAGCATAGGCCACCTTCCAGGCGCCGCCATGATGGCCGCCATGGCCTTCCTCGATGATCTTCTTGACGATGATCGGGCGGACATTCTCCACCGGATCGGGCTTGCGCTTGGCCATGGCTTAGCGGCCCCGCATGCCGTCGAACACGTCGGCAAAGGTCGGCTGGTTGGCGTGACCCAGGCTCGAGCGTGCAGCCTCGATCACCAGCGGCTGCGGATGGCCGTGGAGCGATGCGATGATGATCTGTTTGGCAACGTGATACATCGCGCCATCGGCCTCGATCACCTGCTTGCAGCGGTTGGCTAGCGGACCGACCAGACCATAAGCGAGAAAAATCCCGAGGAACGTACCGACCAGTGCCGAACCGATCATTTCGCCCAGGATGGCCGGCGGCTTGTCGATCGAGCCCATGGTCTTGACGATCCCGAGAACGGCCGCGACGATCCCGAGCGCGGGCAAGGCATCCGCGAGGTTCTGCAGGCCGTCGGCGGGGCCGACCGCCTCGTGGTGATGCGTCTTGATCGCCTGATCGACGACATCCTCCACCGCATGCGGATCGAGCTGGCCCGACGAGACGACGACGAGGCGCAGCGAATCGCAGATCAGATGGATCAGCGTCGTATCCTTGAGCAGCGTGGGATATTCCGAAAAGACCGAGGAGCTCTTGGGGTCCTCGATATGCGGCTCGAGCGCCACCGGGCCTTCGGTGCGCAGCATCTTCATCAGCTTGGACACCAGGAAGATGCAGTCGAGAAAATCCTGCTTCTTGTACTTGGCACCCTTGAACGCGGTCTTGACGCCGCCGCCGATCGCCTTGATGTGCGCGCCCGAATTGCCGATCAGCATCGAGCCTGCAGCCGCGCCGCCGATGATCATCATTTCCAGCGGCAGGGCGTGCAGAATGACGCCCATGCTGCCCCCGGCGAGAATGAACCCGCCGAACACCATGGCGATCAGGACGACAAAGCCAATTGCTGCGAACATCGCGGTTCCCTTGATCGTGATAATTGCCCACCGGACGGTGGCGCAATGCGGGCTGAAAAACCGGCCCGTTCAGATCGTAGAACGGCTTTTGACGATCGTGGTTAAGCGCAAAACAGGGTTAACAGCGCGGGCGTTGGCGTTAACCCGGTGGATCATCAGCGCAGGAAGTCGAGCAGCGACTGTTGAGAGACCTTGGCATAGACGGCCTGGGTGGCCTGCAGGTTGGTCAGCAACGTCTGGATCCGGGTCAGGGCCTCGGCGACATTCGCATCGACCAGTTCCGATTTGCGCGAGGCCAGCGACAGCTTGCTCTGCTCCAGCTCCTCGCGCGCCGATTCGATGGAATTCTTCACCACGCCCTGGCGGGTCAGCAGCTGCGTCATGCGGTCGATCGCGCCGTCGAGCGCGGTCAGCTGCGCATTTCGGGCGGCCTGGCCGGTGGCCGTGTTGTCGCGGATCGCGGCGGCGGTATCGGTCATGATCTGTTCCAGGCTGCGCGTGGCTCCGCCAGCGCCCCCGTCGACATCGATATTCGCCTGGACCTCGTCCAGATTGGGCGCAGACACGACGAAGCGGGCATCGCCCATCGGAATGCGGATGACCGGCCCGTTGCCGAACAGCTGCCCGCCGAAATTGTCGCGCTGGCCCAGCGCATCGTTGAAATCGGCGTTGATCCCCTCGACCTCGAGCGCGAGCACTTCGGGGTCGGCCGTGCTGATCGTGCCGGTATTGGCCAGCAGCAGCAGCTCGCGCGTGCGGATGAGCCCGCTCACGATGGTGTTGAGGCTCGCCTCGGCCTGGTTGGCGCGCGTGTCGGCGCGGCCCAGATTGTTGACCCAGGCGGCTTCGTCCGACTGGAAGCGCGAGATGTTCGAGGACTCGAGCCAGGCCTTGGGATCGTTCGAGGGCCGGGCGATGCGGCTCTCGCCGCTGACCAGCGCCTGCTGATCGGCGATCTGCTGGCTCAGCCGCACCTGCCGGGTGACATCCTGCGGCGCGCGATAGCGGTTGACGGATTGGACCATGATGTCGTGCCTTGTCGCGTTAGAAGATGTTCAGGATGGATTGCATGGTTTCGCGCGCGACCTGGATCACCCGGGCCGACGCTTCATAGGCCTGTTGCAGCCGGATGAGATCGGCGGCCTCGCGGTCGAGATCGACCCCCGACATCGCATCGCGGCGGCGGCGTGCGCCTTCGTCGAGCGCGGTCGCGGCATCGGATTCGCTGCGCACCGATGCAAGACTGGTGGCAAAGCCGGCCATGAAATTGTTCCACTGCGTCTCGACGCCCGCCGTGGTGCGCAGGGCGGGCAGTGCCAGCAGATTGCCGTTGGGCGTGCCATCGGCGCCGGCGATCGCGAGCTGATTGATGTCGCGCGTCGTCACCGCGAGCGTCGAGGCATCGCCCGGCATGGTCAGCAGCGGGGCTCCGGCGGCTCCCCCCAGCGTGCGGCCCTGGGCCTGCCAGGCATTGATATCGGTGACCAGCTGCTGCGCCAGCGCGGTCAGATCGTTGAGCCGTCCCTGCGCAGTCGCGCCCGAGCGGCTGAGCCCGGCCAGCGATCCCTCGCTCGGCACGGGGACTGCAACGCCATTGACCTGCAGCGCCAGGCTGCCATCGGCATTGGACGATGAGGTCACGGTGGCGAAGAAGTTGACACCCGCCAGCTGCTGTCCGCCATAGGTGAGCGTCGCGGTACCATTGGGGGCCAGGCTGATCGTCGCGTTCAGCTTTTCGGAAATCGTCGCCAGCATCGCATCGCGCGCATCGAGCAGGCCGGCATGCGCATCGGTGCCTTCCTTGGTGCGGGTGATGTCGAGGTTGATCTTGTTGAGATTCTCGAGCGCGGCGTTGAGCGTGTTGGCTTCCTGCGTCGCGGCCTGGCTGACCTGCTGCGCGGTCAGCGTCATGTTGCTGGCGGTGCGGCGGAAGGCATCGACCACCGCGTCGAGCTCGCTGAGCAGGGTGAGCTTGAGCGAATTGTCGAACGGCGCGGCCGCCACCTCTTCGGCGCGGCTGAAAAAGGTGTTGAGCCGGCTGCCGACATTCGATCCGGCATTGTCGAGATTGGTCTCGATCCGCTCCATCCAGGTGACCTGGGTCTCGGCGCGGATGCGCGCGGCGCCGCTCTGGCGGACCTGCGCCTCAATGAACTCGTCCGATGCGCGCACCGTCTGTGCCACCCGCACGCCGTTGAGGCCGGTCTGCGACAGATAAGCGGGATTGAGCGCGCTCGACACGGTGGCATCGCTCATCTGCACGCTGCGGCGCACATAATCCGGATTTTCGGCATTGGCGATGTTGTGCGACACCGCATCCATCGAGCGCGAGAACGCGCGCAGGCCCGATCGGCCGATGTTCAGCAGGTTGCTCATGGCTTATCGATCCCGAACTGCTTGAGCACCATGTCGGCGATGCCGAAGCTCTGCTTGCCCGCCATGTCCTCGGCGACGCGCGCGTCCATCAGGTCGCGGAACTGGTCGGTGGCCGAAGACCCGAGCAACGTGTCGCCATCGGTGGCGCTGCGCATCGCACCGATCATCTGGCGCAGGAAGATCGCCTCGAACGACTGCGCCGCCTTGCGCAGCTCGGCCGTTTCGGCTTCGCTCCTGCCCGGCGCGGCACCTTGCGCGCCGCTGGCAGCGGACGCGGCGGCTTTGGCCTGCTTGTCGAGCGGCAGCGCCGCGCTGGTGCGCGCAAGCGGGAAGGCGGCAGAGGCGGGCATGACGGTCACAGGATCACGAGCTCCGCCTTGAGCGAGCCGGACTGCTTCAACGCTTCCAGGATCGCGGCGAGATCGCTCGGCGAGGCGCCGATGGCATTGATCGTTTCGACAATCTCGGACAAGTTGGCACCTTTCGTGATTTCGAATGCCGGGTTGGTCTGTTCCTCGATCTCTACCTGGCTGCGCTGTTCGACCGAGGTCTGGCCCTGGCTGAACGGCGCGGGCTGCACGACAGTGGGTGCTTCCTGCACCTTCACGGTCAGCTTGCCATGGCTCACCGCCGCCGGCCCGATCCGTACCGCGCCATTGATAACGACCGTACCCGTGCGCGCGTTAACAATTACTTTCGCGGCAGCTTCTGCCGGGGTGACCGGAATATTCTCGATTCGGGACATCATCAGCACCCGCTCCTGCGGGGTCACCGGGGCGGCGATCCGCACCGACACGGCGTCATTGGCCACCGCCAGCGCATAGCCGAACTGGCCGTTGATCGCGTCGGCAACGCGCATGGCCGTGGTCAGATCGGCATCGTTCAGGTTGAACAGCAGATGCGGGCTTTGGTCGAACCCGGTATCCACGGTGCGTTCCACCGTGGCCCCGCCGGCGATGCGTCCGACCGACGGAATGTTGACGACCGTGTTCGAGCCGTCCGCGCCGGTCACGCCAAGTCCGCCCACCGCCAGATTGCCCTGGGCCATGGCATAGATCTGTCCATCGGCACCCAGCAGCGGCATCATGATCAGCGTTCCGCCGCGCAGGGACTTGGCCTGGCCGATGGCAGAGACGGTCACGTCAAGGCGCTGGCCGGGCTTGGCCATCGGGGGCAGCTCGGCGGTGACCATGACCGCGGCGGCGTTGCGGGTGGCCGGGTTGATGCCCGGCGGCAGCGTCAGGCCGAAGCGATTGGTCACGCCGCGCATGGCCAGCGTGGCATATTGCAGGTTGTCGTCGCCGGTTCCGGGCAGGCCCACCACGATGCCATAGCCGGTCAGCTGGTTGGCGCGCAGACCCTGGAACGTTCCCAGATCCTTGATGCGCTCGGCCTGGACAGGCTGCGTTGCGGCACAGATTGCCAGCAGCAGCGCGGCAAACATGCGGAAGGTGGAGGCAAGCGTCATGTCAATGGGCCTTCAGAACGGGCTGATGATTTCGAAGAAGCGCTGCAGCCAGCCCTTCTGGCTGGCGCGAGCGATCTCGCCGGTGCCGCCATAGATGATCTGCGCATTGGCGACGCGTGACGACGGGACGACATTCTCTGCGCTGATATCGACGGCGCGGACGATGCCGCTGAAACGGATATGTTCTGCACCCCGGTTGAGGCTGATCAGCTTCTCGCCGCGCACCAGCATGGTGCCATTGGGATAGACCTCGGCGATGGTCGCGGTGATCTGGCCCTGAAGCGAGTTGGACTGCTGCGCCGTGCCGGTGCCCTGGAAGCTGGTATTGCCGCCCGCCGCGACATCGGACGGGTTGAAGAAGCTCAAGGGGCCGGTGGTCGGTGGGGTGAGGCCGATGCTGCCATTGCGTTCGGTATTGGCGCCGTTGGACTTGGCCGCCTGAGTACGTTCGACCAGCGCGATGGTCAGCACATCGCCCACCATCGCGGCGCGCGCGCCGTTGGTCAGTGCCGAATAGCCGTTGCTCGCCTGAAAGATCGCGCCATTGGGCACGGCCGGCGCCGGCTGTGGCATCGACAGGGTCGGCGCATAGTCCGGATCGGGCTGGATGGGCGCCTTCTTCTTCTTGGCCAGAGCAGGCGTTGCCGCGCACAGTGCGACCAGCAGAGCTGCGGTCAGGCCGTGGCGGAGAGAGGTGCGAAGCATCGTCATCTATCCTCAGCCGACCTGCTGGTTGGCGAACTGCAGCATCTCGTCGGTCGCCTTGATCATCTTGGAATTGACCTCATAGGCGCGCTGGGTCTCGATCATGTCGACCAGCTCTTCGACGATGTTGACGTTCGATCCTTCGAGAACGCCCTGGCGCAGGGTGCCGCGGCCTTCGATACCGGCTGCACCGGTCACCGGCGGGCCACTGGCAGCGGTCTGGGTCAGCAGGTTGTTGCCGATCGACTGCAGGCCTGCCGGGTTGACGAAGCTGGCAAGCTCGATCTGACCCAGTTCGCTGGGATCGGTCTGCCCGGCGAGCGTGGCGGAAACCATGCCGTCCGAACCGATGGTGATGCTGGTGACGCCGGGCGGAATCTGGATGTTCGGGACGACCGGCAGGCCTTCCTGCGTGACCAGCAGGCCGTCGGCGGTCTGGGTGAAATTGCCTGCGCGGGTGAAGGCGAAGCTGCCATCGGGCATCTGCAGCTGGAAATAGCCGTTGCCCTCGATCATCACGTCGAGCGAATTGTTGGTGATCTGGGCCGAACCCTGGGTTTCGATGCGGCTCGTGTTGGCGACCCGCACGCCGGTGCCGACCGAAAGGCCGGTGGCATAGCGGTTCTGCGCATCGGCGCGGGCGCCCGGGGCGATCTGCTGCTGATAGGCCAGCGATTCGAAATTGGCCCGGTCGCGCTTGAAACCGGTGGTGTTCACGTTCGCCAGGTTGTTGGCGATGACGCGCATCTTGGTGTTCTGCGCGTCCAGCCCGGTACGGGCGACCTGAAGGGCTCCGTTGCTCATCTCATTTCACTCCGTTTCGCTCGGCTCAGCTCGGCATCCGCATGATGGATGCGCCGCCATCGTCCATTTCCTGCGCGGTGGTCAGCATCTTGACCTGGGTTTCCCAGGCGCGGCTGGCCTTGATCATGTCGACCAGCGCCTGGGTCATGTTCACGTTCGACCCCTCGAGCGCACCGGTGGTCACCGTTGCGTCGGGATCCTCGGGCAGGGCGCCGTCATTCGGCACCCTGAACAGGCCGTCCAGGCCCTTCTTGATCTCGCTGCCCTGCGGGCTGACCAGCTTCAGGCGGCCCGCCTCGATCGGCTGGTTGGGATCGCCTCCGGCCGGCACGATCGAGATCATGCCGTCGGACGCGATGCTGATCTTGTCCGCCTGGGGCAGCGTGATCGGGCCGCCCTGGCCGAGCACGGGGAACCCGTCGCCGGTGGTCAGCAGCCCGCTTTCGTTGACCATCAGGTCGCCGCGCCGTGTATAGGCTTCCGCCCCGTCGGCCGCCTGCACGCCGAGCAGCGCATCGCCGTTCATCGCGATGTCGAGCGGCCCGCCGGTCATCTCGACCGTTCCTGCGTTCATGTCCGCGCCGACCACCGCCTCGCTGGTCGAGGCACGGCTGGCCAGGCCTTCGCCCTGCACATAGAGCGCGCGGGCGTTGACGATCTCTGCGCGAAACCCGGTCGTGTCCGCATTCGCCATGTTGTTGGCGATCGCCGTCTGGCGATTCATGATGCCCTGCATGGCTTTCAGGTTGATGTGGATCATCTTGTCCATGTCAGGGCACCTTGGTTTTGCGGATTACAAAAGGGTTAAGCGCGGATCATCAGGTCTGCAGGTTGACGATCGTCTGGGTCAGCGTGTTCGCGGTTTCGAGCGCCTGGGCGTTCGCCTGGAAGTTGCGCTGCGCCGCGATCAGCGAGACCAGTTCTTCGGTCAGGTCGATATTGGCCGCTTCGAGCGTTCCCGAACGGACGGTGCCGAGCGGGCCGTTGCCCGCCTGGTTGATCAGAGGTGTGCCCGACACGCCGGTCGACTGCCAGTGCGCATCGCCGATCGGGCGAAGGCCTTCGGCGGCAGCGAAGCTCGCCATCGCGACCGCGCCGATCCGCGTCTGGGTGCCGTTGGAGAAGGTGGCGCTGACCACGCCCTCGTCGCTGATCGTGATGTTCGACAGCACCGCATTGGGATCGGCCGGGTCGTTCTGGGGCAGCACGAAGTCGTAAAGGTCGGCAGCGGCGGTCGAGGTCACGCGGCCATTGGCATCGACCGGGAGCATCTGCACGCGGTTGCCGATATTGTCGACGACCTCGCGGTTGACGTTGACGAAGAAGTTGCCGTTGCGGGTGAAGCTCTGTGCCTGGCGCGGCGAGGAGCCTTCGACGATGAAGAAGCCGTCGCCGGCGATCGCGAGATCGAGCGTGCGGTCGGTCGAGTTGAGCGAGCCTTGCGTGAACTGCTGGACGATGCCGGTCAGGCGCACACCCTGGCCCGCGACCGACTTGGTGCTCTGTGTCGGGGCAGAGGCGAACAGGTCACCGAAGGTGGCCTTGCTCTTCTTGAAGCCGGTCGAGCTCGAGTTGGCGATGTTGTTCGAGACCGTCGCAAGATCGGTCTGCGCTGCCTTGAGGCCGCTGAGCGAGGTGATGAAGGACATTTGGGCTTACTCCTCAGTGAAACTTGGTCAGTGAAATCGGGTCGTTCTGGGTGGGTGGATCGGGCAGCTCAGGTGATGCGCCTGGCGCTGCTGGCGGAAAACGAACCGGCGGGGGTCACCAGCAGGGCGTCGGCACCCGTGCTGCTGGATTCGACCGCCGTCACCGGCAGCCAGGTCGAAACGGTGGAGGCGGCGGCGCCCTTGATGCGCACCTTGAGCGGGCCGATATCGGCCGGGTTGCCCTGGTCGTCCTCGCTGACGAGCTGGAAAGGGATGCGGCCCGCGGGCAGATTGCCCATCTCCTGGGTGTGGACGACATTGCCCGCACTATCGAGCCATTCGAGCGAGACGTTGCTCGCCGCATTGGCCAGGTTGAACTCGCCGGAATAGCGGCCCTGCGCATCGGCATAGGCGGTGTCGCCATCCTGCAGCACCGACCGGCCGATGAAATTGGCGGCTTCAGCGAGGCGCGAGGTGCCGAACGAGCCGGCAATGGCCTTCAGCGACGCGTTCATCTCGGAAATGCCCGCGACCTGGCTGAACTGCGCCATCTGCGCGACCATGTCCTTGTTCTCGACCGGCTTGAACGGATCCTGGAACTTGAGCTGCGCGGTCATCAGCTTCAGAAACGAGGCCTGGCCCAGCGATTCCTTGCTGTTCGCGCTCGGGACGCTCGCGGTCTGCTTCTGGTATTGCGAAACGAAGTCATTGGTGACGGTCGTCATTTGCCCATCCTCACGGTATCGAGGATCAGCGACTTGGCGGTCTGCATCACCTGCACGTTGTTCTGATATTGCCGGGCGGTCTCGAGCATATCGATCAGCTCGGCGGTCTCATCGACCCCGGCATCCCAGACATAGCCCTCGTCATCGGCGAGCGGATTGGTGGGGTCGTGCCGCTTGACCGGCTTGATGTCCGACTGGACGACCTTTTCGACCTGGACGGTGGCGACCCCGGGGCGTTCCTCGATGGTCTTGAACACCGGCTTGATCGCGCGATAGGCCTCTTTCTCGCTCGCATAGGTGGTGCGGGCATTGGCCAGGTTCGATGCGGTGGTGTTCAGTCGCGACAGCTGGGCCGACATGGCGCGGCCCGAAATGTCGAAAACGCTCATGGGACCGGGCATGGCTTATTCTCCCTTGATCGCGCGGGTCAGCGTCGCGACGCGGCCCTCGAGGAAGGAAAGCGTGGTCGAATAGCCGATGGCGTTTTCGGCAAACAGCGTCTGCTCGGTCGACAGCTCGACGGTGTTGCCGTCCATCGAGGGCTGCAGCGGAATGCGATAGCCCGCATTCTCGCCGAGCGCCGCGTCGAGCGTGTCGCCGCTCTGCACGCGCTGCATGGCCTTGTCGAAGTCCAGGTCGCGCGCCTTGTATCCGGGCGTTCCGGCATTGGCGATGTTCGATGCCAGCATCGACAGCCGCTGCGATCGCAGCTGCAGCGCCGTGCCGTGCATTCCGAAAAGCCTGTCTGCCCCCATGGGACCATTCCTCTTAAACTGTGGCTGCATCTGCCGTCCTAAGCGATGGACAGAGTGCGTCGCCCAAGGGAGAAGCAAAGCCTGTGCCAATTGATGGAAATGCCGGAAATCCGCGGTTCCGGACGGGATGGCCCTGGTCATGCGTCAACGATCCGTGGAGGGGGTGGCAATTATCTGCCAGTCAGGCGGCAATTTTCTGCCGCTGTGCCGGGGGCAATCGGGGGTTTGAACGGATACGCGATGTCGATTGCCGCCTTTATCGATCCCGCCGCGCTGCTTGGCGTGGTGGGCACCAGCTTTGCCGTCGCCTGGGCACAGAACGGTACGTCGGCTGCGCTGAGCGGCTTTTCCGCATTGCGCCGCGAACTGTGGCTGAAGGTGCAGGAACAGGCCGATGACGGCTATCGCGCGGTCCTGCGCATCGAGCATATGGTCGAAAGCCGCGGCATCAGTTGCGCCGACCGGGTGAAGTCGGGCGGGGCGTTCGTGTCTGCCGCCGCCGACGCGATGGCCAACCACCGGTCGCTCGACGGCTTTCAGGCTGCGATCGTCCGGCTGGCGGCGCAGCGCCGCGCGCGCCTGACCGCGATGGTGCGCTTCTGGGAGAATGTCGCCGATTGCGCGCCCGCCATGGGCATGCTCGGCACCGTCATCGGGCTGATCCTGCTGTTCGGCAATGTCAGCGATGCCGCCTCGATCGGCCGCGCGATGGCGGTCGCATTGCTCACCACCTTATATGGACTGGTGCTGGCCAACGTGATCGCGGGCCCGATCGCGCAGCGCCTGGCGCGCATCGCGGGCGAACAGATTCACTGGGAAGAGGATGCCGCACGACGCCTGGTGGATATCGGCCGACGCGAATATGCCGACATCGCCGCCGCACAGAAGCGCAAGGAAGAGGCGGAGGCGCAGCCGCCGCGCCCGGTGGAACATATATGACGCCGGCACAGCGCACCACATTGTCGTTTCTGGACCTTGCGCTGATCATGACCGGTGTGATGGCGATGATCGCCAGCGTCGGCGATCGTCATCCCGCCGTGGCCGACGCGTTCTCGGAAAGCTTCGGCCAGGACAGGGCCGCGCGCGCGCAGCAGGTCCGGTTGAAGCTGACCACCCTGTTCGAACCGCAGGAGGCACGGCTGACGGCAGGGGGCAGGCAGGCGGTTGCCGCGCTTGGCGGCAAGAATCGGCAGGCGGAATTCGCCATTGCCGTTCCCGTGGTGGCGGCCAACCGCAGCTCGCGGCTTGATCGCTGGGAACTGGCGGCGGCGCGGACGGCGGCGATCATGCGCGTCCTGGCCGAACAGGGCGTTGGCGATGGTGCGATGCTACCGGACCTGGCGCGACCTGGCGAAGGAGAGACGGCAGCGGGCGGGACCGTGCTCATTACGATCCGCGCTCGCGATACGGCCGGGCGCTGAGTTTCTGGCACGGACCTTGCTGTGATCGAGGCACAGTCATCAAAGGACCGTTCATGCCCGTTCGCAAAACATTTCTGGCGCTAGGCCTTGCCGCGCCCCTGCTGGCATCCTCGGCGAGCGTCCAGGCACAGGCGCAAGCCATTCAGGATCTGAACGAGATCGACGTGCTGGTTGCCGCGACCATGGGCGCTGGCATCGGCGAGCCTGGCGGCGCGCGCGCGCCGGTGGATCGTCGGCTCAAGCTCAAGGCCTGCCCGGTTGCGCTGGAGGTCACCGGACCTGATCTGGGCGCAGCCGCCGTGCGCTGCCCCGCGCTCGGCTGGCGCATCCGCGTGCCGCTCGATCTGGCCGCCGAGCGCGAGCAGGCCGTCGCCCCGCGTCCGGGTCAGGCCAGGGCGTTGGCAGGGCAGGGCGCCGAGGCCGTCAAGCGCGGCGAGCCGATCTTGCTCACCGTCGACCGGCCGATGTTCTCGCTCTCGCGCGTGATGATCGCCGACAAGGACGGACGCGTCGGCGAGGTCATTCCGGTGCGCGACGATCCCAGGGGCAAGCCCATATTCGTGCGCATCGTCGAACCGGGCCGCGCCACGATCCTCAGTAACTGAGCCGTTTACCAGCGCGAGCAAGATCGCGTTAACCCTTTGTCAAAAAATCGCCTTAAGCAACCGCTGCCAAGGCCGTTAAAGGACGTAAGTCATGCTAGAACGAGGTCTTTACACCATGTCCCGCATTAATGCCTATGGCAGCCCGATCGTCGGTGCGACCCGCAAGGGCGGCAGCACCGAAAAGACCGTTGGCGCGAGCGCGGCCACGGCTGCGACCGACAATACCCTGCGTGAAGCGGTGTCGGTGAGCAGCTTCCTGCAGACCGCATCCGCCTCTGCGCCGATCGACGAAGGCCGCGTCGCCGCGATCCGCGATGCGCTGGCCAATGGCAGCTATGTCATCGACGCGGAAAAGCTTGCCGCCAAGATGATCGAACTCGACCTCGGCGGATCGCTCAACTGATGCAGGGCGAACTGCTTGAGCGCTTTGCGGACACGCAAACCGCGCTGATCGCCGCGCTGGACGCCGGAGACACTGAAGCCATGATCGCGCACACCCGCGATCTGGGCGGGATCACCGATGCCCTGCGCACCCAGGGTGTGCTGCGCGCCGATGCCAGCACCCGCAGCCAGCTGGAAACGCTGATGAAGTACAATGCCGCTGCCGCGCAGCGCCTGCGCTTCCTGCGCGACCATGTCGAGCGCCGCGTCGCCGCGATCCAGGGCGAACAGACGGTCGCGACCTATACAGGCCGCCCCGCCCGGCGCTGATACTCTCCCCGAAAGACCTCCATTCGGCCCTTCGCCCCCAGCGGGCGGGGGGCTTTTTGTTTGTGCGCTGTACGAAATCCTCCCCCATCGAGGGGGGGGGCTTTCCGTTCGAGCGAATCTGCCATGACGCGCATCGCCTCTCCCCTCCCGCGTGCAGGAGGGTGCCCGAAGTGCGGGGTGGGCTAGCGCCACCGGTCGTGCTCCTATCCCACCCCGGTTCAGCAGGCTGAACCTGCCCCTCCTGCAAGCGGGAGGGGAGAGGATCGACGGCAGCTGCGGGCAAGGGCGGCAACATCCCCAAATTGGCACAGCTTTTGCTGTGAACGTCTCCAGTAACTCTGGAGAGCCGTTTTGTCCTCGTATCTTGGCAGTGTCAGCAATGCAGGAGATCGCGTCACCCGCGCGATTGCCGCGTCTGCGCAGCGCACGGGCGTGGATTTCGACTATCTCATGGGCCAGGCGCGCATCGAGAGCGGGCTCAACCCCAACGCCAAGGCGGGAACCTCGTCGGCGACCGGCCTGTACCAGTTCATCGACCAGAGCTGGCTCGGCGTTGTCGAGAAGCACGGATACAAGCACGGGCTGGACTGGGCCGCCAACGCCATTCAGCGCGACGGGCGCGGCCGCTACCGTGTCGACGATCCGCAGACCCGTCAGTCGATCCTCGCGCTGCGCAAGAATCCCGAAATTGCCGCGCTGATGGCGGGCGAATTCGCATCCGACAACCGCCAGTATCTCGAATCCTCGCTCGGCCGCAGCGCTGCGCCGGTGGACCTGTATCTCGCGCATTTCCTGGGCCCCGAAGGTGCCCGCCAGTTCCTCGCCGCGCACGATGCCAATCCCGATGCCGCAGCCGCGCCGATGTTCGCGCGCGCCGCCGGGGCCAACCGCTCGATCTTCTACGATCGCTCGGGCGCGCCGCGCAGCTTTGCCGAGATCCGTACCCGCTTTGCCGACAAGCTCGGCGGGGCGGCAGCCGCCGGCGGCAGCCGCTTGCCGCGCGATGGCAATGATCTGCCGCAGGTCCAGCCTGCCGATTACGTCCGGCTCGCCAGCGCGCGCGCCGCCCGACCCGAAATGACCGCCAGCATCGGCGGAAACGACAATGCGCGGCTGGCCTACATGCTGCTCGCCGCGATGGGAGCCTGACCTAGATGAACCCTGCTTCCGGCAAGCTTGCCAATATCCTCGCCATGTCGCGCGGCTCGATCCTGCCGCTCGCCACCTTGTTGCTGGTGGTGTTCCTGGTGCTGCCCGTTCCCGCGATGGTGCTCGACATCGGCTTCATCTTCAACATCATGATCAGCCTTGCGGTGCTGATGGTGGCGCTGAATGTCACCAAGCCGCTCGATTTCTCGAGCTTCCCCACCGTGCTGCTGTTCGCGACGCTGCTGCGTCTCGGCCTCAACGTTGCCTCGACCCGCGTGGTGCTGGTGCACGGGCATGAGGGCGGCGCGGCCGCAGGTCACGTCATCGAGGCGTTCGGCAGCCTGCTGATCGGCGGGGACTATGTCGTCGGCATCTTCGTCTTCGCGATCCTGATGATCATCAACCTGGTCGTCATCACCAAGGGCGCGGGCCGCGTGTCCGAAGTGTCGGCGCGCTTCACCCTGGATGCGATGCCCGGCAAGCAGATGGCGATCGACGCCGACCTGAACGCCGGCCTGATGACGCCCGAGGAAGCCAAGGCCCGCCGCGCCGAAGTCGCGACCGAGGCGGACTTTTACGGGTCGATGGACGGTGCGTCCAAGTTCGTGAAGGGCGACGCGGTCGCGGGCGTGCTGATCCTGGTGGTCAATATCGTCGGCGGCATCATCCTGGGCATGGCAAGCCATGGCCTGGGCATTGCCGAAGCCGCCTCCAACTATACCATGCTGGCGATCGGCGACGCGCTGGTCGCGCAGGTGCCCGCGCTGCTGCTGTCGATCGCCGCCGCGTCGATTGTCACCCGCGTCAACTCGGCGCAGGACCTGCCCGGCCAGATATCGGGCCAGTTCGCCATTGCCAAGGCCTGGACCCCGGTCGCGGTGATCCTTGGCATCATGGGCGTGCTGCCCGGCATGCCGCATCTCATCATCCTGCCCGCTGCCGCCGCTGCCGGCTTTATCGCGTGGAAGCTGTCGCGTCCCAAGCCGCCCGTGGTCGAGAACGTCGCCCCCGCAGCGCCCGAAAACCCCAATGCCATCGAATGGGAAGACGTGTCCGATGGCGCGATGCTGGGCATCGATGTCGGCTTCGGCCTGGTGCCGCTGGTCGACGAGCGCCGCGACGCGCCGCTGATGCGCCGCGTCACCGGCATCCGCAAGCAGATCTCGAAGGAACTGGGCTTCGTCATCCCGCTGGTTCGCATCAAGGACGACATGGCGCTGCCCGCCAACAGCTATCGCATCACCATCGGCGGCACGATCGTCGCCGAGGACGAGATCTGGCCCGACGACCTGCTCGCGCTCGACAGCGGCGATATCGACACGCCGATCGAGGGCCGCGCCTGCAAGGACCCGACCTTCGGCATGGATGCGGTGTGGATCAGCGCCGACAAGCGCGCCGAGGCGATCGTCGCGGGCTATACCGTGGTCGATGCTGCCACCGTCATGGCGACGCATCTCAACCAGATGGTCCGCCTCAACGCCGCGCAGCTGTTCGGCATGGACGAGACCAAGAAGCTGCTCGAAACGCTCAAGGAAAACTCGCCCCAGCTGGTCGAGGGCCTCACCCCGCAGCCGCTGTCACTGTTCACCATCTCCGCCGTCTGCCGCGAGCTGCTGCGCGAGGGCGTGCCGCTCAAGGACTTCCGCCGCATCTGCTCGGCGATGGTCGAGGCGGCGGCCGAAGGCACCACCGTGGCGCAGATCGTCGAGGGCGTGCGCCAGCGGATCGGATCGATCATCATCCAGTCGCTGGTGCCGGTGAACCTGCCGCTGCCGGTGGTGACGCTGGATGCCGAGCTCGAGACGCTGCTCGCCCAGTCGCTGCGCGTCGCAGGCGACGCTGCCTTCCCGATCGAACCGGGGCTGGCGCAGCGCATCCTGGGCGCGATCGAACAGGCGGCGCGCCCGCTGATGCTCGAACAGCGCAACTATGCGCTGGTCACCTCGCCCCAGGCGCGCAAACCGCTCGCCGATCTCCTGCGCCCGCGCTTCCCCGATACGCCGGTGCTCTCGTTCCGCGAATTGCCCGACGACAAGCCGGTCGAGGTGGTCGCCACCGTCGGCGGACAGGCGGGCTACCGCACGCCCCAGGCCGAACATTCCTTCTCGCGCGGCTGATGCAGACGCCGATCCCGAACATTCTCATGAAGCTGGACACCTGACATGCAGCATCTTCCCATCGAGACGATCACCTACGGCCGCAAGCCTGCCGCCGTGCCGCCCGGCAAGCTGATCGAGGCGCATCTGCCGCTGGTCCGCAAGCTCGCCTGGCACGTGCGCGGCATGGCACCGGGGGTGATAGAGATCGAGGACCTGGTCCAGATCGGCATGGTCGCGCTGGTCGAGGCGGCGAACAACTACGAGGATCGCGGGCACGGCTTTGCCACCTATGCCAGCATGCGGATCCGCGGCGCGCTGATCGATCATCTGCGCGCCAACAGCAACATGTGCCGGTCGGCGATGGACTTCCGCAAGCAGCTGCGCCGGGCGAGCGAGAAGCTGGTGCGCGAACTGGGCCGCAACCCGACCGAAGCCGAGCTGGCCGCTGCGATGGGCATGGACGCCGCCGAATTCCGCATGCGCTCGGACGCGGCGCAGGACGTGAAGTTCGAATCGATGGACGAGGTCTATTCCGAACATTCGATGTGGTTTGCCGATTCCGAGGATTCCGCCGAAACCCGGATGGAGGCGGACAATCTCAAGCAGCTGCTCAACGCCAGCATCGGCACGCTCAAGGAGCGCGAGCAGCTCATCCTGCAGCTGCATTATATCGAGGAGATGAACCTCGACGAAATCGGCCTGGTGCTCGGCATCACCGCCGCGCGCGTCTGCCAGATCAAGAAATCCGCGCTGGAAACCCTGCGCAAGCGGCTGGCCAGCTCGCGCTGACATCCTCTTTAATCCTCCCCCAGCAAGCTGGGGGAGGATTTCGTTCTGGTAACAACCGTCAACCTAGCCTGACACTTTGCTTGTGATGGCCGTCCGATGTGTTAGACATGGGCGCTATGGCCTTTCCCTTTTCTGCCATCGTCGGCCAGGACGAAATGAAGCGTGCCTTGCTGATCAGCGCGGTCGATCCGCGCATTGGCGGGGTGATGGTGTTCGGCGATCGCGGCACGGGCAAGTCCACCGCCGCGCGAGCGCTGTCCGCGCTGCTGCCGCCGATGGTGGCGATTGCCGGGTGCCGCTACAATTGCGCGCCCGATGAGGCGGATCGCTGCCCCGACCAATGCGGCGCGCGCAAGACCGCCAAGGTGCCGGTGCCGTTTGTCGACCTGCCGCTGGGCGCGACCGAGGACCGGGTGCTCGGCGCGCTCGATCTCGAACGCGCATTGGGGCGTGGCGAGAAGGCGTTCGAGCCGGGGCTGCTCGCCCGCGCGCATCGCGGTTACCTCTATATCGACGAGATCAATCTGCTCGAGGACCATCTGGTCGACCTGCTCCTCGATGTCGCGCAATCGGGCGAGAACCTGGTCGAGCGCGAGGGGCTGTCGGTCCGGCATCCGGCGAAATTCGTGCTGATCGGCAGCGGCAACCCGGAAGAGGGCGAACTGCGCCCGCAGCTGCTCGACCGGTTCGGCCTGTCGGTCGAGGTGAAAACGCCGCAGGATATCGAACAGCGTATCGAGATCATGCGCCGCTGCGATGCGCAGGAACGCGATGGCGCCGCATTCGCCGCAGACTGGGCCGAGGCCGATGCCAAGATCGTCAAGCGCATTGCCAAGGGCAAGAAGGCGCTGCCCAAGGTCGCGATGCCCGATGAAACGCTGCAGGATGCTGCCAGCCTGTGCATCGCGGTGGGGGCCGATGGCCTGCGCGGCGAACTCACGCTCATGCGCGCGGCCCGCGCCTATGCCGCGCTCGAGGGCGCGAAATCGGCCGAACGCAAGCATCTGCGCGCGATCGCGCCGATGGCGTTGCGCCACCGGCTGCGCCGCGACGTGCTCGACGAGACGGGATCGACCGCGCGCATCGACCGGGCGCTGACCGAGCTTTTCGGATGACCGACACGCTGACGGCGGCCCGGTTGCTGGCCGCTGCGCCCGCCCGGCTGGGCGGCATCTGGCTGCGTGGCGCGGGGCCAGAGCGCGAGGCGGCGCTGGCGCTGCTGACGGCGGCATTCGACGGCCGGGCCGTGCGCCGGGTGCCGGTGCATATCGACGAGGAGCGGCTGTGCGGTGGGCTCAATGTCGCGGCCTCGCTGGCGGCGGGGCACCGGATCGAGCAGACGGGACTGCTGCAGGAGGCTGCGGGCGGCCTGCTGGTCGTGCCGATGGCCGAGCGGATGTCGGCGCTGGTCGCGGGTCGGATCGCGCAGGCGATGGATGCGGGCGCTGGCTTCGCGCTGGTGCTGCTCGACGATGGCGGCGAGGACGAGGCACCGCCGGTGGCGCTGACCGAGCGGGTGGGCTTCTGGTGCGAGGGGGTTGTGTCAACCAAGTCAGTCGAAAGCCAAGACAATGACCCTTCCCGTTTGTCCCGAGCGAAGTCGAGGGACGTGATCTCGGACGGTTGCGATACGTCCCTCGACACGCTCGGGACAAACGGAGGGGAGAAGGTTGTTGCGAGCCTCGCCAATCTCTCGCTCGCCCTGGGCGTCGACTCCGCGCGTGCGCTGCTGTTCGCGCAGACCGCCATGCGCCTGCACGCGCAATCGCATTCGCGCGAATCCACCGACGAAGACCTCGCCTTTACCGCGCGCACGATCCTGGGTCCGCGCGCCACGCGCATCCCGCAAAAGGCTGACGATACGCCGCCCCCGCCGCCCGAGGCCGAGGACGAACCGCCTCCCGGCGATGCCGAGAGCGAGCAGGAACAGCATGATCCCGATGCGCTCGATGATCTCATCCTCGCCGCTGCACTCGCTTCGATCCCCAAGGACGTGCTCGCGCGGATCGGCGAGGGGCGGAGCGCACGCCGTGCCACGGGGGCAGGCGGGGCAGGGCGCAAGCGCGCCTCGCAGCTGCGTGGGAAACCGCTTGGTGCGCGCCCCGGCCTGCCGCGCGGCGGGGCCAGGCTGGCGCTGATCGATACGCTGCGCGCGGCGGTGCCCTGGCAGGAAATCCGCCGCCAGCAGGAGGCGGCCGACGCGCCGAAACGGCTGCGCATCCGCAAGGGCGATCTGCGCATCCGCCGGTTCGAGGAGCGCGCCGAGGCGCTGACCATCTTCGCGGTCGATGCCTCGGGATCGTCGGCACTGGCGCGGCTGGCCGAGGCCAAGGGCGCGGTCGAGCTGATGCTGGCGCAAAGCTATGTCAAGCGCGCGCAGGTGGCGCTGATCGCCTTCAGGGGCACCAGCGCGGAACTGCTGCTGCCGCCGACGCGATCGCTCACCCGCGCCAAGAAGGTGCTGGGCGAGCTACCCGGCGGGGGCGGCACGCCGCTCGCGCTGGGGCTGGCCGCAGCTGCGGAACTGGCCGAGACCCAGGCCGCGCGCGGGCGCACGCCGTTCGTCGCGCTGCTCACCGATGGCAAGGGCAATATCGACAAGCATGGCCAGCCGGGTCGCGCCCAGGCGGGCGAGGATGCGCTGGCGGCGGCGCGGCGCTTTGCCGGATCGGGAACGCAGGGCGTGGTCATCGATATCTCCGCAAGGCCCCAGCCCGAGGCCGCAGCGATTGCAGCCGCGATGCGCGCGCGCTATCTGGCGCTGCCGCGCGCCGATGCGCGGGGGGTGGAACAGGCGGTATCCGCGCTGCAGTTCGGGAAGGCATCATGAGTTCGGTTCGCTGGGAGGTCGAGGGGCAGGACTGGCCCAATCGCGCGCACAGCCGCTTCGTGCGCACCGCGATGCTCGACTGGCACGTGCAGATCGCCGGGCCCGAGAATGCGCCGGTGCTGCTGCTGGTCCATGGCACGGGTGCTGCGACGCACAGCTGGCGCGACCTGCTGCCGCTGCTGGCGAAGCACTATTTGGTGATCGCGCCCGACATGCCGGGCCATGGCTTTACCCGGGGGCGGATTTCGGGCGGGCAGAGCCTGCCGGGCATGGCAAAGGCGCTGGGCGAGCTGCTCAAGAAGCTCGGCCATCCCGCACCGGCGGTGATCGTTGGCCATTCGGCGGGCGCAGCGATCGGCGCACGGCTGGCGATGGACGAACGCTGGGATGCGACGCTGATCGGCCTGACGCCCGCGCTGATGCCGTTCCCGGGGCTCGCCGCGCGGCTGTTCCCGGCGCTCGCGCGGATGCTGTTCGTCAATCCGTTCACCGCGATGATCTTTGCCCAGATGGCAAGCAGCCGGGGCGAGGTCGCGCGCTTCCTCAAGAAATCGACCGGATCGCGAATCGACGATCTGGGGGTCGACCTCTACCACAGGCTGTTCCGCACATCGGACCATTGCGCGGGCGCGATCGGCATGATGGCGAACTGGGACCTGGAGACGCTCTCGGCCAGCCTGCCGGGGCTGACCGGACGCACGCTGCTGATCCATGGCGGGCGCGACGCGATGGTGCCCACCGATTCGGTCGAGCGCGCGGCCAGGCTGATCCCCGGTGCCGAGCTTGCCGTAATTCCCGATCTGGGACATCTGGCGCATGAAGAGGCGCCCGATCGCATCGCCGAGATGATCCTCGCCTTTGCCGCAACCAGCCCCGCCGTGGCGGCCTGACCAGCATGGCGGGGTTCAAGCAGCGCTGGGTCGGCTGGCGCAACCGGATGATCGGAAACCCCGCCTTCCAGTCCTGGGCCTCGCGCTCGATTCTGGCGCGCGGCATATCGCGGGTGCGCGCGCGGCGGCTGTTCGATATCATCGCCGGGTTCACCTATTCGCAGACGCTTTATGCCTGTGTCGAAGGCGGGATTGTGGCGCGGCTGGAACAGGGCGCGGCAAGCTCCGCCGAACTCGGCGCGCTGGCGCGGCTGGGCGAGGATGCGACCCACAGGCTGCTGCGCGCGGCGGCGGCGCTGGGCGTGATCGAATGTGTCGGCGACGATCTGTGGATGCTCGGCGAGCAGGGTGTCGCGCTGACCGGCAATCCGGGCGCGATCGCGATGATCCGCCACCATCACCTGCTCTATGCCGATCTGGCCGATCCACTGTCGCTGCTGCGCGGCGAGCGCAGCGAACCGGGCGCGCTTGCCGGCTACTGGCCCTATGCGCTGGGCGATGGCAGCGAGGGCGAGAATCAGGCGGCGGTCTCGCCCTATTCGCAGCTGATGGCCGCTTCGCAGCCGATGGTCGCCGATCAGGTGGTGCACGCCTGGCGCTTCGGCCAGCACCAGCGGATGCTCGATGTCGGCGGCGGCGCGGGCGCGTTCATCGCGGCGGTGGCGAAAGCCGCTCCGGGGCTCGAATTCGGGCTGTTCGATCTGCCCGCCGTCACCGCCATCGGCGCGCGCCAGCTGGGCGAGGCGGGCGTGCGCGTTACGGCGCATCCCGGCGATTTCCGCAATGACCCGATTCCCGCCGGCTATGATCTCATCACGCTGGTCCGCATCTTGCACGATCATGACGACGATCTGGCGCAGAGCCTGCTCGCCAAGGTGCGCGCCGCGCTGAAGCCCGGCGACACGCTGCTGATCGCAGAACCGATGGCGGGGACGCCGGGCGCAGAGGCGATGGCGGATGCCTATTTCGGCTTCTATCTGCTCGCGATGGGCTCGGGCCGCGCGCGCACGCCGGACGAGATCGGCGCGATGCTGGACAAGGCAGGCTTTGCCCGCTGGACCGAACGCCGCACCGGCCTGCCCATCGTCACGCGGGTGATTGCCGCTACGGCCTGACCTCCCCTTGTTGCAAAACGCTCGCATTCCGTCGCGGAACTAATGCGCCTCAAGCTGTAAACCTAGATTGACACTAGAGGGCGTTAATATAAGATGACACCTTGATGGAAGGTCCCTCTCCGGGATCGGATCACAAGAACAAGGGGAGCGCGCACGTGCAGGCAATGGCCGTCATTTTCGAAGCGCCGCATCGCCTTGCGCTTCGCCCCCTCGCGCTGAACGCGCCCGAATCGGGCGATGTCGTGGTCGAGATCGCCTGGAGCGGCATCAGCACCGGCACCGAAAAGCTGCTGTTCACCGGCAAGATGCCCAATTTTCCCGGCATGGGGTATCCGCTGGTCCCCGGTTATGAATCGGTCGGCCGCATCGTCGAGTCGGGCAGCGAATGCCGTGGCCGGATCGGTGAATGGGTGTTCGTGCCTGGTGCCAACTGCTTTGCCGATGCGCGCGGTCTGTTCGGCGGATCGGCGCGGCGGCTGGTGGTGCCTTCGGCCCGTGCGCTGCCGATCGACGAGAGCTGGGGCAGCGATGGCGTGCTGTTCGCGCTCGCGGCTACGGCGCTGCACGCGATGGCGGGCGGCGAAGCCCCCGACCTGATCGTCGGCCATGGCATTCTCGGCCGATTGCTCGCGCGGCTCACCATCGCCAGCGGCGCGCCCGCGCCCACCGTCTGGGAAATCGATGCCGAGCGCGCAGCGGGCGACCATGGCTATGCCGTGATTCATCCCGACGCAGACGAGCGCCGCGACTATCGCAGCATCTGCGATGTCAGCGGAGATTCGGGCTTGCTCGATACGCTGATCGGTCGCCTGGCGAAGCGGGGCGAAGTCACGCTCGCCGGTTTCTACCAGCAGCCCTTGAGCTTCACCTTTCCCCCGGCCTTCATGCGCGAGGCGCGCATCCGCGTCGCCGCCGAATGGGGTCCGGACGATCTGGTCGCGATCCGCGCGATGGTCTCCAGCGGGGCGCTCAGCCTTTCGGGACTGGTCAGCCATGTCCAGCCGGTCGCCGATGCGCCCGCTGCGTATCCGACAGCGTTCACCGATCCCACCTGCCTCAAGATGATACTCGATTGGAGCGCTTGCGCATGACGATGCTTGAAAACTCTGGTCCCGATGTCACCGCGTTGCGCGAGGAAGCCGCGCACGAACCCGATCCCGTCGCCACGGGGCCGGTCACCAAGGAGACGCAGATCATCGCCATCTATGGCAAGGGTGGATCGGGCAAGAGCTTTGCCCTGTCGAACCTCAGCTACATGATGGCGCAGCAGGGCAAGCGCGTGCTGCTGATCGGCTGCGATCCCAAGTCCGATACCACCAGTCTGCTGTTCGGCGGCAAGGCCTGCCCGACCATCATCGAGACCAGCAGCGCCAAGAAGCTCGCCGGCGAAGAGGTGCGCATCGAGGATGTCTGCTTCCAGCGCGACGGCGTGTTCGCGATGGAACTGGGCGGCCCCGAAGTGGGACGCGGCTGCGGCGGACGCGGCATCATCCATGGCTTCGAACTGCTCGAGAAGCTGGGCTTCCATGACTGGGGCTTCGATTTCGTGCTGCTCGATTTTCTCGGCGACGTGGTCTGCGGCGGCTTCGGCCTGCCGATCGCGCGCGACATGTGCCAGAAGGTGATCGTGGTCGGGTCGAACGACCTGCAATCGCTCTATGTCGCCAACAATGTCTGCAAGGCGGTCGATTATTTCGGCAAGATGGGCGGCAATGTCGGCGTCGCGGGCATCCTGATCAACAAGGATGACGGCACCGGCGAGGCGCAGGCCTTTGCCGAGGCGGTGGGCATTCCGGTGCTCGCCTCGATCCCCGCGAACGAGGACATTCGCCGCAAGTCGGCCAATTACCAGATCATCGGCCGCCCCGATACCGAATGGGCGCCGCTGTTCGAGGAACTGGCGATCAACGTCGCCGATGCCCAGCCGACCCATCCGCGCCCGCTCACGCAGGACGGGCTGCTCGGCCTGTTCAAGCCCGAGGATACCGGCGGCAATGTCGAACTGGTCCCCGCGACCCAGGCGGACATGCGCGGCGGCGTGTTCGAGGAAAAGCCCTCGCTCGAAGTGGTGTACGACCAGATATGAGCGACAGCCCCGCCTTTCCCGCGCCACGCAGTCCTGACCGGATCGACCTTGCGGCGGTTCCCGTCGAGGGCGGCTGCGCGTCGAAAGACACGATGCGCGCGGCGGCGGAGCAGGCGGGCAAGGGCGAGGTTCTGGCGCGCTATGCCGCCGATTATCCCCCCGATCCTTCCCAAGGCCCGCACGATCAGCCGCAAAGCATGTGCCCGGCCTTCGGATCGCTCCGGGTAGGCCTGCGCATGCGGCGCACGGCGACGATCCTGTCGGGATCGGCCTGCTGCGTCTATGGGCTGACCTTCACCTCGCATTTCTACGGCGCGCGCCGCTCGGTCGGCTATGTGCCGTTCAGCTCGGAGACGCTGGTCACCGGGAAGCTCTACGAGGATATTCGCGACGCAGTCCACCAGATGGCGGACCCCGCGCTCTACGACACCATCGTCGTGACCAACCTGTGCGTGCCGACCGCCTCGGGCGTGCCGCTCCAGGGCCTGCCCAAGGCGATCAACGGCGTGCGCGTTATCGGCATCGATGTGCCCGGTTTCGGCGTGCCGACGCATGCCGAGGCCAAGGACGTGCTGGCCGGCGCCATGCTCGCCTATGCCCGCAAGGAAGCTTCACAGGGGCCGGTTGCCAGCCCCAGCCATCGACCGGACCGGCCGACGGTGACTCTCCTGGGTGAGATGTTCCCCGCTGACCCGGTTGGCATCGGGCAATTACTCGAGCCCCTGGGCCTCGCGGCCGGCCCGGTCGTTCCCACCCGCGAATGGCGCGAGCTGTACAGCGCCCTCGATTGTGCTGCGGTCGCGGCGATCCATCCGTTCTACACCGCCAGCATCCGCGAGTTCGAGGCGGCGGGCCGTCCGGTGATCGGATCCGCGCCGGTCGGCGTCGATGGCACGGCGGCCTGGCTCGATGCCGTGGGCGCGGCCTGCGGTATCGCGCAGGACAGGGTCGATGCCGCCAAGGACCGCTTCCTGCCCGCGATCCGCGCGGCGCTCGCCGCCAGCCCGATCCAGGGCCGCATCACCGTTTCGGGCTATGAAGGCTCCGAACTGCTCGTTGCCAGGCTGCTGATCGAAAGCGGCGCGGACGTGCCCTATGTCGGCACCGCCTGCCCCAAGACGCGCTGGTCGGAGCCCGACCGCGAATGGCTGGAAGCCCGCGGCGTGCGCATCCAGTATCGCGCCAGCCTGGAACAGGACATTGCCGCGGTCGAGGAATTCCGCCCGAACCTGGCGATCGGCACCACGCCGGTGGTCCAGCACGCCAAGAGCGAGGCGATCCCCGCGCTCTATTTCACCAACCTCATTTCCGCGCGGCCGCTGATGGGCCCTGCAGGCGCAGGTTCGCTGGCGGTGGTCATCAATGCCGCGCTTGCCAATCAGGACCGGTTCAACCGGATGCAGAGCTTTTTCGACGGCGTCGGCGCCCAGGAAAATGCCGGCATCTGGCGCGACACCCCGGTCGACCGGCCCGAGTTCAAGAAGAAATATGCCGCGCGCATGGCCGGCCTCTCCAAGTCCGAGGAGGCGGTCGGCACATGACGCTCATCATCGATCACGATCGGGCCGGCGGCTATTGGGGCGCGGTCTATGCGTTCACCGCGATCAAGGGCCTGCAGGTCATCATCGACGGCCCCGTGGGCTGCGAGAACCTGCCGGTCACCTCGGTATTGCATTATACCGACGCGCTGCCGCCGCACGAGCTGCCGATCGTCGTCACGGGTCTCGGCGAGGAAGAGCTGGGCAAGACCGGCACCGAAGCGGCGATGCGCCGCGCCTGGCAGACGCTCGACCCCGATCTTCCCGCCGTGGTGGTCACCGGATCGATCGCCGAGATGATCGGCGGCGGCGTCACCCCCAATGGCACCAATATCCGCCGCTTCCTGCCGCGCACCATCGACGAGGACCAGTGGCAGGCCGCCGACCGCGCGCTGACCTGGCTGTGGACCGAGTTCGGTCCCAAGAAGGTCAAGCCGCTCGCGCCCCGCAAGGAAGGCGTGAAGCCCAAGGTCAACATCATCGGCCCGATCTACGGCACGTTCAACATGCCGAGCGACCTGGCCGAGATCCAGCGGCTGGTCGAGGGCATCGGCTGCGAGCTCAACATGGTCTTCCCGCTGGGCAGCCATCTGGCCGATGTGAAGAAGCTCGCCGATGCGGAAGTGAACATCTGCATGTACCGCGAGTTCGGACGCAACCTGTGCGAGACGCTCGAACGGCCCTATCTGCAGGCACCGATCGGCCTCGAATCGACCACGCTCTTCCTGCGCAAGCTGGGCGAGCTGACCGGGCTCAACCCCGAGCCGTTCATCGATCGCGAGAAGCACACGACGATCAAGCCGCTCTGGGACCTGTGGCGTTCGGTCACGCAGGATTTCTTCGGCACCGCAAGCTTCGGCATCCATGCCAATGAGACCTATGCGCGCGGCATTCGCAATTTCCTCGAGCACGACATGGGGCTGCCGTGCAATTTCGCCTTCAGCCGCACCGCTGGGGTGAAGCCCGACAACGAGGCGGTGCGTCAGGCGATCCGCACCAACCCGCCGCTGGTGATGTTCGGCAGCTATAACGAGCGCATGTACATGGCCGAATGCGGCGCGCGCGGCATGTACATTCCGGCAAGCTTCCCCGGCGCGGTCATTCGCCGCCACACGGGCACGCCGGTGATGGGCTATTCGGGTGCGACCTGGCTGGTGCAGGAGGTGTGCAATGCGCTGTTCGACGCGCTGTTCCACATCCTGCCGCTGTCGAGCCAGATGGATGCGGTGGCGGCGACGCCGGCCAGGATCGAGCGGGAACTCGCCTGGACGCCGCAAGCCAAGGCCATGCTCGACCGGCTGGTCGACGCGCAGCCGGTGCTGGTGCGCATCTCTGCGGCCAAGACATTGCGCGACGCTGCGGAGAGGGCAGCGCGGCGCGCAGGCGAAGATTCAGTAACCGAGGTGCGGCTGGTGGAGGAAGCCGTCGCACAGAATATGGGTGAGGTCGCGTGAGCGTCTTGTCCAGTCATCGGCCTTGGGACGGGGCCTCCAACTATCCGCGTCGGGTTTGCGCCCGCACGGATAATCGCCTGGAAGGCGCCCACGCGGCGTTCTTCCAAATCTGGAAGCTAAGGAGAATATCTCATGGCAGATGAAGGGATGGGTCCCACGACCTACCTCACAGAAAGCGAGGCGAAGGAGTTCCACAAGCTCTTCGTCGCCAGTTTCGCTTTCTTCACCATCGTCGCGATCATCGCGCACGTACTGGTTTGGCAATGGCGCCCCTGGTTCCCGGGCACGCCCGGCTATGAAGCGACATCGAGCCTCGACCCGGTGACCGACGTTCAGCTCAGCTAAGAAGGAAACCTGATCATGCATAGAATGTGGCAATCATTCGACGGCAACAGGATCCTGACTGCGCTCGCGGTCTTCCTGTTCGTCCTCGCACTTCTCATCCACTTCATCCTGTTGAGCACAAATCGCTACAACTGGCTGGAGCCCCCTATGCCGGCAGCTGCACCTGCGGCGGTTGCTGCGGCATCGGCGATTACACCCTGACTTAAGGGTAATGCCAGTGTGTCGCCTTGCCAGGCGATGAGGGCGGACCTGTGGGACCGGTTTTCACCGGTCCGCCCCTTTCACTGGATGCATGAGAACAAACGAGTCCCCGCATACGGGGAATAATCATTCACGCTCGCCGCACCTATCGCGGCGGCGAACGAAGGAGTCTGGCAATGGCGCTCTTGAGCTTCGAGAGAAAATATCGCGTCAGAGGCGGAACATTGGTCGGCGGGGATCTGTTCGATTTCTGGGTCGGGCCATTTTATGTCGGCTTCTTCGGGATCACGACGCTGTTCTTCGCCTCGCTCGGCACTGCGCTCATCTTCTATGGTGCATCGCAGGGCGGAACCTGGAACCCCTGGCTGATCAGCATCGCGCCGCCGGACCTGAAATACGGGCTTGGCCTCGCACCGCTGAAAGAAGGGGGCTTGTGGCAGATCATCACGGTCTGCGCGATCGGCGCGTTCGTCAGCTGGGCGCTGCGCGAGGTGGAAATCTGCCGAAAGCTGGGCATGGGCTATCATGTGCCCGTCGCCTTCGGCTTCGCGATCTTCGCCTATGTGACGCTGGTGGTGTTCCGCCCGTTCCTGCTGGGCGCCTGGGGACATGGCTTCCCCTATGGCATCTTCAGCCATCTCGACTGGGTGTCGAACGTCGGCTACCAGTATCTGCACTTCCACTACAACCCGGCGCACATGCTCGCCGTGTCGTTCTTCTTCACCACCACGCTCGCGCTTTCGATGCACGGCGCGCTGGTCCTTTCGGCCACCAACCCGGCCAAGGGTGAGGAAGTGAAATCACCCGAATATGAAGACACCTTCTTCCGCGACCTGATCGGCTATTCGGTCGGCACGCTCGGCATTCACCGCGTGGGCCTGCTGCTGGCGCTGAACGCCGGGTTCTGGAGCGCTGTGTGCATCATCATATCCGGACCGTTCTGGACCCGCGGCTGGCCCGAATGGTGGACGTGGTGGCTCAACCTGCCGATCTGGATGTGAGAGGGGTAATCACCATGGCAAGCTACCAAAATATCTTCACCCAGGTCCAGTTGCGCGGGCATCCCGAAATGGGGATGCCGCACAAGGACGACAGCGAACCGCGCATCCCGCTTACCGCCTATAGCTACTGGATGGGCAAGCTGGGCCAGGCGCAGCTCGGGCCGCTCTATCTCGGCAAGCTGGGTCTCGCATCGCTGCTCTTCGGCAGCCTGTCGATCGCGATCATGGGTCTCAACATGCTGGCTTCGGTCAACTGGAACCCCAATCGCTTCCTCAAGGAATTCTTCTGGCTGGCGCTCGAACCGCCGGGTCCGGAATGGGGCTTCTCGGTCTATGTGCCGCTGGCCGAGGGCGGCTGGTGGATCATCGCGGGCTTCTTCCTGACCGCCTCGATCCTGCTCTGGTGGGCCCGCACCTATCTCCGCGCCAAGGCGCTGGGCATGGGAACGCACATCGCCTGGGCCTTTGCGAGCGCAATCTGGCTGTATCTGGTGCTCGGCATCATCCGCCCGTTCCTGCTCGGCAGCTGGTCGGAAGCCGTGCCCTTCGGCATCTTCCCGCACCTCGATTGGACCGCGGCTTTCTCGATCCGTTACGGCAACCTGTTCTACAATCCGTTCCACGCGCTTTCGATCGCCTTCCTCTATGGCTCCACCTTGCTTTTTGCGATGCACGGCGCCACAATTCTGGCTGTGGGTCGCTATGGTGGCGAGCGCGAGATCGAACAGATCTACGATCGCGGAACGGCCAGCGAACGCGCCGGACTGTTCTGGCGCTGGACCATGGGCTTCAATGCCACCATGGAATCGATCCATCGTTGGGCCTGGTGGTTTGCGGTGCTGACCACACTTACCGGCGGCATCGGCATCCTGCTCACCGGCACGGTTGTCGATAACTGGTATCTCTGGGCTCAGGAGCATGGTTTTGCGCCTGCCTATCCCGATACCGGTGTTGTTGATCCGAGCACGAGTTTCGTCGCACCGGCTCCGGTGCCGGCGGAACCGAGCCTGATGGCTGCGGACCCTGGCGCTGCTGCGCCTGCGGCCCCCAGCCCGGCAGAAGGGAACTGACAGCCATGTTGACCCTATCCAAACTCACCACCATGGGAGCGCTGGCCGTGGCCGCGCTCTCGCTCGGGGCCTGTGACATCGGCCCCAAGACCTCCGAACAGGGCGGTTTCCGGGGAACCGGCATCGCCCAGATCAGCGATCCTGACAACAAGATCGATCCCGGCACCGTTCCGCCGCCTCCCTATGAGCTTCCGCCCCCATCGGGTCCGAAGGCAAGCGAGGTGTATCAGAACGTCAAGGTGCTGGGTCATGTCAGCCAGGAAGAGTTCGACTATACCATGGCGGCGATCACCCAGTGGATCGTTCCGGCCGACGCCCCGCCTGAACAGGCCGGGTGCAACTACTGCCACAATGCCGAAAATCTGGCCGACGACAGCAAATATACCAAGGTTGTCGCGCGCCGGATGATCCAGATGACGCAGAACATCAACCAGAACTATTCGGACCACGTCAAGAAGACCGGCGTGACCTGCTATACCTGCCATCGCGGCAATGCGGTGCCGAAATATGTCTGGACCGATCCCAAGCCCAGCGACGGGCGTCTGATGGGCAACAAGCGTGGCCAGAACACGCCCAGCCCGGTGACCGCCTATGCCTCGCTGCCACTGAGCACGGCGAGCATGTATCTGGGGCTCGATGCCAAGGCGGCGCGGGTGCAATCGAAGACGATCCACCCCACGACGCTTAACCTCAAGGGCACCAAGGATGCGGAAGCCAATTACGCGATCATGATGCACCTGTCGCGATCGCTGAACGTCAACTGCACCTATTGCCACAACAGCCGTGCCTTTGCGCAATGGGGCCAGTCGAGCCCGCAGCGCGCCCAGGCCTGGTACGGCCTGCAGATGGTCAAGAATGCCAATCAGGAATATATCCACCCGCTGACCAGCGTGTTCCCGGCCAACCGGCTCGGACCGCAGGGGGATCCGTACAAGACCAACTGCGCCACCTGCCACCAGATCCAGCGCAAACCGCTGGGCGGGGCGCAGATGGCCAAGGACTATCCGGCCCTGCTGACGCTCGGACCCAAGGGAGCTGTGCCTGGCGCAGCGCCTGCCGGTGCGGCTCCGGCCATGCCCGGCATGGTAGCGCCTGCTCCGGCAGCGGCGGCGGCAGCGCCTGCTGCGGCTGGGAACTGACCTGATGAAATCCTCCCCCAGCTTGCTGGGGGAGGGGGACCGCCCGCGAAGCGGGTGGTGGAGGGGCAGCGGGATAGCCTATAGCTTCCGCGACATGCCATACCGTTTCCCCTCCACCCCCGACCTGCGGTCGGCGGTCCCCCTCCCCGAGACAAGCTCGGGGAGGATTTCGTTTTCTTGAACGGCCATCTCATGCACCTGTTCGAAGCCCTGGTTGTCCTCCACGTCATCTGCGGGGCAACCGGGCTGATCGCGTTCTGGGTGCCCATCGCCTCGCGCAAGGGCGGCGCGGCGCATCGCAAATGGGGGCGGGTGGCGACGCTCGCCTTTATCGGGGCAGGCATATTGGCCATCGCGATGGCGCTGCTGTCGCTCTACGGGCCGGAAGAGCGGCTGCCGATGATCACCGACCGGGTGCTGTTCGACGGGCTGTTCGGCTGGATGATGCTCTATCTCGGCATGCTGACCATCGGCTTTGCGGTCTATGGCCTCGCCGTCGTCCGCCACCGCGCCAACCGCGCGGCGCTGCGCGCGCCACATTATCTCGCGCTGTTCGGCGCGGTGATCGCCTCCGCCGCCTGGTGCGGCTATTACGGGCTGATAATCGCGCAACCGCTGATGGCCGCGCTCGCCGTGGTCGGGCTGACTGCGGTGGCGACGCAGCTCTTCTATGTCTGGCGGCCCAGCGCCCCGCCGCGTGCGCATGTGCCCGAACATTTCCGCGCGCTGCTCGGCATGGGGATTTCGGCCTATACCGCCTTCCTCTCGGTCGGGCTGATCCGGCTGGTGCCCGATCATGTCTTCAATCCGCTGATCTGGGCGGTGCCGAGCGTCATCGGGGTGAGCCTGATCATCCGCTACACGCTCGCTCACCGCCCGCGCGCGGGCAGCGGGACCAGGTCCGTGCAGCGGCGGCAGGCCTAGGGGAGCGCGCGCATGAAAGACTGGATCGTCAACAATCTGGGCATCATCGAGATGCTGATGTCAGGCGTGCTGGTGCTCGGCTTCTGCGCCTGGCAGTATTGGAGCGTCAGTCGGCCTGACAAAGGGGAATAGGGCGCGCGGGGGTTTCCTGTTCAACCTCCGCTCAGCCTGAGCGTGTCGATGGTCCCGCGCCAGGAGTTGCAATATGCTCCTCGTCATTCCCGCGAACGCGGGAATCCCGCTTGATCTTTGGCGGCTGCGCAAAAAGCGGGACCCCCGCCTGCGCGGGGGTGACGGGAGTCATATCGTAACCATCAGCGCGGGGCCTTCGACAGGCTCAGGCTGAGCGCGGGGGGGCATCTGGCTCAAAAGGACCGCTGCCCCCTTACCGCTCCTTCTTCTTCGTCGGCGCGTTGAAATCCGCAGGCTTGCCCGCGACCCAGGTCAGGAACTTCGCGATCTCCGGATGGTCGCGCAAAGCCTCGACGTCCTCGCCGATCCGCCCCAGCTCGGCATTGGTGAAATGCGCGTGGATGGTGCGGTGGCAGATCGGGTGAACCGCGACGCGCGCCTTGCCGCCTTTCGATTTGGGCACCGGATGGTGCCATTCGATCAGCTCGCCGAGATCGCGCCCGCACAGCCAGCACGGCTCGGGCGGCGGTGCAGCGGCTTCGTCCTCTTCCTCTTCCCAGGCGCGGCGTTTGGGCATCAGCGCATCAATCCGCGGTCGGGCCGTTGCCGGGGCCGAGCAGATCGATGACCGCGGTCACCATCGCCTCGGTCGCCAGTGTGATCGATTCGCGCGGCATGACCTTGAAGAACGGGCTGTGATGCGCCGGCAGCGTCAGCTTGCCCGCCCTGGCAGCGTCGATATCCGCCTGCGGGGTGCCGCCGACGTTGAAGTACAGCCCCGGCACATCGGTATTGGGCGCGACGAAATAGGCGAAATCCTCCGCGCCCATGCCGGTCTGCGGCTCGCTGGTCAGCAGCGCGGCCTCGCCAAAGCGCTTGGCGAAGGTCTTGGTGATCCGTTCGGTCAGCGGCTTGTCGTTGACCGTCACCGGGGTCGATTCGAAGCCGACCTTCACCTGGGGCAGCTTGTCTTCGGGCAGGCCGTTCAAGCGCCCGACATTCTCGGCAATGCGCTTGATCCCGTCGAGCAGCTTCTGGCGCACCGCATTGTCGTTCGACCGGACGGTGAGCTGCAGCTCGGCCTTGTCCGAAATGATGTTGTGCTTGAAGCCAGAATGGAACGAGCCGACCGTCACCACGCCAGCCTCGAGCGGCGAGATCTCGCGCGAGACCAGGGTCTGCAGCGCCATCACGATCTCCGCGCCCATTACGATCGGGTCCTTGCCCATGTGCGGATAGGCGCCGTGCGTGCCGACGCCGAAAATGGTGATGTCGACCGAATCCGAAGACGAGGCGGTGAGCCCTGGCTGGATCTCGATCTTGCCCGTGGGCGTCCCGGCGGAGACGTGGAAGGCCAGCGCGTAATCGGGCTTGGGGAACCGGGTGTACAGGCCGTCCTGCATCATCTTGGCCGCGCCGCCGATCCGCTCTTCCGCCGGTTGCGCGACGAACACCACGGTGCCCTTCCACTGGTCCTTCATCGCGGCGAGGCGGCGCGCGGTGCCGATCATCGAGGTGATGTGCGTGTCGTGCCCGCACGCGTGCATCACCGGCTTTTCGGTGCCGTCGATATCGACTTGGCGGACCTTTGAGGCATAGGGCAGGCCGCTATCCTCGGCGAGCGGCAGGCCGTCCATATCGGCGCGCACCATGATCACCGGGCCGTCGCCATTCTTCATGATGCCGACCACGCCGGTCACGCCGACGCCCTCGGTAACCGTGGCACCGGCGGCGCGCAGTTCGGCCGCGATGATCTTTGCGGTGCGCGTTTCCTTGAACGACAGTTCGGGATTGGCGTGGAAATCGAGGAACAGCTTTTCGAGCTTCGCGTCATAATCGCTCGCCACCGCCTTGCCGAGCGCATCCTGCGCCTGCGCCGGTGCGAAGAGCGCGAGTGCCATCGCGCTGCCGATCAGGCCGAAAGCCGTTGCTCTGTTCATCGATTTCCCCTTTTTCCCCAAGGCGTTCCTGCGCCGTTCGCGCGACTATAGCGCCTGCGATCGCGGAATCTATCGTCATTCCCGCGCAGGCGGGAATCCCGCTTCTCCAACAGAGTTGTAGCGAAGCGGAATCCCCGCCTGCGCGGGGGTTACGATATTCATGAAGAGTGAAAGATCGCGGTGATCAATCCGCCGGACCCACCTTGAACGCGCAAAGCTTGTTGCCGTCAAGGTCGCGGAAATAGGCACCGTAAAAGGCCTGGTCGCCCTCGGGGCCGCGCAGACCCGGTTCGCCCTCGCAGGTGCCGCCGAGTTCGAGCGCCTTGGCGTGCAGCATGTCGACCTTGGAGCGCGCATCCATGGCCAGAGCGATCATCATGCCGTTGCCAACGGTCGCCGGCTCGCCATTATAGGGCCGGGTGATGGCGATGCCCGGCGTGCCCCAGGCGGTGCCGAACAGCGTGAAGCCGTTCTCTTCCATCCGCATCAGCTCGCTGCCGCCCAGCGCGCCGACCAGCCCTGCATAGAAAGCGCGCGCCTTGTCGAGATCGTTGGATCCGACGGTAACATATCCGATCATGTGGTGTCTCCTGCTCGCCCGGCCCGACTCCGGCCAGTTGCAGATCGCAACCTATCATGGACATGTGTCGAGGCAATGACCTATCGGGTAATCTTCCGCATTTCCCGTGCTGATCCGTACAACACCTTCACCGCTTGCCCGGTTGACCCACAAACCTGCGCGCAGCCCATAGGCCTCGCCCGGATGGCCGATCCACACCGATCCATCGGGCTTCTCGATCCGCTGCACGCCGAGTCCGAAGGCCTGGAAATAGCCGCGATCGTCATCGCCATTGCTGCCATCGAAGCGCCATTGCGCGCGGGTGAGTTCGGCGAAGGACTCCGGGGTGAGCAGCCCGTCGCCGCCGTTCAGCAGCATCTGGCCCAGCCGCGCGAGGCCACCGGCGGAAATGCGCATGCCGCCCTGCGGGCTGAAGGCCGATCCGTTTCTGCCCGGCGCATAAAGCTCGATATCGCATCGACCATCGCTCGTGGGCACATAGGCGCACTGGTCGGGCGCGCCAATCCAGTCATCGCGCGCGATCGTACCATCGGGATTGTAGAGCGTGATCGCGGTCTTGGCCGCGCCCGGCTTGCAGCCCGACCAGTTGTAGCAGGCGGGGATGGCGAGCGGATCGAACACCTCTTCGGCCATGATCCGGTCGAAGCGCTTGCCGCTCGCCGCCTCCATCACCGCAGCGATGACGGGAAAGTTGACATTGGCATAGCGGAAATAGGCGCCGGGGGCATGGGTCGCATCCCAGGCTTCGGGCTTGGCGAGCAGATCGGCGAGGCTGGCATCGAGCGGGATGAAATAGCCTGCATCATCCTTCAGCCCCGACTGGTGCGACAGCAACAGTCGCAGCGTGATCTTCTGCGCCGGGAACCCCGGATGCACGACCCGCCAGCCGAGATAGAGCGACACGTCGCGGTCGAGATCGAGCACCGCCTTGTCGACCAGCCGCATCACCGCGACGCCCACCGCAAGCTTCGAGATCGAAGCGATGCGCACCGGATCGTCGAGCGTTGCCTCGCGCATGCTCGGGCGGTGGGCAAGGCCGGTGACCTTGCCGCGATCGAGCCGGTCAGCGGTGAATTTCAGCGCGATGCGGACATTCTCATCGGTCTGCGCGGTGGCTGGGACGCTGAGGGCAGCCACTACCATGACAGCCAGCACCGTCATTCCCGCGAAGGCGGGAATCCCGCTTTTGCGCCAAAGCTGCTTCAGGAAGCGGGACCCCCGCGTGCGCGGGGGTGACGGAAGCAAGAACATGGCTCGAAAGATCAGGCCTTGCATTCGCCGATGCGCTTGGCGCTGTTCTTCGCCTTGATCGTCATCGATCCGGTCTGCGGCGACTGCATGACCATGTCCATCTGCATGTCATAGGTGGTGCCGGTGAAGGTGCCGCTGAGCTTGATATTGCCTTGCTGGCCCGCTTCCTTGCCCTTGCACTCGATATCGGCATCGATCTTGCCGCCCGAAAGATTGAACTTCTTGTAGGTGCACTCGTCATTCTCGGCCCCGGCGAGGAAGTCCGCCCCCGGCTTCTTCGCCTGTTCCTCGGTCAGGCAGTTCTTGGTGGTCTGGACCTGGCCCACCATCTGCTTGACGATCGCGCCGGTCATGCCCTTGGCTTCGGGGGGCAGCTTGCTCTCGTCGAACTTCACGTCGACGATCTCGACCTTGTTCTCCCATTCGCCGGGGCTGAACTTGATCGATTCGGCTTCCTTGGCGACCTCTTCCTTGCTGATCTTGCCGTCGCCGTCCTTGTCGGCACCACCGCCGCTGCAGGCGGCCAGCGCGAGCAGCGGCAGGGCGAGGATCGAAACAGTCTGCATCTTCATGGGGAATTCTCCATAGGGGGTTTGTGGATGCGCGACCGCATTGTCCTTGAGTGCCAGACCCTAAAGAGCCCGTCCAACCAATGCAATCGCATCGCCACCCTTGCGCCGGTGCCGCTCGCTCCGCATATCTCGCATCATGGCTGAACTGGTAATCCGACGCGGGCTGGAAGAGCCGCAAACCGATGGCACGTTCGTGCCGCACAAGCCGCAGCGGCCCGAAAAGGCCGAGGGCGGGCGGCGGTTCAAGCTGGTCAGCGATTACACCCCTTCGGGCGACCAGCCCACCGCGATCAAGGAACTGGTCGAGGGCATCAAGGCGCAGGACCGCGACCAGGTGCTGCTCGGCGTCACCGGATCGGGCAAGACCTTCACCATGGCGCAGGTGATCGAGCAGACGCAGCGTCCCGCGCTGATCCTCGCGCCGAACAAGATCCTCGCCGCGCAGCTTTATGGCGAGTTCAAGAGCTTCTTCCCCGAAAACGCGGTCGAATATTTCGTCAGCTATTACGATTATTACCAGCCCGAAGCCTATGTGCCGCGCAGCGACACCTATATCGAGAAGGAATCGAGCGTAAACGAGGCGATCGACCGGATGCGCCACTCCGCGACCCGGTCGCTGCTCGAGCGCGACGATGTGATCATCGTCGCCTCGGTGTCGTGCATCTACGGCATCGGTTCGGTCGAGACCTATTCGGCGATGATCTTCGACATCAAGGCGGGCGAGAGCGTCGACCAGCGCGAGCTGATCCGCAAGCTGGTCGCGCTTCAGTACAAGCGCAACGATGCCAGCTTCACCCGCGGCAATTTCCGCGTCCGCGGCGATACGCTTGAACTCTTCCCCTCGCATTACGAGGATGTCGCCTGGCGCATCTCGTTCTTCGGCGACGAGGTGGAATCGATCGCCGAGTTCGATCCCTTGACCGGCAAGCCCGGCGCGAAGCTGGCGCAAGTGCGCGTCTATGCGAATTCGCACTATGTGACGCCTGGCCCGACGATGCAGCAGGCCGCGGCCGCGATCCGGTTCGAGTTGACCGAGCGGCTGAAGGAACTGGAGGCCGAAGGGCGGCTGCTCGAGGCGCAGCGGCTCGAGCAGCGCACCAATTTCGACCTCGAGATGATCGCGGCAACGGGCAGCTGCGCTGGCATCGAGAACTATTCGCGCTTCCTCACCGGGCGCCTGCCGGGCGAGCCGCCGCCGACCCTGTTCGAATATCTGCCCGAAAACGCGCTACTGTTCATCGACGAAAGCCACCAGACCGTTCCGCAGATCGGCGCGATGGCGCGCGGCGACCACCGGCGCAAGCTGACGCTCGCCGAATATGGCTTCCGCCTGCCCAGCTGTATCGACAACCGCCCGCTGCGCTTCAACGAATGGGACGCGATGCGCCCGCAGACGGTCAGCGTCTCGGCGACGCCCGGTAACTGGGAGATGGAGCAGACCGGCGGCGTGTTCGCCGAGCAGGTCATCCGCCCCACTGGCCTGATCGACCCGCCGGTCGAGATCAAGCCGGTCGAGGAGCAGGTCGACGACCTGATCAATGAGTGCAAGAAGGTCGCCGCCGCGGGATACCGCACGCTCGTCACCACGCTCACCAAGCGCATGGCCGAGGACCTGACCGAGTACATGCACGAGGCCGGGATCAAGGTCCGCTACATGCACTCGGACGTCGAGACGCTCGAGCGCATCGAACTGATCCGCGACCTTCGGATGGGTGTCTATGACGTGCTGATCGGCATCAACCTGCTGCGCGAGGGGCTCGACATTCCCGAATGCGGGCTGGTCGCGATCCTCGATGCCGACAAGGAAGGGTTCCTGCGCTCCGAAACCTCGCTGATCCAGACGATCGGCCGCGCCGCGCGCAATGTCGAAGGTCGCGTGATCCTCTATGCCGACCGCATCACCGGCAGCATGGAGCGCGCGCTCAACGAGACCAACCGCCGCCGCGAGAAGCAGATTGCGTACAATACCGAACACGGCATCACGCCGACCACGATCAAGCGCAATATCGGCGACATCATCGCGCATGTCGCGAGCAAGGACAGCGTGCTGGTCGACACCGGCGTCGACGACCGCCCGCACATGGTCGGCCACAATCTGCGCGCCTATATCGAGGACCTCGAAAAGAAGATGCGCGCCGCCGCTGCCGATCTGGAATTCGAGGAAGCAGGAAGGCTGCGCGACGAGATCCGCAAGCTGGAGGCGGAGGAGCTGGGGCTCCCGGTGGAGCAGCGCGTCGCCGCGCCCAAAGGACGGGCGACCGAGGGCAAGCCGGGGACGCGAAAAATGCGTTACGGGAAAACGCAGCGGAAGTTTTGAGGGGTTTTGGGCGCTGAAAAAGCCCAATGGCGACACCATCAGCGATGACGCATAAGCTTGGCTTTCCGGAGCAGTACCGATGACCAGGCCTAACGACGGATCGATTGACAAAAACCCGCCTGTCCTTTATAAAGGACAGCAATTCAGCGTTACGCAGACCGAACAGTTTGCAGCCTGGCTTAAGGCGTTGCGCGATCTTGAAGGGCGGGCAAGAATCCTGAAGCGGCTGCGCAGGCTGGCCGATGGACATTTCGGCGACTGCAAGGCTGTGGGCGAAGGCGTGTCGGAGCTCCGCATGTTCTTCGGCCCCGGTTACCGCGCATATTTCACGATGGTGGGCGACACGGTGGTGTTGCTGCTGGTCGGCGGAGACAAGGACAGCCAGCCGCGCGATATTGCACTGGCTCGTAAGCTCGCGAAAGAGGTGCTTAGTGATGGTGGAGACCAGGACGTTTGATCCCGCAGAGTTTCTGACCAGCGAAGACGATGTTGTCCGCTATCTCAACGTCTGGATGGAAGATGGCACCCCACAGGAAATTGCCCGGGCGCTGGGGGATGTGGCGCGATCCAAGGGCATGACCGAGATCGCCAAGCGCACCGGGCTTGGCCGTCAGGCGCTCTACAATGCGCTGTCAGAGAACGGCAATCCGACGCTCGAAACGCTGATGGCCGTGCTGTCCGCCCTTGGTCTCCGCCTCTCGGTGACGCGCGACGCCGCCTGACCGCTATTGCCATCGCCGCCGAAACGCGGCACGCATCGTTCCAGCGGGTCGCACCGTGGCCCCGTGCATTTCGGCGGGGCAAGACTGATCGGACGTCCTGCATGGTTTCTTCCCTTTTCTCCCGCCCCCTTGTTGGCGCTGCAGCCCTTGGCGCGCTGGCTACCCCGGCGCATGCCCAGACCCTGTCCGACAAGGACGGGTATGACTCGCTGCTGAGCTGCGCGGCGTTCTTTTCGGCGGCTGCAGCGGTAACCGAGGACGACAAGAAAACCAGCGGCGAGGCGACCGAGCTGGCGACGGCGTTCATGACCGGCGCGGTGCTGCTGGCGCCGGGCGGTGACAGCGCCAAGGCGGAAAAGGCGCTCGAGGAACAGGCGCAGATATTTGCGGTGGCGATGGTCGCCGATGACAAGGCAATGGCCAAGGATCTCGAAGGTCTGGCCGACAATTGTGGGACGCTGGGCGAGCAATATCTGCCCGAAGTGCTGGCGCGCGCGGGCGAGTAACGCTCGGCCTCAGCCGGGCAGCGCGGTCAGCGTGTCCACGGTCAGCACCTGCGGCAGGATCACCGGCTCCTGGCCCGGCGCATACCAGACATAGAGCGGTACGCCCGATCGGCCCTGCGCCTCGAGATAGCGGCTGATCTCGGCATCGCGCCGCGTCCAGTCGCCTTCGAGCACCACGACGCCCGCTTTCCTGAACGCCGCTGCGGTCGCCTCGCGCTGGATCGCGGCGGCCTCGTTCGCCTTGCAGGTGATGCACCAGTCGGCGGTGAAATAGGCGAAGACGGGTTTGCCATCGGCGCGCAATTCGGCGAGCTTCGCCTCGCTGAACGGCTGGGCGGGAAGCGTCGCGTCGGCAGTGCGGGCCGAGGCGGACGGCGCGGCATCGATCGGCAGCGCGGCGATCGCCGCGACCGCAACGGCCAGCGAGGGGGCGAGTGCGATCCAGCCGCTCTTGCCCGCGCTCTGCCGCGCGCCCAGCCACCACAGCAGCAGCGCCAGCGCCATCGCGGCGGCCAGCCCGAAAAGGACCCCGCTATTGCCTGTCTGCTGGCCGAGCAGCCAGACCAGCGCTAGCGCAGTTAAGAACATCGGCACCGCCATGATCCGGCGGAAGGCACTCATCCAGGCACCCGGGCGGGGCATTATCCGGCGCAAGGCGGGAACGAAACCGATCGCGAGAAAGGGCAGTGCCAGGCCGAGCCCCAGCCCGGCAAAGACCAGCAGCGCGGCGGGCCAGGGCAGCACCAGCGCGGTGCCCATCGCGGCGGCCATGAACGGCGCGGTGCACGGCGTCGCGACAAAGGCTGCGAGCGCGCCGGTCCAGAATGATCCTGCCGCGCCCTGTTTCTGCGTCAGGCTGCCCCCCGCTGAGACAGTGCCGAACTCGAACAGTCCGGCAAGGTTGAACGATATGGCAGTGACCAGCAGCAGCAGCGCGAGGATGATGCGCGGGTCCTGCAGCTGGAATGCCCAGCCGATCTGCTCTCCGCCTGCGCGGAGCGCCAGCAGCAGTCCGCCCAGCGCGAGGCACACCAGCACGATGCCCGCGGTATAGGCGAGCGCATCGCGCCGCGCCGCGCGTTCGTCGCCGCCCGCCTTGGCGAGGCTGATCGCCTTGAGGCTGAGGATCGGGAAGACGCAGGGCATGATGTTGAGCAGCAGCCCGCCCAGCAGCGCGCCGCCCAGCGCGGTGGCGAGCAGCGCGAGCATGTCGCCTTCGGCTGTTGTGTTACCGGCGGCGCTTTCGATCCGCGTGCCGCCGGGGGCAACCGTGCCGGGCTTCGCCACCAGATCGAGCCCCATATTCTCGCCGATGCGCAGCACGCCGCCGATTTCCGCAGCGTCACTGCCCGCGACCTCGGTCTCGACGATCAGCCGGTCACCGTCGCGGAAAAAGCTCTGCGGCGCGCGATAACTGAGCGCCTTGTCGGTGCGCGCGAAAAAATGCGGGGCGTCGATTGCGCCAGCGGCGGGAAAGGGGATGGCGATGCGCAGGATCTTGCCGTCGCGCGCAAAGGTCGCTTCGGAGCCGAGCGGCGCGGGCAGACGCTGCCGCCACGCGTCGAAGCGGGCGCGCGCGGCCTTGTCGATGCCGTTCTTGCCGACGGTGAGGCGCGTGGTCAGCGTCGCGCTCTCGGGCACGCAGATCTCGTCGGTGCACGCCAGCCAGTCGGCCCTGACGCTGATCGGCAATACCGTGCCGGGGGTGAGCGTGGGATCGAGCTTTAGCGCGACCAGCGGCGCATAGGGGCCTTCATAGACATGGTTCATCAGCCCCGCGATGATCAGCGTCTGCGGCACGGGGTAGCGCAGCGGGCCGACGGAAACGCCCTTGGGCAGCGTCCATTCGAGCGTCATGCCAAGCCCGGCATCGCCCGGATTTTCCCAATATCCGTGCCAGCCCTTTTTGGGCGTCATGGCAAAGGCGAGATCGACCGTGCTGCCAGGCGCAGGATCGGCGCTCTCGGCGACCAGCGATGCGGCGATGTTGTTCGGCCCGCGCTGGAGCGGCTGGGCTGCAGCGGGCAGGGTAAGAGCCAGCAGGAAGATAGCCCAAAGGGTCCGGAAAACAGCCAGCATCATCGCCGCCATGTAGAGGGTTTGCGGGCCAAAACCAATGGCCGTTCGGCGAACGTTTCGCTTTGCGGAACCCGGCGGTTACCGCTGATCGTAGGCACTCAAGCCCTTGCCCAACCGGTTTTCGCCCAGAGGGATGCGGTCACGGCTCCAGTTGGCGACGAACCAGGTGGCGCGATCGACGCCGGGGGCAAGACTCGCATCATTGCCGTAGATCTGTAGCCCCGCGGAGCTGTAGCTGCGACCTTCGGCGGCGACAGCGATAAAGGCCGACCAGTTTTCCTTGTTCTGACCCTGGACGAAGATGTTGCGGGTGATCTCGCCGCTCGCGCCGCCAGGCAGGTCGATCATGTAGTTGGTGCCATTGCCCTGGCTGTCGTCGAAGCTCGAGTCGGTGATCGACACCTGCGCAGCGCGGCTCTTCACATAATGGCCGCCCTGGCCGCGTTCGAAGCGCGAGCGGGTGACGGTGAGCGATCCGTAATCGCCGATATAGATCGAATGCGCGCAATCCGACGCGCAGATGCCGAGGCCCGAAAAGCTCGACTTGTCGATGACGATCCGTCCCCCCGGATTCTGAGCCGTGAGAATGCCCTGCTGGCTGTTGCGGAACAGGCTGTTGAACACGCTGAGATCGCCCCATTCCAGCCTGATGCCGGCGCCGTTCTCATCGGGCACGCCGATATTCTGGAAGATCAGCCCCTCGACCCGTGCGCTGCGGCCGCGCAGCACCAGCGTCGCCTTGCCTTCGCACACACCGCCGTCGAAGATCGCGGTGCCCGGGGTGGCGGCGCGATAGGTGATATTGCCGGCCTCCTGCACCGCGCAATCGCGCCAGATGCCGGGTGCGACCTCGATCGTGCCGGTGCCGCCGCCGATCTTGTTCACGGCATCGGACAGCGAGCGATAGGTCTTGCCGGTCTCGGCGATGCGATAGGGCATGGGACGCTGCTGTTGCGCGAAAAGGGGCAGGGCACTGATCAGGGCCAGCGCGGCGACAAGGATGATGCGAAGCGTGGTCATGCCCAATGTCATACCATGCTCGTTGGGAAATGCCGGGTTTTAGAGGGTTAACGCGGGCGCCGTCCCGTCACGGCACAGGCGCGGGTTCATCGGTTACCGGCTCCGCCTCGCCTTCCGTCTTGTGCCTGCGCCCGTAGACCAGGTCGAACAGTGGCGAGGCCATGAAGGTCGTCACGATCGCCATGATCACCAGCATCGAGAACAGCGCCGGGCCAATGATCCCGCGCTGCAGGCCGATATTGATGATGATCAGCTCCATCATCCCGCGCGCGTTCATCAGCGCACCGATCGCCATGGCGGTGGCATTGTCCTGCCCGGTTATGCGTGCGGCGGCATAGCAGGCGACCCCCTTGGCCAGGATCGAGGCCGCCAGAATGCCCATCGCGATCGCGAGCAGCTCGGCATTGTTGACCACGGTCAGCTGCGTGTTCAGCCCCGAATAGGCGAAGAACATGGGGATCAGCAGCACCATGATGATCGGTTCGAGCTGGCGCTGCAATTCGCTCGACAGCATTCCGCGGGGCATGCAGATGCCGAGCAGGAAACCGCCCAGCACCGCGTGGATGCCGATATAATCCATGGCAAAGGCGGCGAGCATGAACAGCACGAGCACGGCGGCGAGCATCGAGTGCGTCACCTTGCCGTTGCGTTCGGTGATGCGGCCGAGCGGCGCGAGCAGCCTGCGCCCGAAAATCAGCATGAACGCCGCAAAGCTCGCCCCGCCGGCAATTGCCTTGATTGCGACGCCCGGCCCGTCGCCGAAGCTTGCCAGCACGATCGCGAGCACCGTCCAGGCGGCGGCATCGTCGATGGCGCCGGCAGAAAGGGTCAGGCTGCCGAGCTTGGTGTCGGTGAGTCCCCGTTCGTGGATGATGCGCGCGAGCATCGGGAAGGCGGTGATCGCAATGCACGCGCCGAGGAACAGCGTCGCCTGGAACTGGTTGACGTCGCTGGCGAACAGGCCGGGGACGTTCTGCAGCCGGGGTGCAAGCAGCATCGCGACGATGAACGGCACAGCCATGCCGGTGAAGGAAACCGCTGCCGCACTGCCGATCTGCGCGCGGAAATGGTCGGAGCGAAAGCCAAGGCCGACCAGGAACATGTACAGCCCCACGCCGAGCTGCGCGCAGACGAACAGCACGTTCTTGGTCTCGGGCGGGAAGATCGCGGCCTGAAGGTCGGGCAGGAAAAAGCCGAACAGTGACGGGCCGAGCAGCACGCCCGCCATCATCTCGCCCACCACCTGGGGCTGGCCGAGCCAGCGCCGCACCGCATAGCCGACAAGCCGGCAGGTGCCGATGATCAGCGCCATCTGCACGAAGAAATATGCGCTGAGTTCAGACGGTGTCACGCGCCGATGCCCCTCCCGCAAACCCCTCGCAGCGGGACTTGCGGCGGGAGTTTGCGGTTTAGCGGTCCAGAGTCAATCGCTTGCGATCAATCCAGATTGGGACGCAGCCAGCGCCGCGCGGTGTCGAGATCGACCCCGCGCCGTGTCGCATAGTCGGCAAGCTGGTCCTCGCCGATCCGCGCGACGCCGAAATAGGCGCTTTCCGGATGACCGAAATAGAAGCCGCTCACCGCCGCCGTCGGCAGCATGGCAAAGCTTTCGGTCAGCGTAATGCCGGTGGCGTCGGTGGCCTTGAGCAGGTCGAACAAAACCGGCTTCTGGCTGTGATCGGGACAGGCGGGATAGCCCGGTGCCGGGCGGATGCCGCGATATTGTTCCTTGATCAGCGCCTCGTTGGTGAGCTGCTCGCCCTGGGCATAGCCCCAGAGCGTCGTGCGGACATATTGGTGCAGCCGCTCGGCAAAGGCCTCGGCCAGGCGGTCGGCGAGCGCTTTCAGCAGGATGTCGTTATAATCGTCATGTGCCGCCTTGAAGCGTTCCAGATGCTCGTCGATACCATGGCCTGCAGTGACCGCGAAGCCGCCGATCCAGTCGCCCGCCGGATCGATGAAATCGGCGAGGCACATATTGGCACGGCCCTCGCGCTTGGCGATCTGCTGGCGCAGGAAGGGCATGCGGATTTCCTGGCCATAGGCATGGATGAAAACATCGTCGCCATCGCGCTGGCAGGGCCACAGGCCGACCACGCCCTTGGCGGTCAGCCATTTCTCGGCGATGATCTTGTCGAGCATCGCATTGGCATCGGCGAACAGCGAGGTCGCGCTCTCGCCGACGATCTCGTCCTCGAGGATCGCGGGGAAATTGCCCGCCAGCTCCCAGGCGCGGAAGAACGGCGTCCAGTCGATGCATTCGCGCAGGTCCGCCAGGTCCCAGTCCTCGAACACATGGACGCCGGGCTGCGCCGGGGCGGGCGGCTTCTGGCTCATGTCGGCGACGAACGCATTGGCACGCGCGACCTCGATCGGCGACAGGTCGTTCTGCCCCTTGTTCGATCGCGCCAGGCGCACCGCCTCATATTCCTCTGCCACCTTGGCGATGAACGGCGCGGCCAGCGTCCCGCTGACCAGGTTGGAGGCAACGCCGACCGCGCGGCTGGCGTCGAGCACATGCACCACCGGGCCTTCATAGGCGGGCGCGATGCGCAGCGCGGTGTGCACCTTGGAGGTGGTCGCGCCGCCGATCAGCAGCGGAATGCGCATTCCGGCCTTCTGCATTTCCTCGGCCACGGTCACCATTTCGTCGAGCGAGGGGGTGATGAGGCCCGACAGGCCGATAATGTCCGCCTGGTTGTCGTTCGCAGCCTTGAGGATGTCGTGCCAGGGCACCATCACGCCAAGGTCGACGACCTCGTATCCGTTGCACTGCAGCACCACGCCGACGATGTTCTTGCCGATGTCATGCACATCGCCCTTCACCGTCGCCATGATGATCCGGCCCTTGCCCTTGGCATTGGGGTCCTTCTCGGCCTCGATATAGGGGAAGAGGTGCGCCACGGCCTTCTTCATCACGCGCGCGGACTTGACCACCTGCGGCAGGAACATCTTGCCCTCGCCGAACAGGTCGCCGACGACGTTCATGCCGTCCATCAGCGGACCTTCAATCACCTCGATCGGGCGCGCCGCGGCGAGCCGGGCTTCCTCGGTATCCTCGACGATATGCGCGTCGATGCCCTTGACCAAAGCATGCTCGAGCCGCTTGACCACCGGCCAGCTGCGCCATTCGGCGGCTTCCTTCTCGGCCTTTTCGTCCTTGCCGCGAAAGGTCTCGGCGAGCGTGATCAGCTTTTCGGTCGCGTCCTCGGTGCGGTCCCAGATCACGTCCTCGCACGCTTCGCGCAGCACCGGATCGATATCGTCATAGATATCGAGCTGGCCGGCATTGACGATGCCCATGTCCATGCCCGCCTTGATTGCGTGGTACAGGAACACGCTGTGCATCGCGCGGCGCACCGGCTCGTTGCCGCGGAAGCTGAACGACAGGTTCGACACGCCGCCCGAGATGTGCACGTGCGGGCAGCGCTGCTTGATGTCGCGGCAGGCCTCGATAAAGTCGATCGCATAGCGGCGATGTTCGTCGATGCCGGTGGCGACTGCGAAGATATTGGGGTCGAAGATGATGTCCTCGGGCGGGAAGCCGATGCCGGTGAGCAGCTTGTAGGCGCGCTCGCAGATCTCGACCTTACGCTCCCGGGTATCGGCCTGGCCGACCTCGTCGAATGCCATGACGACGACGGCGGCGCCATAATCCATGCAGATGCGCGCGTGCTTGAGGAATTCCTCCTCGCCTTCCTTCATGCTGATCGAATTGACGATCGGCTTGCCCGAGACGCATTTCAGCCCGGCCTCGATCACCGACCATTTGGACGAATCGATCATGAACGGCACGCGCGCGATATCAGGCTCGGCGGCGATCAGCTTCAGGTAGCGCGTCATTGCGGCGTGCGCGTCGAGCAGGCCTTCGTCCATGTTGATGTCGATGATCTGCGCGCCGTTCTCGACCTGCTGGCGCGCGACCTCGACCGCCTCTTCATAGCGGTCTTCCATGATCAGCTTCTTGAACTTGGCCGATCCGGTAACGTTGGTGCGCTCGCCGATATTGACGAACTGGGCCGTAGAAGGGGTGGGGGACTGGGTCATTTTTTCGCTTTCGCCCTCTCCCCTGAGGGGAGAGGGTTGGGAGAGGGGAACATGCGGAGAGGGTCGTGCCGTGCCCCTCTCCCTTCGCCGCTACGCGGCTCTTCTCTCTCCCCTGAAGGGGAGAGGGCCAATGCGGGTCAAGCCGCCATCGTGAACGGTTCCAGACCGGAAAGCCGCGTCTGGACCGGCAGGGTCGGGATGGCGCGGGGCGGGGCGCTGGCGACGGCGCGCGCGATCGCGCCGATATGGCCCGGCGTGGTGCCGCAGCAACCGCCGACGATGTTGATCAGCCCGTCTTCCAGCCACTGGCCGATCAGGCTCGCGGTATGCTCGGGCAGCTCGTCATATTGGCCAAGGTCATTGGGCAGCCCGGCATTGGGATAGGCCATGATCAGCGTATCGGCCTGGCGCGCCAAAGCGGCGAGATGCGGACGCAGCAGGTCCGCGCCGAACGAGCAGTTGAGCCCGACGGTGAGCGGCTTGATGTGCCGCACCGCATGCCAGAACGCCTCGACCGTATGGCCCGAAAGATTGCGCCCTGCCATGTCGGTGATGGTCATGCTGAGCATGATCGGCACCTCGCGGCCAGCGGCCTCTGCGGCATCGCGCGCGGCCATGGCGGCGGCCTTGGCGTTCAATGTGTCGAAGATCGTCTCGATCAAGATGAAATCGACTCCGCCTTCGACCAGCGCGTCGCACTGTTCGCGATAGACGTCGCGCATGGTGTCGAAATCGACCTCGCGATAGCCCGGATCGTTGACATCGGGCGAGAGCGACAGCGTCTTGTTGGTCGGGCCGATCGCACCGGCAACGAAGCGCGGCTTGCCGTCGCGCGCTTCTGCCGCATCGGCTTCCTCGCGCGCGACGCGGGCGGATTCGACATTGATCTCGCGCACCAGATGCTCGGCGCCGTAATCGGCCTGGCTGATGCGGTTGGCGCTAAACGTGTTGGTCTCGATAATGTCGGACCCCGCGTCGAGATAGGCGCGGTGGATGCCGGCGATGACCGACGGGCAGGTCAGCGCGAGAATGTCGTTATTGCCCTTCTGGTCATGGGTGAATTCCATGCCCCCGCGAAAATCGGCTTCCTCGAGCCGGTGCGCCTGGATCTGGGTGCCATAGCCGCCATCGAGCATCATGATGCGGGTGGCAGCGATCGACTTGAGCTTTTCGGCGGGGCTCATGCGGCATTCTCCTGTAGCACCGGAGCGGCGGCGACCTTGGGCGCGCGCAGGCCCAGCAGGTGGCAGATCGCAAAGCTCAGCTCGGCGCGGTTGAGGGTGTAGAAGTGGAAATGGCGCACCCCGCCCGAATAGAGGCGGCGGCACATTTCGGCAGCGACGGTGGCTGCAACCAGCTGGCGCGTGGTCGGATGGTCGTCGAGCCCTTCGAACAGGTCGTTCATCCATTGCGGAATTTCGGTGCCGCAGGCCCCGGCAATCTTGCGCGTGGTCGCGACATTGCTGACCGGCAGGATGCCCGGCAGGATCGGCGCGGTGATTCCCGCGCGGGTATAGGCATCGCGGAAGCGGAAGAACGCTTCGGGCGAGAAGAAGAACTGGGTTATCGCCTGATCGGCTCCGGCATCGAGCTTGCGCTTGAGATTGTCGATATCGCTGTCGGCGCAATCGGCATCGGGATGCGTTTCGGGATAGGCGGCGACCGAAATCTCGAACGGCGCGACCTGTTTCAGGCCCTTCACCAGTTCCGCCGCATTGGCATAGCCCCGGGGATGCGCGACGAATTTCTCGCCCATGCGCGGCGGGTCACCGCGCAGCGCGACGATGTGGCGCACGCCCGCATCCCAGTAGCTCTGCGCGATCGAATCGATCTCGTCACGGCTGGCATCGACACAGGTGAGGTGTGCCGCAGCGGGGATCGCGGTCTCGGACGCGATGCGCGCGACCGTGGCGTGCGTGCGTTCGCGCGTCGATCCGCCGGCACCATAAGTGACCGAAACGAATTTGGGGCCGAGCGGGGCAAGCGTGGTCAGCGTGTCCCACAAGGTCGCCTCCATCTTCTCGGTCTTGGGCGGAAAGAATTCGAAGCTCACTTCGACATCACCGGCCAGCCCCGCGAACAGCGGCGCGCCCAGCGCCTCGCGCGCTTCGGCCAGTTGTTTGAGAGAGAGGGTCATGCAGCGGCCTTTCTGGGCGTTACGTGTGTCTGATCATGGGGCTGGATGCGGGCCGGCTCGCCGCGATGCTGGCCGAGCCAGATCTTCACGGTCAGCGTGCCGCCAGAGAGGCTGCGCGTGTCGATCAGCGCGAAGCCGGCATGGCCGAGCAGCGCGGCCATGGTGTCGTCGCCAAAGCCCAGGCGCGCGTGCGCATCGCGCTCGCGCAACTCCTCGAGCGCATGCGGTGCGAAATCGACGATCGCGATGCGCGCGCCGGGAGCGGCGACCCGTCCGGCCTCATCGAGCACGGCTTGCGGGTTCTGCGCGTAATGCAGCACCTGGTGCAGCAGGATCGTGTCTGCAGCGGCATCGGCCAGCGGCAGCGCGTAGAAATCGCCCTGGACCAGATCGACCGAACCGCTCTGCAGATGCTGCAGCTTCGCGCGCGCCAGGCGCAGCATTTCCGGGCTGCGGTCGATCGCCGTACTGTGATCGGCGGTCGGGCCGAACAGCTCGATCATGCGTCCCGTGCCTGTCCCGATATCGAGCAGACGCCCCAACGGGCGTTCGCCGATCATCGCTGCGAGCGCAGCCTCTACCTCGGCCTCGGGCAGATAGAGCGATCGGATCGCGTCCCATTCGCCGGCATGCTGCGCAAAGAAATCGGCGGCGCGCGCATCGCGAACGCTGCGAATCGCCTGGAGCTGCTGCCGGTCGCTGGCATGCTGCGCGGCCAGCGCCTCGCCCACCGCGTCCTCGCGGCGCAGAAAGGCATCGAGCAGCCTGGCGGCCTCGTGGTCGCGGCGCGGCAGCGCGGGGCGCAGGAATACCCAGCTGCCTTCCTTGTGCCGCTCGGCCAGCCCCGCCTCCGCGAGAATGCGAACATGGCGCGACACGCGCGGCTGGCTCTGATCGAGCACCTGCGCGAGCTCGCCGACCGAAAGCTCCATCAACTGCAGCAGCAGCATGATGCGCAATCGGCTGTCGTCGGCCAGTGCCCGGAAGAGCGTTCCCATGTCCATGAGGTGTCATATAAAGAAATCTTTATATGTGGTCAATCGGGCTTGGGAGACGGCGGTGCTCGGGCACCAGACCGGGCCAGACGTAAAGCCGTGTCTCGCTTTGTCGCTTATCCCAACCAAAAAGATTGCAAAGGAAGAATTTGGGCGCTAGATGCGCGCGTCCGACAGTGGGGGCTTGGCTGAAGCTTGTCGGCACGGTTGTGACGTGTTTAACTCCTTTTGGGCTGATTATCAGCCATTTAGACAAGGACGGAAGTTCAAGATGAAGAGCATTATTTCGATCGCATCGGTTGCCGCACTCTCGCTGGCTCTGGCTGCTTGCGGCGCAGAAAAGACCGAAGAAGCTGCCACCACCGAAGCGACCGCTGAAGAAGCTGCCGACGCTGGCATGGAAGCTGCCGAAGCTGCTGGCGACGCCGCTGCTGAAGCCACCGAAGCTGCTGGCGAAGCCACCGAAGCTGCTGCTGAAGGCGCTGTCGACGCTGCCGAAGCTGGCGCCGACAAGGCTGCTGCTGCTGCTGGCGAAGCCAAGGACGCTGCCAAGGACGCCGCTGCTGCCGCTGGCGAAGCTGCCAAGAAGTAATGCCTCGCTTCTTCGGAAGCTTGGATAAGATACGGGCCGTCGGCGCTTTGGCGCTGGCGGCCCTGTCGTTTGGGGTTATGTCGTTTGGGCTGGCCTCGTGCGGGCCTGCCGAAAACGACCCGGGCCCGGGCGGCGTGACCGTGGGCGAGGCCCGCGCGCTCGACGAGGCCGCCGAAATGCTCGACGAGCGTCAGGCCAATCCGGATGCGGCGACCGAGCCAAGGGCCGACGCTGCGCCGAACGAGAGTGACCGCTGAACGGTTCCGCTTTGATGCGCCGGGCGCTATGACCCGGGCATGACCGATACGCCCCTTGATCCCCCTATGACCTATGCGCGCTATCTCGCGCTCGATTCACTGCTGGACTGCCAGCACCCGATCTCGCCCGAAGATGACGAGATGCTGTTCATCATCATCCACCAGACCAAGGAATTGTGGCTCAAGCAGATCATCCGCGAGCTGCAGCTGGCCAATGCGCAGGTCGCCTCGGGTGCGCTGATTCCCGCGTACAAGGGGCTGGCACGGGTGAGCCGCATCCAGGCGGTGATGACGCTGAGCTGGGATATCCTCTCGACCATGACGCCGAGCGACTATTCGCGCTTTCGCGGCGTGCTGGGGCCCAGTTCGGGCTTCCAGTCGGACCAGTTCCGCACGGTCGAATATCTGCTGGGCCTCAAGGACGGCGCTTTTCTCAAATATCAGCAGGACCGGCCCCGGGCGCTGAGTGCGATGGAGCAGGCGCTCGCCGCGCCCAGCCTGTGGGACAATGCGATCGCCGCGCTGGCCCGCGCCGGCTTTGCCATTCCCGATTCGCTGCTGGAGCGCGATTTTGCAAAGCCGCACGCACCCGATCCGGCGGTGGAGGACGCGTTTCTCGAAGTGTATCGCCAGCCCGAGCGCTATTGGGACCTGTACCAGCTCGCCGAAAAGCTGGTCGATCTCGACGATGCGATGGCGGCCTGGCGGCACAAGCACGTGCTGACGGTCGAGCGGATCATCGGCATGAAACGCGGTACCGGCGGCACAGCCGGCGCGGCCTATCTGCACACAACGCTGCCCAAGCGCGCCTTTCCGGAACTGTGGTCGCTGAGGACGCGGCTGTAGTCGCCATCCATCTTGCCCGTCATTCCCGCGAACGCGGGAATCCCGCTTTGATCAGAGCGTTGCGCCATAGCGGGACCTCCGCCTGCGCGGGGGTGACGATGAAAATGGGGCGGGGGAATTGGGGCAGGTTCCTTGCGCGATGAATCCCCGCTAAGCCTGGCTCCATGACCACCACGCCTCTCCCCGACACCGAAACCCGCGGCCTGCTTTCGATGCTGCCCGCCGCAGCGCGGCCCTATGCGCTGCTGGCGCGCTTCGATCGGCCGATCGGCTGGTGGCTGCTCTACTGGCCCTGCGCCTATGCGCTTGCATTGGCGGGCGGTCTTCGTGCGCACTGGCCGCTGCTGGCGTGGATGCTGCTCGGCGCGATCGCGATGCGCGGCGCGGGCTGCGTCTATAACGATATCGTCGACCGCGATCTCGATGCCCGGGTCGCCCGTACCCGCGGACGTCCGCTGGCAAGCGGGGCGGTGAGCCTGAAGGCCGCCTGGGCCTGGCTGATCGGCCTGTGCCTGATCGGGCTGGTCGTGCTCGTGCAATTGAACCTCGCCGCTGCTCTGATCGCGATCGCCTCGCTCGCGCTGGTCGCCGCCTATCCGTTCATGAAGCGAATCACCTGGTGGCCGCAGGTCTGGCTGGGGCTCGTGTTCAGCTGGGGCGCGCTGGTCGCCTGGGCGGCTGTGACCGGTTCGGTTTCGCTCGCCGGGCTGCTGCTCTATGGCGGCTGCATCACCTGGGTGATCGGCTATGACACCATCTATGCGCTGCAGGATGTCGAGGACGATGCGCTGGTCGGCATCAAGTCCAGCGCGCGGGCAATGGGCAGCGCGGTGCGCCCCGGCGTCGCGCTGTGCTATGCGCTTGCGATTGCCGGATGGGGCGGCGCGATCTGGCTGGTGCGGCCCGATTGGGTCGCGCTCCTCGCCTTGCTGCCGGTGACGGTGCATCTTGCCTGGCAGATTCTGACGCTGAAGCCTGCGGACCCTCAGGACCCGCTCGCCAAGTTCCGCAGCAACCGCAATGCCGGGCTGCTCGCATTTCTAGCCTTTGCCGTGGTCGGGCTGGCGGGGTGATCCGATGACCTTCGAGGTAATGGCGGCGGTTCTCGCGCTCGGCTAGTTTCGTCCGCATGAAGCACGAGACCCGAACCCAGGAACCCGCCGGAGCGCAATTGCGCCAGTGGCGCGAACGCCGCCGCCTCAGCCAGCTTCAGCTGGCGCTCGAGGTCGAGATGTCGACCCGGCATCTGAGCTTCGTCGAAACCGGGCGCGCTCAGCCGAGCCGCGACCTGATCATTCGGCTGGCCGACTATCTCGACATCCCGCTGCGCGCGCGCAACCAGATCCTGCTTGCGGCGGGCCTGGCGCCCGAGTTCGAGGAGACGGGGCTTACGGCGCCCGAAATGGCCGAGGCGCTGGCGGCAGTCGAGCATCTGCTGAAGGCGCACGAGCCCTTTCCGGCGCTGGCGGTCGATCGGCACTGGAACATGGTTGCGGCCAATGGCGCGCTCGCCGTGCTGACCGAACAGATCGCGCCGTACCTGCTCGAACCACCGGTCAACGTGCTGCGCCTCGCGCTGCACCCCGATGGCCTCGCACCGCAGATCGTCAATTACGAGCAATGGCGCAGCTATATCCTGCACCGGCTCGATCGCGATATCGAGCTGACCGCCGATTCGGGACTGGCCGAGCTGCGCGACGAGCTGGCCGCCTATCCGGGTTCGGCCAATGACAACGCCCCGGCCGGGCGCGCGCCCATCGCACTGCCGATGATCATCGATACCGTGGCGGGCAGACTGTCGTTCATGAGCACGGTGACGATCTTCGGCACCCCGCGCGACATCACCCTGTCCGAACTCGCGCTCGAGACCTTCTTCCCCGCCGATGCCCACACCATGCAGGTGCTGCGTTCGCTGGCGGGTTGATGATGGAAGGGGGACGGCAGGGGGCTCGCGAGACCTGTGAAGCGAACCACCCTGCCGGAAGTGAAGATGACTGTGCGCGTAACGTAGCACGCAGCATGCCACACCGTGAAAACCAAGCTTTTACATAAGCCTGAATGGTTAACGAGCTGTTGCAGCGGCGACCGGGTGTAAAATTTGCCGACATGGCCAACATGGTTAGCGAATTGCTAAATTCGCGAACCGGCCTGCCGTTATCCCTGTCACGACCGCACAAAGCACAAGGAGACTCAGCGATGATCGGGATTCTGGCGCAAAAGGGCTTGAGCCTTTTCGGACGCATGCCGGTGAAACCCTCGCCCGAGCGCGAGAAGCTGATCGGGCTGCTCGACATGCTGGTCGACGAATGCAACCGCGAGGCCGAACTCGTCGATGATCTTGCCGGCGTGTCCGAGGGCTATGGTCCGCTTGCCAGCGAGGCGGCGCGGCGCTTCTACCGCATCGAGCCCGACCGGATTGCGGAACGGCTGCTGCGGCATTGAGCCGGAACGGCCTCTCGCATTTTTCGCGCTTGGCAGGCTGCGCGCTATAGGCAATGACATGCAGCATGGCCGACAGCGAACCGCAGCAAACCGATCCGCATATCCAGACCCATGACCCGCGCACCGGCGAACCGCTGGTGACTGCAACCCCTGCCGCGACCATCATCGTCTTTCGCGACTGCCCCAATGGCGGCGCGCCGGAACTGCTCATGGTCGAGCGGTCGTCGCAGATGGTGTTTGCGGGCGGCGCCGTGGTGTTTCCCGGTGGCCGCGTCGATGCCGACGATCATGTGATCGCCTCCGGCCTGGACCACGGGCTCGATCCGCACGAAGCGGCGGCGCGCGTTGCCGCGATCCGCGAGACGGTCGAGGAGACCGGGCTCGGAATCGGTTTTGCCGCTCCGCCCGAACGCGAGGCCTTGGCGCAGGCGCGCGCCGCGTTGCACAAGGGTACCGCGTTTTCAGAGCTTTGCCGCGATGCCGGCTGGACGCTCGACCTGACTGCGCTGACGCCATTTGCGCGCTGGCGCCCGCCCTTCAACGAGCGCCGGGTGTTCGATACGCGCTTCTATCTCGCGCGCTGCGACGAGCACGACCATATTGTCGAGGTCGATGCGACCGAAAACCACCATCTGTTCTGGGCCACGGCCGCCGACGCGCTGGCAATGGCGGACGTGGGCAAGGTCAAGTTGATCTTTCCGACGCGGCGCAACATGGAGCGGCTGGCGCAGTTCGGCTGCCATGCCGACGCGGTCGATCATGTGGCCCAGTTTCCGGTGCGGATGATCATGCCGTTCATCGAGGAGCGCGACGGCAGGCCGTTCCTGTGCATCCCGGAGAACATGGGATATCCGGTGACCAGCGAGCCGATGGGCAGCGCGATGCGCGGCTGAACATTCCAGAAAATCGCGGCGCTCAGGGAACCTGAATCGAGCGCGCATCGTAAACGGTTCATCCCAACCGGAGATGAACCATGTTGCATTATGCCCTTATCTTTCTGATCGTCGCGATCGTTGCCGGCGTGCTGGGTTTCGGCGGTATCGCCGGCGCTTCGGCAGGTATCGCCAAGATCCTTTTCTTCCTCTTCCTGCTGTTCCTCGTCGCCAGCCTGGTGATGCATCTTGTGCGTGGTCGAGCGTAACCTGTTGCGCGCAGCATGAATGCACAAAAAAGGCCCGGATCGCTCCGGGCCTTTTTCTTTTCGTGCAAGACGTTCGTCAGTCGATGGCGCGTTCGGCGGCACGGCCGACCGATTCGACATCGCGGCCTGCGCCCTTGACGGTGTTGCAGGCGGAAAGCAGCGATGCGACCAGGCCTGCTGCGAGCACGATGCGGAAAGAGGCGTTGCGGTTCATGGGGATCATCCTTCTTCTTCAATGACTTTTCTTGGTTGTTCGGGGGCATGGCCCGGCCATTTACGCAATTGCATGCAACCGGTTGCCGAAAATTCGGTTGGAACCATCCCCGGAGCCACGGGTTGATGGGACACGGCGATGCGGCCGTCGGGTTTGTGAGGACCAGGAGCCGCATCGCTGGTTGAGGACCAATCCATGCTGCTTTGGGGGCAGCTAATGAGAGGCGAGTTTATGACGATCATTCAGGACCAGTCGACCGGAGCGAATGCCGCCAGCGAGCGGAGCGAAGAGGCCGTGGTGCCGCTGGATGATGCGACGTTCAAGCAGCGGCTTGCTGCAACCATTCCGCACCTGCGCGCCTTTGCGTACAGCCTGTGCGGAAAGATGGATGTGGCCGACGATCTGGTGCAGGACACGATGCTCAAGGCCTGGGGCGCGCGTGCGCGTTTCCGCCCCGACACGTCGATGCGCGCCTGGACCTTCGTAATCCTGCGCAACTGCTATATCTCGCAGATGCGCCGCAACAAGTTTACCGCGCCCTATGACGAGGGCGTTGCAGAGCGCACGCTGACCGCCAATTCGGATCAGCAGGCCCCGCTGCACCTCGAGGACGTGCGCATGGCGCTGATGCAGCTCGGCGCGGACCAGCGCGAGGCGATCATTCTGGTCGGCGCGGGCGGCTTCTCGTACGAGGAAGCGGCGGAAATCTGCGATTGTGCCGTGGGCACGATGAAGAGCCGCGTGTCGCGCGCCCGCGCTGCACTGGTCGCGATGCTGGATGGCGACTCGCCGATCGGTTCGCGCCGTCAGCGCAACTCCGCTGACGAGGCGATGAGCGATATTCTTGGCACGCTCGACAAGCTGAGCGAGGGCGTGACTGCACTCGCTGCGTGACCAATTCACCTCCGGCATGTGGCCGGGAGCCGCTTGCCGCATGGTCGGGGCGGTCGTGTTCAACCCGGGCGTGATGCTGCGCCCCGATCTTGCAAGCAGCCCTTGGGCTGGACGGGAAGTGAAGACAGTGCGCGGTGCCAGTTCCCTAGATCGTCTGGAGGCAAGTGCCATGCGTACCTCGTGTTTCGATCCCATGCTGATGCGTCAGGCACGCATCGGCCGCAGCTTGCGCGAGGTGTATGACGGCGTGGCGGATAGCCCGATGCCCGACCAGTTCGACGCGCTGCTGAGTGAGCTCGACAAAATTGCGGTGCCCGAACGGCGCTGATTTCTATCAGTCTGCGACCTCCAAAGCCCGTCCGGCATCGCGCCGGGCGGGCTTTTTGCCGTCCCTGTGCCGGCTGACCACGCACAGCAAAAGGGCCGCGATCCCAAAGGATCGCGGCCCCTGCGAGGTGCCTGGTGTGGCGTGCGGTCAGCTGATCAGCGCGCGCAGCATCCATGCATTTTCCTCGTGTTTGCCGATCCGGGCGGTCAGCAGGTCGGCGGTGAACACGTCATCGGCGTCCTCGGCGACCTCGACGAAATCGCGCATGCGCTTGGCAATCGCTTCGTTGTCGGTGATCAGGCCCTTGATCATCGCATCGGCCTGGCGCGGGGTCTCGCTCGAATCGACCACCGACAGCTTTGTATAGTCGCCAAACGATGCCGGGGCGATTTCGCCCAGGGCGCGGATGCGCTCGGCGATCACGTCGGCGGCAGCGTGCAGGTCTTCATATTGCGCTTCGGTCAGCTTGTGGACGCTGTAGAAGGCGGGGCCGACGATGTTCCAGTGGACGCCCAGCGTCTTGAGATAGAGCGAATAGGTGTCGGCCAGACCGTGCTGAAGCGCCTTGGCGACTTCCTTGCGGTCCTTGGCTTCGATGCCGGTATCGACATTGTCGGGCTTGGTGGTGGCTTTGGCTGCAGTTGCCATGTCAATTCCTCCTGTTTTGTAACGGAAAGGGGGCCTTGCTGAATGGCAGGGCCTGCCAGGGTGCTTACGTCCAGCGCTCGCGCCGGTTCCCCGCCAACTCGGCCATGCTGCGCAAAACAGCACCAAATCTGGGATAGTCTTGACAGAAGGTTACAAATGTCGGCTAATCGCATCAGGAGTGGGGCCATGAACGACGAACTGCAACCATCTGCCGTAGAACGGAAATATCACGATAGCGCGCCGAAGGCGCTGGTCGGCTGGACGCATGTCGACATGCCTAACGGCATCGATCTGAGGATCGAATGCGCGCGGTCGCGGATCGCGCTCGAGAATGACGTGATCGAACAGCGCGATATCGTGATGACGCGCAACCAGGCGCTGCTGCTCGCGCGCTACCTGCTCAAGGTGACGGGCCAGACCCTGCCCGAGGAGCCCCGGCCGACCTTCTGGGCGCGGTTGCGCAGTGCCTTCGGGGGATCGCGGGCGCCCGTGCGCCGCCAGGCGCGCAAGTTCGCGTCCTGACAAATCCTGCCCCGTTTTTGGGGGGTTGATTGGTCCGGTGATCGGTTCTACCCGCCGCGGCGATGGGGCGCTTTCGCAAATTGACCAGACATGCCTTGCCGGTGCTGCTGCTGGCGATGCTGTTCGGTGCGTTCGCGCCGCGCGGGTTCATGCCGCATTTCGGACCGGCAGGCCTGACCATCGAGCTGTGCTCGGGCCTGGGCAACAAGGCGGCGACGATTTCGGTCGATGACCCGCGTTACCAGGATTATCAGAAGCTTGCTGCCGCCAGATCCGGCCAGCAGGACCATGACCAGGGCGACGATGCGGACAATCCGATGCCGCCTTGCGCCTTTGCCGGCATGGCGATGCTGGCGATCCCGGTCGATGCCGTGACGCTTCCACCGATGCTGGCGATTACAACCATCGCGCCCGCACTGCACCACCAGCTGCTGCGCGCGCGGCACCATGCCGCCACCCCTCCCGCGACCGGGCCCCCGCTGTTTCTCTGAACCATTGACGCCCTTGCAGGCCGCCGCCGCGCGCGCATGACGCGTGCGGGCCCGGCGTGCCCTGCGTGCCTCTTGAATCCCGCGTTCAGGGAACGAATGATCATGACCAATACCGCATTTCTGCGCGCTGCCCTGCTGGGTGGCGCTGCCTTCACCTGTGTTTCTCCTGCTCTTGCCCAGGGCGTCGGCCAGCGTACCGACCCCGTCATCGTCGTCACTGCCAGCGTGACCGGCACCCCCACCGCGCCCAGCGTCGAGGAAGGGCGCAAGCGGCTCGAACAGGTGCCCGGCGGCGTCGGGCTGGTCGAGGACACCGTCTTCGCCGAGGATTTCGCGCAGAGCATCGGCGATGTGCTGATCTTCACCCCCGGCGTGTTCGCCGATACCAGCGCGCAGCGCGAATCGCGTATCTCGATCCGCGGATCGGGGCTGAATTCCGGCTTCGAGCGCCGCGGGCTCACCGTGCTGCGCGATGGCGTGCCGATCAGCCGCGCGAGCGGCTCGACCGAGTTCCAGGAGATCGACCCGCTCACCATCCGCTATCTCGAGGTGTTCAAGGGCGCGAACGGCCTTCAGTTCGGCGCGGCCTCGCTCGGCGGTGCGGTCAACATCGTCTCGCCCACCGGGCGCACCGCGCATTCGCGTTTCTCGGGACGGATCGAGGGCGGCAGCTTCAATACCTTGCGCGGAAACTTGAGCGCCTCGGGCGTCTCTGGCAACACCGACTATTATATCGGGCTGACCGGGCTTCGCGACGACGGCTTTCGCGAGCATAGCGATGTGCGCAGCCTCTACGGCCATGGCAATATCGGCTTCAGGCTCGGCCAGAATGTCGAGACGCGTTTCTATGTGACGGCGCTCAGCGACAATTTCGAGCTGAACGGATCGCTGCGCCTCGCCGATGCGCTGGCCAATCCGCGCGCGGCAGGACGCCCCGTCACCGTCGGCCCGTTCCGTCCTGGCGGGCCGGTGACGGTGCTCGATCCCGGTCCGGTTGCCGATGACTGGGACCGCAATCTCGAAGTGCTGCGCCTGTCGAACCTGACGGCGATCACGCTCGGCAGCAGCACGGTCGAGATCGGCGGCTGGTACGCGCGGCGCAAGCTCGACCACGCGATCACCCGCTTTGCCGGGATCATCGACCAGAAGGAGGACGAATTCGGCCTCTCGCTGAAGGGATATGGCGAATTCGCGCTGATCGGCGATGCGGTGAGCCGCTGGACGCTCGGCGGCTATTATGCGAAGGGAGACAACCGCGCGCGGCGGCATCGCAACGTGAACGGCCAGCGTGCCGGTCTGGTGAGCGAATCCGACCAGGATTCGACCAGCCTTACGACCTTCGGTCAGCTCGACCTTGGCCTTACCCGCCGCTTCACCGCAATCCTTGGCGGGCAATATGTCAGCGTGGTGCGCGATGTCGCAGCCAGGCTGGGCGACGTGTCCGGACGCGGCGAATACGAGCAGTTCAGCCCGCGCTTCGGCCTGCTCTATCAGCTGTCCAACACCGCGCAGCTCTATGGCAATATCAACCGCAGCTTCGAGCCGCCGAGCCTGGCTGACCTGACCTCGGGCGGCGCGCGGCCCTTTGCCCCGCTCAAGGAACAGCGCGCGACCACGTTCGAGATCGGCAGCCGCGGCCAGGCGAGCTTCATCGCCTGGGACGTCTCGCTCTATCGCAGCGAGATCGAGAACGAGTTTCTCGACTTCGGCGTGCCCGGCGCGAATGGCTTCGTCTCGTTTACCGACAATGCGGCGAGGACCATCCATCAGGGCATCGAGCTCGGCCTTGACGTGTATGTTGCGCGCGAGGTGCTGGCGGCGCGCGGCCAGGCCTTTACCCTGCGCGGGGCCTATACGTTCAACGATTTCCGCTTCGACAATGACCGGACCTATGGCGACAACCAGCTTGCCGGGGTTCCGCGCCATGTCTTCGTGTCCGAAGTGCGGTTCGAGCAGAAGGACCGCTGGTACGTTTCGGCCAATCTGCGCTGGGTGTTCGACGGCCCCTGGGCGGACTTTGCCAATACCGAACGGGCACCGGGCTATGAACTCCTGGGCCTGACCGCCGGGGTCGATGTCATCCCCGGTATCCGCCTGTTCGGATCGGTCGAGAACCTGTTCGACACGGTATTCATCTCGAACGTCGCCACCAATGCCAACCAGTCGCTGGAACGCGCCGCGATCTACACCCCCGGTGTCGGCCGCGCGGTCTATGGCGGCCTGCAGGCCCGGTTCTGAGCGGGAAGGGAGATCCATCATGGCAAATCGTCCCAGGCTCGCCCGCTGGTCGATGGGCAAGCACCAATGGCTGGCGCTGATCGGCGGCATCAGCCTTTTCATCTGGGGGCTGTCGGGCATGGCGCATATCGCCATGGTGCTGTTCGGCCCGCAGCAGCTGGAGTTCATGCCGTCGATGCGCGCGATCGACATGGCAGGCGCGGTGCCGGTCGAGAAGGTTCTGGCCGATGCCGGGATCGGTAAGGCGCGCGCGGTCAAGGTGGTGGTCGGAAAGGACCGCAACCTGTTGCAGGTCACGGTCTCGCCGCAGGCCGCGCGCCGCTATTTCCGGCTCGATACCGGCGCGGAACTGGCGGGCGAGGATGCGCGCCAGGCCGAGTTCATCGCCCGGCACTTCCTGAAAGAACAGCGCCCGATCGCCGAGATCGTGCAGCAGACCGCGTTCGATGCCGATTATCCCTGGGTCAACCGGCTGCTGCCGGTCTGGCGCATCCGCTTTGCGGGCGACGACCGGCTGACCGCCTATGTCCACACCGAAACCAGCAGCCTCGCGGCGGTGAACAACCTGACCAAGACGCGGTTGCAGAACGTGTTCCGCGCGCTGCACAGCTGGGAATGGGTGCCGCAAGGGCTGGACTGGCTGCGCGTACTGGTCATCACGCTGATGGTCGGCAGCCTGGCGGCGCTGGCGGTGACCGGCATCCTGCTGCTGGTCGCGATCCGGCGCGGCAAGCGTCTGGCGGGATCGAAGGGGTGGCACCGCGCGATGGGCTATGTGCTGGCGCTGCCGCTGCTGATGTTCTCGGTCAGCGGAATCCTCCATCTGGTGCAGTCCGCGCTCGAGCAGCCGACGAGCAAGCTGCGCCTCTCCCCGCCGGTGAATGTCGCGAATGCCCGCTATCCGGTGGAGCGCGACTGGGCCGAGATCGCCAAAGGGCTCGATGTCAACGCGCTGTCGCTAGTCGAAGGGCCGGGCGGTCGTGCGCTCTATCGGCTCGGGCTCGCCCAGCCGGGTTCGGCCAGCCCCAAGGGCGAGCACGATCACAGCGCGCATCAGGGACACAAGATGCCGATGGGCGATAGTGCGATCCGCAATGCGCGGTTCGAAGGCATCAGCCCCACCGGCCCCGCGCTCTATATCGATGCCGCGACCGGCAAGCCCTGGGGCGATGGCGACAAGGCATTGGCGCGCGAGCTTGGCCGCCGGTTCAGCGGCGCGCCGGACAGCGCGATCACGCATATGGAACTCGTCACCCGCTTCGGCCCGGATTACGATTTCCGCAACAAGCGGCTGCCGGTCTGGCGGATCGACTATGGCGCGCCGGTCAATGCCACCCTGTTCGTCGACACCGCGACCGGCGTGCTCGCCGACCGTACCGAGAACTGGCAGAAGCCCGAGCGCTATATCTTCAGCTTCATCCACAAATGGAACTTCCTGTTCCCGATCGGCAAGGTTGGGCTGAACGCGGTAGTAGGCAGCTTCATGCTCGCGCTGATCGGTTTCATGGGCGGCATCGGGCTTTATTGGGACTGGCGGCGCAGACGCAAAGTCCCGCAAAAGCCGCTTGCCCGCTGATATCGTTGGCCCCTAGTCTGCGGCAAACAGACTGGGGGTCCGATGAACCGTTCGCTTGCACTCGCCCTGGGGCTCGCCGCCCTGGCCGTTCCGCTTCAGGCTCAGGCCGCGCCGCCTGCCTCCGCCTCGGCCAGCCCGCTCGCCGGGACCGAGAGGCTCGACGGGCTCTACCCGGTGCATGTCGACCAGAAGGGCGGGCGCATCCTGCTCTCGCTGCCCGTTGCCGGGGACGATGGCGTGGTCACGCGGATGCTCTATGCCACCGCCTTGCGCACGGGCCTGGGCTCCGCGCCGATCGGGCTTGATCGTGCCCAGCCGGGTCCTGCGCAGATCCTGCTCGTCCGGCGGATGGGCAAGAAAATCGCGTTCGAGCTCGAAAACCCCCGTTTCCGGGCGAGCAGCGGCACGCCGGCAGAACAGGCCGCCGCTGCCAATGCCTTTGCCACCTCGCTTATCTGGATGGGCGATGCGATCGATGGTCCTGACGGGCGGCTGCTGGTCGACATCGCACCGTTTTTGGCGCGCGACACGCGCAACGTCACCGCGCAGCTCAATTCGAGCGGCGAGAAGGGCTGGCGGCTGGTCGATAATCTGAGCGCGGCCGACCCCGCTGCGGTGCGCGCCTTTCCGATGAACCTGGAGTTCGAGGCCCGCCAGACCTATGCCAGCGACACGCCGGGGCCCGAGGTGCGCAATATCGCGCCCGATGCCCGCCAGGTGACGCTGGTAGTGCGCCACAGCCTGATCGCATTGCCCGAAAGCGGCTATGTGCCGCGCCAGTTCGATCCGCGCGGCGGCAGCTTCGCGACGCAGATCCTCGATTTCTCCGCGCCCCTGGGTGGGCAGATCGTGCAGAATCTCGCCAACCGCTTCCGGCTCGAGCGGCTCGATCCTGCCGCGCCGCGCTCGCGTGTGCGCAAGCCGATCGTCTTCTATATCGACAATGCCGCGCCCGAGCCGATCCGCACCGCGCTGCTCGAAGGCGCATCCTGGTGGAAACAGGCGTTCGAGGCGGCGGGCTTTGTCGATGCCTATCGAGTCGAGATACTGCCCGAGGGGGCCGACCCGCTCGACATCCGCTACAATGTCGTCAACTGGGTCAACCGTGCGACGCGCGGCTGGTCCTATGGCTATGCCGTCTCCGATCCGCGCACTGGCGAGATCCTGAAAGGTTCGGTGCTGCTCGGATCGCTGCGCGTGCGGCAGGACATGCTGATCTACGAAGGGCTGGTCGGCGCGGACAAGACCGGAACCGGCGGTCCCAATGATCCGGTGCAGGTGGCACTGGCGCGCATCCGCCAGCTCGCCGCGCACGAGGTCGGCCATGCGCTGGGGCTGATGCACAATTTCGCGGGCAGCACGCAGGATCGCGCGAGCGTGATGGATTATCCCGCGCCGCGCATCGGGCTGAAGGATGGCGCGCCCGATCTTTCCGATGCCTATGGCGTCGGCATGGGGCGCTGGGACGTGCATGCGATCGACTGGCTCTATGGCGATCCGGTGAGCGGCGATCCCGATGCTGCCGCGCGCGCCAAGGCGGAAGCGGCGGAGAGCGAGGGGCTGCGCTTCGTGTCAGATGAGAACGCGCGCAGTGTTTCGGCGAGCCAGCCTTGGGGCAGCCTGTGGGATGACGGGGCCGATCCGGTAGCCGAGCTCGACCGGATGATGCAGGTGCGCGCCGCTGCCGTATCGCGCTTCGGCCCGGCGGCGCTGGCCCCGGGCGAACCGGTCGCCAGCCTGCGCCGCAAGTTCGTGCCGATCTGGCTGGTTCACCGCTATCAGGTCGAGGCGGCGGCCAAGCTATTGGGCGGGCTGACCTCAGAATATGCGGTCGGCCCGGGCGCGGCGGCGCAGGGCGCGCCGGTCGCGCCTGCCGATCAGAAGCGCGCGCTCGATTCGCTGCTGGCGACGCTGCAACCGGCGGTGCTCGATGTGCCGTCTGCGCTGATGCCGCAGCTCTCCGCCGGGTTCTCAGGCGATTATGATCGCCAGACCGAGATCGAGATCATGCCGATGGCGGGCACCGCCGCGTTCGATCCGCTGGTCGCGGCGCAGGTGGCGGCGCAGCAGACGCTCAACGCACTGCTCGCGCCCGAGCGGCTGGCCCGGATGGCCGAACAGCATCGCGCCAATCCGGACAGCCCCGGCGTCGATGCGGTGGCGGCACGGCTGCTCGCGCTCACCGATGCGCCTCAAGCGACCGCGCGGCTCGGTGCGGTGCGCCGCGCGCTCGGCACGCGGATCATCCTGTCACTGGCCAGGGCGGCGATGTCGTCCGATGCGGGTGTCGATGCGACGACCCGGATCGACCAGGCGCTGCACGACTGGGCCGAGGCGCAGACGGGGAAGCGCTTCGCCGATCCGGCGGACCGCGCCTGGGCGCTCTCGACCGCGCGGCTGCTCAAGGATCGCGATGCGCTCAAGGCGCTGCTCGCCAGCGACAAGGCCGATCTGCCGATTCCGCCGGGCATGCCGATCGGCGATATCCAGGATTAGGCCTGGCGTTTCAGCCGCACCAGCGCCTCGTCGAGCGCCTGCAGGAAGCGCGATCGGTCCGCCTTCGTGAAGGGCGGTGGTCCCCCGATTACGTCACCGCCTGCGCGCAGGTCCGCCATTATCGCGCGCGTCGCGATTGCGCCGCCGATCGAGCTGGTGGTGAACGGCTTGCCATTGGGCGCGATCACGGCTGCGCCCTGCTTCAGGCAGCGGTCGGCGAGCAATATGTCGGCGGTGATGACGATCGAGCGCGCATCGGCATGTTCGGCGATCCAGTCGTCGGCGGCATCGAAGCCGTCGCTTACCACCTTGCGCGCGATCAGCGGATGCGAGGGCACGCGGATCGGGCTGTTGCTGACGATGGTGACCGCGACGCCGTGGCGCAGCGCGACGCGATAGACCTCGTCCTTGACCGGACAGGCATCGGCATCGACCCAGATCATCATGATTTCATCATCTCCCCAGGAGCAGCCATGCCGTTCGCTCGGAACTGCCGCGCAGGAAATGGAGGCCCGAGCCGGAATCGAACCGGCGTGCAAGGATTTGCAGTCCTCTGCGTCACCACTCCGCCATCGGGCCACCGTGGGGAAGGAGCGCGCATTGTGCCGGATCGCGGCGAAAGTCAAGACACAAGCGTGCGGAGGAGCCCGATGCGCGATATGTCCAAAGTGGCGCATTTGCTGTATTGCCATGCTAATACAGCCATGCCATAAGCATGAATACGGCGATGTCGATTGCATTTTGCAACCGGAAGGCTATCAAAGCGGAGCGTGCTGTTCCGTTAGGGCTTGCATCGCCGTCCGCATATTCTAGGGCGCTTGGACATGACCGATACACAGACTCTTGCTCCGACCGATTTTGCCGCTGCCCGCAGGCACATGATCGAAAGCCAGCTGCGTCCCAGCGACGTCAGCGATCCCGTCGTCATCGCCGCGATGGCCGTGACCCCGCGCGAGGATTTCGTCCCCGCCAGCCACCGTGCCATCGCCTATATCGACCGGGCGGTGCCGCTGGGCGGTGGCCGCGTGCTCAACCCCGCGCTGTCGACCGGCCTGCTGCTGACCCGCGCCGAACTGTCGGGCGACGACAAGGTGCTGCTGATCGGATCGGGAACCGGCTATATGGCCGCCTTGCTCGCCGGCATCGTGGCGCACGTGGTTGCGGTCGAACAGGATCGTGCCTTGGTCGAACAGGCCAGCACCGGACTTGCCGGACTTGCCAATGTCACCACCGTCGAATCGGCGCTGGGGGAGGGCCACGCTGCAGGGGCACCCTATAGTCTCGTGATCATCGACGGCGCGGTCGAGCAGGTACCCGATGCCATCGTGGCGCAGCTCGCCGATGGCGGGCGTTTGCTGACCGGTCTGGATGAGGCAGGCGTGACCCGGCTGGCCGCAGGTCGCCGTCAGGGTGGTGCCTTCGCTCTGGTCCCCTTTGCCGATACCGACATCGCACCGCTTGCGGCCTTCGCCCGGCCAAAGAGCTATACCTTCTGAAGCACAGGGCCTCGCCATTGGCACCGGCGGTGGACGACAAGAGAACCGGATAGATGAAGACTTCGCTTTGGATGGCCGGTTGTGGTGCGGCGCTGGTTCTGGGCAGCGTGCCCGCCCAGGCGGATACGCTGCGCGATGCGCTGATCGCCGCCTATCAGACCAACCCGACACTCAACGCCGCGCGCGCCCAGCAGCGCGCGACCGACGAAGGCGTGCCAATCGCGCTGGCCGACGGTCGGCCCAGCTCGCAAGTCCAGGCGCAATATTCGGAGAACTTCCTCAACCCCGCCAACGCCTTCACGGCACCTGCCCGCTCCGTCAACGGCACCATCAGCCTGGACGTGCCAATCTATTCGGGCGGCACGGTGCGCAACGCGATCAAGGCATCGAAGACCCGGGTCGAGGCTGGACAGGCCGATCTGCGCGGTACCGAGGCGACCGTCTTCAGCAATGTGGTCGCCGCCTATATGGACGTGATTCGCGACGAGGCGATCGTCGGGCTGCAGCGGCAGAATGTCGAGGTGCTCGACGTCAACCTCCAGGCTTCGTCCGACCGGTTCGAGATCGGCGATCTGACGCGCACCGATGTTGCCCAGTCCGAGGCCCGGCTCGCGATTGCGCGCAGTGACCTGCAGACCGCCGAGGCGAACCTCATCCGCAGCAAAGAAACCTATATCCAGCTCGTCGGCCGCGCTCCGGAAGCGCTGGAGCCGCCGCCGCCGCTGCCCAACTTGCCCGATGCGCCCGATGCCGCCGTGGCGACCGCGCTCGACAGCAACCCCGATCTGGAAGCCGCGCGCGAGCGGGTCAAGGCGGCGGAATTTGATGTGAAATCGGCGCGGGGTGCGCGCATGCCGCGCGTCGGGCTGTTCAGCCAGGGCAATTACCAGAATTTCCTCGGCACGCTGGGCAGTACCCTGATTCAGGGCAATTTCGTGCAGCAGCAGTCGAGCGCCGCCGCTGGCGTCCAGGTGACCGTGCCCGTTTATCAGGGCGGCCGCCCCGGCGCGCAGATCCGCCGCGCCCAGGCCGTGACCGGCCAGGCGATGGAGCAGGAAATCGCCGTCGAACGCAGCGTCATCGCGCAGGTGCGCGCTGCCTATGCGAGCTTCAATGCCTCGCTTCAGGTGATCGAATCGTCGCAGCGCGCGGTCGATGCGAACACGCTGGCACTGGAAGGCGTGCGCGCCGAGAACAGCGTCGGCAACCGCACCATCCTCGACATTCTCGATGCCGAGCGCGAGCTGCTCAACGCACAGGTGCAGCTGGTGACCGCGCGCCGCAACGCCTATGTCGCGGGCTTCACGCTGCTGGCGGCGATGGGCCGGGCCGAAGCACGCGATCTGGGTCTCGATGGCGGGCTGCTCTACGATCCCGAGATCAATTACGAGCGCGTCCGCGACAAGATCATGGACTTCGATTCGGACAAGGACCCGGTCGCCCAATCGACGCGCACCGTTGACAGCCCCGCGCAAAATGCCGCACTGATCGGCCCGCCCAACCAGTAAGGCAGGGCACGGGGCGAATCGGATCAGGGGCGCAAGGGAATGACACGCGATATCGGCGAGCCGAGCCTTGAGGAAATCCTCGCCTCGATCAAGAAGGTGATCGCGGAGGATAACCGCAAGCCGCGCCGCGCGCCGCCGCAACGTCCTGCGCCCGCGCCCGCCCGGCAGGCAGCACCGGTGGATGACATTCTCGAACTTACCGACAGCGTCGAACCCGAGCCGGCGGCGGAGCCTGAAGAAGCGCCGCTGATCAGCCGTGCGGGCGAGCAGTCGATGCGCGAATCGCTTGCCGTGCTGGCGACGCTGACCGAACCGGGCGTCAGCCCGCAGATCGTCCGCTCGGGCGAGACCTCGCTCGAAGGCATGGTGCGCGCGATGCTGCGCCCGATGCTCGCCGAATGGCTCGACAAGAACCTGCCGCCGATCGTCGAGGCGATGGTCGCGAAGGAAATTGGGCGGATCACCGGCCGCAAGGGCTGAGCTTCCCCTTTGCACCCGGCGGTACCCGATGGTAACGCCTGCAACCATGAAGAAGATGCTCCTCGCCGCGCTGGTCGCCAGTGCGCTTTCGCCCGTTCTCCTCGCCAGCCCTGCCGCCGCCCGGCCGATGACCGAGACGGACCTTGCGACCTTCAACCGGCTGGGGGCACCCGCCGCGTCGCCCGATGGCAGATGGGTCGCCTATCAGCTGACCACGACCGATCTCGCCGCGAACAAGCGCAGCACCGGGCTGTTCGTGCTCGACCTCGCGGACAGCAAGGCCCAGCCGATCGCGATCGCCGATTCGCCCGGCCATAACGAAAGCGCGCCCGTGTTTGCGCGCGATGGCAAGCACCTGTTCTTCCTGTCGAACCGCTCCGGAACCAACCAGGTGTGGCGCGTCGCGCTGCCCGGCGGCGAGCCAGTGCAGGTGACGCAATCGGCGGTGGACCTCAGCGGCTTCAGCCTCTCGCCCGATGGCAACAGCCTCGCGGTCTGGGCGGATGTCGCCGAGGGATGCTCGGTCGATACGTGCGATGCCAGGGCCAAGCCGATGGGTACGGGGCGCGAATATGACCGGCTGTTCGTGCGGCATTGGGATAGCTGGCGCGAGCCCGGCACCTATTCGCGCATCTATGCCTATGCGCTGGCGACCGACGGCAAGACCGCCGGTCCCGCGCGCGCGGTGAGCGGTGGAATCGAAGGCGATGCGCCGAGCAAGCCGTTCGGCGGCGGCGAGGAAATCGCGTGGAGCGCCGACAGCAACGCCATCGCCTTTGCCATCCGAAAGTCCGATGGCGACGAGCCGCGCTCGACCAATCTCGACATCGTCTGGCAGCCGCTCGCCGATGGCGCGACCGCGCAGAATCTGACCGAGACCAACCAGGGCACCGATTCGCTGCCCACCGCTTCGCCCGATGGCCGCTGGCTCGCCTGGGCGGCGATGGCGCGGCCCGGTTACGAGGCCGATCGCATGGTCGTGCACCTGCGGGACATGAAGACCGGCAAGACCGTGAAGCTGACCGACGGCTGGGACCGTTCGGTCGGCTCGATCGCCTGGGCTGCGGATTCGAAGAGCCTGCTGGTCACGGCGCAGGACCTGCTCGAACATCCTGTGTTCCGCGTCGACGTGCCCAGCGGCAAGGTGACCAGGCTGACCGAGCGTGGCAATGTGGGCAATGTCGTGCCGCTGGCGGGTGGCGCGATGATCTACACGATCAACTCGGTCTCCGCGCCCGACGATCTGGTGCTGATGGACGCGAAGGGCCAGACGCGCCGCTTGACCAATGTCAACGCGGACAAGCTCGCCGGGCTCGATCCGGTGATGTACGAGCAGTTCTCGTTCAAGGGCGCGAATGGCGATCTTGTCCATGGCCAGATCGTCAAGCCCCAGGGCGCGAAGGGCAAGCTGCCGGTCGCGCTGCTGGTACATGGCGGTCCGCAGGGCAGTTTCTCGAACAGCTGGTCGTATCGCTGGAATCCGGCGGTGATGGCCTCGCAGGGCTATGCCGCGGTGACGATCGATTTCCACGGCTCGACCGGATACGGCCAGGCGTTCACCGACAGCATCAACAAGGATTGGGGCGGCAAGCCGCTCGAGGATCTGAAGCTCGGCATGGCCGCGCTGCCCGGCATCGACGCCTCGCTCGACACGGCCAATGCCTGCGCGCTCGGTGGCAGCTATGGCGGATACATGATGAACTGGATCGCCGGCCAGTGGCCCGACGGCTTCAAGTGCCTGGTGACGCACGCAGGCGTGTTCGACCTGCGCGCCATGGCGTTCGAGACCGAAGAACTGTGGTTCGACGAATGGGACCATGGCGGCCCCTGGTGGCAGCGGACCGACGCCGAGAAGTGGAACCCGGTCAATCACGTGACCAAGTGGAAGACGCCGACGCTGGTCATCCATGGGGAAAAGGACTTCCGCATCCCCTATTCGCAATCGCTCGCGGCGTTCACCGCGCTGCAGCGCCAGGGCATCGAATCGAAGCTGCTGATCTTCCCCGACGAGAACCACTGGGTGCTCAAGGCGCAGAACAGCGTGCAATGGCACCGCAACGTCTTCGACTGGCTGGCAAAGCATCTTAAGGGGCGCGAGGGGAAATAAGCGCGGCGGGGCTTGGCTTTGGCCCGCATGCGCCCTAGCTTGTAACGACAAGGAGCGTCTTCATGGCCAGCCATCCCCCTCGCGTCCGTCCCAGCGACCTGCCGACCAAGGTCGTCACCGCGCCTGATGGCAGCAAGGTGCGCATGAAGGTGGTTCAGGCGGAAAGCCCGAGTCTGCCCTACGATCTGCTCGCCGCCTTCCGGTCCAATGTCCGCCGCATCAAGGCCGACCAGAAGGCGCAGGCGGCGTCGCGTGAAGACTCCCCGGAAGCCTGAACGCCCCGTCCTGTGGATCGTCGCCGGGCCCAATGGCAGCGGCAAGAGTTCGCTCTACAACCGTACCGACATCGAAGGCTGGGGCGGGTCGGTCTGGATCATCAACCCGGATCTCCTGACCGCCAAGATCATCGAACATGAAGGTTCGCAGACGGAGGTGGCCAATCTCGCCGCCGTCCAGCGGATCGAAGCCTGGCTCGAAGCCTCGATCAACACCTATCAGACCATCGGCGTCGAGACCGTCCTGTCCTCGCCCAAATATCTCCGCCTCGTCGATCTGGCGCACGACAAGGGTTTCATCGTTCGCATGCTCTATGTGGTGCTGAATAGCGTCGAAGCGCAATATGAGCGCGTCGCCATCCGGGTCCGCACCGGCGGGCATGATGTGCCGCGCGGCAAGATCGCTGCGCGCCGGACGCGGTCGTTCGAGATGCTCGGCGAGTTTTTCGGCAAGCTGGATGAGCTGTTCATTTTCGACAATTCCGGTGGCGAGCCGGACCTGATCGCGAGCAAGTCGGCGGGCGCGCTGGTCGCACTGCGGACCCTGCCGCCGGATTTGCTCGACGCCCTCAACCGAGCAGAGGTCAGAATCGCTCGCTTTGAAGGCTAACTCGGGGCTTGGATTATTCGGCATTTTGCCGCTAATGCCCTGCCCATGACCGACAAGACCGAACTGCCCAAGACCTTCGACCCCGCCGCGATCGAGGCGAAATGGTATCCGCATTGGGAAGGGACGAACGCGTTCCGGCCCGAGCGGCCCGGTGCCGAGCCTTATACCATCGTCAACCCGCCGCCGAACGTCACCGGATCGCTGCATATCGGCCATGCGCTCGACAACACGCTGCAGGACATCATGATCCGCTATGAGCGGCTGCGCGGCAAGGATGCCTTGTGGGTGGTCGGCACCGACCATGCGGGCATCGCGACGCAGATGGTGGTCGAACGCCAGCTCGAGGCGAAGCAGGACAAGCGCACCAACTACAGCCGCGAGGATTTCGTCCAGAAGGTCTGGGAGTGGAAGGAGGAGAGCGGTGGCGCGATCACCCGCCAGCTGCGCCGCCTGGGCTGTTCGATGGACTGGTCGCGCGAGCAGTTCACCATGGACCCGCATTTCAGCAAGGCGGTGCTCAAGGTCTTTGTCGACCTGTACAATCAGGGGCTGATCTATCGCGACAAGCGCCTGGTCAACTGGGACCCCAAGCTCAAGACCGCGATCAGCGATCTCGAGGTCGAGACGCGCGAGGTGCAGGGCCATTTCTGGCACTTCCGCTATCCGCTGGCCGATGGCGTCACGCTCGATGACGGGCGCGACCATATCGTGGTCGCAACCACCCGTCCCGAAACGATGCTCGCCGATATGGCGGTCGCGGTGAACGGCGCGGACCCGCGCTATGCCAGCGTCATCGGGAAGTATGTCGAGCTGCCGATCACCGGACGCCGCATTCCGATCGTCGCCGACGACCATGCCGATCCCGAGCTCGGTTCGGGTGCGGTGAAGATCACGCCGGGGCATGATTTCAACGATTTCGAGGTCGGGCGGCGCGCAGGCATCGCGGCGAGCGAGATGCTCAACATGTTCGATGCCGAGGCGCGGGTGGTGCAGACCGCCGACGGGCTGATCCCGGCGGAGTTCATCGGCGTGGACCGGTTCGATGCGCGCAAGCTCGTCGTCGAGCGGATGAAGGCGCTCGGCCGTCTCGTCCCGCATGTCGTCACCGCCAAGGACGGCGAAGTCACCGAGCACGACGCCGAACCGCGCACGATCCAGACGCCCTATGGCGACCGCGGCGGCGTGGTCATCGAACCCTGGCTCACCGACCAATGGTATGTCGATGCCAAGACGCTCGCGCAGCCCGCGATCGAGGCGGTGAAGACCGGCGTGATCGAGATCGTGCCCAAGAGCTGGGAAAAGACCTATTTCCACTGGATGGATAATATCCAGCCCTGGTGCGTCTCGCGGCAATTGTGGTGGGGGCACCGGATTCCGGCCTGGTATGGCTCGGATGGCCAATGCTATGTCGCCGAGACCGAGGAGGAGGCGCAGGCGCTTGCCGGCGACGGCGTGACGCTCGAACGCGATGCCGACGTGCTCGACACCTGGTTCTCCTCCGCGCTCTGGCCGTTTGCGACGCTGGGTTGGCCCGATGCCGCCCCAGCTCCGTTTGTCCCGAGCGAAGTCGAGGGACGTCAAGAGACGGTGGTGCAGGGTCCCTCGACTGCGCTCGGGACAAACGGGGAGGGTGCGCCTGGCACCTCGCTGCTTGCCAAGCATTATCCCAATGACCTGCTGATCTCCGGGTTCGACATCCTGTTCTTCTGGGATGCGCGCATGGCGATGATGGGGACGCATTTCATGGGGCAAGCCCCGTGGAAGCGGCTGTATCTGCACGGGCTGGTCCGCGCCGCCGATGGCGCGAAAATGTCCAAGTCCAAGGGCAATACGGTCGATCCGCTGGGGCTGATCGACAGCTATGGCGCGGATGCGCTGCGCTTCTTCATGGCGGCGATGGAAAGCCAGGGCCGCGACATCAAGATGGATGAACGCCGCGTCGAGGGCTATCGCAATTTCGCGACCAAGCTGTGGAACGCAGCGCGTTTCTGCCAGTCGAACGGTATCGGCGCGAGTTCATCGGTCGCCGCGCCGGCGGCCACGCTTGCAGTCAATCGCTGGATCATCGGCGAGGTGGTGGAAACGGTCGCCGCGCTCGACAAGGCGCTGGCAGACCTGCGCTTCGATGCGGCGGCCAATGCGATCTATCATTTCGTGTGGGACCAGTTCTGCGACTGGTATCTGGAGCTGATCAAGCCGGTGCTCTCCGCCGAGAGCGACGCGGGCGAAGCCGCTGAAACCCGCGCGGTCGCGGGCTGGGTGCTCGATCAGATCCTGGTGATGCTCCACCCGTTCATGCCGTTCATCACCGAAGAGCTGTGGCACGCGCTGGGCGAGCGGTCGAATGACCTGATCGTCGCGCAATGGCCCGCGCCGCTGGCCGAGGTGGATGCCGGTGCCAAGGCGGAAACCGAATGGCGGATCGATCTGGTCGGCAGCATCCGCTCGGCCAAGAATGAACTCGGCATCGCGCCGGGTACGCGATTGAAGGCGTTCGTGCAGGATGCCAATGACCAGACCAAAGCCTGGGTCAACGGCTTCTGGACCGGTGCGCAGCGGCTGGCGCGGATCGACTTCGCGCCGCTGGACGAGGCCGCGCCCGAAGGCGCCAATCTGCAGATCGTGGTCAACGAGGCGACGTTCGTGCTGCCGCTCGAAGGTATTATCGACATCGCCGCCGAAAAGGCCCGGCTGAGCAAGGCGCTCGAGGCCGTGTCCAAGGAGGCGAAATCGCTCGAAGGGCGGCTCTCCAACCCGGCGTTCGTCGAAAAGGCCAAGCCCGAAGCGGTGGAAAAGGCGCGCGCCGACCATGCGGAGAAATCCGCCGAGGCCGAGCGGCTGGCAGCGGCGCTCGCGCGGCTTGGCTGATCGGCGCGCCCCGATCGCCTTCATGGCGACCGGCGCATGAGCCTGTCCTATGCCCGGCTGCTCGCGCGGCGGGTCTATCGCTCCTTGTGGTTCACGCCGGCGGCTTATGCGGTGCTTGCGGTGCTGGCGCTGCTGCTCGCCCCGGCGCTGGCCGTGCTGCTGCCAGAGGAATTCCACAAGCTCATCGGGCTGGACGGCGTCGACGACCTGCTCGGCGTGCTCGCCAACACGCTGCTGGCGGTCGCGATCTTCTCGCTCGGCATCATGGTGTCCTCGCTCCAGGCCGCAGCCTCCGCCGCGACCCCGCGCGCTCGCCCGCTGCTGATGCAGGACCGTACCGCGCAGAACGCGATCTCGGTGTTCATCGGCGGGTTTATATACGCGATCGTGGGCACGGTCGGGCTGTCCACCAGCTATTTCGGCCAGCCCGCGCGCGTCATCCTGTTCCTCACCACATGCCTTGTCATCGTCTCGGTCATCTATGCGCTGATCCGCTGGATCGCGCGGCTAAGCCGGCTGGGTGACGTGTCCGAAGTGATCGACCTGCTCGAGGATGCTGCCAACAAGGCCTTTGCCGATCTGGCCGAGCGTCCGCTGCTCGGCGGCGTGCAGAGCGATGCGCTGCCCGATAGCGGCGTGCCGCTCTTTGCCGAGCGCTTCGGCTTCGTCCAGGCGATCGACGACGAGCTGTTCGCGACGGTGAGCGAGCGCGAGGACGTGGATTTCCATCTGGGCGTGCGCCCCGGCACCTATGTCGATTCGAGCACGATCCTGCTCAAGACATCCAAGGCACTCGACGAGGCGACGGCGCGTTCGGTGCGGCGCGCATTCGTCATCGCAGGCGAGCGCACCTTCGAGGCCGATCCGCGCTATGGCCTGATCGTGCTGTCCGAAACCGCGTCCAAGGCATTGTCGCCCGGGGTCAACGACCCCGGCACCGCGATCGACGTGCTGGGCACGTCGCTGCGCGTTCTGGCCGGATGGAGCACGGCGGCACGCGCCACACCGGCCCGGGTCACCTGCCCGCGACTGCATGTGCCCGCGATCCGGATCGAGGATCTGGTCTGCGATGCCTTTCGCTGGATCGCGCGCGACGGCGCGGGGCAGCTCGAGGTGCAGATCCGGCTGCAAAAGGCGCTGCGATCGCTTGCCGCGCACGATCCCGTTCGGTTCGGCGAGGCGGCGCGCGCTATGTCGCATGAGGCATTCGCGCGCGCGAAGATCGGCCTGGCGCTGCCGGGCGACGTCGAGATCCTTGAGCGGTTCGTGCTGCATTAATGGTTGCCGATGGTGGGGGCGGGCGTCCCTCTCTTGATGCCCCGCGAAGGCGGGGGCCATCTCCCGGCAGGTGCGACATCGGCTAGGGCAGGAGATGGGCCCCTGCCTGCGCAGGGGACCGCCTAATCGAATGCAGGCCAACGCAGCCCTTGCCCCCGGCTCCCACGTTCCCTAAACGTTCGACGGTGAACGATCTCGCCCCCGCCTCCGAATTCCCGCCGCCCTCGGCCAGCGACCCCGCCTATCTGCAGGGGCTGAACACACCGCAGCGCGAGGCGGTGCTGTCCTCGGACGGGCCGGTGCTGGTGCTGGCCGGCGCAGGCACGGGCAAGACCGCGGCGCTCACCGCGCGGCTGGCGCATCTGATCGCGACGCGGCGCGCCTGGCCGTCGGAGATTCTCGCGGTCACCTTCACCAACAAGGCTGCGCGCGAGATGCGCGAGCGCGTCGGCAAGATCATCGGCGAGGCGGTCGAGGGCATGCCCTGGCTCGGCACCTTCCATTCGATCGGCGCGAAGATGCTGCGCCGCCATGCCGAGCTGGTCGGGCTGCAGAGCAATTTCACGATCATCGATACCGACGACCAGTTGCGCCTGCTCAAGCAGCTGATCCAGGCGGCGGACATCGACGACAAGCGCTGGCCCGCGCGCCAGCTCGCCGGGTGCATCGACCGCTGGAAGAACAAGGGGTTGAACCCGCACGAGCTCGATGCGGCGGAGAGCGAGCTCTACGCCAACGGGCGCGGGCAGGAGCTCTACACCGCCTATCAGGATCGGCTGAAGGCGCTCAACGCCTGCGATTTCGGCGACCTGCTGCTGCACATGCTGACATTACTGCGCACCGACCGCGCGGTGCTCGAGCAATATCAGCAGAAGTTCAAATATATCCTGGTCGACGAATATCAGGACACCAATTCCAGCCAGTATCTCTGGCTGCGGCTGCTCGCCCAGGCGCGCAAGAATATCTGCTGCGTCGGCGATGACGACCAGTCGATCTATTCGTGGCGCGGGGCGGAGGTCGCCAATATCCTGCGCTTCGAAAAGGATTTTCCCGGCGCGCGGATCATCCGGCTCGAGCAGAACTACCGCTCCACCCCGCACATCCTGGGCGCGGCCTCGGGGCTGATCGCGTCGAACAGCGACCGACTCGGCAAGACGCTGTGGACCGAGGTCGATGCGGGCGAGAAGGTGCGCGTGCTCGGCGTGTGGGATGGGCCCGAAGAGGCGCGGCGGATCGGCGAAGAGCTCGAAAGCCTGTCGCGGCGCGGGATCAGCCTCGACCGGACCGCGATCCTGGTGCGCGCGCAGTTCCAGACGCGCGAGTTCGAGGACCGGTTCATCGCGATCGGCATGCCCTATCGCATCATCGGGGGCTTCCGCTTCTACGAGCGCGCCGAAATCCGCGATGCGCTCGCTTACCTGCGCGTGGTCAACCAGCCGGCGGACGACCTGGCGTTCGAGCGGATCTTCAACACCCCGAAAAGAGGGCTGGGCGACAAGGCGCTGGAAAAGGTGCACCGGCTGGCGCGCGCGACCGGGCTGCCGCTCAGCGCTGCCGCGTTCCAGATCCTGGACAGCGATGAATTGCCCGCCCGCGCGCGCACCGCGCTGACCGCGCTGATGCGCGGCATCGCGCGCTGGCGCGACCTGCTCGCAACGATGAACCCGGCGGACCTGGCGCGGCAAATACTCGACGAATCGGGCTATACCCAGGTGCTCCAGGCCGAGCGCTCGGTCGAGGCCTCGGGCCGGCTGGAGAACCTGTCCGAACTCGCGCGCGCGATGGAGGAATATGAGAGCCTCGGCGATTTCCTCGAGCATGTGAGCCTCGTGATGGACAACGAGGCGGCGGCGGACGAGGCCAAGGTCACGATGATGACCATCCACGGCGCCAAGGGGCTCGAGTTCGAGCATGTCTTCCTGGCGGGATGGGAGGAGGGCGTCTTCCCCTCGCAGCGTGCGCTCGACGAGGGTGGCATGGCGAGCCTGGAGGAGGAACGCCGCCTCGCTTATGTCGCGATCACGCGCGCACGGGCGAGCTGCACGATCGTGCACGCGGCGAACCGGCGCATCTATGGCCAGTGGACCAGTTCGATCCCTTCGCGCTTCATCGGCGAGCTGCCGCCCGAGCATGTCGAGGAGGAAAGCTCGCTCACCGGCGGCGCGTCGCTGTGGCGCGCAGGGCTGTCCGAACGCGACGATCCGTTCGCGCATCTGGCGCGCGATCCCGAGCGCGCGGCGCGGCGCGGCCCTGGCTGGCAGCGCGCGGCGCAGGTGCCCGGCGGGTTCAACGCCACGCCGCAGCGCGTCGCTGAAGCGCGGTCGAGCGCGATCAGCCTGGGCAATGCCGGGCGCAGCGATGTCGAGATCGGCACCCGCGTGTTCCACCAGAAATTCGGCTATGGGCTGGTCGCCGAGAAGGAAGGCAACAAGCTGGAGATCGACTTCGAGAATTCAGGGCGCAAGCGGGTGATCGACAGCTTCGTCAGCCTCGCCTGAGCCCGGTATCGCGGGTCAGATACGCTCTGCCCGCGCCACCGATTCCGACGCGCGCAACGCCATGATGATCTGCATCAGATGGCCGACATCGTGCACTTCCAGGTCCGATTCATAGGTATGGAACGGCTGGTCGCGATTGGTCAGCTTGAGGTTGACGATGTTCGCCTTGTGATGGCTGAAAATGCCCGCCATGTCGGCGAGCGTGCCCGGCCGGTTGTACAGGATCGCGCGGATGCGCGCGGTCGCGCCATCCGAATCGCCGCCCCATGACAGGTCGATCCAGTCGGCATCGACCCCGCTGACCAGATTGAGGCAATCGATGGTGTGCACCTCGATATGCTGGCCCTGGCGGCGCAGCCCGACGATGCGGTCGCCGGGCACCGGGTGGCAGCATTCGGCAAGCTGGAAGGCGACGCCCGGGGTCAGCCCCTGGATCGAGATCGCCCGGTCCTGGCGCGGGAATTCGCGCAGCGCGGCCTGTTCGCTGCTGCTGCCGGGGACCAGCGCATCCATCAGATCGACATCGCTGATCTGGTTCTTGCCTACCGCGAGCATCAGCTCGGACTCGTCGTCCATGCCGAGCCGTTCGAGCGCCTGTTTGAGCGCCTTCTTGCCGATCTTGACCGGCAGGCGCCCGGCGATCTCGTCGTAGATCACCCGGCCGATGGCGATGGTCTCGTCGCGCTCCTTGTCGCGGACATAGCGGCGGATCGCGGCGCGCGCCTTGCCGGTGGTGACGAAGCCGAGCCAGCTGGTCTGCGGCTCCTGGCCTTCGGATTTCAGGATCTCGACGATGTCGCCATTGGCGAGTGGGGTGCGCAGCGGCAGGTTGCGTCCGTTGATCAGCACGCCGACCGCCTTGTTGCCGAGGTTGGTGTGCACCGCATAGGCGAAGTCGATCGCGGTCGCGCCCTTGGGCATCTGGTGCAGCGCGCCCTTGGGCGTGAAGGCGAAGATGCGGTCCTGATACATCGCCATGCGGGTGTGCTCGAGCAGCTCGTCGGCATCCTGCGCGGTGTCAAGAATCTCGATCAGGTCGCGAATCCATCCGGCCTGGCCGTCGGGCCGCGTCCCGCCCTGCTTGTACGCCCAGTGCGCCGCGAGACCGAATTCGCTCTGCCGGTGCATCTCGTGCGTGCGGATCTGGATCTCGACGCGCATCGACTGGCCGTGGATGATCGCGGTGTGCAGCGAGCGATAGCCGTTGCGCTTGGGGGTCGAGATATAGTCCTTGAACCGGCCGGGGATCATTTTCCACTTGCGGTGGATATGGCCCAATGCGGCATAGCAGTCGTCGATGCTGTCGACGATGACGCGGAAGGCGATGATGTCGGTCATCTGCTCGAACGACACGTGCCGCTCGGCCATCTTGCGCCAGATCGAATAGGGGTGCTTCTCGCGACCGCTGATCTCGGCGGTCAGGCCGTGGGCGGCGAGCTCTGCCTTGAGCGATTCGGCGATGGTTTCGACCTGGTTCTCGCCGCTCGCCTTGATCTGGTCGAGCCGACCGCAGATCGTTTCATAGGCTTCCGGTTCGAGCTCGCGGAACGCGAGCATCTGCATCTCGCGCATATATTCGTACATGCCGACGCGCTCGGCGAGCGGCGCGAAGATGTCCATCGTCTCGCGCGCGATGCGCTTGCGCTTGTCGGCGCTGGAAATGAACTTGAGCGTGCGCATGTTGTGCAGCCGGTCGGCCAGCTTGACCAGCAACACGCGCAGGTCGTTCGACATGGCGAGCAGGAACTTGCGCAGGTTCTCGGCCGCGCGCTCGTTCTCGGTCTGCGCCTCGATCTTGGAAAGCTTGGTCACGCCGTCGACCATCTCGGCTACCTTGGGGCCGAAGAGCCGTTCGACCTCCTCGATCGTGGTCAGCGTGTCTTCGACCGTATCGTGCAGCAATGCGGTGATGATGGTCTCGACGTCCATCTTCAGGTCGGTCATCAGACCTGCCACCTCGATCGGATGACTGAAATACGGGTCGCCGCTGGCGCGCTTCTGGCTGCCATGCTTCTGCACGGAAAACACATAGGCGCGGTTGATCAGCGCCTCGTCCGCATCGGGGTCGTATTCCTTGACCCGTTCTACCAGTTCATATTGTCTAAGCACCTGGTGAATGTCGGTGCTTTGCAAGCAATTGCAACAGAAAAACGCGCCTGTGCGAGGGGCCATGGTCGGGGTCGCTCGGGGCAAGGGACCAGGGCATCAAGGGGGTTATCGCACAGGCGCGGCAGGTTTGCCGGGCGGCAGGGTCATGCGATGTGGGAGTATCGCAGGTCCTGGCCACCCGACCGGAAGCGGTTCGTTCGATCAGCCCTTGGCGTTGCAGGTAGCCAGCTCTTCGCCGGCCATCGCCTCGTTGCGGGTTGTAAAGGCGGTGACATCGCCCATCTTGCGAGACAGACGCGTGCAGGCGTTGATCGGGCGCGAGGTCGCCTTCGATCCGGTGCACACGGTGCCTTCGCACTGCCACACGACGCCCTGGATGATCTTGGTGGTCTTTTCGACGGGCGCGGCGAGTTCTGCGGTGAAATAGCTGCTGCCCGGAGCCTGCGCGCTGGCGGTGCTCGCCTGCATCATCACCATGCTCGAAAGCGAGGCGGCGGCGACAAAAGCGATCTGGGTCAGGGTCTTGGTGAAGCGGGGCATGGCGTGTCCTTTCTAACGGTTTTCCCGGGGAGGAAATCGGCGGGGTGCAATTTCAGTTGCGAATCACTACCTATACGAATAGGTTTCGAGTTGCAACTAGAAACTGAATTTTCATTGGCAAGGCCGCATTTTTCGATAAGATGGCGGTTTGAAACTGGATTTGATGATCATGACCCACGGCAACCCCAACAAACTGCGCGAACCGCTGGCCGAGATTGCAGCCTGTTGCAGCCTGCCTCAGGCGCTCGAGACGATGGGTGAGCGCTGGTCGTTCATGATCCTGCGCGCCTCGTTCAATGGGCTGCACCATTTCGAGGAATTTCTGGAAGAGCTGGGCATTGCCCGCAACATCCTGTCCAACCGGCTGACCCGCCTGGTCGAAAGCGGCATCCTCAAGCGAGCGCCCTGTGTCGATGATCGGCGCAAGATCGAATATCGTCTCACCGACAAGGGGCTGGACCTGCTGCCGACGATGATCGCGCTGCGCCAATGGGGCGAGAAATGGGAAAGCGGCGTGCCGTCCAACCCGGTGCTGGTCGACGAGCGCGATCGCCGTCCGATCCAGCCGATCTCGATCCGCGCGCATGATGGCCGCGTGCTGACGCACCACGACCTGTGCTGGATCGATCTGGCCGATCTGAACGCCGCCGATGGCGACGACAATGACCACGATGGCGTGGTCAAGCGCATCGCGAGCATCTGAGCGCGCGCCAGCGGACGCCGCTGGCGAGCGCTGTCGGGTTCAGCTCGTCGCGCGGACGATCAGTTCGGGCTCGAGCTGCACCGGTTCGCAGATTTCGCCATCGATCTGGCGGAACACCATGTCGACCAGCATCTTCGCGCCGGCCTGCAGGTCCTGGCGGATCGTGGTCAGCGGCGGATTGGTGTGCGCCGCCAGCATGATGTCGTCATAGCCGACGACAGCAACATCGCCCGGTACCGACAGGCCGTGCTCGGACAGCGCCCTTAGCGCGCTCATCGCCACCACATCCGAGGAGGCGAAAATGCCGTCGATGCCGGGATTTTCGTCAAGAAACGCGCTCGCCGCGCTATAGGCAGCCTCGGACGTGAGATGGATCGGCAGCGTGTGCACGCTGTGCGACAGCCCTGCCTCGGCACAGGCCTGGAGGAATCCCTGCTGGCGCTGGCCAAATTCGGGCGGACTCGGATTGCCCAAGAACAGCAGCTTGCGCTTGCCGCGTTCGATGAGGTGCCGTCCGGCGATCAGTCCGCCGCGGACATTGTCCGACCCCACGGTGACATGACGCTGGCCCTCGATCCGCGCGCCCCAGACCATCAGCGCGCGGTGCCGCTCGGCGGCCGCCTCGAGCACCTTCATCTGGTCCGACTGGCCGATGACGATCGCGCCATCCACCCTCCCGGAATCGAGCAGATCGTCCAGCCAGTGATCGCCTGACGGAATGACGCGCGAGAGCAGCAGGTCGAAATTGCGCTCGGTCAGCGCATCGGCGAGATAGCCGAGCATGGTCATGAAGAACGGATCGGACGGGTGCTGATCGACCTCATGGCCCATCGGCATGACCACGCCGATCGCCTGCGCACGACGCAGGCGGAGATTCTGGGCGACCTGATTCGGCTTGAAGCCGTGCAGGCGCGCCAGTTCGACCACGCGTTCGCGCGTCTTGGCGTTGATGATCGTCTTTCCTGCCAGCGCCCGCGACACCGTGGACACCGACACTCCAGCGAGCTCCGCGAGCTCCTGCATCCCGATCTTGCTGATGGTACGCGCCTTTCCCCAAAGATGCTGCGCCGCCCCCTGCCAATGGTTCTAGACACTTGGCGACGAACCGTCGAGCGTCTTGTCAGCTTCAGCTTGCGTTTTCGCTACTCCTTCTGTATTAATACAGCAACACACGCAAGGAGTATCGTCATGGCCGTCACTTGGAAACACGCTCTGGTCGCGGCTGCCGCCGCTGTCGCGGTCGCAGGCTGCAACATGGTCGACGGTGCCGAGGTGCTGATCGAGGACGAATCGGGTGGTTCGGATGAGGGATGGTCGTCCAAATGGTCGGGCGAACCGTTCGACCGGATCACGCTGGCCGGGCCGGACAACATCAGCTTCACCACCGAAGGCGAGCATGCCGTCAGCGCGTCGGGCGACGAAAAGGCTCTGGAAAGGCTGCAATTCCGCGTTCGCGATGGCGAGCTGCGCATCCGCCGCAAGAAATCGACCTTCAGCTTCGGCGATTCGGGCGAGGCCGATATCAAGATCAGCGCGCCCGCGCTGCGCGCGCTGGTGCTGGCAGGATCGGGCTCGGCAAAGGTCGACCGGATGGAAGGCGACGAGATCAAGCTGAGCGTCGCCGGATCGGGCACGGCCGATATCGCGCAGCTGACCGCCAAGAAGCTCGACGGCGCGATCGCGGGCAGCGGCTCGCTCAAGCTCGCGGGCAGTGCCGACAATGCCGATATCTCGATCGCGGGATCGGGAAGCGTGCTGGGCGAGCGCTTTTCCAGCCCCGCCGTCGATATTTCGATCGCCGGATCGGGCGATGTGACCATGGCGTCGGACGGTTCGGTCGATGCGGCGCTCATGGGCTCAGGCGATGTCACCATCAAGGGCAAAGCCAAGTGCAAGAGCAGCTCCATGGGTTCGGGCACGATCACCTGCGGCTGATCCGACGGCGCGCGCCAGGCGCAAAAGCGGTTGCATGGTCGCCAGCCATGCTAGACACTCGTCCCCGTTCCTGGCTTGCCGGGACGGGGGAGAGCGCATTGACGAACAACGACAGTCCGGTAGGGGCAGCCGACCAGCCCGGTTTCTGGGACCGGCACGTGATGCCGCGCCTCATCACCTTCTGCTGCGGCCAGCCCGCCATCGCCAAGGCGCGCGGCCGCATCGTGCCGCGCGCTGAGGGCCGGGTGCTCGAACTGGGCTGCGGCGGCGGCATCAACCTCGATCATTATGATCGCGCGCGCGTCACGGCGCTCGCCGGGGTCGATCCTTCGCCGCAGCTGCTCGATACCGCGCGCGACAAGGCGAAGGCGCGCGGCTTCGACGCCGATTTCCGCGCAGGCTACGCCGAAAGCCTGCCCTTTGCAGACAGCAGCTTCGACACGGTACTCACCACCTTCACCCTGTGCTCGGTGCGCGATCCGGAAGCAGTCCTGCGCGAAATGCGCCGCGTGCTGGCGCCCGGCGGAACGATCCTGTTCCTCGAACATGGTGCTGCACCCGATCCCGGCCCGGCACGTTGGCAGCAGCGGATCGAACCCGTGTGGAAGCGGATTGCGGGCGGATGCCATCTGACCCGCCCGGTCAGCAGCGCCCTTGCCGGTCAGGGCTTCCGGCTGAGCGGCTGCGACAGCCGCTACATGCCGAAGACCCCGCGCTTTCTCGGCTGGATCGAGATGGGCGAGGCGCGCGCATGAAGCGGCGGCTGTTTGCGCTGGCGCTGGTGCTGCTGCTGCCCGAAGCCGCACAGGCCGCGGACAAGCGCTTCACCCTCTCGCCGTTCGACAAGGTCCGGATCGAGGGCGATGTCGCGGTGGAGATACGCTCGGGCGCGGCGCCTTTTGCGGTGGCCAGCGGCGATCCGCGCGCGCTCGAATCGCTGTCGATGCGGGTCCAGGGCGGCACGCTTTACATCCGCCGGGCGCGCACCAGCCTGCCTACCGAGCGCCGCTATCGCCCGAAGGCCCCCGAGGCTCTGCCGCTGGTGCGGCTCGATGCGCGCAGCGTCCAGTCGCTCACCCTGCTGGGCCATGGCAGTGCGAAGATCGATGCGCTGAGCGGCACGCGGCCCAGCGCGACCATGGACGGCAACGGCTCGGTCGAGATCGGCGCGGTCGCGGCCGAGGCGCTGTCGCTCAACGTCAACGGCAGCGGCAGCCTGAAGATCGGCGGCAAGGCGGCCAGCGCACGCGCGGTGATGCTCGGTGACGGATTGATCGAAGGGATGGGGCTTGCCCTGGGCGCGCTCGAACTGATCGGCGAGGGGCCGGTGCGCGCCAAGCTCAGCGTCGCTGGTCCGGCGCGGATCGCGGTGAAGGGCGGGGCGGACATTGCGATCGGCGGCACACCGCAATGCACGGTGCGCCAGACCGGCACCAATGCCATCCTGTGCGGCGCAGCCGAGATTGCCGCTGCTGCCCGCTGACCGGGCCGATCAGCCCTTGCGGCGGTCGATGTACCAGATCACGCCGTGCAGCGCTGCGCCGCCGCCCAGGCCCGCGAGAAAGCCGATCGAGGGCTGGCCCATGAACCCGCCGATGACGGTGCCTGCCAGCGTGCCCAAAGCCATGAAAACACCACCAGCGCGGGCCGGGGGCTGACGGTTGCCTGATGTCTGATTGACCATGACCGTGCCCTTGCCATGCGCGCGCGGCTTTTGCCACCGCCAATCGCTGCTGACACCGGGCGCAAAGCCTAACGCCCAGTTTACCATGCCGGTTGAACCTTCCTGCACGGCCAGCCTGTATCCCCATCTGGACGCGGCGCCGGCAGCTTTGCCGGCACGAGGAAAGAGGACCCGAACGCGCCCATGAACCCGCCCTATATCGGAAGCCGCGAAGCCTATGAGGACGCCTGCAAGCTGCTCTCGCATTACGGCGAGACGGCGGGGATCGAGGCCTCCGACCGGGCCGAGGCAGCGCGGGCGCGCGGCAATCACATCCATTTCTGTCACTGGCGGCAGATCGAGCGGTTGCTGGTGATCCTCTCGCTCGATCAGTGCATCGGCACCATTCACTGAGGCGAAACCACCCCGCCGCTGACGCTCCAGTCGGCACGGCCGGATAGCGGCACCGCGTCGAACAGCGACGCATCGGTGCCCGTCATCCACACCTGGCCCGAGCGGTCGGCGAGCTGTTCGTACAGCGCCGCGCGCCGCGCCGGGTCGAGATGGGCGGCGACCTCGTCGAGCAGCAGGATAAGGCGGCTGCCTCGGCGCTCGGCGACCAGATCGGCATGCGCCAGGATGATCGCGATCAGCATCGCCTTCTGCTCGCCGGTCGAACAAAGCGCGGCGGCTTGTCCCTTCTGCCGCATGGTGACGATCAGGTCGTCGCGATGGGGGCCTGCGAGCGCGCGGCCTGCTCCGGCATCGCGCGGCCGCCCCGATCGCAATGCGGCGATCAGCGCCTCGACCTCGACCGGACCCTTTCGCTCCAGCGCGAGCGAAGGCTGGGCGAACGGTCCGGCTTCGAGCGCGTCGATCTGCGCATCGAGCGCTTCGAGCGTATCGGCCCGGGCCAGCGCGATCGCCGCGCCATGCTCCGCCATCCGCGCTTCCAGCGCATCGATCCAGCCGGGATCGGCGGGGCGGTCGGCAGCGAGCAGCCGGTTGCGCTCGCGCATCGCCGCCTCGTAGCGCGCGGCGTGCCGGGCATGCGCGGGGTGCAGCGCCAGCACCAGCCGGTCGAGAAACCGTCGTCTGCCGCCCGCGCTTTCCAGGAACAGCCGATCCATCGCCGGGGTCAGCCAGACAACGGCGAGCCAGTCGGCCAGGCTGTTCGCTGCCGCCGCCGCGCCATTGACGCGCACCTGCCGGCGCGATGGCGCATCCGCGCTGGTGCCTGTGCCGATGCGCACATCGTCGTCCATGAGTGCGGCGGCGACCGTGAACCCGCCGGGACCTTGCTGCCGGGCCATCTGCTGGATGTCGGCGCGGCGCATGCCCCGGCCCGGTGCGAGCAGCGAGATCGCCTCCAGGATGTTGGTCTTGCCCGCGCCATTGTCGCCCCAGATCACGTTGAACCGCGCGCCCGCCTGCAGCCGGGTCGCCTCATGGTTGCGGAACTGGGTCAGCGAGAGGGAAGAAAGCGCCATCTGTGGCCCGCTATAGCGCCATGAACCGAGCCATGCGCGCAAAATCGGCGAGGCGCGGCACGGCGGGAATGATCCCACCCCAAAACATCGTGAATATTCCCAAAATTTCGCATTCAGCCTGCGGCAAGAAATGTTTCATCCTGTGCAAGCATCAGAAAAATATGGGTTTTTCAATCTGGCACGCCCTATGCAGAGTATCCGGCATCTCCCGACGGACGGACCAAAGGGACACACAGACACTCTGAAAGGACCCGCATCATGTTCTCGCTCTCGCAGTTCAACACCAATCTCGTCGCTGCCGTCTGCGCTTTCGCCACCTCGGCACTTTTCATCGGACTGAGCGTAGGTCCGGCGGAAATCGGCACGATGTCGGCGATGATCGTCTGATCGCCCGACACGCTATCATCAATCTATCGGTTTAAAGGGGAACCATCATGAACAACCGCTCTTTCCATCTCGACAAGTCGAACGGCAAGCTGATGGGCGTGTGCTCCGGCATCGCCAACTATTTCGACTGGGATGTGAACCTGATCCGCATCGCCTTCGTGCTCGCCGCATTGTTCGGCATCGGCGCACCGGTGCTGATCTATCTGGTGATCGGCCTGATCGCCTCGGACCGCTGAGCCGGGAGCGCTGGATGCCGGATCAGACCCCCGATCAGACCTTCGTGCTGAACGGCGTGAAATCGGTGGCGGTATCGAATACCTCTACCCCTTCGCGCCGCTTCAGCCAGCCGACCACGGCATAGGTCACCGGCGTCAGCACCACTTCCCAGCTCACCTTGAGCAGCCAGTTGGTGATCATCACGGTGATGACCTGGCTCGTCTCCCATTCGCCGTAAAAGGCGAGCGGGTAGAAGATCAGGCTGTCGACACCCTGGCCGACCACCGTCGAGCCGATCGTGCGGGTCCAGAGCAGCTTGCCCGCCGTCCAGATTTTCATCCGCGCCATGACGTAACTGTTGACGAACTCGCCCGCCCAGAAGGCGACGATCGAGGCGAAGACGATCCTGGGAACCTGGCCGAAGACCGATTCATAAGCCGCCTGGCCGTTCCAGCCTTCCGCCGGGGGGAGGCTCACCACCACCCAGCTCATGAACGCCATGAACAGCAGCGCGCCGAAGCCTGCCCAGATCACGCGGCGTGCGCGGGCATAGCCATAGATTTCGGTGAGCACGTCGCCGATGACATAGCCCAGCGGGAAGAACAGGATGCCCGCGCCATAAACCCATTGCTGTCCGGCGATGGTGATGAAGGTCGGCTTGGCCGCGCCGATCACGTTCGACAGCAGCAGCACCGTGACGAACGCCGCCATGACGAAATCGTAATATCGGAAGCGGTGCGTAGCGGGATCGAAGCCGATGCCTGGTTGCAGGCTGTGGCTGACGGCGGCGGGTTCGGCAGAGGGGCTTTGCATCGCCCCAAGCCATATCGCGGTTTGCACCCACCTGCAAAGCCCGCTATTGCGCCCTCACCAAGGCGCGCGCCCTTAGCTCAGCTGGATAGAGCACGAGACTTCTAATCTTGAGGCCGCAGGTTCGACTCCTGCAGGGCGCGCCAATCGCCTGGACGGTCGGTGGCGCCGATCGACCTGTCCCGGCTGCACCCTAGAATTCCGACCAGTCCTCTGCATCCGCCTTGAGCGCCAGATTGCCGGTCACCATCGGCACGCGGGCGGCAGGTGCCGGGCGGGGCATCGGCCTGGACATGGCGGGTGCACCGGATTTCTGGCCGGCATTGAACTGATCGACGACCTGCGACAGGTTGGTGGCCTCGCCTGCCAGGCTGCGTGCCGCTGCATTGGTTTCCTCGACCATCGCAGCATTCTGCTGGGTCATCTTGTCCATCTCGCCGACGGCGATATTGACCTGCTGCAAGCGCGCGGCCTGCGCCTGGGCCGAGCTGGAGATCTCCGAAATACGGCTGTTGATCGCAGCAACGCGGTCGCTGATCTGCAGCAGGACCGAACCTGTCTGATCGACAAGGGCAACCCCATCCGACACCCCGGTGGTCGACGCGGTGATCAGTTCCTTGATGTCCTTGGCAGCATCGGCCGAACGCTGGGCCAGAGCGCGCACCTCGTTGGCGACCACGGCAAAGCCCTTGCCTGCATCCCCGGCGCGGGCCGCCTCGACCCCGGCGTTGAGGGCAAGCAGGTTGGTCTGGAACGCGATACCGTCGATGACATCGATGATGTTGGTGATCTGGCTCGACGATTTCTGGATCGCATCCATCGCCTGCACGGCCCTGCGGACAACCGCACCGCCATTGTCGGCTGCAGCATGAGCCTCTCCGACCTGCTTGCCGACCTCTGCCGCATTCTGTGCGGTCTGCTGCACCATGGTGGTCACCTCGCGCATCGCGGCGGCGCTTTCCTCCAGGCTGGCGGCCTGCTGCTCGGTGCGGCTGGCCAGATCGTCCGAGGCCGAGCGGATCTCGGTGGCGCCGGTCAGAACATGCGATGCTGCCGCCGCTGTCTGCGCCAGAAGCTCGCTGAGCCGGGACGTGGTGTCGTTGAAGCTGGTGCGCAGGCTGTCATGGTCGGCATCGAACGCGCGCTCGATCCGATAGGCCAGATTGCCGCTCTTCATCTGCTCCAGCCCGGTGGTGATCTCGGACACGACCGTGTTCAGGCTCCTTTCCGCGCGGTTGCGTTCTGCGGCATTGTCACGGAACACCAGCATCGAGCGGTTCATCCGGCCGACACAGTCCTGGTGCTCGGTAAACGCGAGCGGACTTTCGATATCCCCGGCAGCAAGCCCCTCCATGCGGACAACGGTGCTGACATAGGGGTCACAGATCAGCTGCTTGGCCTTGAGCAGGAGAAGCGCGATACAACCCATCGCGGCGAGCGAAAGGCCTGTCTGGCCAGCACCCGGAGCCGCGCCAAGCCAGCCCGTCAACCCGGCCGCGATCGGGATCGCCATCAATCCCAGCACCAGGGAAATGATCCAGTCGAATTTCTTGCGGATCGGCATGTGAGCGTAGAACTGGTGGATCATCATGAACCTGTGCTGCGAAACGTGGATGAGGTCGCATGCCGTTCATCGACTGCAATCGATAAGCACTGGTTAACGACGAGGCCGATGACATGAAACCCGGATGGCGATTGAACGCCGGAACTGGAAAGCGTTGTTGCGTATTACTTCACCATTGCTTGAGCATCGGCGCATGCGGTCATATTCCTAAACGGCGGGAATAGCGGCAAATTCCGACCGGAATGCTGTGCTTGCCGCCAGGGCTCCACTGATCTCCGTGTAGCGATTCAAATATATATACCTGCAGTGACTTGCAGCTTTAGATGTGACCGATGTTAACCACTGGCAACTGTCCACAAAATTGGACACCTGCGAAACTGACATCTTTGCGTGTTTCGCTTCTGCGCTTCCCTCACGGCCCGTCGCCGCCCGGGCAGCAATTGCCGAAATTTTTTTTCGAAATTTGCCGGGTGCCTGGCGGGTCATCGTCGCACCGGCGTTCAAGCCCGGTTCCGGACTACCGAATCGCCGATCCGCCAAGCCAAAATTTTGCCGCGGATAACAATCCTTCCTCACACTTTGCGATTCATGCTGCTAGAGGGCACGCATTCACATCAGTTAATCGGACGGATAATGGCTTTCACCCCCGCCAAGGTTTTGACCACGCATCATTGGAACGAAGGGCTTTTCTCCTTCACCGTCGAGCGGCCTTCGTCGTTCCGGTTCGTCAGCGGACAGTTCGTGATGCTGGGGCTGATGGTCGATGGCAAGCCGCTGCTGCGCGCCTATTCGGTCGCCTCGCCGATGTGGGACGAATCGCTCGAGTTCCTGAGCATCATCGTGCCCGATGGCCCGCTCACCAGCCGTCTCTACAAGATCCAGCCGGGCGACGAGATCCTGCTCGGCGGCAAGCCCACCGGCACGCTGACGCTCGATGCGCTGCTGCCCGGCAAGCGGCTGCACCTGATCGGTACCGGCACGGGGCTTGCGCCCTGGATGTCGATCATTCGCGATCCCGAAGCCTATGAGCGGTTCGAGCAGATCACCGTGCAGCACACCGTGCGCCAGATCCAGGACCTGGCCTATCGCGACCTGCTCGAAAGCAAGCTCAAGGACGATCCGCTGGTCGCCGAGGAAGCCGCGAAGCAGCTCGTCTATGATTGCTCGGTCACAAAATGCCCGACCTGGGTCGACGAAAACCGCCGCATCACCACGCGGATCGAGGCGGGCGACTATCCTCTCGATCCTGCCACCGACCGCGTGATGCTGTGCGGCAGCATGGCGATGATCAAGGAAACCGGCGCGCTGCTCGAATCGCTGGGCTTCGAGGAAGGGGCCCAGTCCAAGCCGGGCACCTATGTGCTCGAGCGCGCCTTCGTCGGCTGAGCTTTACGCCCGGATCGCTTCCAGCGCGGTGCGCAGGGCATCGGGCAGGGGCACCGGGCGGCGGGTTTCTCGATCGACATAGACATGGGTGAAATGCCCCGCAGCCGCGGCGGCATCCTCGTCGTTCGCGAACAGCCCGACCGCATAGCGCACTGACGAAGTTCCGATATGGTCCACGCGCACGCCCGCATGGATCAGGTCGGGAAAGGCGGTGGGCGCGAAATAGGCGCAGCCGGTTTCGACCACCAGGCCGATCACGCCGCCGGCATGAATGTCGAGCGCGCCCGCGCGGATCAGATATTCGTTCACCGCGGTGTCGAACCAGAAATAATAGACCGAATTGTTGGTATGGCCGTAAATGTCATTGTCCGACCAGCGCGTGCTGATCTGCGTGAAGTGGCGGAACTGCGCACGGCCGGGGCGGGCGGGGCGGCTCATGCGGCGACCGTGAAGCTGTTGACGCCGTCGGCGTGTCGGATGGTGACCCTGCGCCCGATCGGATCGCGCGCCGGATCGGCAAGCGCGGCGAGCTGGCCCGCCTTGTCGGCGTCATCGGGGCGCGCAACGATGCGCCCCTTGTCGGTGCGCGCGATCACCACGGCGCGCGCGGGAACGCCCTTGGCATAGCCGATGGTATAGCTCTCGATCATGCCGGTCGCATCTTCCTCCAGCCGCTCAGGCGAAGGTTGCGCATCGACCTCGGCCTGCATCGGGGCGTGGTCCACCGGCGACCAGCTTTTAGGCGCGGTCGTGCTGTAGATGCCCACCGCTTCCTTGGACAGAAAGCCGCCATTGGCGAGCACCAGGCCATAGCTGCCTGGGTCGGCGCGCAGCGTCTCGACCATCGCGGCGATCCCGTGCATCGAGTAGTTGTTGCCCGCCCCGCCCGAGAACGGGAGCCCGCCGGTGAGCGTCAGCGGCGTGCTGCGTCCGTCGACGCCCAGCGTTTCGGCGGCGAGCAGCACCGCCACCGGGAAACAGCTGTAGATGTCGTAATGCGCGATGTCGGCAGCGGTCTTTCCCGCACTGGCGAGCGCACCCTTGAGCGACACCTCGATCGCGCGCGAGCGCGACAGGTCGGTGCGCAGGCTGACCGGCTTGTCCATCGCCTCGCCGCTGCCGTGCAAGAATACCCATTTTGCGCGCGGCACGCCCATCGCCTCGGCTTGGCCGACGCTCGTCAGGATGACGGCCGCGCCCTGGTTCACCGCGTCCTGCGCGACATGCCATTTGAGATAGGGGTCGGCGACCGGATAATTGCCGTCCGATGGCGTCGCGAGATAGTCGGCGCTCATCGCCTTGGGGAATTGCGCATAAGGGTTCTTGGCGGCGACCGCGCTGAACCCCGCCCAGAGTTCGGACATTTCGGCGACATGCTCGGCCTTGCTGCGACCGAGCCGCGCGCGTAGCGCGTTCTCGAACAGCGGATAGGTGAGGATCGGCGCGCCGATGCCGTTTTTCAGCTCGTGCCGGTCGAGCAGCATCGGCCCAAGCCCGCGATCCTCCATTTCGCCGTCGATCGCCTCGTTCCAGTCGAGCGCCACGCCCTTGCGCGCAGCGGTCTTGGCCGCGGCGATCGCCTCCGATCCCGAGAGCACCACGCAACGCGCCTCGCCCGCATGGATCGCGGCGGCGAATTCGTTGACCAGCGATTGCGGGCTCTGGCCGCCGACGATCGAATAGATCGCGCGCGCCGGCGTCACGCCCAGACGCCGGGCGAGGCCGAGCGGCGGCTTGTCGCAGCCGCCCGTGCCTTCGGGGACCATGCCGGGCGCGCTGTCGGCGAAATGACGCACGACCGTGACCACATCGATCGCGGCGCGCACCGCTTCGGCGGCACCGGTGTCTGCCAGCGCTGCCTCCGCCGCGCGCTGCATCAGCGACTGCGGGCTGGGCGCGGCGGCGGCATCGCTGCCATCCCAGTGATCGACCGCCTGGCCGACACCGATCAGGACGGGGGTGCTGGGGTCAAGGGTCATTTCGGGCTCTCCTGTCGTGTTCTTGGTTTCAGTGTTGTCAATTCGTCATTCCCGCGAAAGCGGGAGTCCCGCTTGATTGCTGGCGCCGATAGGAAGCGGGACACCCCCGCGCGCGCGGGTGACGATGAAAGGATGGTCGGAGCCATATCCGCCACCCATCAGAACCGCCCGTTGATCCGGATCGCCATCGCATCGCCCTGCTGGCGGAAGCCGAGGGCAGACAGCGCAGGCCCGGCGCTCGCGGCGAGACCGCCGAGGCGGAAATCGGCGCTGTAGCGGCCATTGCCCCGGATGCGGATGTCCATCTGTTCCAGTCCCGACTGGCCCTTCAGCGGCACCAGCAGGTCCGCGCCGTCGCAGCGCAGATTCCCGCTCAGGCCGCGTTGCAGCGTTAGCCCGAACAGGCTCTGTTCGATATTCACCCGCACCGCGCCCGAGGCGTCTGTACAACGGCGACCCGAAAAGGCGATGTTCACCCCATCGAGGCTGACGCTGCGCAGCGGCAGCGGTGCGAACAGGTCGGCGGTCGCGATCTCGCCCACCGCATCGCGCATCGCGATGCTGTCACCGCTCTGCGCCAGGCTGAAGGCGAGCGGGGGCTGGGCCGGTGCGTCTCCGGCGCGGGTCATCGCGAGGACCAGCTCGCCGCCGAGCAGCCCGGTGGGAGATAGCCCCGCATCAAGATCGCCGAGGCTCAGCCTGCCGATCTTCAGGTCGCGCACCGTACCCGACCAGATCGTCCCTTCGACCGCGCGCGCGCTGACCCCGCGTGCGCCCAGGCCCGCAGCATCGAACACGATGCGCAGCGGCAGCAGCACGATCAGCGCGAGCAGCAATGCCAGCGCGATCAGCACCGCCCGCTTGGTGCTGCGGCTCATGCGCCGATCTTCACCAGCCGCGCCGAGACCGAGACGGTGCCATTGTCCATCCGCCGGATCACCAGTGTTTCGGGCACCACGCCGCGCCGTTCGAGATCGGCGAGCCAGGCGAGGAACGCGGTCGAGCGGGCCGAACCAATCGCGATCTCGGCGCGGTCATTGCCTTGCGGCGTGTTGGCATCGAGCGTGAAGCCGCGTTCCCCCGCCTCGCTGGCGAGCAGCAGGTGCAGCGCGGCGATCGCCTCGGCGGGGCGCTTGTCGGCGGGCAGCGAGAGCGCCTGCGCCTTGGCCTCGATCCGCCCGGCCTGCATCGTTGCCTCGTAGAAGCTGCGCTTGGCATCGGTCGCGAGGCCGTAAAGCGGGCTGTAGATGCCGAAAAAGCCGATCACGCCCGCGGCCAGCAGCGCGGCGATTCCGACCAGGATCTGCTCGCGGCGCGACAGCGCGATGAACCAGTTCTTCGCCGCTTCGGTCATGGCGCCAGCACCGTGATATCGGCCACCGCCTGGCCGGTCGCATCGCTGCGGTTGGCGGCGGTGACCTTGTAGCCATTGTTCTGCAGCGCGATCAGCACCGCGTTCAGGTCCTCGACGCGCGGAGCGGCGATCATCGCGCCGACAATGCCGCCGGGGCGGTAATCGGCCTGGCGGATGACGACGCCGGGCACCGGCTGCATCGCCGACAGCAGCCCGGACATCGGCACGCTGACCACGCTGTTGCCGGTGCCGCGCGCGGCGAGCTTCGCATCGAGCTGCGCCTCGGCCTGGCCGACATCGGTCGCGCCGGGAACGTGCCGCTCGGCGCTGGCAAGCGCGCGCCGTTCGGCGAGATCCGCGCCCAAATAGTTCTTGCCGATCTCGAGCAGCGGGATGGCGAGGCTGACCAGGAGCAGCGCGCCGAACAGCCAGGCGAGCGTGCGCCCCTGGCCCGGCGCGAGCGCGAACAGCGGCGTGCGGCGCGCGAATTCGCCCTGACGCAGATTGAGCGGGGGATCGGCCAGCGCGCCGATCATCGCGGCTTCGCGTGCATCGCTATCGAGCGACACCGGAGCGGCCGTCCCGAGCAGCACCGCGCCCAGCGCCTCGTCGGGCGGCAAAACCAGATCGCCCAGCCGCTCCGCTGCCAGATCGCCAAAGGTCGCAGCCACCCGATGTTCGGCAGCGGGCAGCAACAGCCCGACGGGCAGGATGATATCCGGATCGAGCCCGCGCAACGCCAGTTCGGCCAGATGATCGGCCAGCGTCGCGCGCGCGATCGTCGCGCACAGCACGCGCATGCCCCCTTCGTCGACGGCCCGGCCCAGCGCGCGTACTGCGACGAAGACATCGCCACCGATGCTGAGATCGGCCGCGCGATAGCGCGCGGCAGCCTCGGCCTGGGGTGCGCTCATGTCGCCCATGTCGAGCGTACGGATCACCGTATCGGCGGCAGGGACGAGAGCCATGACGGGCGCATCGCCATCGCGCGCAGCCCGGGAAGGCGGGGTAAAATCCTGCCCGCGCGCCACAATATGGCCGCTCTCGACGCGCCACCAGTGCAGCGCGGCATCAGCGCCGGACGGGCAGCTGACGATCAGGCCGCTATCAGCCATGATCGTGCGCCACCAGCGGGGAATCAGGCGAGCAGGTCCAAAGCAAGATCGCGAAACCCCCGGTCAGCGACAGAATCAACTGACCTCCCGTTAGCCAATCGGGCGGGCCGAGTCACCGGTCGTTTGCGGCTCGAACGGCTCGGCAGCAAGATTTTCGTCGCGGGTCTCGATCACCGGTTCCGGAGCCAAGCGGCGCGGGCTGAGGATCGCGAACGAGGCGACGAGCAGCACCACCGAAATCGCTTCTATGATCATCGACTGGGCAATGTTCGCGGTCAGCGGATCGCTGATCAGGCCGAAGACACGTCCGGTGAACGCGAGCGCCACCATTGCCGCGGCACCGAGCAGCCATTCGCGCTTGCCGGGCATCAGCCCGATGAGCGCCGCAAGCCCGGTGCCGATGAAGAACGCGCCCATATCGGCGCGGATCGCGCTCAATCCGGTCGCGTTCTGCTGGCCCAGCTCGAACTGCGCGATGATCGTCTGCGGATCGAGCAGCGCGCGCGCGCCGATGATCACGAACAATGCGGAGAACCCCGCAACGAGCAGGCGGATGACCCAGACCATATGCGATCGCTCCCTTTCCCAAAGACCATTGCTGCCTTGTTATGGACAGGCGGCAGGCGTGTCCAGCGTGCCCCATGAACGGATGGGCGGTGCATTCGATCCGGCAGGCCGATGTAAACTGGTGCAAGCACCAGCCGCGCTTTCAAGCTGTCACTTTTGCTGGTTACCGCTTCAGCCGCTTTCCGATAGCCTCGCCGCCTGCAACAAAACCGGCGAGGGAGAGCGGCGATGGATCTGGGGCTGACCGGCAAGAAGGTCATCATGAACGGCGGCGGGCATGGCCTCGGTCTCGCCTCGCTGCGCCATTTCGCCGCCGAGGGCGCGGATGTCGCGTTCCTCTCGCGCGATCCCGCCAAGGTCGAGGCGGCGGTCCGGGAAATCGACGCGGCAGGCCCCGGCAAGGTGCACGGCACCGCGATCGACATCACCGGCGATCCGGAAGGCTACAAGGGCTGGCTGAACGATTGCCTGGACAAGTTGGGCGGCTGCGACATCTTCGTCCATACCGCCAGCGCCTCGGGCCAGGGCGCGACCGGCGACTGGCAGCGATGCCTGGACATGGACATCATGAACGCGGTGCACGGGGTCGAGGTGCTGACCCCTGCGCTGACCGAATCGGGCACCGGATCGATCGTGTTCATGTCCTCGACCGCCGCGCTGGAGACCTTTGTCGCGCCCCAGGCTTTCAACGCGCTCAAGGCCGCGCTGATCACTTACGGGTCGCAGCTCAGCCAGGCGCTCGCCGCGCAGAACATCCGCGTCAACTGCATCTCGCCCGGCGCGATCTATTATCCCGGCGGCAACTGGGAAATGATCAAGGGCGTGGTGCCCGCGCTCTACGAGGGCACGCTCGCGAAAATGCCGATGGGCCGGTTCGGCGAGCCCGAAGAGGTGGCCAAGGCGATCGTCTTCGTCGCCAGCCCGGCCTGCCCGTACATGACCGGCGCGAACATCGTCATCGATGGCGGCTTCACCCAGCGCGTCCAGTTCTGATTTCCAGCGAAAGGCTCCCCATGAAGCTCTATCAATCGATCGGCCCCAATCCCAGGGTCGTGCTGATGTTCCTGGAAGAGAAAGGCGCTGTCATCGACCGCGCCTTTGTCGACATCATGAAGGGCGAGAACCGCCAGCCCGATTTCGTCGCCAAGAACCCGTTCGGCCAGGTGCCGCTGCTCGAGATGGACGATGGCGGCTATCTGTCGGAAAGCACCGCGATCTGCGGCTATATCGAGGAAAAATTCCCGACGCCCGCGCTGATCGGCAGCACGGCCGAAGAGCGCGCGGTGACCAGCATGCTGATCCGCCGCCTCGACTATGATGTGGTCGGCCCGATGACCACGGCGTTCCGGGGCTCGGAAGGCCTGCCGATGTTCCAGAGCCGGATGCGCTGCCTGCCCGAGGCTGCGGATGGTCTGAAGGCCTGTGCGCGCGATGGCCTGGCCGCATTCGATGCGCTGCTCGCGGGCAAGACCTGGCTGGCAGGGGATCGCTTCACGCTCGCCGACATCCTGCTCTATTGCCTCACCGAATTCGGCAAAATGGTTGCCCAGCCGCTGCCCGAGGGCCTTGCCAACCTTGCCGCCTGGTCTGAGCGGGTCGCCGCGCGGCCCAGCGCCGCGGCCAGCCTCGATGCCAAGAAGGGGACCGCGTCATGAGCCTCGACCGCGACACGCTGCTCGACATCTATACCCGCACGATGAAGGTGGCGCGCTTCGACGAGAAGATGCGATCGCTGCTGATGAGCGGCAAGCTCGCCACCATCTATTACACGATGCGCGGGCAGGAACTCGTCACCTCGGCGATGATGGCGGCGCTGAACCAGGACGATTATCTCGTCACCACCTATCGCGGCCAGCACGACCAGATCGCCAAGGGCGTACCGCTCGACCTGTTGATCGCCGAGATTGCGGGCCGCGCTACCGGCACCTGCAAGGGTAAGGGCGGGTCGATGCACATCACCCATCCGGCCACCGGCGTGATGGTCACCACCGGGGTGGTCGGCTCCGGCCTGCCGATCGCCAATGGCCTCGCGCTCTCCAGCCAGAACCGCAAGGACGGCAGGGTCACCGTCACCTGTTTCGGCGACGGCGCGACCAATATCGGCGCGTTCCACGAGGCGATGAACATGGCGCAGCTCTACAGGCTGCCAGTGATCTTCCTGTGCCAGAACAACCGCTATGGCGAGCACACCGCTTTTGCCGACCATACCAAGGTCGACAGCATCGTTACCCGCGCCGCCGCCTATGGGATGAAGGGCGTGAAGGTCGACGGCAATGACGCGCTGGCCATGTACGCGGCGGCCAAAGAGGCGGTCGATCGCGCCCGCGCGGGCGAGGGGCCGACGCTGATCGAGGCGATGTGCTACCGGATGATGGGCCATTTCTTCGGCGCGGACTTCTCGTACATGCCGCCCGAGCATATCGAGGAAATGAAGGCCGAGGACCCGCTGCCCAAGCTGCAAGCGCTGATGCTCGAGCACCAGTTCCAGCAGGCCGAGCTCGACGCGATCGTCGCGAAACTGGAAGCCGAGATCGAGGCGGCGGTCGAGTTCGCCTTCTCGAGCCCGTTCCCCGATGCGGACGAAATCCTGAAGGACGTTTTCGAAGAGGAGATCGCGGCATGAGCGAGGCCGAAACACTCGAGGCCGCCGCGCCCAAGGCCAAGAAGCCGAAGCAGATCACCATGGTCCAGGCGCTCAATGCCGCGATCGACGAGGCGATGGCGGCGGACGAGGGGGTCATCCTGCTCGGCGAGGATGTCGCCGCCAAGCAGGGCGGCGGCGTGTTCAAGGTCTCGTCGGGGCTGACCGAGAAATATGGCGAGCACCGCATCCGCGCGACGCCGATTTCGGAGCAGGCGATCATGGGCGCATGCGTTGGCGCGGCGCTCACCGGCATGCGGCCGATTGCCGAGATCATGCTGATGAACTTCGTTACCGTGGCGATGGACCAGATCGTCAACCATGCCGCCAAGCTGCGCTTCATGTCCGGCGGGCAGACCAACGTGCCGCTGGTCATCCGTACCACCACCGGCGTCGGCGTCGGCTTTGGCGGCCAGCATTCGGACATGCTGGAAGCGTGGTTCGCGCATGTGCCGGGGCTGAAGATCGTGACGCCCTCGAACGCCGCCGATGCCAAGGGGCTGATGCGCAGCGCGATCGAGTGCAACGATCCGGTGATCTTCATCGAGAACATCCTGTGCTACGGCCTCAAGTCGGACGATCCCGGCACGGATTACCGCGTGCCTCTGGGCCAGGCGGCGGTCGCGCGCGAGGGGCACGATGTGTCGCTCATCACCTATGGCCGCACCGTGCTCGATGCGCTGGAAGTCGCCGAAACGCTGGCGGGCGAGGGCGTGTCGGTCGAGGTGGTCGACCTGCGCACCATCGCTCCTTATGACGAGGCGACCGTCACCGCATCGGTACGCAAGACCGGCCGCGCGGTGGTGCTGCACGAAGCGGTGCGCGCGTACGGAACGGGCGCGGAAATCGCCTCGCGCTTGCACGAGAGCCTGTTCAACGAGCTCAAGGCCCCGGTCCAGCGCATCGGCGGCGCGTTCTCCGCCGTGCCGATGGCAAGCGTGCTCGAACAGGCCTGGATCCCCAACAAGGAAGAGATTGCCGCCGCAATCCGCACGACGATGGAATGGAAGCGCTGATGCCGGCAGAAATCCGCATCCCCAAGCTCGGCATGAGCGTCACCGAGGTCACCCTGGTCGAATGGATGTTCGGCGATGGCGAGACGGTGGAAAAGGGCGACGTGCTTTACACCGTCGAGACCGACAAGAGCACGACCGAGATCGAAGCGCAGGATTCGGGCGTGCTGCGCGTCACCGGCGAGGAGGGCGAGAGCTACAAGATCGGCGATGTGATCGGGACGATCGGCTAGCTAGTCCCTGACCGCCTTTCGCCGTTCGAGCCACGGGCGCAGTGGGAAGAGCCACTGCTCGCGAATGGAGAGCCGCTTGCGGTCATCCTGCCCGACGATCGCGCTCTCGCCTTCCTTGTAGGTGCCGAACAACCGGTCCCAGAAGATCACCGAATTGCCATAGTTGCAGCGCGTGTCTTCATAGCTCGTTGCGGTGTGGTGCAGCGAATGGTTGCGGATGGTGGTGAAGAAGAAGCCGTACCAGATCGGCGGGTCGGCGCGGACATTGGCATGCGCATAGATCGCGATCGCGCTGCCCACGGTGATGCTGGCGAACAGCGCGTCGAGGTTGATATCGAGCAGCGCGATCACCCCGATGCTGATCAGGAACAGTTCGATCGGATTGCCGATATAGCCCTTCATCGCATTGAGCTGCGTCAGGTGATGGTGCGGTGCATGGGTCAGCCACAGGGGCGTCCAGTTGTGCATTGCGCGGTGCATCCAGTACTGGCCGAGTTCGAACAAGAACAGCGCGATCAGCGCCTGCAACAGATAGGGCAGCTCGGCCAGCCAGGGCGTGCCGATGCCCCAGGCCTCTTTCAGCTCGCGCAGCGGCGAGTTGATCAGCGTGTCCGAAAGCCAGCCGATGACGAAGAAGAAGAAGCCGAAATAGAACAGATCAGTGGCAAACTCGCGCCAGTTCATCCGCCAGCCGGCGTGCCGCTCGAACACGAATTCGAGGCATTGGACGAACACGACCGTGCCCACCGCGACTGCAGGCAGCGACCATGGCGCTTCCACCCATGCGGCGGGGGCAAGCCCCCAGAAGGCGAGAATCGCCGCCAGCGTGGCAGGCGGCAGCAGGTTAACGAGCGACTGTTGCACTGGATCCCTCCCCAAGCGGTCGGAACGCCGCCGCGAGACGCCGCGTTTCCACCGTCGTTGATCGTGATCGACCCGTTTTTCGTGCTCTTGGCGGCATTCGAGGGCGGAGAATATTCCATTTGCCGCAATGCGTCGAGGGGCGGGGAGGGTGGCTATTGGCGCGGGGCCTTCGGCTTCGCTCGGGCTCGGCGGTTGAGGGGCGACCAGCGCGCCCAGCTCAACCGACCGGTTCGATCCGCGCGGGCACATATTTGTGCCAGGGCGTGCCGACGATCGGGTCGCGCCAGCGATAGTCGGTGAGCTCGTTGAGCGCGACGCCGTGGCGTTGCACCTCGCCGCCGGGGCTCAGCACGTCGAGGCCGAGGCCGTTGGGCAGCGAGACATGGCCGCGCCGACTGCCCTCGTGCAGTTCGACCAGCGTGCGCGCGCGGCTGCGGCGGGTGATGATATCGACCGGCGCGCCATCGGCGAGCCCGAGCATCGCGGCATCCTCGGGATGCACCCTGAGCGTGCTGACAAGCTCGCCCTTGCGCAGCCAGTCGGGGTTGCGGATGCTGGTATTGCTCGTCTCGGTCCGCCGTTCGCCCGCCGAGAGGATGAAGGGATAATCCGGATCGCGCGGCGGTCCTTGCGGATCGAGCGCCTGCAGCGCCTCGACCATTTCGGGAATGTAGAGGTTGATCTGCCCGCCCGGGCTGCGCAGCCGCTGCCAGCTGTCCTCTGCGTCCTGCCGCGCGAACACCACGCCCGAGGGGGAGTCGAGGATCGCCTCGAACAGCCGGTTTCCGGCCAGCGGACCGACGAACCCGGCGCGCTCGGCCTCTCGCTGAAAGGCACCGGTGAAAAGCTGCGCGACGCCCCATATGCCGGCGGCATTGCCCATGCCCTCGGGCAGCGCGGGGCCGAGCGCGCTGTAGAGCAATGCCGAGGCGACGCGCATCAGTCCGGGGTTCGCGCCCATCACCTGCATGAACGCCATGGCGAGATGGTCGAGGCTTTGCTGTGCCGCCGCGCGCAGCGGCGCGATCTCCGCCTCGCCGAACGCGCCCAGAGCCGCGCACAGCCGGGCATGGATCGCGCCTTCCTCCAGCGTCCCCTCGCGCGGCGGGAAGAGCGGGCGGCGCAGATGGAAGGCATTGGCCTCGGGCTCGAAATTGAAGAAGCTCGCCTCGGCCTTTTCGAACTGGCTGGCGGCGGGCAGCACATAGTCCGCCTCGCGCGCGGTCTCGGTCATCGCGATGTCGATCACCACGCTGACATCGAGCGCGCGTAGCGCCTCGCGCATCCGGGCGGTATCGGCGAGCGAATGCACCGGGTTCGAGCTTTCGATGATCATAGCGCGGAAACGGTGCGGGTGATCGGTGAGGATCTCCTCGCTGATCGCGTTGCACGGGATGAGGCCCATGATGACGGGAAAGCCGGTGACCGGCGAGCGACGGAAATTGCGCTCGCCTGGGGCGCTCGTGCTACTGGTCTTGCCGCTCGCCCCGCCACCGCCGCCCGAGCCGAGCGGGCGGAAGGGGACGAAGGCATAGCTGGTGCCCTTGCGCCCGAAGGCGCCGGTCAGGCCGATGATCAGCCGGTGCAGATAGGAACCGAGCGTCGAATGGACGCCCATCTGCATGCCCAGATCCTCCATCGAGGCCAGGGTTTCGGCCGTCGCCATCCGCCACGCCGCAGCGCGCAGCAGCGTTTCGTCGACGCCGCAGACATCGGCGAACGCGCTCACCGGGATGCGCGACAGCGCGTCCAGCACCGGGCCTTCGTTGACGACATGCGCCTGCATCCACTCGCGGTTCTCGAGGCCCTCCTGCACCAGGATCGCGGCGAGCGCGGCGAGGCACCAGGCGTCGGTCCCGGGGCGGATCGCGAGATGATAATCGGCCATCGCCGCGGTCTCGCTACGGCGCGGGTCGATCACGATCATCGCGCGGTTCGGGTCTGCGGCGATCTCACGCAGCACCAGCCGCGCGCGCGGGAAGCCGTGCGATTGCCAGGGGTTCTTGCCGATGAACAGCGCGACCTCGGCATGCTCGAAATCATGGTGCATGCCGCAGCCGAACATCCGCGCCTGCACCCAGGCCTCGCCAGTCTTTTCCTGCGCCAGCGCGTTCGAGCGATAGCGCACGCCCAGGGCGGCGAGCGTGCTCTGCGAATAGACGCCCGGCAGGTGGTTCGCCTGCGCGCCGCCGCCATAATAGAGGATGCTCTCGCCGCCATGCGCATCGCGCACCGCCGCCAGCCGGGCCGCGACCTCGGCGATCGCGGTGTCCCAGTCGATCGCCTCATAGCTGCCGTCGGGCCGCCGGCGCATCGGCGATGAAAGCCGGTCGCGGCCCTGCTGATAGGCGTCCATCCGCTGCGCCTTCTCGCACAGATAGCCCTGGCTGACGGGATGGTTCTTGTCCGCACGGATGCGCGTGATCTTGCCGCCTTCGGTCTGCACCTCCAGCCCGCAATTGAGCGAGCAGATGACGCAGGCGGTGGGCTTCCAGTTCTCGCTCATGTCAGACCTCCTTCTGCGCGGCATAGGCATCGGCAAGCGTGGCGGTGGCGTCGCGACAGGCGCTGAGGATCGCATCCGACAGCGCCGCATCGGGCACGGCGCGTGCGAGCGCGAGCCCGCCCATCGCGAGCGCGGCCAGCGCGAGTTCCTCCGATGGCGGTGACGGACCTTCGGCATCGCCGGTGTCGGTGACGATCCCGGCGAGCAGGTGCTGGAAGGTCTCGCGCAGGTCAGATCCGGCATGCGCGACCTCGCTCAGCAAGGCCGCCAGTGGGCAGCCATTAGCCGAGTCGTCGCGATGCGCGCGGGAAAGATAGCGGCGTGCGCGCTGCTTGCGGCGCTCGGCGGTGGGCAAGCCCGGCGGCAGCGCGGCGTCGCGCGATCCATGCTCGGCCATCGCCTGTTCGAGCGCGGCGACATCGAGCGCGTCCTTGCTGGGGAAATGGACATAGAAGCCGCCATGGGTCAGCCCGCAATCGCGCATCAGCCGGTGGACGGCATTCCCCGCAAGACCCTCCTCGCGCAGGCGGCGCGCGGCGAGATCGAGGATCATCGCCCGGGTCGCCGCCTTCTGCTCCGCACGCTTCATGACTCGCGCCTCCTGGATCGTTGCCGGATCATTTCACATGACAGTTGTCATGTCAATTCGTCTGAATCCGGAACACGCGGGTGCACGCGACGGTGTACGGCTGCGGCCTTCCGACCGCATCCGGGAGCCATGGGTTCAATGGGAGAAGTTCAGGGCCTGGCGGCCGTCTAGGCCGCTCTAGCTGAACAGCCCGCGGATCGCGCGCCAGATCGGCACCGGGGGGCGGCCGGCGAGCACGCGCATCTTGTCCATCAGCGTGGATTTTCCGGCATAGAAGCGCGCGATCAGGCCGTCGGGCAGCGTGTAGAAGCGTTCGAGCACACGGTAGCGCTCATCGGGCCCGGCGGCCTTGAACAGCATCTTGGTGAGCATTCGGTAGAAGCCATCTGCCTGCCAATGGTCGAGGCTGGTCTTTCGGCTCATCTCGGCAAGCGCCGCGCCTGAAAGGTCGGGCATCTCGGCGATATGCGCTGCAAGGCGCACCGCATCGGGCAGCGAGTAGCCGGTTAGGCCGTGGAACAAGGCCGCGCGGGTCCCCGCCTTGGCGACATCGCCGCCGGTCGATTGCCAGTATCCGCCGAAATCGCCGCCATAGACGACCGGCAGCGCGCCGGTCTCGGTGCGGCTCACCCGCTCGACCTGCCAGCCCTTGGCGTCGGCATAGGCGCTGATCCGGGCGGACAAGGCCTGGGTGTCGAGGTCCGAGGTGTCGCTGTAATAGGTGTCCTCGACGAAGATTTCCATCGGGCTCACCGGCAGGCAATAGACGAAGCGATAGCCGTCCATCTGCTCGACCGTCGCGTCCATCACGATCGGGCGGGTCAGGCCGTGCGGTTCGGACAGGTGCAGCATCTGCCCCATGAACTTCTGCCAGCCGCAGCGCAGATGGCGCACATTGCCGCCGCCGCGAGCGTCGATGACGCCGCCCGCCTCGATCCGCGCGCCGTTTTCGAGCACGACATTGGTCTGGCTGGCGGCGAGTGCGCGCACTCCGGTGACGATATTGTGCGCCGGGATCGCTTCGCGCAGATAGGCATCGAACCGGTCGGAGAGGATCGAATAATAGCTTTCCTCGAGCCCACGCTCGTGCCCCGGGAATTTCACGTCATAGCCGCGCCAGCCATGGCAGACGAGGGGGGCAACCAGCCAGCGATGTTCGCCTGCGACATCGGGGCCGAAGAACGACCAGATATGATTGCCGCCCAGCGTCGCGCTTTCCTCGATCAGCAGCACGTCGAGCTCGGGCCGCTTGCGCCGCAGCGCAAGCGCGATCAGCCCGCCGGCCAGGCCGCCGCCGAGAATCGCGACATCGCATTTGAGTGTCTTGCTGGAGATATTGCGCGGGGATTTCATGTCCTGTCCGCCCTAGCGCAGCGGGCGATGCGATGGAAGGGCGGAAGGCGCGCTTTGCAGCGCAGCCGAAGCACGCTACAGCGGGCGGATGATCGGCTCGTCTTCCATCCTCGTGTCGGCCATTGCCATGACGCTGATCGTCGGCGTGCGCTATCTGATGACCAGCGGGCTGTTCGCCTGGCTGACGAAGAAGGTGCGGCCGGGGCTCTATGCGGGGCTCAAGCCGCAGATCGGGCGGGAAATCCGCTGGTCGCTCTACAGCGCGGCCATCTATGGTATCCCCACCGGCATCGTCGCCTGGGGTTGGCAGAACCGGGGCTGGACGCAGATCTATACCGACTGGAACGCCTGGCCGCTCTGGTATCTCCCGGTCTCGGTGCTGCTCTATCTGTTCGCGCACGATACCTGGTTCTACTGGACGCACCGCTGGATGCACGTGCCGAAATGGTTCCGCATCGCGCATGCGGTGCACCATGACAGCCGCCCGCCGACCGCGTGGGCGGCGATGAGCTTTCATCCCGTAGAGGCGCTGACCGGCGCGGTCGTGATCCCCGCGCTCGTGTTCCTGATCCCCATCCACGCCGCGATGCTGGGCCTTGTCCTGTTCATCATGACGCTGATGGGCGTCACCAACCATATGGGCTGGGAGCTGTTTCCGCGCTGGCTGGTTCAGGGGCGGTTAGGCCAGGGGCTGATAACCGCGAGCCATCATCAACTGCACCACGCCCGCTATACCTGCAATTATGGGCTTTATTTCCGCTTCTGGGACAGGCTATGCGGGACCGACAAAGGGCTGGGGGCCTTTCAGGACAGAACGTCGCGACCGCGCGAGGACGCATCGCTGAGCGATGCCACCCGCTCGGCCTGATCCGGAGAAAGACATGGGCAAGCTGTTTTCTACCTGCGCAATCGGTTTCATGGCTTTGACCATGCTGCCGGGCGCCGCACCGCTGAGCACGGTGGAGATCACGGTCGATCACCTGCGTTCGGCCAAGGGGCTGCTGCAGCTGTGCCTGACCGCGAACGAGAAGAGCTTTCCCGATTGCGATAAGGACAAGAGTGCGTATCGACTGACCGCGCGGGCCAAAGATGGCGTGGCGCGGTTCGAGAACCTGCCCGCCGGGCAGTATGCGCTTGCCATCGTCCATGACGAGAATGGCAACAACAAGCTCGATACCTTTGCCGGGATCCCCAAGGAAGGCATCGGCTTTTCGCGCAACCCCAGCTTCAGCTTCGGCCCGCCGCGCTTTTCGCAGGTCGTGTTCGTCGCACAGGGCAGCGGCACCAGCCAGCGGGTGAAGATCAAATATTATCTGTGAGCCGGACCCCCGGGCGGCCATCGTCCTGTCCGAAATGGTGACAGCGCGTTAACCAAATTGAAGCCCGTCCCCTGCATGCTGGCGCGCGCAAGCCAGCGGGGACCGATCGATGCGCCAGACTGAACCGGCTCAAGACCTGCCGCCCGCCCGGCGGGCCGTTCGGCTGCCTGGATGAGGCACACGCCGATGCCCGTGCCCGATCCGACCCCGACGCATGTCCCGCCGCGCGGCCTCGCCACGCGCCCATGGTTGCTCAAGGGGGTGCTGACCCTGATCGCGATGCTGCTCGTCTTCGCCGCGATATCCTATCAGCGCCCGGTCGCCGAAGGCGGCAACCCCGCTGTGGTCGATTTTCACGCCTTTCATGTGGCGGGCACGCTGGGGCTTCAGGGCCGAGCGGCGGACGGTTATGATGCGCGCAAGATGGCCCGGGCGCAAAAGGCCGCGACCGGGGTCAAGGTGTTCATGCCCTGGACCTATCCGCCGCCCTTCACCCTGTTCGTGACCGGACTGGCGGCATTGCCGCTCGGCCTGGCCTATGGCCTGTTCACGGGACTCACGCTGGCGCTCTACGTCACGGTGCTCCGCCGGATCGCGGGGCCTTTCCTCCCTGGCGTCATCCTCGCCATGATCCCGATCATCGTGCTGACGGTGATGACCGGCCAGAACGGGTTCCTGACCGGCGCCCTGACCGGGTGGTTCCTGCTCGCGCTGCTGGCGCAAAGGTCGGGTGCGGGCGTGCCGCTGGGGCTGATGGTGATCAAGCCGCATCTCGCCGCAGGCCTAGCGCTGCTCGCACTGACGCATCGCCGCTGGCAGACGGTGGCGATCGCGGCCGTCACGGTCGCTGCCGCGCTTCTCGCCGCGACCATCGCCTTTGGCCCCTCGATCTGGATCGCGTTCATCGACGGCGTGCGCGAATCCGGCATGTTCCTGTCGGAGGGGCGCTATCCGATGTACCGCATGATTTCGCCCTATGCGTCCGCCTTCCGCTTCGGCGCGGAACCGGGCCTTGCCTTTGCAATCCAGGGTGCGGGGGCCGTGATCGCCCTGGGGTTGCTGCTGATCGGCTGGTATCGCGCGCTGCCCCCGCGCTGGCTCGCCGCCTCGGCCTGCGCGGCAACCGTGTTCGTCAGCCCCTATGCCTATGATTACGATCTGTGCCTGCTGGGCGTGGCGCTGGCCTTGATCCTGCCCGATCTGCTGGCTCGTACCCGCCCATGGGAGCAGGCCGCGCTGCTGGTGCTGTGCTGGGTCGCGACAGGTTATGGTTTTGTCGCATCCTATCTACCCGATGGTTCGGCGCCTGCCATGAACGGGCAGACGCTCGCGCTGATGGCGCCGCTGGTCGTGGCCCTGATCGCCTGGGTCGCGGTGGCGATGCGACGCAGCATCGCCGATGCAGGCATTCCAGCGCCGTCGGTCGACAAGCAGTCTCGGCTGCTGGTTAGCTAATGCTCGGAGAAATAACCAAATAGGTTAACTGGGTTGAAATGTAGGATTTGTTCATGAATTGTTCCCTCAATGGAAGGGAGCAATTCATGAATGCCTATCCCCCACCCGATGCTCGCACCTTCGGCTATCGGCGCGCTTTTGAACTTTATCTGAGGACGGGCAGAGGCCCCGATATCGGCGCGCCACTGCATCGCCTTGAGCGCAAGTTCAACCCGTATCACGATCCCAACAACGGGCAGTTCACCTTCGCTCCGGGTGGCAAGCGATCGGGTACTGCGCGTCGGTCGCTGCGCGGACGTGCCGCTCCAAACTCCAGTGCACCGGCGGCGCAGCCGCAGCTGACGCTCGCCAATTACAAGCCCAATCCGCGCGCCCGAATTGGCGGAAACCAGCGCCGGCCCAGCTACGACCCGATGACGCTTGAGCAGACCTTTCCAGGTCTGCGTAACGCTCCGGGCGGAGCGATCATCGCGCTTGCCGACAATGCGCTCGACATTACCGGCCCCTCGCGCCGCCTGACGACCGAACTGGCGGATGCCGAGGTGAAGAAGCTGATCGCGCAGATCAAGCAGGTGGATCCCGATTTCCGCTACCAGAGCCTCGGCCCTGCGACCACGTTGGAGGGGCAGATCAACGAGATCCGGAGCCTCAGGATGCACCGAGCGGCGGCGCGCTACAACAAGCTGGGGGATACGGGGCCGCTGCAGGTGGAAGTGCTGAGGCAGATGCAAACGAGCGTTGACCGGGCTTATGACAATGCCATCAAACTATATGATTCTGGGCACCTGCGACCATCGCTTTCGCGTAGCGAGGCGATTGGCAATTACATTGATCGTTCTGTCAAAGCTGAAATGAGCAGGCTGTTTGACCGGCATGGCATTGAACACGGAGCCGGCAAGCAGGTGCGAGTTGCTGGTCGCGAATATGATACATCCAGATCGGTTCGAACATATCGTATCCCCGATGTAAGAGTTGGCAGAATGGCCTATGATATGACCACCGAGCGCAAACTTCCTTCCAAACCTCAGATTCGAGGCTTCTTCGGCGCTGACTTTGGAGCTGATTCTACGGTGATTGTGCGTCCTACACGGCTGGGACGAGGCAGTACCTACGCTATTAAGAAGCCAGGAAAATAAGATGCCAGCAATCGGTGATCGCAAAAAGAGCCATTATGTCCCTAAAGACTTGGACTCCATTTATAACTTTTTGGGCTGGATGATGCTCTATGCGCCGGAATTCAGATCAGACACGTTTTCGGCATCTGAACAGGGGATCGATATCACTTTCTTTGGACTCAATGAGGGTTTGAAGCAAGTTCGCAGCCAGATCGGTGAGAAAACATATCTCCAGCTCGTCGAGATGTCGCAGCGGATGCGGGCGCATTTCGAAGCTGACCCCGAAGACAAGAACGGAGAATGCAAAAAGGGCCGCACCTTGATCGAAGACATTAGCGACATCATCGAGTCCAGCCTCAGGCGTACGGCTCCGCGCGGTACCATTTAAGACAGCTCCGATGGTTCGGGAGAGCAATATGTCCAGGCCAGTTCTGCCACTTGATAAGCTTTACATCCCGCAGAGCGTTGGCGATGTCGTGGACCAACTCGGGTCGATGATGCTGTCCGCGCCAAAGTTCAAATCCAGACTGCCTTGGGATTTTGAAGAGGATATCGACACGAACTTCCACCAGCTCAATGAGGGGCTGAAGGTCGTCCGCCGGCAGATCGGTGACGAAACCTATGCCCGGCTGGTCGAGATGTCAGACAGGATGCGCGCGCATTTCGAGGCGGACCCGGACGACAAGACCGAGGACGGCATCAAGGGGCGCGAGTTGATTGACGAGATGACAGATATCCTCCGCGCCAGCCGCCGACGCAAGGCTCCGCGTGGCAACGGGTGACCGGGCGTCACGCCAAGCCGTTACCAGATGTCGATGCTGATCGTGATCGGCGGCTTGTCCGGCGCGCCGTGGCAGACATAGGTGATCGCCTTGAGCACCTTGCTCTTCCCACGATACTCGGGCTTCACGGTCATGCGATCGATCGCTTTCAGATCGATCAGGCCGCTGATCCGGTCATGCGCGAAATCGAGCGCGACTTCGGTGCCCGCGGGGACATAGCCGACATTCTCCCGCACCTCGGGGCCGCCAAAGCGCTTGGGGAAAAGCCAGATCTTCACCAGTTCGCCGCGCTTGACCAGCGCATCTGCCTGGGCGTGGCTTGTGACGTGCGAAAAGTCCATCGGCTTCGCCTCGGCGTTGGGGGCGGGTGTCGGTGCCGCTGTGCAGACCTGCATGGTGCAGGCCAGCAGAGCGACCAGCAGGACCGACCTTGTATCCACCATGGCAAAGCTTCGCCCCATGTTGCAGCAGCAGTGCTGCAGCACGAAGTCTAGCGCGTGCCCGGAAGCGCAGACAGCCGTTCAAGTGCAGATGCGTCCGCATCGGATCATTCTGTGCGGGCCATTCCTCGCTCCGGCACAGGAAAAGGCCGCCATCGTGTAGAAAGGAAGGCGCTGGCCGCCGCGCCATGCGATCGGCGTCTGGCGTGCCTGAACAATTGCGGTTAGCAACAGGCCATGGTGCGACCATTCTTCCGATCCCGTCTGCGCGCGTTCCAGGCAATGCTGGGCGATACGCCCGATCCTGGCTTCATCGCGACGCTCGAATATCTGGAGAACCGCGATCTCGACCTGTCGATCCGCATCGGCGGGCTGCTAGCTTTCAACGCGCTGATGACCACCATCGGTACGCACCCCATTTCCGCCAGTCCCGGCGCGCCGCTCAGCCTCGATGCGCCGACCCAGCCGGTGCTGACGCTGCTCAGCCTGGTCGGGCTGCTGCCGCTGGTCTGGTCGAGCATATTGTGCCTGCGCGCACTGCTGCTGGGCGAGGAGTTCGAGACCGAGGGGCTCGAGGAGGGACTGGTCGCCGGACCCGACCCGGATCAGGTGCAAAAGCTTCAACGCCGCCTGTTCGCCGCGTTCATTCACTCGATCGACGCACAGGCGCATTGCCTGCGCCAGTCGGTGATCGCGACCTTCACGGGCGGGGCGCTGACCATCGCTGTCTGGGCCGCGATCCTGTGGTACAAGATGGTCTGACCGCGAGCAGGTAACGCATGCTCACGTGCTTGCCTGGATATCAATTGCCCTTGCACCGGTGATGGAGGAAGGCCAGCAGCAGCTTCACCCCGATGATGCCCATCGCACCGCCTGCGGTTTCCGTGATCTGCGTGATAGGCGCGCCCGGATCGGTGATCTGCCTGAGATCACCCCCCAGCTCACGAAGGTCTCACAGACGGCCCATGCGAAAAAGCTCCGGATGGCGGCACGATCACCGCGATCAGCGCCGCTGCGGCTATTTCACCGCCTGCGCGCTAGTCAGGCTGCGCTCGCCCGCGAGGTTCTGATACACCTGCACCCGCCAGCGGCGGCCATCGGTGAACACCAGATCCATGCGATAGTTCATCCCCGCCACGACCTGCTGGCTGATATTCTCGATCTCGGCCAGTTCTGCGCCGGGCACGTCCATCGCATTGAACGCCCATACCGCCACCGCCTCGATCTCGGGGGTGAGGGCGGCCTTGCTCCAGCCGCCAGTAATGACCGGCATGTCGCGCTCGGCGGCCGGCGGCGCGTCCTGCGCGCAGGCGGCAAGGGGCATGGTGAGGAGGGCGAGGGTGAGCAAGGTGCGGATCATGCGGAAACTCGGGGCTGGAAAAAATGGAGGGTCATTCGTGATTTAGGGCCGGAAGAGCCAATGATCCGGATGGCATTCCTGCCCGCCAGGATTGCGCCAGGATCAGAGGGCTTACTGCTTATTGCTCACACAATTCTGACATCAGGCGCGGGCACGTGGTTATGCTGCCTTTGCTGCAGGTGCCCCACGCAACAGGCCTTCGGTGCTCAAATCCTCGTCCAGTTCGGGCCAGTGGATGCCATATCCGCCTGCGCAGGTCTCCAACACTGCCCGCTGCTTTGCCCTGGCGTTCAGCAACCTGGGATACCAGGCCAGCGGAGCAGAGATGGTCCGGCCGTCCATCAGATCCACGATCAGGCTGTGATCGTCGAAGCGCACGTCCAGCACGCGCTCGTCGGTGAGGTTAGCTGAAATATTCATGCCATTTCTCCAGAAACATCGTGCGATGCTCATCCACGGCGGCAATTATGCCACCTATCTCGTGCGCACGAAAGCCCCGGCTCCGTGCGACGGAAACCGGGTCCAGCCACAGCTTGATGGTCGCCGCCCCCCTGTCGACATGGACATGCGGGGGCTCGTTCGGTTCGTGACTGAAGAAATAGAACCGAAAACCATCAAGCCTTAGCAGGTAGGCATCCTGCCTCACTCCGCCGGAAGATACAGCTCCCCGCCCTCCTGCTTGAAGCGTTCGCTCATCTCGGCCATGCCCTTGAGAGCGGCCTCGCGGCTTGCCGCTGCGGTTTCCGCGCCGCTGGGGCCCGTGGCGATAAAGCCTTCCACGCCCTGGTTCTGCTTGGTGGCGAAGTCGCGGACTTCCTGGCTGATCTGCATCGAGCAGAATTTGGGGCCGCACATGCTGCAGAAATGCGCGGTCTTCGCGCCCTCTGCCGGCAGGGTCTGGTCGTGGAATTCCTCCGCCGTATCGGGGTCGAGCGAGAGGTTGAACTGGTCGCGCCAGCGGAATTCGAAGCGCGCCTTGCTCAGCGCATCGTCGCGCACCTGCGCCGCCGGATGGCCCTTGGCAAGGTCGGCGGCGTGCGCGGCGAGCTTGTAGGTGACCACGCCGACCTTCACGTCGTCGCGATCGGGCAGGCCCAGATGCTCCTTGGGCGTGACATAGCAGAGCATCGCCGTGCCGTACCAGCCGATCTGCGCCGCGCCGATGCCGCTGGTGATATGGTCATAGCCGGGCGCAATGTCCGTGGTGAGGGGGCCAAGCGTGTAGAAGGGCGCTTCGCCGCACACTTCCAGCTGCTTTTCCATATTCTCCTTGATCTTGTGCATCGGCACATGGCCCGGCCCTTCGATCATCACCTGCACGTCGGACTTCCACGCGCGATGGGTCAGCTCGCCCAGCGTGTAGAGTTCGCTGAACTGCGCCTCGTCATTGGCATCGGCGATCGATCCGGGCCGCAGGCCATCGCCCAGCGAATAGGCGATGTCATACGCCTTCATGATCTCGGTGATCTCGTCGAAATGCTCGTAGAGGAAGCTCTCCTTGTGATGCGCCAGGCACCATTTGGCCATGATCGACCCGCCGCGCGAGACGATGCCGGTGACGCGTTTCGCCGCCATCGGAATGTATGCCAGCCGCACGCCAGCATGGATGGTGAAATAGTCGACGCCCTGCTCGGCCTGCTCGATCAGCGTGTCGCGGAAAATCTCCCAGGTCAGCTCCTCGGCAATGCCGCCGACCTTTTCCAGCGCCTGATAGATCGGCACGGTGCCGATCGGCACGGGGCTGTTGCGCAGGATCCATTCGCGCGTGTCGTGGATATTGCGGCCGGTGGACAGGTCCATCACCGTGTCCGCGCCCCAGCGGATCGACCAGACCATCTTGTCGACTTCGGACGCGACGTCGGAAGCGACCGCGCTGTTGCCGATATTGGCGTTGATCTTGACCAGGAAATTGCGGCCGATCGCCATCGGCTCGGTTTCGGGATGGTTGATGTTGCTGGGGATGATCGCGCGGCCCCGCGCGACCTCGTCACGGACGAACTCGGGCGTCACGTAATCGGGGATCGACGCGCCGAAGCTGTTGCCGTCGCGGCGATATTCCTTGAGCCGCTCGCGGCCCAGATTCTCGCGCTCGGCGACATATTCCATCTCGGGCGTGATGATGCCGCGACGGGCATAATGCATCTGGCTGACATTCATGCCGGGCTTGGCGCGCAGCACGGTCTTGCGGACATTGGGGAAGGGGGGCACGCCGCCCGAGCGATCGGGGCCGAGCCGGCCGTTATCCTCGGGGCGAACCTCGCGCTGCGGCACATGGTCGACATCGCCGCGCGCCAGAATCCAGTCGCGGCGCAGCTCGGGCAGGCCGGCGGAGATGTCGATATGCGCATTGGGGTCGGTATAGGGGCCCGAGGTGTCATAGACGCGGACCGAAGGCTCGCCGCCGGCGAGATCGATCTCGCGCATCGCGACGCGGATGCCGCTGCCCGATTTGGTCGCGACATGGATCTTGCGGCTGCCGCGAATGGGCCCGGTGGTCACGCCGATCTCGGTGCGGGCAGGAAAATCAGCCATCGTAATGCTCTCCTTGTGCGGCGGGAGAGCGGATGCGGGCGCATGAATGGACAACGCCGCTCCCTCCCTCCGCCGGTATCAGCCGGTTCAGGTTCAACGGGTCGTGGGGCGCAAACCCACCTCTCAGCCGCTCGGCTCCCCGGGGATGGGGGGAGATTAGGACGCCCGGAGCGCCAAGGCCAGCGAAATCCGCTTGCCAAGAGTGTATTGCCGTTACAATACACCACCATGCTGACGTTAACCGACATTTCCCGATCCTATGGCCGCAAGCGGGTGCTTGACGGTGTTTCCGCCACCTTTCCCATCGGGCTGACGCTGCTGGTCGGGCCCAGCGGGGCGGGAAAGTCGACCTTGCTGCGGTTGCTCGCCACGGCGGAGAAGCCCAATGCGGGGGCGATTGCCTGGGACGGGGCGGCACTGCCGGGGGCGCGCAAGGCCTTGCGGGCAGTGCTGGGCTATGCGCCGCAGGCGGTCGATCTGCCCGAGGATCTGACCGCGCGCGAATTTGCGCTGCATATGGCGGCGTTGAAGGGGCTCGATGCGCGCACTGCGGACCTGCAGTTCGGTGCGATTACCGAGCGGATCGGGCTGCATGCCGATATCAACAACCGCATCGCCACCTTTTCCGGCGGCATGCGGCGGCGGCTGGTGTTTGCGCAGGCGATGCTCGGCGCGCCGCGACTGCTCGCGCTCGATGAGCCGACGGCGGAGCTCGATGGCGAAACGGCGGCTCAGGTCAGCGCGCTGATCGTCGAGCGGGCGGCCGAGGCGGTGGTGGTGATGACCACGCACCTTGCCGATGCGCTCGCGCCCCAGGCGGTGCAGGTGCTGCGCGTCGACCAGGGCCGGGTCGCGCCGCAATGATGTTGCCTCAGCCATCGGGCGCGCAACCGGCGGCGCAACCGGGGGCGGTGCTGCGTTCCTCGTTCGCCACCAGCCTGATGCGCTATCGGCGCAGCTGGGGGCTGTGGCTGCTGCTGCTGATCGCGCCGGTGGGCGCGCGCTTCATGATTTCGGACGAGAGCGGGCGCGGCGTGGCGATCGCCGTCGCCGATCAGTTGCCGGTGCTGACATCGGCGATGCTCGGCGTGTGGCTGGGCATCGTGGTGACGACACTGCTGCTGCCGGTCGGCTATATCTACCTCCGCGCCAATACCAACCGCCGCCAGCCCTGGCAGGTGGAAGAGGTGACCGCCGCGCCGCGCGTCGCGATGCTGCTCGGGCGGTTCGCCGCCGATGCCGCGGTGCTGCTCGGCACGCTGGGCGCGCTGACGCTGGCGGGCTGGTTCCTCGGCTGGCTGATGGTGAGCGGCCCCTACAGCCTGTGGCAGATTGCTTATCCGCTCTGGCTGATCGCGGCGCCGCCGCTGGTCGCGCTGGCGGCGCTGCGCATCCTGTTCGATGCGGTCCCGTGGCTGCGTGGCGGACTGGGGGATCTCGCCTATTTCTTCGTGTGGATGGCATCGATCGTGATGCCGCTACTGGGGGCGAACCAGCCTTCATCGTTCACCGCCAATCTGTTCGACCATCCGGGCTTCGTCCGCCCGCTCGCCGGGCCCGAGCCTGCGGGCGAGATGAACGTGCAGATCGGCGGGGTGGACCCGGCCACGCTCAAGCCCGGCCGCATCGACCTCGACGTGGCCGCCGGGCTGCACGCACCGGGCTATATCGCCGCGCGCCTTGCCTGGATCGGGATTGCGGTGGCGCTGGTGCTGGTCGCGGGGCTGATCTATCGCCCGCACCGGTCGGGGCGCAAGCAGGCCGGCCAGGGGCGCATTGCGAAGCTTCTCTCCGCCGGGCCACCGGCGGCCGCGCGCGCCGATGCGCCGCCGGCGCCGCCTGCCCGGTCGGCACTGCTGGGGCTGGTTCTGGCGGAGTTCCGGCTGATCGGCGCAGGACGACTGTTCCTGCTGCTCGCGGCGGCGGCGACGCTCGCAGGGATTTTCGGCGATTACCGGCATATCGGCAGTCCGGCGGCGCTGCTGCTGCTCGTCTTCGCGCTGAGCGCGCAGGCCGGGCGCTGCGAGGCGCGGGGGCTGTTGAAGCTCACCGCGACCACGGCGACCCTGCCGATGCTACGCCGGGCGGCGTTTGTTGTTGCGGGGCTGGCATGGTCGCTGCTGCTCGCGCTGCCCGCCGCGATCGTGCGCGGATCGGGCGAGCCGCTGCTGCTCGCGCTGACCACCGGGGCGGCGGCTTCGGTGACCGCAATCACGCTTGCCGCGCTGACGGGGTCGTCCTTCGCGCCGCGCGTGGTGCTGCTGATCGCCTGGTATGTCTATTTCTCGAGCTGACGCCAATTCATGGCACCATGGCGCGCGCCCTCGACCCTGACCAATCGACAGGCCTATGACCCACCGCATTGCTGCTGTCACAGGCGGCGATTAGGATCGCGCTACCCAGCACCAACAGGAGAGAACCATGCCCGCGCATGAGATAGATTATGAGATCAAGGGCCAGGAATTGCAGTTCGTCGAGATCGAACTCGACCCCGGCGAGAGTGCGGTGGCCGAGGCCGGGTCGATGGTCTGGAAGGACCCCTCGATCGAGATGACCACCGTGTTCGGCGACGGCAGCGACGACCAGGGCGGCGGCTTCATGGGCAAGCTGCTCGGCGCGGGCAAGCGTCTCGTCACCGGCGAGAGCCTGTTCACCACCGTGTTCACGCACACGGGCTCTGGCAAGGCGCGCGTCGCCTTCGGTGCGCCGGTGCCGGGATCGATCCTGCCCATCGACCTGTCGCAATATGGCGGGCGGCTGATCTGCCAGAAGGACAGCTTTCTCGCTGCGGCCAAGGGCGTGTCGATCGGCATCCATTTCCAGAAGCGCATCCTCACCGGCCTGTTCGGCGGCGAGGGCTTCATCATGCAAAAGCTCGAGGGCGACGGCATGGTGTTCGCGCAGATGGGCGGCACGATCGTCGAACGCGAGCTGCGCGCGGGCGAGGAGCTGCACGTCGATACCGGTTGTATCGCCGCGTTCACCGGCAATGTCGATTTCGACCTGGTCTCGGCGGGCGGCATCAAGACCTCGCTGTTCGGCGGCGAGGGCCTGTTCTTCGCGCGGCTGCGCGGGCCTGGCCATGTGTGGATCCAGTCGCTGCCCTTCTCGCGGCTCGCCGGGCGGATGCTGGCTGCCGCAGGACCGCGCGGCGGTCAGAACCGGGGCGAAGGCTCTGCGCTCGGCGCGTTTGGCGACCTGATCAGCGGCAACAACTGAGGATGAAAGGCCCCGCGCGTCGCACCGGCGCGCGGGGCCTTTCCGAAAATCAGAAGGTGTAGGTCACGCCGACGCCGCCGAAATACTGGTTGGCATCGCCGCGGATCGACACGATCGGGCTGTCGGCAAAATCGCCCTGCAGCCGCGAATAGCTGGCGAGCGCGAACACGCCCCAGCCGCCATCAAGCGCGTTGCCCGACAGGTCCAGGCCGAGCAGGACCGAGGTCTGGAGCGACTTCAATCCCCCATCGGCACGGAAGCGCGGCAGACCCGATGCAGCGCTGCCGGCGGCATCGACGCTGAAATAGGTATTGGCATAATCGCCATCGACGAAATCGGCTGAGGCGGAGACGTTGACCACGCCCTTGGTGCCGAGCAGCCGGTTATAGCTGACCTGCGGCGTGACGATCGCGCCCGAATGCACCCCGGTCACGTCGAACAGCGCGTCGGTGGTAAAGGTCATGCTGTCGAAGCGGCCGAAGATGCGGTTGATCTTGACCCCGCCCGATGCGCCGAGCTCGAGCGCGATCGGAAAGTCGCCCAGCCGCTTGACCACGGCGTCGCGGATGCGATTGTTGCGCTCGGGCCGAACGCGGAACATGGGGCCGGCGATGAATTCCACCTTGGGCAGCACCGGGTCCTTGACCAGGTCGACGAACAGGCCCGGGCCGCGTGCAGCGAAATTATAGCCCTTGTAGCTGCCCTGGATGATCGGAGCGGGAAAGAAGACATACTGGTCCGAGCCTTCGTAGCTGGGCACCATGCCTGCCCCCAGGCCCACGGTCATGTAGAAATCCTTGGCAAACACCGACTGCGACATCGCCGCGGCGGTGGCGAGAAGCCTCATCTGTTCGGGCGTCGGCCCGGGCTTCGCGGGGGCCTGCTGCTTCTGTTCCTCTGCGGCAGGCGCGGGCGGCTGGTCAGCTACGGCCTGGGCAAGCGCAGGCGTGCTGACGCTGGCAAACAGGGCAAGGCTCGCAAGGGTTCTGGCGATCATCGGATGAATTCCATGAAGGATGGCGCTCCGCCGGGGCGAGAGCATGTGGGGGGACACCGCGCGGCCCGATATAATGCTGCGGTGCAACAGATCAAGGCGATTGCGCAGGGTGCGGAGTTTTGTGAATAAATTTACAGGATGACAAATCAGGGCCTTCGCACTTGCCGCAATTAGACAAGATTCTTGCAGCGATCATGCGGTGATCTCGCTCATGTCGCGTAAATCAACACCATCAGCTGTCAATTTGTGACACTGCCTGATTCGCAAGAGGAAAGCCCCATGTCCTATACCGATCACATCCGCGCCAACGAACAGCTCGTTGCCAGCAAGCAGGGCCGCTGGACCGGCATCAACCCGGAATCCGTCGCGCGCATGCAACTGCAGAACCGGTTCAAGACCGGTCTCGACATCGCGCGCTACACCGCGAAGATCATGCGCGAGGACATGGCCGCCTATGATGCCGATCCGTCGCAATACACCCAGTCGCTGGGCTGCTGGCACGGCTTCATCGCGCAGCAGAAGATGATCGCGATCAAGAAGCATTTTGGCACCACCAAGCGCAAGTATCTGTACCTGTCCGGCTGGATGGTCGCTGCGCTGCGCAGCGAATTCGGCCCGCTGCCCGACCAGTCGATGCACGAGAAGACCAGCGTGCCCGCGCTGATCGAGGAGCTCTACACCTTCCTGCGCCAGGCCGATGCGCGCGAGCTCGACCTGCTGTTCAGCGGCATCGACAAGGCACGCGCCGCCGGTGATACTGCGAAGGAACAGGAACTGCTCGCCCAGGTCGAGAATTTCCAGACGCATGTCGTGCCGATCATCGCCGATATCGATGCCGGTTTCGGCAATGCCGAAGCCACCTATCTGCTCGCCAAGAAGATGATCGAGGCCGGCGCCTGCGCGCTGCAGATCGAAAACCAGGTGTCGGACGAAAAGCAGTGTGGTCACCAGGACGGCAAGGTCACTGTGCCGCACGAGGACTTCCTCGCCAAGATCCGCGCCTGCCGCTATGCGTTCCTGGAACTGGGCGTCGAAGACGGCGTCATCGTCACCCGCACCGACTCGCTGGGCGCTGGCCTGACCAAGCAGATCGCGGTCAGCCACGAGCCGGGCGATATCGGCGACCAGTATAACAGCTTCCTCGATTGCGAGGAGATCGACCCCGCGACCGCGCGCAATGGCGATGTCATCCTCAACCGCAACGGACGCCTGCTGCGCCCGAAGCGTCTGCCCAGCAACCTGTTCCAGTTCCGCGAAGGTACGGGCGAGGATCGCTGCGTGCTCGACAGCATCACCTCGCTGCAGAACGGTGCCGACCTGCTGTGGATCGAGACCGAAAAGCCGCATGTCGAGCAGATCGCGGGCATGATGGACCGCATCCGCGAAGTCGTTCCCAACGCCAAGCTGGTGTACAACAACTCGCCTTCGTTCAACTGGACGCTGAACTTCCGCCAGCAGGTCTATGACGCGATGGTCAAGGAAGGTCTGGACGTGTCCGAATATGACCGTGCCCAGCTGATGGATGCCAAGTACGACGATACCGAACTCGGCATCGCCGCCGACAAGCGCATCCGCACCTTCCAGGCCGATGGTGCGCGCCGCGCGGGCATCTTCCACCACCTGATCACGCTGCCCACCTATCACACCGCCGCGCTGTCGACCGACAATCTGGCGAAGGAATATTTTGGAGAAGCGGGCATGCTGGGTTATGTACTCGGCGTCCAGCGGCAGGAGATCCGTCAGGGGATCGCATGCGTGAAGCACCAGAACATGTCTGGCAGCGACATCGGCGATGCTCACAAGGAATATTTCGCTGGCGAGGCGGCGCTGAAGGCAGGCGGCGTCAACAACACGATGAACCAGTTCTCGTAAGAGCGCGGTTCATGGTGATCGGTACTGCGTTGAAAAGAATGTTTGACCGATAAAGTTTTCCTGGGGAGGAAAAAGGTTACCCCGCCGGTGGCAACATCGGCGGGTTTCCTTTTTTCATGGTTCGACTTCGTGGTATTTTGTCGGCCGACTCGTTTGATGGAGGCGGCATATGGGCAAGGTCATCGGGCTGGGCGGGCTTTTCTTGAAATCCCCGGACCCTGACGCGTTGCGCGCATGGTATTCGCGCGTGCTCGGTCTGGCCTTCGACGACTGGGGTGGGCTGGTCTTCCTGCCGCAGGACGCCGCGAATCACCCCGGCGCGGGCACGGTCTTTTCGCCCTTCGCGCAGAGCAGCGAATATTTCGCGCCGTCCACCAAGGAGTTCATGTTCAACCTGATGGTCGACGATCTCGAGTCCGTGCTTGCCCGCTGCGCTGCCGAAGGGGTGGAGCCGGTCAAGACCTTCCCCGCCGAGGCGAACGGCCTGTTCGCGCACATCATGGACCCCGAAGGCCGCAAGATCGAATTGTGGCAGCCCAAGCCGATGGCGTGATCCCGGCGCATCTGCGCAGGCGATGGTCGCGTAGCTGGGCGAGTACCACATCACAGGGGGCCATGATGTTCCGATATGCCTTGCTTGCGCTCAGTCTTGTTTCCGTTTCTGCGGCAAGTGCCCAGCCAGCGTCCTCTTCCGCTCCTAATGCCACAGCGGCCCGTGCAAGCCTGGTGGGATCGTGGGAAGGCGAGCTCGGCTATCTCGACTATTCGGCCAACCGCTGGTTCGGCATTCCGGTCAAAACGCGCATCATCGACCAGGGCGATGGCGCGACGATGCTGCGTGTTTCCGATTTCGACGATGGACCCAAGGTCGGCATTGTCCGCATCACCACCGGCGAACTGTTCGATGAGAAGGCCGACACGGTCTCGGTCGCAACCTTCCGCAAGGGTCGAGCTGTCGAAGTAATGACCTATGCGATCCGGATCGATCCGGGCTCGCGCGATGCCACGCACTGGACGATGGTCGAGGAGACAAAGGCCAGCGACGACAACCGTCCGGCAACCCTCCGCCTCACCACCGTGCGCGATGGCGACAAGGTCGAGACGTTGAAGGAGGTCGATTTTCTCGACGACGACAAGAGCGAGTGGCTCACCCGCAACCGCACCCGCTTGACGCGCGTTGGCGACTGACGCCAGTTCACCTGCGTCCCATCATTCGCGCAAAGGTCCCGCCATGCTCCGCTATGCCGCCGCCTATCTGTTCACCGGGCTCGCCTTCGCGCTGATCGACAGCGTCTGGCTCAAGACCATGGCCCCGCGGCTCTACCAGCCGCTGCTTGGCGACCTGCTCGCACCCTCGTTCCGGCTTGCTCCGGCGGTGATATTCTATGTGCTGTACATCGCCGGCATCCAGATTTTCGCGGTGGTCCCTGCGCTCGCCGATGGCCGCTGGCAGACCGCGCTGGTCAAGGGCGCGCTGCTCGGCTTTTTCTGCTACATGACCTATGACCTGACCAACCAGGCGACGCTCGCCACCTGGAACACGAAGATCACCGTGCTCGACATCATCTGGGGCACGTTCCTCACCGGATCGTCGGCGCTGGTGGGCTTTGCGGTAACGCGGGCGGTGTTCAAATAACCGTCATTCCCGCGAAATCGGGAATCCCGCTTCTCCGCGTCAGTTGCCCGAGGAAGCGGGGCCCACGCCCTCGGGGGTGACAAGCAGGTCAGGCGGCTTGCACGCTCTCGGGCAATCGCCAGTCGATCGGCTCCAGTCCCTGGCCTTCCAGAAACGCATTCGCCTGGCTGAAATGCCCGCAGCCCAGGAATCCGCGATGAGCCGAGAGCGGCGAGGGGTGCGGGGCCTTCAGCACCAGATGCCGTCCGCCGCGATCGACGCTGTCGACGCCCGCCGCCTTCTTTTGCGCATGGCTGCCCCAGAGCAGGAACACGACCGGGTGTTCTAGCGCATTGACCCGCGCGATCACCGCATCGGTGAACTGCTCCCACCCCTTGCCCTGGTGCGACCCGGCATCGCCCATCTCGACCGTCAGCACCGCGTTGAGCAGCAGCACGCCTTGTCTCGCCCAGGATTCCAGGAAGCCGTGGCGCGGCAGCGCTATGCCGAGATCGCGCTGCAATTCCTTGTAGATGTTCACCAGCGAGGGCGGCACCGGCACGCCGGGACGCACACTGAAGCACAGGCCATGCGCCTGGCCGGGGCCGTGATACGGGTCCTGCCCCAGGATGACGACGCGCACCTTGTCCGGCGGGGTGAGGTCGAGCGCACGGAACCAGTGGCTGCCCGGCGGAAAGATGCGCGCGCCCGCCGCCTTGCGCTCTAGCAGGAAGCGCTTGAGATCGGCCATGTAAGGCGCGGCAAACTCGCCAGCGAGCGCCTCGCGCCATTGCGGATCGAGCTGGATGGTGGCTTGGGGGCTGGCACTGTCGGGCATGCGCGCGACCTTGACGCGGCCCCGGGGGCAGCGTCAAGCGAAGGGTTGGCGTCTTGACGCAGAATGATGCTATGCCATGTCGCCATCACGAATCGCGACGCATTAGCAGGGGTTGCCATCATGCCGCTCACCCACGCCAAGCCTGTCACCTTCATCAACACCGCCAACCGCCGCGCCGCCGAAAGCTTCTATCGCGACGTGCTCCAGCTTCCGTTTGTCGCTGACGACGGCTTTGCCGCCGTGTTCGATCTGGGCAGCGCGGTGCTCCGCATCACCGAGCTGGAAGGCTATGCCGCCTCGCCGCACCCGGCGCTCGGCTGGTCGGTCGAGGATATCGAGCAGACCATGGAGCATCTGGCCAGCCGGGGCGTCGCGCCCAAATTCTATGAAGGCTTCGGCCAGGACGCGCTCGGCATCTGGACCGCGCCCGATGGGGCGGCGCGTGTCGCCTGGTTTCAGGACCCCGACGGCAACTTGCTCAGCGTCGTGCAAAGCGGCTGAGCCGCTTTACAGCGAGTGCACCAGATGCCCGCCATCGACTGTCAGGATGCTGCCGGTCATGAAGCGGCTGGCGTCCGAGGCGAGCAGCAATAGCGGCCCGTCGAGGTCGGGCAGCTCGCCGTAACGGCGCATCGCGATGCGCTTGCGCAAGGGTTCGCCCGCTTCGCCCGAAAGCTGGTCGCGGTTGATATCGGTGAGAAAATAGCCCGGCGCGAGTGCGTTGACCCGGATGTTGAACCGCGCCAGTTCCATCGCCAGCTGCCGCGTCATGTGCAGCACGCCCGCCTTGGACACCGCATAGGGCCCGGTGCCCGCCGCGGTCTGGAATCCGGTGATCGAGGCGGTGTTGATGATGTTGCCGCCGCCGCGCTCGCGCATGCCGCGCGCCGCCTCGGTCGCGACGTTCCACGCGCCTTTCAGGTTGATGCCCATTACGAAGTCGTAATCGTCCTCGGTCTGGTCGAGTGCGCGCTTGGTTACCGCGACGCCGGCATTGTTGATGCAGGTGTCTATCGCGCCAGCCGCAGCCATCCCTTCGCGCACCGAGGCGAGATCCGCGACGTCCATGCGAATCGCCTCGCCGCTGCCGCCGGTGCTTCTGATCTCCTCGACCAGCGCCTCGAGCGCGGGCAGGCGGCGCGCGGTGACGATGACATGCGCGCCGCTCTTCGCCAGCAGCCGCGCGAAATGCGCGCCGAAGCCTTCGCTCGATGCCCCGGTGACGAGGATGCGCTGGCCGGTCAGGTCTGCGGTCAGGGTCATGCCGACACTCCTTCCTGCGCGTGCTTGTGGTCGCGCTTGATCTTCTTGGCGAGCGACCATTTGTGCACTTCGGTCGGGCCGTCATAGATGCGGAAGGCGCGGATTTCACGGAACACCTGCTCGACAATCGTGTCGCCGCTGACGCCCTTGCCGCCCATCACCTGCACGCAGCGATCGGCGACGCGCATCAGCGCTTCCGACACCGCGACCTTGGCCATCGAGCTTTCGACCGTGCCCAGTTCGCCGGTGTCGAGCACGCCCGCGCACCACGCGATCATCAGCTCGGCCTGTTTCAGATCGATCAGATTCTCGGCGAGCATGAAGCCGACGCCTTCGTGATCGACCAGAGGCTTGCCGAAGGCATGACGGCGGCAGGCATAATCGCTCGCGATCTCGTGCGCGCGGGTCGCGGCGCCAAACCAGCGCATGCAGTGCGACAGCCGGGCGGGCGAGAGGCGGACCTGCGCATATTTGAAGCCCTCGCCGCTCTGGCCCAGCATCTGGTCGGCGGGGACGCGTAAGTTTTCGATCTCGACCACCGCATGGCCGCCGGGCATCGAGCTGTCGATGGTGTCGAGCACGCGCTCGATGCGGATCGCGGGATCGGGCAGGTCGACCAGGAACATGCAAGCGCCGTCGTCCGATTTCGCCATGACGATGCCGACCTTCGCGCCTTCCGCGCCGGTGATGAACGCCTTGCGCCCGTTGATCACCCAATGGTTGCCGTCGAGCTTCGCGGTGGTCTTCATCATCGACGGGTCGGAGCCCGCGCCGCCTTCCTCCGCCGGTTCGGTCATGAAAAAGGCCGATCGCGATTCGCCCGAGACGAGCTGGTTGAGGAACCGCGCCTTCTGTTCGGGGCTGCCGACCTTGCCGAGCAGATACATGTTGCCCTCGTCGGGCGCGGCGGTGTTGCAGGCGACGGGGCCGAGCGGCGACAGGCCCGATTTCTGCAGCACGATCGCGGTCTGCGCCTGGGTGAGGTGGCGGCCATCGGGCAGGATATGCGGCGTCATCACCCCGGCTTGGCGGGCGAGCGCGCGCAGCTCCAGCACCAGCTCTTCCGACGGCCCATGCGCGCCGCAGCGCGGATCGCGCTCATAGGGGGCGACGACATCGCGGACGAACCGTTCGACCTTCTTGGCAATCGCATCGACTTCGGCGGCGGACAGATGGGACATGAAAAAGGCTCCCGGGAACGTTCATGGATTAGCCCAAGCCGGGTAAACGAGCTGACGGTTTAATCAACTGATTAAAATGCGCGGAGGGCGTACCGATGCCCCATCGTGCCCTCCCCAGCCGGTCCCCTGCGCAGGCAGGGGCCCATCTCCTGCCGGTTGTTCCAGAGGCACAGCCAGGAGGTGGGCTCCCGCCTTCTCGGGAGACCGGGTAAGGGGAATGGCTTAGGTGCTGACCCATCCGTTCTCCGGCGAAAGCCGGAGTCCAGCCGGGGGCGATCTGCTCTCGCTGTGCATCCTGCGTCCGCCGGAAAGTGGGCAGCCGTTGCTCTTCGGGAGTTGGCATGCTTAGAAGCAATATGCTGGACAATAAAGCTGCATCCCATTTCGTAACGAGCGGTGCGCTGCTTTTCAAAGCCGCCATGGCTAATCAGATGGATCAGGTCCTGACGGCCATTTCGGAAATCCCCCGAGGCCAAGCCGGCGTTCGTTTGTGGCGCATCCCGGCGCTCGAACCCGTTTTGGCCCGCAATGGGTCCTTGGGATCAATTGCCGAACAGATATTGGGGAGCTGTGCTCGGCCTGTCAGGGCCATTTTGTTCGACAAGTCCACAGAGGCAAACTGGTCACTTGGTTGGCACCAGGACAGGACGATCTGCGTAAAGCAACGACAAGAGGCGCCTGGCTTTGGGCCATGGACGGTCAAGAACGGCATGATCCACGTCGCCCCGCCGTTCGAGCTTTTGGCACGCATGGTGACCTTGAGAGCGCATATTGACGATGTTCCGGCTACAAATGCACCTCTTGTCATCGCGCCGGGTTCACACAGGTTTGGCAGGGTTGCGATCGATCAGATTGACGAACTCGTTGCAAAATGCGGCCAGGTTGTTTGTCTGGCAAGCGCGGGCGATGTTTGGGCCTATGCAACACCTATCCTCCATGCCTCTGATGTCGCGTCGGCACCGATGAGCAGAAGGGTGCTGCAGGTTGATTATGCTGCAGACAATCTCCCCTACGGGCTGGAATGGCTGGGCGTGTAGCCAGCAAATCTGTTGACAGCCAACCAACAAAAAACCCCGCCGCACCATCGGGTGCAGGCGGGGTTTTCATGTCTCTCATCCGGCCCGGTCGGGCGCGGAGCCCAGGTCAGCCGTTATGCGCGACCAGGTTGACGGCCGAGTGCTTGCCGCGGCGGTCGACTTCGAGGTCGAACTCCAGACGGTCGCCCTGGTTGAGGCCTGCCATGCCGGCACGCTCGACCGCGCTGATGTGCACGAACGCGTCGGGCTGGCCATCGTCGCGGGTGATGAAGCCGAAGCCCTTCATCGCGTTGAAGAACTTGACGGTTCCAGTGGCACGCTCGCCGGTCAGCTCGCGGCGCGGAGCCTCGCTGCGCGGACCGCGATCACCGCGATCGCCGCCGCCCGAACCTTCGGACACGGGGATCAGCTCGCCATCGACCTTGAGGTCGCTCGCCGAGACCTTGCCGCCGCGATCGACCAGCGTGAATTCCAGGCCCTGACCTTCGGCCAGGTTAGACAGGCCGGCTCGCTCGACCGCGCTGATATGCACGAACACGTCGTCGCCGCCATCTTCGCGCTGGATGAAGCCGAAGCCCTTTTGCGCGTTGAAGAACTTCACCTTGCCCTTGGCTTCGCCGACGACCTGGGTGGGCATGCCGCCGAAGCCGCCGCGACCACCACCACCGCCGCCGCCGCCGCGCGGGCCGCCGCCGAAGCCACCGCCACCACCGCCGCCGAAGCCGCCACGGTCGCCACCGCCGAAGCCGCCGCGATCACCGCCGCCGAAACCACCACGGTCACCATAGGAAGGCGGAGGCGAAAAAGCGTCGAAATCATCCTCGCCAAATCTGTCGCGTTTATCCCGGCCTCTGCCGCCGCGCCGACCCCTGTCAAAACTCATGCCGAACTATTCACTTTCAATGTCGTCCTGGATCACTCGCTCAAGAACAGGGCGGACGTAAACCCCATCACTCAAATTCAGGCCAGTATCCTGGCGAACCTGTCTGACTCCCTGCCAGCCGCCACGAATACCGCGCAAATCTTAAAACACCCCAACCCAAGTCCATGGAAGCAGGCGACTTTTCGACAGTGCCACCGGCCTTCACGGACCAAAAACCTGTGGAAGATCGCATTTCCCGCCTTGCGCAACAGGATGAGCCCGCAAAAGGCGCGCGCTTCCAGTGATTCTCTTAAACCAAATTCGGATGCTTGGCGAACGATAAATGGCCGTGATCGTGGCTTTGCCGCACGTTCGAAGCGGCTGGGCCACAGCGATGATCGCCGCCGCTGGGCAGCGCGCGGCTCTGCCTGCCGCAAAATCGGTGCCGCGGGCATCCGGCAGGCCTTGCCAGACCCCGATGGCTGCGGCAATTGGGGCCGATGGACAGCATTATCCCGCTCTTGAGCGACCCGGCCGCCTGGGCCGCGCTCGTCACGCTCGTGATCCTGGAAGTCGTGCTCGGCATCGACAACCTGATCTTCATCTCGATCCTCTCGAACAAGCTGCCGGTGCACCAGCAGCAGACCGCGCGCCGCGCCGGCATCGGCCTGGCGCTGGTCATGCGGCTAGCGCTGCTGTCGATGATCGCCTTCATCGTCTCGCTGACCACGCCGGTGTTCGATCTGGGCATCACCGGCGCACCCGGGCAGAATGGTGAGCCGACCTTCGAGACGCAGTTCTCGTGGCGCGACCTCATCCTGATTTCGGGCGGGCTGTTCCTGGTCTGGAAGGCGACCAAGGAGATCCATCACAGCGTCGATGACGAGCCCTCGGGCGAGGCGCTCGACAAGAAGGGCAAGGCCGCGATCGGCTTCGGCGCGGCGATCGTGCAGATCATCGCGCTCGACATGGTATTCTCGATCGATTCGATCCTGACCGCCGTCGGGATGACCGACGAGGTTCCGATCATGATGGCCGCCGTGATCATCACCGTGGGCGTGATGCTGGTCGCTGCCGATCCGCTTGCGAACTTCATCAACCGCAACCCCACGGTGGTCATGCTCGCTTTGGGCTTCCTGCTGATGATCGGCGCAGTGCTGATCGCCGATGGCTTCGGCGTGCACGTGCCCAAGGGTTATATCTATGCCGCCATGGCCTTTTCTGCGATGGTGGAAACCTTGAACATCTGGGCCCGCAACGGGCGCGAAAAGCGGCGCGTCGCATCGCCGACAAACACGGACGGCGAGACAGCATGAGCGTTTATTTTCACGAGGAAGACCTGCCGGCCGACGTGCTGGCACCCGGCCCGGTCGCAGTGGATACCGAAACCATGGGCCTCATCACCCCGCGCGATCGCCTCTGCCTGGTGCAGATTTCGGATGGGCGCGGAGACGAGCATCTGGTGCGCTTCATGCCCGGCAGCGAATATGCCGCGCCGAACCTGCGCGCCGTGCTGGCCGATCCCGAACGCCTGAAGCTCTATCATTTCGCGCGGTTCGATCTGGCGGCGATCAAGCATTATCTGGGCGTGATGGCCGCGCCGGTCTTCTGCACCAAAATCGCCTCGCGCCTGATCCGCACCTATACAGACCGGCATGGCCTGAAGGAGCTGGTGCGCGAGGTGCTGGGCAAGGAGCTGAGCAAGGTGCAGCAGTCGAGCGACTGGGGCGCGCCGGAGATCAACGATGCCCAACGCGATTATGCCGCGAGCGACGTGCGATTCCTGCACGCGCTGCACGTGGCGATGGACGCGCGGCTGGTACGCGAAGGGCGCCGCGAGATCGCGCAGGCCTGTTTCGACTTCCTGCCCGCACGCGCCGAGCTCGATCTCGCCGGCTGGCCGGAAATTGATATTTTCGCGCACGCCTAATATATCGCGCCTTCCGAAGAACGCCCGTTCGTCGCGCGTTCGCAGTCCACAGGCCTGAAAAGCGTTCCATGACCCAGCGTGCCGATCAGATGCGTAGCCGCCGCCAGCTGTTCGCCGCGCCCGGCAGCAGCCATGACAAGATGGTGCGCTTTCTCGGCATGTTCCTGCCCGCCGCGATCGGCGTGCTGGTCGCGTTTCTCGCGCTCGCGCCGCTGCTGCGCAATACCGAGGTCAGCTTCCTGCTCGACAAGAACCAGGTCGATATCGCGCGCGAACGCATGCGCGTGACCCAGGCCCTGTATCGCGGCCAGGACAGCGAAGGCCGGCCCTTCTCGCTCGAGGCGGGATCGGCGGTGCAGAAAAGCTCGCGAAATCCGGTGGTCGAGATGAACGATCTGGCCGCGCGCATCCTGCTGAAGGACGGCCCGGGCGTGCTCGAGGCGGGGCGCGGCAATTACAATATGGATACCGAGCAGGTCGAAGTGGTCGGTCCGGTCCAGTTCAGCAGCGCCAATGGCTACCGCATGGTGACGCGCGACGTCGATATCGATCTGCCCAAGCGCAGCATGGTCAGCCGGGGCGAGGTGACCGGACGCTTGCCGACTGGCACTTTCCGCGCCGACCGGCTAAAGGCGAACCTTGCCGAGCGCACGGTGACGCTGGAAGGGCGTGCACGGCTGCGCATGACCCAGGGCGGCCTGCCATGACAGGTTTGAGGAAGACAGGAAGCAGCATGCGGTTTTCGGGCAGGATTTCAGGGGGGGCGCGGCGCGCCCTGCTGGCGGTTTCGGCTGGCGGCATCGCCATGGCCGGGCTGGTGCTTTCTCCCGCCAGTGTGACCGCACAGTCGCTGATGAACCACAACAGCAATGCGCCGGTCGATTATGCCGCCGACCGGATCGAGCTGCAGGATCGCGCCAATCGCGTGCTGCTGTCGGGCAATGTCGACATCACACAGGCGGGCCTTCGCCTGCAGGCGGCGCGGATGACCGTGGCCTATCGCAACGCCGGCGGCATCGAGATCGAGCGGATCGATGCGAATGGCGGCGTCGTCGTCACCAAGGGCGAAGAGCGTGCCAGCGGCAATGTCGGCATCTATGATTTCAACCGGCGCATCATCACGCTGATCGGCAATGTCGCGCTGCGCCAGGGCGGCAACACGCTCAATGGCGGGCGCATGGTCATCGACCTGACCACGGGTCGCTCGACCGTCGACGGCCGCTCGGCTGGTGGCGCGCCCGGTCAGACCGGCAGCGCCGGTGGGCGCGTGTCGGGAACCTTCTCGGTGCCCAAGCGGGACTGAGCTCCAGCCGATCCACGCTTCCGTCATCCTGAACTTGTTTCAGGATCCATCGTGCCCCATCAGCCGAAGCCGCTTGGGGTGAAATGGACCCTGAAACAAGTTCAGGGTGACGAATAGGGAAGCGACACTACACCCTCCATGCATAAATCCTGCCATCCTGCGATTATCGCCGGTTTTCATCGCCTTGTTCCGTGCTATGGGAGGGGCAAGACACCGACGGGCCCAAGCGCCGCCGGAAAGGTTTGCAGGAAGTCACAATGAACGATGTCGCCCCCCAGGGCCTGCTCAGCGGTACCGCGGCCGATCCGGCGACGTCGCGCGATGGCCTGAACGTCGTCTCGATCGCCAAGAGCTATGACAAGAAGGTCGTGCTCTCGGACGTGTCGCTGCAGGTCGCCAAGGGCGAGGTGCTCGGCCTGCTCGGCCCCAATGGCGCGGGCAAGACCACCTGCTTCTATTCGATCATGGGACTGGTAAAGCCTAATTCGGGCCGCATCATGCTCGACGGCGTCGATATCACCCAACTGCCGATGTACCGCCGCGCGATCCTGGGCCTGGGCTATCTGCCACAGGAAACCTCGATCTTTCGCGGCATGACGGTCGAACAGAATATCAGCGCGGTACTCGAACTGGTCGAGCCGGTGGTCGAAGCGCGCGCCGAGCGGCTCGAGACGCTGCTCGACGAATTCGGCCTGACCCGGCTGCGGTCCTCGCCCGCGATGGCGCTGTCGGGTGGCGAGCGTCGGCGCTGCGAAATTGCACGCGCGCTGGCGGCCAGCCCCTCGATCATCCTGCTCGACGAACCGTTCGCAGGGATCGACCCGCTGTCGATCGCCGACATTCGCGACCTCATCAAGCAGCTCAAGTCGCGCGGCATCGGCGTGCTGATCACCGATCACAATGTCCGCGAGACGCTCGACATCGTCGACCGCGCCTGCATCATCTATGACGGCAAGGTGCTGTTCGCCGGTACACCCGAGGCGCTGGTGGCGGACGAGAATGTGCGCCGCCTGTATCTGGGCGAAGGCTTCGCCTTGTAATGGCACGCCGGGGGGCTGGGGACTGATCCGATGGCACTGGGGCCACGCCTTGACCTGAGGCAGAGCCAGTCGCTGGTGATGACGCCGCAGCTGCAGCAGGCGATCCGCCTGCTGGCGCTGTCGAACATCGAGATCGAGGCGTTCATCGGTGAGGAGCTGGAGCGCAATCCGCTGCTCGAACTGGGCGGTGACGATAATGGCGGGGACATCCAGCTCGGCGGCGTCGATGCGGTGTTCGATGCGCCCGCCGCACCGCCCTCTGACGGTGAACCCATCGGCAGCGACGAGCTGATCGGCGCCGGGATGGGCGAGATCGACCGCCCGCTCGACATGGACCTCAATGGCGAGGTCTTCCACCATGACAGCGTCAGCGACTGTCCCGAGCGCGTAACGGGCGAAGCATCGGGCGGGCTCGACGGTGCGCTGTCGATGAACGACATCGCCACCGGCGGCGGCGCGGACAGTGACGGCTGGGAAGATTCGCTCGAATATGACCTGTCCTTGCGCGAGCATCTGCACGCGCAGGCGGGCATCGTGCTTTCGGGCGTGCAGCTGTTCATCGGGCGGCACCTGATCGAGCTGATCGACGAGAACGGCTATCTGCGCGGCGACCTCCTCCAAGTCTCGCACCAGCTGGGTGTGCCGCTGGCCGAGGTCGAGGCCGCGCTGGCCGCCGTTCAGACGCTCGAGCCGACCGGGGTGGGCGCGCGCGATCTCGCCGAATGCCTGGCGCTGCAGGCGAAGGAGGCGGACCGCTACGACCCGTGCATGGCGCGGCTGATCGACAATCTCGAGCTGCTCGCACGCGGCGCGCTGCCGCAGCTCAAGCGCATCTGCCGGGTCGATGACGAGGACCTCGCCGATATGATCGCCGAGCTGCGCCAATATGATCCCAAGCCCGGCAGCCGCTTCGGTGGATCGTCGATCGAGGCGGTGGTGCCCGACCTGTTCGTGGTCGAGCGCGAGGGTAAATGGGTGATCGAAATCAACAGCGCGACCCTGCCGCGGCTGCTGGTCAATCGTTCCTATGCGGTCTCGCTCACCGGCGGGCGGCACGATGCCAAATCCAAGGCCTGGCTCGGCGAATGCCTTGCCGAGGCGAACTGGCTGGTCAAGGCCCTCGACCAGCGCCAGCGCACGATCATCAAGGTGGCGAGCGAGATCGTGAAGCAGCAGGAGGGGTTCTTCCGCAACGGCGTCACGCACCTGCGCCCGCTGACGCTGCGCAGCGTCGCCGACGCGATCGAGATGCACGAATCGACCGTCAGCCGCGTCACCAGCCACAAATATCTCAGCTGCGCGCGCGGGCTGTTCGAGCTCAAATATTTCTTCACCAGCGCGATCCAGTCGACCGATGGCGGCGACGCGGTCTCCGCCTCCGCCGTGAAGAGCCATATCAAGGCGCTGATCGACGAGGAGGATGCCAAGAACATCCTTTCCGACGACCAGCTGGTCGACATGCTGAAAGAGCGCGGTTTCGACATCGCACGGCGCACCGTCGCCAAATATCGCGAGGCTTTGGGGCTCGGCTCCTCGGTCCAGCGCCGCCGCCAGAAGAAGCTGCAAGGCGCGCGGTGAGCGCCATTATCTAGGCTCGGTCAGCGGAATAGCCTCTCCCTCGGTGGGAGAGGCAGCGAGACTTGGCCGCTGGCGGCCTAGTCGCAGCGGTGAGGGTGATGGTGCGGACGGGTGCTGCGCTTTCGTCCCGGGGCCCGCTGCGCAATCAGGCGCACTCACTCCCACCCAACCCTCCCCCATCGAGGGGGAGGGCAAGGGAGGTTATTGCAGCGTCACCCTGGGATCGTCGCTGTCACGCCGTCCGAAGAACTGCATCAGCTGCACCAGCAGGTCGGCGCGCGCCTTCAGGCCTTCCGCCTCGAGCAGCGCCTGCTTGGCCGCCGCATCGAACGGGGCGATCTGCGCGATGCCGTTGACCAGCGAGCGGTCGTCGAGCCGCGCCACCGAATCCCAGTCGACGCTATAGCCCTGCGCGTTGGCGAAGCGCTGCGATTCGCGCTCCAGACTCGCGCGTTCGATGCTGGAAAGCGCCTGGTCGATCTCGTTTTCCTCGATCAGCTCGGCCTCGATCTGGCGGAACGGCGTGGTCACCTCCAGCTCGCGCAGCACGCGGAAGCGGGCAAAGCCTTCGAGCACCAGATTGTAGCGGCCATCCTCGAGCGCCTCGACATCGATGATTCGGCCGACACAGCCCATGTCGAACAGCGGCGGAGGCTCGCCCGCCGCGCGCGGCTGGATCATGCCGATCTGCCTGTCGCGCGCCATCGCATCGCTGACCAGCGCGCGGTAGCGCGGCTCGAAAATGTGCAGCGGCACCTGCAGTCCGGGGAACAGGATCACCCCGGTGAGCGGAAACAGGGAGATGCGCTGTGCGACCATGGCTACCATCGCCCTCAGCCGAACAATGCGGCGGAAAGCTTGCGCCGCGTGGCGGACACCCAGGGATCTTCCAGCCCGACCGCCTCGAAGATCTGCAACAGCCGCGCGCGCGCCGCACCCTCGTTCCAGTCCTTGTCGGCGCGCACGATGGCGAGCAGATGCTCCGCCGCCTCGTCGCGCGATCCGGCGGCGAACAGCGCAACCGCAAGGTCGAAGCGCGCGGCATGATCGTCGCCATCGGCCTCGACCGCAGCGCGCAGCCCGGCGATCTCGCTGTCATCCGCCTTGTCCGCCACCAGCGCCAGCGCCGATCTGGCGCGCTCTAGCAGCGGATCGGACGCGATCTCGGGCGGCAGGTCGTCGAGCAGCGCCTGCGCCTCTGCGGTCTTGCCCGCTGCGGTCAGCGCACGCACCAGCCCGGCGAGCGCCGCGACGCTATCCGGCGCCATGTCGAGAATCTGCGCGAAGATGCCCGCCGCGCGCTCGCCATCGCCTTCGGCCAGCACCTCTTCACCCATATCGAGGAGCGGCGCGATATCGGGTCCCTGCGGCTCGGCATCGCCCGCCTGGATCGGCAGCTTGTCGAGCAGCTGGTCGATGATTCCCGCCAGCTGCGATTCGGTGCGCGCATTGGTGAGGTTGGCGACCGGCTGGCCCTGGAACATCGCATAGACGGTGGGAATCGACTGGATCTGGAACTGAGCCGCGATGAAGCGCTCCTCGTCGACATTGACCTTGACCAGCACCACGCCCTTGTCGGCATATTGCGCGGCGATCTTTTCCAGCACCGGGGTCAGCGCCTTGCACGGCCCGCACCATTCCGCCCAGAAATCGAGAATCACGAGCTTGGTCATCGAAGGCTCGACGACATTCTTGCGGAATGCCTCGACCGCCTTGTGCTCTTCGGTGGTCAAACCCATGCTTGCCAAGTTCCATGCTCCTGCTGTCCGGCGCGCCCGCGGTCTCGCGATAGGCCTGCAGGGAGGTGCGTCCTCCCCTGTGTCGCGCGCCCTTATCCGAAACCCCAAGATGGTGCGCAAGCCGCATATGCCAAGCCCCGCAAAAGGAATCGTCACGAATCGCAAATAGGGGCTTGCCGGACCAGAAAGCCGCTGCTAATTGCGCGCCTCACCCGCTGGACCGACACACCGGACCAGCCGCCGAGCGGGCGTAGCTCAGGGGTAGAGCACAACCTTGCCAAGGTTGGGGTCGAGGGTTCGAATCCCTTCGCCCGCTCCAGTTTTCCGATATTTCGCAGTAATATAGCATCAGGCTTCGGCCTGATCGCTGCTGCGCATGCGCGCCGCTCAGTCCTTGCGCTCGGGCAGCGTCTTGCGCCTGGTCGAGGCCATGTCCTCCAGCTCCTTTTCGGACATCGATTCCTCCATCTGCTTCGATGCGCCCTTGAGGCTCTTCTTGGGCGCGTCCCCGCGCTTGGCCGCGAGCGCGGCCCCCGCCGCCTTCTGCTGCGCCTTGGATCTTGCAGGCATGGTCGTTTGCTCCTCGATGGACGAACAACGATGCGCCGCGATGGGGCGGGGGGCGTTAACTTAGGATGTGGGGGGCTGGGCTGGTGGTGATGAAAGCGATGACCTTGCTAAGGCTAGGTTTGCTTCATTAAAAGTTCTCGGTTTTCTTGGGCTAGCTACGACAGTCGCAGGTTTGCTGCGGGCAAAACCTTTATTGGCAGCGCAGGAGCGGCACGGGCGATCGGCTCGATTTCGCGAACAGCGGCAATAGGGGGGGGGAATGTTTTGATGGGCAATGCTATTGGGATTGACGCAGGATTTATACCAAGGGTAAAAATGCTCGGAATTCTTGGCAGGATTCAGTCAAATCGGGATGCGAAAGCCAATTGAAATTTGAAGAAAATCGAAATGATATCAAAAATCCGTGCATCGATATTAAAGATTTGGCCCATAACAGGCGGGGTCGTGCCAAATTTATTTTAATTGGTTTTTATTATTAATTACATACTAGTTTGTATATTTACATTTTTCATTCTCAGTCTAGCTGGGAACAAGGTGTCTTTCAGGAGGCCTGTGCCGAAAGATGTGGTAAGATCGGCTGGAAAGTCAAGGTCTGTTCATATTATTGTTAAATACAATTCTATATTGCGATTAGCATCGTTTGTAATAATTTGTTTAAATCTATGTGTACTAATATCGCTCAATTCCTGGTGCAGTATTTATTGGATATCAGTCTTGATTCTATTGGTGGCAATGGTTATTTATTCCGCCTGTATTGGGTGGGAAATGTATCTTGAGAGATAGCATTCCACGGATACAGTGCTGCTCAGTCTCGGCGACGAGGCGCGAGCCGGAAGATTGAATGACGGATTATGGTTTTTATATCCCTTCTTGTATTTCATTTTTGCACTATAAGTGGGGTTTCACTTATTTCAGGAAAATATGGCGATATAGGTATTAGCAATAAAGATTTCTTTATGGGCAAAGCTCATGCTGCAGGAGTTTTGTGTTTATTTCTTGCAGGTTCATCGATAACAATTGGCGAATGCATAAATCAGTTTGATTTCCGGCTGGTAGTCGGTGGAGCATTTATGGCATTGGATCTGTTGCTGATTGGTCGATACTTTATCTATGGCAAGTCCTGAGCCATGATATGCCCCCCCATGATCTGCTACTCTCTCACTCCCGCCTTAACAACCACCCCATAATCTCAGGCAAGCGCGCGGCCCAGGCGTTTTCCTCGTGTTCCGCGCCTTCGTACACCCGGCTTTCCCAGTCCTTGCCCTTCTGCCAGCCCGAGGCGGTGATGCGGGCGTCCACCGACTGCTGATAAGGCGCGTAGAAGGTGTCGAGCGTCGCGGTGCCGTGGTCGAGCCAGAGGCGGCGGCCGTCGGGTGGGCCGAGCCTCTCGGCGAACCAGCGGTCCCAGAGCCCGATCAGCTCGGGATCGCCGCCCTCCACCGCGCGCGGATCGATGGCCGGCCAGTGCGAGCTGATGCACGCGGCGCGGCCGAAAATGTCGGGGCGATTGAGGAAGGCGTAGCAGCTCATCAGCCCGCCCATGCTCGATCCCATGATCGCGGTATCGTCGCGTCCGGGGCGGGTGCGGAAGCTCGCATCGACCCAGGTCTTGAGCGGCCCTGCGATCCAGGCGAGATAGGCGTCGGACAGGATCGGGCCACCGGCGGCCGCGTCCATCCGTGCCCGCAAGCCGGGCGAGACGGCGTCGTGAATGTCGCGCGGCAGATACTGGCGGAAGCGGTCCGCGCCCGGTGCCCAGATGCCGATGATGATATGCGGCTCGATCGCGCCGCTGGCCGAGACCGCCAGCATCGCCTTGTCCGCCGCCCAGATCTTGTCGAAATTGGACCAGCGCCGGTCGAACAGATTGTGCCCGTCGTGCATGTACAGCACCGGGTAGCGCCGCGCCCCGGCGTCATAGCCCGGCGGCAGCCAGATGGTGAGGCGCTGGTCGGGCAGGCCGGCCGCCGCGATCCGCTCATATTGCAGCAGCCTTCCTGAACCCTCGGCCCGCAGCGTCTCCTCGGCCCGAAGCGCAGGCGCGAGCGCCAGGGCGAACAGCGCCAGCGCGAGCCGCAGCCAGGCGCTCACCGCCCCAGCCGCTCCAGCCGGATGGCGAAGCCGCCGCCCGGTGCCATGCGGATGTTCAGCGTGTCCCCGGCGGCGACGGGCTTCTGCTCGATCACGATCTGGTGCCGCGCCTCGGTGCGGTAATCGGCGCTGTCGCCATCGCGCCAGACATGCGCGCGCCATGTGCTGCCCGGGGGTAGGAAGGACAGGTCGATCGCCGCCTCGCGCGCGCTGTCGTCGGTAACGCCGCCGATATACCAGTCGGGCCCGTTGCGGTCCTTGCGCGCGATCACCGCCATCTGGCCGACCTCGCCGAGCAACGTGCGGCTTTCCTCCCAGTCGGTCGGCACCTTCTCGATGAACGCCAGCTCGCGCGGATGCGCTTCCAGATTCTCGATCAGGTCGGCGACCATCTGGATCGGCGAATAGAGCACCACATACAGCGCAAGCTCGCGCGCCAGCGTCGATTCGAGATCGCGCCCGCCGCGCCCCTTCAGCGATAGGATGCCCGGCGTATAGTCCATCGGCCCTGCGAGCATTCGGGTGAACACCAGCGTGGGCACGTGCTTCGGGCCATTGCCCGGCGTGCCCCAGGCCTGATATTCGCCCCCGCGCGCGCCTTCGCGGCTCACCCAGTTGGGATAGGTGCGCCTTAGCCCTGTGTCCTTGATCGGCTCGTGCGGGTTCACCGCGATGCGGCGCGCGGCGGCCTCCTGCACGACCTTGAGGTGATGCTGCGCCATGCGCTGGCCGTCATGCCATTCCATCCGCTGCTCGCCAGCGCGGTCGCCCGGCGCGATGATGCCGCCCGCATCGGCGACATAGCCGGTCTTGACCGCGTCGACACCGTGCCGGGCATAAAGATCGAGCGCCGCGCCGAGCTGGCTTTCGTATTTCGCGATATTGCCGCCGGTCTCATGATGGCCGATCAGGCGCACGCCATGCTGGCGCGCATAGGCGGCAAGGTCGGGCAGGTCGAAATCGGGATAGCTCTGGACGAAATCGAAATCGCGGCCATTGCCGAACCAGTTGCCGTCCCAGCCCTTGTTCCAGCCCTCGACCAGCACCCCGCGAAAGCCATGGCGAGCGGCGAAATCGATATGGCGGCGGACATTGTCATTGGTCGCGCCGTGCTTCGGCCCGCTCGCCCAGCTCTTGGTCTCGAGGTGCATTTCCCACCACACGCCGACATATTTGTGCGGGGTGAACCAGCTGGTGTCGCCGAGCCTGTTTGGTTCGTTGAGGTTGAGCTCGAGATCATTGTCATACAGCCCGCCTGCGCTGCCCGCGATGCGGATGCTGCGCCAGGGGGTGGTGAACGCGCCCGTACGCTCGACCTTCGCGCCGCGGCTCGAGGGGGAGAGCGTGGCGCGGAAGCGCTGGCCGTCGACGCGCTTGAGCCACATCGCGGCATAATCGACCAGCGCGGCCTCGTGGAACGCCAGATGCGTGCCATCGGCGAGCTTCACCGTCATCGGCGTGTGCGCGGCGGAGACCTGATCGATTTGGGTCGCGTGATAGAGATATTCGTAGCGGTTCCAGTCGCCCGCCTGGATCCACCAGGCCTGGCCGGGCGCGGCGATGACGAATTCGGTCAGCTCGTCGGCGATGCGCCACGGCCGGCCATCGGCGCGCGCGGCGAATTCGTAACGAAAGCCGATGCCGTTGTCGAAGGCGCGGAAGCGGATGGCGATCGGGCGATCGGTCGGCCGGTCGGTGAGCGCGTCGCTGGCACCGGGCGAGACGAGGCGGACCAGCAGCTCGTTATGCCGGTCGGTCACGGTCCTGCGCTCGCCCCAGGGCTGGTCCCAGCGCGTATCGACGCTGGCGGTCTCGCTGGCGACGAAGCGGCTGTTGCGGCCGAAACCGTCCTGATCGGTGAACTGGAAGCCCATGCGCGAGGGCGCGATCAGCGGCTTGCCGTCGCGGCTGACGGCATATTGGGCCCAGCCTTCGCCATCGATCGTCACGTCGATCCGCACCCGTCCATCGGGCGAGGCGACGCTCGCGACGGGGCTCGATTGCGCAAGCGCGGGCGCGGCGAGCGCCGCGAGCCAGGTGAGAAGGGCTAACAGCAGCGATCGCATCGGGGGTTCTCCGGCAGGGGTCAGTCGGGGGTGAAGAGCAGCGCGCCGTGACCGGGCAGGCTGCCGGGCGCGGCGTCATTGACCGCCATCACTACGGCACCCTTGGCGGGCAGCGCGGCGGGCCAGGCGGCGGGTTCGGCGGACAGGTTGAACGCGGCGACGATGCGCTCGTCGCCCTCGATCCGCTCGAAGGCGAGGACGTCCGCTTCGCAGTGCAGGATCGCGATGCTCCCCACTGCCAGCGCCGGATGCGTCTTGCGCAGCGCGAGCGCGGCGCGGGTGAGGTTGAGCAGCGAGGCCGGATCGGCGCTCTGCGCGTCGACCGCGAGCGGACCGTGATCGTCGCCGAAGGGCAGCCAGGGATCGCCGCTGCCGAAACCCATGTCGTTGGCGTTCCTGCGCCACGGCATCGGCGTGCGTGCGCCGTCGCGGCTCAGTGTCAGCGGCCAGTTGGCGATCGCCTCGGGGTCCTGCAGCCGCTCGAACGGGATCTCGACCTGCGGCAGGCCGAGCTCCTCGCCCTGATAGAGGAAGATATTGCCGCGCAGCGCGACGAGCAGCAGGATCTTGAGCCGGGCGAAGGCCTCGCGATGCTCGGGCGCGGCCCAGCGGGAAAGCGCGCGCGGCGCGTCATGATTCTCGAACGCCCAGCTCGGCCAGCCGGTGCCCGGCGTGTCAGGCCAGCCGGTGAGCGCCTGCGCGACGATCTGCGGCGTCAGCTTCTCGGCATAGAGGAAGTCGAAGCCATAGGCGCTGTCGAACCGCGTGCCGCCTGCGGTGAACAGCTTCATCTCGCGCTCGGCATCGTCGCCGCCGACTTCGGCGACGGTGAACTTGTCGCCATAGGTGTCGATCAGCGCGCGCATCCGCTCGACAAAGCCGGGAATGTCGGCATGCGACTGGTTGTAGACTTTCAGCTGGAAATCGAACGGCCGGGTGCGCGGCTTGCCGGTATCGGGCGCGGGCGGATTGTCGCGCAATTGCGGATCGTGCATCGCGAAATTGACCGCGTCCATGCGGAAGCCGTCGACGCCGCGATCGAGCCAGAAGCGCAGCACGCCCAGCAATGCTGCCTGCACCGCCGGGTTGTGCACGTTGAGCTGCGGCTGTTCCTTCAGGAAATTGTGCATGTAATACTGGCCGCGCCGCGCGTCCCAGGTCCAGGCAGGGCCGCCGAAGACCGACTGCCAGTTGCTCGGCGGGCTGCCATCGGGCTTGGCATCGGCCCAGACATACCAGTCGGCCTTGGCAGCGGTGGCGCTAGACCGGCTGTCGACGAACCAGGGATGCTGGTCCGAGCTGTGCGAGAACACCTGATCGATCAGTACCTTGAGGCCGAGAGCGTGCGCGCGCGCGACCAGCGCGTCGAAATCCTTGAGCGTGCCGAAGATCGGATCGACGCCGCAATAATCGGCCACGTCATAGCCGAAATCCCTCATCGGCGAGGGGAAAAACGGCGAGAGCCAGATCGCATCGACGCCGAGCTCGGCGATATGGTCGAGCTTCGCGGTAATCCCCGCGAGATCGCCGATGCCGTCGCCGTTCGCATCGGCAAAGCTGCGCGGATAGATCTGATAGATGCTTGCGCCCTTCCACCAGGGGCGGGGGACACCGGTGCCATTGTCGGTATCGGGCCGGGTATCGCAGATCGGCTTGGTCATGTTTCGGCTCTCAGTCGATCGGGGTGGCGCGGCAGACGGCATAGCCCAGCGGGGCCAAGCGGATGGCGACCGATCCCGGCGCGCTGGCGGTGGTCGGGCATGTGCCGGCCAGGCCGATGAACGCGCGCGAGCGATAGCCGACTTCTACGTTCATGCTCACCGGCTGGTCCGAGGTGTTGACCGCGACGAGAATTTCCTCGCCATCATCCTCGCCGCGCGTGAAGGCGAGCAGGCCGGGCTTGGGGCCGTAATGGCGCAGCACGGTGCGCCCGTCGCGCAGCCGGGGATGCGCCTTGCGGATCGCCGCCAGCTCGGCGATCAGCGCATAGAGCGGGTGCGCGGAATCGAAATTCTCGGTTGCGGTGGTTGCAGCCGACCCGACGAGGCGATTGTCGTTGTAACTGGCGACGCGGCTTGCGAACATGTCCTCGCGCGCGTCCTGGTCGTTGCCGTCGCCGGTAAAGCCCTGCTCGTCGCCATAATAGACGGTCGGCACGCCGCGCGCGGTCAGCATCAGCACATGCGCGAGCTTCATGCGGGCGAGGCGCTGTTCCTCGCTGGCGTCGGGAAAGGCCTTGTCGAGCATGTGCCCGAGCCGGCCCATGTCGTGATTGCCGAGAAAGGTGGGCAGCGTGAGCGCGGTCGCATCGCCGCCCTCGTAGAGCACGTCGCCCGCGATCAGACTGGCGAACAGGTCGGTCCCGGCCTTGCCGGTGAGCATGTCGCGCACCGCGGCCTGGAAGGCGAAATCGAGCACCGCGGGCAGCTTGTCGCGCCGGGTGTGCTGCGCGAGGAAACCAGGGTCCATCGCGTCGTTGGCGACCTCGCCGAAGATGTGGAAGTTCGGGATGCCCTTGGCCCTGGCGCGTTCGCGCATCGCGGGGGCAAAGCGCGCCCAGAATTCCGGGTTCACGTGCCGCGCGGTATCGATGCGGAAGCCGTCGATGCCGAACCGGTCGATCCAGCTCGCGTAAATCTCGATGAACCCGTCGACCACGCGCGGGCTCTCGGTCATCAGATCGTCGAGCCCTACGAAATCGCCATAGCGCGAATCCTCGCCATAGAAGCTCGTATTGCCGCGATTGTGGTAATGGATCGGATCGTTGAGCCAGGCGGGAACCTTGATCTGCTCCTCGCCTTTGGGCAGCTGCGGGGTATAGGCATAAGCGGGATCGTTCAGCCGCGCGAAATTCTCGGCCGAGCGCACCTGGTCCCCCTCGAACCCGCCATTGATCCGCGCGCCGTTCAGGCCGCCTTTGGTCCAATAGGGGTAATCGGCCTTGGAGCGATAGGCGCAGACCGGCTGGCCGACGCACTCCTTGAAATAGATGACATCGGCAGTGTGGTTGGTGATGATGTCCATATAGACCTTGATGCCGCGCGCGTGCGCCGCATCGACAAAGGCCCGGAACTCGTCATTGGTGCCGAAATGGCTGTCGACCCTGGTGAAATCGGTCACCCAATAGCCGTGATAGCCAGCGCTTTCCTGGCCCGGTTCGCCCTGCACCGGCTTGTTCTGGAAGATCGGCGCGAACCAGATCGCGGTGACGCCGAGGCGCTGGATATAATCGAGCTTCTGCGTGAGGCCCTTGAGGTCGCCGCCATGGAAGAAGCCCTTGTGCGATGGATCGAACCCGGTCTTCAGCCGGTCACCCTTCAGCCCGCCGCGATCGTTGGCAGGATCGCCATTGGCGAAGCGGTCGGGCAGCACGAAATAGATGATCTCGTCCTGCGGCGGACGGCTGCGCACGGTGGCGGCGCTGTAATCGGGCGCCTGCGCGGCGGCCGGGGCCGAAGCGGCCAGGGCGGCCAGTCCGGCCAGCGTCATCCAGTGTCGCATTGTGCGCCTACCTCATTCGCAATAACGGGGGGCGGGTGGGGAAACCCGCCCCCCGACTGGTGACCGGATCAGAACTCGTACGTCGCGCCCAGGAAGAAGGTGCGGCCGAAATTCTGGATCGTTCCCGTCTGGGCGACATTGCCCCAATAGGTCCGGGTCGGTTCATCGGTCAGGTTATTGACCTGCGCAAGCAGCTTGAGCCCGCGCAGCGCGCTGCCTTCCTGGAACTGGTAGGAAAGCTGCGCATCCATCACCGTTTCCTTGGCGCTGGTCAGGACGAGCTCGCTGATGCCGATCTGCGGGCTGACGAAGCTCGAACGATGGCGGGTGCTGAGGCGTGCCCCGAAGCCGGCCTTTTCGTAGAACACGGTCGGGTTGAACACGTGCTCGGACAGGCCCGGCAGCGGCAGGTTGATCGAGGCGCCGCTGGTCGCGCTGGGGAATTCCAGGTCGCTCTTGCTGTACGCATAGTTGAGCTGAACCCCAAGACCATCGAACGGAGCGGGCAATTCGACGAAGGTCTTGGAGAACTGGAATTCGAAGCCATAGACATAGCCGCCATCACCGTTGATCGGCGAGGAGAAGCTGCCCACCGCGTTGCCGGGAATGTTGGTGCCCGGAATCGGCGGCGGGATGATGCCGTTTTCGACATAGTTGAACTGCGGAATCGTGCCGTTGATGATGTACGATTCGAGGTCCTTGTAATAGGCGCTGACCGCGAACACGCCCGAATTGCCGAAATAGTGCTCATAGCTCAGGTCGAACTGGTTGGCGCGATAGGGCGACAGCTCGGGATTGCCGCCGCCGCCGCTGGTGTTGCCGTCCGATCCGGTATTGACGCTGATCGAACCGCGCAGCTCGAAGAAGCGCGGGCGAGAGATCTGGCGGCTGTAGCTCATGCGCAGGATGTCGCGGTCCGACAGGTCGAGGATCAGGTTCACCGCCGGCAGGAAGTCGTTGAACGTGCGTCCGCGCGTCACCGGACGGCGGTTCTCGCGTGCCGGCGGCGGGGTGGCGGGGTTGTCGACCAGGTTCGGGTCGGCAAAGTTCACCGTCGAGCTCTGGTCGGTGCGAACATAGCGCGCGCCGATATTGCCGTGGAAGCGCAGGCCGCCGAGTTCGGTATCGAAATCGAGCTGGGCATAGCCCGCGTACGTTTCCTCATCGATCCGGAAGCTCTGGTCGATGGTGAAATCGAACGCGATCTGGTCGGTCGGCTGCCGCACGCCCAGCGTATTGCCGAAGGCGAGATTGAAGGCGCCATCGATATCTACCACGGCAAAGCCGGGCAGGCCCGCCGCCGCATAGCCGCCCGAGAAGCCGGCCTGCTTGACCAGATTGCCGGGCACTGCCAGCGGGCTGCCGGGAATGCCGAAGGTGTTGAAAGAGGTCACCCGGCGGTCGCCGCGGCGGTCGGCATAGCGGAAGCCGAAGCGCAGCGCGTCGAGGAAATTGGCCTCGTCGAAGCGGATGACCAGGTCGGCTGCGGTCGCGAACAGCTCGTCGCTGTCCGCCTGCGGCACCAGGAACTGGCCGTCGAGGAAGAAGCCGCCGCCAGCCGGATCGACATCGGTGAAGTTCGAGCTGATCGAACGGATGGTCGGCAGCCGCGTGCCGTTGAGCTGATAGTCGACCGAGATCAGCCCGGGGATCGAATCGGCGCGGCGCAGGCCGGTGGGCGTGTTGACATAGGGGCGCAGGTTGATGCCCGCATTGTTGAAGAAGCTGGTGCCCTTCGAATAGCCGACATCGACGGCGAGGGTGACGCGGTCGCTGAAGTCATAGGCCAGGTTGCCGCCGATGGTGTAGAGCTCGTCGCGGCGGCTTTCGTCCTGATTGACCAGCTCGGTGCCGAGACCGAAGCCGAAGCCGTTCGATCCCACCTGGTTGACGATGCGACCGCCGATCAGCGCGTTGTTGGCGATCACCGGGTTAATGAACTGGTTGTCGCCCGATTGCGGCGAGACGACCCGCAGGCCGCGACGCTGCACGTCCGACTTGAAGCGCGAATAATAGCCGTCGATCAGCACGCGGAGACGATCGCTCGGCTCCCACTGGATCACGCCGATCGCCGCGTCGCGCGTCTCGCGGCCACCGAACTGGATGCCTTCGAAACCGAAATTGAGCGAGTCTGCAACGCCGTCGCCATTGAGGTCGCGCGTGGGGGACCCATTGGTGCCCGGGATCGGGAAGTCGAACTGGACGAAGCGCGTGGCGACGTTCGGCTGGTAAAGCCGTGCATAGCCCAATGCGATGCCCAGCGTGTCGTCGAGCAGCTTGGCCTGGACCGATCCGGACACGCGATAGCCATAAGACGAGACGTCCGGGCTTTCGCTGGCGCGGTCATTGTACAGGCCGCGCAGGTTGACGGTCGCCTTGAACGCATCGGCATTGTCGAGCGGGCGCACGGTCTTCAGCTCGACCTTGCCCGCGATGCCACCCTCGATATGGCTGGCGAGCGGGGTCTTGTAGACCGCGGCCTGGTTTATCAGTTCGGACGGATACTGGTCGAACTCGATCACGCGGTTGCCGCTGGTGGCGACCTGTTCGCGGCCGTTGAGCGTTGCCGAAACGAGGTCCTGCGACAGGCCGCGAATGTTGATCGCGCTCGCCTGGCCGCCGGTGCGCTGCGAGGTCACGCCGGGCAGACGGGCCAGCGATTCCGCGATCGACACGTCGGGAAGGCCCGCAATGTCGTCGGCGGTGACGATATCGACGATGAAATTGCTCTCGCGTTTGGCGGCGATCGAGTTCTCGACGCTGGCGCGGAAACCGGTGACGACGATGACGCCGCCTTCCTCGTCGATCTCGGCGGTGCCCTGCGGCTGTTCGGCATCCGTGCTCTGCGCGAGCGCGGGGCTGGCAGCGCCGATCATCAGCGCGGTGGACAGGGCGGCAAGGCTGGTGCGGCCGGACGCAAGGCGCAGTCGACGGGCGCGAAAAATCGCTTTCATGATCACTCTCCCCAGGGGCCCCGCACGCACATGGCGGGGATGATTTCTGGCGTCTGGAAAAAGTCCAGGGCCGCCGGTTTTCAGGTGAACCGGTCGGCAGTTTGAATAACCTTTGCACCACGATTGCAAAAGGCATACGCATACGTATTCAGGCTGAAAGGTCGCAAAGACCCGGAAATAGCGCGGTTTTGCAAGCGACTTGACGCTAAGGGGCAGGATGGGACGCAGGCCAACCTCATTCGACATCGCACAGCTGGCGGGCGTCTCGCAGCCCACGGTTTCGCGCGCGCTCAGCGGCAATCCGGCGGTCAGCGAACAGACGCGCCGGCGCATCCAGGCGATCGCCGCGCAGCTCAATTATTCGGTCGACAAGAACGCCTCGTCGCTGCGGCGGCAACAGGCGAACACGCTCGCGCTGCTGTTCTTCGAGGACCCGACGCCCGACGATTCGATGATCAACCCATTCTTCCTCGCGATGCTGGGATCGATCACGCGCACCGCCTCGCGCGCCGGGTTCGACCTCCTGATCTCGTTCCAGCAGCTCTCCAGCGACTGGCATGTCGATTACCAGGACAGCCACAAGGCCGATGGCATCATCCTTTTGGGCTATGGCGACTATGAGGACTATCGCGCGCGCCTGACGCATCTGGTGGCGCAGGGCACGCATTTCGTGCGCTGGGGATCGCCGATGGCGAACGAGCCGGGCATCACTTTGGGGTCAGAGAACCGCAGCGGTGGCTATGCCGCGACCCGGCACCTGATCGAACGCCGGCGCCAGCGGATCGCGTTCATCGGCACCGCATCGAGCCACGCGCCCGAGTTCGAGGACCGCTGGCGCGGCTATCGCGATGCGCTGGACGAGGCGGGGCTTCTGGCCGATCCGGCGCTGCAGCGCGATTCCGTCACCTCCGAAGAGGCGGGGCACGAGGCGGTGCGCTCGCTGATCGCGGCGGGCACCAGTTTCGATGCGATCTTCGCCGCGTCCGACCTGATCGCCATCGGCGCGATGCGCGCGCTCGCCGAGCAGGGCCTCAGTGTGCCCGGCGATGTCGCGCTGGTCGGGTTCGACGACATTCCGGCGGCAAGCTTCACCAACCCGCCGCTCACCACCGTCAGCCAGGATGTGAAGGCCGCGGGTGAGGCGCTGGTCGATACGCTGCTGCGCAAGATCCGCGGGCAGGCGGTCGAGCCCTATATGCTGCCCACCCAGCTGATCGTGCGCGGTTCGAGCGGCTGAACGCTTGGCCCCCCACGTATACGTATGCGCTGCGGTTGTGCGCTGACGGGCGCTCTGCCACGGTTCGGGCCAGGGACCCCGCGAAGAGCATAAGGCGGACATCCAGGGAGAGGCGCATGATCGCGGAAAAACCGCGCAAGAGCTTTTGGCAGCTGTTCAACCTGAGCTTCGGATTCTTCGGCATCCAGATCGGGTTCGCGCTGCAGAATGCGAACATGAGCCGCATCTTCCAGTCGCTCGGCGAAAGCCTCGACAACCTCCCTGCCTTGTGGATCGCAGCGCCGCTCACCGGCTTGCTCGTCCAGCCGATCGTCGGCCATTATTCGGACCGCACCTGGACCCGGCTCGGCCGCCGCCGCCCCTATTTTCTCGCCGGGGCCGTGCTCGCGGCGCTGTCGCTGGTCGTCATGCCGCTGTCGCAATCGCTGCTGCTCGCCGCGATGATGCTGTGGATCCTCGATGCGTCGCTCAACATCTCGATGGAGCCGTTCCGCGCCTTTGTCGGCGACAATCTGCGCAAGGACCAGCACACGATGGGCTATGCCATCCAGACCGCGTTCATCGGCGCGGGCGCGGTAGCGGGGTCGCTCTTCCCCTATCTGCTCACCGATCTCGGCATCGCCAACACCGCGCCCCCGGGCCAGGTGCCCGATACGGTGCGGATCAGCTTCTGGTTCGGTGCCGCCGCGCTGTTCCTCGCGGTGCTCTGGACCATCGTCACGACGCGCGAATACAGCCCGGAGGAAATGCGCGCCTTTGCCGAGGCAACCCCCGATGCCCCCGAGGCCCAGCCGATCCGTGCGCTGGCGACGCGAACGCTCACCAGCGCGATCGCCTGGATCGCCGCCGGGGTGGTGGTGGTCGTTCTGGTGGGGAGCTTCGACCTCGAGAAGGAGCTGTACCTGCTCGGCGGATTGCTCGCCGGCTATGGCCTTGCCAGCCTGATCGCGATCCGCATGGCGCGTGCGGGCCGCGACAACAGCCTGCTCGGGGCTATCGTCGGCGATTTCTCGGGCATGCCGCAGATCATGAAGCGGCTGTCGCTGGTGCAGTTCTTCAGCTGGTCGTCGCTGTTCATCATGTGGATCTACACCACGCCCGTCGTCGCGCAGACCGCGTTCGGCGCGACCGATGCGTCGAGCCCCGCCTATAACGCGGCGGGCAACTGGGTGGGCGTGCTGTTCGCGATCTATAACGGCATCGCGGCGATCGCGGCGCTGACGCTGCTGCCCTGGCTCGCCGCGCGCATCGGCAAGGTGCGCGCGCATGCGCTGTGCCTGCTCTGCGGCGCGGCAGGCTTTGCAAGCTTCCTGTTCATCCACGATGCGCAGCTCCTGATCGTCAGCGAGATCGGCATCGGCATCGCCTGGGCGTCGATCCTCGCCATGCCCTATGCGATCCTCGCCTCCAGCCTGCCGCAGTCGAAGCTCGGCATCTTCATGGGGCTGTTCAACGTGTTCGTCGTGCTGCCGCAGTTGCTGGTGGCGACGGTGATGGGCAGCCTGCTCAAGGCCTTCTTCCCGACCGAGCCGGTCTGGACGATGGCGTTCGCTGCCGCCGTGCTGGCAATGGCCGCGCTCGCGACGCTGCGCGTGCCTGAGCCGGACGCCGCGCCCATGTAACGATCCGGCCAACCCGGCGAACCTGATGGCGGGTGCACGCTATCGGGATGCGCGGGGATGGAAGCTGTCGGAATTCAGGGCTCGGCGACGGGACCACAGGCGCGCCCTTTGCCGCCGGTGCTGCGCATCAGCTTGCGCGTCTGGCTGAAGCTCTATGCCGCGCTGATCGCCTCGGCGCGGCCGGTATTCGATCTCGTCGTGCGGCTGGTCATCGCGCAGGGGCTGCTCGCCTCGGGCCTGGTCAAGCTGATGGACTGGGAGCGCGCGCTCGCATTGGCCAGCCAAGAATATCCGGTGAGCTTCATGTCGCCACCTTATGCCGCCGCGCTGGGGCTCGCGATCGAGCTCGGCGGTTCGCTGCTGCTCGCTTTGGGGCTGATGACGCGCGGCGCGGCGATCGCGGTGGGTGCGCTGATGCTCGTCGCGCAGCTCGGCTATCTGCCGACCGACACGCAACTGTTCACCATCGCGCTGATGGGCTGGTATGCTCTGCGCGGTGCGGGGGCATTGTCGCTCGACCGGCTGCTCGCGCGCGGGCTCAAGGGCAGCGCGGTGCCGCTCGCGCCCCAGCTGGTCGGCGCGGGCGATTGGCTCACCCGCCATGCCGCGCCCTGGTATCTCGCCGGCCTGCGCCTCTGGCTGGCGCTGACGCTGGCGGTGCAGGCGGGATGGCTCGCCTTGCCCGAGCCGCAGGTGCTGCTGCCGCTCGCCAGCTTCGCCGCGCTGCCGCCTGCCAGCGCTGGGCTCTATGCGCTGCTGATGCTCGCCGGGCTCGCCATGCCGCTCGTGTCGCTGCTCGCGATCTTGGGGCTGCAGGGGGCGATGCTGATGGGCTATGGCGCGGGCCTGCCGCTGCTGGCGATGGCGACCCTTGCGCTGTTCATCGCTCATGGCAGCGGGCGCGCCTCGATCGACGCGGCGGTGGCGGCCTGGCTGCAGGCGAACGTGCTGCGCGACGCGCGGCCCGGCATGGTGCCCTTGGACTGGCCGCATGTCGTGATCGTCGGCGGCGGCTTTGGCGGGCTCGCCTGCGCGCTCGCGCTGCGCCGCCTGCCGGTGCGGATCACGTTGATCGACCGGCAGAACTACCATCTGTTCCAGCCCTTGCTTTACCAGATCGCCACCGCCGCGCTCTCGCCCGCCGACGTCGCCATCCCCATCCGCCAGCTGTTCCGCGCCGATGGAAATGTGCGCGTGCTGCTCGGCGAGGTCGACCGGGTCGATACGCTAGCGCGCACCATCGGCTTTGGCGGCAACGCGCTCGCTTACGACTATCTCGTGCTCGCCACCGGCGCGACGCACAGCTATTTCGGCCGCGACGAATGGGCGCCCTTCGCCCCCGGCCTCAAGCGCGTGGAAGATGCCATCGCGGTGCGCGCCGCGCTGCTCGGCGCGTTCGAAAAGGCCGAAAGCTGCGGCGATCCTGCGCGCGCGCGGCGGCTGCTCAATTTCGTCATCATCGGCGCGGGGCCGACCGGGGTCGAGCTCGCCGGCGCGATCGCCGAGCTCGCGCGGCACGGGCTGGAGCATGAATATCGCAGCATCGATCCCGCCGACGCGCGGGTGATCCTGGTCCAGGCCGCCGACCGCATCCTGCCCGCCTTTCCGCCCGAATTGTCCGCCGAGGCGGCGCGGTCGCTCGAACGGCTCGGGGTCGAGATCCGGCTCGATGCGCGTGTGACCGGCATCGAGGCCGAGCGCGTGCTGATGGGCGAGGAGGCGATCGAGAGCGAGACCGTGCTCTGGGCCGCGGGCGTCGCCGCCTCGCCCGCCGGACGCTGGCTGAATGCTGCCACCGATCCCTCGGGCCGGGTGACGGTCGATCCGTGCCTGCGCGTCGCGGGCATGGGCAATGTGTTCGTGATCGGCGATGCGGCGGCGAGCCTCGGCTGGGCGGGCAAGCCCGTCCCCGGCCTCGCGCCCGCTGCCAAGCAGGCGGGCAGGCACGTGGCGATGCTGATCGGCGAGGAACTGCGCGGACGGCCCGCCGACACCCCCTTCGTCTATCGCCATCAGGGCAGCCTTGCCACCATCGGCCGCAAGAGCGCCGTCGCCGATTTCGGCTGGCTCCGCCTCTACGGCGCGCCCGCCTGGTGGCTCTGGGGCGCGGTCCATATCGGCTTCCTCGCGGGTTTTCGCAACCGCGCCGTGGTGGTCGTCAACTGGCTGTGGAGCTATGTGACGCAACGCGCGGGGATACGGCTGATCACGATGGGGGAGCGGGGGTAGGTCAGCTGGTGTGGCAGGCCGGGCAGCAATAGAAGCAGCCGTTCGACTGCCAATAAGTTTGCTTGGCCCTGGCCACCGCGCCATGGCAGGTATCGTGGACGCCAAGGCTGAGCTGATTGGCAATGTTGGGCATATAAGGGCAACCGGTCGTGGCGTTATGCACCTCATGATCGCCATTCGCCTGCTGCTGCGTGTTGACTATATAGCTGGGCATGATCGAGGCTCCTTTCCTCGTTACAGCCTAGCCGGTCGAGGCGCATGGCATGCGCTAGGTTTGATCGAGAACGGAGCAAAGGAGGCTGAATTTGATCCGAAAGGGCTGGGATCAGGCCGCCTGACCCTTGAGCAGGCCCGCTGACTTCATTTCTGCATGCAGGGTCCATGGCGCGAGTTCCAGACCATTGGGCCAGGCCAGCGCGCCATTGTCGATAAAGGCCCTCGCAAAAGCCTCCGGATCGCGCAGCGGGATGGTCAGCGGCGTATCCTTGCTGCCGAGCAGATCAGCGGCATCCCAGATGCCAGTCGTGCCATCCGAGAAACTCAGGCTCAGGCGCAGATCGCCGACAGGCTTGCAATGGGAGAGCTTAATCATCGAAATCTGCTCCGGGGATCAGTTGCATCGGTAGCAGATCGACGCCGCGCTGCCAATTCTCGAGCAATTCGCGCTGATGGCGCGCGGTCCAGTCCTGCACCAGCCTCAAGGCGCGGTTGGGCAGGGTGCCAGCATAAACCGAACCGTCCGCAATACGGATCAGCGCCTCGAAGCCTTGATAGCTGGCATGGAAATGCGGCGGCGCATGGTCGTTGTGATACATGCGGATGATGATGCCGAAGAATGTCGAGATGACCGGCATCGGAATATCCTAGATGAGCATCCAGGTTCTGCCGGGTCCGGCCTTGCTCAGCTTTCCCTCGTTCTGGAGTATTTGGCCCGCCCAGCGCATGGCATACTGCCAAGTATAGAAAAGATCGCCCGACTGACGCAGCTCGGCTTCATGGTTCTCCCAGATGTGCTGGGCAATCCTCGGGACGGTTGAGGGGCCGAGAGCTGACAAAGCCTCGACGATCCAGATTTTCAACGCATCCCGAGTGGTCATCGAGATTACTCCGCCGCAATCCCCGCCTGCTTGAACATGTCCTCGCTGTCGTCGATCACGGCGACTTCGTTGGCGGCGCTCTTTTTCTGGCGCTTGTCGAAGGCGGCCCAGACGTCGTTCCAGTTGCCGCGGGTTGCGCCCTTGGAATATTCGGTCGCGCGGGTTTCGAAGAAATTGGCGTGCTCGACGCCGTTGAGCAGCGGGGCGAGCCAGGGCAGGGGGTGGTCCTCGATCATGTAGATCGCAGGGAGCCCAAGCTGGCTGAGGCGCCAGTCGGCGATATAGCGGATGTACCGCTTGATCTCCTTGGCGGTCATGCCGCTGACCGGGCCCTGTTCGAACGCCAGGTCGATGAACGCATCTTCCAGCCGCACCGTCTTCTGGCAGCAGTCGATAATGTCTTCCTTGACGGCCTTGGTCAGGCAGCCGCGCTCGGCGCAGAAGGCGTGGAACAGGCGGATGATGCCTTCGCAGTGCAGGCTCTCGTCGCGCACCGACCAGCTGACGATCTGGCCCATGCCCTTCATCTTGTTGAAGCGCGGGAAGTTCATCAGCATCGCGAAGCTGGCGAACAGCTGCAGCCCTTCGGTAAAGCCGCCAAACATCGCGAGCGTGCGCGCGATGTCCTGGTCGTTGTCGACGCCGAAGGTCGCGAGATAATCGTGCTTGGCCTTCATCTCCTCATATTCGAGGAACATGCCATATTCGCTCTCGGGCATGCCGATGGTGTCGAGCAGATGGCTGTAGGCTGCGATATGCACGGTTTCCATGTTGCTGAACGCGGTCAGCATCATCTTGACCTCTGTCGGCTTGAACACGCGGCCGTAATTCTCGTGATAGCAGTTCTGCACCTCGACATCGGCCTGGGTGAAGAAGCGGAAGATCTGCGTCAGCAGGTTGCGCTCATGGTCGGAGAGCTTCTGCGCCCAGTCGCGGCAATCCTCGCCCAGCGGCACCTCTTCGGGCATCCAGTGGATCTGCTGCTGGCGCTTCCAGAAATCATAGGCCCAAGGGTATTCGAAGGGCTTGTACTGCGTGCGGGCTTCGAGAAGGGACATAAGGTTGCTCCGAAGAAAATAGCTTTAAAAAAGTCAGGTTTGACGAGGCTGAAGCTTAGTTTCGAGAAATTTTATCATCAGCAGAGCAGGCAATATCCATAAGCATATGAATAGGCCAAGCTCCATAATGCCGCCATCTAGAACCAGTTGCGGACTATAATAATAGTAGTCGATTAGGCATTTTCTGCGGCAGGTGGAGCCGTAGTTTCTGGGATAATTTAACGTAAAAACCAACCAGAAAAGGGCTCCCATATAAGCCGGTATCCCCAAGAATAGCAGCGCAATCGCAGTTGTTCTGAGAGGTTTGGCTTCAGCTGCTGCCTCTACATGCGAGTTGTCATCCATTCTACTGACAAGCCAAACACTCGTCGTAATCCGTCGTTTCGCCGAGCTCGAACTTGGGCGCGTCGATGGTGTTGTCCGCCTCGACGCCGCCGGCAAAGCCTGCGCGCTGGACCGATTTGGAGCGCAGATAATAGAGCGACTTGATGCCCAGCTCCCACGCGCGGAAGTGCAGCATCAGCAGGTCCCATTTGTCCACGTCCGCCGGGATGAACAGGTTCAGCGACTGCGCTTGGTCAATATAGGGTGTGCGGTCGGCGGCCAGTTCGAGCAGCCACCGCTGATCGATCTCGAAGCTGGTCTTGAACGCGTCCTTTTCCTCCGCGCTCAGGAAGTCGAGATGCTGGACCGAGCCGCCCTTTTCGAGGATCGAGTTCCACACATTGGTCGAATCCTTCGCCTTTTCGCGCAGCAGCTTTTCCAGATACGGGTTCTTGACCACGAAGCTGCCCGAGAGCGTCTTGTGGGTATAGATGTTCGCCGGAATGGGCTCGATGCACGCGCTGGTGCCGCCGCAGATGATCGAGATCGACGCGGTCGGCGCGATCGCCATCTTGCAGCTGAAACGCTCCATCACGCCCTGGTCGGCAGCATCGGGGCAGGGGCCGCGTTCCTTGGCGAGCAGCATCGAGGCCTCTGATGCCTTGGCCGCGATGTGCTTGAAGATCTTCATGTTCCACGACTTGGCGAGCGCCGATTCGAAGCCGAGGCCGCGCGCCTGGAGGAACGAGTGGAAGCCCATCACGCCCATGCCGACCGAGCGTTCGCGCATAGCGCTGTAGCGGGCGCGCGCCATTTCGGGCGGGGCGCGGTCGATATAGTCCTGCAGCACATTGTCGAGGAAGCGCATCACGTCCTCGATGAAGCGCTTGTCGTCGTGCCACTGGTCCCAGGTCTCGATGTTGAGCGAGGACAGGCAGCACACGGCGGTGCGGTCGTTGCCCAGATGATCGCGGCCGGTGGGCAGCGTGATCTCGCTGCACAGGTTCGAGGTCGAGACCTTGAGGCCCAGCTCGCGGTGATGCGCGGGCATCATGCGGTTCACGGTATCGTTGAACACGATATAGGGCTCGCCGGTCGCCAGACGCGTCTCGACCAGCTTCTGGAACAGCGCGCGCGCATTGACGGTGCCGCGCACGCTGCCGTCCTTGGGGCTGCGCAGGTTGAACTCGGCGCCGTCGCGGACCGCTTCCATGAACTCGTCGGTCAGCAGCACGCCATGGTGCAGGTTGAGCGCCTTGCGGTTGAAATCGCCCGACGGCTTGCGGATCTCGAGGAACTCCTCGATCTCCGGATGCGACACGTCGAGATAGCAGGCCGCCGAACCACGGCGCAGCGAGCCCTGCGAAATGGCCAGCGTCAGCGAATCCATCACGCGCACGAACGGGATGATGCCGCTGGTCTTGCCGTTGAGGCCGACCGGCTCGCCGATGCCGCGCACATTGCCCCAATAGGTGCCGATGCCGCCGCCGCGCGAGGCGAGCCACACATTCTCGTTCCATGTGCCGACAATGCCTTCCAGGCTGTCGTCGACGCTGTTGAGATAGCAGCTGATCGGCAGGCCCCGGCCCGTGCCGCCGTTCGACAGCACCGGGGTGGCGGGCATGAACCACAGCTTCGAGATATAATCATAGAGCCGCTGGGCGTGCTCCTGATCGTCGGCATAGGCATCGGCGACGCGCGCGAACAGGTCCTGATAGGATTCGCCGGGCAGCAGATAGCGGTCTTCCAGCGTTTCCTTGCCGAAATCGGTGAGCAGATCGTCGCGGCTCTTGTCGGTCACGACGTTGAACCGGCGCGCGGCGACGGTCTTGCTGTCCAGAGCCTCGGCGGGCTTGGTGGCGGCAGCAGCCTGGGTGGCGGCCATGGCGATCAGCGCCATTTCCGCAGCGTTGGGCTCTGCCGACGCAATCCTTGCGCCTGCGCCTGAATCTGCCTTTGCGGCTGCGTCGAGTACATCTGCTTCACCCATATTGTCTGCGCTACCCTTGCCCGTATCTCTGAAATCCATGACGCCCCCGTAAGACCGTTGATGGGAAACTTTGTTCCGCAATTGTTCGACTCGGGGCGCAAGCGTCCCGTATAGCATCTTGTGGCCCGCGACGGGGGAAAACTTATCCCCAACAGAAGGCCCGAAAGAGGCAAAACGCCCTTGACGTGAAGGCCCATGTCTGCCCCCGCGCTTCGTTTCAACCACTGGTATTGGTATGCCCCGTCCGCATGTCCCACTACCTATAGTGCCGTTTCCTGATTCCGGCGCAAGAGGGTAAATGGTTAATTAGGCCAACCGTTCGTCGCGCGTGGGATTCCATTCGTCGCTGGTGCAACCGGACTGATGCGGTGCGACGCGCGGAAAAAAGCCGGTCCGAAAAATCGCAAGAGGGCAAATGCGGCTTGCCCACAATTTCCTCTCCACAGGCTTGTGCACGGCAAATTGAGGGCTGTGGATGACGCGCCGGATGGTGGTGCAGGAGGCGACGAAGCACATTCCCTTGTGCCCCGGCTTGCGATAGCGTTACGCCCACAATAGAGACGGTCCCAGTTCATCCGCCCGCGCCACGAGAGCGCATCCAGTTTCCGGGGGAATGCCATGACCGTGACCATCAAAGCCGCCGACCTGATCGAGAGCGTCGCCGACGCGCTGCAGTTCATCAGCTATTACCACCCGATGGACTATATCCGTGCGCTGGGTAAGGCCTATGAGGCGGAGCAGTCGCCCGCGGCCAAGGATGCGATCGCGCAGATTCTCACCAACAGCCGCATGTGCGCCGAGGGCCATCGGCCGATCTGCCAGGATACCGGAATCGTCAACGTGTTCGTCAAATGGGGCATGGACTGCCGCCTCGACGACACCTCGCGCTCGTTGCAGGAGATTGTCGACGAGGGCGTGCGCCGCGCGTACCTGCACCCGGACAACAAGCTGCGCGCCTCGGTGCTCGCCGATCCCGCGTTCACGCGTCGCAATACGAAGGACAACACCCCTTGCGTGCTGCACGTCGAGATGGTGCCCGGCCATCACGTGCATGTCGATGTCGCGGCCAAGGGCGGCGGCAGCGAGAACAAGTCCAAGTTCAAGATGATGAACCCCAGCGACAATATCGTCGACTGGGTGCTCGAGATGATCCCGCAGATGGGCGCGGGCTGGTGCCCGCCGGGCATGCTCGGCATCGGCATCGGCGGCACAGCGGAACATGCGGTGCTGCTCGCCAAGAAGGCGCTGATGGAGCCGATCGACATGGGCCCGCTCAAGGAACGCGGGGCGCAGAACGACATTGAAGCGATGCGGATCGAGATTTTCGACAAGGTCAACGCGCTCGGCATCGGCGCGCAGGGGCTGGGCGGGCTTTCGACCATTCTCGACGTCAAGATCATGGACGCGCCCTGCCATGCCGCGGGCAAGCCGGTCGCGATGATCCCCAATTGCGCCGCGACGCGCCACGCGCATTTTTCGCTCGATGGCTCGGGCCCGGCCTATCTCGAAGCGCCCAAGCTCGACGAATGGCCCGATGTCAACTGGACCCCCGACAAGGCGGCGATCCGTGTCGATCTCGACAATCTGACGCCGGAGGTCGTGCAGAGCTGGAAGCAGGGCGACCGGCTGCTGCTCAACGGCAAGATGCTCACCGGGCGCGACGCGGCGCACAAGCGCATCCAGGACATGCTGGCCAAGGGCGAGGAGCTTCCGGTCGAGTTTCGCGGCCGCGTGATCTATTATGTCGGCCCGGTCGATCCGGTGGGCGAGGAGATCGTCGGCCCCGCAGGCCCCACCACCGCGACGCGCATGGACAAGTTCACCCGCATGATGCTGGAACAGGGCCTGCTCGCGATGGTCGGCAAGGCCGAGCGCGGCCCGGCGGCGGTCGAGGCGATCCGCGACCACAAGAGCGCTTACCTCATGGCGGTTGGCGGTGCAGCCTATCTGGTCGCACGTGCGATCAAGGGCAGCACCGTGGTCGGCTTCCACGATCTGGGCATGGAGGCGATCTACGAATTCGAGGTCAAAGACTTCCCGGTGACGGTTGCGGTGGATAGCGAAGGCAACAACGTGCACCAGCTCGCCCCGCTGGTGTGGCGCGACAAGATCGCCAAGGAAGGGCTGTTGCAGGGGGCGTGAGCCTAATGCCCTCTCTTCTTTAGGGGCAGTCGTTCAGCCACCCTGCGCGCTGACGACCCACCCCCGGCCCCTCCCTGGCGAGGGAGGGGGCTTTGGTACGCAGGCGGCGTTGTTATCAACCGTCACCCTGAACTTGTTTCAGGGCCCATTTCTCCCCACGCGGCTTCGGCTTTTGGGGCACGATGGGTCCTGAAACAAGTTCAGGATGACGGTGGTTATTTGGGCAGACGATCGCGCCGAGCCTTCGAAAGGCTCAGGCTGAGCGGGGGTGGTGAAGCGCTTCGGGGCTGGTTCTTACCCCACCGGCACGCAGTTCGCCGCCGGTGCTACAGGCATTACCGGCGTCACCGGCACAATGATCCGCCCGCCGGTGCCCGGATTGACGAACGGCAAATCCGCATCGGGATATTGCACCTTGCCCTTGAGCGCATCGATCTCGGCCTGGCGGCGCTTCAGGTAGAAATCGCGCGCGGCCATATAGGGATCGCCGCTCTGGTTGCGCAGCGCGTTCAATTGCTCGTCGATCTGGATGCGTCCCTGCAGCGCGCTCAGCGTCGCGGCGGGCAGGGTGAAATAGGGGTCGTTGAACGGCGCGCCGACCACGGTCGGCAGCAGCAGCCCGTCGATCGTTCCGCCCACCAGGTCGCGAACCGTGGTCGGCCCGATCAATGGCAGGAACAGATAGGCCCCCGGCTCCACCCCGTAGTAGCCGAGCGTGTTGGCAAAGCCGTTGCGGCGATAGGGCAGCTTGAAGGGATCGCGCTTGGCGACATCGAACAGCCCGCCGATACCGATGGTGCTGTTGATCGCAAAGCGTCCGACGGTTTCGGCGGCCTTGCCGGGTTTGAGTTGCAGCAGAAAGTTGAGCGCTACGATCGGCTCGGTCAGGTTGCGCAGGAAGTTGCGGATGCCATGGCGCACCGGCTTGGGCACCGCGTCCTTGTACGCCATCGCCACCGGGCCGACCAGGGCCTCGTCGACATCCTGCACGACCTCGAACGATTGGGCGTTCAATTGCAGCATCGGGTCGCCCGGCTGCGAATCGGGCCGCGCGGTGACGACGATGGCGCCATCCTGCGCAGGGGCGGCAGCGGCGGCTGGTGTTTCGGCAGGAGCAGCAGCGAGCTGGTCGATGGCCGGGCAAGGCGGCAGCGCGGCGGCAGGTGTTGCCGGTGCTTCGATCGGCGCTGCGATGGGTGCCGGTTCTGCACCCCCCGTCTGAAGCGACGCCAGTGCCAGCGCAAAGGGCAGCGCGGAAAGGCTCATCGTGCAACGCTCGACAGCGAAATTTGCAGTAAAAGGGTCATCCCGGCGTCGTCATCCTTGCGCAGTATTGCCCCATTTGCTCGGGCTATGGCCAGTGTCGGGACAAGTCAATGTCCCGCGTGCCGATATACGGATGCCCGCGACCTGCCGTTGCGCCCGCCCGACCAAAAAGCCTGTTTCCAGATGTTCATGCTATGGTCTAAAGCACGGGGATGCTGCTGTCGCTCGCCATTCGTGACCTGGTACTGATCGAGGCGCTCGATCTGGACTTTCGCGCCGGTCTGGGCGTGCTGACCGGGGAGACCGGGGCGGGCAAGTCGATCCTGCTCGATGCTTTGGGCCTCGCCATGGGCGCGCGCGCCGATAGCGGGCTGGTGCGCCAGGGGGCCGAGCGCGCATTGGTGATCGCCGGGTTCGATCCGGGCGATCATGCCGGCGTCGCCGCGCTGCTCCACGATAACGACATCGCGCAGGAGCCGGGCGAACCGCTGCTGATCCGGCGGCAGGTGCGCGCCGATGGCGGCAGCCGCGCCTTCGTCAACGACCAGCCGGTGTCCGCCGCGCTGCTGCGCGATCTGGGCGCGATGCTGGTCGAGATTCACGGCCAGCACGACGATCGCGGGCTGATCAACCCCAAAGGCCATCGCGACCTGCTCGACAGTTTCGGGCGCTGCGACGTCGCGGGCGTCGCCGCCGCGTGGCGCGAGTGGCAGGCGGCCGAGCGCGCGTTCACGGCGGCGAGCGAGGCGATCGAGAGCGCGATGCGCGACCGCGAGCTTCTCGAGCATAATCTGGAGGAACTCGCCGCGTTCGGCCCGCAACCGGGCGAGGAAGAGGAGCTGGCGGGCGAGCGCGCCGCGATGCAGAAGGGCGAGCGGCTTTCGGGCGATCTCGCCGAGCTGTTCGAGACCTTCGAGGGATCGAAGGGCGCGCTGGCGCTGCTGCGCGGCGCGGCGCGCAAGCTCGGCCGGATCGCCGAAGAGCATCCGCTGCTCGATCAGGCGATGGAGGCGCTCGACCGCGCGATGATCGAGGCCGATGATGCCGAGGCCAAGCTGCGCGCGGCATCCGAGGCGCTGACCTATGATGCGGTGCGGCTCGACGAGCTCGAGCGACGGCTGTTCGATCTGCGCGCACTCGCCCGCAAGCACAACGTCGCGGGCGACCTGCTGCCCGACCTGCTGAAACGGATGCAGGCGGACTGGGCGGCGCTCGAATCGGGCGGGGCGAATGTCGCCGAGCTCGACCGGGCGCGGCACAAGGCGCGCGAAGCCTATGTCGCCGCCGCCGATGCGCTGAGCGCAGCGCGGGCCAAGGCGGGCATCGCGCTCGATGCGGCAGTGATGGCGGAACTGAAGCCCTTGAAACTCGATGCCGCGCGCTTCCGCACTTTGGTCGAGCCGCTTGACGAGGCGCGCTGGGGCGCCTCGGGCAAGGACCATGTGGAATTCCTCATCTCGACCAACCCCGGCAGCGATTTCGCGCCGTTGATGAAGATCGCGTCCGGAGGCGAGCTGTCGCGCTTCATCCTCGCGCTCAAGGTCGCGCTCGCCGAGCAGGGCGGGGCGGCGACGATGATCTTCGACGAGATCGATCGCGGCGTCGGCGGCGCGGTCGCCTCGGCGATCGGCGAGCGGCTGGCGCGGCTGGCGCGCGGCACGCAGCTGCTGGTCGTCACCCACTCGCCCCAGGTCGCCGCGCGCGGCAGCCAGCACCTGCTGATCGCCAAGACATCGGACGGCACGGTCGCGCGCACCGGCGTGCGCACGCTCGACGATGCCGGCCGCAAGGAAGAGATCGCGCGCATGCTCTCCGGCGCGGAAATCACACCCGAGGCGCGCGCGCAGGCTGATCGGTTGCTGGAGGGGGTGTGATGGCGGGTTTGGCGGCATGAGCGAGGTGCTTCCACTGCTCGGCACCGTCCTCGTGCTGTTCGTAGTACCCATCATTCTCATCGTTCGCGCCAGCCGTGCTAGGCTGTGGCTGCTCGCCGTGCTTTGGTTCCTATCGCCACTGGTCGTTCTGGCGGCGGTGCTGATAGAGGAAATGGCGCGCAAACCGGGTGATGCGGCTACTCGCCCGGACAATGTGCAGGCTACGATCGGCTTTGCTATCGGGCTGGGGATCATCCCGTGGGCGATCATCTGGTTGCTGGGCATGGCCATTGTCCTGATGCTGCGACGGCGCAGCAAGGTGGAGGCGGCCGGGCCTGTGCAAGCTCCCGAGGCGGTTGCTGCCCCCCGCCTTGTGCTGCCGCCAGCCCCAGCGCCGCCCCCGATCTTCAAAGGCATGACCACGAAAGACCTTCACGAGCGCGTCCGCAACCTGGCGGGGCAGCATGGGTGGGCTGAACGGCTGTTGCCAATTTCTTACGCGCGCGACAATGACACACCTTATGTTGAGGTCGATCATCGCGGCTTTCACATGGCCACCTATGATCGCGGCCAGGCCTATGGCCAACGCCAGACCCAGGATTTGGAGGAGATTCTCTACTGGGTCGCCGATCAGGTCACCTATTACATGGCGAGCGAGGAAGTGGCGCGCGGGATCAGCCATTTCGACGAGTTCGCACCCCGGCTGCTGGCGCGGCAGGACAGCATGCTTGCCGAGATGAATCCCGAATGGCATCGGCGCTGGCTGAATGATCCAGCCAGCCACGCCGCCTTCTATCGACGAAAGATACAGACATCATGACCGGCAGCCTCGCTGAAAATCTCTCCGAAGCCGAAGCCGCAATCGAACTCCAGCGGCTCGCCAAGAGAATCGCGCATCACAACCGGCTCTATCATGCCGAGGATTCGCCCGAGATCTCGGATGCCGATTATGACGCGCTGGTGCGGCGGAACAACGAACTGGAAGCGGCCTTTCCGCATCTGATCCGCGCCGACAGCCCCAACCGCCAAGTGGGCGCGGCGGTCGAATCCTCGCCGCTCGCCAAGGTGCGGCACGAACAGCGGATGATGAGCCTCGACAACGGCTTTTCGGACGAGGACATTGCCGAGTTCGTCGCGCGCGTGCGGCGCTATCTGGCGCTGCCCGAGAGCGAGGTGCTTGCGTTCACCGCCGAGGACAAGATCGACGGGCTGTCGCTTTCGTTGCGCTACGAGCAGGGCGTGCTGGTGCGCGCCGCGACGCGCGGTGATGGCGAGGTGGGCGAGGACGTCACCGCCAATGTGCGGACGATTGCGGATATTCCCGAGCGGCTTACGCCCTCTCCCCTTGAGGGGAGAGGGGGGAGCCGCGAAGCGGTGGAGGGAGAGGGGAAATCGCCGACCTCTGCGCAGGCCCCCCTCCCAACCCTCCCCCCTGAAGGGGAGAGGGCCATTGATGTGCCCGACATCCTCGAAATCCGCGGCGAGGTGTACATGTCCAAGCAGGACTTTGCCGCGCTGAATGCGGCGCAGGAGGCGCGGGGCGAGAAGCTGTTCGCCAATCCACGCAATGCCGCCGCCGGGTCGCTGCGGCAGAAGGACGCCAGGGTCACAGCCGCGCGACCGCTGCGATTCTTGGCGCACGGCTTGGGCGTGGCGAGCGACGTGCCGGGCGCGACGCAGCACGAGGTGATGCAGGCGATCGCCGCGATGGGGGTGCCGGTCTCGCCGCTGCTGGTGCGGACCTTGACGCTCGACGATCTGCTCGCGCATTATCGCGAGATCGAACGGCGGCGGGCCGATCTGCCCTATGACATCGACGGCGTGGTCTACAAGGTCGACCGGCTCGACTGGCAGGCGCGGCTGGGGTTCGTCGCCAAGGCGCCGCGCTGGGCGCTGGCGCACAAATTCCCCGCCGAACGCGCCGAGACGACGCTGCAGGCGATCGACATCCAGGTCGGGCGGACGGGCAAGCTGACCCCGGTGGGCAGGCTTACCCCCGTCACCGTCGGCGGCGTTGTCGTGTCCAACGTGACGCTGCACAATCGCGACGAGATCGCGCGGCTGGGCGTGCGCCCCGGCGACCGGGTGCTGGTGCAGCGCGCGGGCGATGTCATCCCGCAGGTGGTCGAGAACCTGACGCGCGACGAGGTTCGCGAGCCTTACAATTTCCCCGATCACTGCCCCGAATGCGGCAGCGAGGCGGTGGCGGAAGAGGGCGAGGTCGATGTCCGCTGCACCGGCGGCCTGATCTGCCCGGCGCAGCAGCGCGAACGCCTCAAGCATTTCGTCAGCCGCGCCGCGCTTGACATCGACGGGCTGGGCGAAAAGACGATCGCCGAGTTTCTCGACGCGGGGTTCATCAAGCTGCCGGGCGATATCTTCCGGCTGAAGCAGCACCGCAGCGCGATCCTGGCGCGCGAGGGCTGGCAGGAAAAGTCGGTCGACAATCTGCTCGCCAGCATCGAGGCGCGGCGCGGCGCGGACCCGGGCCGCTTCCTGTTCGCGCTCGGCATCCGCCATGTCGGATCGGTGACGGCGAAGGACCTGGTCAAATGCTTCGGCAGCGCCGAGGCGGTGGGTGCGATCGGGCGCAGGCTCGCCAAAGGCAGCATCGAGGCGACAGCGGAAGTCACCGCGATCGACGGTATCGGCCCAGCGGTCGCCGAGGCGTTGGGCGATTTCTTCCACGAACCGCATAACGCACAAGTGTTCGACGATCTGATCGCCGAGGTCCGCCCTGCCGCCTTCGTCTCGACCGCGCGCGAGACCGAATGGTCGGGCAAGACCATCGTGTTCACCGGCAAACTCGAGACGATGAGCCGCGATGAGGCCAAGGCGCAGGCCGAAAGGCTGGGGGCCAAGGCGGCGGGCTCGGTTTCGGCCAAGACCGATCTGGTCGTGGCGGGGCCGGGCGCGGGATCGAAGCTCAAGAAGGCGGCGGAACTCGGCGTGCGCGTGGTCGACGAGGCGGAGTGGGCGGCGATCATGGCATCGGCCTGAAGCCTGCGATCATGTCCGACTCGTCCTGCCGAAAAAAAGATCGGCGGCTGTCGAATCCTGCTTTCACCGTTCGTCATGGGGCAGAACGCGCATTGGGCCGTTCGGATGAGGAGACATGATGATGCAGTACATGCTGATGATCCACGAAGACGAGAGCGTCTATGCCGGCCCCGAGGGCGAGAAGCTGCTCGCCGAGACGCTGGCGGCGCACATGGCGCTGGGCGAGGCGCTGGTCGCCGCCGGGGTGAGCTATTCGGGCGAGCGGCTCAAGCCCGCCTCGACCGCGACGACGATCCGCTGGAACATGGGCGAGCACCAGATCCACGATGGTGCGTTTTCCGAAAGCCATGAGGAACTGGGCGGCTTCTACATCATCGATGTCGCCAATCTCGACGAGGCGCTGCAATGGGCCAAGCGCATCCCGATCCCCAAGGGCGCGCTCGAGATCCGCCCGGTCTGGCCGATGAGCGGCCCCGACGCATGACCTCGGCCGGGCTGGGCGCGGCGATCATCGCGGCCCGGCCCGCCGTCGTGGCGGCGCTGGCGGCGCGGTTCCGCGATCTGGACCTGGCCGAGGACGGCTTTGCCGATGCGGTGGAGCTTGCCATGCGCCAATTCGCCGATGCGCCGCCGCCCGGCAATCTCGGCGGCTGGCTGCATGTGGCGGCACGACGGCGGATCATCGACCGGCTGCGGCGCAAGGCGCGGCTGGCCGAGCTGATCGCCGCACAGCCCGAAGCGGCGGAGGGCGAGGACATGGATACCGTCTCGCTGTTCGACGAACAGATTCCCGACGAGCGGCTGCGGCTGATCTTCATCTGCTGCCACCCCGCGATTGCGCCCGAGGCGCGCGCCGCGCTGACGCTGCGCGTGGTCTGCGGCGTGCCGACGGAGCGGATCGCGGCAGCTTTCCTGGTAGCGACGCCCGCCATGGCCCAGCGACTGACCCGCGCCAAGGCCAAGATCCGCGAGGCGGGCGTGCCGTTCGAAACCCCACCGCCGCATCTCTGGGCCGAGCGGTTGCAATCGGTGCTGGCGACGCTGGAAATCGGCTATGCGCTGGCGTTTCAGGATGCCGCGGGCAGCGAGCCGACCGCCGATCTGGGACCCGAGGTGCTACGGCTCACCGACATGCTCGCCGAACTGCTGCCCGACGATCCCGAGGTGCTGGGGCTGGCTGCGCTGGTGCAGTTGGGCGAGGCGCGGCGCGCGGCGCGGGTCGATGCAGCGGGGCGGATGATCCCGCTGAGCGAGCAGGATTGCACCCTGTGGGATAACCGGCTGATCGGCTCGGCGGCACGGGCCATGCAGCGCGCTGCGGCGCTCGGGCGCAGCGGGCCGTACCAGCTGATGGCCGCGATCCACCTGACCCATGCGCGGCGCAAGGCCGAGGGGCGGACCGACTGGGCGGCGATCCTGAAGCTTTATGATCTGCTCATCCAGCTGCGCCCCGGGCCTGTCGTGGCGATCAACCGCGCAATCGCGCTCGCGCGGGTCGAGGGGGCAGAGGCGGGGCTAGCTGCGATCGAGGCGCTGGGCGACGAGAAGATCGAGCGCTACCGCCCCTGGCAGGCGGCGCGCGCGCATCTCCTCGCGCAAATGGGTGACCGCGAAGGCGCGGCAGCGGCCTATCGCAAGGCGCTGGCGCTCAGTCCGGCGTGGGCGGAGCGGCTGTTTCTGGAGGCGAAACTTCGGGAAACCAGCGCATGACATGATGTTCGGCGGGGGTCCATGCGCCGATGCGCACGCCGATGGCGCGAAGATGGTCGCCGGTCCAGGCGTTGCAGCTGTGCACCAGCGAATAGCGGCCATGTGCCCGGTAGAAGACATCGTCGCCGCCATAGCCGGGGATGGGTTTCAGCGGGCCGCGCTCGGGAAAGGCAATGTCCGTCATCAATCGGTCGGCAAGCTGGCGATAGGCGGCATGGCTGATCACCAGCTTGCGGGCATAGCGGCCTTCTTGCGGGCGGTTCATGTGATAGATGTGGATGAGCGTCGCGTCGCTGCCGATCGCGGCGCGCGCCATGGTCGCGGGGTCGAGCTGCCGCCAATCGGGGGTGTTCAAGTAGAAATCGCGCTCGCCCCAGCCTATCGCAACATGATCGGTCGCGCCGGTGGCGTGATAGCGGCTGTCGCTGAGGTCGGTCGGCGGGAAGAGCCGGTGCCAGTCGATCCCCTCTGCGCGCGCGGGCAGGATGAACCCGGTGTGGAAGCCGTTGGTCTCGACATAGATGGTCACGCCGTCTTTCGGCGCGCGCCACTGCGTGTTGGTGCCCCAAAGCCCGCCGATCTCGCCCGCGGCAAAGACGAGGCCTGCGATCAGCGCCAGCCAGGCGAGCAGGGTGCGCGCCTTTTTCAGCATCACCCGTCATTCTCGCGAACGCGGGAATCCCGCTTTTGCAGGACGTTCCAGAAGAAGCGGGACCCCCGCCTTCGCGGGGGTGACGAGCTAAGGCTCAAGCAAGAGGATTCGAGCCCCGCGTTCCGGCGAAAGCCGGAGAACGGACTGCAGCCAAAAGGCCTGCGAATCAGGCCACGCCGTTCTTGCACAACCGCAATACCGTCCAATCGCCGAGGTCCAGCCGTTCTTCCAGCGTAAAGCCCTGTTCGCGATAGGCTGCCGAAACCGCGTCGGCCTGTGTGCCGAGCAGTCCGGACAGCACCGCATGGCCCTGCGGTGCGGTGACGTTGGCAACATCGGGCGCGAGGTCGATCAGCGGACCGGCCAGGATATTGGCGATGACCAGATCATAAGGTGCGCGCGCCTGCAGCCGGGCATCTTCCAGCCCCTCGGCAATCACCATGGCGAGTTCGCCGGGTTGGTCGCCGATTGCAAGGCCATTGGCCGCAGCATTATGCTCGACCGCCGGGCCGCACACCGGATCGATATCGCTCGCGATCGCGCGCGCTTCGGGCCAAAGGTGCATCGCGGCAAAGGCGAGCAGCCCGGTGCCGGTGCCGATATCGATATGGTTGGTGACGCGCAGCCCCGCAGCCTGCATCGAATCGAGCATCATCAGGCAGCCGCGCGTGGTGTTGTGGTGCCCGGTGCCGAAGGCGAGGCTCGCGGGGATCTCGAAGCTGCGCACGCCCGGTTCGTCGGAGGCGGGCATTTCGGGCGTATGAACATGAAAGCGCCCGGCACGGATCGGCTCGAGCCCGGCCTGGCTCAGCGTCACCCAGTCCTCGTCGGGCAGCAATTCCGCGTTCAGCGCCACCCCTGTCGCGCTGGGGACAAGACCGCGCAGCGTCTCGATCCACTCGGCCTGGGGCTCCTCGGTAAAATAGGCATGTAGCGCCCAGCTGCCCGGTGCCTGCGGATCGGCATAGGCATCGACCTCGCTCGCCACCAGGCTGGGGCTGCCGAATGCGCTGTCTTCGAGCGTCATGTCCTCGGTCACGGCCTGCGCCTCGGCGAGCGTGCAGGGGATGGTGACTTTCCAGTTGTCCAATGCGGGGGTCCTTGTGGGTTGCGTTCCGGTGGGCCTTAAAGTGCGGCGGCGATGTTGGCCAGTGCTTGCCCCAGTCGTCATCCTGAACTTGTTTCAGGACCGATCGCGCCCCACCAGCCGAAGCTCCATCCGGCAAAATAGACCCTGAAACGAGTTCAGGGTGACGGGAAGGCATTAAACCTCTTACCGAACGTAGCTCGCCCCGTTCACGTCGAGCACCGCGCCGGTCATTGAGGGCGGCGCGTCGATGGCGCAGAAACTGGCCATGGTGGCGACCTCGTCGGGCATCGCGACGCGGCCCAGCGGGATGTCGGCGAGCAGCTTGTCGCCGCCGCGGCTGGCAAGATAGTCTTCCGCCATGCCGGTCATGGTGAAGCCGGGGCAGATGGCAAAGGCATAGATGCCATGGCCCGCATAGGCGCGCGCGATCGACTTGGTCATCGCCACCATGCCGCCCTTGGACGCGGCATAATGCCAGTGCGCCGGGCTGTCGCCGCGATAGGCGGCGCGGCTGGCGATGTTGACGATGCGCCCTTCATTGGCGTGGTCGAGAAAATGCTGCACGGCAAAGCGGCACAATTGCGCGCTCGCGGTGAGGTTGATCGTCATCGTCTCGTCCCAGGCGGCAAGCCATTCGGCATCGCCCCGGTCGATCGGATTGGCGACAAAGATTCCAGCATTGTTGATCAGCACGTCGATGCGGCCATCGAGCAGATCGATCGCCTCCTGCCAGAGCAGGTCGGGTCCGCGAAAATCGCTAAAATCGGCTACCACCACGTCCCATTCGGGCGCATCGGGGCTGTCATCGGGGAAAGGACGGCTCGCATGGCCGACCACCCGGTGGCCGGCTTCGTGGAGCAGGTCGGCAATCGCGCGGCCGATGCCGCGGCTGGAGCCGGTGACGAGAATATTCTGTTCGACGCTGATCATGCGCGTCAGCATATCGCCGCGCTGAGGCGCGGTCCATCGCTGCAACGCGATTTGGCGGCGTCAGGCGCTCTTGGCCAGGCCGATCTCGACCGCGAAGCGATCGGACCGGTTGCGCAGTTCGACCAGCTGGTTCTGCAGATGACTGAACCCGGCGCCGACCTTGTCCATCTCGCTCGCCAGGCTTTCGGTGTCGATGCGGATCGTGCCGATGGTATTCGACATCGAATCGGCCGCCAGCGCGGTCTCGTCGACCGCGGCGGTGATGATCGTCACGGTCTGCGCCTGGATTTCCATCGCCTCGCGGATGCGGTCGGCGCTCGACTGCACTTCGCTGACCGTGGCGCGCACCGAATCGTTCGAGGCGACCGTGTCGCGCGTGGCCTGCTGGATCGCGGTGATCTTGTGCGCAATATCGTCGGTCGCGCGCGCGGTCTGGTTGGCGAGGCTTTTCACTTCCTGCGCGACCACGGCAAAGCCGCGCCCGGCATCGCCCGCGCGCGCCGCCTCGATCGTGGCGTTGAGCGCGAGCAGATTGGTCTGTCCCGCAATGTCGCGGATCAGGCTGAGGATCGATTCGATCGATTCGGCATGGGTCGAGAGCGTCTGCGTGCTCGCCACCGCATGGCCCGCCTCGCGAGAGGCGCGCTCGGCGACGTCAGCGGCAACCTCGACCTCGCTGCGGGCTTCCTCGATCGCACGGATCAGGCCGGCGGCGGTCTGCGCTGCCTCGCGCATCGCAATGGCGGATTGTTCGGCTGCGGCGGCGACCTCGGACGAGCGGCCCAGCATCTGGCGCGCGGCTTCGGATGCGTTGACGACCTGATTCTTGAGGCCGCTGCCCAGATGCGATGCCTGTTGCAGTTCGCCATCGACCGTCTGCTTGAAGCTGGCGGTCTGCGCAGTGCGGACCATCTGCGCCTCGCGGTGGGTCATCGCGTTGATGGCGAACGACATGATCTCCGCCTCGATCACCATCACCTGCGCGGTAGCGCGCGCCAGTGGCTGAAACTCGTCCATGTCGTTGTTCAGCCGCTCGCGCATCCGGTTGATCGCAAAGTCATGCGTATGCGCATTGGCGGCGAGCAACTGCCACATCGGGACGCCGAGCTTGCTGGCCGCCAGCGCATGCGTGAAGGCCATTTCCACCCAGGTCTGGCCGTCCAGACGGGCCATTTTCTCGCGGGTGTAGATCCGGCTCGATTCCACATGGCGCTGCTTGAGCGTTTCGAGATCGCGACCCTTGCTGGCAAGATTGGCGATGCGGCAGTAATTGTCCCAGAAGGCCAGTGCGATCTCGTCCTGATCCTTTTCCAGCAGGTCGAGCGCCCGGCGCGCATACCGGGGCAGATCGCCCGCAGCATCGAAGGCGGCCAGGCGCTGGCTGATCGAAAGTTCGTGCGCCACGGATTGGTAGAGTTCCCTGAACTCGGCGCTGCCTTTCGAATCCTGATGGGGGTCTGCCATGGCGTCCTCTTGGCTTCTGGGGTGCTTCAGCCATCGGCATATGCGCACATGGTTAACGCCGGGTTATTGCTGCGCCCGCTCGAGCCGCATTGCCGCGCAGCGCGATGCCGGGCCTGCAATGGAGCGCGCACAATCAGCAATTGCATCACGTGGGCAATCGGCTAAACAGGCGCGGGACGCAAATTCGCTTATGAACACGATCGTTTAAACGGGGGAGACCATGGCAAAACCATCGGGCAGGCCGCTGTCGCCGCACCTTTCCATCTGGCGTTGGGGCCCGGCCATGCTGGTCTCGATCCTCCATCGCGCAACGGGCGACGGCATGGCCGTGATCGGCGGGATTCTGCTCGTCGGCTGGCTGATGGCGCTTGCCAGCGGGCCGGAAGCCTATGCCTGGTATGTCGGCTGGGCCACCAGCCCCATCGGCTATCTGCTGATGGTCGGCCTGTCCTGGGCCTTCTTCCAGCACATGCTCTCGGGCCTTCGCCATTTCGTGCTGGATATCGGCGCGGGCTATGAGGTTGACAACAACAACCGCTGGTCGGCGCTGCTGCCGGTGCTGTCGATCGTGCTGACGGCGTTTTTGTGGGCGATCATCTTTTTCGCCTGATCTTTTGAATTATCTGAAGAGCGCGACAGGGCTATGGGGCCCGCGCTGGGAGTCGACCATGGGAAGTGGCACCAGAATTGGCAAGGTTCGCGGGCTGGGGTCCGCCAAAACGGGGACGCATCACTGGGTGATGGCGCGGGTCACCGCGGTCAGCAATCTCATCCTGATGCTGTGGTTCATCGCCTCGCTGGTCAGCCTTCCCGCGCTCGATCATGCGACCGTCACGGCCTGGCTTTCCGCGCCGCTGCCCGCCACCGCGATGATCCTGCTGATCGTCACCGTTTTCTATCACCTGCGCCTGGGCCTGCAGGTCATCGTCGAGGACTATGTGCATGACCATGGCACGAAGTTCGGCGTGATCCTGCTGCTCAACTTCTACGCCGTTGCCGGGGCCGCCCTCGGCATTTTCGCCGTTGCGCGCATTGCCTTTGCCGGAGCTGCAAGCTGATGACCGAAGCCTATAAGATCATCGACCATGTGTACGACACGGTTGTCGTCGGCGCGGGCGGATCGGGCCTGCGCGCCACCATGGGCAGCGCCGAGGCGGGCCTGAAGACCGCGTGCATCACCAAGGTATTCCCCACCCGCAGCCACACCGTGGCGGCGCAGGGCGGCATCGCGGCCAGCCTGGGCAACAACTCTCCCGATCACTGGTCGTGGCACATGTACGATACCGTCAAGGGATCGGACTGGCTGGGCGATCAGGACGCGATCGAGTACATGGTGCGCGAAGCGCCCGCTGCGGTTTATGAGCTCGAGCACGCGGGCGTGCCGTTCAGCCGCAACGACAACGGCACCATCTATCAGCGTCCGTTCGGCGGTCACATGCAGAACATGGGCGAAGGCCCGCCGGTGCAGCGCACCTGCGCCGCTGCCGACCGCACCGGCCATGCCATGCTGCACGCGCTTTACCAGCAGTCGCTGAAGTATGATTCGGACTTCTTCATCGAATATTTCGCCATCGACCTGATCATGGAAGACGGCGTGTGCCGCGGCGTGATCGCGCTCTGCATGGAGGATGGCTCCATCCACCGCTTCCGCAGCCATGCCGTGGTTCTGGCAACGGGCGGTTCGGGCCGCTGCTATTTCTCCGCCACCTCGGCGCATACCTGCACCGGCGATGGCGGCGCGATGGTGCTGCGTGCGGGCCTGCCGTTGCAGGACATGGAATTCGTGCAGTTCCACCCGACCGGCATCTATGGCGCGGGCGTGCTGATCACCGAAGGTGCGCGCGGCGAGGGCGGCTATCTCACCAATTCCGAAGGCGAGCGCTTCATGGAGCGCTATGCCCCCTCGGCCAAGGACCTGGCGAGCCGCGACGTCGTCAGCCGCTCGATGGCCGCCGAGATCCGCGAAGGCCGCGGCGTCGGCAAGGAAAACGACCATATCTACCTGCATCTCGATCATATCGACGAGAAGGTGCTGGCCGAGCGCCTGCCGGGCATTACCGAGACGGGCAAGATCTTCGCGGGCGTCGACCTGACGCGCCAGCCGCTGCCGGTGGTGCCGACGGTGCACTATAATATGGGCGGCATACCCTGCAATTATCACGGCCAGGTCGTCACCATCAAGGATGGCAACCCCGACACCGTGGTCCCCGGCCTCTATGCCGTGGGTGAGGCGGCGTGCGTCTCGGTGCACGGCGCGAACCGTCTGGGCTCGAATTCGTTGATCGACCTCGTCGTGTTCGGCCGCGCGACCGGCCATCACCTGCGCGACACGATCAAGCCGGGCAGCCCGCACAAGGCGCTGCCCAAGGATGCGGCCGATCTGGCGCTGTCGCGCCTCGATCATTTCCGCAACGCCAAGGGCGGATCGCCGACTGCGCAGATCCGCATGGACATGCAGAAGACGATGCAGAAGCACGCTGCCGTGTTCCGCGACACCCAGCTGCTGCAGGAAGGCACTGCACTGATGCAGCAGGTCAACAAGCGGATGGAGGACGTCCACGTCACCGACCGTTCGCTGATCTGGAACACGGACCTGATCGAGACGCTCGAGCTCGACAACCTCCTCAGCCAGGCGGTGTGCACCATCGAAAGCGCCAATGCCCGCAAGGAAAGCCGCGGCGCGCACATGCACGAGGATTATCCCGAGCGCGACGATGCCAATTTCATGAAGCACACCGTCAGCTGGTTCGAAGGCTGGGGCGGCAAGGGCGGCAAGGTGACGCTCGACTATCGCCCGGTCCACGAATACACGCTGAGCGACGAGGTCGAGTATATCAAGCCCAAGAAGCGGGTATATTGATCGGCTGAAACGCTATCGGCAATGACATTGTTCGGGGCAGGGACCGTGCGCGGTTCCTGCCCCGAAGCATGTCTGGGCCGTGTCAGAGATGCCGGTCGATATCCATCCGCTCGTGCAGGATGCGGATGATCTGCACCGTGTCTTCGATGACCAGATAGAAGATCAAGTGATGCCCGCACAGCAGCTTGCGGAATTCCTTCCCCTCACTGCGATAAACTGGATTACGCAGCGGAAAATCGGCCAGCGAAGACATACTCGCGCGCATCGCGGCGAGATAGTGCCGAGCCTGCGCTGTGCCCCATTACTGCATGGTAAAGAAGGCAATAGCGTCCAGATCGCGGCGAGCAGCGGGGAGCAGGAGAACCTTATGCGGCATCGCCGAAATGGCGATGCATGAAGGCATCCCAGTCGAACGGCTCGGCAGGTCCGCTCGCCAGACCTTCGCGAAGCGCGGCGTTCAGTGCTTCGCGCCGTTCATCTTCGGCCATCAACCGCCGCATCGCCTCGCGCACGACCTCGCTGGTCGAGCCGTACTCGCCCGATTCCACCTTGCGGCGGGCAAATTCCTGAAACGGCGCGCCAAGCGCAATGGATGTGTTCTTGGTCATGGGGCGATGATACCAGAATTTGGTAACAACGCCGATCTGGGCGCTGCAGTTTACAACAGTCGCTGGCTTGCTGCCTCGTACACAAGATTACGGTCCCGTCGCCCAACAGCGATGACGACGACCGTTACGCGCTCGTCCTCGACCTGATACACCAGCCGGTAGCCAGCCTTGCGCAGCTTGATCTTGTAGCAGTCGCGCATCCCGTGCAGCCGCGCGGAGGGAACATGTGGATTGCGCAGACGCTCTTCCAGCTTCTTCTTGAACTGGCTCCTTATCGTCGGAGCTAGCTTGGCCCATTCGCGCGAAGCCGCATCCAGAAACTCGAGCTCAAAGGTCTTCAATGCGCACCTTGATGCGTTCCTGGTTCTCGCTCAGCCGCTGGCGGACGATCTCGGCGAGCTCCATGTCTTCCAGCCGCTCCATCAGCGCCGCCCAGGCCTTGGCGGGGACCAGATAGGCGGCAGGCGTGTTGCGATTGAGTACGGCCAGCGGCATCCCGTCCGCCGCCTCGATCGCGGCGCTGGGGTTCTTCTTCAGGTCGCTGATGCTGATGCAGCGTTCGGCCAGGATGTCGTGGATCATGACCGGATAATAGGTCATTTAACAGGTCGCGTCAATTTGCCTACCGTCCAAATAAAACCGGCCGGAAGCGCGGAGCTTCCGGCCGGTCTTTGTCACGTCGCGGGATGAACCCATGACGCCAGCATCTGCCAGTCTCAGCTTTCGCCGGTGATGAAGTCGGGCAGGCCGGCGTCGCCGCCGCTCTCGCCGCCTTCCGAGCGCTCGGGGCGACCACGGCCGCGGCCGCCTCCGCCCGAACGCTCGCCGCCACGGTCACCGCCGCGACCACGACCGCCGTCGCCATCGCGACGGGGGCGACGGTCACCGCGGTCACCACGCTCGCCACGCTCGCGGGGTTCGCGGGCAGGGCGGGTGTCTTCCAGCTCTTCACCGGTTTCCTGATCGACAACGCGCATCGACAGGCGCACCTTGCCGCGCGGATCGATCTCGAGAACCTTGACCTTCACTTCCTGGCCTTCGGACAGGACATCGGCCACCTTCTCGACCCGCTCGTTGCGGATTTCCGAAACGTGGACCAGGCCGTCCTTGCCGCCCATAAAGTTCACGAACGCACCGAAATCGACCAGGTTGACGACCTTGCCGTTGTAGATCTTGCCGACTTCGGCTTCCTCGACGATGCCCAGAATCCACTTCTTGGCAGCCTCGATCTGGCTGAGGTCGGACGAGCTGATCTTGATCAGGCCTTCGTCGTCGATATCCACCTTCGCGCCGGTTTCGGCGACGATCTCGCGGATCACCTTGCCGCCGGTGCCGATGACTTCGCGGATCTTCGACTTGTCGATCTGGATCGTCTCGATGCGCGGCGCATGGGCCGACAGTTCGGTGCGGACTTCGCCCAGCGCCTTGGCCATTTCGCCCAGGATGTGCGCGCGACCTTCCTTGGCCTGTGCCAGCGCCTGCGCCATGATCTCGCGGGTGATGCCGGCAATCTTGATGTCCATCTGCATCGTGGTGATGCCTTCGGACGTGCCGGCGACCTTGAAGTCCATGTCGCCCAGGTGATCTTCGTCACCCAGGATGTCGGAGAGAACCGCGAATTCGCTGCCTTCCAGGATCAGGCCCATGGCGATGCCCGACACCGGACGCTTGAGCGGAACGCCCGCGTCCATCATCGAAAGCGAGCCGCCGCACACCGTGGCCATCGACGACGAGCCGTTGGACTCGGTAATGTCGGAGAGCACACGGATGGTATAGGGGAACTCGTCCTTGCTGGGCAGCACGGGGTGCAGCGCACGCCATGCCAGCTTGCCATGGCCGACTTCACGACGGCCCGGCGCGCCGAAGCGACCGACTTCACCGACCGAATAGGGCGGGAAGTTATAGTGCAGCATGAAGCTCTCGTACGACAGGCCGGTGAGGCCGTCGATCATCTGCTCGCTGTCTTTGGTGCCCAGCGTGGTGGTGCAGATCGACTGGGTTTCACCGCGCGTGAACAGCGCCGAACCGTGCGTGCGCGGCAGGAAGCCGACCATCGCCTCGATCGGACGGATCTGCGTGGTGGTGCGGCCGTCGATGCGGCTGCCGTCCTTGAGGATGGCACCGCGGACGATTTCCGCTTCCAGCTTCTTCATCAGCTTCTGCGCGGCCATCTGGTCCTGCGGCGTCGCATCGGCAAAGGCTTCCTTCGCCTTGGCGCGCGCTTCGTTGAGCGCGTTCGAGCGGGCCGACTTGTCGGTCAGCTTGTAGGCCGCGGCAATGTCCGCACCGATCAGGTCCTTCAGCTTCTGCTTGGCAGCGCTCAGGTCAGCCTGCGGAGCCATTTCCCACGGATCCTTGGCCGCCTGTTCGGCCAGCTTGATGATCGCGTCGGTGACCTGGCGGCAGGCCTCGTGCGCGAACTCGACGGCGCCGAGCATTACTTCTTCGGACAGCTCCTTGGCTTCCGATTCGACCATCATCACCGCGTCATGCGTGGCAGCGACGACCAGATCGAGCTCGCCTTCCTTGACCTCGTCCATCGACGGGTTGAGCTGATATTCGCCATCCTTGTAGCCGATGCGCGCCGCGCCGATCGGGCCCATGAAGGGCACGCCCGACAGGGTGAGCGCAGCCGAGGCAGCGACCATCGCGACGATATCGGGCTCGGATTCGCCGTCGAACGACAGCACCTGCGCGATCACGTTGATCTCGTTGTAGAAACCTTCGGGGAACAGCGGGCGGACGGGACGGTCGATCAGGCGGCTGGTCAGCGTTTCCTTCTCGGTCGCGCCGCGCTCACGCTTGAAGAAGCCGCCGGGGATGCGGCCTGCTGCGGAGAATTTTTCCTGGTAGTGGACGGTCAGCGGGAAGAAGTCCTGGCCTTCCTTCACTGACTTGGCGGCGGTCACGGCGCACAGCACCACGGTCTCGCCATAGGTGGCCAGCACAGCGCCGTCCGCCTGGCGGGCAATACGGCCCGTTTCGAGCTTGAGGGTCTTTCCGCCCCACTCGATTTCTACAGTCTTTACGTCAAACATGGATTTTCCTTGTCGAACCCGGTGCGCCCTATTGCGGACCGGGGCCTCTTCAATTGCCAGACTGACCGGCCTGGCGCGGTTCGGGGCCATATCTTGCCCCGGCTGGCCCAGATCCGCCTCATTGCGAAAGGGCCGTTGGATACCGCGCACTTTAATTTCATGGCGCGGATAAACGAACGGCCCCGCTGGGGGGCCGTTCGAGAATGCTTACTTGCGGAGACCCAGCTTGCCGATCAGGTCGGTATAGCGGGCTTCGTCCTTCTTCTTGAGATAGTCGAGCAGCGAGCGACGCTTGTTGACCATCATCAGAAGACCGCGACGCGAGTGGTTATCCTTGTGGTGCGACTTGAAGTGCTCGGTCAGGTTGTTGATGCGCTCGGTCAGGATGGCAACCTGCACCTCGGGCGAGCCGGTGTCGTTGGCTTCGCGCGCATATTCCTTGATCACTTCTTCCTTGCGCTCTGCGGTAATCGTCATGTCTTCATTCCTCGAACATCATCCAAAGTTGAAGCCGCGCACCACGCGGACCTCCTGGTCCGAAAGCGATACCAGTGCGAGCGGAGCATCATCGCTCCCCCGCGCCCAATATCGCCCATCGTGTGCGGCAATCCCGGTCACGACCTGCCCCATGCGGAGCCGCCTTGCCTGATCGGGAGTGAGGTCAAGAGCCGGGATGTCGGCCAGCCCTGCCTCGAATGGCAAGATTACGTCTTCTGGGGCCGCGCCTTGGCGGATTTCGTCCAGTTTGTCCAGCGGAATCGCTTGCGCCAACCCGAACGGCCCAGCCTGGGTGCGGCGGAGCATCGTCACATGGCCCACCGTGCCGAGCGCCTGCGCGATGTCGCGCGCGAGGCAGCGGATGTACGTGCCCTTGGAGACATGGGCGGTGAGGGTGATCTGGTCGAGCGGAAGTTCAATCGCTCCAATGCCGTCACCCTGAACTTGTTTCAGGGTCCATTTATCGTCTTGCAGCTTCGGCTGCTGGGGCACGATCGATCCTGAAACAAGTTCAGGATGACGGACAAGCAATCGATGAACGTTTACGCTCCTGCTCGCCAGTTCCACGGTCTCGCCGGCGCGCGCCAGATCATAGGCGCGCTGGCCATCGACCTTGAGCGCGGAAAAGGCGGGAGGCACCTGCTCGATCGGCCCGGTAAAGCGCGGCAGCACTGCCTCGATCTCGGCGAGCGCCGGTCGCACGTCGCTGGTCGCTACCGGTTTGCCTTCGACATCGAGCGTGTCGGTCTCCACCCCGAAGCGAACCGTGAAATCATAAGTCTTGTCGCCGTTGAGCATCTGGCCGGTGAGCTTGGTCGCCTCGCCCAGCGCGATCGGCAGCACGCCGGTGGCGAGCGGGTCGAGCGTGCCGCCATGGCCGACCTTGACCTTGCCGAACCCGCCCTGGCGGAACGCGCGCTTGACCGCGGTCACCGCGTCGGTCGAGCCCATGGCATAGGGTTTGTCGAGAATGATCCATCCGTGCATCCGCTGCCCGTTAGCAGTGTTGCGCCCCATGGCCAAATGCGAAGGGCAGGGGCGTCAGGCCCGGCTGCGTTCCCAATCCTCGCGCAGCAGGCCGAAGACGCAGGTGTCGCGGACAAAGCCGGTCCAGGTGATGCGGTTGCGGCGCAGCGTCCCTTCATGCATCGCACCGAGCTTGCGCACTGCGGCCTGGCTGCGCAGGTTGCGCGCATCGACGCGGAATTCGATGCGGGTATAGCCCTGCGCAAAGGCATGCTCGATCATCAGCCGCTTCATTCGCGTGTTGACGCCTGCAGCACCCCGTGCCGATGGCTCAATATAGGTTCCGCCGATCTCGACGACATGGTTGCGCGTATCGGGGTTGATATAGCTCGACATGCCGATCACCTGATCGCGCCACAGCACGGCAAAGCGCACCCAGCTGGTGGTGGCGTGGAACTCCTCCATCGCCTTGTCGAAATGCTCGCCCAGCATCGATATGGGGTAGATATCCCAGATCTCGGTATCGCGCGCGCACGCGGCGCGCAGCGGTTCGACATGATGGTCGGCGAGCAGCTCGAGCCGAAGGTCGCCATCGCTCAGCATAGTGCGAAGGCCGCTCATGCCAGCCGCGCCATGAAATGCTTGCGGCACAGCGCGATATAACGGTCATTGCCGCCAATCTCGGTCTGCGCGCCCTGTTTCACAGCATGACCCGCAGCATCGACCCGCAGGTTCATCGTCGCCTTGGCGCCGCATTCGCACACGGCCTTCAGCTCGACCAGATGGTCGGCGATCGCCAGCAATTGCGCGCTGCCTGGGAAGAGTTCGGCCTGGAAATCGGTGCGCAGCCCATAGCAGAGCACCGGAATCCGCAGCTCGTCGCAAATGCGCGCGCACTGGAAGACCTGCGTCTTGGTGAGGAACTGCGCCTCGTCGACCAGCACGCAATCAAGCGGGGCCGAGGCCAAGTCCAGCGCCACCGCTGCAAAGATGTCGGTCTCCGGCTCGAACAGATGCGCGGGCGCTTTTAGGCCGATGCGCGAGGTGATCTGTCCCGCGCCATAGCGATCGTCGAACGCCGCCGTCCACAGCATCGCCCGCATCCCGCGCTCGGCATAGTTGAACGCCGCCTGGAGCAGCGTGGAAGATTTGCCCGCGTTCATCGAGGCGTAGTAGAAATAGAGCTTGGCCATCAGGGGAGTTTTCCAACAGTTTCAATCGGAACCGGGCTTTCGCCTCCGGCCTTGCGGGCAATGGCTTTGTCAAAGGTCGCGAAAATCGGGGCTGCGCCGGTTGCCGCGACGATGTGCATCATGTCGGCCCAATCAGCGCCTTGGAGAAATCGGTCTATCGCCCATAAGACCGAGTTGCTGTGTTCCACCTGCACATGTTCGACTTCAACGACTTTGTGCAGCATACTGGCGACGATGGGCCTCGGGATTTTCAGCGCCTTTTCGAGGACCCAGCCGAGCTCGGTTAGCACTGTCAGCGAGACATAAGCCGGTTCACGAAGAATTTGGATCGCCAGCGCGGATTGCGCAGGATCATCACCAAGCAGCCATCGCGCCAGAATGTTTGTATCGACGGCCCGCACGCGATTATCGGCCAGCAACGGCATCCATGTCCGGATCGTCGATATCCGGTGACCAGCTCAATCTTTCGATCGGTATCGGGGGCCCCTCGTGCCGGTACATCTGCCGAAGTTCGCGTGTGGCTTCCTCGATGGAGAGCCGCTTCGTGCGCGCCACGGGGCGGAGCATGACACCGTCGCCCATCGGGATCACCTCGAGGTCCCGGCCCTGTGCCCAGCCGAGGCGATCGCGAACATCCTTGGGGATCACTATTTGCCCCTTGGCGGAAAGGCGGGTGACGTCGTTCATGGCGCAAGTGTACGTCTTACCCGGTAAGACGTCAATCGTCGCCGCCGTCCTCGTCGCCGTCTCCGCCCAGGTCCTGCGCCACCTTGGGGTCGCTCAGCAGCCGGTCGATATGGCTACCGGTGTCGAAGCTGTCATCGGCCAGCCATTTGAGCTTGGCGGCATATTTCATCCGCACGCGCTGCGCGACCTCGCGTTGGAAATAGGCGGTGTTGGTACGCAGCGCCTTGAGCACCACGTCCTCTTGCCTGCCCAGCAGCGGCTTCACGAACACGGTTGCGTGGCGCAGGTCGGGCGACATGCGCACTTCGGTGACCGAGACGGTGGTGCTGCTCAGCACATCGTCATGCACCTCGCCCCGCGTGAGCAGTTCGGACAGCACATGGCGCACCTGCTCGCCGACGCGCAGCACGCGCACCGAACGCCCTTCCGGGCTGGTATCGTTATGCCTGGCCATGATCGTTCCCTTCACGATACCCCGCCGACCGTTGCCGGGCGGCGGGGATCATGCCTTACAGCGTGCGGTCGCGCATCTCGACGTCGAACGTCTCCAGGATATCGCCCGGCTTGATGTCGTTCGTATCCTGCAGCACGACGCCGCATTCCAGACCCGCGCGGACCTCGGCCACGTCGTCCTTGAAGCGGCGCAGCGAGGCGATGCTCGTCTTGCTGACGATGACATCGTCGCGGGTGATGCGCGCATAAAGGCCCTTGCGGATGAAGCCGTCGGTGACCAGCAGGCCGGCTGCCTTGTCCTTCTTGCCCGCCGGGAAGATCTCCTTGATCTCCGCACGGCCGACTACGGTCTCGATCCGCTCCGGACCCAGCACGCCCGCCATCTCGCCCTTGATGTCGTCGAGCAGGTCATAGATGATGTCGAAATATTTGAAGCGCACGCCGTCGCGTTCGGCCAGCGCGCGCGCCTGGGCATTGGCGCGGACGTTGAAGCCGATGATCGGCGCGTTCGACGCCTTGGCCAGCGTCACGTCGGACTCGGTGATGGCACCCACGCCCGAATGCAGCACCCGGGCCTTGATGTCGTCGGTCGAGATCTTGTTGAGCGATCCGACAATGGCTTCCACCGAACCCTGCACGTCGCCCTTGACCAGCACCGGATATTCCTTGGCGCGGTTGGCCGACAGCGCCGAGAACATCGTGTCGATGCTCGCAGGTGCCATGGTCGTGCGCTTCTCCAGCGCCTTCTGGCGGCGGTAATCGGCGACTTCGCGGGCACGCTGCTCGTTCTCGACCACGGTCAGCTTGTCGCCTGCCGACGGCACGCCGGTCAGGCCCAGCACTTCGACCGGGATCGACGGGCCGGCCTCATTGACCTGCTTGCCCTTGTCGTTGATCAGCGCACGCACCTTGCCCGACTGCTCGCCGACGACGAACACGTCGCCGCGCTTGAGCGTGCCGCGCTGCACCAGCACGGTGGCGACGGGACCGCGGCCCTTGTCGAGCTTGGCTTCGACCACCACCGCTTCGGCAGCGCGATCGGGATTGGCCTTGAGCTCGAGCAGTTCGGCCTGGAGCAGGATCTTGTCGACCAGCTCGTCCAGGTTGATCTTCTTGAGCGCGGAGACCTCCACGTCCTGCACGTCGCCCGACATCGCTTCCACGATGACCTCGTGCTCGAGCAGGCGCTCGCGGATCTTCTGCGGGTTGGCGCTGTCCTTGTCGACCTTGTTGATCGCCACGATCATCGGCACGCCAGCGGCCTTGGTGTGGTTGATCGCCTCGATCGTCTGCGGCATCAGGCCGTCATCGGCCGCCACCACCAGGATGACGATATCGGTGACATTGGCCCCGCGCGCGCGCATCTCGGTAAAGGCGGCGTGGCCCGGCGTATCGAGGAAGGTGATCTTGTCGCCCGACTTCACCTGCACCTGATAGGCGCCGATATGCTGGGTGATGCCGCCCGCTTCGCCCGCCACCACATCGGTGCCGCGCAGCGCGTCGAGCAGGCTGGTCTTGCCGTGATCGACATGGCCCATGATCGTCACCACCGGCGCACGCGGCTTGAGCGTTTCGGCCGCATCGACGTCCGCCTCGTGATCGATTTCCACGTCGGAATCGGACACGCGGGTGATCTTGTGGCCGAATTCCTCGACCAGCAGCTCGGCGGTATCCTGGTCGATCGTCTGGTTGACGGTGACCATCATGCCCATCTTGAACAGCGACTTGACCAGGTCTGCGCCCTTTTCCGCCATGCGGTTGGCGAGTTCCTGGACGGTGATCGCTTCGGGCACGACGACATCGCGCACCTGCTTGGGCTGCGCATCGCGGCTCTGGCCGCCCATGTGCAGACGGCGCTCCTTTTCACGCGCACGCTTGAGCGCGGCGAGGCTGCGGGCCCGTGCACCGCCATCGCCTTCGTTCAGCGCCTTGCTGACGGTCAGCTTGCCCGCCTGGCGACGGTTGTCGACCACCTTGGTGCTGGCCGGCTTTTTGGGCTTGATTTCGGGGCGCGGGGCAGGGGCCACCGGCGTGAACCGGCGCGGCGGCGGCGCTGCGCGCGTTTCCTCGGTGGCGGGCTTGGCCGCTTCCTTGGCTGCGGGCGCAGCTTCGGCTTTGGCCTCGACCGGTTCTGCGGCCGGGGCCTGCTGCGCTTCGGCCGCAGGCGCGGGCGTTTCGGCAGGCGCAGGCGCGGGTTCAGCCGCAGCCTTGCGCGCTTCCTCGGCCTTGCGGCGCGCTTCCTCGGCGGCCCGCTGACGCTCCTCGGTCTCGCGACGACGTGCTTCCTCGAGCGATGCCAGACGCGCTTCCTCGGCCTCGCGCAGCAGCTTTTCCTGCAACTCGCGGCGGCTCAGCGCCGAAACCGGCTGCTGCGGACGCGGTGGCGGCGGCGGAGCTGCGGCCGGGGCAGGGGTGGGCGCCGGAGCGGGCGCAGGGACAGGTGCGGCAGCAGGCGCCTCGCCCGGCTTGCCGACCAGCTTGCGGCGCTTGACCTCGACCACGACCTTGTTGGTGCGACCATGGCTGAACGTCTGCTTGACTTCGCCAGCCTCGACAGAACGCTTCAGCCCCAGCGGCTTGCGACCCAGTGTCGGCTTGTTTTCGGTATCTTCACTCATCGAACAGACTCAATCCTCAATAAATTCTCATATCGGGCGATGCATCAGGCATCGCCGGTCCGCACGGGGCATGTCCGCGCACGCCAGAGCGGGCTAGACTGGCTCGCCGGGGCCGGGCACGGCCCCCTCCCCTTTGAAATGCAGCAATCGGCCAAGAAACTGGTCAATGCGGGCGGCGGCGCGCTGATCGGTCAGCGCCACATGGACCGCGTTGTCGCGCCCCAATGCCACAGACAGGCGGGTGCGGTCTACAGGCAATACGGTTCCGCGCTGGCCGCTGCCTTCGGCATCGCTGCCGACGCGCCAGGCCTGATCGAGCTTCGCATTGCCGTCGGGCGAGCTGTCGCTCGAATGCAGCAGCAGCCACACCTTGCCGCGCCGCGCCGCCTCGGCGATGCGGTCCGATCCGGTCAGCAGCGTGCCCGAGCGCGATTCCAGCCCCAGCCGGTCGAGCAGCGCGCGCGTCAGCGCCTCCTCGATAATGGCAGGAAGATCGTCGGGCACGGTGATCGGCCCGGTCTTGAACGCACGCGCGAGCGCGGCCTTCATCCGGCCCTTGGCGATGGCCTCTTCGAGCTCGGGCCGCGTCACGCCGATCCACGCGCCGCGCCCGGGGGCACGCGCGCGCACATCGGGGGCGACCTGGCCATCGGGGCCGATCGCCAGCCGGATCAGGCCGTCACGCTCCGCCCGTTCGCCGCTGAGGATGCAGCGGCGGATCGGGCCATCCGCCTTGTCGGCGGCAGTGCTGGTGGCGTCGTCGGTTAGAAGATCACCGGCCGTGTCATTGGGAAGTTTCCGCATGCGCGTCCTCCCCATCGGCGCCCGCATCTTCGTCCTCGAACCAGTGTGCGCGCGCGGCCATGATGATCTCGTTGCCCTGCTCTTCGGTCAGGCCATAGGTCGCCAGCACGCCGCCCTTGTCTTCGGGCCGCTTGTTGGCGGGGGCCGAATTGTCGCGGCGGCGCTGTTCGGTGCGCTTCTTGGCGATCAGCTCGTCGGTGGCGAGGTCGGCCAGATCGTCGAGCGTCTTGATGCCCGCCTTGCCCAGCGTCACCAGCATGGCTTCGGTGAGGTGCGGCAGCTCGGCCAGCGCATCGTCGACGCCCAGGCCGCGACGTTCCTCGCGCGAGGCCTCTTCGCGGCGCTCGAGCGCTTCCTGCGCGCGGCTCTGCAGCTCTTCGGCCAGCTCCTCGTCAAAGCCCTCGATGCTCGAAAGCTCTTCGGGCGAGACATAGGCGACTTCCTCGAGCTCGCTGAAGCCTTCGGCGACCAGCAGCTGCGACAGCGTCTCGTCGACGTCGAGCTCGTTCTGGAACATTTCCGAACGCTCGGTGAATTCCTTCTGGCGCTTCTCGCTCGATTCCGCCTCGGTCATGATGTCGATGGCCGAACCGGTGAGCTGGCTGGCCAGACGCACATTCTGACCACGACGGCCGATGGCGAGCGACAGCTGGTCGTCGGGAACGACCACCTCGATGCGGCTCTCTTCCTCGTCGATCACCACGCGGCTGACGGTGGCCGGCTGCAGCGCATTGACGACGAAGGTCGCGGTATCTTCCGACCAGGGGATGATATCGATCTTCTCGCCCTGCATTTCCTGCACGACCGCCTGGACGCGGCTGCCCTTCATGCCGACGCACGCGCCGACGGGGTCGATCGAGCTGTCATAGCTGATCACGCCGATCTTGGCACGGCTGCCCGGATCGCGCGCAGCGGCCTTGATCTGGATGATGCCGTCATAGATTTCGGGCACTTCCAGCTCGAACAGCTTGCGCATGAAATCGGGATGCGCGCGGCTGAGGAAGATCTGCGGGCCACGGTTCTCGCGGCGGACGTTGAGGATTATTGCGCGGATGCGGTCGCCGACGCGGGCGACTTCACGCGGGATCTGCTGTTCGCGGCGGATCACGCCTTCGGCGCGGCCGAGGTTGACGATCACGTGTCCGAATTCGACCGACTTGACGACGCCGGTAATGATCTCGCCGACGCGATCCTTGAACTCATCATACTGACGCTCGCGCTCGGCATCGCGGACCTTCTGGAAGATCACCTGCTTGGCGGCCTGCGCGTCGATGCGGCCCAGGTCCACGGGCGGCAGCGGATCGACGATGAAGTCGCCGACCTGTGCGCCCTTTTGCAGCTTCTGCGCCTGCTTGACATCGACCTGCTTGAAATAGTCCTCGACGGTTTCGACCACCTCGACAACGCGCCACAGGCGCAGGTCGCCGCTGACCGGATCGAGCTTGGCGCGGATGTCGTTTTCCGCACCATAGCGAGCCCGTGCCGCGCGCTGGATCGCCTCTTCCATCGCTTCGAGCACGATGGCCTTGTCGATCATCTTTTCGGTCGCCACCGAGTTGGCGATGGCGAGAAGTTCAGCCTTGTTGGCGGAAATGGCGCTGGCCATGATCAGTCTTCCTGTTCTTCGAGGTCTGCGTTTTCGTCGATTTCTTCGATGTCGTCCACACCGCTGGTATCGAGCGGGCGGGTGGCGGCAATCAGCTTGTTGGTCAGCATCAGCTTGGCGCTGAGCACCTGGCCGAACGGCACGGTGACATGGCCGACCTTCTTGTCGTTGACCGAGATCATCTCGCCTTCGAGCGAGAGCAGCTCGCCGGTCAGCTGCTTGCGACCCTGCGCCGCCTCGGTCAGCACCAGCCGCGCCTCATGGCCCAGCCAGTTGCCATAGTCCTTGAGGCGGGTGAGCGGGCGGTCGATGCCGGGCGAGCTGACCTCGAGCCGGTACGATCCGGGCACCGGGTCCTTGCCGGCTTCTTCCAGCGCATCGAACAAGTCGGAAATCCGACGCGACAGCGCGGCGCAATCGTCGATGTTGAGCTGTCCGGTCTCGGGCCGTTCGGCCATGATCTGCAACGTGCGGTCATCGCCCGCACCGAACAGGTGCACGCGCACCAGGTCAAAACCGAGCGCCTGGGCTTCGGGTTCGACAAGGGCAGCGACGGCGGCAAGATCGGTCAACGATAGGCTTTCTGATAAATTGGTCTGTGGGCAGGGCAGCAAAAGCTCGTTCGCGCCGGCCCCGCGAGGCGCCGGCCCGTCAAGTCTCAGCAACCATGTCGGGATGGATCGCCATATAGGCGCATGGGCCGCGATAAGCAACCCATAACTGCCGCCTGCGCGCCGGCCTCGGCCGGTAACCGTATCGCTTAACCCGACCGCCCGTCACCGTCCCGCCGGGGGACGGGGCCATCGCGGCGCTGGCGATTCGGCAGCCATTTGGTTAGCATCTCGTAAATGCCGCATTGAGGTGGCGTTAACGCATCGCACGACGGGAGCAGCGAACCATGAAATGGCCCAAGGCACGGCAGGTGGCAGGCGGCGGCATGCTGGTCGGTATCGGTGCGCTCGTGGGGGCCATGATCACCAGCGCGCCCGGCGATGCGGCGATGCAGCCGGTCGCCAGGGCGGCGCTGCCCGGCACGCAGGCACAGGCGGCTGAGGCGGCCACGCCCGTGCTGGCCAAGGCCGATTCCGCCATCACGACGCCAGAGCAGGCGGGCTATGCAATCAAGAGCGTGATGACCATCGATGGCCCGCTGGGGCATGGCAACTATTACTGGGACGAAAGCAACGCTCCTGCGACCGGCCCGCTGCTGATCACGGTCGACCTTGCCGCGCAGACGCTTTCGGTCTTTCGCGACGGCCATGAGATCGGCGTCGCGGTGATCCTTTACGGTACCCCGGAAAAGCCGACACCGCTCGGGGCCTTCCCGATCACCCAGAAGGATGCCGACCACGTCTCCAACCTTTATGATGCGCCGATGCCGTACATGATGCGGCTGACCAACGATGGCGTCGCGATCCACGGCAGCGATGTCGAATGGGGCTATGGCACGCGCGGTTGCATCGGCGTGCCGACCGCCTTTGCTAAACTGCTGTTCGAGCAGGTGAAGCTGGGCGATGTGGTCATCATCACCAACGGCCAGCGCATCAACGTCGGTGACGCTGTCGCCGGAGTCTGACGCAAAGCATCTGCTGGTCATTCGGTTCGTCGCTGGCTAGACACGGGTGATGGATCGCCAGCACGCCAGCATCGTCATCCAGCAGGCCATAACCGCCCTGCGCAGCGGCGATGCGACACGCGCGCGCGATCTGCTGACCAATGTCGTCAACGATCCGCCCCCGGGCGAGGTGCCGCCCTGGTTCCTGCTGGCCCAGGCCTGCCAGATGGCGGGTGACGCAGCAGGGCAGGGCGATGCGCTGGTCCGGTTGCTGGCAGAAGAACCGCGGCATCTGGGCGGTCTGCTGCTGATGGCGGGAAACAAGGCGGCGCTTGGCGATTCGCGGGCGGCTTCGTCCTTCTACACCACGGCGCTGGCGGTGGCCGATCACGCGCCCGATCAGGTGCCACAGGCGATGATCCCGCTGCTGCAACAGGGCCAGCAATATCTGCAACAGGCGCAGGGCGAATATGCTGCGTTCCTGGCCGACCAACTGGCAGGCAAGGGCATTGCCCCGGGTTCCGTGTCGTCGCGCGTCGACATGGCGCTCGATCTGCTGCTGGGGCGCAGGCAGGTTTACGTGCAGGAGCCGACCAGCTTCTACTTTCCCGGCCTGCCGCAGCGCCAGTTCTACGAGGCGGCCGAGTTCGACTGGGCGGAAGGCTTCGAAGCGCAGGCGGATTCCATGCGCGCGGAGCTCGAAGCGCTGCTCGATCGGCAGCCGAGCGATTTCAGCCCCTATGTCCAGACCCGGCCCGACCGGCCTGCCGCCGCCAATCCCTTGCGCGACGACCCCAGCTGGGGCGCGCATTATCTCTGGGAAAATGGCGTACCCGTCCCCGACCATGCCGCCCAGGCACCGGCGACCATGGCTGCGCTCGCGACGGCGCCGATGCCGGTGATTGCCGCGCGCTCGCCCATGGCGCTCTATTCGCTGCTGCGCCCGGGCACGCATATCCGCCCGCACAACGGCATGCTCAACACCCGGCTGATCTGCCACCTGCCACTGATCACCAATGCCGATTGCGCGATCCGCGTCGGCAACGAGACGCGGACGTGGCAGCAGGGCAGGCTGCTGATCTTCGACGACAGCATCGAGCACGAGGCGTGGAATCGCGGAAGCGCCACGCGCATCATCCTGCTGTTCGAAATCTGGCGGCCCGAGATCTCGATGGACGAGCGCGTCGCGCTCACCGCGATCTTCGAGGCGATCACTGCCTATGGCGGACTGCCACCCGACCAGGGATGACCCCTAGGATTGCTGCGCAAAAAGCCTCGCATTGAATCCACTTGACCTGCCACGCTGTATTATGGCAGTGAAGCAGTGATGGCAGACAACTCCAAACCCGTTTACCTGAAGCTCCGCGACATCATCGCCGCATCGATTCTCGACGGTGTGTACGCGGAAGGCGACATGCTTCCTTCGGTCCGGGCGTTTGCTGCCGAACAACAGGCCAACCCGCTGACGGTCGCCAAGGCGTATCAGATGTTCCAGGACCAGGGACTGGTCGAGGTGCAGCGCGGGGTGGGCATGTATGTCGCACCCGGCGCGGTCGACAAGCTGCGCGCGATGGAGCGCGAGGACTTTCTCCAGCATGTCTGGCCGCCGGTGCTGCGGCAGATGCGGCGCATCGGCCTGTCGCCCGCCGCCCTGCTCGACGAAGAGAAAGCCTGAGCCCCTCAGGGGTCGACCGCATCCTCGGGAAGATCCTCGACGCGCGGCAACCGGTCGGCCAGCGCCAGGTCGAACTGTTCCTTGTCCAGCCGGCCTTCCCATTTCGACACCACCACGGTCGCCACCGCATTGCCGATGAAGTTGGTGAGGCTGCGGCATTCGGACATGAACCGGTCGATCCCCAAGATCAGCGCCATGCCCGCGACCGGCACCGAGGGCACGATCGACAATGTCGCCGCCAGCGTGATGAAGCCTGCGCCGGTCACCCCCGCAGCCCCCTTGGACGAGATCATCGCGACGCCGAGCAGCAGCAATTGCTCGCCGATCGAAAGCTCGACATTGCACGCCTGCGCGATGAACAGCGCCGCCAGCGTCATGTAGATATTGGTGCCGTCGAGGTTGAAGCTGTAGCCCGTCGGCACGACCAGGCCGACCACGGTCTTGGGGCAGCCGGCGCGCTCCATCTTCTCGATCAAGGAGGGCAGTGCGCTTTCCGATGACGAGGTGCCGAGCACGAGCAGCAGTTCGGCGCGCAGATAAGCGATGAGCTTCAGGATCGAAAATCCGCACGCCCAGGCTACCGCGCCGAGCACGACCAGCACGAACAGCAGCGAGGTCGCATAGAAGGTCGCCACCAGCGCGGCGAGATTGGCGAGCGTGCCGATGCCATATTCGCCGATGGTGAAGGCCATCGCACCGAACGCGCCAATGGGGGCGGCCTTCATCACGATGCCGACCAGCTTGAAGAACGCGGCCGACGCATCCTCGAGCAGGTCAAGCAGCCGCGCGCCCCTGTCTCCGATCATCGCCAGCGAAATGCCGAACAGGATCGAGACGAACAGCACCTGCAGCAGGTTGCCGCTGCTCAGCGAGGCGAGAAACGTGTCGGGCACGATGCTGCTCAAGAAACCGGTGATGCTCGATTCCTGCGCCTTGGCGGTATATTCGCTGACCTTGCCGGTATCGAGCGTCGCCGGATCGATGTTGAGCCCCGCACCCGGCTGGACGACATTGGCGACGATCATCCCGACGACGAGCGCAAGCGTCGAGAAGGTCAGGAAATAGGCAAAGGCCTTGCCCGCGACGCGCCCGACGCTCGCCAGATCGCGCATGCCAGCGATGCCGGTGACGATGGTGAGGAAGATGACCGGCGCGATCACCATCTTGACCAGCTTGATGAAAACATCGCCCAGCGGCTTCATCGCCGCCCCGGTCTCCGGCGCGAAATGCCCAAGCGCCACGCCCGCGACGATCGCCACCAGCACCTGCACATAAAGCTGCGCATACCAGCGGCGCGGTGTGCGGGTGGGGAGCGGCGAGGGCGAAGCGATCGATACCATGCGCCCCGCCTATCACCGTGCGCTGCTCTGTCCAACCGACGAGTCGGCAGATCGAATGCACGGCGCTGCATGAGGCGGTGTTGCGCCAGTCCCTGTAACCTTGCTGCGGCCATCATCGGAACCGCCTGGATAATCGCGGTTAGGGAGTGGGCGAATGCAGATGGACGAGAGTGCAGGCAAGGCAGAAGCGATCCTGCCGGTGCTGCTGGGAGCCATCGTCCTGACCCAGATCGTCTACGTCGCGAAATCGGCCCTGAAGATCGAGATTGCGAGCGCGGCGATCTGGTCGGTGGAGGCGCTGCTGTTCCTGGCCATCGCCGTGATCGGTCTGGTGGCCGCGTTGCAAAAGTCGCGGCTGCTTGCATGTACCTGCATCGCGATAGCGGGAATGGTCAACGTGTTGCAGGTCGGCATGGGATTGACGATGTTTGGCCCTTTGTTCGATGCGGGGGAGCCTCTTATCCCGGTCTATGAGTCGGTCGTGGCCATGGCGTTTTTTCTCTTTTTCAGCGGCAAGCTGCTGTTCGGGTGCGCGGCTATCGTGGTGGGCATGGACCTGAGGCGTTCCGGTGGTGCCGTCCGGCTTGTCGGACTCACAGCCATAGCGGCAGGCCTGGTCGCAATGCTGGTGAATTTTGGCGGAATGGCGGTCGGCATGGACTGGCTTTACCCGGCCGGTGCAACCGGTACGATTGCCACCGTGTTGCTGGCCGTGGCGCTGCACTTGCAGGCTCGCCCGGCCATGCAGATTGCCGGATAGGGTCGATCGGCCTCAACCGAACGGCGCGTCGATCGCGGGTTGCGGCTCGGTGAACCAGCGCGGCCCGTCGTCGGTCATGTAGAAATGGTCCTCCAGCCTGATGCCGAAACGGTCGGGGATGACGATCATCGGCTCGTTGGAAAAGCACATGCCTGGGCCAAGCGGCGTGGTGTCGCCGCGGACCAGATAGGCGGGTTCGTGGATCGAAAGGCCGATGCCGTGGCCGGTACGATGCGGCAGGCCGGGTAGCGCATAGTCGGGGCCGAGCCCTGCGGCCTCGAGTACGCGGCGCGCGGCGGCGTCGACGCTCTCGCACGGCGCGCCGGGCTGGGCAGCGTCGAAGGCGGCGGCCTGCGCGGCATGTTCCAGATCCCAGATGCGGCGCTGCTCGTCATTCGGCGTGCCGAAGACATAGCTGCGCGTGATGTCCGAATGATAGCCGTGGACGGTGGTCCCGGTGTCGATCAGTACCATGTCGCCTTCGTGTAGCTCGGGATCGCCTGGCAGGCCGTGCGGAAAGGCCGATCCGCGCCCGAACTGCACCATGCAGAAGGTACTGCCCGGTCCGCCCATCGCGCGGTGCGCGTCCCCGATGAAGCGGATCACCTCGCTGGCCTTGATGCCTTCGCGCAGGATCAGCGCGGCGCGGCGATGCGCCTCGAGCGTCATCGACTTGGCCTGTTGCATCAACGCGATCTCGGCAGGCGACTTGTGCATGCGGCAGCCATCGATCGCAGGCGCACCGCTGGTCAGCGTGACGCCGGGTGCGGATTTCGCGATCCGGTCGACGAACAGAAAGGGCAATGCCGGGTCGATCGCGAGCGTGGTGACATTCCAGGCGAGGCAGGCGTCGGCGACCAGCGCGGTCGGCGATTCGTCCTCCTGCCAGAGGCGGATCTCGACCTCGATCGCCAGTTCGGCCTGAAGCGATCCCAGTTCGAAATAGGGCGCGATCATGATGGGATCGCCGCTGACCGGGATCAGCAGCGCTACCAGCCGCTCGGTCCCGCCCCAGGAGACGCCCGCGAAATAGCGCAGGCTCGTGCCTGCGCCGACGATCAGCGCGTCCGCCCCGGAATCGCGGGTCAGCTTGCGCGCCTTCTCGATCCGTGCCAGCCGTTCCTCGCGCGTGATCGGCGGGGCGATGTCCTGCCATGGCCCAAGCCCGGCCAGCTGCTCGGTTGCGGTCGATCCGCCAATGCCTTTCATGTCGTTCCTCCAAAGCGCGCCGGGTCGAAGGGCGCCAGATCGATGGGACTGGGCTTGCCCGTTGCCAGCGCAGCAACCAGCTCCCCGGTGATCGCCGCGAGCGTCAGTCCCAGATGCTGGTGCCCGAAAGCGTATAGCAGATTGCGCGCGCGGGCGCTGCGGCCGATCGCGGGCAGATAGTCGGGCAGGGTCGGGCGCGCCCCCATCCAGGGCTTGCCGGGCAGGTCGAAGGGCAGGCCAAGCTCGATGACATGGGCACGCAGCTTGGCCCATTTGGTCGGATCGGGCGGCGCGGCGCGCGCGGCGAACTCGACAAAGCTCGCCGCACGCAGGCCACCTGCAAAGCGGGTGACGATCATCGAGCGGTCCTCGAACGCCACCGGGGGCATGTCCTGCGGCCAGCGGCTTGTCGGCGACTGGATGTGATAGCCGCGCTCGGCGATCAGCGGGATGCGCGCGCCCATCGGCTGCAAAAGCTCGGCGGATGCGGCCCCGGCGCAGAGCACGATCTGGTCGGCGCGCAGCGTCTCGGCGCCCAGCCGGACAATCGCCTGGTCGCCCTCCAGCGCGATGCCTTCGGCCTGCCCATGCCGGATCGCGCCCCCGTCCGCGGCCAGCGCAGCGCGCAGCGCATCGGCGAGCGCGACGAGATCGGTCATCTGCCCCGAGCCTGCAAAGCGCACCGCGCCGGCTATCTGCGCTCCGCGCGCCAGGTCGCGAATCGCGGCCAGTTCGTCCGCGCTCGCATCGCGCACGCTGGCGGTGCCGATATCGGTTCCGGTCCAGAAGGCGCGGCCTCGCGCCGCGGACGCCGCGCTCTCCCAGGCGACGAAATGGCCGTCCTCGCGCAACAGGTGCGCCGCGCCGATGATCCAGCTCGTTCGCTTCCAGGCGGGCATCGCCTCGGCAAGGAGCGCGGAGAGTGCCGCCGTGCCCGCCGCGAAGCGCGCTGGCGTGCTGGCGCGCATCAGGCGCAGCGCAAAGGGACCCCAGGTGCCGATCTGTGCTGCGGGAAGCCCCAAGGCGCCGCGCGGATGCATCCTGCCCCAGGCGCTGCGGATCGTCGCCAGCGAGGCGAGCGGTTGGACCTGCTCGACCGCGATATGCCCGGCATTGCCCCAGGATGCACCTTGCGGCTTTTCTTGCGGCTCCAACACTGTCACGATGCAGCCCGCGCGCTGCAGCTGCAGCGCCGCACAGAGGCCGACAAGGCCTCCGCCAATGACGAGAGCGGTCGCGCGCGAAGGATGGCTGCTGTTTTTCATCTTGCAGGTCCCATCCTATAATCGTATACGATTTTATCGCAACAGGGGATTTCCGCGACAATGACGGCTCACAAGACGCTTTGGCAGGGAGTGTATCCCGCCGCCACCACCCAGTTCACCGAAACCCTCGCGATCGATCATGACGCGACGCAAAAGGTGCAATCGGCGCTGGTCGATGATGGCGTCGACGGGTTGATCATCCTGGGCACCTGCGGCGAGAACAATTCACTTGAATCTGACGAGAAGCTCGCCGTGCTCAAGGGCGCGGTCGAGGCGGTCGGCGGCCGGGTGCCGCTGGTCGCGGGCGTTTCCGAATTCACCACGAAGCGGGCCATCGAATATGCTCGGTCGGCCGAGGCGATCGGCATCGATGCGCTGATGCTGCTGCCGTGCATGGTTTATGTGCCCCGGGTCGAAGAGCTGGAGGCGCATTTCCGCGCGGTGGCCGAGGCGACCAGCCTGCCGATCATGCTCTACAACAATCCGCCCGCCTATCGCGTCAATGTCGATTTCGACACGCTCGCCCGGCTCGAGAACGTGCCCAATATCGTCGCGATCAAGGAAAGCGCGCCCGATCCGCGCCGCTTCACCGACCTGATCAACCGCTTCGGTGATCGCTATACGGTGATGGCAGGCCTCGACGATGTCGCGCTCGAAGGGCTGATGCTGGGCGCATCGGGCTGGGTCTCGGGCCTGACCAGCGCCTTCCCGCGCGAATCGGTCGCTCTGGTCGCGGCGCAGCGGCGCGGCGATTATGCCGAGGCGCTGCGCATCTATCGCTGGTTCATGCCGCTGCTTCACCTCGATGCCGAGCACGACCTGGTCCAGTCGATCAAGCTCGCCGAACAGATCATGGGGCGCGGATCGGAACGCGTGCGCATGCCGCGCCTGTCGCTGACCGGCCAGCGCCGCGCCGACGTCATCGCCTGGGTCGAGCAATGCGCCGCGACCCGGCCCGTGCCCGATGTCGCGGCGGCTGCCTGATCGCGCATGAAGCACACGTTTTTCTGCATCGACGGCCATACCGCGGGCAATCCCGTCCGTCTGGTTGCAGGCGGCGCGCCGCTGGTGCGCGGGTCCTCGATGGCCGAGCGGCGGATGGACTTCATCGAGCGGTTCGACTGGATCCGCACCGGGCTGTGCTTCGAGCCGCGCGGGCATGACATGATGTCGGGCGGGTTCCTCTATCCGCCCACCCGGCCCGAGAACGATGTCGGCATATTGTTCATCGAGACCTCGGGCTGCCTGCCGATGTGCGGGCACGGCACGATCGGGATGATCACCTTCGGTCTGGAGCACGGGCTGATCCAGCCGCAGACGCCCGGCCTGCTCAAGGTCGAGGTGCCCGCAGGCGACATCCAAATCGAATATGAGCGCGATGGCGACAAGGTGGCCTGGGTGCGCATCCGCAACGTGCCCTCGTTCGTCGCAGCCGAAGGCGTCGAGATCGACGTGCCGGGCCTGGGGCCGCTCAGCATCGACATCGCCTATGGCGGCAATTTCTATGCGATCGTAGAGCCGCAGGGGAACTACACGGGCCTGGACGATCTGGGCGCGGCGCGGCTGATCGAGCATGCGCGCACGATCCGCGCGATGCTGCGCGAAAAGATCGAGCCGGTGCACCCGCTCGACGACCGGATCAGGAGCGTGAGCCATGTGCTCTGGGCCGACAAGCCCAAGGGCGAGGGCGCGGACGGGCGCAACGCGGTCTTCTATGGCGAGCGCGCGATCGACCGTTCGCCCTGCGGCACCGGCACCTCGGCACGGCTGGCGCATCTCGCGCACAAGGGCAGGCTCCAGGTCGGCGAGCGCTTCGTGCACGAAAGCTATATCGGCAGCCGCTTCGTCGGCCGGGTGGAAGAGGCGATCGAGATCGGTGGACGACCCGCGATCATTCCCTCGATCCAGGGTTCGGCGATCGCGACGGGTTTCAATACCATCTGGATCGACGACAAAGACCCCTTTTGGGATGGCTTCTCTGTGATATGAGAGGCTTATGAGCATCGCCGCGCGCAACCTTTCCGAACAGCTGGTCGACCAGGTTCGCGCCCGCATTCTGAACGGAACCGTCGCGCCCGATCGCCCGATCCGCCAGGACGCGCTTGCGGCCGAAATGGGGGTAAGCAAGATTCCGCTGCGCGAGGCGCTGGCGCGGCTGGAGCAGGAAGGGCTGCTCGCCTCGCAGGCCAATCGCGGCTTCACCGTGCGACCGCTGACCGCCACCGAGGCCGAAGAGGTCTATGCGCTGCGGCTCAAACTCGAGCCCGAAACGATCGCCATTGCTGCCAGGCTGGCCGGAACGGCCGAGCAGCAGGCGGCGTCCGATCTGCTCGATCAGCTCGACAGCCTCACCGATTCGGGAGGCGAAGGCGTCGGCGCGTTCAACCGGGCATTTCACCTTGCGCTGCTCCGCCCCGCCGGGCGCCCGGTGACCTTCACCATTCTCGAACGGCTGCACGTGCTGTCGGAACGCTATGTGCGCAAGCATCTCGAGCCGCTCGGCCGCAACGAGCGCGCCAACGAGGAGCATCGCGATATGCTGCAGGCGTGGCTGGCGCGCGACGAACGCAAGATCGCGGCGCTGACCGTGGTGCATATCGGCAAGACGCTCGATGACCTCAGGCTGCAGCTGCAAACCGATTCCAAGGGACCGCCGGGCTGATCGCCCGCGCGCATAATCATAAAGGGACGCGACGGATGGGGATTTTAGGGCCGATCAAACCGATAGTGCAGGCGGCCGACGCCCCTGAGGGCAGCCGGTTGAAACCGACATTGTCCTGGCCGCACCTGATCGCGCTGGGCGTCGGGGCGATCGTCGGCACCGGCATCTACACGCTGACCGGGGTGGGCGCCGAGCGCGCCGGGCCTGCGGTGATCCTGGCCTTCGCGATTGCAGGGGCGGTCTGCGCCTGCGCCGCGCTCGCCTATGCCGAGCTCGCGACGATGATCCCGACCGCCGGTTCCGCCTATACCTATACCTATTCGGTGGTTGGCGAGACATTGGCCTGGGTGGTCGGGTGGAGCCTGATCCTCGAATATTCGCTTGCCTGCTCGACCGTCGCGGTCGGCTGGTCGGGCTATCTGGTCGGCTGGTTGCAATCGGCTGGCGTCGAACTGCCCGCCATGCTGCTGTCGGGACCGCATGCAGGCGGTATCATCAATCTGCCTGCGGTCATCGTGTCGCTGGCGATTGCGGGTATGCTGATGGCTGGCACGCGCGAGAGCGCGACGCTCAACATCATCCTCGTCATCATCAAGCTGACCGCGCTCACCGCCTTTGTCGCGCTGGCGCTGCCCGCGTTCGACAGCGCGAACTTCACGCCGTTCATGCCCTATGGCTTCGGCAGCACCGTGCAGGACGGGTCGACCCGCGGGGTGATGGCGGCTGCTGCGATCGTGTTCTTCGCCTTTTACGGCTTCGATGCGGTGGCGACCTCGGCCGAGGAAGCGCGCAACCCGGGGCGTGACCTTACCATCGGCATTGTCGGGTCAATGGCGGTGTGCACGCTGATCTACATGGCGGTGGCGCTCTCCGCCGTCGGGGCGATGTCGTACCTCACGCTCGGCAATTCGCCCGAGCCGCTCGCGCTGGTTCTGCGCACGCTTGGCCATCCGACCGCCTCCTATCTGGTCGCGCTCGCCGCGCTGATCGCGCTGCCTTCGGTGATCCTGGTGATGATGTACGGCCAGAGCCGCATCTTCTTCGTGATGGCGCGCGATGGCCTGCTGCCGCAGGCGCTGTCGCGCGTCTCGCCCAAGACCGGCGCGCCGGTGCTGGTGACCGGAATTACCGGCGTGTTCGTCGCCGCTGTCGCCGGCTTCTTCCGGCTCGACGAGATTGCCGAACTCGCCAATGCGGGGACGCTGCTCGCGTTCATCGCGGTGGGCGGGTGCCTCATGGTGCTGCGCAAGCGCGCGCCCGAATTGAAGCGCGTGTTCAAGTGCCCGCAGCCCTATCTGGTGGGTACTCTGGCGATCCTTGGCTGCCTCTATCTGCTCGCCAGCCTGCCGTCGCAGACGCTGGTGCGCTTTGCGCTGTGGAACGTGGCGGGCCTTGCCTTCTACTTCCTCTACAGCCGCTCGCGCAGCCAGGCGCTGCAGGATCAGAACGCCGGGGCGTAATCAAAACGGGCCGAGCAAGGCCCGCAACAGGGGAACGGACATGCGGATCGGTCGGATTTTGCTGGCGAGCCTGTCGGCGCTCGCGCTGGCGGGCAGCGTTTCGGCGCAATCGCTCGGCCAGGCGGAAAAGCGGGAGGTCGCCGATCCCATCCCGGCGCGGACGCTGGGCGAGGGGCCCTGGCCGCGCACCGTGTTGCGCAACGCGATCTATGTCGACGGCACCGGCGCGCCCGCACAGGGACCGGTCGACATCGTCATCGAGAACGACCGGATCGTGCAGATCGCCAGCATCGGCGCACCCGGCGCGATCGAGGAGGCGCGCAGGCCGCCCAAAGGCGACAAGGAATATGACCTGACCGGTCACTATGTGTTGCCCGGTTTTGTCGATGCGCATGTCCATCTGCACACGCTGAGCGATGGGCAGGGCGTGCCGAGCGACTATGTGCTCAAGCTCTGGCTGGCGCATGGCATCACCACCGCGCGCAATGTCGGCTCGTCCGAAATGTCGATCGAGCAGCAGGTGGCGATCAAGAACCGGCTGGCGCGCAACGAGATTGTTGGCCCCAGGCTCGATGTCTACCCGATGTTCCAGCAGATCGGCCTGCCGATCCGCACCGCAGAACAGGGCCGCGCGGCGATCCGCGATGCCAAAAGGCGCGGCGCGGACGGCATCAAGTTCATCGGCGGCAGCGAGGCGGCGCTGCTCGCCGCGATCGACGAGACCAAGAAGCTGGGGATGCATTCGACGATGCACCATGCCCAGGGCGTGGTCGCCTATGCCAATGTGCTGCGCACCAGCGAGGCGGGCCTCGAATCGATGGAGCACTGGTACGGGCTGCCCGAGGCACTGTTCACCGACCGCAAGCTGCAGGACTGGCCCGGCGATTTCGTCAATACCGACGAGCAGATGCGCTTCGGCGAGGCGGGCAGGCTGTGGAAACAGGCGGCGAAGCCCGGCTCGGAGCGCTGGAACGAGGTGATGGAAACGCTGCTGAAACGCGGCTTCACCATCGATCCGACCTTCACCGCCTATCTTGCCAGCCGTGACCTGATGCGGATGAACCGCGCGGTCTGGCATAACGAATACACCATGCCCGCCTTGTGGGACTGGTACCGCCCCAGCCGGATCAATCACGGCAGCTACTGGTTCGACTGGACCACCGAACGGGAGATGGACTGGAAGGAGAATTTCCGGCTGTGGATGGCGTTCGTCAACGAGTACAAGAACCGCGGCGGGCGCGTCACCGTCGGATCTGACGCGGGCTATATCTACAACACCTATGGCTTCGGCTATATCCAGGAGATGGAGTTGCTGCGCGAGGCTGGGTTCAGCCCGCTCGAGGTGATCAACGCGGCGACGCAGCAGGGCGCGCGGCTGCTCGGCCATGATGCTGATATCGGCACGATCGAGCCGGGCAAGAAGGCGGACCTCGTCATCGTCAAGGGCAATCCCATCGCCAACCTGAAGCTGCTCTTTGCCACCGGCACGCTCAAGCTCGACGATGCGACCGGCAAGGCGCAGCGCGTCGGCGGTATCGCGTGGACGGTGAAGGACGGCATTTTCTACGAGGGCAAGGCATTGCGCGCGGATATCCGCGCGATGGTGGCCCGCTCCAAGGCCGAGCGCGGACTGCCGCCAGGCTATATGACCATCGAACAGGAAGATCTGACCCAATGACCCTGACCGGCCAGTATTTCATCGCGGGCGAACGCCGCGGCCATGGCGAGATATTCCACGCCTATGATCCGGCCAGGGGCGCGAGCATCACCGATATCGGCTTTTTCAGTTCCGATGAGCGCGACATTGCCGATGCCTGCGCGGCCGCCGAAGACGCTGCGGTTTCCTATGCCGATCTGCCGCTGGAACGCCGCGCGGCGTTTCTGGAAGCCATTGCCAGCGAGATCGAAGGCTTGGGCGATGCCCTGCTCTCCCGCGCGGCCGCCGAATCGGGCCTGCCGCTCGCCCGCCTCACCGGCGAGCGCGGGCGCACCTGCGGCCAGCTGCGGCTGTTCGCCGCCGAAGTGCGCGACGGCCAGTGGCTCAAGCTGCGCATCGACCATGCCGACCCGGCGCGCACCCCGCCCAAGCCCGACCTGCGCCTGCGCATGATCCCGCTGGGGCCGGTCGCGGTGTTCGGCGCGTCCAACTTCCCGCTCGCCTTCTCGACCGCAGGCGGCGACACCGCCTCAGCGCTGGCCGCAGGCTGCCCGGTGGTGGTCAAGGGGCACCCCGCGCATCCCGGCACCGCCGAGCTGGTCGCAGGCGCGATTACCCGCGCGGCTGCGGCGACCGGCATGCCCGCCGGCGTGTTCAGCATGGTCACCGGTACCGGTAACGCCATCGGCGCCGCGCTGGTCGCCGACCCGCGCATCCAGGCGGTGGGCTTTACCGGATCGCGCAGCGGCGGCGAGGCGCTGATGAAGATCGCCGCCGCGCGTCCGCAGCCGATCCCGGTCTATGCCGAAATGTCGGCGATCAACCCGGTCATCCTGCTGCCGCACGCGCTGGCAAGCAGGGGCAAGGCGCTCGCGGCGGGCTATGTCGGATCGCTCACTTTGGGATCGGGCCAGTTCTGCACCAATCCTGGGCTGGCGCTCGCGCTGGAAGGCGCGGCGCTCGACGCGTTCCTCACCGAGGCGGGCGCATTGGTCGAGGCGCAGGTGCCGCAGACCATGCTCACCGCCGGAATCCACTCGGCCTATGAAAAGGGCAGCGCCGCGCTCGCCGCCACGCCCGAGGTGCAGACGATCGCGCGCGGCGTTCACCCGACCGGCCCGCACGAAGGCCGCACCGCATTGTTCAGCGTCGCGGCGAAGGACTGGCTCGCCAAGGTGGAATTGCAGCACGAGGTGTTCGGCACCTCGTCGATCGTCGTGCGCTGCGCCGACCGCCACGAACTGCTTGCAGTGCTGCGCGGGCTCGAGGGCCAGCTCACCGCGACGCTGCACATGGACGAGGCGGATACCGACGTTGCCCGCGCGCTGCTGCCGGTGCTCGAGCGCAAGGTCGGGCGCATCCTCGCCAATGGCTGGCCGACCGGGGTCGAGGTCGGGCATGCGATCAACCATGGTGGGCCATACCCCGCGACCTCGGACGGGCGCACGACCTCGGTGGGCACGCTCGCGATCGACCGTTTCCTGCGTCCTGTCGCCTATCAGGACCTGCCAGAGGCTCTGCTGCCCGAGGCGCTGCGCGAAGGCGGGCAGGGCGGCGTAATCGCGCGGATCGACGGAGCCTGGCGTCTCGCCTGAGCGCAAAATATGGCCGAGACGGTCCGATATGGGTTGCAATTCACAACGATGTAAGCAACCTTTCGATCGATAGAGCCGCAACAGCGGCCTCATGACTGGAGAGTCCCGCCATGAAGCATGAAAAGCCGTCTGACCTCAAAGCCGCGTCGCATGTCGATGTGCTGATCATCGGCGCCGGAATTTCCGGCATCGGCATGGCGGTGCATCTCAAGGAAAAATGCCCCGGCAGGACCTTCGCGATCCTCGAGCGGCGCAGCGATATCGGCGGCACCTGGAACCTGTTCCAATATCCCGGCATCCGCTCGGACAGCGACATGCATACGCTGGGCTTCGAGTTCGAACCCTGGCGCGAGCAGAAGGCGATTGCCGACGGCCCGTCGATCCTGAGCTATTTGAAGCGGATCAAGGACGAGCGCGGGCTGAACGATTACATCCGGCTCGGCCACAAGGTGCTCTCGGCGAGCTGGTCGAGCAGCGAGGCGCGCTGGACGATCGCCGCCGAGGTCGAGGGGGAAGGTGTGCAGCACCTGACTTGCAGCTATCTGTTCATGGGCACCGGCTATTACGATTACGACCAGGGCTATGACCCCGAATTTGCCGGGCGCGAGAGCTTTGGCGGGCAGATCATCCATCCGCAATTCTGGCCCAAGGGCTTCGACTATTCGGGCAAGCGCGTCGTCGTGATCGGATCGGGTGCGACGGCGGTGACGATCGTTCCGTCGATGACCGACCGGGCGAAGCATGTAACGATGCTCCAGCGCACGCCGACCTGGTACTGGAGCCGCCCGGCCAAGGACTGGCTGGCGAACAGCCTGCGCGCGATCATGCCCGACGAATGGGCGTACCGGATCATCCGCTTCAAGAACGTGCGGATGCAGCAGATCTCGTTCAACCGCGCGCGCAAGGACCCCAAGAAGGTCGGCGACTTTCTGCTCAAGCGCATCCGCAAGATCATGGGCAGCAAGATGCACGAGCCCGATTTCCAGCCGCCCTACGGCCCCTGGGAACAGCGCCTGTGCCTGGTGCCCGATGGCGACATGTTCAAGGCGATCCGCGACGGCAAGGCGGATATCGTCACCGACCATATCGACCATTTCACCCCCACCGGCATCCAGCTCAAGTCGGGCAAGCATCTCGATGCCGACGTGATCGTCACAGCGACCGGCCTCAAGCTCGCGATGGCGGGCAAGGTCGACTTCTCGGTCGATGGTCAGCCGCTCGATTTCACCCAGCATTTCTACTACAAGGGCTGCATGTTCAGCGACGTACCGAACATGGCGATCGTGTTCGGCTATCTGAACGCCTCGTGGACGCTCAAGGTCGATATCGTCGCCGATTTCGTCTGCCGCACGCTCAATCATATGCAGGCCACCAACAGCGACATCGCAGTGCCGGTGCTGGGCAGCGATGGGGCGGTGAACGAGGAGCAGATCTTCGATTTCTCGTCGGGCTATGTCCAGCGCGCGCTCGATATCCTGCCCAAGCAGGGCGACCGCATGCCCTGGCGGCTCAACCAGGATTATCTGTTCGACCGCAAGGTGCTGCGCGAAGAGGCGGTGGACGATGGCGTGCTCGCCTTCCGCAAGGCGGCGGTACAAGTGGAAGAACCCACCGCGATCGCGGCGGAATAGGGCTCATTCCGCCGCGCTGAACGCCGCCCGATATTCGGGCTTGATGCTGGCGATCGTCTGCCGGGTTACCGGGACGCTGATCTCGTACACGCCTTCGGCATAGGGACCTGCCACATAGGGCGCCGCAACGAACAGGATGCGGTCGAACCTGTCCTGTCCGACAGCGGACGGTATGATGACGAGGTCGCTGAAGGGCGGGCAGACGTTGAACATGTCCTCGGGATCGGCCGACATATACTCGCCGCGCCGCACCTGCCTTTCCGCCTTCAGACCGTCGCAATAGAGCGTGCGCATCGGATCGAGCGCCGCGTTCATGTCGGTGAACAGCGCTTCGGGCTTGAGCCTCTTGCCTGCTGCCTTGTCCCATAGCAGCACCTCATAACCGGTATTGCCATGCGCCCCGCCCGAATAGCTGCTGATTTCGCCCAGCATTGCGAGCAGCGGCGGCGTGTTGCCGGTGGTGGACCAGCTCGTCCCCTGCATGTGCGGGTTATAGGGATAGTCGTTGGCCTTGGCGTCCTTCTCCGCCTCCTCCGCTTCGCTTTCCAGCTCGGCCAGGCCCTGCACACGGTCTTCCTCGAGCAGCTTGGCCAGCGCAGGAATCGCCGCGGCTTCAGCGGGATAAGCATAGCTGTACGTGAACTTTTCGGCCTCACGCTCGAACGCAACCGGCTTGGCCGCCGCTTGACTGTCCTTTGATGTGGCGGGCTTGGCCTTTTCGGTCACCGGCGCATCCTGGCCACAGGCGGCCATCGCGGGCAGCATCAATGCGGCCAGCGCGGCGAGCGCCAGAGAGCCAGGTTTTCGAACGATCATGATTCTCTCTCGCAGTTGCGCGTCAAATTGCTGTAAGACCTGACAATGATTGATTTGTCCTCCCTCGTCCAGCCGGACCTTGGCCAGAGCGCGCGCAGCATCCACCTTGTCGACAAGGCGGGGCTGGCCGACTGGCTGAGCGCCGCGCCGCCGCGCATCCGCAACCACCTGTCCGCCATGCGCTTTGCGGCGCGTCCGCACGAGCTGGTCGTGGTTCCGGGCGACTCCGCCGATGACTGGGCGGTGGTGCTGGGCGTGGCCGATGCCGCAAATCTGCGGCCATGGTGTCTCGCCAAGGTCGCAGAAGTGCTCGCCGCGGGGCATTATCGTCTCGCAGGGGATGTGCGGCCCGGCGATGCGCTGATCGGCTGGGCGCTCGCGCAGCACCGGTTCACGGCCTACAAGAAGCCGGAAGACAGCCCGCAGGGGCCGCGCGTGCTGCTGACCAACGATCCGGCGCGCCGAGATGCGGCGCTGGCGGAGGCCGAGGCGACCGCCTGGGTGCGCGATCTGGTGAACACCCCTGCCGAGGACATGGGCCCCGCTGCGCTCGAAGAGGCCGCCGCCACGCTGGCCCGCACCTTTGGCGCGCTGCTCGACGTGACTCGCGGCGATGCGCTGGAAACCCATTATCCGATGATCCATGCGGTCGGGCGTGCGGCGGCGCGCAGCCATGCCCCGCGCCTCATCGAGCTGCACTGGGGCCGCGACGATCACCCCAGGGTGGCGATCGTCGGCAAGGGCGTATGCTTCGACAGCGGCGGGCTCGACATCAAGCCGGCCTCGGGCATGCTGCTGATGAAGAAGGACATGGGCGGCGCGGCGCACGCGCTGGCGCTGGCGCAGCTGATCATGCGGATGAAGCTGCCGGTGCGGCTGCACATGCTGGTCGGCGCAGTCGAGAACGCAATTGCGGGCAATGCCTTCCGTCCCGGCGACGTGCTGAAGAGCCGCAAGGGCATCACCGTCGAGATCGGCAATACCGATGCCGAAGGCCGGCTGGTGCTGGGCGATTGCCTGGCCAAGGCGAGCGAGGCGACGCCCGACCTGATCCTCGATTTCGCGACATTGACTGGCGCTGCCCGCGTCGCGGTGGGGCCGGACCTGCCTGCGCTGTTCTCGAACAGCGATCCGCTCGCCGAAGGACTGCTGTCCAGCGGCACGGCGGTGGGAGACCCTTGCTGGAGGCTGCCGCTCTGGCCGGGATACGAGGACATGTATGCCAGCGACATTGCCGATATCGGCAACACGGGCGGGTCCTTTGCCGGGTCGATTACGGCGGCCCTGTTCCTCCAGCGCTTTGTCGGCGAAGGCGTGCCCTGGGCGCATTTCGACACCTATGCCTGGCGCCCGACCCCGCGCCCCGGCCAGCCCAAGGGCGGCGAGGCGATGGGGCTGCGCGCCAGCTGGCACTATCTGCGCAGCCGCTATGACGCGAAACCTGCCCCGCAATGACGGGGCTTGGACAAATGCCGACAACTGGGCTATCAGCCCCGGCTGCGCGGTGCCCGGCACCGGCAGGGACAGATCATCATGACGCGGCATGGCTTGAGGGACTGGGGTAATTGACACATTCGACACGTTCTGCGGCGGAAGCATCGCCGGTGGATGCCGGATCGGCGCTGCAGGACAGCTCTGACGCCCCCGCAGCGGGGCAGCAGCGCTTCGTGCTGAGCGGTCCGGTCGCCGATTACGACCCGCGCGTCACGGCCATCCGCGGCGATCTGGCCGATATCGCGCTCGCCGGAAAGTTCTTCGCGCCGCATTATGTCGCGCCGCAGCTCCATCGCGTGAGCCATGCCGCAGCGATGCTGCGCAAGGCGGGCAGCGCCGATGCCGAGGCGGTCAGCCAGTTGCAGCCGGGCGAAGGCTTCGCCCTGCTCGACAGCGCGGGCGACTGGGGGTGGGGCTATGGCGTTCACGACGGCTATTGCGGCTATGTCCGGCTTGACGCGTTGACCCGCGACGCCGCCGAGCCGACCCATGTCGTGCATGTCCGCCGCGCGCTGGTCTTTGCCGAACCGTTGATCAAGAGGCCGATGGTGGCGAGCCTGCCGATGGGCGCGCGGGTCGCAGTGCTGGGCGCCAGCGAGTGCGGGAAGTTCCTGCAGGTCGAGGCCGGCTGGATGTCGGTGCGCCACGCGATCGGCCTAGATGCGCTGACCTGCGATCCGGTCGATCGCGCGCAGCAGCTGATCGGCGCGCCCTATCTCTGGGGCGGGCGCGGCGGCGATGCGCTCGACTGTTCGGGGCTGGTGCAGCTGGTGCTGATGCTCGCGGGCCATGCCGCCCCGCGCGACAGCGACCAGCAGATGGCGGCGCTCGGCCGCGCGCTCGGCGATGACGAGCCGCTGGCGCGCGGCGATCTGGTCTTCTTTCCCGGCCATGTCGGGATCATGGCGGATGCAGAGACGCTGGTGCACGCCAATGCCTTCTGGATGCAGGTGGTGGCAGAGCCGCTGGCCGATGTGATCGCCCGCTTCCCCGAAACCACGCCGCAGCCGGTTCTGGCGCGCAAGAGGATCGGCTGATGCTCAAACTGTTCATCGATGGCGCTGCTGGAACCACCGGCCTGGAGATTGCCGAGCGCATGGCGGGGCGCGACGAATTCCGCCTGATCACGCTCAGCGATGCCGATCGCAAGAGCGTGTCCGCGCGCGCTGCTGCCATCCAGGACGCCGATTTCGTCATCCTGTGCCTGCCCGATGCCGCTGCACGCGAGGCGGTGGCGCTGGGCGAGGGGGCGGACACGCGCTTCATCGATGCCTCGAGCGCGCACCGCGTCGCCGATGGCTGGACCTATGGCTTTGCCGAGCTGCGCAAGGGCCAGCGCGAGGCGATTGCCAGCGCCCGGCTGGTGAGCAATCCTGGCTGCTACCCGACCGGTTTCCTGGCGCTGGTCGCGCCGCTGGTCGCCGAGGACCTGCTGCCCGCCGATCATGGCTTCATCGTCAACGCGGTGAGCGGCTATTCGGGCGGCGGCAAGGATCTGATCCAGCGGATGCAGGTCGACGCGCCCGAAATCGGCTTTCGCGCTTATGCGCTGGGGTTGGAGCACAAGCATCTGCCCGAGATGCAGGTGCATGCAGGGCTCAGCCGCGCGCCGATCTTTGCGCCCGCGGTCGTCCGCGCCTTCCGCGGCATGCTGGTTGATGTGCCGCTGTTCCTCGATCCGGAGCTGGGTTTTGCCGATGCGCGTACCTTGCACGCCGCGCTCGCGGACCATTATGCAGGCGAGCCGCTGGTCACTGTCGCGCCGATCGATGCGGTGCCGGGCGAGCTTCTCGTGAGCGAGAATGATCCTGCCACCGACCGGCTGTCGCTTTACGTGCTGCCCAGCGCCGATGGATCGCAGGTGCGGCTGGTTGCGATGCTCGACAATCTGGGCAAGGGCGCGAGCGGGGCTGCGGTGCAGAATCTCAACATCATGGCCGGGCTCGACGAACTGGCCGGTTTGCGCAGTTAAGCGTTCGGTCGCCCGCGCTTTGCAGTATACAGCGCCCGGTCGGCGCGCAGGAACATCGCTTCGGCATCATAGGCGATCGCGTTTTCGGCGATCGCGATGCCGTAGCTTGCGCTCACTTCGAGCAGATGTCCGTTCCAGACGATCGGCGTCCTCAGCAAATTGATCGCTTCCTTCGCGCGCCGGGCGATCCGTGGCAGGTGGCGGTTGCTGGGAAGCAGTACGGCAAATTCGTCGCCACCCACTCGCGCCACCATCAGGGAATCGAAAAAGGCCTGGGAAAGGCGCTTGCCGAACTGCACCAGACAGGCGTCGCCCGCCAGATGGCCGTAGCGGTCATTGATCGCCTTGAAACCATCGACATCGAACAGGATCAGCGCGCCCAGCGGACGGAAGAAGGGGGCCGCGACGCTCGCATCCAAAAAGCGGGTCTGGAACACTGCACGATTGGCAAGGCCGGTAAGGCAATCGGTCTCGGCCGAGGCGCGCAGGCGCTCCTGCTCGGCGCGCTGGCGGGTGATATCCTGCTTGGTGCCAGTCAGTCTGACGGGGCGTCCGGCAACGCATTCCACCTGGGCCGTGATCTGGATCCAGCGCTCCTCGCCGCCAGACTGCGTAATGCGAGCGTCGAGCGCGAAGCTGCCCGACCGTTCGATCGCGCGCGAGCGCACCCTCTCCAGCGCATCGCGTGACTCCGGATCGTAGAGCTTTATGATCTCGCTGCGATGGACATCGCCTTTAAGGGGGACGCCGAATATGTCGTAAAGGCTGCGCGTCCAGATCAGGCTCTCCGTCCTGAGATCGCATTCGAACACGCCGATGCCCGCACGATCAAGGCTGCGCAACAGGCGCAAGGTGTCGGGCCGATCCATGCGGCTGCTTGCCACGTCGGCAAGGTCAGGATCGCCCCAGCCCTCATGGCCGGTGGACCCGAAGTCATGAATATACCCGCCCATCAACGCTGATTGCACCGCTCCCTGGCCAAGGCCGAAAGCTAAATGGTTCGAGTTAATGCTCCGTTACCAACGGGATGAACCATGGTCGTTCAGAAAAACGCCTGAATTCCGGTCTGTGCGCGGCCCAGGATAAGCGCGTGAACATCATGCGCGCCCTCGTAGGTATTAACCGTTTCCAGGTTCACCATGTGCCGCATCACCTGATATTCTTCGCTGATGCCGTTGCCGCCGTGCATGTCGCGCGCCATGCGGGCGATGTCGAGCGCCTTGCCGCAATTGTTGCGCTTGACGATCGAGATCATCTCGGGCGCGAACCGGCCCTCGTCCATCAGCCGCCCGACGCGCAAGCTCGCCTGCAGGCCGAGCGCAATCTCGGTCTGCATGTCGGCCAACTTCTTCTGGAACAGCTGCGTCGCGGCGAGCGGCTTGCCGAACTGTACGCGGTCGAGACCATATTGCCGCGCGGCGTGCCAGCAGAATTCCGCCGCGCCCATCGCGCCCCAGCTGATGCCGTAGCGCGCACGGTTAAGGCAGCCGAACGGACCCTTGAGCCCCTCGACATTCGGCAGCAGCGCGTCTTCGCCGACCTCGACCTCGTCCATCTGGATCATGCCGGTGGTGGACGCGCGCAAGCTGAGCTTGCCCTTGATCTTGGGGGCGTTGAGGCCCTTCATGCCCTTTTCCAAAATGAATCCGCGGATCGCGCCGCCATGCGCGTCGGACTTGGCCCAGATCACGAACACATCGGCAAACGGGCTGTTCGAGATCCAGGTCTTCGCACCCGAGATCACATAGCCGCCATCGACCTTCTTCGCGCGCGTCTTCATGCCCGCCGGGTCGGACCCGGCATCGGGTTCGGTCAGCCCGAAACAGCCGATCAGCGTGCCAGCGGTGAGGCCGGGCAGATATTTGCGGCGCTGTTCGTCGCTGCCATAGGTATTGATCGGGTGGATGACGAGCGAGCTTTGCACCGACATCATCGACCGGTAGCCGCTGTCGACCCGCTCGACCTCACGCGCGATCAGGCCATAGGCGACATAGCTCGCCTCCGCGCCGCCGAATTCTTCCGATATGGTTGCGCCGAGCAGGCCAGCTTCGCCCATCATCGGGAACAGTTCGGGCGCGTCGATCTCCTCGCGAAACGCGTCGATGACACGCGGTTGCAGCACGTCCTGCGCAAAACCGCGCGCGCTTTGCTGGATCAGCCGCTCCTCTTCGGTCAGCTGCTCGTCGAGCAGAAAGGGGTCGTCCCAGGTGAACGGGATGGTTTCGGCCTTGCGGATGGTGTCGTGCTTCATGGTGCTAGGTCTAGCGCAGCTTGGCCCGCGCTCCAACCGGATTTTGCGCAGCAGAGTTGACGTAAACGTAAAGCGGGTGCGACGAACCGGTGTCCGCTTTCGGCACAGCGATTGCGTTAACCATCAATTGCCATGGGCAATGGTTAAAAATGCATTAACTCATGAGCCATGCAGCGGCTTCAATTCCTTCGCACCCCGGCTCAGCCCCACAGCTTCCGCTCGGCGCTGTCGCCCCGCGTCCTCGCAGCGACCCCGGTCGACGAACCAGAGGTGCTGGCCAAGCGCAAGCGCGCGCAACGCAACGAGGAAATCCGCCTTTTCTTCCTGAGCTTTACCGCATTCTTTGTTGCGATCAGCTCGTTCATCTGGTGAACGAATCGAGAAAGCGCTCTGCATCGGCGCGGATCGCCTGCTTGTCCTTGTCCGCCCGCTTCGCCCAGTTGCGATAGGGCATGGCAAGCCGCTGGTTCTTGCCCAGCACGTCCTCGTTGCGGTCGAGAAAGTCCCAGTAGAGCAGGTTGAACGGACAGGCCTTTGCCCCCGTCTTGGCCTTCACGTCATAGCGGCAATGCTGGCAGTAATCCGACATCGAATTGATGTAATTGCCGCTCGAGGCATAAGGCTTGCTGGCGAGCAGCCCGCCATCGGCAAACTGGCTCATCCCCAGCGTGTTGGGCAGCTCGACCCATTCATAGGCATCAGCGTACACTTCCAGATACCATAGATGCACCGCGTGCGGATCGATGCCGGCGATCAGCGCGAAATTGCCGGTGATCATCAGCCGCTGGATATGGTGCGCATAGCCATGGTCCATCGTCTGGCCGATCGCCTGTTTCAGACAGTGCATGTCGGTCTGACCATCATAATAGAAGCCGGGCAGGGGGCGGCTGGCATTCAGGGCGTTGCGCTGTGCATAATCCGGCCCCTCGCGCCAGTAGATGCCGCGCACATATTCGCGCCAGCCAATGATCTGGCGGATGAAGCCCTCGGTCGCGTTGAGCGGGGCCTTGCCGTCGCGCCAGGCCTTTTCGACCGCGCGGCACAGCTCGAGCGGATCGAGCAGCCCGCAATTGAGATAGGGCGAGAGGATCGAGTGCCACAGGAACGGCTGATCGGTCAGCATCGCGTCCTGATAATCACCGAACTTCGCCAGCGCATGCCGGATGAAATGCGCCTGCTGCCTCGCCGCGTCCTCGGCCGTGGTGGCGAAGGCGAAATGGTCGAGGCTGCCGGGATGGTTACCGAAACGCTTGGCCACCAGATCGAGCACCGCGCGCGTGATGGCATCGGGCTTGAACTTGAGCGGCTGCGGGATCAGCAGCGGCTCGTTCGGTGGCGGCTTGCGGTTCTCGCTGTCGTAATTCCATTCGCCGCCCTCGGGCTTGCCTTCGTCATCGAGCAGCAGCCCGGTCTTGCGGCGCATTTCGCGGTAGAAGAACTCCATGCGCAGCTGCTTGCGCCCCTCGGCCCAGGCGTCGAATTCCTCGTGCGTGCAGACGAACCGGTCGTCCTCGCGCAGCTCGACGGGTACGTCGAACCGATCCGCCCATTCTTCCATCGCCGCACGCACCCGCCATTCGCCGGGCAGCGTTGCGATGATGCGCTCGGGATGATGGCGCTCGATCGCGCGCGCCAGCTCTCCGGTAAACGAGCCTGCATTGTCGGGGTCGTCCAGCTTCACATAATCCACCGTCCAGCCAGCCGTGCGCAGCGCTTCGGCATGGTGGCGCATCGCCGAGAGAATGAAGGCGATCTTGGCCTTGTGGTGGCGGACATAGGTCGTCTCCTCGTCCACCTCCATCATCAGCAGCACCGCCCGTTTCTGCTCGACGCCGCGCAGCGCCGAGAGGGAAAGGCTGAGCTGATCGCCCAGGATCGGGATGAGGATGGTCATTGGAGGCCCCTGTTTTGCGAGCCTTTCATGATGGGGAGGCTCGGCCGTCAATCAATGGCCGCAAGCCGCTATCATTTGTGGGCTCAGGGGCGTAACGCTCGTCTTGTCGGCATCGAGGCCGGCCGAGGACGAACGCCATGCCCAATTCCGCACCCCGCGCGATCGAGAAGGCCATCGAGGAACCGGGCGCCCTCGTTGCCGCGCTGCGGGGGATGCGCAACCATTGCCCGCGCTGTGACCACAAGCCGCTGTTCGCCCGCTATCTCAAGCCCGTCGCGCGCTGCGCCTGCTGCGGGCAGGACTGGACGCTGCACCAGGCCGATGACTTTCCCGCCTATATCGCGATCTTCATCAGCGGGCATCTGCTCGCCCCGGTGCTGATTGCAGCCGGCAGCCGCGAGCTGCTGCCGATGGGGTGGCTCGCGCTGATCGCGGTGCTGGGCGCGCTGCTGCTGACGATTGTCATGCTGCAACCGGCCAAGGGCGCGGTCATCGCGCTGCAATATCACTGGCGGATGCACGGCTTCGACCCCGCATCGCGCGAGGTGGATCAACGCCCCGATTGATCCGTCAGACCTTCTTCCAGATCTGAGACTTGCACAGCAGGCCGCCCAATATGCAGCCGCTGATCTTGATCCGCCCGGCATCAAGCTGCTTGATCGTCGAATAATAGGTGCCGCCCAGATCGGGCACGAAGACATTGCCCTTCCAGTGTCCCGGCTTGGTCAGCCGATAATCACGGAGCAGGCTGGTGCCGACGAGATTGGGCGTGCCGCCCGCAGCGGCGTCCTTCTTGGCGAGATCGCTGGCCCAGCTGACCTTGCCGCACAGATTCTCGCCGCACGGCTGGGTGACTACACGTACATCGCCGGTCGGGTTTTCCCAGGTTCCGTGGATGGTCTCGGCCCTGGCCACCTGCGCGCCCAGCCCTGTGGCGATGAAACCCATTGCTCCCCAAGCGAGACCGCGCGCCCGCAAACGCCCCAGATGCATGATACGACCCTTTGCAACCCTGTTTTCCCGGCGCGTCCCTTGATGGCAACAGCCCCGCGCCGGGATGACGATTAGGCCATGATCGCGGTTCCAAGTCGAGCGGCATTTGCCTCGGTTCGGCGAATTCCGGCTTGGAACCGCAGCATTTCCTTCATCGAATCCTTACCAATATCGGTTAAAAGGCGCGCGACATGACCCAAGCTGCGTCCGCCTTGTCCGACCCCTGTCCGCCCAGCGCGGTGAGCCATGGCGCGGGCCTGATCGGACTGGTCGGACTTCTGGGCTGGATCGCGCTGGCGCGCCATTTCGGCTGGGATGGGCCGAGCGCGGCGCTGGTCTGCTGCGTGGCTACCGGGGTGCCGATGGTGATCTGGTCGATCGTTGTCGACAAGGTCCATCTGCGCCCGAGCACCGGCATCGACTGGAGCCATCCGCGCGCCGTGAAGGATGTGCTCGACATCAGCACCATCAAGCTGACCGGACTGTGGCTGACCTGGTCGCTGATCGCGGCGATCTATGCGACCGCGCGCTGGTACTGGACGGGCAATTACCAGTTCTCGATGGCGGTGTTCATCTACGCCTCGCCCTTCCTGTTCTTCCTTTCCATCCCCTATGTCATCTGGATCGACCGCTATCTGAAGGAACCGCGCGACGGCGCGTGGCATTTCGGCGCGATGATCTCCGGCCAGCCCGGCTGGGACCGCGAACAGATTTGGCATCACTTGCGCGCCTGGGCGGTGAAGGGCTTTTTCCTCGCCTTCATGCTCTCGATCGTGCCGGGCGGCTATGCCGATATCGTCAACGCCAATGTCGCCGAGATCGCCACCAACCCAGTCTGGATCGCCAATTGGCTGATCATCGCGATGTTCCTGGTCGACGTGCAGTTCGCGACCGTCGGCTATGTGCTGACCTTCAAGCCGCTCGATTCGCACATCCGCACCGCCAATCCCTTTATGGCCGGCTGGGCCGCGGCGCTGATCTGCTATCCGCCGTTCATCATGATGGGCGATAACGGTCCGCTCAACTATCATGTCGCGACGGCAGACTGGGCTTATTGGTTCGAAGGGCACACAACCCTTATCGCCATCTGGGGTGTCTGGCTGGTGTTTCTCACCGGTGTCTATGCCTGGGCGACGGTCGCGTTCGGCATCCGCTTTTCCAACCTCACCCATCGCGGCATCCTGACGCACGGGCCGTATCGCTGGACCAAGCACCCGGCCTATCTCTCGAAGAACGCCTTCTGGTGGTTTTCCACCCTGCCATTCCTGGTCACCAGCGGGTCGTGGCAGGATGGGCTGCGCAACACCGTGCTGCTCGCCGCGGTGTCGGGCGTCTATTACTGGCGCGCGCGGACCGAGGAGCGGCACCTGATGGCCGATCCCGATTATGCCGCCTATGCTGCGTGGATGGAACGCCACGGCCCGGTGCCCCGCGCGATCGGCTGGCTGACCGGCAGGCGCGCGAAGGTCGATCCCGTGGTGGCACCCGCCGAATAAGCCTGCAATCGCATTCGTTGCGGCTGGTAATGCCGGCCATCGCCCCCATATCGCGCCTCCTTTGCAGCAGCAGGTGGAGATGGCATTGATCGACAATCGGATTTTGCGCATGGCGGCGCTGGGGACGGCGGCGCTCGTCCTGACGACGGTGGCAGCAGGCGCGCAGACGGCGCCACAGACCGGCGATGCGGCACGCGGGGCCAAGGTCTATCAGACCAACTGCACGGGATGCCATGCGCTCGATGCCAATGGCGTCGGCCCGGCGCATCGCGGCGTGTTCGGCCGCAAGGCTGGCAGCGCGCCCGGTTTCGATTATTCGCCCGCGCTCAAGAAAGCAGGCTTTGCCTGGGACGCGGCCAGGCTCGACAAGTGGCTCGCCAACCCGCAAGGCTTTGTCCCCGGGGCCAAGATGCCCTTCCGCCTGATGAATGCGCAGCAGCGCGCCGATGTGATCGCCTATCTCAGGAAGGAGAGCGGCAAGTAACCGTCAGCAGCCCCACGGGCGAAATATTCCCCAGTGCCCCTTTCGCGGCGGCGCCGAAAGAGGCATATTGGCGGCATGGACGGCATTTCGGACAGCATGGACAGGTTCTTCGGCCATTCGGCGACCACCCAGGGCATCACGGTGCGGGTGGCGGTGAGCTTTCTTCCCGATCGCTCGCGCGCGGACAATGCCCGCTGGTTCTGGTCGTACCATATCCGTATCGAGAATCATTCGGACCAGGCCGTGCAACTGCTCACGCGCCACTGGGTGATCACCGATGGTCGCGGCGGCGTGCATCAGGTCGATGGCGAGGGCGTGGTCGGCGAACAGCCAGTGATCCAGCCTGGCAAGGCGCATGATTATGTCTCGGGCTGCCCGCTCAACACCCCGACCGGGCGGATGGAAGGCGTGTATCGGATGCTGCGCGACGACGGGCAGATGATCGCGGTCGAGATCCCGCGTTTTCCGCTGGTCGCACCGGCGGTTGCCGACTAATCACCGTTTCCCATGAAGCGTACCCATCTTCCGCTCAACGGCCTGCGCGTGCTCGACGCGGCGGCCCGGCACCTGAGCTTTACCCGCGCCGCCGACGAGCTGGCGGTGACGCCCGCTGCCGTGGGCCAGCAGATCCGCGCGCTCGAGGAAATGCTGGGCGTCGTGCTCTTTCGCCGCACGCCCAAGGGTCTCGAGCTGACCGATGAGGCAGGCGCCGGGCTCGATGCGCTGCGCAGCGGCTTCCTGCAGTTCGAAGAGGCAGTGCGCGCGATGCAGCAGGGCCAGTCGAGCTTTCGCCTGACCATCGCGGTGCCGCGCGACTTTGCCGCCAAATGGCTGCACCACCGGCTGATCGGCTATGCCGCCGCCAATCCCGAAATCCGCTACACGCTGGTTTCGGGCGACAGCGATATCGACTTTACCGAGGCGAACCTGGATTGCGCCATACGTCTCGCCGATGGCCCCGCGGAGCTGGAAGGCGCGCAGATCGGCCCGGCGCAGTTCGTCACCGTCTCGGCCCCCGGCTATGACGGCGACCGGCGGATCGAATGGCCCGGCTGCCAGCGCGGCGCGGGCGAGGACGAGGCCGACGATTCGACCGTGATGCAGGTCGCCGATGCCGGGCTGGGCCTCGATGCGGCGATTGCCGGTTTCGGCATCGTCACCGTGCCCTGGCTGCTCGCCGAGCGAGACCTGACCGAAGGGCGGCTGGTGGCGATCGGCGAGACCCGCGAATCGCGCCGCGCGTTCTGGGTGGTCGCACCGACGCCGCAATGGCGGCAGAAGAAGGTCAAGGCGCTGGTCGCTGCGCTGACCGCGGCATGAGCGGCCTTCCCGTCCTGACGAGCGACCGGCTGACGCTGCGACAGGTGCGCGTCAGCGATGCCGAGGCGCTGTTCGAGATCCTGTCCGACGACGCGCTGATGACCTGGTGGGCGTTCGGGCCGCACCGCTCGGTGGAAGAGACGCGCTCGATGCTGGAGCCGGTCGCGGGCGAGGATGCGAGCTGGCGCAGCTGGGCGATCACCCGCACCGGCGAGGATGTCGCGCTCGGCTGGGTCAACGCGCACCAGCGCCGCGCCAATGTCAGCGAGATCGGCTATATCCTCGCCCGCCCGGCCTGGGGGCAGGGGATCGCGCGCGAGGCGGTCGGGATGGTGCTCGACCAGCTGTTCCTGACCGAAGGCCAGCGCCGCGTGTTCGCCGATACCGATCCCGATAACCGTTTCTCCATCGGCCTGTTGCAGAAACTGGGCTTCCAGCTGGAGGGCCATCTGCGCGCCGAATGGGAGACGCATATCGGGGTGCGCGATACGCTGTTGTTCGGGCTGCTCAGGGATGAGTGGCTGGCGGTCCGGCAAGCTGATCGAGCAGCCGCGCCATCAGCGTGACGAAGCCCGGCTGGTCGATGTCCGCCGCCGGATTGTTGACCAGCGCGCTGACCGCATAACGTTCGCCGGTTTTCGAGCGGAGCAGGAAGCTCATCGCCATGATCCCCGGCTCCGACCCGCCCTTGTAGCCGAGATAGTCCCAGCGCTTCGCATTGACCGGCGGAATTCCGGGATTGATCTTGAGGATCGCGCGCGTGACCGGATCGCCCTCGCGTTCGAGCTTGGCAAGCAGCCGCGCGATATCGGCGGGGCTGGCGAACCATTCGACGGTGTCGATCTGGTTCGGCCCGCCGGTATAGACCGACAGGTCGAGATTCTTGAGCCGCAGCGCATCGCTCCCCTCAGCCAGCAGCTTCGTTTGCGCGGCATCGTCCGCCGCGAGGAAGCGGTCGCGCAAGGCGGCATTGGAGGGCATCTTGAGGCCCGTCACGGCTTGCGTCGACAGCAGCGGGATCATGTCCGAAGGATTGGCATGGCCGCTCGCCCTGACGATGGCGGCGAGCCTTTTCTGGCCGATCGCGGCGATCAGCGTGTCGGTAGCGCTGTTGTCGCTGACCGAGATCATCAGCGTCGCCAGCGTCTGCAGCGTCATCGGTGCATTGTCGGGCCAGTCCTGCGTGATCCCCGAGGGATGCGATTTCTGCGTGAGCGGCAGCACGTCGCTCCACTTGCGCTCGCCCGCGCGCACCGCCCGGTCGATCTCGGCGAGGACATAGAGCTTGAACACCGAGGCGATGGCGAAGCGCTCGTCGGAACTGCGGCTGGCAAGGGTTTCCGCGCCGGTGTCGGTCAGCTTCTGCACGATCAGCCCGGTCCGTCCGGGCAGCGCGGCGATATCGGCCGTCACCTTGTCGAGGCTGTCATCCTTGGTACGGGTGCCGGTGATGAACAGGCCCGAGAGCTTTCCGTCCAGCATGCCGATGGTGAAGGTGACGATCGCCCTGTCGAAGCGGATATCGATACTGGCCGAGCGCGCGTCCATCGGGCGCACCGCAACCACCGCCTGCGGCTCGCCATGCTGCGCCTTGAGCCCGGCGACCACTTGCGCGAGCTGCGCTTCGGGCACGGCAGCGACGAAGGCGGGGTTGAAGATGTCCGCCGCCTTCGCCTTGCCCTGCAGCAGCGCGAGCACGCTGGCCGCGCCCTGGTCGAAAGCGGGGGAGGGGGTCGCAGCGGCGGGGGGGGTCTGGGCGTTTGCGACGGGCGTGGTGATGGCGAGGCTCAGCGCTGCCAGTGTCGCCTGTAATCGGCGGGGTCTGCGTCCAGGTCCCTCGACTTCGCTCGGGACAAACGGGAAGTTGCTGCGGGATGCACGCGCTGCTGATGCCGGATCGCTCCCCCCTCCGTTTGTCCCGAGCCCCTCGGCTGGCTGGCAAGCCAGCCGCTCGGGGTAAACTTCCCGGTCATGCCGGGAAGTCGAGGGACGTCTCACTAGACGTCCCCCAGGGCCGAACCCCTTACGCGTCGATCGCTTCACGATCGACCTGCGCGGCGTGGTTCTGGATGAAGTTGAACCGGTGTTCCGGGTTCTTGCCCATCAGTTCGCCGACCAGTTCCTTGACCGCCGCATATTGCTCATAGGCTGGCGGCAGCGTCACGCGCAGCAGCGAGCGGGTGGCGCGGTTCATCGTGGTTTCGCGCAGCTGGCCGGGGTTCATCTCGCCCAGTCCCTTGAAGCGGCTGACCTCGACCTTCTTGCCCTTGAGGATGGTGGCTTCGAGCTCCGCCCGGTGCGCATCGTCGCGCGCGTACCAGCTCTTGGCCCCCACCACGAGCCGGTAGAGCGGTGGCTGGGCGAGGTACAGGTGCCCTGCCTTCACGATGTCCGGCATTTCCTGGAAGAAGAAGGTCATCAGCAGCGTGGCGATATGCGCGCCGTCGACATCGGCATCGGTCATGATGATGATGCGGTCGTAGCGCAACTGGGCCGGGTCGCAATGCTTCCCGGTGCCGCAGCCCAGCGCCAGCGCGAGATCGGCGATCTCCTGATTGGCGCCGATCTTGGCGCTGTTGGCCGAGGCGACGTTCAAAATCTTGCCGCGGATCGGCAGGATCGCCTGGGTCTTGCGGTCGCGCGCCTGCTTGGCCGATCCGCCCGCGCTGTCGCCCTCGACGATGAAGATCTCGGTCTCCGCTCCCTCGACCCCGGTGCCGTCATTGCTGCAATCGGTGAGCTTGCCCGGCAGGCGCAGCTTGCGCGCGCTGGTCGCGGTCTTGCGCTTGACCTCGCGCTCGGCCTTGCGCTTCAGGCGCTCGTCCATCCGCTCGAGCACCAGCCCGAGCAGCGCCTTGCCGCGCTCCATATTGTCGGTGAGAAAATGGTCGACATGGTCGCGGATCGCCGCCTCGACCAGCCGCGCCGCCTCGGGCGAGGTCAGCCGGTCCTTGGTCTGGCTCTGGAATTGCGGATCGCGGATGAACACCGAGAGCATCAGCTCGCTGCCGGTCATCACGTCTTCAGCCGTCAGCTGCGCCGCCTTCTTGTTGCCGATCAGTTCGCCGAAACCGCGCAGTCCTTTCAAAATCGCCGCGCGCAGTCCCGCTTCGTGCGTGCCGCCATCGGGCGTCGGGATGGTGTTGCAGTAATAGGAATAGCTGCCGTCGGACCAGAGCGGCCAGGCGACCGCCCATTCGACCCGGCCCTTGCCCTCGGGAAAATCCTGGCGGCCCGCGAAGAAATCGGATGTGGCGCATTCGCGATTGCCGAGCTGCTCGCGCAGGTGATCGGCAAGGCCTCCCGGGAACTGGAACACCGCCTCTTGCGGCACCTTGTCGTCGGCCAGCTCGGGATCGCATTTCCAGCGGATCTCGACCCCGGCATAGAGATAGGCCTTGGACCGGGCGAGCGCGAACAGCCGCGCGGGCTTGAATTTCGCACCGGCGCCGAAAATCTCCTCGTCGGGCACGAAGCTGATCGTGGTGCCGCGCCGGTTGGGCGCCGCGCCGACCTTTTCCAGCGGACCCAGCGGTGCCCCGCGCGAGAAGCGCTGCGCGTACAGTTCCTTGTTGCGCGCCACCTCGACCAGCAATTCGGTCGACAGCGCGTTGACCACAGAGACGCCGACGCCATGCAGACCGCCGCTGGTGGCATAGGCCTTGTTCGAGAACTTGCCGCCCGAATGCAGCGTGGTGAGGATCACCTCGAGCGCGGACTTGCCGGGATATTTGGGATGCGGATCGACCGGGATGCCGCGCCCGTTGTCGCTGATCGTCAGATGGTTGCCCGCGCGCAGCGTCACCTCGATCCGCGAGGCATGGCCCGCCACCGCCTCGTCCATGCTGTTGTCGAGCACCTCGGCGGCCAGATGATGCAGCGCCCGCTCGTCGGTGCCGCCGATATACATGCCCGGCCTGCGCCGCACGGGCTCCAGCCCCTCCAGCACCTCGATCGCGGAGGCGTCATAGGTTTCGGGCGTGGCGGAAGCTTTGGCGAACAGATCGTCGGACATGTCGCCAGCTATACGGCGGAAATGCCCGGACGGGCAAGCGGCACGCCGGACTTATCCGCCATAATGTTCAGGCTTTGATCCCGTCAGCGTACCCGCGGGCCGCCAAAGGGCATCGGCGGGGGCGGACGGCGCGTGCCGCGTGGCAGCTGCGCCTGATAGGCGCGACCGCAATGCTCGACGCAATAGGGGAAGCCGGGATTGACCGGCTCGCCGCAGAAATGGAAGTCCGGCTCGCCCGGATGCCCCATCGGCCAGCGGCAGATGCGGTCGGTCAGGTCGAGCAGGCTGGTCTTGTCGGCGATTTCCGGGCTGGGGCGCGCAGGCACCAGACGGCGCGGCGGCGCGGGTGGAATCGGCGCCTGCTGGTCGCCTGGACCCTGGCGCAGAAATCCGCCGGGGCCGACCGAAACGATGCGCGGCTGCGGCTTGGCTTCGGGTGCCGCGACGACGTCGCCGCTATCGTCGATATCATCCTCGTCTTCATCCACCACCGGCGCGGCTTCCACCGGGCGCGGGGCAGGCGTCGGCGCGGGCGCAGGGGCAGGCGCGGCGCGCACAGGCTTGGCGGCGGCGGCGGGCGCATCGGTCTTGAACGGCGGCTCATCTGCCGGGGCTTCGACCTCGGCCTTTTTCGCAGGCTTGGGGGCGGCCTCCTTCTTCGGCGCGGGCTTGGGCTTGGCTTCGCCCGGCTTGACCGGCGAGGGGCGCGACTTCAGGCCCAGGCGGTGGGCCTTGCCGATAACGGCGTTACGGCTGACCCCGCCCAGCTCTTCTGCGATCTGGCTGGCGGTGAGGCCTTTCTCCCACATGGTTTTGAGCTGGTCGATGCGCTCGTCGGTCCATGACATGAAAAGCAATTCCTTCTTGACCTATTGGGGCTTGCCCGGTCTGGTGACCGCCGATAGGCGCATCCACCATGAACGATCAAGCACCAAATCCCCCCGCTGGCGTGGCCCAGACCGGCACAAGGCCGGAAGTTCGATCGCCGAGCCCCTTTGCGGAACCCGGCACCGTGAGGATCAGCGCGATAAACTGGGGAGGACTGAAAGCTCTCTATATGAAAGAGGTGCGCCGGTTCTTCAAGGTGCAGTTGCAGACCATCTGGGCCCCGGCGATCACCACCATGCTCTATCTGGTGATCTTCACCGTCGCATTGGGGCGCAGCGGACGCATGGTGCTCGACGTGCCGTTCGGCGATTTCCTCGCCCCCGGCCTTATCGTGATGGCGATGATGCAGAACAGCTTCGCCAACTCGAGCTTCTCGCTGCTCGTCGGCAAGATCCAGGGCACGATCATCGATTATCTGATGCCGCCGCTGTCCGAACTCGAAGTGCTGGTGTCGCTGGTCATTGCCGCGGTCACCCGTGCGTTCCTGGTGGGCGCGGCCGTCTGGCTGGCGATGCTGCTCTGGCCGGGAATCCACGTGATGCCGCAGCATCTCTGGGCGATCCTGTGGTTCGGGCTGATGGGCGCGGTGATGCTCGCGTTCATGGGCGTGCTCACCTCGATCTGGGCGGAAAAGTTCGATCACGCCGCCGCGATCACCAATTTCGTCGTCGCCCCGCTCGCGCTGCTTTCGGGCACCTTCTATTCGGTCGACGCTATGGCGCCCACGTTCCGCGCGCTCAGCCATGCCAACCCGTTCTTCTACGTGATCTCGGGCTTCCGCTACGGCTTCATCAGCAGCACCGATTCGCCGCTGCTGGCAGGATCGCTGCTGCTGCTCGCCATCAACGCCGCGCTCGGCATCGGCTGCTATGCGCTGCTAAAATCGGGATGGAAACTGCGGTCCTAACCGGCGGGCGGCGATTTCAGCGACTGGCAGCAGCGCTTCTGTGTGACTTCGGGCCAGGCCCGCTATTCGGGAGACAAGATGGTTGCCGGAATGGCGGGAGTTGGGTGGTTTGCTGACTGCCGGCCTTTGGATGGCAAATTGACGAACCGGACCGTTCACCAAAGGCGAAGGTTGAACCAAATGCGACCCGTCTGCTCTTGAAGGAATCTCAAAAGTTTGGGGACAATAGACCTGTTATTGTTTGCCTAGCGGCTCCGAGAGGATATTGCCACAGACCGCCGACTGCTTGGAAAGACTATGCCTAGTTAAGGCTGAAAAGGCGGTAGTGCTCAACCAGTGGATTATCCCTTATCCATTCTAGGCCGTTTGCGGTCATCGGCATATCGAAGCATGTGAGCAAGAGGCAAAGCGCCTCAACGGCAAAGATTGATCGGGCGAAGGCTTCGCTCTCAGCATCGTCCTGTGGCTCATAGTGTCCATGAGCGACTTTGCCTCGAAAGTCGCGAAGAGCCGCGATGAGGTGGTCTGGCATATCCTTATGGACCACGCCTGGGCCAAACCTGTCTGCAATTTTTGTAACGAGCCGTTCAAAGCGTTCGCGATGCGATTCAAGCGTCAACCGTTCAAGGGCCTGCGGAATGCGAGCCTTCAATCGATCTTGGCCAAGTTGGTCAGCTGCCTGTAGCGCGGCATCCACGATTATCTTGACGATGCTGTCATCGGTCACGCGAACGGCTTTGGCTGTTGGGACTTCCTCAAGCCATTTGCAGGCCGCCAGCATCCGTTCTGCGCTGATTTCTCGTTGCAGGCGAAGACACTCGATCATCAAAGCATTAGACCGCGCCCATTCCGGTTCGCGTTCGATCCAGACGCGAAGGCAGGCACGGAACGCACGCATCTCTTCTTCATCGAAAAGGCCAACGAAGGCGCGATAAGGGCGCGCTTCACCGTCGTCCTGGTGCGATTTGCTAAACCACATTTCTGTGACGGAATGGTCGCCAAGAAAGTCACCCTTTTCGACGCTTGAGCGCATCTCTTCATCGGAAACGCGTCGGATGCGTATGTTTTCGGGGTGCATTGTGAGGCCAAGCACCGACGAAACGAACCGCACAATGGTTTGAACGTCTTCGAGATAGGTTTTGATCGAACGCGGCTGAGCAAAATCGATGACAAACACGGGCGCTTCCACGCGCACTCGCTCGGAGACCATGGAAACAGTGCTGCGATAGCCCAGCCGGACGGTCAGCTCGGGGAGCTCGACCGCGAAAGCGTAGGTGTCGATTTCGCTCCAAGGTGAATTGGATTCCAGCTCCTTGATCTTCGGGTCGTAGCGGAGAAATGCCTCAGCGCGCGGCAACTCAAAGGTGACATGCCGGATTGGATCGTCGGGTTTCCATTCGTCCGGGCCGTGTGTCAGCGTATTCGCGGAGATGGTCTGGTTGTGGGTCTTCTCTGTTCTCGATGAGTAGCTTCCCGGCCCACCACAAAAGGCGCTGTGCATCGTTGCATAGCTATTATCTTCGAGCCGGAGCGGGAGATGCTCAGTGTCCCTGTCGATGAAGAAAAAATCATCGAAGGAGACCAAGCGCACTTCGATCCGATCATCGGAGAGGCGCAGCGCACCTTGGATGGCGCGGCCGGTGAACTGCTCGCAGCAGATATAGTCCGTGTCTTTTTCCAGCCTATCGCGTGCCATGTCTGCTTTACTGGTTAATTCAGAGATTAGCTTCGTCCGCAACGGGGTCTAAAGCAGAAGTTTCGGAGTTTTTTTAATCTACCCGATAGCTGCCATTCCGCCTCGACGTGCCGACGATACGGCTCAACCGAGTTTCCCAGTCCAGGCCCTATTTCCCGGCAGAGTGCCGTCCGCCGGATGACGTCTATCAGTGCATCGTGCGCAGGCGATAGCGCCCGCCGCTGAACGGGCCGAAGAGCTGCGGCACAGCGGGGTGGTCGACGGGGCCGTTGCTGTCGTCCTTCACCAGATTCTGCTGGCTGACATAGGCGATATAGCTGTTCTCGGCATTTTCCGCGAACAGGTGATAGAAGGGCTGGTCCTTGGCCGGGCGCAGTTCCTCGGGGATCGATTCGTACCAGTCCTCGCTATTGGCGAACACCGGATCGATATCGAACACCACTCCGCGAAAATCGAAGATGCGGTGCCGCACGACATCGCCGATCGCATAGCGCGCCTTCGCCACGCGCGGCATCACCACCGCGCCAGAACCGGCGCTGCCATCGGGTGCATCGTCTTGGCCGAAACGGAAAGGATGGTTGCTCATAGGCTTAATCTAAGGTGTTGCGGCGCAGCATACAAGCTTTGCAGCGCGCACAGGCCGGATTCCCCCTTGGCAAGCCGCTTGCCTTGCGCTAATGGCCCGCCTTCTCGCGGATCGACCACGCATTTTGATGCCCCGCGAGAACCGATTGGATCGCCGAAACGCCCGTTTCGGCTCGCCCGGACGGAGAGGTGGCAGAGTGGTCGAATGTACCGCACTCGAAATGCGGCGTGGGTGCAAGCTCACCGTGGGTTCGAATCCCACCCTCTCCGCCAGTCGTTCTTCCATACTCCTCCTCGATCGTCTATAAACCCCTGTGAACACGGGGTTTTCTCCGCTTTGCCTTTCCGCAGCCGGCCATCGCATTCCGGGGTAAGCAGCAGTGCGCCGCAGCAGACATCGACGATACCGGTAGGTGCAGGGAAGGGGTCCCCCAAGGCGGAGGCGCCGATCTGGATGGTCGAGCCGGCGCGCATCGCATCGCTGCCAGTCATTTGTCTGCCTTGGCATGCAGGGAGGCCTGGAAACTCGCCTGGTCTGCGGACGCAATGATAGATGTAAACCGAGGCTTTCCAGAATGTTAGTATCGGTCGTGGTCCAAGCTTTCGGTGGCCCCGGCCTGAAACCGGATGCGCCCTGATGCGTAGGCGTTGCTGTGCCGTTGTGACGCAGGAGGGATTATGGCGGGCGCGGGTTTTTCGGTTCGGTCATCGCGCGGACACTGGTTATCGGCGGCTGCGGCACGGCTGGGCCTGGGCCATGGCATGACCATGCGCGAGTTTCTGCGCTCGCCGTCGGGCGTGGGTTCGGCGTTCCCCGCATCGGCGGCGCTGGTCAGGGCAGCGCTCGATCCCGTGGACTTTTCGGCTGCGCGGCTGGTGGTCGAGTTCGGCCCGGGCGAGGGGCCCTTCACGCGCGAACTGTTGCGCCGCATGCCGGCTGGCAGCACGCTGCTGACGATCGATACCAGCCACCGCTTCACCCGCTATCTGCAGGAAAGCCTGCCCGATCCGCGCTTGCATGCGGTCACCGGATCGGCAGCGTCGCTGAACGTGATCCTGCGGCGGCTGGGCCTGGGGCCGGTCGATCGCATCGTCACCGGCATTCCCTTTTCCACGATCGCGCCGGACCTGGGCGCGCGTATCCTCGATTCGAGCGTGGAGGCGCTGGGTGAGCAGGGCCAGATCATCGCCTATCAGATGCGCGATGCGGTCGCGCCCTTGCTGGCCGCGCGCTTTGCCGAAGTCCGCACCGCGCGCATATGGCGCAACATGCCGCCGTGCCGGATCTACTGGGCGAGCGGTCGGTCTGGCTGATACACAAGCGGCGCTTCACGTCGCCCCAGCTCTCGGGAGTGTCCGGGGCCGGGGGCATGCGCTGGAAGCATGCCGCCGGCCCCGAACCGTGCCGACCCCCTGAGGCCGGTTCGCTTCGGCCCCCCGACCGAAGCATCCCGACACCTGCAGCCTCCCCCGAAGCTGTCCCCCAGGCGACCGGGATCGAACTGGACGACTTCAGAAGAGCGCGTCGTCGAACAACGCGTCGTCGTCATCTGCTGGGCCGCCATGGCTGGCGGAGGATTGCGGCTTGTCCGCAATCAGCCGCGGCATGCCGGGCAGCAAAAAGGCTTCGTGCACCACCCGCTCGCTCGCCATGGTATAGCTGCGCGCCATGCGGTCCATCACCATCCGAACGACCTGATCGTCACGTCCCTCGAGCGATAGCGGATCGTCGCGACCCAGCTCGATCGTCAGCAGCGCCTCGATCCTCTCGAGCGCATCGCCCAGATCGAGGCTTTCCTCGAGCTCGTCGGTGGTCGAGCGCAGCGCCCCGAGCAGCCCGCTGGCCATTTTCTCGGACACTGCCATCGCCTGCTCGGTGCGCTGAGCGCCCTCGCGAATGGCGCTGAGCGAGCTGGCCAGCCCGTCGCTGTCCTGCCCCACCTGCGCCTCCGCATGCTGGCGCATGCGCAGCGAGATCGCGCCCAGCCCGGTGGATTCGGCGGTGATCTGCTTGATCGTCTGGTCCAGCGCATCGGAACTGGCGCGGATCTCGTTGGCGATCACCGCGACGGGGCGACCGATCGCCTCCACCCGTCGGCATTTCAGGCCGATATTGATCGTCATCTGCTGCACCTCGATCCGCAGGATGCGCATCGCGGCGGCGCGGCCCGACAGGTCGTCCACGGTATCGACGATGATGCGCAGCGTCTCGGCGGCCTGGGCATCGGCAAGCTGCAGCTGCGCGATCATCGCGCTGGCCTCGGCAATGCCGGCTTCCAGGCTGCGCAGGAACACCTGGCCGTCCTCGCTGCCGCCACCCTTGCTCAGCGCGATCAGCCGGTCGGCCTCGGGCACCATGCTGCGCAGCGAGCGGACCAACGCCTGGGTTTCGGTGCGGAACTCCTGCGCAGAGGAGGTGAGCTGCGCGAGCAGCAGCCGCAGCAGATGATCGCGGCTTGCCGCCTCGTCCTCGGCCGAGAGCCCCGCCGTCGCCAGCGTCGCCTGCATGTCGGCATAGCCTTCGAGCACATGCTCGAGCCGCTGTCGGGCAATGTCGCCGACCTGGATCGCGCCCAGCACGTTGGCGACGCTGCCCTGGATCGAGCGGGCGAGCACGGCATTCTTGTCGGCGAGCTCCGCCAGCATCGCCTGATGCTTGCGCAGGGCCGCAGCATCGGCCTCCAGCCGATCAGGCACGTGCGGCACCACGCGCTGGCATTCGCTTGCGAGCAGCCGGTCGTTATGCTCCATGCTGCGCAGGCTTGCAGCAAGCCCATCGAGCTTGGTCTGAAGCGCGCCGACCTCTTTCTCGCCCGCCGAAAGCTGGCCCGACATGGTGTTGGCAAAGTCGACGAAGGTTTCGGCCCCCGATGCGGCGATCTTCACGTTGAGACCGAAAATATGGAGCACGTGCAGCGACTTCTGCACATCGGCAATGTGCGCGGACAACCGCCGCGAGGCTTGCTGGATCTCGCCCATGTCCTGCGCGCGGCCCTGCATCTGGTCGCCCACGCTCGACAGGCGCCGCGCCGCGGTGGTGAGATTGCTGACCGCAGCCGCGCCGTCGCCCGACTGGAAGGTCGAGGTCGCCTCGCGCAGGGCGCTGACGATGCCGTCGATCGATTCCACCGCCTGGGCCAGCGTCTTGCCCACGGTCACGAAGCGCGCGTCGATACCTTGCGTGATCTGGCTGAGCAGCACGCTGATCGTCGCGTCCCCGGCGGGGCTGGCGTCGCTTGCGCTGATCCTGGCATGGAGCATTGCGGGTCTGGTCCTTGTTCAGCGGGCGGTGGCGTGGAGCAGTTCGCGGGCGATCGCACCCAGGGGTATGACCTTGTCGGCCGCGCCCCGCGCGATCGCTTCCTTGGGCATGCCGAAGACGATGCAGCTAGCTTCGTCCTGGGCGAAGGTGCGCGCACCGCACTGCTTCATCTCGAGCAGGCCGCGTGCGCCGTCATCGCCCATGCCGGTCATGATGATTCCGACCGCATTCGATCCTGCATTGCGCGCAGCAGAGCGGAACAGCACGTCGACCGAGGGGCGGTGGCGCGAGACCAGCGGTCCGTCGCGAACCGAGACGAGATAGCGTGCGCCCTGGCGTTCGAGCAGCATGTGCTTGCCGCCTGGCGCGATCAGCACATGGCCGCGCATCACGGTATCGCCGTCCTGCGCTTCCTTGACGCTGACATTGCACAGCCCGTCGAGCCGCTTGGCGAAGGCGCGGGTGAAATTCTCGGGCATGTGCTGGACGATGACGATGCCCGGTGAATTGGCGGGCAGCGCCATCAGCACCTCACGCAGCGCCTCGGTGCCGCCCGTCGATGCGCCGATGCATACGACCATTTCGGTGGTCTTGCTCATCGCGCGGCCCGAAGGCGGCATCAGCATGGCATCCGCCGTCAGCTTCGCCTCGACCTTGCGCGGGGCAGGGGCCGGCTTGCGCCCCGTCACCCGGGCCCTGGCTGCGCCCTTAACCGTCTCGCGGATCATCATCCGCGATTCCGCCAGATGATCGGCCACACCCATGCGCGGCTTCAGGATCACGTCGACGGCGCCCGCCTCCAGCGCTTGCATCAGCGTTTCGGACCCCTGTTCGGTCAGCGACGAGCACATGACGACGGGGACGGGGCATTGCTCCATGATCTTGCGCAGGAAGGTGATGCCGTCCATGCGCGGCATCTCGACGTCGAGCGTGATGACGTCGGGAACCTCGTCCTTGATGTAGCGCGCGGCGGCGAACGGATCGGATGCTGCGGCGATCACCTCGATATCGGGATCTTCCTGCAGCACGGAGGTCAGCGTCTGGCGCACGCTGGCGCTGTCGTCGATGATGAGCACGCGGATCTTGGGACGGACCATGATCGCTTACACCTTCTGGAAGACCGTGTTGCAGACGGACTTGAGCTGTCCGCTGAACCCGGCGATCGATTCGGAATGCCCGAGAAGCAGATAGCCGCCCGGACGAAGTTGTTCGCACAAACGGGTTACCACTTTGTGCTGAGTGGGTTTGTCGAAATAGATCAGTACGTTACGGCAGAGAATGATGTCGACCGGCGCACCGATCGGATAGTGGTCGTTCATCAGGTTGAGGCGGCCGAAGCTGACCTTCTTGCGCAGCGCTGCAGCGATGCGAACGTCCCGGCGGGAGGGGTCCTTCGGCTCCATGACATAGCGGCGGCGCAGTGCGGGCGGTACCGGCGTCACCATTTCTGCGGGATAGATGCCCCTGATGCCGGTCTGCAGCATCTCGGTGTCGAGGTCGGTGGCGAGGATCTCGTAATCGGGGCCATCCTTGGTCCGCGCATAATCGTCGAGCACCATCGCCAGCGTATAGGCTTCCGCGCCGTTGGAGCTCGCCGCGCTCCAGCAGCGCAGCATGCGCTGACCGCGCTTCTGGTAGTCGGGCAGAATGTCCGAGACCAGAAAGTCGAAATGGTTTCGCTCGCGGAAGAAGTCGGTCTTGTTGGTCGTCACCGCGTTGAGGAAATCATCCATGTCCGCCTGCGAGACGTCGCCGCTCAGGATATAGGCGCAATAATCGGCGATGCTGGCAAAGCCGTTGTCGCGCACGCGCCGTCTCAGGCGACCCTCGAGCATCGTCGTCTTGGACGGCGGCATGCGGATGCCGGTGGCACTGTAGATAAGCGCGGACAGCGCCCGAAAATGCTGCGGGCTGATGCCGTCCGTGACCGGCATGGCAAGTCTGGCGGTGGCTCCAGCCATGATCAGTTTCCTCCTTTGCCAGGCAGATCGCGATGGAACATTTGCGGGGCCGTTTCCTGGTTCATAGCGTGACGTAGATGTTGATATTGGCGGTGTGATCGGTGCGATCGTCGCCATCGCGGAACACATGCTGGTTGAGATAGCCGGGCACGATCTCGGCATTCCTCGCGAGCGGGATCGAGACGCCGACGAAATTGCGCCACAGCGACAAGCCGCCGCGCTGGACACTGGTCCGGTTGAGGTCGACAAAGGGCTCGGTATAGGCAACCAGCTTGTTGTTCGCCGAAATCGGCGCGCGCAGCTGGACGAATTGGCGCATCCGCCAGCTTGTGCCGTCGCGGTCCTCGAACGTGCGCTGCTCCAGCCTGGACCGGGAATCGAGGGTGAGGCCGCTTTCGGTCGTCAGCAGCCGGACGTTCAACTCCTGATAATAGCGATGCTCGTCGAGCAGCGCCGGGCCGACCGGATCGGTGCGGACATAGGCATAGCCGAGCCCGACATTGACATTCTTGCTGATCCGGTAACCGGCGAGCGATCGCAGCAGCAGCTGGCCCAGACGCTGGGCATCATTGGTGAAGCGCTCCTGCGCCTCGAGCCGGACATAGACCTTCTTGTCGAGATTGATCGTGAAGAACTGTCCTGCCCAGGCATTGGTGTCCTCGGCCGCCCGGGCGGCGGCCGGGGCCATGAGCGCCGGGGCCAGGGCGAGGAGAGCCAGGCGGCGCAGCATCGAGTTCGCCCTGGCCATGGCACGGCAACCGCCGGGCCGGCGTTCCGGCCCGCAGCGGGCATGGGGTTCGGGGGCGGGCCGACGATCCAGCATCAGGCAACCTTCGCCATCGGATGCAGCTGCTGCACGTCCTGCGCGGTGAAGATGCTGGCGACATCGATGATCACGATGAACCCGCCCTCGTTGCGGACCACGCCCGTGATGTAATCCGAATTCCAGCGGACGCCGATATCGGGCGCATTCTCGATCCGCGCGGTCTCGATCGTGGCCACCGACAAGACCTTGTCTATGACCACGCCCAGCGAGAGCATGCGGTCTGCCAGCGGGATGTCGAGAATGAGGATGCGGGTCGACAGGGTCGGCTCGGCTGCGGGCAGGCCCAGGCGGACGCGCAGGTCCACCGTGGGCACGCCCTGACCGCGAACATCGGTCAGGCCCAGAAAATAGTCGGGTCCATTGGGCACCTGGAAGGGCGGCTTGTGGTCCAGGATCTCCCGGACCAGGCCCACGGGGACGGCGAAGACCTCTTCGCCGATCCCGAATTCGACCACTTGGATTTCGTGCTGATTGTTCATGCGGCTTCTCCAAAATGCGCGTCGTCGGCATCGACCCCGCCGCGCTCCAGATCGAGCGCGAAGCCCTGCACGCGCTCCTGCTGATGCGCGACCGAATTCGGCTTGTGCGCGGGCTTGGAAGATCTTGCGGGCTTGGCAACGCGCGTGACCGGCCGATGCGCCACGGCGGTGCGGTTGCGGGCATTGGCTTCCACCCGGAAGAAGGCGATGGTCTGCTGCAGCTCCTCGGCCTGGCTTGCCAGTTCCTCGGAGGTCGAGCTGATCTGCTCGGAGGCGCTGGCGTTCTGCTGCGTCACCTTGTCGAGCTGCTGGATCGCCTCGTTGATCTGCGCGGTGCCGATGTCCTGTTCGCGGCAGGCGGCGCTGATCTCGGACACCAATTCGGCGGTCCGGCGGATATCGGGGACCAGCTTGCCCAGCATGTCACCAGCCTCGGCGGCCGCCTTCACGGTCTCCGACGAGACCTGGCTGATCTCTGCGGCAGCGCCCTGGCTGCGCTCTGCGAGCTTGCGCACCTCGGAGGCGACAACCGCAAAGCCGCGGCCATGTTCGCCCGCACGCGCCGCCTCGACCGCGGCGTTGAGCGCGAGCAGGTCGGTCTGGCGGGCGATTTCCTGGACGATGCCGATCTTGTCGGCGATCATCTGCATCGCGCCCACGGCCCTGTTCACCGCCTGACCGCTGACATCGGCATCCTGAGCCGACTGGCGCGCGATCTTCTCGGTCTGTGCGGCATTGTCGGCGTTCTGCTTGATGTTCGCAGCCATCTCTTCCATCGAGGCCGAAGCCTGTTCGGCGGCAGCGGCCTGCTCGGTCGCGCCCTGCGAGACCTGTTCGGAGCTCGACGACAGTTCCTGGCTGCCCGAGGCGACATTGCCGATGGCCGAAACGGTATCGCCCACCACGCCGCGCAGGCGCTCGATCATCAGGTTGACGCTGTTAAGCAGGTCCGCGATTTCATCGTTGGTGGTGATCTCGGCGAACTTCGTCAGGTCGCCCTCGGCCACCTGGCGCATGGCTGCATCGGCACGAGCCAAGCCCCGCGAGATGCTGAGCGACAGCCAGGTGGCAGCGCCCAGGGTGATGAGAACGGCAATGACGCCGAGCGTCAGCATCAGGTTGCGGGCGTCCGCGTAGAACTGGTCGGACGAGGCTACGGCGGCGGCCAGCTGCTTTTCGTTGAAATCGATCAGCTTCTCGGCGGTCTTGCTCATCTTGCTTGCCTGTTCGCGGCCCAGACCCATGGTCAGCGCGGCTGCGGCGGTGCGATCGCTGTCGCTGAGCGCCACGACACGGTCGGACGTGGCGGCGAGGTCTTCCCACTGATCGGCGAGCTGGGTCCACATCGGCCTGGCCTTTTCGGAGGCCTTGTCGAGTGCGAGGTTCAGCGTTTCCTCGACCTTCTTCTTGTTGGCGGCATGGCCAGCCTTGAGGTCGCGGCGCTTGGCTTCGTTGTCCTGCATCACGAGGTTCTTTTCCATGCGGATCACCATGGAAATGCCGCCGTCGATGGCGCGGGCGCGGCCGAGCTGGGCGGTCGGTCCCTCGATCACGCTGGTGAACGTCGTGTTGAGGTCGCCGAGCCGCATCACGCCGATGGCTATCACACCGACAAGGATGAGAAGGAGCACCGCAAAGGCGGATGCCAGTTTGAGTTTTATGGTTGCACGCATGGGTTCAGTCTCGCTTCAGTCGCAGTGGAAGTGAGCAGTAACTCGCCGCCAGAGGTTGTTGAGGATGGGTGATGGCTTGCCGGTCCCGGCAGTGTCCGGAACCGGCATTGCATCAAGCGGCCTCTCCAAAATGGGCGTCGTCTTCGTCTGCGACGCCTCGTGTCAAATCGAGTGCAAAGCCCTGGACCCGCTCCTGCTGATGCGCCACGCTATGGGGCTTCGGCTTGGAGGCGGCGGGCTTGGCGGGTTTCGCGGTGCGCTTGGGCTGAGCGCTGGCCGGACGGCGGACACTCTGCACGGCGCGGCCATGGCCGCTTGCGTCGACGCGGAAGAAGGCGATGGTCTGCTGCAGTTCCTCGGCCTGGCTTGCCAGTTCCTCGGAGGTCGAGCTGATCTGCTCGGAGGCGCTGGCGTTCTGCTGCGTCACCTTGTCGAGCTGCTGGATCGCCTCGTTGATCTGCGCAGTGCCGATGTCCTGTTCGCGGCAGGCGGCGCTGATCTCGGACACCAATTCGGCGGTCCGGCGGATATCGGGGACGAGCCTTGCGAGCATCTCGCCTGCTTCGCCTGCAGCCTTGACCGTGTCGGACGACACCTGGCTGATTTCTGCGGCAGCGCCCTGGCTGCGCTCGGCAAGCTTGCGCACCTCTGAGGCGACGACCGCGAAGCCGCGCCCATGCTCGCCGGCACGCGCCGCCTCGACAGCCGCATTCAAGGCGAGCAGGTCGGTCTGGCGGGCGATCTCCTGGACGATGCCGATCTTCTCGGCGATCATCTGCATCGCGCCGACAGCCTTGTTCACGGCCTCGCCGCTGATCTCGGCATCCTTGGACGACTGGCGCGCGATCTTCTCGGTCTGCGCAGCATTGTCGGCGTTCTGCTTGATGTTCGCAGCCATTTCTTCCATCGAGGCCGAGGCCTGTTCGGCGGCGGCGGCCTGTTCGGTCGCGCCCTGCGAGACCTGTTCGGAGCTCGAGGACAGTTCCTGGCTGCCGGCAGCAACGTTGCCGATGGCGGCGGTGGTGTCGGCGACGACGATGCGCAGCCGCTCGACCATCGCGATCAGCGCGTGGCCCAGCTTGTCCTCATCGGACAGCGCGGTGTGCTGCACGGTCAGGTCGCCATGCGCGATGGTTTCGGCGAGCGCCGCGGTCTGGCGCAGGTTGGCGGTCATGCGGTTGACGGTATCGACCAGGTCCTTGATCTCGTCGTTGGTGGTGACCACGACATCCTTGTCGAGATCGCCGATGGCAACGGCATCGATGGCGACGCTCACATTCTTCAGCCCGCGCGAGATGGTCAGCGAGATCCAGATGGCAGCGGCAATGCCCGCGATCATGGCGACGACCAGCAGCCCGATGAACAGGTTGCGCGCGTCGGCATAGGCTTCGTCGCCCTCGATGCTGGCCTTTTCACCGCCCTCCACGTTCAGCTTGACGAGCTTCAGCAGCTCGTTGGAGAAGCCGTCGAACAGCGTGACGCTGCTGATCAGCAATGCAGTGGCTTCGGCATTCTGATTGTTGCGCGACAGAGCGAGGAAGCGTTCGCTGGTCCGCTGATATCTCGCGAATTTTTCTTCGAAATTCTCGTAGATTTCGCGTTCGCTGTCCGATGAGATCAGCTTTTCGTAGCGGCTGCTCTGCTTTTCGATTTCCTTCGCGATCGCATCGATTTCGCCCTCGACTTTGCGCATTTCCTCTGCGTCGGTCGTAACGACATGGCGATACTGCTTGATCCGCAGGTCCGACGTCGCGGTGTTGATCCGGTGGATGGCATCGATGCTGGGCATCCAGTTCTTCGCCAGATCGGTCGACTTGTCGTTGATGGTCGACATGTTGGTGATGCCGAAAACACCGATAATGCCGGTGATCAGCAGCAGAAAGGCGAAGGCGCCCGCCAGTTTTGCCTTGATGGTTGCACGCATGGGTTCAGTCTCACTTCGGTCAAATGGGGTGGGCGCGCGGGGTCGCTCGCCACCTGGGGTGGTCACTGGGTGTCAAAAATTCGGATGGGGTCAGGCGTCAGACAGGCCGGATCATGCTGCCTCTCCAAAATCGGCATCATCATCGTCGGCTACGCCGCGTTCCAGATCCAGCGCAAAGCCCTTCACCCGCTCCTGCTGATGCGCCACGCTATCGGCCTTCGGCCTGGCAGCGGCGGGCCTGACGGGCTTTGCCGTCTTGCCCACGGGCCTGGCGGTTCTGGCTGCGACAGGCTTGGGCGTCTTGGGCCGGGCGCGGGGGGCTTGTCGCTCGTCAAGCTGGAAGAAGGAAACGGTCTGCTGCATCTCCTCGGCCTGGCTGGCCAGTTCCTCGGAGGTGCTGCTGATCTGCTCGGAGGCGCTGGCATTCTGCTGCGTTACCTTGTCGAGCTGCTGGATCGCCTCGTTGATCTGTTCGGTGCCGATATCCTGCTCGCGGCACGCGGCGCTGATCTCGGACACCAGTTCGGCGGTCCGGCGGATGTCCGGCACCAGCTTGTTCAGCATCTCGCCGGCTTCCGCGGCGGCCTTGACGGTCTCCGACGAGACCTGGCTGATTTCGGCCGCGGCGCCCTGGCTGCGCTCGGCAAGCTTGCGCACTTCGGAGGCGACGACCGCAAAGCCGCGCCCATGTTCGCCGGCACGCGCGGCCTCGACCGCGGCGTTGAGCGCGAGCAGGTCGGTCTGGCGTGCGATTTCCTGCACGATGCCGATCTTGTCGGCGATCGTCTGCATCGCGCCGACGGCCTTGTTCACCGCCTCGCCGCTGACCTCGGCATCCCTGGCCGACTGGCGCGCGATCTTTTCGGTCTGCGCGGCATTGTCCGCATTCTGTTTGACGTTCGCGGCCATCTCTTCCATCGCCGCAGAAGCCTGTTCGGCGGCAGCGGCCTGCTCGGTCGCGCCTTGCGATACCTGTTCGGAGCTCGACGAGAGTTCCTGGCTGCCTGCGGCCACCTGCGCTGCGGCGTCGGTGACGTTCGAGGCAAAGCCGGTCAGGCTCTCGATCAGGTTGTTGATCGAATCCTTCATCCGGCGATGGTCGCCCTCGCACTCGATCTCGACCCGTTCGGTCAGCGCCCCGGTGCTCACCAGGTCGAGCACCCGGTTGCCCTCGGCGATCGGCAGCAGGATGGCATCGAGCATGCCGTTGATCGAACCGACGACGCGGCCGAAATCGCCGGGAAAGTCGCCGGCATTGCCGCGCTCTTCCAGCCGCCCTGCGGCGGACGCGTCGATCAGGCGCTGGATTTCGCCGATGATCGCCTGGAAATTGGCGCGCAGCAGCTCGATCGTGTCGTTGATGAACGCCTTCTTGCCGGGCAGCTGCTCCATCGGCGCGTTGAAATTGCCCTCACCGAACTGCTGGATGCAGGCCATCGCCTTTTTCTTGGCCGCGATATGGTTGGCGACCATCACGTTGATGCCTTCGGCCATCCTGGCGAAATCGCCCTCGAACTTGCCGACGGGCACGAACACGTCGATATCGCCCCGATCATGTTCGGCGGACATGGTGTTCATCTCGCGGATCAGCCCGCGCAGATTGCCACGCAGCTGTTCGATGGTGTCGTTGATGAACGCCTTCTTGCCCGGAAGCTTCTCGAAGGGGACATCGAAATTGCCGCCGGCAAATTCCTGGATGCAGGCCATCGCGCTCTTCTTGACCGCAATATGCGCCTCGACCAGTTCGTTCACCGTCTGCGCGATCATCGCAAATTCGCCCGGGTAATCTGCCGGGCGCAGTGCAACGTCGATATCGCCGCGCGCATGTTCCGCCAGCACATGGTCCACCCCGGTGCGCAGCGCCTGGACAGGCCTGTGCGCGGTGTCGAGCAGTTCGTTGACCGCGAGCAGCATCGCGCGCGCCCCGCCGGTGGCGCTCATCGCGTCAGCCCGCGCCGCGTTGTCTCCCCCGGCCAAGGCACGCGTGACGCGTTGGACCTCTTCGGTGGCATAGTCGAAATGCGAACTCGACTTCAGGGAAACATACGGACGCATGGCTTGATCCTCTCTCTAACTTGCCACGGCAGGATAGGCGGTGCCGCTCTCCGGCGACTTGGTATTGAAGATGGCTGACAGATCGGGCAGCACGACGATGCCGCCGGCCTGGCGGACGAGTTCGTGGACGAACTCCCGGCGCCAGCGCATTCCGACCACGGGCGGCTTTTCGCTATCCGCGTGGTTCAGCGTGGCGACTTCGTGCACCTTGTCGGTGCGGATGCCGATCTGGGTCGGCTCGCCGTCGATGGCGATCTCGATCACGATGATGCGGCTGTCGATGGTGTTTTCGGCTGCGGGCATGTCGAAGGCCAGCCGCAGGTCGGCAATCGGGATGATCTTGCCGCGGAAGTTGACCACGCTGCGCACCAGCGGCGAGGCGCCGGGCACGATCGTCTCGGGCAGCAGATCGAGGATCTCGCGGACCAGCATCGCTTCGACCGCAAAGGTCTCGCCCGCCAGATCGAAGGTCAGCACTTCCAGCTGGCCATCGGCATCCCAGTTCGCGGCGGATATCGGGGTGAGTGTGTCCTGCATGGGCTTATCCGGCGGCGCGCAGCCGCTCCTCCTGTTCCTGGCCAAAGGCGACGAGCTGGACCGCATCGAGGATCAGCGCAACGCTGCCGTCGCCCAGAATGGTCGCGCCGGCAAAGGTCGCCACATCGCGGTGCAGCGGCGACATGGACTTGATGACGGTCTGGTGGCTGCCGATGATCTGATCGACCACCAGGCCGACGCGTTCGCCGCCGGTGGTGATGACCACGATCTTCTGGTGCGGATCGGGCTTGGTGCCGGTGGCAAACATCTCGCGCAGCCGGATGAAGGGCACCAGCCGGTCGCGCAGCGTGATGAAGCTGCGACCGCGCGAACGCATGTCCTCTTCAAGGCTGAGCTCGATGCATTCCTCGACCACCGCCAGCGGGATGACATAGCAACCCTCGCCGACACGCACGAGAAGCCCTTCGATGATCGCCAGGGTGAGCGGAATGCGCAGCACCACGGTCGATCCGTCGCCCGGGTTCGAAGTGATGTCGATCGTACCGCGCAGGCTCTCGATCGTGCGCTTGACCACGTCCATGCCGACCCCGCGCCCGGACAGGTTGGTAACCTGCGCCGCGGTCGAGAAACCGGGATGGAAGATCATCTGCAGCAGCTCGGAATCGCTGATCTGCGCGCCGGGTTCGATCAGGCCCTGCGCCTCTGCCTTGGCGCGCACGCGCTCGCGGTTGATGCCGCGGCCATCGTCGCGAATGGTGATGAGCACCTCGCCGCCCGCCTGATGCGCGCTGAGCGTGACATGCCCGGCCTCGGGCTTGCCCGCAGCCACGCGCTCTTCGGGCGTTTCAAGCCCGTGATCGCAGGCATTGCGGATGAGGTGCACCATCGGATCGGCCAGACGCTCGATCACCGTCTTGTCGACTTCGGTGGTCTCGCCATGCGTCGAAAGCTCGATGGTCTTGCCGGTCTCGCGCGCCAGATCGTGCACCAGCCGGCGGAAGCGGCCGAACAGGCTGGCGACGGGAACCATGCGCAGCACCATCATCGTGTCGCGCAGCTCGCTGGCGAGCCGCTCGATATCCTCGGCGACCGAGCGCAGGGCCAGCTCGCCCGCCGGCCCGCGAACGCCCTGGTTGGAAAGCTGCGCCAATCGGCTCTGCACGATCACCAGCTCGCCCACGCGGTCCATCAGCACGTCGAGCCGTTCGGCCGGAACGCGCACGCTTTCCTGCGCCTTTGCCGGGGCGACCTTGGCGTTGCGCGCGGCGTCGCCGGTGCCTGGCTCGATAGCGGCTGGCGTCGCCTGGGTGCTCGCGACCGAGCCGGTGTCCGCGGCAAGGGCGGTGGTCGGCGCGGCTTCGGCTTGCGTTTCGTCGGCGTCGTCCGCCTCGATCGGCACGATGTCGAGCGTCATGTCGTCCATCACGAAGATGAACACATCCTCGATATCCGCGCGCGAGGCATCACCGCGCAGCTCGACCTGCCAGCCGAGATGGCATTGGCTGGCATCCAGTTCGTCAAGCGACGGGATCTGGTCGGTCTGCGCGGTGACCTTCGCGTCGCCCAGCGACCGCAGCTCGTCCAACAGCATCAGAGGGTTGGTGCCATTGGTCATGCAATCGGTCGGCAGGCGGAAGGTGATGCGCCAGCCGGAAGCGGCGGGCGCGGAAAGGGGGGCAGCAACGGATGCGGCGGTGGGCTCGACAGCCACTGACGCGTCGGCCGCGCCGATCGCCTGGTGCAGGCGGCCGAGTATTTCGTCGCCAACCGCTTCGAGCCCCGCTCCGTCGCCATCGACCAGCGCCTGCATGTGATCCATCGCGGACAGGATGACGGTGACCAGTTCCTCGGTGGCAGGCACCTGGCCCTTGCGGACGCGGTCGAACGCGGTTTCGCAATGATGGGTGAAGCCGGCCAGGGCATCGAAGCCGAACATCGCCCCCGAACCCTTGAGCGTGTGGAGGCCGCGAAACACGCTGTCCACCAAATCGTGGCTGGTCAGGTCGTGCGAGAGGTCGAGCAGCGCCTGTTCGATATCGCCGAGCAGCTCGCCGGCCTCGACGCGGAATGCGGCAATGGGGTCCTGCGCGCTCACCGGCCGAGCACCTTGGCAGCGATGCGGAGCAGCTGGTCGGGCACGAAAGGCTTGACCAACCATCCGGTGGCCCCGGCAGCGCGCGCTTCCTGCTTCATCGCCTCATCGGACTCGGTGGTGAGGAAGATGATCGGCGTGCCGAGCTGGATCGGCAGCTTGCGGATTTCGCGGATCATCTCCAGCCCGTTCATGTTGGGCATGTTGAGGTCGGCGATGATCATGTCGAACTTGGCAGCCTTGGCCTTGTTCAGGCCGTCCAGGCCATCCACGGCCTCGCTGACATCATAGCCCGCGCCATTTAGCGCGATGCGGATGGCCATGCGAAGGCTGGATGAATCGTCAACAGTCAGGATCGAGGCAGTCACTGCGGAAGTCCTCCATGGAGCCAGGAATTGAGGTTAGCAGTTGGTAGCAGATCGGCGAGGCCGGCACGGGCCAGGGTCGCGGCGAGCTTTTCGTTGGCGTCGTTGGTAAATTCGACGGTTTTTCCGTTGCTTACCGCGTACAGATGCGCGGAGTAGACCGTCTGGAAAAACGAAAGGTCGACTTCCTGCAGTTGCGAAGCATCGATTGTGACCTTGTCACATTCGCCCAGCGCCGTCAGGAGCTGATCTTTTAGCGCAGCGGAATTCTGGATATTGGCAGAACTGCCAACATTTAAGGTCTTGTGCATGATATTGTCCCCCCGGAACTTGACAGAGTTTTACGTCTGACTTTGTCAAATAATGGTTAACGCCGGAGCAACCATAACCCTGATGACGGGTGGGCCTGGGAAGGCGAACGGGTCAGAGGGGCCACGTGTTCGGCCAATCCTGGAATTCTGCTCTAAAATCGCGGTTTTAATTGGCAGTAAAAGCCCATGATGAAGGCCAGGTTACCAGCGCAACAAGGCACCATAGAGCCGAGCACGGCCGCGATATGCGGTGGTTAATTTCGGGTATAGCGCAGAAATGAAGATAAAACCGCATTTTCACGGGTCATGTATTGGGAATCAACTTGGCTAGCGAACGATAGCGATTCGTCACAATCTGCCTCGGCCAACAGCCGGGACCCGAGACGTGGATGCTTGCCCCGTTTCAGGGCTCGGTCTATCTGGACCGCCTGCTATTTCCCGGCCCCCGTTGCGGAGTTTCTGATGCGCCATTCCCTGTTGCTTGCCTCCACCGCCCTGCTGATGTCTGTGCCTGCCCTCGCCGAAGAGGGCATGTGGCTGCCGGGCCAGACGCCCGCGCTGGGCGACAAGCTGAAGGCGGCCGGACTGGAGCTTTCGCCTGCCGATCTCGGCAATCTCAAGGCGGCGCCGCTGAATGCGATTGTTTCGCTGGGCGGATGCTCGGCGTCGTTCGTCAGCCCCGAAGGGCTGGTCGCGACCAATCATCACTGCGTCTACGGATCGATCCAGTATAATTCCAAGCCGGGCCAGGACTATCTGACCGATGGTTTTCTCGCAAAGACCCTTGGCGACGAACTGCCCGCCGCCCCTGGATCGCGCATCTATGTGATCGAGGATCTGCGCGATGTCACCGCTGCGATGAACAAGGGCATCACCACCAAGCTTTCGGGGTTCGATCGCTACAACCGGCTGGAAGCGAACCGCAAGGCGCTGATCGCCGAATGCGAGAAGCAGGCCAATCGCCGCTGCGACGTTCGCCCGTATTTCGGCGGGCAGACCTATTTCCTGCAGCAGCAGCTCGAGATCAAGGACGTGCGGCTGGTCTATGCGCCGGCGGGCGGCATCGGTAATTTCGGCGGCGAGACTGACAACTGGCAATGGCCGCGCCATACCGGCGATTTCGGTTTTTACCGCGCCTATGTCGCGCCCGATGGTTCGTCGGTGCCCTATGCCAAGGAGAACGTGCCCTACAAGCCCAAGTCCTGGCTCAAGATCGCCGACAAGCCGCTGCGCGAAGGCGATTTCGTGATGGTCGCAGGCTTTCCGGGCGTGACCCAGCGCCACTGGACGGCGGCCGAGGTGCGCCATAATTTCGAGCAGGTCTATGCCATCGACCAGCAATTGCGCGCCGATTATTCCGCCGCGATCGAAAAGGCGGTGAAGGGCAACAAGGATGCCGAAATCAAATACGCCTCGATCCTGAAGGGTTCGGACAATTACAAGAAGAAGCTGCTCGGCGAGATTGCCGGCGCCGATGCCATCGACCTGCTGGGTCGCAAGGACAAGGCCGATGCCGATTTCCGTGCCTGGGTGGCGGCGGACCCTGCACGCACGAAAATGTACGGTCAGGCGCTGACCGATCTCGACGCGCTGGTCGCCGAATCAAATCAGGCGCGGGTGGACAATCTGCGTCTCGCCACGGTCAACCGCGCGCAGCTGCTCTCCGCCGCGCAGCTGCTCTATCGCTGGGCCAAGGAGCGTGGAAAGCCAGATGCCCAGCGCGAGCCGGGCTTCCAGGATCGCGATCGCCTGTCGATGCGCGAGCGGCTGACCCAGGTCGAGCGCCGCTACGATGCGGGCGTCGACCGGGTGCTGTTCCAGCAGGCGCTGGGCGAATATGCCAAGGTCGCAGCGGACAAGCGCAACGCGCCGCTCGAGGCGAAGATCGCCGAACTGGGCATGGACCGGCTCTATGCCGATACGCGGCTCGGCGTGACCGCCGACCGGTTGGGCTGGATGGACAAGCCGGCAGCCGAGTTCGAGGCTTCGACCGATCCGTTCATGCAGCTCGCCGTCGCCGCCTATCCGGGGCAGAAGGCCGATGAGGACAAGGCCAAGGAGCGTGCTGGTCGCCTGCAGGCGGCGCGCTCGGCGGTAATGGCGGGGCAGATCGCCTTTGCCAGGGAGCAGGGCCGCACGCTCTATCCCGATGCCAATGGCTCGCTGCGCTTCACCTATGGCAAGGTGACGGGCAAGCAGCGCGATGGCCTGATCTGGACGCCGTTTACCACCGCTGAGGGCTTGGTCGCCAAACAGACCGGACGTGGCGAGTTTGACGCGCCCAAGGCCGCGATCGACAAGCTCAAGGCGCGCGATTTCGGCCGCTATGCCGACGAGAAGCTGGGCACGCTGCCGGTCGATTTTCTCTCCACCGTCGACATCACCAACGGCAATTCGGGATCGGCCACGCTCAACGCGCGCGGCGAGTTTGTCGGGCTGGCGTTCGATGGCACGCTCGACGGCGTGGTGTCGGACTGGTCCTATGATGCCGCAATCAACCGCACCATCCATGTCGACAGCCGTTTCATGCTGTGGACGATGGACAAGGTCGATGGGGCGCAGCGCCTGCTGACCGAAATGGGCGTCGGCCAGTAAATCCGCTCGCCAGGGGCAGCGCTACTCGGCGCTGCCCTTGCGGGTTCGGAAAAGCTCGCGGTCTTCGGGGCCGAAGCCCCGCTGCCAGATCACCCAGCCATAGACGCCCAGGATGGCGGGAATGCCGAATGCAAGCTCCGCCCATTCGGGCAGTTTGGTAAAGCCCCATCCCACCGCCGTCGCCGCCGCTGCCGCCCAGACCAAAGCCCAGCGCCAGCCATTGACCGGCGCACCCAGCAGCTTCGAGAGCAGCCGCGCCTTGACGATCGAGGCAAAGCCCAATGCCAGCGCCAGTGCCAGCGCGACGCTCGCCGCCTGGAACAGCGGCGGCAGGCCCATTGCCTGCGCGGTGAGAATCAGCGCGACGCTCAAACCCCCCTGTAGCGCCAGCATGGCGAGCGAGATCATCAGGTTGCGGTGGCGGGCGATATAGACGAGCGCCGCCTCGCTCACGGCGGCGGTGGCCGCGACGACCTCTGCTGCGAGCAGGAACGCCAGCGCGCCTGTCCCACCGACGAAATTCGGACCGACCAGCCCCATCACGCCCTCGCCCGGGATGCCCAGCGCCAGCGCGACGCCCAGCTGCGCGGCGATGATCCAGAAGCCGACCTGGCTGACCTGGCGCGCGATCTCGGCCATCTTGCCGCTCTGCAGGTTGCGCGCGATCACCGGGCCCAGGATGGGGTCGAAGCTGGTCTTGAGCTTCTGCGGCAGGCTCGCCACCTGCTGCGCGATATAATAGATACCGACGACGGCCGGCGAGGCGAACAGGCCGAGCACCGCCAGATCGAGCCGGCGGCTGCCCCATTCGATTGCATCCGCCGCCGCCAGCGGGGCGTTGCGCCGCGCCATGTTGGCGAGCTTGAGCGGTCGCGGCTGCCAGCCCATGGGCAGTCCGTAATTGCGCAGCATCGGGATGATCGAGGCGATGAACGCGGCGACCATCGAGGCGATATAGGACAGGATCAGCCCGTCATCGGGGGTGAGGTAATAGAAGATCCAGGCGGTGATGCTGATCGTCCACGGCTCGATGATCGATCGTGCCCGCACCGTGGCGGCGATGTCGAAGCGATAGGCCAGCGCCGCCAGCGCGACGTCCGACCCCGCCACGGCAAAGATCACCAGCGGCAGCAGCCGGTCGACCTCGCCCGCGGTGCTGTTTGGGAACATGATCTCAGGGACCAGCATCAGCAGCGTCGCGGCGAGCGCCGAGGCGATGAAGCTCACCAGCAGGCCATCGGCCACGACCTGTGCGTGCGGGCGCGATGTTCGCGCGAGCTGGGCGGCCAGGCCGCGCTTCAGCCCCAGGGTCGCGATCTGCGCGGCGAACTCGACCACCAGCACCGCATAGGCGAAGCGGCCCAGCGCCTCGGCCCCATAGAGCCGCCCGGCAATGAACAGGAAGGGTAGGCGCGCGGCGAGCCGCAGCAGAAAGCCGAGGAAATTGGTGCGCCCGCCCTTGGCAAGCGCCTGGATGTCGCCGCTCTGCGCTTCGGCCCCGCCATCCGGCACAGCCTTGCCCGGCCCGGATACGCTATCCGGTGAGCCAGGCTCATTCTGCGGTGGCGATGATGTCAAAACGTGCTTTCCAGGCCCTATCCCGGCACGCTCTTAAGCAGCTTTGGCACGGTTTGGCTAGGCGGCGCGTCACGGACACTCCTGACGTACCGTGCGGGAAAATTTTTTACAGGGCTTTGCAACCACCTGTGGACCCACCCGTAGTGGCGTTCATGCATTGTGCATGAAACAGGGTAGTGGAGCGAAACATGCGTAAACTGATTCTCACCAGCGTTGCCAGCATCGGCCTTATCAGCCTTGGCGCTTGCCAGTCCGAGCAGGCCGACCAGGTCGAAGACCAGGCTGAAGCCCAGGCTGACGCGCTGGAAGACGCGGCCGACCAGGCCCCGACCGAAGCCCAGGAAGATGCCCTGGAAAACCAGGCTGACGCGGTCGAAGCGGCTGGCGAAGAAAAGGCCAACGCGATGGACGATAACGGCGAAGTCGCTCCCAGCGAAGTGCCGGGCACGACCACGAACAACCAGTAAACCTTCCCCTTCGAAGGTAACAGGCGGCGGCGGACCCCATGGGTTCGCCGCCGTTTTTGTATGCGTCATGCCTGTAATGCGAGAAATGCATCCAATACGGATCAATACGCGACCGTAAGCCATGCTGATCGGCGCACCGACAATTGACTTGTTGGAAAATGTTGCTGATATGTTCTTGCCGTTTTTCCTCACAGGAGCGGCAGAATGCGGGATTCGGCGCATGGACAGCAAAGCGGCTTTGCATTCTGGATGCGGACGGGCCACTGGCCTGATTCTGGCGCAAGCGCGGCGATCGAGCGCAAGTTCAACCCCTGGCACGACCCCGACGACGGACGCTTCACCTTTGCGGGCCAAGGGCGGCGTTATGGTTCTGGCGGCGCCGGAGCCTCCAGCGGCTCGAAGCCGCGCAAACCAGGCAGGATTAATCCGGGCAGCGGACCGTTTGGCGGTGCGGGTGCCAGTGGCTCATTCGGAAAGCCGACACCAGTCAGACCAAAGCCGCGGCCCGCGGCAAAGAAGCGCCAGCATCTGCCTAGCAGCATCCCGGCCAATCCCGCTCCCTGGCCGAGACCAAGGCCTCCCGCCAGGCCAGCACCACCGCGCCCCGCCAGAAAGCCTCCGCTGCGTCCCATCAAGCGCAACGGATACACCTATCACCTCGATGAAAATGGTGACGCGCGCAAAATCATTGCGCCCGAGTTGTCTATGAACGCTCAGACACCGCGTTCAAGGTCGGCTCAGGCCAATGCAGGCAAGCCCGATCGTCTCCCGACCGATGATGGGGGCCATTTCATTGCCCATAGGTTCAACGGTCCCAATGATGCCTTCAACCATTTTGCGCAGGACAAACCCCTGAACAGAGGGCGTTATCGCATGGTTGAGCAGGAATGGGCGGACGCCCGGAAGTTAGGCAAAGACGTGTCCCTTAAAATGGAAATTGATTATCCAAAGGGTTCCCGTCGCCCCGACTTTATCGAAATCTGGTACAATATCGATGGCAAGGAAAAGCACGTTAAATTCGACAATCGTCCCGGTATGTCTCCACCGAAATCGAGAGGGAACAGGCGGAAATGAAGGATTGGCAAATTGAGATGGCTGACATCATTCACGACGTCGCGTGCAACCTTCTGAGGAGGCATGGCACGGATAACCGGGGAATCCTGGTCCTCGCAGACCTGTTTGGCGGAGTTGGCTATTCCGTTTACGTCGGACGGCAGCAATTCATAGAATATATATCTGTGGATAAGCAAGAGAACATAAATGTAATGCTGCTGAATGATCTCAGGTTCGTTCCGCCGCCTGACAAGGTGCCTCTGGGAATCGAAATTTTTATCAAAGACGGCGGGGCATCCTCAAAGATCGTGTATCCGCAGGATGTGCCCGAAGATGAGCTGCCTTATGATGACCGAGAGTCATTTGTCATTTCCTATTTCGGGGATTTTCCGATCAGATATCCGCCCATGCCCAGCGACGCGCAGAAACTTCCTCGCACGGGATGGCGCACAAAGATGCGCTGAGCGACGGGCAGAGCCTTGCCTGGTGTATGACAGGGGGAAACAATGTGGAACGTGGGGCCCAGGCGATGGAAAGGCGAGCTGATTGCTGATCTCGCCTCGACCGTTCGAGCGGAGACCAGTTTCAGTCCGCTGGGCACCCTGCTGATCGCGTTGGTGGAAAGTCGGTATATCAGCCTCGCGCGTTTCCTCGATCGTGGCAGCTATATCGCCTTCGCGCAGCCCGATTATGCAAAGTACCGCGATACGCTGCTAGAGCTCTGGGCCCTGGAGCCGCTCAGCAGCCGCTGGGACGAGATGTACTATCTTGTCCGTGGGGGCGACACGCGGATCACGTATCTCTATCCCGAAGACATCGAGACCGACGTTCCGGAGCTTGACCGCTGGCGCGGCGCGGCTCAGGCTGCGTTCGGCGCGAAAAGGATCGTCTTCCCGCACGGTCGCGGCAGCACCGAAATCAGATAGCGCTGCCTTAAACCCATCACCCGCTGTTCCGCAGCGCCGTCGCGATCGCGTTGATCGACAGCTGGATGCCTTCGGAAATCCGCTCGTCCGCCTCGCCCGCGCGGTGGCGCTTGATGAGTTCGATCTGCAGCAGGTTGAGCGGCTCGATATAGGGCAGGCGCAGCCGGATCGAGGTGTCGAGCGCGGGGTTGTTCGCCAGCAGCCGCGACTGGCCGGTGACGCTCAGCAGATTGTCATGCGCCGCCTGCCAGCCCGAGCGGATTTCGCCGAAGACACTCTCGCGCAGCGCCTCGTCGGGCACCAGCCCGGCATAATGGCGCGCGATGGTCATGTCCGACTTGGCCAGCACCATCTCCATATTGCCGAGCAGCGCCTGGAAGAAGGGCCAGCCCTGTGCCATGTCGGCGAGCAGTGCCTTGTCGGCGAAGCCGCCGAGCGCCTGGCCCACGCCATACCAGCCGGGTAGCATGATGCGCGCCTGTGCCCAGCTGAACACCCAGGGAATGGCGCGCAGATCCTCGATCCGCTGGCTCTTCGATCGGCTGGCGGGGCGCGATCCGATCTTGAGATCGGCAATCTCGCTGATCGGCGTGGCCGCGCGGAAGAACTGGTTGAAACCCTCGGTGCCATAGACCAGCTCGCGATAGGCGCGGAAGGCATCGCGCGAGATCATGTCCATCGCCGCGGCAAAGCGCGCCTCGTCTGCCTCGCTCAGCCCGTCATGGTCGAGCGTCGCGATGAGCGCGGCCGAGGTGATCGCCTCGAGGTTCAGCTCGGCGCTTTCCACCGTGCCATATTTGGCAGCGATGACCTCGCCCTGTTCGGTGATCCGGATGCGGCCCTGCACGGTGCCCTTGGGCTGCGCGCGGATCGCGGCAAAGCTCGATCCGCCGCCGCGCCCCACCGCGCCGCCGCGTCCGTGGAACAGCTGCATCGCGATGCCGGTCTCCGCAAACACCTTGGCGAGTGCGCGGCTGGCATGGTTGAGCGACCAGGTGGAGGTCAGATAGCCGCCATCCTTGTTGCTGTCCGAATAGCCGACCATCACCTCCTGATAGCCGCGCGCCTTCACCAGGGCAGCGATTTCAGGCAGCGCGAAATAGGCGCGCATGATCTGCGGCGCATTCTCGAGGTCGCCGATCGTCTCGAACAGCGGCACCGCCATGATCGCGGCCTGCGGCACGGGTCCGGGGCGGAACAGCCCGGCTTCCTTGAGCAACAGGTTGACCTCGAGCATGTCCGAGACGCTTTCGGCCTTGCTGATATTGTAGGCGGTGATCGCCTGCGGCCCGTATAGCGCGTGCGCCTGCGCCGCCGCCTCGACGATCGCGAGTTCCTTGACCGTCTCCTCGCCATATTCGTGCCAGCGGTTGATCAGCAGCCGCGCATGGCCGAGCTCGGCGCGCAGCAGCGCGATGCGCGCGGCCTCGTCGAGCGCGGCATAATCGTCGCACACGCCCGCGACCTTGAGCAGCTCGCCAACGACACGCTCGTGCACGTCGCTGTTCTGGCGAAGGTCGAGCGTTGCCAGGTGGAAGCCGAAAATCTCGACCGCGCGGATCAGCCGGCCGAGTGCGCCGCCGCTCGCCAGCAGGCCCGCGCCATTATCGGCCAGGCCATTGGCGAGCACCACCAGATCGCGCCGCAGATCGCCGGGGCTAGCATAGGGTTCGCCCGCCAGCACCGAGGGGCGCGGCGGCTGCTTGCCCGTCAGCGCGACATGCGTGGCGCACAGCCGGGCGTAAATGCCCGCGAGCGCACGACGATAGGGTTCGTCGGCACGGCTGGGGGCATTGTCGCCGCTCTTCTCCGCGAGATCGAGCACCGCTTGCGGTGTCTGCGAAAGGCCGGTCGCGATGCTGAGATCCTGGCCCAGCGCGTGCACGCCGTCGAGATAATGGACGAGCGCGGTTTCTGCCTGCCGACCCAGCGCATGGCGCAGCGCATCGGCGGTGACGAACGGGTTGCCGTCGCGGTCGCCGCCGATCCAGCTGCCCAGCCGCAGAAAGGCGGGCGGGCGATGGCCCAGCACCCGCTCCCAGCGCGCATAGAGCATCGGCAGCACCGGCAGGAACACGTCCTGCATATAGGCGCGCGCATTCTCAACCTCGTCGGCGACGAACAGCCGTTCGCGGCGCAACGGACGGGTTTGCCAGAGCAGCGCGATCTGGCGGTGCAGCGCCTCGTCGATCCGGTCGCCGCTGGGGGTCTCGTCGAGCCCCGCGTCGCGCAGCTTCATCAGGTCCGCGACGCGATTCTTGTGATCGATCATCGACTTGCGTCGCACCTCGGTCGGGTGCGCGGTGAGCACGGGGACGATCAGGCTCTGGTCGAGCAGATCGCCGATTGCGGTATCGCTGACTCCGTGCTCGCGCAGCCGCGCCACCGCTTCGGCCACGGTCGCGCCGGTCTCCTGCGCAACACCCTGGCGGTCCTCGGCAAGGTTGGCGAGCATCGAGAACAGCATGAAGCCGCGCACGAACGACAATGTGTCGTCGAGGTTGAGGGCCTCGAGCCCGGTGTCGATCTCGTCCGCGCCCGCAACGCCGCGATGCCGATCGACGCTGGCCGAGCGGATATACTCGGTCTGGCGGAACAGCTTCTCGCCGCCATAGGCGCGGATGACGTCGCCCAATATCCGGCCAAGATAGCGGATATCGGGGTTCTGACTGATCGGGGTAAGGTGAGCGGTGTCAATGTCGGCCATGCGCGCATGCTGCGCTGCAAAATGGATTGGGTCAAGTCTATGTGCAGGGTTGTTGCAAACGATTGCAAACAATCGGACGCTTGCAGCCCCGAAAAGTCTCGAATTTGTCATGGCTTCGTGACAGAGCGGCGGCAGATTTGGAGGAGACTGCGCCATGAACCGCCCGCTTGCCACCCTGTTGTGCCTTGCCGCCCTTTGGTCTGCGCCGGTTCTGGCTCAGCACAATGCACCCAAGGAAGCCGCGCCGGACAAGGAGCGGGGCGAGCAGACCGCCGCCGATTACACCGCGCAGGGCCAGGCGCAGCTCCAGGAGCGGCTCGCGATGCAGGCGCGCACCGGCAAGGCGAAGAACCTGATCATCTTCATCGGCGACGGCATGGGGGTGAGCACGCTGACCGCCGGACGCATCTGGCAAGGGCAGAAGGCCGGGCGCGACGGGGAAATGAACGAAACCGCGATCGATGCGCTGCCCTATTCGGCGATGGTGAAGACCTATAGCCACGATTTCCAGGTTGCCGATTCCGCCGCGACCGCCACCGCGCTGGTCACCGGCACCAAGACCCGCTCGGGCATGCTGTCGGTCGCTCCGGCGGCGCTGCGCGGCAAGTGCGAGACGGCGGCGGGCAGGGATGTGCCCACCCTGTTCGAACAGGCCGAAAGCGCGGGCAAGGCGCTCGGCGTCATCTCCACCGCGCGCATCACGCACGCGACGCCCGCCTCGACCTATGCGCACAGCGTCGATCGCAACTGGGAATCGGACAGCGAACTTCCCGCGGGCGCTGCCTGCCGCGACATCGCGCGCCAGCTGGTCGAATGGCCGCATGCCAAGGGGCTGAAACTCGTGCTCGGCGGCGGCCGCGCCGCGTTCATGCCGGCCACGCAATCGGACCCGGAATATGCCGACAAGAAGGGGGCCCGCAAGGATGGCCGGGATCTGGTCGCCGAATGGAAGAAGAAGAACCCGAAGGGCCGGTATGTCTGGAACGCCAGCCAGTTCGCCGCGCTGAACCCCGCCGACAGCGCGCCGGTCTTCGGCCTGTTCGAGCCCAGCCACATGCAATTCGAGGCCGACCGCTCGAAGGACAAGGCCGGCGAGCCCTCGCTCGCCGAGATGGTCGAGCTGGCGGTGAAGAAGCTCGGCACATCGGATCAGGGCTTTGTGCTGATGGTCGAGGGCGGACGCATCGACCATGCGCACCACGGCGGCAACGCGCACCGCGCGCTCGACGATACCGTCGCGCTCGATGCCGCGATTGCCAAGGCCCTGGAACTGGTGAACCTCGACGAGACGCTGATCCTGGTCACCGCCGATCACAGCCATGTCTTCACCATCGCGGGCTATCCGCCGCGCGGCAATTCGATCTTCGGCCTGGCCAGCATCACCGAAGACGGCGAGCCGATCACGGCGAAGGACGGCAAGGCGTACACGACGCTCGGCTATGCCAACGGCCCCGGCGCCAAGGTGAACGAGCAGCGCGCTGACCCGGCGCAGGAAGATACCGCCGCGCTGAACTATCTGCAGCAGTCGCTGGTGCCGACCTCGGGCGAAACGCATGGCGGCGAGGATGTCGTGGTCAAGGCCGCCGGCCCGCAGGCGCATCTGTTCCACGGGACGATCGAGCAGCACAGCATCTACCACATCGCGAAGCACATTCTGGGGCTTTGATCGCCGCAGTCTGATGGCACCGCAAAGCCCTCCCCCTCGATGGGGGAGGGCGCGAATACTCAAAATCCTCCCACAGCTTGCTGGGGGAGGGGGACCGCCCGCGCAGCGGGGGGTGGAGGGGCAGTGGGGTCGTGCTGCGCTCCCGCCTGCGTGCCATCCCGCTTCCCCTCCACCACCGACCTTTGGTCGGCGGTCCCCCTCCCCGAGAAGAGCTCGGGGAGGATTTTGACGATCACTTCCCGATCGGGTCGGCCTTCGCGTCGGCGCTGGCGGCATAGGTCGGCGCAAACCGCGCCTTGCTCGCCTGTTCGAAGGCGTAGCCGGCCTTGATCACCTCATGGTCCTGCCACTGGCTGCCGATGATCGACAGGCCGACGGGCAGCCCGGCGACCAGACCCATCGGCACGGTGATGTGCGGATAGCCGGCCACGGCGGGCAACTGGCTCTGGCTGGGGCCGATGCTGTGATCGCCATTGACCAGATCGCTGACCCAGGCGGGCGCGGTGCTGGGGCCGACCAGGAAGCGGACGTTGTGCGTCTTGAGCAGCTTGTCGATGCCTTCCGCCCCTGCGAGCCGCTTCGACTTGGCCAGCGCCTCCTGGTATTCGGGATCGTCGAGACCCTTCTGGCTTTCGGCAAGATCGAACAGCGACTGGTCGAACCAGGCTAGCTCGGTCTCGGCGTTCGCGGTGTTGAAAGCGATCACCTGCTTGAGCGTGCGCGCGGTGACTTGCGGAGGCGTGGTGGCGAGATAGGCGTTGAGATCCGCCTTCAGCTCGACCATCAGCACCTTGAACTCGGCCTCGCCCAGCCCGTCGAGCCCGGTGCGGCTGTCCGCGATCTCGACCAGTTCGGCCCCTGCGGCCTTCAGCTTCTCGAGCGCCTGCGCAAACGCCGCCTGCACGCGCGCATTGCCGCCGCACCGGTCCATCAGCACGCCGATGCGCACGCCCTTGAGGTAATCGGGCGACAGGCCCGCCGCATAGTCGGTCTTGCGCCGGTCCGCCTCAGCGGTGGCGGGGTCCGCCGGATCGCTGCCCGCCAGCGCGGTGAGCAGCAGCGCGGCATCGGTGACGCTCCGCGCCATCGGCCCTGCGGTATCCTGGCTATGGCTGATCGGGATCACATGCGTGCGCGAGACAAGGCCCAGTGTCGGCTTGAACCCGACCAGCCCGTTGATCGACGACGGGCAGATGATCGACCCGTCGGTCTCGGTTCCGATCGTCGCGGCCGCGAGGCTCGCCGCCGCTGCCGCGCCGCTGCCCGAGGACGAGCCGCAGGCATTGCGGTCGAGCGCATAGGGGTTCTTCACCAGCCCGCCGACGCTCGACCAGCCGCTGACCGAATCGTTCGAACGGATGTTCGCCCATTGCGACAGGTTGGTCTTGCCTAGAATGATCGCGCCCGCCGCGCGCAGCCGGGCGACCAGCGGTGCGTCGCGATCGGTGATGTTGGCGAGCAGCGCGGTCGACCCCGCCGTGGTGGGGATGCGGCCCTGCGCCTCGATATTGTCCTTGATCAGGATCGGGATGCCGTGCAGCGGGCCGCGCAAGCGTCCGGCCTTGCGCTCGGCATCGAGTGTCCGCGCTTCGGTCAGCGCATCGGGCATCAGCGCGATGACGCTGTTGAGCTGGATGCTCGAATCCTCGTCGATCCGCCCGATCCGGTCGATATAGGCGTTGACCAGCTGCTCGCTGCTGACCTTGCCCGAAGCGAGCATCGCCGACAGCTCGGGGATCGATTTTTCCTCGACATCGGGAAGGGACGCCTGTGTCTGCGCGTGCAGCGGAGCGGGGGCGAGGGCCAGCGGGGCGAGAAGGGCAAGTGCCAGGGCGAGGGTGCGCATGCGCCCACGATAGCGCGGGCGTTCGGGCGGGCAAGAGCGCGCCGACAAATTTGCGCGCGGCTCTGGCGGGGGAGAGGCGCTGCGCCCATATCGCCGCCATGCCGGACAAGCGCTATACCAAGTCGACCCTGCCCGAGAAGGTCTGCGAGGCCTGTGGGCGGCCCTTTGCCTGGCGCAAGAAATGGGCGCGCGACTGGGACAATGTGAAAACCTGTTCGGAACGCTGCAAGGGCGATTTGCGGCGCAAGAACCGCGCGGACTGATTAACCCGAAGCGGCGATCCGATCGGCAATCGCCACCAGCTGCCGCGCCTGTTCCAGATGGAGCAGCTCGGCCATCTTACCCTCGACCCGGATCGCGCCCTTGCCGGCGTTCTCGGGCAAGGCGAACGCGGCGATGACGGCCTGCGCCCAGGCCAGTTCGTCCTCGCTGGGCGAGAAGACCGCATTGCACGGCGCGACCTGGTCGGGATGGATCAGCGTCTTGCCGTCGAAGCCGAACAGCAGCCCCTGGTGCGCCTCGGCCTCGAACACAGCCAGGTCGCGAAACTCGTTGCACACCCCGTCGAGCACGGCGACGCCATGCGCGCGCGCAGCGGCGACAGCGAGCGTCAGGATCGGCAGGAACGGCGTACGTTCAGGCGTCAGCCGCGCGCGCATTTCCTTGGCGAGATCGTTCACCCCCATCACGAAGGTCGACAGCCGCGTGGAGCCGCCCAAAGCCGCGAGCGCATCGAGATGCGGCACCACCGCGCAGGTCTCGATCATCGCCCAGAGCTTGAGCCGCGAGGGTGCCTCGGCGAGCGCGGCATTGCACGCGGTTATGTCGGCGGGGCGCATCACCTTGGGAACCAGCACGCCGTCGATATCCGCCTTGGCGACGGCGGCAAGGTCATCCTGCCCCCAGGGCGTGTCGAGCGCATTGATGCGGATGACGAGTTCGCGGTGGCCGAACCCGCCCTCTGCCGCCGTAGCAATCGCTGCCGTCCGCGCGTCCTCCTTTGCCTCGGGCGCAACCGCGTCCTCGAGATCGAGAATGATGACATCGGCAGGAAGACTGCGCGCCTTGGCGAGGGCCCGCGGGTTCGATGCGGGCATGTAGAGCGCGCTGCGCCGGGGACGTGCAATATCGGACATCGGGGCCTCCTGCCGGTGATCAGGCGGGATTAGCACCCAGATAGCGGAAGGCAACAACGGTGAGGTCGTCGCTCGCATCCGCGCCGTCCTCGAAGCTGCGCACGGCGCCGCGCAGGCTGGCGACCATCGCCGCAGCGCTGCTCTGGTCGGCGACCAATGCGGCGCGGGTGCGATCGTTGCCGAACAGCTGTTCCTGCCGGTTCTGCGCCTCGGTCACGCCATCGGTGATCAGCACCAGCGCCTCGCCGGGCTGGAGCACGATCTCCTCGGCGGGCCAGGGATAGTCCATGATGCAGAAGGGCGGGCCGCCCTCCATCGCCTCCTCGATCACCTGCCCGTCGGTGGTGATGCGCAGCGGATTGTCATGGCCCGCATTGGCGAATTCGGCGCGCCCTGTCGAAAGGTCTATGATTCCCAGCAGCATGGTGAGGCCGAGCGCATCGCCGCTGTCGCGCATCAGCTCCTCGTTGAGCTGCGCAGCGGCATCGGCAAGCCCGCCCGGCGCGCGCAGCATCACGCTGCGCGAGAGCGCCTTGGACAGGGCCATGAACAAGGCGGCGGGCACGCCCTTGCCGGTGACATCGGCGATAAGGATGACGATGCGGTCCTTGTCGAGCCGGATGATGTCGTAGAAATCGCCGCCAACCGACTTGGCGGCTTCCAGCTGCGCAGCGATATCGATGCGCGGGTCGAGCCTTGCCAGTGCGGTGCGATCAGGCAGCATGCCCAGCTGGATCGAGCGGGCCGCACCAAGCTCGCCCTCGCTACGGTTCTGCGCATCGCGCAGCGCCGCGCGCTCGCGCCGTGCCTCGTTGAACAGCGCGGCGAATACCGCGAGCGCGCTACCGCTGCCGAGCAGCACCGGGCGGATCGGATCGAACAGCAGGTCGCCGAAGCGGAACAGCAGCCAGCTCGCCAGCGGCAGGCTTGCCGCCGCGCCCGAGAGCACCAGCCAGCGGCTGCGCGCCGGGGCCTGGCCGGTGGCGAGCAGCAGCAGGACGATGGCGAGCAGCCCGCCGACGGCCCATTCGGCTGCCGGCATGGTCCAGGGGCGATCGAGCCAGCCGCCCCGGTTGATCGTGTCGGCGGCCTGCGCCTGGATCAGCACGCCGAACATTTCGGAGCCCAGGGGCGTCGCGACGATATCCTGCGTGCCCTCTGCGGTCAGTGAAACGAGGACGATCTTGTCCTTGAGCTGCGAGAGGTCGAACTCCTGCGACATGATCTCGATCGCCGAATAGACATGGGCCTCCGGGATTTCGGCGAAATGCAGCCGCATCCGCCCCTGATCATTCACCGGGATGCGGCGCTGTCCGATGGTGACGCTGTCGGGGCTGAGCTCGATCTCGGGATCGGTGCCGGTGCGCTGCTCGATCGCGACACGTATCATCTCGAGCGCCAGCCCGGGCACCAGAGCCTCGCCGGTCTTCATGACCAGCGGCACGCTGCGCACCACGCCATCGCCATCGGGCGCCCCGTTGAGCAAGCCGAAGCCGGGCGCCCGGGCCTCCAGCTCCTTGAGATTGCTCTGCACGAGCGGGTAGCGGGCGAGGGCAGGGGGCGGGGTCCCGTCTATCATCGCCCATTGGGTGAGGCTGGCCGGGTCCGCCCCGCGTAGCTTGACGCCAGCACGGCCCAGCACGACCGGCGCGGTGCTGATCGCATCGGCAAAATCGCTGTCCATGCTGCCGAGCTGATCGAGCCATGCCTGGATCGCCGGGTCGTCGGGCGCATAGAGCCGCGAAAAGCGTGTCGGACTGACCGCATCGGGCTCGACGAACAGGATGTCGAAGCCGATCGCCGCTGCGCCGCCTTCGGCAATGCGTTGGGTCATGGTCGCGAGCACCCGGCGCGGCCAGGGCCAGCTGCCGATCACCTCCAGGCTTTCATCGCCGATCGCGACGATGCGGACCTGGCTTTCGGAAAGGTCGCGCGGGGCGATGCGCTGCCAGCCATCGAACACGACATTCTGCTCGCGCGTGCCCAGCGCGAGGCTGAGCAGGGCAGCAAGCGTGAATCCGATGAGCGCCGCCCGCCACAAGCCGCGCGGCGGATTGCTGATCCGAACGGCGCTAGAGCGAGACTTCGAGGCCATCATAGGCGCAGAGCACCTCCAGCGGATCGTGCTCGCGGGTCAGCTCCTCGTAGCGCACGCTTTCGGCGTGCATGCGCGCGATATCGGCGTCCGAATAGACCGGTTCGTGGTGGAACAGCGCCAGCCGCTTCGCCCGCGCGCCATGACACAGGTCGATCGCGACGATGTTGCTGGAATGGCCCCAGTCCTCCTTCATCGACACGCTGTCGGCGAGCGAATACATCGTGTCGCAGATGACCAGGTCCGCCGCACGGAAGAACTGTTCGACATCGGCCTCGCCCTCCATCCGGTCGAGCTTGTGTTCGCTGTCGGTGCTGAAGACCGCCACCTTGCCCTCGGCATCGGTGAAGCGATAACCGAAGCTGCTGTGCGAATGGTGCTGTTCCATCAGCTCCACCTGCACCGCGCCGATCTGATAGGTCTCGCCCACCTTGAGCGTGCGGAACTCGATCTTCGCGCGCAGCCAGTCGAATTTTACCGGGAAGGAGATTTCCTCCTGCTGGCGGCGCAGCGCCTCTTCGGCATCCTCGTGCCCGGAATGGATGACGATATGCGCATTGGGGTCGAAGGCCGGCACGAAGAACGGGAAGCCCATGATATGGTCCCAGTGCAGGTGCGACATGAAGAAGTGATAGACCCTCGCGTGACCCGCAGCGCAGCGACGCATCGCATCAAGACCGAAGCCCCGCAGCCCGCTGCCCATGTCGCACAGGATGAAGGCATCGCCGTTCGCCGGATCCCCGGCCTCGATCTCGACGCAGGTGGTGGCCCCGCCAAAGGTCCCACTGATGGCGAAATCCAGCTCGCTACGCGCAAAGCTGCGCGCCTCCTCGATATCGGCAAAGCTGCGGCCCGATGCGGCGAGCAGTGCGTGCGCGACCTTGTCCTGCACGATCGATGCGGTGGCAGCAACGGGCAAGGACCCCCGTGTTCCCCAGAAACGGACCAGCATCGCATCCCCCCTGATTGTTGCGCGGCGTCCCCGTGTCGCCAGCGTGCTAGATTGCGGCCTCGATGCTGTCCGAGACCGCGAACAGCTTGTCGTACCGGCTGATTGCCAGAATTTCGCGCATTACCTCGTTGGGACGCGCCAGCGCCATCGCGACGCCGGCCGCATCTGCCTGGCGTTTTGCGAGCGTCAGTGCGCGCAGGCCGCGCGACGACATGTAATCGAGCCCGGCAAAATCGACGATCAGCTTCTTGCCCGGCGAATCGGCGGCCATGGTCACGCTGGCGGCCAGATGTTCAGTAAACGCCTCGGCGGTTGCCTCATCAACACGGCCATCGGGGCTGGCAATCACGCATCCATGCTGTTTGCTACTGGACCACTGCATGTTTTCCGCCTTTCGCATGGGGGCTGAACTTAGCGGCAAATTCACCTTGTGGGAAGTTGCCCCGAATGTAGCCGTTACAGCCTGTTCAATAACGGGAAAATTGTGTCGTGATGGCCAAAAGGGGGGTAAGACGGCACGCAATGGCCCAGGGGGAAACCGACATACGCTTTGCCGAACTGGAGGGATTCGCGCCTGCGGCCCCGCGCCGTCTGTGCACGGATTGCGGCATTTCGCGCAGCAGCGATCCCAAGGCCTGTGGCCGCGTGTGCCAGTTTCTCAAGCCGGACTACGAGACGCTCGAGCGCCAGGTCCATGGCCGCACGCGCGATCCTGAACGGCCCGACGAACTGTTCTTCGGCCCCTTCCGCCGCATGGTCGCAGGCGAGCTGATCACCCCGTCGCCCGGCGCGCAATGGACCGGAATCGTTTCGAGGCTCGGCGAGCGGTTGCTGGAAACCGGTGCGGTGGATGCCGTGCTGGCGATCGGGCCGCATCCCGAAGATCGCTGGCGGCCCAATCCGGTCCTGATCACCCGGGCAGAAGACATGGCCGGAGTGCGCGGGATGCGCATGGGCTATGCGCCGCTGCTGGCGCTGCTCGAACCGGCGAGAGCGGCCGGGCACAAGCGGATCGCGCTGATCGGCATTCCCTGCCAGGTGCACGCGCTGCGCGCGCTCGAGGCCGAACTGGGTTTCGAGCGCATCTATGTCATCGGAACACCGTGCGCCGACAACACCACGACCGAGAATTTCCACCTGTTCCTCAAGCTGCTGTCCGACGCGCCGGACAGCATCTGCTATCTCGAATTCCGCTCCGACTATCATGTCGAGCTGCGCTTCGACGATGGCAGCGTGCGCGAGGTTCCCTTCCTGCAGCTACCGATTGCCGATCTGCCCTCGGACTTCTTCCCGCTGACCTGCCGCACCTGTGTCGACTATACCAACGTCCTGGCCGATATCACCATCGGCTATATGGCCGGCGGCGGCAAGCAGTGGCTGGTGGTGCGCAACGAGCGCGGCGAGGAGCTGGTCGAGCTGCTGGGGCAGGAGCTGCGCACCCGCGACATTACCAGCGCGGGCAATCGCGCCGGCCCGGTCAAGGGCTTTCTGGCGAATACCGAGCGCGCCGCGGGCGGATTGCCGCTGCGCCGCATGCCCAAGGTGCTGCGCGGAATCTTCGGCTGGCTGATGCCGCGCATCGGGCCGCGCGGCGCGGAATTCGCGCGTGCAAGGGTCGAGATGAAGGCGATCGAGACCGTGCTGCACCTGCGTCGATCGGCCCCGGCGCGGATGAAATCGATGATCCCCGATCATGTCTGGGAACTCGTCAAGCGCTACGGACTGGAACCGCGCCCCGGCGAGTGCGCCGACGAGGGCCGCACGCCCGACATGTAAGCCGGATCAGCGGCGCTGGGCCAGCCAGATCGTGTGCCGCGCGCCGCCGCCGGTTCGCCGCGCCCGGACAATCTCCTCCTCCACCGCAAAGCTGGCCTTGCGCAACCCTGAGGTAAAGCGCGGATCGGGGCCGCTCGACCACACCGCCAGCACGCCGCCGGGCCTCAGCGCAGCCCGGGCCTGCTGCAACCCCTGCGCCGTATAAAGCGCATCGTTGCCCTCCCGCGAAAGCCCGTCCGGGCCGTTATCGACATCGAGCAGGATGGCATCGAAGCGCCCGGCGCTGCTGCGGATCAGTCCGCCGACATCACCGACATGAATGCTGACGCGCGGATTTTCGAGCGTGCCTGCGTGCAGATGCGCCATGGGCCCGCGTGCCCAGTCGACGATCTCGGGGACCAGCTCTGCCACCTCGATCGATGCGCGGGCGCCGAAGGCCTGCAGGGCGGTGCGCAAGGTAAAGCCCATGCCCAGCCCGCCGATCAGCACGCGCGGCGCGGACACCCCGGCGATTCGTGCGGCGGCGAGCGTGCTCATCGCCTCTTCGGAGCCGCTGAGCCGACTGTTCATCAGCTCGTTCGCGCCGAGCATGATCGAATATTCGCTGCCCCTGCGGATCAGACGCAGCGGCTCGTCTCCGCCCGGCACCTCTGCCGTGGCGATGAGTTCGCGCGGGATCATCGGGTCAGGCCCGACCCGCCGAGGTCAGCAATGAGGGGCAAGGAATGGCGTGTCAGTTGGTCCCGGCGCAGGGGCCGCCGGCACAGATCTGCCCCGATTCGACCAGGTCGCGCACGTTCTGATTGCCCTTCGTGCTGATCATGCGCCATTCCGCCACGGTCTTGCAGACCTTGCTCTTCTTGATCAGCGAACCGGTCGATTCGATCTTGCGACAACGGATCTTGTTGTCATCCGACTGCGGGTCTTCCTTGTTCGTCGGCTGCTTGGCGTACACGCTCACTGCCGTGAGCGGCATGCAGATGCACGAGGCGGCGGCAGCCAGAATCATCGCAGTCTTCTTCATGCTGTGTCATCCGTCGATGGGCGCAAAAGCCGCTGGGGGCGAGCGCAGGTTGATGTTCCAGGCAGCCGAGGGCAAGGCCACCGGCATGCTTTCATGCTCAGACCGTATCATCAACGGATATTGAAACAAACCGCAAATTTGTGCGTGCGCAGCAAAGTTAATCCAGATTGGTATTGAAACCGGTTGCATCGGCTGCAGCGAAATAGCCTGCGATCACTTCCTGCTCCTCAGGCGTGAGATGCGGGTTCCACACATCGAAGATCAGGACGGCGCGCATCTCGTCGCTGTCGTTCCACGCTTCGTGCTCGATGGTATCGTCAAACGCAAAGGCCGTGCCGACCTTCCATTCGCGCGTTTCGCCGCCCACCCGAAAGCCGCAACCATCGGGAACGATCAGCGGCAGGTGGACGATCGCGCGGGTGTTTGTGACGCCGGTATGCGGCGGAATGCGCGTGCGCGGCTTGAGGATCGAGAAAAAGGCGGTCGGCGCGCGGCCTGGGATGATGCTCTGCGGGATTCCGCTGAGCGCCTGTGCGGTGGCCGGGCAGCGCTCCAGCACGGCGGCGTTGGGCTTGCCATATTCCCACAGGAAGCAGGCCCCCCATGCAAGCGACTGGTCGAGCGGTGACCATTTGCTCTGCGGCGCTCCCTTTTCCATCCGCACATAGGGGCGCAGCGCATCGCCGGGATCGGCGAGCAGCGCCAGCATCTCCTCGCGAATGGCGTCTGTCCTGGCCTCGACCTGTGCAAACCAGGGGAAATGCGCTTCCTCGAAAAACTCGTCCGCGGGCAGGAAGGGATAGCACAGGCCGTTGCATTCGTTGGTGTAGATCTTGCGCTTGCCCATCGCGGCGTCGACAAAGGCGCGTGCGCGTCGCCCCGCAGTGGTCGGCATCCGCGCCTGAAAGTCGCCCAGCGCGTCCATGACCTGATATTCGATGCGGCTGGTGCAGGCAGCGCAGAAATCACGGCCCACCTGCAGCACGGGCACCAGCGCTTCGGGCAGCGGGTCGAGATGCGCGGCAAGCTGAAGCACAGCCTGCCAGGCTGCCAATGCATTGGCCTCGTCGCCGGTTCGCTGATGCGCCTCGGCCTTGCGCAGCCATGCCATGAAATCGCGCCGATCGATGTCGAGTGCGGCGTCTAGTGCGGCAAGTTCGCCCTGGTCGTCGCCAAGTGCGCGCCGGGCCGTCGCCAGATTGCGCCACAAGGCGGTGGCGCCCGGATCGGCCCGCGTCGCTGCCTCGAAGGCGCGTGCAGCTTCGGCAAAGCGCCCCTCGCGCAAAGCCGCCATCCCGGCGCTGTTCAACGCTACCGGATCATTTTGTGCAGTTACTGCCATATGTTGCTAGTCCCCCGACCACGTCCTGCTTGCCACGCTGCCGGGGGATTGGCAAGGATCGCCGCGATGACCGATACCGGCCCCGATTTCTCCGGCGACAAGGCCGCTCTGGTGCGCGATTCCCTTTGGCATGCGCATCGCTATGACGCGGTGCAGGACGCGTTCCAGTTTCGCCATGTCGCGCGGGACCAGCACCGCCGGGCCACCTTCCTCACCGACGAATATCTCGGCGAGGCCGCGCAGGTCGTTCCGGTGCCGCGCGTGCAGGCGCTGGCAGCCGGTGCACCGCGGGCGCCGCTCCATTTCATTTTCCATTCGGCCTTCTGCGCATCGACCATGCTGGTGCGCGCGCTCGACGTGCCGGGCCTGGCCATGGGGCTGTCCGAGCCGATGCTGTGCAACGACATGATGGGCTGGCGCTGGCGCGGGGCAGACCGGCGCCAGGTCGCCGCTGTGCTCGATGTGTCGCTGGCGCTGCTGCAGCGCCCGTTCGGCCCCGGCGAAGCGGTGGTGGTCAAGCCATCTAACATCTTCAACCCGCTGATTCAGGCAGTGATGGCGCTGCGGCCGGAAAGTCGCGCGCTGCTGCTGTACGCGCCGCTGCCGGTGTTTCTCGCCTCGGTCGCGCGCAAGGGGCTCTGGTGCCGCCTCTGGGCGCGCGAGCTGCTCGAGGGGCAGTTGCGCGAAGGCGGGGTAGACATGGGCTTCGGCCCGGCGGACTTCTTCCGTCAGAGCGATCTGCAGGTCGCCGCGGTCGGCTGGCTGGTGCAGCATCGCCAGTTCGGCCAGATTGCGCGCGCGCTGGGCCCCGAGCGGGTCGCGACGCTCGACAGCGAAACGCTGACGGCTGCCAAGCCCGACCATCTTAAGGCACTGGCGCGCCATTTCGGTCTGGGGCTGACACCCGCGCTGGAACAGGCGATGCTCGCCAACCCTGCGCTTACCAGCCATTCCAAGTTCGGCCAGGCCTTCAGCGCCGAAGATCGTGCGGCCGAGCAGGATTTTGCCCGCCGCGCCTATGGCGACGAGATCGACAAGGTGCATGTCTGGGCGCTCGAGGTGGCCCGGGTGAACGGCATCGCACTCGACCTGCCGCATCCGCTCAGCCTGTAAAATCCTTCCCGTTCGCGGCTTTCGTTCGTCGTGGCGGGGAACCGTTCCGTCGCTCTGCCGTAACCCAGCCAGGATGACCGACCCCGTTTTTCCCGGGCCGCGGCATCGGGACAAAACAGGAGGAAGACATGGGTTTGATTCTGGCGCTGATCATGGGCGGCATCATGGGCTGGCTCGCCAGCAAGGTGATGAACCGCGACGCGCAGATGGGCATTTTCTGGAACGTGGTGGTCGGCTGTATCGGTTCGGTGCTGGGCCGGTTCCTGTTCGGCGGACTGATCGGCCGCGGCAGCCTGCGCGCGGACGCCTTTGATCCGCTGACGCTGCTGACCTCGTTCCTGGGTGCGGTCGTCCTGCTGGCGATCGTCAACCTGGTGCAGCGCGGTCGCGCACGGTAACGGCACACCGCCCGCAAAGCGGGGCTTTTCCATCCGAAAAGGGCACCGGTGCATGGCTCCGGTGCCCTTTTTGCTGCGCGCATTAACCTCCAACAATTGCCATCCTGCCTGACAGGTTCTAAAGCGCGCCGCGTGCAGCGCAGCATTATGGCTTGCGCGTGGTGACTTAATTGGATAACACAGTGCCATGACGTTTCCCGAGCGCATGGGCGTTTCCGGGGAGCATGGTCTCCGCAGATCGCGAGATCGATCGCGCATCGATCGATGCGGACTGTTGCGGAGAGCCACGAGGTTTGGACGGATCGGGCAATGAATTACGAAAGCAGCTTTGGCGGCGACACCATCACCGCACGCAGCGAAGATCTTTACGGGTCGGAGGTTGACGGCGCAGCCCGGTCGGGACGGCGTCGCAACATCATCATTGCCATTGTCGTCCTCGCCTTGCTGGTGGCGGCGGGCGTGTATTTCTTCGGCGGCAAGCCCGAGACGGCTGCAGGCGAAGGCGCGAAGGCCGGTGCTGGCGAGAGCGAATCGCAGGCCCCGGCAGTGACCGTGATCGTGCCCGGTTCGGGCTCGGTCGAGCGCGTCATCAATGCCACCGGAACGCTGGCTGCACGGCGTGAAATGCCGATCGGCATTGCAGGCGAAGGCGGCCAGGTGATCCGCGTGCTGGTGCAGCCGGGCGACTGGGTGCGCACCGGCCAGGTGCTCGCGATCATCGATCAGGACGTCCAGACCCAGCAGGCGCGCTCGCTCGCGGCCCAGATCCAGGTGAGCCAGGCCGATGCGGTGCTCGCGCAGAATGAGCTCGACCGTGCGCTGCAGCTGGTCGATCGCGGATTCATCTCCAAGGCCGATGTCGATCGTCGCCGCGCGACGCGCGATGCGGCGGTGGCGCGCGTCGAGGTGGCCAAGGCGCAGCTGCGCGAGGCGCAGGCGCGCAATGGCCGCCTCAGCATCCGCGCGCCCGAATCGGGTCTGGTGCTCGAGCGCAATGTCGAGCCTGGCCAGGTGGTCGGCGGCGGCAGCGGCGTGCTGTTCCGCATGGCGGCTGGCGGCGAGATGGAGCTGCGCGCGCAGATGGGCGAGGCCGATCTTGCCGCGCTCAGCGTTGGCGTGCGCGCCGATGTGCGCCCGGTCGGCACCGACCGGACCTTCAGCGGCCGGGTTTGGCAGGTCGCGCCGATCATCAACGAGACCTCGCGTCAGGGCGTTGCCCGCATCGCGCTGGGCTATGACAAGGCGCTGCGTCCGGGCGGTTTTGCCAGCGCTGCGGTGATCAGCGGATCGAGCCAGTCCCCTGTGCTGCCTGAGTCCGCCGTGCTCAGCGACGACAAGGGCAGCTATGTCTATGTCATCAACAAGGACAACAAGGTCGAGCGGCGCAACGTGACCACCGGCATCGTGACGCCGCGCGGCATCGCGATCGCGACGGGCATCAGCGGCAAGGAGCGCGTCGTGCTCTATGCAGGCGGCTTCCTCAATCCCGGCGAGACGGTGCGCCCGCAGATGCAGGGCAAGCGCGGCTGACCTGGCGGGTACGGCGCACGCGGCCCTTGCCGCTGCCGGTTGTCGAAAGGGTGCGTGCGTTGGTCGAGAGGGCCCGCCCGGTGGCGTTCTTGCCGGGCTGCACGGGTTGCATGGGGCCTGCATCTGGCCGTATTGGGATAACGTAGCTGGACCGGGCGCAGCGCCCGGCGGGACGAGGAAAAAGCGATGAACTTCCGGAACATGTCGGCCTGGTCGATCCGCAATCCGATCATCCCGCTCGTCTTCTTCACCGGTCTGCTGTTCGCCGGCATCCTCAGCTTCATGCGCATGGATGTGGTGAACAATCCGGACATTGACTTCCCGGCGGTGCAGGTCGTCATCTCGCAGCCCGGCGCAGCCCCGACCGAGATCGAGAACCAGATCACCCAGCGCATCGAATCCGCCGTTCGGTCGATCAATGGTGTTAAGAATATCAGCTCGACCGCCAGCGAAGGGTCGTCGAGCACCTTTGTCGAATTCGAGATCGGCACGGATGTCATCGAAGCGGTGAACGAGGTCAAGAACTCGGTCGACCAGATTCGCGGCAGTTTGCCCGAGGGCATTCTGGAGCCATCGGTGACCAAGGTCGACGCAACCGGCGAGCCAATCGCCTATTATGCGGTCGAAGCCGACGACATGACGATCGAGCAGCTGAGCTGGTTCGTCGATGATACAGTGACCAAGCGATTGCTCGCGATCGACGGGATGGCCGAGATCGACCGCTTTGGCGGGGTCAACCGAGAAATTCGTGTGGTGCTGGACCCTCAGAAGATGCAGTCGCTGGGTGTTACGGCCTCGCAGGTCAACAACGCGCTGCGCCAGATCAATATTGATGCTGCCGGAGGCCGCGCAGATATTGGTGGCACCAAGCAGTCGCTCCGCGTGCTCGGCAATGCCGATACCGCTTTCGACCTGTCGCAGACCCAGGTGCCGCTCGGCAACGGGCGCACCGTCAAGCTCACCGATATCGCGACCGTGACCGACGGCTATGGCGAGCCGACCTCGATCAGCAAGGTGCGCGACAAGGAGGTCGTGAATTTTGCCATGACGCGGTCCAAGGGGGCTTCGGACGTGACCGTCTATTACGAAGCTCTCAAGGCGATGGACGAGCTCAAGAAAGAGAATCCGGGAATCGAGTTCATCCCGCTCGGCACCAGTGTCGAATATACCGAGGGTCAGTATGAAAGCTCGATCTCGGCGATGGTCGAAGGCGCGGTGCTGGCGGTGGTCGTGGTGTTTTTCTTCCTGCGCGACTGGCGCGCGACGATCATTTCGGCGATTGCCATTCCGCTCTCGGCGATCCCAACATTCTGGTTCATGGATCTGCTCGGCTTCAACCTGAATTTCCTGTCGCTGCTCGCGCTCGGCCTGGTCGCGGGTGTGCTCGTCGATGACGCGATCGTGGAGATCGAGAATATCGTCCGGCACATGCGCATGGGCAAATCGGCCTATCAGGCATCGATCGACGCGGCGGACGAGATCGGCCTAGCGGTGGTCGCGACCTCGTTCTGCATCGTCGCGGTGTTCCTGCCCGTGGGCCTGATGCCGGGCATCTCGGGGCAGTTCTTCAAGAATTTCGGCTTCACCATCGTCGTTTCGGTGCTGATGAGCCTTGCCGTCGCGCGCATGATCACGCCGATGATCGCGGCCTATTTTCTGGAAGCCAAGGGCCACGCCTCGCACGGCGAGGGCCGCCTGATGGACATGTACATGAGGGTTCTCGGCTTCTCGCTCGACCAGAGCCGGGCCAAGGCCTTTCGGGGATCCAATCCCAGCCTTGGCCGCAAGCTGGTCGCGTTGTTCCTTGATCATCGCGTCTGGATGATGGGAATCGGCATGCTTGCCTTTGTGCTCACCGTTGTCCTCTTCATGATCACGCCGGCTCAGTTCCAGCCGACGATCAACGAGGATAACAGCCGCATCCAGATCGAGATGGTGCCCGGCACGACGCTGGAGCAGACCGAGGTGGTGGCCGACAAGGTCGCCGCGATCATGTACAAGCAGCCCGAAGTCGAGCGCGCCCTGATCCGCATTCGCGAGGGCAATGGCACCATCTTCGTCACGCTCAAGAAGGATCGCAAGAAGAAGTCGTTTGAGTTCGAACGGGATCTGGCCCCGACGCTTCAGGCCATTCCTGACGCGCGGGTGACCTTCGCATCGCAATCGGGTGGTGGCGGCACCAATCGCGATATCTCGATCATGCTTACTGGCTCCGACCCCGACAAGCTGGATAGCGCGGCGGCTACGCTGGTCGAACAGATGAAGGGGCTGAAAGAGGTAACCGGACCTCGTGTCAACGCTGACATGCGCAGACCGGAAATCATCGTGAAGCCGCGCGCCGACCTGGCCGCGCAGCTGGGCATCACCACGGCCGCACTCAGCCAGGCTATACGGATTGCGACACTGGGCGAGATCGAGCAGAACGCAGCGAAATTCTCGTTGTCTGATCGTCAGATCCAGATCCGCGTCGTCCTGCCAAAGGAATCGCGCTACGATTTCGAGACCATACAGAACCTGCCGGTGCAGACCGCTGCAGGCGGGTCGGTGCCGCTCAGCCGCGTCGCCGATATTTCGTTCGGCTCGGGCCCGACCACGATCCAGCGCTACAATCAGGAGCGTCGCGTGTTCGTCGGCGCAGACCTTGCCCAGGGCGTGGTGACCAGCCAGGCAATGGAGAAGATCAACAACCTGCCGATCATGAAGAACCTGCCGACTGGGGTGAGCAACAAGCCCTTTGGCGAGCAGGAATGGCAGGCGGAACTGATCCTCAACTTCATCATCGCTCTGGTCTCGGGCGTGCTGCTCGTTTTTGCGGTGCTGGTGCTGCTCTACAAGCGGCTGATGTCGCCGCTGGTCAACATGGGCTCGCTGGCGCTTGCTCCGCTGGGCGGAATCCTGCTCGTCTGGGCCGTCGGCCAGCCGGTATCGATGCCGGTGCTGATCGGGGTTCTGATGCTGCTCGGCATCGTGTCGAAGAACTCGATCCTGCTGATCGACTTCGCGATCGAGGAGATGCATCGGGGCGTGCCCAAGCACGAGGCCATTATGGATGCCGGGCACAAGCGTGCGCAGCCTATCATCATGACAACGGTCGCGATGGTGTTCGGCATGATCCCGACCGCGCTCTCGCTCTCGGGCGACGGTGCATGGCGTGCCCCGATGGGTACGGTGGTGATCGGCGGATTGATCGTCTCGACGCTGCTGACGCTGGTGATCGTTCCCGCAGGCTTCAGCCTCGCCGATGGCGTCGAAAAGCGCGTGGGTCCGTGGCTGCGCAACCGTCTGCTCACCTACAAGCCGGGCGATAACCGCCACGATACGCCAGAGGTTCAGCCGGCCGAGTGAGCGGACCGGGCCCGAAGATGCAGACCGCTCCCGCAGCCCGCCAGGCCGATCCGGCCTGGCGCATGCGGGCTATTGCCACGGGCATGCTGGTGGTGATGGCGGGCGTGTTCCTGGCGACGCACTGGGCCGAGGGGCATGTCGATGACCGCTGGGGCTATGCCCGCGCCTTTGCCGAGGCGGCGATGGTGGGCGGGCTGGCCGACTGGTTTGCAGTCACCGCATTGTTCCGTCATCCGCTTGGCCTGCCGATCCCGCACACCGCGATCATCCCGCGCAACAAGGACCGCATTGGCGACACGATGGCGCAGTTCCTGCGCAGCAACTTCCTGACGCCACTGGTGGTCGCGCGGCGGATGCGCAGCATGAATGTCGCCGCCGCGGCGGGGCGCTTCCTCGTCCAGCCCACCGGGGGCGAGGGGCGGCTGCGGCTGGGCGCGTCGAACATGGTCGCCGATGTGCTCGAATCGCTCGACCAGGACCGGCTCGGGGGCAACGCCAAGGAGGCGCTCAAGGTCCAGCTTGAAAAGCTCGATGTCGCGCCGCTGCTTGGCCAGATCCTCAGCGCCGCGATCGCCGACAACCGCCACCTGCCGCTGATGGACGGCATCGTCAAATGGACCCAGCGTACGCTCTTTGCCAACGAGGAACTGCTCAAGGACATGGTGCGATCGCGCGCCAATTCGATCATGCGCTGGACCGGACTCGACGAGCGACTCGCCACCGGCATTATCGACGGCTTGCACAATCTGCTGTTCGACATGGCCGAGGATGTCGACCATCCGCTGCGCCATAAGGTCGAAGAAGGGCTCGAGACGCTCGCCCATCGCCTGCTGCACGATCCCGAGATGCAGGACAAGGTGCGCGGCATCAAGGCGGAGATGCTGGCCAACCCGGCAATGGCGCGCTGGCTCGACGGTCTGTGGGAGCGTAGCCGCGCCGCGCTGCTGCGCGCCGCACGCGACCCCGACAATGCGCTTTCGGGCCAGTTCGGCGATGGCCTCCGGCAGATCGGCGAATCGCTGATGAACGATTCGCGCATGCAGACGCAGATCAACCGCTTCGCCCGCAGGACGCTGGTCGGCATCGCCAACCGCTATGGCGACCAGATCGTGCGGCTGGTATCGGAAACGGTGCGCCGCTGGGACGCGCAGACGATCACCGGGCGGGTCGAGAATGCAGTGGGCAAGGACCTGCAGTTCATCCGCATCAACGGGACGCTGGTCGGCGGACTGGTGGGCCTGACGATCCACGCCGCGACGGTGTGGTTGGGGTGATCCTCTCTTAATTCCTCCCCCAGCTCGCTGGGGGAGGATTTCTCAGCCTGCCAAAGCCTCGCCCATCGATCTTACCGCAGCGACCTTGGCGTGCAGCGGCCCCCAATCGTCGCGCTCGGCGATCGCCGCCCAGATGCTTTCCACCTCGTCGATCAGCATCGATTGCGGTGCATCGCCGTGCCAGTAGCTATGCGAGCGATCGCGCGCCGGGGCATAGCCGGCCTTCACCGCACCGAAATCCGCCCACAAGGCCTCGCCCGGCTCGCCAATCAGTGCTGCGGGGCATGCAGGGGTTGCATCGCCCATCCACGAGAAGAAGAAATCGTCGATTCCGACGCCGCCCTTCAGCATCAGCGCCTCGGCGGCACCGACCAGCACGCGGTCGTGCTCCAGCCCCTGCGGCACCACGCCCAGGCGCCAGCAGAAGCGCCGCGCCAGCGCTTCCTGATAGAGCGGCCCGAACCGTTCGAGCGCGGCGATCAGCGGCGGCGCCTCGCTGATCAACCGCAGCGCGACCGCGAGCTGGCCGAGATTCCAGTGTATCGCCTCGGGCTGGCGGGCAAAGGCGTACAGGCCCGCATGGTCGAAATAGGCGGCGGTAAAGCCCGGCTCCCATTTCGGCGCGAACCGCCAGGGGCCGTAATCGAAGCTCTCGCCAGTGATGTTCATGTTGTCGGTGTTGAGCACGCCATGCACGAAGCCTGCGACCATATAGCTCGCCGCCAGATCGGCCATGCGTTCGACCGCGAGATTGAGCAGCAGCGCCGCCTCGTTCTCGGCGGTCTGTCCGTCGTAAAGCGTATCGAGCGCGTAGCGAACGACATGGGCCATCTTCTCCTCGTCATCCTCATAGGCGATGCGCTGGAAGGTGCCGAAGCGGATATGGCTGTGGCTCATCCGCACCAGCACCGCCGAGCGGGTGGGCGAGGGCTCGTCGCCGCGCCACAGGCTCTCGCCGGTCTCGATCACCGAGAAGGTCTTGCTGGTGTTGACCCCCAGCGCCTCAAGCATTTCGGTCGCCAGGATCTCGCGCACCGCGCCCTTGAGCGTCAGCCGCCCGTCGCCATCCCGGCTGAACGGCGTCTGGCCCGATCCCTTGGTGCCGAGGTCGAGCAGCCGGTCCCTGTCGTCGCGCAGCTGCGCGAACAGGAAGCCGCGCCCGTCGCCGATCTGCGGATTGTACACGCGAAACTGGTGCCCGTGATAGGCGAGCGCCAGCGGCTGGGGCAGGTTGCCCGGCATCGGGTTGAACCGCCCGAAATGATGCACCCAGCGCTTGTCGTCGAGCGTCTCCAGTCCCACGGTCGCGGCGTGCCGGTCATTGCGGAAGCGGAGCACGGCTTGCGGAAAATTGGCGGCCTTGACCGGATGCGCGATGGCATCGGCGATCGTCAGGATGGCGGGGTCGGCGCGGTAGGCTTGCGCATAGGGCGATGTGGCTTGCGGATCGGCTGTCATCGGGCGATAGTGGGGGGTGAAGGGAGCGCATGCAACCATGGCCAGCGACAGTCAGGGCTATAGCGACGGGTTCTGGTGGTCGAACGACGGTTTGCGGCTGCATTTCCGCGATTATCCGGCGGCGCCCGAGCATGCGCATCGTCCGCCGATCATCTGCATTCCCGGCCTCACCCGCAACGCGCGCGATTTCGAGAAGGTCGCCGAGCGGCTGGCGGGCGCGTGGCGCGTGATCTGCGTCGATCTGCGCGGGCGCGGCGACAGCGCCTATGCCAAGGATCCGATGAGCTATGTGCCGCTCACCTATGTCCAGGACATGGAGGCGCTGCTGCGCGAGCAGGCGATCGAGCGCTTCGTCGCCTTCGGTACCTCGCTCGGTGGCCTCATCACCATGCTGCTCGCCTCGACCCGGCCGGGCCGGGTGGTCGGCGCGCTCTTGAACGATGTCGGGCCGCAGCTGGAGGCCGAGGGGCTGGCGCGCATCCGCGATTATGTCGGCCAGGGCCGCTCCTTCCCCACCTGGATGCACGCCGCTCGGGCGTTGTCGGAAGGGCAGGGACCGGTCTTTCCCGGCTATGGCGTCAGCGAATGGCTCGACATGGCCAAGAAGACGATGAAGATCGGTCCCGGTGGTCGTATCGTCTACGATTATGACATGAAGATCGCCGAGCCGTTCGCGGTGCCCGGCGGCGAGGCGGGAGTCGATCTGTGGCCCGCGCTGACAGGGCTCGCTCCGGCGCAAGTGCTGATCGTGCGCGGCGCATTGTCCGATGTGTTCGCCGAGGCGACAGCCAAGCGGATGCTGACGATGCTGCCGTACGGCGAACTGCTCACGATCGCGAACAAGGGCCATGCGCCCTCGCTCGAGGAACCCGATGTGGCGCAGGCGATCGACCGGATGCTGGCAAAAGTCGATGCGGCTGCGCTTGCGACCCAGGCCTGAGCGGCTATAGCCCTGACATCATGAAGTCGACCACGCGGCCCGCGCGCATCCTGCATCTGCACAGCACCTTCGACCTTGGCGGCAAGGAGGCGCGGGCGGTGCGCCTGATGAACCATTTCGGCCAGGCAGCGCAGCACACGATCCTGACCGCCGTGCCCGATGCGCTCGGCGCGCGCGCGGCGATCGCCCCCGGCATCCGCGCCGATTTCCCGAACAACGCGCCGTCGCTGGCAGGCAAGCCGAACCTCGCGCGCTACCGCAAGTTCGCCGACTATTTCGCCAATTTCGACCTGATCCTGAGCTATAACTGGGGCGCGATGGACGGCGTGATGGCGCGCACGATCTTCAATTCGATCACGCCGCTGCCCCCGGTCATCCACCACGAGGACGGGTTCAACGAAGACGAGGCGGTCAAGCTCAAGGCCAAGCGCAACTGGTTCCGCATGGTGGCCTTGGCGCGCACCGATGCGCTGGTCGTGCCTTCGCACACGCTCGAGCAGATCGCGCTCAAGGTCTGGAAGCAGCCCGACAGCCGGGTGCGTCGCATCTCCAACGGCATCGATGTCGCCGCTTATGCCAAGCGCCCGCAAAAGGGCGCGATCCCCGGTTTTCAGCGTCGCGATGGCGAGATCGTCATCGGCACCTTGGCGGGGCTGCGCGCGGTCAAGAACCTGCCGCGGCTGGTGCGCGCGGTTGCTGCGCTCGATCGGCCGGTGCGGCTGGTGATCGTCGGCGAGGGGCCCGAGCGCGCGGCGATCGAGGCTGAGGCGGCGCGCCTCGGTATTGCCGACCGGCTGCTGATGCCCGGCTTCCTCAAGAACCCCGCGCGCTATGTCGGGCTGTTCGATATCTTCGCGCTATCGTCGGACAGCGAGCAGCAACCGATCTCGGTGATGGAGGCGATGGCCGCAGGCCTGCCGGTGGCCGCACCCATGGTCGGCGATGTCGCGCATATGGTCGCGCCCGACAATGCTATTCTTCTCGGCGAACCGGGCAGCGAAGCGGGGCTGATCGACAATCTGCGACGCCTGGCCGAAGATCCGGCGCTGCGCACCGCGCTCGGCAACGCCAATCGCGCGAAAGCCGAGGCCGAGTTCGACGAGCGCCTGATGCTGGAACGCTATGCCGCGCTATACGGCCGCGCGATGGGCAGGCCCGAATTCGGGCACTGAGAGAGCGCGTCAGCTCCGCATGATCGCTTCGGCAGCATTGCTCGCCAGCCGGTCAGCGCGCTCGTTCTCGGGATGGCCGGCATGGCCCTTGACCCAGTGCCATTCAACCGTGTGCCGCGCGACCGCGCCGATCAGCTCATGCCACAGATCGGCATTACGCACCGGCTTTTTCGAGGCGGTCTGCCAGCCATTGCGCTTCCAGCCATCGACCCATTTGGTGATGCCGTCCTTCACATAGCTGCTGTCGGTATAGAGCAGCACATGGCAGGGCTCGATCAGCGTATCGAGCGCACGGATTGCCGCCATCATCTCCATGCGGTTGTTGGTCGTGTCGCGCTCGCCGCCCGACAATTCCTTCTCGTGCTTGCCATAGCGGATGATCGCGCCCCAGCCTCCCGGGCCGGGATTGCCCTTGCACGCGCCATCGGTGTAGATTTCGACCGTCTTCATCTCTGCTCTATCCATGCCCCAGACCGATGGGCCGGTCAGCCGAACAGCCCCGCATGCGCAGGGTCCGCATAGAATGTCAGCCGCCGGGCAAAGGCCATCGGATCCTTGCGCGTCACCAAAGCATCGGGCGGCGTATTAATCCAGTCATAAGCGCGGCTCAGAGTGAAGCGGAGCGCCGATCCGCGTGCCAATATGGGAAGCGCCTGTATTTCCTCGGGATTCAGCGTCAAATTGGCGTGATATCCCTGCAAGAGCGCCTCCGAAACGGCCGAATCGAAGCTGCGGCCATCGGGCGAGAAGCACCAGGCGCTGTGCGTCACCGCAAGGTCATAGGCGCGTGCATCGCGGCACGAGAAATAGAAATCGATCAGCCCGGAGACACGATCGCCCAGCATCAGCACATTGTCGGGGAACAGATCGGCATGGATCACCGATTGCGGCAGGTCATGCGGCCAATGTGAGGAGAGAAAAGCAAGCTCGCTCTCCACCAGGCCCTCCAGCGCCGGATCGATCTGCTGCCACTGCCCAGCGCATCTGCCTGCCAGATCGTGCCAGCTGGCAAGCCCCATGCTGTTGGCCCGCGCGCCGCCGAAATCCGCGACCGCATGGTGCATCTTCGCCAGCGCCTCGCCCGCCGCATGCGCCTGGGCCGGGCTGGGGGCCGTCAGCGATATGCCTTCGAGAAACTCGATCAGGCAGGCGGGGCGTCCGGCGAGCTCGCGGATCTGCACGCCGCCCCGATCGGCAATCGCGCGCGGCACGCGGCAGCCGCGCTCGGCCAGATGATCGAGCAACGCCATGAAAAAGGGCAGGTCTTGCGGATCGACGCGCTTTTCGTAGAGCGTCAGGATGAAGCGATGGCCATCCTTGCCGCCGCGCGTCTCGACCAGGAAATTGCTGTTCTCGACGCCTTCGGCAATGCCCTTGAAGCTGATCAGCTCGCCGGTGTCATAGTCGTCCAGAAACCGCGCCATCATCTCGGCGCTGACATGCGTATAGACGGCCATCAGGCAGCATCGGCCTCGCTGGCCAGGGCGCGCGGCAGCTTGAAGGTGATGCGCTCGTCCACCGTCTTGACCCGTTCTTCGGTGACGTCGAAATGGCGGCCCAGCATGTCTACGACCTCGCGCACCAGAATTTCGGGTGCGCTCGCCCCGGCGGTCAGACCCAGCGTCTTGACGCCTTCGAACCAGCGCAGCTCGATCTCGACCGCGCGCTGGATCAGCTTGGCGCGGGTGCCTTCGCGTTCGGCGACCTCGACCAGGCGCAGCGAGTTGGAGCTGTTGGGTGCGCCGATCACCAGCACCAGATCGCAGTCATCGGCCATCACCTTGACCGCAGCCTGACGGTTGCTGGTGGCATAGCAGATATCCTCTGCCTTCGGGCCGACGATCGCGGGGAAGCGTGCCTTCAGCGCAGCGATGATTTCGGCGGTATCGTCGACCGACAGCGTGGTCTGGGTGAGAAACGAGAGCTTGGTTTCATCCTCGAATGCCAGCTTCCCGACATCCTCGACCGTTTCGACCAGGGTCATGTGCCCGGGCTCGACCTGGCCGAAGGTTCCGACCACCTCGGGATGGCCCTTGTGGCCGACAAAGATGATGTGGCGTCCCGCCTCGACCTGGCGCTCGGCCTGGCGGTGGACCTTGGAAACGAGCGGGCAGGTCGCGTCGAGATAGTTGAGACCGCGCTCGGCCGCCTTGTGCGGCACCGCCTTGGGCACGCCGTGCGCGGAGAACACCACCGGCACGCCATCGGGCACCTCGTCCAGCTCCTCGACGAACACCGCGCCCTTGGCCTTCAGGCTGTCGACGACGAACTTGTTGTGCACGATCTCGTGCCGGACATAGACCGGCGCACCATATTTGTGGAGCGACAGCTCCACGATCTCGATGGCGCGATCGACCCCTGCGCAAAAGCCGCGCGGCGATGCGATCTTGACGAGAAGCGGAGGCTTGGCGGTTTCGCTCATGTTCAGAAAGGCTTTCGTAGTTCGTCAGGACTCTTAGGCGAAGCGGGGGCTGGTGGGAAGCCTGTCCCGGCAAGCCTGCCCATATTGCGCCGGGAAGGTGCGCCAAATCTGGCCGTTGCGCCGGGCGGCGTCGGCAGATAAGGAGCGATGCACTGTGGCCTCGAAGGATTTCTGTTTGCATATGCCCAATCTGCCCATCAAACCGTCGATCGCCATCATGGGGGCGGGGCTTGCGCTGCTCGGTCTTGCGGGCTGTGCCGAAAAGAACCAGCTGGTGGTGGATACGGGCGTGGGCGTGACGTCCTCGCTATCGGCCTGCCCCAATACCGCAATCCCCGAACATACCGGCGACGTGACCGTGTTCAATCCGCCTAGCAGCCGCGATGCCGCTGCGATCGACGTCGTTGCCACCATCACCAATGTGCGTCCGGCCTGCGACGAGACCGGCGCGGAAATCTATGCGACCGCCACGTTCGACGTGCTGGCGCGGCGCAGCGACAATCGGGGCGCACGGACGGTGACGCTGCCCTATTTCTCGACCATCATGCGCGGCGGCAACACCGTCGTTGCCAAGCGGCTGGGTTCGGTAACGCTCAATTTCGCCGATGGCGAATATCGCGCGCAGGCCCAGGCGAGCGGTGCTGGCTATATCAACAAGGCGGCAGCAACGCTGCCCGAGGACATTCGCGAACGCATCACCCGCCGCCGCAAGTCGGGCGATCCCGATGCGGCGATCGATCCGCTGTCGATCCCCGAAGTGCGCACCGCATTGCAGCGCACCAGTTTCGAACTCCTGGTCGGCTTTCAGCTGACCCAGGAACAGCTGCAATATAACGCGACCCGATGAATCTCACGCAGTCCTCTCTCCTTCAGGGGAGAGGATACATGGCCTTGTCAGCGTGCTGACCTAGGCCATGTTGGAGAGGGGAGCCGCGCTGGCGGTTCGCTCTTGCCCCTCTCCGACTGCGACTAGGCCTGCAAGCAGGCCAAGTCTCGTTGTCCTCTCCCCTGAAGGGGCGAGGAGTCTGGATGACAAGGCCAACATCATGACACTCTACGCCCGTTTCACCCAACATCTGCATGAAGCGCTCGACGCGCTGGAAGCCGCCGGCACGCTCCCCGCGGGGCTCAATCGCACTGCCGTGACCGTCGAGCCGCCGCGTGATCCGGCGCATGGCGACCTTGCAACCAATGCCGCGATGGTGCTCGCCAAGCCTGCTTCCACCAATCCGCGTGCGCTGGCCGAGGCGCTGGCGGCGGAGCTGGGCAAGATCGATGCGGTCATCGGGGTCGAGATTGCCGGACCTGGCTTTCTCAACCTGCGCCTCGCGCCCTCGGTCTGGGCGGACGAACTGAACGCCATCGCCGCGCTGGGGGCGGATTATGGACGCTCGCAGCTCGGCGCGGGCAAGACGGTGAACATCGAATATGTCTCGGCCAACCCGACAGGGCCGATGCACATGGGACATTGCCGCGGCGCGGTGGTCGGCGATGCGCTCGCGACCCTGCTCGAATATTCGGGCCACAAGGTGATCCGCGAATATTATATCAACGATGCAGGCGGCCAGGTCGATGTGCTCGCGCGTTCGGTGCACTGGCGCTATCGCGAGGCGCTGGGCCTGGAAAGCGGCGAGATGCCCGAGGGCCTGTATCCGGGCGACTATCTGGTGCCGCTGGCCAAGGAACTCGCCGCCGCGCTCGGCGATGCCCAGGCGAACGCGCCCGAAGCCGACTGGCTCGCCTCCTTCCGCAAGCGCGCGGTCGCCGCGATGATGGACATGATCCGCGCGGATCTCGCGCTGCTCGGCATCCATCACGACGTGTTCGCGTCCGAAGCCGAATTGCAGGCAGCGGGCAAGCCCGAGGCGGCCGAAGCCGTGCTGCGCGAAAAGGGCCTGGTCTATGACGGCGTGCTCGAAGCGCCCAAGGGCAAGGTGGCCGAGGATTGGGAGCCGGTCGAGCTGCCGCTGTTCCGCTCGACCGCGTTCGGCGACGATCAGGATCGCCCGATCCGCAAGTCGAACGGCAGCTGGACCTATTTCGGCGCGGACCTCGCCTATCATTTCCAGAAGCTGCAGGATGCCGACGAGCTGATCGACATCTGGGGCGCGGATCATGCCGGTACGGTCAAGCGGATCAAGGCGGCGGTCGCGGCGCTGACCGACGATGCCGCGCGGTTCGACGTCAAGCTCGTCCAGATGGTCAAGCTGATGCGCGGCGGCGAGCCGCTCAAGATGTCCAAGCGCGCGGGCAATTTCGTCACGCTGGCTGATGTCGTGAACGAGGTCGGCAAGGATGTCGTGCGCTTCACCATGCTCACCCGCAAGGCCGATGCGCAGATGGAATTCGACTTCGAGAAGGTGGTCGAGGCCTCGAAGGACAATCCGGTCTTTTATGTGCAGTACGCGCATGCGCGCATCCATTCGATCCTGCGCAAGGCGGCAGGCGAGGGGCTTGCGCCGTCGGCCGAGCATCTGGACACGCTGGGCACCGAAGAGCAGGCGCTGATCGCGCTTGCGGCGCAATTCCCGCGCATCGTCGAAGCTGCCGCGCTCAACCGCGAGCCGCACCGGATCGCCTTCTATCTGGGCGATCTGGCAGCCGCCTTCCATGCGTTCTTCAATCTGGGCAACGATCGCACCGACAAGCGTATCGTTCTGGCGCATGACCCCGAGACCAGTGGCGCAAGGCTTTTCATGGCCGCAAATATCGGGCAGGTAATCGCCAACGGCCTGGGCCTTATGGCGGTGGAGGCGGCGACGCAGATGTGACGCCGCGCCTGCCGGGGCCAGGCACTTGCGCGAATATGGGGCGGATCGATGAGCAACCGGCTGGATGATGGCATGGATGGCGAGCTGAGGGACCAGCCGCTCGGGCTGGACGCCGATGACGACCGGCTGCCCTGGCTCGAATCGGTCGATGACGTGCCGTCGAATGACGGCAATGGCGCCCGGATTCTCGGATTTGTCCTGATGGGCTTGGTCGGACTGTCGATCGTGCTTGCGGCCATCTACTGGCTCGGCGGATCGGGCAGCGCTCCAGAAGGCGATGGCAGCCTGATCGCTGCGCCCAAGGGTGATTACAAGGTGCGCCCCAAGGACAGCCAGGAACAGAAGGTCGAGGGCACCGGCGATTCGAGCTTTGCGGTCAGCCAGGGCGAGCAGCCGACCGGCCAGCTTGCCGATGCTGCAGGCGCCCCGCCGCCTGCGGGCAGCGCGCTGGTGCAGCTTGGCGCCTATACCGACGAGGCCAGCGCGCTCGACGGCTGGGGCAAGCTGACCCAGCGGCACGAGGTGCTCTCGGGCCTCAACCGCCGCATCGTCCAGGCGACGGTCGATGGCGGAACCGTGTTCCGCCTGAGTGTGGTGCTCGACACCCCCGCCAGTGCGAACCAGGTTTGCGACCAGCTGAAGAAAGCTGGGCAAAACTGCCTTGTCGTGCGTTGATTTACCGAGCGGTCCGGTCGTAAACCGGGGCGCATGAAGCCCGTTATCTTCGGCCTTGCCGGCCACAGCCTGTCGCCTGACGAAGCCGCCTTTTTCAAGGACAGCCAACCTGCGGGCTATATCCTGTTCGGGCGCAATATCGACACGCGCGCGCAGGTCCGCGCGCTCACCGACAGTTTGCGCGATCTGCACGGCGATAACCGGCTGCCGATCCTGATCGATCAGGAGGGCGGGCGCGTTTCCCGGATGAAGCCGCCCGAATGGCTGGCCTTTCCGCCCGGCGCGGCATTCGACAAGCTTTACGACATTGCACCGGCAAGCGCGATCGAGGCGGCACGGGCGAATGCCGAGGCGCTGGCGCTCGATCTCGCCGAGGTCGGCATCACGGTCGACTGTTTGCCACTGCTTGATGTAGCGGTCCCCGGCGGCACGCCCGCGATCGGCGATCGCGCGCTGGGCCAGGAGCCCTTGCGCGTCGCAGCGCTCGGCCGCGCTGTACTCGACGGGCTGAAGCGCGGCGGGGTGCTGGGCACGATCAAGCACATGCCGGGCCATGGCCGCACGATGGTCGACAGCCATATGGAACTGCCGCGCGTCACCGCCAGCGAGGCCGAGCTGGAGCAGGACATCGCCCCGTTCCGCGCGCTCAACCAGGCCGAGATCGGCATGACCGGGCATATCCTGTTCGAGGCCTGGGACAAGGAGCGGTGTGCGACGCATTCCGAGTGGATCATCGACAATATCATCCGCCAGCGCATCGGCTTTGACGGACTGCTGCTCAGCGACGATCTCGACATGAAGGCGCTGGCAGGCGAGGTGCCCGACCGCGCCGCCCGCGCGGTTGCCGCGGGATGCGACATCGCGCTCAACTGCTGGGCGCGGATGGAGGAGATGATCGGCATCGTGAACGCGCTTCCCGACATCTCGGACGCCTCGCGCGCGCGGCTCGACCGGGCAAAGGCCGCGATCGCCCCGGTGACCGACTGGTCGCATCAGGCGGAGCTGATCGCCCGGCGCGACGCGCTGCTGGCGCTGGCGTGAACGAGACCGACCTCATCACCGGCGCGCCGCCATCGGCGCTCGATCCGGCGGGGGGCGACTGTATCTTCTTTCGTGAACCCGTGCCCGCCGCGACCGCGGCGGCCGAGGCGCTGCTGATCGATGTCGATGGCTGGGAAGGTCCGCTCGATCTGCTGCTCGATCTCGCGCGGCGGCAGAAGGTCGATCTGCGCCAGATCTCGATCCTCGAACTCACCAACCAGTATCTCGGCTTTATCGAGAGCGCGACCAGCCTCAAGCTCGAACTCGCCGCCGATTATCTGGTGATGGCGGCCTGGCTCGCCTATCTCAAGTCCGCGCTACTGCTGCCCGGCGATCCCGAGGTGGAACCCTCGCCCGAGGAACTGGCGCTGCGGCTGCAACTACGCCTGCAACGGCTTTCGGCGATGCGCGAGGCGGCGGCGCGGCTGCTGGGGCGCGACCGGCTGGGTCGCGATGTCTTTGCCCATGGCCAGGCCGAGGGGCTGCGGCTGCTTACCCGCACGCGGCATGACTGTTCGCTGTTCGACCTGCTCGCCGCCTATGGCCGCGTCAAGCAGCGCAGCCAGCCGGTGGTGCACATGGTGAAATCGCGCAAGGTGATGACGCTGGAGGATGCGCTGGCGCGTCTGTCGTTCATGCTTGGCACCGCGCTGGACTGGACCGAACTCAGTGCCTTCCTGCCCGAGACCGCCGACCCGCAGCTCAAGCGCTCGGCCAAGGCCTCGACCTTTCTCGCGCTGCTCGAACTGGCGCGGCAGGGGCGGGTCGAACTGGCGCAGGATGGGGCGTTCGCGCCGCTTCAGGTGCGCAAGGCCGGATGAGCGGGCCCGATCCCGTCGTGCGGGCGGTGGAAGCGGCGCTGTTCGCCGCGACCGAGCCGCAGACGTTGGAACAGCTGCGCGCGCAGATCGGCGACGAGGCGGACATAGCGGGCGCGCTGGAACGGCTTGCCAGCGACTATGCCGGCCGCGGGGTCGAGCTGGTCGAGCGCGGCGGGCGCTGGCATTTCCAAACCGCGCCCGATCTCGCCTGGCTGCTGCGGCGCGAGACCGAGCAGACGCGCAAATTGTCGCGCGCGGCGACCGAGACGCTGGCGATCATCGCCTATCACGAGCCGGTCAGCCGCGCCGAGATCGAGGCGATTCGCGGCGTGCAGGTGAGCAAGGGCACGCTCGACGTGCTGATGGAAGAGGGCTGGGTCGCGCCCGCCGGGCGTCGCGAGGTGCCGGGCAGGCCGCTGATCTATGCCACGACGCCCGCGTTCCTCACCCATTTCGGTCTGTCCAGCCGCCGCGATCTGCCCGGGCTGGAGGACCTCAAGGCTGCCGGGCTGCTCGATCCGGTCGATCTCGCCCTCGAAGGCGCGCTGGGCACCGACACTACGGACGACTTATCCGAAGAATCGGATTCATTGCTGGAAATGCCGGGCGAGGGGGACTAGATAGCCGCCGAGGCCTTCAGGAGATTTGCCATGGGATCCTTCTCCCTGATGCACTGGGTTATCGTGCTGATCATCATCGTCCTGCTGTTCGGCGGCGGACGCATTTCCTCGATCATGGGTGACGTTGCCAAGGGCATCAAGAGCTTCAAGAAGGGCATGGCCGACGATGACGACCAGCCTGCCCCGCCCGTGCGCCCCGTGGCGCAGATCGAGGCGACTCCGGCGCGCACCATCGACGGCACTGCGACCAGCACGACCGAAGAGCGCAAGCCCGGTTGATTGTTCGGCTGGTCTGGCGCACCGGCCCGCATGAAGGCGTGACCATGTCATGATGGACATCGGATCGACCGAATTGCTGATGATTGTCATCGTGGCGATCGTGGTGATCGGCCCGAAGGACCTGCCGCGCGCGCTCTACAAGGTTGGGCAGGTGATCGGCAAGGCCAAGGGCATGGCACGCCATTTCCGCAGCGGCATCGACGCGATGGTGCGCGAGGTCGAGCTGGAGGAAATGGAAAAGAAGTGGAAGGCGGACAACGAGCGCATCATGCGCGAATATGCCGCCGCCAATCCCGCTGCGGCGCCGGTTCCGACGCCCGCTCCCGAACCGGCCCCCGCAATGGAACCGCTGCCCGAGGCTCCCGCTGCCCTCGGTGCGCCCCCAGCACCCGTCACCGAGGGTGAGCGATGAGCGCGGCCGAGGACGATATCGACGCCTCGCGCGCGCCCTTGCTCGATCACCTGATCGAGCTGCGCCAGCGCTTGGTCCGCTGCGTCATCGCGCTGCTGGTCTCGTTCGGCGTCTGCTTCTATTTTTCCGAGCATATCTTCTCGTTCCTCGTCGTGCCGCTGAAGGAAGCCTTTGGCGATGGCGGCGGCAAGCTGGTCTATACCAAGCTGTACGAGGCATTTTTCGTGCAGGTGAAGGTTGCGATCTTCGCCGCCTTCTGCCTGTCCTTCCCGGTCATCATGAACCAGCTCTGGGCGTTCGTCGCGCCGGGGCTCTACCGCCAGGAAAAGCGCGCGCTGCTGCCCTTCCTGTTCGCAACGCCGGTGCTGTTCACCGCCGGGGCGGCGCTCGCCTATTATGTCGTGATGCCCACGGCCTTCCATTTCTTCCTGAAATTCCAGGGAGAAGCAGGCGGTCTGTCGATCGAGGCGCTGCCCAGCACCGACGCGTATCTCTCGCTGGTGATGCAGTTCATCCTCGCCTTCGGGATCAGCTTCCTGCTGCCGGTGTTGCTGATGCTGCTCAACCGCGCCGGCATCGTCAGCCGGGCGCAGCTGATCAGCCTGCGCCGCTACATGATCGTCGCCGCGTTCATTGTCGCGGCGGTATTGACCCCGCCCGATGTGGTCTCGCAGCTGATGCTCGCGATCCCGCTGGTCCTGCTCTACGAGCTCAGCATCCTTGCGATCTGGTTCACCGATCGCAAGGCGGTGAAGGATAAGCCTGCCGAGGAAGGCACCGAAGCGCCAACGGCTGCTCAGTCGGAACCCGCCGAATAGCTATTTGCGCAAGGCGTCCACGCACGCCGCGCGATCGACCGACTGGCCGTCCTTGCGCCGCGCATCGACATAGGTCGCGATCTGCGCTCCCCCTGCGCCTTCGGGATAGAGAAATATGTCGAGCACGCACGCTTGCCCGACGAACTGCAGCTTGCGCGCGTCGAATTCGCGTACGTCGAGCCGGGGCGTGCCGAACATCCGCTCGAGATCGCGCTGGCCCTTGCCCAGCACCGCCTCCAGCCCCTTGGTCGGCAAGGTCGTGCTGCGCGCCGGGAGCGTGGGGCGCACCGGTGCGACCGTCTTTTGCGGCGCGGCACAGGCGGCCAGCCCGACGCTCAGCGCCAGCACGGCAGGATAACGCATCAGACCTTCCCCCCGGCCGCGCGCTGGTGAAAGAGGTGCGTGGCCATCGCTGCGGCTATAATCGGCGCGAGCAGATTGACCAAGGGGACCAGCAGCAGCAGATTGGCAACCAGCCCGAGTACGAAACGGCTGGTCCGGGAAGCGCGAGCGCCCCCCAGATGCGGGTGCCGGGCTGCCACCATCTCGTCGAGATCGCGCCCCACCAGCACCGCGTTGACCGCCAGGAACAGCATCGGTGCCCCGACCCCGGTGAACAGCAGTATCAACGCGAAAGGGAGCGCGATGGCATTGTAGAGCAGCGCACGCATCAGGCTGCGCAGCGCCATCGCGATCGAGGGCCCGATCGGCAGGTCGCGCGCGCTTGCGGCGGCTTCAGGGTAATGCTTGCGCTCCACCGCGATCACGATGCGGTCGGCGAACAGTTGCAGCACCGCGATGGCCACCACACGCCACCAGAACCAGAAGGCGATGATCGTCGCCACCGCCGCGAGCACGCCGGTCCACGCGGCATAGTCGGAAAGCGGTCCGCCATATTGTACCATCGCCCAAGCCAGGCCCTGCCACAGCGCCCATCCGGTCGCGACGAAGATCAGCACCGCACACAGGATCGTCCAGAACAGCGCGCCCAGGATCGCGCGGTCGCCCAGCTGGCCCAGGCTCTTGAAAAACGCGTTCAGCATCGTTCCGCCTGTGTCGGGCAATTCGCCTGCCCGGTCAATCGCGCCGCATTCGGGCTTGAACCGCTGGCTTCAAGTCGATAGGCGCGCGGCAACCGTTTTTCCGCCAGATCGAAAGCACAGCCTTCATGACCAGCCCCCGTTTCGACGTCCTCGCCATCGGCAATGCCATTGTCGACGTGATGGCCCCCGCCGATGATGCGCTGCTGGCAAAGGAAGGCCTGACCAAGGGCGGCATGATGCTGATCGATGCCGACCGTGCGACCTCGCTCTACCAGGCGATGGGCCCGGCGCAGGAAATCAGCGGCGGTTCGGCGGCGAACACGCTGGCCGGCATGGCGGCGATGGGCTGCAAGTGCGCGTTCATCGGCCAGGTCGCCGACGACCAGCTCGGCGAAGTCTTCGCGCATGACGTGCGCGCGCTCGGCATCGATTATGCAACGCCCGTGCGCGTCGGAAGCGAAGTGCCGACCGCGCGCTGCCTGATCCTGGTGACCCCCGATGGCCAGCGCACGATGAACACCTTCCTCGGTGCATCACAGTTCCTGCCCGCCAGCGCGCTTGACGCCGCGATGATCCAGGATGCGGCGGTGCTGTATCTCGAAGGCTATCTGTGGGACCCCGAAGAGCCCCGCGCCGCGATGCGCGCTGCGATCGATGCCGCCCGCTCGGCAGGCCGCAAGGTCGCCTTCACCCTGTCCGACGCCTTCGTGATCGACCGCCACCGCGCCGATTTCCTCGATCTGCTGGACAAGGGCCAGATCGACATCCTGTTCTCGAACGAGGCCGAAATCTGCTCGCTGGCTGAGGTCGACGATTTCGAGGCGGCAGTCGCCAGCGTTTCGGCCAAGCTGCCGACCCTGGTCGTCACCCGCAGCGAGAAGGGCGCGATCGCGATCCATGACGGCCAGCGCTACGCCGTCGCCGCCGAGCCGATCGACAAGGTGGTCGACACCACCGGCGCGGGCGACCTGTTCGCCGCCGGCTTCCTGGCAGGACAGGCGCAGGGCCGCGACGTGGAAACGTCGCTGCGGATGGGCGCCATCGCCGCCGCCGAGATCATCTCGCACTTCGGAGCACGCTCGTCCGCGGACCTGAAGGCGCTGGTGGCGCAGAAGCTGGGCTGAGGGTGCAAGATCCGGGGATGATCGCCGGACAGCTGACACATTGGAATGGTAGCCGGAAGCCGCAGCGTTTTGCGGCTTCTGGTCATGCCTCCGTTTGGCAGGCTTTACTCATTGAATCATTGTAGCAAGCTGTGTGGTTAGCGGGCAATCGCATTTCGTGGTTCTTCGAGAAGTTGTCGATCACAATTTGTTAACGTATCTGCTGTGTCGCAATAACCTTAGAAGGCAATAAATCACTAGATCAATAGCGAAGCCGACAACCAAGATTGCGTTCAATAGAAGGAGCATTCCGGCCAAAAAGAAGCCGCTACCCTTGCTCAGACCTATCCAGTCAGCCGCTGCATCAAATCCGAACATTAGAAATGCCGCCAAAGCCACAGCTGCAAGCCCCAATATGGCAATGTAGGACACAGACCTTGGCGCAAGCTGCTGCTGCTCCTGATCGGAATAGCCCATAAGCTGACACCTCGGCATTTGACTGACGAGGACTTGTAACCCACCCTACCACGTCTGCAACGGGGTCGCTTGCTGATTGGCAGGTATATTACAAGGCATCGCCAAAGCTGAAACCCCTATCCGGTCAGCGTCAGTTTGTCGAATGCCCCGCGATACGGCCAGCGTGGGCGCGGGGCCTTCGACGACGCGGGCTGAAGCCCGCTTCTCAGGCTGAGCGGGGGTGGGTAGCGGCATTTCCGCGGAATGGCCGGATTACAACAATGGACCGGAGTGCGTTCCCCTCCCTTGCAGGGAGGGGGGTAGGGTGTGCGGATGAGGCGTTTCTGAAAGGCCACTCATTGGTCATTCCCGCGAAAGCGGGAATCCCGCTTTTGCGCTGCCGCTGTTTATAAAAGCGGGACCCCCGCCTGCGCGGGGGTGACGGCGAATGATGGTCTGGAAAAACAAAACCCGCAGCGGAGCATCGCGCTTCAACGCCTGGGGCAACCATGAAATGAGAGGGGCCGCCGGGAGTCAGTGCTCCCCGCGCGGCCCATCACATGGTCAGCGGCCGGAAGTGCCGCCTTCGAAGTGTATGTCGCGCTTGGTGAAAGCGCCTGCCCTGACCAAAGGGCAGAAGGCTATCAGCCGCGAACACTCCGAATGGACTTGACCGACCCTCTTGCTGAACCATGAGACATCGGATCACCTCCTTTCGCTATGTTGAAACCAAGTGAAGGGCCATTCGCAAAAACCCGGTTTTGCTGGGGTTTCTGACGATCTGTATTCCTTGCACCCCTTATGTGAATCATCACTGCCGCCACGGCAAGTCTTGTAATTCAATTTTTTCCGGGTAATCATCTCGCGCTCGCAAAACGCCGTGCGCGCGGTTAAGAACCGCCCCCATGGCCGAGCAGAACCCCCGCCCATCGCCCGACAAACCGCGCAAGACGCGCATCGATCAGTTGCTGGTCGATCGCGGGCTGGCGGAGAGTCGCTCGCGCGCGCAGGCGCTGATCCTGGCGGGGCTGGTCTTCGTCGGCGAGCGCAAGGTCGCCAAGGCGGGCGAGACAGTGCCGGGCGATGCCGCGATCGAGGTGCGCGGGCGCGATCATCCCTGGGTGTCGCGCGGCGGCATCAAGCTGGCGCATGCGCTCGACCATTTCGGCATTGATGTGACCGGCATGACCGCGATCGACGTCGGATCGTCCACCGGCGGCTTTACCGACGTGCTGCTGACGCGCGGCGCAGCGCATGTATTCGCGGTGGACAGCGGCACCAACCAACTCGCCTGGAAGCTGCGCCAGGACGATCGCGTCACGGTGCACGAACAGACCAGCGCGCGCATCCTCACCGACGCGCAGATCACCCGCCCCATCGACATCGTGGTGTGCGATGCGAGCTTCATCGCGCTCGACAAGGTGCTGCCGGTGCCGATGTCGTTCGCGAAGCCAGGCGCGTGGCTGGCGGCGCTGATCAAGCCGCAGTTCGAGGTGGGCAAGGACCAGATCGGCAAGGGCGGGGTGGTGCGCGATCCCGCGCTGCACGCGGCGGTGTGCGACCGGGTGATGCGCTGGCTCGAGAGCATCGACTGGCCGGTCATAGGGCTGACACAAAGCCCGATTACGGGCCCGAGCGGCAATATCGAATTCCTCGTCGCAGCGCAGAAGGGGCGCAGCTGCTGACCCGCAACGGCACGGAAAACCTTGGTAAACCCCGCTGGCGTGCGCCAAACGAATCCGATATGCGAAGGGTCAAGCCCTTTTCTGGGCAGGAGAATCCGCCTCGATGAATGAAATTGCCTCTCCCATGCAGCTTCGCCTCGCCTTTGTGCGCTGGGCGCTGCTGTTCGTGCCACTGGTCGTTCTGCTCGGCTTCGGGGTCAGCAATTTTTCCGGATCGGGCGAGGAGAATCGCTGGTTCCAGGCGCTGGTAAAGCCCGAGGCGCAGCCGCCGGGTGCGGCGTTCGGCATCGCCTGGTCGATCCTGTACGTCATGATGGGCCTTGCGCTGACCGTGGTGGTAACCGCGCGCGGTGCGCGCCTGCGCGGTCTTGCGGTACTGCTGTTCTTCGTCCAGCTCGCGCTTAACCTCGCCTGGCCGATCTATTTCTTCCGCATGCACCAGGTGTCGGGCGCGTTCTACCTGCTGGTCGGCGTGTTCGTGGCGGCCTTTGCCACGACGATCGTGTTCGGGCGCATCCGTCCACTCGCCGCGTGGCTGATGGTTCCCTATCTCGCCTGGCTGTGCTTTGCCTCGGTGCTCAACAAGCAGATCGACGAGCTCAACCCTGATGCCGAGCAACTGGTGGTGCCGCGCGATGCGCAGCGTATCCAGCTCGCCCCGCCGGGTCCTTAACCCCCGGTTGCGATTGGCGCTCCCGGTCCCCACATGCTAGACATGCGGGACATGTGGACGCGGGACGCGTCTTTCCCCAAGGAGTAAGACATGCAGAACAAGTCCGAATTCGGCGGCGATTTCGCCAAGTTCATCAATGGCCTCGCCGGAACCGTTGCGGGCATGAGCCGCGAGGCGGGCGAGAGCGCGCGCGAGCGCACCCGCGAGTGGATTGCGGGCCTCGATTTCGTCAGCCGCGAGGAATTCGAGGCGGTGAAGGAAATGGCAGCCAAGGCGCGCGAGGAGGCGGACAGCCTGGCAGCACGCGTCGCGGCGCTGGAAGCGGCGCTTTCGGCCAGGGCTGCGGGTGGCGGTGAGTAAGGTCGGATCAACCCTGCTTATCCACAGTTTTTGAACAGACTTCGAGACAAGGCGGACGGTGGCCCATCGTCCGCCCATTGCGCGCAACCGGGCATCGGGTCATCTTGGAACATGTGCCATGGGGCGCGAAAGGAATTTCATGAACGAACAGCAGCTTGACCTGGATCGGGAGGAAGCCGCGCCGGTCGACATGCTGGCCGCGCTGTTCGAAGCGCGCGGCTGGCCATGCGAGATGGTGGGCGAGGACGAGCTGCTGACCGAGGTCAAGGGCAGCTGGACCAGCTATCAGCTGCGCGCGATCTGGCGGCACGAGGACAATGTGCTGCAGCTGCTTGCCATGCCCGACATCCGCGTGCCCGACGACAAGTTCGCGGTCATCTGCGAGGCGCTGGCGCTGATCAACGAACAGCTGTGGCTGGGCCATTTCGACATCTGGTCTAACAGCGGCGTGGTGCTCTATCGCAACGGCATGATGCTGGGCAGCGATGCCATGCTCGGGCTCGACCAGGCGCAGCTTGCGGTCGAGGCGGCGATCGACGAGTGCGACCGCTTCTATCCCGTGTTCCAGTTCATCCTCTGGGGCGACAAGAGCCCGCAGGAAGCGCTGGCGGCGGCGCTGATCGACACCCAGGGCGAGGCTTGAGCGCTACAGGGCTGACGCCTGACCCTCATCCGTTTGTCCCGAGCGAAGTCGAGGGACGGTATCGGGAACGGTTGCGCAACGTCCCTCGACACGCTCGGGACAAACGGAGTTAGGTGTGCTGAGCGTTTTTCCCCAATCCCTGCTGGTTATCGGCTCGGGCAACATGGGCGGTGCGATGCTGCGCGGATGGTTTGCACAAGGGCTCGATCCCGCAACCGTTACCGTGGTCGATCCCGCCCCTCGAGACCTGCCCGCCGGGGTCCGCCACCTGACCGAGATCGATCCCGGCATTTCCGCGCCCGACTGGCTGCTGCTGGGAATCAAGCCGCAGATGCTGGGCGATGTCGCACCACAGCTGGCGGGGATCGACCTGTCGCGGGCGCTGGTCGTCTCGATGCTTGCGGGGGTGGAATGCGCGGGGCTGCGCGCTGCGCTTCCGCACGCCCGCGCGGTGGCGCGGATCATGCCAAACATGGCGGTCAGCATCGGCCAGTCGGTCACCGCGCTCTATGCCGACGGGCTGGACGATGACGACCGCGCCGGGCTCGAATCGTTGTTCGGCATGCTGGGCACCGCCGAATGGCTGGTCGACGAGGCGCAGATGCACCTTGTCACCGCGCTCAGCGGCTCGGGCCCTGCCTATCTGTTCCGCTTCATCGACGCGCTGGGCAAGGCGGCGGAAGGTCTCGGCATGCCCGCAGACCAGGCCGCGCGCTTCGCGATGGCGATGGTGCGCGGTTCGGCCGAGCTGGCGCACCGTTCCGACGAGAGCCCTGCCGCGCTCGCCGAACGCGTTGCCAGTCCTGGCGGCACCACCCGCGCCGCGCTCAACGTGTTCGATGCCGACGCCGCGCTCGACCGGCTGGTGGCCGAAGCCGTGGCAGCGGCGGCGAAGCGCAGCGTCGAACTGGGTCAGTAACCGCTCAGCCGCAGGGCAGGTCGTAGAAGGTTCGGATCTTCGTCCAGGCCTCGTCCGCCGTCTCGACAAAGCTGAACAGGTCGAGATTGCCCGGCGAGATCACGCCTTCCTCCGCCAGCGCCTCGAAATTGACGACGCGGTTCCAGAAATCCTTGCCGAACAGCATGATGGGGATCGGCGCCATCTTGCCCGTCTGGATCAGCGTCAGCAGCTCGAAGAATTCGTCGAACGTGCCGAAGCCTCCCGGGAAGACCGCGACCGCGCGAGCGCGGAGCAGGAAGTGCATCTTGCGCAGCGCGAAATAGTGGAACTGGAACGACAGGTGCGGGGTGACATAGCGGTTGGGTGCCTGTTCGTGTGGCAGCACGATGTTCAGCCCCACCGAATCCATGCCGACATCCGCCGCGCCGCGGTTCGCGGCTTCCATGATCGAAGGGCCGCCGCCCGAGCAGACGACGAACTGGCGCTTGCCATCCTCGACGACGCCGCATTCGCTGGCCAGCTGCGCGAGCTTGCGCGCCTCGTCATAATATTTCGCCTTGGCCACCAGCCGTTCGGCAACCTTCTTTTCCTCGGGGCTGCGCGCGGCCTCGACCATGCCTTCGGTCTTGTCGGGCGCGGGGATGCGCGCCGAGCCATAGATCACCAGCGTGGAGCCGATTCCGGCCTCTTCGAGCAGCATCTCGGGCTTGAGCAGTTCCAGCTGGAAGCGCACCGGGCGCAATTCCTGACGCAACAGGAATTCGGTGTCGCCAAAGGCCAGCCGGTAGGCCGGATCCTGGGTCTGGGGGGTGTCGTGAACCGCGCGTTCGGCGGTCTTGGCGTCTTCGGCGGCGCGGCGAAAGCGCGGCTCGGTCAGGTCTTTCTTGGTCATCGCCCGCAATTAAGGGGCGATCGCCTTATCGGCAATAGCCTTGGCCGCTCATGTCGACATGCAGGTGATCGCGATGCGCGGCATTGTACTCGGGACCGAGGACCGTTCCGAAGCGCTTGCAGGCGCTCGCATGAATGGTGCGCAGGAATGCGCGCTCCTGATTGCTGCCGTTCCACCCGTCCTTCACCGAGATGCGGCGGCCATCGGCCAGCACGAACCCGGCAATGTCGATGGCATTGGCATGCGCATGCTGCGAGAGCTTGAGCGAGCCGGCGATGTTGCGGCAGGAATAGCTGCCCATGGTCTCGATCTTGACGAGCGGGCTGCCCAGCATCTGCTCGGCGGCGCGGGCAATGCCATATTGCGCCCATCCGGCAAAGCGCTGCGCCAGTTCGCAGCGCACCGGGCCGATATTGCTGATCGCCAGCTCGCTGCGCCCGCGGCTGGCTTCCATCAGGCTGATTGCGGAGAGGCGCACGCTGCCGAGCTGCGAGCAGCCTGCGCCGAAGGTCTGATCGGGCACCGGCGTGAAGCGGACCTTGGCCTGGCTGAGCTGGCTGAGGCATTGGCGCGTGTCGGCGAGCGGCGGGGCGGGGAGCGCGGGGCGCACCGCCTGCTGGCTTCGTGCGGGAGCGGAAACGGGCGCCCGCGACAGGCCGCGGCCTTCGGGCAGCATCGAGCAGCCCGCGATCAGGACCGAAAGCGCCGCGACCAGCGCCATGCGCTGCAGTTCGGGCGATTCGATCATGGCGGTGAAACGGGGGTCGATGCGACGCGGCGCGGACCGTGCACTACGGTGCAGGCCCGCGCCTTCGCCAGCGTTCATCTGCGCACTGTCGCCGCCACCCAGGGGCAGCGGGCCACCAGCGGCCAGGGAGGGACCTTGATGAACGCCTCGTTCCATGGCGTTGATCCTACTCAATGAAATTTAACCCTGTTGTTCCGAAAATGGTTAACGCTGCGATAGGGAACGAAAGCGCGGCATTGCGCGGACCTTGCGGCAGGGCTAGCGCTGGCCGGGACGAAGCGGTGCGCTTTGAGGGTGGGTGCGGACACGATGTTGCGATTGATCAACGTGCATGGGTTTTTCTGGGTGCTGCTGGCGATTCCCGCGATCGGCATGACCATAGGCTTTTTGCGCGATCCGGTGACCGCATTCGATCTGATCCACCCGAGCGGCGAGTTCTCCGTCCGCTTCATGATCATCGCGATGATGATTTCGCCGCTGCGCGCGATCTTCGGGCGCAGGCGCTGGCTCGACTGGCTGCTCGCGCGCCGCCGGGCACTGGGGGTGGCGGCGTGCGGCTATGGCCTGTTGCATCTCGTCTTCTACCTGTACGACATGGGCGACTGGGGCATGATCGCGGAAGAGGCGCTGATCTTCTCGATCTGGACGGGCTATGCCGCGCTCATCATCTTCATCGCCATGGGGGTCACGAGCAACAATGCCTCGCAACGCGCCATGCGCGCCAACTGGAAGCGGCTGCAGCGGCTGGTCTATCCCGCTGCCGTACTGATCGCGCTACACTGGTTCTACGTCGATGGCGAATATGCCGGCATGCTGGTGCATTTTGTTCCGCTGCTGGTCCTGGAAACCGCACGGGTCATACTTATGTTCAAGCGGCGTTCAGTGCGGCGTGGCATAGGGGCTGCAACCGGTTGATCGCACGAGAGAAGAGGGACAATCCATGAAATTCGCACAGGCCATGCTGGCCGTCGCTGCCGCCACCGCGATGCAGTTTTCCGCCGCTCCGGATGTCTTTGCCACCGGCAAGATGAAGTGCGACGCCGGTCCGCAGACGGGCTGGAAGAGCCGCGCCGATCTGGAAGCCAAGCTCAAGAAGGACGGCTGGACGGTCAAGAAGTCGAAGGTCGATGGCGGCTGCTACGAGGTCTATGGCGTGACCCCCGAGGGCCAGAATGTCGAGGCCTATTTCCACCCGGTAACCATGGAAAAGCTGCTCGTCTCGCAGCGTGGCAAGGTCATTTTCAAGAAGTGATTCGCCGCCGCCCTGTGCATTTGTTGCGCAGGGCGGCGTGAATCTGGACCCGTTCGGCATTTGGTGATTGCTTTATGTGCAATTCGCCCCTAGGGCCGTCGACGGGCCACGCGGTCCCAACGCCGCGCGTGCTCTCTGCAAGGAGAGACTGACATGACTGATACCGTTGGTGCGGGCGCTGTGCTCGCCAAGAAACCTGCCACCCTGCCTGCTCGCCCGTATTTTTCCTCGGGTCCCTGCGCAAAGCCCCCGGGCTGGTCGGCAGCACAGCTTTCCATCGAATCGCTGGGTCGTTCGCACCGGTCGAAGATCGGCAAGGCGCGGCTGCAATATTGCATCGATCTGATGCGCGAGCTGCTCAAGCTCCCCGACACCCACCGGATCGGTATCGTGCCCGGATCGGACACCGGCGCCTTCGAAATGGCGATGTGGACGATGCTGGGCGCCCGCCCTGTCACTGCGCTCGCCTGGGAAAGCTTCGGCGAAGGCTGGGTGACCGACGCCGCCAAGCAGCTCAAGCTCGATCCCGTCATCCTGCGCGCCGATTACGGCCAGATCCCCGATCTGACCGCGGTCGACTGGTCGCACGACGTGCTGTTCACCTGGAACGGCACCACCTCGGGTGCGCGCGTCCCCAATGGCGACTGGATCGCCGCGGACCGCGAGGGCCTGAGCTTTGCCGACGCGACCAGCGCAGTGTTCGCCTATGACCTGCCCTGGGACAAGATCGATGTCGCCACCTTCTCCTGGCAGAAGGTGCTGGGCGGCGAGGGCGCGCATGGCGTGCTGATACTCGGCCCGCGCGCGGTCGAACGGCTCGAGACCTATATCCCCGCCTGGCCGCTGCCCAAGGTGTTCCGCCTGGTCAGCAAGGGCAAGCTCGCCGAGGGCGTGTTCAAGGGCGAGACGATCAACACCCCGTCGATGCTGGCGGTGGAAGATGCGATCTTCGCGCTCGAATGGGGCAAGTCGCTGGGCGGCGCCGATGCGATGATCGCGCGCTCCAATGCCAATGCGGCGGCGCTCGACGCCATCGTCCAGGCGCGTCCGTGGCTCGGCCATCTCGCGCCCGATCCGGCGACGCGTTCGACCACCAGCGTCTGCCTGACGATCGAGGGCGCGGACGAGGCATTCATCAAGGCCTTTGCCGGACTGCTCGAGAAGGAAGGCGCGGCTTTCGACATCGCGGGCTATCGCGATGCCCCTCCGGGCCTGCGCATCTGGTGCGGCGCGACCGTCGAGACCGCCGATATCGAGGCGCTCGGCCCCTGGCTCGACTGGGCCTATTCCGAGCTCACTTCCAGGTAACACCCGCCCGCCCTCTCTCCTTTAGGGGAGAGGGAAGAGCCGCGCAGCGGCGAAGGGAGCGGGGCTTACCCGCTTCATTTCACTCAACAATAGGGCCGGGACCAGAGGCCTTTCCCCTCTTCCCGGCCCTCTCCCCTGAAGGGGAGAGGGAGACATAAAATGCCCAAAGTGCTTATTTCCGACAAGATGGACCCCAAGGCCGCGCAGATCTTCCGCGAACGCGGTTGCGAGGTCGATGTGATTACCGGCCAGACGCCGGACGAGCTGGCCGCGATCATCGGCCAGTATGACGGCCTCGCCATCCGCTCTTCGACCAAGGTGACCAAGGCGATCCTCGATGCCGCGACCAATCTCAAGGTCGTCGGCCGCGCTGGCATCGGCGTTGACAATGTCGATATTCCCGCAGCTTCCGCCAAGGGTGTGGTCGTGATGAACACGCCGTTCGGAAACTCGATCACCACGGCCGAGCACGCGATCGCGCTGATGTTCGCGCTCGCCCGGCAGCTGCCCGAGGCCGATGCCTCGACTCAGGCCGGCAAGTGGGAAAAGAACCGCTTCATGGGTGTCGAACTGACCGCGAAGACGCTGGGCCTGATCGGCGCGGGCAATATCGGCTCGATCGTTGCCGATCGTGCGCTGGGCCTGAAGATGAAGGTCATCGCGTTCGATCCCTTCCTGACGCCCGAGCGCGCGGTGGAACTGGGCATCGAGAAGGTGACGCTCGACGACCTGCTCGCGCGCGCCGATTTCATCACGCTGCATACCCCGCTGACCGACCAGACGCGCAACATCCTGAGCAAGGAAGCGCTCGCCAAGACGAAGAAGGGCGTGCGCATCATCAACTGCGCGCGTGGCGGGCTGATCGACGAGGCGGCGCTCAAGGACGCGCTCGATTCGGGCCATGTCGCGGGCGCGGCGCTCGACGTGTTCGCCACCGAACCGGCGCACGAGCATCCGCTGTTCAACACGCCGAACTTCGTCGCGACCCCGCATCTGGGCGCATCGACCAGCGAAGCACAGGTCAATGTCGCGATCCAGGTTGCCGAGCAGATGGCCGACTATCTGGTCAAGGGCGGCGTGACCAATGCGCTCAACATGCCCAGCCTCTCGGCCGAGCAGGCGCCGAAGCTGCGCCCCTATATGGCGCTGGCGACCAATCTGGGCCGTCTGGTCGGCCAGCTCGAGAGCGACCGCGTCAAGAGCATCGCGATCGAAGTCGAGGGTGCTGCTGCCGAACTCGACATGAAGCCGATCACCGCTGCGGTGCTGGCGGGCTTCATGAGTGCGTTCAGCGATGCGGTGAACATGGTCAACGCGCCGTTCCTCGCCAAGGATCGCGGGCTCGACGTGCGCGAAGTGCGCCATGACCGTGAGGGTGATTATCACACGCTGGTACGCGTCTCGGTCGCCACCGCCGATGGCGAGCGCTCGGTCGCCGGTACGCTGTTCGGAAACGCGACGCCGCGTCTGGTCGAGATCTACGGCATCAAGATCGAGGCCGATCTCGCCGGGCACATGCTCTATATCGTCAACCGTGACGAGCCGGGTTTCATCGGTCGTCTGGGATCGACGCTGGGCGAGGCCAATGTCAACATCGCGACCTTCCACCTCGGTCGCCGCGAAGCGCGCGCGGGAGGCGAGGCGGTGCTGCTGCTGTCGCTCGATGGCGCGGTCGAGGAGCCGGTGCTGTGGAAGCTGTGCCAGCTTGCCGGGGTGAAGACCGTCAAGAGCCTGAAGTTCGACTGACCTCGCGTTGCCCTGCCTGCTGGCCGAAAGGCCGGGGCAGGGCAGCCGCCGCTCGGTCCGTGGCGCCTATTTGTCGCGGCGCGCCAGCGAGATGGTGGGGCGATAGGTGTTCTGCATCGGCTTGAACCGCGTGAACACGTGGTTCTCGAGCGGCTTGTTGACCTTCGTGTCCCAATTGGAGTTGTTGAAGGACAGGTTCTGCACCTCCTTGGTGTCGATCCTGAGGTCGGATGTCAGCTGCGCGCCGAACTGGCCGTTGCGTACCCAGCGCACCTCCGCCTCGAACCGCCCCAGGCCCGGTCGATCGATCTCGACCACATCGCCGGGCTCCAGAGGCGCGGCGCACCGGCCGCCTAGCCCGCCGCTCGAAATGTCGCGGATCACCCCGTCGGCGCTGCCGAACCGTTCGTGGAACAGCGTGACCTTCATCAACCGATGCACACGCGGCTCGCGTTGCGGCAGGCTCGCATCACCCTGCGGCGCCGCATCGAAGGTAGGTCCTGTCAGTCCTTTTTTGCCGAATGACATGGTGGGTGCGTCCTTTGCACCTCAGCCCTAAACAGAAACCCTTAAATCGAGGTAAAACGCCCGAAGGACCGATCAGACCAGCTCGAACCGATCAAGATATTGATCGAATTGAGCTTCGCCCAGGCTGGTCAGTGTCACGCGGGTCCGCCGACGATCCGAACGGTCGGGCACCATGTCCGCATAGCCCTTTTCGCGCAGCTGGTGAATCAGCCGCAACGCGGTGCTTTCCGGAGCATCGCTCATCAGGCACAGGTCGCTCATCGAGAGCTGGTTGCCGTTGCGCTTGGCGGCCAGCAGCGCGACCAGCATGTCCCAGAGCGGGTTGCGCAGCTTGAGCTCGGGGAAGCAGCTGCTCCGCAGGCGTGCCGATTGCTGTTCGCGCATCACCAGCCGGGCGCGCCGATCACCATCGTTATGCGCCGTGCGAGGAGCGTCGTTCTGCACGCCTTCCGGGCGGATGGGACGGTGCCAGGTGGTGGCGGGGCGGGGGCTGGTCTCTCTCGCTAACGATTTCACGTGCATATCCCTGTTGTTGCGCGCGCGCCCGTTGGCCTTGTTATCGCCTCATCCGATCGATCCTTCTGACCGATGGGCGGCGTTGGCTCTGTGACGAGAGTTCTTGCAGCATCTTCAATCGCTTACCACCCCGGTTTTTAGGGGGTGACCCCGTAACAGGGGTATTTTTTGCTTCCATTTCGGATCGAATATTGCGCGTCCGGCTACGAAACCTGCCGAGCGATCAGCGAAGCATTCAAGGCAAAGCGCACAAATATCGCGTGAAATCGGGTCTTTAACCTTTTCGGCCGCCTCGCAGACCATCGCCAAGCACGCTGTGCGATTGCGCTTGATCGGTGCAGCGGTAAAGGTGTCAAAAAGCGCAAATTACAACGGACCCGAGGCGATGACCGAAATGCTCCACCCTCCGATGCGGTCGTGGCTGTTTGCCCCTGGCGACAGCGAGAAGAAGATGGCCAAGGCGGCAGAGAGTTCCGCCGATATCGCGCTGTTCGATCTGGAAGATGCCGTCGCGGCCGAGAACAAGCCCATGGCGCGCAGCCTGGTGCGTGACCAGCTGGCCAGCCGCAGCGATGGGATCGAGCGGCTATGGGTGCGGGTCAACCCTCTCGACGGACCCTGGGCGCTGCAGGATCTTGCCGCGATTATGCCCGCGCGACCGGGCGGAATCATGCTGCCCAAGGCGCGCGGTCGGCGCGATGTCGAGCTTCTCGACCATTATCTCTCTGCGCTCGAGGTGGCGAACGGGATCGACCAGGGATCGACCCCGGTGATCGCGCTGGTCACCGAAACCGCCGAGGCGATGTTCACGACCGGTGATTACAAGGGTGCTCCGCGGCTCGTCGCGATGAGCTGGGGCGCGGAAGATCTGGCTGATTCGATCGACGCCGCCAGCAACCGCAACGCGGACGGCAGTTATGGCTTCACCTATGAGCTCGCGCGCAGCCTGTGCCTGCTCGGCGCAGCCGCTGCAGGGGTTGCCGCGATCGAGACGATCCAGGGCGATTTCCGCGATCTGGATGGCCTGAAGGCACGCGCCGAAAAAGTGCGCCGCGACGGCTTTTCGGGCATGCTCGCGATCCATCCGGCGCAGGTCGATGTCATCAACGCCGCCTTCACCCCCAGCGAGGAGGAGCTGACCGAGGCCCAGATGATTATCGATCTGTTCGCGGCGAACCCGGGGGCAGGGACGATCGGCTACAAGGGCGGCATGCTCGACCGGCCGCATCTGTCGCGTGCGATGCAGCTGCTGGCGCGCGCCGGCCGGGGCTGAGCGGCGTCACGCTCAAATTCTGCAACCACTCCCCTTGCGTTGCAAAGATGCAACACTATGTGTCAGTGGCAAGGGCTAGATAGGGTGGAGAAACTCCCATGAACCTCGAGAAATTTACCGACCGCGCCAAGGGCTTCCTGCAATCGGCGCAGACCGTTGCCATCCGCATGAGCCATCAGCGGATCAGCCCCGAACATATCCTGAAGGCGCTGCTCGAAGACAGCGAAGGCATGGCTGCCGGGCTGATCGCGCGCGCAGGGGGGCAGGCCCCGGTCGCCGTGCAGGAGGTCGATGCCCTGCTCGCCAAGGTGCCCGCCGTCTCGGGCGGCGGCGCACAGCAGACGCCTGGGTTGGACAATGACGCGGTGCGCCTGCTCGACAGCGCCGAACAGGTTGCCAGCAAGGCGGGCGACAGCTTCGTCACGGTCGAACGGCTGCTGCTCGCCATCGCGCTCGCCAAGGGCACCAAGGCGGGCGATCCGCTCGCCAAGGCCGGTGTCACGCCCGAAGCGCTCAACACCGCGATCAACGAACTGCGCGGGGGCCGCAGCGCCACCTCGGCCAGCGCCGAGGAAAGCTATGAGGCGATGAAGAAATACGCCCGCGACCTGACCGCGGTGGCGCGTGAGGGCAAGCTCGACCCGGTGATCGGCCGTGACGAGGAAATCCGCCGCACGGTGCAGATTCTCGCGCGGCGCACCAAGAACAACCCTGTGCTGATCGGCGAACCCGGCGTCGGCAAAACCGCGATCGCCGAAGGCCTCGCGCTGCGCATCGCCAATGGCGACGTGCCCGATAGCTTGAAGGACCGCCGCCTGATGGCGCTCGACATGGGTGCGCTGATCGCGGGTGCAAAGTATCGCGGCGAGTTCGAGGAGCGGCTCAAGGCGGTGCTCGACGAGGTCAAGGGCGCCGAGGGCGAGATCATCCTGTTCATCGACGAGATGCACACGCTGGTGGGGGCCGGCAAGGGCGAGGGCGCGATGGACGCCTCCAACCTGCTCAAGCCCGCGCTCGCACGCGGCGAGCTGCACTGCATCGGCGCGACCACGCTCGACGAATATCAGAAGCATGTCGAGAAGGACCCCGCGCTGCAGCGGCGGTTCCAGCCGGTGTTCGTCGGCGAACCCAATGTCGAGGACACGATCTCGATCCTGCGCGGGCTCAAGGAGAAATACGAGCTGCATCATGGCGTGCGGATCACCGACAATGCACTGGTGGCCGCCGCGACGCTCTCCAACCGCTATATCTCGGACCGCTTCCTGCCAGACAAGGCGATCGACCTGATGGACGAGGCGGCGAGCCGCATCCGCATGGAGGTGGAGAGCAAGCCCGAAGAGATCGAGGCGCTCGATCGGCGGATCATCCAGCTCAAGATCGAGGCTTCGGCGCTGGGCAAGGAAAGCGATGCCGCGTCGAAGGACCGGCTGGCGACGCTGCAGAAGGACCTGGCCGAGCTCGAACAGCAATCGGCCGAGCTGACCACGCGCTGGCAGGGCGAGAAGGACAAGATCCACGCCGAGGCGAAGCTCAAGGAAGATCTCGACGGCCTGCGCATCGAGCTCGAACAGGCGCAGCGCAACGGCGATCTCGCCCGCGCGGGCGAGCTGTCCTATGGCCGGATTCCCGAGCTGGAGCGCAAGCTGGCCGAGGCGCAGAGCCAGACCGCGAGCGCAATGCTGCGCGAGGAAGTCACCGAGGACGATATTGCCGCGGTGGTGAGCAAGTGGACCGGCATTCCGGTCGACCGGATGCTCGCGGGCGAGCGCGAGAAGCTGCTCGCGATGGAAGAGCATATCGGCAAGCGCGTGATCGGCCAGCAGGCGGCGGTCGAGGCGGTGTCCAAGGCGGTCCGGCGTTCGCGCGCGGGCTTGCAAGACCCCAACCGGCCGCTCGGCAGCTTCCTGTTCCTCGGCCCCACGGGCGTCGGCAAGACCGAGCTGACGCGCGCGCTGGCAGGCTTCCTGTTCGACGACGACAACGCGATGGTGCGCATCGACATGAGCGAGTTCATGGAGAAGCACGCGGTCGCGCGGCTGATCGGCGCGCCTCCGGGCTATGTCGGCTATGAGGAAGGTGGCGTGCTGACCGAGGCAGTACGGCGCAGGCCCTATCAGGTCGTGCTGTTCGACGAGGTCGAGAAGGCGCATCCCGACGTGTTCAACGTGCTGTTGCAGGTGCTCGACGATGGCCGTCTGACCGATGGCCAGGGCCGCACGGTCGATTTCTCGAACACGTTGATCATCCTCACCTCGAACCTGGGCAGCCAGTATCTCGCGGGCATGACCGAGGATCAGAAGGTCAAGGATGTCGAGCCGCAGGTGATGGAAGTGGTGCGCGGGCATTTCCGCCCCGAATTCCTCAACCGGCTCGACGAGATCATCCTGTTCCATCGCCTCGGCGAGGAGCATATGGCGCCGATCGTCGACATCCAGGTCGCGCGGGTGGCGAAGCTGCTCAAGGATCGCAAGATCACGATCGACCTGACCGACAGCGCGCGCAAATGGCTGGGCCGGGTGGGTTACGATCCGGTCTATGGCGCACGGCCGCTGAAGCGAGCGATCCAGAAGTATCTGCAGGATGCACTCGCCGACAAGCTGCTGCGCGGCGAGGTGCCCGATGGCTCGACCGTGCATGTGACGGACGGTGACGGGCAGCTGGTGCTGACGGTGGAGTGATGGTCCGCCACGGTTGATGGATTTGCGTTCCCCTCCCTGGCCAGGGAGGGGTTAGGGGTGGGTCGTCTGCCCCAGCATTGGCGCAATTTCGCTTACCCACCCCCAGCCCTTCCCTTGCAGGGAGGGGAGAGTGACCGCGCTAACCGTCCGCGTTTCAGCTACCTGCAATTCCCCGCTTGGTCGTGAGGTACGTCGCGAAGCTGCCCAGCCAGTGGCTGCCTTCGTAATTCTTGTCGCTCACCGCCTTGAGCCCGCTATCGGCGTGCAGCTTTGCGGTCGCGAGCAACGCGGGCACGCGCGGGTCGTCCTTGGGCAGCGCGCTTGCAATGCCTTCCATCGCCCAGGCGCGCGACAGGTTCACGCCGTCGAGATGCACAAGCTTGCCGTCGGTGGGATCGCGCACCTCGCCGGGGGTGAGCCATCCGGTCGAGCCGTCCGCCGGAATCTGCGGCAGGAACCGGCCCAGCCAGGCGGCATATTCCGCCTGCGGCATCACCCGGCGCATCAGGTCGGCCTCCATCAGACAGGGCGAAAGGAAATCCTCGCCCGACGGCTCATAGGCGAGCGGGCAGTTCACGTCCGCGCGGTGGAACTCGAGCGATTTCGCCACCAGCTGCTTTTCGAACGCGTCGTTATTCACCCGCCGCGCATAATCGAGCATCAGGCCGAAGGCGAAGGCGCTCTGGTTGTGCGTGCCCAGCCGGATCGGATAGGCGAGCTTGGGCAGCCAGGCCTCGGTCTCGCCGACGATCTTCTGTTCGAGCGGACGCAGCGTCTCGCGCCAGGCCTTCAGCTTCGGGTCCTCGCTTTCGTCGAGCTCGGCCACCAGTTGCAGGAACCAGGCGGTGCCATAGGGCCGCTCGAAGCCCTTGCGGCCTTCACCCTCGATATAGTTCAGCTCGGCCGCGATATTCTCCTTGGTGAAGCTGCGATCCAGCACTGCAAGGATTGCGGGCTTCATCGGCGATGCGGGATCGGTCTTCAGGATGCGCACCAGCAGCCAATGGCCGTGCACCGACGAGTGCCAGTCGAAACAGCCGTAAAAGGCAGGCGTCAGCTCGTGCGGCGGCTTTGCGTCGCCATCGTCGTTGAGCACATGCGCAATCTTGTTGGGATATTCCTTGTGCACGCAGGTGAGGGCCAGCCGCGCAAAGCGATCGTTCACCGCATCGGGTCGCGCCTCGGGGATCGCGATGGCGTCCTCCTCGCTCTTGGTTCCGGGCGATCCGCAGCCTGTGATCAGCAAAACGCCGGCCAGCGCCAGCCCCGTCCAGTTTTTCAATGCCGTGTCCCTTTCCAGCGTCCGAGGGCGAATACACACCAGAAGCCGGGGCGTGACAAGCGGTGCGCGTCGCAAATCGGTACGGAAGGGGGCGGATTATGGTGCGCATTTCCAGTCTTGCGGCAGTGCACAATAGCTGTCACATCTTATGTCAATGACAGGGGATAAACCGCACTTTGACGAGATGCTGCTGCCCGATGGTTCGGTGCGCGCACCCTATAGCGAATTTTGCGAATGGTATGGCGCGCAGGACGCATCCCGGTTGCGCACCAAGGCGCGCGATGCGGAGAATTTCTTCCGCCGCACCGGCATCACCTTCGCGGTCTATGGCGAGGAAGAGGCGAGCGAGCGGCTGATCCCGTTCGATATCGTCCCGCGCATCATCTCGGGCCGCGAATGGGCGCGCCTCAGCCGCGGCATCGAGCAGCGCGTGCGCGCGATCAACGCGTTCCTGCACGATATCTATCACCGCCAGGAGATCCTGCGCGCGGGCCGCATCCCGGTCGAGCTGATCGCGAGGAACGAGGCGTTCCTGCCGCAGATGATCGGCATGGACCCGCCGGGCGGCATCTACACGCACATCATCGGCGTCGATATCGTGCGCACCGGGCCCGACCAGTTCTATGTGCTCGAGGACAATGCGCGCACCCCCTCGGGCGTGTCGTACATGCTCGAGAACCGCGAGACGATGCTGCACATGTTCCCCGAGCTGTTCCGCAAGGTGCGGGTGCGCGAGGTGTCGGACTATCCGCGCAAGCTGCGCCGTTCGCTCGCCGCCAGCGCGCCGCGCGCGTGCAACGGCCCGCCCGAGATCGCGGTGCTGACCCCCGGCATCCACAACAGCGCCTATTTCGAGCACAGCTTCCTTGCCGACCAGATGGGGGCGGAGCTGGTCGAGGGACACGACCTGCGCGTGGTCGATGGTCGGGTCGCGATGCGCACCACCCAGGGCTATCGCGCGATCGATGTGCTCTATCGCCGGGTCGATGACGATTTTCTCGATCCGCTCACTTTCCGCCCCGATTCCGCGCTCGGCGTGCCGGGCATCATGGACGTGTATCGCGCCGGCGGAATCACCATCGCCAACGCGCCGGGCACCGGCATTTCCGACGACAAGGCGATCTACAGCTACATGCCCGAGATCGTCGAATTCTATACCGGCGAGAAGGCGATCCTCGAAAACGTGCCGACCTGGCGCTGCTCGGAAGCGGATTCGCTCGCCTATGTGATGGAGCATCTGCACGAACTGGTGGTGAAGGAAGTCCACGGATCGGGCGGCTATGGCATGCTGGTCGGACCGGCGGCGAGCCGCAAGGAGATTGCCGCGTTCCGTCAGAAGCTGAAGGCGCGGCCCGGCAATTATATCGCGCAGCCCACGCTCTCGCTCTCCACCGTGCCGATCATGACGCGCCAGGGCCTCGCCCCGCGCCATGTCGACCTGAGGCCCTTCGTGCTCGTTTCGCCCAATGGCATCGACATCACGCCGGGCGGGCTCACCCGCGTCGCGCTCAAGAAAGGTTCGCTCGTGGTCAATTCGAGCCAGGGCGGCGGCACCAAGGACAGCTGGGTGCTCGACGAATGAGCGCGGGAATGACGATCGGGGGGACGCGCTGATGCTCGGCAAGACCGCAGGCGGCCTGTTCTGGATGCAGCGCTATCTGGAGCGCAGCGAGAATATCGCGCGGCTGGTCGACGCCGGCTTCCGCATCGCATTGACGCGATCGGAAGCCGCCGAGGACGAATGGGCCTCGGTGCTGACGACGGCCGGCGTGCGCCAGGCCTATGCGCAGCGCTATGACAAGGTCGATGGCTCTAGCGTCATCAACTTCCTGCTGCGCGACAAGACCAACCCCTCGAGCGTGCTGTCGGTGATCGAGGCGGCGCGCAACAACGCGCGGCTGGTGCGCACTGCGCTGACCCGCGAGGTGTGGGAGGCGACCAACGAATGCTGGATGACGCTGAAGGAAGCATTGCGCACGCAGATTTCGGATAACGAGCTTCCCGATGTGCTGAGCCTCATCCGCCAGCAGAGTGCGCAGGTGCGCGGCGCGCAGAGCGGCACGATGATGCGCAACGACATCTATTTCTTCGCGCAATTGGGCACGTTCGTCGAGCGGGCGGACAGCACCGCGCGCATCCTCGACGTCAAATATTACGTGCTGCTGCCCTCGCTGTCCTATGTCGGGTCGAGCCTGGACAATGTGCAATGGGAGACGATCCTGCGCTCGGTCTCCGCCTACCGCGCGTTCCGCTGGCTCAACCCCGGTGAGACGAACCCGCGCAACATCGCGCAGTTCATGATCCTCGACCAGGTGATGCCGCGTTCGCTGTCCTTCTGTGCCAGCCGCATGGCGAGCGCGCTCGAAGCGATCGCGCGCGAATATGGTGGGGCAGGCGACAGCCTCCACCAGGCGGCCGGGCTGAGCCAGGAACTTGCGAACACCAATATCGACATGATCGTCGATAATGGGCTGCACCAGTTCATCCAGGATTTCATCAAGCGCAACAACAGCATCTCGGCGCAGATCGAGCAGGAATTCCGCTTCTATCATTGAGGCGGGGCGGAATTTTACAGGGGTTACGGGTCACTCATGCGGCTGCACATCGTCCATCGGACAAGCTATCATTACGACACGCCCATGCCCTATGCGCTGCAGCGGCTGCGCATGATCCCCAAGGATTCGCACGGGCAGAAGGTGATCCGCTGGACGACCAATGTCGATGGCGGCACCAAGCAGGTCGAGTTCTACGATCACCACAACAACCATGTCGAACTTTTCAGCTTCGATCCCGACCAGCACGAGATCGTCATCCAGTGCGAGGGCGAGGTCGAGACCAGCGATCATGCCGGGATGGTCGGCCAGCATATCGGCTCGGCGCCCTTGTGGTATTTCAAGCGCGAGACGCCGTTCACTCGGCCTGGCCCTGCCATCCGCAAGCTGCTGCGCCAGTTCGAGGACCCGGGCACCAGCAGCGGCGATGCGCCCCGGCTCCATGCGCTGTCGGCGCTGGTGCGCGGCGCGGTGGCCTATCAGGTCGGGCAGACCGGTGTCACCACCACTGCGGAAGAGGCGCTGAACGCCGGCCATGGCGTGTGCCAGGACCATGCGCATCTGTTCATCACGCTCGCCCGGATGCTCGGCTATCCGGCGCGCTATGTCAGCGGCTATCTGCTGATGAACGACCGGGTCGATCAGGATGCCGGCCACGGCTGGGCCGAGGTGCACGTGAACGGCCTGGGCTGGGTCGGTTTCGATGTCTCCAACGGCTATTCGCCCGACGAGCGCTATGTCCGTGTCGCCACTGGGCTCGATTATCGCGAGGCTGCGCCGATCGCGGGGATCACCTTTGGCCGCGGCACCGAGGCGATGACGGTGACGCTGCAAGTGCAGCAGGTCCAGCAGTAAGGCAACGACCGGGCTAGGCTCGTCACCCCCGCGCAGGCGGGGTCCCGCTTACTTTCGTCAAGCGCAACAGAAGCGGGATTCGCGCGTTCGCGGGAATGACGATGTGGCTTGTACAGTTGGTTGGCGCAGCCCGACTTTTCCACAACGGCCATTGCCGCTTGACCGATTGTTGCGCATCGCGCCTTATGCGCGCCATGCGAATGAAGGGGGAGGACGCTCCTATGACATATTGCGTCGGGATGCGCCTGGACAAGGGGCTGGTGTTCATGTCGGACACCCGGACGAACTCGGGTGTCGACAATATCAGCACGTTCAAGAAGATGTTCACTTGGGAAAAGCCGGGCGATCGCTACATCACGGTGATGACGGCGGGCAATCTGGCGACCACCCAGGGCGTGGTCAGCGTGCTCGAGGAGCGCACCAAGGCGCCGCACGAGCGCAAGCCTTCGATCATGGAGGCGCCCACCATGTTTCAGGTCGCGCGCATCATCGGCGAGACGCTGCGCGACGAGATTGCGCGGACCCGCGCCATCGCGGGCGAAAGCGCATCCTCGACGTTCAGCGCGTCGATGATCGTCGGCGGCCAGATTGCCGGCATGGACCCCAAGCTGTTCATGATCTACCCCGAGGGCAATTTCATCGAGGCGGGCGATGACACGCCCTTCTTCCAGATCGGCGAGACCAAATATGGTCGCCCGATCCTGGTGCGCGCCTATGATCGCGACATGTCGTTTCACGATGCGATCAAGCTGCTGATGGTGTCGTTCGATTCGACGATCAAGGCGAACCTGTCCGTGGCGCTGCCGCTCGATCTGCAGATCTATGCCGCAAACAGCTTTGCTGGGCGCAACCGGCGGATTCAGGCGAGCGATCCCTATTACAACCTGATCGCCGACCAGTGGAGCGATGCGTTGAAAAACGCGTTTCATTCCCTGCCCGATTATACCGGGTGATGCCGCTTGCGCCTGCCGATGGCGCGCCCTAATTTGGGCCCATGAAAACCAAGACGCGCAACATCCTCATTTTTCTGGGCCTCACGACTGCGGTTGTCGGGGGTGCCGGCTGGTATTTCCTGAGCGGTGACAAGGCGCAGCTCGATATCGCCCAGGTCAGCGGCCCGTCGCCGGAAATCACCGCGCCCCGCAAGGAAATCTTCCCGACGATCAATGTCGCAGATGTGAAGCCCTGGGGCCCGAACGAAGCCCCCAAGGCGGCCGAAGGGCTGCAGGTGGCGCGTTTTGCCGATGGGCTCGATCATCCGCGATCGATGCTGGTGTTGCCCAATGGCGATGTGCTGGTCGCCGAAACCAACAGTCCGCCGCGTGAAAATCCCGGCATCGAAGGCATGGTGATGCGCCTGCTGATGAACAAGGCGGGCGCGGGCGTCAAATCGGCAAACCGCATCTCGCTGCTGCGCGACAGTGATGGCGACGGCAAGGCCGAGACGAAGACGCCGTTCCTCGAAGGGCTGAACTCGCCTTATGGCATGGTGCTGATTGGCGACACGCTCTATGTCGCGAACACCGACGCCGTCATGGCTTTCCCCTATTCGGAAGGGCAGACGAAGATCACCGCCAAGGGCCGCAAGGTGCTGAGCCTGCCCGCCCAGAAGCCCAACAACCACTGGACGCGCAACCTGATCGCCAATGCTGACGGCACCAAGCTGTTCGTCGCCATCGGCTCCGCCTCGAACGTCGCAGAAAAGGGGCTGGAGGTCGAGAAGGGCCGCGCGCGGATCATCGAGCTTGACCTGGCGACCGGCAAGAAGCGCGACTTCGCGGTCGGCCTGCGCAACCCGGTCGGCATGGCCTGGGAGCCCAGTTCGGACGCGCTGTGGACCGTGGTCAACGAACGCGACATGCTGGGATCGGACCTCGTGCCCGATTACCTCACCAAGGTGGAAGCCGGCATGCATTTCGGCTGGCCGTGGAATTACTGGGGCGGATACGAGGATTTCCGCGTCGAGCCGCGCCGTCCGGAGCTGCGCGAATATACCCGCCGTCCCGATTATGCGCTCGGCACCCATGTCGCGCCTCTGGGCCTGACATTTGCGGAGAAGGCCGCGCTGGGCAGCGGCTTTGCCAATGGCGCGTTCGTAGCGCTGCACGGATCGTGGAATCGCAAGCCGGCGTCGGGCTACAAGGTGGTGTTCGTGCCGTTCGGCGACAACGGTCGCCCTGCGGTCATCCGCGATGCCAAGGGCAAGGTCACCGGCGGGTTGCCGGTCAACGTGCTCTCAGGCTTTCTCACCAAGAGCGGCGATGCCAAGGGCCGCCCGACCGACGTAACGATCGACAGCAAGGGCGCGCTTCTGGTCACCGATGACGTCTCGGGTATCGTGTGGCGGGTGAGCAATCCCAAGGTCCAGGCCAAGCCGGTTCAGACCGCGATGCGTTGAACTTATCCCCTCCCTTCAGGAAGGGGTGCCCGAAGGGTGGGGTGGGCTACGCAGACGACTACGCCATGACCCACCCCGGTTCAGCAAGCTGAACCTGCTCCTAGCGCACGTGGGAGGGGAGAATTGCGCTTCAAGAGCAGGAACTTGGCCGCGCCCGCCGCGTAAGTCCTGCATGAGCAACAAACCTGACGATACCTCGCCCGCGCCCGATCAGGTGCGCCTGGCGGAGAAGGCGCTGAAGCTGAAACAGCAAGGCGCACAGCCCGATGGTCCGGACTATCTGGAGCATCAGACCGATACTGCGGATATGGGCCGGATCGATGGTCCAAGTGATCACGATCCGCCGATGGGCGCGCTCGACGCCGAAGGCCATCGCCCGGTTCTCGAACGCTCCAGAAAGGTCCGCTGATCCATGCATATCCAGTTCAACACCGACAATCGGATTACCGGCGATGAGGCTCTGGCTGCACAGGCGGAACAAATCGTCGAGTCACGGCTGAATCGTTTCTCGAGCCGCCTGTCGCGCGTCGAGGTCCATCTCGCCGATGTGAACGGCCCCAAGGGCGGTAGCGACGATATCGTGTGCACGCTCGAGGCGCGGCCCGAGGGGGGCAAGCCGGTGACGGTCAAGGGGAATGCGGGTCAGGTCGAAAGCGCGATCCGCGATGCCTCGGACAAGATGCAGGCGCTGCTCGATACGCATTTCGGCAAGCTGCGCACGCACTGATTGCCACGAATTCCAACGAAAAAGGCCCGCTGTCACGGCAATGACAGCGGGCCTTTTCTGTTGCTCCTGCGAGGTTACCAGATGCGGATACGCTGTTCCGGCGGCAGGTAGAGCGCGTCACCGGGCTTCACGTTGAACGCCTTGTACCATTCGTCGAAATTGCGGACGGTGCCGTTGGCGCGATAGTTGGGCGGCGAGTGCGGATCGGTGTTGAGCTGCTGGCGCAGATACTCGTCGCGCGACTTGTTCCGCCACACCTGTGCCCAGGCCATGAAGAAGCGCTGGTCGCCGGTCAGCCCGTCGATCACCTTGTCTTCCTTGCCGTTCAAGTGGATTTTGTACGCGCGATAGGCCATCGAGAGACCGCCGACATCCCCGATATTCTCACCCAGCGTCAGCGCGCCGTTGACGCAGGTCTTGCCGTCGTCGAGCGGGCACAAGGCGCTGTACTGGGCGACGAGCGCGCTGGTCAGCTTCTTGAAATTCGCCTGATCTTCCGGCGTCCACCAGTCGCGCAGCACGCCGTCGCCGTCCGACTTGGAACCCTGATCGTCGAAGCCATGGCCCATCTCATGGCCGATGACACCGCCGATCGCGCCATAGTTCACCGCAGGGTCCGCTGACAGGTTGAAGAAGGGCGGCTGCAGGATGGCGGCGGGGAAGACGATCTCGTTGCGCGGCGGCGAATAATAGGCGTTCACCGTCTGCGGCAGCATGAACCATTCAGTCTTGTCGATCGGCTTGCCCAGCTTGGACAGATTGTCGCGATAGGCCCAGGTGCCTGCCGCGATCGCATTGTCGAGCGCCTTGCCGGGCGTGATCGTCAGCGTGTCATAGGTCTCGAACTTCTCGGTATAGCCGATCTTGGGGGTGAACTTGGCCAGCTTCTGCCGCGCCTCGACCTTGGTCGCCTCGCCCATCCACTTGATGTCGTTGAGGTTGGCGGCCATCGCCTTGCGGAGGTTGCCGACCAGCTCGTCCATCGCGGCCTTGTTTTCGGCCGGGAAATAGCGGTCCGCATAGATCTTGCCGACGATCTCGCCCATCGATCCCTCGACCGCCGCAACACCGCGCTGCCAACGCTCGCGCTGCTGCTTCTGGCCGCCGAGCACGGTGCCGTAGAACGCGAAATTGGCCGCATCGATGTCCGAGGGCAGCACGCTTGCCGCGTTCGACAGGAAGCCCGCTGCCAGCCAGGCCTGCCACGCCTCGATCGGCGCGGTGTTGGCGAGCTTGAACAGGCCGGGAATGCCGCTGCCGAGCTTTGCTACCTGTTCGGGCGTCAGCTTCTCCGTCGCGATTTCCTCGGCGGTCGGAGTGAGCTGGCGCACGACATATTCCTGCTCGCCGTCGACGCCCACGGTCTTGATGAAGGTCTCGACCGGAAAGCCGTTGCCCAGCGCGAGCATCTCGGCCTTGCTCAGCTTGTTATACGTGATGTTGCGGTTGCGGCCGATGGCGCGGTCCCAGTGCTCGGTGGCAATGGCCTTTTCAAGGTCATAGACCATCTGTGCCGCCTTGGCCGGATCGGCATAGCCCGCCTTGCCCAGCAGGAAGGTCAGATACTGCATATAGGCGGCGCGGACCTTGAGGTTCGCCTCGCTGTCGACCAGGTAGTAATCGCGGTCGGGCATGCCGAGGCCCGCCTGGGTGACCTGGAAGATATACTTGTCGGTCTGCTTGGAATCGATGTCGACGAACCCGGCGATCGGGCTGCGGAAACCGGGCGTGCCGAACAGCTTCGCCAGGTCCTCGCGCGTCTTCACCGCCTTGATCTTGTCGAGATAGGGCTGGGCAGGGGCGAGGCCTGCAGCGTCGATCGCGGCGGTATCGAGATAGGCATTGTAGAACGCGGCGACCTTACCTGCGCCGGTGTTGATCGCGGGCTTGGTAGCAGCAAGTTCGTCGATGATCTTGCGTACGCGCTGCTCGGACTTTTCGGCAAGTAGGGTGAAGGCGCCATAGCGCGAACGGTCGGCGGGAATCTCGAACGTGTCGAGCCACTTGCCGTTGACGTACGCGTAGAAATCGTCGCCCGGCTTGACGGCGGGGTTCATCAGTGTCGTGTCGACGCCCCAGGTGCCCCAGAAATCGCGCGCGGTGGTGGTGATGCCTTCGGCATCGGTGGTGCCGCCGCTGGCGGTATCGCCCGCGGCTTCGGCCTCGATCAGCATGTCGATATCGCCCGGCTGGGCATCGTGCTCATGCGCCTGGGCGGGTGCAGCCGCGAGTGCGACCAGCGCGGCGGACGCGAGCAGGAAATTCTTGACCATTATAGCTCCCCGGATGGTGTCTGAAGGCCCGGACATACGGGCGCTTGCCATCGACCCGCAGCGTGCGGGAGGCGATGATGGTTTCAAACGTAATCGGACACCCCGGGGGCTGCAAAGCTTTTCGGCAGGCGGTCGTTTGTCGTCGACAAACGGCTTGGACGATCAGGCCGACAGCGTGGCGTCCGCAGGGCTCCAGCGCGACCAACCGGGCTCGGCCAGGACCTTGCGGCCCGGCAGCACGCTGCGGCTTTCGGTTCCGGCAAGGTCGAGCGTGTGTTCGCGGATGGTGCGCATCGCATGCCAGTTGGCGGTGGCGCGGTCCTGGGTGAGATTGACCGTCATATAGCCGCGGCTGCTGGTATCCGCCCATTTGAGCTGCGGGTTGCCGCGGATCAGCGCGCCGGCCACGTCCTTGGGCGCGACCGTCGGAGCATAGGTCTCGAAGCCGGGCGAGCTGACCGAATGGCCGGCGAACTCGACCCCCGCCGGCTTGCCATCGGCGGCCAGATCGAAGCCCCAGGCGTTGTGGCTGTCGCCCGAGAGCACGACCAGATCGGCATCGGCGGCCTGGGCGGACTTGAGCAGCGCCTCGCGCTGGACCGGGTAGCCGTCCCACGCATCCATGTTGAACGGCAGCCCCGCCTGGCTCGCGGTAAGACCAGCGGCGGAGCGGGTGCGGACGATCTCGGGTGCGTCCTTGGGCACCCATTGCGCGGTTTCGACCGGCAGCTTGAGTGAGCCCATCACGCATTGCTGCGCCCAGACCTGCCAGCGCGTGCCAGACGCCTTCGATGCCTTGAACTGCTCGCCCAGCCAGCGCGCCTGATCGTCGCCCAGCATGTGGCGGCTCGGGTCCATCCATGTCTCGTCGCGGAACTTGGCCAGCGCCTTGGCCAGATCGCCGCCACCGGCAAAGGCCTCGGCCAGCTCGGCGGGCTTGTCGCGGCCCGACAGGCGGCTTTCGGTTCGGATGATCGTCGCGAGATTGCCGATTTGATAGCTGGTCCACAGCGCATCGGCGGGGTTGAGGTCGGCCACCGGCATCCATTCGCGATAGACCTGCTCGGCAATGCGGCGGCGGGTGGCATAGTCGCCCTCGGCCCCGTCCTGATGGTTCTGCGCGCCGCCCTTCCAGGCGTCGTTGGCGATCTCGTGATCGTCCCACATCGCGATCATCGGTACGCTCTGGTGCAGCGCCTGCAGATCGGGATCGAGCCGGTAACTGGCATAGCGCAGGCGATAGTCGGCGAGCGTGATCATCTCGTGATCGGGCTGGACGAGACGACCGGCCAGCGCCTGGGCGCGCGTCGGGTACACGTCCGGGCCATATTCATAGATATAGTCGCCCAGATGCAGCGCGAGGTCGATATCCTTGCGCGCGGCGGCATGACCATAGGCGTTGAACCAGCCGAAGGGCAGGTTGGAGCAGGAAAAGACGCCAAGATTGAACGCCTGCGTTTCGCCTTTCGGCAAGGTGCGCGTGCGGCCCACGGGTGACTTGGATCCGTCTGCGGCCACGAAGCGGTAGTAGTACCAGCTGCCGGGCTTCAGGCCGCGCACGGTGATCTTGGCGATATGATCGCGCGCGCCGCTGGCCGTCACCGATCCGCCGCCGACAACCTTGACGAAATCGGGCGTCGCGGAGAGTTCTGCGGTCAGTCGCGCGTCATTGTCTGCGACATAGCGCGTCCACAGCAGCACCGAATCGGCGGAGGGCTCGCCGCTCGCCACGCCATGGGTGAAGCCGCGCGCCGACGCGAAGGCCAGGGCTGCGCCGGGCAGCGAAAGCGCCGCAAGCCCGAAGGTTCCGGCCTTGAGCAGCAGTCGGCGATCGATCGTCATGGTCATGGGCACGCCCCTCTCGTGTTGTGTTTGCGTCCATCGGACAGCGCGGGCGCCTTTTGGTCAAGGGACATTGCGGGCGTGTGACAATCGTCCAGTCGGAGAAAATTACAGAAATATGACATTAAGGAGTATTTTATGTGACATTCATATTGCCATGGGTGTCACATAAGCGTAGCATTTGGCTCGTCACACACAGAAAGGATATGCTGACATGAACACCAAAGTTATCACATTCGCGGCCCTGGCCGCCCTCGGTATGGCTGCTCCGGCGATTGCCCAGCCTGTGCAGAACCGGGCGGCGGCGAACGAAATCGGCTATGAGAGCGGCTCGCTCGGCTATGCCGCGCTGCTCAAGGGCAATTATCCGGTCGCGCTCGAACAGATGCAGGCGGCTGAGCAACAGGTTTCTCCTTCCGCCCGGCGCGATCCCGCACGGTTGATCAACATGGGCCTGGCCTATGCCAAGATGGGCGATCTCACCCAGGCGCGCAGCCATTATCAGGCCGCGATCGACGCCGAGCGCTCGTTCGACGTGATCCTGTCCGACGGGCGGGTGATGGACAGCCGCGTCGCCGCACGGCACGCGCTGCGTCGTCTCGACCAGGGCTATGCCAGCCGCTGATCGCGCTCTGCCATCAAGGGCTGACTGAATCGACCCGGCCGGAGATCATCCGGTCGGGTCTTGTCTTGTGGATGAGCCAATGTGACACATTGGCCACGCAAGGCACGCATAATCGCTTCATCTGCACGCCGCCCGTGCGCGCGGCAATTGTTTGCAATGCCCTGACCGACGCCCAGGCCATTGGCCTAACGCGCCGAAAACCAACAGTTTTGTCGCTCAGGCGCGGCGTTTGTCGCACAATTTTCACATAAGACTCCAAAGAGTCATATTCCTGTCGCTGCTCTGTCATGGAAATGGCCCCGCCGGGTCATCATGCCTGCCTATCTGCCGCCTCGAACGGTGTTCCAGGGGGTGGAATCAGCTCATCTCCGCTCGTTCCTCAAAAGGCTGACAGTGATCGCTGTCCTGATTTGCGGAGATTCCAAGATGCTTAATGCACGTGTTCGTTCGGTCCTGATGGTCTCGGTGGCCGCGCTCGCGGTTTCGGCCTGCGGTGCAGACGATGTTGCCTCGCCCGGCGAAGGCACGATCGTCGTTCCCGCCCCCGCTCCGGCACCTGCCCCGGCTCCGACTCCGACGCCCACCCCGACGCCGACCCCCACCGGCCCGGCTGCCGACTGCCCCAATGGCACCGCCAATGTTGGCACCATCACCACCGGCGGTGGCGCTGTCGTCCGCAACTGCCAGCTTTCGGGAACCATCACCACCAACCTGGTGATCCCGCGTCGCGCCGGCACCGTCTATTCGCTTTCGGGCCGCGTCCAGGTCGGCATCGATGTCGGTCCCACCGCCAGCACCGGCACCCCCGCCATCCTGACCATCGAGCCGGGCGTGACCTTCTTCGGTTCGTCGGGCGCCGACTTCCTGCTGGTCAATCGCGGTTCGCAGCTGTTCGCCGAAGGCACCGCCGATCGTCCGATCATCTTCACCGCGCGTGACAACATCACCGGCGCCGCAACGGCCAACTCCAAGGGCCTGTGGGGCGGTGTCGTGATCCTCGGCCGTGCGCCGCTGTCCGATTGCGCCACCGGTTCGCCGACCAACCCGGGCGGCACCCGCACCGATTGCTCGGGTGTGGTGGAAGGCACCAACGCCAATTATGGCGGTGCCGTCCCGACCGACAATAGCGGCCGCATCGCCTTCTTCCAGGTCCGCTATTCGGGCTTCGAAGTCCAGCCGGGCAACGAGCTGAACGGCATCACGCTGGCAGGCGTGGGCTCGGGCACCTTCTTCCAGAACGTGCAGGTCTATAACAGCTCGGACGACGGCATCGAATGGTTCGGCGGACGCGTCAACGGCCGCAACCTGGTCGGCCTGGGCAATGACGACGACACGTTCGACATGGACCTCGGCTACAAGGGCTTCAACCAGTTCCTGCTCGGCATCCAGACCGCCAGCGCCAACCACGTGATCGAAGGCGATTCGAACGGCAACGAGCAGGCCGAACCGCGCACCGCCTGGTCGATGTCGAACGCGACCTTCGTATCGACCCAGACCACGGCTGACGAAGCCGCCATCCTGCTGCGTGGCGGCATGGACTTTGCCGCGTTCAACAGCGTCATCACCGGTCCCGGCTGGTGTCTCGATGTCGACTCGGCCGTGACCGTGCAGCCAACCGGCACCGCGGGTGCAGGCGACGAAGCTGGTCCGCCGCGCTTCGAATCGGTGTTCCTGAGCTGCCCCAACGCCTTTACCGACGATGGCAACGTCACCGTCGCGGCGATCCAGGCGCTGTTCACCGGTGGCACCAACAACACCACCAACGGCACCTCGACGCTGTCGGGCATCTTCATCAACGGCGCGAACGAAACCGCGCGTCCGGTGTTCAACGTGACCGCGATCAACAGCTTCTACACCGCCGTCACCTATATCGGCGCTGTGCGCGATGCGGCCGACACCCGCTTCCAGGGCTGGACCTGCGGCCTCTACAGCTCGACCCCGGCCTGCACCGCTGTGCCGAGCATTCCGACCACCTGATTGCAGACCGCTGACCGGTTCCGGGGCGGCGGCGAACAAGCGCCGCCGCCCCTTTTTTGAATTTCTGGAGGGACATATGGCGAAGTTCACGCCGCTTTCATTCGCTGCATTGCTGATGGTCAGCTCGGCGCTGGTTTCGCCGGCGGCCTTTGCCCAGGAGGCGCCCGCGCCCCAGGCCGATGCTCCCGCCGCCCCCGCTGCCGATGCCCCGGCCGAAGACGTGCCGGCCGAAGACGATATCGAGATTTCGGGTCCGGGTGCCGGCGGCAACAGCGAAATCGTGGTGCGCGGTGTCTTCATCCCCAATGTGATCAAATCGACCCCCGAAGTCGTCTCGGTGCTGAGCGAGGCGGACATTGCCCGCACCGCCGATGGCGACATTGCCGGGTCGCTCCAGCGCGTGACCGGCCTCAGCGTCGTCGGCGGCCGCTTCGTGTTCGTCCGCGGCCTGGGCGAGCGCTATTCGCTCGCGCTGATGAACGGATCGCCGCTGACCTCGCCCGATCCGCTGCGCCGCACGGTGCCGCTCGACATCTTCCCGACCAGCGTCATCGCCTCGACCACCATCCAGAAGAGCTATTCGGTCGACTATCCCGGCGAATTCGGCGGCGGCGCGATCAACCTCACCACCAAGTCGGTACCGCGCGACCCGTTCTTCAAGATCGAGTTCAGCACCGGCGGCGACACGATCACCACCGGCGAGGTCGGCTATACCTATTTCGGTTCGTCGACCGACTTCACCGGTTTCGACAATGGCGCGCGCACGCTGCCGCGCAACCTGCGTAACGCCTTTGCCTCGGGCAATCCCATCACCGCCGGAGCCAATTTCACCGCCGCGCAGGTGCGTGACCTGACCGCGAGCCTGGCCAATGCCAACACCTCGCTGATTCAGCGCAACAACAACATTCCGGTCAATTTCTCCGGCCAGCTCAGCGGCGCGACCAACTTCCTCGTGGGCGACGTCAATATCGGCATTGTCGGTGCAGCCGGCATCAACAACACCTGGCGTACGCGCGGCGGCGTGCAGCAGATCTCGCAGGGCATCGTGCCGCAAAATGGTGTCGACGCGCTGCTGCCGGACATCAACTTCAATTATCTGACGACGGAAAACCGCATCGTCGTCAACGGCCTGTTTGGCGTGACGGCCGATGTCGGTGAGCACAAGTTCAAATGGACCAACGTGTTCATCCGCGACACGGTGAAGGACGCCTCGATCCGCGAAGGCATCGATGCGCGCATCACCGACACGCGCCTGATCAATCGCAGCCGTACCACCTGGTTCGAACGTCAGCTGATCAACACCCAGTTTGTCGGCGAGATGAAGTTCGACGACTTCCGCCTGAACTTCCGTGGTAGCTATGCCAATTCGCAGCGCGAAGCGCCGTACGAGCGGACCTTCGACTATACGTTCAGCGCCGCCGCGAACGATTTTGTCAACGACCTGCAGTCGGCGGGCGAGGGCGCGCGCATCGCGTTCAGCGACCTCGACGACAATGTCTACGGCGCGAATGTCGATCTGGCCTATGAGACCGATATCGGCGTGCCAATCACCTTCACGGCGGGCTATGCCTATTACAAGAACGATCGTACGTCGATCCGCCGCGACTTCCGCTTCCTGAGCGGCCAGGGCCCGCTGCCCTTTGCCGTGTCGCAGCAGCGTCCCGATTTCCTGCTGTCGGACTTCAACGTCTATACGTTCGATGTGCGCCTGTTCGAAACCTCGGGTTCGAACGGTGCGGCGGCCTATGACGCCGGGCTGGAAGTCCATGCCGGCTATCTGCAGTTCGAGGCAGAGCTGGCCGACAGCCTGCGCCTTCAGGCGGGTGTCCGCTACGAGGACGGCGACCAGTTCGTGATGCCGCTCGACCTGTTCGGCCTGGGCAGCGCCAATCTGGTTCCGACCAACATCAAGAAGGATGACTGGCTGCCGGCGGCGACGCTGACCTGGAACCTCGCTGAGAACATGCAGCTGCGCTTTGCTGCGTCGAAGACCATTGCCCGCCCGCAGTTCCGCGAACTGGCGCCGCAGCAGTATCTCGACCTCGAATTCGACCGCACGTTCTTCGGCAACCCGTTCCTGAAGAACAGCCGCCTGATCAACCTGGAATCGCGCTTCGAATGGTATTTCGAGCGTGACCAGCGCCTGACCGCCGCGATCTTCTACAAGGACATCAAGGACCCGATCGAGAATCTGGGCTTCCGCCAGGGCGATAACTTCTTCACCACCTTCGCAAACGCACCCAAGGCGACGCTTTATGGTGCGGAAATCGAGCTGGTGAAGTTCTTCGACCTGATCGATCTGGGCGGCACGTTCTTCGAAGCGCGCCGGATGCTGATCGCAGCCAACTATACCTATACCAATTCGGACGTGAAGGTGACCGCGCAGGACATGATCGCCGACCCGCTGAGCGGCGCGATGGTGGCGGCTTCGACCATCTTCCGCACCGGCGGCTTTGCGCTGACCGGCCAGTCGGACCATATCGCCAACATCCAGTTCGGCATGGAAAGCACCGGCGAGCGGCTGTCGCAGCAGACCATCCTGCTGTCGTGGAACAGCAACCGCGTCACCAATCGCGGTCCGGCCGGCCAGCCCGACTTTGTCGAATATACCGGCCCGCGGCTGGACTTCGTCTGGCGCGAAGGCTTCAAGCTGTTCAACCGGACGGGTGAGCTGAAGTTCGAGGCGCGCAACCTGCTGAGCACCGACTATGTCGAGTTCCAGCAGCTCAACCGCTCGCTGATCCTCAACAACGCCTATGAGATCGGCCGCGGCTTCCAGATCAGCGCTTCGTTGCAGTTCTGATCGTACGGGCGTCCGCCCATCAGGACCATGAAAGGGGGAGGCGGCCAGTGCGCCGGCTCCCCTTTTTCGTTCGCGCCCAGTGGGCTGCGCAGCATCACCTTCAAATATCTGTCACAAACTGGTAATCCAACCGTCACGGGCTGCGCCTAGCAGCATCGCGAGGCCATGGGGATCGGCCTGAAGCGGGGAGTGATTCGTGGCATCAGCGGCCCAGAATGGCGCGCAGACCGGCCTCAGTGCTTCGCTATCCCGTTTCCGTCTCGCGCGGTTTCAGGGGCAGCAGGGCGGCTGGACCAGATTTCTTCCGCAGGGTCTCTATGGCTGGCTGCGCGCGCTGCTCGTGCTGGCGCTGATCATCCAGGTTGCCCGGCTCGTCTGGACGATCGTCACGCCCATCGCCCCGCTGGGTGACTGGCAGGCGCGCACCGCGAACGTGATGTCGCCCGCCGCGCGTGCCGCGCTGTTTGCGAGCTTCGACGGTTTCGATCGCGCCGCTGCCGGGGGCGGCGAGGCGAGCGCAGCGGTCACCTCGCTCGATCTGACGCTCTACGGCCTGCGCATGAACGAGGCGTCGGGTGGTGGCAGCGCGATCATCGCGGGCTCGGACGGGGTGCAGCGCAGCTATGCGGTGGGCGAGGAGGTCTCGCCCGGGGTCAAGCTGGTGCAGGTGCTGTTCGACCATGTCGTGCTCGAACGCGGCGGGACGCGCGAAAGCCTGTTCCTTGACCAGTCGGTGCCTGCCGAGACCGTGGGCGATGCGCCGATGACCGCCGCTCCTGCGGCCGGTGCCGCTCCGCCCCCCGTCGTCCAGGCGCCCGGCCCGCTCAATGCTGAGGCGATCACCGCCGGCATCGGCTTTGCCCCGCGCATGGAAAATGGCCGCGCGACCGGCTTTGCCGTCACCCCCAAGGGCGATGGCGCAGTCTTTGCCCAGGCGGGCTTTCGCGCCGGCGACATCGTCGTCGAGATCAACGGCCGCAAGGTCAGCTCTGCCGCCGATGCCGCGGCGCTGACCGGCCAGCTCAAGCCCGGCGCGCGCCTGTCCTTGCAGGTCGAGCGCGGCACCGAAACCCTTCCCATCGCGATCATCATTCCGGAAAAATGAAAAAACACATCTCCCTTATCGCGTTGGGCGTCGCCCTCGTATTCGCCCAGCCCGCAGCCGCGCAGCACAGCCTGAACGTGCGCGATGCCGATGTGCGCGCGTTCATCGAGGATGCGGCGCAGGTGACAGGGCGCACCTTCATCATCGATGGCCGGGTGCAGGGCAAGGTATCGGTGGTGACCGATAGGCCGCTGAGCCGCAGCGAATATTTCGAGGTGTTCCTCTCCACGCTGCGCGCCAACGGTCTGATCGCGGTGCCGACGGCGAACGGGGCCTATCGCATCCAGCCGACCGATGGCGCGGCGTCCGCGCCGGGCCGGGTGGGCAGCCGGGGCGCGCAGAACGAGTTCGTCACCGAGGTGTTCCGCCTGCGCGCGATCGACGCGACAACGGCGGTCGAGACGCTGCGCCCGCTGGTCAGCCGCGAGGGATCGATCACCGCCAATCGCAGCGGCAACAGCCTGGTCGTCGCCGATTATGCGGACAATATCCGCCGGATCCGCGCGCTGATCGGTCAGATCGACCGCGACAATGCCACGACCCAGGTCATCACGCTCAGCCATGCCGGCGCGCGCGAGATCGCGATGACGCTGCAGCAGCTCGCCCCCGCGCCCGGCGGCGGCGCGGAAGGCGGCGGTGGTGCGCCCTTGGTGTCGGTGGTCGCGGTGGATTCGAGCAATTCGGTCGCGCTGCGCGGAGATGCGCCGACGGTCGCGCGGCTGACCGCGATCGCCAAGGAGCTCGATGCGCGCGCGGCAAACGGCAGCGAGATCCGCGTGATCTGGCTCGATTATGCCGATGCCGAGCAGCTGGTGCCGGTGCTGCAGATGATGGTCGGCGCGCAGGGTGGCGGCGGGGTGACGCCGATGTCCGCGACTCCTGCGGCGGCACCGTCTGCGAACGGCACTGCCCCTGCCGCAGCGTCGGCCCCGGTCGGCGGTGCCGTGGCGCTTTCCAACGGGCGCGGCCAGGCGATCATCACGCGTTACGAGGGCGCGAACGCGGTCATCATCTCGGCCCCGGTCGATGTCCAACGCTCGCTCGCCGAACTGGTGCGCCAGCTCGACATCCGCCAGGAACAGGTGCTGGTCGAGGCGATCATCGTCGAGATTTCGGACCGCGTCGCGCGCGAGCTCGGCGTGCAGTTCCTGATCGGCGGCAAGGACATCCCGTTCCTCGTCACGCCGTTCAGCAACGTCTCGCCCAACATTCTCGATATCGCGGGCGGTCTGCTCGCCGACGAACTCGACGAGACGACCACGGTCATCAACGGCAACACCGTCACCACCAGCAACAACAGCGCGGTGGGCAACCTGCTGCGCCAGAACGCAGCGCAGAGCATCCTGGGTGCGCGCGGGGGCTATTCGGGCTTTGCCGCCGATATCGGCAGCAACCGCGTGCTGGGCGCGATCATCAACGCGGTGCAGGAAGACAGCGAATCGAACATCCTGTCGACGCCGTCGCTGACCGTGAACGACAATGTGAAGGGATCGATCCTGTTCGGCCAGGAAATCCCGATCAGCACCGGCGAGGCGCTGTCGAACAATTTCGACAATGCCTTCCGCACCATCCAGCGCCAGAATGTCGGCATCGAGCTGGAGGTGAAGCCGCAGATCAATGCGGGCAACCAGGTCAAGCTCGACATCCGCCAGGAGGTCAGCTCGATCGTCGGCCCCGTCAGCGACGATTTCAACGAGCTCATCATCAACAAGCGCGAAGTGAAGACCACGGTCACGGTGAAGGACCGCGAGATCATCGCGTTGGGCGGCCTGCTCGACGATAACGAGCGGCGCACGCTCCAGAAGATTCCGCTGCTCGGCGACATCCCGATCCTGGGCGAGCTGTTCAAGTCGCGCGGCAAGCAGCGGACCAAGACCAACCTGATGGTGTTCATCCGCCCGACGATCCTGCGCACCGCTGCCGACGCGCAGGCGATCGCCGCGCGCCGCTACAATTATGTCCGCGCCGCGCAGATCGAGTTCGACCCCAAGGCCGAGCCGTCGCTCGACAAGATCGTGCTTGAATATCTCGGCGCGAACGTGCCGGTTGCGCCGCCCGCCGGGCCGAACGATCAGGTGGTGACGCCGCGCGCCATGCCCGGCACCGCGCCGATCGACAGCACGACGCTGCCGCCCAGCCAGCCAGCGCAGCAGCAGCAGCAGGAACTCCCGCCAACCGGAGGCCAGCCATGATCATCCGCAAGGGCGATGCGCCGGACGAAGCCGCCGACACCGCCGTTGATGCCGAGCAGCCAGCCGCTGTCGAACGCACGCTGACCCGGGTGATGCTCGACATTCCCTATGGCTTTGCCCGCGATAATGGCGTGGTGATGCTGGGCGAGATCGATGGGCGGCTGAAAGTCGCGCTACGCGAGGGTGCGGACCCGGTCGCGCTGCTCGAGGTGCGGCGCTATCTCGCAATGCCGTTCGATGTCGAGCTCGCGCCGGTAGCGCAGTTCGAACGCTATCTGTCCGATCATTATGCGGTCGATGGCAATGCCGCGGCGATGGCGAGTTCGCTCAACATCGATGGCGGCGATCTCGAGCTGCTGGCGAGCGACCTGCCCAGCGCCGAGGACCTGCTCGACAGCGCAGACGATGCGCCCGCGATCCGCCTCATCAACGGCGTGATCGCCGAGGCCGCGCGCCAGGGCGTGTCGGACATCCATATCGAGCCGTACGAGACCGGCCTCGTCATCCGCATGCGCATGGATGGCGTGTTGCAGGAAAAGCTGCGCATGCCCCCCAATGTCGCCCCGGTGATCGTCAGCCGTATCAAGGTGATGGCGCGGCTCGACATTGCCGAACGCCGTGTGCCGCAGGATGGCCGCATCGGCCTCACCATCGGCGGCAAGCTGCTCGACGTGCGCGTCTCGACGCTGCCCAGCCGCGCGGGCGAACGCGTGGTGCTGCGTCTGCTCGACAAGGAAAATGCCAATATGGATCTGGGGCTGCTGGGCATGAGCCCGCGCACCCACAAGATCCTGGCCGATGCGCTGGCCGAGCCCAATGGCATCATCCTGGTCACCGGCCCGACCGGATCGGGCAAGACGACGACGCTCTATTCGTGCCTCAAGCAGCTGAACGACGGTTCGCGCAACATGCTGACGGTCGAGGACCCGGTCGAATATGCGATCGAGGGCGTCGGCCAGACCCAGGTCAATGCCAAGGTCGGCCTGACCTTCGCCGCGGGCCTGCGCGCGATCCTGCGCCAGGACCCCGATGTGGTGATGATCGGCGAAATCCGCGACCACGAGACGGCCGAAATCGCGGTCCAGGCGTCGCTCACCGGGCATCTGGTGCTTTCGACCGTGCACACCAACGATGCGATCGGCGCGATCACCCGCATGCGCGACATGAAGATCGAGCCGTTCCTGCTCGCCTCGACGCTGCGCGCGGTCGTCGCGCAGCGGTTGGTGCGGCGGCTGTGCCCCGAATGCCGCGAGCCGGTCCAGGCCGATGGCTCGCTCGCCTCGCTGCTCGGCTTCGACAAGGGCACCGTGGTCTATCGCCCCGTCGGCTGTGACGCGTGCAATCATACCGGCTTTGCCGGGCGCATCGGCGTGTTCGAGGCGGTGCGGGTCGACGAGACCATCCGCCGCCTGATCAACGACAATGGCGACGAGGCGATCATCGCGCGGCACGCCTTCCTCAATGCGCCGAATCTCGGCTCTGCCGCGCGCGAGCTGGTGCGGACGGGCCAGACCACGGCGGAAGAGGCGATCCGCATCTCCCGGCGCGAGGCCGAGCCGGCGCCGCCCGAAACGATCGATGGCTGACTTTGCCTATCGGGTGATCGATGCCGCCGGGCGCGAGCGGGAAGGGCGCATCTCCGCCGCGTCCGACGCGCAGGCGCGCGCCGCGCTGATCCGAAAGTCCTTCCATATCGTCGCGGTCAGCCCCGCACCGCCGCGCAAGCCGCTGCTGTCGCGCGATGCCACCGCTCGGCTCAGCCCCAAGCAGCTCACCCTGTTCACCCGCCAGATGTCGTCGCTGATGAGCGTCAGCCCCTTGGAAGAGGCGCTGCGTACGATCAGCCGCCAGACCGAGAAAGCGAACGCGCGAGCGGTGCTGATCAACGTGCATGGCGGGGTGATGGAGGGCCAGTCGCTCGCCGAGGCGATGGCGCGTGAACCGCGCAGCTTCCCGCCGCTCTATCGCGCGATGATCAGCGCGGGCGAAAGCTCGGGCTCGCTGCCCGTCATCACCGAGCGGCTGGCGATGCTGCTCGAACAGCAGGCCGAGGTGCGCGGCAAGCTCATCTCGGCGCTCGCCTATCCGATCATCCTGACGCTGGTGGCGCTGGGCGTGGTCGCGGGGCTGATGATCTCGGTGGTGCCGCGCGTGGTCGAGCAGTTCGACAATGCGCAGACCCAGCTGCCGCTGATCACGCGCATCGTCATCGGTATCTCGGCGTTCCTCGCCGACTGGTGGTGGGCGATCCTGGCGGCGATGCTGCTCGCAGGGGTCGCCTTCTGGCGCGCGATGAAGGTACCGCCGTTCAAGTACCGCGTCGATACGCTGCTGCTCAAGCTGCCCTTTATCGGCCGTCTGATCCGCGACATGAACGCCGCACGGCTGGCGCGCACGCTCGCGACCATGGTGCAGAGCCGCCTGCCGCTGCTCGAGGGGATGAAACTGACCACCCGCACCGTGCGCAACAGCGTGCTGCGCGAGGCGCTCGAACAGGCCGTCGAGGCGATCCGCTCGGGCGGTTCGCTGTCTGCGGCGCTGCGCAATGCGGGCACGTTCCCGCCGCTGCTGGTCTATCTGGTTGCGAGCGGCGAAAGCGCGGGCCAGCTCGACATCATGCTGGAGCGCGCCGCCGATTATCTGGAGCGCGAGTTCCGCAATTTCACGACCACCGCGATGGCGCTGCTGGAACCGGCGATCATCGTGGTGATGGGCGGGGCGGTCGCGCTGATCATCCTGTCGATCCTGCTGCCGATCCTGCAGCTTCAGAACCTCACCGGACTCTAGAGGAAGACCCCATGTTGAACATCCGAACCCTGCTGTTGAAGCGCCTGAGCCGCGAAACCCGCAAACGCGCCAACGGCTTCACCCTGGTCGAACTGATGGTGGTGATCTTCATCATCGGCCTGTTGGCTACCATCGTCGTCATCAACGTGCTGCCCAGCCAGGACAAGGCGATGACCGAAAAGGCGCGCAGCGACATCGCGACTTTGTCGCAGGCGCTCGAAATGTACCGGCTCGACAATCTGGCCTATCCCGGCACGGCGGAAGGGCTGAACGCGCTGGTCACCGCGCCGCCGACGCTCGCCCAACCGGGCCGCTACCGCAGCGGCGGCTATATCAAGAAGCTGCCGCAGGACCCCTGGGGCCGCCCGTACCAATATGTCAGCCCCGGCACGACCGGCGCGTTCGACCTCTATTCGCTGGGCGCCGACGGCGCGCCGGGCGGCGAGGCGGAGAATGCGGACATCACGGCCGATGGGGCTTGAGCCTGATAAGTCCTCCCCCAGCTTGCTGGGGCCAACCCTTGTCAAATCCTCCCCCAGCTTGCTGGGGGAGGGGGACCATTTGCGCAGCAAATGGTGGAGGGGCAGCGGGTTCGCGCGTCTGATTGAGATGTGCGCCTCGCTTCCCCTCCACCCCGCCGCTGCGCGGCGCGGTCCCCCTCCCCGAGACAAGCTCGGGGAGGAATTTAGGAACGGCTTCACCCTGATCGAACTGATGGTCGTGCTGTTCATCATCGGCCTGGTGGCAGGCGCGGTGGTGCTGGCGCTGCCGGGAGATAGCGCCGCGCTGTCCGAGGATGCCGATCGCTTCGCCGCGCGCGTCGCGGCGGCGCGCGACGAGGCGGTGGTGAGCGCGCGCCCGATCGCGGTGTGGATCGCGCCCTCAGGCTATGGCTTCGATGCGCGGCAGGACCGCGCCTGGGTGCCGCTCGATGCGCGCACCCTGCCCAGCCAGGACTGGAAGCCGGGCACGATCGCGAGGATCGAGGGCGATACGGATGAAGGCGAGCAGAAGCCCGAGGATCAGGGCCGTGCGCGCTTCTGGTTCGATGCAACCGGCCTGCCCAACCGGTCCGTCACCGTGGTACTGGCGCGCGGCTCGAACAGCGACCGCGTCGTGATCAGCGCGACCGGTGAGGTCGGCCGCCCCAAATAGTCACCGCCAGCGCAGATTGCCCCGGCCAAGCTGGTCGAGGCGGGTCACCCCCATCAGCTTCATGCCGCGCTCGATCTCGCCGCGCAGATTGGCGAGCGTCCGCTCCACCCCGCGCTGGCCGCCGGCGGCGAGCGCATAGAGATACAGCCGCCCGCCCGAACAGGCCTTGGCCCCGACGCTGAGCGCTTTCAGCACATGCGTGCCGCGTGTGATGCCGCCATCGCAGATCACCTCGATCCGGTCGCCGACCGCATCGACGATTTCGGCGAGCTGGTCGAACGGGGCGCGGCTGCCATCGAGCTGCCGCCCGCCATGGTTGGAGACCATGATCGCCGTCGCGCCGATATCGACCGCGCGGCGCGCATCCTCGACGCTCATCACGCCCTTGAGGCAGAAGGGGCCGCCCCATTGGCTGCGGATCTGCTCGGCCATATTCCAATCCATGTTCTGGTCGAGCATCGTGTTGAAATAGTCGGCGACCGAGATCGCGGCATCGGTGCCGACGGCGACATGGCTTTCGAGGTTGGGCAGCGAGAAACGCTCGCGCCCCAGATAGTTGAGCGTCCAGCCCGGATGCGTCGCGAAGCTGATCGCCGATGATGGCGTCAGGCGCGGCGGCGAGGTGAAGCCGGTGTGCAGGCAGCGCTCGCGCTTGCCCGAAACGATCGTGTCCACGGTCAGCGCCAGCGCATCGAACTTCGCATCCTTCGCCGCCTGGATCAGCGCGGCGTTCAGCCCCTTGTCCTTGTGGACATAGAGTTGGAACAGCTTGGGGCTCGAAATGCTCTCGCCGATCTCCGCGAGGCTTACCGTGGCGAGCGAGGAAATGCCGAAGAAGGTGCCGAATTTCTCGGCGGCCGCACCCACCGCCTTCTCGCCGCGCCAGTGGAACAGCCGCTGCAATGCGGTGGGGGAGAGGAACAGCGGCATGTCGATCTTGCGGCCCATCAGCGTGGTCGACATGTCGATATCGGCAACGCCCGCGAGCACATTGGGAACGAGATCGCAGTCTTCATAGGCCTGAGTGTTGCGGTTGCGCGTCACCTCGTCATCGGCGGCCCCGTCGATATAGTGGAACACCGGATAGGGCAGCTTGCGGCGCGCCAGCTCGCGGAAATCATCGACCGTGTGGCAATCGCCAAGCCGCCGCACCGGAAAACGTCGCATGTTGTGCCCACCTTGATGTCACTGCCGCCTTCCGGCGAAAGCCGGAATCGGATAAGGCGGCATGGAACCGCCCCGCTGCTGGACTCCGGCTTTCGCCGGAGAACGGCATTTCATCAAGGGCTGAGTTTACTTCACTGCATTCGGCTCGGGGGCGGAAGGATATTTGCAGCCGCGCTGCAGGCCGACGCCCTTGAGGAAGCTGCGGCGCACGACACCGGCATAGACGGCGGCATTGTACCGCCGCTCCTGCGCCGCCGCGCCGGAAATCTCGCGGATCACGCCGCGAAAGGGGATGATCGAGTTGACGATGATGCCGCCGACCCGGCCTGCGGTCTGCTTGCGCTTCTCGTCGCGGCTGGCTTCGTTGACGACATCGAGATCCTCGCCCAGCACCGCGTCCATGTCGCCAATGGCGCTGCGGATCTGCGCGCAGGTCTTGATGCCCGCGAGCGAATAGGGCTTGTCCTGGATGCGCAGCAGATTTTCCGGAATGTCCTTCTTGTCGATGCCGACATCCTGCGCCGGCTGGGTGACGACATCCTCGGCCATTTTCTCAGTGGTCTTGGGGCGATCGGCCGCCTGATTCTGGGCAGCGGCGGGCAGGGCCGTGCCCAGAAGTGCGAGTGTTACGATGGCGGTAACGGTGTGGCGCATGGTTCTTCCCCTGTTGCATCGGCGTCGCATGCGACGCCCGTCTCAGCGCATACGCATCATACCGGCAAACGATGCGCCCAGTTACAACCGTGCCGCACTGAACGTGTCGCACTGCGCCGGATCGCCGGTCGTCAGCCCCTTCTTGAGCCAGGCCATGCGCTGGGCCGAGGTGCCGTGCGTGAAGCTTTCCGGAACGGGCCTGCGTCCTGCCGCCTTTTGCAGCGTATCGTCGCCGATGGCATTGGCGGCGGTCAGCCCTTCCTCGATATCGCCCGGCTCGATGCGGTCGCGGTTGCGCGCCGCCCACACCCCGGCATAGCAGTCCGCCTCCAGCTCCATGCGCACCTGCAGCTCGTTGCCTTCAGCCTCACTCGCTGCCTGTTGCGCGCGGCGGACCTCGTTCGAGCGCCCGGTGATCGTCTGGATATGATGGCCGACCTCGTGCGCGATGACATAGGCCTGGGCGAAATCTCCCGCCGCCTGGAAGCGCGTGGCGAGCTCGTCGAAAAAGCTGGTGTCGAGATAGATCCCATTGTCCGCCGGGCAGTAGAATGGCCCCATTGCACTCTGCGCCGCGCCGCAGCCAGAGCGGCCGTTGCGGTCATAGAAGGTCAGCGTGGCGGGCTGATATTGCTGCCCCTGTTCGCGGAAGATCGCGCCCCAGGTGTCCTCGGTGCTGGCGAGCACCTGGCAGCTGAACTTGCTCTTTTCATCGACCGCGCAGCTCTGCGCGGCATTCTGTCCGCCCTGCTGGGTCTGGACAGGCGCGCCGCCGGGCAGGCCGCCGCCCTGCATCAGGTCCATGGGGTTGATGCCGAAGACCAGGGCCGCGATGCCCAAGATGATGACCGTGCCGATCCCCATCTTGCCGCCGCCGATGGGAAGGTTGAAGCCGCCGCCGCCACCGCCGCGCTGATCGGAAATATTGTCGCTGGTGCGATAATCGTCGAGCTTCATGACCGGCGCTGTTCCCTTTTGCGGCTTGGCTTCGAACAGTAACACCGGAAGGTGCGATTTAGCACCATCGATTTTTTTCCGAACTGGTCTATTGTGCAGTGCGGCATAAATGCGCTGCCCCATGCCCTGGAGAAACTGGAATGCCCGCATCGCTCGAACAGATGGACCTGCAATCGGCCGCGGTGCCTTTGCCGCCGACGGTCGCCTTGCTGCTGCAGGGCGGCGGCGCGCTCGGCTCGTATCAGGCGGGCGTGTTCAGCGAACTGGTGCGTCAGAATGTACGGATCGACTGGGTCGCGGGCATCTCGATCGGCGCGATCAACTCGGCGATCATCGCGGGCAACGAGCCGCAAGTCGCATGCCAGCGCCTGCGCGAGTTCTGGGAGCTCATCACCTCGGGTGCGCCAAATTTCGTCTGGGGGGACAGCGACGCGCTGCGCGAGATCAACCATTTTGCAGGCGCCGCTGCCGCAGCGACGGTCGGCGTGCCGGGCTTCTTCCGCCCGCACCTGATCCCTGCGCCAATGGCCTGGCCGGGCACGCCAGCGGCGGTCAGCATGTACGATACCAGCGAGATGGCCAAGACGCTCGATCGGTTCGTCGATTGGGACAGGCTCAACAACGGGCCGGTGCGCTTTTCGGTCGGCGCGGTGAACGTGGAATCGGGCAATTTCTATTATTTCGACACGCGCGATCCGCAAGGCCCGCAGACCATCGACGCGCGGCATATCCTGGCCTCCGGCGCGCTGCCGCCGGGCTTTCCGCCGATCGAGATCAACGGCAAATATTACTGGGACGGCGGTTTGGTCAGCAACACGCCGCTGGCCTATGTGCTCGAGAACCAGACCAGCGACATGCTCGCCTTCCAGGTCGATCTCTTCCCCGCCAAGGGCGAGGTGCCGACCAAGTTCGCCGATGTCATGAGCCGCGAGAAGGACATCCGCTATTCGAGCCGCACCCGCCAGGTGACCGATTATTATCTCAAGCTGCGCAAGGAGCATGCGGCGCTGCGCAACGTGCTGTCGATGTTGCCTGCCGACATGTGCAGCCAGCCCGATGTGCAGCGCGTGCGGGCACTGGTGACCGACAATGCGGTCAACATCGTGCACCTGATCTACAAGGTGCAGAAATGGGAGAGCGGGATGCGCGATTTCGAATTCTCGCGCGCGACGATGGAGGTGCACTGGCAGCAGGGCATAGACGCAGTGCGCGCGACGATGCAGAAAGGCGACATCCTGGCGCAGAACATTCTGGACGGAAAGACCGCCGCGTTCGATCTTGCGCCGCACAAATAGAGCCGCATGAGCAGATCGGCGGGAGAGGCGATATGGCAATGATCCTGAAAGTGCTGGGCGCATCTGCGCTGTTGCTGGGCACCAGCGCGGCCATAGCGGAGCGCTGGCAGGATGTCGCCACCCCCGCCGATGCCGCGCGGCTGAAGGACCGGGATGCGACTTTCGCCGCTGCGCTCAAGGAGGTTCGCGCGTCGGAATATGCGGGCGAGCTGGCGAAGAATCCGCTGCTCTACGATCCGGACACGCGCCTTGCCGACCCGCTGCCGCCCGAGGGCAAATACCGGTGCGCCACGCACAAGCTGGGCGGCCAGTATCTGGCGTTCATCGCCTATCCCGATTTCGTCTGCGCCATCTATGGCAGCGGCGACAAGAGGCAGTTCGTCAAGCTCACCGGATCGCAGCGCCCGGTCGGCTATATCCATGCGGACACGAAGCGCAGCGGCGTGTTCCTGGGGTCGCTGATGCTCGGCGACGATGCCGGGCTTGTGCCTTATGGCCAGGACAAGGAGCGCGATCTGGCGGGCACGGTCGAACGGATCGGCAAGGATCGCTGGCGGATCGTCTTTCCGCGGCCCTATTACGAATCGACGATGGACATTATCGATCTGCGGCCCGTGAAATAAGGGCCGCCCTCGTTGTCACCCCCGCGAAGGCGGGGGCCCGCTTTCCATTTCCCCGGATACGCAAAAGCGGGATTCCCACGTTCGAGGGAATGACGGGCGGAAACCCATTGGCGTAACCGCATCAAGGCGTTAGCCTGACCCCAACACATGTCTGGGGAGACACTCATGCCGGTCGCCAAGTTTCTCGCGCGCGCTGTTGCCGCATCCGCCCTCGCGCTTGTCGCAGCCACGCCACTCGCTGCGCAGGACACGATCCGTGCCGATATCGCCGCCGATATGTCGGGGCTGATGGACCTGTACCGCGACCTGCACGCCAATCCGGAACTGAGCTTCCAGGAAGTGCGCACCGCCAAGAAGCTCGCCGTCGAAGCGCGCAGGCTGGGCTTCGAGGTGACCGAGGGCGTCGGCAAGACCGGCGTGGTCGCGGTGATGAAGAACGGCCCCGGCCCGGTGGTAATGCTGCGCGCTGATATGGACGGGCTGCCGGTGGTCGAACAGACCGGGCTGCCCTTTGCCAGCAAGGTGCGCGCGATGAGCCCGGCGGGGATCGAGACCGGGGTGATGCACGCCTGCGGCCACGACACGCACATGACCGGCTGGGTCGCGACCGCGCGGCAGCTGGTCAAGCGCAAGGCCGAATGGTCGGGCACGCTGGTGATGATCCTGCAGCCGGCGGAGGAGATCGGCTCGGGCGCGGTGGCGATGCTCAATGACGGGCTGTTCACGCGCTTTCCCAAGCCGCAATATGTGCTGGGCTTTCACGATGCCGCGCAGGCCCCGGCCGGTTTCATCGGCTATACGCCGGGCTTCGCGCTCGCCAATGTCGACAGCGTCGACATCAAGGTGAAGGGTCTGGGCGGGCACGGCGCCTATCCGCAATCGACCAAGGACCCGATCGTGCTCGCCGCGCGCATCGTCACCACGCTGCAGACGCTGATCAGCCGCGAGCTCGATCCGCAGGATGCTGCCGTGGTCACCGTCGGCAGCTTCCAGGCAGGCGCCAAGCACAATATCATCTCGGACGAGGCGACGCTGCTGCTGACCGTGCGCAGCTATTCGGACGAGACCCGCGCGAAGATCCTCGACGGGATCAAGCGGATCGCGAAGGGAGAGGCGATTGCCGCCGGCGTGCCCGAGGACAGGATGCCCGAGGTCAAGCTTGCCGATACCTTCACCCCGGCGGTCTATAACAGCCCCGAATTCACCACCGAGATCGGCACGTTCCTGAAAGGCCGGTTCGGCGAACAGCGCGTCGCGCAGGTCGCGCCATCGATGGGCGGCGAGGATTTCAGCCGTTTCTACCGGGCCGATCCGGACAATATCAAGAGCATGATCTTCTGGGTCGGCGGGGTGCCTTTGGCGGAATATACCAAGGCGAAGAAGGAGGGCATTGAAATGCCCTCGCTGCACAGCCCGTTCTGGGCGCCCGAGGCCGATACCGTCATCGCGACCGCCGCCGAGGCGATGACCGCGATGACGCTCAAGCTGATGAAAAAGCCCTGATCAGATCAGCTGCGGCTGCCGTTCCGGCGAGCGGCTGCCCACGCCCGGCAGGTTGAGCGCGGAGACCATCTCGCGCAATTCCTGCCGCGCGATGATGTGGCTGGTGCCGAGGTCCGCGAGATGGCCCTTGTCGAGCAGCGTGAGGCCCGAGGGGAAGAGTTCGCGATAGACCACGCGCTCGGACAGGCCCTGGACATAGCGGAAGCCGACGCGTTTCGACAATTCGGCGAGCGCGGCATCGAGCCTGCGCTTGTTGCGCGCGTCGGTCTGCTGGGTGCGGTTGCGTAGGACCACCCAGTCGATCTCGATCCCGTCGGTCTTGGCGCGCGCCTTGCGCGCTTCCCAGATCAGCTCGGCATAGAAGCTCAGGCGGCGGACCTTGAAATTTTCCGGATCGACCTGGCCGATCAGGTCGAAATCGACGAAGCTGTCGTTGAGCGGAGTGACCAGCGTGTCGGCGCGGGTGGCGACGAAGCGCGCGAACTTGTCGTCGCGCCCCGGCGTGTCATAGACCAGGAAATCGCAATCGCCGCTCAGCGCTTCGACCATCTGTTCGAGCCGCGCCTGGTTGTCGTCCTTGAACACCTCGAACTTCGGCGTGGGCAGCTCGATGCCGCGGCGCTGCTGGGTCTGGACGCGGTTTTCCAGATAGCGGTGCAGCGTGCGCTGGCGCGGATCGAGGTCGATCGCGCTGACGCGAAAGCCCAGATACGACAAGGCGACGGCGACATGCACCGCGCTGGTCGATTTGCCGGTGCCGCCCTTTTCATTGGCAAACACGATGTGATGCGGAGACGCCTTGCGCGTCATCATGTCCATGGTCTTTCCAGCCCCTTCCAGCAGGCCCATGATTGTGCCAGTGCTGCAGTGTGAATCGCTTGGGCCATCCGCCCGGCGATGTTGCCGCGTTCCCTATCGGAGGCTTTACCAAGGTGCAAATCTTACGTCGGGTTGACAGGCTGCGGTCGGCGGTGTCGCTGCTCAGGGGGCAGGGCGGGCATGTCGCGCTGGTGCCCACCATGGGGGCGCTGCACGCCGGGCATATGCAGCTGGTGAAGGAAGCCAAGCAGCGTGCCGACCATGTCGTGGTGTCGATCTTCGTCAATCCCAAGCAGTTCGGTGCCAACGAGGATCTCGATGCCTATCCGCGCCAGGAGGACAGCGATGCCGCCATGCTGAGCGAGGCGGGCGTGGCGATCCTGTGGGCGCCCGATGTCGAGCAGGTCTATCCCGCGGGCTTCGCAACCAATATCAGCGTGGCCGGGGTCAGCGACGGGCTGTGCGGCGCGGCGCGGCCAGGCCATTTCGATGGTGTCGCGACGGTGGTCGCCAAGCTGTTCAACCAGGTTCAGCCCGACATGGCGCTGTTCGGCGAGAAGGATTACCAGCAACTGGCGGTCATCCGTGCGATGGCGCGCGACCTCAATTTCGGGCTCGACATCATCGGCGTGCCGACGGTGCGCGATGCCGACGGCCTGGCGCTGTCATCGCGCAACGCCTATCTCAGCAGCGAGGAACGCGCCGCTGCGGCGATGCTGCCGCGCGCGATGCAGGCGGGGATCGCGGTGATCGAGGCGGGAGGACCTGTCAGGGTCGCGCTTGAGGGCATCGAGCAGGCCTTGCTTTCGGCCGGATTCGCCTCGGTCGATTACGTCACGCTGGCCGATTCCCTGACGCTGGAACCTCTGGAAGAGGCCAACAGGCCCGGCCGTCTGCTGGTCGCTGCGCGCATTGGGCGCACGCGTCTGATCGACAATATGCCGGTAGCCCCGCGATGATTGTAAAACTTTTGGCATGGTATCTGCCGAATTAACCATTTCTTCACCATGGTTTCCCAATCTTGCCCCGTCGGAAAAACCGGCCATGCAATAGAGGGGCATGTGAGATGGCAAACAGTCTGAAGTCTGCGACCTTTTTGATCGAGAGTAAGCTCGCGGCGGCCGCGCGCGGCGATATCAACGCCTATTTTGAACTGGGCGTGGCGTTCTCCACCGGCGGGCACGGCGTCAATGTCGACCTGATCGAGGCGCACAAATGGTTCAACCTCGCTGCCGTGAAGGGCCATGAGGAAAGCCAGCTCTGCCGGGCCGAAATCTCCGAAGAGATGACCGCAAGGCAGATCGCCGAAGCCCAGCGCGAAGCCCGCGCCTGGCTCCAGCAGATTGCAGCGCGCGCCGCCTGATCGGGTCAGCGCGCTGCCTTTCGGTAGCGTTCGAACCAGGCGATGATCGCCGAAGCCTTGGCCGCGCTCTGCGACGGCCTCGCCGCGATTCCGCTATGGCTGGCGCCTGGCACTTTGACCAGCGCCGTGGGCACGCCGACCAGCTTGAGCGCGGTATAATATTGCTCTGACTCGCTCACCGGGGTGCGATAATCCTCGCTGCCGACGACCACCAGCGTCGGCGTTTTCACATTGGCGACCAGCGACAGCGGCGAGCGCGCCCAATAGCTCGCCTGGTCCTCCCAGGGCAGCTTGCCGAACCAGTATTTCGCAAAAAAGGCCGGGCCATCGGCGGTCAGGGCCTGGCTGGTCCAGTTGATCACCGGTTTCTGGGTGGCCGCGGCCTTGAACCGCGTCGTCTTGCCGACGATCCAGCTGGTCAGCACCCCGCCGCCTGAACCACCGGTGACGAACAGCTGGTCGGGATCGACAACGCCATCGGCAATCGCCTTGTCGACCATCGAGATCAGATCGTCATAGTCATTGCCCGGATAGGCATGGTGGATGAGGTTGGCGAATTCCGCGCCATAGCTGGTCGATCCGCGCGGATTGACCGAGAGCACGGCATAGCCTGCAGCGGCATAGAGCTGGTTGTCGGTCGAGAAATGCGGGCCATAGGCAGCGAAGGGTCCGCCATGGATTTCCAGCACAAGCGGCACGCGCTGCCCTGCTGCATAGCCCGGCGGCAGGGTCAGCCAACCTTCGATCTCGCGGCCATCGAACGACGAGGCGACGGTCATCTTGCGCACTTCGCCCAGCCGCTTTGATGCCATCAGTGACTGGTTGAGCCGGGTGAGCATCCGCGTTCTGCCCCCATTCGCCAGCATGACATCGGCAGGCTTGGTCGCATTGCCGCCCGAATAGGCGATCGCGCCATTCTTCGCGACGCTGAACGATCCGCCCGAATAGGGCCGGTCGAGCGCCGGGCCGGTCAGCCCGCGCACGATCTCGCGCACCGATCCGTTGAGGCCGATGCGCGCGACCAGCGTTTCGCCATGATCGTCATATTGCGCGATCAGCGCCTGGCCGTCGGGCGCCCAGACCATCGCATCGATGCTGCGGTCGAGCGACGGGGCTACCGCACGTTTGCCGCTGCCGTCGCGGTTCATCACATAGGCTTGCGCGTTGTGATAGCCGAGCAGCTTGTCGTCGAAACCGAGATAGGCGATCCGGCTGCCATCGGGCGAGACGACGGGCGATGCGTCCGGCCCGTCGCGATCGGTCAGCGCGGTGATGCTGCCGGTGGCGATGTCGAGCGCATAGATCTCGGCGTCCTGCGGGTCGTTTTCCCAATTGGGCGAACGGTTTCCGGAGAAATAGAGCGTCTGGCCGTCCTTGCTCCAGGTGAGGCCGCCGCCGTCATGATAATCGCCGAAGCTCAGCTGGCGGGGCGCGCCGCCGGTGGCGGGCACGACGAAGATCTTGTCGAAACCGGGCTTGAGATAGCCCGCACCATCCGCGCGATAGGTCAGCAGGTCATAGGTCTCGAGCGGCGCAGCCCAGGTCGCACCCTCGGGCTTTTCGGGCGCCTTGCCGAGCTTCAGACCCTCGGCGGGCACGAACATCGTGTACGCGATCTGGCTGCCATCGGGCGACCAGGCGATATTGCCGGGGCTTTCGGGAAGCCCCGTGATCCGCACCGACTGGCCGGTGCCGACCCAGCGGACATAAAGCTGCGGCGCGCCGCCCTCGGCCGTCGAGACATAGGCCAGGCGCTTGCCGTCGGGCGACCAGCGCGGCTGGCTGTGACTGCCGGGTCCGGCGGCAAGCGGGGTCAGTTCGCCGCTGGCATTGTCGATCAGCCAGATCGACGAGACCGCCTTGTCGCTCATCACGTCATTGGCGCGGCGCACGAACGCGGTCCTGCTGCCATCGGGCGAGATCTGCGGATCGGCGGCGACCTCGAGCGAGAACAGGTCCTGCCCGGTCAGCCGCGTATCGGGCACATTCTGCGCCAGCAGGGGGGCGGGGCTGGCACAAGCAAGCAACAGGGCGGCAAGACGGATCGTGCGCATGGGGCAGGCTTTCTATTGGAAGAACAAGGGCTTGGATGGGTGTCTAGCGCGGATCGTGCGCCCGGTTGCGGCCCGCGTCAAGCCTGTCGCTCGCCCTTGCGGAAAGGCAGCATCTCGGTCAGCATCTCGCGATCGGCAGCGACTGCGGCGCGCTCGCGCTCGAGGAAATCGGCGACCGCGCGGCGAAATCCTGGATCGGGGAGATAATGTGCCGACCAGGTGAGCTCGGGCGCATAGCCGCGCGCCATCTTGTGCCCGCCCTGCGCGCCTGCCTCGACGCGTTTGAGGCCGCGCGCTAGCGCCGCGTCGATCGCCTGATAATAGCATAGCTCGAAATGCAGGAACGGCTTGTCGACGGTGCAGCCCCAATAGCGGCCATAGAGCGTGTCGCTGCCGATGAAGTTGAGCGCGCCGGCGATCGGGTGACCTTCGACCTGGGCCAGGATCAGCAGGATGCGGTCGGCCATATTCCGGCCCATCAGGCTGAACGCCTCTCGGGTCAGGTACGGATGGCCCCATTTGCGCGCGCCGGTATCCTGGTAGAAGATCCAGAACGCGTCCCAATGCGCCTCGGTGATGGCGTCGCCGGTCAGGTGGACGATCTCCACACCTTCCTGCGCCCTGGCCCGTTCCTTGCGCAGATCCTTGCGCTTGCGCGAGGTGAGCGAGCCGAGAAAGCCCTCGAAATCGCCATAGCCTTCGTCATGCCAGTGGAACTGCGTGTCCGACCGCATCAGCCAGCCCGCCTGTTCGAACAGCGGCAGTTGCGCGGGCTCGATAAAGGTCGCGTGGACCGAGGAGAGGCCGTTCTGGTCGGCGAGATTTTCGGCGGCGCTCAGGATGGCGGGCGCCCATTGCGGATCCGCGAGCAGCAGGCGCGGACCGGTTGCGGGCGTGAACGGCACCGAAATCTGCAGCTTGGGATAATAGTGCCCGCCCGCATTCTCCCAGGCATGCGCCCAGCTATGGTCGAAGACATATTCGCCCTGGCTGTGGCTCTTCAGATAGGCGGGCAGCGCGGCGACCAGCCGGCCATCCTCGCCTTTGATCGTGATCGGCGCGGGGTTCCACCCCGTACCGCGCCCGACGCTGCCCGATTGCTCGAGCAGGCTGAGAAAGGCGTGGCTGACAAACGGATTGTCGGGTCCGGCCAGCGCATCCCATTGCGCCGCATCCAGCGCGGCAATGCTGCGACCGACCTCGGCGGTGATCGCACGCTCGCTCATGGCTGGGGCTGGCCTCGCTCGTAAATCGGTGCGTCGGCATATTCCGCCGCGATCGCGTACTGCTCGTCGGTGCGCACGGTCCAGGTCAGCACCGGCAGGCCTCGCGCGCGCTGGGCGGTCGCGAAGCTGCTTGGCAGGTCGCGAATGTCGTAGGCGAGGAAATCGGGCTTGGCCTGCCACAGGTCGCGATGGCGGCGCAGATTGCCCTTCCAGCCGCGTGCCTCCTCTTCGGTGATGACCAGGCCACGGGTGATGTGCTTGGCCTGGCGCCGGAACCAGGCGCTGACGGCAGGATCGAAGCTCATCACCGCCGCCTTGCCGCCATAGCCTTCCAGCGCGCGGCGTACCGCGAGGCACAGGGGCGCGACATGACCGCTTTCGGTCTTGATCTCGATCAGGATCGGCGCGCGACCGCGCACCACGCCCAGCACCGCGCCCAGCTCCGCAATCGCGCCATTCTGGCCGAGCAGGCGGATTTGCGTCAGTTCCGCCGCCGTCTTGCTGGCGACCCGGCCCTGCGCCAGCGTCAGCCGACCGAGCGAGAAATCGTGAAACACCACCGCGCGGTTGTCGACGCTGCGCTGGACATCGCATTCGATGCCATGGCCGGCCGCGATCGCCGCGGTGAAGGCGGGCAGGGCGTTTTCCAGCACCGGGCCATCCCACATGCCGTCATGCAGGCCGCGATGGGCATAAGGCTGCTCGCCCAGCCAGGCGATGCGTCGCTGCGCTGGCGCGGGGGCCAGCCAGCGGTCAAGCAGGCCGAACGGCGACAATGGCATCGATCTCCACCGCAGCGCCCAGCGGCAGCACCGGCACGCCGACGGCGCTGCGCGCATGCTGACCTGCGGGGCCGAACACCTGCACCATCAGGTCCGATGCGCCATTGGCGACCTTGGGCTGGGCGGTGAACTCGGGCGTGCTCGAGATGAACGCGCCGAGCTTGACGATCCGCTCCACTCGGTCGAGCGAGCCCAGCGCCGCCTTCATCTGCGCGATCAGCATGATGCCGCAGGCGCGCGCGGCGGCCTCGCCCTGCTCGAGCGAGACATTCTCGCCGAGCCGTCCGGTGACGACCTTGCCGTCGATAAAGGGCAGCTGGCCCGAGATATATAGCAGGCCGCCCACCTCGACCGCCGGGACATAGGACGCGACGGGTGCAGCGGGCTGGGGCAGTTCGACGCCCAGTTCGGCAAGTTTTTGTTCGATCGTATCGGTCATGGTCGTTTCAAGTCCTGCAGGAAAAGGGGATCAGGCGGCGGCCTGAATGCCGGGCGCTTGTGCGCCGTGTGCGAAGCGCTCGAGGATCCAGGCGAGCGCCTCGTCCCAACGGTCGATGCGTGCATGGGCGTGCCCGGCATTGGCAGCGCAGGCGATATGCGGCGCAAGGCCTTCCTCGCCCACCATGTGCAGCCGCCAGACATGCGGCACATGCTCGGCGGCGGATTCATGATGCTGGGGCAAGTCGTCGACAAAGATCGCGACGCTGGGATTGTGCTCCTCGACGATGCGCTTGAGCGGCTCGCCCTTCGGCCCCTGGTTGCACACCACGCGGTGGTGGAGGCCGAACCGCGCGAGCTGCTCGCTGCGCGCCTGCTGGCGGTTATCCATCAGATTGGTCAGCACGACGATATCGGCATGTTCGCCGATCGCCTTCAGCGCCTCGACCGCGCCCGTGATGGGCGTCTGGCGGTGCATCTCGGTATCGAAAAATGCGCCCAGCAGCGGCCAGATATCGCCAGGCTTCACCGCCTCGCGCGTCTTGCGGTCGATCAAGGCCTTGGCGAAATCGCCGCCCGAAAAGTCGAAATCGATATCGTGTTCCTCGTCCAGCCACGCCTTGAACGGCGCGACCATGTAGAGCAGCACCTCGTCGCAATCGGTGACCAGCAGGGGGCGGGAAGGGGAATTCGTCGCGCTCATCAATACTCCATCTCGTTCAATGCTGGCGTTCCAGCTCGATCCGCGCATTGACCAGCCGCACCGGCGTCGTGCCGATCGCATCTGCCGCCGCCACCAGATCGGCTTCATAGCCCTCCAGATAGCGGATGATCTCGGACAGGATGCGCGGGCTGTTGGCCCCTTCGCGCAGGTCTTCCGCCGTCATGCCGGTCAGCGCCAGCAACCGCGAAGCGCGGTCCTGATCAACGAGCAGCCATCCCAGTGCCATCAGCGCGAGAGTGGCTGCGTCATCCTTTCCGTGCTCGCCTGCACCGATTGTGTCGCCCACGGCTTTCGCCTACATCCCCAGTTGTTATCAACGCCCCCGGATAGTTCGACCCGGCAGAATTGGATAAGCGGTTCAGTGGCAAAAAGAGTGCTGGTTGTCGAGGACAACGACCTTAATCGCAAACTTTTCTGCGATCTGCTCAGCGCACACGGCTTCGCGGTCGAGGGGCTGGCCGATGGCCGCGAGGTGATGGAGCGCGCGCGCCAGTTCGTGCCGGGGCTGATCATCATGGACATCCAGTTGCCGCATGTCAGCGGGCTGGAGCTCATCGAGGCGATCAAGGCCGATCGCGACCTGCGCCTGATCCCGATCATGGCGGTGACAGCCTATGCCGGCAAGGGCGACGAGGACCGCATCCGCGCCGCGGGGGCCGAGGGCTATGTCTCCAAGCCCGTCTCGATCGGCCCGTTCATGGCAGCGGTGAACGCGCTCGTCTGAGCCGCGCCCACCGCCTGCATGTCCGTCAGATCCGCTCGATGATGATCGCAGGCGCCATGCCGCCCGCCGCGCACATCGTGATCAGGCCATAGCGGCCGCCCGAACGCTCGAGCTCGTCGAGCGCGGTGCCGATCAGCATCGATCCGGTCGCCCCGATGGGATGACCCAGCGCCATCGCGCCGCCGTTGATGTTCACCTTCTCGCGGTCGAGATCGAGGTCGCGGATGAACTTTTCGGCGACCACGGCGAAGGCTTCGTTGATTTCCCAGACGTCGATATCGTCCTTGGAAAGGCCAGCGCGCTCGAGCGCCTTCTTGGCCGCAGGGACGGGCGCGTTGAGCATCAGCGTCGGGTCATCGCCCATGTTGACATAGGTAACGACGCGCGCGCGGGGCTTGAGGCCGTGCTTGTCGGCATAATCCTTCGAGGTCAGCAACAGCGCGGCGGCGCCATCGACCACGCCCGAGCTGTTGCCCGCGTGATGGACATGCTCGATCTTGAGATCGGGATAGCGGCGGTTGATCTGCTTGCGGAAGGTGGTGCCGCCGATCTCGAAATCGGCCATGCCGGCAAAGGCGGGCTTCAATGCAGCGAGGCTCTCGGCAGTGGTATCGGGCCGGGGGAATTCTTCCTTGTCGAGCGCGACGCTGCCATCGGGATTGTGCACCGGCACCACCGACTTGTCGAACCGGCCTTCGGCGATCGCGCGCGCGGCGCGCTGCTGGCTGACCAGCGCCAGCGCATCGAGGTCCTCGCGCGAAATGCCCTCCATCGAGGCGATGGCATCGCCGCAAACGCCCTGGTGCGATTGCGGGTGCAGTTCGTCGAGCGCAGGGTTGTGCGATCCCATCAGCGGCGGAGGCATGCCGGCATTCGCCTCGGCCGCAGCAACGACCTGGGTATAGCTCATCATCTCGGTGCCGCCGGCGATGACGCAGTCTTCCATGCCCGACATGATCGCAGCCGTGGCAAGGTTCACCGAGGTGATGCCGCCGCCGCAGAACCGGTCCAGCGTCATGCCGCTCGCCTTGATGTCATAGCCCGCCGCGAGCGCCGCCATGCGGCCGAGATCGCCGCCCTGCTTGCCCTTCTGCGTCGAGGTCGACCAGATCACGTCATCGACGGTGGCGGTGTCGAGGCCGTTGCGCTCCTTGATCGCCCTGAGCACGGTGGCGGCGAGATCCTGCGGGTGCAGGTGCGACAGCGCGCCCTTGCCGGGCTTGCCGACCCCGCGCGGGGTGCGGACGGCATCGATGATATAGGCTTCGGCCATGTTCAGGCTCCTCTCCAACTGGTTTAATCGCTCGGTTAAACCAGTCAGGAGCGCCCGGCAAGCCTATTCCAGCGTCTCGAGCATTTCGTTGCTCTCGAGCCAACTCGCCTCGACCTCTGCCAGTTCGTCCGCGATCTTCGAGCGACGGCGCGAGAGCTCGCTCATCGTCAGCTTGGCCAGTTCGCCGCTCGCCGAAGAGGGATCGAACATCGCGCGGTCGATCTCGCTCATCCTCGCCTGGAGCGTCGCGATCTGCTTTTCGGCCGCGCTGACCTTGGCGCGGACCTGGCGCAGCTGTTCGCGGCGTTCGGCCTCGGCCTTCTTGTCCTTCTTCGCCTTGGGCTTCGCCTCGCCCTTGGGCTGGTTCACCCCCAGGATGAAGTCGATATAATCGTCCATGCTGCCCGCATATTCGGTGGCGGTACCGTTATCGACCAGCACCAGCCGGTCGGCGGTCAGCTCGACCATGTGACGGTCGTGGCTGATCAGCAGCACCGCGCCCGAATAGTCGTTGAGCGCCTGGACCAAAGCCTCGCGCGCATCGACGTCCAAGTGGTTGGTCGGCTCGTCGAGGATGAGCAGGTGCGGCGCATCGCGGGTGATCAGCGCCAGCGCCAGCCGCGCGCGCTCGCCGCCCGACAATGTGCCGACCTGCGATGTCGCGCGGTTGCCCGAAAAGCCGAACCGGCCGAGCTGTGCGCGCACTGCCGCCGGGGTCTTGCCCTGCATCGCGCGGGTCATCTGCTCGAGCGGGGTGCTGTCCGCCTCCAGCTCCTCGACCTGATACTGGGTGAAATAGCCCACCTGCATCTTGCCCGCGGTGTTCATCGCGCCGTCCATCGGCGCGAGCTGTGCGGCAAGGAGGCGCGCGAGCGTGGTCTTGCCGTTACCGTTGCGCCCCAACAGCGCGACCCGGTCGTCGGGATCGATCCGCAGGTTCAGCCGCTGCAAAATCGGCTTGGCCTCGGCATAGCCCACCGCTGCCAGATCGAGCGTGATCAATGGCGGCTTGAGCTCTGAGGGGCTCGGGAAATCGAAGCTCAGCGACGGGTCTTCGATCAATGCGGTGATCGGCTGCATCTTGGCGAGCATTTTCGCGCGCGACTGGGCCTGCTTTGCGGTGGAGGCGCGGGCCGAGTTGCGCGCGATATAGTCCTGCAGCTTGGCGCGCTGGGCGTCCTGCGCCTGTTTCGCGGCGGCGAGCTGCGCCGCGCGTTCGGCGCGCTGGCGCTCGAAACTGTCATAGCCGCCGGGATAGAGCGTCACCTTGCCGCCCTGCAGGTGCAGGATATGGTCGACGACATTGTTGAGCAGGTCGCGCTCGTGGCTGATAACGATCAGCGTGGCGGGATAGGCCTTGAGGAAATTCTCCAGCCAGACCGTCGCTTCGAGATCGAGATGGTTCGACGGCTCGTCGAGCAGCAGCACATCGGGCTGCGAGAACAGCAGCGCGCCCAAGGCGACGCGCATCTTCCAGCCGCCCGAAAAGCTGTCGAGCGGGCGGTTCTGCATCTCCTCGTCGAAGCCTAGGCCGGTGAGGATGATCGCCGCGCGCGAGGGCGCGCTGTACGCGTCGATCGCGAGCAGGCGTTCGTGCACATCGCCCAGCCGGTCGGGATCGGTGCAGGTCTCCGCCTCTTCGAGCAGGGCGGTGCGCTCGACATCGGCGGCGAGCACGGTATCGAGCGGCGTCCTGTCGCCATGCGGTGCTTCCTGCGCGACATAACCCAGCCGTGCGAGCCGGGGCATCTCGATCTCGCCGTCATCGGGCTCGAGCTCGCCGATCATCACCTTCATCAGCGTCGACTTGCCTGCGCCGTTGCGGCCGATCAGGCCGACACGACTGCCCGGCGGGATCGCCGCCGTTGCGCCGTCCAATATGGTGCGGCCGCCCAGGCGCACGGTGATGTTGTTCATCGAAAGCATGGGCTGCGCCTATCAGCAGACGCGCCATTCGCCAAGCGGTCCGATGCTGCGCCGCAGCGAAAAGGCTTGCACCCGCATGAACGGGGTGCGCGATCCGATACACTTTGCGACACTTTTGCCGCGCGCAAGGCAAATCTGTGCGACAATAGCGGGCTAGAACAGCGGTCATGGGAGCCGCTTCGGACCATGACCTGCCCCCTGCTAGCCTGGTCCGGAGCGGCTTCCGCCCCCAAGACGGAATTGAAGGAATGCCCCCCATGAAGAAGACCCTCATTGCCGGCGCTGCGCTGGCTGCATTGCTCACTGGCAGCATGGCGCTGGCGCAGCCCGCCCCGGGCCAGAAGCGCGGACCCGATGCCAATCAGGACGGCGTCGTCACGCAGGAAGAGGCGCGCGCGCAGGCTGCGAAAATGTTCGAACGCATCGATTTCAACAAGGACGGCAAGATCGACAAGGCCGATCGCGACGCCCGCATGGCCGAACGTTTCAAGCAGATGGACACTGACGGTAGCGGCGAGGTCAGCCTTGCCGAGATGACCGCCGCGCGCGAAGCGCGTCAGGCCAAGCGCGCCGAGCGCATGGCGATGCGTGCCGATCGTGGCCCGGGCGAGCCGGGCGCGCGCATGGGCGGCAAGCGCGGCGGTCGCGGAATGGGCATGCGTGGCCATGGCGGTATGCGCGGCGGCATGATGCGGCTCGATGCCGACAAGGATGGCGCAATCACGCTCGCCGAGTTCGAGGCGGGAGCGCTCGAGCGCTTCAACCGACACGATACCAACAAGGACGGCAGGATCACCCAGGAAGAGCGCGCTGCCGCGCGCGAGGCGATGAAACAGCGCTGGCAGCAGCGCAAGGCCGCACCCCAGGGCTGACCTTCGCCGCTCAAGACCATCAGGCTCCGGGCGCAGACTCCCCTATGCGTCCGGGGCCGGTTGCCTTTCTCCCCCGCACCCGGCACATGCTGACATTCGATGACCGATCCCGTCCATATCCTGCTGATCGATGACGAGCCGACATTGCGCGAGCCGCTGGCCGAATATCTGACCGGCCAGGGCTTTGCCGTGACCGAGGCGGGCGATGCAGCGAAGGCGCGCACGCTGATGCGCGACCAGCGCTTCTCGATCCTGCTGCTCGACATCATGATGCCGGGCGAGGATGGCTTGAGCCTCTGCCGCCATGTCGCGGCGCAATCCGAAACGCCGGTCATCCTGCTCACCGCCAAGGGCGAGGCGATGGACCGCATCATCGGGCTGGAAATCGGTGCGGACGATTATGTCGTGAAGCCGTTCGACCCGCGCGAGCTGGTGGCGCGGATCAAGACCGTGCTGCGCCGTGCCGCGCGCGTGCCCCAGCCTGCCGAGGACGAGCCGCAGGGCTTCGAGTTCGACGGCTGGACGCTCGATACCGTCAAGCGCCGCCTGACCGATCCCGATGGCGCGCTGGTCCCCATTTCCACCGCCGAGTTCAAGCTGCTGCAGGTGTTCTGCGAACATGCAGGACACGTGCTCAACCGCGACCAGCTGCTCGATCTCGCGCATGGCCGCGAGGCGCATCTGTTCGACCGCGCGATCGACAACCAGATCAGCCGGTTGCGCAAGAAGGTGGAAGCGGACAACCGCTCGCCGCGCCTGATCAAGACCGTCTGGGGGGGCGGCTATACGCTCGCCGCGCGCGTGCGGCGCCTCGCCAGCCCGGACACCCCATGAGCCTGTTCCAGCGGCTCTGGCCGTCGAGCCTTGCCGGGCGGCTGCTACTCACCATCGCCTTTGCGCTGCTGGCAGGTCAGCTGGTCAATGCCGCGCTGCTGGTCCGCGCGCAGCGCGAACAGGCGCTGGACCGGATCGCGGCCGAGGCTTCGGTCCGGCTGATTGCCGCGACCGATCGCCTGCAGCAGGGTCGGCCGTTGCGCGAGCGCTTCGGCAGCCGCATCGAGCGCGCACCCGGCTTCCGGCTGCGCCGCACCGACTTGACCCCCGACAATCCGGTCCAGCCGGACATGCGGCCCGCGCCCGGCCTGGTGTCGCGCCTGGCCGCCATTCTGCCGAGCTATGGCGTTCCGTCCACGCGGATCGACGCGGCGCTGATGCCGGCCCCGCCGCGCGCCCGCAGGGTCGATCGGCTGGCGGCCGAAATCGGCGGGCGCAACGATCGCCCGATCAGCAAGCTCGCGCTGATCGCCATCCAGCGGCCCGACGGACAGTGGCTGAGCGTCCGGGTGCCCGTGCCCGAAGCCTCGGTGCGCATTCTGGCGACGATTATCGGGCAGACGGTAATCCTGTATCTGGTCATGCTGGTCCCGCTCGTGTGGCTGACACGCCGGATCGCCCGATCGATGGGAACGTTGCGCGAAGGCGTGGCGCATTTCGAGCGGACCCAGGAGGCGCGCTCGATCGAGCCGACCGGGCCCAGCGATCTTGCCGACCTCACCCGCTCGTTCAACGCTATGAGCGCGCGCATCGCCGCGATGCTGAACGAGAAGGACGTGATGCTCGGCGCGATCGGGCATGATCTCAAGACCCCGCTCGCCGCGCTTCGGGTGCGCGTCGAATCGGTGCCCGACGACCGCCAGCGCGAGCGGATGGTCGCCAGCATCGACGACATCACCCGCACGCTCGACGATATCCTGACACTGGCGCGGATCGGCCGGACCGGCGAGGAGCGCGAGCCGGTCAATCTGGGTGCGCTGGTCGAGATGATCGCCGACGAATATCGCGATCTCGGTCAGGACGTCGCGCTCGCCGATACGCCGCGCATCGTGGTGCCGCTGCAGCTGACCTGGATCCGCCGCGCGCTGCGCAATCTGATCGGCAATGCGGTGCGCTATGGCGCGCGTGCGCGGGTCAGTATCGCGCAGATACCGGGCAGGGTGAGCATTACCATAGACGATGACGGCCCCGGCATTCCCGACGACCAGATCGAACGGATGTTCGAACCCTTTACCCGGCTGGAAGCCTCGCGGAACATGGCCACCGGCGGCACGGGCCTCGGCCTCACCCTCGCGCGCGCGATCCTGCACCAGCATGGCGGCGCGCTGCGGTTGGAGAACCGGCGCGGCGCGAGCGGTGTGGTCGAGGGACTGCGGGCGACGATGACGCTGCCGATGGGGTAGACATTACACGCAGAGTGCCCGTCATTCCCGCGAAGGCGGGAATCCCGCTATTTCGGTTCTCCGGACCAGAAGCGGGACCCCCGCCTTCGCGGGGGTGACGAGTTGGCAGCAAGCACGACAGCATGCTCCCCAACACCGCTTCCCCTCGGCCGGTCCACTCGCTAAGACTGTTCCATGAGCTTTACACCTGTTGCCTCCGCCTATCCCGCCACCCGCCTGCGCCGCGCGCGTGCCACCGCGTGGAGCCGCGACATGGTGCGCGAGACCTGCCTGTCGCCTGCCAATCTGATCTGGCCGCTGTTCGTGACCGAGGGCACGGGCACGGAGGAGCCGATCGCCTCGCTGCCCGGCGTGTCGCGCTGGTCGGTAGACGGGATCGTCGAGCGCGCGCGGGAGGCGGTGGACCTCGGCATTCCGTGCCTCGCCCTGTTCCCCAACACCCAGGGCGACCGGCGCAGCGACGATGGCGCGGAAGCGCTCAACCCCGACAATCTGATGTGCCGCGCCATCCGCGCGATCAAGGATGCGCTGGACGATTCCATCGGCGTGCTCACCGATGTCGCGCTCGACCCCTATACTGCGCACGGCCAGGACGGGCTGATCGACGGCGAGGGCTATGTGCTCAACGATGCGACGGTCGAGATACTGGTCGGCCAGTCGCTCAACCAGGCGCGGGCCGGGGCAGACATCATCGCGCCGTCGGACATGATGGACGGCCGCATCGGCGCGATCCGCGCCGCGCTGGAAGCGGACGGCCACCACAATGTCCAGATCATGAGCTATGCCGCCAAATATGCGAGTGCCTTTTACGGCCCGTTCCGCGATGCAGTGGGGTCGAGTGGTCTGCTCAAGGGCAACAAAAAGGGCTATCAGATGGACCCGGCGAACGGCGACGAGGCGCTGCGCGAGGTCGCCATGGACATAGCCGAGGGCGCGGACAGCGTGATGGTCAAGCCCGGCATGCCCTATCTGGACATCGTCTCGCGGGTGAAACAGACGTTCGGCGTGCCGGTCTATGCCTATATGGTGTCGGGCGAATATGCGATGATCGAAGCGCTTGTCGCCGCCGGTGCGGGCGACCGCGATGCGGTGGTGCTGGAAAGCCTGCTTGCCTTCCGCCGCGCCGGGTGCAGCGGGGTTCTGACCTACCACGCCGCGCATGCCGCGCGCCTGCTGGCAAAGGGTTGAGACCATGAACGATGTTTCGATCATCAGCCTGCACGGCAAGACTCCGCGCATTCATGACAGCGCGTTCATCGCGCCCGGCTGCCGCATCATCGGCGATGTGGAGGTCGGCCCCGATGCCAGCATCTGGTACAATTGCGTGATCCGGGCAGACGTGAACCGCATCGTCATCGGCGCACGGACCAATGTGCAGGACGGCAGCGTCATCCATTGCGACAGTCCGCGCCCGGGATCGCCCGAGGGCTTCCCGACGATCATCGGCGAAGACGTGCTGATTGGTCATATGGCGATGGTGCATGGCTGCATTCTGGAGGACCGGGCGTTCGTGGGCCTGGGCGCGATCGTGATGGACGGCTGCCGCATCGGCAGCGATGCGATGCTGGCGGCCGGCGCGATGCTGACGCCGGGCAAGGCCATGCCGTCAGGCCAGCTCTGGGGCGGGCGGCCCGCGCAGTACATGCGCGACCTGCCCGAGCCCGCGATCATGGGTATGCGCATGGGCGTCGCGCATTATGTCGAGAATGCCAGGGCGCACAAGGCAGCCTGCAGCGAGCAATAGCGCATTTCGATGAGCGTCACCCTGATCGAACATCTGCCCTGGCTGTGTGCGCTGGTGGCGACGCTGGCCGCGCTCGAGCTGCTGCGCCGGTTGCGCCGGGCGCAATGGCAGCTCGGGGCCGCCGCGCCGGATGCCAACAGCGTCGCGCGGGCGCTCGATCACGCGCTGGCGGCCGGCCGGATCGGCAACTGGCATTACGAATGGTCGGAAACGTCGCTGGCCTGGTCGGACGAGGTATTTGCCATTTACGCGCGCGACCGGAGCCTGGGCGAACCGCCGATGTCCGAAGCGATCCTGGCCTATCATCCCGATGACCGGGCCAAGGTTCGGCGGGCGGTACGGCGCGCGCTCGACCATGGCGAGGATTTCGACTTTCACGCCCGGCTGCTCAATGAGGCCGGAGAGATGCGCAACATTCTCGTGCGCGGAACCTGTCGTCACGGCAAGGACGGCGCCATCACCGGCGTGCTGGGTTTCATCATTGACCTGGGGCTGACCGAGCCGCCGACGCGCTGACCGGTCTCAGCGACCGCCATAGTCGCGCGGCGGGACGAAGCGCTCGCCGCGTGCGCGCGCCATCATCGCCTCGTCGGCAATCGCGGTCTTGCGTTCGACCGCTGCGATGCGTGTCGCCTTGCGCCGGGTGAACCCGCCGCCCTCTTCTCCGATCGCGGCCGCGATCCTGCGGATTTCGTCGCCGCGCGTCCCGATGACCAGAGCCATGAAGACCGATGCGAGCGAGATCGACAGGAACGAAATGAACAGACTGTCCGGTGACATACTGACCCCCATTTATCTGGTGTTGATCATGATTTGGGAGGGGGCTGGTTAAGCACGTCCTGTCGTCAAAGGTTAAGCAGGCGTTGACGACAGATTTATCTTATCTTTACCTCCCGCGACCCCGTCAGGCCCTCCCACCACCCGCTGAAAGCCGTCCATGCCCAGCCAGATTGCCCCCACCCTGGTGCTGCTCACCATCTCGAACATCTTCATGACCACCGCCTGGTACTGGCACCTGAAAGGAGGCCCCGCTGCCGCCGCGTCGCGGCCCTTGTTCTGGGTGATCCTGACCAGCTGGGGCATCGCGCTGGTCGAATATTGCTTCGCCGTGCCCGCCAACCGCATCGGCTTCGCGCATGGCTGGACGCCGGGGCAATTGAAGGTGGTGCAGGAGGCGCTGGCGCTGACGGTTTTCGGCGTCTTCATGGTCACGGTGCTCGGCGAGGCACTCAATTGGCGGCATTTCGCGGCCTTTGCCTGCATCATGGCGGGGGTGGGCTTTCTGTTCGTCGGAAAATGATGCGCTTCGTCGCACAGGTAAGCTTTGATTTACCGCGCGCCCCCACATTCGGGCGATGGCGCGTCGATCCCATGCCTTTCGCTCTCAGCCCGGCTCTCGGCGAACCCGCCATAACCGGGTCGTCAGCCGCGCGACCGAAGCCCGCATATCGACGCTCGCCATCCTTCTGGCGCTTCTGGCGGGATGGAACCTCAACGCGTGGCTCTGGCCCGAGACGACGATGGTCCCGTCCGCTGCCGCGCCGACGGCGTGGTCGGACCCCTGGGTCGTCTCGCGCCAGCAACGTCAGCTGCTAGAGGCGCAGGAAGGTCCGCCCGCACCGATCGCAGCGACCGGCTCTGCTGCCTCGGCCCCGGGTCGCGGGGGCTCCTTCCGCTTTGCATCCTGTGCCGGCGGTGCGCGGTATACCTGCGTCGTCGACGGCGACACCTTCTGGCTGGAGGGACAGAAGATTCGCGTGGCCGATATCGACACGCCCGAAATCTCTTCGCCACGCTGCGATGCCGAATTCCAGCTTGGCCAGCGCGCCAAGCAACGGATGCAGCAATTGCTCAACGCCGGGCCGATCGCATTGGAGCCGGCGGACCGCGCGACCGACCGCTATGGCCGCGCGCTGTTCCGCGTCACGCGCAACGGGACAAGCCTGGGCGAAACGCTGGTCGGCGAAGGGCTGGCCGTCTGGTATGGCGGCGGCAAGCCGAACTGGTGCTGACCGTCAGATCCGCGCGCGATCGCGCCTGACCCGCGCAGCCTCGGGCATGTCGAACAGCACCCGGCGCTGCTTGAAATCGATCATCATCCGGTTGAACTGGCGCAGCGTGCTCATGCCCAGCAGCAAAGCGGGAGTCTTGTCCAGGCCCAGCTCGCGAAACGCGTCAGCATCGGCAAAGACGATGGGTACATAGTCGAACTGCGCGCGCCCGATGCGGAAATCCTGCGCCAGGCCGGCATCGGCAAGGATGGTCTGGCCGGTGACCGAGGTGAGGCTCGCCTGCTGCGCGCTGAGCTTGTGCGACGCGCCGAGCCGCTTGAGCAGCGCCATGTTGCCGATATTCGATTGCGCGCCGGTATCGATGACCACGCTGATCCGCTTGCCGCCCAGCGTCGCGTCGGTGAAGATCAGCTGGCCGGACTTGCGCCGCGCGCTCACCACGATCTCGAAATCGCTGACCCGGGGGCGTTCGGTAATATCCTCGATCGTGATCGCATTTTCCAGGAAATCGAACAGGATGCGCTGGTCCTGTAGTCCGTCGAGGCCGAGAATGCCGTCCGCGCCGATATGGTGCGCCTCGAGCATTGGCGCGACCAGCTCGCCATAATTGCGGCGGCCCAGGGTCACCTCGGGCAGGTACACGGTCTGCACCATCTTGCTGCCCGCGATGCTCACCAGCCGCGCGATCTCGGCCATTTCGAGCGACAGCACCGAGGCGATGTCGCTCGACACCACGGTGCGCTCGGAACCGGTGTCGATCATGAACTTGAACGGCCCGCGCCCGTCGATGCTCACCGGCACGGTCATGCGGCTGGCGCGGTCGCGGGCAAGCGCGATCCGTTCGGCTTCCTGGGTTAGGCGGTCGGCATCGGTCAGCGCACCGACCGTGGTATTGGCAAAGCCGCTCTCGGGCAGTGCATCCTGCGCGATTGCGCCGGGTGCGGCGCAAAGCGCCGCGCACAGGGTCAACGCACCGGCCAGCGCGCGATACAGCATCGGATCGATCCTCTCGTGCCGCGATGACCGCAGCCTCTGGTTGTCTTGCAGATGTAACACGCCGACGCGCCGGCTGGCAATCAGTCCGCGCGCATCGCCGTAGCGGCGAGCGATTCCGCCTCGGTGAGCAGCGCATCGTCGGCTGAGCCCTGCGCGACACTTTCGCGGCCGATCATCACCAGCACCGGCACCGCCAGCGGGCTGACGCGCTCGAGTTCGACATGCAGCATCGTCCCCGCCGCGCGGTCGAGCAGGTCGCCGAGCCGGCCGATATCGGTCATCCGCGCGCGCGCATCGGCCCAGGCGGCTTCGAGCAGCACATGATCGGGCTCGTACTTGCGCAGGACGTCATAGATCAGGTCGGTCGAGAAAGTGACCTGCCGACCGGTCTTCTTCTTGCCGGGATGCTGGCGTTCGACCAGCCCGCTGATGATCGCCACCTCGCGAAACGCGCGCTTGAGCAGATATGAGCTTTCGACCCAGTCGGTGAATTCGTCGGCGAGAATATCGGCGGAGAACAGGTCGGCGGGGTCGGTGACGCGCTTCAGGCCCCAGACGGCGAGCGCATAGTCATTGGCGACAAAGCCCATCGGCTGCAGCCCGCGATCCTCCATCCGCCGGGTGAGCAGCATGCCGAGCGACTGGTGCGCGTTCCAGCCCTCGAACGGATAGCAGACCATGTACTCGCGGCCATGATGCGGAAAGGTCTCGACCAGCAGCTGGTCGGGCTCGGGCATGGCCGATCGCCAGTCCTGCATTTCCAGCCATTCGCGCACGTCATCGGGAAAGCGCGCCCAGCCGGCGCGGTCGGTGAGGAATTCGCGCACCCGCGACGACAGATGCGTGGTCAGCGGCATGCGCGCGCCGTTATAGCTCGGTATCTGCGTCGCCTTGGCCGAGGCCTTGACGATCAGGTCGAGATCCTTGATCCGCTCGACCTCCAGCCCCATGCCCGCGAAGACGAATGTGTCGCCGGGTGCGAGCTGCGCGGCGAAATCCTCCTCGACCCGGCCCAGCGATCGTCCGTTCTTGAAGCGGACGTCGAGCATCGGCGTATCGACGATGATGCCCGCATTGAGGCGATAGGCCTGCGCGAACTTGGGATGTGCCAGCCGCCAGGTGCCGTCCTTCTCGCGCACCAGCCGCTTGAACTTGTCATAGGCGCGCAGCGAATAGCCGCCATTCTCGACAAAGCCGAGCACGCGCAGGAATGCCTCGCGGGTGAGCGCGCTATAGGGCAGGGCGGACTGGACCTCGGCGCACAGTTCGTCCTCGTGGAACGGCCCCGAACAGGCGAGGCCCAGGATGTGCTGCGCGAGCACGTCGAGCCCGCCGGGGCGGAAGCTTTCGCCGTCGCGCTGGCCCTCGGTCACCGCATCGAACGCGGCCTGGGCCTCGAGATATTCGAAGCGGTTGCCGGGGACCAGGATCGCGCGGGACGGGCAATCGAGCCGGTGGTTGGCGCGGCCGATGCGCTGGAGCAGCCGCGACGAGCCCTTGGGCGCGCCCATCTGGATGACGCAATCGACATTGCCCCAGTCGACGCCAAGATCGAGGCTGGCGGTGGCGACGAGTGCGCGCAACTCGCCGCGCGCCATCGCGCCTTCGACCTTCCGCCGCGCTTCGACCGAGAGCGAACCGTGATGGATGCCGATCGGCAGGTGCTTCTCGTTCAGCTCCCAGAGCTTCTGGAAGATGAATTCGGCGAGGAAGCGCGTGTTGCAGAAGACGAGCGTGGTCTGATTGCGCTCGATCTCGTCGAGCACCTGCGGCACCGCATAATGGCCGCTATGCCCCGCCCAGGGGACCCGATCGTCGGTGATCAGGATGCTTAGGTCCGGGTCCGCGCCCGGCTCGCCCTCGACCAGAGCCACGGCATCGATGTCACCGAACGGAGCGAGCCAGGCGCGATAGCTGTCGGCATCCGCGACTGTGGCCGACAGCGCGACCCGGCGCATCCCGGGGCTGAGCGTCTGGAGTCGGGAGAGGGACAGGTTGAGCAGGTCGCCTCGCTTGGAGGCAGCAAAGGCGTGAACCTCGTCGATGATCACGGTCCTGAGGTTCGCGAACATCTCCGCGCTTTCCGGATAGGAAAGCAGCAGGCTCAAGGACTCGGGCGTGGTCAGCAATATATGCGGCGGGCGCGCGCGCTGGCGCGCCTTGCGGTCCGAGGGCGTATCGCCGCTGCGCGTCTCTATGCGCACGTTCAGCCCCATGTCCTGCACTGGGGTCAGCAGGTTGCGCTGCACGTCGTGCGCGAGCGCCTTCAGCGGCGAGATATAGAGCGTGTGCAGCCCGTCAGCAGCGTTGCCATCGGCGAAATCGCGCAGGGTCGGCAGGAAACCGGCGAGCGTCTTGCCCGCGCCGGTCGAGGCAACGAGCAGCGCGTGCCTGCCGGCATCGGCCTGATCGAGCATCTCGAGCTGATGCCGCCGGGGCGACCAGCCGCGCTGCGCAAACCAGTCGGTGATGATCTCGGGCAGCGCCATGGCCGCGATATAGGGGGTGGCAGCGCCGCGCTAAAGGGGCAGGGGCATCACAGCCAGCGGAAGATGCCCGCCGCACCCACGCCGAGCGGCATATGCGCCCATTGCGCGGCGAGCCAAAGCACGATCCCGCCGATCAGCGCCGCCCAGCCGGGAAAGGCGAAGCCGCGTCCGAAGGGGATGAAGCTGGTGCGCGATTGCCAGTGCAGCCAGGCATCACCCATCAGCACGAACTTCTTGCCGTCCTGCAGCTTCGCGCCAACCAAAGCGAGCGTGATGATCGCGCCGCACAGGATGAACGTATCGATCCTGGGCGCGATCAGGATATGCGCCACACCCCAGAGCGCGAAGCCCCACATCATCGGGTGGCGGGTGATGCGGAACACGCCATGGGGGTCCTTGACCGCGATCCGTTTGGCCGCCGCCTCGGGCACGGGAAGCGCCGGATTGCCGATCAGCGATCCCACAAACAGGATCGCGGAGACCAGCATCAGCAGCGTCGAAACCCCCCAGAGCAGTTCGTTCGCCGCCCAGAACGGCGCGCTGACCGGCGCACGCTTGAAGCCTTCGACCATCAGGAACAAAGTGGCGAACGAAACCAACGTATAGGCGATCTGGAAGCCCTTGTCCCCCAGCCGCCGGACCAGACCGGCGCGCAAGGGGTGCGACATCGCGAAATGGCTGCCGACAAAGCCGACCGCCCCCGCCAACAGCATCGCGTAATCCTGCATCGCCGCCCGTCCCCTGCGTGACAGGAGGATCACCGCAGCGAATCCTCCGTTCACCGCATCTTAGCGATCGTATGCCTTGGGCAAAGCCCCTTCCTGCGGGGTGCGATACCGGTCGCGCAGCCGCGCCTGGCGGTTGTCGAGCGGTTGCTGAACGCCGTCGATCATCACCGCGACGGGCGCGCTCGAAAGCTCGAGCGGATCGCCGTCCCAGATCACGACATCGCCCTGGCGACCGGGCTTGAGGCTCCCGAGCATCGCGTCGATGCCCAGCGCCTGGGCGGGGCCGGACGAGATCGCGGCAAAGGCCTGGTCCCAGGTCAGCCCGCTCGCGCCGGGAATGCGCTGCAGCGCGACGAGGTTGCCCGCATATTGCGGCGAGTAATGCAGCCGGTGCGCGTCATTGTCGTTGATCATGCCGATCGAGACGGTGACGCCCGCGCGCTTCATGCGGCCGATATTCGATTGCGTCGCAGCGGTCTTCTCGAACTCCGACGGCAGGTCGTTGAGCGCCGAGGCGATGACGGGAACACCCGCCGCCGCGATCTGGTTCGCGACCAGCCAGCCCTCCGACACACCCGCCAGCACCAGCTTGAGCGCCGGAAATTCCTCGCGCAGCTTGAGCACGTTCAAGATGTCGGCGGCGCGCTCGACATGCACCAGCAGCCGCATCTCGCCATTGACCACCGGAACGAGCGCGGCCGCATCCTGGCGATTGAGCAAAGCATCGTGCGGATGCGCGGGCACGCCGCGCTGGCCATTGGCGAGCGCGCGCGCCTCGATCAGCGCGTTGCGGAATTCGAGGAACGCCGAGGCACGGCTGCCGCCCGCCTTGGCCGATCCCGTCTCGCCCAGCTCGACGAACTGGAAGGCGCGGCCTTTGGTCACGGCGTTATAGTCATCGCCCAGATCGATCACCGCGCCCATCCCGGCGAAGATCGCAGCAGGCGCGATCGGTGCGACCACCGCGCGGGTGATGCCGGCAGCGCGGTTGACCGCGACTGCACTGACCTTGGGATTGATCGCGGGGGTGACATCGATCGCGGCGGAGAATTCGCCCCGGCTGGCGCTCGAATCATTGGTCTCGTTGACCGCTTCGACCTCGACCAGGCCCAGCCGGCTGAAGCCTGCGAACAGGCCAGGGGTGACCCATTTGCCGGTGGCGTCGACCACCTGCGCGCCCGCAGGCACAGCAACGCCCGAGCCGGCGGCGACGACCTTGCCATCGCGCAGGACCACGGTGCCGCCCTCAATGGGGGCGCTGCCGTCCCCGATCACGACCTTGCCGCCAGTGATGGCGACGGTCTGCGCGAGCACAGGCGAGGCAAGCAGCGCGGCAGCGGCCACGCTCAGCGAAAGGAGGGATTTCATCATTTCGTGTCTCCCTCACCCGGCTGGCCCAGCTCGAAATCGCTCACCGGACGGCGTTTGGGATCGTTCGCATCATAGAGCAGCGCGCCATCGACCCAGACCTTTTCGGGCCGGGCATAGACGGACAGCGGATTGGCATTCCACAGCACCACATCGGCCATCTTGCCGGGCTTCAAGCTGCCCGTCTTGTCCGCGATGCCCATCGCCATGGCCGGGTTGTAGGTCAGCCAGCGGATCGCGGTGGCGTCCGAAATGTTGAAGCCCATGCGGCGACCGTCGCCCAGCGCCTTGGCGGCTTCCTGGTTCAGGCGCTGGATCTGATCCTGGTCGTCCGAATGGATGATCGTGCAGGCGTTCGCGTTCTGGATGATCGCGGCATTTTCGGGAATGCCGTCGTACGATTCCATCTTGAAGCCCCACCAGTCGGCCCAGACGGCGGAGCAAATATTGTTCTCGCGCAGCAGGTCGGCGATCTTGTAGCTCTCGACCGCGTGGTGAAAGGTCGACACCTTGTAGCCGAACTCCTTGGCCATATCGATGACGATGGCCATTTCATCGGCGCGATAGCAATGGTTGTGGATCTGGATCTTGCCTTCCAGCGCCGCCTTCAGCGTATCCATGCCGATATCGCGCGCGGGCGGGGTGCCGCCCTTGCGCTCATATTCGTCCCAGCGCGCCTTGTATTCGGCCGCGCGGGCCCAGGTCTGGCGGTTGACGGCCAGGTTGCCCATGCGGCTCGCCGGCTTCTGGTTGCGGCTGCCATAGACGCGCTTGGGATTCTCGCCGCAGGCCATCTTGAGGCCATAGGGCGCGCCGGGGAATTTCATCGCCTGCATCGTGCGCGCGGGCACGTTCTTGAGCGTCACCGAACGCCCGCCGAACAGGTTGGCCGAGCCGGGCAGGATCTGAAGTGAGGTGACGCCGCCATTGGCGAGCGCGCGGCTGAAGCCGGGGTCCTGCGGCCAGACGCTGTGTTCGGCCCAGACATCGGCGGTGACCGGGCTGGTCGCCTCGTTGCCGTCCGAATGCGCGGCCACGCCCGGCGAGGGATAGTCGCCGAGATGGCTGTGAATGTCGATGATGCCGGGCGTCACGAACTTGCCGGTGCCATCCAGCACCATGATGTCGGCAGGGATCGGCGTGTTCGCATCGCCGACCGCGGTGATCTTGCCGTCGGTGAAGAAGACCACGCCATTGTCGATCTGTCCGCCCTCGCCATCGAAGATGGTGACGTTGCGGATCGCGGTCGGCTGGCCCGGATAGGGCTTGTAGGTGCTGGGATACGGGTTTTCGTTGATGCTCACCTTCTCCGCCTTGGGCGCGCTGGCGCTGGCGGAGGAGGGCCCTTCGGCACTTGTCGTGTTGGCGCACCCGACGACCGCTATGGCCGCCAGGGGTGCGAGATACCCGTATCGCATGTTCTTTCCCTGTCGCAGTTCGGAAGTGGTTTTGTCGTTGTGATCAGGCACCGCGCGTCGCCGGATGCACGCCTGCCGCCTGGTTCTCGGCGAGTTCGTCCTCGCCCGCCAGCGGTTCGGCATCCTTCAGCGTATCGAGGTGCATCAGCTTCTTGATCAGCGGGGCGATGACGAGCACTCCGACGCCCACGGCAATCGCGATCCAGCCGATCTGCGAATAGACGTCGAGCACGGTCTGCTGGCCTGCGCCTTCGCCGCTCGCCTTTTCAGATCCCGTGGCGGCCGCGATCAGGCCGGCAACGAAATTGCCCGAGGCCGAAGCGAAGAACCACGTGCCCATGATCAGCGAGGCCATATGCGCCGGCGCCAGCCGGTTCATCGCGCTGAGGCCCACCGGCGAGAGGCAGAGCTCGCCCATGGTGTGGAGCAGATAGATGAGGAAGATGAACAGCACCGGGGTCGGCACACCTGCTCCTGCAGCGGCAGCGCCCGCAACCAGCACCAGGAAGCCAGCGCCGAGCTGGATCATCGCCAGGCCGAACTTGGCTGGGGCGGAGGGTTCGAGCCCCTTGCGGCCCAGCCACGTCCAGAGCGCCGCGAAAATCGGCGCCAGCAGCACGATGTAGATCGCGTTGATCGACTGGAAGATCGACGCCTTCACATCGCCACGGTCAACATAACGGTCGGTATAGAGGTTGAGCGAGGACCCGGCCTGTTCGAACAGCGCCCAGAACAGCACCGAGCCGAGGATCAGGAACATCGCGGCAAAGATGCGGTCGCGGTCTTCGCGCGGCAGCTTGGTGACGGCGGTGAGCAGCACATAGCCGACCAGCACGACGCCCGACGCGAGCAGCAGCCAGCCGACGACTTCCTGATACTGGATCAGCACCCAGATGCCCAGAACGGCGGCGATGCCGATGGCGTACAGGAGCCATTCGAGCTTGATGCCCATCACCGGCTTGGCCAAAGCCGCCGCATCGGGCGCTTCGCCGCGACCGCACAGCAGAGGCTTGCCCAGGACGAACACGATAAGGCCCAGCGCCATGCCGACGCCCGCAGCCCCGAAGCCATAGGACCAGCCGTAGGTCTCGCCCAGAATACCGCAGGCGACCGAGCCGAGGGCTGCGCCGAGATTAATGCCCATGTAGAAGATGGTGTAGGCACTATCGCGCCGCACGTCGGTTCGCGGATAGAGCTGGCCGACGATCACCGAGATGTTCGCCTTGAGGAAGCCCGAGCCCACGATGATGAAGGCGAGCGCCAGCCAGAAGACGTTGAGGGCAGCGGGGTCCTGTCCCCCTGTGCCTTCGAAGCCCATCAGCAGGTGGCCGAAGGTGAGCAGGATTGCACCATAGGTCACCGCCTTGCGCTGGCCGAGATAACGGTCGGCCAGATAGCCGCCGAGCACCGGAGTGATGTACACCAAAGCGGTATAGGCACCGTAGATGACGCCCGATTGCGAATCCGAAAACAGCCAGTGCTTGGTAAGGTAGAAGATCAGCAGCGCGCGCATGCCGTAATAGGAAAAGCGTTCCCACATTTCCGCGAAGAACAGCACATACAGGCCCTTGGGGTGGCCCAGGAATGTGCCCTTGGAATCGCCGCTCACGGCATAACCGCTGGCCATTATCGAATGTCTCCCGTCGATTTTTCAGTTGGCGGCCCGCCCCCAGGCCGTCCATAGCGTGGGCTGCAACCTAGACAAAAATGCGCGGGTGTGAAGCGCCTTGTTGCAGTTGATACCAGACTGCCGCGTGCCACCCCGCTGCCGGAGCCCATTGTGACCCAGTTCAACGACCTGTCCTCGCTGCCCCGCTATCTCGCCAGCCGCCGCTCGGGCCGCCCGCGCGACATGATCGCGCCCGGCCCCGATGCCGCGCAGATGCGCGAGATCGTGCGGATGGCGCTGCGCACGCCCGATCACGGCAAGCTGAACCCCTGGCGCGTCGTGCATGTGGCGAGCGACCAGCGCGATGCCTTTGCCGAAAAGCTGACTGCTGCCTATCGCGCGGAGAAGCCCGAGGCCGGACGGCTCGAGATCGAGGCGATGGAAAGCTTCGCGCGCCAGGCGCCCGAACTGCTCGTCGTGCTCTATTCGCCCCGTGAATCGAGCAAGATCCCGCTGTGGGAACAGCAGCTTTCGGCCGGGGCCTTCGTGATGAACCTGCTCCACGCGGTCCACGCGCACGGCTTTGTCGGCGGCTGGATCACCGGCTGGCCGAGCTATAGCGATGCCGTGCGCGACATGTTCGGGTCAGCGCCCGAGCAGATCGCGGGCTTCGTGTTCATCGGTACGCCAGGCCAGCCGCTGGAAGAGCGGCCCCGGCCTGCGGTTGACGCAGTGCTGAGCGGCTGGTCTGCTGCCGGGGACTGACCCGTCTTGCCGTCAGTGCAGCGCGGCGGCGGTGCGCTCGTCAGGCGCAGAAACGTCGTCCACCAAACCGGCTGCGTCTTCCTCGGCAAATTCGCGAACGATCGCAGCATCGAGCTTGTCGAGCGGCTGCTGCCCGGCTTCGTGCTTCTGCGCGATCTTGGCCGCTGCATTCCAGGCCTTGGCCGCATCGAGCGCGATGCCCTGGCGGTTCTTGAGCGGTTCGCTTTCGGCCTTGGCGATCTGCAGGCTTTCCTGCTCGCGGCAGAATTTTTCGGTAAAGCGCATCGATGCTCTCCTCGTCGGACTTCCAGACGATCAGGCAGCAAGGCGCGCGATTGCGCGCGTTATCGGCGATCCAGGTTATCGGATGCCGCCTCCCTAGCACGGCCGGGCGGCAATAGCGAACGATGGTTCCTGCAGGCCGTCATCGGCCCAAATTTGCCTCATTCCTTCGGTGGCCGCCCCCTGGGGCGCTGTTCGGGCGGGGCGAGCTTGATGCCGCGCCGCGCCAGCGCCTCACGCAACAGGATCTCGATCTCGGCATTCACGCTGCGCAATTCCTGCGCGGCGGCGCGCTCGATCGCCGCGTGGAGCGACGGATCGAGGCGCAGCGCGAAGGATTTCTTGGGCGGCGGATTGGGCATTGTTCAGGTCAATAGAGCGACCCGGCATTGACCACCGGCTGGGTGTCGCGCTCGCCGCATAGCACCACCATCAGGTTGGAGACCATCGCCGCCTTGCGCTCGTCGTCGAGGTGAACGACATTCTTCTCGCTGAGCATCGCCAGCGCATGTTCGACCATCGTCACCGCGCCCTCGACCAGCCGCGATCGTGCCGCGATCACCGCCTCGGCCTGCTGGCGCCGCAGCATCGACTGGGCGATCTCGGGCGCATAGGCGAGGTGCGTCAGGCGGCATTCATCGATCTGCACGCCCGCCGTGCCGACACGCTCCTGCAGCTGCTTTTCCAGTTCGTGGCTGACCTCCTCGGCATCGCCGCGCAGCGTCACCTCATCGGCATTGAAATCGTCATAGGGATAGCGCGCACCGATGACGCGGACCGCGCTCTCGATCTGGATGTCGACGAATTCCTGATAGTTCTCGACATCGAACAGGGCCTTCGCGGTGTCCGACACGCGCCATACCACGTTGGTCGCGATCTCGACCGGGTTGCCGCGCAGGTCGTTCACCTTGACCTTTTCCGAGGTGACGTTGTGCACGCGCACCGAGATCTTCTTGCGGCTGAGCCACGGCCAGCGCCAGCGCAGCCCGGTGTTGCGATCGGTGCCCTTGTAGCTGCCGAACAGCTGGATCGCCGCCGCCTCGTTGGGGTTGAGCATGTAGAAGCCCGAGATGATGAACAGAAAGGCAAGCGCGCTCAGCCCGGCCAGCACCAGTCCCAGCATGTTGCCACTCTTTGCCATTCCGACGCCCAGTACCGGTAGCAGCATGGAAACCAGCATGAGCAGAAGGAACACATAGCCGTTGAACGTGCTGGCCGCGCTTTCGGTGCTGGCGACCATGGCACCGCCGCCCGACGAGCCGTCAAAAGAAGAATTCTGCTGCATCTGAAACGCCCTCCGATTCGATAATCATGATATCATAATTATATCAAATGTTGATGGGCGCAAGCCGGATTCGTTGTGCACCGTCAGCTGGATCATGCCGTCCGTCACAGCGTGCAGCGAGGGGGAGGGGTATCAAAGCGACGAACGGTCCGCCGCAACAGGAAACCGTTCTGCCGTCCATGCGTAAGGCATGGGACCGATAAAGGATCAAAGCCATGACGATGCACCATGCCCGCCCCGCTTTCGACCCCGCCCATATGCTGGCAGCGGGACACAGCTTTGCGCGCCGCATTGCCCGACGCGGCTTCATGCCGCTCTATCACGCGGGCGATGTCAACCATTGCCCGGGTTGCGGTGGCAAGCACTGGCATGTCGGACGGATGAGCGCGGAATGTGCGACCTGTGCGACGGCGATCCCGCTTGCCGATGTCGCCGCGCAGCCGATGCAGCCGCTGTTTCACGTCACCCGCAGCCGCACCGCCTGGGTGGAGTGATCAGCGCTTGCCGGGCGTGGCGAAGATCGCCGGATAGAAGACCTGCTCCTCCCAGCGTACGCGCGCCTTCAGCCGGTCATTGAGGCCCCGAAACGCCGCGAGAAATCCGGCACGATCGTCCGCCACCCGGCGCTGCGGCCAGCTGGCGTTGCAATCCATCAGGTCGCCCCGCCACATCAGCAGCTCGTCATGAAAGCGGCGGAGCAGCTTGGTCTTGTCCGCGTCCTTTTCCATTTCTGCCGCACGGGCGTTCACCAGCCGAATTTCGACGCTGCAATGGCTGTTAACCAGGCGTGAAAATCCGAGGCGAAGCGCGGGCAGATCGCGCAGGGCCGTGTCCGTCCCGGCCTTGACGGCTCTCACGATGGCATCGGCCTGGGCCAGCAACTCGCCATGCTGATGGGCAAAATTCTGCATGCTCATGAAGGCGTCGGCCCGGTTATCTGACCTCAGATCAAGGTCATGTGTATTCAAGGGTTTAGGGTGATTCGGTTTACAGGGTGTTACCCATTGCAAGAACGCCTGGACCGGTCCAACCTGTTTGTCTCAGCCACGTTGCAATGAGGCGCAAACCCATGTCCGATACCATATCCGCTTCCCCCAATCGCCGTGCGATGCTGCGTTCCGCCGCCCTGGTTGGCTCCGGAATGGCGCTCACCGCCGGGGGCGGCGCGGCGCTCGCGGCGGCAGAAAGCGAGATGGCGCGCATCCGCAAGGCGGCGGAAAGCAACCGCGACGCCGACATCAAACGCATCCAGGACTGGATTCGGCTGCCCTCGATCGCGGCGGAGAATTTGAACATGGCCGAGGGTGCGGCCTATATGGCGGACCTCGCCAAATCCGCGGGCTTTACCGGGGTCACCACCGTGCCCTCCGACGGCTATCCCGGCGTGTTCGGGGTGATGGACAATGGGGCGAAGCGCACGCTCGGCATCTATTTCATGTACGACGTCAAGCAGTTCGATCCGGCGGAATGGTCTTCGCCGCCGCTCGAGGCGCGGATCGTCGACAAGCCCGGCTGGGGCAAGGCGATCATGGGGCGCGGTGCGGTGAACCAGAAGGGGCCGGAAGCGACGCTGCTCGCCACGCTGCACGCGATGAAAAAGGCGGGGGTGAAACCGCCGGTCAACCTGGTGCTGCTGTGCGAGGGCGAGGAGGAGATCGGATCGCCCCATTTCAAGCAGATCGCGACGCGGCCCGATGTGCTGGCGGCACTCAAGAAATGCGAGGGCATCTTCATCCCGGCGAGTTGGCAGGGCGCGAATGGCGAGGTTCAGGTCAACTTGGGCTCCAAGGGCGTGATCGAGCTCGAACTGGTCGCCAGCGGCGAGAAATGGGGCAGGGGGCCCAAGGGCGACATCCATTCGAGCTACAAGGCGATGGTCGATTCGCCAGCCTGGCGGCTGGTCCAGGCGCTGCAGACGCTGGTCACGCCCGACGGCAACAATGTCGCGATCGGCGGGTGGAGCGACAATGTCCGCCCGCTCACCGACCGCGAGAAGGCGCTGATCGCAGAAGCCGCGAAGGGCATGAACGAGGCGCAGATGAAGCAGTCCTTCGGGCTGACCCACTGGATCGACGACCTGCCGTTCGAGCAGGCGCTGATCCGCCTCGCGCAGGAGCCGACCGCGAATATCGAGGGGCTGGTCGCGGGCTATACCGGCCCCGGCGGCAAGACCGTGCTGCCCGGCCGCGCGGTCGCCAAGATGGACTTCCGCCTCGTCCCCAACCAGACCCGCGCCGAGGCCGAGCAGAAGCTGCGCGCGCATCTCGACAAGCATGGTTTCACGGACATCGAGGCCAATGTCTCGGGCGGCTATGACCCGACCGAGGTGGCGGAGGACAGCCGGCTGATCAAGGCGGAGTTGGCGGCCTATGCGAAGCTTGGCGTCAAGGCGAACCTGAACCCGCGGCTCGCAGGTTCCTGGCCGGGCGCGGTGTTCACTGCGCCGCCGGTCAGCATCCCCGCCGGGCATTTCGGCATCGGCCATGGCAGCGGCGCGCACGCCCCGGACGAATATTATGTGGTGGAGTCGACCAACCCCAAGGTCGCCGGGATCACCGAGGCGACCCTGGGCTATGCCGAGATCATGTACCAGCTCGCTTCTGTCCGCTAGTCGGGCGAGGGGGCGGCGCGGCGCTTGCGGGCAAGCGGGCGAGGCGGCATGACGGATACATGAAGATCACCGCGACCATTCTCGACCGCATCGGCCACAAGGGCCCCTATGCCACCACCCGTCCGCTGCGCCTCGCCGAGGTCGATCTCGCGCCGCCGGGGGCGGACGAGATGCTGGTGAAGATCGAGGCGGCGGGGCTCTGCCATAGCGACCTTTCGGTCATCAACGGCGACCGCCCGCGCCCGATGCCGATGGCTTTGGGGCATGAGGCGGTGGCGACGGTGCTCGAGCCGGGCGCAATCGCTGCGCAGCATTTCGTCCCCGGCGACCGCGTGGTGCTGAGCTTCCTGCCGCTATGCGGCCATTGCCCCAGCTGCCATTCGGGCGAGGGATACCTGTGCGGCAACGGTGCGGCGGCGAATGGCGCGGGGACTTTGCTCGGCGGCGAGCGGAGATTGTCGGAGAATGGCACGCCGGTGCAGCATCATCTCGGCTCCTCGGCCTTTGCGACGCATGCCGTGGTCGACCGGCGTTCGGCGGTGAAGATCGACAGCGACATTCCGGTCGAGATCGCCGCCTTGTTCGGCTGCGCGGTGCTGACCGGCGCGGGCGCAGTGCTCAACGGCGGCGGGTTGCGCGCGGGCGAGAGCGTCGTCGTCTATGGCCTGGGCGGCGTCGGTCTCGCCGCGCTGATGGCGGCGATCGCAGGCGGCGCGCATCCGGTGATCGCGATCGATCCGGTGCCAGCCAAGCGCGCGCTGGCGCTGGAACTGGGCGCGGTGGCCGCCATCGATCCGCAGGATGCCGAGGAGGCGGTGGTCGCAGCATTGGGCCGCAAGCCCGATCTGGTGATCGAGACCGTCGGCAAGGCCCCGGTGCTCGCCAAAGCCTATGGGCTGGCGCGGCGCGGCGGGCGGATCGTTACCGTGGGCCTGCCCAACCCGGCGGACATGCTCTCGATCCCCGCCGTATCGCTGGTCGGCGACGGCAAGACGCTGATGGGCAGCTATATGGGCAACGCGATCCCCTCGCGCGACATCCCCCGCTACATCGCCCTCTGGCGCGCCGGACGGATGCCGGTGGAAAAGCTGCTGACCTCGGTCAGCCCGCTGTCCGAGATCAACGCGCTGTTCGATGAACTGGCGAGCGGGACGGCGATCCGGCAGGTGGTGGTGCCGTATGAAAAACAACCTGACACGCCGTTTTCCGGTAAAGGTCAATGATCTCTCCCAGTTGACCAGAAATTCAAAATTGATAGTTAAAAGGAGGCATTGGCTCGGGAGTTGTGCGGCATGTTTAGGGCTAAAACTGTTATGGTTATTGGGGCCGGCGCCAGTGTAGAGGTTGGCCTTCCGATGGGTCCTGAATTGTTAAGAAGCATCGTCCAGCTCACGGATATTAAATTTAATTTTAATCGACAGTCGTTCGGGGATCATTTGATTATAGAGGCCCTAAGAATACATTTAAATGAAGGTGCATCTGTCGTTAAATTGAATGCGCATATTAAAGCTGGTTGGAGACTTGCTAAATCGGCGACACAGGCAATGTCTATTGACAATGTAATCGATGCCTTAGAGAATTCTGAAGTTGAGTTGATAGGAAAATTAGGCATCGTCCGCGCAATTTGGCGCGCAGAAGCGGCGAGTCTATTTTTTCGGGTTCCCGAGGGCGTCAATGAAGGGCTGAATTTATCAAAGTTTAATGATAATTGGTACGGAAGTTTAACAAAGCTTCTAACCGAAAATGTGAAGCTGAGTGAAATCGAGGGAATTTTTGATAATTTTCAGATAATTAATTTCAACTATGATCGTTGTCTCGAGCATTACTTGCCGTTTTCGCTTGCTGGATACTACGGTGTGGAGTTGGCCTGGATTCGCGAACTGATGCAAAGGCTGGTAGTTCATCGGCCATATGGCGTCGCTGGAAAGCTGCCGTGGCAGGTTGGAGTTGGTCCGAGCGCGGATTTCGGTGGTGGCTCTGCCCAGTGCCTATCCGATGTTGCTCAGCAAGTCCGAACATTTACGGAGCGTGTCGAAGAGGGTGAGCAACTTGCTGCCATGAAGGCATCTATCGCAAATGCTGACCGAGTTATTTTTCTAGGATTTGCATTCCATAGGCAGAATGTTGAGCTGTTAGCGACTAAAATGCAGGATCACGCTGAAATTTTGGCAACTTGTTTCAGAATATCTGAAAGTGACAAATCTGTAATAGAAGAGGAACTCGAAAAAGCCTTTCAGCATGAATTTAGCCTAGATGATAAAAGGATAACTTTAACAAATGCGACATGCGCACAATTGTTTCAAGAATATTGGCGGACCATGACTGCGGTCAGAGGCGAGCATGAGCCTTATGCGAATTCAATGCAGAATATACGCTCATTTCAAATGCCAGTTTTTGGTCAAATATTTGGAAAAAGGAGGTAGAGAGTGTAATCTTGATTGCCTGTTTGTAGCGACCTTACCCATCCTCCCCCATCACCGGTGCAATCCGCTCCGCCAGCGCGTCGAGCCACCGGATGAACGCATCCACCCGTGCGAGCTTGCGCATGTCGCGGTGGACCACCAACCAGAAGCTGCGGTGGATCGCCACGCTGTCTGCCAGCACCCGCTCCAGCCGCGCATTCTGTTCGCCGATAAAGCACGGGAGAATGCCCACCCCCGCGCCGGAGGCGATCAGGCTGTGCTGCACGTTGATGCTCGAGCTGGTCAGCACCGGTTCGAGCCCGGGGCCGATCTCGTCGAGATAGCGCAGCTCGTCGGCATAGATGAAATCGGGGATATAGCCGATCAGCGGGTGGCGGCGCAGGTCTTCGACGCTCCGGATCGGGCCGGCGCTGGCGAGATAGTCGCGGTCGGCATAGACGCCGAGCTGATAGTCGACCAGCTTGCGCACCTTCAATGGCCCCGCGGTCGGGCGCGAGAGCATGATCGCCAGGTCCGCCTCGCGCTTGCTGGGGTTGAGAAAGCCGTTGGTCGCGACGAGCTCGATGCGGATCGCGGGGTGCTGGCGGTGGAAGCTCGCGAGATTGTGGGCAATGATCCACGCGGCGAAGCCTTCGGCGACGCTGACCCTGATCGTGCCCGCAAACACCGTCTGCTCGCCGGTCAGCTCGGTGCGCGCATCGATCAGCGCCTGTTCCGCCCCTTCGGCATAATGCAGCAGCTTAGCCCCATGTTCGGTGAGCGCGATGCCCTTGCCGCTCGCCTCGAACAATGTGGATTGCAGGTCGCCCGAGAGCCGTTGCAGCCGGCGCGCGACCGTGGTCGGGTCGATCTCCAGCCGCCGCGCGGCCTCCGCGACCGAGCCCGCGCGCGCCAGCATCAGGAAGATGCGCAGATCGTCCCAGTTCATCCATCCTGCTCCCGGCTCGTGCTGCTATTCTGCGGCATTTATGCAGCCTGATGTGATGTTTTTACGCAATTGCTTGCAGGAATGCCAGAGGCTATTGCCGCCTCCAAGCGACAAGCACCCACAGGAGAGCATCGATGCGCACCGTCACCCACCGTCTGGCCCCCGGCGTTACCGCCCCCGCCAGCACCCGCCAGTCCGATATTTTCGATCCCAATAGCGGGACGGTGCAGGCCAAGGTCGATCTGGGCAGCGCCGCGGTGCTCGATGCCGCCGTCGATGCCGCGCTCGCCGCGCAGCCCGCCTGGGCCGCGACCAACCCGCAGCGCCGCGCGCGCGTGATGTTCAAGTTCAAGGAGCTGGTCGAGGCGAATATCGACGAGCTCGCCGCGCTGCTTTCCAGCGAGCATGGCAAGGTGCACGCCGATGCCAAGGGCGATGTCCAGCGTGGCCTTGAAGTCATCGAGTTCTGCTGCGGCATCCCGCATGCGGTGAAGGGCGAATATACCCACGGTGCGGGCCCGGGCATCGACGTCTATTCGATGCGCCTGCCGATCGGCATCGGTGCAGGCATCACCCCGTTCAACTTCCCCGCGATGATCCCGATGTGGATGTTCGGCCCCGCGATCGCGACCGGCAATGCCTTCATCCTCAAGCCCAGCGAGCGCGATCCCTCGGTGCCGGTGCGCCTCGCTGAGCTGATGAGCGAGGCGGGCCTGCCCGACGGCATCCTGCAGGTGGTGCATGGCGACAAGGAAATGGTCGACGCGATCCTCGATCATCCGGCGATTGCGGGCGTGTCGTTCGTCGGTTCGTCCGATGTCGCGCATTATCTCTACCAGCGCGGCGTCGCCGCCGGAAAGCGGGTGCAAGCGATGGGCGGCGCGAAGAACCATGGCATCGTCATGCCCGATGCGGACCTCGACCAGGTGGTCAAGGATCTCGCCGGTGCGGCCTTCGGTTCGGCGGGCGAACGCTGCATGGCGCTGCCCGTGGTCGTCCCCGTGGGGGACGAGACCGCGGATCGTCTGCGCGCCAAGCTGATCCCCGCGATCGAGCAGCTGCGCCTCGGCGTCTCGTCCGATCCCGATGCCGATTACGGACCCGTCGTCACCGCCGCGCACAAGGCGAAGGTGGAAGGCTGGATCCAGACCTGTATCGACGAGGGCGGCGAGCTGGTCGTCGATGGCCGTGGCTTCACGCTGCAGGGGCACGAGAACGGCTTTTTCGTCGGCCCGACGCTGTTCGACCATGTCACCACCGACATGCAAAGCTACAAGGAAGAGATTTTCGGCCCCGTGCTGCAGATCGTCCGCGCGAAGGATTTCGAGGAAGCCGTCTCGCTGCCCAGCAAGCATCAGTACGGCAATGGCGTCGCCATCTTCACCCGCAACGGCCATGCCGCGCGCGAATTTGCCGCGCGCGTCAATGTCGGCATGGTCGGCATCAACGTGCCGATCCCGGTGCCGGTGGCGTACCACACCTTTGGCGGCTGGAAGCGCAGCGCGTTCGGTGACACCAACCAGCACGGCATGGAAGGCGTGAAGTTCTGGACCAAGATCAAGACGGTGACCGCGCGCTGGCCCGATGGCGCAGTGGATGGCGGCAACGCCTTTGTCATCCCGACGATGGGTTGAGGCGGTGCGCCTTGCGTACAGTGCCTATCTCGTCCGCGAGTATGACGAGGCCATTGCCTGGTTCGGCAAGGCGCTGGGCTGGCGGGTGATCGAGGACAGCGATCTGGGCGGCGGCAAGCGCTGGGTGCGTGTCGGCGGCGAAGAGGGCGGGCAGTTGCTGCTCGCCCGCGCGACCTCCGACGCGCAACTGGCGGCGGTCGGCAAGGCGGCGGGCGGACGCGTGGCCTATTTCGTCCATACAGGCGCTTTCGACGCCGACCATGCGCGCATGGTCGCAGCCGGCGTCGCCTTTGCCGAAGCGCCGCGCCAGGAAGCCTATGGCAAGGTCGCGGTGTTCGCCGACCTGTACGGCAACCGGTGGGATTTGATCGAGGCACCCGCAGAGGTGCCGACGGAGAGCGGAGCAGCAGCATGAGCACAATCGGATTTATCGGCCTGGGCAATATGGGCGGCGGCATGGCGGCGAACCTGGCGAAAGCCGGGCACAAGGTGATCGCGTTCGACCTGTCGGGCGAGGCGCTGGCGCGCGCCGGGGCGGCGGGCTGCCATCCGGTCTCCGATGCCGCGCAGGCGGGGCGCGAGGCGGATGTCGTCGTCACCATGCTGCCTGCGGGCAAGCATGTCGCCTCGGTTTATAACGAGACCGTGTTCGGTGCCGCCAGGCCCGGCGCGCTGCTGATCGACTGTTCGACCATCGATGTCGATACCGCACGCGAGGTCGCGAGCGCGGCGAAGGCGCGCGGGCTCGAGGCGGTCGACGCCCCGGTCTCGGGCGGGATTGCGGCGGCTAATGGCGGCACGCTCACCTTCATGGTCGGCGGCAGCGCCGATGCGTTCGCGCGCGCCGAGCCGATCCTCGCCGATATGGGCAAGGCGGTGATCCATGCCGGCGACAATGGCGCAGGCCAGGCGGCGAAGATCTGCAACAACATGCTCCTGGGCGCGACCATGGCCGCGACCTGCGAGACGTTCATGCTGGCGAAGAAGCTGGGACTCGACCTGCAGACCTTCTACGATATCTCGTCCAAGGCCTCGGGTCAGAGCTGGTCGATGACGAGCTATTGCCCCGTCCCCGGCGTCGGCCCGGCGAGCCCGGCGGACAACGGCTATGCCGGAGGCTTCGCCGCCGCACTGATGCTCAAGGACATGCGGCTGGCGCTCGAAGCTGCAAAGGCGAGCGGCGCGCGCGTGCCGATGGGTGAGCGGGCGGAAGCGATCTACGCGGCATTCGTCGAGGCGGACGCACAGGGGCTGGATTTCAGCGCGATCATCACCGCGCTCGAATAGGCCGCGCGGTCGTCGCGCGGCGGAGCCGGGCTGGACAGCGGTGCGGGCACTCCCTTATGCTCGCTCTCCAATGGAGGGCGCGGCATGAAGGCGGGTCTCAGGCGCAGGTTGCACGGGCAGGGGCTGACGCTCGGCCTTGCCCTGCTCGGCGGGCTGACGGCTTGCGGAGGTGGCGGATCTTCCTCGACCACGCCGGTGCAATTGCCACCCTCGACCGGCGCTCCGGCCCCCGCACCAGCCCCCGCACCTACGCCAACGCCCAGCCCGACGCCGACACCGCCGCCGGCGGGTGCGGTGCTCAGCGCCGACATCCGCTATGGCGATGGGCCGACCAGCAGCGGCTCGATCCCGCTGTTTCTCGACAGCTATCGGCCCAACCAAAGCTGCACCAGTCCGCGCCCGACGGTGCTCTATGTCCATGGCGGCGGCTTTGTTGGCGGCAGCCGCAAGGGGCAGCAGGTGGTGGCGATGGCCGACGAGCTTGCCCCGCTCGGCATTAATCTCATCTCGATCCAGTACCGCCTGCAGGGCGACAACCCGGTCATCTCAAGCGAATTCGCCGCGTTCGAACGGGATTATCGCGCGCTAGATCCGACCCAGCAATCGCCCCGGGTGACCGCCTTTGTCGCGGCGGTGGAGGATTCAGTCCGCGCGCTGCGCTGGATGCAGGCCAACGCCGCTGCCTACTGCATCGATCCCACCCGCATCGCCTATTGGGGATCGTCAGCAGGGGCCTATACCATGTTGCACACCGCCTATTCCCTGAATCCCTATGGCATCGCCCGGCCCGAACCGCGCGTGGTGGTCGACTACTGGGGCGGCCTTTTCCGCGACACCGACCTTCAGGCGGGAGAGGCCCCGCTGTTCGTGATGCACGGCACCGCGGACACCACCGTTTCCTTCACCGAAGCCACCGAACTCACCGATCGCGCGCGCCAGGTCGGCGTGCCCTTCACATTCTACACGCTGGCAGGCGCAGGGCATGATTTCAACGGCAGTGGCTTTTTCGTCCGCACCGTCGACGGCCAGTCGCTCGCGAAACGCACGGCCGACTTCATGGCCGCGCACCTGCTACCGGGGGGAAGGCCGGTCTATGAGAGCAGGGTGGTGCAATAGGAGCAGCAAGCGTTACATTGTCCAGCTATCCCTTGAATCCAGGCCGGGGTATCGAATGGGCTTGCCACCGAAATACTCTGTCGCCGTCGAATGCCGCCGGTCGGTGTCGAGCTCTTCCGGGTCGAAATCCTCGGGGAAGACGAACTTGACCTTGAACTGACCTGCCTTGAGGAAGATTTCCACCTCTTCCCATCTCTTGCTCAGCGGCTCCATCGCCCATAATTCGTTCAGCTGCTTGTCGTACCGGCGGTATTCGATGTTCCGATATTCAACATGCCGCCCGCGATCCGAAAAAAGCGAAAGACTCAAATAGCCTCTGTCCACAGCAGCGACCAGGAGAAGGCCGTTCGAACTGAACTGAGTCTCGGCCGCCAGCGTCTCGGCGATCTCGTTCAGAAGCGCTGATTTTCGAGCAAGATTGAGCATCATTCGGCGCCTCGCTGGTTCGGCAAATTCAAACCGTGCTGTTTATTCCCGATCGTGTACCAGATGTTCAGACTTGCCGGTCGACACGATTGACCTTTGTAGACAGGCACGATCTTTACGGTGACCTTCACCCCCTTTCGGCGCGCGCTTGCCCATTCATTTTCCATTCTCGCATAGGTTTTGCGGTTGAATTCGGCATCTTGTGCAAAGTGGTTAAAGGCTTCCATCGGCCCCTTGAATCTCCGGGCGATAAAGTGTCCTCCATCATCGGTTCTCAGCCGATATTTTCCGCCCGCTTGCAACTGCGATTGCTTCGACCGACGCTGGAGTGGATCTTCGGTAATCGTGCCCTCGACTTTCCAAGTTCGTCCCAAATGGTCAATGTCAAATCGGTAGCCATGCCTTATGAGTGTTTTTGCCACTCGCTTGAAGGGCAATGTCGCGCGCGCCTGACCGTCTAGGCCCGAAGAATCGTGCTGGACACCGTCTTGACTAGCCGTTGCAGGTCATGAGGGAGAAGGAGCCCGACGTTCGGGCTGACGCTGAGTCGTTTGAGCAGGCGGAAACCAAGACCATGTCGAACCACCGCCGCCAAAGCCCCGCGCCGTTTGATCCGGCAGCAGTCCCGGCACATCGACGCGTAGCGGTCCAGCCTTGCGTCGTGCCGAATTTGCTGCCTGTTGAGAATTTCTGCTGGAGCTTGCCCCGTAATGCCGCCCAGATCCGGCAAATGTGAAGCGCCCGTCATCCGGGTCGTGCCAAGGGTTGAACTTGCATTCGAGGGTTTTGGCTATGTCAGGGCATGAACGATGCCCTGTCCTCAGCCACAATTCAAAGCTGCTCCGCTTGCCGACTGCCAAATGTTGCATCTTGCCGCTCCCATAGGGAAAAACGGCAAGAACATATCAGCAACATTCTCCAACAAGTCAATAATGAATGGATCCTATCGCGTTTGGCCGCTTGCCACAGAATGATCTGAATGGAGAGCAATCCGGCCGATCAAGGTCTAACCTCACCCCTCCAGCACGACCCTCATGCCCGTCTCGAACTCGCCCGACACCAGCTCGGCAATCGCTTCGCCCACCACCTCGGGCAGTTTCACGGTCGCGGGGTCTTCGCCTGGATAGGCCTTGGCGCGCATCGCGGTGCGGGTGCGCGCGGGGTCGACGATCGCGGTGCGGACCTTGCCGATGTTGCGCATCTCCTCGCCATAGCTGCGGACCAGCACCTCGAGCGCGGCCTTGGATGCGCCATAGGCGCCCCAGAAGGCGCGGGGGGTGGCGGCGACCGAGCTGGTGAGGCCGATCACGCGGGCATGCGCGCTCTTGCGCAGCATCGGATCGAAATAGGCGATCATGGCCTGGGTGCTCAGCACGTTGAGCGTCATCACGCGGTTGAGTTCGCCGCCGTCGATAGTCGGCACCGGCCCCAGGCTCCCCAGCATCGCGGCGTTCAGGACCAGGATGTCGAGTGCGTCCCAACGTCCGCCGATCGCGGCGGCGAGCCGGGCGATGCTGTCGCCATCGGTCAGGTCGAGCGGGGCGATCGTCGCGCTGCCGCCGGCCTCGAAGATCGCATCCTCGACGCTTTCCAGGTCCTTGGCTGTGCGCGCGGTGAGGATGACATGCGCACCGCGGGCAGCGAGCGCCTTTGCGGTCGCAGCACCGATGCCGCGGCTCGCGCCGGTGACCAGGGCAAGCTGCCCCTGCAGGTTCTTCTCGGTCATGGTCGTGAAATCCCTCAGCCGGCGACCCGTTCGGCCAGCAGGGTCAGCTGGTTGGGCTGGTCGCGCTCGGCCAGATCGGTGAGCGTGGTGGGATAGTCGCCGGTGAAGCACGCATCGCAATAGCGCGGGCGATCATCGTTGCGGCTGGCTTCGCCGAGCGCGCGGTACAGGCCGTCGATCGAGAGGAAGGACAGCGAATCCGCCTGGATGAACTGGCGCATCTCCTCGATCGATTTCTGCGCGGCGAGCAGCTTCGAGCGCTCGGGCGTATCGACGCCATAATAGCAGCTGTGCATCGTCGGCGGGCTGGCGATGCGCATGTGCACCTCGGCCGCGCCGGCGTCGCGCATCATCTGCACGATCTTGAGCGAGGTGGTACCGCGCACGATCGAATCGTCGATCAGCACAAGCCGCTTGCCCGCGATCAGCGGCTTGTTGGCATTGTGCTTGAGCTTCACGCCGAGATGGCGGACGCCGTCGCCCGGCTGGATGAAGGTGCGGCCGACATAATGCGAGCGGATGATGCCCAGTTCGAAAGGCAGGCCCGATTGCTGTGCATAACCGATCGCCGCAGGCGTGCCGCTGTCGGGCACGGGGACGACCAGGTCTGCCTCGACCGGGTTTTCCATCGCCAGCTGCGCGCCGATTGCCTTGCGCACCGAATAGACCGACGATCCATCGACGATCGAATCGGGGCGCGAGAAATAGACATGCTCGAAGATGCAGGGGCGCTGCGCCTTGTCGGCAAAGGGGCGGTGCGAGCGGATCTCGCCGCCGCTGACCACGATCAGCTCGCCCGGATCGACCGAGCGGACGAATTCGGCGCCGACGATGTCGAGCGCGACGGTTTCCGACGCGAAGATCACGGTATCGCCGATGCGGCCCATGACCAGCGGGCGGATGCCGAGCGGATCGCGGCACGCGATCATGCCGCTGTCGGTCAGGCAGATCAGGGAGTAGGCGCCTTCGACCTGTTTCAGCGCATCGATGAACTTATCGAGCAGTGTCCGGTAGCGCGAGGTCGCGACGAGATGGATGATCGTCTCGGTGTCCGAGGTCGACTGGAAGATCGATCCGGTGCGCACCAGATCGTGGCGCAGCTTCATCGCGTTGGAGATATTGCCATTGTGCGCGATGGCAAAGCCGCCCGAGGAGAGCTCGGCATAAAGCGGCTGCACGTTGCGCAGCGCGGTCTCGCCGGTGGTGGCATAGCGGACATGGCCGATCGCCCAGTCGCCTTTCAGCGCGCGCATCGTCTCTTCGCTGTCGAAATTGCCCGCCACATGGCCCAGCGCCTTGTGGTTGTGGAAATGGCGTCCGTCGAAGCTGCTGATGCCCGCGGCTTCCTGGCCGCGGTGCTGCAGCGCGTGCAGCCCCAAAGCGACCATCGCCGCGGCATCGACCGCGCCGGCTACGCCAAAAACGCCGCACTCTTCGCGCAGCTTGTCGTCGTCAAAAGGATGTGTGGTGATCATGTTGCGCGCCCGATTCGGTTGCAGCCGGGTGGTTCGGCACCCCTATAGGCGCGCATATGGGGTTTGTCTTGCATTTGTCACAGGAGAATTCGCAGGTCATTTTTCGTTAACCGTGTTGCACCCCGCGCTGGCTGCGATTAACCGGGCGATATGGCCGATATCCGCGAAACCGGGCTGGACCTGGACCCTAAATTCGATGCCGCAGGGCTGATCACCGCGTGCGTCACTGACGCGGCGAGCGGAGCGCTGCTGATGGTCGCGCATATGAACGAAGAGGCGCTGCGGCTGACGACGCAGACCGGCGAGGTCCATTTCTGGTCGCGCTCGCGCGCGAGCCTTTGGAAGAAGGGCGAAAGTTCGGGCAATGTACTCAAGCTCGTCGAGCTGCGCATCGACTGCGATCAGGACGCGGTCTGGGTGATCGCCTCGCCTGCGGGACCCACCTGCCATACCGGCGCGCCGTCGTGCTTCTATCGCCGGGTCGCGGCGGACGGTTCGCTGGAGCGGATCGCCTGATGCGCAGCGCGCTGCTCGCCTGCCTGCTGCTGGCCGGGTGCAGCGTTTCGCAGGCAGGGGGCGATGATGATGCGCTGACCCCGCTGGACGCCGCCGCAATCGATGCGGGCGTGATTGCCGATCCCCAGGCGATCGATCTGGCCGGTGCTTTCGCAGATCCCGGCGCGACCGGTGCGGACAGCTTCTGTGCGCGCGGCGATCGGACCAGGGGCTACAAGGTCGGGGTGCTGGTCACGTTCGGCGCGTCGAGCCAGTGCGAGGGCACAGGTAGTGCGCAGCTGGCAGGAGAGGCGGCCGAACTCAGCCTGTCGCGAAACGGCAGGGGCGATGCCATCGCGGGTTGCCGCTTTTCGGCACAGTTCGACGGCAATGCCCTGGTGGTGCCCGGCAGCGTGCCGGCCGCCTGCGCGGCTCTGTGCAGCGACCGGGCGAGTCTGGCCGGAGCATCTTTCGCGCTGGTCGAGCCGGGCAATGCGGCGGCAGGCGGCGCGGCCGGGCGATCGGTGAAGAGGCTCTGCGCCGGCTGAAATTTACTTGACGTTTACGTCAAGGTAATGTAGCGCCGCTTCCATGCACGACCGTTCGACCCTTGGCCGCATCGACACTCCCGATCTGCAGAACCGGGACAGCTATACCATCTCCGATCTGTCGGACGAATTCGGCGTTACTGCACGCGCGCTGCGCTTCTATGAGGACGAAGGCCTGATCGCGCCCGAGCGGCGTGGCCTGACCCGCGTCTATTCGAAGCGCGACCGCGCGCGGCTCGCCTGGATCATGCGCGCCAAGAACGTGGGTTTCAGCCTGGGCGAAATCCGCGAGATGATCGATCTGTACGATATCGGCGACGGACGGCGCGAACAGCGCCGCGTGACGCTCCAGCGCTGCAAGGAACGCATAGCCTTGATGCGCAAGCAGAAGAAGGACCTCGAAAGCGCGATCCAGGAGCTTTCGCAGTTCGTGAAGATGGTCGAGCAAGTGGATCGTGCCGACCAGGGCTGAGGCCCGCGTTTCGATCCGGGCGGTTGCCGGTCACGGACCACGCCCCTTTCTCAGGCTCTCCCCGGCCTGACATCTGACCCATATGTTTTGAGAGGACCCGCAAGATGCCCAAATATACCGCACCGGTGCGCGATACCCAGTTCATCCTGAACGAGGTGCTGGGAATCGAGAAATATTCCAACCTGCCCGGCTTCGACAATGCCGCGCCCGACGTACTGTCCGCCGTGCTCGAGGAAGCCGGCAAGTTCGTCGAGGAGGTGCTGTTCCCGCTGAACCAGGTGGGCGACCAGCAGGGCTGCACCCGCCATCCCGATGGCACCGTGACCACGCCCGACGGTTTCAAGGAAGCCTATCAGCAATATTGCGAGGCGGGCTGGGGCACATTGTCCGCGCCGGAAGAGTTCGGCGGGCAGGGCATGCCGCATGTCGTCGGCATCGCGTTCGAGGAATTCATGTCGTCGAGCAACATGGCCTTTGCCATGTACCCCGGCCTGACCCATGGTGCGGTCTCCGCGATCCTCGCCAAGGGCAGCCAGGAGCAGAAGGAAAAATACTGCCCCAACATGATCAGCGGCAAGTGGGGCGGCACGATGAACCTGACCGAACCGCATTGCGGCACGGACCTGGGTCTCATCCGCACCAAGGCGGTTCCGCAGCCCGGCGGCACCTATGCGATCACCGGCACCAAGATCTTCATCTCGTCGGGCGAGCATGACCTGACCGAGAACATCATCCATCTGGTGCTGGCCAAGACCCCCGACGCCCCCGACAGCGTCAAGGGCATCTCGCTGTTCATCGTGCCGAAGTTCCTCGTCAATGACGATGGCTCGCTGGGTGAGCGCAATGCGGTGTCGTGCGGTTCGATCGAGCACAAGATGGGCATTCACGGCAATTCGACCTGCGTGATGAACTATGACGGCGCCACCGGCTATCTGGTTGGCGAGGAGAACAAGGGTCTCGCCGCGATGTTCATCATGATGAACGCCGCGCGCCTTGGAGTGGGTGGTCAGGGCTTGTCGATGGGCGAAGTGTCGTACCAGAACGCGGTGCAGTACGCTGGCGACCGTCGCCAGGGCCGCGCGCTGACCGGTGCGCAGGACGCGAACGAAAAGGCCGACACGCTGTTCGTCCATCCCGATGTCCGCCGCATGTTGATGGAAGCCAAGGCGATCAATGAGGGCCTGCGCGCGCTGATCCTGTGGGGCGGCCTGCAGGTCGACCTGACGCACAAGGCACAGACCGAGGAAGAGCGCGTTGCCGCCGACGACCTGATCAGCCTGCTGACCCCGGTGATCAAGGGCTATGGCACCGACAAGGGCTATGAGATCGCCACCAACATGCAGCAGATCTATGGCGGCCATGGCTATATCGCCGAATGGGGCATGGAACAATATGTGCGCGATGCGCGCATCGCCATGATCTACGAAGGCACCAACGGCGTGCAGGCGATGGACCTGGTCGGCCGCAAGCTGGCGCAGAATGGCGGCCGCGCGGTGCAGACCTTCTTCGGTATCATCGACAGCGAATGCGCCGATGCCAAGGCGGACGAGCGCCTCACGGATTTCGCCACGCGTCTGGAAAAGGCAGCGGGCGAGCTCAAGGCGGCCACGATGTGGTTCATGCAGAACGGCATGATGAACCCCAACCATGTCGGTGCGGGCGCGCACAGCTACATGCACATCATGGGCATTGTCGCGCTGGGCCTGATGTGGCTGCGCATGATGCGCGCGTCGATCGCGGCGCTGGAAGCCGGCAGTGGCAACGCCGTGTTCTACGAAACCAAGCTCAAGACCGCGCGCTATTTCGCCGAGCGGATCATGCCCGATGCAGGGGCCCTGCGCCGCAAGATCGAGGCCGGATCGGATGCCATCATGGCGCTGGAGCCGGAGCTGTTTGCTGCAGCCTGATCGCTATCGCCATTCGATGTGACACTATTGGGGGCGCCACTCCTTGCGGGTGGCGCCCCCTTTTCATGTCGAATTGCGACGAGTCGAAGTCGATTTTCATCGCTGAATCCGAGCGACTTGGCGCGCCTCAAGTACTGATCGTGCGGTAGTGCGAAGAACCTGTGCGGCAACTTGCCGGAACCTGCCCGAAGTCGTGGAATCGGCGCCATCCCGGCCGGAACAGCACTGCTTTCCCCTCGTTGATGGGTCGGAGCAAGCAAGACCTCTCCACCTGAATGCCCGCCGAGAGCATTACGCAACGAGGAGTAAAAGCCATGAAGAACTCGATTATCGGAACCCTGATCGCTGCCGGTGCGCTGGCAGCAACCCCCGCTCTGGCGCAGGACGCCATGCAGGAAACTCCCGCCAGCCCGACCACCGAAGCGCCTGCTTCGGAAACCCCGGCACCCGGCGCTGACGCCCCGGCAACCGCCGATCAGGCACCGCCTGCCACGCTGGACTCGAACGGCGACGGCACCATGGACGCCTGGGACCGCAACAATGACGGCAAGGCCGATGCCTGGGATACGGATGGCGACGGCAAGCCCGACAAGGCCGATCCGATGGAAGCCGCCGAATAATACAGAATAACTATAGCCCTAAAGGGTCGCAGAGGAAGGCCGGGAGAGTGATCTCCCGGCCTTTCTTCTTGTCTGCAATGTTTTGCAGGTAATCCGCAGTTGCTGGCGGCCATGTAAACAGCAACGGCCGAGCGGAAGTGTCAATCTCGATTGACATATGGATCGTTAAAGCCTGCTTACCACCATTCTTGAGCTTTTTTCTTGGGCTTCAACACCTAATTAACTTCGACGTTCTAAATGCCAGCCTCAGCGTTGTTTACCTTTTTTGGGAGAAAAGGAAATGCAGTCGGGCTTGCAGGAGAGGCTTGCGTTTTACGAACTGGACCGCGCAGACAATTCCACCTTCCGCAGGGTGAAGAAGTCGCTCGGTCGACATGTCAATCGCGCCCTCGAGAAATTCTACCGGAAGGTCGGGGGCATTCCCGAACTCAAGGGCTTTTTCAGCGACAGTTCGCGGCTGCAATATGCCAAGAATGCACAGCACAGCCATTGGATGAAGATCTTCGGCGATGGCTTGACCGACGATTACATGAAGCGCGCCGTTGGCGTGGGCCAGGTGCACGCACGCATCGGGCTGGAGCCGAAATGGTATGTTGGTGGCTATGCGCTGATCCTGGAAGAGATGATCCACGGCATGATCTCGCCGGGGCTGCTGCGCTTCGTGCCGGGCCGCCGCAAGCTTGCCAAGGATGTCGCGGCGCTGGTCAAGGTATCGTTGCTCGATATCGATGTTGCGCTGTCGACCTATTTCGTCGATGCCGAGGAAAAGGTGCGCGGGGTGGTGCTTGGCCAGATGGGCAGCGCATTGAAGCGTATGGCCGAAGGCGATCTGACCACGCAGATGTCGGGGCTGCCTGCCGAATATGCGCAGGTCGAGCAGGACTTCAACGCCGCCACTGCGGCTCTGCGCGAGACGCTGCTCGCGGTGAGCTCGAGCGTCAGCGTCATCTCTTCGGGCAGCGGCGAAATCCGCACGGGTGCCGATGACCTCGCCTCGCGGACCGAAGAACAGGCCGCGTCGCTTGAGGAAACCGCCGCCGCCATGCGCGCCGCCACTGAAATGGTGCAGGAAACGACGCGCAGCGCGGTCGCGGTCAATGCCGAGATGGCCAAGATGCAGGCCGAAGCCACCGAAGGCGGCGTCATCGTCGGCAAGGCGGTCGGTGCGATGGATTCGATCGAGAAATCCTCGAGCGAGATCGGCAAGATCATCACCGTGATCGATGGCATCGCCTTCCAGACCAACCTGCTGGCCCTGAACGCCGGGGTCGAGGCGGCGCGCGCGGGCGATGCCGGCAAGGGCTTTGCCGTCGTTGCGCACGAGGTGCGGGCGCTGGCGCAGCGCTGCGCCGACGCCGCACAGGAAATCAAGACGCTGATCAGCAACAGCACCGAGCATGTCGACAATGGCGTGAAGCTGGTCGGTGAGACCGGCACGATGCTGACCCGCATCGTCGAGCGGGTCGGCGAGGTCAGCCAGGTGATCACCCGCATCGCTGCATCGGCGGAAAGCCAGTCGGCCAGCATGATCCAGGTCAACTCCGCCGTGGGCGACATGGACAAGATGACCCAGCAGAACGCTGCAATGGTCGAGGAAACCGCTGCTTCGGCGCGCAGTCTTGCCAGCGAGGCGCAGGATCTGGCCGAGAAGGTAGGCCGGTTCCAGCTCGGTCAGCAGAACGCCATGCCGGTGGCGCGGTCTGCCTTTCGTCCGGCACCCAAACGGCCGGCACGCGTGCCGATGGTCAGCGGCAATCTGGCGCTGAAGGCCGATGAGGAAGACTGGTCGGAATTCTGATCCTGCAATGCACCGCCGGGGTCGATGGCGCCGGCGGTGACACTATATCATTGCCCGACGGGTTAACCGTCGCTTATCCTCTCGCTGCCATATCAGGGGCCAGGCCTCCGGGAGAGTGAAATATGCTGCATGTCGATCATCGCAACCTGCGCGCCGGGGCAGTCGCGCTGGGAGCGATCGAATGTGCAGTGGTTCCCGGCGTCTCGCCCGTCGTCGACATGCTGGCCGCCATTGGCCCTTCCAGCCATGGTTTCCTGCGCGAAGGCTGGTTCTGCCGGGGCGAGCCCGAGGCGATTTCGACCCTGGTCGCACGCCGCGGCGATGGCAGCCCGATCCTCGCACTGCCGATGCGCCAGCTGGGGCCGCCGGGCCTGCGCGCACGCTCGCTCGCGGGAAGCTATTGGCCATTTCGCAGCGCCGCCATCGATCCGAGCACCGGCGTGGGCGACATGCGCGCCGTGCTCGAACATCCCGCCGCGCAGGAGATCATCGGGCCGCTGCTGCGCGTCGGGCCCATCTACCACGACGACCGGCTCGCCCAGCTGATGATCGCGGCGGCCGATGCGATCGGGTGGCACGTGCTGATCCGCGACATGGGGCAGAGCTTCGTCCAGGATTTTGCCGAGCCGGGATCGCCCGATGCCTGGCCCAGCAAGTCGCGGCGCAAGAAGGTGCGGCGATTGACCGCGCGGCTCGAGGAGCAGGGCCCGGTAACCGTGCGGATCGTTCGCGGGACCGAATGGTCGCGCCAGGTGTTCCAGGATCTGGCGCGGATCGAGGAAAACAGCTGGGTGGGCACGCGCACCGACCGCAGCGGCGCCAAGTTCCTGAATCCGCACATGATGGCGCACTGGCAGCGCGCGGTGGTCGATCCCGATCTCGCCGAGATGCTGACCGCCAGCCTGCTTTATGTCGCCGATCGCCCGATCGCCTTTTCGCTCGACCTGGTCTGCGGGGCGATCGCCTATGGCATCGCGAGCAGCTATGACGCGGCCTTTGCCGATGCTTCTCCCGGCCAGATCGTCACACTGCATGCGGTCGACGCCATGCTCGCGCGCGGCGTTCGCCAGGTGGACTGGGGTGCGGGCGACAGCGGTTACAAGCAGGAAATCGGCGCAAGGCCGGGATCGCGCATCCAGGACATTCTGGTGGTCCGCAGCGCATCGATCGCTGCCGTACTGCGCCCGCGCTGGGAAGAATCGGTCGGCTCGGGAACCCTGGCGCTCGCGGCCGGACTGGCCGATGCGGTGCGGGTTTCTGCCATACCCACGAGCCTCACCCTGCGGCGGTTGCTGATGTCGGGCCTGGCCCTGTCCGCCGCCGCATCGCTGCTCGCGGAGTGACAGGGCCGGCGCTCGATCAGGCAGCCAGATCACGCTCCATCATGGTCTGGCCCTGTCCGTCCACCCGCTCCCATTGCAGGTTGCCGGTATAGCGCCAGGCCAGCTCGCCAGCGGCGTTGAGCGCGAACAGATGCAGCCAGCGATTGTCGAACAGCGCGCGTACGCCTTCATGCCGTTCGAGGATCGCGGTCATCGCCTCGACCGGTGCCTCGATGCACACCGAAAGCCGCAGCGGTTCGTGCACCAGATCGCTGCCGTCGTGCACCGACTGCCAGGGCAGGCCTGCACGCAGCGTGCCGCCATTGCCCTCGACCACGCCGATGCCGCCGGTGACATTGTGGATCAGCTTGTTGCCGCCGCCAAAGACGTGCGGCGCGACCGATGATCCATAATATTGCAGGCTGATCCAGCTGGCGACCACGACCGGCGCGGTCATGATCAGTTCGAGCACGCCAAAGCCTTCGTCCTGCTGCCACTGATAGTCATGCAGGAAGGCGCGACCTTCCAGGCACTTGCCGCTGGTACGGCTGCGCGGTGCCGCGATAAAGGCCTTGCACCCGGCGAGCGCCCATTCGGGGCGGATCTCGGCCCAGTCGCGGCTGCGCTTGGCGACGTCGGCCGCTCCATCGGCGCGGGGCAGGCGCAGCGCCCGTTCGCCGCGTGCGACAAGGCCAGCGCTTGCCAGCCAACCCCTGGCCTGGTCTATCGCGTTCGCATGGGCAGGCGAGGGGTGATCGCCGTCATAGATCAGCACATTGTCGGTGGTGGTGTCGTGCAAGCCTGCAAGGAACAATGTGGTCGACGGAACGATGATGCCATTGCTCGCCAGGCCGCCACGTACCGCCGGTTCATTGAGTAGGCTGGCCAGCAGCCTCGCATTGACCTCGCCCGAATAGCCGCCGCACGCACCGCAATGCAGCCCGCTGGCGTGGGGATTGTTGACCACGTTCGCGCCATGACCGACGAGCAGCACCAGCGGTGCGAAATCCTGTGTCAGGGACATTGCGCGCAGCACCGCAGTGGCCGCGTCGATCTTGTCGGCCAGGCTCAGCGCCGGGTCGGGGCGCGGCATCGGATCGTTGGGCAGACTTGTCTTTTTCAGGGCGAAACTGTCGCGCATCAGCTTGCCCAGATAGACCGGGCCCGCCGCCTCGACAAAGGCGAAGCTCGATACGGCAGCCAGCTTGAATCGGCCCCAGGCGCGCTTGGCACGCGACCGGTAGCGGGCTGCGCGGTCGACGTCCTCCAGTTCGGCCCCGCCCGAGCTGGTGGTCAGCTTCGGGTTGAGCAGCACCGGCAGCCGGTGCTCATGGACGTCCGAGGCAAAGCGACGATGCGACGCGCCGAGCCCGAAAAAGCCGGCAAAGCCGAGCGTCTGGATCGACGGGTCGAGCGCTTCAAGCGCGCGGCGAAAGACCTCGGAGCGCACGTCGATGCAGAAGGCCGCCTGCAATGCGGGCGGCACTGCGGCGCTGCTTGCCGGAGCAGCGGCGAGCGTCTCGCCGATCGCCCGCTGGCCTGCCCGTTCGGCGGCTTCCTGCAGGATGGCGTCGATGATCTGATCGGCATCGGGCGCAACCGGAGCGGAATGCGCGGCCACCACATCCTGCCAGGCTTCGTGGATCGGGCTGCGATACTGCGCCAGCAGCGCATCTTCCCACATCAGGCGGATGCACAGCAGATCGGTGAGCGTGCTGTCCTGCTGACCGGCCAGCTCGGCCTGCCACAGCCGGTAGCGGCCGACCTGCGCCCAGCCGCCCAGTGTCATCAGCAGCGCGTGAAAATAGGTGGGCATCGCCGCGTCAGGCAGACCCAGCCGGGCGGTGCTGGCGGCGAGCGCATCGGCTGCGCTGTCGGGCGCATCGGCGACGAACCGGGCAAAGCCCTTGAGGCCGGCGATCTCGGGGGTCAGATCGTGGGTGGCGACATCCTGCCAGGCGCGAAAGGCGGATTTGCCCTGCGGTGCGGCCCACAAGGCCTGGCCCTCATCGCTCCATCCGGCGATCCAGTGGCCCAAGCGCTCGGCGATGATCGCAGGCCAGTCGATGCCCGAGACGCGTGCGGCGAGATCGGCGATCGTGGGCAGCGGGTCCTTGCGGACATGCGGGCGCTGCGCTGCGAGCTTGAGCTCGGCGACGCTCGCGGGGCAGGGCGATACGGTGCAGGCGGCGAGCGCGGCGGCCAGATCGCCATCGGTGATCGATCCATTGCCGATCCGCTCGCGATACCAGCTGCGCGCCATCGTGGCCGGCGCATCGCTCACCCGTGCGAGCAGCGCGGCGGTGGTAGCGAGGTCGAGCCCGGCCTGGCCGAGATAGGGGTTCACGGCCACGCTGGAGGCGAGCGGCCAGACCGGCGGAATGGCGCGCGCGGCAGCGTCGGCGATCGGCGCGATGTCTGCGGCGGTCGGTTTGGGCTTGGTCAGGCTGTCCTGCGTCATGGCAAACTCCTTGGAAAATCGTATCTTGTGGTCAACGCGACCGCTTCAGGGTCCAGCCGCCGAGCATGCGGTCGAACAGCGCGTTGGCGTAAAGGCCGTTGGAAAGGTGGACCCTGAGGCCCGCCGCCGCGGGGTGATAGGCCCAGAGCGGGAACATCGACTGGGCGATGGCAACCAGCCCGAAGCTGACCACCGCCAGGATCATCAGCACCCATTCGAGCGGTCCGGGCGCGGGCGTTGCGGGCAGGGGGCCGAGCAGCAGCGCATCGGCAACGTGGTGCAGCGCGAAATAGCCGAGCGAGGCTGCGAGCGAATAGACGACCATCCGGCGCATCAGAGGGACGGGAGCGGCGCCAGCGAGACCCTGGGCCAGCAGATAGGCGATGCCGAAGATCAGGATGGCACCCAGCGCGATCGACTGCGGCGAAGTATCCTGAAAGCGGAAGGCAAAGCCGATGGCGACATAGATGGCGAGCGCGGCGAGGAACGCGCCGGTCACCGCCTTGGCACCCGGAATGGCAACCGGACCCGGCCGCCGCAGCGCCGCGATCCGCTCGACCGCGCCACCCGAGGCAAGGAAGCTGTGCGCCTTGTAGAGCGAGTGCGCGATGATGTGCAGCATGGCCAGCGGGAACAGCGCCAGGCCGCACTGCATGATCATGAAGCCCATCTGCGCGACGGTGGACCAGGCGAGCGAGGTCTTGACCGCAGGCTGGGTGAGCATCACCAGCCCGCCGAACACCGCGGTGAAGCCGCCGATCATCACCAATCCCGCCATGATCGCGGGCGACAGCAGCAGGACATCGGCAAAGCGGATGAGCAGGAAGCCGCCCGCATTGATGACGCCTGCATGCAGCAGCGCCGAGACCGGGGTCGGTGCCTCCATCACCTCGGTCAACCAGCCGTGCAGCGGGAATTGCGCCGACTTGATGACGGCGGCGAGCGCCAAGCCGAACACCGCAAAGCGGATCGCGGTGCCGCTTTCACCGCCGCGTGCGCTATCGAGGATGGCGGCGATATCGCCAGTACCATAGACCCAGAACAGCAGCGCCGCCGATCCGAGCAGCGCGACATCGGCGATGCGTGCCGTGATATATTTCTTGCGCGCGGCGCGGCGTGCAGCAGCGCGATCGGGATAGAAGAGCAGCAGCTTGTGCAGGCACAGGCTGGTGGCGATCCAGAACAGCACCAGTTGCAAGAGATTGCCCGACAGCGCGAACAGCAGCACGCTGGCCAGTGTGAAGCTCAGCCAGGCCTTGAAATGCGCGCGGCGCGGTTCGTCGCCCAGATAGGTGCGCGAATAGCGCAGCACGACCCAGCCGACAAAACTGACCAGGATCGTCACCGGCAGGCTGACGGCGTCGAGCCGGACGGAAAGCCCCAGATGCTGCCAGACCAGCAGTTCGGAGGTGACCGGTCCTGCGGTGATCAGCTGCACCAGCGCCGCGATGGCGAGGCCAAGACAGGCGAGCAGGGCGGCTTCCAGCGCCCGTCCGGTCAGGCGGGCATGGCGGTCGCCTGCGAGCAGGGCGATACCACCCAATCCGGTGAATGCGGCGATCCCGATTGTCAGGGCAAGGGCGATATCCATCGTCTTTCCGTCTCCGTATGGCCCCGGCAAGGGCACGCGTGTCGCAAACGGATACGGACGAACGATCGATACGGAAAATTCAATGAAATAAAGATTTGGTTCTGAAATTCCGAACTAGGCGATTTTGGCGATCTCGAGCAGCTGATCGACCAGGGGGTGCGGAAAGCGCCGTGACTGGGTCATCGCGTAAAAGGATTCGGTCAGGCCGGGGATCGACATGATGTCGTGCAGGCTGCCGATATTGAGCTCGTCGCGCACCACGATCGGCGGCACCACGCCCACCCCGGTTCCGGCGCGCAGCAACAGGCGCAGCATCGCCATGTCATCGGCCTCGGCGATGATATTGGGCAGGATGCCGAGGCGGTCGACCAGCAGGTCGAAATCGGCGCGAACCCCGGAATCCGTAGCGGGAACCACCAGTCGCATGGTCATCAGCAACTCGCGCAGCGGGGTGCGGGAGACATCGACCTTTTGCGGGCCGATCAGGCTCACCGGAATCTGGTCGACCAGGTGCGCGACCCAGTTTGTGCCACTGTCGCGAAAGGGCAGGCGGTTGGTCAGCAGCACGTCGAGCTCGTGCGCCTCGAGCGCCTTGACCAGGTCGCGCAGCGAGCCCGAACGGATCACCATGTGCACGTCGTCGCGGCCGACCATGGGCGCAAGGAAGCGCATCTGGAAATTGCGCGACAGGGTCGAGAGCGCCCCGACACGCAGATGCCGTCGGCTGCTGCCGCTGCCGCCGGCAAAGGTCGCCATCATCTCGTTCGCGGTCTCGAACATGCTGTCGGCATAGTTCAGCGCGACGCGCCCCGCTTCGGTCAGTTCGAGCCGCCGTCCGCGACGCTCAAACAGTTGATGGCCAATGTTTTCTTCCAGCAGCTTGATCTGGGTCGACAGCGCGGATTGCGAGACGTTGAGCCGCCGCGCGGCGTTGGTGAGATTGCCGTCATGCGCCACCGCATGGAAATAGCGCAGATGCTTGAAATTGAGGTGCATCGCAGTCCACTCCGCCAGGCAGTTCGCATTAATCGAACGATTGGACGTTTTTATTGAATTTCCGCGATGTGCGCAATGCGTTTAGTCAGCAGTCCAAGCCCAGACGCTCGCAAAGGTCCTTTCGATGGAAACATTGCCCGAACAGCCTGACCTTCCCTTTCGCTCGCTTGCGGTCGCACAAGCGGGCGTTGCCCCTGACCGGATCCCCGCAGTTCAATCCGGTCAGGGGCTTTCCACCGACCCGCGTCCTGCGCTCAGCCTGGTCGACGGATCGCAACTGCTGCTGGCGGAGCAGGCCGAGCCGGTGCCGCAGGACTGGCGCGATGCGCTGGCGCGGCTCGCTGCATGGCTCGAACTCGATGTGCAGCATGTCTCGGCGCGGCCGGTAGGTGCGCTTCGCCAGGTTGCCGCATGGGCCGCGCCGCACCGGGCCGCAAAGGCCGCGCTCCAGTTTCACCCCTGGCAGAACGTGTCGCCTGTCGCCTTTCAGGCCGGGGGCCATGCCATGCTGCCGCGGGTCGATTGGGTTGCAAGCTATCTGCAGGATCAGGGCACCGGCAAGCCGCTCAAGGCGAGCACGCTCGATGTGATGCTGATGTCGCCCCACCCGGCCGCCTGTGCTGTCGATGCCGATTGCGATGCTCCCATGCCGCGCGCGGAAACCCTGCAGGCGATGCTCCAGGCTGCGCTTGCCGAGGGGCGCCAGCGGATCGGCATCGTCGTCGATGCCCAACGCCGCAACGCACTGGTGCGCCAGCTGCTGGTCTCGGGGCGCGTCGCGACGCGCGACCAGCAGGAAATCGAGATTCTGCCGATCGAGGATGCGCTGTGCCATCTTGTCCGCCATGCCGGGCGCTGGGATGCGATCATCGTGCTGCCCGAACTGCGCAGCCTGGTGTTTGCGATGCTCGCCGAACTCAGCGGCATCTGGACCCCCTGGCCGATGCTGTGGCATCGGCGCGGGGTCAGCATGATCACCGGCGAGGTGCTCGACGAGGCGGATGGCACGCTGCCGCTCAACGCGCCCTTGCTGGTGCAGGCACTCGCGCTGGCTGCGCACCATGCTGGCCTTGGCCATGCCGCTCAGCGGCTGATGCAGGGCGCCGTGCGGCTGTGGGATTGCGGCATCATCACCCCCGGCCGGGGTTCCGTCGCGCCGTATGTCACCGAGGTGACCGACGGCGAATTCATTCACCAGCTCTGTCGCGGCGGCGAGCAGCGTTCGCGCGCCCGCTCGTCGTGGCGCGCCATTCCTGCGGCAGCACTGGCCCCGTCGCCGCGCCAGCCGCGTCCTTCCCTTCGGCTCGTTGCCGCCAATGGAGACCAATAAGATGCCCAGCCGCAAGATCGTTGCCCATGAACTCGCCACCGTGCTGCGCCAGATTTCTCACCCGGACCGCATCCGCCTGATCCAGAAGCTGCGGATCGGCGACCAGACGGTGAACGAGATGGCCGCCGCGCTCGACATTACCCCGACGCGGCTGTCGCAGCATCTCGCCGTGCTGCGCGCGCTGGGGCTGGTAGAGATCGAGAGCTTCGCGCAGAGCCGGGTCTATCGCCTGACCCAGCCACAGCTTGCCTTGTGGCTGATCGACGGAATCGACTTCATCGCGCACCGCATCGGCAAGGTAAGCGAGAGCGACGTGCAGCGCGCCAAGCAGCTGTGGGAAGAAGATTCGCTCGAACCGGTGGACACGGCAAAGGCGGCCTGAACCTGATCGCTTGCGCTAAGAAGGTGCGGCGTTAAGACGGGTCCATGCTGAAACATATCCTGTTCGCCGCCGCCGCCATCGGCGCGCTCGCCGCTCCCGTCCATGCCCAGACCGAGATGGCCGTCGATGCCGATCGGCTGGTCGAAACGGTCCGCACGCTCGCATCGGACACGTTCGAGGGGCGTGCGCCCGGTACGCGCGGCGAGGAGCGGACGCTCGGCTATCTGATTGCGCGTCTCGAGGCTCTGGGGCTGGAACCGGCCGGGCCTGATGGCCAGTGGCTGCAGAAGGTGCCGCTCCTCCACACGAGGCTGCAGGCACCGCGGACGCTCGATTTCGCGACGCCCAAGGGGAAGGTCGCGCCCAGGCTGGCCGAGGATATCTACCTCTCGACCATCCGCCCCGAAGACGCCGCGCGCGTCGCCAACGCGCCGCTGGTGTTCGTCGGCTATGGCGTGAATGCGCCCGAGCGCGGCTGGGACGATTTCAAGGGCGCGGACCTCAAGGGCAAGGTCGCGGTGTTCCTGATCAACGATCCCGATTTCGTCGCCAAGCCGGGCGAGCCGGCGGCGGGCAAGTTCGGCGACCGGACGATGACCTATTATGGCCGCTGGACCTACAAGTTCGAGGAAGCCGCACGCCAGGGCGCGGTCGCCGCGCTGATCGTCCACAATGCGGCGGGCGTCGGCTATGGCTGGAACGTCGTCATCAGCCCCGGCGGCGAGAATTACGACATCGTCCGCGCGCCCGATGCGCTCACCAGCGTGCGGCTGCAGGGCTGGCTGTCGGCCGACATGTCGACGCGGCTGTTCGCGGCGGCGGGGCTGGACCTTGCCAAGCTCGAGGTCGAGGCGCGCTCGCCCAAGTTCCGCCCGGTGGAGTTGAAGGGCGTGACGCTCCATGCCGATATTCCGGTGCAGCCCGAGGTGGTGACCAGCCACAATGTGCTGGGCAGGATCACCGGCAGCAAGCGTCCCGACGAGGTCGTGATGTTCGGCGCGCACTGGGATGCCTATGGCCAGGGCAAGCCCGACGTTCAGGGCCGCATCTACCGCGCCGGGGCCAATGACGATGCGCTGGGTATTGCCGGATTGTTCGAGATCGCCCGATCAATCAAGGCAGGGCCAGCGCCCGAGCGCTCGGTGGTGTTCGGTCTGTGGACGGCAGAAGAGCGCGGCCTGCTCGGTTCGGAATATTATGCCGCCAATCCGGTCTATCCGATGGAAAGGACCGTCGCCAATCTGGCGCTCGACATCCTGCAGACCGCAGGCGCGGCGAAGGATGTGGTGCTGGTCGGCAAGGGGCAGAACACGCTCGAGGACGACATGGCGCGCGTCGCCGCGACCCAGGGGCGCACGGTGACGCCCGAAAGCCTGCCCGAACGCGGGCTGTTCTACCGCGCCGACCATTTCTCCTTCGCCAAGCGCGGCGTGCCGGTGATGCTGCTGATGGGCATTGCGGGGGCGTCGAACCTCAAGCAGGGCGGCGTCGCGGCGGGCCAGGCCTGGATCGATGCCTATACCGGCCAATGCTATCACCAGGCGTGCGACGCCTGGGGGCCGGACTGGAATCTCGACGGTGCGGTGCAGGACATCGCGCTGACCGGGATCATCGGCGCGGAACTGGCCAATTCGACCCGCTGGCCGCAATGGAAGCCTGGCTCCGAGTTCAAGGCGATCCGCGAAAAGTCCGGTGCACCGAAAGAATAGGTCAGGCTAGCTGGGCGGCACTCACGACGTGCCGTCCCGGCCTTGCGGCCAGCGCCGCCTCGATCAGCGCGGCGGCGATGTTCTCCGCGGGGCTGATGCGCCACTGGCGCGGCAGCACCGGCCCTAGCACAGTGAGGATTGCATCGGACACGCGCTCCATCGGCCGGAACTCGTCGCGCTGACCGCCGATCAGCCCGGGGCGGACGATCGTGTAGCTGGGATAGTCAAGCGCGCCGATGCTCGCCTCGACCTCGCCCTTGGTGCGGTTGTAGAGCAGTCGCGAGCCCGCATCCGCGCCGATCGCGGACACCAGCGCAAAGGCTTTCGCGCCGTGCGCGCGTGCGTGCGTCGCAACCATCAGCGGATAATCGTGATCGACCCGGCAGAACGCCTCTGCCGACCCCGCCTTGGCCCGTGTCGTGCCGAGCGCGCAGATGACGGCATCGCAACGCCACCAATCGGCATCGGGCGGCAGCAATTCGTAATCGATTAGCGGGTTGACCAGCTTCGGGTGCGAGGGCAGGGGACGGCGCGTCAGGGCGACGACCTGCGTCACGCGCGGATCATCGAGCGCCCGGGCCAGGGCGATCCGCCCGACCAGCCCGGTGGCACCTGCGATGAGAATCTTGCTCATGGATCGTCCTCCACCGCCGCGCAGGTGCAATGCCACGCGCATTGTCAGCGCGAAGTCTGACGCCAGATATACTGCGATGTCGAGGAAAAATGGTGGAGCCTAGCGGGATCGAACCGCTGACCTCTACACTGCCAGTGTAGCGCTCTCCCAGCTGAGCTAAGGCCCCATCTTCGCCGGTTTTTGACCCCCCGGCGTCGGGAAGGACCGCCCTTTAGTCGAGCGATCCGAAGGTGGCAAGGGGCAATTTTGCCCCTTGCTCATATTTCGTAATCGGGTCGGAAAGGCTCAGCCTTCCTCGTCGTCGTCGTCCGCTGCGGCGACGCCCAGGTCGTCGTCTCCGCCCAGGTCGACATCGTTGTCGGGCGAATCGCCGTCTTCGTCGATGTCCAGATCCTCATCGGCCAGATCGACATCTTCCTTCTCGATGACCTTCTTCTTCTCTTCCTCGAAGGGCAGCGGCTGCTTGGACTTCAGCACCGGCTCGGGCGTCCAGCTGTTGCCGCAGTTGATGCAGGATACGGGGTCGTCCTTGCCAAGGTCGTAGAAGCGGGTGCCGCATTTCGGGCAGCTGTGCTTGGCGCCCCATTCAGGCTTGATCATGAAAAATGCCTCGGTTTCAGCTCAATCAATGGATCGATGTGGAGAAGGTTGCATGCTTCCGCAAGGCGGCGCGCACGCCACCGGCCGGAAAATTGGCGTGCGCCTTGCCATAGCTTTGTGCCGCTGTCAAAAGCTGCGTCGCTTTTACTCCCCGGCAGACCATGCCCAAACGGAAATGCACTGAACATCATGGCCCATCATGCTGACGAGGCGGCGCGCCCGCGCCGCTTTTCCGCAGGCTCTGCGCTGACCGGCGCGATCCGCGTTCCCGGCGACAAGTCGATCTCGCACCGCGCGCTGATGCTGTCGGCGCTGTGCGTGGGCGAGAGCCGCATCTCGGGACTACTGGAAGGCGAAGACGTGCTTGCCACCGCCGCCGCGATGCGGGCGATGGGCGCGACGATCGCACGCGGCGACGATGGCGTGTGGACGGTGCACGGCGTCGGTGTGGGCGGGCTGATGCAGCCGCAACAGGCGCTCGACATGGGCAATAGCGGCACCTCGACCCGCCTGCTGATGGGGCTGGTCGCCAGCCACCCGATCACCGCGATGTTCACCGGCGATGCATCCTTGAGCCGCCGCCCGATGGCGCGCGTTACCGATCCGCTCAGCGAAATGGGCGCGGAGTTTGGCGCCAGCCCCGGCGGCACGCTGCCGCTGATGGTGCGCGGCCTGCAGCCGGCGGTGCCGATCACCTATCGGCTTCCCGTCGCCTCCGCGCAGGTCAAATCGGCGATCCTGCTCGCCGCGCTCAACACGCCGGGTACCACCACGGTGCTCGAACCGGTGGCGACGCGCGACCATAGCGAAAAGATGCTCGCCGGATTCGGCGCACCGCTGACGGTCGAGGTCGATGCCGAAGGCGTACGGCATATCTCGGTCACCGGACCGTGCGATCTCAAGGCACAGGATATCGTCGTTCCGGGCGATCCGTCGTCCGCCGCGTTCTTCATCGTCGCCGCGCTGATCGTGCCGGGATCGGATCTGATCATCGAGAATGTCGGCATGAACGTCACCCGCACCGGCATCATTACCGTGCTCGAGGCGATGGGCGGGCAGATTGAGCGGCTTAATGAACGCACCGTCGGCGGCGAGCCGGTGGCGGACCTGCGCGTGCGGGCGAGCGCGCTCAAGGGAATCACCGTCGATCCCGCGATCGTGCCAAGCATGGTCGACGAGTTTCCGGTGTTCTTCATCGCCGCCGCGATGGCCGAGGGTACGACCGTGACCTCGGGGCTCGACGAGTTGCGCGTCAAGGAATCGGACCGGCTCGCCACCATGGCGCGTGGGCTCGAGGCGATCGGCGCGGCGGTGGAAGAGCGCGAGGACGGCCTTGTCATCACCGGCAGCGGGGGCAGCGCGCTGCCCGGCGGCGGGCCGATCACGACATCGCTCGACCACCGTATCGCGATGAGCTTTGCGGTGGCGGGGCTGGTGAGCGATTCGGGCGTCGAGGTCGACGACACGCGGCCCATCGCGACCAGCTTCCCCGATTTCCTGACGCTGCTCGAAAGCGCGCAGGCTGGGGCATGAGCCCGCTTGTCGCCAATATCATCGGCATTATCGGCAGCGTGCTGTTCATGGGCGGCTTCATCTATGCCAACCGGGCCCGGCAGATCGACAAGCTGCTGTTCAACGCGATCAACTTGGCAGGTGCCATCCTGCTGCTCATCTCGCTTTCGGTGCATTTCAACCTCGCGGCCGTGATTCTCGAGACTGCCTGGGGTCTGATCGCGCTATCGGGGATCATCAGCGCGCTGCGTGCGCGGCGCGAGGGGAAACCATCATGAAACGAACCGTCCTTTTCACCCTCCTGCTGACGGGCTGCGCCTCTGCCCCGATGGCCACCCCGCGCCTTGCGAGCGATGCGCAGATCGCCGCGGCCGAAGCAGAGCCCGTCGGCGAGTTCGCGACCGAGATGCGCTGGAACGATCGGATGGCCCCTTTCACCATCCTGGATAACGTTCATTATGTCGGCACCGCCGGGATCGGCGTGTTCCTGGTCACCACGCCCGAGGGGCATGTGCTGATCGATGGCGCGCTCGCTCAATCGGTGCCGCAGATCCTGGACAATATCCGCACGCTGGGCTTCGAGCCCAAGGACGTAAAGTATATCCTCAACACGCATGGCCATTTCGACCATGCCGCAGGGCTGGCGGGCCTGCAGCGCGCGAGCGGCGCCAAGGTCATCGGCAGCGCGGCGGACAAGCCCTATCTGGAGGCCGGGCGTGTCGACCATGGCCCGACAAAGGACGCGCTGTTTCCGCCGGTGCGGGTCGATCGCACGGTCGGAGACGGCGATACGGTCAGGTTGGGCGGGACCACGCTGACCGCGCATCTGACGCCGGGCCACTCGCCGGGATGCACCTCATGGGGCCTGACCGCGAAGGATTCCACCGGCACCCCTCGCAAGGTCTTCCTGCATTGCAGCGCTTCGCTGGGCGGCCAGTCGCTGGTGCCGCCCGCCTATCCGGGCATGGCCGACAATTACCGCGCCAGCTTCGCCAAGGTTCGGGCGATACAGGCAGACGTGTTTCTCGCTAACCATGACATGTTCTTCGGCCTGCACGAAAAGCGCGCGCGGCAGCTGGCGGGAGAAAGGGACGCCTTTGTCGATCCGGGCGAGTTGCAGCGGTTCAACAGCGCTATGGAGCAAGGTTTCCTGAAGGCCCTGGCCAAAGAGCAGGCCGCTGCAGACGCGGGCAAGCGGCCATGATCATCGCGGTCGATGGACCTACGGCGAGCGGCAAGGGCACGATCGCCAGGGCGCTGGCCAAGCATTTCGGGCTGCCGCATCTCGACACCGGGCTGCTCTATCGCGCCGTCGGCGTGATGGCGGTGAGGCTGGGCGGCGATCCCGACAATCCCGACGAGGCGCTGGCCGGTTGCGCGTTCGACGATGCGCTGCTGAACGACGACCATCTGCGCAGTGAGATGGCAGGTGGCCTTGCCAGCCGCGCCTCGCGTCACCCTGCGGTCCGCCAGGCGCTACTCGAACGGCAGCGGGCGTTTGCATCGCAACCGGGCGGGGCAGTGCTCGACGGTCGCGATATCGGCACGGTGATCGCGCCCGATGCTGCGGCCAAGCTGTTCGTCACCGCCAGCGTCGCCGCACGCGCCGCGCGGCGCTATCATGAGATGCTGAGCCGGGGCGAACAGGTGACGCTGGAGGAGATCGCGGCAGACCTCGCCGCACGTGACGCGCGCGATTCCGGAAGGGCGGTCGCGCCGCTCAAGCCCGCCGATGACGCGCTCTTGCTTGATACCAGCGATTTGACTATAGGGCAGGCCGTTCAAAGGGCCATAGAGCTGGTGAACGGCAGGACAGAAGGCGGCCCAGCCGCCCGACCTTAGATGTTTCGATCATCGTGAACATCGCACGCGCCGCAAGCGGTCCGGGCGAGCGTTCGCGCTGTTTGCATATCTGCTGCTGTCCCCCGCAAACATGCGCTTTTCGGGCGCTTTCCGGTGCATTCGGCCCGGGGGGCAGGTTCAGCCAAGACCGCCGGAGACAACCGGCTGGCCGGACAAAACTGTGTTAAGGAACGTTGGATTTATGGCCTCTACGGCATTTCCCAGCCGCGATGATTTTGCGGCACTTCTCGACGAATCGCTGGGCGGCGCTGCCGCTGTCGACGGCGGATTCGAAGGCCGCGTCGTCAAGGGCACGGTCACTGCAATCGAAAACGACAAGGCCGTCATCGACGTCGGTCTGAAGTCGGAAGGCCGCGTGGCGCTGCGCGAGTTCGCCGCCCCCGGTCAGGACCACGGCCTGAAGGTCGGTGACGAAGTCGAAGTCTATGTCGACCGGATCGAGAATGCCGATGGCGAAGCGATGCTGTCGCGCGACCGCGCACGCCGCGAAGCCGCATGGGACAAGCTGGAAAATGAATTCGGCGAAGGCAAGCGCGTCGAAGGCGTGATCTTCGGTCGCGTCAAGGGCGGCTTCACCGTCGATCTCGACGGCGCCGTCGCGTTCCTGCCCGGCAGCCAGGTCGATATCCGCCCCGTGCGCGATGTCACCCCGCTGATGGACATCCCGCAGCCCTTCCAGATCCTCAAGATGGACCGTCGTCGCGGCAATATCGTCGTCTCGCGTCGCGCCGTTCTGGAAGAAACCCGTGCCGAACAGCGCACCGGCCTCATCCAGTCGCTGGCCGAAGGCCAGATCATCGACGGCGTGGTCAAGAACATCACCGATTACGGTGCGTTCGTCGACCTGGGCGGCATCGACGGCCTGCTGCACGTCACCGACATCAGCTACAAGCGCATCAACCACCCGAGCGAAGCGATCAGCATCGGCGAAACCGTCAAGGTGCAGATCATCCGTATCAACCAGGATACGCAGCGCATCTCGCTGGGCATGAAGCAGCTCGAAAGCGATCCGTGGGAAGGCGCCAGCGTCAAGTATCCGGTCGGTGCGAAGCTTTCGGGTGCCGTCACCAACATCACCGAATATGGTGCGTTCGTCGAGCTGGAGCCGGGCATCGAAGGCCTGGTGCACGTTTCGGAAATGTCGTGGACCAAGAAGAACGTCCATCCCGGCAAGATCGTTTCGACCAGCCAGGAAGTCGATGTCATCGTTCTGGAAGTCGATGCCGAAAAGCGCCGCATCTCGCTGGGCCTCAAGCAGGCACAGTCGAACCCCTGGGACGCCTTTGCAGAAAAGCACCCAGTGGGCAGCGTCGTCGAGGGCGAAGTCAAGAACGCGACCGAGTTCGGTCTGTTCATCGGCCTGGATGGCGATGTCGACGGCATGGTCCACATGTCGGATATCGCCTGGGGCATCTCGGGTGAAGACGCGCTCAACCTGCACCTCAAGGGCGAGCAGGTGAAGGCGATCGTTCTCGACGTCGATGTCGAGAAGGAGCGCATCTCGCTGGGCATGAAGCAGCTCGAAAAGGGTGCTCCGGCCGTGGGCGGCGCCGACAGCTCGAACCTGCGCAAGAACGAAGTCGTCACCGTCACCGTGCTCGAAGTGCGCGACGGCGGCCTGGAAGTCCAGGTTGGCGAAGACGGCGCGACCGGCTTCATCAAGCGCAACGATCTGGGCCGCGACCGCGACGAACAGCGTCCCGACCGCTTCCAGGTCGGCCAGAAGCTCGACGCGATGGTCACCGGTTTCGATCGCTCGCGCAAGCCGACCTTCTCGGTCAAGGCGCACCAGCTGGCCGAAGAAAAGCAGGCGGTTGCACAGTACGGTTCGTCCGATTCGGGTGCGTCGCTGGGCGACATCCTCGGCGCCGCTCTCAAGCAGCGCGAAGACTGATCCTAAGGGTCTTCCCCGTGCGTCAGTGCGGGTGACGTTTCAAAAAGGGGCATCGGCTTTCGGCCGGTGCCCTTTTTTGTGCAATCTGGCGCGAATAGCAGCAGCGCCCCCAAGAACAGCGTTGAAACCAATCACGATTTCTGACAGCATTTGACTGCCTGTCGACTGGCAACAGCGCTGGGCACTTGCATCTGCGTTTCCGTTATACGGGTCAGACGCATTGGCTTGTCGGGGGGCTGGTCAATTGATTGTGGGATGTGGTGTGAGGGACGCCGCAGCCTGGCATCCCGTCGTGTAATCGATTGCAGGAGATTGACCATGATACGATCGGAACTGCTGCAGCTGCTGGAGGAAGAAAATCCAGGGCTCCGGTCAGACGAGATCGAAAAGATCCTCGATATCTTCTTCGACAACATCATCGAGCGACTGGCTGAAGGCGGACGGGTCGAATTGCGGGGCTTCGGAGCCTTTTCCACCCGCGCGCGCGAGCCGCGCAAGGGGCGCAACCCGCGTACGGGCGAAGCCGTCGACGTGCCCGCCAAGCGCGTGCCGTATTTCAAGCCCGGCAAGGAAATGCGCGCCCGGCTCAACGCCGATTGAGCAACCAGACGGAGCGGGCAGGCAAGCTACGGACTTGCCGCGCTGCTTTATCCCGGCTTATAGACCCCTGCGCCGTGCGGGCGTGGCGAAATGGTAGACGCAACGGACTTGAACATCATGTGAGTGCGCGCGGGGAAACCTGCGACGTAGAACTGCTCAAATTCGGGGAACCCTGTCAAATGGCAATCCCGAGCCAAGCCCGTGCCTCGCGGCCGGGAAGGTGTAGAGACTAGACGGGCAGCACCTAAACCCTGAAATGCCAGGGCAGGGTGAAGGGATAGTCCAGACCCCGAACGCGCCCCAGGCGGCGCGGCGGCGAAAGCCGTGGCGGGTAAGAAAATCCGTCGGGCTTTGCCCGTGGGGGTTCGAGTCCCCCCGCCCGCACCAGGCCTGCCGACAGGGCAGGCGCTCCGCGCCGGATCAGGCGGCGTTGCGCCCTTGCAATGGATCGCGGCTGCTGATCGCACAATTGCGTCCCGATGCCTTGGCTTCATAGAGCGCCGCATCGGCGCGGGCATACAGTGCCTTTGCGCTGTCGCCAGCGCTCCAGCATGCAACGCCCAGGCTAGCGGTGATGTTCAGCGTCAGATTGCCATGCACTTGGAACGGCTGGCGCGCGATCGCGGCGCGGATGCGTTCGGCAATGGCATCGGCGATGACTGGTCGCGCGCGGTCGAGGATGACCATGAACTCTTCGCCGCCCATCCGACCGATCATGTCGCCCGGCCGCAGCAGCGACTGCACCCGACTGGCCAGCGCCCGCAGCGCATCGTCGCCGGCAACATGGCCGTGGCGGTCGTTGATCGTCTTGAACCGGTCGATATCGAGCACGATGACCGCGAGCGACCCACCGGTGCCCATGCGCTCGAGCCGGGCGTCGAGATCGCTCAACACTTTGCGCCGGTTGGCAACACCGGTCAGTGGGTCGAGTTCCGACAGGATGCGCAGCTTTTCATTGGCATCGTTGAGCGCCCTGGTGCGTTCGGCGACGCGCTGCTCCAGCTCGCCATGCGAGGTGCGGATCGCACCGGCCAGCGTCTCGAAGCGCGAGACGAGCCGGGCAACCTCGTTGCCGGTGCGATCATCGGCGGGCATCTCCAGCATCGCATCGCTGGCCAGGCCGCGCGTGATCCGTTCCGCTTCGCGCGTCAACCGCCGCAGCGGCTTGGCGACCAGATGGCGCAGCACCAGCACCACAATCAGCAGACAGCCGGCCAGCGCGATCACCGCCATGGCCGCGATACGCGGGATCGGGCGCAGCGCCCTGGCCAGGATCAGCTGCTCGGGCTTGACGGTGAGCGCATACCAGCCCGGGCCGGGCACCTGGTGCAGCGACACATAGGCATCGAGAGCCTCTGCCTTGCCGACATAGCCATTCTGGCCATGGCGACGCACCAGCGCCCAGATCGCAGCCAGGTCGGACCGTGCGCTGTTCGTGATGTCCAGATATTCCCCGGTCTTGCGGCTGTTCTGCCGCGTATAGCCGGGATGATAGATCAGCCGCCCCTCGCGCGAGATCAGGATAACCTGTTCTTCTGCGGAGTCGGCAAAGCGCCCTGCCGGGGCAATCTCGTCGAGTGGCATCGACGTGCCGAACGTGCCGATATGCCGCACATCGCGATCGACCGGGGTCATGCAGCCCGTCGTCCAGACCTCCTGATATTTCAGCGAGATCAGCGATTGCAGTCCGGTGCAGCGCATCGCGCGCGCAGGATTGGCGGCGATGGTCGAAATGGTCGCGAACTCGCGGTCCTGAAACGCGAAGTCCGCAGGCGCGGTCTGGCGATAGAATTCCAGCCGGTCGGGACGGTCAGGCGCGAAGATGACGATGCCGTTGCGCGGCGTGAAATAATAGAGGCTTTCCAGATCGTGACGGCTGCCCTCGCTGAGGCGGCGGATGGCCAGGGTCGCGGCCACGATGTCGCGCACCGCGCCATCGTCCTGGTCGATCCCGGCAGGGATGAAGCCCGCCATGCCGTGCACCATCCCGATCGCGGTCGGGCCGCCGGTGAACATCCTGTCGATGCTGCGCCGCGTGCCGTCGGGGCGCAGCGGATAGAGCGCCTCGAACGCGCGCCGCGCCTCAGCATCGGTCAGCGCGGTGTGCTCTTCGCGGAACAGCTCGACCGCGCGTGTCTGCGTCCGCTGGATGCGATCGAACCGGTCGGTGAGTTCGTGCACCACTGCGGCGTTGCGCTGGTCGAGCCGCGCCAGCGATTCGTCGATCGCCTTGGCGCGCTCCTGCGAAAAGGCGACTAGCGCGGTCGCAGCGATCATCAGGGTAAATCCGATGGCGAGGCTCAGCGCCGTGCGCGAGCTGACCGACATCGAACGAAACCATGGCGAGAGGCGGGCAAGCATGGCGCCTTGTGGACGATTTTGGTTAATTTACTGCAAAGCCTAGCACTTTCCTCCCGAACTGGCGGGATTATCCTATCCGCAAGGGTTCGGCCGGGCCTATCATGGCGACAGGGGCCGGGTTGTGATGCGGGTCATGGTTTGACCGGATATTGCCGCTACGATAATGTGGTCCAGGGTCGTTGGCGGTTCCTGGCTGGAGAGGCTGAACGATGGAAAACAGGTTGATGAAATCGGGCATGCAGGCGCTCGCGCTGACGGCGGTGCTGGCCATGGCGCTGCCAATCCCTGCCCAGGCCCAGTTCGGCGGCCTGTTGCGCTCGCGTCCCAGCAGCAGTGGCAAGACCGCGACCGGATGCGACGACAGCGCGGGCAAGGCCGCCGGGCGATCGGTGCTTGGCGGCGTGCTCGGCGGTCTGGCGAGCCGTGCAGGGCTTCCCAGCTTCCTGCCCGTGCCCGAGGTCGCCGGCCTTTTGACCGACGCCATCGCCTGCAAGCTCGAGCCCGAGGAGCAGAAAAAGGCGGCGGACGCGACGCTGGAGGCGACACGCGGCGAAGAGGTGGGCAGCACCTCGTCCTGGACCAGCGAGACGCGCAAGGACGTGTCGGGCACCTCGACCGTGGTCGGCAAGACGCAGCTCGCGGATGGATCGACCTGCATGAACGTCAACGATGTCATCATCGTCGAGGGCGAGGAGACGACGGTGTCGAAGCGCATGTGCAAGAAGCCGGGCGCCGCGCGCTACGAAATCGCGCAGGCTTGAGTTGATGCACGCACCGCATCGATGGCTGCTGGGCCTGGCCGCGACCGCCTTGCTGTGCGGCCAGTCGCCCGCGCCGATGGACCCGGCCAATCCCACCTGCCCGCAATCGCCCGACTGGTCGAACAACAAGATCATGACGCTCAAGGTCGTCAAGAAGGGCGATGCCAGGGTGCTGCTCGCCGAAGGCCCGGTCGATCAGACGCTGCCCGACCGGCTGAAACAGGCGCTGACCGACAATCCCGATATCAGCGAGATCTGGCTGCGCTCGCCCGGCGGCAACGCGCGGGCCGGGAATGCAGCGGGACGCCTGATCCGTTCCACGCCGGGGCTGGTGACGCGCATTCCGGCGGGCTGGACCTGCTTTTCCGCGTGCAATTTCGTGTTCATGGGCGGCCAGCTGCGCGTGGTCGAGCCGGGCGGGAATTTCATGGTGCACATGTTCACGATGACTGGCGACCGCGACGCGATCGACCAGTCGGTCGCGCTGGGGACCGACACCACGGTCGAGCTGATCGGCGATATCGAGCAGGAAAGCGCGCTGCTCGCCAGCGAGGACAATGATTTCCTGATCCGCATGGGCGTCTCGCGCAAGCTGCTGACCGACATCATGTACAAGCAGAAGGCGGTGGCGAGCGGCGGCGGTGGCGATCAGTCGACCCGGCGCTGCCTGACGCAGGACGAGGTGTTCAAGTATAACGTGGCGAACGTGCAGGAATAGAGCGCGCCGATCACGCCATCGCGCTGAGCAGCCATACCTTGTTGCGCATCATCACCCCTTCGCCGTCGCGATAATGGCGCGTGAACAGCGCCAGCAGATCGTCGCGCGCGCTTGCCAGCACCTCAGGACCCGCCTCGGCCAGCGCGCGCCCGATGGCCATGCTGGCGAGCGCGAAGTCCGCTGCGTCTTCGGGCAGCGCACCAGGGCCGCCGATCGCCTGTTCGCCCTGCAGCGGTTCGATGGCAGGCGCGGCAAAACCGGCGTGCGCCAGGATGTCGCGGACATAATCGAGATCGGCAAAGGCGAACGGGCCGGGGGTGCGCGGATCGGGCGAGGGGATATCGACATGCGCCCGCGCGACGCCCATCAGCTCCATCATCCACGGATTGTCGCGCGGCGCGGCCCAGATCGCCAGGTCGATCCGCCCGCCGGGCTTCAGCATGCGGTGCAGGTTGGCGAAAGCGGCATGGGGATCGGCAAAGAACATCGACCCGAAGCGCGAGACCAGCCGGTCATAGGGTGGATCGTCGAGCGTCACGGTCGCGGCATCGGCGCAGACGAAGCGGAGATTGGCATGCCCCTGGGCACGGGCCCGGGCGAGGTCGATCAGATCGGGCGAAATATCCAGCCCCAGCACCGCACCGTCCGGCCCCGCCGCCTCGGCCAGCGCCAGCGAGGTCAATCCCCCGCCGCACCCCAGATCGATCACCCGCTCCCCTGGAGCAATGGCGGCGCGCGCCAGCAGCGCCTCGCCGATCGGCGCGATCATCCCCTCGAACCGGTCGATATGGGCAAGCCACTTGCGCCCCTGCTCCCCCGCCCAGTCTTCGCCCTTGAGCTGTTCGGGCGTGGCGGCGGCGCTGGTCATGACGGGCTCTCCTGTGGTGGTGCGGGAGAGGGTAGGGGGTGATGGGGGGAGGTCAATGGGGAAGGTGGAGGCGTCAGGCCAATCAAGGCCCGGCTGAACGTCGAGAGCCGATAAAGGGTTGATGCGATAGTCGTCTGCCCTCATTATTGAGAGCATGGCAACCGCTCCTGATCCGAAGCCCGTGCCCCGCGCGCTGATCGAGAAGATCGGAATGCTGTCGCGCGCCCGGCAGAGCGAAGTCGAGGATTTCGTCGATTTCATCGCAATGCGCGACGCTGCCTCGGCCAGTGCAGAGCGCGAGCTTTCCCGCATGGCCACTGCCGTGAGCGATCCTGCCTTTGCTGCCGTCTGGAATAATCCTGAAGACGACGTCTACGATGCCCTTTGAGCCAGCGGATATTGCCTTCGGCGCTGTCGTTCTGGTTCCATTCCCGTTCACCGATCAGGCAACATCCAAGCGGCGTCCGGCTGTCGTGATCAGCTCGGCAAATTATCATGCGTCACGACCCGATGTGATCCTGATGGCCATAACCAGCCAACTCCGCGCATCCGCCGCTTTTGGCGAGGTCTGGTTGAAGGAATGGCAGGCGGCGGGGCTGCTCAAGCCTTCGGCCGTGAAGCCGGTTGTCGCGACGTTCGCGCGTGATCTGATTATCCGCCAGCTTGGGAACCTGGCGGAGGATGATGCCAAGGCCTTGCGCGCTGTCATCTCGGAATTGATTGGTTGAGGTTGAAGCGGATATTTTTGGCGGCTTAAGCAAATTTCTTGGCTAGTATAGCAGTTATGCTTTTCGGGATTGTGTAATAATAATTGTCCTGCACAGTCGGGAGTGAATGAATAATTGCTGTGTGTATGGACAGCGGTTTCGATCTTGGTGAGGATAGTGTCAGCAGATGAGTTATTATTTGTCTATTATAATTTCTCATTTCTACTAAAAATTTTTATTTTCAAATGCGTGCCGCCATGACTCCGATAATATTGGTAAAGTTCCAGGTTGAATTGGTTTATGATCATGGCTCTCAAATAGCACATCATCATAAATTGGGTTGCAAACCGCAAATATCCTAAAAAATAAGTTATCACTAAATGCGCAAAATGCTCCAAGGATTTCCCTTTTATCAGTATTGTATCGATAATTGAATGTGCGGCCAGAGGTCTTTTTGCCTTGAGTTAATTGGCCAAATGCTGGCAGAATGGACAAAATATTTTCAACTTCACCTCTGTATAGTCCTGAGTTGAAATAATGTTGGGCAAAAACCTTCGCTTCCATGGGTATTGGATTGCCCGTATGTTCGCGAAATAGGGCCATACCTAATTTTGCGCCAAACGCCTGCATTAGAGAGGTTGTTATGGGGCCATCGAGAGTGATTTTTTGCATTTTCCCGTAAATGTTTGATCTACCTTTTGCCCAAACCTCCTCGCTCTTGTTAGGGTCAAATATTTCTCTTATGAAACCAGGGGCAATATATGAGAGTGTACTAAGAATTTTAGAGGCTCGTCTCATAACTTCTGGCGATGCCTTGTGTTCTGGAGATACTCGTGCCAAAAATGATGCGGCAGCATCAGATGCTCTGGAGGAGTAATTGCAAGTAGAGCAAGAGGCAAATTCTAAGCCACTTGGCCGACCTCCATTGTCAAATATTGATCGTGGGGGCATATGTTCAACGCTGTCAGGTGAATTATCGCAGTAGATGCACCTATTTTCTCCCTTAAGTATTTCATCTCTCTTCCGACTCTTATTTTTTGCTTCGCCCATTGCCATCCCTCGAGAAAGATTGAATACACGCGACATTACAGATTTATTGTTGATGTGCGTCAACAGTTTTTAATGTTACGATGATTTGAAACTTCGTGTAATTATATGTATCGCCCGCTCAATGAAAATCCCGCGACTTAGGCAGCACTCTCGCATCCCTCGGATGGCGTGACGGCACAGGCCGCACCACCTCGTCCGCGCGCGCCAGGGGTGGCGTCAGCGCGCCATCTCCTCGCGCCTCGGTAAGCGTTGCGAGCAAATCGGTGCGGTCGATCACCCGGTTCGCCATCAGGTGGACCACGCCTTCGGGGCTGCGCTGGAGCACGCCTTCGACCTGCATCAGGCGGCTCGCCATCACGGCGCGGCGGTAGCGTTCGAACAGGCGCGCCCAGAGGACGACGTTCGTGATACCCGTCTCGTCCTCGATGGTGACGAAGATCGCGTTGCCCTTGCCGGGGCGCTGGCGGACGAGGACGACGCCGGCGGTGCGCACCGCTGCGCCTGCCTTGGCGTTGGTCGTGTCCTCGCAGCTGAGCACGCCTTCCTCGCGCAGCCGCGCGCGCAGGAACGCCATCGGATGGTCCTTCAGCGACAGGCGCAGCACCTGGTAATCGGTGACGACCTCTTCGGCTGCGGGCATCTGCGGCAGCTGCATGTCGGGCTCTGTGCCGAGCTCGCGCGCCTTGGCCGCAGCGAACAGCGGCAGCTCGGTCGAGGGCGTGCGGCGCACCTCCCACAAAGCCTGGCGCCGCGACAGGCCGAGCGATCCGAACGCATCGGCATCGGCGAGCAGGCGCAGCGCGGCGCTGGGCAGGTCGGCGCGGCGCGCCAGCCGCTCGATCGAGACGAACCGCCCGCCCGCGCGCCGCGCCTGCACCAAAGCGTCGGCCCAGGCTGCACGGAAGCCGTCCATCTGGCGAAAGCCCAGCCGCAGCGCCAGCCGCCCCCTTATGTCGCGCTCCAGCCTATTGTCCCAATGGCTGGCGTTGATGTCGATCGGGCGCACCTCGACCTGATGCTCGCGCACGTCGCGCACGATCTGCGCGGGCGCATAGAAGCCCATGGGCTGCGAATTGAGCAAAGCGCAGGCGAAGACCGCCGGGTGGTGGCACTTGATCCAGGACGAGACATAGACCAGCCGCGCGAAGGACAGGGCGTGGCTCTCCGGAAAGCCATAGCTGCCGAAACCCTCGATCTGCTTGAAGCAGCGTTCGGCAAACTCGGCGGCATAGCCGCGCGCGGTCATGCCCTCGACCAGCTTGGTGCGGAAATTGTGCATCGTGCCGACATTGCGGAAGGTCGCCATCGCGCGGCGCAGCTGGTTGGCTTCCGAGGGCGTGAAATCCGCCGCGACGATCGCGAGCTTCATCGCCTGTTCCTGGAACAGCGGCACGCCATAGGTCTGGCCGAGCAGGTTTTTCAGCTCATCGGCGGGGTGCGGCGGCGCGGGCGAGGGGTATTCGACCGGCTCGATGCCCGAACGACGGCGCAGATAGGGGTGGACCATGTCGCCCTCGATCGGGCCGGGGCGGACGATCGCGACCTGCACCGTCAGGTCGTAGAGGCAGCGCGGGCGGAGCCGCGGCAGCATGTTCATCTGCGCGCGGCTTTCCACCTGGAACACGCCGATGCTGTCGCCCCGGCACAGCATGTCGTAGACTTGGGGATCGTCGGCATCGAGATCGACGGTGAGGTCATGCTCGCCCAGGCCATGCTCGCGCATCAGCGCGAAGGCCTTGCGGATGCAGGTGAGCATGCCCAGCGCCAGCACATCGACCTTCATCAGGCCGAGCGCGTCGATATCGTCCTTGTCCCATTCGATGAAGGTGCGGTCCTCCATCGCGGCATTGTGGATCGGCACGGTCTCGTCGAGCCGGTCCTCGGTCAGCACGAAGCCGCCGACATGCTGCGACAGGTGGCGGGGGAAGTGCAGGATCTGGTCGACCAGATCGCGCAGGCGGACGATGTCCGGATTGTCGATATCGAACCCGGCCTCGGCATAGCGCTGCTCGGCCATCGAGCTGGAAAAGCTGCCCCAGATGGTGCTGGAAAGCCGCGCGGTGACGTCCTCGGAAAAGCCGAGCACCTTGCCGACCTCGCGCACCGCGCTGCGCGGGCGATAGTGGATCACCGTCGCGGCGATCCCGGCGCGGTGGCGGCCATAGCGCTGGTAGATATATTGCATCACCTCCTCGCGCCGCTCGTGCTCGAAATCGACATCGATATCGGGCGGCTCGGCGCGCTCCTCGGAGACGAAGCGCGAGAAGAGCAGGTCGTGCGTCACCGGATCGACCGAGGTGACGCCGAGCAGGAAGCAGACGATCGAGTTGGCGGCCGAGCCGCGCCCCTGGCACAATATCGGCGGCTCGCGGCTGCGGGCGAAGCGCACCAGATCGTGCACGGTGAGGAAATAGCAGGCGTAGCGCTGCTTGGCGATGAGGGTGAATTCCTCGTCGAGCAGGTCGCGGACCTTCTTCGGCAGTTCCTCGCCATAGCGCTCGCGCGCCGCTTCCAGCACCATATGCTCGAGCCAGGCCTGCGGCTCCCAGCCCTCCGGCACGGGTTCGAGCGGGTACTGGTAGCGCAGGTCGTCGAGCGTGAAGGTGACGCGTTCCATCAGGCGCAGCGTTTGCGCGATGGCATCGGGGCAGTCGGCGAACAGGCGCGCCATTTCGTCCGCCGGCTTGATATGCCGCTCGGCATTGGCCTCGAGCAGCCGCCCGGCCTCGGCGATCGTCGTGCCCGCCTGGATGCAGGTCAGCACATCGTGCAGCGGGCGCTGCGCCGGTTCGGCATAGAGCGCGTCGTTGGTGGCGAGCAGCGGCACGCCGGTGTCGGCGCTCAATCGCATCAGCCGGGCGAGACGGCGGCGGTCCGCACCCCGGCGCGGCATGGTGACGCCGATCCACACGCGCCCCGGCGCGGCCTGGCCCAGCGTGCCGAGCAGCGGCGCGTCGCCGGGCGATGCTATCACGATCAGCAGCAGGTCGTCGCAGAACTCGAGCAGATCGGGCAGGTGCAGCACGCAATCGCCCTTGGCCGCGCGCAGATTGCCGGTGGTGAGCAGCCGCGTCAGCCGTCCCCAGCCGTGGCGCGTCGCGGGATAGGCGATGATGTCGGGCGTTCCATCGGCGAACACCAGGCGCGCGCCGACCAGCAGCCGCAGCGCCGGGGGCGGCGCGCCGATCTCCGCCGCCGCCTTGTGCGCATCGCGCAGCGCGATATGCGCGCGCACCACGCCCGCGACCGTGTTGCGGTCTGCAATGCCTACCCCTGCCAGCCCCAGTTCGAGCGCGCGCGCGACCATGTCCGCCGGGTGCGAGGCCCCACGCAGGAACGAATAGTTGGTCGCGCAGACCAGTTCGGCAAAACCGGCGGTCATGCGAAAAGGCCGTGCACATACCAGCGCGGATCGGGCCGTTCGCTGTCATACAGGCCGTGGCGGAAGATCCAGAAGCGGCGGCCGCGCGCGTCCTCGATGCGGTAATAGTCGCGGGTGAGGCCGCTCCTGCCCGGCGCGTGCTTCCACCAGGGCGCGGCGATCCGCTCGGGCCCCTCGAAGCGCACGACATGGTGCTGCTGGCGCTTCCAGCGGAAGCGGTGCGGTGGGCCGTCGGGCACCTCGGCGATCACCTCGATCGGCTGGGGCGGGTCGAACAGATGGATCGGCCGGGTCGGCGGTTCGCCCGGCTGCGGCGCTTGCCAGGGTTCGGGCGCGGGCAGATCGACCGCGGGCAGAGTGAGCGCCGCCTGTTCGGGAATGTGGGTGTCGCGCGGCTGGAACCGGCGGATCGCGCCGCGCCCCAGCCGGCTGCTCAGCCGGTCGATCAGCGCGGCAAAAGCCTCCTCGCTGACCGCGCCGCCCTCGAGCTGCAGCTGCGCCGGGGTCAGCGGCTCGATGCGCGGCACGATCAGCCGGATCATGTCGAAGCCGAAGCCGGGGTCGATCGGGTCGGACAGCGCATCGAGCCGCTCGTGCAGCAACCGCATCAGCCCTTCCGGATCGCGCATCGGCAGGCTCGATTCGACTGCGAGGTCGAAGGTGCGGCCATCGCTGCGATAGAAGCGCGCGGCGAAATGCCGCCCGCCCATGCCGCGCTGATCGAGCGCCTCGGCGGCCTGGCCCGCCAGCTCGGCGAGCGCCGCCATCGCCGCCTCGGTGCGCGCGATCGGTTCGGCAAAGCGCATCTCGAAGCGCAGCGCAGGCGGGCTGCGGCGCGGGACGATGCGGCTGTCGGCGCTGCCCAGCAGCCGGTCGAGCCGCTCGACCAGCTCCTCGCCGAAGCGCGCGGCGAGCGGCGCGCTCGGCCGCATCGCGAGGTCGCCGATGGTCTTGAGGCCCGCACGGATCAGCGCGGTCTCGGTCTCCTCCTCGATGCGCAGCGCCGCGACCGGCAGGCGGCGCAACACGACATCGCCGTCCTCGGGCCGCGCGAGCGTCACCCCCGGCGCGAACCGGGCGAGCGCCTGCGCCGCCTCGGGCGTGTCGCCGCAACCGCTTCGGACATGATCGGAAAAGCGCGCCAGGCTGTCCTCGGCGGCGGCGACCAGCGCAGCTTCGCCGCCGAACAGATGCGTGCAGCCGGTAATGTCGAGCACCAGCATGTCGGGCGGGTCGGTGGCGACCAAAGGCGTGAAACGGTCGCAATGATCGGCCAGCCGCTCGAGCCATTTCAGGTCGGCGAGCGGATCGTGCGGCTCCACATCGAGATGCCCTATCTGCGCGCGCGCATCGGCCAGCATCATGCCGGGAACCAGACCTTGCGCGCGCGCCTCGGCACAGGTCGCGGCGATGCGCATCGCGCCGCGCACCTTCTCGACCAGCACCAGGGGCGCGGCGTCGTCTGTTCTATCCGGCGCGCCGGAAGCCGAGCGCTGCCGCGCGCGCCGGTCGACCGGCAGAAAGGGGAAGAACAGCGCCAGATAGCGCCGCTGCGCCTCCGGTTCCGGCACCGCCGACGAGCAGGGCCTCAGCAAGACAGGCTTGTTCACAGTTCCACTCCACGCGCCACGCGCCGCCCGCTGGGCGTCCGCGCTGGCGCAACAGTTCTATCGCCCAAGCAGGATAGCCGGGCGCATTGGCTTCCATCGGCAGCGAGGGCGCAGCGGCCACCTGCCAGCGGGTCTGCGCCGCGCTGGGCGCGGGGGTGGCGGCGATGCGCAGCGCGATCACGGTGACGCCCGAGGCTTCGGCAGCAAGCGCCAGCCTGCGGCTTGCGGTGAGATCGAACGCGCGGGGATCGCGCCACAGCTCTACCACCGCCACGCCGACATCGCCGCAGCGGGTGACATCGGCCGCCGCGCGCAGCACCGCCAGCGCATCGGGCAGCGTGCCCAGGATGACCTGCGCAGGCGAAAGCCCGATCTCGACCAGCCCCGGCGCGTGCAATTGCCCGCCGCGTTTCTCCGCCTCGCCCTCGCGCAGCCAGACCAGGGTTCCACCGAGCCTGAGCGCCAGCGCGGCGACGAATCCGGTCGCGCACCCGGCATCGTCCGCCTCGAACGCAAAGATTTCGTGCAGCCGCGCGCGCATCAGCCCGCCGCCCAAAGCCGCGTCGATCCCCGCATGCCCGGTGCGCGCCCGTCCCGCCGGTTCGCCACCGGATTCGCCCGCACACGCGCGTTCCAGCCCGGCAATCCGGGCTTTCAGGGACTCGAGGGAATCGCGGACATGGGACATCCGTTCTTATTATGTTCCGTTTTGCGGAACGTCAAATGCCTGTGCGGCGGGCCGCGATGCCAATTCGGGACCGGTGACGCTTTGTTAACCCTTCGCGTTAATAGTCTGTTGAACTGAGTTAACGCCCATTGGGGGGAACAGCATGACCGATACCGCACCCGACATCGCCCTGGCCCGCGCGCTGCTGCACGAAGCGATGGAACTTCAGGCAGCGGGCAATCTGGGGGCTGCCGAAGAGCGCTATCGCCTGGTCATCGATGCAGATTACCGCACCGCCGAGGTGCTGCCGATCCTTGCCGGTATCCTGGGCCTGCGCGGCGCGAACGAAGAGGCGCTCGAGCTGTGGGATACCTTGCTCGCGATCGATCCCGACCATGCGGTCGCGCATCATGAAAAGGGGCTGATCTACAGCCGCACCGGACGCCCCGACCTCGCCATCACCGCGATGCAGGCGGCCTGCGCTGCCGATCCGGCCAATCCGGTCGCCGCCAACAATCTCGCGGTCATGCTCTCCGATGCCGGGCGCAAGATCGAGGCGCTCGACCAGTTCCGCCGCGCCCAGGCGCTGCAGCCGGGCAATATCCATATCGAACACCAGATCCGCCGCCTCTCCGCCGAGATGGTGCCCTTCTGGCATATCCCGATGCTCAACGACGTGCGCCGCAACGATGCGTTCGAGGCGGCGATCATTGCGGCTTTGGCCGAAACCGGCCCCGATGCCCGCTTGCTCGACATCGGCACCGGCAGCGGCCTGCTCTCGATGATGGCCGCGCGCGCCGGGGCGCAATCGGTCACCGCGTGCGAGATGGTGCCGATCATCGCCGACATGGCGCGGCAGATCATCGCCGATAACGGATATGCGGATCGCATTACCGTCCACACCGCGCCCTCGACCGAACTCAGGGTCGGCGAGCATCTGGAAGAGCGCGCGGACATCCTGGTCTCCGAAATCCTCTCTTCCGACCTGCTCACCGAGCATGTCATCGACACGTTCGAGGATGCGCATGCGCGGCTGCTCAAGCCCGATGCCATCGTCATCCCGCGCGCCGCTTCGGCCATCGGCTGTCTGGTCGAAAGCCAGGTGCTGGCCGATTACGTGTTCGTCGATCAGGTCTCCGGCTTCGACATCTCGCGCTTCGGCGCGCTCGCCTCGCCCAAGCTGCCGATCCACGGCACGATGACCGACTGGAAGCGCCTGTCCGACGATGTCGAGCTGGTGCATATCGACCTCACCCGGACGCAGCATCAGAGCGACCTGCACCTGCTGCAGATCAACGTGCTCGAAGACGGCATCGCCACCGGCATCGTCCAGTGGATGCATGTCGACCTGGCCGATGGCATCAGCTTCGACAACCATCCCGACGGCTATACCGATGGCGGCTGGCTGCAGGTACTGCACAATTTCCCAGAGCCGGTGGCGGTGCACGCGGGCGACGTGCTGAACGTCGCGGTGGGCCATGACCGGGTGACGCTGATCGTGCGTCCGCTCGAGGTGATCGCAGCGGCCGAGCAGGTGAAGGTGGCTTGATCCATGTCCGCTCTCTCCCCTTGAGGGGAGAGATACGAAGCCTTGCCAGCTTGTCTGGCTAGGCGAAGTTGAGAGGGGCCAACGGTTCGCGCAGCCCCCCCTCCCAACCCGCCCCCCTAAAGGGGAGAGGGCTTTCCATCGCCCGAGAGGCTCGCTCCTTAAAACTCCCCTCCCTGCAAGGGCGGGGCAGGGGGTGGGTCAGCAACGTTGGCGATCGCGCACCCACGGCGCGCTGACGCGCGCACCCACCCCTAGCCCCTCCCTTGCAGGGAGGGGAACGCGTGTTGATGCCATGTTAAATCAGTACGCGACCGCTTTTCAGTGCAAACGCCCCAATCACCACCCCCACTCATCCTGAGCAGCGGGCGCAGCCCGCGTCGTCGAAGGACCCGCGCCCACGCTGGCCGTATAGCGGGGCCTTCGCCAGGCTCAGGCTGAGCGGAGGTTTGGGTGCAGTCATGCCACTATGACGAGAAATCAATTATTCTGTAGAACACCCGCTTGCGGATGGGTGCAATTGAACTACCATTGTGATCATGTCTGTCCTCGCCCAGGCAATGTTGGCCATATTCATTGCTGCAATGATTGTGGCGGTAGGCGCATGGGCATATGGCACACGATACTGGCTTCCGATGTGGGCGGCAGGTTTTCGTCAGACAGAATGGCGCAACGTTTACATGCGGCGCGCCATCAAAGGATATTCGGGCTTTATTTTGGCCGTGGGCATCGGCTTTGCCGCTGGTACCATTGCGGAATATTGGGGAGGCGGTTGGTAGCTGCGCGCCGCTGAGCAATTCGCTTTTGCCTGACGCAAAAGTTGGCAGCTCCCTTAACTGCCCCTCAAGCCTCCAGCTCGACATCCCAGTACAGCCAGTCGTGCCAGCTCTCATGCAGGTAATTCGGCGGAAACGCGCGGCCGCGTTCCTGGAGCTGCCAGCTGGTCGGGCGGATCGGCTGGACCATTAGGCGCATGTTCGCCTGGGCCGGGGTGCGGCCGCCCTTGCGCATGTTGCACGGAGCGCAGGCGGTGGCGACATTCTGCCAGGTGGTCTTGCCGCCCAGGCGGCGCGGGACAACGTGATCGAAGGTGAGGTTGTGCGGCGATCCGCAATATTGGCAGTGGAAGCGGTCGCGCAGGAACAGGTTGAAGCGGGTGAAGGCGGGATATTCGGACGGCTTCACATATTGCTTGAGCGCGATGACCGACGGGATCTTCATCTGGATCGTCGGGGAGTGCACCTCGCGCTCATAGGTCTCGATCACATCGACCCGGTCGAGGAAGATGGCCTTGATCGCGGTCTGCCACGGCCAGAGGCTCAAGGGGTAATAGCTCAAGGGGGTATAATCGGCGTTCAACACAAGGGCGGGGCAACTGTCCGGATGCCGGGTTATGTCCGGCTGCGGATCGCGTACCGCCCGTTCGATCAAGTCGGGATGAAACATGGTCGGCTCAAACCCTCTCCCATTCGTCCGCAATGTTACCTAAAAGGTGCGCTTCGTATAAACCCTGATGCGTGACAGCCCCGTGACAATCCTGAAAGTGCTCGATTTACGGTTAATCAGCATGAGCGTGCGGCCAAGGTCAAGGGGGCGATTCCACAATATATGGTGATAAGTCCGCATATTGCACCCAAGGGACGGAAGGGCGCGCGGTGATCCGCACCCGCTTTGCGCCCAGCCCCAATGGCGCGCTGCATCTGGGCCATGCCTATGCCGCGATGCAGGCGCACGACCTCGCACGGCAGCTGGACGGCGCGTTCCTGCTGCGGATCGAGGATATCGACGGCGTGCGCTCACGGCCCGAGCTGGTCGAGGCGATCCTGGCCGATCTGCGCTGGCTGGGGCTGGAATGGGATGGGGAGGTGCTGTTCCAGTCGTCGCGTCTTGCCGCCTATGACGCGGCGCTGGCCGGGCTGAAGGCGCGGGGTCTGATCTATCCCTGTTTCTGCACGCGCAGCCAGATTGCGGCGGCAGGCGCGCAGCCGGGGCCCGAGGGGCTGGTCTATCCCGGCACCTGCCGCGCGCTGTCCGATGGCGAACGCGCCGACCGCATGGCAAACGAACCGCATGCCTGGCGGCTCGATGTGGCACAGGCCCAGACGCACACCGGCGCGCTGGTTTGGCACGACATGGCGGCCGGCGAGCAAGCCGCAAAGCCCGAACTGTTCGGCGATGTCGTGCTCGCGCGCAAGGATGCGCCCGCCAGCTATCATCTCGCGGTGACGCTGGACGATGCGCACCAGCAGATCAGCCATGTCGTGCGCGGGCGCGACCTGTTCCTCGCGACGCACATCCACCGGCTGCTCCAGGCGCTGCTGGGTCTCCCGGTGCCGCTCTATCGCCACCACCGGCTGCTCGCAGGGGCAGACGGGCGCAAGCTCGCCAAGAGCGAGGGCGCAGCCGCGCTGGCGGGATTGCGCGCTCAGGGGGTGGATGGCCCCAGCCTGCTGGAAAATTTGCGGAAAGGGCTTCTTCCGTCTGGCATTTCCTGGGCCGAGCCCTCATATAGCATGCCATGAATGTCATCATCATCCTGGCGATTGTCGCTCTGGCAATCATGGTTCTGGTCAGCCTCGTGCGCGGCCTTGTCGCCTTCATCCAGATGACCGAGGAAGACCTCAAAAACCCCGGGGTCGGCCGCAGCCATCAGATGCAGAACAAGATGATGTTCGCGCGCGTCAAATATCAGGCGATGGCGATTGCCGCGGTCGCCGTGCTGCTGCTGGTCAACCGCTGAGCCCTGAGGGCGGCGGGGGCGCATTATGGTCAAGCTCAACAAGATCTACACGCGCACCGGCGATGACGGCACGTCGGGCCTGGTCGATGGCTCGCGCATTCCCAAGCATTCGGCGCGCATGGCGGCGATCGGCGATGTCGACGAGTTGAACAGCGCGCTGGGCCTTGCGGTCGTGGCGCTGGGAGAGAGCGAGTTCACCGCCGATCTGATCCGCGTGCAGAATGACCTGTTCGACCTTGGCGCCGATATTGCGACGCCGGGCGAAGATTTCACCCCGTCCGAAATGGTGCTGCGCATCGTGCCGAGCCAGGTGACCTGGCTCGAGGACCGCATTGATGCGGTCAACGATCCGCTCCCCCCGCTCAAGAGCTTCATCCTGCCCGGCGGCAGCCCGGCAGCGGCAGCGGTGCATCTCGCCCGCGCGATCGCCCGCCGCGCCGAGCGCGCGCTCGTCGCCGCAGCGCACGAGGGATCGATCAACCCGCAGGCGCGTATCTATGTGAACCGGCTGTCGGATTATCTGTTCGTCCTCGCGCGCCGGATCAACAATGGCAACGACCCGCTCTGGGTGCCGGGTGCTTCGCGATAAAGCGATGTCACACCCGTGCATTGAACGGGTGTTTACAATATCGTCACCCCCGCGAAGGCGGGGGCCCCGCTTTTCGGCTTCGGACAGGATAGCGGGATTCGCGCCTTCGCGGGAATGACGGACAAGGGGGTAGAATGACCATCTCCAGCGCTACGTCCTCTCCCGGACGCGCAGCTTCCCGAGAAGCCGACCTCGCCCACCGCTTCACCCAGGTCCGCACCCTGACGCTCGATCTGGTCGCGCCACTCTCGGATGCCGATGCCACCGTCCAGTCGATGGACGATGCCTCGCCCGCCAAATGGCACCTGGCGCATACCAGCTGGTTCTTCGAGACCTTCGTGCTGCGCGATCATGTGCCCGGCTACGAAGCCTTCGACTCGAACTACGCCTTCCTGTTCAACAGCTATTACGAGGCCGAGGGCGCACGGCATGCGCGGCCCCGGCGCGGGATGCTGACCCGGCCCTCGCTCGACGAGATCCGCGCCTATCGCGCGCATGTCGATGCGGCGGTGCAGGCGGCGCTGCCGGGATTGGGTAACGATGCGCTCGATCTGGTCGAACTGGGGTTGAACCACGAACAGCAGCATCAGGAGCTCCTGCTGACCGACATCCTGCACCTGTTCGCGCAGAACCCGCTGCACCCGGCGGTCTGGCCGCCGCAGCCCATGGCCTCGGTCGAGGCCGCGCCGCTCGAATGGATCGAGGGGCCGACCGGGCAGGTTGAGATCGGCCATGCGGGCCAGGGCTTCGCGTTCGACTGCGAAGGGCCGCGCCATGCGGTGCTGCTCACCCCCTATGCGCTCGCCAGCCGAGCGGTGACCAATGGCGAATGGGCTGCGTTCATCGCCGATGGCGGCTATCGCGATCCGCGCCACTGGCTGTCCGATGGCTGGGCCTGGGTCAAGGGGGAAGGCATCAGCGCGCCGCTCTACTGGCAGCAGGATGACGATGGCGGCTGGATGCAGTTCGGGCTCGATGGCCTGCGCAGCGTCGATCCCGCCGCGCCGGTCACACATATCAGCCTGTACGAGGCCGATGCCTATGCCAGCTGGGTCGGCGCGCGGCTGCCGACCGAGCAGGAATGGGAGGCGGTTGCGACGATGCACGATGCCGCATCGGGCAATCAGCTCGACCGCGCCGGACCCGTGCGCCCGCGCGCCGATGCGGCGGCCTCGATGTTCGGCAATGTCTGGCAATGGACCGGCAGCGCCTATCGCCCCTATCCCGGCTTCAAGGCCGCGGAAGGTGCGGTCGGCGAGTATAACGGCAAGTTCATGTCGGGCCAGTTCGTGCTGCGCGGATCGAGCTGTGCAACCCCGCGCGGTTCCGTGCGTCCCTCTTATCGCAACTTCTTCTATCCCCATCAGCGCTGGCAGTTCACCGGTCTCAGGCTCGCCAAGGATCTGACCTGACCTGACCTGACCTGACCTGACCTGAACTGATCCCGCGCAGGAGACTCTCGCTTGGCTACCCTGATCGACCCGCCCGAAGCCCAGACCGTAGCCGCATCGGGTGAGGCCGATCCCGCCTTCCGCGCCGATGTGCTCGCCTGTTTCCGCGACACCCGCCGCGCGATCCCGGCGCGCTGGTTCTACGACAAGACCGGCTCCGAACTGTTCGAGGCGATCACCGACCTTCCCGAATATTACCCGACCCGCACCGAAACCGCGCTGCTCGAGCGCTATTGCGGCGAGGTGGCGCAGCAGGGCGGGGCCGGGCGCACCGTAGTCGAATTCGGCTCGGGCTCCTCGGTCAAGACCCCGCATCTGCTGCGCGCGGTGCAGGGTAGCCACTATGTGCCGATCGATATCTCGGGCGAGTTCCTGCGCGAATCCGCCGCCGCGCTCGCTGCGGATTTTCCGGGGCTCGACGTTCATCCGCTAGAAGGCGATTTCATGCGACCGCTGAAATTGCCCGAGGCTGTCGCGGATGAACCCAAGCTCGGCTTCTTCCCCGGCTCGACCATCGGCAACATGGTCGCGCGCAGCTCGCTCGACCTGCTCCGCTCGATGCGCGAGACGCTGGGCGTCGGGTCGCTGCTGCTGATCGGCATGGACCGGATCAAGTCCCCGGATATCCTGATCCCCGCCTATGACGATGCGCAGGGGGTGACCGCGCGGTTCAACCTCAATCTGCTCCACCGCATCAACCGCGAGCTTGATGGCACCATCCCCGTCGATCGCTTCCGCCATGTCGCGCGCTGGAACGACAGCTATGCGCGGATCGAGATGCATCTCGAGGCGCAGGACGACATGAGCTTCACCGTGCTCGGCGAGCGTTTCTCGATGCGCAAGGGCGAGACCATCCACACCGAGAACAGCCACAAATACGGCCCGCGCGACGCGCGGCTGCTGCTGCGCGCGGGCGGCTGGACGGTGCGGCACGAATGGACCGATCCGGACGACTGGTTCGCGCTGATTCTAGCCGAAGCCAAGCCGTTCCAGACCGCGCCTTGAGGCGTGGCGGGGATCAGCCCGCCAGCTTCTTCATCACCAGATACCAGTGGTCGAGGCCCTTGTAGAAATCCTCGACGCGGATGCGTTCGTTGAGACCGTGCGCGAAAATGTCTGCGCTGCGCATCGCGGCATTGCCGATGCCCACGGTGTTCATGCCCAGCGCACGATAGTGCATCCCATCGGTACCGCCCGACGACAGCTCGGGCACGATCGGCAGGCCCGGATAGCGCGCATCGAGGCTGGCCATGACCGCCGCGCGCACTTCGGGCGTCAACGTGGATTCGGGGCTCTCGACCACATTGGTCATCAGCTTGAACTTGACATTGTCATTGCCGATGGCCTTGGCGAGTGCCGCCTGGGTCGCTGCCGCGCCGCCCTCGCCGGGCATGATGCGGCAATTGACCGTTGCGATCGCCGATTGTGGCAGCGCGTTCTCGGCATGGCCGCCGCGCAGCATCGTCGCAACGCAGGTGGTGCGCATCTGGGTCGATATGCCCGGATCGGAAAGCAGCTTGACGCGCGGTTCGGGGGCTTCGGGATTGGCGGCAAAGGCCTGCATCGCCTGGCCCATCTCGCCCGGCGTCAACTTGCCCATCGCGCCGAAATAGCTGCGCACCAGCGGGCTTGCATTGACCGGGAACTGATAGGCCTGGATCTTGCCGAGCGCCGCTGCCAGTTCATAGATCGCATTGTCGGCGCGCGGCCGCGAACTGTGGCCACCGGGATTGGTGACGGTGAGCTCGAAGGTCGCAAAGGTCTTCTCGCCCGCCTGCACCTGGTACATGACCGGCTTGAAATCCTCGGTCATCGCCACGCCGCCGGCATCGCCGTTGAGCACCAGCGCGGGCTTGATCGTTTCCGCCACCATCTTCGCCTGGGCGCGGGTGGAGATCATGCCGGTCTCCTCGTCGCCCGAGAAGACGAGATACAGGTCGCGCTTGGGCGACCAGCCCTCCTTTTTCAGCCGGATGAAATTGTGCGTCAGCGTGGCGACACCATATTTGTTGTCGAGCGATCCGCGCCCGAAGAAATAGCCGTTTTCCTCGGTCAGCGTGAACGGAGGGCGCTCCCAGTCCTCCGGCAGCGCCTCGACCACGTCCATATGGCCAAGGAACACGATCGGACCGGCCTTGGGCTTGCCCTTGGCGGCGTAGCGCACCACCAGCCCCTGGGTCGGTTCGCCCTCGCTGTCATAATCGGTGATCGTGATATCGCTTTCGGCAAAGCCGGCCTTGAGCAGCTGTTCCTTGAGATAGCCGGTCATCACGCCCATCTGCTTGTGGCCGCGTGCGGTGCGGATGCCGACGACATCGCTGTAGAGCTGGCGCGCGGCAAGTTCGTTGGGGTTGCGCTGCGGGGCCGGGGCCTGCGCCAGCGCGGGCAGGCTCGTCGCGGTTGCAAGAGCGGCCAGGCCGGTGGCCAGCGCCAGTTTCATCACGGTTTTCATGGTATTCAGCGTCCCCTTTTCTATCGCCCGCACATCTCGCCAAAGCCGGTCGAAGCGACTATAGCGTTCGCATACTCTTGGAGAACAATTCATGTCGGCCCACAACCCTTCTTTGCGACCCTGGCGCGATATCGATCGGCGCAAGTGCCGCCAGATCATGGTCGGCAAGGTGCCGGTGGGTGGCGATGCACCGGTCAGCGTGCAGACGATGACCAACACGCTGACCTCTGACGCGAAGGCGACAATCGACCAGATCCGCCGCTGCGAGGAGGCAGGGGTCGACATCATCCGCGTCTCGTGCCCCGATGTCGAGTCGACCGCTGCGATGAAGCAGATCGTTCGCGCCTCGCGCGTGCCGATCGTCGCCGACATCCATTTCCACTACAAGCGCGCGCTCGAAGCGGCAGACGCGGGCGCGGCCTGCCTGCGCATCAATCCGGGTAATATCGGATCGTCCGAGCGCGTGCGCGAGGTCGTCAATGCCGCCAAGGCCAATGGCTGCGCGATCCGTATCGGCGTCAATGCCGGGTCGCTGGAAAAGGACCTGCTCGAGAAATATGGCGAGCCGTGCCCCGAGGCGCTGGTCGAAAGCGCCCTCGACCATATCAAGCTGCTGCAGGACCATGATTTCCACGAGTTCAAGGTCGCGGTGAAGGCGAGCGACGTGTTCCTCGCGGTCGCGGCCTATCAGCAGCTCGCCGATGCGGTGGACTGCCCGCTGCACCTCGGCATCACCGAGGCGGGCGGGCTGATCGGCGGCACGGTCAAGAGCGCAATCGGCATCGGCAACCTGCTCTGGGCGGGCATCGGCGATACCATCCGCGTCTCGCTCTCCGCCGAGCCCGAGGAAGAGGTGCGCGTCGGTTTCGAGATCCTCAAATCGCTCGGCATCCGCACCCGCGGCGTCCGCATCGTCAGCTGCCCCAGCTGCGCACGCCAGGGCTTCGACGTGATCCGCACCGTGCAGAAGCTGGAGGAGCGGCTGCAGCATATCAACACGCCACTGTCGCTTTCGGTGCTCGGCTGCGTCGTCAACGGCCCGGGCGAGGCGCGCGAGACGGATATTGGTCTCACCGGTGGCGGCAAGGGCAAGCACATGGTGTACCTGTCGGGCGTCACCGACCACACGGTCGAGGACGAGGACATGGTCGAGCATATCGTCAAGCTGGTCGAGGCCAAGGCGGCCGAGATCGAGGCGGAAGCGAGCGACGCAGGCAATGCCGAGCCGGTCGCCGCGGAATAATCCATGGGACCATGGCTGATTCTGGTTGCTGCCGGCCTGTTCGAGGTCGGCTTCACTACCTGTCTGCGCTATGCGGACGGGTTTCGCAACATTGCCTGGACTGCGGGCTTCGTCCTCTGCGTGATCCTCAGCTTTTCGCTGCTCGACAAGGCGGCCAAGACCATTCCGCTGGGAACCGCCTATGCCGTCTGGGTCGGCATAGGCGCCGTCGGGACGCTGGCGGTCGGAGTGGCCACGGGCGATGAAACTCTTGGCCTGGTCCGGCTGGCGCTGGTCATCGGGTTGATAGGCTGCGTGATCGGCCTGAAATTTGCCGGACAGCATTAGGAACACGAACAATGACGGTAACGATCCGGCCGGCAGTGCCCGGCGATGAGGATGCCATCCTCAGCATGGTCATCGCGCTCGCGGTGTACGAGCGCGAGCCGGATGCCGTGAAGGCGACCGAGGAATCGCTGCGTGCGACGCTGTTCGGTGAGAACGCTCAGGTTTTTGCGCATATTGCCGAGCTAGACGGCGAGCCGGTCGGGCTGGCCTTGTGGTTCCTCACCTATTCGACCTGGACCGGCGCGCCCTCGCTCTATCTCGAGGACCTGTTCGTTGCCGAAGCCGCGCGCGGAACCGGCACCGGTCGCGCGCTGCTGACCGCGCTGGCCAAGGAAGCCATGGCGCGCGGCTGTGCGCGGATGGACTGGGCAGTGCTCGACTGGAACGAGAAGGCTAGGGCATTCTACACCCATATCGGCGCGCATCATTCGAAGGGCTGGGAGCCCTGGCGGATCGAGGGCGACGCGCTGGAGCGGCTTGCCGCAGGCTGATCGCCTCAACCCTGTACAGCCGTACAGGGCAGCCCGTTTGCGCTTTGCCTCCGTGGTGCAGCACCCTAGTTTCGCCACCGGATCGCAGGGGAGGGCCTGCGGACGGAAACGAGATGGGGAAATCGAGATGAAGCTCGCCAGCCTGCGCCTTCTGGGCGTGACGATGATGGTGTCTGCGCTTGCCGCATGCGGTGGGGAAAAGGCCGCCGACGCGCCCGCCGAGGGCGAAGCTGCCGCAGAAGCCGCGCCCGCTGCCAAGGGGCCGGTCTGGGCGGTGTCGGCCGAAGAGGGCAAGACCGTGATGTCGCTGGTCGAAGGCGCGGACAAGACGCTCGCGACACTGAAATGCGCCAATGGCAGCAAGACGGTGGAGTTCGAAGTCCCCGGCTTCGCGCGCATTCCCGAAGAGATCGCGCTGACGCTGGCCCCCGATGGCGGCGAGCCGGTGCTCAGCATCATGGTGCCCGCAGACGGTGAAGGCTTTGCCAGCGGCACCGCGCCGCTGCCGGACCATTTCAATGCCGCCTTTGCCGGCAAGCAGGTGCTGTCCTTCGGCATGAACACCATCACCGTCGACACGCCCGCCGAGGGCGAGGCCGACACGTTCGTCACCTTCTGCGCGCAAGGCGAAAGCGAAGGCTGACTCTTTCCGGCAGGTCCGGCCCCTGCCCGCGGGGGGCGCGGGGGCCGGACCTGCGGGCTTTCGAGGAGAATGGACGATGCGCGGACATTGGGTGATGGCGGGGCTGCTCAGCCTCGCGCTGGCGGGCTGCAGCGGAGGCGGTGCCGACGACAACGCCGACAAGGGCACGGACAAGACTGCCGATGCCGGATGCGCCGATGATGGCGAGAAGCTGAAGCTGACCGGCCTGTGCAAGGGCCGGGCGGTCAACTCCATGAACATGGACGCGAGCGCCTCGCCGGAAGCGCCCGATGGCTGCGAATGGCAGGTGATGGAAGCCGCGCTGCCCGCTGACGAGGTGCTGCTCTATCGCGGGCTGGTCTGCGGCAAGAAGGCGGCAGAAATCGAGATCGCGGGCGGGGCAGAGCGCGCCGAGGTGAAGCTGATCAAGTCGGCCATGTCGGACGAGATGCCCGAACCGTTCACGCTCGGCTATCTCTACACCGCAGAGGGCGAGCCGGCCCAGGCGATCACCCAGCGCGCGCGTTCGGTGATCGAGGATCCGGCAGAGGCGGCCAAGTGCAATGCCCGGCCCGCGAATATCGAAGGCTGGCCCAAGGATGCGTATGTCATCGATACCGATCCCAAGGGATCGAATACCGTGGACGGCAGCCCGGTCGCGGTGTGCGGCGATCTCGGTTATTTTGATGAAGGCTTCCGCTTCTGGCGCGCGGCGCAAGGCTATGCCTGGTTCTTCGATTTCGGCCAGGATTATGCCGAGATCGATCCCGGCTCGCTGACCATCGTCGCCAAGGATGCCCAAGGCAATTGGGGCGCGATCGGCCAATAGGGTGCGTTGAGCCAGTTTGGGTCCTGTGATACCATTTAGGACCCAAGGAGGCACGCATGACCTATACGGCCAAGATCATCAAGGGCGGCAAGATCGTCATCCCGGCGGAACTGCGCCGCGAGCTCGGCTTTGCCGACGGCGACCGGCTGGTATTCGAGCGCGAGGGCAATTCGCTGGTAGTGAAGAGCCACTCGCAGGTTATTCGAGAGTTGCAGCAAGCATTCAAGGCTGCCATCAAGGAGCCGTTTACCGTCGATGATTTCTTGGCAGAACGACGGGCCGAGGCTGCCCGCGAATGACGGTTGTCCTTGATGCATCTGCATTGCTTACGGTGCTTCTGGTCGAGCCTGGCCGCGACAATGTCGAGCCTCACCTGATGGATGCGATCATTTCGGCGGTCAATCTCAGCGAGGTCTTTGCGCGTGCTTTGAAGGCCGGGGTTTCCTCCGATGATGCTCAATGGATACTGGAAGGTTTTGGCCTGATGACCATCTCCTTCAGCGCTGAACAAGCAATCGAGACCGCGCTATTGCTGCCTGCCACGCGCCATCGCGGCCTATCGCTGGGTGATCGCGCGAGCCTGGCGCTGGCGCGGCGCGAAGGATTGCCGGTGCTCACCGCCGACCGGCAATGGGAAGGTCTGGATGTGGGCGTCGACATCCGCTTGATCCGTTAGGCCGCTTTAACGCGATATTAGCAATCGCGGCGCATCCTTTGCTCATGCGCAAAGCCATCGCCATCGCCGCCCGTCCTTCGCAGACCGATACCGCCTGGCTCGCTGTCCTGCGTTTCGTGCTCGTTTCGGGCTGTGCGAGCGCGCTTATCCTGGCCCGTTATCCGCTGCCTTTCTGACTCGCGAGCTTGCGCTCGATCCCCTGCCACAGCCTGGCATAGGCCTGCGCCGCCGGGCTCTTCGCATCGAATGCGCCCACCGGCAGCCGCTCCTCGGCCATCCGCTCGACCGCGCTCGCCATCGGAATGACCGGCCAGTCGGGATAGGCTTCGAGCGCCTGCTTGTGAAGCGCGCGGCGGCGGTCGACCATCACGAACACCGGCAGCATCGGCGCGTGGCGTCCCGATTTCCCGTCGAGATAATTCTGCACCTCGGCAAAGGCGCGCTGCGACAGCGGCGAGGGGATGATCGGCACGATCACCAGATCGGCCGCGCGCAGTACCTGATCGGAGGTCTCGCTCAGTCCCGGGGGGCAATCGAGCACGATCCGGTCATAATGCTTGCCTAGCCCCTCGATCAGCTTCTTGAGGCGCTTGGCCTTGCCGATCTCGAACAGCATGCGGTCGAGCCCGCGCAGCGAATGGTCGGCGGCGAGCAGGTCGAGCCCCGGAATGCGCGAAGGGCGCACCAGCTTTTCGGGCGAGACATCGCGCGCGAAGATCGATCGCGCCTCGTCCTTCACCGCGTGATCGTCGCCGATCAGATGGCTCGCCGCGCCCTGCGGGTCGAGGTCCCACAAGAGGGTGCGGCGCGAGGAGAGGACCGCAGAGCACCAGGCGAGATTGACCGCGCTGGTCGTCTTGCCCACGCCGCCCTTCAGATTGTAGACGGCCACGCTGTGCATCCGGTCCCCCATATCAGCCTCCCTGCTGCTATGCCCCGCTAGTGGCTGGCGCGGCGGCAACAGGCGCGTTCGGGCTAGCGGTGGATTGTGTCGCCGGTGTTGCAGTCCGGTTCAGGCCGGTCTTTTCCAGCCAGGCGCGGAAATCGGTGACGGTGCGCTTCGGGTCCTCCTCCATGGGAATATGACCCAGATCGTCATAGGTGACGAGCGTGTCGTTGGGCAGCTGGCGCGCAAACCAGGTGGCATTGGCAAGCGGGATCAGCGTGTCCTTCTTCCCCCATACGATCAGCGACGGCATGGTCAGGCCGGCAAACTCGACCGCATCGGCCGGCTTGCGCGGAAAATCGCCCCGCGCGACGGTCGCCTCGCGATTGCCGGGATGGCGCAGCAGCTTCCAGTAGAGATCGACCATTTCGGGCGTCACCTTGCTGGGATCGCCGACGCTCTGCTGAAGGCTCTGCTCGATGATGCTGCGCGGGGTGAAGATCTTCATGATCGGACGCACCGCTGCACTTTGCGCCAGGCGAAAGCCGATCGGGATCTTTGTCGGCTTGGCTTCGGGAGCCCCTGAACTGTCGACAAGCACCAGTCCCGCAACCCGCTGCGGATATTTGAGCGCGATATTCCAGGCGACCCATCCGCCCATCGAGTTGCCCGCCACGATATAGCGGTTGATGCCGAGCGCGTTCATCACTTCGGCCCCGGTGTCGCGGAACGCCTCGGTGCTGTAATCGCCCTTGATCTGCGCACCGGTTAGGCCATGGCCGGGCTGATCGTAGCGCACGACGCGATAGTCCTTCTTCAGGTCATCGACCCAGCCCTGCCAGGTGTGCAGCGACGCATTCGAGCCATGGATCAGCAGAATCGCGGGCGCATCGCGCGGACCTTCATCGCGCACATGTACGCTCTGACCATTGGGCAGCTCGATGAAGCGCGAGGGCGGCCTGCCATATTGGGCTTGCAACTCGCTCGGCTCGATATCGGGTGCATAGCCCCAGATGCCGAGCCCGACGATCGCCAAGACCAGCAGAATGAACAGCCATTTCAGGAATTTGAGCATCCCGCCTTCGTCTCCACCTTGCCTTGCCCGGTCCGTTTGTTTTGTCCGGCATGCCATTACTGCATCACCTGACCGCGCCCGCAAGCAAAATCCCTTGATCGCGTGCGTCGGTCTCGCCCCGGCTTGTTGCAGATTTATCACGCGACCCGAAATTGCACCGTATGCGCAATTGCATGTTGCAGATGATAACGCCTCGCATTAAGCGCCGGTTCAGGTACGGCTGCGACCGGAAATGCTGTTTGTGGAGATGTTTGAGATGGTGATGCCCGGAAGCTGGCGCTGGTCTGCCGGAGCGAGCTTTGCAGCCCTGATGATGTCAGGCCTTGCGCCCACTGCCCAGGCTGAGGCCGTCAAGGCAGATGTGGCTCCCGCTGCTGCTGCTGCTGCAGGTGTAGCAGGCGATGCGGAGGCCGAGGCACCGGGTGGGTCGCGTACCGACATCGTCGTGGTGGGCGATGCCATCAAGGCGGACGAGATTGCCGGATCATCCGCGATCGTCACCGATGTCGACCTCAAGCGCTCGCGCGTATTCAACGTCAACGACGCTCTTCGCCAGGTCGCCGGGCTGTTTCCGCGCGACGAGGAAGGCGCGGGCGCGCGTCCCAATATCGGCATTCGCGGGCTCAACCCGATTCGTTCGACCAAAGTGCTGCTGCTGGAGGACGGTGTCCCCCTGGGCTTTGCGCCTTATGGCGACAATGCCGCCTATTATCACCCGCCGATCGAACGTTTCACCGCGGTCGAGGTGCTCAAGGGCGCCGCGCAGATCCGCTTTGGCCCGCAGACGATCGGCGGCGCGGTCAACTATATCACGCCGGTGGCGCCCGACGATCTGACGGCGCGCTTTACCGGCAGCCTTGGCAACCGCGACACGCTGAACCTCGACGCGATGGTCGGCGGCCCGGCGCTGGGCGGCAAGCTGCTGCTCCATGTCAACCACAAGCGCACCGATGGCAATCGCGACAACCAGGCGCTGCGCTTCACTGACATCTTCCTGAAGGGCGAGTGGGAACTCGGGCCCGATCATGGCATCACGCTCAAGGTCTCGCGTTTCGAGGAAGACAGCCAGGTCAGCTATTCGGGCCTGACGCGCGCCGAATTCGCCGCCGATCCGCGCGGCAACGTCTTCGTTAACGACGATTTCCAGACCGAACGCTGGAACGCCACGCTGGCGCATCGCTGGTCGATCTCGGAAGCCGCGACGCTGCGCACCACAGCCTATTACCATTATTTCACGCGCGACTGGTGGCGCCAGTCGTCGAATAGCGGCCAGCGTCCGAACGATTCGAGCGACCCGACCTGTGGAGGCCTAGCCAATCTGCTGACGACCTGCGGCAACGAGGGCCGTCTGCGCGATTATGATACCTATGGCATCGAGAGCCGCCTGGAACTCGATCATGACGCGCTCGGCTTCGGCGGATCGACCGAGATCGGCATCCGCTATCATGAAGAGCGCCAGCGTCGCCGCCAGTGGAACGGCGATACGCCCAATGCCCGCACACCGGGCACCAGCGTCAACGCGGGTGTTCGCGAGAATAACGAGCGCGATGCGACGGCCTTTTCAGCATTCATCCAGTCACGGCTGGAGTTCGGCAAGTTTGCGATCATCCCCGGCCTTCGCGGCGAGTTCATCGATTTCGAGCGGCGCAACCTGCCTATCTCGGTGCTGGTGGGCGGTCGACCGACGGGGGCGGTGACCGCTCCCACCGCCGCTTCGCAAAGCCTCGACAAGCTGCTCCCCGGCCTTGGCGCGACCTGGGAAATCGCACCCGATGTCACGCTCTATGGCGGCGTCCATCGCGGCTTCGCTCCGCCGCGGGTCGAGGACATCATCACCGCGGCGGGCGGCACGGTCGATCTCGATCCGGAGCTCAGCTGGAACTGGGAAGCCGGTATCCGCGGCAATATCGTCAAGGGCGTGCGCGGCGATGCGACGTTCTTCGTCATGGAGTTCGACAATCAGATCGTCGCGCAATCGGTGGCAGGTGGGGTCGGTGCGACGCTGACCTCTGCCGGGCGCACGTTGCACCGGGGCGGTGAGCTGTCGCTCTCGCTTTCCTCGCGCGAGGCGGGTTGGACGGGAGCCGACACCGATGTGTTCGCGCGCATGGCCGCGACCTGGGTCGCCAATGCGCGCTACAAGAGCACGCGTATCGCCACCGCGCCCTGTTTCGACGGCGCGACCACCGGCACGCCGGTGCTGACCGGCAGCGGCCCGGTGCCTTGCGGTGTCGCGCGCAATATCGAGGGCAACCGTCTGCCCTATGCGCCCGAATGGCTGTTCAACGCAGCAGTCGGCATCGAGCATCGCGGCTTTACCGGCCAGGTCGAGCTGGTCAGCCAGTCATCGATGTTCGCCGATGACGTGAACCTCGTGCCCGTCACGCCCGATGGCCAGCGTGGTCGTATCAACGGCTGGACTCAGGTGAATGCCGCCGTGTCCTACGGTCCGCCCCAGGGCAATTGGGAGGTTTTCCTCTCCGCACGCAATCTGTTCGACCGGCTGTACATCATCGACCGGGCACGCGGCGTGCTGCCCGGCCAGCCATTCATGATCCAGGCAGGGTTTACCGTCCGCATGTGATCCAGGCCGCTCCCGCCGTCATTGGCGGGAGCGGTGGCGGCCCGGCTCAATGCGCCAGCAGCAGCGGGATGTTCGAATCCTTGAGGAAATAGCGCGTCACGCCGCCGAGCAGCACCTCGCGCAAGCGGCTGTGGCCGAACGCGCCCATCACCAGCAGGTCCGCACCGATCTCGCCGGCGACATTCTCGATGATCTCCTCGATCGACATGAGGCCGCGCTCGCGCTCGATCAACTCGCTGCACACGCCGTGGCGCGAAAGATACTCGCACGCCTCGGTCGAGGGGAATCCGCCCGCCTTTTTCGGCTCGACCACCGTCACCAGATGCACCGAGCCTGCGTTCTTGAGCAGCGGCAGCGCCTGGCGCACCGCATTGGCCGCTTCGTGGCTGCCGTCCCAGGCGATGAGGATCTTGCCGCCGGTATAAAGCGACTTGAGCGTGGTCGGCACGGCCAGCACCGGGCAGCGAGTCTCGACCGCAACATCGGCAATCGACAGCAGCGGGTGCGGACGCACGTTGCGCTCGGCATTGTCGAGCGACAGCACGATGACATCGGCGAGCCGTGAGGCGCTGATCACTGCCTGGGTGACGTCGCCGTCATAGGCGGTCCAGTCCCAGGGCAGACCCTCGATGCTCATCTGTGCCTCGACCAGCGCGCGCAGCTTGTCCTCGTCGGCGCGAAGCTGTTCGAGCATGGCAGCGGGCACATAGCTGCCGCCCATCGGGTCCATCACGATGAAACCCGAAAGCGGCGTTGCCTGCAGGAAGGTGATATGCCCGTTCTGCGCACGGGCGAGATCGAGTGCCACCTGCAGACGGGATTCGAATGCCTTGCCGCCATCGGCATAAACCAGAATGGATTTCATCACGCTCTCTCCTCTTTTGACGTAACCAAATTGCGCAGGAAGCGGACCCAAGTGCATTGATTCAAATCAAGCGGTGCTGGAAAAAGCCGGGTCGGGGCGCTAGGCGGAGACGGGACGCTCGAATCATCCGAGGTGGCCGTCCGGCTGCCGATCCAAGACCCTTTTGACTGGGAGACATCCGTCATGCAGAAAATCTATCCCGACGCCGCATCCGCTCTGGAAGGTCTGCTGTTCGACGGGATGCATATCTGCGCGGGCGGCTTCGGCCTGTGCGGCATTCCCGAACGCCTGATCGACGCGATCCGCGACGCGGGCACCAAGGACCTCACCATTGCCTCGAACAATGCCGGGATCGACGGTGAAGGGCTGGGCAAGCTGCTGCGCACGCGCCAGGTGAAGAAGATGATCTCCAGCTATGTCGGCGAGAACAAGGAGTTCGAACGGCAGTATCTGGCAGGCGAGCTCGAGGTGGAATTCTGCCCCCAGGGCACGCTCGCCGAACGCTGCCGCGCGGGCGGTGCGGGCATTCCCGGCTTCTACACCAAGACCGGCGTCGGCACCCAGGTCGCCGAGGGCAAGGAGCACAAGGATTTCGACGGCCAGACCTATATCCTGGAGCGCGGCATCTATGCCGATCTGTGCATCATCAAGGGCTGGAAGGCGGACAAGTCGGGCAACCTGATCTTCCGCAAGACAGCGCGCAACTTCAACCAGCCGATGGCGACCGCGGGCAAGATCTGCGTCGCCGAGGTCGAGGAAATCGTCGAGACCGGCAGCCTCGATCCCGATGCCATCCATCTGCCCGGCATTTATGTGAAGCGCCTGATCTGCGGCGCGCCGTACGACAAGAAGATCGAATTCCGCACCGTCCGCGAGCGGACTGCGGCGTGATGCGGCAATCGACCATCGGCGCTGGCAGGGCCGGTGCAGCGCTAGCCGCGCTGGCGCTGTCCGCCTGCACCACGACGGTCGTCGAAGCGCCCGCTGCGCCGCCGCCGCCAGCACCGGCTCCGGCATCCGCTGAGACCGCCATGGTCCCGACCGTCCCGATGGGCCAGCAATGGCTCTATGGCTCGGCCGAAGGCGCGATTGCGGTCCGCCAGACTTATGGCGGGCTCACCGCCTATGCGCTCGCCAAGGCCAAAGCGCGGCCCGCCGACAGCGTCATCATCGACGAGGCGACCGGCAAGCCCTTCGCGTGCGGCAACAAGCCGCTCGCCGCAGTGTTCGATGCCGACGAGACGCTGATCTGGAATATCGGCCCGATGCGCTGGTTCGCGCTGACCGGCAAGGAATTCGACGCCAAGACCTGGGACCAGTGGGAAAAGACGGGCACGGGCAAGGCCGTCGCCATGCCCGGCGCGGTCGAGGCGATGCAGGCGCTGCGTGCGGCGGGTATCACGCCGATCGCCAACACCAACCGTTCTTCCGCGAATGCAGCTGGCAGCGAACAGACGCTCGCCGCCGCCGGGCTCGGCACCTTCAAGCATGGCGACACGCTGTTCCTGATGGGCGACGATGCCACGGGATCGAGCAAGGACCAACGCCGCGCGACCATCGCCGCGCGCTGGTGCGTGATCGCGATGGCGGGCGATCAGCTCGGCGATTTCCGCAATGGCTTCAACAAGCCCGAACTGCCGCCGCTGCAACGCCGCGCGCTCGCCATGGCCGCGCCCTATGACAAGCTGTGGGGCCAGGGCTGGTTCCTGTTCGCCAACCCGGTCTACGGCCCTTCGATCCGGGGCGGCTATGACGACATCTTCCCGCCGGAAACGCACTGGCAACCCAATCAAGGAGCTGAATAATGGCCTGGACCCGTGACGAGATGGCGGCGCGCGCCGCGAAGGAATTGCAGGACGGCTTTTATGTGAACCTGGGCATCGGCATTCCGACGCTGGTGGCGAACCATGTGCCCGAAGGCATCGAGGTGACGCTTCAGTCGGAAAACGGCATGCTCGGCATCGGCCCGTTCCCGTTGGAGGGCGAAGAGGATGCAGACCTGATCAACGCGGGCAAGCAGACGATCAGCGAGCTCGCCTCGTCGAGCTATTTCAGCTCGTCGGACAGCTTCGCGATGATCCGCGGCGGGCATATCGATCTCACCGTGCTCGGCGCGATGGAAGTCGCCGAAAATGGCGACATCGCCAACTGGATGATCCCCGGCAAGATGATCAAGGGCATGGGCGGGGCGATGGACCTGGTCGCGGGCGTCAAGAAGATCATCGTCGTGATGGAGCACACCAGCAAGAACGGCGACCCCAAGTTCATCCCGGCCTGCACGCTGCCGCTGACCGGCAAGAATGTGGTCGACATGATCATCACCGATCTCGCGGTGTTCCAGCGGCCCGACCATGACAGCCCGTTCAAGCTGATCGAGCTCGCCCCCGGCGTCACGGCAGAAGAGGTCGCCGCCAAGACCACCGCGCACTACGTCAGCTGAGCGGGGCAGGATGAAGCGCTCGACCAAGCTGGGACTGGGCGCTGCTGTCGCGCTGCTCGGTGGTTTCGGCACTTATGCCGCAACGACATCGCCGCCGCTGCTGCTGAGCCAGCTCGATGCGATGATGGGGGGCGGCAAGGGCGCGGCGCTGGTGACGCAGGGCGTTCGCTTCGGCAGCCACGGTCAGACGCTCGATGTCTGGCGCGCCGAGACCGCTGCCCATAACGACAGGCGCCCGGTGCTGATCTTCTGGCACGGCGGCGGCTGGGTGAAGGGGGCGCGTCAGGATTACGCCTTTGCCGGACGCGCCTTTGCGCGCCAGGGCTTTGTCGTCGTGATCCCCGATTACCGCAAGGTGCCGGATGTGCGCTTTCCCGCCTTTGTCGAGGATGGCGCGGAGGCGGTCGCTTGGGTGCGCGACAATATCGCGCGCTATGGCGGCGACCCCAAGCGCATCGCGTTTTCGGGTCATTCGGCGGGCGCGCATACGGCCGTGCTGCTGGCGCTCGACCCGCGCTGGCTCAAGGCCGCCGATGTCGATCCCGGCATCGTCAAGGCGGTGGTGGGATTGAGCGGTCCGTACGATTTCTACCCCTTCACGACCAAGCGCTCGATCGACGCGATGTCGCATTATCCCGACCCCAAGCTCACCCAGCCGATCGAACAGGCGCGCGCCGATGCACCGCCGACGCTGTTGGTGACCAGCACCAGGGACGAGACCGTCCGCCCGCGCAACGCGATCAACCTGAGCAGGCGGCTCAAGGCACTCGGCGCCCCGGCGGAGCTGATCAACTATCGCGGGCTCGACCATGAAGAGGTGGTGATGGCGCTGTCGGTGCCGTTCCGCAGCAAGGGTCCGGTGCTGGCCGACAGCGTCGCGTTCCTCAACCGCCATCTGGGCAAGGAGCAGGATTGATGGGCTACACCCTTTTCACCGCCAACCGCAATTATTCGAGCTGGTCGCTGCGCCCCTGGCTGCTGATGAAGGCGCTCGCGCTGCCCTTCGAGGACCGGCTGGTGCCGTTTGCGGGCCCCGACAATTCGGAGGAATTTCGCAGCTTCGCCCCCAATGGCAAGGTGCCCTGTCTGCACGACGGCGAGGTGATCGTCTGGGATTCGCTGGCGATCGTCGAATATCTGGCCGAGCGGCATCCGGGCGTCTGGCCCGCCGATCGGAACGCCCGCGCCTGGGCGCGCTGCGCGGCGGCGGAGATGCATTCGGGCTTTTCCCCCTTGCGCAACATCTGCCCGATGAGCGTCGGCGTGCGCGCGGAACTCATCGCGGTGCCGCCAGCATTGCAGAATGACATCGACCGGATTGGCGCGCTGTTCGCTGAAGGGCTGGACCGGTTCGGCGGCCCCTGGCTGGCGGGTGATAACTTTTCTGCGGTAGATGCGTTCTTCGCGCCGGTCGCCTATCGCGTGCGCAGCTTCGACCTCAAGATCGGGGCGAAGGGCCAGGCCTGGGTCGAGCATGTCCTCGCCCATCCCGCGATGCTCGACTGGGAGGCGCAGGCGCTCGCCGAAACCTGGCGCGATCCCGCGCACGAAGAAGAGATCGCCGGCGTCGCGACGATAACCGCGGATTTCCGTGCAGCCTGACCGCCAGCCTGACCCGGAGCGGCGACAGGCCGAATCTTCCCTGACTTGTGCTTAAGCATTTTACAGGGCAGAACGTGTAAAGTGGCTGACATGCAGGCAATAAGGCATTGCAGCCGGGGCGCAATTTACACATCGGAGATCGCATGAAGCACTGGCTGCGCAGTCCGTTGGTCTGGACCGCAGGCGGCGTGGCCGCGGGGGCCTTGCTGATCGGCATGAGCGTATCGCGCGGGGGCGGCGTTGTCGTCACCGGCACGCCCGCGATCGCAGCGCAAGCCAGCGCGCCGCTGATCGACGATGCCAACCTGCCGCTGACGCCCGATCGCTGGCAGGGCAAGGTCGATTATGCCGCGTTGGATGCGCGGATCACCCGGATGATGCGCGATCCCGAAATGGTGGGCCTCGCCGTCGCCGCGGTCGAGAACGGGCGGCTCACTTTCGTCAACGGATATGGTTTTGCCGATCGCGAGGCCGGCCTGCCGGTGACGCCGCAGACCGTGTTCCGCTGGGCCTCGGTCTCCAAGGGCGTGGCGGGAACGCTCGCCTATCAGCTCGCGCAGCAGGGCAAGCTCAGCCTTTCGGCTCCCTTGTCCTCGTACCACACCACGCTGAAGCTGGCGGGCGGCGCGGAGAACCGGCTGGCCATTCCCGATCTGCTCGCGCACCGGCTGGGCCTTGCGCGCAATGCCTATGACGGCAAGCTGGAATCGGGCGATCCTGCGCCGATGCTGCGCAACATGCTGTCCACCGTGCCGCAGCAGTGCATGCCGGGCGACTGCCACAGCTATCAGAACGTCGCCTATGACGCGTTCAGCGAGATCGTCGCCAATGCCACGAAGACGCCCTATGACCAGCTTGCAGAGCAGATGCTGTTTGCGCCGCTGGGGATGAAGAGCGCAGGCCTCGGCATGGCGAACCTGACCGGCGCCAGGAACTGGGCGCGGCCCTATCGCCATCGCCAGGTGCAGACCTTGTCGGACGCCTATTTCCGCGTGCCTGCCGCTGCGGGCGTCAGCTCGAACATCGTCGATCTGGCGCGCTGGATGGAAGCGCAGATGGGCCAGGCGCCGCAGGTCATCACGCCGGGCGTGCTCGCGGAGATCCACCGCCCGCGCGTCGCCACCTACAAGGGCGGACGCGGCGGGCCCGAAGCGCTGATCATCAGCCATGGTTACGGCCAGGGTTGGCGCAGCCATATCTATGACGGACACTGGCTGGTCGGCCATGGCGGTGCGGTCAACGGCTATCGCGCGGTGATGTGGTTCGATCCCGAACGGCGCACCGGCATCGTGATGCTGTGGAACAGCGGATCGACCCGGCCCTTCCGGCTGCCCTACGAGTTTTTCGACCAGGTCTATGGCCGCCCGTACAGCGACTGGACCGAGCTCGACAACGACCCGCGGCTGAACGCGCCGCTGCCGGAAGCCGCGCCCGAGACGATGACGTCCGCGGACTGACTCATAAGCCTGCAAGAACATAAGAACCGGAGAGAAACGCCATGAGCATCGTGCTGCACCATCTGGAATATTCGCGCTCGACCCGCGTGATCTGGCTGCTCGAGGAAATGGGCACGCCCTATGAGATGGTGCGCCACCAGCGCGATCCGCAGACCTTCCGCGCGCCCCCGGGCCTTGCCGAGGTGCATCCGCTGTCCAAGGCGCCCACGGTGATCGTCGACGGCCATGTCATGGTCGAATCGGGCGCGATCATCGAATATCTGATCGAGCGCTTCGGTAGCGAGACCCTTGCCCCGGCGAATGCCAAGGACCGCCCGGCCTATCTCGAATGGCTGCATTTTGCTGAAGGCACGATGGCGAGCCCGATCATCTTTTCCGCGCTGGCACCGCGCTTCGGCGGCCTCGGCCCGATGCTCGGCGGCTTCATGGGCGCGGAAGTCACCAAGCTGCTCGACCATGTCGAACGCGCGGTGACCGGCCATGACTATCTTGTCGGCGACCGGCTGAGCGGTGCCGACATCAACATGGCCTATCTGCTCGAGGTCGCGACCGCCAGCAAGCAGATCGGTGATCGGCCCCACCTCATCGCCTATCTCGAGCGGCTGCGCGCGCGTCCGGCCTATCAGAAATCGATCGAGATCGGCGGACCGATGATCTTCGCCGCGATTTCGGCCTGATCAGACGAGCGCGAGGCCGGGCAACCACTCGGCCCAGAGCTTCAGCTTCTCGTGCAGGATCTGTTCGGCCTGATCGGGCTGGACGGGAACCAGCAGCATCGTCGCATTGGGGGCGAGCTGGCCGATCAGATGGCGGTCGGCGCGGATGACCTGGCCGATGCGTGGATAACCGCCGGTGGTCTGCCCCTCGCAGCCGATGAGATAGGGCAGGCCGTCGGGCGGGCACTGGATGATGCCGGGAAAGACCGCGCCGCTGCGGATCGGCGCGGCGCTGTTGAGGTCGATCGCATTGCCCTGCAGTTTCAGCCCCATGCGGCTCGACCGCGATGAGACGCGCCAGCGCTTGCGGGCGAGCGCGGCCATGCCCAGCGCCAGCCGGTCGCTCTCGGGCCCTGCGACTACACGCAGCACGAAGCCATGGCCGAAAAACGGCTGCAGCTCGGGCGGGGTGACGAGCGCGGGCGCATCGTCGCCCTGCTTGCCGAGCGCCAGCACATCGCCATCGGCGAACGCGCGTCCTTCCAGCCCGCCAAAGCCCGCGCCGATCAGCGTCGAGCGCGTGCCGAGCAGTTTGGGCACCTCGATCTCTGCCGATAGCGCGAGATAGACCCGGCACCCGGCCCAGACTCGGCCGATGCTGAGCACATCGCCGGCCTTGAGGTGCAGCGTCTGGTGCGGTTCGGCTTCCTCGCCATTGATCTGCACCTGGCACGGCGCGCCGGTCACAGCGACAGCGAGTGCGCGATCAGCGCGGAACTCTGCCGGACCCAGCGTGATCTCGATCGCGGCAGCATCGAGCGGGCGCCCGACCAGCCGGTTGGCGAGCGCCAGGCTCAATCCATCCGCCGCGCCGCCCGAAGGCACCGCCAGCTTGCGCAACCCGCGATAGGGCGCGGCCTGGAGGCTCGATTGCAGGCCAGCCTTGATGACAGTCAGCGTCATGCCGCGCCTCCCGTCCGCCGGGCGAGTTCGGCTGCATCGATCCGCGCGAACGTCACCGCCTGTCCCGCCTGCAGCAAAGCGGGAGAGGAGGCGTGCGGATCGAACAGCGTCTCGGCAATCCGCCCGATGATCGGCCAGCCGCCGGGGCTCGCATGCGGATAGAGCCCGCAGATCTGGCCGAGCAGCCCGACCGACCCGGCTTCCACGCGCGCGCGCGGATCGGCGAGCCGCGGGATGTCGGGGATGCGCGCATCGCAATTGAGATAGGCAAAGCCGGGCTGGAAGCCGAGCATCGCCACGCGCCAGTCTTGCGCCGCATGCCAGCCGGGCAGCGCGTCGGTGCTTAGCCCGAGCAGCTCGGCGACGATGTCGGCATCATGCGCCCATGGCGCTTCGTAGCAGATATGCAGCGTCGCAGGCGCGATGGTCGTGGCGGGCGCCGCATCGGCATCGCTCCCGGCCAGCGCCTCGGCCGCTGCGTGCGCGGCCTCCAGGCTGCGCTGGGCGGGGTCCCAGCTTAGCGACAGGCTGTCGAGCCCCGGCACGATATCGTCCCAGCCACCGCCTTCGGCCGCCGCTGCGAGGGCTGCCACGCGCTCTGCCGGCAAGCCCTGGATCATCAACCAGTCATCGGCGCAATAGATCGACTGGCTCATCGGGCAGCTCTCCAGGGGCTTTTATGGTTATCCCCAAGACTGCCATCTCCCCCGCAATCCGCAAAGCGGTTTGTTCAGCGCCGGGGCTGTCCGAATGAATGCACAGGCTTTGCGCCATAACATGGATCAGGCTGCCGTCGTTCGCGGCGATCGGCTCGCCTTTAGCGATAGCGATGGCCTGCGCGGCGCGTTCCGCATCGCTGGCGATCAGCGCGCCCGGCTGGCTGCGCGGGACCAGGCGGCGCACGGGCGTGTAGCCGCGATCGACAAAGCCCTCGGCGATGAAACGCGCGCCCACCGCGCGCGCCGCTTCCTCGCTCGCCGAATGCGCGAGCCCCACCTGTGCGAGATGCGGGAAGGCGGCGTGCAGCGCCTCGGCCACCGCCAGCGCCATGTCGGGCCGGTCGGCCAGATCGTTATAGAGCACGCCGTGCGGTTTGATATGCGTGAGCGTCACGCGCTCGCGCGCGGCCACGGCCTCGAGCGCCCGGACCTGTTCGAGCAGCGAATCGATCAGATCGGGCAGCAGCATGTCGAGCGACACCCGCCCGAACCCCGAGCGGTCGGGATAGCTTGGATGCGCGCCCGCCGCGACACCTGCCGCCCTGGCCGCGCGCAGCATCACCGCCATGCTCGCCTCGTCACCTGCATGGCCGCCGCACGCGATGTTGCAGCTGGAAATATGGCGCATCAGCGCGATGTCGCGGGCCTGTTCCTCCGGCTGTTCGCCCAGATCCGCGTTGAGGTCGATCGAGCGGTTCATGGCCAGAGGCCCGCCGAGCGCAGGATCAATCGCGCGCCCAGCCCCGCGCAGACCAGCACCACCGCGCAGCCGAGAAGATTGGCGATCGGGCCATTGGCGAAGGCGCCAAGGCTTTGGCGCCGCGCCGCGACCCAGAGCAGAAAGGCGGCGAGTATCGGAAGCAGCAGCCCGTTGGCCGATTGCGCGATCAGGATCAGTTCGACCGGATTCACCGCGAAGAACGCAAAGGCGGTGCCGATCACGACCACGGCGAGCGCGGTGCGCTTGAAGATGCGCGTGCGCCGCACCGGATCGTTCGCGCCCCCCGTCATCTCGGCCAGCACATAGCCGGTCGCGAGCGGCGCGGTGAGCGCCGAACTGAAGCCTGCACCCACCAGCCCCAGCGCGAACACGATCCGCGCCGGCATGCCGAACAGGCTCTCGAGCCGCAGCGCAATGTCGTCGAGCGGTCCTGCGCCGCTTGCCGTCAGCTTGGCTGTCGCCGCGCCCATGGTCACGATCGCCATCGACAGCAGCCCGCCCAGCGTCACCGAAAGCCCCGTGTCGAGGTTCGATGCCGCCAGCCCCTCGGCATCCGGCGCGAACTTGCCGCGCACCGAGGCGGCGTGGAGGAACAGGTTATAAGGCACCACCGTGGTGCCGATCAGCGCGATCGCGGTGAACAGGCTGTCTGCGGGCAGGCGCGGCAGGAAGCCGCTCAGCACCGCGCCCCAATCGACTCGGATCACCGCAAGGCCGCCGATGAACGCGAGCGACATCGCCAGCACCAGCGCAATCAGCAGCTTTTCCAGCCAGGCCGGCTTGCCGACCACCACGAGCGCCGCCGCCAGCAGGCCGGTCGCCAGCGCCAGCAGGGCAGGGGAGAGCGTGCCTGCGCCCAGCAGCTTCAGGCCCGCCGCCGTTCCACTGATATTGCCCGCCTGATAGGCCGAATTGCCGATGGCGAGCGAGGCGAAGATCAGCGCCGCGATGGTCCAGCGCAGCGCAGGATTTGCCGCCGCCTCCAGGATCGCCTCTGCCAACCCCTGGCCGGTGACGATGGCGACGCGCGCGGCCATGTTTTGCAGGATGATCGTGGCGAGGGTCGCGAAGACGAGCGCCCAGAGCAGCGCATAGCCAAAGCCTATGCCTGCACTGGCACAGGCGGTGACGGTGCCGGGGCCGATGAAAGCCGCGGTCACCAGCATCGCGGGACCGGGGCGGTACCGGGTGACGCTCACAGGCGCCAGGGCCTCTCGCGATACCATTTGGTGATGACGTATTTGGTGCCTTCGCGCACCTTCATGCCATGATGGATGGTGGCCGGATTGCAGCTGCCATCGGGACGGCGGTTGTTCCATGCGAGCAGCTTGCCGATCTCGGGCTGGATCGACTTGCCGATGGTCTTGAACCGGGTCGCGCCGCCCGCTTCGGGTTCGTTCAGATAGATCATGAAGGTCCAGGTCCGCTGGCCGCCGACCGTGGTATAGCGGGTGAAATCCTGGCCCTGCGGCTCGAAATAGTCGGTATGTGCCTTGAATTCCTGACCCACGGCATAGCGCTGGCCCTGCATCGTCTCACCGAACTGCAGGTCGATGCCCGACAGCGCGCTCAGCCGCTCGTCGAGCGCGACAACCTCGGGATCGTCGGCGCGCATGTCGCAGGTTTCCGAGGTGCGGAAATAATTGTCGCCATTGGGATCGGCGATGGTCGACGGCCTGCGATCGGCATCAATCTTCTCGACGAAGCGCGCGCATTCCTCGGGCGTCAGGAAGTTGCGCAGGATGTACAATTCCATGCGCGGCGTCGGCACCTTCTGGATGCCGGGAACCTTGCCCAGCGCCGCGGTGTTGCACTGGTTGCTTGCTGTCTCGCTATCGCTCATCGTCCCCATGCCTCTTACGGCCTTGCCCCGCCTTGCGAATAGCGGCCTATCGGGGGACGATTCAAGCGGCAAACGGCTGGCGCGGCGTCGCGTTGGCGGCTAAATGGCGGGCCATGCCGCGACGCACCCGCCCATCCCGCCGAGACTCGGGCTTCAGCCTGCTGGAAATGCTGGTCGCGCTGGCGGTCTTCTCGATCGCCGCGCTCGCGCTGATCAAGCTTCAGGGCGCGAGCCTGATGCAGACCGCCGAGCTCGACAGCCGCCTCTACAGCGAGATCACCGTGCGCAATCTGGCGGTCGAGGCGCTGACCGATCCCAACCCGCCCGCGCTCGGCGATACGCAGGGCACGATCAGCAATGCGGGGCGCGATTTCGCCTGGCGACGGACGGCGACGGCGCTGGAAGGGGGCGAACTGCTCAAGGTTGATCTGGCGGTGCGCCAGGGGACGGGCCCCGAGGTGACGCTCACCGTGCTGAGGCCGGTGTTATGAGTAGGCGAGATCACGCCTCCCTCCGTTTGTCCCCCGACTTCGCTCGGGAACGCGGAGAAGGTTGTGACCAAGGCTTGAAGCGGGATTCCCGCGTTCGCGGGAATGACGGGCAAGGGGTGCACCCATCAACCGGCTTCACCCTGGTCGAGATGATGGTCGCCCTGTTCATCTTCGGGATGATCGCCACCGCTTCGGTCGTGCTGCTGCGTCAGAGCGTCGAGGCCGAGGCGCGCAGTGCGGTCCGGCTCGAGGAGATGGGCGACCTGCGTCGCTTCTCCGCGATTCTTGCGCAGGACATGACACTAATGCTGCCGCGGCCGTCGCGCGATGCGCTGGGCAGCGACCGGGTGGCGCTGATGAACGGCGATGGGGTGCTGCTCGGCTTTGCGCGCCAGATTGCGCAGATCGATCCACAGCCCGGAAGCTCGAGCCTGCAACGCGTCGAATGGGCGCTGAGCGATGGGCAACTGACCCGCGCGATCGCGCCCAAGGCCGATGGCGCGAAGACCGGCGCGCCGGTCGCGATCCTGGAAGGGATCGAGCAGGCGCGACTGCGTTTTCGCGACAAGCAGGGCGTATGGCAGACCGAATGGCGCCCGCAGCGCACCGACGAACTGCCGATCGCGATCGAGCTCACCCTAGTGCAGCAGGGCAATGGCGCACGGCCGCTGACCTTCGAATTCCTGGTCGCAGGCGGCGGCGGATGAGCGGGCACCGCTTTCCCAAGCCGTCCGAACGCGGCATCGCGCTGCTCAGCGTGCTGCTGCTGGTCGCGGTGATGGCGATCGTCACCACGCTGATTCTCGACCGGGTGAACCTTGCCGTCCGCCTCGCCGCCAATGCCGATGCGGCGGACCGGGCGCGCTTTGCCGCGCTGGGCGCGGAGCAGTTCGCCGCGCGCGAGATCAAGCGCCAGCTCGATCTAAGCCCCGCGCGCACGGTCAATGTCGGCGGCTGGATCGGCCAGCCCAATGTGATGCCGATCGACGATGGATCGGGCGCGGTGGTGACCGCGACGGTGCGTGACGGCGGCAACTGCTTCAACCTGAATTCGGTGGTTGCAGGCCAGCCGGGCGACCTTGCCGCGCGCCCGGTCGGTATCGGCCAGTTTGCAGGTCTCATGCAGGCGCTGGGCGTCGGATCGGACGAGGCGCGGGGGCTGGCCGATGCGCTGGCCGATTGGATCGATACCGATCAGGTCGCGCTGCCCGCCGGGGCGGAGGATCAGTTCTACCAGCAGCTCGATGCGCCCTATCGCACTGCGGGGCGGCTGCTCGGCGACAAGGGCGAGATCCAGGCGCTGCGCGGGATGACGCCGCAGCTCTATGCGCGGCTGGAGCCGTGGATCTGCGCGCTGCCCGATGCGATCCTCTCGCCGATCAACGTCAACACGCTGCTGCCCGAACAGGCACCGCTGGTCATGATGCTCGCGCCCGGCAAGATCCCGCTCGACCGCGCCCGCACCATGATCGCGGATCGGCCGCCGCTCGGTTACGCCCGCATCGCCGATTTCTGGCGGCCGCTGGCGCTGCAATCGCAGACCTTCGGCCCCGAGATCGAATCGCAGCCGCAGATCGTCACCCGCTGGTTCGAGCTCGATCTGGTGATCCAGCAGGGCGAGAGTCGCTGGCGGCAGACCAGCCTGCTCGATGCGCAGCTGACCCCTGCGCGCATCATCAGCCGCCGCATCGGCGAGCCGTGAATTGGTCGGGCTAATTTAATTTCGCCAACAAGCATTTTTGCCGTATTTTCCCTTGCATTGCAGGGGCAGTTTGTAACATAGCGACCGCCTTGATTTCGTCGCTTGACGATCCCGCCCGCGCGCCCCTAAGGGACGCCTCCGCGTGGCGTAAGCAGTGTGTGGCGACCGTAGCTCAGTTGGTTAGAGCGCCGGTTTGTGGTACCGGAGGTCGTGGGTTCGAACCCCATCGGTCGCCCCATCTGCTATTGAAATCCTTGCCTTTTTTCAAAAGGCCTGCCGCGCGACCAGCCTTGGGGAGATGGGCGCGTGCAAAGCTATTGGGATCTGCCGGACTTCGACGAGCATGAGGCGGTGCAATATGTGCACGACCGCGCCTCTGGGCTTTCGGCGATCATCGCGATTCACTCCACGGCTCTGGGCCCGGCGGGCGGCGGAACGCGCTTCTGGCATTATGCAGACAAGGGTCGCGCGATCACCGATGCGCTGCGCCTGTCGCGTGGCATGAGCTACAAGAACGCCATGGCCGGCCTGCCGATGGGCGGCGGCAAGGCGGTGATCCTCGCTGATGCCGACAACCGCAAGACCCCCGAGATGCTTGCCGCGTTCGGCGACGCGATTGATGCGCTGGGCGGCCGCTATGTCACCGCGGAGGATATCGGCATGTCGGATGCGGACATGGTCGCGATCTCCAAGCGCACCAAGTTCGTCTCGGGCCTCCCGGTGCAGGATGCGGGTTCGGCTGGCGGCGATCCGGGGCCGTTCACCGCCAAGGGTATCTTCCTGGGCGTCAAGGCCGCGGTCGCGTTCAAGCTTGGCACGGACCGGCTGAAGGACGTGCGCATCGCGGTGCAGGGTACCGGCAGCGTCGGCGGTGGCCTCGCCCGGCTGCTCGCGGCCGAGGGCGCGAAGCTGACCCTCGCTGACGTCAACGCCGATCGCGCGCAGAAGCTTGCCGACGAGCTGGGCGCCGAGACGGTGAGCGCCGATCGCATCATGCAGGTTGAGGCCGATGTGTTCAGCCCCAATGCACTGGGCGCGATCCTCGATTCGGAAAGCATCGAGAAGCTCAATGTCGCGATCGTCGCGGGCGGTGCGAACAACCAGCTCGCGCGGCCGCACCATGGCGACATGCTGATCGATCGCGGCATCCTCTATGCGCCCGATTATGTGATCAACGCCGGCGGCATCATCTCGGTCGCGCTCGAATATTTCGCGCAGGCCGAAGGTCGCGCGGCGCAGGTCGAGGAAGTGCACGCACGCCTCACCGGCATTCCGCAGCGCCTGACCGGCATCTGGCAGGAAAGCCGCACCACCGGCGAGTCGCCCGCGACCGTCGCAGACCGCATGGCGCAAAAGCTCATCGGGCGGGGTTGAGCCGCTCTCTCCCCTCCCGTTTGCGGGAGGGGTGGCTGAGTTGACGTATCACCGGTGGCGTAGCTTAAGCCCTCCCCCTTGATGGGGGAGGGTTGGGTGGGGGTGATCTTTCGAGTTCAGGCCCCCGGTCAATCGCCGCGCCCAGCGGCGCCATCACCCCCACCGCTACGACTAGGTGGCCCTTCGACAAGCTCAGGACCACCAAGTCTCCGCAGCCTCCCCCATCAAGGGGGAGGAAGTGATTGTCCTGCAAAGGCACTGCGATCGTCCTCCCCCATCCGCACGCAAATTCCCTTGAGGCTGCAGCGGCATCGTGGCAACAAGGGCATGACGCCGATATGCCTCGGCGCTAGGAAGCTGACGCACCTTCGCTCATGCACGGTTTTGCCAATCCCACGCGGTTCCTGTCCATCGCCCGTCCGCTAACCCCGGCGTTCATGGTTTCCGGGCTGATCATGGTCGCCATCGCGCTGTTCCTCGGCGTGTTCAACGCGCCTGCCGACCGGCTGATGGGCGAGACGGTGCGCATCCTTTACATTCACGTGCCCGCCGCCTGGCTGGGAATGGCAGGCTGGACCAGCATCGCGATTGCCAGCCTGGTCGAGCTGGTCTGGCGGCATCCGCTCGCCGGGATCGCGGCGCGCGCTTCTGCCGTGCCCGGCGCATTTTTCTGCGCCTTGTGCCTTGCGACCGGATCGATCTGGGCACGGCCGACCTGGGGCACCTGGTGGGTGTGGGACGGACGGCTGACCTCGATGCTGGTGCTGTTCTTCCTGTACCTGGGCTATATCGCGCTCGCCGACGCCAGCCAGAAGGATGCGGCTGCGGGCCGTGGCGGCACGTCGCGCGTCGCCGCGATCTTCGGGCTGGTCGGCGCGGTCAACGTGCCGATCATCAACCGCTCGGTGGTGTGGTGGAACAGCCTGCACCAGCCCGCGAGCATCTCGATCGGCAAGTCGGCGATCGATCCTGCCTTTCTCTGGCCGCTCGGTATGGCCGTGATCGGCTTTTCGTTGATCTTCGGCGCGATCGTGCTGATGCGCATGCGCACCCTGCTGGCCGATATCCGCATCGAGGCGCGCATGCGCAGGCTCGCGGCCGTATGACCCAGTGGACCTATGTCATCATGGCCTATGGGCTGGGCATTGCCGGCACTGCCGGGCTGATCGGCTATTGCTGGTTCGCGCTCAAACGCGCAGAAGCGCGGCTGGATGCGCTCAAGCGCAAGTGAACCGGATAACGACCCCATGAAAGCCAAGCACCAGCGTCTCGTCCTGATCTGCATCGCCCTGGTCGGCCTCGTCGCCGCCGGGCTGATCGCGGCCTATGCGCTGCGCGACCAGGCGAGCTATTTCTACACCCCCGGCGACATTGCCGAAAAGGGCGTCGAGCCGGGCCAGGCGATCCGGCTGGGCGGCATGGTGCAGAAAGGCTCGATCAAGAAACAGGCCGATGGCGTGACGATCGATTTCATCGTCGAGGATGGCAAGGGCACGGTGCCGGTGCGCTTTACCGGCATCACCCCCGACCTGTTCGTCGAAGGATCGGGAGTCGTGGCCGAAGGCCGGATGAACGCCTCGGGCCAGTTCGTCGCCGACAACCTCCTCGCCAAGCATGACGAGAATTACGTGCCGCGCGAGATGCGCGACATGACCAAGGCCGATGTCAAGAAGCTCGGCGGAACGGTGCAGCAGCCATGATTGCCGAAATCGCGCTTGCGATCCTGTGGCTTGCCGCCGCGCTGGCGGTCTTGCAGCTGGGCCTGGGCAGCTATGCGCTGACCGCACGCGGGGCAGAATTCCTGCGCGCTGTGCGCCCGATCGCGGTGGTGCAGGGGCTGCTGGTGGCGGTCGCGTTTGCGCTGCTGATCGTGCTGTTCCTGCGCACCGACCTGTCGGTCAAGCTGGTCGCGGCGAACAGCCACAGCCTGAAGCCCCTGATCTACAAGATCGCCGGGGCTTGGGGCAATCACGAAGGCTCGATGCTGCTCTGGGTCACCGTGATGGGCCTGGCGGGCGGTTTCGTCGCGCTGCTCGAACGGCGGCTCAACGAGCGCACGATGGTCGCCACGCTGGCGGGCCAGGCGTTCGTGAGCCTGGGCTTCTACGCCTTCATGCTGTTTTCGTCGAACCCGTTCGAGCGGCTCAATCCCGCGCCGGTCGAGGGCAATGGCCTCAACCCGCTGCTGCAGGACCCGGGCCTCGCCTTCCATCCGCCGACGCTGTACATCGGCTATGTCGGGCTCTCGATCGCCTTTTCCTTCGCTGTCGGCGCGCTGATCACCCGCGATGTCGGTCCTGCCTTCGCCCGCGCGATGCGGCCCTGGGTAATGGGCGCGTGGATCTTCCTGACGCTCGGCATCACCGCGGGTTCGTGGTGGGCCTATTACGAGCTTGGTTGGGGCGGCTGGTGGTTCTGGGATCCGGTCGAGAATGCCTCGCTGATGCCCTGGCTCGCGGCGACCGCTTTGCTCCATTCGGTCAGCGTGCTGGCAACGCGCAATGCGCTCAAGGCCTGGACGGTGATGCTGGCGGTGGTCGCCTTCTCGATGTCAATGGTCGGCACCTTCCTGGTGCGTTCGGGCATCCTGACGAGCGTGCACGCCTTTGCGGTCGATCCCGAGCGCGGCAGCTTCATCCTCACGCTGCTGGCCATCTATATCGGCGGCGCACTAGCCCTGTTCGGGCTGCGCGCCTCGACCGTCACCGAGGGCGCGAAATTCCATCTGTTCAGCCGCGAAGGCTCGCTGGTGATGAACAACGTGCTGCTGGTCGGCATTCTGGGCATCGTGCTGATGGGCACGCTCTACCCGCTGGTGACCGAGGCGTTCGGCACCAAGGTTTCGGTCGGCCCGCCCTATTTCAACCCGGTGAGCGCAATCTTCGTGTTCCCGATGCTGGTCATCATGGCGGCGGGTCCGCTGATGCGCTGGCGGCAGGATAACGGTCGCAAGCTCGCCAATCTGCTCGCCGTGCCCGCGCTGGTGGCCGCCGGAACGCTGGCGCTGGTGGTGGTGTTCGGCGGCGATATCGGCGTGCTGCCGCTGCTCGGCCTGGTCTTTGCCGCTGGCCTTGCCGTGGCGAGCCTGCTGCCGCTGTGGAAGCGCAATCTGCGCCGCACCCCTGCGCATATCTGGGGCATGGTGATCGCGCATCTCGGCATCGCTGTCGCGCTCGCCGGCATGGCGTCCGAAAGCGCGTTCAACACCGAAAAGCTCGTGGCGAGCGAGATCGGGCAGAGCCATACCGTCGGCCCCTGGACGATCGAGTTGCAGGGCGTCAGGCCGATCGCCGGAGCCAACTGGACCGCGCTCGAGGCGCGCCTGGTCGCGCGCTATGGCGACAGCAATGTCCAGACCGTACTCAACCCGCAGGCGCGCATGTTCGCCTCGCCGCCCACCGCGACGAGCGAGGCGGCTTTGCTCACGCGCTGGAATGGCCAGCTTTATGCCGTGCTCGGCGAAGAGGGCGATGACGGCCGCTGGCAGCTGCGGCTGTGGTGGAAGCCGTTCGTTCCGCTGATCTGGTATGGCGGCCTGCTCGTGGGGCTGGGCGGCGTGCTGTCGCTGGTCGGCCGCACCGCGCGCGACCTGCGCCGCAAGGGCGAGCCCGAGCTCGAGCCGGCAAGCGAACCCGCCGCGCCCAAGCCTGCTGCCGGGGGCCAGGAAGCGCTCGCATGAAGCCCGTAAAGTCATGAAGCACTGGGCGATCTGGCTGCCGCTGGCCCTGTTCGGCCTGCTGTTCGCGGTGTTCGCATCGGGGCTGATCGCGCCTGGCGATCGCACCATCGCCTCGCAGATGATCGGCAAGCCGCTTCCCGATTTCGACCTGCCCCAGGCCGTGCCCGATCGTCCGGCGCTGGCCAAGGCCGATTTTACGGGCGGCAAGCCCAAGCTGCTCAACGTGTTCGCCAGCTGGTGCGTGCCGTGCATCGCCGAAGCGCCGGTGCTGGCTGAGCTCGCCCGGGCAGGCGTCGAGATCGATGGGGTCGCCATTCGCGATCGGACCGCAGACGTGCAGCAGTTCCTCGCGCGCAACGGCAATCCCTATACGCGGATCGGACGCGACGATGTCAGCAAGATCCAGTTCGATCTCGGCTCCTCGGGCGTGCCCGAAACCTTCGTGATCAACGGCAAGGGGATCATCACCTATCAGCATATCGGCGAAATCCGCGCCGATCAGGTGCCCATGATCCTGCAAAAGCTGAAGGAGGCGCAGTGATCCGCGCTCTCATTCTTTTCCTGTCGCTCGCGCTGGCGGCGCCTTTAGCAGCTCAGGACTCGCTCCCTCCCGCGCCCTATGCCTACAGGCAGCTCGAGGACCCGGCGAAGGAAAAGGCCGCGCAAGACCTGATGATGACGCTGCGCTGCCTGACCTGCCAGAGCCAGTCGATTGCCGATTCCGATGCCCCGATGGCGGGCGACATGCGCAATCAGGTGCGCGAGCGCATCGCGCGGGGCGAGGACCCCGAGGCGATCCGCGCCTGGCTGATCGAACGCTATGGCGATTGGGTGTCCTATGAGCCGCGCGTCACGACGATGACCTGGCCGCTGTTTGCCGCGCCGGTCGTGCTGCTGCTGCTCGCCGCGATCATCGTGCGCAAGCGTTTCACCCGCGCCAGGGCGCAAGGAGGCAAGAGCTGATGGCCTGGATCGTCGTGGGACTGCTCGCGCTGCTGATCATGGCGGGGCTCATCTGGCTGGGCAAGATGCCGCGCAAGGCGTGGGAACTCGCAGGTGCCGCATTGTTCGTCGGCATCGCAGGCTATGCCTGGCAGGGCCAGCCCTCGCTCGCCGGGTCGCCCAAGGAGCCGGTCGAGAAGCTCGGTATGTTCGACGAGGACCTCGCCAAGCAGCGCGACGAGATGGGCGGCAATTTCGGCGATGCCCGCGCCTGGCTGGTGCTCGCCGATGCACAGAGCCGCCAAGGCAAGTTCGCCACGGCCGCCACCGCGCTCAGCAAGGGGCTTGAGACCTTTCCCGAAGACCCGGATCTGTGGGTGGCGCTCGGCAATGCGCTGGTCGGGCACAGCAATGGCCTGCTGACCCCGGCCTCGCAATATGCCTATCAGAAGGCCGCGACGCTCTCGCCCGATCATCCGGCACCGCCGTTTTTCCTGGGTCTTGCCCTTGCGACATCGGGCCAGTTGCAGCAGGCACGCGCCATCTGGGCGGAGCTTCTCGAGCGTTCGCCGCCCGATGCCGAGTGGCGCGAGGACCTGACGAGCCGACTCGCCCGGATCGATGCCCTGATCGCTCAGCAGGACGGTGCGCCTGCGCCCGGTATGCCCGGATCGGTTCCGCCTGTCGCAGAACCCGGTCAAGCTACTGAAAAAAAGCCATAATCGCTCTATTGCGATTATATTGCACTGCATCATGCGCCATGCTAATCCGCCTGCCATTGCCCCTATGGGCGATAGGCGAAAGGGGACGATGAGCGCTGTTCGATCGCAAGGTCCGCAGCGCCTGCATATTGCCCGATGATAAGCGATTCACCATCAGATGCGCCCATAGCGCCACCCGCCGCCGGATCGGCAGCCGGGGAACCAGGCATGCAGCCTCCCGGGCATGACCATGGCAAGGGCAGTTCGGTCGCGGCACTGGCCTTCGGCGCGATCGGTATCGTGTTCGGCGATATCGGCACCAGCCCGATCTATGCCTTTCGCGAGACCTTTGCCGGCCACCATCCGCTGACGCCGGATGCCGAGCATATTTTCGGCGTCGTCAGCCTGATCTTCTGGTCGATGACCCTGGTCGTCGGGGTGCAATATGTCAGCATCCTGATGCGCGCCGACAACAAGGGGCAGGGCGGAAGTCTCGCTCTCGTCGCGCTGATCTCGCGCAGCATCGGGCGGACCAGCTATGGCTGGCTGCTGATCCTGCTCGGTGTGTTCGCCACGGCGCTTTTCTATGGCGACAGCATGATCACGCCGGCGATCTCGGTGCTGTCGGCGGTGGAGGGATTGACCGTGGTCAATCCCGGTCTGCAGCCGCTGGTCGTGCCGATCGCGGTGGGGCTGCTGGTCTTCCTGTTCTTCATCCAGTCGCGCGGAACGGCTAAGATCGGGACGCTGTTCGCGCCGATCATGGTGCTGTATTTCGGCACGATCGCGGTGCTGGGCATGTACCAGATCGTGTTCAACCCTGAAATTCTGCTCGCGCTGAACCCCTGGTTCGCGATCCGTTTTTTCATCAACGATGGCTGGTTCGCGTTTCTGGCGCTCGGCTCGGTTGTGCTCGCGGTGACGGGGGCGGAGGCACTCTATTCGGACATGGGCCATTTCGGGCGGGGACCATTGCGCCTTTCCTGGTTCGGCTTTGTCATGCCCGCGCTGCTGATCAACTATTTCGGCCAGGGCGCGATGATCATCGGCATGTCGCCCGAGGTCGCGGCCGAGACGATCAGGAACCCGTTCTTCCTGCTTGCGCCCGATGTGCTGCGCCTGCCGCTGGTGCTGCTCGCGACCGGCGCGACCTTCATCGCCAGCCAGGCGGTGATCTCGGGCGCGTTCTCGATCACGCATCAGGCGATCCAGCTCGGCTATATCCCGCGCCTGTCGATCAAGCACACCAGCGCGTCGGAAAGCGGACAGATCTACATTCCGCTGATCAACTGGGTGTTGATGGTCGCGGTGATCCTGCTGGTGCTGAGCTTCCAGAGCTCGAGCAACCTCGCTGCGGCCTATGGCATCGCGGTGACGGGTGCGATGCTGATCGACACCTGCCTGATGGCGGTGCTGCTGATCGCGATGTGGAAATGGAAGCTCTGGATGGCGATCCCGATCATCGTCACCTTCGTGGTGGTCGATGGCGCCTATTTCCTCGCCAACGCCACCAAGATCCCCGATGGCGGCTGGTTCCCGCTGGTCATCGGCGCGTTCACCTTCACGCTGCTCACCACCTGGGCGCGCGGGCGCAAGCTGATGCGCGAAACGATGATCGAGAGCGCGCTGCCGATCGAGGTGTTCGTGAAGTCCGCGCAGGGCTCTGCAACCCGGGTCAAGGGCACCGCGATCTTCATGGCCTCGGCGACCACCGGCGTGCCCACCGCGCTGCTGCACAACATGAAGCACAACAAGGTGATCCATGAGCGCGTGGTCATCCTGACCGTGCAGATCATGGAAGTGCCCTATGTCACCGACGCCAACCGCTTCCAGGTCGAGGACCTGGGCCATGGCTTCTACCGCATGGTGTTGCGCTATGGTTTCATGCAGTCGACCGACGTTCCCGCCGCGCTCAAGGACGTGAAGGAATTGTGCGGCGGCAAGTTCGAGATGCTGCAGACCAGCTTCTTCCTGTCGCGCCAGACGCTGCTCACCGCCGAGCGGCCCGGCATGCCGGTCTGGCGCGAGAAGATCTTTGCCTGGATGCTGCGCAATTCGGCGAGCCCGATGGAATTCTTCAACCTGCCCTCGAACCGCGTGGTCGAACTGGGCAGCCAGCTCGAGATCTGAGGAGCTTCGCCATGATCGTCATCGCCGGTTTCTATCGCTTTCCGCTCGACCAGATCGAGGCAGTGAAGCCCGCAATGGCGAAGATGATCGCGCTCAGCCGGGCAGAACCGGGCTGCGGCCATTATGCCTTCTCGTTCGACGTGGTCGAGCCCGGCATGGTGCGCGTCAGCGAATCCTGGGCGGATGAGGATGCGCTGAAGGCGCACGCGGCGAGCGCGCACATGGCCCAATGGCGCGCCGCCAGCGCGGCGCACGGCATCCACGATCGCACGATCACCGCCTATGAGGTGACCGGCGAGCGCTCGCTTTAAGGTCAGCAGCGCAGCCCCAGCGTCCGTTTCTGCATGTCATAGGTCAGGCTGGCGCAGCCTTTCAGGAACGCGCGCCCGGCGACGATGCGCAGATCGACATCGCGCTTCTTGTCGCCCACCACGACGATCTCGTCCGAGTCCGCACTCGCCTGGTCGGCCGCGGCAATGCCGCTGGCATCGCCATAATCGCTGTAGCGCACATCGGCGGTAACAAGCTGGCGCGAGCCCAGCGCGATGGGCTGGGCGAGGGTCATTTCGCGGGTGGGGCGCTGGATGCCGTAAAAGATCAGCGTCTGGCGCGGCTGGCCGGTGAACTTGCCGCCGCGATACTGCGCGAGCCAGTTGCCGGTGGGCGCGCTGACCAGAGTTTCGTCGCGGGCGAGGCTGAACTGGAAGCGCACCTTCTCGTCAGCAAGGTTCAAGGTCGTGCCGACACCCAGGCGCCCAAGAAAGCCGAAATTGTCGAGCGGAAGGCTGATGTCGCTTGCCCCGGGACCCGCCTCGCCGAGCCGGAAAGTGACCTTCTTGTACGGCAGCGAAGCCGGACTGATCGTACCGTCGGCGATGGTAGAGCTTTGCCGATCGGTCCAGAAGATGCGCTGCTTCTTCTCGCCCGCGCCATAATCGACCCGGTGCACCGACGAGTTGCCATTGATCTTTTCGGGCCCCACCATGCTGCGAAACGCGAGCATGCCCGGCTTGAGGCCAAGCTTCGCAGCGACATCGGCGTTGAGCGTGGGCGCTTCGGCGGCTTCAGGTCGCACCTCCAGCCGCAGCGGCTGGCCGTTGATCGTGACATCGATGATGTTGTCGCCGGAGAGAACCAGCTCGTCCGGGAGCGAAGGCCCGGCCTTGGCCAGGGCAGGAGAAGCAAGAACCAGTGCCGGAATGATGAAACTGCAAGCGACCCGCATATAAAAACTCCCGTGCTGAATGAACACCACGGGAGCTATACTAATAGAGCCAATGCTGACCGGCAGATGAATTGCCGGGCTTCGCGATCAATAATTCGTCCGCGCCAGTAGAGAGGCCTTGGCGGCCTGGTATTCGGCGGTGAGGCGGGCGACCATGTCGGCGACCGTATCGACCTTGCCGACCGCGCCGATGCCCTGGCCGCTGCCCCAGATGTCGCGCCACGCCTTGGCTTCGGTATTGCCGCCCGATCCAAAGTTCATCGTGCTGTAATCGCCCTTGGGCAGATTGTCGGGATCGAGCCCGGCATTGACGATCGACTGGCGCAGGTAATTGCCCGACACGCCGGTGAACAGGTCCGAATAGACGATGTCCGCGGCGCGTCCTTCGACGATGCCGTTCTTGTAGCCGTCGGTGGCGCGCGCCTCTTCAGTGGCGATGAAGGCCGAACCGATATAGGCGAAGTCCGCGCCCATTGCCTGCGCGGCGAGGATCGAGGCACCGCAGGCGATCGATCCCGACAGCGCGATGGGTCCATCGAACCAGCTGCGGATTTCCTGCATCAGCGCGAAGGGCGAGATGGTGCCGGCATGTCCGCCAGCGCCCGCCGCAACGGGGATCAGGCCGTCGGCGCCCTTTTCGATTGCCTTGCGCGCGAAGCGGTCGTCGATCACGTCGTGCATGGTGATGCCGCCCCAGTCGTGCACCGCCTTGTTCAGGTCCTCGCGCGCGCCGAGCGATGTGATGATCATCGGCACCTGCCACTTGGCGCAGGTCATCAGGTCGGCTTCGAGCCGGTCGTTCGACTTGTGGACGATCTGGTTGACCGCAAAGGGTGCGGCGGGCTTGTCCGGGTTGGCGCGGTTATACTCGGCCAGTTCCTCGGTGATCTGGTGCAGCCACTCGTCAAGCTGTGCCTGGGGCCGCGCATTGAGCGCCGGGAACGAGCCGATCACGCCCGCCTTGCACTGGGCAATGACGAGCTCCGGGCCGGAAATGATGAACAGCGGCGACCCGATCACGGGCAGGCGCAGGTTGTCGCAAAGCGGAGATGGCATGGTCATGGCGGGGACATTAACCTGGGTTTCGTTGGTGTCCAGAGGCAATTAAGCGGCCAATTAAGTTTTGATTGGGGATGGGTTTGGAAGTGCAAAATCCTCCCCGAGACGAGGTCGGGGAGGACTTGACGTTGCTCTACAACTCCTCGAGCGCGCTCAGCACGGCCTTGATCGAGGCCGTCGCGACATCCTCGTCCACGCCCACCCCGAAGCAGGGCGAGCGGCCGTCGATCGCGCATTCGACATAGGCCGCTGCGCGCGCCTTGGAGCCCGAACCGATGGCGTGCTCGCGATAATCGGCAATGTCGATCGCGATGCCCAGCGCCGACGACAGCGCGTCGACCACGCCCGAGATCAGGCCATTGCCGCGCCCGCTGACCGGGATTTCCTGTCCGTTCGCCAGGATGCGCCCGACGAACAGCCGGTCGGCGCCCGCCTTGCGCTCCTCGTAATCGACCAGCCGGTACTTGCCGGTGCCATCGAGGTGATAGCGCTGCTGGAACGCCTGCCAGATATCCGCAGAGCTGAGCTCGACGCTTTTCGCATCGGCGAGCGCCTGCACGGTCTTGCTGAAATCGGCCTGGAGCCGCTTGGGCAGCTTGAGCCCCTGGTCCTGTTCGAGCACCCAGGCGACGCCGCCCTTGCCCGACTGCGAGTTGACGCGGATCACCGCCTCGTAGCTGCGGCCGATATCCGCCGGGTCGAGCGGCAGATAGGGAACCGCCCAGATCTGGTCGTTGCGCTTTTCCTGCGCGGCAAAGCCCTTCTTGATCGCATCCTGATGGCTGCCGGAAAAGGCGGTGAACACCAGCTCGCCCGCATAGGGGTGCCGCTCGGGCACTTTCAGCTGGTTGCAATATTCGACCGTCTTGACGATCTCGTCCATGTCCGAGAAATCGAGGCCGGGGTGCAGCCCCTGCGTGTACATGTTGAGGCCGAGCGCCACGAGATCGACATTGCCGGTGCGCTCGCCATTGCCGAACAGGCAGCCCTCGATCCGGTCCGCGCCGGCCATCAGGCCGAGTTCCGCCGCCGCAATACCCGATCCGCGGTCGTTATGCGGGTGCAGGCTGATCACGACGCAGTCGCGCTTGCTGATATGGCGGCACATCCATTCGATCTGGTCCGCATAGATATGCGGGCCCGCCGCCTCGACGGTGGCGGGCAGGTTGAGGATCAGCGGCTTGTCGGGGGTCGGCTGGAGCACCTCCATCACCGCCTCGCACACCTCCAGGCTGAAATCGAGCTCGGCGGTGGAGAAGGTTTCAGGGCTGTATTCGAAATGCCAGTCGGTCTCAGGGTATTTCGCTGCCTGTTCCTTGAGGATGTTCGCGCCCTCGACCGCGATCGCCTTCACGCCCGCACGGTCGAGCCCGAACACGATCTCGCGCCACGCCGGGGACACGGCGTTATACAGGTGAACGATGGCGCGGTGCACGCCGGCCAGGCTCTCGAAGCTGCGCTCGATCAGGTCGCGGCGCGATTGGGTGAGCACCTGCACGGTGACATCCTGCGGGATCTTGCCGCCATCGACGAGGCCGCGGATGAAGTTGAACTCGGTCTCGCCGGCGGAGGGGAAACCGACCTCGATCTCCTTGAGGCCGATCTTGACCAGCAGGTCGAAGAAGCGCTGCTTCTTGGCGCCGTCCATCGGATCGATCAGCGCCTGGTTGCCGTCGCGCATGTCGGTGGAAAGCCAGCGCGGCGGGGCGGTGATGACCGCATCGGGCCAGGTCCGGTTGGGCAGGTCGACGCGCGGGAACGGCCTGTATTTCTGCGAGGGATGGTCAAGCATCGGCATGAGAGAAGCGCCCTGTCTGAATGGCTGTGCGATAGGCAGGCCGAGCGGCGAGCGCAACCGGCTGCTGGTGTTTCGGGAGGGAAAAAGCCCTTAGGCGCGGGGCACGCCGTTGCGGCGCGCACAAGGTCAGCCGCGCCTAAGGGCGCGTAAGTCGCAGACCGAGAAGAAGGGCGTGGACCGTCATTTCGGAAGCGTCATTGCGTCAAATGGCGTGCAGGCGCAATAAAAAAATCATTTGCCGGGTGATGAAACCTGAGCCGCGCTTCAGGCGAACCGCAGGCCATTCCCTGACTCGAAAGGTATTCCAGCGATGAAACACATGATGACGGCGCTCGCCCTCGCGCTTTCCGCAACTGGTCTTGCGACGGGCAGCGCAGCCCTGGCAGGACCGGTCTATACCGGGCTGCAGGGCGATGTCGCGGTCGGCGGCTATGATGCCGTATCCTATTTCACCGGCGACGGAACGCCCGCCAAGGGCTCGGCCGAATTCGCGGTGCGACATGGCAATGCCGTCTATCATTTCGCCAATGCCGAAAATGCCGCGAAATTCCAGGCGGACCCTGCGCATTACGCGCCGCAATATGGCGGGCACTGCGCCTGGGCGATGGCGCGCGGCTATCTCGCGCCGGGCGATCCGTTGCAATCGCGCGTCGTCGACGGCAAGCTGTACCTGAACTTCAACGCCGAGGTGAAAGCCAAGTGGCTGCAGGACATTCCCGGCTTCATCGCCAGCGGCGACAAGAACTGGCCGGGCTTTCCCGATGACGCGAAGTTCGGGGGCTAGGACCAGTAAAGGCTCCTCTCGTCATTCCCGCGAAAGCGGGAATCCCGCTTCGTTTGCGCACCGCAAAATAACAGCGGGACCCCCGCCCGCGCGAGGGGTGACGGACAAAGCTGAAGGCCCCGCAAACCCGCTTGAGCGAGCGCGGGGCCTTCGACAGGCTCTATTTGAGCGGAGGTGGAAGCTTACTGCTTTTCGAACGCCACGCTGATGTCGAGCTCGACCTCGTCGCTGACCATCGGCAGGGCGTAGGCGATGCCGAAATCGCTGCGCTTGATCGTGGTTTCGGCTTCGAAGCCAATGGTGGCCTTCTTGTTGAACGGGTTGTTCCCCGCGCCGGTGAACTCGGCGTCGAGCACGACTTCCTTGGTCACGCCGTTCAGCGTCAGGTTGCCGGTGATCTTGGCGGTCATTCCGCTGGCGACGACCTTGGTCGAGACGAAGCGCGCATCAGCTGGCGCGGGGCCGAAGAAGTCGGGCTTGCCGCCATCCTTGCCAGCGCGCAGCAGATGGCTGGTGAGGCCGGCACTTGCCGTGGTGACCTTGGCAACCGGGATGGTCACATCCACCTTGGCGGCATTGGGGTTGGCAGGGTCGATGGTCAACGTGCCGGCGACATCGCCGAAAATGCCGAAATAGTCGTTGAAGCCGAAATGGTTGACTTCCCAGCCGATCAGCGAATGGCCGGGGTCGGTCTTGTAGGTACCGGCGGTGACGCGCGACGCGTCCTTCTGGCCGGGCAGCTGCATGCCCTGGCCGATCAGCGGCGTGGTGGCGACAGCGGCGGCGAGGGCGAGGATGGCGATGGTCTTGCGCATGACGAACTCCTTGGGAGGGTAGGAAGCCCGAAACTGTGGCTCCGAGGCCCCCAAGTCAATCATTGTTCCGCGCAACGCAGCGTTTACGTTTTGCGCTCCAAGCCATCGCGCACCACGGCATAGACATGGCTCAGCTGCTCGGCCGTGATGCAATAGGGCGGCATGACATAGACGGTGTTGCCCAGCGGCCGGATCAGCACGCCATGCGCCTTGCCGAACGCGTTCAGATGCACCGCCCAGTTCGACAGGTAACCGCTGGTATCGGCAGCAAGATCGAACGCGGCGATTGTGCCGCACTGGCGCGTGCTTTCGACCTTGGGATGCGATGCGATCGCGGTCAGCTCGGAGGCCTGCATCGCGGCAAGCCCGACGATCCGCGCCTGCACCGGCTCGTCGCGCCAGATGGAAAGGTTGGCCACCGCCGCCGCGCAGGCGATCGGGTTGGCGGTATAGCTGCTCGAATGGAAGAAGCAGTCGGCGCGGTCCTGCGACCAATGCGCCATGAAGATATCCTCGCGCGCCATGGTGACGGCCAGCGGCACCGCCCCGCCGGTCAATCCCTTGGACAGGCACATTATGTCGGGCACCACGCCTGCCTGTTCGCAGGCGAGCAGGCTGCCAGTGCGGCCCCAGCCGGTCATCACCTCGTCGGCGATGAACAGCACGCCATGGCGGGCGCAGATCGAGGCCATCTCGGCGAGGACATGCGGCGGGTAGAACAGCATACCGCCCGCACCCAGCACCAGCGGCTCGACGATGAACGCCGCCGCGCCTGCCTTGCACGCCGCCTCCAGCGCATCGAGCGTCGCCTGCTCGGCCCCGGTCGCGGGGAAGGGGATGCTGGTCACGTCGAATAGCAGCGGCGCATAGGGCCGGTTGAACACGCCGCGCGCGCCCACTGACATCGCGCCGATGGTGTCGCCGTGATAGCTGTGCTCCATCACGATGATGCCCTGGCGCGGTTCTTTCCGGTTGTGGAAATAGCCGAGCGCCATTTTCAGCGCGACCTCGACCGCAGTCGACCCTGAATCGCTGAAGAACACGCGGGTCAGTGCCTCGGGCATGATCTCGGTCAGACCGCGCGCCAGCGTCTCTGCCGGTTCGTGCGTCCATCCGGCAAAGATGATCTGGTCGAGCCGGTCCGCCTGCTCGCGGATCGCGGCCATGATGCGCGGATGCGCATGGCCGTGCGTCGTTACCCACCAGCTCGAGATCGCATCGATCCATGTCCGGCCATCGGCGCCATGCAGCAGCGCGCCTTGCCCGCGCGCGATCAGCGGAATGTCCTCACCCAGCCCATGCTGGGTGAACGGATGCCAGACCGGGGAATCGCTCATGCGAAACCGGCGAGGTCGAACCCGGCGGCGAATGCCGCGCGCAGCGCCTCGGGCGTGATTTCGGGCAGCATGTCGAGCCGGCCCAGGCGGCGGATGCCGGACATCTGCGTGATGGTCATCTCGCTGTCGGGTATCGGCTCGCCGATGAACGCGATGCCATGGATCGGCACGCCGCGCGCCTTGAGCACCTCGACCGTCATCAGGCTGTGGTTGATCGTGCCCAAGGCGGTACGCGCGCAGACGATGACCGGGATCTGCCAGCGCGCGAAGATATCGGCATAGAGCACCTGCCGCGTTACCGGCACCAGCGCACCGCCCGCGCCTTCGATCACCAGCGGCGCATCGACATGCGGAGGGGTGAGCGCATCGGTGTCGATTGTGACGCCGTCGATCTCGGCCGAGCGGTGCGGCGAAAGCGGGCTCACCAGCCGCCAGGCTTCGGGCAGCGTGGAGCCCGGAGCCATGCGCTCGACGAACTGGGTGTCGGTCTCGTCCTCGATGCCCGATTGCACGGGCTTCCAGTAACGAGCGGAAAGCGCCTGGGTCAGCGCAGCACTGAACACCGACTTGCCGATTCCGGTGTCGGTGCCTGTCACAACAAATCGCGGTTTCATGCGGGGATCATGATCTTGTCGAGTGATTCGGAGAGCGCGCCGATATCACCCTTTGTCACGTTGCGGGTAATCGAAATTCTGAGGCGCGCGGTGCCCTGCGGTACGGTCGGCGGGCGGATGCCGCGAATATCGAAGCCCTGGCGCTGCAGGGCCGAGGCGATGCGCATCGTGCGCGCATCCTCGCCGATGATGACGGGCAGGATCTGCGTGTCGGCAGGGGCTGCGCCGAGCCGGGGGGCGAGCAGGCTGCGCGCTTCGGCCACACGCGCGAACAGGTCCTCGCGCCAGTCGTCATGGCTCGCCACCAGGCCGATCGCCTTGCGCACCATATGCGCGACCAGCGGCGAAGGGGCGGTGGAGAAGATGAACGGACGTGCGCGATTGACCAGGAAATCGATCGCGACGCGGGGGGCGCAGATCAGCGCGCCTTCGCAGCCCAATGCCTTGCCGCAGGTGTGCAGCGTGATGACATTCGGCTGGTCGGCCAGCGCCTCGGCGAGGCCGCGTCCGCCGGTGCCGAAAACCCCGGTCGCATGCGCCTCGTCGATGATCAGGATGGCTTCGTGCCGAGCGGCGACTTGCGCGAGATCGCCGAGCGGTGCGCGGTCGCCGTCCATGCTGTACAGGCTCTCGACCGCGATCCATGCGCGGCCCGTGCCTCCGCAAGCGCGCCAGGCGGTGATGGCATCGTCGAACGCCTGGGGGTCGTTGTGCGCCGCGGCGCGCGTCTCGGCGCGGCCGAGCTTCATGCCGTCATGCGCCGATGCGTGGATCAGCGCGTCGTAGATCACCAGGTCGCCACGCTGGGGCAGGGTGGCGAAGATCGCGGCATTGGCAGCAAAACCCGTCGCCATGAACAGCGCCGCTTCGGTGCCGTAATGCGCGGCGGCCTCGGCCTCGAGCGCCTCGTGCGCCGGATGGTTTCCGCGCAGCAACCGCGACCCGCCCGAGCCTGCGGGCAGGCCGAGCGCCATTCCCTCGCGCAGCGCATCGTGGAGCAGGGTGGAGCCGGCAAGGCCCAGATAGTCGTTCGAGGCGAAGTCCTTGCCCGAACGCGGCGCGAGGCTGCGCAGCCTCGACCCCCTTTTCAGGGAGTCGAGCTGTGCAGCCTGTTCCTTGAAAAACGCGTTGATGGGCAAGGGCTCAGTTCTTGGCCTTGTCCACCAGCTTGTTCGCGCCGATCCACGGCATCATTGCGCGCAGCTGGGCACCGGTCTTCTCGATCGGATGCGCGGCGGCGAGCTTGCGCGCAGCCTTGAGCTCGGGCTGCCCGGCACGGTTGTCGAGCACGAAATTCTTGACGAACCGGCCCTGCTGGATGTCTTCCAGAACGCGCTTCATCTCGGCCTTGGTCTCGCTGGTAATAATGCGCGGGCCGGTGGTGATGTCGCCATATTCGGCGGTGTTGCTGATCGAATAGCGCATGTTGGCGATGCCGCCTTCGTACATCAGGTCGACGATCAGCTTCACCTCGTGCAGGCACTCGAAATAGGCCATTTCGGGCGCGTAACCGGCTTCGGTCAGCGTTTCGAAACCGGCCTGGATCAGGTGCGTCAGGCCGCCGCACAGCACCGCCTGCTCGCCGAACAGGTCGGTTTCGCACTCTTCGCGGAAATTGGTCTCGATGATGCCGCTGCGGCCGCCGCCGACTCCGCTCGCATAGGCCAGCGCGATGTCATGCGCATTGCCCGACACGTCGCGATCGACCGCGATCAGGCAGGGCACGCCGCCGCCGCGCACATATTCGCTGCGCACGGTATGGCCGGGGCCCTTGGGCGCGATCATGATCACGTCGAGGTCCTCGCGCGCCTCGATCAGGCCGAAATGGATGTTGAGACCATGCGCGAAGGCCAGCGCCGCGCCGGGCTTCATGTTGTCGTGATAATCGGCAGCATAGATCGCGGCCTGGTGCTCATCGGGTGCCAGGATCATCACGATATCGGCCCAGGCGGCAGCTTCGGCGTTGCTCAGCACCTTGAAGCCGGCGCCTTCGGCCTTGGCGGCGGTGGCGCTGCCGGGACGAAGCGCGATCGCGACATCCTTGACGCCGCTGTCGCGCAGGTTCTGCGCATGGGCATGGCCCTGGCTGCCATAGCCGACGATGACGATCTTCTTGTCCTGGATCAGCTTCAGATCGCAGTCGGAATCATAATAAACGCGCATGTTCTTTCCCCATTTCCAAATCTGTTCGTCCCTCCCGCCAAAGCAGGAATCCCGCTCAAGGGTGCAAAAGCGGGACCCCCGCCTGCACGGGGGCGACGATGTGTTGCAAAAATTCGTTACCCCGCCACGGCCCCCCGGGTCATGGCGACCACGCCGGTGCGGGCGACCTCGACCAGCCCGACCTCGCGCATCAGCGCGATGAACTGGTTGATCTTCTCGACCGATCCGGAAATTTCGAAGACGAAGCTGTTGGTGCTGGTATCGACCGGGCGCGCGCGGAAGATGTCCGCCAGGCGCAGCGCCTCGATGCGATGTTCGCCCACGCCTGCCACCTTGATCAGCGCCAGCTCGCGCTCGACATGCGGGCCGAGCTCGGTGAGGTCCGCGACGCGGTGCACCGCGACCAGCCGGTCGAGCTGGGCAATGATCTGGTCGATCACTGCAGGCGGGCTCACCGTCACGATGGTGATGCGGCTTGTCGCATGGTCCTCGCTGATATCGGCCACCGTCAGGCTTTCGATATTATAGCCGCGCGCGGTGAACATGCCCGCGATCTTGGCGAGGATGCCCGCCTCGTTATCGACCGTGACGGTCAGGACGTGCCGCTCGGACGCGGCTTCACGGATATGCATCAGACCAGGGCTTTCGCTTCGTCTTCCATCGTCCCGGCGACTTCATCGCCGTAGAGGATCATGTCGGTATGGGCCGCGCCCGAAGGGATCATCGGCAGGCAGTTGGCGAGCTTGGCGACGCGGCAGTCGACCATCACGGGACCCGGATGATCGATCATTGCCTGGATGCCGCTGTCGAGCTCGCTTTCATCCGAAATGCGGATGCCCTTCCAGCCATAGGCTTCGGCCAGCGCGACGAAATCGGGCAGCGCGTCGGAATAGCTTTCCGAATAGCGGCTTTCATAGGTCAGCTGCTGCCACTGGCGCACCATGCCCATATATTCGTTGTTGAGGATGAAGATCTTGACCGGCAGCCGATATTGCGTCGCGGTGCCCAGTTCCTGGATGTTCATCTGGATCGAGGCTTCGCCGGCAATGTCGATGCACAGCGCGTCAGGGCAGCCGAGCTGCGCGCCGATCGCGGCGGGCAGGCCATAGCCCATGGTGCCGAGCCCGCCCGAGGTCAGCCACTTGTTCGGCTGTTCGAAGCGGAAATATTGCGCGGCCCACATCTGGTGCTGGCCGACCTCGGTCGAGATGATCGGGCTCTGGTCCTTGGTCAGCGCATAGAGCCGCTCGATTGCCAGCTGCGGCATGATCTCGCTCTTGTTGGCAGGATAGGCCAGGCACTCGCGCGTGCGCCATCCGGCGATCCGCGCCTTCCATTCGGAAAAGTCGCGCGGGGAATGGCCGATCGCATCCAGCTGGTCGATGATCTGCTGCAGCACGGTGGCGCAATCGCCGACAATGCCGAGATCGACGCGCACGGTCTTGTTGATCGACGAGCGGTCGATATCGATATGGATCTTCTTGGAATTTGGCGCGAAGGCATCGAGCCTGCCAGTGACGCGGTCGTCGAAGCGCGCGCCGACGCAGATGATCAGGTCCGCGCGGTTCATCGTCATGTTGGCTTCATAGGTGCCGTGCATGCCCAGCATGCCCAGCCAGTCGGGATGCTCGGAGGGAAAGGCGCCGAGGCCCATGAGCGTCGAGGTGACCGGCGCATTGGTCATCGCTTGAAGCTGGCGCAGCAATTGCGTCGCTTCCGGTCCCGAATTGATGACGCCGCCACCCGAATAGATGACCGGACTTGTCGCCTCAGCGATCATCTGCGCGGCGGTGGCGATGTCGTCCGCCGTGCCCGCCTTGACCGGAGCATAGCGCATGTTCGGGCGGGCAGGGGTGTCGCCGTCATGCGCGGCGGTGGCGACCTGGACGTCCTTGGGGATGTCGATCAGCACCGGGCCGGGCCGGCCCTGCGTGGCGATATGGAACGCCTCGCGCACCGTCGAGGCGAGCCGCGCGGGGTCCTTCACCAGATAATTGTGCTTGGTGCAGTGGCGGGTGATGCCGATCGTGTCGGCCTCCTGAAACGCATCGGTGCCGATCAGCGTGGTAGCGACCTGGCCGGTGATGACGACCATCGGGATCGAATCCATCAGCGCATCGGTGATGCCGGTGACCGCATTGGTCGCGCCCGGGCCCGAGGTGACGAGCACGACGCCCGGCTTGCCGGTGGCGCGGGCATAGCCCTCTGCGGCGTGGGCGGCGGCCTGTTCGTGCCGGACGAGAATGTGGCGCAGCGAGGGATGGCCGAAAATCGCGTCGTAAATCGGCAGTACCGCGCCGCCAGGATAGCCGAAGATCACTTCGACGCCCTGTTCGACCAGCGTTTCAACCAGTATCTGCGCGCCGCTCAATTCGGCCATGATGCAAGCCTTACTTCGTCGTTAAACCGCAGCCCGCTTAGACAAGCTGGGCCGATGTTGCAAAACCATATGCTGCCTTGGGTGCCGCATCCCTGCCCTCAGCAAAAAAGCACCCGGCGCAGACGGGCCGCGCCGGGCAGGGTGAATATGCGACGTGTCAGAAGGGCGCTGGCAGCAACGCCTGACGAGGCCGATCTATGCGACATAAAATGCCGTGTCAACAGCTAAATGAGAAATAAAATATCAAAATCCAGCCCATCGCTATCCGAATATGGCTTCGTATACCGTTGCCAGCTCTCCGGCGGCTGGTTGCGGAACCAAGTATATTGCCGCTTGGCATATTGGCGGGTGGCAAGCTGGCCTGCGGCCAGCGCAGCCTCGCGCGTCAGTTCTCCGCGCAACAGCCCGGCAATTTCGGGCACGCCGATCGCGCGCATCACCGGCAGATCGCCATCGAGTCCGCGCGCCAGCAATGCCTCGACCTCCTCGACCGCGCCCGAGTCCAGCATGGCGGCGAACCTGCGATCGCAGCGTTCGAACAGCCAGTCGCGCGGCGGCAGCAGCACCAGCGGTGCCAGACGAACCGCATCGCCGATGCCGCCCTGCTTGCGCGCCTGCCACGCCTTGAGCGTCTGACCGGTCGATCGTACCACCTCGAGCGCGCGCGCGACGCGGGTGGTATCCGCCGCGTTCAGGCGCGCGGCGGCTACAGGGTCTTCGGTCTGGAGCGCGGCGTAAGCCTCGGCGACCGGCAGCGCGCGCACCGCCTGGCGAATCGCCGGATCGATCGGCGGGACAGGCGCGATGCCGTCGAGCAGCGTGCGCAGGTACAGGCCGGTGCCGCCGACCAGGATCGGCAGCGCTCCTGCCGCATGCGCTGCAGCGATCTCGCCTCGCGCATCCTCCGCCCAGCGCGCGGCAGAACAGGCTTCGGCCCCGTCAATATAGCCGAACAGCCGGTGCTTTATGCCGCCCATCTCGCCTTCGGATGGCCGGGCGGACAGGATCGCCAAATCCGAATAAACCTGCGCGCTGTCGGCATTGATGATCACCACGCGCTGTCCGCGAGATTGCAGAAATTGCGCATAGCGCACCGCCAATCCGCTCTTGCCGCTGGCGGTGGGTCCGGCAATAAGCGCCAGCGCCGGACGGGTGTTGTCGGCGGTCTCGGGGGAAATGTTCGTGCCCATCGCCACGCTGATAGCAGCAGACAGCCTGCCTGCGGGAGAGCTAAACGCCGCTGCCGACCGATTGCACGCGGCTGGCCTCGCGATCGGCGAATCGCGCTGGATCGAGCCGGGCCGGGTGGGCGAGCTGCACTTCACCGGTGACCGCGCCGCCGCCGATGCCGCGCTGGCTGACTATCGCGCCGCCGCCGACGTGCTGGTGCTCGACGATGCAGCGCGCGGCGTGCGCCTGCTCGTGTCCGACATGGACAGCACGATGATCGCCAATGAATGCATCGACGAGCTCGCCGATTATGCCGGGGTCAAGCCGCAGGTCGCCGAGATTACCGAGCGCGCGATGCAGGGCGAGCTCGATTTCGAGGCGGCGTTGCGCGAGCGTGTCGCGCTGCTCAAGGGGCTGAGCGAGCATGTCATCGGCGATTGCCTCGGCCACCGCATCCAGCCGATGCCGGGCGCGCGCACGCTGGTGCGCACGCTGCGCTCGCGCGGCGTGGATTGCGTGCTCGTCTCGGGCGGCTTTCATTCCTTTGCCGACGTGATCGGCGCGGAGCTGGGCTTCAACGCGGTGTTCGCCAACCGGCTGGTAATCGAGCACGGCCATATGACCGGCGCGCTCGAAGGCGGGATCGTCGATGCCGCGCGCAAGGCGGCGATCCTGATGGAGCAAGCGGTGGGCCAGGGGCTCGAGGTGGCGCAGGTGATCGCGCTGGGCGACGGCGCGAACGACATCCCGATGCTCAAGGCCGCAGGCACGGGCGTCGCCTATCACGCCAAGCCCGCCGCGGTCGCCGCCGCCGACGCGCATATCGCGCACGGCGACTGGACGGCTTTGCTCCACGCGCTGGGTATCGCGCGGGGGGACTGGAGCGAATAGGGGGCTGGGTTTATGCGGCCGACCGATGGTTTCAATGACAGGTGTGCTGTTTGTCGGAGAATACGCCCGTCACGGTAAGTTGAGTGCATCCATCGCGAGAACGGGCAGAAAAACATCTGCGTTCATTTCGCAAACTCCGTACTGAACGATCCTGCTGATAATTGGCTTGCGAGATCTTTCTTACGCCTGTCAGTTATACGCGATTTGCTGCCGTCAAATTTATTCAAGCGGTAGCTATCTATCCAGCCCAAACGCCTCTCGATCCCCGTGGTCACGGGATCATCGGTCAACTGAACCGTCACGCGCCTGAGCTTGACGCCCTCGCCGAAACTGGCCGCGAGATCGTCCGGATCGACGCGCTCGACAGTCGTCGGGTCGGTTATGTCGCGAAAGCGCACCAGCATCGGGCGGGCAGGCATATCCCTGAGAACTCTGATATGGTGAAAGGTCCTGGGCAGCACGATCAGCCGACGATTTTGCAGCATGGCTTCATATCGTGCTCTGAACGAGGCGTCAGAGTCATATTTGCCATTCTCATCCCGGACTGCGCCCACTTCCGGAGCCAGGAGAAACAGGAGATTTGTCGCCCAATCGACGTCAACATCCGACCGCAGCAGAGCAAACAAGGTTCCGTGCTGCCCCAGATCGATCGTGACAGCCTCGCCGTTGAGTCGATGCCGCACCGCGCCGGGGCTGGGAATGCTGGTGCTGCTCGTCGTCGATGTAGACACCTCGATCACGCTGGAGCCGGTCTTCAACCCCTCGGGTGTCTCGACCTCCACTGTCAGCCGATAGCGATAATCGGGCAAGGCGGTGCCGCAGCCGGACAGCAGCACGACAAGGCCAGCCATCAGGGCCGTTACGCCGCGCAAGCCGCCTGAAATTAACATGCTCAACGCCCCTGCCATCCAAAGCTAATTCCGATGCCAGCAGGAATAGCAGTCGAATGTCACCTAGTGATGAATCGCGATGGCGGTGCACTAATTCGGCGCGGAATCAAGAAGGGCGCGACGATCGCTCGCCGCGCCCTTCTTCTCGTAACTTTAGCCAGCATCTCTCGTCATTCCCGCGAAAGCGGGAATCCCGCTGTTCTACCTCGACATTCGAGAAGCGGGACCCCCACTATCGCGGGGGTGACGGCAATTGGGTTGCGCTGTCCCGATCAGCCCTGCAGCAGGCGCATGATCGTCATCGCCTGTTCGCTGCCCGACTGCGGCACGGTTTCGCCGGTGCGATCGATGATCTTGTCGAAGATGCGCGCCACGCCTTCGGGGGTACGCTCGCCTTCGGGGAGCGCCGCGCCCTGGGTCATGGTGACATAGGCCGCGTGGAACGCGCCTGCGCCCGCGCCGATGATCATGTTGGTCGGTGCCTCTTCAGAGACCAGGTAGAGCGCGGCCGGAACCACGTTCTCGGGCTTGAACTGGGCAAAGGCTTCGGGCGGGAAGATATCTTCGGTCATGCGCGTTCCGGCGACGGGAGCCAGCGTGTTGACCTTGATGTTGTTCTTCGCGCCTTCGAGATACAGCGTCTTGGTGAGGCCGGCGAGGCCCAGCTTGGCCGCGCCATAGTTTGCCTGGCCGAAATTGCCGTACAGGCCGGTCGACGAGGCGGTCATCAGGATGCGGCCGTAATTCTGCTCGCGCATCGTTTCCCACACCGCCTTGGTGCAATAGCCCGAACCGACGAGGTGGACCTTCACCACGAGGTCGAAATCGGCGGGCTCCATCTTGGCGAAGCTCTTGTCGCGCAGGATGCCGGCATTGTTGATGAGCACGTGCACGCCGCCCCAGGCTTCCTTGGCCTTGGCGACCATCTCGACCATCTGCTCGTATTCGGTGACCGATCCGCCATTGGCCATGGCTTCGCCGCCTGCGGCCTTGATCTCCTCGACAACCTTTTCGGCCGCGTCCGAGGTGCCGGTGCCGTCGCGCGCACCGCCCAGATCGTTGACGACAACCTTCGCGCCGCGCGCGGCAAGCTCGAGCGCATAGGCGCGGCCGAGGCCGCCGCCTGCACCGGTGACGATGGCAACGCGGTCCTTGAAACTGATGGTCATGGCAAGCATCCCTCTCTTGAATGCGCGGCATTGCCACGCGGAATGGCGCGGGTTTTAGCCATGTTGAAGCGCTTGGCAAGCGCCAAGCCATGGGCATCCAACTTTACGCGTCCGTCAAGCAGAGCTGACGCTACGGCGATCAGGCCAGTTCGCTGTCCAGCGCATAGCCGGCAGAACGCACGGTGCGGATGATATCGGGCTGGCCATTGGCGTTGAGCGCCTTGCGCAGACGGCGGATATGCACGTCGACGGTGCGAATCTCGATATCGCTGTCATGCCCCCAGACGCTGTCGAGCAGCCGCTCGCGCGAGAACACCCAGCCGGGATGCTCGAGGAAATGGCGCAGCAGGCGGAACTCGGTGGGGCCGAGCGGAATGGTCTGGCCGGCGCGCTTCACCTTGTAGCCCACCGTGTCCATCTCGATATCGGCAAAGCTCAGCGCCTCGCCGGCGAGCGCGGGGCGCACACGGCGCAGCACCGCGTTGACCCGCGCGATCAGCTCACGCGGAGAAAAGGGCTTGGTGACATAATCGTCCGCGCCGATGTCGAGCCCGCGCACCCGGTCTTCCTCTTCGCCGCGCGCCGACATCATGATGATCGGGATGTTCGAGGTATCGTTGTCGCGGCGCAGGCGGCGGCAGACCTCGATGCCCGACAGATTCTCGATCATCCAGTCGAGCAGCACGATATCGGGCCGTTCCTCGCGCGCGATCAGCATCGCCTCCTCGCCATCGGCGGTCTGGCTGACGCGGAAGCCCTGTTTGTCGAAATGCCAGGACACCAATTCGGCCAAGGCCATGTCGTCTTCAACCAGCAGCAGATGCGGAGTCGTCATCGGTATCGTGCTTTCGTTTCAAAAGGTCCGGTCAGTCGCTGCCGGGCGCCAGCGCGTCGTCGCCGCGCTCGCGCTCGTTCATCGACTGGCCCATGACCGCGAAGTAAACCATTTCGGCCACATTGGTGGCGTGGTCGCCGATCCGTTCGAGATTCTTGGCGATGAACAGCAGGTGCGTGCCCGCGCCGACATGTTCGGGATATTCGATCATGTGCGCGATGAGCGCGCGGAAGATGCTGTTGTAGAAATCGTCGACGGTCTTGTCCTGCGCGCAGACGGCGACGGCAAGGTCGGCATCGCGCTTGGCAAACGCGGTGAACGCATCGTCGACCAGCTGGCGGGTCGCGTCAGCCATGGCGGGCAGCAGCCGCGCGGCATCGATCTGCTGGTCGGCATCGATCAGCAGCACACGCTTGGCGATGTTCTTGGCATAATCGCCGATGCGCTCGACCACGCCCGAGATTTTGAGCGCCGCGACGAGTTCGCGCAGGTCGTCCGCCATCGGCGCGCGCAGTGCGATCGTCTGGATCACCATGCGGTCGATCTGCTCTTCCAGCGCGTCGATGCGCTTGTCGCCCTCGACCACCTGGCGCGCCAGATCATGGTCGTTGTTGGCGAGCGCGGCCATCGCGCCCTCGACCGCCTTTTCGGCGCGCCCGCCGATCTCCGCGATCAGCCCGCGCAGGGTGATGAGGTCGCCGTCAAAGGCCTTCAGGGTGTGTTCGTTCAGGCTATGGTTCATCAAGAAATTCCGTTCGTTGCGATGCCAGGCTTGGCGGGACCCCCGTATCCCCGTGCTGCCAAGCCGTTTCGCTTAAGCATGTGGTGTCGGTCAGCCGTAACGGCCAGTAATATAGTCGCGCGTCCGTTCCTCGCGCGGGTTGGTGAAGATATCCGACGTGTCGCCATATTCCACCATGGTTCCCAGGTGGAAGAACGCGGTCTTCTGCGAGACGCGCGCGGCCTGCTGCATGTTGTGCGTGACGATGACGATGGCATAGCGGCCGCGAAGCTCATGGATCAGTTCCTCGATCTTGGCGGTGGCGATCGGGTCGAGCGCCGAGCAGGGCTCGTCCATCAGGATCACCTCGGGATCGACCGCGATCGCACGCGCGATGCACAGCCGCTGCTGCTGGCCGCCCGAAAGCGCGGTGCCGCTGTCCTGCAACCGGTCCTTGACCTCGTTCCACAGGCCGGCGCGCACCAGCGAATTCTCGACGATCTGGTCGAGCTCGGCCTTGTTGGGGGCGAGGCCATGGATGCGCGGGCCGTACGCCACATTGTCGTAGATCGACTTGGGGAAGGGGTTGGGCTTCTGGAACACCATGCCGACGCGTGCGCGCAGCTGCACCACGTCCATGCTGCTCGAATAGATATTCTCGCCGTCGAGCGTGATATCGCCCTCCACCCGCGCGATCGGGATGGTGTCGTTCATGCGATTGAGCGTACGCAGGAAGGTCGACTTGCCGCAGCCCGAGGGGCCGATGAACGCGACGACATTGTCCATGTCGATATCGATCGACACGCCCTTGATCGCTTCCTTGGGGCCATAAAAGACCCGCACGTCGCGCGCGGACATTTTTGCTTTGGTGTTGGCAGAGGCCAGATTGTCGAGCATGGATCGGGTTACCAGCGGGTTTCGAAGCGGTTGCGCAGGTATACGGCAATCGCGTTCATGGTGAGCAGGAAGACGAGCAGGACGATGATCGCGGCGGAGGTCTTTTCGACAAATCCGCGATTGACCTCGTCCGACCAGAGGAAGATCTGCACCGGCAGCACTGTGGCGGGATCGGTCAGGCCATCGGGCGGGGTGGTGGTGAAGGCGCGCATGCCGATCATCAGCAGCGGCGCGGTCTCGCCCAGCGCGCGCGCCATGCCGATGATCGTGCCGGTCATGATGCCGGGAATGGCGAGCGGCAGCACATGGTGGAACACGACCTGGATCGGGCTCGCGCCCACGCCCATCGCCGCCTCGCGGATCGAGGGGGGCACCGCCTTGATCGCGTTGCGCGCGGCGATGACGATCACCGGCATGGTCATAAGCGCGAGCGTCAGGCCCCCGACCAGGGCCGCCGAGCGCGGCATCGACAGGAACTGCAGGAACACCGCGAGCCCCAGCAGGCCGAAGATGATCGAGGGGACGGCGGCAAGGTTGTTGATCGACACCTCGATCAGGTCGGTGAAGCGGTTCTTGGGCGCATATTCCTCGAGATAGACCGCCGCCAGCACGCCGACGGGGAAGGCGAGGAACAGGGTCACGACCATCGTGATCAGCGAGCCCTTGAGCGCGCCCCAGATGCCGACGCGCGCAGGGTCGGTGCCGTCCGAGCCGGTGAGGAACTGCATGTTGAAGCTCTGCCGCACTTCGCCTGCCTTGGTGAGCGCGGCATAATCGCGCTCGGCCTCGGGCGTCGAACGGTCCTTGGCGGCGCGGTCGATATCGCTCGAGGTCGGCAGCCAGAAGCTGGTCTCGCCCATCACCAGATTGGGATTTTCGACCAGCTGGTCGCGCAAGGCGGTCCAGGCGGTGCTGGCGAAATAGCGCGCGCCATCCTCGCCATATTGCGCCTGCACGGCCTGATCGAAGATGCGGCGAACGTCGATCGAGGCCATGGTGGCGGAAAGCTGCGGCCCGGTCAGCTGATCGGGCGAGATGCTGCCGGTGGCCGCGGGCAGGTCGATCGTCAGTGTCGCCTCGGTGGTGACGAAGCCCTTGGCCCCGTTGCCGACCATGACAACGAGCAGGAAGGCGAGAAACAGCGACGACACGGCCACCGCAGCCAGGCCCAGGAACTTGAACCGGCGCTCGGCGGCATAGCGGCGCGCGATGCGGCGCTGCATGGCATCGCCCATCCAGTCGGTCTTGCGCGACGAGGGGCTTGCAGTCGGGGGCGTTGCGGTCATGGTCAGGGCCTCAGTCATACGCTTCCCGGTATCTCTTGACGATCTGCAGCGCGACGATGTTGAGCAACAGCGTGACGACGAACAGCGTCAGGCCCAGCGCGAACGCGGCGAGCGTCATCGGGCTGTCGAAATCGGTATCGCCGGTGAGCAGCTGGACGATCTGCGTGGTCACCGTTGTCACGCTGGCAAAGGGATTGGCGGTAAGGTTCGCGGCCAGACCTGCGGCCATCACCACGATCATCGTCTCGCCGATCGCGCGGCTGACCGCGAGCAGCACGCCGCCGACCACGCCGGGAAGCGCCGCGGGGATCAGCACCTGCTTGATCGTCTCGCTCTTGGTCGCGCCCATGGCGAGCGAGCCGTCGCGCATGCTGCCGGGCACGGCGGCGATGCTGTCATCGGCCATCGACGAGACAAACGGGATGATCATCACGCCCATCACCAGGCCCGCCGCGAGCGCCGATTCCGAGCTTGCGTCGGTGATGCCGATCGACACGGCAAAGCTGCGCAGCGCAGGCGCCACGGTCAGCGCGGCGAAATAGCCATAGACCACGGTCGGCACGCCCGCGAGAATCTCGAGGATCGGCTTCATCCACTTGCGCACATTGGCGCTGGCATATTGGGTCAGATACACCGCGCTCATCAGGCCCAGCGGGATCGCGACCAGCATCGCGATGATCGCACCGATGAACACCGTGCCCCAGAAAAGCGGCACAGCACCGAAGCCGGTGGCCTGGCCATCGACGACCTTGTCCGACGGGTTCCAGTCGAGCCCGAACAGGAATTCGAACGGCGAGACCATGCCGAAGAAGCGGATCGTCTCGAAGATCAGCGAGGCGACGATGCCGAGCGTCGCCAGGATCGCGATCAGCGAGGCGAGCAGCAGGCCGAACATCACCGTCCGCTCGACCTGGGTGCGCGCGCGGAAATCCGGGCGGATGCGGGTAAAGGCAAAGGCGCCGCCGGCAAAGCACAGCAGGAAGGCGGCGAGCGCGCCGATCATCGCATATTTGCTGTCCGCGGCTTCATAGAGCGGCGCAAGCCTGACTGCGGCGTCGTTGAACACCTTGAGGTCGGGATTGTGCGACAGCGCGCGCGCTTCGGACAGGATCGCTGCGCGTTCGAAGGCATCGGTGGGAAGCCCTGCGGCTAGCGGGCTTTCGAGCACTTGGTAACTGCCGAGCGCCGGCGCGATGGTGCTCCACACCAGCAGGAACAGGATGGCGGGGACGACCGCCCACATCGCGGCATACCAGCCGTGATAGCTGGGCAGCGAATGGACGCTGGCGACGCCCGACTGGATGAAGCGTCCGGCACGCGCGCGGGCGAAGACCCAGGCGATCAGGCCGAGGCCCGCGATCAGGAAGAAGGTGGCGGTGATGGTCATGACACTGCTTATTTCAGGTCCGCGCCGTCGAGCGCGGTGAGCGACTTGATGCGACCGAGCATCTCGGTGCGGGTCTTGTCGGGCGCGGCGATCAGGCCGATCCGGGTGAGATAGCCCTCATGCTCCCCGCCGCGAAGGAATTCGGCGACGAATTCGCGCAGACCCGGGATCACGTCGACATGCTTCTTCTTCACATAGATGTAGAGCGTGCGCGCGCCGGGATAGGTGCCGTTCTCGATCGTCGCATAGCTCGGCTCGACGCCGCCGATCGGCACGCCGCGCACGGTGTCGGCATTGTCGGCCAGATAGCTGTAGCTGAAGATGCCGACCGCATCGGGGTTGGTCGAAAGCTTCTGGACGATCAGGTTATCGTTCTCGCCCGTATCGGTATAGGCCTGGTCGGTGCGGATCGAGTGGCAGATGTCCTCGAACTTTTCCTTGTCGCTATCTGACAAAGCCTTGATCGCCGGATCGGTCTTGCAGCCCTTTTCCATGATGATCTCTTCGAGCGCATCGCGCGTGCCCGAGGTGGCGGGCGGGCCGAAGATGTTGATTCGCGTATCGGGCAGCGCCGGATTGATATCCGGCCAGCGCATCGCGGTATTGGGGCCCTTGCCGAACGGCTGGGCGGCGAGCGCGGTGTAGAATTCCTCGACCGTGAGCGACAGCTTGGGTCCCTTGGTCGACTGGGCGAGCGCGATGCCGTCGAAACCGATCACGATCTCGATCACGCCATCGACGCCATTGGCCTGGCAGCGCTCGAACTCGCTCTTCTTCATCCGGCGCGACGCGTTGACGATGTCGGGCGTTTTCGCGCCGACGCCCGCGCAGAACAGCTCCACCCCGCCGCCGGTACCGGTCGATTCAAGAATGGGCGAGCGGCGCTCGGGATCGAAATTGACGAATTCCTCCGCCACCTTCTTGGCAAAGGGGAAGACGGTGGACGAGCCGACGATGCGAATCTCGCTGCGGCTGCTGCCCTCGCTGGTCGACGCCGGGTCCTTGCATCCGGCCAGCAAAAGCGCCGGAAGGCAGGCAAAGGCGAGCTTCCTGATCAACACGTCGACCCCTCTCTGGGCAAGAACATCAGCCGCACGTCCGGCCATGAAGGCGGCGGCAGCGGACATGGCAGAATCGCGCGACGCGGATCATGCCTTTGCCTGGCCCCCTTCCGTTGAGGCCGTTAGGGAGGGGCCGTTGCCCGAACATGACAATCAGGTGACGCTTTTGTGACAGCGCTTCCGGCGGGTCCGGACGGTGGCCCCTCAGGCGGGCAGCGCGGGCTCGTCGGCCGGTGCGGAAGCATCGCCCTGGGCCCCGCGCGGATCGGCGGGCAGGGTGATGGTGATCGTCGTACCCTTTTGCACTTCGCTGTCGATTTCCAGCCGGCCACGGTGCCGCTCGACGATATGCTTGACGATCGACAGGCCGAGGCCCGTGCCGCCGATTGCGCGGCTGCGGCTCGAATCGACGCGATAGAAGCGCTCGGTCAGGCGCGGCAGATGCTCGGGCGCGATGCCCTCGCCGCAATCGCTGACCGACAGCCGCAGCAGCGCGCCGTTGCGCGAGGCGCGCAGGCGCATTGTGACCGGAGTACCGGCCTGGCCGTATTTCATGCTGTTCGACACGAGATTGTGCAGTAGCTGCGAAAGCTGCGCCCGGTCGCCGCGCATCGGTGGCAGGTCGGGGCCGATATCGACGACGATATCCGCGCCGCGCTCGGGCTGGCTCTGGCGCAGCACCGATTGCACCTCGCGCATCAGATCGGGCAGGTCGACCGGGGTATCGGGCACGCGGAACTTCTCCGCCTCGATGCGCGAAAGCGAGATCAGGTCGTCGATCAGCTTCTGCATGCGATTGGCTTCGCGGAACATCACATTGAGGAAGCGCGCGCGGATCTCGGGGTCGTCGCCAGCTTCCTTGTCTTCGAGCGTCTCGATAAAGCCTTTGATCGAGGCGAGCGGGGTGCGCAGCTCGTGGCTGGCATTGGCGACGAAATCGGTCCGCATCCGCTCGACCGCATAGACGCCCGAACGGTCCCAGAGGTGCAATATGCGTTCCCCACCGGGCATGTCGCGCACCAGCATTTCCCAGCGCTGGTCGCGGCTGCCGATGCCGACCAGCTGGATCGGCCCTTCATTGGCCAGCGTGCCTTCGGCGAGCAGATCGGCAGCGGCAGGATGGCGGATGACCAGGCGGATATCCTCCCCGACGCAATATTCGCCGAGCAGCTTGCGCGCGGCGCTGTTGGCGCGGCGGACATTGGTGCCGGTCAGCACCAGCACCGGGTCGGCCAGGCCATCGATGAAGCTGGTAAAGTCGCGATGCTGGCTGATCGGCTTGACCTCGGGCTCGCGGATCGGTGCGGCGGCCTGGGGGTTGTGCTTGGCCGGGCTCGACAGGTCGGCCATGATGACGATCGCGACGATGCCTGCGGCAAAGCAGATCATCGCCTGCTCCATGCCGTTTGTGCCGAACTGGCTGATCGCCACCCCTGCGCCCAGCACCGCCGTGGCGAGGAGAAAGCGGCCGCCGTTCAGTCCCGTTCCGCTGGCCTGTCCCATGTCGGGCGGGCTATACCAGCCTTGGCTGGGCCACGCCATCGATGATCGGGGCGGCGCGCATTTTCATGGCGGCGGCGCGCCTTGTCCCGACAAAGGACAGCTGATCAAAGGCCTTGCCTTTGCGCCGGTGACGGGTCTTTAGTCTTTTTGGCCGATATTTGCGCTGCGATTTTGCGCGTTTGGGACGATGATAATGCACGCTGATGACAGCAACATGGATGGCGCCACTCCCAGCGATTCGGTGGAGGTGGGTGCGACCGTCGATGCGGCACGCAGGACCTTGCTGATCGGTGCTGTCGCCACGTCTGCCGTAGTGAGCATCCGTCCCGCGCTGGCTCAGACCGCAGGGTCGGTGCTCAACTGCCAGATCCCGGTGCCCGAACGCGGCAAGGGCATGTATATCGACCCCACCGGCAAGCTGGTGACGCCCGACACGCCTGGCGCCTTCCCGCCCTCTCCGCGCGATTTCACGGGGGAAGAGGTGCGCAAGGCGCTGCAGGGCAGCAACCTGCCGGGCGCCACGCGCGAACAGTCGCAGGCCTATCTCAACTATATCCGCAAGCTCCAGAACGGGCAGAGCGGTTTTACCTGCTACGCTTCGCTGCAGATGCCGCGCCGCTGACCTGAGGCGCAGGCGGTGAGCGAGCGTGCCTATGCTGCCTTGCCCGGCCATGCGCTCAAGCGCGTACGGATGGGCGGGCTCGAGGCCATCTATCACACGCCTTCGGGTATCACGCATCTGCTGGCCGAACCCGTGCCCGAACTGCTCGATGCGCTGGATGCTGTCGGAACCGACACATTTGTCACAGCTGAGCGGCTCGTTGCGCAGATCGCGAGCCGATTCGATCTGGTCGGCGACGATCCGCAGGAACGCCCCGAACAGGTGCTGGGCGAGCGGCTGGCAGAGCTTGCCGCGCTGGGACTGGTTCGCTTGCGCGCCGAGGCGTGACACACTTGCATCAGCGCGATGTAAAACTGCATCGCTGACCCGATACGCCCCTGTTTCCATTTTGTCCGCGGGGGCGCAAACGATATGGCGCTTGCCATGCGCCATGCCTGTTTCATCACTGTAGGACCGGCTCGATTCCGCATCGGCAGCGACTGGCGCGCGCCGATCGATGAGCTGCGTGCGCTCTATGCCGATTACCCTCTGGATGAGGTGGTGCCCGATTTCACCGTGCGGCTGCAGGCAACATCGGCGCTGCGCCGTTACGTCCGCCCGCAGGTCGCCATTGCGGGCGATTTCACGCTGCCCGATGCGCTGCCATTGCCGCTGGAACAGGGCCTGCTCGCGGCGGAAATGGCGATGAACCTGCAGATGGCGCTGGGCTGGCGGCGGCATCTGCTGCTGCATGCGAGTGCCGTTTCACGCCAAGGCCGGGCTGTCGTGATGACCGGGCTGTCGGGCGCGGGCAAGTCTACTTTGTCCGCGCTGCTGGCCGAACGCGGCTGGCGCTTTCTGGGCGACGAATTCGTCCTGCTCGATCCTGATAGCGGCAATATCGCGCCATTCCCGCGCCCGGTGAGCCTGAAGAACCAGGCGATCGCCGCGATGGAGCGCGAGGTCGATGACGAGACGCGCTTCGGCCCGGTGCTGCGCGATACGCCCAAGGGCACCATCCGCCACCTGCGCCCGCGCACCGAATGGATCGAGCAGATGGCACGCGAGACGCGGCCTGGCCTGCTGCTCTTCCCGCGCTTCGGCTTTCCGCGCGCGGTGCGCCGCATGGACGAGGCGGAGAGCTTCGTGCGCCTGACACAGGCCTCGACCAATTATGTCGCTTTGGGCGAACGCGGCTTCGATGCGCTGACCCAGTTCGTGCGCTCGGTCCCCGCCTGTGCGATCGACTATGCCACCGGCGATGAGGGCGTCGAGCTGGTCGAACGGCTCTGGTCCGAACAGGGGGCCAAATGGGGGGACAGGGCGGCGGCATGATCGACGGCTGGTCGGTTGCGCGCGCGCTGACCGATCCCGCATCGGTCGCCCGGCTGGATGCCGCCGGCTGGACACGGCTGCTCTCGGCCGCCCGGGCGCTGTCGCTGATCGGGACGCTGGCCGAGATCATGGCTGACCAGCCGCTCCCCTATCCGGCAGCGCGCGTGCTTGCCGATGTGCGCCTGTCGAACGCGGCGGGGCTGCGCCAGGCCTTATGGGAAGCCGAATGCGCGCAGATGGCGCTGGCCGGGTACCCGGGCCGCGTGGTGCTGCTCAAGGGCACCGCCTTCGCCGCCGCCGGGCTGGATGCCGCCATCGGGCGGTCGATCGGCGATCTCGACATTCTCGTCGCGCGCGAGGGGCTCGATCAGGTCGAGGCATTGCTGCTCGCTTCGGGCTGGGAATGGGTCAAGCCCGATCCCTATGACGATGCCTATTACCGGCAATGGATGCACGAGCTGCCGCCGCTGATCCATGCGGAGCGCGACCGGATGATCGACGTGCACCACACCATCCTGCCGCTGACCGCCGGGCCGAAGCCCGATGCCGCGGCGCTGATCGCCGATGCGCGAGAGGTGCCGTCGGGTCTGTACGTGCTCTCACCTGCAGACATGATCTGCCATGCCGCCGCGCATCTTATCGCCGATGGCGACCTGTCGGGGGGCATGCGCAACCTGTGGGACATCGACCGGCTGGTGCGGCAGTTCAGCAGCGAAGATCCGGACTTTGGCGACGCGCTCGAGGAGCGGGCGGGCCTGCACCAGTTGACCGCGCCCGTGGCGCGTGCGCTGCGTCTGGCACACCGGTTGTTCGACACTCCGGCAATCTGGCCGATCCGCCCGGGCGTTGCCGACGCGCTCTTCCTGCGCCGGATCACCGCGGTCGATGGCTGGGGCCGCAAGACGCGCAAGCTCACGCGCCAGGGCTTCTACATCCGCTCGCACCTGCTGCGCATGCCGCCGGCGATGCTCGCCCGGCATCTGTGGACCAAATGGCGCAAGGGGCACCGGGGCTAGGGTGTCAGACGACGTCCCATGCTGATCCGGGGCTCCTGCGCATAGCCAAGCCGCGCATAAAAGGCCGCCACCGCTTCGTTGGTGTCGCGCACCTGCAGGTTGACCTTGCTGCACCCCAGGGCCTGCAATGCCTGCTCTGCGGTCCGCACCAGGCGGCTGCCCAGGCCTCCGCGCTGCGCTAAGGGCAGCACCGCGACCGAGTAGAGCCAGCCCCGATGGCCGTCATAGCCCGCCATGATGCTGCCGACGATCCTGGCTTCATCCTCCGCAACCCAGAACAGATCGGGTTGGAACGCCAGCTTCTGCGGGATTGCGACCGCAGCGCGGTTGTGCGGCGGGTCGTCGGGGAAACAGGCGGTCCACAGTGCATCGACCCCGTCGAAGTCGGCAAGCTGAAAGCGCCGGATGGTTACAGGCACGCAATCCGTTCCAGCGTCGGGATGAACTCGTCATAATGGTCGATGATCGCATCGGCGCCCAGTTCGTCCACCGGCTGATGCAGGAAGCCGAAGCTGACCGCGACGCACGGGATGCCCGCATTGTGCGCCGCCATCACGTCATAGATGCTGTCGCCGATGAAAGCTGCCGGAGTCGCTCCCGGCTCGCCACCACAGCGGCGGATCATCTCGTCGATCGGCGCGCGATCTGGCTTGGACTTGCCCTTGCCCATGGTGTCGCCCCCGATGACGCAGGCGAAGCGGTCGATCAGCCCGACCTCGGTCAGCAGCTTGACCGCGAACCGCTCGTACTTGTTGGTGACGATGGTCATTTTCACGCCCATCGCGTCGAAGCGCGCCATGGCATCGAGCAGGCCCGGATAGGGCGGCGAGCCGCTGCCCAAATTCTCGCCATAATGGTCGAGCAGGATCGGCAGATATTCGCGCAGCGCCTCAGGGTCGCTGTTGCCCGCGCGCTCCAGTCCGACCTGCAGCATGTGCTTGGCACCCAGGCCCACCATCGGCTTGATCTCTTCCTGGGTCAGCGGAGGCAAGCCGGCGAGACCCAGCGTGTGATTGACCGAAACGGTCAGTTCGGGGCTGGTGTCGAGCAGCGTGCCATCGAGATCAAAGCCAATGATTTGGTAGGGAAAGTCTGTCATGGGGCAGTGCATCGCCCGAAAAAGGTGGCGGATGCAAGCAGTTCGTGCCAAGGGTAAACACGATCTGCTTTGGGAAACGCGGAGAACGTTACGAAATGGCTGAGCAGCCGCTGGCAGCAATCATTCTGGCAGCGGGCCAGGGAACGCGCATGAAATCGGAGCTGCACAAGGTGCTCCATCCGATAGCAGGGCAACCCATGCTGCATCATCTGCTGGACAGCCTGGAGGCGGCGGGGGCCGCTCGCCAGGTGGTCGTGGTGGGTGCGCGTCGCGAACAGGTGGAGGCCTCGGTCGCGCCGCGCGGAGTCGATATCGCGCACCAGGCGGAACAGCTTGGTACGGCGCATGCAGCTTTGCAGGCCAAGGATGCGCTTGCCGGGTTCGATGGCATCGCGATCGTCTGTTTCGGCGACACGCCGTTTCTGCGCCCCGAAACCGTCGCCCGGCTGAGAGACCGGCTGCTCGCCGATGACGCCCCGCGCGTGGCCGTGCTGGGCTTCGTGCCCGATGATGCCAAGGCCTATGGCCGGATCATCGCCGATGACACCGGTGCGATCTCAAAGATGGTCGAGTTCAAGGACGCGACCGATGCCGAGCGCGCAGTCAAGCTGTGCAATTCGGGCGTCACCGCCGTGCGTACCGCCGATCTGTGGCTGCTGCTCGAGCGCGTCGGCAACGACAATGCGGCGGGCGAATATTATCTGCCCGATATCATCATGCTCGCGCTGGCCGATGGCGACAAGGCGGTGGTGGTCGAGACCGATCCCGACGAGCTGATCGGCATCAACAGCCGCGCCGAACTGGCGGAAGCCGAGCGCATCTGGCAGGTGCGCCGCCGATTGCTGGCCATGACCGATGGTGCCACGCTGATTGCGCCCGAGACCGTGTGGTTCGCGCACGACACGGTGCTGGGCCGCGATGTCGTGATCGAGCCCAATGTCGTGTTCGGGTCCGGCGTCACCATTGCCGACAATGTCGTGATCCACGCCTTCAGCCATATCGAGGGGGCGACCATCGCCAGCGGTTGTTCGGTCGGCCCGTTCGCGCGGCTCCGCCCCGGTGCGGACATGCGCGAAGGCGCCAAGGTCGGCAATTTCGTCGAGATGAAAAAGGCGGTGCTGGGGCCGGGGGCCAAGGCCAACCATCTCACCTATCTGGGCGATGCCACTGTGGGCGCGAATGCCAATATCGGCGCGGGCACGATCACCTGCAATTACGACGGCTATTTCAAGTACCAGACCGTGATCGGCGAGAACGCGTTCATCGGATCGAACAGCGCGCTGATTGCCCCGGTGAAGATCGGCCGCGATGCAATCGTGGCAGCGGGGAGCGCCGTCAGCCGCGACGTCGCCGATGGCGAGCTTCGCCTGGTGCGCGCCGAACAGCTGGTCAAGCCCGGTTGGGCCGACCGTTTCCACGACGCGATGCGCAAGAAGAAGCGCGAGGGCCGGTGAAGCTGTGGCCCTTGACATGATATCATGATATGATATCATTATATCACTATGCCCCGCATCCTCGCCGATCTCCCCGAAGACGACATTAAATGGCTTGACCAGCTTGCGGCCTCGCAAGGCAAGTCACGGGCGCAGGTCTTGCGTGAGGCGGTGGCTGCCTATCGACCCGAACAGCCGCTTGACTGGATCGACCAAGGGTTCGGCGCATGGAAAGATCGCGACGACATTGGCGATGCAGTTGAATGGCAAAGACGCGAGCGAGCCTCGGCCACGAGGCCTTGGGATTTTGATTACCCTGAAGTGCGCGCTGAATTTCCTGACCTTTTCGATGCAGAGGATGACCGGGAGCATGAGTTGCACAAGGCCTGGCTGGCAGAGAATGGACGTGAGCTAGGCGATGGCTGCGTTTTAACCGACAATTCTCTCGACACCCAGCAAACTGAGCGTTCAGAACAAAAAGCAAAGCGCACACGCCGTTGAGTAGCTTCACTTTCGACAGCAACATTTTGATTGATATGCTTCGGGGCATCCCGCAGGCGAGAACCGAACTCATGCGGGCTGCGGAATTTGGCAGAATTTGGGTGAGCCGCGCAGTCTGGATTGAGGTGCTTTCCAAGGGGCAAGGGGCTGGCTTGAAGCGGGCTGAGGTTCTGCTGTCAGGTTTCGGCATTGACGAGATCGATCAAGAAATCGCCGCGCGGGCTGCCTCGATGCGACGTGAGAGGGAGCGATTGAAAGCCATGGATGCCATCATTCTCTCCACCGCCCAGATTCGAGGGCGCGTCCTCGTCACACGTAATACAAGGGATTTCCCGGCCGAAATGCCGGGCATCCGCGTTCCCTACCAGCTTTGAAAGGCGTTTTGCTGCATGTGTGGTATCGTTGGAATTCTCGCCCGGCGCGACGTCGTCGATGATCTGGTCGATGGCCTGAGGCGGATGGAATATCGCGGTTATGACTCGGCTGGGGTTTGCACCGTGCACGATGGCCAGCTGGTGCGACGGCGCGCCGAGGGCAAGCTGCGCAATCTGGCCGAAGTGCTTCGCCATGATCCTGCCCCCGGCCATGTCGGCATCGCGCATACCCGCTGGGCGACGCATGGCGCGCCAACCACGGCCAATGCCCATCCGCACGCTACCGGCGAGGTCGCGCTGGTGCACAATGGGATCATCGAGAATTTCAAGTCGCTGCGCGATGCGCTGATCGCGCGCGGCCGCACCTTCGAAAGCGAGACCGATACCGAAGTCGTCGCACATCTGGTGAGCGAGCGGGTCGAGGCGGGCGACAGCCCGCAAGAGGCGGTCAAGGCGGTGTTGCCCCAGCTGCGTGGCGCATTTGCGCTTGCCATCGCGTTTCGCCAGCATCCCGATCTGCTGATCGGCGCGCGTCTGGGTTCGCCGCTGGTGCTCGGCTATGGCGAGGACGAGACCTATCTCGGCTCCGACGCGCTGGCGCTGGCGCCGCTGACTCAGCGCATCGCCTATCTGGAAGAAGGCGACTGGGTCGTTCTGACCCGCGAGGGCGCGCAGGTCTATGATGCCGACAACCAGCCGGTCGAGCGCGAGATCACGCTGTCGGGTGTGACCGGCGCGCTGATCGACAAGGGCAACCACCGCCATTTCATGCAGAAGGAGATCTTCGAGCAGCCGGTGGTCGTGGCGCAGACGCTGCAGAGCTATATCCGCTCGGTCGAGCAGCAGGTGGCGCTGCCCCAGATGGATTTCGAACTCTCGGCGATCGAGCGGGTGACGATCATCGCCTGCGGCACCGCTTCCTATGTCGGGCTGATCGGCAAATACTGGATCGAACAGCTCGCGCGCGTTCCGGTCGAGGTCGATGTCGCTTCCGAGTTCCGCTATCGCGATCCGGTGCTGAGCCCGAACATGCTGGGCGTCGTCGTCTCGCAATCGGGCGAGACGGCGGATACGCTTGCGGCGCTGCGCCACATGAAGGCGGGGGGAGTGACCACTGCGGGCATCATCAACGTGCCGACCAGCTCGATGGCGCGCGAGGTCGATCTGCTGCTGCCGACGCATGCCGGGCCGGAGATCGGCGTTGCCTCGACCAAGGCGTTCACCTGTCAGTTGGCGGTGATGGCCGCGCTCGCGGTGAATCTGGCGCGCGCCAAGGGCAGGCTCGATGCGGCCGAAGAGGCCGAGATCGTCCGTCACCTGATCGAGGCCCCGGCGGCGATCAACGCCGCGCTGGCGCACGATGCCGAGATCGAGGCGATGGCGCACACCATCGCGCAGGCGCGCGATGTGCTCTATCTGGGCCGCGGCCCGGATTATGCGCTGGCGCTGGAAGGTGCGCTCAAGCTCAAGGAAATCAGCTACATCCATGCCGAAGGCTATGCCGCCGGCGAAATGAAGCACGGCCCCATCGCGTTGATCGACGAGGCGGTGCCGATCATCGTCATCGCGCCTTCGGGTCCGCTGTTCGAGAAGACCGTGAGCAACATGCAGGAAGTGCGCGCGCGCGGCGGCAAGGTGGTGCTGATCTCTGACGCAGACGGCCTGGCCGAGGCGGGCGAAGGGTGCCTCGCCACGATCGAGATGCCCAGCGTTCACCCGCTCATCGCGCCTTTGGTCTATGCCGTGCCCGTGCAACTGCTCGCCTATCACGTCGCCGTCGCCAAGGGCACCGATGTCGATCAGCCCAGGAACCTCGCGAAATCGGTCACCGTGGAGTGACGGTGGATCGCTAGCGGCTGGCGGTGGCCGCCCAGCGCGCCATGCCCGATTCGAACGCGGTGAGCAGCCGTCGCGGTGCGCTTTCGAGCTGACGGCCGATCCGCGTGATCAGGCTGACCGTGACCGTGTCGATCGTCTCGTCGAGCGGGATGGCGAGCAGCCGCCCGTCGGAGATCTCGGGCCGGGCGGAAAATTCGGGGAGCACGGTGGTGACACTGCCCGTTGCCGCCAGATCGCGCATCGCCTGGATCGAGTTGATGACGATCGCCGGCTCCAGGAACAGCCGCTGCCGCGCCTCTGCGGTGCGCAGCAGCTGGCGGATGAGGAAATCCTCCGGCCCCAGACAGATCGGGTGCTGCACCAGATCGGCGAGCGAGACGCGTGCCATGCCTGCCAGCGGATGCGTCGGCGCGACCATGACGCGCAGCGGTTCGTCCACCGAAATGCGCACGCGGATATTCGGCTCGGCCGGGGTGTAGAGCACCAGCCCGAAATGCGCCTCGTCCGCCAGCACGCTGCGCACGATCGCGGTGGACGAGGTCACCGTGCTGAGCACCTGGACCTGCGGATGCTCGCGGTGGAACCGGTCGATCAGCTGGTTGAAGAACGGGCCGAGAAAGCCTTCGCCGACGCCCAGGCTGACCATGCCGGTGCGCGCCTCGCGCAGCTCTTCCATCCGCATCGAAAGCGATTCGCGGCTGGCCATCAGCGAACGGTAATGCTCGATCGCCAGCTCGCCCGCCTGGGTCAGCTGGATCGTGCGGCGGCCGCGCTCGAACAGCGGCATGCCATATTCGAGCTCCAGCTGCGCAACCTGGCGGCTGATCGATGAGGCGGCGACGCCCAGCCGGTCGCCTGCGGCGCGCATCGAACCGGCCATCACGGTTTCGTAGAGGTAACGCAATGCTATATCGGACATGGACCGTTCCCTAGAGCCGATGGGGCATGAAACGCTTGTCGCTTAGTGTTGCCTGATACGCAATGACAATTGGCCTGCGTTGCTATTGATGAAGCACAAGACATCGGCGCAGGGTGACGAGAACACAATTTCCTGGGGGAGTTGCCTGAGGTGGCAGACAAGCGGTCGAGAGTGAACTGGCGGGGCTATCTGCCCGCCATCGTGACGCCGTTCAGCGATGATGGCGCGCTCGATCCGCAACGGCTGGGCGCGTATCTGGAATGGCTTCTGGCCGAAGGGATGCATGGCCTAGTGATCGGCGGTACCACCGGCGAATGGACCAGCCTCTCGCCTGCCGAGCGGCGCGACCTGTTTTCGCTGGTCGGCGCGCAGATGAAGGGGCGGTTGCCGATCATTGCGGGCTGCACCAGCTTCACGCCGCAGGACAGCATCGACCTTGCCCGCCATGCCCGCGATTGTGGCTTCGATGGTATCCTGCTGACCCCGCCGCCTTATGTCCGCCCGTCGGAAGAGGAACTGTTCCGGTTCTACAAGACCGTGTCGGATGCCAATGTGCTGCCGATCTGCGTGTATAACTGGCCACCGGGCACCGGAATCGACATGCCGCCCGAGCTGCTCGCGCGGATTGCCGGGCTGGACGGCGTGGTCGCGCTCAAGCAATCGACCGGCAGGCTCGATCTTTTCGTCAAGACCTTCTTCATGTTGCGCGAAACTGTGCGTATCTTCGGTTTCGCGATGGACGAACACGGACTGACCCTGCTGAACGGCGCCGGTGGCGATGGCACGATGGGCGCGGGCGGCGTGCTGGGCCGCGACCAGCCCGATTTCTACAACCATCTCTGGGCCGGAAACCTCGATGCCGCACGCGCTTGCGGGGCGAAGGACCGGATGATCCTGGACCAGTGGTACACGCCCGATCTGGTCGGCCGGTTCGGCTCGGGCCCGGCGGTGCTCAAGGCCGCCTTTGCCGCGCTTGGCATGCCGGTGGGCGGGGTGCGTGCGCCGCTGATCGATGTCGACGCGCATGGCCGCGCCCAGGTGGAAGCGACGCTGCGCCAGGCCGGCAAGCTGTGAGCGGATGACCGCGGTCGATGTTCTCATCGTCGGCGGCGGACTGACCGGCTGCGCCACCGCCTGGCATCTGGCGGAGCGCGGGGCCAGCGTCATGCTGGTCGAGGCGGGCGAGCTCAATGGCGGTGCGTCGGGCCAGAATGCGGGCTCGCTGCATTTCCAGATCGAACGGCGCTTTCTCGAGAACGGGCCCGCGCTGGCCGAACAGGCCAGCCGCGTGCTCGCGCTCAACCGGCTCGCAATCCAGGACTGGCGCGCGCTCGATCAGCAGTTCGGCCCCGCAATGGAGATCGTCATGCATGGCGGGCTGATGGTCGCCGAGAGCGATGCCGAGGTGGCGCTGCTGGAGCGCAAGGCCGCGCGCGAGGCGGAATTCGGCGTTCCGACCCAGCTTCTCGATGGTGCAGGCGTGGCCGCGATCGCGCCCTATCTGTCGCCAGGCATCCGCGCCGCCACCTGGCTCGCCGATGAAGGCCATGCCAACCCGCGCACCATCACCCGACTGCTCGCCGCGCGCGCGATCGAAGGCGGCGCCGAGGTGCGCTCGCATACGCGGCTTGCCGATATCGGGCGATCGGCGATCGGCTTTCAGGTCACATTGGCCAGCGGCGAGGGGCGCGAGCAGGTCCGCGCCGACCGCGTGCTGCTCGCCACCGGCGCTGCGACCATGAGGACCGGCGTGCTGTTCAATCTGCACCTGCCAGTCTTCCCCGCAGGGCTGACGATGACCGCGACCGAGCGGACCGCACCGATGATCGGCCATCTGGTACAGCATGTCGGACGGCGGCTGTCGATGAAACAGGCCGAAAGCGGCAATATCCTGATCGGCGGCGGCTGGGCCTCGCGCCTGCAGCGCGGCGAGACCGGCTTCGACCTCTCGCGGCCCGCAACGATCGATCCCGAGGCGTTGCGCGCGAACCTCAAGGCGGCGGCCGATACCGTGCCGCGCGTCGCCGCGCTCAACATCATCCGCAGCTGGACCGGTATCGTCGCGCTGACGGCGGACCAGTTGCCGCTGGTGGGTGCTGTGAGCCGGGTGCCCGGCCTGTACGTCGCGGCGGGCGGATCGGGCTTCACCCTGGGGCCGACCTTCGCCCGGCTGCTCGCGGCAGAGATGGCGGGAGAGCGCGGCGGCGACGGAGAACTCGCGCTGTTCAGTCCCGACCGGTTCGATCATCTCAACGGGTTCATGGGATGAGCCACCGGATCGCCACCCACCATCCCGAGCCGATCCTCATCCGCGTCGATGGCGCGGAGGTGACCGCGCTGCCCGGCGAGATGCTCGCCTCGGCGCTGCTCGCCGCCGACCAGCCGGTGTTCCGCGCCGACCTGGAAGGCCAGGCGCGCGGCATGTTCTGCAACATGGGGACGTGCGGCGAATGTTTCGTGACGGTGGAAGCGCTGGGCCGCCCGCCGCGTCGGCTGCGTGCCTGCCTCGTTCCAGTCGAGCTCGGCATGGAGGTGTGGCGCGGATGAGCGGGATGTTCGACCTTGCTATCGTCGGTGGTGGCCCCGCCGGACAGGCAGCGGCTCAGATCGCCTGTGCCGCAGGTCTCGGCGTCGTGATGCTCGACGAGCAGCCCCGAATGGGCGGGCAGATCCTGCGTCAGCCGCCTTCGACCCTCGGCGTGCGCGACTGGCTGCCGGGCGCGACCTATGACGATCTCAAGGCACAGCTTCACCGCAGCGAGGCGCTGCCCGGGCTCGACTGGCGCGGCGGGGTTTCGGTGCTGGGGCTGTTCCGGGACGCAGACGGCTTCCAGTTGCTGGCCACGGGGCGCGACGGACGGCTGACGATTGCCGCGCGCCGGGTGCTGGTCGCGGCGGGATGCTATGACATGCCGACCGCCTTTCCCGGCTGGACATTGCCCGGCGTGATGAGCGCGGGCGGCGTGCAGGCCTTTCTCAAGAGCCAGCAGGTCGTGCCGGGCAAGCGCTTCGTGCTGGCCGGCACGCATCCGTTGCAACTGCTCGTCGCCGATCAGCTGCGCAAGGCGGGGGCGGATGTCGCAGGCGTGCATTTCGCGCAGGGCCTGGGTGCGATGGTGGGGCAGCTGCTGCGCGATCCGCTGCTGCCGCTCGGCAACTTGCGCCCGTTCCGCGATGCCGCTGCGGCCTTTGTGAACCTCAGGCGCGCGGGCGTGGCGGTGCGCTTTGGGCAGCGGCTGGTCCGCGCGATCGGCAGCGAGCGGCTCGAGGCGGCGGAATTCGCCGATGGCACCAGAATCGCCTGCGACGTGCTCGCGACCTGCTACGGCTTCCTGCCCCAGGCCGATCTGCCGCGCCAGGCGGGCTGCGCGATGCAGCGCTGCGAGCGCACGGGCGGTCTGGCGGCGGTGATCGATCGCTGGCAGCGCAGCAGCGTACAAGGCCTTAGCGCGGCGGGCGAGACCACCGGGGTGGCAGGGGCAGAGGTTGCGCTGCGCGAAGGGCGGCTGGCGGCGATCGGGATTCTTCTGGCCGATGGGTTGCTGAGCGAGAGTGAGGCCGAACGCCGTGCCGCGCCGATCCGCCGCGAACTGGCGAAACTGCAGCGCTTTGCCGATCTGCTCGCGCGCATCGCCGATCCGCGCACGGCAATCGCGGGGCTCGCCGACGATGCCACGATCCTGTGCCGCTGCGAGGATGTGACGCGCGGTGCGCTGATCCGCGCGATCCGGGCGACCGCAGGGCCCGAGGATGCGAGCGCGCTCAAGCTCGTATCGCGTGCGGGCATGGGGGTGTGCCAGGGCCGCTCGTGCGAGCATGCCGTGCGCGCGCTGCTCGCAGAACAGGGCGCGGCACCGGGCGGCGGCTTTACCGCGCGCTTCCCGGCGCGCCCGGTGGCGATTGCCGATCTGATCGACTGACCGGCGGCCAGCCGATCGCATCAGCCGATCGCGGCGGTCGCCTCGATCTCGATCAGGAAATCGGGCATGGCGAGCGCGGCGACGCCGATCAGCGTGTTGGGCGCGGGCACGCCGCCATCGTAGAACGCGCCAATCTCGGGCAGCACCACGCCCAGCTTGTCGGGGGTGTGATCGACGATATAGGTGCGTAGTCGTACGACATCCGCCGGGCTGGCGCCTGCGGCTGCGAGCACCTCTTTCAGATTGGCGAGTGCCTGGCGGGTCTGTGCGGCGAGATCGCCGGTACCCACGACATTGCAGTCCTTGTCCCAGGCGACCTGGCCGGCGCAATGGATGGTCCGGCCGCCATCCTGCACCGTCGCGTGGGAAAAGCCGAAGCCGGTGCTTTCATAGAGCGAGGGCGGGTTGAGACGGGTATTGGGCATGGCTGACTCCTTCAATCGACGATTTCGAGGCTGTGGCCGAAGGGGTCGCGGACATAGAGGTTCTTCTTGCCCGCGAGCGGCCCTTCGGAAATCTCGATGATATTCTGCACGGTGCAGCCCCTGGCGGCCAGATAGGCGGCGGCCTTGTCGACATTGTCTACGCGCAGCGCGAGGTGATGCCCGCCCGCATCGCAGTTGCGCGGCGGCACCGGATTGCGGTCGCCGGGCGCATCATATTGCACCAGCTGCAGGTTCAGATTGTCCACCAGCGCCAGCATCGCCAGCGTCAGCGTCGCGCCGGCGACGCCGACATGCGCCTCCATCCAGTCGCGGCCATCGGGCATGGCCGGAATCTCGCTCGCCGCGAGCGGCCCCATGCGGAACAGCTCACGCGCACCGAACGTGTCGGTATAGAACGCGATCGCCGCCTCCAGATCGGGCACGGTGAACGAGACATGGTCGGCGGCGAGAAAGGCAGGCGCGTCGGTCATCAGGCGGTTTCTCCTTGCGAGGCGAGGGGCGGGGTGAGCGGTAAATCGCCGGGCGCATCTGCGCGGCGCGGGACGACGAGGCTGATCGCGACGGTGACGATCAGCGCCGCCCCCATCGCGACCAGGCCCGGCTCCCATTCGATGAAATGCGCGGCGATCCAGGCCTCGCCCGGCGGGGTGACAAGCAACGCATAGCCAGCGACCAGCCCGCCCGCGACCGCGACCGCGCTGGTGCGCGGCCAGACGAAGGCGAGGAACACGCCCGGCGCGAGCAGGCCGATCGCGCCATAGGCTGACAGCCCGATCTCGACCAGCGAGCGGTTGCCGCCCAGCGTCAGATAGACCGCGATGGCCGCTGCCCCCACCATCGACAATCGCGAGGCGAGCAGGCCGCCGCGTTCGCTGAGGCCCGGCCGGAGCGGCGCGACGACATTGCGCGCGAAGATCGACCCGGCGGTGAGCAGCAGCACCGACCCCGGGACGAGGGCGAGCAGGCACGCCGTCCCCGCGAGCAGCCCGACCAGCCAGGGCGGATAGCGATCGGACACGAACTGCAGCAGCACCGCGTTGATATCGCCATCGGGAGGCACCGTGCCCGCGAGCAGCGCGGCAAGACCCAGCAGGATGATGAAGAAATAGGACAGCGAATAGATCGGCTGGAAGATCGCGTTGCGGCGGATCGCATCCTCGGTCGCCGCCGAATAGCTCAGCTGGAACATGTGCGGGAAGATCCAGTTGGCGAGCGCGACATTGAGCGCCGAGGTCATCAGCCAGGTGGTCGAAAGCCTGCTATCGGCCTTGAGCCCCGGCAGCTTGCCGATGCCGGGAAACGCGTCCTGCGCGCGGGCATAGACATCGGCCATCGAGCTGGCGCCGACAATGCCCGCGACAGTGGCGCTGAGCGCGATGACCAGCACCAGCATCAGCACGTCCTTGACGCCCGCAGCAAAGGCGGCGGAGCGCAGCCCGGCCAGGAACACGAAGGCGAGCATCGCAGCGGCGGCAAGCACGGCGGCCATGCCGGGGGAGACATCGGTGCCCAGCGTCATCCGCAGGATGAGGCCGAGCGCGGTGATCTGGATCTGCACATAGACGACCAGGGCTGCGATCCCGACGACTGCGACGACCACGCCCAGCCACCGCGCGCGATAGTGATCGGCAAAGAAATCAGCCTGGGTGACCAGCGCCCGCGCGCGGCCCGCTGCCCAGATATTCGGCATCAGCCAGTAACCGATCGCCGCCGAGAGCGAGACCGAGCAGAAAGCGAGATAGGCCGGCGCGCCATAGGCCCAGGCAAAGCCCGAAATGCCGAGCACTGCGAAAGTCGTGTAGATCTCGCCCGCATTGAGGAACCAGAAGATCAGCGTGCCCATGCGGCGGCCGCCCAGCGCCCATTCCTCGACCGACTTCGCCTTGCTCTGCGCGCGGCCATAGAGCACCGCCCCGACGATCGTGCCGAGCACGACGAGCAGCGTGACGCCCAGGATCATCGGTGCTGCTCGCGCTTCAGGTCGATCGCGCGGACCAGCGCGATGATGGCGCTGGCAAACAGCACGCCCGCCATCTGCCACACCATGGGGAAGGGCAGGCCGAAGGGTCGCCAGGCAATGTCATTGACCAATGGCACCGCGCCGACCTGCCACACGAACGGCAGCAGCAGCAGCGCCAGGTGCCAGCGCCGCGCGGGGGGTGGGGGGCTCATGCCATCCATTGGCGCGCCGCCTCTTCGAGCACCGCCATCGGCACCGGGCCGGAGCGCAGCACCAGATCGTGAAAGCCGCGGATGTCGAACTTCGCGCCCAACCGCGCCCGTGCCGCCTCGCGCGCGGCGACGATGCGGTTTGCGCCGACCTTGAAGCTGCACGCCTGACCCGGATAGACGGCATAGCGCACGACCTCGCGATCGGTGCTTTCCGGGCTTTCCCCTGCATTGTCGACCATCCACTGCACCGCTTCCTCGCGGCTCCAGCGCTTGTGGTGGAGGCCGGTATCGACGACGATGCGCGCGGCGCGGAACAGCTCGGACTGCAGATAGCCGATGCGCCCGAACGGGTCGCCCTCGTACACGCCCAGTTCGTCCGCCACCTGCTGCGCATAGAGCGCCCAGCCTTCGGTATAGGCGGAAAAGCGCACGAGCTTGCGGAACAGCGGCAGCGCGCTGCCATGGCGCAGCACCGATGCCTGATAATGGTGCCCCGGAATGCCCTCGTGATGGGTCAGCGTTGGCAGCCGCCAGAGCGGATGCTCGCCCGGAGTCTTGAGGTTCAGCGAATAGGTGCCCGGCTGGCCCGCGACGCCTTCCGAATAGAAAGCTCCCGGCGCGCCATTCTCGATCGCGACCGGAATGCGCCGGACCACCAGCGGATCGATCTCGACCGCGCTGAACGCGCCGGACAGCCGCTCGCGCACTCGCTCCAGCGTGGCTTCGGCCGCCTTGATGATCTGCGCGCGTCCCGCATCGTCGTCGCTGACGGTGAAGCGCGGATCGGCATTGAGCGCCTTGATCCGATCGCCCACCGAGCCTTTGGAAAGGCCTTGCGCCTTCAGCCCGGCATCGATCTCGGCGATCAGCGCGGCGCACTGGTCGAGCCCTTCGCGGTGCAGCTCCTCGGGGGAAATGGCAGCGGTGGTGTTGGCGCGCAGCGCGCTGGCATAATAGGCATCGCCCTCGGGCAGCCGCCAGCATCCGGCGGTCTCGACAGACTTTGCCCGCAGCGCCTTGAGCGTTTCTGCCTGACGGTCAAGCGCGGGCGCGATCGCCTTGGCGAAGATCGCCTCGCCCCTGGTGCCGATATCGCCGAGGCCCGCCGCCTCGGCGCGGGCAATCGCCTTGGCCATCAGCGCCGACTGGCGCGGCGGCGCATTGCGCAAGGCCTCGATCTGGCGCACCGCGCGGTCGATGACGAAACCGGGCGGGATGACGCCGGCGGCGGCATCGATCCGGATTCGGTCGGTTTCCTGATCGAGCGCGACCGCAAGCGCTGCCAGCCGGTCATGCCAGGCCGCGACATCGGCAGCGCTTTCCAGCGGATGCGTTCCGCCGATGAAATCGGGCAGCCAGTAATAGGCCCCGTTCATCTGGCTGACGATATAGGGGCTGGGCCGCAGATTGGCGTCGACATAGCCATAGCGGCCGAGCGTATCGGCCAGCGTTTCATAGACGAAGCGCGCGACCGCATGGTCCAGCTGGGCGGGCTTCGACAGCGCCAGGACATCGATTTCGTCGAGATCGGCCAGCGCGATCGTGATGGCCGCGCGGTCTGCCTCGCGCGCAGCCTGTGAGCGGTCGTCGAGCCGCGCGCGGAGCGACGCATTGGCTCCGGTATCATAGCCCAGACCCGTGGCCTCTTCGGGCGAGCGGTGCAGAAAGGCGTGGGTGTGGCGACGCAGCAGCCGGGCAAATCCCTCATCGGGATTGCCCGGCGGCTTGGCGGCCCAGGTCAGGGTGCCGGGCAGGGCGGTCGCCACCGCGCCTGCCATGCCGGAAAGCAACAGGCTGCGTCTGTCAAACGTCATGCCAGCAACCCCTTAACCCCTTGTACCTGCTTCAGAACTTGTAGCTCAGGATGATGCCATAGCTCTGGAAAGAGGGCTCCACCTGCACGCCCGAATAAAAGGCCTTTTCATAGGCGTTGGCAAAATATTTCGCGTCGAAAAGGTTTTCGACGAACACCGTGGCACGCCACTTTTCGCCCTCGATGCCCGCGCGCAGGTTCACATTGTGATAGCTGGGCGAGATGAATGGGAAGCCGCTATAGCGATAGGCGAGCGGGGTGGAGAGCATCGAGCTGCGATAGCTCCATTCGGCGCGGACGAAGGCGTCGAGCCCTTCGCGCAGCGGCTGGGTATACTGGGTCTGCGCACCGAAGGTCCATTTGGGCGCATTGACCAGCGGCCGGCCCGAAATGTCGATGACGATCCCGTCGATCAGCGCGTTGGGATAGCTCTTGAACTTGGTGTTGTTATAGCCGACCTGGCCACCAAGCTTCCAGTTGTCGGTGATCTTGGCGTCGAAGCTGCCCTCGATGCCATAGCTCTCCGCGCTCGCCGCATTGGCGATGCCGCTGACGCCGCGCAGAAGCCCGGTCGCTGGATCGATGAACTGGAAGCGGATGGTCTGCTGAACGTTTTTCCAGTCCATATAGAAACCGGCAATGTCGACGCGAACGCGGTTGTCGAACAGGTCGAACTTGGTGCCGACCTCATAGTTCCACAGCGTTTCGGGATCGAAATCGTTCGACAGGTTGACGTTGTTCGAGGTCTGCGTGCCGCCCGACTTGAAGCCGCGCGAGGCGGTCGCATAGACCATCAGCGAATTGTTGGGCTTGTAGCTTAACGTCGCCTTGGGGGAGAAATCCTGGAAATCCGCGGTGCGATCGTTGACGCCGGTGATGGTGAGGTTCGACCGGTTTTCAGCGAAGTTGCGGGTCTTTTCCCACGAATAGCGACCGCCGAGCACCAGGGTAAGCTCGGGCGTGAAATGCAGTGTCGCTTCACCGAAGATTGCGAAATAGCGCGTCGTGCTGTCCGAATCGAACCCGGTAACCTCGAGCCCCGAGCAGTTGCCGACGCGTCCGGCGGGGCAGAGCGGGCTGTTGCGGCCGTGGAAGGTCGACTGGTCGGTGGTGCCGGTGTCGCGGCCGATGAACGCGCCGACGCTCCAGTCGAGGAAGTTCTTGCCGTTCGACTGCAGGCGAAGCTCGCCGCTGGTCGATTTGCGCTTCAGGAAGAAGTCCTCGTAGAAGAAGTCGGGGCTGCCGCCGTCGACATCGCCGAAGTTGAACACGTCCGAGGTCAGATGGCCGACCACGCCGGTCAGCGTCGCGACGTCGAAGTCCCATACCGCGCGCGAGCTGAAATACTGATAGGTGCTGCCGACATTCTGCGGCCGGTTGAAGTTCACCTTGTTGTCATTCTGAGGAAAGAAACCGACGCCGTCGGGCGCGCCGGTGATCGTCGTGGTACGGCCGGTGGCGTTGTAGTTGACGCCGTAATAGACGCTCGCCCAGGTGCCGGTGACCGCGCCGGTCGGCACGCCGTTGCGCATGCCGACTTCCTCGTTCGAATAGCTATAGGCGAAATCCCAGGTCAGCCGGTCGGTCGGCGTCAGCCGCGCCTGGACGCGCGCGGTGTAGAACTTGCTGTCGTTGCCGCCGCCGATCGGGTTGATGTTGCGGATATAGCCGTCGCTCTTTTCGTACTGGGCCGAGGCGCGCACCGCGAGCAGATCGGGGATCACCGGAATGTTGAGCACGCCCTGCGCGCGGAAGGTATCGTAATTGGAATAGGCGGCCTCGAGCTCGCCCTCCCAGTTCTGCACCGGCTTCTTGGTGATGACGTTGATCGCGCCCCCCACAGCATTACGGCCGAAATAGGTGCCCTGCGGCCCGCGCAGCACCTCGATCCGCTCGAGGTCGACGATCTGCGGGTTGCTGGTCCCGGCGGCGACGTTGAACTCGTCGATATAGAAGGCGTAGCTCGACTGCCGGACGTCGGCATAGGGGTTCAGCTGGTTGGAAATTCCGCGGATCGACAGATCCTTGCGGTCGCGCGAACCGTTGGTCTGGAAGCTGACATTTGGCGTCAGCGCGAAATAGTCCTCGACGCTCTGGACGTTCTGGTCCTTCAGCGTCTGCGCGGTGACCGCGGTGATCGCGATCGGCACGTCCTGGATCGACTGCGAGCGGCGCTGCGCCGTGACGATGATCTCGTCCTTGGCTTCGGTCTCGGTCGCGTCGGCCTGGGCGGCGTCCTGCGCCAGCGCCGGTGCCGCGATGCTGCAAAGGGCAAGCGCGATCAGGCCGGTTCCCATGCGCAGCTGGGCGGTCGTTGTGGCAATCGTCATGGCAATATCCCCTTTTCTGCCGCCAGCAGGTGCCGACGGCATGGTTTTTCATTCCCCTGGATTTTGGGCGGGCGCCTTTAGGGTCGCTCCGCCGAAACCGTCATGTGTTCAGCGCGTCCAGCACTGCGGATCGGTCTGGCCCTTGGCCGGATCGAGCTCCGAGCGGACCAGCACGATCGATGCGATCTTGCCGTCGCGGATCACGCCATGGCCCGCCGCCAGCGAGCAGGCGGTCTTGCCGTCCCGGCGCGACCGGATGACGTGATAGGTGTAGACCCGGTCGCCGACACGGAACATGTCCTTGAACGGCACCACGATCTCGACATCGCCGCCACCGGCCTGGATCTTCTGGAAGTGCTTCGCCCAGCCCTCGACGCCGTTGATCACGGTCTTGCCCTCGAGCACCAGCGTCGCATCTTCGGTGAAGTGCTTGCGGAAATTCTCGGGCGTGAACGCGCCGGGGGTCTTGAACGCCTCGTTCCACCAGACGAACATCTGCGACACCGGATCGTCCGAAGCGACGGGCGCGGCGATGGCCGCCGGAGCGAGCACCGGCATAGCGGGCACGAGCGCCAGTGCGGCCCCGGCGATCAGTCTGGTCATCAAGGTCATGTCAGAAATACCCTTCATTGTGCGATGAGGCCGGTCTTGTCGTCGCGATAGATGCGGCCGTCCTTCATCACGAAATCGATGGTGCGCAGTGCCGAGATGTTCTCGACCGGATTGGCGTTCACCGCGATGATGTCCGCCGCGAGGCCCGGCTTGATGCGCCCGGTCATGTCGTCGATCTTGAGCATCCGCGCGGTCTCGGTGGTGCCCGAGCGCAGCGCCTGGAGCGGGGTCATCCCCGCCTTCACGTAGAGCTCCGCCTCGGCGACGGTCGCGGTGGTGCCGTCATTGGGTTCGAACGGGAACTGGTCGGTGCCGAGCGCGATGTTGACGCCCAGGCGGATCGCCTTTTGCAGCATCGCCCAATGTTCCTTGCCGGTGCTGTCGACCCGCGCGAGATACCAGGCGGGCGATCCGATCTTCTTGTAGAATTCCTTGGCCCCCGGCTGGCTGACAACGATGGTCGGGACCAGCCACACGCCCTTTTTCTTCATCAGCTGCAGCGCGGCATCGTCGAGATAATAGCCATGCTCGAAGCAATCGATGTCGAACTTGAGCGCCTGCTGTGCCGCCTCGGCCGAGCCGTTATGCGCGGTGACCGGAATGCCGTTGCGATGCGCCACCTCGATCAGCGTCGAGAGCTCCTCGTCGGTCATCGGCGCCGCGCCGATCGCGCCGTGCGTGTCCGAAATGCCGCCCGAGATCGCGATCTTGATCCAGTCCGCGCCATATTTGATCTGCTTGCGCACCGCTGTCGCCAGGCCATAGGGGCCATCGGCCTCGAGCGAGCCATGGCCGCCGGTGGGCACGATGATCTCGCCTGCGGTCAGGATGCGCGGGCCGATAACGTCGCCGCGCTCGATCCCGGCGCGCAGCGCGAAGTCATTGCCATGATCCTCGCCGGTGGAGCGCGTGGTGGTGACCCCGGCAAGCAGTGACTTGCGGGCATTGCCCGCCATGCGCAGCACCTGTTGCGGGTCGGTCTCGCCCACCAGCGCCGCGCCCGCCGCACCGGGCAGCTTCAGCCCATAATGCGTGTGCATGTTCATCAGGCCCGGGATCAGCCAGCGGCCCGTCATCGACACCTGCTTGGCATCGCGCGGAATGGTGGTCGAGGCGGCAGGCCCCACGGCGCTGATGCGGCCTCCGGTGACGATCACGACCGCGTTCATCATGACGTTGCCGGTATCGACATCGACGACATTGCCGCCGACCAGCGCGATCACCTCGGTGCTGACCTCCTGGTCGACCATGATCTTGCCTTCGCGCGCCTCTGCCACGCCCGCCGTCGCCAGTGGCATCAGCGTCGCCGCCGTTGCCATCGCCGCCATCATCCATCGCCGGTAGCGCATATGCCTGTCCCCGCAGCCCCTTGAATACGTGCAACGTCACGCAAATGACGCATTCGTGCAATGCAGCAAAACCATCCGAATCGTTGCGTCAGGCGCAACATATGAAAGGTAGCCAGCGCTCTGATGAAATTAGATTGTTGTAAACGCGCGCTTTCGGCGCCGGGGTGGCCAGTATGATCAAATGCGCTTTGCCGATCTGAGCGCTAGAATCTGTGCCGGCTGTGGTGAGGATCGGCACATCGGGGAGACAAGGACATGCCGACAAACGGACTGGAAGTAACGCGCAGAACCACGCTGGCGGGCGGACTCGCGCTGGGGGCGATGGCGGGCATGCCGTTGCACGCCCAGGCGAGCGATGCCGGGGCCAGGCTGCGCGCGCTGCTCGAACAGGCCGATGCCGCCGATGCGCTGCTCGATCCGCTGTCCGACGAACGGCGCGGGGAGAGCAGCGGCCCGGCCTATGTCGATCCGCTGGGCGATGCCTATGGCGACACGCTGCGTGCCAACAAGCAGGCGCAGATGCAGGCGCTCGAGCAGATCGACCGTAAGGCGCTCTCGCCGCAGGACGCGATCGCCTATGACGTGTTCGCGTATCGCACGCGCGAGGTGCTGAGCCTGTTCGACAGCGGGCTGTTCGTCATCAAGCGGCAACTGGCACTCGATCCTTCGTTCGGTCCGCATGTCGAGGTCGCCGATTTCGTCTCGGGCGGCGGCGCTCGCTTCGAGTCGCTCGCCGATTACGAGCGCGGCCTGGAGCGGCTCAAAGGCTTTGCCGATTATCTGCAGACCGCGATCGTGCGGCTGCGCGAGGGTCTGGCTTCGGGCCATGTCCATTCGCAGGTCGTGGTCGCCAATGTGCTGCGCCAGGTCGATGCCATGCTGGCGCTCGCGCCCGACGACACGCCCTTCTTTGCCGCGATCCGGCAGATGCCCGATCCGGTCAAGGCCAGCGATGGCGACCGGCTGACCGCCGCCTATCGCTCGCTGATCCGCGAACGCATCCTGCCGGGATACAATCGGTGGCACGATTTCCTGACCCAGGACTATGCGCCCAAGGCGCTCGCGCTGCCGGGGCGCGGGGCGATGCCCGATGGCGCGCGGCTCTATGCGGCAGAGCTGGCGCGGCACACCACGACGAGCCTTGGCGCAGACGAGATTCACGCGCTCGGCCTGTCGGAAGTCGCGCGCATCCGCAGCGAGATGGAACAGGCGCGCAAGGACATCGGCTTCGAGGGCGACCTTGCCGGGCTGTTCGAGCATATCCGCACCGACCCCAGATATTATTACAAGACCCCCGAAGAGCTGCTCGCGCGCTTTGCCGCGATCGAAGCGAAGATCTGGCCGGCGATCCCCAAGCTGTTCGCGCGGCGGCCCAAGGCGCCGTTCCGCGTCGCGCCGCTGCCCGCGCTCGGCGATCAGCGCGGCACCGGTTATTACCGGCCCGGACCTGCCGATGGCGTGTCGCCGGGAACGCTCTATTTCAACATGGCGATGCTGGGCACCCGGCCCATCCCGACACTGGAGACGCTGACGCTGCACGAAGGCATTCCGGGTCATCATTTCCAGCTGACCCTGGCGCGCGAGAACGAGGCGCTGCCGCCGATCCTGCGCTTCGGATCGTCCACCGCCTATTCGGAGGGCTGGGGGCTCTATGCCGAGTCGCTGGGCCGTGATCTCGGCATGTTCACCGATCCGCTCCAGTGGTTCGGTCATCTCGACATGGAGATGCTCCGCGCGGTGCGGCTGGTGGTCGATACCGGGCTGCATGCGAAGAACTGGCAGCGGCAGCGGGCGATCGACTATATGCTCGCCAACACCTCGATGGCGCCCAAGGATGTCGCGGTGGAGATCGACCGCTATATCGCCTCTCCGGGCCAGGCCTGTTCCTACAAGATCGGCGAGATCCGCATCGCGGTGCTGCGCGAGCGCGCACGCAAGGCGCTGGGCAAGCGCTTCGACATCCGCGATTATCACGACCAGGTGCTCGGCACCGGCGCGCTGCCGATGGCGGTGCTGGAGGCGAAGATCGAGCGCTGGATTGCGGCGGGAGGTGGGGCCGCTGGCTCAGGCTTCTAAGCCAGGCGCCTCTGCGGGCCAGACCGGCCTGTCCATCTGGAACAGGTCGGTCATCCGCACATACCAGCCCGCCCCGTGCACACGCCCGATCAGGCCCATGGCGAGCGTGTCGAGATGGCAGCGGTCGGCATCAAGCACAAACCGGTCGGCGACATGCGCCATCAGCACCTCGCCGATGACGATCACCTGGCCGCCCTCACCGCCGGGATAGACGGTTTCCAGCACCCGGCATTCCAGGCTGACCGGCGCGCTGGCGATGCGCGGCGGCCCGACCAGCCGCGAGGGCAGCAGCTCCAGCCCGGCCAGCGCGCACTCGTCGACTTCCGGCGGCGCGTCTATGCAGGTGAGGTTCATCGCCTCGGCGTCGGCTTCGCACACCAGGTTGATGACGAATTCGCCGGTGGTGGTGATGTTGACCGCGCTGTCCTTCAACCCGCCTTCGGGCCGCAGCATCAGCCCCAGCACCACGGTCGGCGGATCGGAGCCCATCATGTTGAAGAAGCTATAGGGTGCCGCGTTGTGAATTCCGTCGGCCGAGCGGCTGGTGACCCAGGCGATCGGGCGCGGTGTGATCGACGAGGCGAGCAGCTTGTAGCGCTTGGCAACCTCAAGCGCGCGGAGATCGAATTCCATGCGGCTCAATCCTCGACGGTGCGGACGACGCAGGTCTTGGGGCGCTCGTCGACGGTCAGGCTGAAAATGTCGGGCCGGGCATAATGGCCGGTCACATCGAAATCATACTTGCCGCGCACCACCTCTTCGGTGTCGATCTCGGCATAGAGGATCGTCTCGCCTGCATAATCGGGCCCGGCGAGCACATCGCCCAGCGGACCGATGATGCAGCTTCCGCCGCGCATCAGCACGGTGTCCGGATCGTCCCCGAGCGCGCAGTCGTATTCCGCTGGATAGGCGGCGCGGGTGATGTGCTGGCAGGCCGATAGCACGAAGGTGCGCCCCTCCAGCGCGATATGCCGCATCGAGGCGAGCCAGCCGTCGCGATCGTCGGCCGTCGGCGCGCACCAGATCGATATGCCCTTGGCGTACATCGCCATGCGCATCGCGGGCATGTAATTCTCCCAGCAGATTACCGCGCCCACCTTACCCAGCGGCGTGTCGAGCACCGGCATGGTCGAACCGTCGCCAAAGCCCCAGATCAGTCGTTCGGCCCCCGTGGGCATCAGCTTGCGATGCTTCGCGACCAGCCCGGCCGCGCCGTCGAAGAACAATGCGGTGCAATAGAGCGTCCCGCCGTCGCGCTCGATCACGCCGATGACGACGAAAAGCCCGGTTTCCGCCGTCGCCTCCGCGATCGCTGCGACCTCAGGCCCGTCGAGCGCGATCGCGCCTTCATGATAGCGCTGGAAGTCGCGGCGACCCTCGGGCTTGCGCATACCGACCGGCGTGCCGAACGATGCGCCCTTGGGATAGGTGCCGACAAAGGCCTCGGGAAATACCGCCAGCCGCGCACCTGCCGCCGCCGCTTCGTGGATCAGCGCTGCCGCCTTGGCCGCAGACGCCATCGGGTCAAAGGGATGCGCCGCCGCCTGGACCACCGCTGCCTTGTATCTCGCCATCGTCGCGCTTCTCCAAAAAAATTTCGCCGCCAGAATAGCTCGGGCGATTGACGTTTCAAGCTTAAAGTTTTAACCTTCAAGTATCTCGAGCGGAGGAATCGGCAATGGCATCGACCTATGACCAGTATCGCGAGGATGTGGCAGGCAGGGCCAATGTCACCGACACGCCGGAGCTGGTTCGCTATTATCGCGAACTCGAGGAGCTGGGAACCGGCGCGCTGTGGACCGTCGCCAACAAGATCGAGCCATGGGAACCGGCTTCGCCTTCGGTCCCGATCATTTGGCGCTACAACGACCTTCGCGACCGGGTGATGCGCGCGCTCGAGCTGGTGACCCCCGAACAGGCCGGGCGTCGCGTGGTCTATCTCGCCAACCCGGCGCGGCAGGATGTCGTGGCCGCCGTCGGCTGGCTCTATTCGGGGCTGCAGGTGATGGCGCCGGGCGAATGCGCGTCGAGCCATCGCCATAGCGCTTCGGCTCTGCGCTTCATCATGGAGGGCGAGGGCGCCTTTACCAATGTCGACGGGCACAAGATGACGCTGCGGCGCAACGATTTCGTGCTCACCCCCAACGGCACTTGGCACGAGCATGGTGTTGCGGAAGGTGGAACGCCATGCATCTGGCAGGACGGGCTCGACATTCCGCTGATGAACGCGCTCGATGCCAATTTCTACGAGGTGCACCCCGATCTCAACCAGGCGGTGACCTATCCGGTCGACGATTCCACCGCAACCTGGGCGGGCGCGGGGCTGCGCCCGGCGGGGCAGGACTGGTCGAAGCGCTATTCGCCGCTGTTCAAATACGAATGGGAGCCGACCTACGAAGCCTTGCAGCGCTATGCCTCGGTCAGCGACGGCAGCCCCTATGACGGCATCCATATGGACTACATGAACCCGCTGACCGGCGGTGCGGTGATGTCCACCATCGGCGCGTCGATCCAGATGCTGCGCCCCGGCGAGCGCACCCGCGCGCACCGCGAGGTCGGCAATTTCGTCTATCAGTGCGCCAAGGGTTCGGGCCATTCGATCATCAACGGCCAGCGTTTCGACTGGCAGGAGCGGGACATTTTCGTCGTGCCGAGCTGGATGTTCCACGAGCATGTCAACGGATCGGACAGCGAGGATGCCTGCCTGTTCTCGTTCCACGACCTTCCGGTCATGCGCGCGCTCGGCCTCTATCGGCAGGAAGCGCTGGCCGAAAATGGCGGGCACCAGCCGATCCTCGGCTGACCTGCCGCTCTTCCGTCTTTCCTCCCCGTCAGTCCAAGGATCTGCCTTATGCGTCTCGTTACCTTCCGCGCCACCGTCGAAGCGCCTGCCCGGCTGGGGGCGATCGCCGGATCGCTGGTGGTCGATCTCGAATTGCTCGGCGATGCCACCGGCGTGCCGCTGCCCTCCACGATGCTCGATTTCATTGATTTGGGCCCGGAGGCCGTGCGCATTGCCTCGGCGCTGATGGCAGAGCTCGATGGCGAATTCCCGCTCGGCACCGCGCAGCCGCTTGTCAATGTAAAGCTGCTCGCGCCGATCCCGCGGCCGCGCAAGAACATCTTCGGCATCGGGCTCAACTATATCGACCATGTCGCCGAATCCGCCGCCGCGCTCGACACCTCGCCCGATCTGCCGCGCCAGCCGGTGATCTTTTCCAAGCCGCCGACCAGCGTGATCGGCCCGGGCGACCCGATCCCGCACGATGCCAATGTCACCCAGCAGCTCGACTGGGAGGTCGAACTCGCCGCGATCATCGGCACCCGCGCCAAGCGCGTCGCGCGCGAAGAGGCGCTGGCCTATGTCTTCGGCTATACCGTGCTCATCGACATGAGCGCGCGCGATTGCCGCCGCGCGGGCCAGTGGATCTACTCCAAGGGCCAGGATGGCTATGCGCCAATGGGGCCGGTGATCGTCACCGCCGACGAAATCCCCGATCCGCAGACGCTCGACCTGTGGCTGACCGTCAATGGCGTCGAAAAGCAGCGGTCGAACACCGCCAAGATGCTGTTCAAGGTCGATGAGCTGATCGCCGACATCTCGGTCGGCATCACGCTGGAGCCGGGCGACATCATCGCCACCGGCACGCCCGAGGGCGTGGGGGCAGGCCGCACGCCGCAGGAATTCCTGTGGCCGGGCGATGTCGTCGAATGCGCGGTCGAGGGCATCGGCCGCCTGCGGCATAATGTGGTGGCGGTGTAATGGCGATGCGCATCGCGTGCCTGGGCGGCGGACCGGCGGGCCTGTATTTCGCAATCTCGATGAAGCTGCGCGATCCTGCGCACGACATCACCGTGTTCGAGCGCAACAAGGCAGGCGACACGTTCGGCTGGGGCGTGGTCTTTTCCGACCAGACGCTGGGCAATCTGCGTGCCAATGACCCTGTGAGTGCTGCGACGATCGCGGACAGCTTTGCGCACTGGGACGATGTCGATGTAGTGGTCGGCGACGAGCGCATCCGCTCCGGGGGGCACGGCTTTATCGGCATCGGGCGCAAGCGGCTGCTGGTCATCCTGCAGGAGCGGGCCCGCGAGCTCGGCGTCAAGCTGGTGTTCGAGACCGAGTTTTCGCCCGAGATCGAGGCCTGGACCGATTACGACCTGGTCGTCGCCGCCGATGGCATCAACAGCCGGGTGCGCGAGCTTTACGCCGAACGGTTCGATGTCGATATCCAGGTGCGCGCCAACAAGTTCATCTGGCTGGGCACCACAAGGCTGTTTGAGGCGTTCGAGTTCATCTTCGAAAAGACCGAGGCCGGCTGGGTCTGGGCGCATGCCTATCGTTTCGATGACACGCATTCGACCTTCATCGTCGAATGTTCGGAAAGCACCTGGGCGGGCCTCGGCTTCGACACGATGGAGCCGGACGAGGCGCGCGCGGCGTGCGAGAGGCTGTTCGCGCGGCATCTTCAGGGCCATCCGCTGATCAGCAACGCCACGCATCTGCGCGGCTCGGCGGCCTGGATCAATTTCCGCCGGGTGCTGTGCCATCGCTGGTCTTTCGACAATGTCGTGCTGCTCGGCGATGCCGCGCACACCGCGCATTTCTCGATCGGATCGGGTACCAAGCTGGCGCTGGAAGACGCGATCAAGCTGGCGGCGGTGCTCGACCGGCCCGGCCTCGATCGCCGCGAGGCGCTGGCCGAGGCGCTGGGCGAATATGAGCAGGAGCGCCGGGTCGAGGTGCTCAAGATCCAGAATGCGGCGCGCAACTCGACCGAATGGTTCGAGACGCTCGACCGCTATATCGACTTCCCGCCGATCCAATTTGCCTATTCGCTGATGACCCGCTCGCAGCGGGTGAGCCATGCGAACTTGGCGTTGCGCGATCCGCAATGGTTGGCCGAGGTGGAAAGCTGGTTTGCAAGCCACGCGCAGGGCGACACTCAGGCACCCCCGATGTTCACGCCCTTCCGGCTGCGCGGTCTGACGCTGGCCAACCGCGTCGTCGTCGCACCGGTCCTGACCTATCAGGCCGACGATCAGGGGCGCGTCGGCGCCTTCCACCTGGTGCATTATGGCGCGCGTGCGCTGGGCGGTGCAGGGCTGGTGATGACCGAAATGTGCGCGGTTGCGCCCGAAGGCCGGATCACGCCGGCATGTCCGGGCCTGTGGACCGACGAACAGGCCGATGGCTGGTCGTCCATCGTCGACTTCGCGCACGCGGCGGGCAGCGCGATCGGCGTGCAGATCGGTCATGCCGGCGCGCGCGGTGCGGTATCGGTTCCGTCGCAGGGCGAAAAGCCTCTGGGCGATGCTGGCTGGCCGCTGGTTGCCGCGAGCGCCCAACCCTGGGCGGAAGGATATGCGACGCCTGCCGCGCTCGACGCTGCGGGCATGGAGGCGATCCGCGCCGCCTTTGTCGATGCAGCGCTGCGCGCTGACCGGGCGGGGTTCGATCTGATCGAGATCCAGGCAGGACATGGCTATCTGCTGTCCGGCTTCATCAGCCCGCTGACCAACCATCGCGACGATGCCCTTGGCGGTGATCTGGCAGCGCGGCTGGTGTTCCCGCTATCGGTGGTCGAGGCGGTGCGCGCAGCCTGGCCGCAGGACAAGCCGCTTTCGGTGCGCATTTCCGCGCACGACTGGGTACCCGGCGGAATTACCGGCGCGGACGCGGTCGAGATCGCGCGCGCATTCATGGCCGCCGGCGCCGATATCATCGACGTGTCCTCGGGCGAGACCTCGCCGGCGGCGCGCCCGGTCTATGGCCGCATGTACCAGGCGCCATTGTCCGATCAGGTGCGCAACGAAGTGGGATGCCCCACCATCGTCGCCGGCAACATTACCGATGCCGATCAGATCAACTCGATCCTGGTGGCAGGCCGCGCCGATCTGGTCGCGCTGGGTCGCCCGCATCTGGCCGACCCCGCCTGGACGCTGCACGCGGCGGCCGCAGCAGGCTTTAAGGGGCTGCGCGCGCACGATGCCTATCGGCTGGGGCAGGAACAGTTGCTCCGCAACAGCCGCACGGTTACGGTGCAGGCCTGATGGCAACGGCATTCCAGGCAGGGCAGGAGGGGGACGTGCACGGCGCATCCGAAGCCCAGCCCAATCCAAACCTGCGCCTCTGGCTGCGGCTGCTCAGCTGCACCACCATCGCGGAAAAGCGGCTGCGGCGGCGTCTGGCCGAGCAGTTCGACACCACGCTGCCGCGCTTCGATGTGCTCGCCGCGCTCGAGCGAGAGCCGGGCGGGCTGGCGATGACCGAATTGTCGCAGCGGCTGCTGGTCTCGAACGGCAATGTCACGGCGGTGGTCCAGCAGCTGGCCAAGCTGGGCCATGTGTCGGTCATCAAGCCCGAACATGACCGGCGCAGCTCGATCGTCACGATGACCGACGAGGGGCGCGCGCACTTCGCCACCGTCGCCCGCGAGCATCACGGCTGGGTCGAAGAAATGTTCGCCGGGATCGGCGCTGACGATCGCGACCAGCTCTACAGGCTGCTCGCCGTGCTGCGTGGCTCGCTCGACCAGTCGGAGGAACGCTGATGCAGGTGCTGCAACTGCCGGTGCGCTTCGCCCATGTCGACGCAGCGGGCATCGTTTTCTATCCGCGCTATTTCGAGATGCTCAACGCCGCGGTCGAGCAATATTTCGCCGATATCGTGGGGGTCGATTTCAAGACCATGCATCTCGACCGGCAGATCGGCGTTCCGACCGTGCATCTGGAGGCGGATTTTGCCGCGCCCAGCCGGTTGGGCGATTTGCTGTCGATCGATCTGGCGGTCGAAAAGGTCGGGCGATCCTCCTGCGCGGTACGCTATGCCGTGCGCTGCGGCGAGGAGACGCGGTTGCGGGCCTCGGCCACTCTGGTATGCATGGACCTTGTGAAGGCCAGCGCGATTGCCTGGCCAGACGATATCAGGGCGCGGATGCTTGTCGAAACGGTCGATTGAAGGCGAGAAGCTCGGGCCTCCTGTCACGGTGCAGGGGGGCTGTCATTGCGGTGCCGTTCGCTTCGAGGCGGATGTGGAGGCGCGCGTGAAGCTGCTCGCGTGCAACTGCTCGATGTGCGCCAAGACCGGCTTTCTGCACATGATCGTTCCGCACGACCAATTCCGGCTGATTTCCGGCCAGGACCAGCTCACCAGCTATCGTTTCGGCACCGGCGCTGCCGAGCATCTGTTCTGCCGGACCTGCGGAATCCGCAGCTTCTACCAGCCGCGATCGCACCCCGACAGCTGGTCGGTCGACTATCGCTGCCTTGACGACGGGCACGGCGTCGAGGCGCAAACCGAAGCGTTCGACGGGCGAAACTGGGAGGCAGCGCGCGCTGCCCTGACGGATGATTGAATTGCGTTTTGTGCAAGTGCATGCGAATCAATTGCACTTGTAGGACAGCAATTATGACCTAAGTACCCTGACAGAGAGCAGGATGTCTGCGCGGCCAATTCCATAGTTCGTCAGGAGTTCGTCATGCGTATTGCATTCAATCTGGCCGCTGCCTTCGTGAGCAGCGCCGTGATCATGCTGGCCGTCATCTGATCTGAGACGCGGCCGCACGAGTGCGGCAGCAGGCCAGTTCGCCAAGGCCTGCAACCTGCGGATCAACGCCGGTTGCAGGCAAGGTGCCCCGATCATATCCTTCAAATCCCTGCATGGCCCGGCAGCGAAACCGTCTTTACCGGTTACCCTTCGCTAACTTTGTTTCGCTATGTCGCCCGGGTGAGCAAGACCCCCGCCAAACCCTCGACCGCGCGCGACCTGCCGGTCATGGCCCTTCTCGGCCTGTGCGACCCTCCCGAGGGCGACTGGGATCATTTCCGCGCGATCCAATATACCGGACTGGCCCGCTATGCCATTTTGCGCGTGGTCACCAATCTCGTCCTTGGCCTGATGGTCTGCCAGCTGTTCAGCGGTTTCGTGCCGCTCTGGCAGCTGGCTGGATGGATGGGCATGCTGGGCGCCTCGTTGTATTTTCCCACCGTGCTTTACCGCCACAGCGGCATGGTCAATCACGATCATGTCGCCCGCCGTTTCGTGCTTCAGCTGGTCGCTGCAACCAGCCTGATCGCCTTTGTCTGGTGCGTGCCGATCCTGGTATTCGCACCGATGGCGACCCAGATGGAACTCGCTGCGGTCTGGACGATCCTGGCCGCGCTGGTGGTCGGCGGCACGCTGCTGCTTAACGCGCTGCCGCTCGGTGCCTTCGTGTTCAACCTGGTGCTGATGGCAGCATCGGTGATCGCCTTCTGGCAGGGCGAAAATATCGTCACGGTCGGGGCGATTGTCTGCTTCTCGATCCTGCTCGCACTGTCGGGCTTCGAGAATGCGCGCGCCTATCTGATGTTCAAATTCTCCGAGCAGGGCCTTGCCGAAAAGGACGAGGTGGTCAGCCTGTTGCTGCGCGAATTCGAGGAAGGCGATGCCGACTGGCTGTGGCAGATCGACGCCGGGCGCCGGATCGTCGCCGCCAGCCCGCGCTTTGCCTTTGCCGCCGGCCGCGAGGCGAGCGAGATCGAGGGCATGCCGCTGACCCAGCTGATCGCCGGCAAGCATTGGGAGAGCGGCAATCTTGCCCCCAGCCTGCATATCCTGTCGGACAAGCTGACAAAGCGCGAAAGCTTCTCGAACCTCGTCGTCAAGGTGCACGGCGAGGAGAAGACCTATTGGTGGGAACTGTCGGCCTCGCCGCGCTATGACGACAACGGCACATTCATGGGTTTCCGCGGGGTCGGCTCGGACGTGACCGAAAGTCGCGAAAGCGCCGAGAAGATCGCACGCCTCGCCCGGTTCGACACGCTGACCGGCCTGCCCAACCGCCTCCAGCTCACCGAGGCGCTCGACCGCGCGCTCAAGGAATGCGAACAGTGGAATTGCCGCTGCGGCTTCCTGATGATCGATCTCGACCGGTTCAAGTCGGTCAACGATACGCTCGGCCATCTGGTCGGCGACCGGCTGCTTGCGCAGGTGTCGCTGCGGCTGCGCTCGCTGATGGGCAAGGACGAGCTGTGCGGCCGTCTGGGCGGTGACGAGTTCGCGGTCGTGATGCGCGATACCGGTGACGGGCAGCGCATTTCGGACCTGGCGGGCCGCATCATCGACGTGCTGTCGCGGCCCTATGAGGTGGACCAGCACACGCTGTTCATCGGCGCGAGCGTCGGCTCTGCCACCGGAACGCGCGACGGCCGCACGGTGGAGACGCTGATGCGCAGCGCCGATCTGGCGCTCTATCGGTCCAAGGACGAGGGCGGCGGCCGTCACAATGTGTACGAGCCCAAGCTGCACAGCCATGCCGAAGAACGCCGCGTCATGGAAATTGCGCTGCGCAAGGCGCTCGAAAAGGACGAGTTCTCGCTAGCCTATCAGCCGGTGGTCGATGCCAGCAGCGAGTCGCTGGTCGCGTTCGAGGCGCTGATCCGCTGGTCCAATCCCGAATTCGGCCAGGTATCGCCAGCGCGCTTCATCCCGCTGGCCGAAGACGCCCGGCTGGTGGTGCCGATCGGCAACTGGGTGCTGCACCGCGCCTGTCGCGAGGCGGTGACCTGGCCGGCCAATGTCCGCGTGGCCGTCAACGTCTCGGCCGAACAGCTCTATGAGCCCGATTTTGTCGAAACCGTGGTCGAGGCGCTGTCGGAAACCGGTCTGGCGCCGCAGCGGCTGGAGCTGGAGGTCACCGAAAGCGTGTTTCTGCGCGAAGGATCACGCGCTGGCGAGACGCTGGACCAGATCCTCGCGCTGGGCGTGGGGCTGTCGCTCGACGATTTCGGCACCGGCTATTCGGCGCTGGGCTATCTCAGCAAGACCCGCTTCACCACGATCAAGGTCGATCGCAGCTTCGTGCAGGGCGCAGCGAGGGGGGCGCAGGAAAGCATCGCGATCATCCGCGCCGTGGTGGCCATGGCAGAGAGCCTGGGCATGTCGACCACGGCGGAAGGCGCCGAGACCGAGCACGAGGTGCGGGTCATCCGCGACCTGGGATGCAAGAAGATCCAGGGCTATTTCTACGGTCGCCCGATGACCGCCGACGATGTGCAGAGCCTGTTCGGCGGGCAGCAGACCGCGATGTTCGGCTGATCAGGCGCGTTCCAGCACCGTGCGGGCGAGGCCTTCGAACAGCCGTGCGCCATCGGTATTGCCGTGCTGCGCCTCGATCACCCGCTCGGGGTGCGGCATCATTCCGAGGACGTTACCCCTTGCATTGAGCACGCCAGCAATGTCGCGCGCAGATCCGTTGACCGGCTCGGCATAGCGAAACGCCACCTGGCCTTCGCCCTCGATCCGGTCGAGCGTCGCTTCATCGGCAAAATAGTTGCCGTCATGGTGCGCAACCGGGATGCGGATCGTCTCGCCCGCCTGATACAGGCTGGTGAAGCGGCTGGAGGTGTTCTCGACCGTCAGGCCGACCGTGCGGCAGACGAAGCGGATGCCGGCATTGCGCATCAGCGCGCCGGGCAGCAGCCCGGCTTCGGTCAGGATCTGGAAGCCGTTGCAGATGCCGAGCACTGCAACCCCGCGTTCTGCCGCCTCGACCACCGCGCCGATCACCGGCGAGCGTGCCGCCATCGCGCCCGAGCGCAGATAGTCGCCATAGGAAAAGCCACCGGGCACGCCAATCAGGTCGAGCCCTTCCGGCAGCGACTGCTCGCCATGCCACAGCCGGATCGGCGCGTGACCCGTCACCCGCTCGATCGCGACGGCGAGATCGCGGTCGCAGTTCGATCCGGGGAAGGTGATGACCGCCGACTTCATGCGACCTTCTCGACCCGATAGTTCTCGATCACCATATTGGCGAGCAGCTTGCGGCACATCGCGTCGATATCCTCGTCGCTGGTGCCGTCGGCCAGGGTCAGCTCGATCAGCCGACCGGCGCGGACATCCTCGACACCGCCAAAGCCCAGGCCTTCGAGCGCGTGATGAATCGCGCGGCCCTGGGGATCGAGCACGCCGTCTTTCAGGGTCACATGGATGCGGGCCTTCATCGGCGTCCTCCTGGCTGGGTTTCTGGCCTGCCCTATAGCGTCCGGCGGCAAAGGGGCAAGGGGGTGCATCGCGGCAGACATGGTTCGCGCTAGGCGGTGGCTGCGTTAACCTATCCTAACAAAGCCCTGTCAATCGCTACGGCATAGCGTTTGTTGAGCAAATATGCGGGGGGAAACCATGGCAGGTCTGGCTCTGGCGATGTTCATCGGACTGTTCGGCTTCGGCCACGAGCTGCTGGGCTGGAGCGACCCGGGCGGGCGCATCCAGCTGGCGCTGTTCATGTCGTTCATCTTCGGCATCATCAGCGGATACCGCACCCGCAGCTGAAACTATTGCGGCGCGGCGTTGGCGGCGACGGGCGACTGGCGCGCGGCCAGCGCGGTTCCCGTCCCTGCGCCCTCATAGAGCGATTGGACCAGCAGCGCGCGATCGGGCGACAGATAGGTGCGCGCCATGGCGAGCAGTTCGTCTGCGCTCACCGTGCCGAAGGCGGTGCCGCCGCTGCGGAACCGGTCGAGCTTGGCGGGCTTGCTCTGCGCCGAGTCGACGACACCCAGCCACGCGGTGTTGCTCTTCACGCTGTTGGCGATGTTCTCCAGGATCGGCGTGCGCGCGCGCGCCAGCTCGTCGGCCGCGATCGGCGAGGGTGTCGAGGGCGATCCCGCCAGCGGGGCAGGGGCGGAAAGCTCAGCGGCGATATGGCGCACCGCCTCGGACACCTTCTCGACATCGGCCGAGGCGACGTTGGTGCTGATCTGGATATACCCATAACCGGGATAGATGGACGAGGTGAACGAGCGCGCCGCGGGCGAATAGCTGGCGCCCAGCTGCTCGCGGATCTGGTCGGTCACCTTGATCTGCAGCAGCTCGGCGAGCAGGCGCAGCCGCACGTCCTCGCGATAATCGCGATCATCGGTGGTCGGCCAGTAGAATTCGACGATCGCCTGATCGGCTTCGCCCTTGTGGTGCAGCACGCGCGGGCTGCGGTTTGCGGTGAACTGGCGGGTGCGGGCTTCGTCATAGTCGCGGAATTCGGCCTCGCGCTCGGGCAGTGCGCCGAAGGTCGCGGCAACCGCGGCGATCGCCTGCTCCTCGTCGAAATCGCCGACCAGCCCGATCTCGATCGCACCCTTTTCCAGCCGGTCGCCGATCGCGGCCTTGAGGTCGTCAAAGGTGAGCTTTTCGAACACCGCCTTGTCGGCCAGCGAAAAGCGCGGATCGTTGTCCGACAGGATCGCGCCGATCTGGCTGCCGATCGCGCCTTCGGGTGTCGCGTTCAGCCGCGCATAGAAATTGGGCAGGTAGCTGCGATACTGGTTGATCGCCTCGCTGCGGTAGCCGGGATGGGTGGTGAACGCGGTGAGCACCTGCATCTGCAGCTTGAGGTCATCGGGCGTGGTCGCGAGATAACCGCCGAAATAATCCTCGCCCGAGCCGAAATTCAGCGACACCGCACGGCCCGCAAAGATCGAGTAAAGATCATCGAGGCTGTGCGCCTCCAGCCCGCCGCGGACGAAGATGTTCATCAGGCTGGTCGCTTCAGGATTGTCGCGCGAAGCGAGCAGATCGCCACCGTCGATGCGCAGCGAGACCAGCACGCGGTTCTTGTCGAAATCGGTCTTCTTGAGGTTCAGCCGCACGTTGTTGGCAAAGCGGATGGTGCGGATGCCGAGATCCTCGATTCGACTGTCCGCAACGACCGTGCCGGGATTGCCGAAATCCTGATAGGCAAAGGCCTGCGCATCGCGCGCCTGGGGCCTGGCCACCTTCGTCTTCTGCGCCTGAGCGAAAGCCATGCGCACGCCGTCCGCGCCGCCTGCCGGATCGACCTTGGTGGCCAGGTGGATCAGCGGCTTGTCGAGCGTACCGAAATCCTTGCGCAGCGCCTCGAGCAGCATCTTCGGCGTCAGCGCATCGCGCAGCGCGGTAAAGCGCTCGAGCTGGCTCTCGGGCGTGGTGACGATCATCCCGTCCTTGGCCATGCCCATGATCTGGTCGGCGAGCTGGTCGTTGCTGCGCGTATCCTGCCCGCGCACCGCGTTTTCATAGCCGGTGGTGAAATTGGCGAGCTGTTCGGCGAGTTCCGCCTTGGTGAAGCCGTAGCGCAGTGCGGAGCGCAGCTCGCGTTCGGCGGCTTCCAGCCCGCGCTGCCATTCGCCATCGCGCGTCGCGACGTTGAGCACCGACTGGTTGGCGATCTTGTACACGTCCGACCGCCCGACCGACGCGCCGACGAACGGGGCGTTCTCCTGCCGCGCGATCCGGCCCAGCCTGCGCCCGACGATGTTGTAGGCCAGCGCGCGGGTGAGCTTGGCGCGGCGGGTCGCCTTGCTGTCGGGCTCCTCGACATAAGGCGAGAAGCGCAGGACGGTGGCCACCTCGTCGATCGCGGGATGGGTGAAGATGTTGGCCTCATCGGTGCGGGCGGTATCGATCTTGCCCAGTGGCACATCGGGCGCTTCGCCGTGCTTTGCCTCCCAGTTGCCAAAGCTCGCCAGGATCTTCGCTTCGATCTCGGCAACATCGACATCGCCGACGACCACCAGCGTGCTACGCCCGGGCGTATAATAGCGCTCGTAGAAGCTGCGGAAGCGCTCGGCTGGCGCGGTCTCGATCACCGACTTGTCGCCGATTGGCGAGCGCGTGGCGATGCGCGTGCCGGGCACGGTGAATTCGAACAAAGATTCGCGGTTGCGCTGCGCGTAATTGGCGCGGGTCCGCAGTTCGGAGAGGATCACCCCGCGCTCACGATCGATCGCCTTGGGGTCGAAGCGGATCTCGCTTGCGGTCTCGCGCAGCAGATAGAGCGCGGTGTCGACCGTCTCCGCCTTCACATTGGGCAGGTCGAGCAGATAACCGGTCTGGTCATAGCTGGTGAACGCGTTGGTATCCGCGCCGAATTCGAGCCCCAGCCGCTCGAGAATCTTGACCATCTCGCCTTCGGGCACGTTGGTGGTGCCGTTGAACGCCATATGCTCGATGAAATGGGCAAGGCCGCGCTCGTCCTCGTTCTCCGCCGTCGATCCCACATCGATCAGCAGCCGCATCACGGCGGTGCCGGGCGGGGTGGCGTTCTTGCGGATGGCATAGCGCATGCCGTTGGGCAGCACGCCCAGGCGCACGGCGGGATCGGGCGCAAGATCGCTGGTGGCATAGCCCCAGGCGGCGGCAATCGCGGCCTCGTCGCGCACCGGCTGGGGCGCAGGCGCTGCGCTGCTATCAGTCAGGGGAGGCGCGGCGGACTGGGCGAGCAGCGTGGCGGGGAGCAGCGCGAGCGCGGCAGCGGCCATGCCGGCCAGCGCCGATTTCGCCACGGTTCCGGGGAGCCTTCCGCCTCGATCCATCTCCACCCACTTTTACTGTTGTGTGGCGGAAATGTTGCACGGGGTCAGACCCCGCGCAAGATGACGGACGCGTCAAGCATCCGCCCTGCGGTCAGGCGATCATTTGCCCTTGCGGCGGCGGTGGCTGTCGAGATCGAGCACCTCGTTGTCGCCGCCCTCGTTGAGCAGGCCCAGACGGCGCGCGACCTCCTGATAGGCCTCGACCTCGCCGCCCAGATCGCGGCGGAACCGGTCCTTGTCGAGCTTTTCACCGGTCTCGATGTCCCACAGGCGGCAGCCATCGGGGCTGATCTCGTCGGCCAGGATGATGCGCGAGAAATCGCCGTCGAACTGGCGGCCGAATTCGAGCTTGAAGTCGATCAGGCGGATGCCGATCGCGGCGAACATGCCGCACATGAAATCGTTGATGCGAATCGCCATGGACGAGATGTCCTGCATCTCCTCCTGGCTCGCCCAGCCGAAGCACGCGATATGCTCTTCGGCGACCAGCGGATCGCCCAAGCTGTCGTCCTTGTAGCAATATTCGATCAGCGTGTGCGGCAGCGGCTGGCCTTCTTCCAGGCCCAGACGCTTGCAGATCGATCCGGCGGCGACATTGCGCACGACCACCTCGATCGGCACGATCTCGACCTGGCGAACCAGCTGCTCGCGCATGTTCAGGCGGCGGATGAAATGCGTGGGGATGCCGATATGCGCCAGCCGCGTGAACACATATTCGCTGATGCGGTTGTTGATCACGCCCTTGCCGTTGATCGTGCCCTTTTTCTGGGCGTTGAACGCGGTGGCATCGTCCTTGAAATACTGGATCAGCGTGCCGGGCTCGGGGCCTTCATAGAGGATCTTGGCCTTGCCTTCGTAAATCTGGCGGCGGCGGGTCATGGCACGTATCTCCGATAGAAAGCAGGACGCCCCGGTGCGGCAACCAATGCACGCAGGGCCGGGGCGTCTCTCAGCGCCCCTATAGCGACTTGGGTGCGCGGGCGCAATTGCGCTGTCCGGGCGCGCATGTTTACTGTCAGGAAACCGGACAGGGGGATGATCATCGCACCGATCCGCAGGTGCCGAAGGAGAGGCCGATGAACGTCAAGATCGATCACAAGCAGCAGGTGGCGATCGTCACCATCAACCGGCCGGAACGGCGCAATGCGGTCGATGCGGCAACGGCAAAGGCCCTGTTCGAGGCGTTCGAGCGCATCGATGCCGACGATAGCGTCCATGTCGCGATCCTGCATGGCGCAGGCGGCCATTTCTGCGCAGGTGCGGACCTCAAGGCACTGAGCGAGGGCGACAAGCGCCCGGTCACCGATAGCGGCATGGCGCCGATGGGACCGACGCGGATGCAGCTGACCAAGCCCGTGATCGCCGCAATCGAGGGCTTTGCCGTCGCGGGCGGCATGGAGCTTGCCCTGTGGTGCGACATGCGGGTGATGGCGGAAACCGCGAGGATGGGCGTCTTCTGCCGCCGCTTCGGGGTGCCGCTGGTCGATATGGGCACGATCCGCCTGCCGCGGCTGATCGGCCATGCGCGCGCGATGGACCTGATGCTGACCGGGCGCGAGGTCGGCGCGGCAGAGGCGCAGGAAATGGGGCTCACCAACCGCGTCACCCGGCACGGCGGCGCGCTCGAACTCGCGGTCGAGCTTGCCAGCCAGATCGCGGCCTTCCCGCAGCAATGCCTGCGCAATGATCGCGCCAGCGCGATCGCGCAATGGTCGCTGTCCGAGGCCGAGGCGATCGCGCTCGAGGCCAGGCTGGGGCGTGAGACGATCGCCAGCGGCGAGACGCTGACCGGCGCGGCGAGCTTTGCCGGGGGCAAGGGGCGGCACGGCGCGTTCTGATTGCCCGGCACAGCGGCGTTTTCGCGATAAATTTTCCCCAGAAAACCGGGCTGGCCCTCTCGCCTTGGCGCGTTGGCGCTGCTAGGCGCAACGCATGGCAGACGAGGCGAGCGCCGGTTCCGGCGACGACATTCCCGAAATCGAGAACACCTCGTTCGACCGCGCGCTGTCGGACCGTTATCTCGTCTATGCGCTCTCGACGATCACCGCGCGCTCGCTGCCCGATCTGCGCGATGGTCTGAAGCCGGTCCACCGCCGCCTGCTCTGGGCGATGCGGCAGCTCAAGCTCGATCCGGCGAGCGGTTACAAGAAGAGCGCGCGTGTCGTCGGCGATGTCATCGGCAAATATCACCCGCATGGCGATGCCTCGGTGTATGATGCGATGGTCCGCCTCGCGCAGGATTTCGTGCTGCGTTATCCGCTGGTCGATGGGCAGGGCAATTTCGGCAATATCGATGGCGATAACGCCGCCGCCTATCGCTATACCGAAGCGCGGCTGACGCGCACCGCGATCGAGCTGATGGCGGGGCTGGACGAAGGCACGGTCGCCTTCAAGCCCACCTATAATGGCGAGGAGGAAGAGCCCGAGGTCTTCCCGGGCCTGTTCCCCAATCTGCTCGCCAATGGCGCCAGCGGCATCGCGGTGGGCATGGCGACCTCGATCCCGTCACACAACGTCCTCGAGATCATCGATGCGGCGATGCTGCTGATCAAGAAGCCCGAAGCGACGCATGAAGACATCATGACGGTGTTTTTGGGCCCGGATTTCGCGACCGGCGGGGTGCTGGTCGACAGCGCGGAGAGCATTTCCCAGGCTTATCGCACCGGGCGCGGCGCGTTCCGCCTGCGCGCGCGTTACTCGACCGGCAGGGATGCCGAGGGCAACTGGGAGCCGACCGGCATCGAGAAGCTGCCCGGCGGCACCTGGCAGCTGATCATCAGCGAAATTCCCTATCAGGTGCAGAAGGGCAAGCTGATCGAGCAGATCGCGACGCTGATCGCGGAGAAGAAGCTGCCGATCCTCGCCGATGTCCGCGATGAATCGGACGAGACCATCCGCCTCGTCATCGAGCCCAAGAGCCGCAATGTCGATGTCGATATACTCAAGGACAGCCTCTACCGGCTGACCGATCTCGAAATCCGCTTCCCGCTCAACCTCAACGTGCTCGACGAGACACGCACGCCCGGGGTTATGGGCATCAAGCCGCTGCTCGAATCCTGGCTGCGCCACCAGATCCTGATCCTGGTCAACCGCAGCCGCCACCGGCTGGACAAGATCGCGGCGCGGCTCGAACTGCTGCGCGGCTATATCATCGCCTATCTCAACCTCGACCGCGTGATCGAGATCATCCGCACCGAGGACGAGCCCAAGCCGGTGATGATGGCCGAGTTCGAGCTGACCGACCGCCAGGCCGAGGCGATCCTGAACATGCGGCTGCGGTCCTTGCGCAAGCTCGAGGAAATGGAGCTCAGGCGCGAACATGATGCACTGATCGCCGAACAGGCCGAGCTCGAGGAACTGCTCGCCGATCCCAAGCTGCAGAAGCAGCGCCTGACCAAGAATTTGAAGGCCCTGCGCGCGCTCTATTCGGGCAATACCGAACTGGGCCGGCTGGGTGCGCGCCGCACCAAGATCGAGGAAGCGGCGCCCGCGCGCGAAATTCCGCTCGAGGCGATGATCGAGCGCGAGCCGGTGACCGTGATCATGTCGCGGCGCGGCTGGATCAAGGCGATGAAGGGCCATGCGGACCTCAGCGCGGCGGAGCTCACCAAGTTCAAGGAAGGCGACGGCCCCGGCTTTGCCTTCCACGCGCAATCCACCGACAAGCTGCTGTTCGCGCTCGACAATGGCCGCTTCTATACGCTGGGTGCGGAAAAGCTTCCCGGCGCGCGCGGTTTCGGCGAGCCGGTCCGCGGCATGCTCGACATGGAGAACGAGGCGCAGATCGTGGCGCTGCTGCCTTATGATCCACAGGGCAAGCTGCTGCTCGCCGCATCGAACGGGCGCGGCTTCCTGGCCGAGATGGCGGAGCTGATCGCCGAAACGCGCAAGGGCCGGCAGGTGGTGAACCTCAAGGCCGGCGTGAAGCTGATGGTGATTCGCCCCGTTCCGCCGAGCGCCGATCATGTCGCGGTGGTCGGCGAGAACCGCAAGCTGGTCGTCTTCCCGATCGCCGAGCTGCCGGTGATGGCGCGCGGCCAGGGCGTGCAGCTGCAACGCTATCGCGACGGATCGCTGTCCGACGCTACGACCTTCCGGCTCGAAGAAGGCCTCAGCTGGACCATGGGCGGCGATAGCGGGCGCGTACGCACCGAAAAGGACATGGGGCTGTGGCGCGTGGCGCGAGGCGCGGCGGGAAGACTTCCGCCGAATGGATTTCCCCGCAGCAACAAGTTCGATGGCTGATTTCGATTGCACGAACAGCTTTCGACCATTCTTTAAGTGAATTTTACATCTTTCCCGGTTAGCTGATACTAACCATGGTAAGTCCAACTCCATCATCGAAAGCGCGCGGCAAGGGCGTTCCGGATCGTTCCGGCGTGTTCGGCAGTGCGCGCGCGCATCCGATGGTGGCCGCCGCGCTCGATCCGCTGCCGATTCCCGCTGCGGTCGTCATGCGCGCGGGCGAGGATCTGGAGCTGATGGCGGCCAATCCCGCGTTCGTGGAGCGCGAACTGGCGCCGGGCAATCCGAACGGGCTCGACCTGCGTCTGCTTGCCGAGCTGGTCTCCGTCGCCCATCGCAACGACAGTGGCAAGGCGGTCAAGCCCTGGACTTCGCACGATCCGGTCAAGCCGCGTCGCTATGACGTTACCGTGGCGCGCATGGACCTGCGCGGCATGGAATGGCCGCATTTCCTGGTCAGCCTGATCGACCGCACCAGCGAGATCGAGACGCATGACAGCTTCCGCCGCGAAACGATGCGCGACAGCCTTACGGGCCTCCCCAATCGCGCCGGTTTCGAGGATGAGGTCGAGAGCCGGCTGGCCGAGGCGCCGATCGGGGGGCGCGGCAATCTGGGTGCGTTCGCGATCTTCACGCTCGATATCGCGCGGTTCAGCCAGATCAACGAATGCGCCGGCAGCATCGTTGGCGACGAATTGATCATCACCGTCGCGCGGCGCCTGATGGGGCGTATGCGCAAGACCGATATCGTGGCGCGGATCGGCGGCAATGAATTTGCCCTGTTCGTGCCGCTGCGCAGCACCAACGAGCGCGAACTGATGCGGATCACCAACCGTATTCGCAGCGTGTTCGCCGACCCCTATCGATTGTCCGATCTCGAAATCCAGATCGATGGCGCGATCGGCATCGCGCTGAGCAAGCAGGGTCAGGCGGATTGCGCCAATTACATCCGCCAGGCACAGATCGCGCTCAAGCGCGCCAAGCAGACCCGCCAGGCGGAAATCTACACCCCCGAGGAGCTCGACAAGGCGCGCCGTCGCTTCACGCTGGAAACCGAGTTGCGCAAGGCGATCGAGCTCGACCGGCTGGAACTCTATTTCCAGCCGCTGATCGATCTCAGCAATGGTTTCGTCACCGGGTTCGAGGCGCTGGCACGGTGGAAGGACCCCGATTACGGAATGATCTCGCCCGCCGAGTTCATTCCCGTCGCCGAGGAATGCGGCCTGATCCTGCCGCTCGGTCGCTGGGCGCTCGACCGTGCCTGCCAGGTGCTGAACGAATGGGACAAGAAGGCGGGCGAGGAGCTGCCGCTGAAGATCAGCGTCAACGTGTCTGCGGCGCAGTTCGCGCGTGACGATATCCCGAACATGGTCTCCGGCATCCTGCGCGCCAACAAGACCCGGCCCGATCGGATCATGCTCGAGCTCACCGAATCGGTGGTGGTGAGCGATCCCGCGCGCGCCGCCAAGGTAATGAACGCGCTGCGTGCGCTCGACGTGTCGCTGGCGATGGACGATTTCGGCACCGGCTATTCGAACCTCGCCTATCTGCAGCAGCTGCCGATCGATGTGCTCAAGATCGACCGCAGCTTCGTGACGCACATGCTGCAGGAGCGCGACAAGGTGGCGATCGTCCGCGCGATCCTGTCGCTCGCCTCGGCGCTCAACATGGAAACGACCGCCGAAGGGATCGAGACGCTGGAAATCGCGCACACGCTCGCGGCGCTCGGCTGCTCCTACGGCCAGGGCTATTTCTACTCGCCCCCGGTTCCCGCAAGCCGTGCCTATGATTTCATGATCGAGCGGATGAGCTGATCAGCCCGAGGCGGCGACTTCGGCTGCAATCTCGGCAAGCCGCGCATCCTCTGGAAAATCCTCGAAAATCCAGCGGCGCCTGATCTCGCCCAGAGCCTTGGCGACTTGCGGTCCTGCCTGGATGCCGAGCGCGATGATGTCGCGGCCGCCCAGCGGAAAAACCGGCACCTGCCAATCCTGCAGGCTCTGCCACCCGGTCGCCAGCATAGCATCGGGCGCGCGCAGCAGCAGCCAGGGGGCGACCAGCTCCTCGGGCTGGACACCTGCCGCGACCTGGCGTGCCGTGCCGCTGGCGGGCCAGGGCGTTGCGAAGCGCGCCAGAGCGAGCCGCTGCGCCTTGGACAGGCGCAGCCGCGCCGCCACCGTATCGGCGAGCAGCGGCTCGGTGGGCAGCAGCGCCGCGAGCCGCAGCAGCGCATTGCGCTCGGCTCCCAGCGCGTGTTCGCGCGCCAGCAATTCGGCCAGCCGGTCGAGACCATTTTCTGCCATTTCGGGCAGCACGACCTTCCAGATCCCGCCATCGGCCATCAGCCGTGCCGATGCCAGCGGGTCCGCGGCGCCCAGCAGCAACAGCAGTTCGCGTGCGATCCGTTCGCGCGACAGCGCCTTCAGCCGCTCGGCATGTTCGCTGCAGGCCGCGACCGCCTCAGCATCGACCGCGCCGCCGAAGCGGGCGTGAAAGCGGAAATAGCGCAGGATCCGCAGGTGATCCTCGAGGATGCGCTCGCCTGCATCGCCGATAAAGCGCACCAGCCCCGCCTCCAGGTCCTCAAGCCCGCTGAAATAGTCGGTCACCTCTAGCGTCGCGGGATCGGCGAACAGCGCGTTGATCGTGAAATCGCGCCGCGCGGCGTCCTCGCGCCAGTCATCGGTGAACGCGACCTCGGCATGGCGGCCGTCGGTGGTGACATCACGGCGCAGCGTGGTGATCTCGACCGGGCCGCGCGGCATCACGGCGGTTACCGTGCCATGCGCAAGGCCCGTCGGCACCGCGCGGATGCCTGCCGCCTCCAGCCGTGCGATCACGTCTTCGGGCAGCAGCCTGGTGGCGATGTCGATATCGGTCGCCTCGATGCCCAGCAGCGCATCGCGCACCGCGCCGCCGACATAGCGGCACTGATTACCCTCGGCATCAAGCACGGCAAGCATCGCGCGCAGGTCCTCGCGCCGGGTCCATTCAGCATCGATTCGCGTCACGCCAGCACGCCTTCCAGCCGCCGCGACAGATTGGCGATGATCCCCGCCGTCACCCCCCAGATGCGCCTTTGCCCCCACATGATCTCGACATATTGGCGCTGCGCGCCTTTCCAGAAGGTTGAATGCCGCGCGTGATTGGCAGGATCGAGCACGAAATCGAGCGGCACCTCGAACCAGTCGGCGACCTCGCCGGGATTGGGCGAGTAGCTGAGATCGGGCGGGATGACGCCCAGCACCGGGGTGATCGCAAAGCCGCTGCCGCTGCGATAGACATCGCCGGTGCCGATCACGCGGACATGTTCGGGCGACAGGCCCAGTTCCTCGTCCGCCTCGCGCAGCGCGGCGGCGATGGCGTCCTCGTCCTCCGGGTCGATCTTGCCGCCGGGAAAGGCGACCTGGCCGGGATGGCTGCGCAGATAATCGGGCCGCTGGGTCAGGATGACGCCGGGCTGCGGGCGGTCGGTGATCGCAATCAGCACGGCGGCGGGAATGTGCACACCCCGGTCAGGCCGGATATGCGCCTCGTCGATCGATTCCATGCCCTGGCTGACGGCAAGCGCCTCGGCCAGGCGGTCGTACAGGCTCATGCGTCCTCGATCCGGTCGAGCCGGAAGCAGGTGCCGTCGCTCCAGATCGGCAGGCTGGTATCGGCCTCGCCAGCCTCCTGGAGCGCCAGCTCGACCAGATCGTAATAGACCGCGCGCTCGATCCGCGCCTCGAGCCCTCGCCACAGGCCGAGATAAGGGCGGGGTTCATCGGCATCGCCGCGCATGATGATCGGCCGCTCGGGTCCGGCGACGACCAGTTCGTCGGTGTTGAGCCGGAAGGCGAGGCGGCGCTGGTCGCCCGTGCCTTCGGACTTGAGCTCGACCGCGAGCAGCGGCGCGTCCTCGACCTCTATCCATTGCTGCTCGAACGGGGTGACGAGCGCGTAACGCCCGTCCGGCTCGCGGCGCAGCACGCTAGCGAAAAGCCGCACCATCGCCGGGCGCGAGATCAGCCCGCCCTGGTGATACCAGCGGCCATCGGCGGCGATCCGCATATGGCTGTCGCTCTGGTGCGCGGGCGTCCATTTCTCGACCGGCGGCAATTTGCGCGCGGCGACCAGGCCGGCAATATCGGCGAGCGAGAGGTCCTGAAGTTCGGGGGGCGGATCATAAGGCATGCAGGTGCCAGATAAGCATGGCCGGTGCGCGATGCAAAGGGCGATGCCGCCTCGTGCGTGTCAGCTCAGCCGCCAGGGGCCCAGCATGCCCCGCTCGGGCATCAGCGAATCGGGTCGCGCCAATGCCAGCAGCCGGTGCTGCTCATACGGCCCGGGCAGCGTCCAGCCCCCGGTGCGCTCGGCGGTAAAGCCGAAGCGGGTGCCATAATATTCGGGATCGCCCAGCAGCACGAGCGGCAGCTTCTCGCCCACGCCCATCGCGCCGAACACCGCCGCCATCAACGCGCGGCCGATGCCCTGGTCCTGGTGATCGGGCGCGACGCTGACCGGGCCGACCAGGATCATCGGATAGGCCAGCCCATCGGGATCGGTCAGCGCGACCGGCCAGCACTGGATGCTTCCGACCAGATAGCCCTCGCCATCGACTGCGGCAAAGCTGAGCGCGGGCAGATGCGTCAGGCCATCGCGCACCTTGTAGATGGTGCGGTTCTTTCGCTCCGGGCCGAACACCAGATCGAGCAGTTCTTCAACCCAGGCGCTATCCACCTGATCCAGCGGGATAATGTTGAATTCGGTCATCGGTCCAGACGATAGAAGGAAAGGGCGTCGATCCGCGCCCTTAGGGACGGCAAGCCCTTGAGTCGAGCGCAATTCTTGACCCTCCGGCTTCCCCATAAGGTTTGCCAAAGCGCCATCGCTTTCCTATGTGTGACTTGCTGGCAACACGTACGCGTAACAGGGGGAGTTCATGGACGAGACCGCAAAACCACATGGTTCGATCTGGCTGGCACGGCTTTGCCTGTTGCTGGGGGCAGGATCGATCGTGATGGCGCTGATCGGCGCGATCGGTGCGGGCCAGGATTGGTGGGGCAAGCTGAACGGCGTCAGCACCGTGGCAGCCGCCATTGTCGTGGCGCTGGTGGGTCTGGTATTCTCGCTCATCGTGCTGCTGCTCTATCGCAAGAAGGGCAAGCGCATCCGCGATCTGACGGTGATGGGACTGGTCTGCTCGCTCGCCTATCTCGGCTTCATGGGATACTGGATCAATGTCGCGCGCAGCGTGCCGCAGATTCACGACATCACCACCAATCTCGACAACCCGCCGCAATTCCAGGTGCTCAAGCTGCGTCCCGACGATTTTGCCGACATTCCCGGTCGTGGCGAGCCCAAATATGCCGGCATGGACGCCAAGGAGCGCTGGAAGGTGCTGCACCGCGGCGCCTATGGCGATCTGAAGACGGTGGTGATCAAGCTGCCGGTCGACCGTGCCGTGACGCTGGCCACCGAGGTCGCACGTGAGCGTGGCTGGGAAATCGCCGCATCAAAGCCCGAGGAAGGGCGGCTTGAGGCGACCGACACGGTTTCGCTGTTCAAGTTCAAGGACGATGTCGTGGTGCGGGTGCAGCCTGGCCCCGGCGGTCTTACCAGCGAAGTCGACGTCCGCAGCGTCTCTCGCGTCGGCAAGAGCGATCTCGGCGTCAACGCCAAGCGGATCCGCAGCTTCCTGAGCGACCTGCAGGCCGCTGCACCGAAATAATCGCAAGTCTAGTCGGTCGCCAGCGCCGCGCTCGAAGCCTGCTCGATCCGTCCCCGGTCGGCAAGCATCAGCGTGGAACTCGCCTTGGCCAGCACCTTGCCGCCGGCGTCGAGCAACTGCCCTTCGAAAAAGCAGGTGCTGCGTCCGCGCTTCTCGACCCAGGCGGTCGCGGTGAGCAGGCCGGGGCGCGCCGGCGCGAAGAAGCTGACTTTCAGTTCGAGTGACATCGGCACGACGTCCGGGCCGGTCATCGCCATGGCGGCATAGGCCATGGCGGCATCGATCCAGCCGGTGACGAACCCACCCTGAACCACGCCGCCCGAATGGCACATGTGCATGCCCGCCTGATATTCGATCGTCGCACGGCCCGCCGGATCGAGTTCGACGACGCGGACAAAGCCCAGCGCCTGGTTGAGATCGGTTGGGGGATTGACGGCAACGGCGTGGGACATGCGGCATTCTCTCCTGCAGCGGTTAAGGCGTCTGGTGCGGTCAACCAACCGGCAAGGCGTCGCATTGTCAAACAGACTTTCCGGGCTGGTGCGGGAACCGGAGAAAGGCGCGCGGGGTAATTGGGCAAAGACAGGAGCCCATGATGATCTCTGCCCGAACAGTTCTGACCGCAACCAGCCTGACCCTTGGCCTCGCGCTCGCCGCCTGCAGCAATGACGCCGAGGCGCCCGCCGCACAGGACGAGCCTGAACGGGCCTATATGGCCGCCGATTCCGCTCCGGCCACGGCACAGGCGCTGCTCAAGACCGCAGACGGCAAGGATGCAGGCTCTGTGACGGCCACGCAGGAAGACGGCGGCATCCGCCTCGCCATCAATGCCACGGGCATGTCGGCAGGCGAGCATGGCATCCATGTCCACATGACTGGCAAGTGCGATGGACCGAAGTTCGAGAGCGCAGGTGGCCACTGGAACCCCATGGGTGCCAAACATGGTCTCAACAATCCGCAGGGCCAGCATTCGGGCGACATGCCCAATCTCGTCGTGGCGAGCGACGGCAGTGGACGGATGGATTATCTGCTCGACGAAGCGCAGCTCGATCAGATGCTCGATGCCGATGGGGCGGCTCTGGTGATCCACGCCAAGGCGGACGACCAGAAGACCGATCCTTCGGGCGATAGCGGGGATCGCCTAGCTTGCGGTGTCTTTACGCGCGGCTGATCAGCGACCGGCAATTTCAGCGACTGGTGGTGCGCACGCCGTAGTCGATGCGGATGCGCACCCATTCGCCCACCTTGGATACGCCGCCGACGCGCGGCGGGCGTACGCGGAACTGCCAGGCGGCGGCAAGCACTGCGCGGGCGATCCCCGACCCTTGCGGCGATTCGCCGATCTCGTAGCAATCCTCGACGCGGAAATCGGGCACCGTGCGACACGCGATCAGCGCCGAACCGGGGCCGCGCGCGGTCGATAGATAGCCCTTGAGCTCATCGTCATAAGGCTCGCGATACCAGGCGGCGGCGAAAAGCGGCTCGCCATTCGGACCGGATCCGACCCGCTCGCTGTCGCCGGGCACGCCCTTGTCCATCGGGCCATAGACACGGCCCGGCTTGATCACCGCCTTGGCCTTGGGCTGTGACGGCGGCGCGGCTGGCGCAGCCTGGGGCGAAGGGATCGCGACGATCGGCGGCGGGATCGGCGAGGGCTGCGGAGAGACGACCGGGCTGGGCGTTTCGACCGGGCTCTCTTCCTGCTCGGTAGGCTCGGGCGAGCGCGAGGCGTTTTCCGCCGGCTTGGGGCTGTCCTGCTCGGTCTTTTCCGCCGTTGGTTCGGGCGTAACGCCGAACACCGTCATCAGCGATTCTTCGCGCTTTTCGCCCGGCGGCGCGATCGACAGCGATAGCAGGGCGAGCACGAACAGCAGTTCGGCGATCAGCGCCAGGATGATGCCGCCAGCACGCTCGCCAAACCGCGAGCGCAACGCTTCGCGCCAATGCGAAAACCGGGATGCGGGTTGGGGCAGGTTTTCGGCGGGCGAGAAGTCCATCAGCGACAGGTCAGCTTTCGTGCGATTGCGGCCCCCCAAGCCCCTGATTGCGACCGTGCATGGTGCCGCTTGTCGGATTCGAACCAACGACCTACCGCTTACAAGGCGGTTGCTCTACCAGCTGAGCTAAAGCGGCGTACCCATCGCGATTGCGCCGCGTGCCATGCGCTATTTGACGCCAAAGGTCCAGCCTTCAGTGCGGCGGATCGCGTCATCGAGCATGGGCGGATGCCACAGGGCGTGCCACAGCTCCGCATCGCGCGCGGCATCGCGCAGCCAGGCAGCGGTGATCAGCGCATCGGTGCTATGGTCGTCATGCGCCAGCAGCGGGGCAGGCGGCGGCGCGCCGAGATTGGCGAGCGCCTCATGCAGCGCGTCGGCATCGCGGACCTTGCTCCGTCCGCCTGCAACCCCCGCGGCGCGCGCGGCGATGCTGGTATAGATCTCGACGATCACCGGGCCGGTTTCCGGGACAGGATCGAACGGCCAGATGGGTATCCGCCCCGCGAGCCGGTGCAGCACACGCATGCCAGTGAGGCTTGATTTGCCGACCTGCGCTGCGCCGACGAGGTTGAAGCAGCTGGCGCTATTCGCCTGTTTCGTGCGGCGCTGGTGATGCTCGACCGCGCGCAGCCGCCCGGTGCCGAGGCTGCCGAAGCGGTCACCAGTGTCGCCCTTTCCGTGCCGGAAATAGCGCCGCGCCTCATCATGCCGCACGAAGCTGCTCGCGGCGAGATGTTCGTCCTCGGCGCACAGCCCGTCGACCAGCGCCCAGAGGCCGCGCGCGTCGGCGGGGCTATGCTCCCAATCGGGGAAATAGCCGCCCGCATCGACGAACGGGAAGGTGGGGGAAAGGTCCAGCCCGATCAGCATGTCGGTCCCCGCTGCGGCATGGTCGAGCAGCCAGTCGAGCGCCGCGCCGCGCGACCAGCCGACTTTCGGTCGCAGCAGTTCGGGCCGCGCGCCGTCTTCTGCGGCGATGGTCGCCAGCGCCAACCCCTTGGGGCGTGCAACTGCCTGGCCCGACCAGTCGAAACAGGCAAAGTGCTCGAACTTGCGCATCGACTTCAGCGAAGCTGCTTCAACACCTCGGCGGTGAACTTCGCAATGTCGAACCCGTCGCCCGCCTTGTCATAGCCGCGCCGCACGATCACCAGATCGCGGCTGGGGATCACCACCAGATACTGGCCGCGATTGCCGATCGCCGCGAACGCATCGGCGGGGACGCCCTCGCTCCTGTTCATCAGCCAGAAGCTCGCGCCATAGCCGAACGGGCCGTCCGGCTGAGGCCCACTGGACTTGGTGACATAGTCGCGCCATCCGGCGGGCACGATGCGCTGGCCGTCCCACATGCCGTCATTGAGGTACAAAAGGCCCATGCGTGCCATGTCGCGCGCGGTGGTCCAGACCTGGCTCGACAGGATGTAATTGCCCTGCCAGTCGGTCTCCGCCCAGGTCCGCGTCATGCCGATCGCGTCGAACATCTGGTGCGGGTGGAGGTCGGGCGCAACATCGCGCGCGGCGAGCGTCGCCAGCAGGATGTCGTTATTGGCATAGCGGAAGATCGAGCCGGGCCTGTGCAGCATCGGCCATTGCGTGGTCCACTGGCGCACCTCGCCCGCGCCCATGTATACCGCGTCGGTGCGGTTGCCGGGGCTGTCGCTCTCGAGCCCGCTGCCCATGCGCAGCAGGTTATCGACCGTGATCGCGCGGCGCGGATCGCCCGGCACGTTCCATTCGCGGATCGGCGTTTCGGGGATGGTGAAGCCCTTCTGCCGGACGAAGCCGACATAGGTGCCCGCGATTGACTTCGCGACCGACCAGGTGCGCTGCGCGGTATGCAGGTCGTGCCCCTGTTTGTAGCGTTCCTGCACGATGCGCCCCTTGTGGACGATCACCACGCCGCTGGTCTTGCCGCCAAAGGCTTTCGCATCGAACGCGCTCTCGATCAGCGTGTCGAACGGGGTGATCATCATCACGCGTGGGTCGCTGGCATCGGCATCACCCATCGGCCAGGGGCGGTCGTCGAGACTGCCAGCAGGCGCGCGCTCCAGCGCCTCGCCGGGCAGACGGCGGCCGTCATTGGTCCAGCCGATCGGCATCGAGGTGCAGCCGGTGACCGGATTGTGCCGGGCAACGCGCGGCGGCATGTCCTCGGCGAAACTGACGCTCACCTGATGCGCGGCTTCGTCGATCTCGGCCTTCAGGCCCGGCACGATCGGGTCGATATGCGGGTATATGCCCGAAAGCTCGTCCGCCTCGATATCGGCGAGAGTCTTGTTGCCGTTCCAGAGGCTCGAACACAGGAACTGCGCCTTGTACCCCGCCGCCTCGGCCATCGTCATGCGCGTCGGGCCTGCGGGCGGGGGTGTCTGCTGCGCTGCCGTTGGAGAGCCAAGCAGGGCTAGAGCCAGGGTAAATCCTGCGATAGCTTGGGTGAAGCGGGCAGGGCGGAACGGCTTTGGCATCATCAAACACTCCAGCGTGGGCAGGGCGTTATGGAATTTGAATGGGACGAAGCCAAGCGCTTGATCAATCTAGAAAAGCACGGGATCGATTTTTGCGAGTTAACCGAGTTCTGGGAGGGTGACCTGATCAACCCGGCCGCTGTCCGGGAAGCCGGTGATGAACTGAGGCTGTTGGCCCTTGGAGTCTCTCGGGGTGACGACAGGATCATTGCCGTGGTATATACCGTTCGTAGCGGTGCAATCAGGCTGATCAGTGCCAGGCGAGCGAGCAGATATGAGCGAGAGGTTTTCAGATCGCGTTTCGGCCACGGGGAATGAGGCAGCCCGGTCAGACTGGGCGCGTGTCGGTGCCATGACAGATAGCGAGATCGATGCGGCTATCGCTGCCGATGAAGATACATTCGCTCTGACGCCTGCTGATCTGCAATCGAATAGCCCCGGATTCAAATTCGTTGATCGAGGCGAGCAGAACTGGTGCTGGCTGTTTTACGGCGAAGAGGGGGAGCTGCTGGCCCGAAGCGGCCAGACCTATCGGAATATGGTGGATGCAGTGGCCGCTGCCGACCAGATTCGGCGTAGCTTCGCCCAGGCCGCCTAACCCCGCTGCTTCCGCAAGTCCTCCCACACCCGCATGCGTTCGGCGATGCGGGCTTCATAGCCGCGTTCCACCGGTTGGTAGAAGGCTTGCGGTTCCATCTCTTCGGGCCAGTAGTTCGCGCCGGAAAATCCGTCCTGCGCGTCATGGTCATAGGCATAGCCTTGGCCATAGCCGATATCCTTCATCAGCTTCGTCGGCGCGTTGAGGATATTGGGCGGCGGCATCAGTGATCCGGTGGCCTTGGCGGCCTTCCACGCGGCCTGTTGCGCGGCATAGGCGGCGTTCGACTTGGGCGCAGTCGCGCAATAGAGGCAGGCCTGGACGATTGCCAGCTCGCCTTCGGGAGAGCCCAGGAATGCATAGGCGTCCTTGGCGGTAAGGCACTGCACCAGCGCCTGCGGATCGGCCATACCGATATCCTCGCTGGCAAAGCGCGTGATCCGGCGCAGGACGTAGAGCGGCTCCTCGCCCGCCACCAGCATTCGCGCGAGATAATAGAGCGCGGCCTGCGGATCGGAGCCGCGCATCGCCTTGTGCAGCGCGGAGATGAGATTGTAATGCCCCTCGCGGTCCTTGTCATAGACCGGCATCCGGCGGTGCAGCAACGCCGCCAGCTCCGCCGGGTCGAGCCGGGCATCGACCTGGATCGACAGCAAGGTCTCGACCTGGTTGAGCAGGAAGCGGCCATCGCCATCGGCCGAGGCGATCAGCGCGGCGCGGGCATCCTCGGTCAGCGGCAGCGTCTTGCCTGTCAGCCGCTCGGCGCGCGCGATCAGCTCGGCCAGCGCCGCCTCGTCGAGCCGCCGCAGGATCAGGACCTGGCTGCGGCTGAGCAAGGCGGCGTTGAGTTCGAACGAGGGGTTTTCGGTCGTGGCCCCCACCAGCACCACCGTGCCGCGCTCGACAAAGGGCAGGAACCCGTCTTGCTGCGCGCGGTTGAAGCGGTGGATCTCGTCCACGAACAGCAGGGTGCGCTGGCCCGCGCCCGCCATCCTTTCGGCATCTGCAAAGGCTTTCTTGAGGTCGGCGACGCCCGAGAACACGGCAGAGATCGCGACGAAGCGCATCCCCGTTGCCTCGCCCAGCAGCCGCGCCATGCTGGTCTTGCCGGTGCCGGGCGGACCCCAGAGGATCATCGAGGACAGCTTGCCCGCCGCGACCATCCGCCCGATCGCGCCCTCCGGTCCGGTGAGATGATCCTGGCCGATGATCTCGTCCAGCGATCGCGGCCGCAGCCGGTCCGCCAGCGGCGCATCGGGGCCAGGCGCAGGGTCAGCCTGGCTGTCGGCGGGAAGGGTGTCGAACAGGTCGCTCATCGGGAGCACGCTAGCCGCTCGCGCAAAATCGCGAAAGGGCAGGTCGTCGCATTTCGCCTCTTGACGAAGATGCATAAAGATATATCTTAGACCCATCGAGATACACAGGAGTAAGAATCGATATGACTATGCGTTTCAGAATGGGCGGTGGCCCGCGCGGCGGCTGGGAAGGCCGCATGAAGCCCTTTATCGCCATGAGCTTTGGCCCTGGTGGCCGCGGCTGGGGTGGCGACTGGGATTTTGGCAATTTCAGCTTCGAAGGCGGTGGCCGGGGCGGACGTGGTGGCGGCGGTCGTGGACCGCGCGGGCGTCGGCGGATGTTCGATGGCGGCGAATTGCGGCTCGTGCTGCTGGCCCTGATTGAGAAGGAACCGCGCCACGGCTATGACCTGATCAAGGCGATCGAGGAGATGACCGGCGGCCAATATGCCCCAAGCCCCGGCGTGGTCTATCCCACGCTCAGCCTGCTGGAGGATACGGGCCTGATCGCTTCGGCGGAGACGGAAGGATCGCGCAAGGCGTTCCGCATCACCGATGCGGGCGTCGCGGAGCTGGCGGAAAAGCGGGACGAGGCCGATGCGCTGATCGCCCGATTGACGGAAGCGGGCGAGGAGCGCGAACAGCGCGCCGGCGGCCCGCAGATCGGCCGTGCGGTCGGCAATCTGATGGCCGCGATGGCGCACCGTCTCGCCAGCGGCGAGGTGGATACCGAGTTCAAGCACCAGGTCGCCGAAATCCTCGACGAAGCCGCGCGCAAGATCGAGCGGCTGTAATCGCCACGTCCCCTTTACGGGGGCGGATGGACAGAAAGCGGGTCTGATGGTCGAAAAGCCGTCAGGCCCGTTTTGCCATGTTCAGCTTGCGCCGACCGAGTCCCGCACGACGGCAATCCCTGCCTCGCGCTGGCGCTTGAGCTCCTGCTTCAGCTTCACCGGGTCCTCGGCGACGATGAAGCCGAAGCTCACGCCGCCCTCCTTGCCGATGGTCGCGTGGTGCAGCTTGTGCGCCTGGACGAGGCGCTTGGCATAGCCGCTCTTGGGCACCCAGCGGAAATAGCGCTGATGCACCAGCCCGTCATGGATCAGCGTGTAGATGATGCCATAGATCATCACGCCCACGCCCATCCAGGTCGCCGGTTCCCAAAGCCAGGCCCCGATGACGAACAGGCTGATCGAGATCGCCGAGCCGACGATCGCGTAGAGGTCGTTCTTCTCGAACGTGTTGTTGTGCGGCTCGTGATGGTCGCGGTGCCAGCCCCAGCCCCAGCCGTGCATCACATATTTGTGGCTCCACCACGCCACGAATTCCATGAACGCGACAGAGGCTATTACGATGCCGAAGTTGATCAGGACCTGCATAACGCCAAGAATAGGCGCATTCGCCCCCCGATTGAAGAGGGCATATTGTCCCGGTTGCAACGGCAACCAAATCCGCGCTGGATTTGGGGGAAGGGTTCTGCCAAGCGACCAGCGAAGACCGGTTTGAAGGGGTAATCTGCACGATGGCTCAGGCAAAAACGCTGTACGAGAAAATCTGGGACGCGCATGTCGTCGATCAGCGCGACGATGGCACCGCGATCATCTTCATCGACCGCCATCTCGTGCACGAAGTGACTAGCCCGCAGGCGTTCGAGGGACTGCGCATGGCCGGGCGCAAGGTGCGCCGGCCCGATCTGACGCTCGCCGTGCCCGACCATAATGTGCCCACCACCGCGCGCGTCGACGCCCAGGGCAACCGCATCCCGATTGCCGATCCCGAAAGCCGCGCGCAGCTCGAGGCGCTGGAACGCAACGCGCCCGCGTTCGGCGTGCCCTATATCAGCGCCACCGATATCCGTCAGGGCATCGTCCATGTCATCGGGCCGGAACAGGGCTTCACGCTGCCCGGCTGCACCATGGTCTGCGGCGACAGCCATACCGCCGCGCACGGCGCGCTCGGCGCGCTGGCGTTCGGCATCGGCACCTCCGAGGTCGAGCACGTGCTGGCGACGCAGACACTGCAGCTCAAGCGCTCGAAATCGATGGAAATCCGCGTCGAGGGAGACTTGCCAGCAGGTGTCAGTCCCAAGGACCTGATCCTGCACATTATCGGCAAGATCGGCGCGGCGGGCGGCACCGGCCATGTCGTCGAATATCGCGGCAAGGTTTTCGAGCAGATGTCGATCGAGGGGCGTCTGACGATATCGAACATGTCGATCGAGGCAGGCGCGCGCGCCGGGCTGATCGCGCCAGACGACACCACCTTCGCCTATCTCAAGGGCCGTCCGATGGCGCCCAAGGGGGCCGATTGGGACGCGGCGGTCGCCTATTGGCGCACGCTGCACACCGATGACGGCGCGGTGTTCGACAAGTCGGTCGTCATCAACGCCGCCGATGTCGCGCCCTCGGTCACCTGGGGCACGAGCCCGGAGGATGTCGTGCCGATCACCGGCGTCATCCCCGATCCCGAAAGCTTCGCCGATGCTTCGAAGCGCGCCGCGGCGCAGAAATCGCTCGATTATATGGGGCTCACTGCGGGTACGCCGCTGAGCGAAGTACCGGTCGAGCATATCTTCATCGGCAGCTGCACCAACAGCCGCATCGAGGATCTGCGCGCCGCCGCCGAAGTGCTGAAGGGCCGCCGCAATGCGCCTGGCATCAAGTCGGCGCTGGTCGTGCCCGGATCGGGCCTGGTCAAGCGCCAAGCCGAAGAAGAGGGGCTCGACCGTATCTTCATCGAGGCGGGATTCGAGTGGCGCGAGCCGGGCTGCTCGGCATGCCTCGGCATGAACCCGGACAAGGTGCCGAGCGGCGAACGCTGCGCCTCGACGTCCAACCGCAATTTCGTCGGCCGCCAGGGGCCGGGCGCCCGCACGCATCTGGTCAGCCCCGCCATGGCGGCAGCAGCTGCGGTGACCGGTCGTCTTGCGGACGTGCGCGAACTGGTGTGATCGCAGCTCGTTGCCAAATCCGCGCAACATGCGGAGACTTGCGGCGCGGCTTATTGACGACAGGAGCAAGATGATATGCGCAAATTGTTGAGCCTTATGGCTATTTCGATCGGCCTCGCCTCCAGTCCTGCAATTGCGCAGCAGGCCGAGGTCAAGTTGTGGCGGCTCGATTGTGGCACGGTCGCGGCCAATGACCTCAACGCCTTTTCGGATACGAAGGCCTATACCGGCAAGTCGAAGCAGCTCGCGAGCAGCTGCTATCTGATCCAGCATGGCAGCGACTACATGCTCTGGGATACGGGGCTGCCCGCCGCGATGAAGGGCAAGCCGCTCGACAGCAAGGCCGCGATGGACGCGACCGTGACCCTTACGATCAAGGAACAGCTGGCGACGTTGAATGTCGATCCCGCCTCGATCAAATATGTCGCGGTCAGCCATTATCATTTCGACCATATCGGTCAGCTCGCCGATTTTCCCGGTGCGACGCTGCTCGTCGGCAAGAACGACTGGCAGGTGGTGACCACCGATCCCGTTACCTATGGCGCCGACCCCAAGCCGTTCGAGGCGTGGATCAAGGGCGGCAGCAAGGTCGAGGCGGTGGCGAACGACAAGGACGTGTTCGGCGACGGCTCGGTCACAATGCTGCGGCTGCCTGGGCACACGCCGGGGCATAATGGGCTGCTGGTGCGCCTGAAGAGAAAGCCGGTGCTGCTCACCGGCGATCTCGCGCATTTCAGCGAAAACTATAAGAGCAACGGCGTGCCCACCTTCAATTACGATCGGGCTGAAACGCTCGCTTCGCTTGACCGGTTCAAGAAACTGGCCGACAATCTGGGTGCGACAGTGATCATTCAGCACGAACCGGCAGACATCAAGAAATTGCCGGCATTTCCCCAGGCAGCGGAGTAGGATAGTGACCAAGGACAAGAAGAACGGCTGGTCCAGCGGCGCCATGGCAGGCGCGGCGGTGGGATCGGCGGCGCTGGCAGCGGCATTGCTCTATGTCGGCAAGCAGTTCACCAAGCCTAAGACCGGCGCGGCTCCCAAGCCCGAAGAGCCCGGTGCCGAAGCGACCGAGGGACCCCATGCAACCGATTGATCGTGTGGAAGGCCGGGCCATCCCCTTCGGCCGCAAGAATGTCGATACCGATATCATCATCCCGGCGCAGTGGCTGAAGACCATCAGCCGCGAAGGGCTCGGCAAGGGAGCGTTCGAGACGGTACGGGCCGAGCCCGGCAATGTGTTCGACGATCCTGAATTTGCCGGCGCGCCGATCCTGATCGCGGGCGACAATTTCGGCTGCGGATCGAGCCGCGAACATGCCGCCTGGGCGCTGGCCGACCTTGGCATCACCGCCGTGATCGCGCCGAGCTTTTCGGATATCTTCTCGAGCAATGCGTTCAAGAACGGCATCCTCACCGTGGTGCTGCCGCAGGACGCGGTCGACCGGCTGATGGAGGTCGCTGCGACCGATCCGATCCATATCGATCTGGAAAGCCAGACCGTCACCACGCCGTTTCAGGACCGTTTCAGCTTCGAGATCGACCCGTTCCGCAAGACCTGCCTGATGCAGGGGCTGGACGAGATCGGCCTGACGCTGGCCAAGACCGACGCGATCAGCGCCTATGAGGCGAAGCTGGCGAGCGAAAAGCCCTGGCTGGTGCCTGCAGCTGCATGAATTCGTCATTCCCGCGAACGCGGGAATCCCGCTTCCGCGCCGAGCATTGGATAAAGCGGGACCCCCGCCTGCGTGGGGGTGACGGGGAATAATCACAAACAACTGGAGAGAGCCCTAAGATGAAAGCCCTTTTGTCGAACGCCGCAGGCGGCCCCGAAACGCTGGAAATGACCGAGGTCGACGCGCCGGTGGCCGGCCCTGGTGAGCTGCTGGTCGCCGTCAAGGCCTGCTCGATCAACTTCCCCGACGCGCTGATCATCAAGGACATGTATCAGCTCAAGCCCCAGCGCCCGTTTGCGCCTGGCAGCGAGATTGCCGGCATCGTCGAGGCGGTGGGCGAGGGCGTCACCGGCTGGGCGGTGGGCGACCGCGTGATCGCGGGCACCGGCTTTGGCGGGCTGGTCGAGAAAAAGGCGGTTCCGGCCGCCGGAGCCTATAAGCTCCCCGACCAGTTCAGCTTCGAACAGGGCGCATCGCTGCTGATGACCTATGGCACCTCGATCCACGCGCTCAAGGATCGCGGGCACATCAAGCCGGGCGATACGCTGCTGGTGCTGGGTGCGGCAGGCGGTGTCGGCCTGGCAGCGGTCGAACTCGGCAAGGCCTATGGCGCACGTGTCGTCGCGGCGGTGTCGAGCGAGGACAAGGCCAAGGCTGCGCGCGAGGCGGGCGCGGACGAGACCGTGGTCTACGAACGCCAGCCTTTTGACAAGGCGCAGTCCAAGGCCCTGGCCGATGCGTTCAAGCAGGCCGTCGGTCCCAATGGCGCGGACATCGTCTATGACGCGGTCGGCGGCGACTATTCCGAACCGGCGGTGCGCGCCATGGCCTGGGAGGGGCGCTTTCTCGTCGTCGGTTTCCCTGCAGGGATCGCCAAGCTGCCGCTCAACCTCACGCTGCTGAAGAGCTGCGATGTCTGCGGCGTGTTCTGGGGTGCGTTCGCCGCGCGCGAGCCTAAGCGCAATGCCGCCAATATCTCCGAGCTGTTCGATCTGTGGGCTGCGGGCAAGATCTCCCCGCGCATTTCGGAAAGCTTCAGCTTTGCCGACGCGCCCAAGGCCATCGCGAAGCTTGAAAATCGCGAGGCAATCGGCAAGCTTGTCGTGACGATGTAACCAGCGGAATCATGCGGTTTGGCGCTTGCCGCTGCGCCTGGCTCGGCCTATGCGCTAGCGTCAGACCTGCATGATCAACAAGGGATCGACATGACCAGTTTCAATGATCGCGAACGCGCATTCGAAGCCAAATTTGCCGCCGACGAGGACCTCCAGTTCCGCATCACTGCCCGCCGCAACCGCCTGGTCGGGCATTGGGCCGCGCAGCAGATGGGCCTTACCCCGGAAGAGACCGAGGCCTATGCCAAGTCGGTCGTTCAGGCCGATTTCGAGGAAGCGGGCGACGAGGACGTGATCCGCAAGCTGCTGGGCGATCTCGTGTCGGCTGGCGTCGATATCGACGAGCTGGGCGTGCGCACCGCGCTGGAAGCCAAGATGGCCGAAGCGCGTCGCCAGTTCATCGAAGAGGCGAACTGAGCCATGCCGATGGCCGCTGCCGATATCGAGGCGCTGATCAAGGCGGGCATCCCCGATGCCGAGGTCACGATCACCGATCTTGCGGGCGATGGCGACCATTATGCCGCCCATGTCGTGGCGGAGAGCTTCCGCCCGATGACGCGGCTTGCCCGCACGCGCGCGGTCTATGCCGCGCTCGGCGGGCGCATGGGCGGTGAGCTCCACGCCTTGCAACTGACCACCGCGCTTCCCAGCTAATTGTCATCTGCATATTCAAGGAAGCATCCCGATGACCGACACCGCACAGGCCCGTATCGCCGAGATCGTGAAAGCGAACGACGTCCTTCTGTTCATGAAGGGCACGCCGCTCTTCCCGCAATGCGGCTTTTCCAGCCGCGCCGTTGCCATTCTTGACCATCTGGGGGTGGATTACGAGAGCGTCGACGTGCTCCAGGATATGGAAGTTCGCCAGGGCATCAAGGAATTCTCCGACTGGCCCACCATTCCCCAGCTCTATGTGAAGGGCGAGTTCATCGGCGGATCGGACATCATGATGGAAATGTTCGAAGCCGGTGAACTGCAGACGCTGATGCAGGAAAAGGGCCTGGTTTCAGCGGGCTGAGCCTTGGTTCGCTGATCTTTTTCCACGTCACCCCCGCGAAAGCGGGGGTCCCGCTTCCTTACCGGCCGCGAAGTCTGAGCGGGATTCCCGCGTTCGCGGGAATGACGGTCAGGCCGCTTGCTGAGCCACCCGCGCCGCCCATGATCGACGCACCCCGTCCAGACAGAATACCGCGACCGCGCTCCAGATCAGCGCAAAGCAGATCGCGTGCGCCCGTGTGAACGGCTCGTCATAGACGAATACGCCGAGCATGAACTGGATCGTCGGGCCGATGAACTGGACGAAGCCCAGGGTCGACAACGGCATCTTGCGCGCGGCACTCGCGAACAGCAGCAGCGGAATGGTGGTGATCGCGCCGCCCGCGATCAGGAACGCGTCGGTATAGGGCGAATAGCCGAAGCCCGGTGTCGGGTCATAGAGATGGGCCCAAAGGGCATAACCGATCGCAAAGGGTAGCAGCAGCACCGTCTCGCAGGCGAGGCCCGGCAGCGAGCCGACCGGCGCCATCTTGCGTACCATGCCATACAGGCCGAACGATCCCGCGAGCGAGAGGCTGATCCAGATCGAGGCGAGCGATTCGCTCGCCAGCACCAGCACGCCTGCCGCCGCCAGCGTGATCGCGATCAGCTGGGTTCGGTTCATCCGTTCGCTGAAGAACAGCACGCCCAGTGCGACATTGATCAGCGGGTTGATGTAATAGCCCAGGCTTCCCGCCAGAATATGCTGGTTGGTGATGGCCCAGATATAGATCAGCCAGTTGGCCGCGATCAGCGTGGTGCTGGCGATCATGAAGCGGCGGGTGCGCGGGTCGCGGATGGCGGTCAGGAATTCGTGCAGCGACCTGCGCGCCCACAGGATGGCAAGCACCAGCAATACCGACCACATCACGCGGTGCGCGACGATTTCCACTGGGGAAATCCCCTGCAGCTGCTTAAAGAACAGCGGCATGAAGCCCCAGATGGTATAGGCGCCCACCGCCTCGGGCAGGCCGTTCAGTCGCTTGGCTTCACCGCTCATGGCGGCGCGTTAGAGGATGCCGCCGCCCAGCGATAGCCGGATAATGCAGACCACCAGCACGATCAGGCACAGGTTGCGACCCGTGTTGCTGCTCGACAGGAAGCCCAGCAGCACGCCGACCAGCGCGATCGGAACGATCAGCCAGTTGAGCGCGCCAAGCAGTGGCAGGAAAGCGGGGATGGCCAGCAGAAGTGCCACAAGGCCGATGATGATGGAGAGGATGTTCAGCATGTGTCTTATATGGATAAGACAGCACTTCGTTGCAAGAGTTTTCACGGTTCATCGCTGAAATGGCTCGTTTCGTCGGCGAAAAGACCGGAATCGCGCTTGTTGTTTCCCGTTCATGAAACTGCCTTTGAGGATGAATGTTGTTAGGTTCGAGCCGGGCCAAACGTCCGGAGCCAATTGTGGAGAAAGACCATGTTGAACCTTGCCCTTGCCAGTGCCGCTGCGTTTCTGAACCCCGCGCCGGCTGCTCCGGTCGCCCTGCCGGTCTCGACCAATTTCTATTCGCAGGATGCCGCCGAATTCCAGCGTCGCGACGAACGCCGCGCCTATCGCGAGGGTCGTCGTGACGGCCGCCGCGAAGCCCGCAACCGCTACTGGCGCGGCAATGACGGTCGCTATTATTGCCGCCGTGACAATGGCACGACCGGTCTTCTGGTCGGTGCAGGCGTCGGCGCCCTGGCCGGTAACGCGATTGCAGGCCGCGGCGACAAGACCCTCGGTGCCGTGATCGGCGGCCTGGGCGGCGCAGCGATCGGTCGCGAGATCGACCGCGGCAACGTTCGCTGCCGCTGATTTCACCACTACCCTGGTGATGCAGGGCCTCTCCCGGCAACGGGAGGGGCCTTTTGCTATGCGCTGAGGTCTTCGGCGAGCCTATCGATATCGGCATTCTCACGCACGATCTGCCAGCGATCGGGATGGCGGGTGTCGATCAGCACCACGCCCTTTTTCGGGCAGATGTCGAGGCAAGGCACCTCGACCACGCCGAGCCGCGCTTTGCGGCCCTTGCCCGCGGGCAGGCGGCGCTTGAGCGCCTTGGCGAGCGAGCGGTCGCCCTCGGGACCGAAGCTGGCCTTGGCGCGTTTCTGGCATTTCTTGCACACCAGCAGCGCATGCGACCAGTTGGCTCGGATTTCGGTTTTCATGGGGGGCAGATAGGAACGCGGGCGCGCGATTACACGCCCTTCCAGGTCTTTCGCTCTTCGGCGCTGCGCAGCACCGCATAGGCCGCCTGGATCGCCTGAAAGCGCGCGGCGGCTTCCTTGTCGCCCTGGTTGGTATCGGGATGATTGGCCTTGGCGAGACGACGATAGGCCTTTTTCACCTCTTCGAACTCGGCATGCACATCGCATTCGAGCACGTCGAGCGCGCGCATTTCGTCGCGGCTGCGCGATCCGTCGCCAGAGCCCGTCCAGCCGTGGAAAGCGGATTCGCGATAGCCCGAATTGTCGCGCTGTTCCTCGGCAGCGCGCGCCGCAGCCTCTTCCTTGTCGAGGCCCGCGAAATAGTCCCAGCCCTGGTTATATTCGGCAGCGTGGCGTTCGCAGAAATACCAGCGGTCGCGGCTGTTGGGCGATTTGGGCGCAGGGCAATTGCCCGGCTGATCGCACCCATGCCGATCGCACATCCGCACCTGCTGCGCTTCGCGGGAAGCGCCATAGCCCCGCCATCGCGGAAAACCCCAGTCGGTGGATCGTCTGCCTGCCATGTGCGGCATGTAGCGGTGCGAGCGGGGAAGGGCTAGGGGGTTGCGCGTTCGGGGAGAACGATGCTCGCCAGCACGGCGCGCCTGCCGGGGTCCAGTTCCTTGTGCGAAAGGGCAAGCCTTGCCCAGTAATCGGCTTCTCGCGGCGATCGGGGCACACCAAGACCGTCGGCATAGCGTCGCGCTTGAAGAAATTGCGATCCGGCAAAGCCCCCGCTCGCGCCGCGCATGCAATGGCGCACGGCATCGGCACTTGCCAGGTCATTGCGAAAATAGGCCAGTTCGCACAGCCAATGGTCGCCCTCGCGATTGCCCTTGGCGGCAAGGGCATCGAGCATGGCGGAAGCTGTGGCCGCATCACCGATATGCGCGCCCAGAGCGAACATCGCGAACGGATGTCCCTTGTCCGCCGCCTGCTGGAACAGGCTGCGTGCTCGTTCTTTGAGCGCGGCGACCTTGACGGGATCGCGCTCGCCGCGTGACTCGACGATGAGCAAGTCGCCGAGATGCGATTTGGCCTTGGCGTAATCCTGCGCTGCCGCCATTTCGTAAAGCTCGCGGGCGCGCGCAGCCTCTTCGGGCGCGTGGGCGCGAAGATAATAGCCCAGCTCCAGTTCGCCCGCCGGGTGTCCTTGCGCTGCCGATCGCTCCAGCCATGTACGTGCAGCGGCGAGATCCCTGGGCACCCCGACGCCAAACTCGAACATATAGCCGAGCAGATACTGTGCGACCGGATCGTTGTTTGCCTGCGCCGCACTGACCAGCGCAGGGACGCTCGCCTTGGTCAGCAGATCGGCGACGAGATAAGGTTCGTCCTCGGTGCCCAGTCGGTCGAGCGTGTATCCGGCGAGCAGATTGACGGTCTGCGGCATTGCCATGAGCAAGGCTCCCGGTGCGCTGCGGATCGCGCCTGTCCGGGCACGCGGGCGCTGCGGGGCGGGGGCTCCGGGCGAGGCGACGGAATCGTCCGGGCTGCCTGCTTCCAGCGGCATCAGGAAGAAATCCTCGCGGAACTGCCCGTAGCGCACCGGGTATTGTGCCGGATCGATGACCGGGCGCGTCCGTTCCTCGACATCGCGCGCGACGATCTTGAGATACTGGTCGAGCTCCAGCCCCGGAGTGGCGCTGTACTTGGCGATCGCGGCGGCGAATGGGCTGATCGCGTCGGCCTCGGGCGGGGCGTCGTCCAGCGCTGGGCTGCCCTTGACCGTCGAATAGAAAACCACGCCCTTGCCGCCGCGCGGCAGGCCGATGGTGCTCACCGCGCCATCACGTCCGCCCGGGTCGAGATCGGTCAGTTCGACCACCGCATCGAAGGAGCGGCAGGCATCGAGGAAGAACAGGTTGAACCTCTTCGCTCTTGCCGCGCCCATCAGCGCATCGAGTGGCAGGAAATGCTCGGCCAGGCCGTTCTTGCTGGCGAGGCGCGGCGCATCGACCGGGACGAGATAGTTCTCGCCGCCAAATTCGAAGCCATGACCGGCATAATAGATCAGCGCGGTGTCAGCGGCGGCGGAGAGCGTGGCGAATTCCTCGACCGCCCTGCGCGCTGTTACAGCATCGACGTCGACCAGCCGGATCACCCGGAACCCCGCTTTCGCGAAAACGCCGCACAGCCGCTCGACATCATTGGGTGCGTTGGCCAGGCCATCCCAGTCCGCCCCGTCATAGCCGCCATTGCCGATGAGCAACGCGACCCGCTGCGTCTGCGCAGCCGCGCCGCATTCCTTGCGCCCCGCGCCGATTTTGGCCGCAGGCGTCTGTGCGGAGGCTAATGAGGGCGCCAAGGCCACCAGCGCCAGAGCTGCCCCGGCGAGCAGAAAGTGACCCAGCGACTTAGGCTTCCCCATGGCGATCCCCCTGATCTGGAGGAAAACTACAGCCGGCGCGACAATTGCGCAACGGCGCCCGCCCCTTCATCGCTCCCCCATGTCGTTCGTCGAACGCTAAGGGTCTTGAAACCTCTTGCCTGCTATCTATCTCGCATTCGCAGCATAGATTGCAATTGAAGACGTTTCAGGGAAGTGCCACCAATGAGCCGCCAGTTGATGTTCGCAGCCATGCTCTCCATCGCGATGATGGCGACGTTCGTGCTCGGCTCCACGGCTTATGCCGGTGGCGATGCGGCGCAGGATTTTGCGCAGTGTGACCTGAACGAGCTGGAACAGTCGCCGGCCGCGATCGACTATTCGGTGCCGTCGAAGCTGGTGCTCGCCTCGATCTGAGCGGACCGCCGCCCCGGAAGCGCCGCATCCGGTGCGCCTGATCCGCCATACGCATGCAATTACAGAAAATCGCCAGAGGGTCTGTAAGCCGGGTTCTGTCCTGACCGTTGCCGGTCATGGGCAGCCATTCCTCTAGGCGGGGCATTGCTGCACCGCTCAAGCAACCAACCCGGGCGGCAAGGGGCCGAAACTCCCCTGGGACGCGCCTCCGCAAGCGGAAACCGTATCGCCAAATCCGCCCCTATTCGGTCTTGCTCCGGATGGGGTTTACCGTGCCGCGAACCGTTGCCGGCCGCGCGGTGCGCTCTTACCGCACCCTTTCAATGTTACCGGGCCGAAGCCTGTGGCAACCTGCTTTCTGTTGCACTGTCCCTGGGGTCTCCCCCGCCGGGCGTTACCCGGCATCCCTGTTTCGTGGAGCCCGGACTTTCCTCGCGCCATTTGCATGACCCGCGGCTGCCCGACCCTCTGGCTGCGCGCGGCCTAGCGCGGAACGGAGCGAAGCGCAATCAGCGCGTGCGCCCGGCGTCGCGGTCGAGCAGCAGCGCGAACAGGATCGCGCGGCACTCGCCGTCGATCTCGCCGGTAATGGTGCCCGGACGCCAGCGGCGCTGGAAGGCGGTGGTCGCAGCCCTGCCGTCGGAAATGTCATAGCCGAAGCGCTCGAGCGCGAGCATGAACGCGCCGTCGCTCCAATAGGGATCGACCAGCCGCCCCTCGGGGATCGGTAGCGCCAGCCGCACGCGCGCGAGCCGCTGCCAGTCGAACAGCTCGCCCGGGTCCTGCTTGCGCGCAGGCGCGATGTCGCTGTGCCCGACGACATTGGCGCGCGGGATATTATACCGGTCGACAATGTCCGCGACCAGCGGGATCAGCGCCGACATCTGCTCTTCGGGAAAGGGCCGATAGCCGAATTCATGGCCGGGATTGACGATCTCTATGCCGATGCTGGCGCTGTTCACATCGGTGATCCCGCGCCAGTGCGAACGGCCCGCGTGCCAGGCGCGGTCAGCCTCGTCGACCATGCGGATGATCTGGCCGTCCTCGGTCACGACATAATGGGCGGAGACCTTGGACGCGGGATTGGCGAGCCATTCGATCGCCGAGGGCGCATCCTGCATCCCGGTATAGTGCAGCACCAGCATGGTGATCGGCAGCTTGCGCTCGTCGAAATTCGGCGACGGGGTGTCGATCAAGATCTGGTCCCTTCCTTCATCAGCCGCGCCTTGGCGAGCTCGCGTGCCTTCTGGGCATTGCGGACGGCCACGATAGAGACGCCCACGAGCGCGATCAATCCGCCCGCGATCATCAGCCAGGTCAGCGGCGTTCCGAACCACCAGGTGGCAAAGGCGACCGAAATGACCGGGGTGGGGATGGTGAGCGGGCTCACGGTCGAGACGCTGTGCCGCTGCAGCAGCCAGACCATTGCGCCATGACCGCCGATGCTCGACCCGATCGCGGCATAGGCGGTCCAGGCATAGGTTTCTGCGGTGAGGTGCGGCAGCTTGGCCATGCCATTGGGCTCGAGCAGCAGCGCAAAGGGCAGGATGACGAGCGAGCCGATCAGCCCGAGCCAGCCGCTGATGTTGAGCACCCCGATACCGCCCAGATTGCGCTGGATCAGCGTCGCGGTGGCCCAGATGAGGCTGCCGACAGCGGAGATCGCGATCGCGGGCAGTTCCTTGCCCGCCGCCGGATCGAACACCAGCAGCATCACCCCGAACAGCGCCAGCACGATGCCGATCAGGCGCGGAATGCCGATCTTTTCCTTGAGGAAGATGACCGCGAGAATCAGCGAGAAGGGCACGCCGAGCTGACCCGCAATCGCCAGCGCGCTGACATTGTTGCTGACCTTGAGCGACAGGCCGACCGCGACATAGAACAGCCCGCCGCTGAGCACGCCGAGCGTCGCGATAAGCTTCATCCGCCCTGGCACGATGCGCAGGAACGGCAGGCAGACGAGGGCGACGATCGCCTGGCGCAGGAACGCGCCGGGCAAGGCGCCTGCGCTGTCTACCGCCGATTTCATCGCGATGATGTTGAAGCCCCAGAGCAGCATCATCATCACCGCCACGGCCCAGTCGAGCCGGCCAAAGCCGCGTTCGGGCAGGTCCTGGAGGTGCGAATCGGGCTGCATGCGCGCAGGCATAGGGCAAATGCCCGGCTAGAACAGCATTTTGCTGCGCTTGCGAACGATCAGGCGAGCGGTGGGGGCAGCGCCGACAGGCCGGTGCGGCCCGGCACCGCCTTGCAATGCAGCCCGCGCATCTCGCGCGCGCTGGAAAACAGCGCGGTCTGGTCCATCACCGTTTCTGCAGCGCCCAGCATCAGCAGGCCGTCGTCCTCGAGCGTCTGTTCGAGCTTGGCATAGGCGATCGAGCGCGTTTCGGGGGCAAAATACATCAGCACATTGCGGCACAGGATGATGTCGAACCGGCCCTTTTCGGTGCGAGGCTTGAGGATGTTGTCCTCCTGAAAGCGCACCATCTGCTGCAGCCGCGGATCGATCACCCAATCTTCGCCGTCCTGGGTGAAATAGCGCAGCATGTAATCGACCGATAGGCCGCGCTGGATTTCGAACTGGGTATAGCGGCCCGATCTTGCCTTGGCGATCACCGAGGCGGAAATGTCGGTGCCGACGATCTCGATGTTCCAGCCATCCCAGAGCTCGCGGTCGGTATCGATCAGCATCGCGACCGAATAGGCTTCCTGTCCCGTCGAACAGCCCGCGCACCAGATGCGCAGCGACTTGCGCGCGGCGCGACGCTCGCGCAGCTGGGGAAGGGCTTCGCTGCGCAGTGTCGCGAACAGCGCGATGTCGCGGAAGAAGAAGCTCTCGTTGTTGAGCATCAGTTCGAGCGATTCCTGCAGCAGCCGCTCGTTCTCGGGATCGGAGAGCACCGCGACGAGCGCGTCGAGATCGGGAATGGCATGGTGCTTGAGCAGCGGCGCGAGCGCGGTCTGGATCCGCCAGTAGCGGCTGGGCGCAATCTGCTGGCCGGTCCGCGTCTCCAGAAGTCCGGCAAGGATGCGCGTAGCATCGGCTGCGGGCTGGGCATGAATCATGTTGCGCTCTCCAGCCAGCAATCGGCAATGAACCCGGCTATCCCGGCGGGCGGCAGGATCACGCTGGCCAGGCCTGCGCGCGCGACGCTGCCGGGCATGCCCCAGACGGTACTCGTTTCTATATCCTGCACGTAAACGGGAGCCCCCTGTTCGGCGAGCGCACGTGCGCCTGCCAGTCCGTCCGATCCCATGCCGCTCAGCATCACCCCGGCGCCGCTCGCGCCGAACCAGCGTGCCACCGCCTGCATCATCGGATCGACCGATGGCTTGTAGGCGCTGGCGGGCCAGTCGGGCAGCAGATTGATCCGCACCTGGCCGTCGGCTCTCTCCAGACCCAGATGCGCATCGCCGGGCGCGCAGTAGATATGGCCGCGCTGCAGCCTTGCGCCCTGAACCGCCATGCTGACCGGGCGCAGCTTCAGTTCGTCGATATGCCGCACGAAATGCGGCATGAAATCGGTCGGCAGGTGCTGGGTGATCAGGATCGGCGCATCGACGCGCGGGTCGAGCGCGGTGAGCAGCTGGTGGATGGCCGGAATGCCGCCGGTGGACGAACCGATCGCGATACACTGCAGCGGACACAAAGTGAGCGCGGGGCGGGCGAGCACGACCGGCACCGGATCATGCCGGGAGCGGCGACCATCGGCGAGCAGTTGCAGGCGCTGGTGCAGCGCGGCCACGAACTCGCGCGAGTAGAATTGCCGGTCGGGCTTGGACAAGGTGTCGCTGGCACCCAGCGCAAGCGCGCGAATGCTGGCCGGCGCGCCATCGCCGCAATGCGACGAAAGCACCAGGATACAGGCCTGCTGACTGCGCTGCAGCAGATCGGGCAGCGCGTCGAGCCCGTCACGGTTCGGCATCTCGATATCGAGGATGATGATGTCGACGCCGTGCTGCGTCAGAAAGTCGAGCGCTGCTTCGGCCGACGGCACGCTCGCTGCCACTTCGAAGCCCGACAGCGATTCGACGATGCGCTGGATGATCGACCGGGTGACCAGGCTGTCGTCGACGATCAGCACGCGGCTTTGCGCACCGTGCGGCATCGCCCGGTGAAATCCCGCTCGGGCTGTCGCCTGCTGTCCCGCCCCCGGCATGGCCGCTTTCCTTCCGCTGCGGTTCAGGCGCAGCCGACGATTTGCAGCTTGCTGTGGAGCGTCTCTCGATCGAACGGCTTCATCACATATTCGTCGGCACCCGCCTCGATGGCCGCCTGAATATGGCCCCGGCCGTTCTCGGTGGTGCAGAACACGACCTTGGGATGCTGTCCGCCCTCTTCCTTGCGCAGCGCGCAGAGAAATTCCATGCCGCCCATGACCGGCATGTTCCAGTCGAGCAGGACGACATCGGGCATCGATTTGCCGCAATGGTCGAGCGCCTCGCTGCCATCGGCGGCTTCGGACACGGCAAAATCCAGCGTTTCCAGAATGTGCCGCGCAACCTTGCGGATCACCTTGCTGTCATCGACGACCAGACACGTTTTCATCAAAGCGGCCTCCCTGCGGCACATGCGCTGCGGATGAATGTATGGCCCATTGGTAAGCAGCAGCTTAACGGCGCGAAAAGGCTTTCGAATTTTGGATGCACCGCTTCGGGTCAGGCGGCGCGGCGCATGGCGGGATTGACCATGTAATCGGGATCGATGAGCAACAGGGTTTCGCTCTCATGCTCGAGCAGCGAGCGCCCGATTTCGCTCCAGCCTGCGGGCAGCTGGCTGGGAAGCGGCAGCGGCGCCGTGCGGATCGGCACGACGTCGAGCACGTCATCGACCAGCAGGCCATAGCTGCACCCGCCGATATTGACCACGATGGCGGGTTGACCGGGGATCAGTTCGGCAGGTTCGCCGGTGACGAAATACTGGCAGTCGATGAGCGTCAGCACCCGGCTGCGCAGCGCGAACAGGCCCGAGATGAACGGCGCGGCCGACGGCACCGGGACCGACTCGCGCACCTTGACGACGCTGTCGATCCGCTCGGACGGGAATGCGACCGTCTCGCCCGCGATGATGGCGATGAGAAAGAGGTCCTTCATGCGCTTTGCCTCTGCTGGCCCGCGATCAGGCGGCCCAGCAGGCCGGCGCGGTCATAGCGGTAGATGGTGTCCGCATCGGCGCTGGCGGAGGCCAGAGTATCGCTCAGGCGGATGACCTGACCGCCGACGGCGGACGGGGCGACGGGAAGGTCGCCGACGATGATGCTGATCGCGGCATCGCCGTCAATCGCATCGCCGGGCCGCGCCACGACCGGGTTATAGCCGGCCGCGGCCACAAGCGGTGCCAGAATGCTGCGCGTCCAGGCATCGTCCTCGCCGATCAGGCGGCAGACGGGCCGGTCGGTGGCGGGGGCCGCGCCCGGCAGCATGCTGAAGATCCAGTGCACGTCGAGCACCTCGAGCTGCAGATCGCCGATCAGCGCGACCCCGCCGATCAGGCCCGGCTGCGGCGCCGGTTCGACATGCGAGGGCAGCCGCACGATATCGATGACATCATCGACGGCATAAAGCGCATGAACGCGGCCATCGGTGAGGTGCAGCAACTTGGTGAAGGGGGCCTCGGGACGTGCCGAAAGGCCGATCACGGCACGGCTTTCGCCATCGATGCTCAGCCGCATCTGGCCTGCCGCCATGGCGAGCCGGGTGCTGTCGACATCCTCGACCCGCTCGACCGCGGCCAGCGCGATCAACCGCAACTCGCCGCTTAGTTCCTTGAACAACAAGGCCGAACCGCCGTCGATCTTCGGTGATGTGCCTTCCTCTTCCTCGAGGGCCTGCGCGGGCTTGGGCATTTCGTTCAGGCGGGCGCGATGCGCCAGACCCAGCGGGTCGAGCAGCAGCATCGGCCGCCCATTGTCGGGCAGGGTGGTGCCCGCGTAGAGGCCATCGGCCATGATGACGGGCGCGCCGGGACGGACCACAAGTTCCTCGTGGTCGATCACCGCCTCGACCGACAGCGCATAGCGCAGGTCCGATGCGGCGTTGACCGAAATGATCGTGCGGTGCCGCGCTTGCGGCTCCGGATCGACATCCAGTCCCAGCAGCGTTTCCAGCGCAACATAGGGCAGGCATTCGCCGCGAAGATAGGCAAGGTCGCAGCCACCGACCTGCTGGATGCGCACCTGGCTGTTGCTGTCGAACAGGATCTCGCGGATCGCCGATCGCGGCATCGCGAATTCCTGCCCACCGGCCCGCACCGTCAGACACGGAATGATCGTGAGCGTCAGCGGGACGCGCAGGATCACGCGAAGACCCCGGCCCGGCTGGTTTTCCAGATCGATCGAGCCGCCGATCCGCTCGATATTGGATCGGACGACGTCCATGCCTACGCCGCGCCCGGAAATGGCGCTGACATGGTCGGCGGTGGAAAGCCCAGGCGCGAAGATCAGTTCGAGCCGGGCGCGTTCGCTAAGGCCCGTGACTTCGGACGGATTGCGGATGCGCGCAGCCAGCGCGCGGGCAACGAGCTTTTCGGTATCGATTCCGCGGCCGTCATCGCTGATCTCGATCAGGATCTGGTTGCCCGACTGGCGCGCGGCAATGCTCAGCCGCCCGGTTTCGGGCTTGCCGACAATCCGCCGCGCGGCGGGCGTTTCGATGCCATGGTCGATCGCGTTGCGGATGATATGGGTGAGCGGGTCGCGGATCATCTCGATCATCTCGCGATCGAGCTCCACATTGCTGCCAGATGTGCGCAGATCGACCTGCTTGCCGAGGTCTGCGCACAGATCGCGCACCAGCCGGGGCAGCGGAGAAAAGATGCGCTCGATCCGCTGCATCCGCGTCTGGCCGATGGCGTCGCGCATGTCGGCGATGCAGGCGGAGAGGCGCTCGAAAGCGTTTTCCAGCGTGGTGCCGTTCTGCTCGTCGCGCAGGCAGCGGGCGACTTCGTTGCGCGCCAGCACCATGTCCGACACGCCGTTCATCAGATGATCGATCAGCTCCAGCGGAACGCGGATCGACCGAACAACCGCCTGCCTGCGCGCCTGGTCCGTTTCCGATGGCAAGGCGACGTCCTCGACGTCCGGATCGGGCATGGGCGGAGCGATGTCGCGGTTGAGCGCAGCAATCAGGTCGGCATCGGTGCTGTCGGGCAGCGCCTCGCCGGTTTCCATGACAACGATCAGCTCGCCGATCTGGTCGATCACCGCGAGCACCGCGTCGACCAGTTGCGCCGAGGCATCGCGCCGGCCATCGCGCACCTGTGCCAGCACGTCCTCTGCCGCGTGACTCAGCCGCTCGAAACGGGGAAGGTTGAGAAAGCCGCAGCTGCCTTTGACGGTGTGGACGAAGCGGAAGATCGCATCGAGCCGCTCGCTGTCGCGCGGGTTCTGCTCCCACAGCACCAGCTCGCTGGCAAGCGCGTCCAGCGTTTCGCGGGTCTCAGCAATAAATTCCTGAATTAGGTCGTCCATCGTCACCGTCCGCAAGCGCTGGCGGACGGTTTGCGCCGAATATGGTTAAGATCAGGTTGCGGTGCGACCCGGGCTCAAGGCTCAGACGCGCAGCATCGCGCCGATGACCAGCGATTCCGGCGCAGCGGCAAGCTGGATGGTGCCACCATGCGACCGGGCAATCCGCTCGATCATGAACGCGGGTGCGGTGCGCGGGCTCAGCACCGCGCCGCCGATATCGCCCTGCAAGGCTGCCACCAGCGATTCATCGATCACCACCTTGGGGCCGGTTGCGTTGACCGCGATTTCGCACGTGCCGTCCTGTTCTTCCGCCGCGATGATCAGTTGCCCGCCGCGCACCAGACCATCGAGCCCGATCAGCGCGAGGTTGAGGAGCACCTTGACCGCGGGCTTGGCGAGCATGGCGCTGGGCACGTGCCATTGCATCTCGACACGCGGCTTGTCGGCGACCAGGCCCTCGATCAGCTGGCGCGGCTCGCTGACATCGACCTTATCGCCAAAACCTCCCGCTGCGCCAAAGGCGAGGCGGAAGAACTTGAGCTTGTTAGCAGAGGCGCGTGCGCTGTCGCTCAGCAACTCGATGCATCGGGCGCGCATCTCCGGGTCGGTCTCGTCGGCGAGCAGTTCCAGGCCATTGTTCATCGCGCCGATCGGGCTGAGCAGGTCATGGCACAGTCGCGAGCACAACAGGCTGGCGAGTTCGGTTTCGTTCATGTCTGCGGTGCTGGGCATGGTGGGATGCTGGCCTTGTGGCGATAATCGGAAAGAAAAGGGCAAATAACGGGGCAATTCCGCTTGCGGTCGATGTGGCGAAAATGCCGCATGGGTTCAAGCCTTAATGCAGCATCGTGTAACGCGGACGTCCAACCGAGCCGGTCATGAGGCGGGCAGCAGGATTTCGACGGGATCAAACACGCCGTGCAGCGCCCCATGCGCTGAGGCTTGCCAGGCGGTGATCCCGTCGCCGGCAACGATCAGCCACAGTCGGTCGTCGCGCGCGGCATCGCTGGCGTCGCGCGGCGATGGCTCGGCGCGGCCATTGGGATGCGAATGATAATATCCCACAAGGCGTTTCCCGCCGCTGCGTGCTACCCGCTCGGCCGCGATCAGCGCTGCGGGATCGATTTCGAAGGTGCGCGCCGGATCATCAGCGACATTGGCGCAAGGCTGCGCCGCGTCGATCCGATCAGGTGAACCGAACAGCAGTCCGCAGCATTCGTGCGGGAATGCCGCTGCGGCCTCGGCCAGCAGCTGGTGGTGGAGCGCGCTTGAAAGCAGGACCGGCATCGGCCAGAGGATAGCGATGAATGACCGGCAATCCAGTACCAGTTCGGCAGGCGAGGTCAGGACCGGCACGATTCCCGAAAGCGCGGCAGGTCTGCGCATCGATGCGGGGCTGGCCCAGGCCGAACTCGACCTGTCGCGCGAGCGGATCAAGGCGCTGATCCTGGAAGGCGCGGTGACGCTGGGCGGCAGGATCGCCAACCGGCCATCTGTCAAGCTGGCCACGGGCATGGCCTATGCGATCGCGCTGCCGCAGGCCCAGCCGCTCGACGCCGAGGCGCAGGCCATCGCGCTCGACATCGTGTTCGAGGACGAGCATCTGCTGGTGGTCGACAAGCCTGCGGGGCTGGTGGTGCACCCGGCAGCGGGGCATGCCGATGGGACACTGGTCAATGCGCTGCTGCACCACTGCCGGGGCCAGCTTTCGGGCATCGGTGGTGTGGCGCGGCCAGGCATCGTCCATCGGATCGACAAGGATACCTCAGGGCTGCTCGTCGTCGCCAAGACCGATTCCGCGCATCTGGGTCTTGCCGCACAATTTGCCGAACATTCGATCAACCGGCGCTATGTCGCGGTCGTGCAGGGGCGGCCCAATCCGGCCAATGGTACGGTGCGCGGCAATATCGGCCGCAGCGACCATGACCGCAAGAAGATGGCGCTGGTGGGTGAGGGGAAGGGCAAGCATGCCGTCACCCACTATAGCACCGAGGAGCGGCTCAGGGACGCGACCCGGATCGAGTGCCGGCTGGAGACCGGGCGGACACACCAGGTGCGCGTGCACATGGCCAGCATCGGCCATGCGCTGCTCGGCGATCCGCTTTATTCCCGGCCACCAAAGCCGTTACGCGATCTGCTCAGGGCGGCGGATTTCCGGCGTCAGGCATTGCATGCCCAGCGGCTGGGCTTTATACATCCGGTGACTGGATCTGAATGCGACTTTTTTAGTCCGATTCCGGCCGACATGGCGGAACTTTTGGATAGATTGCGTGTTTAGGTTGCAAGTCGAAATGCGATCCCCATGACGGGCGCTCCATTGAGGCCCGCATAACGGATTGGCAGAAAGGGAAAAAATGAGCGAGATCCGTAGTGTCCCGGCCACCATCCCCGCCCTTGGCGGAGAGGCCAGCCTGAACCGTTACCTCACCGAAATCCGCAAATATCCCCTGCTCAAGCCCGAGCAGGAATATATGCTGGCCAAGCGCTATCAGGAACATCAGGATCCCGAGGCCGCTGCCCAGCTGGTTACCTCGCATCTGCGCCTCGTGGCGAAGATCGCGATGGGCTATCGCGGCTATGGCCTGCCGGTGAGCGAGCTGATTTCCGAAGGCAATATCGGTCTGATGCAGGGCGTGAAGAAATTCGAGCCCGATCGCGGCTTCCGCCTGGCCACCTATGCGATGTGGTGGATCAAGGCGTCGATCCAGGAATATATCCTGCGCAGCTGGAGCCTCGTGAAGATGGGCACCACCGCCGCGCAGAAAAAGCTGTTCTTCAACCTTCGCCGGATGAAGAACAACCTGCGCGCGTTCGAGGATGGCGATCTGCATCCCGACGATGTCAAGGCGATCGCGACCAAGCTGGGCGTGTCGGAGACCGAAGTCGTCAACATGAACCGCCGCATGGCGATGGGCGGCGATGCTTCGCTCAACGTTTCGGTGCGCGAGGATGGTGACGGTCAGTGGATGGATTGGCTGACCGACGATGCACCGTTGCAGGATGTTGCGGTCGCCGATGCGCAGGAGGCCGAAATTCGCCACAAGCTACTCGGCGAAGCGATGGAATCGCTCAATGAGCGCGAGCGGCACATTCTCAACGAGCGGCGTCTGGTCGATGACCCCAAGACGCTGGAAGAGCTGAGCCAGGTCTATAATGTTAGCCGCGAGCGCGTGCGCCAGATCGAGGTGCGCGCCTTCGAGAAGCTGCAAAAGGCGATGCACCGGCTTGTTTCCGACAAGCAGATGGCGCTGGCTGGCTGAACCTGATTGCCGGGGCCGCAATGCCCTGGTCACCTTATCCTGACGGGTCGCACCTACGGATAGAAGCGGGATGGCCCTGCCATCCCGCTTCACCTTTATCTGCAGCGGCAAAGGCGTGTTGCCCGGTCTTTTCGGTGCAAAAGCATCTTCCCCTTTCGGTCGCTTGGCATTAAGCGGGCGCTCATGGGACTATTGGCAAAAATCTTCACCTGGTGGGACGGGGCGACCGTCGGAACGCATCTGTTCAGCGCGCTGAACGGTGAGAAGGTCGGCGAAGACCATCAGGGCAACACCTATTTCCGCTCCAAGCCCAAAAAGGGCCAGAAGGAGCGCCGCTGGGTGCTGTACAAGGGCGCCAACGACGCGAGCCGCGTTCCGTCTGAATGGCACGGCTGGCTGCATCACAGCTATGATGCGATCCCCGAAAGCCATCTGCCGCCGCCGCGGATCTGGGAAAAGGACTATGTTCCCAACCTGACCGGCACGCCTTCCGCTTATCGCCCTGCCGGCGCGCTGGAACGTGGCGGCGTTCGCGCCGCTGCCACCGGCGATTATGAAGCGTGGACGCCTGAGGCGTGACGCGCGGGCGAATCCTCGCCATTCTCATCGTCGTCGCCGCGCTCGCAGGGGCAGGCGTCTATGGCTGGATGCAGTTCGGCGACCAGCTGTTCAGGTCCGGACAGCAGTCCGCCCCCAAGAAGGTTGCGCTTCGCCCCTCCACCCCGCCGCCGGTCCAGGCGGCTGCGGCAGGCGAGGCTACGCCCATGGCGCAGCGCGTCGCGACCATCGCGCTGCTCAACAAGCGCAACGGCGAAACCCGCGATCTGGAAATGAAGCCGGGCGAATCGCGCCGTGTCGGCAATGCGATCGTCCGCCTCTCGGCCTGCGAGCGCACCGCGCCCTGGGAACAGGTGCCCGAAACCGGCGCGTTCGTGCAGCTGCTGGTTCAGGAGCGCGCCACGCGCTCGTCCGATCCGGTGTGGAAGCGCGTGTTCTCTGGCTGGGTGTTCAAGGAATCGCCCTCGCTCAACGTCGTCGAGCACCCGATCTACGACGTCTGGGTCAAGAAGTGCGCGATGGAATATCCGGGTGAAGATGCGCCGGTCGAGGAAGCCGGTAAGGGCGGTTCGTCGGCTGCGCCAACCGCATCGGCTCCGGCCAGTGCCGAAAACCCCGCGACCAGCCCCGATTCGGCGCCAGGCCCGGCGACCCCCTCGACTGATACCGAATAAAGCCCCGGCATCACCGGATGCGGCCGTTGTACCCGCGGCGGCGCATAGGGCGAATCGCAGATCGCCTCGTTCAGCAGCTTGAGATACTCGCCCTGGGGCAGCTCGATCGCGCCCATCGAGGCGAGATGCGGGGTGATGAACTGGCAGTCGAGCAATGTCAGCCCGCCCTTGCGCATCGCCGCGACCAGCCAGGCGAGCGCGACCTTGCTGGCATCGGTCGCGCGGCTGAACATGCTCTCGCCGCAGAACGCGCGGCCGATCTCTACCCCGTAGAGCCCGCCGACCAGCTCGCCCTCGCGCCAGCATTCCACGCTGTGCGCGCGTCCCTGATTGTGCAGCGCGATGAAACTCGCCTCGATGGTGCGATTGATCCAGGTCTGCTCGCGGCCCTGGGCTGACTCGGCGCACATCGCGATGACCTTGGCAAAGGCGCGGTTGCAGGTGACAGTGAACCGGTCCTGTCGCACCGCCTTGCGCAGCGAGGTGGAAAAGCGGAAGCCGTCGAGCGGCAGGATTGCGCGCATTTCGGGCTCGACCCAGAAGACATCGACATCGTCGCGCGCATCGGCCATGGGGAAGATGCCGATGGCATAGGCCCGCATCAGCATGTTGAGATCGATGGTGACCGGACCGGGGGTGCCGTGCATCCTGCGAATCTAGGCTATCGCTGGCCAAGTTCAATCACCATATCCGCAGGGCTTTGCGATTGCCGGGCGATAGGCTAGAGCGCGGCACGATTTAATCAGGAGTGACCCCCATGCGTGCCGAAGGGCAGGCCCATATCGATAGCATCAACGCCGCGTTGGCGCTGGTCCGCAAGTTCCTGGACTGGGACCGCGCGTTGCGTCGCCTCGACGAGCTCAACGCGCGCGTCGAGGACCCGACGCTGTGGAACGATCCCAAATCGGCAGAAGAGGTGATGCGCGAGCGGCGGCGGCTGGAACAGGCGATCGGCACGGTCGACGAGATCAGCCAGGAAATGGCCGATGCGATCGAATTCGTCGAACTGGGCGAGGCCGAGGGCGATGACGAGACCGTGGCCGAGGGGCTGGCGACGCTGAAGGCGCTTTCCGAGCGCGCTGAGCGCGACAAGGTTCAGGCGCTGCTCGCGGGCGAGGCGGACAGCTACGACACCTATCTCGAAGTCCATGCCGGGGCCGGCGGCACCGAGAGCCAGGACTGGGCCGAGATGTTGCAGCGCATGTATTCGCGCTGGGCCGAGCGGCGCGGCTACAAGGTCGAGCTGGTCGATTATCACGCGGGCGAACAGGCGGGCATCAAGTCCGCGACGCTGCTCATCAAGGGCGAGAATGCCTATGGCTGGGCCAAGACCGAAAGCGGCGTGCACCGGCTGGTGCGCATCTCGCCCTATGACAGCTCGGCGCGGCGGCATACCAGCTTCTCGAGCGTCTGGGTCTATCCGGTGATCGACGACAGCTTCGAGATCGACATCAAGGAGAGCGATCTCAAGATCGACACCTATCGCGCCTCGGGTGCGGGCGGTCAGCACGTCAACACCACCGACTCCGCGGTGCGCATCACGCACATTCCCTCGGGCATCATCGTCGCCAGCCAGAATGACCGGTCGCAGCACAAGAACCGCGCCACCGCGATGAACATGCTCAAGGCGCGGATGTACGAGGCGGAAATGCAGAAGCGCGAGGCCGAGGCTTCGGGCGAATATGCCGCCAAGACCGAGATCGGCTGGGGGCACCAGATCCGCTCGTACGTGCTCCAGCCCTATCAGCTGGTCAAGGACCTGCGCACCGGCGTGACCTCGACCTCGCCGGGCGACGTGCTCGACGGTGCGATCGATCCGTTCATGGCGGCCGCACTGTCGCAGAAGGTCACCGGCGAGAAAGTCGATGTCGAAGATGTCGACTGACCGTCCGGGTCGGTTTGCGTGGTTGCTGCTGGCAACGGCGGTGCTCGCCGCCTGTCAGCCGGCCGCCAGCGACGAAAGCGACCGACCCGAGACCGCGCGTACCTTCCCGCGCGCCGATCGCCCGGTGGCGGGCGTGGTCAGCAACGAATTCTCGAACGAGGAAGCCCGCGACGACCGCAACGAGGCGACCAAGGTCATGGACCTGGCCGGGATCACGCCGGGCATGACCGTGGCCGATATCGGCGCGGGCAACGGCTATTATACCGTGCGCCTAGCCGAGCGCGTGGGAGCTGAGGGCCGCGTGCTGGCGCAGGATATCGACGATGCGGCGCTCAAGCGGCTGGGCATGCGCGTCGAGCGCGAGCGGCTCGACAATGTCTCGATCAAGCCCGGCGATATCGACGATCCGCGCCTGCCCGAGAACAGCTTCGACCGCATCTTCATGGTCCATATGTATCATGAGGTGACCGAACCCTATGCGTTCATCTGGCGGTTGCGGCCGGCGCTCAAAAAGGGCGGGCAGGTGATCGTGGTCGACGTCGACCGACCGACCAACCGGCACGGCATTCCGCCCAAGCTCTTGTTCTGCGAGTTCGAGGCGGTGGGCTACAAGTTGGTCGAGTTCATCGAAAAGCCCGACATCGCGGGTTATTTCGCGCGGTTCGAAGCGGTTGGCCCGGCACTGGAGCCGGGCAGGATCAGGGGTTGCGATCAGCCCGGGTCTTGAGAGGTAACCGGCAGCGGCATTCATCGGTTTTTCATTGGTCTTTTTGTGCGCAGCATGCCTATACCGGCATGGGGCAAAGTGGGAGCGGATACGTGTTCAAGGGTTTGAAGCCGATCATCTATGGCGGACGCGAGGTCTGGCCGTTGATCGAGGGCGGCAAGGGGGTTTCCGCCACCAATCACGCCAGTTCGGGCGCCTGGGCCGCAGCGGGCGGCATTGGTACGGTGTCGGCGGTCAATGCCGACAGCTATGACGAAAACGGCAATGTCATCCCGCAGATATATCACGGACGCACCCGCGCCGAACGGCACCAGGAGCTGATCCGCTACGGCATCGAGGGCGGTGTCGCGCAGGTCAAGCGCGCGTTCGAGATCGCCGGCGGCCAGGGCGCGATCAACATCAACGTGCTGTGGGAAATGGGCGGCGCGCAGCAGATCCTGCACGGCATCCTCGAGCGCACGCGCGGCATGGTCGCGGGCGTCACCTGCGGTGCGGGCATGCCCTACAAGCTGTCCGAGATCGCTGCGCAGTATAACGTCAACTACCTGCCGATCATCAGCTCGGCCCGGGCCTTCCGTGCGCTGTGGAAGCGCGCCTATCACAAGGTCAGCGAGCTGATGGCTGCGGTGGTCTATGAGGACCCCTGGCTTGCGGGAGGGCATAACGGCCTTTCCAATGCCGAAGATCCGCGCCAGCCGCAGGACCCCTATCCGCGCGTCAAGGCGCTGCGCGACACGATGCGCGCCGAAGGCATTTCGGACGATGTCCCGATCATCATGGCGGGCGGCGTATGGTATCTGCGCGACTGGGAGCACTGGATCGACAATCCCGAACTCGGCCAGATCGCGTTCCAGTACGGCACCCGTCCGCTGCTGACGCAGGAAAGCCCGATCCCGCAGAAGTGGAAGGACGAGCTGACCAAGATCCAGGAAGGCGATGTGCTGCTGCAGCGGTTCAGCCCGACCGGCTTTTACTCGAGCGCGGTGCGCAACCCGTTCCTCAAGTCGCTCGAGGCCCGGTCCGAACGGCAGATTCCGTTCTCCACCGAAATGGCGGGCGAACATACCGCACAGCTCGATTGTGGAGTGAAGGGCAAGAATTTCTGGGTGGCGCCTGCTGATCTTGATCGCGCGCGCCGCTGGGATGCACAAGGCTTTACCACCGCGCTCAAGACGCCGGACAACACGCTGATCTTCGTCACTCCGCACGAACGCGCCGAAATCCGCAAGGACCAGACCGATTGCATGGGCTGTCTGTCGCATTGCGCGTTCTCGTCGTGGAAGGACCATGATAACAACTCGACCGGTTATCTCGCCGATCCGCGCAGCTTCTGCATCCAGAAGGCGCTGCAGAACATCGCGCATGGCGACGACCCGGACAAGAACCTGATGTTCGCAGGGCACGCCGCCTATAATTTCGGCACCGATCCGTTCTATTCGAACGGCTTCGTGCCAACGGTGAAGCAGTTGGTCGATCGCATCCTGACCGGCGACTGACCGCGACCAGCCCCGCATCGCTGCCTGACAGAACTGGGCATTGACGCGGGCTCTTTTCTCCCGCATCCCGTTGTTAACCGGACGATTAACACGGGGTGTGGAGATGGATTTCAGCCTTTCGGACGAGCAGGTCGCGCTGCGCGAGACGGTGCGGCGGTTCGCGCAGGCCGAGCTGGTGCCGCTGGCCGCCGAGCTGGAGCGCGACAACCGCCCGGTCCCGCGCGACATGGTGCGCCGCTATGCCGAAATGGGCCTGCTGGGCATCAACACGCCCGAAGCGCTGGGTGGTCTGGGGCTCACCAATCTGGACGCACTGATCGTGCTGGAAGAGCTGGCCAAGGTTAGTTCCGCCGTCGCGTTTCCCGTATTCGAAGCCTGTGTCGGACCCGTTCGGGCGATCCAGCATTTCGCTCCCGATGCGCTGAAGCAGCGGATCGTGCCGCAGGTCTGCGCGGGCGAGATGATCGTCGCCGTATCGATGTCCGAACCGGCGGCGGGCACCGCGCTCACCGACCTCTCCACGCGCGGCGTGATCGCCGATGGCAAGGTGACCATCAACGGCACCAAGCGCTGGTGCTCAGGCGGTGGGCATTCGGACGCCTATCTGGTCTATACCCGCCTTTCCGACGCGCCGGGCGCCAAGGGCATCGGCGCGGTGCTGGTGGAAAAGGGCACGCCCGGCCTCAGCTTCGGCCAACCCGAGACGCTGATGGGCTTTCGCGGCGTGCCCTCGGCCGATCTGATGTTCGACGATTGCGTCGTGCCCGAAGGGAATATCGTCGTCCCGGCAGGCGGTTTTGCCAAGCTGATGGAGGCGTTCGACCTGGAGCGTTGCGGCAATGCTACCATGGCGCTGGGCCAGGCCTCGGGTGCGCTGGAGGACGTGCTTGGCTATGTCCAGGACCGGCAGCAGTTCGGCAAGCCGCTGGTCGATTTCCAGGCGGTGCAGATGAAGCTCGCTGAAATGCAGATCGAGGTCGAGGCGGCCAGGTTGCTGATCTGGCGCGCGGCGGCCAATTCGGACCAGGGTCTGCCCTCGATCCTCGACAGCTCATCGGCCAAGTGCTTTGCCAACCAGATCGCGCGCTCGGTCACCGGCAATGCCGTCCAGCTGATGGGCGGCTATGGCTATTCCACCCAATATCCCATGGAACGCCGCATGCGCGACGCCTGGGGCTGGGGCATTGCCGGAGGTGCTATCGATATCCAGAAGGTCAATATCGCCAGCGCGATGGTGGGTCGTCGCTTCGACCAAAGGCGATGATGCGATGAGCCCTGGCCTGCCGGCCTCAGCCGAAACGCGACTTGGCCTTGCGCAGCAGGCGCGCCCAGTGCTTGCGGTCACGGTCGCGCAGCTTGGTATCGTCAGCGCGTGCCTGCAGCACGTTCAGGATATCATCGCCATAGCGCTTGAACATATTGTCCAGGTCGCGCGCGTCCTTGCTGCGCTGTTCAGCGCTCTCAAAAAGTCCCAGTATCATAAAGCCCCCAACGGGAACGGATGCGACTCGTCGTGCGAAACCGAAACACCCCTTCCGGCGCGGCGGACATTAGCTCCACAATGGTGTTATTCGCAACGGGCAAGTCGGACCGAAATGGCGCATTTCCGAGGATTTGGTCCCAATTTTGAACGATTTTACGACCTATGTGCCCCTAAAGTGACAGGCGAAATGACAGTAATCAGCAAGGAGGAATGCCCAAGTGGCTGAAGCAATCTGGACGATAGGCGATGTTGCGGCGACCGGGCCGCTTGCAGGGGTGCGCGTGCTGGACATGTCGAGCGTGGTCATGGGTCCGCTGGCGACGATGATGCTGGCCGATATGGGCGCGAACGTGATCAAGGTCGAGAACAAGGGCGGCACCCATGCCGGCGACATGATGCGCTATGCCGGATCGTCGCCGACCGGCGATCTGGGGCCGATCTTCATGGCGCTCAACCGCAACAAGAAATCGGTGACGATCGATGGGCGCGAAGAACTGGGCAAGGCACAGCTCGAGACGCTGCTGCGCGAGGCGGACGTGTTTTTCCACAATGTTCGCATGGCGGGGATGGCGCGGCTCGGGCTCGATTATGAATCGGTCAAGGCGATCAACCCGAACATCATCTACATCCATTGCTGCGGCTATGGCGCCGATGGCCCCTATGGCAAGCGCCAGGCCTATGACGATCTGGTCCAGGCGGCATCGGGCTGGGCCGATCTCTATGCCAAGCGGTCGGACGGTCCGCCGAGTTACACCCCGTCGCTGGTCGCGGACAAGACGGTGGGGCTGTTCGCCACGATCGCGACGCTCGCTGCGGTGGTGCACCGTCAGCGTACGGGCGAGGGGCAGTTCGTGTCGGTCCCGATGTTCGAATGCTTCACCTTCTTCAACATGGTGGAGAACCTGTACGGCCAGACTTTCCCCGGCGATGGCAAGTTCGGCTATACCCGGTCGATCAACCCGCGGCGCAGGCCCTATCCGACCAAGGACGGCTTCATCGCCATCGTCCCCTATGTCGACCGGCAATGGGCACGGTTCTTCGAGATCGGGGGGCGACCGGGCGTGTTCGAAGATCCGCGCTTTTCAACCTATGAGGAGCGCACCAAGCATACAGGCGACCTCTATGCGATCATCGAGGAAGTCGCCGCGACAAAGACCACCGACGAATGGGTCGAACTGCTCGACAAGGAAGACATTCCGGCAATGCGGTTCAACCCGATCGAGAAGGTGCCTGACGATCCGCATCTCAAGGCCACCGGCTTCTTCATGGACATGGCAGCGCCGCATATCGGGCCCTATCGCACGCTGCGTCATCCGATCGCGTTCACCGGCAGCCCGGCCAATCAGCGGCTGGCCCCGCAGAGCATCGGCGCGCAGAATAGCGAGCTGCCGAGCGCGGCAAATGATGGGTAAGGAGAGGGGCCCCCGGCGTCAGCGCTGACGCGGATAGGACGGGCTATACGCATCAAGCACCCGCAGGAAGCGCGGCGTTTCCTGCGTGGTGCCCACCGGCTTGCGGGCGAGCTTGGGATTGATCTGGCGATCGAAGGCGACGCCGAATTTCTCGCTGCGCACCCAGGCAATCTGCCCGCGAACATGGCCGATATTGCGCAGTTCGACGACGATGCGCTGGCCCTGGGTCACCTCGAGCTCGGATTCGACCATCATGCCGCCGCTGGAAAGATTGCGCACCTTGACCTTGTGGCGCTCGCCGCTGTCTTCCAGCGTGAGTTCGGCGAGCAGGAACAAGCTGTCTCTCGCACGGCTCTCCTGAACATCGAGAGATTTCGGGCTGACAGGCATATTCATCGGTCTGGCTTCCAGCGTGGCAAGAGAGGCAGTTCCCCCCAATATGGAGGGAAGTGATGCACGCCTCTCTTATAGCGCCAAGAGTGTCGCCAATTGGTTAACCGGTGGCTGCCAGGGCGGGCCGGACGTCAGTCGTCGCGAGAGATTTTCTCACGGCGTTCATGCGCTTCCTGCGCCTCGACCGTCATCGTCGCGATGGGGCGGGCGACCAGTCGGCCCAGACCGATCGGCTCGCCTGTGACCTCGCAATAGCCATATTCGCCCTCGTCGATCCGGCGCAGCGCGGAATCGATCTTGGCGATGAGCTTGCGCTGCCGGTCGCGGGTGCGCAGTTCGATGCCCCAGTCGGTCTCGCTCGACGCGCGATCGTTAAGATCGGGCTCGCGCATCGGGCCGTCCTGCAGCTGCTGCAGCGTGTCCTTGGACGCGGCCAGGATGGACCGCTTCCATTCCTGCAAAAGCGTACGGAAATATTCCAGCTGGCGCGGGGACATGTATTCCTCGTCGGGCGATGGAAAATAATCGCCCGCGATGTTCCTGCGCGCCTTGGCCAGCACATCGATGTCATCGATAGCCGTGGAGATGGACGCCATTGAATGCTCCCGGTGGTGTTTGCAGCACCGCCGCTCCGCGCCCAGATCAGGCACGTCCCGTCGGCCTTTGGTTGCAGCGGCCTATAGCCACCGGCTTGGGGCCATACAAGCGGCAAAAACCTTAGAATCAGGGACTAATCGACGCTTTTTCGGACACATCGGTGCAGGCCGTACCGTCAATCCCAAATCCGGCCCTGCCAGGCGCCGTGGTAGATAGCATCGGTTAATTTTGTCCGGTTTTTCGGTTTCAAATCGGGACAGCAGGCCCACTGTGCCCGGCAATGCCGCAGATTTTTGTCGCGCAGCTTGTCAAATCAAGGTTAACACCATTGAGATTAACGCTTTGTTCTGGCTTGCATTGCATATCGGGACGCTGACCCCGGCCCTGGTTCTTGCTCCACGGGCCCCGGAATGGCCCCAGGTCTGAGAGAGAAAACACAATGTCTGTACGGATGGCCTTGGCAAAACTGTGTGCCTGCACTTGCGGCGGAGCGATCATCGGTGGTGGCGCTGTCCATGTCGCCGACACCCCGCCTGCCCAGGTCAAGCAGTATCGCCAGACGAAGACGACCAAGCCGATTCGCGGTCGCCAGATTGCCAAGGCACCGGTCCGCAAGGTCAAGCGCGCGCGCCGCATGGTTGCCCGCACCCCGGTCCAGGCCACGCCGCAGGTCGTGACCGTGACGACGCAGCAGGCGCCGATCCCGCTGCCGCTGCCGGCCTATCCGCAGCAGGATTCGGGCGGCTTCTCGGGCGGCGGTGGCGGTTTCCCCGTGGTCGTCGGTGGCGGCCTCGGCGGTTTCGGCGGTGGCTTTGGCGGCGGTTTCTTCGGCGGCTTCTTTGGTGGCGGCGGCGGTGGCGGCGGCAGCGTCGTGATCTCGTCGACCGGATCGACCAGCACTTCGACCGGCGGCTTCACCAGCACCGGCGGATCGACCAGCACCTCGACCGGTGGTTTCACCAGCACGGGCGGATCGACCAGCACCTCGTCGGGCAACATCTCGACGGGTGGTATCTCGACCTCGACCGGCGGCGTTTCGACTTCCACGGGCGGCGTCTCGACCTCGACCGGTGGCGTTTCGACCTCGACGGGCGGCGTCAGCACGTCCTCGGGCAACGTTTCCTCGTCTTCGGGCAATGTCAGCTCGTCCAGCTCCTCGTCGTCCTCTTCCTCGTCGAGCTCTTCCTCTTCCAGTTCCTCCTCGTCGAGTTCGTCCTCTTCGGGCGGCGACAAGCCCGGCTATCCCGGCAAGCCCGGTCACCCGGGCAAGCCTGGCGGTTCGAGCGGCTCTTCCGGCTCGAGCGGTTCTTCGGGCTCGTCGGGTTCGTCTGGCTCGAGCGGTTCCTCGGGTTCCAGCGGCTCGTCCTCGTCGTCGTCGAGCAGCTCTTCCAGCTCGTCGACCAGCAGCGGTTCTTCGGGTTCGAGCGGTTCGACAGGGTCCACCGGATCGTCGGGTTCGACTGGATCGAGCGGTTCGACCGGGTCCTCGGGCTCGAGCGGTTCGAGCGGTTCGTCCTCGTCGTCCAGCAGCTCGACCTCGTCCAGCACCTCGTCGGGCGCCACATCGAGCAGCACCTCGTCGAGCTTTGGCGGCACCAGCACCTCGACCGGATCGAGCGGCAGCACCGGCTCCTCGGGTTCGTCGAGCTCCAGTTCGTCGTCTTCGTCTTCCTCCTCGTCGAGCACCTCTTCGGGTTCGAGCGGTGGTCCGCCGCCGCCCGATGGCGGCACCGATGTGCCCGCGCCGCCGGCCATCCTGCTCTTCGGTGCAGGTGCGGTTGCACTGGCAGCGCGTCGCCGCTTCGCCAAGCGCAAGGAAGACGCAAAGCGCAACGCGGCCTGATCGGCCCGGCAGCGACCGTCACCGCTGCCCGCCATCGACCGTTAGCGGAAAGGGCGATCCCAACCGGGGTCGCCCTTTTTGCATGGAAAGGCGCACGATTGCGGATTGCATCGGGGCGGGCGGGCAGGGCATAGGCTCAGCCCATGCACGACATCAAATTCATCCGCGAAAACCCCGAAGCCTTTGACGCAGCACTGGTCCGCAAGGGGCAGCAGCCAGTGGCGGCCGAGATCATCGCGCTCGATGCGAAGCGGCGCGAGGCGCTGAACGAATCGCAGGCGGCGCAGGCGCGGCGCAACGAGGCGTCGAAGCTGATCGGCCAGGCGATGGCGCAGAAGGATGCCGAAAAGGCCGATGCGCTGAAAGCCGAGGTGGCAGAGCTCAAGACCCGGCTGAGCGAGCTCGAGGAACAGGCACGCGCAGGCGATGCCGCGCTGGCCGAGCGGCTCGCCGCGCTTCCCAACCTGCCCGCTGCCGATGTGCCCGATGGTGCGGACGAGACCGGCAATGTCGAGCTTGTCCGCTGGGGCGATCAGCCGCAGTTCGATTTCGAGCCGAAGGAACATGCCGATATCGGCCCCGCACTTGGCATGGATTTCGAGACGGCCGCGAAGATTTCCGGCGCGCGCTTCACCTTCCTGCGCGGAGGCATCGCGCGACTCAACCGGGCGCTCGGCCAGTTCATGCTCGATGCCCAGGTGGCGCGTGGCTATGCCGAGTGTGCGACACCCTATCTGGTGCGTGACGAGGCCGTGTTCGGTGTGGGCCAGCTGCCCAAGTTCGCCGAGGACCTGTTCCAGACCACCGACGGCCGCTGGCTGATCTCGACCTCCGAGGTCAGCCTGACCAACAGCGTGCGCGAGCAGATCCTGACCGCAGCCGAGCTGCCGATCCGGCTGACCGCGCTGACACCCTGCTTCCGCTCCGAGGCGGGCTCTGCCGGGCGTGATACGCGCGGCCTCATCCGCCAGCACCAGTTCGAGAAGGTCGAGCTGGTCACCATCGCCGCGCCCGACCAGTCCGAGGCCGAGCACGAGCGCATGTGTGCCGCGTCCGAGGCCATCCTGCAGGCGCTGGGGCTGCCGTACCGCAAGATGCTGCTGTGCGCAGGCGATATGGGCCAGGCGAGCCGCAAGACCTATGATCTGGAAGTCTGGCTGCCGGGACAGAATGCCTATCGCGAGATCGCCAGCATCTCGAACTGCGGCGACTATCAGGCGCGGCGGATGAACACCCGCTACCGCCCCGAGGGCGAGAAGGGCACCGAGTTCGTCCATACGCTCAACGGTTCGGCACTGGCGATCGGGCGAACGCTGGTGGCGATCGTCGAGAATTATCAGCAGGCTGATGGCTCGGTGCGCGTGCCTGAGGCGCTGCTGCCCTATATGGGCGGGATCGAAGTGCTGCAGGCGTAACCTCTAAGCTCGCGTGTGCGCGAGGGGGTGAGGGGTGCGGCCGAGTGCTAGCAGCGCAAACTCGAAACCCGCGCGCGATCCCTGAAGATCACCCCCACCCAACCCTCCCCCATCGAGGGGGAGGGTTTTTCATGCGTCTCGATGTCAGAATTTCGCCGCGACCTGAACGCCGTAGAGGCGCGGTTCGCCCGCGATGAAGGTCGCGGTGCCGAATGCGCCGCCGGTATTGCCCGCGTCGATCAGATAATCCTCGTTGGTGAGGTTGCGGGCAAAGGCGGTGATTTCGTAGCGGCCCTCGTCGAAGCGGACGCCTGCGCGCGCGTTGATCAGCAGATAGCCGTTCTCGCTCAGCCGCTCGCTGTTCGGGATTTCGAAGAACTGCTTGCTCGAATAGGTCACCGTCGGGAAGAAGAACAGCTCGGCGCTGTCGCCCACCGGCAGCGTCACGTCGATGCCCGCGGCCGCCTTGTGCTTGGATTGCAGGCGGAACCGATTGTCCTGGAACGCCGGATTGGGCGATTCGATCTTGGCATCAATATAGGCATAGTTGGCGAACAGGCGGACGTTGTCGCCGATCCGCAGCGCGCCTTCGACTTCCACGCCGAAATTGCCGGCATTGCCCGCGTTGACCGGCACGGTCTGGCCCTGCTGGTTGAAGAAGCTGGTCTGGAAGTTGGAATAATCCTGGTAGAAGGCGCCGATCGAGCCCGAGAACCCACCGAACGTCGCCTTGACGCCGCCCTCGTAGTTCCAGATCTTTTCTTCTGCCACGAGCGTGAAATTGGGCACCGGCCCAGCCGCCGTCGCGCTGGCGCTGAGGTTCAGCACCGGCGAGCGGCGACCCTTGGAGATGGTGGCGTAGACGTTGACCTGGTCGGTGACCCGATACAGGGCATTGAAGCGCGGCAGCCACGCATCGAAATTGTCGCGGACGCGGAACACCTGGCCTGCGGTGTCGACCGCGCCGAGCAGCGAGACGCCGCGCACACCCAATGAGGCGAAGATCTGGCTGCCGGGCTGCACGGCCGTATAGGTCGACGCGCGCTCCTCGTAGAGATAGCGCACGCCCGCCGACAGTTCGAACCGGTCGGAAATGTCGAAGGTCAGATCGGCAAAGGCCGAATAGACCGTGTTCTTGCCGCCATTGGTGAAGGTGCTGCTATAGGGCAGCACCGTCGCCGCGCCGCGCGTCAGGATCGCGGTGGCATTGCGCGCCGGATTCGGGCTGTTGAGCGCGGCGCAAGTCGAGGCGCCGAGCACGCCGAGCGCTGCAGCGACGTTGTTGCGCACCGGCGCAAAGGCAGGGAACGGCGCGCAGCTGATATAGGTGCCTTCATCGGTCAGGAACGGCACGGCCTGCGTGCCCTCTTCATGAAACACGTTGAAGCCGAAAAAGCCGCGCAGCCGGTCGCTGTCATAGGCGAAGCGGGTCTCGTGGCTCATCTGTTCGCCCTGTGCGTCCTCGGCAAATTCCAGAAAGAACAGCGCGGTGCCGTCGGCATCGAAGGTCTCGAGGCTGTCGAACTTGCGATAGCCGGTGATCGAGGTCAGCGACCATCCGCCGCCCATCGGGGTCTGGAAGGTCACGCTGGCATCATAGACCTCGCGGTTCAGACCCAGCTTGGGCAGGCCCAGGATCGCTCGGCTGAGATCGGCGGGCGCGCCGCCCAGTTCGGCGAAGGTGAACGGGCTGGTGGTGCCGCCGGTGGGCGCGATCGAACCGGACTTAAACGCGGTGCCGGGGTTGCGCTGCTGCTCGTAGTTGAACACGAAGTCCATCGTGCTCTCGGCGGTCGGCCAGATGCGCAGCGATCCGCGAATGGCGAACTGGTCGATGCCGTTCAGGTCCGCCTGGTTGTTCGCCGTGGTGCGCGCCGAGGTGGTGCCGGGCTCGCCCGCGATGTTGCGGACATAGCCGTCGCGCTTCTTGTACGATGCGGCGATGCGCCCGGCGATCCTGTCGTTGCCGACATTGATCATCGCGCGGCCCTCATAAAGGTTGAAATTGCCGTAGCTGCCGCGCAGGTCGGCCGAAAAGCCCGGCTCGGGCTTGGCGGTGATCACCGAGATCGCGCCGATCGTCGCGGCGGTGCCGAACAGCGTCGCCTGCGGGCCCTTCACCACCTCGACCCGGTCAATGTCGAATAGGTCGAAATACGATCCGCGCGAGCGCGAGACGTCGATGCCGTTGAGATAGATGGTCACGCGCGGCGCGATCTGCGCGCTGCCCGAATCAGAGGTGATGCCGCGGATGACGAACCCCGGATTGTTCGCGCTCTGCTCCTGGATGTTGAGGCCGGGAATATAGGCGGACAGTTCGTCGAACTCGTCGATGCCGATCTTGTCCATTTGCTCGCCGTTGATGGCAGAGACGGTCAGCGGCACGTCCTGGATCGACTGCTCGCGCTTCTGCGCGGTGACGATGATGGTGTTGTCGCTGCCGCTCTCGGCATCGGCCTGATCCTGGGCGAGGGCAGGGCTGGCCGACAGGGCGATGGCGAGCGAGAGCATCGAGACGCGAAGGGGGAAACGGGGCATTGCGCATGTCCTCAGATTGAGTGGAATGCGCGCCCTCTGCATCCGAGCGGCGTCTTTTGTGCGTCGCAACAATTACAGATTGATGGCGTTTCGGAATTCGTTTTGTAACATCGCGACAATCGTCCGGCGGACGCGACGGAAGGTGCTCTAGTTCAGTCGTTTGCGAGCGCGAAGCTGCTTGCTGATGGGAAACAGCACAAGGGCTGGCACCCAGACCACTGCCCATAGCACCGCGAACAGCGCGATCTCGTTCAGATCGTTATGCAACAGCAACCGGGGGCTGTGGAACAGATAGGTTCCCCAGCATTTGCGGCGGCATTCGATGCCATAGGCTTCCGGCCAGCCGGTCACGTCCGAGAAATGCAGGTACAGCGCGAGCTCTATCGCGCCCAGCCCGGCCAGTCCTGCCACCATCAGAGCCACTTGCATCCAAGACAGCTTGACGGCGGCGGTCTCTCCGGGCGGACCGGACGATGCACGATCGCGGGTTTCCGAATCTGGCGGCGGACTGTCCGGTGCCTCCATCGACCGATCCCGCGCGCGAATGGGCTCAGAGCCGGACCATCTTCATGCCCATTTCGCCATAACGCTGGCCTGCGGTCGACCCCGGCGGCGCGGCGGCATCGAGTGCGTCGAGATCGGCGGCGCTCAACGACACGTTCACCGCGGCCATCGAATCCTCGAGTGTTGCACGGCGCTTCGACCCCGGGATCGGCACGATGTCCTCGCCCTGCGCAAGCAGCCAGGCGAGAGCGATCTGCGCGGGCGATACCCGGTGCGCGACCGCGATCTGTTCTACCACATCGACCACGCCCATGTTGATCGCGAAATTCTCTTCCGAATAGCGCGGATCGTTGAGCCGGTAATCGCCTTCGGGCAGATCCGAACGCTGGCTGATCAGGCCGGTCAGGAAGCCGCGGCCCAGCGGGCTGTAGGGGACGAAGCCGATGCCGAGATCCTGGCACAGCGGCAGGATCTCCTCCTCCACCCCGCGCTCCCAGAGCGAATATTCGCTTTGCAGCGCGGTGATCGGGTGCGTGGCGTCGGCGCGGCGGATGGTGTCGGCGCCTGCCTCCGACAGACCGAGATAGCGCACCTTGCCTTCTTCGACGAGCCGCGACATCGCCCCGATCGTCTCCTCGATCGGCACATTGGGGTCGACGCGGTGCTGGTAGTACAGGTCGATCGTATCGATGCCGAGGCGCTTCAACGAACCCTCGCAGGCGCGGCGCACATTCTCCGGGCTCGAATCGACGCCGCGATAGCCGCCATCCTCGATCCGGAAGCCGAACTTGGTGGCAATCACCAGCCGATCGCGGCGTCCGCGGATAGCCTGTCCCAGCAGTTCCTCGTTGACATAGGGGCCATAGACTTCGGCCGTGTCGAAAAAGGTAACGCCCAGTTCGATCGCGCGTTCGAGCGTGGCGATGGACTCGCGATGATCTGCCTTGCCGTACATCGCCGCGCCGATGCCCGCCATCGGCATGCAGCCCAGGCCCAGCGCCGAAACCTGCAGCCCGCCCAGTTTGCGATAGATCATTCCTTGTCTCCTTCGGCGCGGGCAATAGTCGTCGTGACCGCCATGTCCATGGTTACATTACTCAAGGTTCGCATGATATCGGGGAAGACTTCGATCGCCAACAAAAGTGCCAGCGGTTCGACGGGCACACCCATGGCAATACAGATCGGGGCGATCGAACTGATGAAGCTGATCGAACCGGGCAGCGACACCGCGCCCATGGTCGTGATCGCGGCGGCGGCGACGCCGGCGGCCAGGGCCACGGGGCCGAGCTCCACGCCCATCAGATGCGCGACATAGATGGCGACGGCCAGGTTCATGCACGGACCCGTGGCGCGGAACAGCGCGACCGCGATCGGCAGCACGACATCGGCAGTGCGTTCGCCGACGCCGAGCGCACGCACGCCGGTCAGCATCGCGGGCAGCGAGGCGAGCGAGGATTGCGTCGAGATCGCCACGGCCTGGGCAGGGATCGAGGCGCGCAGGAAGGTGAGCGGACCCGTACGCCCGCCAATCCAGGCGAGGGCAAAGCCCGAAATCCACACCACGCCGCCGACGCTGGTCACGACCAGCACATAATGGCCGAGCGCGCCGAACGCGGCGACACCCGCGCGCGATCCGACCACCAGCCCGAGCGCGAACACTCCGATCGGCGCGAGCGCGAGCACCCAGCCGATCAGGATGATCATCGCATCGGCAATCGCGGCGAACAGGCCCTGTACCGGTGCGCGCTGATCGGGCGAGAGCCGGGTGAGCGCGAAGGCGAAGGCGAGGGTGAAGATGATGAGCGGCAGGATCGCGTCATTGGCGGCAGCGGCGACCGGATTGGTCGGCACCAGCGCGCGCAGGAACTCGGTGAAAGGGGGCACCTCGCCGGTCGGCTGGGCGGTGGCGAGCGCACCTCTTAGCGCGGCGCGCGCGGCCTCGGGCAGCGGAAAGGCGGTAAGCAGTGCCGGCGTCACGATCGCCGCCATCGCGGCCGAGGCCCAGAGCAGCGCGATCATCGTCGCGATCGCGCGCACCGTGAGCCGACCGGCGCTTGCCATCTGCGCGGTGCGAAGGATGCCGGTAACCAGCAGCGTGACGACCAGCGGCACCACCGTCATCTGCAGACCGCGCAGCCACAGCGATCCGACCACATCCGCGCCGTTGACGAGGCCCGGCGCGTTGCCGCCGATCGCCATCCCCAGCGCAATGCCGATGGCGAGAGCGCCCAGGACCAGAAGGGTTTTCAGCATTCAGTCAGGGCCCTTGTATCTTCATGATTCTGTTTGGTTTGCGATCCTGATTTCTTATGAACACGGATTGCGCGATCCGTCACCCTGAACTTGAATCCGGGCCCATTTCGCCTCTCGCGGCTTCGGCTGCGGGGGCACGATGGATGCTGGAACGGGTCCAGCATGACGGGATTTGACATGACCGCTGGCGACAGAGTTGGCAAGTCCCGGCCCAATCCGCTAAGCCGCGAAAAAACCAGGCAGGGGTTCACGCGTGACACGCAAGTTTTTCGGCACCGACGGTATCAGGGGACGCACCAATCAGGGTTTCATGACCGCAGCCATGGCGATGGCGGTAGGCCAGGCCGCAGGCGCGCATTTCCTGCGCGGCAGCCACAAGCACCGCGTCGTCATCGGCAAGGATACCCGGCTTTCGGGTTACATGATGGAAAATGCGCTGGTCGCGGGCTTTACCAGCGTCGGCATGGATGTGGTGCTGGTGGGCCCGATGCCGACCCCTGCGGTCGCATTGCTCACCCGATCGATGCGCGCGGACCTTGGCGTGATGATCTCGGCCAGCCACAACCCGTTCCAGGATAATGGCATAAAGCTGTTCGGCCCCGATGGCTTCAAGCTCTCCGACGAGGACGAGATGCAGATCGAGGCGATGCTCGAAGCGGGCAATCCGCAGCTCGCCGCCTCCGAAGCGATCGGCCGCGCCCGCCGGATCGAGGATGCGCGCGGCCGCTATATCCACGCGGTCAAGGCCTCGCTGCCCGATCAGGTGCGCCTGGACGGCCTCAAGATCGTCGTCGATTGCGCGCATGGCGCCGCCTATCAGGTCGCGCCCTCGGCCTTCTGGGAACTGGGCGCGGAGGTGATCGCGATCGGCGTCAATCCCAACGGGCTCAACATCAACGACCGCGTCGGTTCCACCCATGTCGAGGCGATGCAGGAGCGGGTCGTTGCCTCGGGCGCGGATATCGGCATCGCGCTCGATGGCGATGCCGACCGGCTGATCGTGGTCGACGAGAAAGGCACCATCGTCGATGGCGACCAGATCATGGCGCTGATCGGCGGCAGCTGGGCGCGCCAAGGGCGGCTGCGCGGCGGCGGCGTGGTCGCGACGGTGATGTCGAACCTGGGGCTGGAACGCTATCTCAAGGGCCAGGGGCTCGAACTCGTCCGCACCAAGGTGGGCGACCGCTATGTGCTCGGCGCGATGCGCGCGGGCGGTTACAATGTCGGCGGCGAACAATCGGGGCACATGATCCTGACCGACCATGCCACCACCGGCGATGGCACGGTCGCCGCGCTGCAGGTGCTGGCCGAGCTGGTACGCGAGGGCAAGCCCGCGAGCGAGCTGCTCCATCTGTTCGATCCGGTGCCGCAGCTGCTCAAGAATGTGCGCTTCTCGGGCGGCAAGCCGCTCGAAAACCCCAAGGTGCAGAAGGTCATTGCCGATGCCGATGAGGAACTGCGGGGCAAGGGGCGGCTGGTGATCCGGCCCTCTGGCACCGAGCCCGTCATCCGCGTGATGGCCGAAGGCGACGATGCCGCGCAGGTCGAGGCGGTGGTCGACCGCATCTGCGCAGTCGTGGCGGAGGTGGCGCTCTGATGCTGGAAATGCGCCCCGATTGCGAACGCTGCGGCGCGGATACGCCTGCGCAGGACCCCGGCGCATTCATCTGCTCGTTCGAATGCACCTTCTGCGCCGAATGCGCGGAGGAGCTTGACGACCGCTGCCCCAATTGCGGCGGCGAGCTGGTCGACCGCCCGGTACGGTCCAGGAAGCTGCTCGAGAAATTCCCCGGCTCGACCGTGCGGAAATTCACGCAGCATGGGTGAGCTTGCCCTGCACACCCCTTCCGTTTGTCCCGAGCGTAGTCGAGGGACGTGATCGTAAAGGGTCGTGCTGGGTCCCTCGACTTCGCTCGGGACAAACGGATGTAGGTATATGACTGATCAAGCGCGCATCCTGACCATCGCAGGCTCCGATTCCGGTGGCGGCGCGGGCATTCAGGCGGATATCAAGACCATCACCATGCTGGGCGGCCATGCGATGACCGCGATCACCGCGATCACCGCGCAGAATTCGCGCGGGGTCGATGCGGTGCAGGTGCTCGAGACCGCCATGGTCATCGCGCAGATCGACGCGGTGGCGCGCGATTTCGGGCTCGATGCGATCAAGATCGGCATGCTGGGCTCGCCCGCGATCGCCGAGGCACTCGCCGACTGGCTTGTCGCGCATCCCGGCATTCCTGTCATCTTTGATCCGGTGATGATCGCCTCTAGCGGGGCGGTGCTGGCGGACGAAGCCACCATTACGGCGTTCAGGCGGCTGATGGCCTGCGCCACGCTCGTCACGCCGAACCTGCCCGAGCTCGAGGCGCTGGGCGGCGAGGCGGCGGTGCTGGAACTTGCGCCCGCGCTGCTGGTCAAGGGCGGCCATGCGGGGGGCGATACCGTCACCGACCGGCTGGTGACGCGCGAGGGCGAGGTCGCGCGCTGGAGCGATCCGCGGATCGACAGCCCGCACAGCCATGGCACCGGTTGCACGCTCTCCATTGCGATCGCGACGCTGCTGGGGCAGGGCGTGCCGATGGAAGCCGCGATCGAGCGCGCGCGCCGGTTCGTGCGGCTGGCGCTGCGCGATGCGCCGGGGCTGGTCGCCAGCAACGGCCCGATGGGGCACCAGCGCGTGCGCAACGATGCGCTTGCCCCCGGCTGGCATCTCAACCAGGTGACGCTGGGCGCGACCGATTATGCCGCCTCGGTCACCTTCTACCGCGCGCTGGGTCTCACCCAGATCGTCGACAGTCCGGACAATGGCTATGCCCGGTTCGAGGCGGACAACGGCGCGACGCTCTCGATCCATGTCGGCGAGGCGGTCGGCGGTGCGATGGTCTATCTCGAATGCGCCGATCTCGACGCGCGCGTCGCGGCGCTCGCCTCGGAAGGCTTCGCCATTGATCAAGACCCAATCGACGAGAGCTGGGGATGGCGCGAGGCGCGGCTGAGCGACCCGGCGGGTAATGTGCTGTGCCTCTATTTCGGCGGCGAGAACCGGCGCTATCCTCCCTGGCGGATCGCAACCGAATGAGGTGCTTCCCGTAATTGCGGCAACCCCGCGCATTGGCCCTTTACCCGGCTACGCAATTGCCCATATGCGTTGCGGCAATCGTTCCAACGCTTTTCCAAAACAGGAGATGACCCATGGCTTTCGTGCTTCCCCCGCTCCCCTTTGACAAGACCGCCTTTGGCGACGTGATGTCGGCGGAAACCTTCGACTATCACCACGGCAAGCATCACAATGCCTATGTCGGCAAGGCGAACGACATGGTGAAGGGCACCGACCTGGAAGGCGCGAGCCTCTCCAAGGTGATCGTCGCCGCGAAGGAAAAGGGCAACAAGGGCCTGTTCAACAACGCCGCGCAGATCTGGAACCACACCTTCTTCTGGCACTGCCTCAGCCCCGAAGGCCAGTCGATCCCCGGCTCGCTCGAAGAGCGCATCAAGGCCGATTTCGGCTCGGTCGCCGATTTCAAGGACAAGCTGAAGGCCGAAGCCGTCGGCCATTTCGGCAGCGGCTGGGCCTGGCTGGTGCTCAACGGCGACAAGCTGGAAATCACCTCGCTGCACGACGCGGACTCGCCGGTCGCGCACGACGGCATGAAGCCGCTGCTGACGCTCGATGTGTGGGAACACGCCTATTATATCGACTATCGCAACGCCCGCCCGGATTACCTGTCGACGGTGCTCGACAAGGCGATCAACTGGGAATTCGTCGCGCAGAATCTCGACGGCAAGGGTACTGAAAGGGCTGACCAGGAAGGTTGATAACCCAGATGTCATGGCCTGGCTTGCTTCATCGACCGCAAGCCAGGCCGGGAATTGAGCGGGGCTACGATGATGTCGCGGCCCCGCTTTTCGTTTCAGGGCTTGCCGCTTTCCGGGACATTGTAGGCTACGAACTCATCACCCAGGCACTGGAAGGTCGAGCCGTTTGTCGGTTGCCAGCTTTCGAGCCGTCCAGATAATCCGGGATAGGATGTGGCCAATTGCTGGCGGGTCGATTCCAGGTCAGACGAAAAACGCATGGCATTGCGCCGTTCTCCGTCCGCCATCTTCTCGAGCGCGAGCATCTCGAAGTCGCCGATATAGGTGACGCTTCCCGGCTCGACGCGAAAGTGCGGCGCGCCAAGACAGAAGACGTCGGTATAGGTCATGTTGAACGTCCGGCCTGCCAGCACGTAATCGCCCGCGGGAACAATCGCCACGCGCAGCGCCTTTTCGCCCTTCTTTCCGCCGAACACCGTATAGCTGTACGTGATCTTGGTGCCGACCGGCTGGCCCTGCGCGTCCAGCGCGACCTTCCTGGTGGCCGGGTCATAGCGGTAGAACAGGATGCGGTTGTCGCCCACCATGCCCGGCGCATGGGGACGCAGCACGATCATGGCCTCATTGGCTGCGGGGACCGGTCGTTCGAGTTTCTTCAAATCCACCTGCTCGGTCAGTTGCGCCATGGCCGGTCCGGCCAGCACAAGGCCGATCAGGGCAATCAGTTCTTTTGCCATAGCGCCGGCTCCGCATAGTCGTTGTGCCAGGTGCGCAGCAGACTGCCGCGCGTCGGCTTTTCGGCGCCGACAAGAATGGCGAGCTCAGCGTTGCGCTCAGCCTGTGGCAAGGCCTTCCACGCCCGGCCCTCCTCGCGCGTCATCGCATAGAGGTTCCAGCCGCGGATCAGCATGCAGTTCTCCGTGTTGATCCGCTTCTGGTCGCCATCGGCCAGAGCACCGCCAAAGACTGCGGCAAGGCCTCCGGCCAGGACATCGATGGTGTTGATCTGCGATTCGGCGCCGCTCGCCAGCTTCCGACAGCTTTCGGTTTCGCGCGTCGCAAGTTCGGCAGTTGCTCCGGGCTTGTTGAAGAAAAAGCCGTTGCCGCGATCGACTTTGGGCGATGCCCAACCCGGTGTCGGCACACACACGACCAAGAGGGATGCAAATATCAAGAGCTTGTTGGCCATCCTCATCATTCCAGCATGATCGCATTGCACCGATCATCGGACCGGCTTGCGATTCCTTGTTGTTCCGAGGCAGCAGCGCGCTCTTCTAATCTTTCGCTTCAGCACCTTCAAGCGCCAGGCCGTGCTTCATCAGCATCGGGATCTGGCTCATCGCGAAGAGGAAGGACAATGCGGTGACGCCCCAGACCTTGACCGTCAGCCAGGTCTCGAAGGTCAGGAACTGGCGCAGTCCCTCGTTGATCAGCGCCATCACCACGAAGAACAGCCCCCAGTTGCGCGAGAGCTTGAGCCAGCCGGTCTCGTCCAGCCCGTCATACGCCGCTTGCAGCAGATAGCGCAGCAGCGGTTTGCCCATCATCCAGCCGCCGAGCAGCAGCGCGGCAAAGCCCGAATAGATGATCGTCGGCTTGATCTGGATGAAGCGTTCGTCGTTGAAATAGACCGTCAGCGCGCCGAAGCCGACGACCAGCACGGCGCTGAGCCACAGCATCGGCGAGACGCGGCCCAGCCGCCATTTGGACACTGCCACCGCGACGAGGATCGCGACCATGAATGCGAGCGTGCCGTTGATCGCCGCGCGCGTGCTGGCGAGCGCCGCGCCGTCGCTCTGGGTCAGCTTGAACACCGCGAAGAAGATCAGCAGCGGGCCGAAATCGAGCAGCAGCGGCAACAGGCTGCCTTCGGATTTCTTCTTCGGCGCGGCCACGGCCTGGGCGGCTGCGGTCTGCGGCATTTCCTCGCTCACTTGGTGCCTCCGGCGATGACATGCGCCAGATATTCGGGATCGAACGGACGCAGGTCGTCGATCGTCTCGCCCACGCCTATCGCGTGGATCGGCAGGCCGAATTTCTCGGCCGCCGCCACCAATATGCCGCCGCGCGCGGTGCCATCGAGTTTGGTCATCACGAGACCGGTAACGCCCGCGACCTCCTTGAAGGTCTCGATCTGCGACAGGGCGTTCTGCCCGTTGGTTGCATCGAGCACCAACACGACGTCGTGCGGCGCTTCGGGGTTGAGGCGGCCGAGCACGCGGCGAATCTTGGCGAGTTCGTCCATCAGCTCGCGCTTGTTCTGCAATCGGCCTGCGGTGTCGACGATCAGCACGTCGATGCCGGTGGCGGTCGCCTGCTTGACCGCATCGAACACGATGCCCGCCGCATCGCCGCCTTCCTTGCCGCTGACGATCGGGATGCCCAGCCGCTCGGCCCAGACCTTGAGCTGGCCGATCGCGGCGGCGCGGAAGGTATCGCCCGCCGCCAGCATCACGCCATAATCCTGTTCCTGGAACAGATGCGCGAGCTTGGCGATCGTGGTGGTCTTGCCCGATCCGTTGACGCCGATCACCAATATGACCTGCGGGCGCGGAAAGGCGATGATGTCGAGCGGCTCAGCCACGGTGCGCAGCGACTTGGCGATTTCCTCGCCGACGATCTCGCGCAGGCCGTCCTCGTCGAGCCCGCGCTCGAACCGGCCTTCGGAAAGCCGCGCGCGCACCTTGCCCGCCATCTGCGGTCCCAGATCGCTGACGATCAGCGCTTCCTCGATCTCGTCGAGCTGGTCCTCGTCGAGCCGCGATTTGGTGACCAGACCCGTCAGGTTCTGGGTCAGCTTGTCGGACGTCTTGCGAAAGCCGCCCAGCAGGCGCTCGCTCCAGCTGCCCTCGCTCATGTTTCAATCTCCGCTGTCAGCATGTCGCCGCTCTGTCCCGTGATCGCCACTGGCACGATCCGCCCGATATGGGAAGGATCGGGTGCGGGCAAAGTGATGCGCACGAAATTCTCGCCATGGCCGGTGCGCCCGTCGCGCTCGACCAGAAGCTGTTGCCGGGATCCGACCAGCGCGGCGCGCCAGCGCGCGGCGCGCGCCTGGGCGGCGGCGCGCATCTCGGCGGCGCGCGCCTTGACCAGCGCGCGATCAAGCTGCGGCATCCGTGCGGCAGGCGTGCCCGCGCGCGGGGAAAAGGGGAAGATATGGCCGTGCACGACATCGCACGCCTCGAGGATCGAGAGGTTGTTCGCGTGCATCGCCTCATCCTCGGTCGGGAAGCCCGCGATCAGATCCGCGCCGATGGCGATCTCGGGCCGCCTGGCCTTCATCCGTTCGACCAGCGCGATCGCCTGCGCACGGCTGTGGCGGCGCTTCATGCGCTTGAGGATCATGTCGTCGCCCGATTGCAGCGACAGGTGGACATGCGGCATCACCCGCGGCTCACCGGTGATCAGCTCGAACAGCCGGTCGTCGACCTCCACCCCGTCGAGCGAGGAGAGGCGCAGGCGCTTCAATTCGGGCACGAGCTTCAGCACGCGTTCGACCAGGAGCCCGAGGCTCGGCGATCCGGGAAGGTCGGGGCCATAGCTGGTCACGTCTACCCCGGTCAGCACCACCTCGGCATAGCCGCGTTCGACCAGCGCGCGCACCGCATCGACGACGGCCCCTGCGGGCACCGATCGGCTGTTCCCGCGGCCATAGGGGATGATGCAGAAGGTGCAGCGATGGTCGCACCCGTTCTGCACCTCCACGAATGCGCGGGCATGTTCGGCAAAGCTGGTGACCATGTGCGGCGCGGTCTGGCGCACCGACATGATGTCGGAGACCTTCACGCGATCGCCAACAACTCCGAGTTCCCGAGCGAAGTCGAGGGACGTTTCGCTGCCCTCGCGTGTACGTCCCTCGACTTCGCTCGGGACAAACGGAAGGGGATATTTGCCGGACGAAAGCTTCTCCACATTCCCCAGCACCCGGTCGACCTCGGGCATGGCGGCGAACATGGCGGGGTCGGTCTGGGCCGCGCATCCGGTGACCACGAGCTGCGCATCGGGCCGTGCCTTGCGCGCCTTGCGGATCGCCTGACGGGTCTGGCGCACCGCCTCGTTGGTCACCGCGCAGCTGTTGATCACCACCACATCGTCGCGCCCGTTGAGCAGCGCGCGCATCGCCTCGCCCTCGGCAATGTTGAGGCGGCAGCCCATCGAGATGATCTCGGGACCGGCAAGGACAGGGGCGGCGGTATCGGCCATGATCGTCAGAGGTCGATCTCGCCGGTAAAGACATGGGTGGTGGGGCCGGTCATCTGCACATGGCCGCCAGGCTGCCAGTCGATGATCAGCGTGCCGCCGGGCAGGTGGACGGGCACCGGGCCGGTCACGAGCTTGCGCCGGATCGCGGCGACGGCGGTGGCGCATGCGCCGGTGCCGCAGGCCTGGGTCAGCCCTGCGCCGCGTTCCCACACGCGCAGGTGCAGGCCATCGTCTGCGAGATGCGCGACATTGACGTTGACGCGTTCGGGGAAGAGCGGGTCATGCTCGATCATCGGCCCCAGCCGTTCGAGCTCGACGGCATGAGTATCGGCCACGAAGAAGATGACGTGCGGATTGCCCATGCTGACCGCGACCGGATCGGCCAGATCTTCCCAACCCACCGGCATGGTCAGCGTGTCCATGGCATAGGCCAGCGGAATGGCGTTCCAGTCGAGGCCGGGCAAGCCCATGTCGATGGTCACGGCACCATCGGCCAATGTCCCGCCGAGCAGACCCGCGCCGGTCTCGATCGTGACGTCGCGCCCCGCCAGCGCGACGACGCAGCGCGTGGCATTGCCACAGGCGGCGGCCTCGCTGCCATCCTGATTGAAGATCTGCATGAAGAAATCGGCGCGCTGCGAAGGGCGCATGACAATCAGCTGGTCGCAGCCGATGCCGCGATGCCGGTCGGCCAGCGCGCGCGCTTGATCGCCGCTCAGGGCGAGATCGTGTTCGCGGGCATCGAAAATGACGAAGTCATTGCCGAGGCCATGCATCTTGTGGAAGCGGTGTTGCGCCATGGCGGCGCTTTAACGCGGGTGCGCCCGTGAGGGAAGCGCGATCACTCGCCGCGCGCGGCGCGCAGCTGCGGTTCGGTGAACTGTTCGGGCTCTGCGTTGACCGCCGGCTGGGGTGTCCAGCCCAGGCCGAGCAGGTTGCGCTCGGCCAGCAGGCGACGTGCCTGTTCGACCGACAGCGGCTGGCCGAAATGGAAACCCTGGCCCTTGGCGCAGCCGATCTCGGCGAGATGCGCGATCAAGTCGCCATCCTCGATGCCTTCGGCGGTGATCGGCAGGCCCATGGACTCGCCCAGCAACGCGATGGTCTGGACGATGGCACGGCTTTCCTTGCTCTCGTTCATCGAGGTGACGAAGCTGCGGTCGATCTTGATCCGGTCGAACGGCAGCGCGCGCAGATGCGCCAGCGAGCTGTAGCCAGTGCCGAAATCGTCGAGCGCGACGCGCACGCCCTGGTTCTTGAGGCTGCCGATGATCGACTGCGCCAGGCCCATATTCTCGAACAGGCAGCTTTCGGTGATCTCGATTTCCAGCCGGCTGGCCGGAAAGCCCGTCTCGACCAGCAGCTTGACGATCTTCTGCGCGAGCCACGGATCGCGCAGCTGCACGGGCGAGATATTGACCGAGATCGAAAGGCTCTGGTCCCAGCCGCGCGCATCTTCCATCGCCTGACGGATGACACAGGCGGAAAGGTCGCCGATCATGCCGGTATCCTCGGCGATCGGGATGAAGATGTCGGGTGAGACCTGGCCGAGCTCGGGCGAATTCCAGCGCGCCAGCACCTCGAAACCGATCAATGTGCCGGTGTTGAGATCGATCTGCTGTTCGTAATAGGGCACGAACTCGCCGCGGCCGATGCCCACGCGCATGCCCGATTCGATCTTGTTGCGGAACTGGACCTCGTTCTCCATGCGCGGATCGAACCAGCAATAGCGGTTCCGTCCGTGCTTCTTGCTGGCGTACATCGCGATATCGGCGCGGCGCATCAGCACGTCGAGGCTGTTGTCGCACTGGTCGGCGCGGGCGATGCCGATCGAGGCGGTGACGGTGAGTTCGGCGGTGCCGCTGCTGGCGGGGCCGGTGATCGGCTTGCTGACTTGCTCGATCAGGTCTTCGGCAACGCGCTGCACGGTCTCGGGGAAGTCCGCGTCGAAAATGAAGGTGCAGGCGAACTCGTCGCCGCCCAGTCGTGCGACATGGCTGTTGGGGGGCATCGTCGCCTTGAGCCGCCGTGCCACCTCGACCAAGACCTTGTCGCCCGCGTCATGGCCCTGGATGTCGTTGATATTCTTGAAGTTGTCGAGATCGAGCATCAGGTACGCGACGGTCATGTCGCGCCGCGTGGCCTGCGCGATCAGGCTGGCCGTGGCCTCGCCGATCGCGCGGCGATTGAGGCAGCCGGTCAGCGGATCGGTAACAGCGAGCGTCTTGGCCTGTTCCTCGGCATTCTTGTGATGGGCGATCTCGCGATGCAGTTCGCTATAGCGCCGCCAGCCGAAGATGATCAGCGCGATGTTGAGCAACAGCGCGCTGACCGCAATGCTGTTGGGCGAGACGGCGGCGCCGTTATAGTGGCGGATCGCGTCGGGCATGATGCTGCCGGCCGTGCCGATGAACATGACGATGGCCGCCGTCATGATACCGCCGGCAACGAAATCGCGGCTGCGCGTGACGCGCCCGCTCAGATCGTCGGTGCGGCGGTTGCCCGGATTGGCGATGGTCTCATGCGGCACAATCATTCCCCTCAACCGAGACGTGGAGTCCGGTCGAATGGTGGCAACCTAAGCAAGGATCGTTAAAAGAGTGTTTATACGAATACCGCCAATATGGGGGTGAGGCGCGGAAATCTGCGGGATGTGGTGGTAAACCGCCGGTTAACGCTGGCTTCGGCGCGGCAGGGTTGCTCGGCGCTCGATAGTCGGGGCTTGCCAAATGAGGCAAGCTGCTCTATGGGCGCGTCAGCCTTGCGCGCAGGTTCTGCGTTCATGGCACCCAGTTCAGCCGCTTATGCCGCCTTGTCGGTTCATGCGCGCGCCGGTCGGCGAGGTTTCGCCCACCGGCGATTTTTGCGTTTGGCGTGCGGCGGTCCGGGGTGTCCTTGATCGTACCGGTGCGGGCAGCCATCTGGGCGGACAGAAGGAGAAGCGGATATGTTCGATAATCTGACTGATCGCCTTGGCGGCGTGTTCGACCGGCTGCGCGGACGCGGCGCGCTGAAGGAAGAGGACGTCCGCGCCGCTATGCGCGAGGTCCGCATCGCGCTGCTCGAGGCCGATGTCGCGCTTCCGGTCGTCCGCGATTTCATCAACACTGTCACCGAACAGGCCGTCGGCCAGGCGGTGCTCAAGTCGGTCGCGCCGGGCCAGCAGGTCGTCAAGATCGTCAACGACGCGCTGACCGAGATGCTGGGCTCCGAAGCCAGCGATCTCGACCTCGCCGTCGCGCCCCCCGCCGTCATCATGATGGTCGGTCTGCAGGGCTCGGGCAAGACCACCAGCACCGCCAAGATCGCCAAGCTGCTCAAGGAAAAGCACGGCAAGAAGGTCATGATGGCCTCGCTCGACGTGCAGCGTCCGGCGGCGCAGGAACAGCTCAAGGTGCTGGGCGAGCAGATCAATGTCGCCACACTGCCGATCGTCGCGGGCCAGATGCCGGTCGATATCGCGCGGCGCGCGCTGCAATCGGCCAAGTTGCAGTCGTTCGACGTCGTGATGCTCGATACCGCGGGCCGTCTGCATGTCGACCAGCAGCTGATGGACGAGATGAAGGCGGTCGCCGCCGAAGCGACGCCCAAGGAAATCCTGCTCGTCGTCGACTCGCTCACCGGTCAGGACGCGGTCAACGTCGCCCAGAACTTCTCCGATCAGGTGCCGCTGACCGGCGTGGTGCTGACCCGCATGGACGGCGACGCCCGCGGCGGTGCGGCGCTCTCGATGCGCGCGGTCACCGGCCGTCCGATCAAGTTCGTCGGCATGGGCGAGAAGATGGACGCGATCGAGCCGTTCCATCCGGGCCGTGTCGCGGGCCGCATCCTGGGCATGGGCGATGTTGTCAGCCTGGTGGAAAAGGCAGCGGCGACGGTCGAGAAGGAAGACGCCGACAAGCTCGCGGCCAAGATGGCCAAGGGTCAGTTCGACATGAACGACCTGCGCACCCAGCTGCGGCAGATGGCCAAGATGGGCGGCCTCGGCGCGCTGGCGGGCATGATGCCGGGCATGAAAAAGGCCAAGGCAGCGATGCAGGCGAGCGGCATCGAGGACAAGGTGCTGGTGCACATGGACGCGATCATCGGATCGATGACGCCCAAGGAGCGCGAGAAGCCCGGCCTGCTCAACGCCAAGCGCAAGATCCGCATCGCCAAGGGATCGGGCACCACCGTGCAGGACGTCAACCGGGTGATCAAGATGCACCAGGAGATGGAAGGCGCGATGAAGAAGATCCGCAAGATGGGCGGACTGAAGGGCCTCGCCGCCATGTTCGGTGGCGGCGGTGGTGGCGGAGACGGCGGCATGGGTGGCCTTGGCGGCGGCAAGATGCCGACTGAGGAGGACATTGCCGGGCTGCTTGGCGGGGGTGGCGGCAAGGGCATTGCCGGCGGGCTTCCGGGTCTTCCCGGCGGACTTCCTCCCGGTTTCCAGAATTTCAACAAGAAGAAGTGATTTCGTTTTTCAAGTTCATCAGAAAGGTAAGGTTCTACAATGTCGATTTCCATGCGTCTGTCGCGCGGCGGTTCCAAGAAGCGCCCGTATTACAAGATCGTCGTCGCCAACAGCCGCGCGCCCCGCGACGGCAAGTATCTTGAGCAGATCGGCACCTACAACCCGCTGCTCGCCAAGGATTCGGGCGAGCGCGTGAAGATCAACGAAGAGCGCGCCAAGCACTGGCTGTCGGTCGGCGCGCAGCCCACCGATCGTGTTGCCCGTTTCCTCGATGCCGCCGGCCTCAAGGAGCGCAAGGCAACCGTGAACCCGAAGAAGGGCGAGCCGGGCGAAAAGGCCAAGGAACGCGCCGAGGAAAAGGCCGCCAAGCTGGCTGAAGCCGAAGAAGCCGCCAAGGCCGCTGCCGAAGCTCCGGCTGCTGAAGAAGCTCCGGCTGAAGAAGCCGCTGCCGAACAGGCTGAAGGCTGATTGACTGAGCCGGAGTGGTCCTGTCCGACCACTCCGGTTCCGGTTCTGCAATGTCTGATCGCCCCATCACCCTGGCCGTGATCGTCGGCGCGCATGGCGTGACCGGCGAGGTGCGCGTGAAGCTCTTCGGCTCGGGGCTCGATGCGCTGAAGTCGCACAAGAGCTTCAACAACGGCGCGCTGACGCTCAAGTCGCTGCGCCCGCAAAAGGACCTCGGCATCGCGCGCTTTGCCGAAATTGCCGACCGCAACGCGGCAGAAGCCGCGCGCGGCACCGAACTCACCGTCCCCCGTTCCGCGCTACCGCCGCTGGGCGAGGACGAATATTATCATGCCGATCTGATCGGATTGCCCGTCGTGTCCGAAAGCGGCCAGCCGCTGGGCAAGGTGCAGGCGGTTGAGAATTTCGGGGCGGGCGATGTGCTCGATATCGTCCGCGACGACGGCAAGAGCTTCATGGTGCCGGTGACCGCCGGCGAGATCGACGATTCCCGCGTCGTCATTGACCCGGTCTGGGCGGAATAGTATATACATCACGTATATACAGGAGGCTCTGATGGGCAAGGAATATCGGGCAAAGAGCTTCAAGTCGGGCAACTCCGTCGCGATCCGCATGCCCGCCGCGCTGGGCATCGAGCCGGATCGCGAGTGGACGGTTACCGATGAGGACGGGAAGCTGACGATCGAGCCCATCCCTCTAACGACTGCCAAGATTGATGTGAGCAGCTTTTGGGGCAAGGCTGCCCCAATGGTTCATGTGCCTTCGCCCAGGGAAGATTTCGATCCTCGGCCCAGTGAAACCAAATCATGAGCCAGATCGAGTATTTGATTGATTCCGATTCCGCGATATTTGCCACGACGGGCCAGCACCCCCCGCTCCGCCAAAGATTGGCGCAGTTGAGCCCAGGATCTATAGGTTTGTCAGCGATCAGCTACGCCGAAATAGTTTTAGGAATGGCGATGGGGAAACCCCCGACCCCGCAAGCATTGGCAGCATTTGTGGCAGCGGTGCCCATTCAGCCCTTCGATGAGGCAGCCGCTCGAGCCTATGCACAGCTGCCTTTCAAGCGCGCCCGTTTCGACCGGCTGCTGGCCGCGCATGCGCTGAGCATCGGCGCAACCGTCGTGACCAACAACGAAGGCGATTTCGCCGATATTCCCGGCCTGAAGGTCGAGAACTGGACCCAATGACCTTCGCCGCCCAAGTCCTCACGCTCTATCCCGAGATGTTCCCCGGGCCGCTGGGTCATAGCCTCGCCGGGCGCGCGCTCAGCGAAGGGCGGTGGTCGCTCGATGCCATCCAGATCCGCGACTTCGCGACCGACAAGCACCGCAGTGTCGACGATACGCCAGCCGGCGGCGGGGCAGGGATGGTGCTGCGCGCCGATGTGCTCGCCAGCGCTGTCGATCACGCGCTCGAACGCTCCCCGCAAGCCCCCGTGATCGCGATGACGCCGCGCGGGGCGCCGCTCACACAGGCGCGCGTGCGCCAGCTCGCGGCAGGGCCGGGCGTGACGATCCTTTGCGGGCGATTCGAAGGATTCGACCAGCGATTGTTCGAGGCGCGCCCGATCGAGGAGATTTCGATCGGCGATTACGTGCTTTCGGGCGGAGAAACCGGGGCTTTGGTGCTGCTTGACGCTTGCGTTCGGCTATTGCCCGATGTAATGGGCGCGTCTTCTAGCGGAGACGAAGAATCGTTCGAGAACGGTTTGCTCGAATATCCGCACTACACCCGACCTCAGATATGGGAAGGGCGTGCGATCCCCGAAGTGCTGCGATCGGGGGATCACGCGAAAATCCGGGCCTGGCGCGAAGCCCAGGCCGCGGAGATCACACGGCTAAGGCGGCCGGATCTTTGGGAGCGCCATGGGGGCACTCCGGATCGGTCGCCCTCTGGTGCGCGGCGAAAAACATGAGGACAGGTCGATGAACCTTATCCAGACGCTCGAAGCGGAAGCTATCGAGGAATTCAAGTCGAAGAAGTCCATCCCCGATTTCCGGGCTGGCGATACCGTTCGCGTCGGCGTGCGCGTGGTCGAAGGCGACCGCACCCGCGTCCAGAATTACGAAGGCGTGTGCATCGCACGCTCGAACCGGGGCCTGGGCTCCAACTTCACCGTGCGCAAGATCTCGTTCGGTGAAGGCGTCGAGCGCGTGTTCCCGCTCTATTCGCCCAACATCGATTCGATCACCGTCGTCCGTCGCGGTGTCGTGCGTCGTGCGAAGCTCTATTATCTGCGCGGCCTGACCGGCAAGCGCGCTCGTATCGCCGAGCGTCGCGACAACCGTCCGGCCAAGGATTCGGCCGAGGGCTGAACCTTTTCAGACAGGTCTGACACAAGCAAGAGGGCGGTCCGCAGGGCCGCCCTTTTTCGTTGCGCTCGGGCGCAGCTTTGCGCAGGGATGCGCCATGGCATTACCTCCCGGACCCGCACAGCAGATCATTCCCCGCGCGATGGCGCAGCTCAAGGCGGGCGATGCCGCTGCCGCCCGGCTGACCTTTTACGGCCTGCCGCCCGCCGACCAGGCGCATCCCGATTGCCTGTTCGTGCGCGCGCTGATCGATCGCGCGCTCGGCAGGCTCGACGATGCCCGCCAGGCGCTGGCTACGGCAATCGAGACCGACGCGATGATTCCGCAGCTGTGGAAGCTCTATGCCGAAGTGCTGGACGCCCAGGGCAATCCAGCCGAGGCGCTGCGCGCGGTCGATCGCGCGGCGGCCCTTGCACCGGGCTATGTCGACGCGTGGCATGACATGGCGGTGCTGGCGATCCGGACCGGCGAGCACGACCTGGCCGAGCAGGCACTGGTCAACCTGGCCAAGGTCAAGCCGGACGATGCCCGGCTGCCCTCGTTGCGCGCCACCCTGGCGCAGGCGCGCGGCGACCATGATGCGGCGGTCGAAGGCTTTCGCGCGGTGCTCGGTGCCAAGTCGAACGACCGGCGCGCGCTGCACAATCTGGCGGTGTCCTTGCGTGAGACCGATCGGCACGAGGAAGCGCTGGCGGCGGTGGAAGCGGCGCTGCGGCACCGGATCGACCTGCCCGAGACCCACACGTTGCGCGCGCATCTCCTGGCTGAGCTGGGCCGTTATGACGCGGCGATCGACCAGTATCGCGATGTCATCGCCCGCTTCCCCGAGTTTCTCGATGCGCACGAGACCTTCGCCCGGCTTCTGCCTCAGCTGGAGGGGGGCAGTGCGCTGGCGTTGAACGGCTATCGGGCGTCCCTGGGTGACCGGCCCGAATCCAGGCCGCTATGGCTGTCTGCGATCGCGACGGCCAAGGCACTGGGCGAAGTCGATCAGATGCGGGCCTGGGCCGACGAGGCGCTGGCGAGGTTCGGCGATACGCCCGACATGCTGTTCCTGCGCGCCACCGCCGATATTGCCGCGCGCGACTGGCAAGCGGCAAAGCCCCGGCTGGAATCGCTGGTTGCCGCGCATCCGGACAGCCATAGTGCGCAGCTCAACCTTGCGCATGTGCTGCTGGCCCAAGGCGACGCGAAAACCGCCGAGGTCCATGCCCTGGAAGCGTCGCGGCTCAACCGCGACGACCAGTCCGCCTGGTCGTTGCTGACGATCATCTGGCGGCTGCTGGGGGATCCGCGCGAAGCCTGGCTGGCCGATTACGATCGGTTCGTGATGCCGGTCGATCTTGCTGCTCCCGAGGGCTGGAGCGATATCGCGAGCTTTCTGGCCGATCTCAAGCCGGTGCTCGAGGCGCTGCACACCACGCAGCTGCATCCGGCGGAACAGACGCTTCGCGGCGGCACGCAGACGCGCGGCCTGCTGTTCCAGAAACGCCATCCCGCGATCCAGGGGCTCAAGCAATCGATCCATCACGCGATCGTCAGCCAGCTTGCGAACCTGTCCTTCGACATGGATCATCCCTTCCTTGGACGGATGGGCGACGATATTCGCTTTGCCGGGTCCTGGTCGGTGCGGCTGGCGAGCGAGGGCTTTCATGTCAGCCATATCCATCCGGCGGGCTGGCTGAGCTCGGCTTGCTATATCAGCCTGCCGCCCGAAGTCGCGCGCGGCGACGACAATGCGGGCGCGCTGCAGTTCGGCGTCCCCGACAGCGTGTTCGGCCTCGATCTCGAGCCGCGCAGGATAGTCGCACCTGCCGAAGGACGTCTGGTGATCTTCCCCAGCTATCTGTGGCACGGCACGTTGCCGTTCGAGAGCGCCGACCATCGCATGACCGTAGCATTTGATGCGATGCCCCAAGCGGTGCTTTCGATGAACAATATTCTGGTGTGATTTTTCGTGCGTGGCGTCATTTAGTTGCACGCGTAACCGCCAATTTGAAATAGTTGGCCACAGACTGTCGCATGCGGATCACTCGCGGCTTGTATTGCCGGGGGTAACGGGCTAGGCGCGCCGGTGCATTTGCACTGGAGGTTACATCAAGTGGGTTATCGTGTTGCCGTTGTCGGCGCGACCGGAAATGTCGGTCGCGAAATGCTCGCCATCCTGGCAGAGCGCGAGTTTCCGATTGCCGAGATTGCGGCGGTCGCCTCGCCGCGCTCGACGGGATCGATGATTGAGTTCGGCGAAACCGGCAAGATGCTCAAAGTCCAGAATATCGAGCATTTCGATTTCACCGGCTGGGACATCGCGCTGTTCGCCGCAGGCTCGGCCGCGACCAAGATCTATGCGCCCAAGGCCGCCTCGCAGGGCTGTGTGGTGATCGACAATTCGTCGCTCTACCGCATGGAGCCCGACGTGCCGCTGATCGTGCCCGAAGTGAACCCCGATGCGATCGACGGCTATACGCAGCGCAACATCATCGCCAACCCCAATTGCTCGACCGCACAGCTTGTCGTCGCGCTGAAGCCGCTGCACGATGCCGCGACCATCAAGCGCGTCGTCGTCGCCACCTATCAGTCGGTGTCGGGCGCGGGCAAGGAAGGCATGGACGAACTGTTCGAGCAGTCGCGCAACATCTTTGTCGGCGACAGCGCCGAGCCTAAGAAGTTCACCAAGCAGATCGCGTTCAACATCATTCCGCATATCGACGTGTTCCTGGACGATGGTTCGACCAAGGAAGAGTGGAAGATGGTGGTCGAGACCAAGAAGATCCTCGATCCCAAGATCAAGCTGACCGCGACCTGCGTGCGCGTACCGGTGTTCGTCGGCCATTCGGAAGCGGTGAATATCGAGTTCGAGAACGAGCTTTCCGCCGAGGATGCGCAGAAAATCCTGCGCGAGGCCCCGGGCATCATGCTCGTCGACAAGCGCGAGGACGGCGGATACGTGACGCCGGTCGAGTGCGTCGGCGATGGCGCGACCTATATCAGCCGCGTGCGCGACGACAGCACGGTCGAGAACGGCATCTCGCTGTGGTGCGTGTCGGACAACCTTCGCAAGGGTGCCGCGCTCAACGCGGTGCAGATCGCCGAACTGCTTGGCCGCAGGCATCTCAAGAAGGGCTGACGATGCCGGGACGGGAGGCCATGCGCCTTCCGTCCCGCAGCCTCACTCCCCGATATGCACCGGCGCGCTCGCCGTGCCAGGCGGCCGTTTGAGCAGCAGCAGCAGCGGGATGGCGATGAGGTTGACGATCATCATCGCGTGGAAGTCGTCGATATAGGCGATCATCGCAGCCTGGCGGTTCACCTCGCCGTTGATCGCCACCATCGCCGCATCGCCGACTGAACCAAGCCGCTCGGCAACACTGGAATCGATCGTCGACAGCGAGCTGTCGGTGATATGCGAAGCAAGATCGCTGTGGCTGACCTGGATGTTGCGGCCGAGCAGCGCGGTCATGGCCGAGATGCCGACCGATGCGCCGATGCTGCGCGAGAGGTTGAGCAGGCTGGCCCCGTCGGTGCGATGGCGCGGCTGCAGGGTGGCGAACGCGGTCATGTTGAGCGGGATGAACACCAGCCCCATGCCCAGACCCTGGACCAATCCGGCGACGACCATCGGCTGCCAGCTCATCTCGAGTGACCAGCCGGTCATCATGTACAGCGAATAGGTCGAGATCGAGGCACCGGTGACCATCAGATAGCGCGGGTCGATTTTCGTCACCAGGCGGCCGGCAATCGCCATCGATACGAGGATGCCGAAACCGCGCGGCGCGAGCAGCAGGCCGGTGTCGAGCACGGTATAGCCGAACAGCTGTTGCAGCATCGGCGGCAGCAGCGCCATGCTGGCGAACATCACCATGCCGACCACCAGCATGAACAGCAGGGCGGCGGACATGTTGGGATTGCCCAGCAGCGATCGGTCAAACAGCGGTTGCCTGCCCCAGGCCATATGGACCGCGAACATCCACAGACAGCCGATGGCAATGGCGCCTTCGACCAGGATTTCGGTGCTGTCCAGCCAGTCGAGCTGGGTGCCGCGATCGAGCATCACCTGCAGGCTGGCGAGGCCCAGCGCGAGCATCGAGAAGCCGAACAGGTCGAAGCGCCGGTCGGTCTTGGGGCGGCTGGGCAGCAGCCAAAGCATCAGGATGACCGTTATTATCCCCAGCGGCACGTTGATCAGGAACACCCAGCGCCAGTTGTAGTTCTCGGTCAGCCAACCGCCGATCACCGGCCCCATGATCGGCCCGACCATGATGCCCATGCCCCACAGCGCCATGGCCTTGGCCTGCTTGCTGGGCGGGTTGATGTCCATCAGCACCGTCTGCGACAGCGGGCCGATGAACGCGGCGCTGATCCCCTGAAAAGCGCGGAACAGAACCATCTCGCCTAGGCCCGTCGCCGCGCCGCAGAGCAGCGAGGACGCCGTGAAGGCGATCACCGCCCAGATGAACAGGTTGCGTGACCCGATGCGCTCGGCCAGCCAGCCAGTGATCGGGATCGCGATGGCGGAAGCTACGAGATAGCTGGTCAGCGCCCAGGTCACCGTCTCCGATGTCGCGCCCAGGCTCGATTCCATGTGCGGCAGCGCGACATTGGCGATGGTGGTGTCGAGAATCTGCATGATCGACGCCATCATCACCGCCAGCGTCAGCAGGCCGTGGTGCTTGACGGGAAGCGTGGCGACATCGCCCGCAGGCGCGGCTGGCGGCGGTGCGGCATGGCGTGCGGGGGCAGGGGCGGCGCGGCTGGCCATCGCCGGTTACTTGCGCTCGCCGGTATCGATCGTGACCTCGGCGGAGAGCCCTGCGATCAGGCGGCGATCGGCGGGCTTGTCGAGCCGGATGCGCACTGGCACGCGCTGCGTCACCTTGACCCAGTTGCCGGTCGCATTCTGCGCGGGCAGCACCGAGAATTCCGCGCCTGTGCCCGCGCCGATGCTTTCGACCCGTCCGGTGAGCTTGAGCTCGGGATAGGCATCGAGCGTCACCTCGGCAGGCTGGCCGACGCGCATGTGATCGAGATCGGTTTCCTTGAAATTGGCCTCGATCCAGCTGCGGTCATCGACCACCAGCGTCAGCGCGGGCAGCCCGACGACCATCGCCTGGCCCTTTTGCAGCCGATCGGCCTGGACGACGCGGCCGCTGACCGGCGCGCGGATGACGGTGCGGGCGAGGTTGAGCGCGGCGGTCTCGCGGCGCACGCGCGCCTGCGCGATCGCGGGATTGATGCCAGGAACGGCGCTGCCGGTCGCCAGCTTCGCGCGGGCATCGGCGGCATCGGCCTGCGCCGCGCGCAATTGCTCGCGTGCCATCTGGACGCGGCGTTCGGCCTCGTCGAGCCGCGCCTTGGTGGTGAAACCGCGCGTCATCAGCGCCTGCTGCCGCTCGAGATCGATCCTAGCATAATCGATCGCATCCTGCGCCGCCGCAATGCCGACGCCGGTCGAGCGTGCCTCGCTGGCGAGCGTCGCGACCGAGACTTCGGCCCCGGCGATATCGGCATCGGCCTGGCGCACCGCGAGTTCATAGGGCTGCGGATCGATGCGGAACAGCACGTCGCCCGCCTTGACCGCCATGTTCTCGCGCACGCGGACGTCGATGATGGGCCCGCCAACCTCGGAGGTCACCGCCACCTTGTCCTGCTGCACATAGGCATTGTCGGTCGAGACATAGCGCCCGCCCGAAAGCCAGTAATAGCCGCCCGCCACCGCCAGCGCGAGCGGGACCGAGATCATCACCGCCCGCTTCAGCCACTTGCGCGGAGCCTTTTCCGCCGCCGGTTGCTGGACGGGTAAGGGAGAGGGTGCGCCCTGGGGTGGGGCGATCTCCGCCAAGTCCTCGCTCACCGATATGCGTTCGTCGCGGTCAAGCATCGACGGTCTCCTTGCGCGAGAGATTGGCGCGGACGCGCTCGACCAGCCCGGCGAGCATCTGGCGTTCGTCTTCGCTGAGCCCAGCAAAGGCATGGTCCTCGACCCGCTTCGCCTCGACTTCCAGCTGGCGGATCAGCCCGTCGGTCTTGTCGGTGAGATACAGGTTCCAGGCGCGCCGGTCATTGGGGTCGGGCTTGCGACAGACCATGCCGCTATCGGCCAGCCGGTCGATCATGCGCGACAGGGTGATTGGCTCGACCTCGAGCAGATCGGCCAGTTCGCTCTGCCGCATGCCCGGCTCGCGCTTCAGCCGAGCGACCGTGCGCCATTGCAGGCTGGTCATGCCGAGGTCACGCAACATGCCATCGAGCGTGCGGCGGTAGAGCCGCGCGGTGTCGTTGAGAAGAAAACCTACCGAGTCTGTCATGGCATGCGATATAATAGCATATGACATTATATGGAAGTGCAGTCAGCACAATTCCGGTTGCGCAAAACGCAATCTTTTGGCAGTCTGTGTGACATGACACTCACAGCCGATATCTTCTGGTCGTTCCGCTCGCCCTATAGCTATCTCGCGATGCGCCGCTATCGCGCGATGGAGGCGCAATATGACGTGCAGCTCAACCTGCGCCCGGTCTATCCGCTGGCGGTGCGCGAGCCGACATTCTTCGAGCGCAATCATCCCGGCTGGCTGCGCTACACGCTGACCGACGTGTTCCGCTTGTCGCAATATCTGGGCATTCCGTTCTTCCCGCCCAATCCAGATCCGATCGTGCAGGACATGGCGACCCGGACGATCGCGGCGGACCAGCCCTATATCTATCGCATCACCCGCATGGGCCAGGCCGCAGCGCGCAAGGGCAAGAGCCTCGCCTTTTGCGACGAGGTGTCGCAGCTCATCTGGGGCGGCACCGTGAACTGGCACGAGGGCGATCACCTCAAGCACGCAGCCGAACGCGCGGGGCTCGACCTGGTCGAGCTCGACGCGATCGCGGTTTCCGATGCCGAAGCGCTAGATGCCGAACTCGCCGCCAATCAGGAAGCGCTCGAAATGGCCGGGCATTGGGGCGTCCCGACCCTGGTGTTCCAAGGCGAACCCTTTTTCGGCCAGGACCGCATCGGACTTGCCATCTGGCGCATGGAACAGGCAGGCCTTAAAGAGCGGGGATGACCGCCACAGCCACCAGCATCACCACCACCCGCATCCGCTCCTTCGACGGCACTGAGCTTGCCGTGCACGAAACGGGGGAGGGGCGTCCGTTGCTGTTGCTGCACGGGCTGTTTTCCAGCGCGGAGACCAACTGGATCAAGTTCGGTCATGCCGGCAGGATCGCGGCGGCGGGCTATCGCGTGATCATGCCCGACCTACGCGCGCACGGGCAGAGCGGTGCGCCGCATGATCCGGCGGCCTATCCGCATGATGTGCTGGTCGATGATGCGCTGTTCCTGATCGACACTTTGGGGCTCGATGATTTCGATCTGGGCGGCTTTTCGCTCGGCGCGCGGACGACGGCGAAGTTGCTCGCCAGCGGGGTGACACCGCGCAAGGCGATCATGGCGGGCATGGGCTGGGAAGGGCTGACCGGATGGGGGCGGCGGCGCGATTTCTTCGTCACCGCGATCGACCGGCGCGACGAGGTCAAGCGCGGCGATCCGCATTTCATGGCGGTCGCCTTCATGAAGACCCAAGGCATCGATCCGGTGGCGGCGCGCCTGCTGCTCGACAGTTTCGGCGTGGTCGATACCGATGCGCTGGTCGCGCGCGACGTGCCGGTGCTGGTGGTCTGCGGCGCGGACGACCAGGACAATGGCTCCGCGCCCGAGCTGGCCCGCCAGCTGAAACATGCGACCTATCGCGAGATCAAGGGCACGCATATGTCGAGCGTGCTCGAACCCGCTCTGGCCGACGAGATCATCGCGTTCCTGGCGTACTGATCTGCGCCCCTGCACCCCGCCGGGTGCAACAAATGTTAGTCTCAGCGGTAGTGCTGCCGATCGATCCTCCAGATTTCGAACGGCGACCGCATGATCATACCCTCGACGCCCAGCGTCACGCGCATCCTTCAGGAAGTCTGGAAGCCGCTCAGCGTGCTGTTTGTCTGGGATGTGGTGGTAACGGTGGTCTACTATTTCCTGCCGTTCAAGGCACCGGGCCTGCCGTTGACCATTTTCGGCTCGGCGCTGGCGCTGTTCCTGGGGTTCAGGGACAACGCCGCCTATGCCCGCTGGTGGGAGGGGCGGGTGCTGTGGGGGCAGATGATCAATGCCTCGCGCAGCCTCGCCCGCGCGGCGCTGGCGTTCATCGATGACGCCACCGCGACTGGACGCGAAATCCGCCGCGATATCGTCACGCGACAGATCGCCTATGTCCACGCCCTTCGCGCGGCGCTGCGGCGGCAGAACGACTGCCCGGACCTCGAGCGTCTGCTGTCCGACGACGAGGTCAATCTGGTCAAGCAGCGGCGCAACGTGCCCAATGCGATCCATGACGGCACCGGCTATCTCGTCGCGCATGCCCGGCGCATCGGCGAGATCGACACCATCCAGCAAGCGCAGATCGAGGCGGTGCTGGTCGATATCTCGAACGCGCAGGGCGGGATGGAGCGGATCAAGAACACGCCGCTGCCGATGCAGTATCGCTTCTTCCCGGCGCTGTTCACCCGCGTCTTCTGCATCCTGCTTCCGATCGGGCTGGTCGAGACGCTGGGCATGGCGACGCCGGTCGGATCGACCATGGCGGGGCTGATGTTCCTCGCGATCCTGCAGATCGGCGAGGATCTGGTCGATCCGTTCGCCAACAGCGTGCACGACGTGCCGCTGAGCGCGATGTGCCGCACGATCGAGATCGACCTGCTCCAGGCGCTCGGCGAACCTGCGCCCGAACCGCTCGCGGAGGTGAAGGGCGTGCTCTGGTAGGCAGTGCCGGGGTAAGGCGTTGAATGCGCTTGACCTGACCGGGTGCCAGGCTCAATCCTGCCGGGCATAACCGATATTAAGGGTGCCCCGACATGATTATTCGTACTTCGGTCGCCGCGCTGGCGTTCGCGCTGGCCGTCCCCACCGCTGCCCTGGCCGAGGAGGCCGCGCCGCAGGCCGCTGCGGCCAAGCCGACCGCCGCCGATGCGGAGGCCTTTGTCGCGGCGGCGGAGAAGGAGGGCTTCGATTACACGGTCTCGGCCAGCCGGGTGTTCTGGATCAATTCGACCTATCTGACCGACGATACCAACGCGCTCGCCGCCGAGGTCGGGGCCAAGGGCACCGAGATGCAGGTGCGCTTCGCGCTCGAAGCGGCGAAGTACAAGGACGTCCCGGGCCTGAGCGAAGAGACGCGGCGCAAGCTTGACAAGCTGCGCGGCGGCATCGTGCTGCCCGCGCCGACCACCGAGGGCGCGGCGGCCGAGCTCAACACCATCGCGACCGAGCTTCAGTCGATCTACGGCAAGGGCAAGGGTACGCTCGACGGCAAGCCGGTCAGCGGATCGGACATCGAGGCGGCGATGGGCGATGTCCGCGATCCGGCGAAGCTCAAGGAAATGTGGGTCAGCTGGCACGACAATGTCGGCGCGCCGATGAAGGACGATTATGCGCGCATGGTCGAGATCGCCAACCAGGGCGCGCGCGAGCTGGGCTTCAAGAATGTCGGCGCGATGTGGCGCGGCCAGTATGACATGAGCGCCGACGAGTTCGCCGCGCTGACCGAAAAGCTGTGGCAGCAGGTCAAGCCGCTCTATGACGATCTGCACTGCTACACGCGCACCAAGCTGAACGAGAAATATGGCGATGCGGTGCAGCCCAAGACCGGCCCGATCCGCGCCGATCTGCTCGGCAACATGTGGGCGCAGGAATGGGGCAATATCTATGACGTCGTGGCCCCCGCAGGCGCGGGCGATATCGGCTATGACGTGACCGAGCTGCTCAAGGCGAAGAATTACGATCCGCTCAAGATGGTGAAGGGTGGCGAGGGCTTCTTCTCGTCGCTGGGCTTTTCGCCGCTGCCCGAAACCTTCTGGCAGCGCTCGCAATTCGTCAAGCCGCAGGACCGCGAGGTCGTGTGTCATGCCTCGGCCTGGGATATCGATAACAAGGACGATATCCGCATCAAGATGTGCATCAAGGTGAATGCCGACGACTTCACCACGATCCATCACGAGCTGGGGCACAATTACTATCAGCGGGCCTATAACAAGCAGGATCCGCTGCATCTCGACGGTGCCAACGATGGCTTCCACGAGGCGATCGGCGACATGGTCGCCCTCTCGATCACGCCAGATTATCTCGTCGAGATCGGCCTGCTGGACAAGGCCAAGGTGCCGGGTGCCGACAAGGATCTTGGCCTGCTGCTGCGCCAGGGCATGGACAAGCTCGCGTTCCTGCCCTTCGGCCTGCTGGTCGATCGCTGGCGCTGGGGCGTGTTCGATGGCTCGATCAAGCCCGCCGACTATAACGATGCTTGGACGGCACTGCGCCTGCAATATCAGGGCATCGTGCCCCCGGCGGAGCGGCCTGCCGATGCGTTCGATCCGGGCGCTAAATACCATATCCCCGGCAACACGCCCTATACCCGCTATTTCCTCGCGCGCATCCTGCAGTTCCAGTTCTACAAGGCGGCCTGTGACATCGCGGGCTGGAAGGGGCCGCTCCATCGTTGCAGCTTCTATGGCAACAAGGAAGTGGGCAACCGGCTGAACGCGATGCTGGAAATGGGTGCATCCAAGCCCTGGCCCGACGCGCTCGAAGCGTTTACCGGCACGCGCGAGATGGACGGCACGGCGCTGGTCGAATATTTCGCGCCGCTGCAGACCTGGCTCAAGGAGCAGAATAAAGGCAAGCAGTGCGGCTGGTGAGCCGCGCCTGTCAAAACCCCATCATCTAGCACCAAGGACAAGCGACGCGGCTGGAAGGCCGTCTCGCTTGCCCTTGCTGGTTGATGGAGTGGAAAATTTGGGGCCTGTCTTCCTGAAGCGGGGGGCGCCTCTATCTGGAAAACAGGCCCCGAGACACCGCGCGTGAGGGAATCGCGCGCTGCGCCTGACTGTCGGTCAATCAGTGAACGTTATAGGGCGCCCCTGCGGCGCTCGTGGTCGAGGGAACAACGTTCTGATCGACATAATCGCTATTTTCGTCTGCAGCGGTGGCAGCTGCCTGCTTGCCGCGGCGCGACAGGGCGATGGCCGCTGCAATCAGTGCGATGCCACCTGCTGCCAGACCGAGCGTCAGCGCCGGATGTGCCTTGGCCTGTCGGGCGGCATAGCGGCTGTTTTCGCTGACCTTCTCGGACAGCTCGCGGGCCACGACGGAGAGCCGCTCGCTGGCATTCTGCGCCAGTTCGTCGGCCTTGTCGCGCAACGGACCCATTTCGGTGGTCAGCGACTTGGCATTGTCGCTGATGATGGCAGCGGCTGCCGAAGCGTTACGCTTGGCGAGATCGGAAGCGATGCGCGCATTTTCCGCGATCACTTCACCCGCCAGCCGGGCAGTTTCGGTCGCCTTGGCGCGAAGCTCGTCACGGTTCTGATTGACCGATGCAAAGGCGCTGGCGGCTTCGGAGCGCGCACGCTCGGCCAGGTTCAATGCGTCGGTCTTGATCCGCTCAGCGGCGGTCTTGATGGCATCACTCATGGTGATCTCCTTGTACAATAAGGTAATTAGGTCCCCTGCACCGGATTGATTACGCCGATACAGGCAGAATGTTCCCTCGCGATCCGACCCGGGTGTGATTTCTTTCGACGACTGGACATGCAAACGGCCACCGGATTGCTCCGGCGGCCGCTGCATGTGTTCCTGCTGGGGTAAGACCCGGGATCAGGCCGCCGGCTCAAGCACCGGCCTGGCTTTTTTTGGCCCGTCTCCCGGGCCGGTACCGGGGCTGTCTGCGGCATCCTGCATCTTCTGATAGGGCGATGCATAGCGGTCGTGCAGATCCTGCCACTCCATCACCATGCTGCCGCCGGTTGCCTTGTGCTGCTTTTCCCACGCGCCCAGCATGTCGAGACAGGCATGGTCGATATGGTCGAGATGCTCGACATGGACATGGACTTCCCGTCCCGGCTTCACGGTTTCCAGCACGCTGGCGAGGCGCGGGATCGAGAAGAAGGTCGCCGATCCGTGCAGGAACACGTCGGTGCGGCCTGCCATCTCGTCATCCTCCAGATCGACCCGGACATGCGTGAACGTATAGACGACCTTGGCCGTTGCCAGCACGAAGCCGATGATCACGCCGGTAAGCAGATCGAACACCACGATGCCGCCCAGCGTGGCGAAATAGATCGCCAGTTCGACGCGGCCATAGGATGCGATCTTCTTGATCTGCGCGATGTTGACCAGCTTGTAGCCGGTATAGACGAGGATCGCGGCGAGCGCGGCGGTTGGGATCAGCGCCAGCAGCCAGGGCAGGGCGACGACGGTCGCCAGGATCCACCCGCCATGCATGATCGCCGAGATGCGCGACTTAGCGCCCGCCTGCACATTGGCCGAGGAGCGGACGATCACGCCCGTCATCGGCAGCGCGCCGACCGCGCCGCACAGCATGTTGCCGATGCCCTGCGCGCGCAGTTCCTTGTCGTACTTGGTGCGCGGCCCGGTGTGCATCTGGTCGACCGCCGTGGCGCACAGCAGCGTTTCGGCGCTGGCGACAAAGGCGAAGACCACGCCGAGCAGCAGGATTTCCATGGTCAGGCCGCGCTGCAGCGCTTCCATGGTCGGGATGTTGAGCGAAGCAATGATATTGTCGGGCACGGTGACGCGCTTGATGTCGAACCCGGCAAAGGCCGCCACCATCGTGCCGACGATCACCGCGATCAGCGGCGCGGGGACCACAGCCAGCTGCTTGGGCTTGAACTGGTTCCAGAGCAGGATCGCCGCGATGGTCGCTACGCCCGTGATCGCAGCCAGATGATGGCTGTCCATCGCCATCGGGAAGATGGCCTTGTAAATCGCCTCAGGGATCGAGATCAGGTTCTGGATACCGCTGCCGCGCGGGCTGTCATCGATCATCACGTGGAATTGCGAGCCCAGGATGAGCACGCCGATACCGGCGAGCATGCCGTGGATGACCGAAGGCGAGATAGCGCGGAACCACTGGCCGAGCCGGGCGATCCCGGCGAGCAGCTGAAGCGCGCCGGCGATCAGGCCGACGACGCCCATCATGATCAGGCCCTGTTCCTGGACCAGCTGATAGCACAGAACCGCGAGCCCTGCGGCGGGTCCGCTGACCTGGAGCGGCGAGCCCGCCAGGGAGCCGACGACCAGGCCGCCGATAATGCCGGTAATCAGACCGAGCGCGGGGGGGCGCGCCCGATGCGATGGCGACGCCAAGGCAGAGCGGAAGCGCCACCAGAAAGACGACGACCGATGCGAGCAGGTCCTGTGGCCAGCTCCGCTTCATCGTCTCGAGTTCACCCATCTGGGCGGTTGCTGCAGTCATGACCAGGGTCCTTGAATGAGGCGTTTCTCAGGTTCCGATCAGGCGGCGCACTGATGCTTTTCGAGCGCCAATGCGGCCATTTCGCTCGCATAATGTTCGTGCACCGGGGCAAACTTGCCCGTCGCCTCGTCATAGGCGGTGACGTCGCCGGTGCGGATGTCATAGACCCATCCGTGCAGTTGCAGGTCGCCCGCCGCCAGGCGCGCGGCGACCGAAGGGTGCGTTTTCAGATGGTTGAGCTGCAGGATGACATTCTGTTCGAGCAGCATCTGCATCTTGGCCGTATCGTCGAGATTGCTGCCAAGATGCTTCACCACCTCCACGGCAGCGCGCGAATAGCCCAGCCATTCGCGCACATGCGGCAGACTGTCGAGGCCTTCGGGGTTCATCGCGCCCTTCATCGCACCACATTCGGTATGGCCGCAGATCACGATGTGCGGAACCTTGAGCGCGGCGACCGCAAATTCGATCGACGCGGTCATGCCGCCGGTATGGTTGGTGTGCGGCGGAACGATATTGCCCGCGTTGCGGCAGATGAACAGCTCGCCCGGATCGGTCTGGGTGATCATCGCGGTTTCGATGCGCGAGTCCGAGCAGGTAATGAACAGCGCTTCGGGCGACTGGCCCTTGGCCAGGCTTTCGAACAGTTCCTGCTTCTCGGGGAAGACTTCGGTCTGGAAGCGGACGACGCCGGCGGCGAAATGGGGCATGGGGAGGCTCCTTGTTGAGGCTTAAGGTTTGGTTTGATCAGGACCAGAGTTCACGCACCTCGCGCAAATCTCCGGCCAAGGCCGCAGGGGCACGGGCTTCGACAAACGCGAGCCCGTCGGTGATCCAGCCAGCAATCTGCGGCTGGGCCAGGCGATAGAGATGCTGACGGCCATTGCGCCGTTCCTCGACCATGCGTGCGGTGCGCAGCAGGCTGAGATGCTGGGAAAGACGCGTCGGCGGAAGGTTGAGCTTTTCCGCCAGCGTGGTGACATCGCATTCGCCGGTGCGAAGCTCCTCGATCAGGCGAATCCGGTCCGGATGCGCGATCAGCTTGAAGACCTCGGCGAGTTCGCGGGCGACTGGAACACGGTGCGGCATGCCATCGAGTATGGCTATCCGCTAAACTAGGTCAATACATACCTGCAAATATATGCAGATGTTACGGTAACGGCGCTTCAGAAAAAGCAAGGGCCGCAATGGGTTGAGCGGTGCTCACCCCAATGCGGCCCTAGTCGTCCAGAAAGTCTGTTCAGCGCAGGTGATCAGCGGAACGGCGGCTCGTTGAACGCGCGCAGCTTGCGGCTGTGCAGCGAATTGCTCTCGTTGCGCAGCATCTCGCAGGTGCGGATACCGATCTGCATGTGTGCGGCGATCGCCTCCTCGTAGAAGCGATTCGCCTGGCCGGGGAGCTTCAGCTCGCCGTGCAACGGCTTGTCCGATACGCAGAGCAGCGTTCCGTACGGCACACGGAAGCGATAGCCCTGCGCGGCGATGGTCGCGCTTTCCATGTCGATCGCGACCGCGCGCGACTGCGAGAAGCGCAGCGCGCTGGTCGAATAGCGCAATTCCCAGTTGCGGTCGTCGGTGGTGACGACGGTACCGGTGCGCATCCGCCGCTTGAGGTCCGCGCCGCTGGTGCCGGAAATTTCCTCCGCAGCCTCCGCCAGGGCCTGCTGGATCTCGGCGATCGGCGGGATCGGGATTTCGGGGGGCAGCACCTCGTCCATGATATGGTCGTCGCGCAGATAGGCATGCGCGAGCACATAATCGCCGATCCGCTGCGTTGGGCGAAGGCCGCCGCAATGGCCGATCATCAGCCACACCTCGGGGCGCAGCACCGCGAGGTGATCGGTGATCGTCTTGGCGTTCGAAGGCCCGACGCCGATATTGACCAGGGTGATGCCGCCGAAATCGGGCGCAATCAGGTGATAGGCTGGCATCTGGTGCCGACGCCACGCGCTGTCGGCGACGAGCTGGCTGGGGTCCGCGCCCGGCTGGTCGGTGTAGAGCCCGCCCGCGCCCGACAGCGCGGTATAATGGCCCTTGCCGATCTGGCTGCACGCCCAGCCCACGAATTCATCGACATAGCGGTGATAGTTGGTGAACAGGATGAAGCGCTGGACATGCTCGGGCGGGGTGCCGGTATAGTGACGCAGGCGCGCCAGCGAGAAATCGGTGCGCAGCCCGTCGAACAGCGACAAGGGCCTTTCGCCGCCATAGCCGAACGACAGGAAGCCGTCGGCGATCTCGTCACCGATATCGGCGAGCTCGGTGGTCGGGAAATAGCGCGCCAGCTCGAGCGGCGTGATGCCGCCCAGCTCCGGCCCGGAAATGCCGTCGAGCACGTAAGGGAAGGGGATTTCCTGGTCGCTAGGCTCTACCGACATGACGACATCGTAATTGTCGCTGAGCAGGGTCAGCTGCTCGGTAAGATAGTCGGCGAACATGCGCGGGCGGGTGACCGTGGTGGTGTACACGCCCTGCGCGTTGAGGCGGCCGAAGGACAGGCCTGGCGCCGCCCCGCGTTCGTTGCCGTCATATTCGATTCGCAGGCACGGATAGCTGAACGCTCCGTTCGCGCGCAGCGCCGGATCGGGCGGCGTGCCGTTCTCGACAAAGGCGCGGATCGCGGTCTGGAGAGTGTGGACCGACTGCTCGTAATGGTCGGCAAGCTGGGTGATGATCGTTTCGATAGTGCTCATGTTAAGCTCTTAACGACTCCAGATGGCACTGTCATTACTGTTGTCGATGCTCGCCGAGCGCCAGATTTCAGGCGGTTGCATGCGCCGTCGCACACCGCTTATGATGCCCACGGGTCGGTTGGTGCGGGATGGAGTGGACGGATGACAGGTACAGGCAGGCAGATTCGCGCTGGCAGATTGCTGATACCGGCAGCACTGGCGCTGGTGGTGGCAGCTCCGGTCATGGCACAGCAACAGCAGGGGAATGCCGATGACAAGGTGGAGGTGACCGCCTTTACCCCGACCAGCGTGCGCGAAATCCTGGCGCCATTCGGCAATGGCGTCTCGATCGCCGACCGGCAGACGCCCGAGGGCCGTCCGTTCGTCGAGGCAAGCTTCGGCCAGTTGCGCATCAACATGTTCTTCACCGCCTGCCCGCCGAACCAGCCGACCCAGTGCCAGGGGCTGTACATGCTGGCCTTCTGGCCCAAGCCAGCAGAACGCAATCCGCAGAATCTTGCGCAGGCCGCAGGCGACTTCAACCGGCTGTACGAGTTCAGCAAGGCGGGCGTGTCGGTGGCAGGCGAACCCTTTGTCGCGCGCTATCTGATCAGCGATTTCGGTGTGAAGCGGGGCACGCTGCGGCGCGAGGTGACCAATTTCGTCGTGCTGGCGCAGCGCTTCAACCAAGAGGTGGTGAGCCCACCGGCGCAATGAGCGCTTGTTGCACTCTCCCCGGGCTGGGCAGGATGCAACCACAAAAAAGGCCGGGCTCCATCGCTGGAACCCGGCCTTTTTGAACCGTGATCGTCCGATCAGGCGGCGGCGTCTTCGCCTTCGCCTTCTTCGGGCTCGTCAACCGGGATGGTGCCCGGCTCGGCATTGGGGTCGAACTTTTCGACGAAGCCGGCGGGAGCCTGGTCTTCCTCGAACATCTGCGCCATCACGTCGACACCGGCCTTCTGCAGCTCGGCCTCGTCGTCGCTGCGTGCGACGTTGACGGTAACGCTGACCGACACTTCCGGGTGCAGCGCGATCTTGACCGGGAACACGCCCAGCGTCTTGATCGGGCGCTCCAGGATGATCATCGCCTTGGTGACATTGGCACCATCGGCGTTGAGCGCATCGGCGATGTCGCGGACCGACACCGAACCATAAAGCTGGCCGCTGTTCGACGAGGCGCGGATCAGAACGACCTGCATGCCGTCGACCGACTCGGCGCGCTTGGCTGCTTCGTCGCGCTTGGCGAGGTTTTCGGCCTCGATGCGCTCGCGATTGGCTTCGAACACCTTGCGGTTGGCTTCGTTGGCGCGCAGCGCCTTCTTGTTGGGCAACAGGAAGTTGCGGGCATAGCCGTCCTTGACGGTGACGACGTCACCGATCGAACCCAGCTTCTCGATCCGTTCGAGCAAAATGATCTGCATGTCCCTTGCTCCTTACTTCACGATGTACGGCAGCAGGCCGATATGGCGAGCGCGCTTGATGGCCTTGGACAGCTCGCGCTGCTTCTTGCCGGAAACCGCGGTGATGCGGCTGGGGACGATCTTGCCACGTTCGGACATGAAGCCCTGAAGCAGGCGCACATCCTTGTAATCAATGGCGGGAGCGTTCTTGCCCGAAAACGGGCAGGACTTGCGGCGGCGGAAAAATGGGCGTGCCATGTGTCGTTATCCCTTTCTGTCTCAGGCTTCGCGATCGCGGCGCGGGCGCCGTTCGCGGTCCTGCTTGCGCATCATCACCGACGGGCCGCTTTCCAGCTCGTCGACGCGCACGGTCAGGTAACGGATGATGTCTTCGTTGATCGAAGTCTGACGCTCCAGCTCGGCAACGACGCCGGCGGGGGCTTCGATGTTCAGCAGAACGAAGTGCGCCTTGCGGTTCTTCTGGATCTTGTAGGCGAGGTTGCGCAGACCCCAGGTCTCGGTCTTGGTGACCTTGCCTTCGTTCTGTTCGACAATCTCGGTTGCGGTCTGGGCCAGCGCGTCCACCTGGGCCTGGGACAGGTCCTGGCGCGCCAGAAACACATGCTCGTACATCGGCATGTTGGCTTCCTTTACTCATCTGCCGATCGCTGATGCGCGCCCCATGCGACACACCCCTCCGGCTTTCTTCATGCATGCGGAGGACGGTCAGTCGTCCGAAGGCAGGCGCGGGCTAATACCCAAAAACCGGAAGAAAGCAAGCGCCGAGACAAGAAAAAGCGGCATGGTGGAGTAAGGCTCCGAGTCCTGACTACGCTCTTTTCCGTCACCCCCGCGCATGCGGGGGTCCCGCTGCTGCGCGAGGGTGGTTGAAGGTAGCGGGATTCCCGCGTTCGCAGGAATGACGATGAGGGGTGACAGAGATGCCAGGCGCTGGCCAGGCGTGCGCTCAGCCGCCGTGGAAGATCAGCACCTGGTTGCGCCCGGTATTCTTGGCTTCGTACAGCGCGGCATCGGCATTGCGCAGCACCTGGCGGTTGGCCTCGCCAGGAATGAACGGCGCGACACCGGCAGAGAAGGTGATGCGGCCGATGGGCTCGCCATTCTCCTTGTTGACCAGCGAGCGTTCGGCAAGGTCCTCGCGAACCGCATCGATCTGCTTCTTCGCCTCGGCGGTGGTGGTGTTTTCCAGCACGATCACGAATTCCTCGCCGCCATGGCGTGCCAGATGGCAGTTGCCGCGGGTGAAGCCGTCGAGCGTCTTGGCGACCAGCTGCAGCACGCGGTCGCCCGCCTCATGACCATGCGTGTCGTTGACCTGCTTGAAATGGTCGATATCAATGAACGCGACCGACAGCGGTTCGAACCGCTCCTTGGCGCGGATGGTCGCAGCGGAGAATTGCTGCTCGAATGCCCAGCGGTTGGGCAGTCCGGTCAGCTGGTCGCGCTGTGCCTTTTCATTGGCCTCGTCGAGGCGGCTGCGCATCTGGCTCAGCTTCTTGGTGCTTTCGTCCAGGCTCTCGCTCGCCTTCTTGGTCGATTGCATCATCTGCGTGGTGATCTTGAGCAGCGCCTTGAACTGCGCCTCGATCGGCATGTCGGCCTGCTCGGCAGGATCAAGCTCGCGCATCCAGTCGAGCCGGGTCTGCAGCGCCTCGGCATAGGCCATGCTTTCCTTGCCGCTCTTGCTCAGCGTCTTGAAGCCCCCGGCGAGAAGCGCCTCGCTTTCGGCGACGAGCGCGTTGAGGTCCTGCACCTTCATCTGGCCTTCGCACTCGTCGAGGATTTCCGCGACCATCTCTGACGACAGGCGGCCATTGGTGTCGAGCTTGCGATCCACCGCGCCACGCAAGGCGTTGTTGCCGCCGTTGAGATACTCCCAGGCAAGCTTGTAGTTGTCCGGCACGGGGTCGAGCTGCACCTGCTCGAGGAACGAATAGACCTTGAGATATTGCTGCTTCTTGATGTTTTCGAAGACGGTCTCCCTTTTCGGAGCCTCCTCTTCCGCCTTGGCCTGGCCTGCCAGGATCGACGCGGCGAGTTTCATCCGGTCCCTGAGATTGCCGCGTGCTGCCTGGAGTTCTGCCATCGGTTGACCCAATCGTCCTTAATTGATCGTTCACTGGACTTAACGACCGGGGACGCGGCGGATTAAGCGTCAAAATTGCGCCAGATTATAAATTCTTGGCAGATGTCTGAGGGTTCTGGCTCCACGCGGTCCGGGCCGCGCCAAGTCCGGCATAGCGCGGCTGATCGATCAGGCAATTCTCGGCCGCCAGGCGGCGGAGATGGTGGTGCACGGCCGGTGTGACATGCGCCGGGTCCTGGCGTAGCGCGGCAACCAGAGCGGGGGCGTCATAGCCCAGAATTTCGAGCCGCCTCATCTGGCTGGCGCGGAAACCGGGGCCGAGCGCAGCGTCGCGCGCTGCCATGCCCAGCGCGTTGACCGCGACCTTCGCTTCGAACTTCGCATGGCCCTGTGCCGTGGCGGCGATCTTGCCATCGAGCCAAAAGCTGACGGCCTCTGTGAGCGCCGCACCGGTTGGCACACCGTTTTCGACGGCGATGTCCCCCGCGGGCCAATCCATCGGCGCGGGGACATCAACCAGTTCGTCCGACAGCATCAGCAGCAGATCGATTTCGACCTCCGAAACGCGGCGGCCGATAACCAGCCGTTCGGGATTGGCCTTGTCGCCACGCCGCCAGATATCGGCCATGATCAGGCAGCATATGCCCCACCACAGGCACGAATAGACCAGCCAGAAGCGAAAGCGCGTCCGGTCGACCGGCACGCCGGTAATGGCTTCATAATGCGCCAGCATGTCTTCAGGCTGCGCAAAGCCGCCAAGTACCTTGTCATAGCGCCCGAAGCGCCAGCTGGGGATGCAGCCAAAGGCCAGGTCCTGCACCGGATCGCCCAGATGCGCGAGCTCCCAGTCGAGCACGGCGGAAAGCCCCTGAGGCGTGACCAGCAGGTTGCCCATGCGAAAATCGCCATGGCACAGGCGCGGCTCTACCGGATCGGGCAGCGTGCGCTCGAGCCAGCCGAAAGCGAGCGCGTAGATGGGCGATATTCCGCCCAGATCGCGCCAGCGCGCCTCGAGATCGGCCAGCATCTGGGCCGGGCTGCGATAGGTCAGTGACGAGGGCAGGCTGGCAGGCGCGATCGCGTGGATCGCCGCGAGCTGCTCGGCCCATTGTTGCGGCAGGCTTTCGAGCGCACCTGCATAAGCCGGATCGCGCAACAGCACCTGGGGCAGCGCCTCTCCGGGGGCGCAGGCCATGATGAAGCCCTCGCCCAGGCCATCGTCGCGGGTCAGGCGCGCGCGCACTGCCGGGGCCATCACGCCATGCGCCACCGCACTTTCGATAACGTCGGCCTGCCCGTCGAGATCAAGCGCGCCGGAATCGATCGCGGCGTCATCCGCACGCAGCCCCTCCGGCATGCGCCGCAGGATCAGCGCCTCATCGCCCCAGGCGAAGCGCCAGCTCTGCATGCTCGCGCCGCCGGAAAGCCGTTTGAGCCCGGCGAGCGGTCCGTCGCCCCCAAGCTTGGCGCGGCAAAGCGTTTCCAGCCTCTCGGCAAATGCGGTATCGTCCATGCCCTGGTGTTAATCGATCGGTTAAACTGCCGCAAGCCGCTTGCCACCAACTGCCTTGCAACTATGGGGCAACAGGATTAACGGGCGGCGCTTGACGCAGGGGCTGGAGGGCGCCGGCGCGATCTTGTGGGGCGAGGGACGACGATAGTCATGACACGCGCATTCATTTTTCCGGGACAGGGCAGTCAGAAGGTCGGCATGGGCAAGGCCCTGGCCGAAGCGAGCGCCGAGGCGCGCGCGGTGTTCGAGGAGGTCGACGAGGCGCTCGGCCAGAACCTGTTCAAGCTGATGACCGAAGGTCCGGCAGACGAGCTGCAACTGACCGAGAACGCGCAGCCCGCGATCATGGCCAACGCGATCGCGGTGTTCCGCGCGCTCCAGGGGCAGGCGGGCGACGGGCCGGTCAGCTTTGCCTATGTCGCGGGACACAGCCTGGGCGAATATAGCGCGCTGTGCGCGGCAGGATCGATTGATCTGGCGACGACCGCAAAGCTGCTCAAGCTGCGCGGCCAGGCGATGCAGGCGGCGGTGCCGGTAGGCGAGGGCGCCATGGCCGCCTTGCTCGGCATCGAGTTCGAGGAAGCGCTGAAGGCCGCCGAACAGGCTGCGGGGAGCCAGGTCTGCGCTGTCGCCAACGACAATGCCTTCGGCCAGGCGGTGATTTCTGGTCATGCCGCAGCCGTCGAGCGCTGCCTGCCGATCGCCAAGGACATGGGCGCGCGCAAGGCGATGATGCTTCCCGTATCCGCACCGTTCCATTGCGCGCTGATGCAGCCCGCCGCCGAACGCATGGCCGATGCGCTGGCGGCAACCGAGATCAGGGACCCCATCGTGCCGCTGTTCGCCAACGTCACCGCCGCACCGGTCGGCGATGCGGGAACGATCCGCAGCCTACTGGTCGATCAGGTCACCGGCATGGTCCGCTGGCGGGAGTCGGTCATCGCCATGCGCGATGCGGGCGTCGACCATTTCATCGAACTGGGCGGCAAGGTGCTGGTCCCGATGATCAAGCGCATCGTCGAGGATGTCGACAGCGAGAGCATCGTCGAGATGAGCGATATCGACAGCCTGCTCGAAGCGGTTTGATGTTCAACTCCTCTCCCTTTACGGGAGAGGATACGAAGGCTTGGCAGCTTGCTGCCTAGCCGGTGTTGGAGAGGGCTGGGCGGGATCACGCCCCCTCTCCCGCTGCGACTAGGCGGACAAGCCGCCAAGTCTCGCGGCCTCTCCTGCAAGGGGAGAGGCAAAGCTATGGAGAATTTCGCATGTTCGATCTTACAGGCATGACCGCTCTGGTCACTGGCGCGAGCGGGGGTATCGGGTCGGCCATCGCGCGCGGGCTCGCTGCGCATGGCGCACGGCTGGCGCTGTCGGGCAGCAACGAAGCCAAGCTCAAGGGTTTTGCCGCCTCGCTGGGCGGTGACCATGTCGCGCTGACCTGCAACCTGTCCGATCCGGCCGCCGTCGACGCGCTCGTCCCGCAGGCGGTCGAGGCGCTGGGATCGCTCGACATCCTGGTCAACAATGCCGGCATCACCCGGGATAACCTCGCCATGCGGATGAAGGACGAGGAATGGGCGGACGTGATCCGCGTCAACCTGGAAGCCGCGTTTCGCCTGTGCCGCGCCGCCGCCAAGCCGATGATGAAGGCGCGCTTCGGCCGCATGATCTCGATCACCAGCGTGGTCGGCGCGACCGGCAATCCGGGCCAGGCCAATTATGCCGCGTCGAAGGCGGGGCTGGTCGGTATGTCCAAGGCGCTGGCGGCAGAGCTCGCCAGCCGCAACATCACCGTCAATTGCGTCGCGCCGGGCTTTATCGCATCGGCCATGACCGAGGTTCTGCCCGAAGCGCAGAAATCGGCCTTGATGGCCCGCATTCCTGCAGGCAAGCTGGGCGAGGGCGATGATGTCGCAGCGGCGGTGGTCTATCTCGCCAGCCGCGAGGCAGGCTATGTCACCGGTCAGACGCTGCACGTCAATGGCGGCATGGCGATGCTGTAACGCAGCCCTCTTGCCAGCCGATAAAAGCGGCATTAGGGCGAGGCAGTGATTTCAGTTCGCATTTTTCGTTACACACAAATCGAAGGAACTCTGAATGAGTGAGACTGGCGACCGCGTCAAAAAAATCGTGATCGAGCATCTCGGCGTGGAAGCCGAGAAGGTCACCGAAGACGCAAGCTTCATCGACGATCTGGGCGCCGACAGCCTTGACATCGTCGAGCTGGTGATGGCGTTCGAAGAAGAGTTCGGCGTCGAAATCCCCGACGATGCTGCCGAGAAGATCAGCACCGTCAACGATGCCATCGAATATATCGACAGCCACAAGGGCTGATTTGCTGCTGGCACAGGGGCCCATCGCACCGGCAAGGCACCGCGTCGAAACCGATCGGCGGGCCGGGTCCGGTGGGCAGCGTCGCTGCTTTGCGGCAGCGACCATGTGAAGATAGGATGGCTTCCCTGATCGTCGTCTCGGCGACGCGGGGAAGCCATTTTTCATTTTCGACGAACGTCGTTCGCGGGCGCTTGGGCCCGCAGACGTCGCAACAGGTTTTTCAGGAGTGGGGCGAATGCGCCGTGTAGTCATTACGGGTCTGGGTCTGGTCACGCCGTTGGGCGCCGATGTCGAGACCGCGTGGAGCAATCTGATCGCTGCCAAATCGGGCGCGGGCACGATTACCCGTTTCGACGCGAGCGAGTACAAGTGCCGGATCGCTTGCGAGGTCAAGCCTGCGACACACGAATATGGCTTCGACCCCAACAAGCGCGTCGACCACAAGGTGCAGCGCCAGGTTGACCCGTTCATCATCTACGGCATCGATGCCGCGGGCCAGGCGCTGGAAGATGCAGGTCTGACCGACATGAGCGAGGCCGAGCGGCTGCGCGCGGGCTGCTCCATCGGTTCGGGCATCGGCGGACTGCCGGGCATTGCCAGCGAGTCGCTGGTGCTCAACGAAAAGGGACCGGGCCGCGTCAGCCCGCATTTCGTCCATGGCCGGCTGATCAACCTGATCTCGGGCCAGGTCAGCATCAAGTACGGGCTGATGGGACCCAACCACGCGGTGGTGACCGCCTGCTCGACCGGCGCGCATTCGATTGGCGATGCCGCGCGGATGATCGCGCTCGACGATGCCGACGTGATGCTCGCGGGCGGCGCGGAAGGCGCGATCTGCCCGATCGGCATTGCCGGGTTCGCCCAGGCCCGCGCGCTTTCCACCGGCTTCAACGATACACCCGAGCGCGCATCGCGTCCCTATGATGTCGACCGCGACGGTTTCGTCATGGGCGAAGGCGCGGGCGTCGTGGTGCTGGAGGAATATGAGCGGGCCAAGGCGCGCGGCGCGAAGATCTATGCCGAGGTCATCGGCTATGGCCTGACCGGCGATGCCTATCACGTCACCGCGCCGCACCCCGAAGGCTCGGGCGCGTTCCGCTCGATGGAAATGGCGCTGCGCAAGTCCGGCCTGTCGCTGGAAGACATCGACTATATCAATGCCCACGGCACCTCGACCCCGCTGGGCGACGAGCTGGAGCTGGGCGCGGTCCGCCGCCTGTTCGGCAGCGCGATCGACACGCTGTCGATGAGCAGCACCAAGTCGGCGATCGGCCACCTACTGGGCGGCGCGGGCGCGGTGGAATCGATCTTCTGCGTGCTGGCGCTGCGCGACCAGATCGTGCCGCCGACGCTCAACCTCGACAATCCGAGCGAGAGCTGCCTCGGCGTCGACCTCGTCCCGCACAAGGCCAAGGAGCGCAAGGTGCGCGCGGTGCTCAACAACAGCTTCGGCTTTGGCGGCACCAATGCCAGCCTGATCATGAAGGCGGTCTGAGCCCATCATGCTGCGCCGTCTGGGATGCATCGTTCTGGCAGGCGCTGCGGCGCTGGTGCTGCTGATCGGCGGCAATTTCTATTGGGGCTGGACCGCGTCCGGCCCCGCGCCCGAAGAGCTGTCCGTGGTCATCCCGGTGGGCAGTTCGCTCGCCAGCGCGGCGCAGGTGCTCGAGGAAAAGGGCGCGATCAGCTCGGCCGGCGCGTTCCTCAACCGCGCGAAGGTGTTCGGCGGCAGTGACCCGATCAAGGCCGGCGAATTCGTCATTCCCGCAGGCGCGAGCAACGCGCAGATTCTCGACATCCTTCAGGGCGGCGCGGTCATCCGCCGCATGGTCACCGTGCCTGAGGGCATGCCGAGCATCCTGGTGCACGAGAAGCTGATGGCGGAAAAGCTGCTCACCGGCGACGTGCCCGTGCCGGAAGAGGGCACCATCCTGCCCGAAAGCTACAGCTTCGAACGCGGCGAGAAGCGCATCGCGGTGATGCTGCGCATGCAGAAGGCGATGCAGGATACCATCGCCGAACTCTGGCCCAACCGTTCCCCCGACACGGTCGCCAAGACCCCGCAAGAGGCGGTCACCCTGGCCGCGATCGTCGAGAAGGAGACCGGCAAGGCGTCCGAACGGCGGATGATCGCGGGCGTGTACAGCAACCGCATCCGCAAGGGCATGATGCTGCAGGCGGACCCGACGATCATCTACCCGATCACGCGCGGCAAGCCGCTCGGCCGCCGCATCCGCCAATCCGAAATCTCGGCGGTGAACGACTATAATACCTATGCGATGACCGGGCTGCCCAAGGGACCGATCACCAATCCTGGCCGCGCCTCGATCGAGGCGGTGCTCAACCCGGCGCGGACCGATGCGCTGTACTTCGTTGCCGACGGCACCGGCGGGCATGTGTTTGCCAGCACGCTGGCCGACCATAACCGCAATGTCGAGAAGTGGTTCGCCATCCGCCGCGCCAGGGGCGAGATGTAATCAGCGGCTCCAGCGGCGCTTCCGTGCGGTGAGCGTCAACCAGATTTCCAGCACGATCGATCCGGCGACCAGCGCCTGGAAGCCGAGTACGCTGGCATCCAGCCGCGAAGGGTCAGCGAACAGCCAGGCGTTCTGCAGCACCAGCCCGACCGCCGAGGCGATGAACAGCCAGAGAGCGAAGTTACGCCGGAGCAGCAGAGCGATCGCACCTGCCGTCCCTGCCACCGTCGCCAGTACGAAGCCGTAAAAGGCGATGGCGGGGCGCGCTGCGTAAAGAGCCTGCTGCTCGGGGGCGAGCTTCGAAACATCGCCAAGGCCCAGCACGGGGTCGAACAGCAGGGCGACAAGGCCGATGACGTTCCATGCCAGCAGAACGATGGCCAGCAGCCAGAACCAGCCCAAGGGCCGTGACAGGATCATTGAGGCTCCCTCCCGATGCATTCAAAATGAAGATATTCTGTGACTATTGCAACCATGTCACGCCGTTCTGCGCGCGGTCCAATCGAGTGTCATGGCCAATGCGACCAAATCATCGAAAAAAGCGATCACGGCACACGAATGTTTTCATTTCACTTGGCAGCTGCGCTTGCCTAGATGCTGCACTGCAAAACATATTCCCCCATCGTTCAAGGAGTTTCCCATGATCGGACGTCAGGTTCCCAATGTCTGCCTCAAGACGCGCGTGCGCGACGACAGCATCGAAGGCCCCAACCCCTTCCGTTGGGAAGACAAGCTCACCGGCGATCTGGTCGCCGGCAAGCGCGTGGTCATCTTCTCGCTGCCCGGCGCGTTCACCCCGACCTGCTCGAACTCGCAGGTTCCGGGCTTCGAAGCCATGTACGACGATTTCCGCGCCGAAGGCATCGACGAAATCTACTGCGTGTCGGTCAACGACGCATTCGTGATGTACCAGTGGGGCAAGTCGCTGGGCGTCGAGAAGGTCAAGCTGCTTCCCGATGGTTCGGCCGACTTCACCCGCCGCATGGGCATGCTGATCCGCAAGGACCATGTCGGTTTCGGTGAGCGCAGCTGGCGCTATGCGATGGTCGTCGACAATGGCGTGATCACCGACTGGTTCGAAGAGCCGGGCATCAACGACCATGGCCTGGACAACGATCCCTATGGCGAAACCGCTCCGGAAAACGTGCTGGCCAAGATCAAGGCGAAGCAGCCCGAACTGGCCTGAGCCGACTGACAGACGAAATCCCTAGACGGGTCGCAAGCGGGGG